>CAVWYQ010000002.1:0-2359966 GCA_963759255.1 uncultured Actinomycetota bacterium
AGGTCGGTCACCGTCGAGGTGCCCTCCGGTCCGTGGACCGAGGGGTCGTAGTGCTCGAGCACCCGGTGCACGAGCGTGCCGAAACCGGTACCACCGGCGAGGTCGTGCCACGGGGAGGCGACGTCGTGCAGGGCGGCGTCGGGGTCGCCGGGGGCCGGCCCCGCGGCTGTGTCCACCTCGGTGACGTCGGTCTCGTCGTCCTTCTGCGGCGTCTCCGGCTCGCTGCCGAAGGCCGGGGTCCCCACGACGGGCCCGGGCCACCGGGCGCGGCCGCCCCGCCCGGGGTGCCGCCGCGCGTACGTCGCCTCGTGGGCCGCGCGGGTGAGGGCGCTGTAGGAGGTCCGCCGCCACGTGAGGTCGAGGTCGCGGTCGAACGTCGCCAGCTGCAGCGGGCGAGGCGGGGACGCCGGGGCCTCCCACCGTCCGACCGGCGGTCCCTGGTCCGGCCCGGGAACCAGCTCCACGGCCAGCGCCCCGCCGCTGCGGCCCGCCCGGGCGCGGAAGGCGGACAGCGCCTCGGCGTCGGAGGGGACCGGGAGCCTTACCGGGGCCACCGCGCCGGGTCCTCGTGGAGCAGCAGCCGGTGCAGCGGGGCCGACGTGGTGTTCGCGGTCGGCGCCCACCACACGACGACCTTGGCCTTGGCCCGGGTGAGGGTGACGTAGGCCAGGCGGAGCTCCTCGTCGGCGTCCTCCTGCTGCTGGGCCTTCGCGTGGTCGTCGAACTCCGGGCCGCCGGGGCCGCCGACGTCTCGGGTGCGGACCCCGGTGTCGTCGTGGAAGCGGGGGTACGTCGGCGTCGGCGACCAGTGGTTCCACAGCGACGGCGCCATGACCACGGGGAACTCCAGCCCCTTGCTCATGTGCGAGGTGAGGACCTGCACGGCGTCGGCGTCGGTCTCCAGGCGCCTGCTGCGCTCGGCGGTGTCGGTCGGCTCCGTCCGGCGCCGGTGCAGCCACGAGGCCAGAGCCGTCAGGCCGAGGTCTCGTCCAGCGCGGCCTCGTGCAGCACCTCGGCCACGTGACGCAGGTCGGTGAGGAGCCGCTCGCCGTCAGGCTCGGCCAGCAGGCGCTCCTGCAGCCGCAGCCCCGCCGACACGGCCTCGAACAGGGCGGCGACCCCGCGGTCCGCCAGGAGGCGCCCCCAGCCGCGGACCCGCAGGGTGAGGTCGTCCAGCTCCGGACCGTCGACCAGCGCGGCGGCGTCGAGCCCCACGAGCCGGCCGACGGCCAGCCGACGAACCCGTGCCGTGCGGTGCGGCTGCTCCAGGGCCTCCAGCAACCACTGCCACTGCGCGGCGGCCGCCGTGGTGAAGATGCTCGTCCGCCCCGACACGACGGCCGGCACACCTGCGGCACGCAGTCGTTCCTGGATCGCCGCGGCCTCCGGGTTGGTGCGCACGATGACGGCGATGTCGCCGGGGTGCAGCAGCCGCTCGTGCCGGACTGCTCCGACCTGGGCGCCGCGGTCGCAGACGGTGGTGCCGCCGGACAGCAGGGCGACGACCTGGCGGGCGCAGTCCTCGCGCACCGTCGCTCGGGCGTCCTTGGCCGCCACCAGCTCCGAGCGGTTGAGCGGGTGGCCCTCGCGCCGCACGACCCGCAGCTCGACGGGGGACCCCGCGTCGAGCATGCGGCCTGCGTGCGCGGCCTCGACCGGCAGCACGCGGATCGCCTCGTCGCCCAGAGCCGCCCCTCCGAACAGGGCGGTCAGCCCGGCGAGGACGCCGGCGTCGCTGCGGTAGTTGCGCGGCAGCGTGGCCCGCTGACCCGCGTCGCGGCGGGCGTCCAGGTAGGCGTGGACGTCTGCGCCCCGGAACCCGTAGATCGCCTGCTTGGGGTCGCCGACGAGGACGAGCGTGGCGTGCCCGTGGAACGCCGTCCGCAGGATGCGCCACTGCACCGGGTCGGTGTCCTGGAACTCGTCGACCAGCACCACGCGGAAACGAGCACGCATGCGGGCTGCCGCCACGTCGGCCGATGCCCGGGTCGGTGCAGCGCTGCGTCGAGCCGCTGCACCATGTCGTCGTAGTCGATGAGCCGACCCAGCCGCTTGCGCCTCGCGACCTCTCTCCGGACGGCCGTCGCCACCCGGGACCGCAGCCGCGCGCCCTCGTCGTCGCTGTGGTCGGGCGAAGGCACCAGCGGCGTGGTGGGGTCGAAGGCCGCCGTTCGGGCCAGCTCGCGGAACTCCGCCGGCGTCATCGCCGCCGGGGCGGCGGAGGGGTGGCCCCACTTGCGGACGTAGAGGTCGTCGGCGACCTCGGTCACCAGGTCGGAGGGGTCCTCGACCAGGACGGCGTCGCGGTCGTGGTCCGCGGCCGTGCCCAGCTCGCGCAGCATCGCGTGGCAGAACGCATGGGTCGTGGTGACGGTGGCGCCGTCGAAGTCGGCCAGCGCCCGGTCGATCCGGTCGCGGTGCTCCTGCTCGCCCGCGTCGGAGGCTGCGTCCCGGTCCAGGACGAGGCGCTCCCGGACGCGGTCTCGCAGCTCGCGGGACGACTCGCGGCTGAAGCTCACGACGAGCAGCTCGTCCATGTGGACGCGACCACCTCCGGGCAGCCCTTCCGCCAGGTAGCGGGAGACCAGCCGGGCGATGGTGAAGGTCTTGCCGGTCCCCGCGCTGGCCTCGAGCATGCTGGTCCCGGTCGGCAGCGGACCCTCCAGGTCGAAGGGTGCGGGCGCGGGGGGCGTCCACAGGCTCATCCCGCCACCGCCGTGACCTCGTGGGCCAGCAGCGGCTCCCAGACCCGTCGGGCGAGGACGCCGAACCGGTCGCCCTCCTCGTCCGACGGCCACCCGTTGAACAGGTCGCCGGGCAGCGCCGGTTCGGCCAGCAGCCGGTCGAGCCCGGCAGCGGGACCGAGCAGGAGCGCGTGCTCCGGATCCGAGCACTCGCCGTCGAACCTGCCGTCGTCCCACATCGTGGCAGCCGCGACCCGGGCGCTGCTGGGTCGACGCCCCCTGGCGCGCTGAGCCGCGTACGCCTCCGCGGCCTTCAGCGGCAGCGGCAGGGGCCGGTCCAGCCCTGCGCGGTAGATGGTGACGAGCTGCTGCAGGAGGTTGAGGGCCTGCTCGCCCGCGACCGGTCCGAGCGTGCTGGTGGCGCACGCGTCCTTGTCGCGGCCGGTCCCGCGGCCCATGGTGACGGCCCGCCACGCCGTCCCCGGGTGGCTCGCGGAGACAGCGAGCAGGGTGACCCAGGCACTCAGCCGGTGCTTGGGCCCCAGCGAGGAGTACACGACGCTGACGAGGGTGTCGGCCCGGACCCCGCCGGCGCTCCCGCTGAGCCAGGTCCCGTCCCCGAGCTCGACGCTCACGTCCAGCGCGTCGGGCTCGACCTCCAGGAAGGGCCGGGCCGCGGCAGCCAGCGACTCCACCCGCGGCCCGACGGTCCGCAGCACCGAACCGCCGAGCGGCCCCGGCGGGAGGACCGCCCGGCCCCGTTCGAGCGTCATGACCTGCTGCGGGTCCAGCCCGGTGAGCCGGTCGGCCAGCATCCTGGTGCCCACACCCCACTGCTGCAGGGCGTCGAGCTCGACGGCCAGGGCGTCGTCGGGGTCGCCGTCCCGCTCGGCCAGGCTGATCTGCAGCCGTTGCCTGAGATAGGCCTTCGCGGGGTGGACGAGCATGCGGACCAGGTCCTCGAGGGCGACGTCTGCCGCGGGCGCCGGTGGAAGGGGCCGCGCGAAGAGCGGGTCGGGCCGACGCCGCCCGCCGACGGCGGCCACGGCCCCGCGGTGGGCACCGGGGTCGAAGCTGAACGGCCCGGGACGACCCAGCGCACCGGGGTCGAAGCAGCGCTCGTCGAACGGCTGCAGCGGGTGGTGCGTGGTCACCACCTCACGGACCCTGCCACCACCCGGGGCCGTCACCGTCCGGTCCAGGGCGTCGAGGAGCTCGCCGAGGGGGACGGCAGGCGGCACGGGCGCCCCCGTCCGCTCGTCCGCGCCGGTGTAGGTGATGACAAGGTGCTGGCCGGCGGAGAAGACGGCGTCCAGCAGCAGCTGACGGTCCTCGCTGCGTGGGTCGCGGTCACCCACCTCGGGGTCGCGGGCGAGCAGGTCGTCACCGTCGCGCACGGTCTGTCGGGGGAAGGCGCCGTCGTCGAGGCCGAGCAGCACGACGACCCGGTGGGGGACCGAACGCATCGGCACCATCGTGCAGACCGTCATGGCGCCGGTACGGAACCCCGCCTTGGTGGGTCGACCGGCGAGGGCGTCGCGCAGCACCGGGCGGAGCTCCACCAGCGCCAGGGTGACGTGGTCCGTCGCGGGTGCGTCCGGGGTCGGCTGGACCAGGGCCTCGGCGAGCACGTCCCGCAGCTGCAGGTGCTGCCACGCGGCGTCGCGCTCGCTCTCGGCCAGCCGGAGCACGTGGCCCTCGAGCAGGTCGGCCCATGCCGGTGCGCCGTGCGGACGAGCCATGTCGGCGTGCGCCGTGCCGAGCCGGTCGAGGAGCTCGGCGAACCGCCCGGCGAGGTCGATGTCGCTGGAGTCCACGTCGTCCAGCGGCACGAGCCCGCCCAGCGTGGCGGCCTCCATGCCCTGTCCGGGGTCCACGGCCGCACCCAGGAGGACCCGGTCCAGGCCCCGCCGCCAGGTGCCGTCCGGGACGTTCTGCAGGGACCACTCGGCCCGGTGCTGCTCGTGCAGCCCCCACCGGGTGCCGCTGGCGGCCGTCCAGGCCCGCAACCGCTCGAGGTCGTCGTCGTCGAACCCGAACCGTCGTGCGACCGCGGGGTGACCGGCCAGGTCGAGCACCTCCGTGGCCGACAGCCTCGCGGTTCCCAGATCGAGGAGCCGGTCGAGGACGGCGAGCAGCGGGTTGGCCTGGTGGAGGGCGCGGTCGGCGACCCGGACGCGGACCCGGGCGGCCGGGTGGGCGCCCTCGCCGTGAGCCACGTCGTCCCCGCGCGTGGCGAAGGCCGCCGCGAGCAAGGGCGCGAAGGTCTCGACGTCCGGGCACATGACGAGCACGTCGCGCGGCTGGAGGGTGGCGTCGTCGCAGAGCAGGCCGAGGACGACGTCGCGCAGCACCTCCACCTGCCGGGTCCGGCCGTGGCAGGCGTGGACCTGCACGCTGCGGTCACCGTGGGCCAGCGGTGGCGGGTCCTCGGGCACACGGTCGTGGGCGAGGTCCTCCCGCAGGCGGCCGAGCAGGGTGGGGGCGGCGGGCGCAGAGGGGTGGTGCACGTCGACGTGGTCGGGGCAGCGGGCACGCAGCAGGTGCTGCAGCTCGCGGACGTCGCGGGACAACGAACCCAGGAGCGGGTTGCGTAGGGCTGCTCCCACCGGGTCGTCGGCCCTGCGCCGGACGGGCGGAGCGTCCTGGACCGCCTGCCACAGCGCCGGCGAGGCGTGGTGGACCCACAGGTGGACGTCGCGGCCCGTCGCCAGGGCCGCGACCAGGTCGAGGTCGACGCGGCTCAGCCGGCTCGTCCCGAACACCGAGACACGCTCCGGGACCTCGAGGTCGCCGGCGCGCTCCCTGACCGCGCGGCACAGCTGGCTCTGCAGGTCCACCGGTGAGCTGCCCAGCTCGTCACGCACCCGGTTCCACAGCAGCGGCTGCCACTGCTCGTCCAGTGCGAGCGGCGTCCCGTCGGGGAGGACGGCGTGCCCCTCGGCCCAGCGTCGGAGCAGGTCCGGACGGTTGCGGGCGTAGGACTGGAACAGCCGGGCGACCGAGGTGGCGAGGCTGAGCCGCCGGCCCGAGCTCGCGTCGGGCGTCGGGTGTCCGTCCAGGTACAGGTGGCGCCGGAGCACGCGGGCCCACGGCTCGGTGATCGAGTCGTCGATGGCCGCGAGCAGCGGCCAGGCCAGCCGCTCTGGCGTCCACGCCTCGAGGTGCTCTGCCTGCTCGGGCGCGGCAGCCGACAGGGCCGCCGCGAGGAGCCGCTGCGGCGAGGTGAAGTCCACGTTGGCGCAGACCCCGTCGCCAGCACCCGACGTCGCGCCCAGCCGGTGGGACAGGCGTTGGGCGAGCCACCGTTCGACCCCCTTCGCCGGTACCGCGACCAGCTCGGGCGCGAGAGGGTCCGGCAACGGGCTGCGGAGCAGCTCGGCGAGCCCGTCGGCGAGGACGGTCGCGTGCTCCGCCCGATGTACCACCAGCAGCCTTCCCACCCCCTTCGACGTCGAGGTGCACCGTACCTACGAGCCGGGACACAACCCGGGCCCCGTGCACAGCCGGCCCGTCCGTCAGAGGGTGAGGACGACCCGACCCGCCGCCCGCCCGCTGCTCAGGTGCTGCAGCGCGTCGGTGACCTGCTCCAGCGGGTAGGTGCTGTCGATGACCGGACGCAGCCGTCCCTCGTCCAGCAGGCGGGCAAGGTGCGTGAGCCGCTCCAGGCGCGGGGTCGAGCGTCGGGCCCCCGGAAGCTGGCGGTGCAGCGGCGCACGCAGGGCCAGGCCCAGCACCGAGCCGATGCTGCCGGTCCACCGGTTCATGCCCTGCCCGTAGTGGTCGTGCCCGACCATGACGAACGTGCCACCGCGCTCGAGCACCCGGCGCCACTCCCGGAACGTCCGGGTGCTCGCCACGTCGATGACCACGTCGACCCGCTCCGGCAGGCGCGTCGGGTCCTGGCTGGTGTGGTCGAGGACCTGGTGCGCCCCGACCGAACGCAGGACGTCCAGCTTGTCCGCGCGGTCGACGCCGACCACCCGGCTGGCCCCCAGGGCCAGCGCCAGCTGGACGACCCACAGCCCGAGCGCCCCGGCCGCCCCGTTGACCAGCAGCGACTGCCCCTCGCGGAAGCCGGCCTGGTCCAGGAGCACCTGGTAGGCCAGCACCGCCGGCGTCCCCACGGCCGCCGCCTCGTCGAAGGTGAGGCCGGCGGGCTTGGCGACCAGACCGTCCTCCGGTGCGCAGACGTGCTCCGCCCATGCACCCCCGTTGCGCCACTGGATGCCACGCACGGTCTCGCCCATCACGTCCTCGCCCGGCCGGAAGCGCGTCACCGCGGCACCGACCGCCTCCACGACGCCGGCCACGTCGGTGCCCGGGACGGGGTCGCGCGGCCGGAGCAGCCCGTTGCCCATGAGGCGCAGCGCGTACGGCAGCCCGACCACGGTGTGCCAGGCGTCCACGTGCACGGAGCTGGCCCGGGCCCACACCAGCACCTCGTCGGGTCGCGGCTCGGGCCGCTCGACCTCGGCGACCCGGAGCCGGTCCACCGGGCCGTACCGGTCCTGCACGATCGCTCTCACGGTTCCTCCTCGGCGCCGCGGGGCCCCGCCGCGCCGATCCTCCTCCATCCGTCCCCGTCCCACCACGCGGTGGGCTGCGGAGGCCCTAGACCGTGACCACCACCTTGCCTCGCGTGTGCCCCGCCTCGGACCGGCGGTGGGCATCGGCCACGTCCGACAGGTCGAAGGTCGCGGAGACCTCGACGTGGAGCGAGCCGTCGGCCACGAGCCCGGCGAGCACGCCCAGCTGGGCGCTGTCGGGGCGGACGAACACGTAGCGTCCCCCGCCGGCCCGGACGGCAGCGCCGTCCGTCACGGAGACCACCCGCGCCGCCTCGGGCACCAGGGCGAAGGAGTCCGGCACCGCGGATCCGCCCACGAAGTCGAGCGCCGCGGTCACCCCGGCCCCGCCGAGCGCGGCCTCGACGCGCTCCGGCAGCCCGTCGCCGTAGGTCACCTGCTCGGCGCCCAGCGAGCGCAGGAACTCGGCGTTTCCCTCGCTCGCCGTCCCGACGACCCGTGCCCCTCGCAGGCGTGCGAGCTGCACCGCGAAGGCCCCCACCCCGCCGGCGGCGGCGTGCACCAGGACGGTGTCGTCGCGGCCGATCCCGGCCGCCTCGACGGCCTGCAGCGCCGTCAGGCCAGCCAGCGGGAGGGCTCCTGCCGCCTCGAAGGACACCTCGGCCGGCAGCGGGGCCAGGTGGCGGACCGCGGCGCGTACCAGCTCGGCGGTGGTGCCGTGCTGGACGTGGTCCTTGCGGACGTAGCCGAGGACCCGGTCACCCACGGCGAAGGAGGTGGTGGCAGGACCGACCGCCTCGACGGTCCCGGCGACGTCCCAGCCGGGCACCACGGGGAAGTGCGACGGGAAGGCACCGTCCAGGTGGCCCTGGCGGATCTTCCAGTCCACGGGGTTTACGCCGGCCGCGACCACGCGGACGACGACGTCGTCCGGACCCGCGACGGGGTCGGGCAGGTCACCGACCTGCAGGACGTCGGGACCGCCGTACTCGGTGTAGAAGGCTGCTCTCACGTCTCCTGCAGGGCGGCGGCACGTACGGGTATTCCGACGCCGCCCCCTGGTCACCCTCTGTTCACCGGGTTGTCGTGACCCGGGGCGACGCAAAGCCTTGACCTTGCCCTCCTGGACCAGCAAGGTTCGACCGTCCGCACCATCCCGCTTCGAAGGGGTCTTGAAGTGTCCATGAAGAAGGCTGCCCTCACGGCGTCCGCAGCACTGGCCGTCAGCTCGGTGTTCGTCGCCGTCCAGCCGGCCCAGGCTGCGGTCACCACGTACTGCAACGACGGCGTCGTCGGTGCCGTCACCATCCCCGGGGACCTCGTGGTCAACAGGGACAAGTCCTGCGTCCTGACGGGCACGGTCGTCGTGGGCAACGTCAAGGCCGACGGCGGGTCCGACCTGCTCCTCGACGGCGCCACGGTCGGCGGCGAGCTGTTCGTGGTCCGCAACGCCTACGCGGACGTGCTGGGTGGCACCACCATCGAGGGGCGCGTCTGGGGGCGTGACGCCTTCGGGATCTTCCTGGAGGACGCCAGGGTCGGTGGCGAGGTCCTGCAGACCAATCCCAACAACACCGACTTCGAGCCGTTCGTCTACCTCTTCGGCAGCGACGTCGCCGGTGGCCTGACGTCGCGGGCCGGTGAGGTGCTGCGTGGAGTCCAGCCAGGTGCAGGGGCCCGTGTACAGCCGCAACGGCGAGTACACCGACGTCCTGGACTCGGTGCTGGGTGCGGGTCTCACGGTCCGCAGCAACCTGTTCGGCAGCGTGGTCTGCGAGAGCGAGGTCTACGGCGACTCCCTGTTCCGGGACAACACGGGCACCCTGCAGATCGGCGGCGCCGGAGCGGTCGGCCCGTGCGACGGCGCCAGCTACTGGGGCGGCACCGTGACGTTCACGAACAACCGGGCCGCAGACACCGGATTCGACATCTCGAACAACATCGTCGCCGGCGACCTGCTCGGCTCGGGCAACGACCCGCTGCCGACCGGCTCGGGCAACCGGGTGCGCGGCCAGATCACGCTCGAGTTCGCGGACCCCGAGGCGGGGGAGATGTCCCTGCAGCGGCAGTCCTTGCGGTCTACGGAGGTCCAGTCCCAGGCCGAGGTCGTCGTCGACTCCCGGGTCGGCGCGCTGCAGCAGAAGGTGGACCAGCGCCGTGGCGCCGCCATGGCGGTGGCAGAGTCGGCTCCGGCTGGTGAGGCGCTCACCACGACACCGTGAGTCGAGCCCGGCCGCGCTGAGCGGCTCCGGGACACCACCGCGACACCATCGTGAGGGCGGTCCGACGCAGGTCGGGCCGCCCTCCCGTGCGACGCCGCTCAGCGGCTCCGTTGCGGCCGTACGGTCTCGCCGACCTTTCGCAGGCCGCGCGCCAGCCGGGACCCCGGTCCGCGGCGATCCTCGATGACGTCGGCGGCCTTCTTGATCCCTCCGGCGGCGACCGGCACCGCGATCGCCAGGACGGCCCATCGGATGATGCGTGCGCGCATGCGTTCTCCTCGTCCTCGTCGTTCTCGTCTCCCGGGGCGACGGACGCCGGCATCCCGGTGGGGTGGCACGTGGGTACCCGAGGTCCCGTCGACCGAAACGACCCGTGGGCATGGCCAGGGACCCCGGCGGGTACCTCGAGGCGTGGTCAGACTGCGTCGCTCCCGCCCGTCCTCACCGGGGCTCACCCGCCGGCGTTCCGGCAGCGGCTGGACGTTCCTGGACCAGCACGGGCGGCGCATCAGCGACCCGGAGGTGCTGGGGCGGTGCCGTGGCCTCGTGATCCCCCCGGCCTGGACCGACGTCTGGGTCTGCCCCTGGCCCAACGGCCACCTGCAGGCGCTCGGGACCGACGACGCCGGACGGAGGCAGTACCTCTACCACCCGGACTGGCGGACGGCCCGCAACCAGGCCAAGCACCGCCGGGTCCTCGAGGTCGCCGCGCGCCTGCCCGAGGCGAGGCGGACGGTCGCGGAGCACCTGTCGCTGGGAGACATGTCCCGCGAGCACGTCCTGGCCGCGGCGTTCCGGCTGCTGGACCTCGGGCTCTTCCGGGTGGGTGGTGAGACCTACGCCACCGACAACGGGTCGTTCGGGCTGGCCACGGTCCAGCGGCGCCACGTCCGGGTGGGCGCGGAGGGGATCTGGTTCGACTACGTCGCCAAGTCGGGGAAGCGCCGGCGCATCCTGCTCCAGGACGAGCAGTGCGCGACGGTGGTCTCGACCCTGAAGCGCCGCCGCGACGGCCGTGACGACCTGCTGGCCTGGCGGGTCGCGCGGCCGGAAGACCGCATGGCACGACGTCACCAGCTCCGACATCAACGACTACGTCCACGAGGTGGTCGGGCCGGACACCAGCGCCAAGGACTTCCGGACCTGGCACGGAACCGTCCTGGCGGCGCGGTCGCTGGCGACGACCGGGGCGGCTGCGGAGCTGTCCCGGACCCGCCGCGCCCGTGCCGTCGCGGCGGTCATGCGGGAGGTCTCGGAACACCTGGGGAACACGCCCAGCGTGGCCAGGGCGTCCTACGTGGACCCCCGCGTGGTGGACCTGTGGGAGGACGGGATCACCATCACGCCGGTGGTGGAGGCGCTCGGCGCGGACGGCGCCGCGGACGTCGCCCCGGGTGAGCGGACGCAGGAGGCGCAGGAGGCGCTCGAGCGTGCGGTCCTGGAGCTGCTGACGCTGCCGCCCCTCAAGGCGCAGGCGACGCTGCGGCGGACCGCGCGCGAGGTGGCTGCCGGTCCGGTGGCACGCCGTCGCGACCGGTCCGTCGCCTGAGAGACGCCGCCGCGGCGCGCACGGCCCGCCTCCTGTCGCTCAGCCGCCGGCCAGGTCGGCGGCGCGCGCCACCTCCTCCTGCTCGGCCTCGACCGCCTCGCGCTCCTCGGCCCGTCTGCGCATGAAGGCCATCCCCGGCAGCCCCTCGACCATGAGGCGCAGGTCCTGGACGGTCTCCAGCAACGAGTGCACGTCCGGCCCGACGCGGTCCAGCTGGCGCAGCATGGGCAGCACGTCATCCTCGACGTGGCGCACCAGCTCTGGCACCTGGTCGATGAGGCGGACGACGGAGTCGACCTCCTCCTCGCTCATGGCGCGGGCCGCCCGGGTCAGCGCCGGCATCGCCCTCTCCGCGAGCGGGACGGCTCGCTCGGCGAGGGGGAGGATGCGGTCCACCAGCGGCTCGAGGACGTCGACCAGCAGCGTCGCCCGCTCGACGAGCCCGTGGGCGTCCGCTGCGGTGCGCCCGGCGGCCGAGGCCACCCGCGCCACGTGCTCCACCTGCCCGGCAGCCGCGGTGCCCACCCCGGACACCGCGAGCACGGTGAGCTCGGCGTCCGCCACCACGGTGGCGGTCCGCCCCAGCAGCACCTCCGCCTCACCGGCGACCCGGTCGATCCGGGAGACCAGCCCCTCGGCCCGGCTCAGCAGGGCGTCGGCCCGGCCGACCAGGCCCAGGGCCGTTCCGACCAGCTCTGTGCCGGAGGTGACGAGCTCTGCGAGGAGGCGGTCAGGACGAGGGATCACGGTGTGCTCACCCCCAGATGGTCTGCGGCGGGAACCGTGATCCGCAACAGCCCCTGCGCTCCCGCACCCTGACCTGCGGTGCCCGCCGCGGACGACGCTGCCGTGCCCGAGGCCGGGGGTCCGCGCACCTGCCCGCGGTGGCGGCTACCTCGAACGCGGGGCCGATGGTTGTGGGATAGATCACACCCCACGAGCGACCCCCGGTGCTCACCGCCAACGTCACCCCAGGTGAGAGCCCTGCGACCGCACGGAGCCGTCACTGGGTCACCCTTCCTTGTCGGGGTAGCCAGACAGGGGTGGTCGCACGCCTCTTGACGTGACGCTCCAGATAGCAAAAGGTGCAAAACCTGCCCGATGTGGCGCAGATCTTGTCGACAAGGAGACCCCACACGTGACAACCCACACCTCACGGGGCCGGCGTGCCGTCGCTGCCCTGGCAGGCGCGGCCACCGCCGTCGCCGGGGCCGTCGTGCTGACCGCTCCGGCGTCGGCCGAGCCCCTGCCGTACGTCGACGGCAGCTACATCGTGCTGCTGGACGACCCGGCCCTCGCGTCCTACACCGGCGGGGTCGACGGTCTGGTCGCGACCAAGCCGGCCGCCGGGGAGTCGGTGGACCTCACCGGCGCTGCCGCCCAGGCCTACGCGGCCCACCTGGCCCAGACCCAGGCCGACCTGCTGGAGGCCGTCGACGCCGACGCCACCTACACCTACCAGGTCGCCTTCAACGGCTTCGCCGCCGAGCTGGACGGCGCCGCAGCGACCAAGCTCGCGGCCCTCCCCGGCGTCAGCGCCGTGCTGCCCAACGAGGTGCGCTCCCTCGACACCGTGCAGACGCCCGACTTCCTCGGCCTGACCGGTGACGACGGCGTCTGGGCGGACCTCGGTGGCGTCGACGCCGCGGGCGAGGGCGTCGTCGTCGGCGTCATCGACTCCGGCGTCTGGCCCGAGAACCCGTCCTTCGCCGGAGACCGGCTGCGTCAGGGCCGGGCTCCGAAGACCGACGGCAAGGGCCGGGTGGTGGGCCGGAACCCGCTGATGGGCACCCCGTTCCTCACGCCGGACGACCAGGTCGTCATGGTCAAGGCGGACGGCACGCTGTTCCGCGGTGCCTGCGAGCTCGGCGAGCAGTGGACCACCACGGCACTGTGCAACGACAAGCTGATCACCGCCCGCTACTTCGAGGACTCCTTCGTCCAGTCCGTGCCGGTCGCCAACCGTGCCGAGAACGAGTTCATCTCCGCCCGCGACGGCGACGGCCACGGGTCGCACACCGCGTCCACCGCGGCCGGCAACAACGGCGTGCCGATGACCGTGGCCGGCAACGACCTCGGCCTCGGCTCGGGCATGGCCCCCGGCGCCAAGCTGGCCGTCTACAAGGTGTGCTGGGAGGACGACGACCCGGACACCGGAGGCTGCTACACCGCCGACTCCATCCGCGCGATCGAGCAGGCGGTCATCGACGGGGTCGACGTCATCAACTACTCGATCTCCGGCTCCACGACCACCGTCGTCGACGCGATCGAGTACGCGTTCTACAACGCCGCCAACGCCGGTGTCTTCGTCGCCGCATCGGCCGGCAACTCCGGTCCGGGCGCGTCCACCGTGGCGCACAACAGCCCGTGGGTCACCACCGTCGCCGCCACCACGTTCAAGCGTGACGAGGCCACGGTCGTCCTGGGCAACGGCGAGAAGTACCTCGGGGCCTCCGTCACCCGGAAGCCGCTCGCGTCCGCCCCGGTGGTCCTGTCCACCGCAGCGGCCCTCGGTGCCGCCGACGCGACCGCCGTGCGCCTGTGCACGCCCGGGACCCTGGACCCGGCCGTCGTCACCGGCACGATCGTGGTCTGCGACCGCGGCGTCATCGACCGCGTCGCCAAGTCGGCAGCGGTCGCCGCAGGCGGGCGGCGTGGGCATGGTCCTGGCCAACGTCACCCCCAGCTCCCTCGACCCCGACTTACCACTCGGTCCCGACCGTCCACGTGGACGAGGTCGCCGGGGCCGCCATCAAGGCCTACGTCAGCGGTACCGCCGCTCCCACCGCGGCCATCGAGCCGGGCGACACCACCGGCGGTGCGCCGACCCCGCTCCCGCAGGTCGCGGGGTTCTCCTCCCGTGGGCCGGCCCTCTCCTCCGGCAGCGACCTCGTCAAGCCGGACATCTCCGCGCCCGGCGTCGCCGTCGTCGCGGCGTACGCCCCGGGCAGCACCACGTACAACGCCATCTCGGGCACGTCGATGTCGAGCCCGCACGTGGCCGGTCTGGGCGCGCTCGTGCTCGGTGAGCACCCGCAGTGGCACCCCAGCGTCGTCAAGTCCGCGATGATGACCACCGCCTACAACCTCAAGGCGGCCGACGGCAGCGACGTCAGCGACCCGTTCGTCCAGGGCGCCGGGTTCGTCAACCCCAGCAGATGTTCACCCCCGGGCTGGTGCTGGAGGCGGACGAGCAGGACTGGGGCGGGTTCTACGCCGGCCAGGGGCTCCAGCTGGGTGACCCGGGTCGGGAGTTCACGGCCATCGCGGCCACCGACCTCAACTACCCCTCGATCGGCATCAGCCAGCAGGCCGGCCCGCAGACCGTCACGTCGCACGTTCCGGGCGCTGCAGAAGGGGACGTGGACCATCGCGGTGGACCTGCCCGGCTACGACGTCACGACGTCGGCGGCCGCGGTGCGTCGGGAACCCGAGCGGGAGGAAGACGACCGCGGTCGACTTCACGTTCACCCGCACCAACGCCCCGCTGGCCACCTGGACGCACCGGGCTTCATCACCCTGACCGGGCCCACCACGGTCCGCATGCCGGTCGCGCTGCGCCCGGTGTCGGTCGCGGCAC
This sequence comes from uncultured Actinomycetota bacterium, assembly GCA_963759255.1. Lineage (GTDB taxonomy): Bacteria > Actinomycetota > Actinomycetes > Actinomycetales > JBBAYJ01 > Aquipuribacter. The sequence goes on from CAVWYQ010000002.1 coordinate 14,565, forward strand.
CCGCCGAGGTCAGCGCCTCGGCGGCGGACGGCTCGGTCGACGTGACCGTCACCGCCGGCTTCTCCGGCCAGCTCGCCCTGGCCACGCAGGGCCTCGCCAAGGGCGCCGACCAGCGGCGGCACCCTGGCCGCCAGCACGACGTCGGCCTCGTTCTCCGACGTGCCCGCCGGGACCTCGCTCGCGCGCTTCGACCTCGACGCCGCGAACGACGCCGGGGACTTCGACCTCGTCGTGTACCGGCTGAACGCCGCCGGGAACACGATCGTGGCGGTCGCGGGGCGGTCCGCAGACCGGCGCGGCCGACGAACGGGTCGACCTGCTCGACCCGGTCCCGGGCCGGTACTACTCCGTAGTCACCAACTACGCCAACGCGCCGGGGGAGACCGCTCGGGTCCTACGAGTACACGACCTTCGCGGTGACCCCGTCGACCACGCTGGGCGGCTTCACCACCGAGCCGACCTCGCTGCCGGTGACGGCCGGCCAGAGCGCCACGTTCCAGGCGGTCTGGTCCGGGCTCGAGCCAGGGGCCCGCTACCTGGGCTGGGTGGGCTACGAAGGCGCCCTGGCGCCGACCGTGGTGTCGATCGACTGACACCAGGTCTCACCTGCAGGAGGACCCCTCGCCCGTCGGGCGGGGGGTCCCTCTGCGTCCGGCCCAGGTCATCACGTCCGGCTCCGGGCGCGGGGGAGCAGCACGTCGCCGTCGCGCACCCAGGCGCGCGAACGAGGGGCGAGCCGGGCGACCCCGGCCAGCAGGACGACGACCGCGAGAGCGCCTGCCACCTCCCAGCCGAGCAGGGGCCACGTCCCCACGGCGAGCCCGCAGACAGCCGCCACCGAGCCCCACCAGTCGACGTGCAGCGGTGCCGCCGGCAGCGCGGCAGCGGCTGGCGCCGTCCCGTCGCGCCTCGCCCTGGCGGGCACTGCCCCACCGTTGTCCTGCCGCCACCGTTCCACCGACCCCCGGGCCAGCCCCGGCGGTAGCGGGATCGCACTGCCGTCCCGGCGCAGGATGAAGGCGTCCTCGTGGCCCCAGATGCGTCGGGAAAGTCGGGGCAGCACCGCGACCACGTCGCTCCAGTCGACGCTCGTCGACGACCGTCGCCCCTGGAGGGCCACGCCCGCCGGACCCGCGGTGGCCGTGGCAGGCAGCCCCTCCGCCACCGCGAAGCACCGTCTGCACAGCAGGGAGAGCAGGGCGATCCCCGCACCGCCCGCGGGGGCCGTGACCAGCAGCAGCGGCAGTGCGGCTCCGCAGGCGAGGGCGAGCAGGAGCCCGGCGGCCATCGCCGGTGCGGTGCGCCAGCTGCGGTGCGCGGGGTGCAGGAGGACGGCCAGGTGCGACATCCCCGATGTGTACCGCGGTCGGGGTTCTTCCCGCGTCGTTCGTCCACAGGCCGCGCCACCCGCATCAGGCGGTCACTCGCCGCCCTCCGCCAGCTCGACCTCCGCCTTCTCGAAGTCCTCGCCGTAGACGTCGAGCCCCTCCTCCTCCAGCGCCGCGACGGCGGCCTCGGCAAAGCCGGAGTCGTACACGCTGTCGTCGACCTCGACGCCCTCGAGCTCGGGTATCTGGGTGGTGGCGACCTCGACGGTCTGCGCCCAGGCGTCGGGGTCCATGACGCCGATGCCGGCCTCGGAGGGCCAGATGAGCGCGTTGACCTCGTTCAGCTGCCACGCCTGGTGGCTGGCCCCCAACGTGGGTCCGGCGGCGAGGACGTGCTCCAGGCAGGCGTCGGGGGTGTCGCGGCAGAAGATCCAGCCCTTCGCGGTACCGCGCAGGAACGCCTCGATGGTCTCGCCCTCGGTGGCTGCGTAGTCCTCGGTGACCCACAGCGAGTCCTGCAGCATCGCGGTGCCGACGTCGTTGAAGTCGATGGTCGTGAAGTCCTCGGGGGTGTAGAGCTCACCCGTCTCGGGGTCGACGGCCTCGAGGAGCTGCGCGTACTCGTTGTAGACCATGGCCTCGGCCGCGTCGAGGTCCTGGGACAGCAGCCCCTCCATGTCGAAGTTCTGGGCGACCAGCTCGACGTCGTCCACCCCGGCCTGCTCGATGGCCGCCGTGAGCTCGTACTCGTTGCCGAAGCCCCAGTTGCCGACGGTCTTGCCCGCCCAGTCCGCCGGCTCCGCGATGCCGGAGTCCGCCCAGCTGACCATGAGCGTGCCGGAGCGCTGGAAGACCTGGCCGACGTTGACCAGCCCGGCGTCCTCGGTGTTGCTCACCAGCGCCTTGGGGACCCACGCGATGCCGAGCTCGGCACCCCCGGTGGCGACCACCTGCTGCGGCACGATGTCGACGGCCCCCTCGACGATCTCGACGTCCAGGCCCTCCTCCTCGTAGAAGCCCTCGGCCACCGCGGCGTAGTAGCCGGCGAACTGGGCCTGGGCGAACCACTGCAGCTGCAGCCGGACCGGGGTGAGCTCGCCCGCGGCCTCACCGGCGGCGTCACCACCGGTGCCGTCGTCGATGTCGGCGGTCGCCAGCTCGTCGATGTCGTCGTCGGACCCGCCGCCGCACGCGGCCAGGGCCACAGCGGTGACGGCGGCCAGGGCGACGACCTGACCGAGGGTGCGGGACCGTGCTGTCACGGGGGACCTCCGAGGTGGTGGGCGGGTGCTGCGGGCCGCCGGCTCATGCCGACGACCGGACCGAGACGTGCCACGGCATCGCGCGGCGCTCCAGGAGCACCACGGTCAGGTACAGGGCGATGCCGAAGCACGAGGCGAGGACGATGGCCGCCCACGCGTCGGGGAACTGGAAGAGGGCGGCCTTCGTGGAGATGTACTGCCCGAGCCGGTCCTGCGGCCCGCCGAAGTACTCCTTGACGATCGCCCCGATCAGGCTGAGCGGCGCGGCCACCTTGAGCGCGGAGAACAGGAACGGCAGGGCGCCCGGCAGCTGCAGCCGCAGCAGGTCCGAGCGCCTCGTGCTGGCGTAGGAGGCCATGAGCTCGCGCTGGGACGCGGTCGCCGACAGCAGCCCCCGGAGCACGTTGATCATGACGGGGAAGAAGACCAGCACCGCGACCACGAACACCGTGCCGAACGGGCTCAGCAGCCCGAACCAGGCGTTGGCCACCGGCGCGAGCACGACGATCGGCATCGAGTTCAGCGCCACGGCCAGCGGCAGGGCACCCCTGCGCACAGCCGTCCACCGGGCCGAGGCGAAGGCCGCCAGCACCGCCAGCGTCGAGCCCAGGAGCAGACCGCTGACCGCCCCGCCGAAGGTCGCGGCTCCCGCGGAGGACAGGGCGGGCCACTCCTCCACGAGGGCCAGCACCACCCGGGACGGTGCCGGGAGCACGAACGAGGGCACGCCGCCCAGGCGCAGGGCGACCTCGAGGACGACCAGCGTGCCGACCAGCAGCACCGCGGCCGGTGCGACGGTGCGCAGCGAGCCTGCGACCCGCGGCTGCCCTCGGGTGGCCTGCGTCGGTGCGGTCACCTCGCGACCGGTCCCGCAGGACGGTGGTCGGCGTCGACCCTCCGGAGGGCGTCACGCACCTGCGTCGTCAGCTCGAAGAAGTGCTGGTCCTCACGGGTGTCGTCGTCCCGTTCGAGGGGCAGGTCGACGTCGATGAGGGCCGCGATCCGGCCCGGGCGCGGGGACATCACCACCACCCTGGTCGACAGGAACACCGCCTCGGGGATCGAGTGGGTGACGAAGACGATCGTCGTGCCGCTCTCGCGCCAGATCTGCAGCAGCTCCGCCTGCATCCGCTCCCGCGTCATCTCGTCCAGCGCGCCGAACGGCTCGTCCATGAGGAGGATCGAGGGCCGGAACGCCAGCGCCCGGGCGATCGCGACGCGCTGCTGCATGCCGCCGGACAGCTGCCACGGGTAGGCCTCGGCGAACTCGGCCAGCCCCACCAGGGCGAGCATCTGAAGGGCGCGGGCCCGGCGCTCCGCCCTGGCCACGCCCATGATCTCCAGCGGGAGCTCGATGTTGGCGGCCACCTTGCGCCACTCCAGCAGCGTCGCGGCCTGGAACACCATGCCGTAGCGCCGGCCGAGCCGGGCCTGCGCGGCGGTGCCGCCGTCCACCTCCAGCACGCCTGACGTGGGGGTGAGCAGGTCGGCGAGCAGGCGGAGCAGGGTGGACTTCCCGCACCCGGACGGCCCGATCAGCGACACCAGCTCGCCCGGGGCCACCGTGAGGTCGATCCCCTCCAGGGCCGTCACCGGGTGCGGGCCGCCGCCGAAGACCATCCCCACCCCACGCAGGTGCAGGGCGGGCGCCCCGGTGCGGGCGGGGGCGGACGCCGCGGGACCGCCGGTGGCGGTGCTCACCGCCCGGTTCCCGGGCTGGTGGCTGACGCAGGCACGGGCGGGGTCATGGCGACGGTCTCCGTGGGGTCGTCGTGGCGGAGGGGGGCTGGGACGACGAGCCGCTCGACCAGCGCGACGAGCCCGACGAACACGATGCCGAGCAGCGCGGAGACGAGCACCGCCGCGAAGAGCTTCTCCGGTGCGGCGGAGAACGTCGAGGCGAACCCGAGCAGCTGCCGGCCCAGGCCCCTGGACTGCCCGGCCGGCAGCTCGCCGACGATGGCACCGATGACCGACGCCGTGGCGGCGATGCGAAGGGCCGGGAACAGGTAGGGCAGGGCGGCCGGCAGCTGCAGCTGCAGCAGCACCGTGCGCGGTGGTGCGGCGTAGGAGCGCATGAGCTCGGTGGCGGTGGCCGCGGGGGAGCGCAGCCCCCGCACGGCACCGATCGTCACCGGGTAGAAGCACAGGTAGGCCGAGACGAAGGCGACCGCGGACCAGGTCGGCAGGCCGGCCCGACCTCCCCAGATCACCACGATCGGGGCGATGGCGATGATCGGGATGGTCTGGCTGGCCACGACGAAGGGCAGCAGGCTCCGCTCGGCCAGCCGCGACCTCACCAGGACCACGGCCACGAGCAGGCCGACGACCGACCCGGCGACGAAGCCGACCAGCGCGATCCGCCAGGTGAAGAGCGCCGCCTGGAGCAGGAGCGACCCGAGCAGGTCCTCGCCGCCGCGGCGTGCCGGTGCGAACAGCACGGCGACGATGTCCCAGACGTGCGGCATGGCGCGGTCGTCCGGACGGACGGGCAGGTCCACGCCGGTGCCGGGCCACACCCCACCCAGGGACGTGCCGACCGCCTTGTACCCCTCCCACAGCAGGGCGCCCGCCAGCAGGAGCGCACCGACGGAGCCGAGGCTGCGCAGGGACCGGCCGATGTCGGCAGACGGGGTGCGGGCGGACACCGCGACAACATCGCCCAGCGGCGGGTCCGTGGCAAGGACCCCGACGTCTCAGTTGCGTGACGACTGCGCGTCGGCAGCGAGCCGACGGTCGACGCGGTGGTCCAGGTCCGGGGGCTCAGCGCAGCGCCGGCGCGACCCTCTGGCCGTAGGCCGTGAGCGTCGCCTCGGCGTCGTCGTGCATGAGGTACAGCGCGAACTGGTCGACCCCGAGGTCACGGAGCTCCCGTAGCCGCTCCAGGTGCCTCTCGACGGGCCCGAGCAGGCAGAACCGGTCGACGATCTCGTCGGGCACGAACGCCGCGTGGGTGTTGCCGGCCCGTCCGTGCTGGGAGTAGTCGTACCCCTCCCGGCCCTTGATGTAGTCCGTCAGCGCCTGCGGGACCGCCGCCCCGCCGTCGCCGTACCGGCCGACCAGGTCGGCGACGTGGTTGCCGACCATCCCGCCGAACCAGCGGACCTGGTCCCGCTGGTGCGCGACCGTCTCCTCCGGCCCCACGTACGCCGGTGCCGCGACCACGATGTACAGCGAGTCCGGGTCCCGGCCCGCCGCCGCGGCCGCCGCCCTGACCGCCCCGATGGTCCACTCGGCGATCGAGGGGTCGGCGAGCTGGAGGATGAACCCGTCGGCCTGCTCCCCGCACAGCTGCAGCGCCTTGGGCCCGTAGCCGGCCATCAGCACGGGCAGGTGGCCGCCCGCGCGCCACGGGAAGGTCAGCTCGGTCTCGTTGTGGGTGACCGTCCGGCCCTCGGCGAGACCCTTGATGACGGCCATGGCGTCCCTGACCTGCGCGAGGGTGCACGGCTTGTTGCCGATGACCCGCATGGCGGAGTCCCCGCGCCCGATCCCGCAGACCGTGCGCTCGCCGTACATGTCGTTGAGGGTGGCGTGCAGCGAGGCGGTGACCGTCCAGTCCCTGGTGCCCGGGTTGGTGACCATGGGGCCGACGACCATCCGGTGGGTGGCGGCCAGGACCTGGCTGTAGACCACGTACGGCTCCTGCCAGAGCACGTGGGAGTCGAACGTCCAGCCGTGGCTGAAGCCGAGCGTCTCGGCCCGCCGCATCAGGTCGACGACGCGCCACGCGGGCGGGTCGTTCTGCAGGACGAGCCCGAGGTCCATCAGTCGTTCCTCGGGAAGCCGAGGTCGATGGCCGAGGTGGCGGGGTCCGGCCACCGGCTGGTGACCACCTTGCCGCGGGTCCAGAAGTGGATGCCCTCGGGGCCGTACATGTGGGTGTCGCCGAAGAGGGAGTCCTTCCAGCCGCCGAAGGAGTAGTAGCCCACGGGGACCGGGATCGGGACGTTCACGCCGACCATCCCGGCCGTCACCTCGCGCTGGAATCGGCGGGCGGCCCCGCCGTCACGGGTGAAGATGGCCGCGCCGTTGCCCCACGGGTTGGCCTCCACCAGGGCCATCGCCTCGACGTAGGTGTCGGCGCGGACGACCACGAGCACCGGGCCGAAGATCTCGTCGGTGTAGACCGTCATGTCCGGGGTGACGTGGTCCAGGAGCGTGACCCCGAGGAAGAACCCGTCGCCGTCGAACTCGCGCTCGCGGCCGTCCACGACGACCCGCGCCCCTGCGTCGGCACCGGCCGCCACGTAGCCGGCGACCCGGTCACGGTGCTCGCGGGTGACCAGCGGGCCCATCTGCGAGTCGGGGTCGCTGCCGGGGCCGATGACGAGCGTGTCCACCCGGGCGGCGATGGCGTCGACCAGCGGGTCACCGACGTCGCCGACCGCCACCACCACGCTGATCGCCATGCACCGCTCGCCGGCCGAGCCGTAGGCGGCGTTGACCGCGGCGTCGGCGGCCAGGTCGAGGTCGGCGTCGGGCAGCACGACCATGTGGTTCTTGGCGCCGCCCAGGGCCTGGACGCGCTTGCCGGCACGCGTCCCGGTCTCGTAGACGTGCCGGGCGATGGGGGTGGACCCGACGAAGCTGACCGCGGCGACGTCGGGGTGGGTGAGCAGGTGGTTCACCGCCTCGGCGTCGCCGTTGACGACGTTCAGCACCCCCGGCGGGAAGCCCGCCTCCGCGAAGAGCTCCGCGAGGAACATCGGGGCCGAGGGGTCCTTCTCGCTGGGCTTGAGGACGAACGTGTTCCCGCACGCGACGGCGTTGGGGAACATCCACATCGGGACCATGGCGGGGAAGTTGAACGGGGTGATGCCCGCGACGACCCCGAGCGGCTGCCGCATCGAGTACACGTCGACGCCCGTGGACGCCTGCTCGGAGTAGTCGCCCTTGAGCAGCTCGGCCAGGCCGCAGGCGAACTCGACGTTCTCCAGGGCGCGGGCCACCTCGCCGGCCGCGTCGGACAGCACCTTGCCGTGCTCGCTGGACAGCCGCCGGGCGATCTCGTCGCGGTTGGCCTCGACCAGCTCGCGGAAGCGGAACATGAGCCGGGTGCGCTGCGCCACCGACGACCGGGACCAGTCGACGGCGGCCGCCCGCGCGGAGGCGACGGCGGCGTCGACCTCCGCCGTCGTGGCCAGGTCGAGCTCGGCGGTGACCTGGCCGGTGGCGGGGTCGGTGACCGGGGACGTGCGGCCCGAGGTGCCCGGTCGGACCGCGTTGTCGACCCAGTGGGAGATCCGGTTCATGCTGCTCCTCGCTCGGGGGTGAGGCGGAGGGTATCCGGGGCCCGGTGTGCCCGACAGCCCCGCCACGTGGCGGTCCCGGTCAGCGCAGGTAGCTGCTCAGCCCACGTGGCAGGAACCGGCCGTGTCCCTTGGTGCCGGAGTACGTGCCCCGGTCCACCACCACCGTGCCGCGCGACATCACCGTCCGGACGCCGCCGGCCACCTGGAACCCCTCGTAGGCCGAGTAGTCCATGTTCATGTGGTGGGTGGCGGCCGAGATGGTGGTCCGGGCCTGCGGGTCGTAGAGGACGACGTCGGCGTCGGCACCGGGCGCGATGACCCCCTTTCGGGGGTACAGGCCGAACATCCTCGCCGGGGTGGTGGAGCAGGTCTCCACCCAGCGTTCCAGGCTCAGCTCGCCGCTCACGACGCCCTGGTAGATCAGGTCCATCCGGTGCTCCACGCCCCCGATCCCGTTGGGGATCGCCCGGAAGTCCTCCCGGCCGAGCTCCTTCTGGTCCTTGTAGCAGAACGGGCAGTGGTCGGTCGCGACGATCGACAGGTCGTTGGTCCGCAGCCCCCGCCACAGGTCGCGGCCGTGGTGCTCGTGCTTGCTGCGCAGCGGCGCCGAGCAGACGTACTTGGCCCCCTCGAAACCATCGTCACCCTGGGCGTCCAGGTGGTCCTCCAGCGTCAGGTACAGGTACTGCGGGCAGGTCTCGGCGAACACGTTGTGCCCCTCGGCCCGCGCCCGGCTCACCTGCTCCAGCGCCTCGCTGCTGCTCAGGTGCACGAAGTACACGGGCGCCCCCGCGACCAGGGCGAGCTGGATCGCCCGGAACGTCGCCTCGCCCTCCAGGCGCGCCGGCCGGGTGAGGCCGTGGTGGACCGGGGAGGTCTCGCCCCGGGCCGCGGCCTGGGCCGCGAGCACGTCGATGGCGATGCCGTTCTCGGCGTGCATGGAGATCATGGCGCCGAGCTCGGCCGCCCGCTGCATCGCTCGCAGGATCTGCCCGTCGTCGGAGTAGAAGACGCCCGGGTAGGCCATGAACAGCTTGAAGCTCGTGATCCCCTCGGCGACCAGGTCGCCCATGAGCTTGAGGCTGGAGTCGTCGACCCCCCCGAGGATCATGTGGAAGGCGTAGTCGACGGCGCAGCTGCCCTCGGCCTTGGCGTACCACGCGTCCAGGGAGTCCCGGACGTCGCCGCCGGCGGTCTGCACCGCGAAGTCGATGATCGTGGTGGTGCCGCCGTGGGCGGCAGCCACCGTCCCGGTCTCGAAGGTGTCGCTGGCGGACGTGCCGCCGAAGGGCATCTCCATGTGCGTGTGCGAGTCGATCCCTCCCGGGACGACGTAGCAGCCGCTCGCGTCGATCGTGGTGTCCGCGGTGATGCCGTTCGTCGCCGCGGTGCCCGGGCTGAGCAGGGCCACGACGGTCTCCCCCTCCACCAGCACGTCGTGGGCGATGGCCCCGGTGGCGCTGACGACCGTGCCGTTGGAGATGAGCGTCCTGGCCATGTGCGGCTCCTCGCGTCGGGGAGGGCCGACGCTAATCACGCCAGGCGGGTGCGTAAAGGGTCCAGCCGGTCCGGGCGGGTCAGCGGTGCTGGTGCTCGCGCCGGGTGCTGTGGTCGTGCCCGTCGTCCGCGTCCGGCCCCTCGGTCCTGTCGCCGTCACCCCTGGCCCGGTCCTCGCCGTCGACCTCGTCCTCGTCCTCGTCCTCGTCCTCGTGCCCGGACAGGTGGTCGACCACGCGGTAGGCCACGGCGACCACGGGGACGGCGAGCACGGCGCCGGCGACGCCCAGCACCAACGTGCCTGCCGTGACGGAGGCCACGGTCACGAGCGGGTGCAGCCTGACCACGCCGCTCATGATCAGCGGCTGCAGGACGTTGCCCTCCACCTGCTGCACCAGCAGGACCACGCCGAGGATGATGAGGGCGTCCGTCAGCCCGTTGGTGACGAGCGTGACCAGGACGGCCGCTGCCCCCGCGACCGTGGCGCCGATGATGGGGACGAACGCGCCGAAGAACGTCACCAGGGTCAGCGACAGCCACAGCGGCACGCCCAGGACCAGGAGCCCCAGCCCGATGCCGGCCGCGTCCGAGAGCGCGATGAGCGCCGTCCCCCGCACGTAGGCCGTGAGGGTGGACCACGCCACCGTGCCGCCGGAGTCCACGCGGTCCCGTTGGCCGGGCCCCACCCAGCTGAGCAACCACCCCCACATCGTGGGGCCGTCCTTGAGCAGGAAGAACACGGCGAACAGGACGAGCAGGACCCCGGTGAGCACGTGCAGCGCCGTCGTGGTGCCGGCCACCGGGCTGGGCAGGGCCTGACCGACCGCGTCCACCGCGGACTGGCGGAGGGTGTCGATCCTGGCCGGGTCGAGCCCGATCGGTCCGTCCACGAGCCAGTCGCGGATCTGGTCGATCCCCTCCGTCACGGCCGGGCCGATGCTCTGCATCTGCACCATCACGCGGGAGTACACGAGGTAACCGACCCCGGTGGGCAGTCCGACGAGCACCAGGACGCTGAGCAGGGCGCCCAGCCACCGCGGCAGCCCTGCGCGGCCTAGCCACTGGCTCAGCGGGGCGACCAGGGCCGCCAGCAGGAGCGCGACGAGCAGGCTGAACGCGAGCAGCCCGACCCGCAGCAGCACCGTCACCACGAGCCAGGCCACCAGGCTGAGCACCAGGGCGGCCAGCCCGTAGGCCACGACCCGGCGCAGCCAGGGCGGCAGCGGTGACACCACGGTGTGCGACCGTGAGCCGCTGCTGCCCAGCCGGGTGGGGGTCTCTGCGTCCGCCATGGTCAGGGGGTACCCCGGGGAGCGTCGGCTACCACCTGCCGTTCGTCAGCCGACCGTGGCGATCGCCTCCAGCAGCAGGCGGGCGCCCTCGTCGGCCTCGTCCTCGGTCAGCGTCAGCGGCGGGGCGATGCGCAGCACGTTGCCGTACAGCCCGCCCTTGCCGATGAGCAGCAGGCGCGCCTTGGCCGCCTCGCTGAGCGCCGCCGCCCTGGCCGGGTCGGGCTCGACACCGCCGGGGTGCACGCACTCCAGCGCCAGCATCAGCCCGCGCCCGCGCATCTCCGCGATCCACGGGGTCCGCTCCACGGTGGGGGCGAGCGCGGCCCGTAGCCGGTCTCCTACCCGCTTGGCGTTGCCCTGCAGGTCGTGCTCGAGCAGGTACCGCAGGTTGGCGTTCGCCCCCGCCGACACCAGCGGTGAACCGCCGAAGGTGGAGATGTGGTTGGCCTGGATGGCGTCGACGATCTCGGCGCGCGCCACCACCCCGCCCAGGGGCAGGCCGTTGCCGACCCCCTTGGCGAAGGTCAGCAGGTCCGGGACGATGCCGTGGGCCTGGTAGCCCCAGAAGTGCTCCCCGGTGCGGCCCCACCCGGTCTGCACCTCGTCGGACACGAACAGGATGCCGTGCTCGTCCAGCACCTCCTTGATCGCGCCGAAGAACCCGTCCGGCGGGGTCGCGAACCCCCCGACCCCCTGGATGGGCTCGGCGATGAGGCAGGCCACGTCGCCCGAGGTCGCCATGTCCAGGAGCTGGCGCAGGTCCGCGACGCAGGCGGCGGTGTACTCCCCGTCCGGCAGGTCGCGGAAGGGGGAGCGGAGCCGGTAGCCGCCGTGGACGTACGTGGTCTGCAGCCCCGAGAACGACGTGGGGCTCCACGAGCGGTGCGAGGTGATGCCGATCGTGGAGAACGACCGACCGTGGTAGCTGTTGCGCATCGCGAAGACCTGGTTGCTGCGCCGGTACGCGGTGGCCATGAGCAGTGCGGCGTCGTTGGCCTCGGTGCCCGACGGGGTGAGGAACACCTTGGCGTCGGGGATGCCCGACAGCTCCGCGATCCGCTCGGCCAGTTCGACGGTCTGCTCGTTGAGGTACAGCGTGGAGGAGTGGAGGATCTTGCCGGCCTGCTCCTGCACCGCCGCGGTCACCTCGGGCAGCGCGTGCGCGGTCATCGTCGTGAGGATGCCGCCGAAGAAGTCCAGGTAGCGCGTGCCCTCGACGTCCCAGACGTGGCGCCCCTCGCCGTGGTCGAGTGCGATGGGGTCCTCGTAGTAGAGCGACTGCCAACGCGGCATCACCGCGCGGTAGCGCGCGAGCAGGGCGTGGGTGCGGGTCCCGGCAGCAGCGCCCGGGTCGGGATCGGCGGCGCTGTCGACGGCGGGGTCGGTCATCGTCATGGGCAGACGGTAGGCCAGGGGGCGGACATCCGGCAGGTGCCTGCGCCGGCCGCCTCCCCGTGCCTCAGCCCTCGACCAGCGGGCCGTAGGCGTCCGGGCGGCGGTCCCGGTAGAAGGCCCACTGGTTGCGGACCTCCTCGATCATCGACAGGTCGAGGTCGCGCACCACGAGCTGCTCGTCGTGGCCGGAGGCGGCCTCGCCCACCAGCTGCCCGCGCGGGTCGGCGAAGTAGCTCGTGCCGTAGAAGTCGTCGTCGCCCAGCGGCTCCACGCCGACCCGGTTGATCGCGCCGACGTAGTACATGTTCGCTGCGGCCGCCGCCGGCTGCTCGAGCTTCCACAGGTAGTTGGACAGCCCGCGTGAGGTGGCAGAGGGGTTGAACACGATCTCGGCCCCGGCCAGGCCCAGCGCCCGCCAGCCCTCCGGGAAGTGCCGGTCGTAGCAGATGTAGACCCCGACCTTGCCGACCGCGGTGTCGAAGACCGGCCAGCCCACGTTGCCGGGGCGGAAGTAGAACTTCTCCCAGAAGCCCTTCACCTGGGGGATGTGGTGCTTGCGGTACTTGCCGAGGTACGTGCCGTCCGCGTCGACCACGGCAGCGGTGTTGTAGAGGAACCCTGCCTGCTCGCGCTCGTAGACCGGCAGCACCATCACCATGCCGAGCTCCTTGGCCAGCGCCGAGAAACGGGTCACGGTCGGGCCGTCGGGCACGGCCTCGGCGTAGTCGTAGTACTGCGCCTCCTGCACCTGGCAGAAGTACGGGCCGTAGAACAGCTCCTGGAAGCACATCACCTGCGCTCCCTGCGCGGCCGCGTCCCGGGCGTGCTTCTCGTGCAGGTCGAGCATCGACTCCTTGTCGCCCGTCCACGCGGTCTGGACGATGGCGGAACGCACCGTGCGGGACATCTGGCTCCTCAGGTCGCTGGCGGGTGTCGGTCCCCGGCCCGGGACGACGACGCTAGGTCGTCCGAGAAGGCGCGTAAAGAGCTGGCCGTACCGCTGAGCCGTCTGGCTCAGGCGCTCAGCACCCGTACCCCGTCGCGGCCGGAGTCCTTGACCTTGTACAGGGGTGCGTCGGCTCGCTCGACCAGCCGTAGCACGAGCTGCTCCGGGTCGTCGCCCGGTCCCGGGTCCGAGCAGGCGCCGCCGACGCTCACCGTCACCCGGGGTCGCGTCGGCGCCACCGCGACCGCGTGACGCAAGCACTCCCCGAGGCGGCTGAGCTCGTCCGGACCGTCGCACACCACCACGACGCCCACCTCCTCGCCTCCCAGACGAGCCACCAGGTCGCCGTCGCGGGCCTGCTGCCGGACGGCCGTGGCGAGACCCTTCAGCACGACGTCTCCGGCGACGTGGCCGTGCAGGTCGTTCACCCGCTTGAAGTGGTCGACGTCCAGCACGAGGACGCCCACCCGACGGCTCTCCGCGGCAGCGCGGGCCACCAGCTCTGGCGCGGCCACGGCCAGGCCGTGGCGGTTGAGCAGGCCGGTGAGGGGGTCGTGACGTGACTGCCGCTCCGCCTCCAGGACCGCTGCCTCCAACCGACGACGGAAGCCCAGCAGCACGGTGGCCGGCACCAGGCCCAGCAGGGTGACGGTCATCGTGGTGAGCGCCAGCGTGGTGCCGCTGCTGCCTTGGGCACCCAGCAGCGTCGCGACCGCGGCGGCGCACAGCCCGGCGACGCCGAGCAGCTCCCCGCGGTCGAGGTGGGTGGCGGCGTTCACGAGCACGGAGCTGACGGCCATGATGCAGCAGGCCAGCACCCCCACGACGGCGGTGCTGGTGCCGAGAGCCGCGATCATCACGACCGCCTCGAGCAGCTGCACCCGCAGGCTGACCTGCCCCACCCGGCCCTGCACGAGCGCGAGGACCGCGAAGACGAGGAACGACACCACGCAGGCCCGCACCCACCACCGGCGCTCGGGGGCGAAGACGTCGCCGGTGGCCAGCAGGACCTCTAGGACCACGGCGCTGGAGAACCCGACGGCGATGCTCTGCCACGCGAGCGGCTCCACGCGTGACAGGTGGGCACGGAGCCGGGTCGTCGCACGCGCGGACGTGCGCGGGCACGCCGTCGTCGTCATCTGGTCCTCATCGGCTCGTCGGCACCCGGACCTGACCTCGCAGCCGGTACCTGCCGCCCCACGGGCGGGACGGGGTCATGGCCGGGGCAGCACGGTCCAGGCTCTGCCTGCGAACCGCCCCGGGAGTCACGGTCGAGCTCGCGCCTGGGCTGACGGGGCTGCCCGGCCCTGTCCGGGCCCCCGCCGCGCGGGCGCAGCCGCCAGCCCTGCCCCGCCGTGCGGCTGGTGCCCGTCCTGGCTAGCGTCCAGCCGCATGACCCTCATGCAGCTCCGTGACCTCACCGGGACCGTCGTCGCCGTCACCGGTGCCTCCGCGGGCATCGGCCGTGCCACCACCGAGGCGCTCGTCGCCGCCGGAGCGAACGTGGTCGTCGGCGCCCGACGGCTGGAGCGCCTCACCGAGCTCGCGGACCAGCTGGGTGCGGACCGGGTCGTGCCGGTGCAGATGGACGTCCGTGAGCCGGCCGACAACGCCCGCCTCGTGCAGACGGCGCTGGACCGCTTCGGCCGCCTGGACTCGGTGGTCGCCAACACGGGGATCGGCTCCTACGGCTCGGTGCTCGACGGGAGCGACGACGACATCCGGACCATGATCGACACCAACTTCACGGGCACGGTCTTCACGGTCCGGGCCGCCCTGGCTCCGATGCTCGAGGCCGGTGCCGGGGATGTCGTCATCGTCGCGTCGGTGGCCAGCTTCCGTGGCGGGCCCGACGAGGCGGTCTACGCGGGCACCAAGTTCGCCCAGCAGGGGTTCGCAGGCTCGATCGACCGCGAGCTGCGCGAGAAGGGCATCCGGGTCAGCACGATCAACCCCGCGGGCGTGGAGACCGAGTTCGCCATCGGCAGGGGGCGGACGGAGGGCGACCCGTCGCTGGCGGAGTACCTGCGGCCCGAGATGGTCGCCCACGCCGTGGTCACCACCTTGCAGCAGCCGCGCGAGATGCGGACCCAGTCGTGGTCCATGTGGAGCATGGGCCAGGGCAGCTGACTCCACGCCCGGCCCGCCGGGGGGAGCAGCCGGTGGCTGGTCCTCAGCCGTCGGCCAGGCGCCACCGGTGGAGAAGGGCCTCCGCGAGCTCGACCAGGGCCGGTGCGGGGACGTGCCACCGGTGCGGCCCCACAGCAGCGACCCACTGCGCGCCGCGCAGCGCGTTGGCCGCCACGAGGCCGTCCGCGGCTGCCAGCAGGTCGTCGTCCAGGGGGCCGAGCCGGACCGACCATCCCCGGGCGAGCGCGAGGTCGACCAGCACCTGGCGTGTGGTCCCCGCCAGGATGCGTCCGTCGCACGCCGGCGTCACGAGCCCGGGAGCGCCGGTCGGCCCCGTGACCACGGCGAGCAGGCACGCACGGCTCGTCTCCAGCAGGCCGTCGGCAGCCCGGAAGGCGACGTCGTCCACCGGTCCCGCCTCCGCCAGCGCGGTGTCGAGGGCTCGCCGGTCGGCGTACTTGTGGCGCTCGAGCCCGTGAGCAGGGGCGTCGGTGACACCCAGGACCAGCCCTCGCCGGCCTTCTGGGCTGGTAGGCCGGTGCCAGGGCCCTACCTCGACGGTGGCCTCGGGGCCGGCGCCGGCGGTCGGGCGCCCGGCGCGCTGCGGCCAGGTGTCCTGCTGCGGGGCACGCTCGTGCCCGGCGCCTCCCGGACCCGGCAGCCGCACACGCAGCCGTAGCCGGTGGGCCCCACGGCCGGCGTCCTCCGCGGCGCGGGCGAGGAGCGCCCCGACGTCCGTCTCGAGGCCACGGCCGGTCAGCTCCCAGACCGAGCGCCGCAGCCGGGCCACGTGGTCCGCGGCCTCGACCACCCGGCCGTCGACGGCCAGCACCGTCTCGATGAGGCCGCTGCTCGGGTCCGCGCCCCCCTTGTGGGCGGCCGTCGACGGCGCAGGCAGGACCGGCGGCACACCGAGCGCTCGCAGGAGCGGCGCGGCCTTCGTGAGCACCTCGTGCCATTCCTCCGCGGGGGTGGAGTCCGCGACGACCCCGCCGCCCACGCCGAGCGCCGCTGTGCCGTCGGTACCCACCTCGAGGGTACGGATGCTCACCGCGAGGTCGCAGAGCCCCGGTGCCAGGAAGCCGACGGCACCGGTGTGCGCGCCGCGGGCCGCCTGCTCCTCGCGGTCGGTCACCTCACCGGCGCGCTGCTTGGGGGTGCCGATGACGGAGCCCGGGGGGAAGGTGCCGACGACGAGGGACCCGGGCCCGACGCCTGCTCGCAGCCGCCCGCTCACCCGGGAGACGAGGTGGGAGACGCCTGCGTGGGGTCGGACGCTCAGCAGCTCGTCGACGGTGACCGAGCCCGCTTCGCAGACGTGCGCGAGGTCGTTGCGGACCAGGTCCACGATCATGACGTTCTCGCTCGCGTCCTTGGCCGACTCCGCCAGGGCCCGCGCCTCGCCTGCCGGTCGCGTGCCCTTGATCGGCGACGACGACACCCGGCCTCCAGCCACCGACAGGTACGTCTCGGGTGAGGCTCCGACGAGCGCGCCCCACGGCCCGGTGACCAGGGCCGCGCGCTCGGGGTGGAGCCCGTCGACCAGGCGGGCCCACGCCAGGACGGCGGCCGGGCCACCGTCCTCCAGCGCGAGGGCGAACCGTCCGCACACGTTGGCCTGCGCGATCTCTCCGGCACGCACCGCGGTGACCACGTGCTCGACAGCGGCCATGTGGGCGGTCGCGCTGGGGGCGGACAGCAGCCGCACGGCCGGTTCGGGGGGGCCGGCCGGTGGTCCGGCGCACGCGGTCACCGCCTCGGTGGCCAGCGCGCGGGCGGCGGCGGCCGCGACGCCGTCGCCCTCGTCGAGCGCCTCGGCCCACCAGCTCTCTCCGTCGTGACGCAGCAGGTGGGTGTACCGGGCGAGCACGAGGTCGGGCAGCCGGGGAGGGGTGACGGGCGGCGGGGTGGTGCGGACCCGGCCCGTCAGCCGGCCGAGCGCGTGCCCGAGCACCACGGACCAGCCGCCCCCGACCGCGCCGCCCGAGCGTGCGGTGTCCTCGCCCGGCAGTGGTCCGGTGCGCTCCAGCAGGGCGGCCAGCTCGTCGACGTCGGCCAGGTCGGCGACGGTGGCCTCCACGACCTCGACCGGGTCTGCGGCCAGCACGAACCCGGCGTCGGACCACCGCCCCGACACCACCGTCAGGCGTCGGGTCCCGGCCAGGTGCGCGAGGGCGCGAAGCACCCGCAGCGGGTCCTGCGGCAGCCCGTCCACCGGCTCGACGACGACGGCGGGCCGGGGCACGCAGCGGAGACTATGCCCGGCACGGCCCGGCCCGGCACGGCAGGGTACGGCGCTGCGCGGACGGGTTCCCGTGATCTGTCTCAGGTGGGTGACACGGTGCTCCTCCACGGCGACGGGCGGGCTCCGACCGTCGCCGCAGCCCGACGGAAGGACGACGACATGGCGGTGCGCTCCGGCGACGAGGCGGTGCGGACCCTTGCCCGGCTCATGGGCACGACCACGTCCCAGGTCGACGACCTCCTGGTGACCGAGCTGCCGGACGGCGTGACGGTGGACGAACCCGCGCCTGGCGGTGACCCCCGGCGGTGGCTGTACGCCGGCGACGACCCGGTGATGATCGGCGCCTGGGGGGACCCCGCCTCGTACGCCCTGGTCGACGACGACGGCCTGCGCGAGCAGATCACCACCACCGTGCCCGCCGACCTCGACAGCCTCACCCCGCACGCGCAGCAGGAGTACGTCCGTCGCAGCGTCGACCTGGCGATGCGGGGCGGTGCGACCTCGGGCGTGGTGTACCCGCTCGCGGTCTGCGAGATCGCCCGGGAGATGCGCATCCGCAACGTCGGCGGTGCGTCCGCAGGAGCCATCGCCGCGGCGTGCACGGCCGCCGCGGAGCTGGCGCGGAGCACGGGCCGGGAGGGAGCGCCACCGGGAGGAGGAGAGGGTGGGGCGGGTCAGCCGGGCCACCTCCGGGCGGGGTTCTGCGGGCTGGCGGACCTGGTGCAGTGGCTGCTCCAGCTCGACGGCCGCAGCGGCGGAGGGGCACCCGGGGCCGGTCCCGAGGAGTACCGGCTGGCCCAGCTGTTCCGCCCGGTGCGCTCCCAGCGCGACATCTTCGGCATCGCGGTCGCGCTCATGCGGCGCCGCTACTGGGCGGTCCCGCTGGCCTACGGCTGGGCGGTGGGCTGGGTGGCGAAGGTGCTCGTGCTCCTGCTCACGGTGCTGGCGACGGTCGCGCTGGGGGCGCTGACCCGGCCGGCGCCGGCCCCCTGGCTGCTGTTCGGGGCGCTCGTCGTGCTGGCCGGGGGAGTCAGCGGGGTCCTGCTCGCCGGGACGTGGCTGCAGCAGCGCCGCCAGTCCCGCTGGCGGGAGCCCACGCCCCAGCTGCAGCGTCTCGCCGAAGGCGCCTCGAGCAGACCGGCTCCTCCGCACGCCCGGACCACCCTGGTCGTGGGCATCGTGCTGGTGGTGGCGGCGGTGGTGCTCGCCGTGGTGGGCCTCGTCGAGCTGAGCGCGGCCGAGGTGCTGCAGACGGTCGCCGTCACGCTGTCCCTCGTGCTGCTCGCCTCGGTGGTGCTGCTCGTCGCGGCGGTCCGCTGGGTGCTGACGGCGAGGTCGCGGTCCTACGGCCTGGTCGCTGGGTCCACCCCGGCCGGCAGGCCGTCTGTGGTGTCGCGGCTGCTCGGCGTGCCCGCGCCCACGGTCGACCGCGCGCTGGTCCCGTGGCTCTCGGACAGCCTGGCCGAGCTCGCCGGGCTGCCCGGCAGGGTCCTGCGCTTCGGCCACCTGTGGCAAGGACCGGCCTTCGAGCCGGTCCCCGAGAGCGACGACGGGACCGCGACGCCGGCCGAGGCAGCGGTCCGTGCCCTGGCGAGCAGCCCCGGCCGACGGCTCGTCAACCTCGAGATGATGACCACCGACCTGAGCCGGGGCCGACCGTTCCGGTTCCCCCTCGCGGTGGCCGAGCCGGACGGTGGCCCGTCCGGCGGGGCCGAGGCGCTGTGGTTCGACCCCGGGGACCTGAGCTCCGCGCTCGCCGCGGACGGCCGTGCCGGGACCGACGTGCTGCCGCGCGAGGTGGTGGAGGCCATGACAGGGCTCACGCCGCGACGCAGCGTGCCGCTGGAGGACGGGTCCGGCACGGTGACGCTGCACCGCCTGCCGCATCCCTGGAACCTGCCCGTGGTGCTCGCGGTCCGGATCAGCCTCGCTCTCCCGGTCCTGTTCACAGCCGTCCGGCTGTACCGCCTCCTGCCGTTGGGGGAGGTCCGTGACGACCTCGGCCGCACGGTGCTCGCCGACGGCGAGCCGGTCCCGACCCAGGCGCACCCGGTCGTCGCGCAACCGTTGTGGTGGTCCGACGGCGGCATCACGTCGAACTTCCCCGTCCACCTGTTCGACTCCGCGCTGCCGCGTTGGCCGAGCTTCGGTCTGAACCTGGGCACTCACCCACCCGGTCAGCCGACCCAGGACGTGTGGCTGCCGCAGGACTGGAACGTCCAGCTCGCTCCTGCGGGCGCCGTCGGCGGTGGCTTCGGCTCTCTCCTGGGGGCGGTGCTCGGAGCGGCCCGCAACTGGCGCGACACCCTTCAGTCGGCCATGCCGGGCTTCCGCAGCCGGGTCGCGGCGGTGCGCCAGCACCCCAGCGAGGGCGGGGTGACCCTGTTCATGCCGCGCACGACCGTGGCCGCGCTGGCGCTGCGTGGGGCGCTGGCGGGGGCCAGGCTGCGGCAGCGGTTCCGCGACGACGCCCAGTGGGAACGGCACCGTTGGCTGCGGCTGCGCGTCGCGGCCACCGCTCTGGAGGACACCCGCGCACGTCTGCTGCGGGCGCGCTCGCGCTACGAGGACCTGGTCCGTGACGACGGCGCCGGGCTGGCCCGTCTGGCGGAGGTGCTCCCCGGAGACCCGACGCTGCCGCCTCGGGAGGCCTGGTACGTCCCCCCGGCGGGGTTCTGGGACCAGGTCGCGGACGGCCTGGACGCCGTGTCGACCCCACCCCCGGACCCCCTGCTGCTGGCTGGCGGCCCGACGCCCCAGCCGGCGTTCACCCTGACGCCGACCACCTGAGCGGCAGGGGCATGGGCCGCGCGTGTGCTTGTCCACAGCCCCGCAGCGCCGCGGGAGCAGGTGGCCCCACCATGACCCCGTGGTGGCCGACGATCCGTGGAGCGTTCCCGTAGGGGGTGGGGGACCCGCCGACGGCGGCCCCGCCGCTCCCGGGCTCCTCGAGGCCCGGCGCCGTGCGGCCGAGGCCCGGACGACCAGGGACGCCGCGCAGGCCGCCTACCTGCGGGCAGAGGCAGAGGTGCGGGACGCCGACCGGGCGCTGCACGAGGTCCAGTCGGTGCACCGGGGCCGTGCCCAGGTCCTGAGCCCCGCGGGGCGCGGCGCGCCGAGGGCAGCGGACGCCCCACCGGTCGACGCGGCCCTCGGGGTGGGCTCCGTCGACTCCTCCGTGCCCCTGCCCCGGGGCGTGTCCCCCCAGGAGCACCGACCGTCGCGCACGAGGTTCTCCGCCCCGGTGGTGCTGCTGGTGGTCGGGGCTGTCCTGCTGCTCTCCGCAGCGGCCGCCTTCGTCGCCCTGTCGTGGCGGGAGCTGGGCGTGGGGGGCCAGGCTCTCGTGCTGGTCGCCGCCACCGTGACGGCGGCTGGGACGACCGCGGTCCTGCGACGGGCCCGTCTCCGGGCCGCGACGGAGGCCCTCGCATCGGTCACGGCAGGGCTGGCCGTGCTCGACCTGGTGGGTGCGTTCACCTTCGACCTGCTGGGGCTGGGCGGCGTGGCCGGGTCGCTCTACGTCGCGGTGGCAGCCACGCTGCTCGGCGCGTCGGCCACGTGGGTGCGGGCCGTGACCGTCAGGGGCGGGCGGGGCGTGGTCACCGCACTCGTGACCGCCTGTACCTGCGTACCGGTCGCCGCCTGCGCCGCGGTCGTCGAGATCGCCAGAGGCGTCCCGGACAGCACGGTCGGCGGCCCGCTCGACGTGGTCGGCGAGGTCGTGACCGGGCCGATGGAGGGCCTCGTCGCCGTCGGGCTCCTGCTGCTCGTCCTCGCCCGCCCGGTCACCCGGGTCGACGGTGCCGCAGCCCTGCGCGTGACGCTGCTGGCGGTCGCCGCCCTCACGCTGGCCGCTGCGGGGATCCTGGCCGTCGGCTGCGCTGCGTCACTGCCCTGGCTGGTCGACGACCTCGACGGGCTCCGCCGTGGTTCCGGTGTGGTGTCGCGCGTGGTCGGCGCGGCCGGCGTCGGGGTCGTGCTGTCGCTGCGGCCCGCCGAGGCCGGCCCGCGTGCAGTTCGCGCAGTCGCCGCGGGCGTGGCGGGCCTGGTCCTGGTTCCGGTCCTGGTCGGCATGCTCGCGGCGGCGACCGCCGTGCCGCGTGACCTGGCCGTCGTGGTCGCCGTGCTGCTGGTCCTCGTGGTGCCGGTGCGTGCTGTGGCGGGACGGGCGCCCGCGCTGCGCGACGGGCTCGCCGCGGTGGCGGCAGCGGCTGCGGCCGTCGCCGCCGTCGCGCTGGCCGTCAGCCTGCTGCTGCTCGTCGTCGCGGTCCAGCCGGCGGCGGCGGGGGAGGAGTGGTCGAGGCCGGCCCGTGCAGCCCTGGTGGCCGCCGCAGTGGTCCTCGGACCACTGCTGGTCGTGAAGGCCCTGCCGGTCCGGGCCGGGGTCGAGGTCGCTGCGGTCCGGCCGCGGCTGGTCACCGCCGTCACGGCGACCGCGGCGACGGTCGTCGTCTGGCAGGGCGTGCTGCTGCTGCCGCCGGGCCTGCGTGCGGCCTCGGCGTCGGTGGGTGTCCTGCTCGTCGGGGCTGCTGCCGTCCTCCTCGTCCGCCACCGCCGCCGCAGCGGCCGCTGGCAGGCAGGTCCCGTGACACCGGACGTGGCGGCCCCGGCCCTGGCCCTGCAGCTGCTCCTGGGCGCGTTCGTCGTCGTCGTCACGGACCCGCTGCTCGGTGCGGCCGGTCGTCTCGTCGGTTGGTACCTGGTCCTGGCCGCAGTCCTGGCCGCAGTCCTCGCCGCGGCCGTCACCTCCGACCCCGACCTCACCGCGCGGTCGCCGGTCCCAAGCGCCGGGCGGGCAGGTCGGGCCGCCGGGTCGGTCCTGGTCGTGCTGGCCGTCGCCGCGGCCGGAGCCGGTGGCGGTCTGCTGATGGCTCCCGCCGGGCTCTTCGGGAACCCCGACGTCGACGGCACGCTCGTCGGGCTGGCGGTCACCGCGGGCGCTGCCCTCGTGCTGCTGCGGTGGCCGGCCTGGCGGGCGGCCCGAACCGGGGTCGCCGGGGCCGGGGCAGTGGCCACCCTCGCGGTGCTCGTGGCGCCCGGATGGGCACCGTCGTCCGGCGTGACGGGTCCGTCCGGTGGTCCGCTGGGGCCGTTCGACGCCGCGGGGGTGGTGCTGGTGGTGGCCTGGCTCTGCCTGGTCGGGCACGCCGTGGCTGCCACCTCTGCGCTGCGCGGCCGGCCGCCCCTGCCACCGCGCTGGCGCCACGCCGTGCTGCCCGGCCCGCTCGTGGGGGTCGCCACCGGGTCCGCGACGGCGGTGGCGCCGCTGGTCGTGGGCTCCCCGCTCGACCTGGGTGTCCTCCCGGCCCTCGCAGCCCTGGGGGTCCTGCTGGCGTACGCGACCTGGGTCGCCCGGATGGGTCCAGGTCATCGCCTGGCCCTGCGCGGTCCGGCGGTCGGCGTGGTGCGCCGGATCCTCGTCCCGGGCCTGGCGGGGCTGCTGGTCACGGTCTCGGTGGTGGCCGTGGTCCCGCTCCTGCCGATAGGGCTGCTCCTGCCCCCGGTGCTGCCCTGGCTCGCTCTGCTCCTCACGGTGGCCACCACCGCCCGTGTCGTCGCACGGGCGGCGGGCACCCTGCCGACGTGGGCGGTGACCGTCGCGGCCGACCTGGTGTTCCCGGTCGCGGCCGCCGCCGCAGCGCTCCTGCTCCTCGTCACCCTGCGCCCGGTGACCGCCCTGTCGCCGGAGGTGGAGTCGCTCGTGGTCACCGGGCTGGCGGTGCTCGGCCACGTCGGACGCGCGGCGCGTCACCGAGCTCGCGGCACCGTGTCCGTGCACGTGACGGTGCGCGACCTCGGCGCAGCCGGCACCGCGGTCGCGCTGGGCCTGCTCGGGGTGGTCGCCGCCACCACCGGAGACCGACCGCTCTGGGTCCCGGGGCTGACGTGGGTGCTGTGGGGGGCCGGCGCCTGCACCGTCGCCGGCCTGGTCGGTGGTCGGCTCGGCACGCTGCTCCCCGAGCGGGGTGCCTCGCGCGGCTGGTGGGCGGTGCGCGCCGGAGCGGCGTCGGCTCTCGTGGGCCACGCCCTGTCGGTGCTCGACCTGGGTGGCCCCGTCGACCGGCTGACCGTCCCGCTCGGCCTGGTCATGGCCGCGTTCGGCACCTGGGCACTGCTGGGCCACGCGCCCCCCGGCGTCCGACGACCAGGCAGCCTGCTCGCGCTCGGGCCGGGCCTGGCCGTCGCGCTGGTGCCGGCCACGCTGCCCGCCCTCGTCGACCCGGAGGGCCTTCGGGCGTTCGTGCTGGCCCTCGCCGGGGCCGGTCTGGTGGCCGCGGGGGCGCTCCTGCGATGGCGGGCGCCGCTGCTGGCCGGCCTGCTCGTCGTGGTGCCGGTGGCGACCGTGCAGGCCCTGCCGTTCGTGACCAGCGCACCCCAGTGGGTGTCGCTCGCGGCGGCGGGCTCCCTGCTGCTGGCCCTCGGCGTCACCTTCGAGCGCCAGCGGGCCCGTGCGCTCGCTGCCGGCAGGGCCTGGCGCGCCCTTCGCTGACCCACCGCTCCGCTGCGGCCTCCCGTCCACAGGGCCGGCCACCGGGGCGGCCAGCTGTCCGGGGGGCCGGTTAGCGTCGCCGTGTGCCTTCCCCCACGACCGCCGCGCCCTCCGGACCGCTCGTCGACCCCGTCACCCTTGCCGAGCAGGCGCGCCTCGTGCTGCGCCGTCTGACCGCCCGCGAGGACGCCGACTTCCGCGAGGACCAGCTGGAGGCGGTCACGGCCCTGCTCGTCGAGCGGTCGCGGGTGCTGGTGGTGCAGCGCACCGGGTGGGGCAAGTCGGCGGTGTACTTCGTCGCGACAGCTCTGCTGCGCGCAGCGGGCGCCGGACCGACCGTGATCGTCAGCCCGTTGCTGTCGCTGATGCGCAACCAGGTCGAGGCGGCCGCGCGCGCCGGGGTCAGGGCGCACACCGTCAACTCGGGCAACGTCACCGAGTGGCAGGAGGTGCGGAGCCGTCTGGCCGCCGGGGAGGTCGACGTCCTGCTGGTCAGCCCCGAGCGCCTGAACAACCCGGAGTTCCGCGAGAGCTGGCTGCCGGAGCTGGCCCAGGGCATCGGCCTGCTCGTCGTCGACGAGGCGCACTGCGTGTCGGACTGGGGTCACGACTTCCGCCCGGACTACCGCCGCATCCGTGACCTGCTGGCCTCGTTGCCGACCGCCACGCCCGTGCTGGCGACCACGGCCACCGCCAACGCCCGGGTCGTCACCGACGTGGTCGAGCAGCTGGCCGTCGCCGGCGGGGGGCGCGAGCGCGAGGTCCTCACCCTGCGCGGACCCCTCGGGCGCGACTCCCTGCGGCTGGGCGTGCTGCGCCTGGCCGGGCCGGACCGGCTCCCCTGGCTGGCCGAGCACCTCCAGGACCTGCCCGGGTCCGGGATCGTCTACACCCTGACGGTCGCGCAGGCGACCGACGTCGCCGTCGCGCTGCGGGCGGCGGGGCACGAGGTCCGGGCCTACTCCGGCCGCTCGGACACCGACGAGCGCGTCGAGCTCGAGCAGGCCCTGCTCGACAACACGGTCAAGGCCTTGGTGGCGACCTCGGCGCTCGGCATGGGGTTCGACAAGCCTGACCTCGGTTTTGTCGTCCACCTCGGGGCCCCGGACTCGCCGATCGCCTACTACCAGCAGGTCGGCCGCGCCGGCCGTGCCGTGCAGCACGCCGACGTGCTGCTGCTGCCGGGACCGGAGGACGAGCAGATCTGGGAGTGGTTCGCCTCCATGTCCTTCCCCGGCCCCCACAGCGTCGAGCGGGTGCTGGGCGTCCTGCAGGCAGCGCCGGGTCCGGTGTCGACGCCGGCGCTCGAGCCGCGGGTCGAGCTGCGGCGGAACAAGCTGGAGCTGCTGCTCAAGGTGCTCGACGTCGACGGTGCCGTCCGCCGGGTGCGCGGCGGGTGGGTCGCCACGGGCGAGCCGTGGCACTACGAGTCCGCCCGCTACGCGCGGGTGGAGGCCGCTCGGGCCGACGAGCAGCAGGCCATGCGGGACTACGTCGCCGGCACGGCGGTGTGCCGGATGCGTTTCCTCCGCGAGCGCCTCGACGACCCGACCGCCGACGACTGCGGGCGCTGCGACGTCTGCGCGGGCCCCTGGTACCCGACGGTGCTCAGCGGCGCCGGGCGTGACGCCCTCGACGAGGTCGTCCGCAGGCCGGGCGTGGTCCTCGAGGCACGGACGTCCTGGCCCACCGGTATGGCGAGCATCGGCGTCGGCGTCAAGGGCCGCATCCCCGAGTCCGAGCGCGCCGCGGACGGCCGGGCGGTGGCCCGCTTCACCGACCTGGGCTGGGGGGCCGCCCTGCGGCGGACGACCGCCCTGGACGCCGACGGTCGGCCGGTGGACGCAGCGGTCAGCGACGAGCTCTTCGGGGCCGTGACCCGGGTCCTCAGGGAGTGGGGCTGGGCCGAGCGCCCCGTCGCAGTGGTGTCGGTTCCCTCCCGTGCCCGCCCCCGGTTGGTGGGCTCGCTCCGCTCGCGGCTGGCCGAGGTAGGGCGTCTGCAGGACCTCGGTGAGCTCGAGCTGCGCCACGGCGGGCCGAGCGGGGGAGCCGGCGGCAACTCGGCGGTCCGCCTTGCGGGCGTCTGGGACCGGCTCGGTGTCCCCGGCGCGACCGCCGGGGTGCTCGCGGACCTGCGGGGCCCGGTGCTCCTCGTCGACGACGTCGTCGACTCCCGCTGGACGCTCACCGTGGCGGCACGGGAGCTGCGCCTGGCCGGGGCCACGGCCGTCCTCCCGCTCGCCCTGGGCACGGCAGGATGACGGCCGACCTGCTCCTGCCGGTGCCCCTGCGGCAGGTGGTCCCTACGCTGCCCGTCATGGCCCCTGGCTCCCTGCGTCGTGCGCCCGAAGCGCTGGACCGCTCGCTGCCTGCCCTCGGTCTCGTCCTCGTGGGGGCCGGACTCAGCGTGGCGATGGACGCGTCCAGCCGCCGGGCCGCTGGTGCCCCGCCAAGGGGCTGGCTGGCACGCGGCACCGTCGGCCTCGTCCTCGTGGGCAGCGGCCTGTCGGTGTTCGGGGACGCGGTGCGTCGCCGAGCGCAGGCCGGTTAGGCCGCGAGCACCCTCGACCCGGCGGGGGAGCAGGCCTCGGTCCGGCGGGCCGCGGTGCAGTCCTGCGATTCGCCTAGCCCCACGTGGGTACCCCTGGGGCGTGGACGAGAGCGTGGACGAGAGCGTGGGCATGGCGGACGAGGGCGTCGATCTGACGGACGAGGGCGTGGACGTGGTGGTGGTCGGTGGCGGTGCGGCCGGCCTGAGCGCTGCTCTGACGTTGGCGCGGGCCCGCCGCAGCGTCGTCGTCGTCGACGCGGGGTCGCCACGCAACGCCGCCGCTGCGGGGGTGCACGGTTACCTCGGGTGCGAGGGCGTGCCGCCGGGTGAGCTGCTCGCCCGCGGTCGCGATGAGGCGGGTCGCTACGGCGCCCGCACGGTCCGCGCGACGGTGGTCGCGCTCGAGCGGACGACAGCGGGGCCAGCGCCCGCTTTCGCGGTGCGCCTCGGAGACGGTCGAGTCGTGAGGTCACGCCGGGTGGTGCTGACCACCGGGCTCGCCGACGAGCTGCCGGAGGTGGGCGGTCTGCGTGAGCGGTGGGGGCGCGACGTGCTCCACTGCCCGTACTGCCACGGCTGGGAGACCCGGGACCGGCCGATCGGCATGCTGGCGTCCGGGCCGTCGGCGGCTGAGGAGGCGCTGCTGCTACGGCAGTGGTCGGGCGACGTGGTGCTCTTCCTGCACGGGCAGCCTTGGCCGGATGCGCCGACCATGGAGCGCCTTGCCGCCATGGACGTGGTCGTGGTGGAGGGGCGCGTGTCGGAGCTGGTCGTGCAGGATGACCGGCTGTGCGGGCTACGGCTCGCCGACGGCAGGGTGGTGCCGCGCGAGACGCTCGTCGTGCAGCCCCGGCTGGTCCCACGGGCCGAACTGCTCGACGGACGTCTGGACGACCTCGGCCTGCACGAGGAGGTCCAGCGTGACGGCGCCGTGGTGTCGGGCACGTTCGTGCCGGCGGACACAGGGGTCACCGACGTGCCCGGCCTCTTCGTGGCCGGCAACCTTGCGGACCCGGCCGCCGAGGTGGTGACGGCTGCCTCCAGCGGCTTGCGCGCCGCCACCGCCGTCAACGTCGACCTGGTGCAGGAGGACGTCGACGCCGCGGTCGCCCGTCGACGCGGTGAGCGCCAGGTGGCGCTCGGGGGCGGCGCTTCGTTGCGCGAAGCGGTGGCTCAGCGCTAGCGGGCCCGCGGTGGCCGGCTCAGCGGTAGTTGACGAACTGGAGCGCCACATCGAGGTCCGCGCCCTTGAGCAGGGAGATGACCGCCTGCAGGTCGTCGCGGCTCTTCGCTGACACGCGCATCTCGTCGCCGGTGATCTGCGCCTTGACGCCCTTGGGCCCGTCGTCCCGCACGATCTTCCCGATCTTCTTGGCGACCTCCTGGCTCAGGCCCTCCTTGAGGGTCGAGTCGAGCAGGTACGTCTTCCCCGAGGCGCGGGGCTCCCCGGACTCCAGCGCCTTCAGCGAGACGCCGCGCTTGACGAGCTTCGTCTGCAGCACGTCGAGGACGGCGGTGCACCGCTCCTCGCTGTTCGCCTCGATCCGGATGACGTCCTCACCCGACCAGCGGACCGAGGCTTCCGTGCCCTTGAAGTCGTAGCGCTGGGCCACCTCCTTGGCCGCCTGGTTGAGGGCGTTGTCGACCTCCTGGCGGTCGAGCTTGCTGACGACGTCGAACGACGAGTCCGCTGCCACGTCGATGCCTCCTGCGCTGTTGGTGGATGGGAAGTTCGGGGCAGTGCCGGGGAGTTGCTATCCTCGCACCGCTGCTGCGGCGTCCGCGCCGTGGCGCCGACCCTGGCAGGTTGCCCGAGCGGCCAATGGGAGCGGACTGTAAATCCGTCGGCATAGCCTTCGAAGGTTCGAATCCTTCACCTGCCACACCGAGCCCCGGGGTGCCCGCGCCCCGGGGCTCCGTTGTCCCACCGACCGGGCGACGCCAGTCCGCAGCCCTCCCGTCCTGCGGTCGCGGAGCGCGTCCGTCAGCACTCGATCAGGTGCACGAGCAGGCGCCGTGGTCCTGTACCCTCGTCGTCGTTGCCCCGATAGCTCAGTCGGCAGAGCGTCTCCATGGTAAGGAGAAGGTCTAGGGTTCGATTCCCTATCGGGGCTCTGACGGGCGTCTGACCAGGCGCCCGACCAGGCGGTGTAGCTCAGTTGGTTAGAGCGAACGACTCATAATCGTTAGGTCGTCGGTTCAAGTCCGATCACCGCTACCGTCCCCGGTCCTACGCCCCGAGCTCCATGAAAGGTTCCGAGATGGCTGCCAAGAGCGCTGACGTGCGCCCCAAGATCACCATGGCGTGCACCGAGTGCAAGGAGCGGAACTACATCACGAAGAAGAACCGGCGGAACGACCCCGACCGGCTCGACCTCGCCAAGTTCTGCCCGCGGTGCGGCAAGCACACCACCCACCGCGAGACCCGCTGACGTCTCTGACGTGACGGTCGAGCAGACCCTGATCGGCCGGAGCTACCGCGCCGCCGGCTCGTACGTCGTCGGTCGCGAGGTGGTCCGCCACTTCGCAGGTGCGGTGGGGGCCGCCCACGCGTTCCACCACGACCCCGCGGCAGCGCGGGAGGCCGGCTTCGCCGACGTGGTGGCGCCACCCACCTTCGCCGTGGTGGTCGCCCAGCCGGCGACCGACGCGATGATGGCCGATCCGGAAGTAGGCCTGGAGTACGCGCGCATCGTCCACGGTGAGCAGAGCTTCACCCACCACGCCCCGATCGTGGCCGGCGACGAGCTGGACGCCTGCATGACCGTTGCCTCGGTCCGAGCGGCAGGCGGTGCGTCGATGCTCACGCTCGTGACCGAGGTGACGACCGTGACCGGGGAGCGCCGGAGCACCGTCACGGCCCTGCTGGTGCACCGGTGAGCGCCCCGCAGGCCGTCGCGGCAGGCCGCCGCCGGGCGTTCGCCTCCGTGTCGGTGGGGGAGGCGCTGCCGAGCACGTCCCTGTCCTTCGACCGGGCGGCCCTGCTCGGGTACACGGCCGCCTCGCGGGACTTCAACGCCATCCACTGGAGCGACAGGGTGGCCGTCGAGGTGGGCCTCCCGGGGGTCATCGCGCACGGCATGCTCACCATGGGAGCGGCCTCGCGGGTGCTGAGCGAGTGGGCCGGGGACCCGACGGCCGTCGTCGCCTACTCCACCCGGTTCACCCGTCCGGTCGTCGTCCCGGACCCGGGCCGGGCCGTCGTCGAGGTGACCGGCTCCGTCCGTTCGCTGGACGAGACCGCGAAGCAGGTCGTCGTCGACCTGGTCGTCACGTGCGACGGCTCGACGGTCCTCACCAAGACCCGAGCCACCCTCGCCCTGGTCTGATCGGCGCACGTCGTCTCACGGGCCCTCGGGTGCCGTCGTCGTCGTCGTCCCTGGCCTGAGCCGCACGTGCAGGGTCCGTTCCCGCGGGACGCCGCCCGCAAGGCGGTCGAGGACCATCCCGGCCGCCGCCCGGGCCTTCTGCTCGACCGGCTGGACCACGGTCGTCAGCCGGTGGGGGGCCAGCCAGGGGATCGACACCCCGTCGAAGCCGACCACGCTGACGTCCTCCGGTACCCGTAGGCCCAGGTCCCCGCAGGCCTGGACGACCCCGGCGGCGAGCACGTCGCTCTGCGCGAGGACCGCGCTCGGTCGCGGCTGACCCGCCGGGACGTCCAGGAGGCGGTGCCCGGCCTCGCGACCCCGCTCGACGGTGTTGCCCGCGGTCTCCCAGACGCTCGCGGGCCGGATCACGTCGTAGACCCCGTCGAGCCGGTTGACCGTGTCGGTGAACCCGCCGCCGGACCGTCGGTCCGGTCCGAGCCAGCCGCTGACTCCGTCCAGCCGCAGCGGCATCGTGGCGACGGCAACGTGCCGGTGACCGAGCCCGACCAGGTGGCGGACCGCGTCGGCCGTGCCGGCGCGGTCGTCGACGCGGACGACGGACGTCTGCGCCCCGTCCGGCCCCTCGACCGCGACGACGGGCACGCCCCGGTCGGTGAGCACGGCCAGCGCGGGGTCCTCCGGCAGCCCGCCGGTGGCGAACACGGCCGCGTCCATCGGCGCCGTCCGGTACTGCTCGGCCGGAGGGGCATGGAGGTCGTGGGTCATGGGGAGCAGCAGGATGGCCAGCCCGGCACCGGCCAGCTCGTCCACCAGACCGTCGAGCAGGGCGACGACGTAGGGGTCGCGGAACGCGTCACGCAGCCGCTCGCCGACCACGACCCCGACGACCCCGGAACGGCCTCGGCGCAGCGACGCGGCGGTGGGGTCCGGTCCGGCGTAGCCCAGGGCGGCCGCGGCAGCCAGCACCCGTTGGCGCGTGGTCGCCGCCACCGGCCCGGCACCGGAGAACGCCAGCGACGCGGTGGAGGGGGAGACGTGCGCCGCCGAGGCGACGTCCTTGAGCGTCGGGCGACCGGTGGCTCGTCGCCCGGCGTCCCTCCCTGTCATGAGCCCCCTCCTCCGGCGTCGACGGTGGCCGTGGCCCGCCGGTCTGTCGTAGCATCTCCATGTCGGTCGAATCGATTCGATCCTACTGACCGGACGCCTGTCCGAACACCTTCCGACCAGATCATGAGGACGCCGTGACCCCCCGCACCTCCGAGACCGTCCGCGCCCAGGTCCTGGCCGCCCGTACCTCGGTGTACGCGATATTCGCCGTCAACGGCCTGCTGCTGGCGACCCTGCTCGCACGGGTCCCGGCGATCCGGACCGACCTCGGGCTCTCCCCGCAGGAGCTGGGGCTCACGCTGCTCGCGGGCTCGACCGGCTCGGTGCTGGCCCTGCCGACCGCTGGGTCGATGGTCCAACGGTTCGGCGTTCGTCCGGTGGTGCTCGTGGCCGCGGTCCTCGGTGCGGCCGGCGTCGCCGCAGCGGGTCTGGCGCCCGACCGGCTCCTGCTCATGGTGGCCCTGTTCGCCTGGGGCTTCGCCAACGGCGCCTGGGACGTCGCCATGAACGTCGAGGCGGCGGACGTCGAGCGACGCCTCGGCACCACGATCATGCCCCGGTTCCACGGCGCGTGGAGCGCAGGGACGGTGCTGGGCGCCGGAGTCGCGGCCCTCGCCGCCTTCGGCTCGGTCGGCCGGGGACCGCACCTGGTCGTCGTGGGAGCCCTCGTCGTCGCTGGGGCGCTGCTGGCGGTGCGTCGCTTCCTGCCCGAGGAGCTCGCCGCCCGGGGAGCCCAGGCCGACCACGCGGCGGCGACGGCCTCGGACGGGCCGGGCGGCGCCCCGCTGCGCCGCTACTCCCTCCTGGACGCCTGGCGGGAGCCCCGCACCCTGCTGATCGGAGTGACGATGCTCGGCTTCGCCCTCGCCGAGGGGATCGCCGGGGACTGGCTCGCGGTGGCGGTCATCGACTCGCGCGGTGCGCAGGAGTGGGTCGGCGCGTCGATGTACTGGGTGTTCCTCACCGCCGTCATGGTGGGTCGGTTCGTCGGTCCGGTCCTGCTCGACCGTCACGGCCGGTACCGCCCGCTGCTGGTCATGGCGGGGATGACCGCGGCGGGGGTGCTGGCCGTGGTCTTCGTGCCAGGGGTCGTCGGCGCGGCGCTGGGCGCCGTGGCCTGGGGGGTGGGCGTCAGCCTCGGCTTCCCGGTGGGGATGACCGCGGCCGCGGACGATCCCGTCAAGGCGGCCGTGCGGGTCTCCGTCGTCGCCTCCGTCGCCTACACCGCCTTCCTCGCGGGCCCGCCGCTGGTGGGGCTGCTGGGAGAGCGTCTGGGCACCAACCTCGCCCTCCTGACGGCATGCGGGGCAGCGCTGCTGTCGGCATGCACGGCGGTGGCGTTGCGACCCCCGGCCGACCTGCGGGCCGGCGGGGCGGAGGGGGCGCAGGAGCGGTCGCCTAGCCTGGCCGGGTGACTGACGCGGGGACCGTGCTCGCCGAGCTGACCACGCTGCGCGTCGGCGGACCCGCCGCGCGCCTGGTGGTCGCCCACGACAGCGACGAGCTGCTCGCCGCCGTTCGGGAGGTCGACGCCCGGGGGGACAGGCTCCTGCTGGTCGCGGGCGGGTCGAACCTCGTCGTGGCCGACGCAGGCTTCGACGGCACCGTCGTGCACCTGGCCCCTCCGGTGGGCGGTGGGGTTGCCCTGGAGGGTGCCGACTACTGCGGCGGCGCAGACGTCACGGTGCAGGCCGGGGCCGACTGGGACAGGCTGGTAGCGCTGAGCGTCCAGCGAGGTCTCGCGGGGCTCGAGGCGCTGTCGGGCATCCCCGGCAGCGTCGGGGCCACCCCGGTGCAGAACGTCGGCGCGTACGGCAGCGAGGTCTCCGACACCATCGCCACGGTGCAGGTCTGGGACCGGCGACAGCAGCAGCTCCGCACGTTGTTCGCCCGCGACCTGGAGTTCGGCTACCGGGACTCCTTGCTCAAGCGGGCGGCCCACGACGGCCCGGACGGGATGGACCGGTACGTCGTCCTGCGGGTGGCGTTCCAGCTGCCCGTGGCCGACCGCTCCGCCCCCGTCCGCTACGCCGAGCTGGCGCGGGCGCTCGAGATCGAGGTCGGACAACGCGCCCCCCTCGCTGCGGTGCGAGAGGCCGTCCTCGGGCTGCGGGCCGCCAAGGGGATGGTGCTCGACGGGCCGGACCCGGACACCTGGAGCGTGGGGTCCTTCTTCACCAACCCGGTGCTCGACGAGGCGTCGCTCGGCCCGGCACTGCTGTCGGCGCCGCGCTGGCCCGCCGGTGACGGCCGGGTCAAGCTCCCGGCGGCCTGGCTCATCGAGCAGGCAGGCATCGGGCGGGGTCACGGTCTGCCCGGACCGGCGGCGGTGTCCACCAAGCACACGCTCGCCCTCACCAACCGTGGCGGGGCGACCGCGGCCGACGTGGTCGAGCTCGCCCGACAGGTGCGTGGTGCGGTCCAGGAGCGCTTCGGGGTGACGCTGGAGGCGGAGCCTCGACTGGTCGGCCTCAGCCTCTAGCCGGTCGGCTCCGTCCTGTGGCCGGGCCTTCGTGCCCCTGCCGTGGAGGCTCGGCCAGCCAGTCGTCGACCTCGGCGAGCCAGCCGCTCACCAAGGTGCTGGGTGCCGTCGACAACCGCAGGCTGTGGCGGGCGAGCTCCGCCAGCTCCGCATCGGCCATGCCCCAGGCCGACCTGGCGTGCTCGTACTGCGCCACCAGCCTGCCTCCGAACAACAAGGGGTCGTCGGCCCCGAGCGCCACCCGGGCCCCCTGCGCCAGCAGCGCCGGCACCGGGACCTCGGCGACGGACGGGTAGACCCCGAGCCCGACGTTGCTCGTCGGGCAGACCTCCAGGCCCGTGCCGGCCTCGACGACGCGACGCAGCACGGAGGCGTCCTCCCCGCAGCGCACACCGTGCCCCATCCTGTCCGGGCGGAGCGAGGACAGGACCACCGCCACGTGGTCGGCGCCCAGGAGCTCCCCGCCGTGGGGCACCGACGCCAGACCGGCCGCACGTGCGATCCGGAACGCCGCCTCGAAGTCGTCGGTGCGACCACGGCGCTCGTCGTTGCTCAGCCCGAACCCCACGACCTCACCCGGGCCGTCGCCCGCGTACCGGGCGGCCAGGCGGGCCAGGGTGCGGGCGTCGAGCGGGTGGCGCAGCCGGCTCGCCGCCACGACGACGGCCACCTGGCAGCCGCTGGCCGCGCTGGCCTCGCGGGCCGCGTCCAGGACGATCTCCAGGGCCGGCGTCAGCCCGCCGACCAGTGGTGCGTACGAGGTCGGGTCGACCTGCAGCTCCATGCGGCGGGAGCCCTCTGCCGCGTCGTCCTCCGCGGCCTCGTGCACCAGTCGACGCATGTCGTGCTCGTCGTGCACGCACGCGCGGGCGGCCTCGTACAGGCGCTGGAACCGGAACCAGCCGCGCTCGGTCGCCGGGAGGCGGAGCGGGTGGTGCTCCCGCAGGGTCTCAGGCAGCCGCAGGCCGTGCCGCGCGGCGAGCAGGGACAGCGTCGTGGGGCGCATCGAGCCGGTGAAGTGCAGGTGCAGGTGGGCCTTGGGCAGCCTTCGCAGGTCGCGGACGGGGGGAGGTGCAGGCACCGCGGCAGCATGTCAGCCCCACGGACGGGACGGACGGCCCCCGTCGGCCGGCGGGGTGCCTCGGGCGTCAGCCGGCGAGCAGCCGCTGCACCCGTCGGACACCCTCGACGAGGTCCTCGTCGCCCAGCGCGTACGACAGCCGCAGGTAGCCGCTCGGCCCGAAGGCCTCACCGGGCACGACGGCCACCTCCGCCTGCTCGAGGATGACGGAGGCCAGCTCCGCCGACGTCGTCGGCGTGGTCCCGGCCACCTCCCGGCCGAGGACCCCCCGCACGTCGGGATAGGCGTAGAACGCTCCCTGGGGGACCGGGCACCGCACGCCGTCGATCTCCGACAGCATCTGCACCATGGTCCGGCGTCGACGGTCGAAGGCCTCGCGCATCGCGTGCGCGGCGTCCAGGGGGCCGGACACCGCTGCGAGCGCCGCCCGTTGGGACACGTTGGCGACGTTGCTGCTGAGGTGCGACTGCAGGTTGGTCGCCGCCTTGACCACGTCGCTGGGCCCGATCATCCAGCCGACGCGCCAGCCGGTCATCGCGTAGGTCTTGGCGACCCCGTTGAGCACCACGCAGGTGTCCGCCAGCTCCGGCACGACCACGGGCATGGACTCGGCGGTGACGCCGTCGTACGTGAGGTGCTCGTAGATCTCGTCCGCGACCACCCACACGCCGTGTGCCACGGCCCAGCGGCCGATCGCCTCGACCTGCTCCCGGGGGTAGACGGCTCCGGTCGGGTTGGAGGGGGAGCAGAACAGCAGGACCTTGGTGCGAGGGGTGCGAGCCGCCTCCAACTGCTCGACCGTGACCAGGTAGGCCTGCTCCGGGCCGGCGAACACCTCTACGGGGACACCCCCCGCGAGCCGGACGGCCTCGGGGTACGTGGTCCAGTACGGGGCCGGGAGGATCACCTCGTCCCCGGGGTCGAGCAACGTCGCGAACGCCTGGTACACCGCCTGCTTGCCACCGTTGGTGATGAGCACCCTCGACGCAGGCACCTCCAGCCCGGAGTCACGCGCCGTCTTGGCCGCCACCGCCTCACGCAGCGCGGGCAACCCGGCTGCCGGCGTGTACCGGTGCATGGCCGGCTCACGGGCCGCCACCAGCGCCGCCTCGACGACCTCGGGCGGGGTGGGGAAGTCCGGCTCGCCCGCGCCGAAGCCGATGACCGGTCGTCCGGCGGCCTTCAGCGCCTTCGCCTTGGCGTCGACGGCGAGCGTGGCCGACTCGCTGATTCCACCGACACGGGCGGACACACGGGCACGGGTGGGGGAGGGCTGGCTCATGGGGGTCATCCTGCCGCTCCCGGCCTGGTCGGCGTCCACCCGGCCGCCCCGCGGGCCGCGGGTTCGACCGGGGGGTGTCCGGGGCCGTATGCTGACCGACCGGCGTGCACCCGCTGTCGTCGTCGTGCCTCCGGGCGTGACGGCAGGAGCAGGAGCCCACCGAAGGGCAGTGGCGCAATTGGCAGCGCACCGGTCTCCAAAACCGGGGGTTGTGGGTTCGAGTCCCTCCTGCCCTGCAGACGACGAGCGCACCAGAAGCGGAAGAAGGCAGCACGGTGACCGACACCTCCGAGAGCACGACGCCCGCAGCCGGCGGCAGCAGCACCAGCGGCCGCGGCGGGTTCGTCCTCTTCCTGCGCCAGGTGGTCGCCGAGCTCCGCAAGGTCGTCCGCCCGACCCGCGACGAGCTGGTCGCGTACACGAGCGTCGTCCTGGTGTTCGTCATCGCCGTGATGATCTACGTCAGCATCCTCGACTTCGGGTTCGGCCGGCTCGTCCTGTGGGCGTTCGGCGGCTGAGCGCCGCAGCCGGCCGTCCGGCCGGGCACCGCCCACCACGATCCCCAGGAAGCAGGTTCACCACATGTCCGACCAGCCTCACGTCGACACCGACGCCGAGGACGTCGCCGAGCAGGCCCAGGCCGCCGGCGTCGTGACGACGGACGACCTCGCCTCCATGGACGAGTCGAGCATGACCGTGCAGGAGGCCGACCTGGCCGCCACCGAGGACCCCGAGGTGCTCAGCCGCGACTACGTCACGGAGGACGCTCCGGTCGATGCGGTGCTCCCGGTCGGCGAGGACACGACCGAGGCCTCGGTCGACCCGGCCCCGATCGACGAGCCACCCATCGACGAGGCCCCGGCCGACCCGGTCGAGGAGCTGCGCACGGAGCTGCGCCGGGCGCTCGGGGAGTGGTTCGTGGTGCACAGCTACGCCGGCTACGAGAACCGGGTCAAGACGAACCTCGAGGCGCGCATCACCTCCCTCAACATGGAGGAGTACATCCACCAGGTCGAGGTCCCCATGGAGGAGGTGACCGAGATCAAGAACGGGCAGAAGAAGCAGGTCCGCCGGGTCCGGATCCCCTCCTACGTGCTGGTGCGCATGGATCTCACGGACGAGTCCTGGGGTGCCGTCCGGCACACTCCCGGCGTGACGGGCTTCCTCGGGTCCGCCCACCACCCCGTGCCCCTGACCCTCGACGAGGTCGTCGGGATGCTCGCCCCGACCGTCGCGGCCCCTGCGGCGTCCGGTGGCAAGTCCGCCGACGGCTCGGCGTCCCCGGCTCCCACCGTCGACTTCGAGGTGGGAGAGTCGGTGACCGTCATGGACGGGCCGTTCGCCACGCTCCCGGCGTCGATCTCCGAGATCAACGTCGACTCCCAGAAGCTCAAGGTCCTCGTGTCGATCTTCGGCCGCGAGACGCCCGTCGAGCTGTCCTTCGGCCAGGTCTCCAAGCTCTGACCGACGCTCCACCCGCACCACGGCTGCACCCACGGCTGCACCCACGGCAGCACCACCCGACACACGAAGGACCACGACGTGCCTCCCAAGAAGAAGAAGGTCACTGGAGTCATCAAGCTCCAGATCAAGGCGGGTCTCGCCAACCCCGCCCCGCCGATCGGCCCGGCCCTCGGCGCCGCCGGCGTCAACATCATGGAGTTCTGCAAG
Organism: uncultured Actinomycetota bacterium; assembly: GCA_963759255.1. GTDB lineage: Bacteria > Actinomycetota > Actinomycetes > Actinomycetales > JBBAYJ01 > Aquipuribacter. The sequence continues at coordinate 51,911 of CAVWYQ010000002.1, forward strand.
GCCTACAACGCCGCGACCGAGTCGCAGCGCGGGGACATCGTCCCTGTCGAGATCACGGTGTACGAGGACCGCTCGTTCACGTTCATCACCAAGACGCCGCCCGCTGCCCAGCTCATCAAGAAGGCCGCCGGTATCGACAAGGGCTCGGGCACGCCGCACACCACCAAGGTGGCCACCATCAGCCAGGAGCAGGTGCGCAAGATCGCCGAGACCAAGCTGCAGGACCTCAACGCGACGGACCTCGACGCGGCGAGCAAGATCATCGCCGGAACCGCCCGGAGCATGGGCGTCACCGTCGCCGACTGACCTGGTCGGCGCCAGCACAGCAGCAGCAACAGCACCGTTCCGAGCACCACGTGGGAGGGCCGAGCGCGGCCCGTCGACCACGACTCCCCACCCTCACCCAGCAGGAGCAGACATGAAGCGCAGCAAGGCGTACCGCGCGGCCGCCGAGGCCATCGACTACGACACCCTGTACACGCCCGCGGACGCGGTGAAGCTGGTCAAGCAGTCAGCGACCACCAAGTACGACGCGACCATCGAGGTCGCCCTGCGCCTGGGCGTCGACCCGCGCAAGGCGGACCAGATGGTCCGCGGCACCGTCAACCTCCCCAACGGCACAGGGAAGACCGCCCGCGTCCTGGTCTTCGCGACCGGCGAGCGCGCCCAGCAGGCCCTCGAGGCCGGCGCCGACCACGTGGGCAGCGACGACCTCCTGGAGCGCATCCAGGGAGGCTGGCTGGACTTCGACTCCGTCGTCGCCACCCCTGACCTGATGGGCAAGGTCGGTCGGCTGGGCAAGGTGCTCGGGCCCCGCGGTCTCATGCCGAACCCCAAGACCGGCACCGTGACCATGGACGTCGCCAAGGCGGTCACCGAGATCAAGGGCGGCAAGATCGAGTTTCGGGTGGACAAGCACGCGAACCTGCACTTCATCATCGGCAAGGCCTCCTTCGACGAGGCCAAGCTGCTGGAGAACTACGCCGCGGCCATGGACGAGGTCATGCGTCTCAAGCCGTCGGCGGCCAAGGGTCGGTACGTGAAGAAGGCCACCGTCGCGGCGACCATGGGCCCGGGCATCCCGGTGGACCCGGCCGCGTCCGCCGTCACGGAGCCGGTCAGCGCCTGACCGACCCCGGGGGATCGGCCCCAGGGTCGAGCACCGACTGACGCAGGGCCCGGACCGACCTCGGTCCGGGCCCTGCGTTCGCCGGGCCGATTTGGCCCCGGGGGTCTATGGCCCGTACTCTCACAGCACCGAAGACCGTTGGTCGCTGCCCCTCGGGGTGGTCGAAGGAGCCGGAGCATCCGGACGGCCCGCGCAGGTGCAGAGCTTCAGCCTTCCGGCTGCCACGCCCCGCGCCTCGCGCCGGGGCGTCCGTCATGTCAGGGCTGCTCCGTTCGGTCGGCACCGCGCACGCGGTGCCGCTCCAGACGGAAGGAACTTCCATGCCCACCCAGGAGAAGGTCGACGCCGTCGCCGAGCTCGCGGACCTGTTCCGCGCCTCGAACGCCGCCGTCCTCACCGAGTACCGCGGGCTCACCGTCTCCCAGCTGACCAGGCTGCGGGTCGCCCTGGGCGACAACGCCACCTACGCCGTCGTCAAGAACACCCTCACCAAGATCGCGGCCGAGCAGGCCGGTTTCGAGGGTCTGGAAGCCGACGCCCTCAAGGGTCCGACGGCGATCGCCTTCGTCACCGGTGACCCGGTCGAGGCGGCCAAGGGCCTGCGGGACTTCGGCAAGGACGCCCCGGCTCTCGTCATCAAGGGCGGCGTGCTCGACGGCCGCGCGATCGACGCGGACGGTCTACGCAAGCTGGCGGACCTCGAGCCCCGCGAGGTCCTCCTCGCCAAGCTCGCCGGCGCCATGAAGGCCCCGCTGTCCAAGGCGGTCTACATGGCCAACGCCCCCCTCGCCCAGGCCGCCCGCGCGGTCGACGCGCTGCGGGCCAAGCGGGAGCAGGAGGAGGCGGCGGCCTGAGGCCGGCACCCTCCTAGCACCCGCACCACCTGCACCGACCGTTCCCCCATGCAGCCGCCTGACGCGGCGGCACCGGACCACCCACCAGGAAGAAGGACACCCACATGGCGAAGCTCTCCGCCGACGAGCTGCTCGAGCAGTTCAAGGACATGACCCTCATCGAGCTCTCCGACTTCGTGAAGAAGTTCGAGGAGACGTTCGAGGTCACCGCCGCCGCCCCGGTCGCCGTGGCGGCCGCCGGTGGCGCTGCCGGTGGCGCCGCCGCCGAGGAGGCCGCTGAGCAGGACGAGTTCGACGTCGTCCTCGAGGCTGCGGGCGAGAAGAAGATCCAGGTCATCAAGGAGGTGCGCGCCCTCACGAGCCTGGGCCTCAAGGAGGCCAAGGACCTCGTGGACGCCGCCCCCAAGGCCGTCCTCGAGAAGGTGGACAAGGACGCGGCCGAGGCCGCCAAGGCGAAGCTCGAGGGCGCCGGCGCCACCGTCACCGTCAAGTGACCCACTGCGCCTGAGCCACCGCTCCTGCGCCACCGTCGGGCCACGCCCGGCAGCACGGTCGCCTCGACCCCCCTGCGGTCTCCGTAGGGGGGCGGGGCGATTTGCCTTGCACTTGCGGACGACCTATCGTTGTCCTTTGCTGCTCACCCCTCTGACCCCGCGGATCTGACCGCGGCTGTCACCCATGCAACGAAACCAACAGCAGGCCGCTGGAAGGACCCGTCTTGGTCGCCTCGCGCACCGCGCCCGCTCCTCGTGTACAGCCCGTACCGGTGAACCCCCGACCCTCTTTCGCCAAGATCCGTGAGCCGCTCGAGGTCCCCGACCTCCTGGCGCTGCAGACGGAGAGCTTTGACTGGCTGCTCGGCAACGAGAACTACGTCGCCAGGGTCGAGGCTCTCGGCGAGACGGCCGGCAAGTCCGGCCTCGCCGAGATCTTCGAGGAGATCTCCCCGATCGAGGACTTCTCGGAGACGATGTCCCTGTCGTTCCGGGACCACCGCTTCGAACCCCCCAAGTACTCCGTCGAGGAGTGCCGCGAGAAGGACATGACCTACGCGGCCCCCCTCTTCGTCACCGCCGAGTTCATGAACATGACCACCGGCGAGATCAAGAGCCAGACGGTCTTCATGGGCGACTTCCCGCTCATGACCGACCGGGGCACGTTCGTGATCAACGGCACCGAGCGTGTCGTGGTGTCCCAGCTGGTGCGCTCGCCCGGGGCGTACTTCGAGCGGTTGCGGGACAAGACGTCGGACAAGGACGTCTTCACCGCCAAGCTCATCCCCAGCCGTGGTGCATGGCTCGAGTTCGAGGTCGACAAGCGCGACGCCGTCGGCGTCCGGGTCGACCGCAAGCGCAAGCAGTCGGTGACGGTGTTCCTCAAGGCGCTCGGCATGTCCGAGCAGGAGATCCGCGACGAGTTCGCCGGCTACGACTCCATGCTGGCCACGCTCGACAAGGACACCACGGCCGACTCCGACGCGGCGCTGCTGGACCTGTACCGCAAGCTGCGGCCGGGTGAGCCGCCGACGCGTGAGGCGGCGCAGACGCTTCTCGACAACCTGTACTTCAACCCGAAGCGGTACGACCTGGCCAAGGTGGGGCGGTACAAGCTCAACCGCAAGCTCGGCGTCGACAAGCCGCTGGCGGACTCCACGCTCTCGCTGGCCGACATCGTGGCCACCCTCAAGTACCTGGTGACGCTGCACCACAACTCGTCCGTGGGTGCCGAGGACCCGCGGCCCATGGCCGGGCACAAGAACGGCGAGCCGGTAGAGCTGCGCGTCGAGGTCGACGACATCGACCACTTCGGCAACCGTCGTCTGCGCAGCGTCGGGGAGCTCATCCAGAACCAGGTCCGGACGGGCCTGTCCCGGATGGAGCGGGTCGTCCGCGAGCGGATGACGACCTCCGACGTGGAGGCGATCACCCCGCAGAGCCTGATCAACATCCGTCCCGTCGTCGCGGCGATCAAGGAGTTCTTCGGGACCTCCCAGCTGTCTCAGTTCATGGACCAGAACAACCCGCTGGCGGGTCTGACGCACAAGCGACGTCTGAACGCGCTCGGCCCCGGTGGTCTGTCCCGCGACCGGGCCGGCTTCGAGGTGCGAGACGTCCACCCGTCCCACTACGGCCGCATGTGCCCGATCGAGACCCCGGAGGGCCCGAACATCGGCCTGATCGGTTCGCTCGCCACGTACGCGCGGATCAACTCGTTCGGCTTCGTCGAGACGCCGTACCGCAAGGTGTTCGACGGCGTCGTCAGCGACGAGGTCCAGTACCTCACCGCCGACGAGGAGGACAACTTCGTCGTCGCACAGGCCAACGCCCCCCTGGACGCCGACAACAGGTTCGCCGAGGACCGCGTCCTCGTGCGCACCCGCTTCGGCGAGGTGGACTACGTGCACGGCGGCGACGTCGACTTCATGGACGTCTCCGCCCAGCAGATCTCCTCCGTCGCGACCGCGATGATCCCGTTCCTGGAGCACGACGACTCCAACCGGGCGCTCATGGGCTCCAACATGCAGCGTCAGGCGGTCCCGCTGGTCCGGGCCGAGGCGCCCTTCGTGGGCACCGGCATGGAGCTGCGCGCGGCCGTCGACGGCGGCGACGTCGTCGTGGCCGAGGCCGGGGGAGTGGTGCACGAGGTCAACGCCGACGCGGTGACCATCGCGCAGGACGACGGGGTGCAGCGCACGTACCGGGTGCACAAGTTCCGTCGGTCCAACCAGGGCACGAGCTACAACCAGCGCGTCCTGGTGGACACCGGGCAGCGCGTCGAGGCCGGCAGCATCCTCGCGGACGGACCCTCGACCGACGGTGGGGAGATGGCGCTGGGACGCAACCTCCTCGTGGCGTTCATGCCGTGGGAGGGCCTCAACTACGAGGACGCCATCATCCTCAGCCAGCGGCTGGTGCAGGACGACGTCCTCTCCTCGATCCACATCGAGGAGCACGAGGTGGACGCGCGCGACACCAAGCTCGGGCCCGAGGAGATCACCCGCGACATCCCCAACGTGGGTGAGGAGGTGCTGGCGGACCTCGACGAGCGCGGGATCATCCGCATCGGCGCCGAGGTCGTCCCGGGCGACATCCTCGTCGGCAAGGTCACGCCCAAGGGCGAGACCGAGCTCACCCCCGAGGAGCGGCTCCTGCGGGCCATCTTCGGCGAGAAGGCCCGCGAGGTGCGCGACACCAGCCTCAAGGTGCCCCACGGCGAGACGGGCACCGTCATCGGCGTGCGGCTCTTCGACCGCGACGAGGGCGACGAGCTCCCGCCGGGCGTCAACCAGCTGGTCCGGGTGTACGTCGCGCAGAAGCGCAAGATCACCGACGGGGACAAGCTGGCGGGGCGCCACGGCAACAAGGGCGTCATCTCCAAGATCCTCCCGGTCGAGGACATGCCCTTCCTGGAGGACGGCACCCCGGTCGACATCATCCTCAACCCCCTGGGCGTGCCGGGCCGGATGAACATCGGGCAGGTCCTCGAGCTGCATCTCGGCTGGATCTCCAGCCAGGGATGGAAGATCGAGGGTGACCCCGAGTGGGCCGCGCGGATCCACGAGAGCGTCCGCGAGGTCGCTCCCGGGACCAACGTCGCCAGTCCGGTGTTCGACGGCGCCACGGAGGACGAGGTGTCGGGTCTGCTGACGGCGACCCTCCCCAACCGTGACGGTGATCGCCTGGTCCAGGAGAACGGGAAGGCCCGGCTGCTCGATGGTCGCTCGGGGGAGCCGTTCCCCGAGCCGGTGTCGGTCGGGTACATGTACATCCTGAAGCTGCACCACCTGGTCGACGACAAGATCCACGCCCGTTCCACCGGTCCGTACTCGATGATCACGCAGCAGCCGCTGGGTGGTAAGGCGCAGTTCGGTGGCCAGCGGTTCGGTGAGATGGAGGTCTGGGCGCTCGAGGCCTACGGCGCCAGCTACGCCCTGCAGGAGCTGCTCACCATCAAGTCCGACGACGTCATCGGTCGCGTCAAGGTGTACGAGGCGATCGTCAAGGGCGACAACATCCCCGAGCCCGGTATCCCGGAGTCGTTCAAGGTCCTCATCAAGGAGATGCAGTCGCTGTGTCTCAACGTCGAGGTGCTGTCGTCCGACGGCACGTCGATCGAGATGCGCGACTCCGACGACGACGTGTTCCGCGCCGCGGAAGAGCTCGGCATCGACCTGTCCCGGCGTGAGCCGAGCAGCGTCGAAGAGGTCTGACGCCCGAGAGGGTGCGCGAGTCCTGGGCTCGCGCACCCTCCCGGGCCTCCTCGGGGAGCCCGGGCCGCAACGGCCCGGTCGCGAACCCCGGACGAAACGAAACTCAAGCTCTATGGACCACGAGAGCAGGTAGCACGACGTGCTGGACGTGAACTTCTTCGACGAGCTCCGTATCGGCCTCGCGACCGCGGACAACATCCGCGCCTGGTCGCACGGCGAGGTCAAGAAGCCCGAGACCATCAACTACCGCACGCTCAAGCCGGAGAAGGACGGGCTCTTCTGCGAGAAGATCTTCGGTCCCACCCGGGACTGGGAGTGCTACTGCGGCAAGTACAAGCGCGTCCGCTTCAAGGGCATCATCTGCGAGCGCTGCGGTGTCGAGGTCACGCGCGCCAAGGTGCGCCGTGAGCGGATGGGGCACATCGAGCTCGCCGCGCCCGTCACCCACATCTGGTACTTCAAGGGTGTCCCGAGCCGGCTCGGGTACCTCCTGGACCTGGCACCGAAGGACCTCGAGAAGGTCATCTACTTCGCGGCCTACATGATCACCTCGGTCGACGACGACGCCCGCCACCGCGACCTGTCGAGCCTCGAGACGGGCATCCTCAACGAGAAGGCCGAGATCGAGCGTCGTCGGGACGGCGAGATCGACGAGCGGGCCAAGCGCCTCGAGGGCGACCTCGCCGAGCTCGAGGCCGAGGGCGCCAAGGCCGACGTCCGCCGCAAGGTCCGCGAGGGTGCCGAGCGCGAGATGTCGCAGATGCGTCGCCGTGCGACGCAGGAGCTCGACAAGCTCGAGGCGGTCTGGGACCGGTTCAAGAACCTCAAGGTCCAGGACCTCGAGGGTGACGAGCAGCTCTACCGTGAGATGCGGCTGCGCTTCGGCATGTACTTCGAGGGCGGGATGGGAGCGGCAGCGCTCCAGAAGCGCCTGGAGACGTTCGACCTCGACGCCGAGGCGGCCTCGCTGCGCGAGACCATCGCCACCGGGAAGGGCCAGAAGAAGACCCGCGCGCTCAAGCGGCTCAAGGTCGTGTCTGCGTTCCTGTCCACCACCAACTCGCCCATGGGCATGGTGCTGGACTGCGTCCCGGTCATCCCGCCGGACCTGCGTCCGATGGTGCAGCTGGACGGTGGACGCTTCGCGACCTCGGACCTCAACGACCTGTACCGCCGAGTCATCAACCGCAACAACCGGCTCAAGCGGCTGCTGGACCTCGGTGCGCCCGAGATCATCGTCAACAACGAGAAGCGCATGCTCCAGGAGGCCGTCGACGCGCTGTTCGACAACGGCCGCCGCGGCCGGCCCGTCACGGGTCCCGGAAACCGCGCGCTCAAGTCGCTGTCCGACATGCTCAAGGGCAAGCAGGGACGGTTCCGCCAGAACCTGCTGGGCAAGCGCGTCGACTACTCGGGGCGTTCGGTCATCGTGGTCGGTCCGCAGCTCAAGCTCCACCAGTGCGGCCTGCCCAAGCAGATGGCGCTGGAGCTGTTCAAGCCCTTCGTCATGAAGCGCCTGGTCGACCTCAACCACGCCCAGAACATCAAGTCCGCCAAGCGGATGGTCGAGCGCTCGCGCTCGGTCGTGTGGGACGTGCTGGAGGAGGTCATCAGCGAGCACCCGGTGCTGCTGAACCGCGCGCCGACCCTGCACCGCCTAGGCATCCAGGCCTTCGAGCCCCAGCTCGTCGAGGGCAAGGCCATCCAGATCCACCCGCTCGTCTGCACGGCGTTCAACGCCGACTTCGACGGGGACCAGATGGCGGTGCACCTGCCGCTGTCGGCGGAGGCGCAGGCCGAGGCCCGCATCCTGATGCTGTCGAGCAACAACATCCTCAAGCCGTCCGACGGTCGTCCGGTCACCATGCCCACGCAGGACATGATCATCGGGCTCTACCACCTGACCAAGGACATGCCCGACACGGCGCCTGGCACCGGTCGCGTGTTCTCCTCGGTGTCCGAGGCGCTGATGGCCCTGGACCGCAAGGAGATCCACATCGGGTCCACGGTCGAGATCAAGATCCCTGGTCTCGTGCCTCCGCTCGGCTGGGAGGCTCCCGAGGGCTATGTCGAGGGCGAGACGATCCGCCTGAAGACGACCCTGGGGCGGACGCTGTTCAACGAGGCGCTGCCGCTGGACTTCCCCTTCGTCAACTACACGGTCGACAAGAAGAAGCTCAGTTCGATCGTGTACGACCTCGCCGAGCGCTTCCCCAAGGTGCAGGTCGCCGCGTCGCTGGACGCGCTGAAGGAGGCCGGGTTCCACTGGGCCACGCGTTCGGGCACCACGGTCGCGCTGTCGGACGTCGTCCCGCCCTCCAACAAGGCCGAGATCCTCGAGGCGTACGAGGCACGGGCGGACAAGGTCCAGAGCCAGTACGAGCGTGGCCTGATCACCGACGACGAGCGCCGCGGCGAGCTCATCGAGATCTGGACCCAGGCGACCGAAGAGGTCTCCCAGGCCATGGAGGACAACCTCACCGACACCAACACCATCTACCGCATGGTCACCTCGGGCGCGCGGGGCAACATGATGCAGATGCGGCAGATCGCCGGAATGCGTGGTCTCGTGGCCAACCCCAAGGGCGAGATCATCGTGCGGCCGATCAAGGCCAACTTCCGCGAGGGCCTGTCGGTGCTCGAGTTCTTCATCTCCACGCACGGCGCCCGCAAGGGCCTGGCGGACACCGCCCTGCGCACCGCCGACTCCGGGTACCTCACCCGGCGTCTGGTGGACGTCAGCCAGGACGTCATCGTCCGCGAGGAGGACTGCGGCACCGAGCGCGGGCTGGTCATGCCGATCGCCACGGAGAACGCCGAGGGCGTCCTCGTCAAGGACGAGCACGTGGAGTCCACGGTCTACGCCCGTAGCCTCGCCACGGACGTGGAGGTGGACGGCGAGGTGATCGCCACCGCCAACACCGACCTGGGTGACGTCGTCATCGACAGGCTGGTCGCAGCGGGGGTCCACGAGGTGAAGGTCCGCTCGGTACTCACCTGCGAGAGCCACGTCGGTACCTGTGCCCTCTGCTACGGCCGCTCGCTGGCCGCCGGCAAGCTCGTGGACATCGGCGAGGCCGTCGGCATCGTGGCGGCCCAGTCGATCGGCGAGCCCGGGACGCAGCTGACCATGCGCACCTTCCACACCGGTGGTGTGGCCGGCGACGACATCACGCAGGGTCTGCCCCGCGTCGTCGAGCTGTTCGAGGCGCGTACCCCGAAGGGCAACGCGCCCATCGCGGAGGTCACGGGTCGGGTCCGTCTGGAGCGCAACGAGAACGACGTGGTGACCGCGGTCACGTTGGTGCCGGACGACGGCTCCGACGAGGTCGAGGTGCCCGTCAGCTCGAGGTCCAAGGTCCTGGTCAAGGACGGCGAGAGCGTGGTCGTCGGCCAGCAGCTCACGGCCGGTGTCGTGGACCCCAAGCAGGTGCTCCGCCTGCTCGGGCCCCGCAAGGTGCAGCAGCACCTGGTGGACGAGGTGCAGCGCGTCTACCGCAGCCAGGGCGTGACTATCCACGACAAGCACATCGAGGTCATCGTCCGGCAGATGCTCAAGCGGGTCACGATCATCGACTCCGGCGACGCGAGTCTGTTGCCGGGGGAGCTGACGGAGCGGACCCGCTTCGAGACGGTCAACCGGGAGGTCGTCCGCAACGGCGGCAAGCCGGCCTCGGGCCGTCCCGAGCTCATGGGCATCACCAAGGCCTCCCTGGCGACGGAGTCGTGGTTGTCTGCGGCGTCGTTCCAGGAGACCACCCGGGTGTTGACGGACGCGGCGATGAACGCCAAGTCCGACCCGCTGGTGGGCCTCAAGGAGAACGTCATCATCGGCAAGCTGATCCCAGCCGGCACCGGCCTCGCGCGCTACCGCGACGTGACGGTCGAGCCCACCGAGGAGGCGAAGGCGGCCATGTACACGCTGCCCAGCTACGACGACGACTACACCCCGTTCGGTTCCGGCAGCGGTCAGGCTGTTCCGCTGGAGGACCTGGACTTCGGCGGCAGCTACCGCTGACCCGCTACGGGCCGGCACCCTCGGAACACCCAGGGGTGCCGGCCGCGCCGGCGTTTTGACCATCGCGACCCGGGATAGGTACCCTCTCCCGAGTCGCCCGGTCGGACCGGGTGCTCGCGCGTGCCCCAGGAGCAGCAGGGGTGCACCAGCGCGACACGCCCGAGTGCGGGGGCCACCTCGAGCCCCGTCCACCAGGCACACCACTCGCCACGATCCAGTAATCCAGTAGGGAGTACCGCAGCGGTGCCCACGATCCAGCAGCTGGTCCGCAAGGGCCGCCAGGACAAGCCGGTGAAGAACAGCACGCCCGCGCTCAAGGGGTCTCCCCAGCGCCGCGGCGTCTGCACCCGCGTCTACACGACCACGCCCAAGAAGCCGAACTCGGCACTGCGCAAGGTCGCTCGCGTCCGTCTGAGCAACGGCATCGAGGTCACCGCCTACATCCCCGGCGTCGGCCACAACCTGCAGGAGCACTCCATGGTGCTCGTGCGCGGCGGCCGGGTGAAGGACCTGCCCGGCGTCCGGTACAAGATCGTCCGCGGCTCCCTGGACACCCAGGGCGTCAAGAACCGCAAGCAGGCCCGAAGCCGCTACGGCGCGAAGAAGGAGAAGGGCTGATGCCTCGTAAGGGTCCCGCCCCCAAGCGTCCGCTCGTCGTCGACCCGGTGTACCACTCGCCGCTGGTGACGCAGCTCGTCAACAAGGTGCTCCTCGACGGCAAGAAGTCCGTCGCTGAGCGCACCGTCTACGGAGCCCTCGAGGGTGCCCGGGCCAAGACCGGGAACGACCCGGTCATCCTCCTCAAGCGTGCGCTCGACAACGTCAAGCCCGCGCTCGAGGTCCGCTCCCGCCGGGTCGGTGGGTCGACGTACCAGGTGCCGGTGGACGTCCGTCCCGCCCGCTCCACCACGCTGGCGCTCCGGTGGTTGGTCGGTTTCTCGCGCGCCCGTCGCGAGAAGACGATGACCGAACGGCTGATGAACGAGATCCTCGACGCCAGCAACGGCCTCGGGGCCTCGGTGAAGCGCCGCGAGGACATGCACAAGATGGCCGAGTCGAACAAGGCGTTCGCCCACTACCGCTGGTGAGCGTGACGGCACCCACGAGGTGCCGTCCGCTCCCGCGGTAGACCCGGCACCACCTACGTGGTGTCCCGGAGTCCGGTCCACCTGGCCGGCCCCGCAGGGTCAGCACGACCGGCCCGCCCCACCAGACAGCCCAGCAGCGAGGAAGGCCCACCGTGGCTCAGGACGTCCTGACCGACCTCACCAAGGTCCGCAACATCGGGATCATGGCGCACATCGACGCCGGCAAGACCACCACCACCGAGCGGATCCTGTTCTACACCGGGATCAACTACAAGATCGGCGAGGTGCACGACGGCGCCGCGACGATGGACTGGATGGAGCAGGAGCAGGAGCGCGGCATCACCATCACGTCCGCCGCGACGACGTGCTTCTGGGAAGGCACCCAGATCAACATCATCGACACGCCCGGCCACGTCGACTTCACGGTCGAGGTCGAGCGCAGCCTGCGGGTGCTCGACGGCGCCGTGGCCGTGTTCGACGGCAAGGAGGGTGTCGAGCCGCAGTCGGAGACCGTCTGGCGCCAGGCTGACAAGTACGACGTGCCGCGCATCTGCTTCGTCAACAAGATGGACAAGCTTGGCGCCGACTTCTACTTCACCGTCCAGACCATCAAGGACCGGCTCGGCGCCCGGCCGCTGCCCATCCAGCTGCCCATCGGCTCCGAGAACGACTTCATCGGCGTCATCGACCTCGTCTACATGCGCGCGCTCGTGTGGCGGGGGGACACCGGCAAGGGCGAGGCCTACGAGATCGAGGAGATCCCGGCGGAGCTGGCCGAGCAGGCGGCGGAGTACCACGCCGCGTTGGTCGAGGCTGTCTCGGAGTCCGACGACGTGCTGCTCGAGAAGTACCTCGGTGGCGAGGAGCTCACCCCGGAAGAGATCAAGGGAGCGGTCCGCAAGCTGACGATCGCCTCCGAGGTGTACCCGGTCCTCTGCGGTTCGGCCTTCAAGAACAAGGGCGTCCAGCCGATGCTCGACGCGGTGCTGGACTACCTGCCCACCCCGCTGGACGTCCCGCCGATGATTGGGCACGACGTGCGCGACGAGGAGAAGGAGATCATCCGCAAGCCGGATGCCTCCGAGCCCTTCTCTGCGCTCGCGTTCAAGGTCGCCTCGCACCCCTTCTTCGGCAAGCTGACCTACGTCAGGGTGTACTCCGGACGGGTTGCTGCCGGTTCCGGTGTCGTCAACTCGACCAAGGGCAAGAAGGAGCGCATCGGCAAGCTCTTCCAGATGCACTCCAACAAGGAGAACCCGGTCGACGAGGCGCAGGCCGGCCACATCTACGCGATGATCGGCCTCAAGGACACCACCACCGGCGACACGCTGTGTGATCCGGCCGACCAGGTCGTGCTGGAGTCGATGACGTTCCCGGCACCGGTCATCAACGTGGCGATCGAGCCCAAGACGAAGTCCGACCAGGAGAAGCTCTCCATCGCGATCCAGAAGCTGGCCGAGGAGGACCCCACCTTCCAGGTCGAGCAGGACGAGGAGACCGGCCAGACCATCATCAAGGGAATGGGCGAGCTCCACCTCGACATCCTCGTCGACCGGATGCGTCGCGAGTTCAAGGTCGAGGCAAACGTCGGCAAGCCGCAGGTCGCCTACCGCGAGACCATCCGCCGCGTCGTGGAGAAGTACTCGTACACGCACAAGAAGCAGACCGGTGGATCCGGGCAGTTCGCCAAGATCCAGTTCACGATCGAGCCGCTTGTCGACGCGGAGGAAGAGGGCGCCACCTACCAGTTCGACAACAAGGTGACCGGTGGCCGGGTCCCGCGCGAGTACATCCCCAGCGTGGACGCTGGCTTCCAGGACGCCATGCAGGTCGGCGTGCTGGCGGGGTATCCCATGGTCGGCGTCAAGGCCACCCTGGTGGACGGTGCGGCGCACGACGTCGACTCCTCCGAGCTCGCCTTCAAGATCGCCGGTTCAGCCGGCTTCAAGGAAGCGGCTCGCAAGGCGGACCCGGTCCTGCTCGAGCCGATCATGGCCGTGGAGGTCCGCACGCCCGAGGAGTACATGGGCGACGTGATCGGTGACATCAACTCCCGTCGCGGTCACATGCAGTCCATGGACGACGTGTCCGGCGCCAAGAGCGTCAAGGCGACGGTCCCGCTGTCGGAGATGTTCGGCTACGTGGGTGACTTGCGGTCCCGCACCCAGGGACGCGCGGTGTACACGATGCAGTTCGACTCCTACGCCGAGGTCCCGCGAAACGTCGCGGACGAGATCGTCAAGAAGATCCGCGGCGAGTGAGGACTCGCGGTCGGTCTACTCTGTGACCGGCCGTGGCGAGAACGACAGCCCCAGGCACCACTGAACGAGACCACCAGAGCACAGCACACCCACGACCACCGTCGGGCGAACCCGTCGGCGGAGAACAGTCCGAGGAGGAGCCCCAGTGGCTAAGGCGAAGTTCGAGCGGACCAAGCCGCACGTCAACATCGGCACCATCGGTCACATCGACCATGGCAAGACGACGCTGACCGCGGCCATCACCAAGGTGCTCCACGACAAGTACCCGGACCTGAACGCCGCCTCGGCGTTCGACCAGATCGACAAGGCCCCGGAGGAGCGCGAGCGCGGCATCACCATCTCGATCGCGCACGTCGAGTACCAGACCGAGTCGCGGCACTACGCGCACGTCGACTGCCCCGGTCACGCCGACTACATCAAGAACATGATCACCGGCGCGGCCCAGATGGACGGCGCGATCCTCGTCGTCGCGGCGACCGACGGCCCGATGCCCCAGACCAAGGAGCACGTCCTCCTGGCCCGCCAGGTCGGGGTGCCCTACATCGTCGTCGCCCTCAACAAGGCCGACATGGTGGACGACGAGGAGATCCTGGAACTCGTCGAGGTCGAGGTCCGCGACCTGCTCAACCAGTACGAGTTCCCGGGCGACGACCTGCCGGTCGTCCGTGTCTCCGCGCTCAAGGCGCTGGAGGGGGACAAGGAGTGGGGCGACAAGCTCCTCGAGCTCATGGACGCGGTCGACACCGCCATCCCCGAGCCCGAGCGTGCCATCGACCAGCCGTTCCTCATGCCCATCGAAGACGTCTTCACCATCACCGGTCGTGGCACGGTCGTGACCGGCCGCGCCGAGCGTGGTGTCCTCAAGGTCAACGAGGAGGTGGAGATCGTCGGCATCAAGGAGTCCTCCACCAAGACGACCGTCACCGGCGTCGAGATGTTCCGCAAGCTGCTCGACGAGGCGCGTGCCGGTGAGAACGTCGGGCTGCTGCTGCGCGGCATCAAGCGCGAGGACGTCGAGCGTGGACAGGTCGTCGTGAAGCCCGGCTCGATCACCCCGCACACGGATTTCGAGGCGCAGGTCTACATCCTGAGCAAGGACGAGGGTGGGCGGCACAACCCCTTCTACTCGAACTACCGTCCGCAGTTCTACTTCCGTACCACCGATGTCACCGGTGTGATCACGCTGCCCGAGGGCACAGAGATGGTCATGCCCGGCGACGACACCTCGATGACGGTCGCGCTGATCCAGCCGATCGCCATGGAGCAGGGCCTCCGGTTCGCTATCCGCGAGGGTGGCCGTACGGTCGGCGCGGGTCGCGTCACCAAGATCAACGCTTGATCCCAGGCAGCGGCGTCCCGGTCACCCGGGACGCCGCTGCTGCGTGTCAAGCCGCCCCCGCGAGGGGAGGCCTAGTCGCCGGTCAGTTTGGTCTTGGCGGCGAGGTCTGACAGACTGTCGCGGTTGCCCGGCGCACCTCGGTGCCCACCAACGGTCTTCGGACCGGGGGGGTTGGCGGCACATCTCATTCGACCAGATCTCGCAAGGGCGACACGCCCGGGCGCGGGGGTCGAGCGCAGGGCCGGTCACCCGGCCCCACCAGACCAGAACGACCACCGGCACGACCACCGGATGGCGGCCCTGAGCGGCCGGGAACCGGTACCGAAGAGAGAGAGTGGACGACGCCATGGCGGGACAGAAGATCCGCATCAGGCTCAAGGCCTACGACCACGAGGTGATCGACTCCTCGGCGCGCAAGATCGTCGAGACCGTCACCCGTACCGGTGCCTCGGTGGCCGGCCCCGTGCCCCTGCCGACGGAGAAGAACGTCTACTGCGTCATCCGCTCGCCCCACAAGTACAAGGACAGCCGCGAGCACTTCGAGATGCGCACCCACAAGCGGCTCATCGACATCCTCGACCCGACGCCCAAGACGGTGGACTCGCTCATGCGGCTCGACCTCCCCGCGGGCGTCGACATCGAGATCAAGCTCTGAGGGATCTGACTCGTGACCACTGAGAGAGAAGTGCGGGCCCTGCTGGGCCGCAAGCTGGGCATGACCCAGGTCTGGAACGCGGACAACGTCCTTGTCCCCGTCACGGTCGTCGAGGTCGCCGGGAACGTCGTCACCGACGTCAAGACCGCCGACAAGGACGGCTACGCCGCCGTGCAGCTCGGCTACGGGCGCATCGACCCCCGCAAGGTCAACAAGCCGATGGCCGGTGTCTTCGAGCGCGCGGGCACCCCGCCGCGCCGACACCTCGTCGAGGTGCGCACCACCGGCGCCTACGACCTCGGCCAGGAGGTCGGCCTCGACACCTTCACCGACGGCGAGTTCGTCGATGTCGTGGGGACCACCAAGGGCAAGGGCACCGCCGGTGTCATGAAGCGCCACGGCTTCAAGGGTGTGAGTGCCTCGCACGGTGCGCACCGCAACCACCGCAAGCCCGGTTCCATCGGTGCCTGCGCCACGCCCGGGCGGGTCTTCAAGGGCGTGCGGATGGCTGGACGCATGGGTGGAGACCGCCAGACCACCCAGAACCTGCAGGTCCATGCCGTCGACGCCGAGCGGGGCTACCTGCTCGTGAAGGGCGCCGTTCCCGGCCCGCGCAACTCGGTCGTGCTCGTCAAGACCGCCGGCAAGAAGGAGGCCTGAGATGGCGACCGCCACCGCCGAGGGGACCGAGGTCTCGCTGACCGTCCCCGTGCTTGCGGCCGACGGCTCGAGCACCCGCACCGTCGACCTGCCTGCCGAGATCTTCGGCGTCCAGACGAACGTGCCGCTCATCCACCAGGTCGTGGTCGCGCAGCTCGCAGCCGCACGACAGGGCACGCACAAGACCAAGAGCCGCGGCGAGGTGTCGGGCGGCGGCAAGAAGCCGTACCGCCAGAAGGGCACCGGTCGGGCCCGTCAGGGTTCCACGCGTGCGCCGCAGTTCGCGGGAGGTGGGGTCGTCCACGGGCCGGTCCCGCGCAGCTATGCGCAGCGGACGCCCAAGAAGATGATCGCCGCGGCCCTGCGCGGTGCATTGTCCGACCGTGCGCGTCACAGCCGTGTGCACGTACTGGAGTCCCTCGTCACGGGCGACACGCCTTCGGCGGCCGCAGCGCGCGTCGCCCTGGCCCATGCCAGCACCCGGGCCAACCTGCTCGTCCTGGTGAGCCGGGACGACGACGTGTCGTGGAAGAGCGTGCGCAACCTCTCGGGGCTCCACGTCCTAGCGGTCGACCAGCTCAACGCCTACGACGTCCTCGTGAGCGACGACGTGCTGTTCGTCGGTCCGGCCCTGGAGGAGTTCGTCGACGCCCGGCTCGGTGCATCGCGGGGTAGCGCGCCGTCCACAGGAACCGCTGGTACCACCGGAAGCATCGACAGCACCGAGGAGGCGACGGCATGAGCGAGTCCAGCTTCGCCCACGTCGGCAAGGACCCGCGTGACGTCCTCGTCGCGCCGGTCGTCAGCGAGAAGTCCTACGGGCTGCAGGAGGAGGGGAAGTACACCTTCCTGGTCGACCCGCGCGCCTCGAAGACCGAGATCAAGATCGCGGTCGAGAAGGTCTTCGGTGTCAAGGTCGCGCCCAAGGGCGTGAACATCATCAACCGCCAGGGCAAGGCTCGTCGTACTCGCTACGGCACCGGCAAGCGCAAGGACACGAAGCGCGCGATCGTCACCCTCCGCGAGGGAACGATTGACATCTTCGGTCCGGTCGCGTGATCTCGAGGACTGACTGACATGGCCATCCGTAAGTACAAGCCCACGACTCCGGGTCGCCGCGGCTCCTCGGTCGCCGACTTCGTCGAGGTCACGCGCGACACGCCCGAGAAGTCGCTTGTGCGTCCCCTGACGAAGAAGGGCGGGCGCAACAACGCAGGCCGCATCACCACCAGGCACCAGGGTGGCGGCCACAAGCGTGCGTACCGCCTCATCGATTTCCGTCGTCACGACAAGGACGGCGTCAACGCCAAGGTCGCTCACATCGAGTACGACCCCAACCGC
Organism: uncultured Actinomycetota bacterium; assembly: GCA_963759255.1. GTDB lineage: Bacteria > Actinomycetota > Actinomycetes > Actinomycetales > JBBAYJ01 > Aquipuribacter. The sequence goes on from CAVWYQ010000002.1 coordinate 69,466, forward strand.
ACCGCGCGGATCGCGCTGCTGCACTACGTCGACGGGGAGAAGCGCTACATCATCGCTCCCAACCGTCTGCAGCAGGGTGACGTCATCGAGAACGGCCCCGGGGCCGACATCAAGCCGGGCAACAACATGCCCCTGCGGAACATCCCGGTGGGCACCGTCGTGCACGCGATCGAGCTCCGTCCTGGTGGCGGCGCGAAGATCGCCCGGTCCGCAGGGACGAGCGTCCGGCTGGTCGCCCGTGAGGGTGGAAACGCGCAGCTGCGCATGCCGTCCGGTGAGATCCGCAACGTGGACGTCCGCTGCCGCGCAACGATCGGTGAGGTCGGCAACGCCGAGCAGTCGAACATCAACTGGGGCAAGGCCGGCCGGATGCGCTGGAAGGGCAAGCGCCCGACCGTGCGCGGCGTGGTCATGAACCCCGTCGACCACCCGCACGGTGGTGGTGAGGGGAAGACCTCCGGTGGTCGTCACCCGGTCACCCCGTGGGGCAAGCCCGAGGGACGAACCCGCCGCCCCGGCAAGGCTAGCGATGCCCAGATCGTCCGTCGCCGCACCGCCGGCAAGAAGCGCTGAGAGGAGCGACGATGCCACGCAGCCTGAAGAAGGGCCCCTTCGTCGACGACCACCTGACCAAGAAGGTGGACGCCCAGAACGAGGCCGGGACCAAGAACGTCATCAAGACGTGGTCCCGCCGGTCGATGATCGTGCCCGACATGCTCGGCCACACCATCGCGGTGCACGACGGCCGCAAGCACGTCCCGGTGTTCGTCACCGAGTCGATGGTCGGTCACAAGCTGGGCGAGTTCGCCCCCACCCGCACGTTCCGCGGGCACGAGAAGGACGACCGGAAGGGCCGTCGCCGCTGACGCGGCGACGTCCCTCCCAGACAGGTCAGGAGCCAGATATGGAAGCCACGGCGAAGGTGCGCCACCTGCGCGTCACGCCCATGAAGGCCCGGCGCGTCGTCGATCTCGTGCGCGGCAAGCGAGCCACCGAGGCCGTCCAGGTGCTGCGGTTCAGCCCGCAGACCGCGGCCGAGCCGGTCCGCAAGCTCGTCGAGTCCGCGATCGCCAACGCGCGGGTCGAGGCCGAGAAGTACGGCGAGCGGTTCGTCGCCGACGAGCTCGTCGTGACCACCGCGTTCGTCGACGAGGGCCCCACGCTCAAGCGGTTCCAGCCGCGGGCGCAGGGGCGGGCGTTCCGCATCAACAAGCGGACCAGCCACGTCACCGTCGTCGTCGCCACGCCCGAGGACGCCCCGGTCGCCGCGGGCGGCAGTCGCACCACGAAGGGAGCCCGCTGATGGGTCAGAAGGTCAACCCGCACGGGTACCGGCTCGGCATCACGACCGAGCACAAGTCCCGCTGGTTCGCGGACTCGACGGCGTCGGGTCAGCGTTACCGAGACTACGTCGGCGAGGACGTCAAGATCCGTAAGCTCATGACCGTCGGTCTCGAGCGCGCAGGCATCGCCAAGGTCGAGATCGAGCGCACCCGGGACCGGGTCCGTGTCGACCTGCACACCGCCCGTCCGGGCATCGTCATCGGGCGTCGTGGTGCCGAGGCCGACCGCCTGCGTGGTGAGCTCGAGAAGCTCACGGGTAAGCAGGTGCAGCTGAACATCCTCGAGGTCAAGAACCCCGAGGGAGATGCGCAGCTGTGCGCAGTGGGGATCGCCGAGCAGCTCTCCAGCCGGGTGTCGTTCCGCCGCGCCATGAGGAAGGGCATGCAGTCGGCCCAGCGCGCCGGCGCCAAGGGCGTCCGCGTCCAGGTTTCCGGCCGCCTCGGCGGGGCGGAGATGAGCCGTACAGAGTTCTACCGCGAGGGGCGGGTGCCGCTGCACACCCTGCGCGCCAACATCGACTACGGCTTCTTCGAGGCCAAGACGACGTTCGGCCGGATCGGTGTCAAGGTGTGGATCTACAACGGTGACAAGACCGCCAAGGAGCTCGCGCGCGAGCAGGCGTCTGCGGCACCCCGCGGCGCCGGCCGTCGTCCGCCCCGCGGCGACCGTCCGGAGCGCCCCGTGCGTACAGATCGCGGGCCCCGCACCGAGGGCGCCGTCGAGACCGGTCAGAACGCGGCGCCCGCCGCCGACGTCGCGCCTGCCGTCGCCGAGACCGTCCCTGCTCCCGCCGGACAGGAGGGCTGAGGGCCATGCTGATCCCGCGTCGCGTCAAGCACCGCAAGCAGCACCACCCGAGCCGCTCGGGAGCTGCCAAGGGCGGTACGCAGGTGACATTCGGTGAGTGGGGCCTGCAGGCCCTCGAGCCCGCCTACGTCACCAACCGTCAGATCGAGTCCGCTCGTATCGCGATGACCCGCCACATCAAGCGTGGCGGCAAGGTCTGGATCAACATCTACCCGGACCGCCCCATCACCAAGAAGCCGGCCGAGACCCGCATGGGCTCCGGCAAGGGCTCGCCCGAGTGGTGGATCGCCAACATCAAGCCGGGCCGTGTCATGTTCGAGCTGAGCTACCCCAGCGACGATGTCGCCAAGGAGGCGCTCACCCGGGCCATGCACAAGCTGCCCATGAAGTGCCGCATCGTGCAGCGTGAGGGTGGTGAGAGCTGATGTCGGTCGGTAGCAAGGATCTCGCCCCCGAGAACCTCCGTACCTTCGACGACGCCAAGCTGGTCGAGGAGCTCCGTAAGGCCAAGGAGGAGCTGTTCAACCTGCGCTTCGCCTCGGCCACGGGTCAGCTGGAGAGCCACGGCCGCCTGAAGGCCGTGAAGCGTGACATCGCACGGATCTACACCGTGATGCGCGAGCGCGAGCTCGGCATCACCACCCAGGAGGTCGCATCATGAGCACCGAGAGCACCCAGGCCGGCGGCGCCGTCCAGGCTGCCGCTGCGACCGAGCGGGGCAACCGCAAGACGCGCCGCGGCTACGTCGTCAGCGACAAGATGGACAAGACCGCCGTAGTAGCGGTCGAGGACCGGGTCAAGCACCCTCTCTACGGCAAGGTTCTGCGTCGCACGAGCAAGGTCAAGGCGCACGACGAGGCGAACGCGGCCGGTGTCGGCGACCTCGTTCTGATCATGGAGACCCGCCCGCTGTCCGCGACCAAGCGCTGGCGCGTGGTCGAGGTCCTCGAGAAGGCTAAGTGAGGCCCCAGTGATCCAGCAGGAGTCCCGGCTCAAGGTCGCCGACAACACCGGTGCGAAGGAGATCCTCTGCATCCGTGTGCTCGGTGGCTCCGGTCGTCGGTACGCAGGTATCGGCGACACCATCGTGGCGACCGTGAAGGATGCGATCCCCGGCGGCAACGTCAAGCGTGGTGACGTGGTCAAGGCAGTCGTCGTGCGTACTGTCAAGGAGCGCCGTCGTCCCGACGGCAGCTACATCAAGTTCGACGAGAACGCCGCCGTCATCCTCAAGAACGACGGCGACCCGCGTGGGACGCGCATCTTCGGCCCCGTGGGCCGTGAGCTCCGCGACAAGCGGTTTATGAAGATCATCTCGCTGGCACCGGAGGTGCTCTGATGGCTGAGGGCAAGTTCCGCATCAAGAAGGGCGACACCGTCGTCCTCATCGCGGGTTCCCGTTCTCGCACCAAGAAGGACGGCACCAAGGTCGAGGGGGACCGCGGCAAGACCGGCAAGGTCCTGGACGTCTTCCCCGAGACGGGACGTGTCCTCGTCGAGGGCGTCAACCGTGTCACGAAGCACGTGAAGGCCGGGCAGACCGGACGCGGTTCACGCACCGGTGGGCTCGTGCACACCGAGGCGCCGTTGCACGTGTCCCGGGTGTCTCTCGTAGATCCCGAGTCCGGCAAGCCCACCCGTGTCGGCATCCGCGTCGAGAAGCAGGAGCGCGGTGGTCGGGAGCGCAACGTGCGCGTCCGGGTCGCCAGGCGTTCGGGCAAGGACATCGCATGAGCACCGAGACCACCGAGACCACAGAGACCACCACGGTGGCCGCTGCCGCTCCGCGGCCCCGCCTGCAGGCCCGGTACCGCGAGGAGATCCTCCCGGCGCTGCTCGAGGAGTTCGCCTACCCGAACGTCATGCAGGTGCCGGGCGTCGTCAAGGTCGTCGTCAACATGGGCGTCGGCGAGGCGGCCCGTGACTCTAAGCTGATCGACGGTGCGGTGCGTGACCTGACGGCCATCACCGGCCAGAAGCCGCAGGTCACCAAGGCCCGGAAGTCGATCGCCCAGTTCAAGCTGCGCGAGGGTATGCCGATCGGCGCCCACGTCACGCTGCGCGGGGACCGCATGTGGGAGTTCCTCGACCGGCTCCTGTCTGTCGCACTGCCCCGCATCCGGGACTTCCGCGGACTGTCGGCGAAGCAGTTCGACGGCCGGGGCAACTACACGTTCGGGCTCACGGAGCAGGCCATGTTCCACGAGATCGACCAGGACAGGGTCGACCGCGTACGCGGTATGGACATCACAGTCGTGACGTCTGCGACCACCGACGACGAAGGCCGGAGCCTGCTGCGCAAGCTCGGCTTCCCCTTCCAGGCCAGCTGAGGGGAGGAGACCGAACATGGCAAAGACGTCCCTGATCAACAAGGCTGCCAAGAAGCCGAAGTTCAAGGTTCGCGGCTACACCCGCTGCCAGAAGTGCGGGCGACCGCACTCGGTGTACAAGAAGTTCGGGTTGTGCCGTATCTGCCTGCGCGAGATGGCGCATGCCGGCGAGCTGCCCGGCGTCACCAAGTCCAGCTGGTGACCTGCTACTGAACACCTGCTCCACCACGTTCCATCACCACCCGACGTACCTCAGATCCGAGATGACGCCGAAGGTCCGCATTCTGCGGAAACCGCGGCGAGAGAGGGCAGCAGCCCGATGACGATGACCGATCCGATCGCAGACATGCTCACGCGTCTGCGCAACGCCAACTCGGCCTACCACGACGACGTCTCCATGCCGTTCAGCAAGCTCAAGGCGAGCGTGGCCGACATCCTCAAGCAGGAGGGCTACATCGCCGGCTGGACGGCGGAGGACGCCGAGGTGGGTCGCACCCTGACCCTGCAGCTGAAGTTCGGTCCGTCGCGCGAGCGGTCGATCGCCGGCCTGCGGCGAGTGTCCAAGCCGGGCCTGCGCGTCTACGCCAAGTCGACCAACCTGCCCAAGGTCCTGGGTGGTCTCGGCGTCGCGATCCTGTCGACGTCCTCCGGGCTGCTGACCGACCGGCAAGCCGCCAAGAAGGGCGTGGGTGGGGAAGTCCTCGCCTACGTCTGGTGACGGTAGAGCGGAGCTGAGGAGACACATATGTCGCGCATCGGCAAGAACCCTGTGCCCGTCCCCGCGGGCGTCACGGTGGGCCTCGAAGGGCCGACCGTCACGGTCAAGGGGCCCAAGGGCGAACTCAGCCACGTGGTGGCCGAGCCCATCACCGTGGTCAACGAGGACGGCACCATCACCGTCCGCCGGCCGGACGACGAGCGCCGCTCGAAGTCGCTTCACGGCCTGACCCGCACCCTCATCGCCAACATGGTCACCGGCGTCACCGAGGGCTACACCCGCAAGCTCGAGATCCACGGCACCGGCTACCGCGTGCAGGCCAAGGGGAGCAACCTGGAGTTCGCCCTGGGCTTCAGCCACCCGGTGACCATCGTGCCGCCCGCGGGCATCTCCTTCACCGTGGAGAGCCCCACCCGGTTCTCGGTCAGCGGGATCGACAAGCAGCAGGTCGGCGAGGTGTCGGCCAACATCCACAAGCTCCGTAAGCCCGACCCGTACAAGGGCAAGGGCATCCGCTACGAGGGCGAGCAGATCCGCCGCAAGGTCGGAAAGGCTGGGAAGAAGTAATGCCCACTGTCGTCGAGCGCAGCACGCGTCGGGGCGGACGGAGCCGTGTCGCGGCTCGCAGCCGCCGCCATCAGCGCGTCCGAAAGATCATCTCCGGGACGCCGCTGCGTCCCCGTATGGTTGTCACCCGCTCCCTGCGGCACATCGTGGTGCAGGTCGTGGACGACACCACAGGCCGCACCCTGGCTTCGGCCTCCACTCTCGAGGCCGACCTTCGGGCCACGTCGGCGGACAAGACGACCAAGGCGCGAGCCGTCGGAGCCCTTGTCGCGGAGCGCGCCCAGGCCGCCGGCGTGACCGCTGTCGTCCTCGACCGTTCTGGTAATAAGTATCACGGCCGTGTCGCGGCCGTGGCTGACGGCGCCCGCGAGAAGGGCCTGTCCCTGTGAGCCCGCTCGTCACCGTGCACCCGAAGGAAGGAACCCTCTGATGGCAGGACCCCAGCAGCGCCGTGGTGGCCCCCCCGGGGCCGGCGGCACCGCCGGTGGCACCGGTGGCCCCGAGGGCGGCCGTGAGCCGCGTCGCGGTGGACGTGACGGGGGTCGTCGTGACGACCGCGGCGGCCGCGGCGGCGAGGAGCGCAGCAACTACGTAGAGCGCGTCGTCGCGATCAACCGTGTCGCCAAGGTCGTCAAGGGCGGGCGTCGTTTCTCCTTCACCGCTCTGGTCGTCGTCGGCGACGGTGACGGCATGGTCGGTGTGGGCTACGGCAAGGCCAAGGAGGTGCCGGCGGCGATCAGCAAGGGTGTTGAGGAGGCGAAGAAGAACTTCTTCCGCGTCCCGCGCATCGCCGGCACCATCCCGCATCCCATCCAGGGGGAGAAGGCGGCCGGCGTCGTCATGCTCCGACCCGCATCGCCCGGTACCGGAGTGATCGCTGGTGGTCCCGTCCGTGCGGTCCTGGAGGCCGCCGGCGTCCATGACGTGCTGAGCAAGTCACTCGGCTCCAGCAACGCGATCAACATCGTGCACGCGACGGTGGCGGCGCTCAAGGGGCTCGAACCACCGGAGTCGGTGGCCGCGCGTCGCGGTCTGCCGATCGAGGACGTGGCTCCCGCCCGTCTGCTGCGTGCCCGGCAGGAGGCTTCCTGATCATGGTGGGCTCCAACGACGCGGTCACCCCGGGCAAGCGCCTGCGGGTCACCCAGACCCGCAGCACCATCGGCGGGACCCAGGGGCAGCGGAACACGGTCCGTTCCCTGGGTCTCAAGCGCATCGGTGACGTCGTGGTGAAGGAGGACCGTCCCGAGATCCGCGGGATGGTCACCACCGTGGCCCACCTCGTGCACGTAGAGGAGGTCGACTGACATGGCTGAGGAGCACCTGCTCAAGGTCCATCACCTGCGCCCGGCCCCGGGCTCTCGCACCGCCAAGACCCGTGTCGGTCGTGGCGAGGCGAGCAAGGGCAAGACGGCTGGTCGCGGCACCAAGGGCACGAGCGCGCGCTACCAGGTGTCGGCTGCCTTCGAAGGTGGTCAGACCCCGCTGCACATGCGTCTGCCCAAGCTCCGCGGCTTCACCAACCGGTTCAAGGTGACCTTCCAGGTCGTCAACCTCGACCGGCTCGCGGAGCTGTACCCCGAGGGCGGCACCGTCACCCCGGCCGACCTGGTCGCCCGCGGTGCAGTGCGGGACAACGCGCCTGTCAAGGTGCTTGGGACCGGTGACGTGACGGCGAGGCTCCAGGTGTCGGCGCACAGGTTTTCCGCGTCCGCGAAGGCCAAGATCGAGGCCGCGGGCGGGTCAGTCACCACCGTCTGACACATCTGGCCGGTCGCCACGCGCAGCCGTACCCAACCCAGGACCGGGGCCTCGTGCCCCGGTCCTGGTGTTAAGGTCGGCGGCCGGGCGGTTCCGGTCCCAGCGGGCGGATCCACCGTCCCGTGCCCATCACCGGGCTCCTCAGGAGGTAGTTGTGGTCAGCCTCGGCGCGTTCGTCAGCGCGTTCCGGACCCCAGATCTCCGGGCGAAGATCCTTTTCACGCTCGGCATCATGGCGCTATTCCGCTTCGGGTCGTTCATCCCGACACCAGGTGTCGACTTCGGCAACGTCCGCCAGTGCCTCGCGCTCGTGGAGACGACTGGGGTGTTCGGGCTCATCAACCTGTTCAGCGGCGGGGCGCTGCTCCAGCTGTCGGTCTTCGCGCTGGGGATCCTGCCGTACATCACCGCCAGCATCATCGTGCAGCTGCTCACCGTGGTGATCCCGCGCTTCGAGGAGCTGAAGCAGGAGGGGCAGCAGGGCACCGCCAAGCTGACCCAGTACACCCGTTACCTGACGATCGGCCTGGCCATCCTGCAGTCGACGACCTTCGTGTCGTTGGCTCGCACGAACGCCATCTTCGGGGGCGCGTGCAGTGCGGACACCTTCCCCACGATCCCAGACCAGGGCCTGCCGATCCTGTTGCTCATGATCACGACCATGACCGCCGGGACCGGGCTCATCATGTGGCTGGGTGAGCTCATCACCGCCAAGGGCGTCGGCAACGGCATGTCGCTGCTGATCTTCACCTCCATCGCTTCCACGTTCCCGAGCTCGCTGGGCGCCATCGCGACGCAGAAGTCGTTCGAGACGATGCTGCTGGTCATTGCGATCGGCCTGGTGATCGTGTTCCTGGTGGTTCTCGTCGAGCAGAGCCAGCGCCGAATCCCCGTGCAGTACGCCAAGCGGATGGTTGGCCAGCGGGCGTACGGCGGCACCAGCACGTACATTCCGCTGAAGGTCAACATGGCCGGCGTCATCCCGGTCATCTTCGCCAGTTCTCTGCTGTACCTGCCTGCGCTGGTGTCGCAGTTCTCGCCCCAGTCGGACTGGGCCGCCTGGATCAGCAGGTACTTCGTGGGCGGTGACCACCCCCTGTACATGCTCTTCTACGTCGGTCTGATCATCTTCTTCACGTTCTTCTACGTGGCGATCACGTTCAACCCGGACGAGGTTGCGGAGAACATGCGCAAGTACGGGGGCTTCATCCCGGGGATCCGGGCGGGGCGCCCGACCGCTGAGTACCTGGACTACGTCATCACCCGCATCACGTTCCCGGGGTCCCTCTACCTCGCGCTGGTGGCGCTCATCCCCTTGATCGCTCTTGTGCTGGTGGACGCCAACCAGAACTTCCCGTTCGGTGGCACGTCGATCCTCATCGTGGTGGGGGTCGGGCTCGAGACTGTCAAGCAGATCCAGTCTCAGCTGCAGCAGCGCAACTACGAAGGGTTCCTCCGGTGACGCGTCTGGTGCTGCTGGGGCCGCCCGGGGCGGGCAAGGGGACCCAGGCGGCTCGGCTGGCCGGCACCCTCGGTGTGCCGGCCGTGTCCACGGGAGACATCTTTCGTCGCAACGTCACCGAGGGGACGGACCTCGGACTCACCGCCAAGCAGTACATGGACTCCGGTGAGTACGTGCCGGACTCGGTGACCAACGCCATGGTCGCCGACCGGCTCGCCGAGGCTGACGCAGCAGACGGGTTCCTCCTGGACGGCTACCCCCGCACAGCAGACCAGGTGGCTCAGCTGGATCGGATGCTCGACGCGCAGGGCTCGAGGCTGGACCATGTCGTGGAGATCACCGCGGACACCGACGAGGTCGTCACGCGTCTGACGAAGCGAGCCCAGGACCAAGGTCGGAGCGACGACACCGAAGACGTGGTCCGACACCGTCTGGACGTCTACCTGCGTCAGACCGCCCCCCTTGCCCGGTTGTACGCGGAACGGGGGCTGCTGGTCCAGGTGGACGGCATGGGCCCGATGGACGACGTGACGACGCGGCTGCTCGCTGCGATCGGCGTCAGCGCTTGAGCTGTCCGCGGCGTGAGCCGTCGGTTCACCAGGAGTCGGCGGTGGAGCCCTGATGTTCGGTCGCGAGCGGATCGAGTACAAGAGCGTCGCGCAGGTGAAGGTCATGAGGCGGGCCGGACTTGTCGTGGCCGAGGCCCTCGCGGCGGTGAGGGAGGCCGCCTGTCCCGGCGCCACCACCGAAGATCTGGACGCCGTCGCGGCCCGGGTGATCCGGGAGTCCGGGGCGACGTCCAACTTCTTGGGCTACCACGGTTTCCCGAAGACGGTGTGCGTCTCGGTGAACGACCAGGTCGTCCACGGGATCCCAGGTCCCGCACCGCTGGAGGCGGGAGACCTGCTGAGCGTCGACTGCGGCGCGGTGGTGGACGGTTGGCACGGCGATGCGGCGCTCTCGATGCTGGTGCCGTCGGCTGACGGTTCCGACGTCTCCGACGAGCTGGACCGAGACCTCGTCCGCGCGACGGAGGAGGCGATGTGGCGTGGGATTGCGGCGCTGGCTGTCGGGTCGCCCCTGGGAATGGTCGGGGAGGCGGTCGACGACTACGTGACCGCTGAGTGGGGCGGACGTTGGGGCCTGGTGGAGGAGTACACCGGCCATGGCATAGGCACGGCCATGCACCAGCCACCTGAGGTGCTCAACTACCGCGCGAGCGGTCGCTCACCGCGGGTCAAGGAGGGGCTGTGCGTCGCGGTTGAGCCCATGCTGACGGCGGGGTCGCCGTCGACGCGTGTGCTCGCGGACGGCTGGACCGTGGTTACCGTCGACGGATCGCGAGCGGCGCACGCGGAGCACTCGGTGGCCGTACTGCCCGACGGGCTCTTCGTCCTGACCGCCCCGGACGGGGGCGCGGCGAAGCTGCGGGCCCTCGGGGTGGCAGTCTCGGCCCTCGTGGTCTGACGCCCGAGCGGCTGCATGCGGGCAGGGGGTCGTCGGCAGGACCTGCTCCGCTCAGCCGTGATCGTGGTCAGGGGCAGCTGTCGGGCTGTCACAGCGGAGATCGTCGCGATTGACAGGGCCCGACCCTGCTGATGATGTGTGTCAGACGTGTCCGCGTCTCTCATCCGACTGGAAGGTCACCCCTGTGCTGCTGCGCCTGCGCTCCCGCGTCCTGAGCCTGTCCGCCCTCCTGCTCACCGCCCTGGCTGGAGGGATGCTGCTGGCGGCAGGTCCAGCCTCTGCCCTGGCCCCGGCGCCGACCGCGAGCTACCTGCCGTACGGGTCGTACCTGCCGTACGAGGCGGCCACGGCGGCGTCGTACCTGCCGTACGAGGCGGGCACGGCGGCGTCATACCTGCCGTACAAGTCGTACCTGCCGTACAAGTCGTACCTGCCGTACAAGTCGTACCTGCCGTACAAGTCGTACCTGCCGTACAAGTCGTACCTGCCGTACAAGTCGTACCTGCCGTACAAGTCGTACCTGCCGTACAAGTCGTACCTGCCGTACAAGTCGTACCTGCCGTACAAGTCGTACCTGCCGTACAAGTCGTACCTGCCGTACAAGTCTCACAGCACCGAGCTGTCGCAGCGGCCCAGCGGCTGGTTGCCCCGCGCCCTCTGAGGCGCCTCGCCGGGCCCGGTATCAAGGCCTGGACGTGATCCTCCTTGTCGCAGGAGCATCAGGGGGCTCCCCCTGATCCCGCGACGAGGAGGCCACATGCCCAAGCCGACGGACCGCCCCAGCCCAGACCCGGTCGACGACGACCAGCCAGAGCAGGACGTCGTCGTCACAGAGGTCCAGAAGTCCGGGCCCAAGCCCACCGGGGGATTCATCCGCCCGGTCTGACGCGGGGCCCGCCGTCGGGATGTGGACACCCACCACCCGGCGGCGGGACCATCGCTCGTGGCCGAGACGTTCCTCGAACGCGCCGTCTCCGCAGCGGAGCTGGGTGACGACCAAGCCGCACGCCGTTGGGCCGACCGTGCGCTGGCCGCCGGGCCGGAGCCCGGGCTGCGGGCGCGCATCCTGGTGCACCAGGCGTACCACGTCGCCGTCACGGTCTCCCTCGACGAAGGCCTCGCCATGCTCGACGCGGTCGCGGACGACCCTGCGACCGGGGACGCGGTACGTAGCCGGGTGGAGATCAACCGAGGGGTGCTGCTCCAGCGCAGCGGGGACCCCCGGGCGAGGCAGGCGTTCGACCGGGCCCTCAGCCTCGTCGATCCCCACGACGACGAGACACGGTGCACGGTGCATCTGAACCGTGGCGTCGTCGCCATGGACGCCCGGGACCTCCTGTCGGCGCGACTGGACTTCGAGACCGCGCTGACGCTGGCCGGCCGGACGGGGTCAGAGCTGGTGACCGCGATGGCGTCCGCCAACCTCGCGTACGTCCTCATGCTCGCGGGCGACCTGCCGGCTGCGCTGCGGGGGCTGGAGCTGGTGACCCCCGTGCTCGAGCGCATGTCACCCGTGCTGGCCGCCAAGTGCCTGGCCAACCGGGCGGAGGTGCTGCTCGCCGCGGGCCTGCTCGACGAGGCTGCGGCCGACCTCGAGCGCGCCGCGGAGACCTTCGGGAGGCACCGCAACGTCTTCGAGCGGGCCGAGGCCGAGCACCAGCTCGCCAGGGTGCGGCTGGCCCTGGGCGACGCAGGCTCGGCCCGGCGGCTCGCGCGTGGGGCAGCACGGCGCTTCGCCGCCCGTGGCTTCGCCGCCAGGGGCGCCACCTCCGAGTGCCTGGCGTTGCAGGCGCAGCTCGCCGACGGGGTACGACCCGGGACGGTGGCGCGTCAGGCCGTCGACATCGCGGACTGGTTCGACACCCAGGGCCTGCGGCACGAGGCGAGGCGCGCGCGGCTGCTGGCGGCCGAGGCGCACCTTGCTGCCGGCGACCCGGTCGCGGCGGGGAGGGACGCCGGGGACGCGACCGGGCTACGTGCCCGTGATGCGGCCGTCGACCGGCTGCGTGTGCGACAGGTGCGGGCGGCACTCGCTGACGCCTCTGGTCGTCGGGCCGACGCCGACCGCGAGCTCCGCACCGCCGTCCGTGACCTGCAACGGCAGGTGGGCCTCCTGGGCAGCCTCGAGCTGCGCAGCGCCATCGCCGTCCACGCGCAGAACATCGCCCTCGTCGCGGTGGGGCGAGCTGTGGAGGAGGGCGACCCACGCCGGGTCCTCGCCTGGGCCGAGACCACTCGTGCCCTGTCGAGCCGTCCGGCTCCGGTCACGCCGCCCCGCGACCCCGAGGTCTCCGCATGGCTGCAGGAGCTCCGTCACGTACGGGCCCAGGCCTCGTCCGGTCCTGGCAGCGGTAGCGACGGACGGTACCGGGGACACGTGGCTGAGCTCGAACGACGCCTGCGGCAGCGTGCCTGGCAGCGTGAGGGCACGGCCGACGGGGGCAGCGCGGGTGTTGCCACCGTCCCGGTCACCCGCCTCGAGCAGCACCTGACCCACGCCGGGGGAGTGATGCTCGCGCTGCTGGGGTACCGGGGCACGCTCCTGGCGGTCGTCCTCGGCGACGGGGTGGCGCGGATGTGTCCGCTCGGACCGCTGGAACGGGCCGTGGACCAGGCCCGCGCCGTGCGGGCCGACCTGGACCTCCTTGCAGTTCCCGGCACGCCGCCGCTCATCGCCGAGGTCGCGCGACGGTCTTTGCAGGACGGCCTCGCGAGGCTCTGCGACCAGCTGCTCGCCCCGCTCACCGGTCTCGAGCCGACCCGCCCGGTCCTCGTGGCCCCGACCGCGGCGCTGTCGCTGGTCCCGTGGGGCGCGTTGCCGACGCTGCGAGGCCGGACCGTGACCGTGAGCCCCACCGGGACGTCGTGGCTCCGTGGCCGACCCGAGGCCTGGTTCGGGCCGCGCACCGCTGTCGAGGCGGTGCTCGGTCCGGGGCTCGCGCACGGCGACGTCGAGCTGGCCTCGGTCGGCGATGCGTGGCGTGCGCCCGACGAGCGAGGTGCCGGCACCCCGCCACCTCGGCGCCACGCACCGGGACGGCGAGGCGACGGCGGGTTCGCCGGAGGCCGCCCGGTCGGCCCTGACGGCCTCGGCGGCCTCGGCGGCCTCGGCGGCCTGGGCGGTGTCGGCGGTGTGGGCGGCCTGGGCGGTGTCGGCGATGTCGGCGGTCGTTCGCGTGCAGAGGGCGAACCGGTGGGGCTGACCCGGATGCCGGACGCCGCCGCGGCACGTGCTGCAGCTGCCCGGGCTGAGGTGTTCCACGTCGCTGCGCACGGTGTGCACGAGCCGCAGAGCCCTCTCTTCAGCTCGCTGCGCATGGCCGACGGCCCGTTGTTCGGTCACGAGTTGCACGACCTCCCGCGGGCCCCGCGCCACGTGGTGCTCTCGGCCTGTGAGCTCGGTTGCGCCGAGACCCGGCCGGGCGACGAACGTCTGGGGATGACCGCTGCGCTGCTGTCCTCCGGCGTCGGCAGCGTCGTGGCCGGGGTGGCCCGGGTGGGGGACGGCGTCAGCGCCAGCGTGGCGGCCGCCCACCACCGGGGGCTGGCGGCGGGACTGGCTCCGGCGCAGGCCCTGGCCCGGGCGCTGGCCGGCCTCCCGGAGGGATCGGCGCCGGCTCCGTTCGTCTGCTTCGGCGCCGGCTGGTGAGCGGCGCGGCGGCAGATTTCGTCCACCCGGTGCCGTGGCGTAGTCTTGCCCGTTGGCACACGTCTTCCACGTCCCGTTCCCCCCCGCGGCTGGTCTGGGTGAACGGGACTCGTCACGCGTGGCCGCGGTCGCACCGTCCGGTGCGTCAACATTCATGAGGCTCCCCACCAGGAGCACGTAGGGATAGCGGAGGCACATGCCGAAGAAGGACGGGGTCATCGAGATCGAGGGCAGCGTCGTCGAGGCCCTCCCCAACGCCATGTTCCGCGTGGAGCTGGAGAACGGGCACAAGGTCCTCGCCCACATCTCCGGGAAGATGCGGCAGCACTACATCCGGATCCTTCCGGAGGACCGCGTGGTGGTGGAGCTCAGCCCGTACGACCTGTCCCGCGGACGCATCGTCTACCGCTACAAGTGACGGCCGGCCTCGCGAGGGGCCGCCGCCAGGGAGTCCATCGATGAAGGTCAAGCCCAGCGTCAAGAAGATCTGCGACAACTGCAAGGTGATCCGTCGTCACGGTCGGGTCATGGTGATCTGCACCAACCTGCGCCACAAGCAGCGCCAGGGCTGATTGCCTGCAGGTCCTCGCGGACCGCAGCACCACCGGAACGATCCTCAGCACGGTTTCTCAGCGCCACCCGTCCCGCCCGGCCACGCCGCGTAGGGACGACACCCCCGGTCGAGGGCCGGGGACCGCGGGCTCACGGCCTGCGGACGGTGACGCTCCACACCCTCGTGCTCTGAGAGGCAACTGACATGGCACGTCTCGTCGGTGTCGACCTCCCCCGCGACAAGCGGGTCGAGATCGCGCTCACCTACGTCTTCGGCATCGGGCGCACCCGCTCGGCCGAGACCCTCGCGGCCACGGGCATCAGCGCCGACGTCCGCGTGAAGGACCTGACCGAGGACCAGCTCGTCGCGCTCCGCAACTACATCGAGGCCAGCTACCGCGTCGAGGGCGACCTCCGGCGTGAGGTGGCTGCCGACATCCGCCGCAAGGTGGAGATCGGGTCCTACGAGGGCCTGCGCCACCGCCGCCACCTGCCCGTCCGCGGCCAGCGCACCAAGACCAACGCACGTACCCGGAAGGGTCCGAAGCGGACCGTCGCCGGCAAGAAGAAGGTCGGCAAGAAGTGAGCCCGGTGCAGACCAGGGCCCACGCCGTCGCCGCTACCCGGACCGTCTGAGCAGGAGAGACCAGCCGCATGCCACCCAAGACCCGAGCCGCGTCCGCCGCGCGCAAGCCGCGTCGCAAGGAGCGGAAGAACATCGCCGCGGGCGTCGCCCACATCAAGAGCACGTTCAACAACACCATCGTGTCGATCACCGACCCGGCCGGGAACGTCATCGCCTGGGCCTCGTCCGGTCAGGTCGGCTTCAAGGGGTCCCGCAAGTCGACCCCGTTCGCCGCCCAGATGGCCGCCGAGGCCGCCGCCCGGCGGGCCCAGGAGCACGGCATGAAGAAGGTCGACGTCCTCGTCAAGGGACCCGGCTCCGGCCGCGAGACCGCGATCCGGTCGCTCACCGCCGCCGGCCTGGAGATCGGTGCGATCTCCGACGTCACCCCGCAGCCGCACAACGGCTGCCGCCCGCCCAAGCGCCGCCGCGTCTGAGCGCCAGAGCCTGAGAAGGAGAGAAGACACCCATGGCTCGTTACACCGGCCCTGACTGCAAGCGGTGCCGCCGCGAGAAGACCAAGCTGTACCTCAAGGGCGCCAAGTGCGACACGCCCAAGTGCCCGATCGAGATCCGGCCCTACCCGCCGGGCGAGCACGGTCGCGCCCGTACCAAGGAGTCGGAGTACCTCCTGCAGATGCGGGAGAAGCAGAAGATGGCCCGCATCTACGGCGTGCTCGAGAAGCAGTTCCGCAACTACTTCGAGGAGGCGAGCGGCCAGCAGGGCAAGACGGGTGACAACCTGCTCCGTCTGCTGGAGTCCCGTCTCGACAACGTCGTGTACCGCGCCGGCTTCGCCAAGAGCCGTGACATGGGCCGTCAGCTCGTCAAGCACGGCCACTTCACCGTCAACGGCCACAAGGTCGACATCCCGTCGTTCCGCGTGAGCGAGAACGACATCATCGAGGTCAAGCGGGCGAGCGTGGAGTCCACCCCGTTCGTCATCGCCCGCGCCGAGGTGGGGGAGCGCACCGTGCCCGCGTGGCTCGAGGTCAACCCCGACCGAATGATGATCCTCGTCCACGGCCTCCCGGCCCGGCAGGTCATCGACACCGCCGTCCAGGAGCAGCTGGTCGTCGAGCTCTACTCCAAGTGAGCCCACGGGGCCGCACCCGCCAGGGTGCGGCCCCTGCACGTCGGCCGTCGCGGGCCGGGCAGACCGCGACGCATGGCCGCAGGGGAACCGGTGTACCGAGACCGGTGTCCCCGCCCGTCGCAGGCGTCAAATAGCGGTCGCCCGCCAGAAGGAGAGAGAACCCAGTGCTCATCGCACAGCGCCCCACCCTGTCCGAGGACGTCGTCGCCGACGCCCGCTCCCGGTTCGTCATCGAGCCCCTCGAGCCGGGCTTCGGGTACACGCTCGGCAACAGCCTCCGCCGCACCCTGCTGTCGTCCATCCCGGGCGCCGCCGTCACGAGCATCCGCATCGACGGGGTGCTCCACGAGTTCTCGACGGTGACCGGTGTCAAGGAGGACGTCACCGAGATCATCCTGAACCTCAAGGAGCTCGTGGTCTCCAGCGAGTTCGACGAGCCCGTGGTCATGTACCTGCGCAAGCAGGGCCCGGGTCTCGTGACGGCCGCCGACATCGCCCCTCCGGCCGGCGTCGAGGTGCACAACCCCGACCTCGTCATCGCCACTCTCAACGACAAGGGCAAGCTCGAGATCGAGTTCACGGTCGAGCGTGGCCGCGGCTACGTCTCCGCGACCCAGAACAAGAACGTCGAGTCGGAGATCGGCCGAATCCCCGTCGACTCGATCTACTCGCCGGTCCGCCGCGTCACCTACAAGGTCGAGGCCACCCGCGTCGAGCAGCGCACCGACTTCGACCGCCTCATCGTCGACGTCGAGACGAAGAGCTCGATCAGCCCCCGTGACGCCATGGCGTCCGCAGGTCGCACCCTCACGGAGCTCTTCGGTCTGGCCCGCGAGCTCAACGTCGAGGCCGAGGGCATCGACATCGGTCCCTCGCCGAACGACGCGGCCCTGGCGGCGGACCTCGCACTGCCGATCGAGGAGCTCGACCTCACCGTCCGCTCCTACAACTGCCTCAAGCGTGAGGGCATCCACTCGGTCGGCGAGCTCGTCGGCCGCAGCGAGGCGGACCTGCTCGACATCCGCAACTTCGGCGCCAAGTCCATCGACGAGGTCAAGGCCAAGCTCGCAGGCCTCGGCCTGCAGCTCAAGGACAGCCCGCCCGGGTTCGACCCCGCGGTGGCGCTGGCCAGCTACGCCGAGTCCGACGCCGAGGACCCGTTCTCCAACGCGGCTACGACGCCGACGACACCTCGGCCGTCGAGGACGAGCAGCTCTGACCAGCTCCTGATCAGCCCTGCCCGCCGCACTGCTGACCGGGCACACCCCAGAAGGACTCCGGCCACCGCCGGCGACCTGAGAACCGCGAGGAGAACCACATGCCCACGCCCACCAAGGGCCCCCGTCTCGGCGGGGGACCGGCGCACGAGCGGATCATGCTCGCCAACCTGGCGACGTCGTTGTTCGAGCACCGTCGGATCACGACGACGGAGGCCAAGGCCAAGCGCCTGCGCCCCCTGGCCGAGCGGATGGTCACCTTCGCCAAGCGAGGTGACCTGCACGCCCGCCGCCGGGTGATGACAGTCGTCAAGGACAAGAGCGTGGTCCACTTCCTGTTCACCGAGATCGCCCCGCTGGTCGCGGAGCGTCCCGGGGGCTACACGCGCATCACCAAGGTGGGTCCCCGCAAGGGTGACAACGCGCCGATGGCCGTCATCGAGCTGGTCCTGGAGCCCTACAGCCCCAAGGTCGCCACTGTGAAGGAGGCCGAGGCCGCCACGAAGCGCGCGTCGACCGGCTCCGACGCCCAGTCGGCGCCCGCGTCCGAGGCCGAGGCGGCCAGGGACGACACGGTAGAGGCGGCCGTCGACGGTGACGTCGACGGTGCCGCGGACGGCGCGTCCGAGGCCGAGGAGGCCGCCGAGGACGCCACGCGGCAGGACGCCCCCGACGCCGACGCGGCCGAGGCGGACGCCGAGGTCGCCACCGAGATCGCCGAGGACGTCATCGACGAGCCCGACAGCTCGGCTCCTGCGGACGAGAAGGCCTGACCTGCTCGGACCGAGCCCGCACCGATGAGCTCTGCGATCGACCACGGACCCGCCGTCTCCCCTGACGGCGGGTCCGTGCGTCTGCGCCTGGACCTCGCCTACGACGGCACCGGGTTCCGGGGCTGGGCGGTCCAGCCGGGGCTGCGCACCGTGGCCGGGGTGCTCGAGGAGGCCGTGGCCACCGTGCTGCGGACCGAGGTGACCGCGCGTGCGTTCGGGACTGGTGGTGGCCGGGCGCACCGACGCCGGTGTCCACGCCACAGCGCAGTGCGCCCACCTCGACGTCGACTCCGAGAGCCTGGGCGGGCGGGCGGTCCGGTGGGCGTCACGCGGCGGCTGCGCGGCGATGCTCGCGCCAGACGTCCGGGTCCGTGCCGTGACCGTGGCACCGCCCGGTTTCGACGCCCGCTTCTCCGCCCTGCGCCGGCACTACCGCTACCGGGTGTGCGACCACCCGGCCGGCCCGGACCCGCTCCGCCGTCACGACACGCTCGCCCACCCCCGGCCGCTCGACCTCGCCGCGATGGACGCGGCGTCGGCGCGGCTGCTCGGGCTGCAGGACTTCGCCGCCTTCTGCCGCCGCCGCGAGGGGGCCACCACCGTCCGCACCCTGCTCGGCGTTCCGAGTGGTCGCGCGAGTCCGACGGGACGGTGGTGGCCGCGCTCAGCGCCGACGCGTTCTGCCACTCCATGGTGCGCGCACTCGTCGGCGCCGTGCTGCCCGTGGGCGACGGCCGGGCCGCACCGGGCTTCCCGTCGGAGGTCCTGCGCCGCCCGTCTCCGGGACCCCCGAGTGACGGTTGCGGCGGCGCACGGGCTCACGCTGGTCGGCGTCGACTACCCGGACGACGACGCGCTCGCGACCCGGGCCCGGGAGGCCCGCGCCCGCGCGGGCACGGACTGGCGTCAACTGTCGTTGACACTCCGTTGTCGTCAAGGACACTCTTGACGAATGACACCGACCACCGCCCCCAGGGCGCACGCGGTCCTGCCACTGCCCGTCTGCTCGCCGGTCGCGCTGCTCGGACTCGCCGCGGCCGCGTCAGCCTGGCCGCCCTCGCCGTCGAGCGACGACGCCGTCGACACCGCCCTCGGTGGCGTCGCCGGCGCCGCGCGTCGTCCTCGGCGCTGTTCGTCGTCGCTCGTCGCAGGTCCTCGGCGCCCGGTCGCGCCGACAGGCCCGCTGTCGAGGCCGACCGCGGCGCGCCTGGACGGGCTGGAGCCCCTGCGAGCGGCCCGCCGGGACACCGACGGGCGCCTCACCGACGGGCGGGCCGGGTGAGCCGCAGCAGGTCCGGCCGCCGCGCCCGTGCCGCTCGACGACGCGGACGGGACCGCCTGCGTGACGCGGTCACCGAGGCGGTCCTGTCCGCCCCGCCCGGGCTGCGCGAGACGCATGGCGGAGGACCCGGGCGCCTCGCTCGCCCTGGTGGCGGCCAGCCGGGTCGCGGCCGAGGAGACCGAGCCGCTGCTGCAGGAGCCGGTGGCCGACGCCCGCAGCGCCGGGCACAGCTGGGACACGGTCGGGCGGCTGCTCGGGGTCAGCCGTCAGGCCGCGCAGCAGCGCTTCGGACCGGCCGGCCCCCGGAGACCAGCGGGCCGCGAACGGCGGCGGGGCCCGGGCCCGAGCGCCGGGTGCTGACCCCGCTGACGGCCTTCGACGAGATGGCCGTGCTCGAGCGTGAGGGGCGGCGCGGCTGGCACGTGGTGGACTTCGGACCTCTGTACCACGTCGTCGAGGCCTCGGACCAGCGTCTGGCAGCACCGTCGGGCGCTGTGGTCGCCCGCGGCCGCGCGCCGCCTGGCGCGCCGAGGGCTGGGTGCCCGTCGGTGACGTGGAGCCTTCCCGTGGGGGTACTACAAGCGCCGCCTGGACGAGCCGGCCGAGTCGAGGGCCGGCCCCGGCCAGGACCTCCGCCGGGCATCGACGGCCGGACCCCCCCGAGTCGCCGGTGACGCCCCCGACCCCGACGTCCCCGACCGGACGCCCTCGACCCGGACGCCCGTCGACGCCGAGGCCCTGGACGCGGCCGACCCCCTGGCCCGCTTCCGCGACCGGTTCGTGCTGGACGGCGGCGCCGCGCGCCTACCTGGACGGCAACTCCCTGGGCCGGGCGCCGCGGGCCACCCTGGAGCGGCTGGACACGGCTGTACCGGCACGAGTGGGCCGGCTGGCTGATCTCGCAGCTGGGAGCACTGGGTCGACCTGCCCGTTGCAGGTGGGCGACGAGCTCGGTGCCGCGGTGCTGGGCGCCGCCGCCGGGCAGACCGTGGTCGGTGACTCGACCAGCGTGCTGCTGTTCAAGGCGGTGCACGCCGGGGCCGGCCTGCGTCCTGGACCGCGACGAGGTGGTCGTCGTCGGCGGGGACTTCCCGACCGACCGCTACCTGGCCACCGAGGTCGCCCGGGCGCGGGGGCTGAGCCTGCGGAGCATCGACTGCCCCGGCCCCGGGCCCCGTCACGGCCGAGCAGGTCGCCGCGTCGCTGGGTCGCAGGACCGCAGTGGTCCTGCTCAGCCGGTGGACTACCGCTGCGCGGCCCTCGCCGAGCTGCGCGCCGTCACCGCAGCGGTCCACGACGCCGGCGCCGTGGTGGTGTGGGACCTCTCGCACGCGGCCGGGGCCGTCCCGCTCGCGCTGGACGAGGACGATGTGGACCTGGCCGTGGGCTGCACGTACAAGTACCTGTGCGGCGGGCCGGGCGCGCCCGCCTACCTGTACGCGGCCGCCCGCCACCACGACCGGCTGGTCAACGCCGTGCCGGGGTGGTTCGGCGCCCAGGACGTCTTCGCCATGGCGGCGGAGCACGAGCCGGCCGCCGGGGTGCGGCGGATGCTGTCCGGGACCCCGCCCGTGCCCGGGGCTGGTCGCCGTGCAGGAGGGCGTGCGGCTGGTGGCCGAGGCGGGCGTCGCCGCTGTGCGGGCGAAGTCGGTCCTGCTCACCCGGTATGGTGCGTGGACCGGGCGGAGCGGGACCTGGCCCCCTGGGCTGGCGGACCGCGTGGCCTCACCCGTCGGGAGGACCGGCGGGGGAGCCACGTCGTCCTGGCCGGCCCGGGCTGCCCGTGCCCTGGTGGCCGCGGCCGCCGGGCGGGGCGTGCTCGCCGACTTCCGCCACCCGGACCTGGTCCGGGTGGGGCTCTCACCGTTGTCGACGTCGTTCGCCGAGGTGGACGCTGGCGATGGACGTGCTCGGTGAGGAGGCTGCCCGCCCCTGAGACGGCGGCCCGCTGCCGGCTCAGGTGCGCTCGGGGTCGGCGGTGACCGTGGCGTAGGGGTAGGGGAGCGGTCGGTCGCTGGCGGTCGTCCAGGGCCTGCGCTGGTCGTGCGGTGAGCTCCCAGCCCACGGCGCCGAGGTTGGCCTCCAGGTGGCCCATGGTCCGGGCCCCGAGGATCGGTGCGACCACTCCCGGACGGCCCAGCAGCCACGCCAGCGCCACCTGCGCCACCGTCCGCCCCGTCTGCGTCGGCGACGTCGTCCATGACGTCCAGCAGGTGCCACGTGCGGTCGTTGGCGTAGACCTCCCACGCCTCGCCCCAGCCCTGCTTGGCCGCCTCGTCGAGCCGGGTGTCTGCCGGCGGGCCAGCCATGTCGCGGCGGTAGCGGCCGGTCAGCCAGCCACCGCGCAGCGGGCTCCACGGCAGGATCCCGAGCCCCTCGTTGCGGCTGACCGGGACCAGCTCCCACTCCAGCTCGCGGTCCAGCAGGTTGTACAGCGCCTGCAGGCTGACGAAGCCTTCCCAGCCGTGCGACGCGGCCGTGTCGACCGCCTTCTGCAGCTGCCAGCCGGAGTAGTTGCTGGCGCCCACGTAGCGGACCTTGCCGTCCTGGACGAGCCGGTCCAGCGTCGACAGGGTCTCCTCCAGCGCGGTCCCGCCGTCCCAGCGCGTGCACCTGGTAGAGGTCGACGTGGTCGGTCTTCAGCCGGCGGAGGCTGGCCTCGACCGAGCGGGCGATGTGCCCGCGTGACAGCCCCAGGTCGTTCGGGCCGTCGCCCATCGGGAACCGGACCTTGGTGGCGACCACGACCCGTTCGCCGGGGCCCCTGGGCGAGCCAGTCGGCCGAGGATCTCCTCGCTGCGGCCCTGGCCGTAGACGTCGGCGGTGTCGACGAACGTGCCGCCGGCGTCGACGAACGCGTCGAGCATGCGGTGGCTGGTCGGCCTCGTCGGTCTCGCGACCGAACGTCATCGCACCGAGGCAGAGCTCGCTGACCCTGAGGCCGCTGCGGCCGAGGAAGCGTTGTCTCATACGCCCGAAACTAGGTGCCCCGACGTGCGCCCGCACGCCTGCGCCCGCGGCGGGGCACCGGCGCCGCGCCCCGGGCGTGGGGCACCGCGCCACGGTCATGGCGTTGCGCCTCCGCCAGGGGGCCGGTCATGCTCCCGCCCATGGGCCACGTCGACGTCGTCCAGGTCGGGTGGTCGCTGCCCGACGGCCGGCCGCTGCTGTCCGAGGTGTCGTTCCGGGTGCCCGAGGGACGCACGACCGCGCTGGTCGGGCCCAACGGAGTGGGCAAGACCACGGTGCTGCGCCTGGTCACCGGGCAGCTGGTACCCGACACGGGCAGCGTCGCCCACTCCGGCGTGCTGGGGGTGATGTCGCAGTTCGTCGGGCGGGTGGGTCGGGGAGCCGAGGGGCTCGTCGACCCTGACGCCGACGGGGTCGTCACCGTGGAGCTGCTGCTGCGCTCGGTGGCGCCGGGCCCGCTGCGCGCCGCCGGGGACGCCGTGGACGCCACCGAGCTCGCTCTGATGACGGACGACTGCGAACCGGCGCAGCTGCGCTACGCGCAGGCGCTGGCCGACTACGGCGACGCCGGCGGCTACGAGCACGAGAACCTGCTCGACCGGGTGCTGCCGGTCCGCGCTCGGCCTCGGGTGGGACCTCGCGCGCAGCCGTGACGTCGCAACCTTGTCCGGCGGGGAGCAGAAGCGGCTGGTGCTGGAGGCGCTGCTGCGCGGGCCCGCAGCAGGTGCTCGTCCTGGACGAGCCGGACAACTACCTCGACGTGCCCGGGCAAGACCTGGCTGGAGGAGCGGCTGCGCGAGACGACGAAGGCCGTGCTGCTCGTGTCGCACGACCGTGAGCTGCTCGCCCGTGCCGCCGACCGGGTCGTGACCCTCGAGCCCGGCGCCGCCGGGGCGACGCGCGTGGGTGCACGGCGGGGGCTTCGCCACCTGGCACGCGGCGCGCGAGGACCGCAACGCCCGCCTGGAGGAGCTGCACCGTCGCTGGGACGAGGAGCGGGAGAAGCTCGTGGCCCTCGTCCTGCGCTACAAGGTCAAGGCCGCCTTCAACGACGGGCTCGCCTCGCAGTACCAGGCCGCCCAGACCAGGCTGCGGAAGTTCGAGGAGGCCGGACCGCCCCAGGCGCTGCCGCAGCAGCAGCAGGTGACCATGCGGCTGCGCGGCGCCCGGACGGGCAAGCGGGCCGTGGTGTGCGAGCGCCTGGTGCTGCAGACGCCCGAGGGTGCGCCGCTGGTGCAGCCCTTCGACCTCGAGGTCTGGTTCGGCGACCGGGTGGCCGTGCTCGGCTCCAACGGCTCCGGCAAGTCGCACCTGCTGCGGCTGCTGGCCGCCGGCGGAGTCCGACCCCGACCCCGAGCAGCGTCCGGTCGGGCGCGGCGTCAGCCCCCGTCCGCCACGAGGGCGCGGCCCGGCTGGGGGCCCGGGTGCGGCCCGGCTGGTTCGCCCAGACGAACGAGGCGCCGCAGCTGCTGGGACGCACCCTGCTGGAGGTGCTCCACCGCGGCGACGAGCACCGTGACGGCCTGCCGCGAGAGCCCGCCAGCCGGGTCCTGGACCGCTACGGGCTGGCACGCGCCGCCGAGCAGCGCTACGACGTGCTGTCCGGGGGGCAGCAGGCGCGCTTCCAGGTCCTGCTGCTCGAGCTGTCCGGCTGCACGCTGCTGCTGCTCGACGAGCCGACCGACAACCTGGACCTGGACTCCGCGCGAGGCGCTGGAGCAGGGGCTGGCCGCCTTCGAAGGGACCGTTCTCGCCGTCACCCACGACCGCTGGTTCGCCCGTGGGTTCGACCGCTTCGTGCTGGTGGGGGAGGACGGGGTGGTCCGAGAGGTCCCGGAGGCCGGTCTGGGACGTCCGGCGCGTGGACCGCGCCCGCTGACGCGTTTTGACCACGGGTCACCGAGCCCCGTACCTTGGGGCGCTGTTGCGTGCACGCACCGCGTGCCCGCCCGCTCCACCCCGGCGCCCAGCCCCACGGGCCGGGACCAGGGAGAGCGAACCCAACGGACGACCGGCTGGACGAGGTAGACCTGTGCGCACGTACACACCCCGACACGACGACGTCGAGCGTCGCTGGCACGTCATCGACGCCTCGGACGTCGTCCTCGGCCGGCTGGCCAGCCAGGTCGCCCAGCTGCTGCGCGGCAAGCACAAGGCCGTCTACGCCCCGCACGTCGACACCGGCGACTACGTCATCATCATCAACGCGGCGAAGGTCGCGCTGACCGGCTCCAAGCGCGAGCAGAAGATCGCCTACCGCCACTCCGGCTTCCCCGGTGGCCTCAAGGCGATCGGGTACACCGAGCTGCTCGCCACCAAGCCCACCCGCGCCGTCGAGAAGGCGATCGCGGGCATGCTGCCCAAGACCACCCTGGGGCGGCAGATGCTCGGCAAGCTCAAGGTCTACGCGGGCCCCGAGCACCCCCACGCGGCGCAGCAGCCGCAGCCGTACCAGATCACGCCAGATCGCGCAGTGACGCGACCGCAGCCCGCACATCCTGAGGAAGTAGGAACAACACGTGGTCGACGTCACCACCGACGCCCCCGAGACCGGACGCACCGACGAGGCTGCCCGAGGAGTTCAGCGGCAGCTACACGACCGAGACGGTCGTGGAGGTCAAGAGCGGCGGCCAGAGCATCACCGCCCCCGGTGCCGCCGTCGGCCGTCGCAAGAAGGCCATCGCGCGCGTGCGCATCGTCCCCGGCTCCGGCAAGTGGACGCTCAACGGCCGCACCCTCGAGGACTACTTCCCCAACAAGGTCCACCAGCAGGAGGTCAACGACCCCTTCTCGGTGACCGAGACCGAGGGCCGCTTCGACGTCATCGCCCGGATCGGCGGCGGAGGCCCCTCCGGCCAGGCCGGCGCCCTGCGGCTGGCGATCGCGCGCTCCCTCAACGGCATGGACGTCGAGGCGAACCGCGCCTCGCTGAAGAAGGCCGGGTTCCTGACGCGCGACCCGCGTGCGGTGGAGCGCAAGAAGGCGGGTCTGAAGAAGGCCCGCAAGGCCCCCCAGTACAGCAAGCGCTGAGCGGGCGGCACCCGGCGCGGCTCGGCGGCGACGGATGGCGAGGATCTTCGGCACGGACGGTGTCCGCGGTCGGGCGAACGTCGACGTCACCGCCGAGCTGGCGCTGAGCCTGTCGGTGGCGGCGGCCCACGTCCTCGTGGAGGGACGGCCGGAGACGGGGATGCGGCCCCGGGCCCTGGTCGGCCCGCGACCCCCGGGCCTCGGGCGAGTTCCTCGCCGCCGCGGTGTGCGCAGGCCTGGCCAGTGCCGGCGTGCGACGTGCTCGACGCCGGGGTGCTGCCCACGCCGGGTCTGGCGCACCTGGTCGCGAGCCGGGCCGGACGTCGACCTCGGCGGTGATGATCTCCGCCTCGCACAACCCGATGCCGGACAACGGCATCAAGTTCTTCGACCGCTTCGGCCGCAAGCTCGCCGACGACGTCGAGGACGCGATCGCCGAGCTGGTCGGCCGGCCCTGGCAGCGGCCCGTCGGTGCCGGCGTCGGTCGGGTCGGTCGCGACTCCGGCGCCGCCCAGGTCTACGCCGCCCACTGCGTGGCGTCCCTGCCCGGCAGGCAGCCGCTCGCAGGTCTGACGCGTGGTGGTCGACTGTGCCCACGGCGCCGCGTCGGTGGCGGCGCCCACCGCGTTGCGCACCGCGGGCGCCACGGTGCACGTGATCGGGGCCGACCCGGACGGGCTGAACATCAACGACGGCATACGGCTCGACCCACCTGGCGCCGCTGCAGCAGGCGGTCCTCGCCGCGGGCGCCGACGCCGGGTGTGGCGTTCGACGGGGACGCCGACCGCTGCCTGGCGGTGGACCACACCGGCGCCGTGGTCGACGGGGACCAGATCCTCGCCGTGCTGGCCCTGGCGCATGAGGTCGCGGGGCGAGCTGCACGAGGACACGGTGGTCGCCACCGTCATGAGCAACCTCGGGCTGCACCTGGCCCTGGAGGAGCGCGGGCTGACGCTGGTGACCACGGCCGTGGGTGACCGGTACGTGCTGGAGGCCATGCGCGAACGGTGGGTGGACGCTCGGCGGCGAGCAGTCGGGGCACGTCGTGCTGCCGCGTGGAACACGACGGGGACGGCCTGCTCACGGCGCTGCAGCTGCTGCGCGAGGTGGCCGCGACCGGACGGACGCCTGGCCGACCTGGCCGGGGTGGTGACGCGGCTGCCCCAGGTGCTGCTCAACGTCGCCCGGCGTCGACAAGGCTGCGGTGGGCGCCGACCCGGCGGTCGGCGACGCCGTCGGCTCGCGTCGAGGCGCGAGCTCGGCCGGACCGGCCGGGTGCTGCTGCGGGCCTCGGGCACCGAGCCCCTCGTGCGCGTGATGGTCGAGGCGCCGGACCTCGCCGGTGCCCAGCGCCACGCGGACACCATCGCCGCCGTCGTGCGGGAACGGCTCAGCCTCGCCTGAGGGTGAGCCCGCCGCAGCGGACGCGGGGGCGAAAAGCCGTTGCGCTCGGTCGCCCGGGCAGGACGACCGTGGCTCCGTGGCCACCACCGCGCACCAGCTCGTAGCCGTCGACCCGGCCTGCCCGCACTTCGCCGGGATGGTCCGGCTGCTGGCGGACCTCGACCTGGAGGCGGTGGGGCCGAGGCCTACGAGCCCCAGTCACCCGACTACCACGCCGCGTCGTGGCGCACCGTACAACGGCCACCAGGTGGCGTGGGTCGTCGTCGAGGGCGACGAGGTGGTGGCGCTCGCCAAGGCCTGGCTGCCGACCAGGGACAACACCCACCTCGTCGAGCTCGAGCTCGGCACTGCGCCCGCCCACCGCGGCCGTGGTCACGCCCGCGCCCTGCTCGGGCGCGTCGTGGCGATGATGCCGCGAGCACGGCCGCGACACCGTCGTCGGCGGCACGGCCGTGCGTCTCGACCCGGAAGCCACCTGGGCCCTGCACGAGGAGGCAGTCGCCGACGCCTCGGTGATCGACCCGGGGCCTGGACGGCCTCGGCGCGTCGTTCGCTCGCGCGGCGGGCGCGGTCGTGGTGCAGACGGAGCTCCGCAGCCAGGTCCGGCTCCCGGTCCCGGAAGGTCTGCTGGCCGCGGTGGAGGGTGAGGTCGGCGCCCACGCCGAGGGCTACACCACCCGGGCGTGGCGCGGCTGCCTGCCCCGAGGACCTGCTGGACGACCGTGCCGTCCTGGGCGCTCGGATGGAGCACGGACCCCCCGCTGGGCGACATGGACTGGCGCCCCGAGGTGTGGGACGCCGACCGGGTCCGTGCCACCTACGACGACTGGGACCGGCGAGGCCTGGACATGGTGGGTGCAGGGGCGGTGCACGAGGCCACGGGTCGGCTGGTGGCGTTCAGCGAGATGGGCCGGGACCGGCGGTTGCCGACGATCGCCTACCAGTTCGACACGATCGTCGTGCCAGAGCACCGGGGCCACCGGCTCGGCATCGTGGTGAAGGCGGCCAACCTGCGCGCCGTCGAGACCGCCATGCCGGAGCGTCGAGCGGGTGCAGACCTGGAACGCCCTGGAGAACGGGCCCATGCTCCGGGTGAACCGCGCGCTGGGGTTCGTCCCCGTCGGGCTCTACCCGCTGTGGCAGCTCAAGGCGGCGTGACGGCTCACACCTTCGCTCAGCTCGCACCCGCCGGACGGAGTGGTCCGGGCCCTTGGTGAGGACCAGGCTGGCCCGCCCGCGGGTGGGCAGGACGTTCTCCCGGAGGTTCAGCTCGTTGATGTCGTGCCAGATCCGCTCCGCGGTGGCCCGCGCCTCGGTGTCCGACAGTGCGGCGTAGCGGCGGAAGTACGACTCCGGCCGCGAGAACGCCGTCTGCCGGAGCCGAGGAAGCGTTCGACGTACCAGGTGCGGACGTCGTCCACGCGCGCGTCGACGTAGATCGAGAAGTCGAAGAAGTCGCTGACGGCGACGCCCTGCCGGCCGTCGCTGCGCACCCGGGCCGGCTGCAGGACGTTCAGCCCCTCGACCACCAGGATGTCGGGGCGGCGCACGGTGACCTGGGCGCCGGGGACGATGTCGTAGGTGAGGTGCGAGTAGACCGGTGCGGTCGACCCGGGAGCGGCCTGACTTGACGGCCTGGACGAAGCGGAGCAGGGCCCGTCGGTCGTAGGACTCCGGGAACCCCTTGCGCCCCATCAGGCCACGTCGCTCCAGCTCGGCGTTGGGGTAGAGGAACCCGTCGGTGGTCACCAGCTCCACGCGCGGGGTGGTGGGCCAGCGGGCCAGCATCTCCCGAAGCAGCCGCGCGGTGGTCGACTTGCCCACCGCCACCGAGCCGGCCACCCCGATGACGTAGGGCGTCCGGGCCGGGGGGTGCTCGCCGAGGAACGTGGACGTCGCCTCCCGCAGGCCGTCGTTGGCCTCGACGTAGAGGGTCAGCAGCCGCGACAACGGGAGGTAGACCTCCTCCACCTCCCGCAGGTCCACCCGGTCGCCGAGGCCCTGCAGCCGCGCGACGTCCTCGGGTCCGAGGGTCAGCGGGGTGGCGCGTCGCAGCCGGCTCCAGGCCGCCCGGTCGAACTCGACGAACGGGGAGGTCGCCTCCTCCTCGACCCCGGGAGGGCCTGGGGCCTCGCCCCCGGAGCTCGGCACGGAGCTCGGCACGGAGCTCGGCACGGAGCTCGGCACGGAGGTCGGCATGGAGGTCGGCACGGGCGGGGGAGCGGCCACGTCGTCCATCCTGCGCGCCGCGCGGCCCGGCGGTCCGGCACCGGCGCCCGGCACGTGCTCCTAGACTCCCGTCACATGTGCGGCATCGTCGGGCGTCAGCGGCAGGGCGGGGGCGCCCAAGGCGCTCGACGTGGTTCTCGGGGGTCTCCGCCGCCTGGAGTACCGCGGCTACGACTCTGCCGGCGTAGCCCTGGTGGACTCCGACGGGATCCACGTCACCAAGCGCTCGGGCAGGCTGGCCCGCCTGGTCGACGCCGTGACCACGGCCGAGACCGACGCACCGGTGCCCGCCTTCTCGGCGGCCGCCGGCATCGGGCACACCCGGTGGGCGACCCACGGCGGTCCCACCGACGACAACGCCCACCCGCACCTGTCAGCGAGGACGGCGCGGTCGCCGTCATCCACAACGGCATCATCGAGAACTTCGCCGCGCCTGCGCGCCGAGCTCTCCGCGCAGGGGGTCGTGCTGCCGCTCCGAGACCGACACCGAGGTCGTCGCGCACCTGCTGGGCCGGCGGCTCGCCCAGGGCGGGACCGACCTCGCCGGCGCCATGCGCGAGGTCGTCCAGCGCCTGCGCGGTGCCTACACGCTGCTGGCGGTGTGGCGTGAGACCACCCGAGGTCGTCGTCGGGGCGCGGCGTCCAGCTCGCCGCTGGTCATCGGGGTCGCCGCGGACGCGACCTACCTCGGCAGCGACGTGGCCGCCTTCATCGACCACACCCGCGAGGCCGTGGAGCTCGGTGAGGACCAGGTGGTCGAGGTGCGCCCCGACGGCTTCACCATCACCGACTTCTCGGGCGCACCGGTCGAGGGCCGCCCCTTCACCGTGACGTGGGACGCCGCCGCCGCGGAGAAGGGCGGCTACGCCACCTTCATGGCCAAGGAGATCGACGAGCAGCCGCAGGCCGTGGCGGACACCCTCCGGGCCCGCTCGGACCTGCAGGGTCGTCTGGTCCTGGACGAGATGCGCATCGACGAGGCCGTGCTCGCCCAGGTGGACAAGGTCGTCATCGTCTCCTGCGGCACCTCCTGCTACGCCGGGATGGTCGCCAAGTACGCGATCGAGCGCTGGTCCCGCCTCCCGGTGGAGGTGGAGTACTCGCACGAGTTCCGCTACCGCGGTCCTGTGATCGGCGGGCGCACCCTGGTCGTGGCGATCAGCCAGTCCGGGGAGACCATGGACACCCTGATGGCGGTCCGGCACGCCACGCGAGCTCGGGGCCACGGTTCTCGCGATCTGCAACACCCACGGCTCGACCATCCCGCGGGAGTCCGACGGCGTGCTCTACACCCATGCCGGTCCGGAGGTCGCGGTCGCCAGCACCAAGGCCTTCCTGGCGCAGATCACGGCGACGTACCTGCTGGGGCTCTACCTGGCCCAGGTGCAGCGACGGATGGAACCGGAGGCGATCGCGGAGGTCATGCACGAGCTGCAGGCCGTGCCCGACAAGGTGCAGAAGGTCCTTGACGGCTCCGACCA
This sequence comes from uncultured Actinomycetota bacterium, assembly GCA_963759255.1. GTDB lineage: Bacteria > Actinomycetota > Actinomycetes > Actinomycetales > JBBAYJ01 > Aquipuribacter. The sequence continues at coordinate 100,230 of CAVWYQ010000002.1, forward strand.
CGTGCGCCGGATCGCCCGGTGGATGGCCGACACCCGCTCCGTGCTGTTCCTCGGCCGCCACGTCGGCTTCCCCGTGGCGCTCGAGGGGGCGCTCAAGCTCAAGGAGCTGGCCTACATCCACGCCGAGGGCTTCGCCGCCGGTGAGCTCAAGCACGGGCCGATCGCGCTCATCGAGCCCGGCCAGCCGGTGTTCGTCGTGGTGCCGAGCCCGAACGGACCCGACTCGATCCACAGCAAGGTGATCTCCAACATCCAGGAGATCCGCGCCCGCGGCGCCCGCACCATCGTCATCGCCGAGGAGGGGGACGAGGACGTCGTCCCCTACGCCGAGGAGGTCATCCGGGTGCCTGCCACCCCGCCGCTGCTCGCTCCCCTGGTCACGGTGGTCCCGCTGCAGGTGTTCGCCTGCGAGCTCGCCACCGCCAAGGGCCTCGACGTGGACCAGCCCCGCAACCTCGCCAAGAGCGTCACGGTCGAGTGAGCGTGAGGACCGGCGGTGCGCGCAGCCGGGTCAGCGGGGTGCGCCCGGGGGAGCCCGCGTGATCGTCGGGGTCGGCATCGACGTCGTGGACATCGCGAGGTTCATGGCGATGGTCGAGCGCACCCCGGCGCTGCGGACCCGGCTGTTCACCCCCGAGGAGCGGGACCTGCCCCCGGCATCGCTGGCGGCGCGTTTCGCGGCGAAGGAGGCGATCGCGAAGGCGCTGGGGGCCCCGGTGGGGATGCGCTGGCACGACTGCACGGTGACCCGCGAGCCGGGGGCCGCTCCTCGGGTGCACGCGGTCGGGACGGTCGCGGCGCGGATGGCGGAGCTCGGGGTGGCGCGGCTGCACCTCAGCCTGTCGCACGACGCCGGGATCGCGTCCGCGACCTGCGTCGCCGAGGCGTGAGCGCGGTGACCGACGTGGCGGGACTCGCCCCGGACGGCTCCTGGTCGTCCCACGTGCGCCGGGCGTGGACGCCGCCGGACGTGGCCGCCGCGGACGCCGCCCGCATCGCTGCGGGGGCCGACCTGATGGCGGTCGCCGCCGCCGGGCTGGCCGCGGCGTGCGCGGACGGGCTCCGCCGGGTGCGGGGCCGGGTCTCCGGGAGCCGCGCGGTGCTGCTCGTGGGACCGGGGAACAACGGGGGCGACGCCCTGCTGGCCGGTACGCAGCTGAGACGACGAGGCGTCGGCGTCGTCGCGCTGCTCTGCGCCCCTCGCCACCACGAGGCCGCAGCCGCCGCGCTCCGGCGGGCCGGCGGCCTGGTGCTGTCGCTGCCCGACGGCTCCGGGAGCGGTCCGAGCGGCCGGAGCGAGCCGACGCCCCGTGACGGCCGTGCCGGACGGGTCCGCCGCGCGCTGGCCGAGGCCGACCTCGTCGTGGACGGCATCCTCGGCATCGGCGCCAGCGGTGCCGTGCGCGGCGAGGCCGTACCCGTCGTCGAGGCGCTGCTCGCCTCGCGGCCGCCCCGTCGTCGTCGCGTGCGACCTGCCCAGCGGTCTGGACCCGACCACCGGTCGCACCGCTGGGCCGGTCCTGGCGGCCGACGTCACGGTGACGTTCGGGGTGGCCAAGCCGGGGCTGCTCCTGCCGGAGGCGCAGCCCCTGCTCGGCCGTCTCGTCGGTGGTCGCCGCTCGGGCTGCGAGCCGCTCCTCCCCGCGACCCCGGCCCTGTCGCGGCTCGACGTGCCCGCCGACCCGTGCCGCGCCGCACGGGCGGTCACCGAGTGGTGGCCGTGGTCGTGGCGGGCAGCGGACAAGTACTCGCGCGGCGTGCTCGGTATCGCTGCCGGAGAGGCCGCCTACCCCGGGGCGGCCGTGCTCGTGGCCCGCGCGGCCGCAGGCGCCGGCGTCGGCATGGGCCCGTCTCGTGCCGCCCGAGCAGGCCCCGGGCCTCGGCCGAGCTGGTCCTCCAGGCGGTGCCCGAGGTCGTCGTGCAGCCGCTCGGGGAGGTGGGCCGCGTCCAGGCCTGGGTCACGGGCCCCGGGACGTCCGGACCCGAGGACCCGCGGGTGCAGCACGTGCTGACGGCCGCCGACGAGCCCGCGGTGGTCGACGCCGGGGCGCTGTCCGGGCTCGTCCGGGCACTGGCCGACGGCACCCTCCGCCACCCCGGCCGGCTGCTGCTCACCCCGCACGCCGGGGAGCTCGACCGGCTCCTGACGGCGCTGGAGGAGCCGTCGGCGACGGCCACCGGGCGCTGGGCGGCCGCTCGCGCCGCCGCCGCTCGAACCGGCGGGACGGTGCTGCTCAAGGGCCCGGACACGCTCGTCGTCGACCCCGACGGGAGCACGGTCGTCGTCCCGGGCGGGCCGCCGTCGCTGGCCACCGCCGGCGCGGGAGACGTCCTGGCAGGTCTGGCCGGGAGCCTGCTGGCCGCAGGGCTCGCGCCGCTGGCGGCCGGGGTGCTCGCCGCGCACGTCCACGCCGTGGCCGCCGCGCGGGCCTCGTCCGGGGGCGGCCCGCTGCGGGCTCTGGCCGTGGCCGACGCGCTGGCAGGGGTCGTGACGAGCGCCAGGCCTCCCTCCTGGGACCATGGCTGATGTGACCGCTCGGACCGACGCCTCCCACCTCGACGGACCGCCCGACGGCGGGCCCCCCAGGCAGGACCCGCCCCTGAGCGGGCGGGCTGTGCCGTCCGCCGCTGTGCCGTCCGCCGCCGTGCCGCACGCCGCCGTGCCGTCCGCCGCCGTGCCGCACGCCCACGTCGACGCCCACCTGCAGGCCGACCTGGGGGCCGGGGCCGACGTGGGCACCGGCCACGTGGAGGTCGACCTCGACGCCGTGGCCGGCAACGTCGACTCCATGGCGCGCCGGACCGGCACCCCGGTCCTCGCCGTCGTGAAGGCGGACGCCTACGGCCACGGTCTGGTGCCCGTCGCCCGTGCGGCGCTCGCCGGCGGTGCCGCGTGGCTCGGGGTGGCGCAGCTGGACGAGGCCCTGCGGCTGCGCGAGGCCGGCATCGACGCCCCGGTCCTGGCGTGGCTGCTCTCCGGCGACGCGGCCCCGGTCGCCGCCGCGCTCCGCCGGCAGGTCACCCTCGGCCTGTCGCACCCCCGGCACGTCGAAGCGGTCATGCTCGCGGCGCGCGCGAGCGGCCAGGTCGCCGACGTGCACGTCAAGGTGGACACCGGGCTGCACCGCAACGGCGTCGACCTGGCCGACCTGCCGGCCGTGGCCCGGACACTCGCCGACGCCGAACGCGCCGGGCTGGTGTCGGTGAGCGGCGTCTTCAGCCACCTGGCCTGGGCCGACTCCCCGCGCCACCCCACGGTCGACCGGCAGGCCGCCGCGTTCACCGGTGCCGTCGACGTGCTCCGGGAGGCGGGCCTGCGACCGGGGCTGCGTCACCTGGCCAACTCCGCCGCCACGCTCACCCGGCCGGACCTGCACCTGGACCTGGTCCGCCCGGGGCTGGCCGTCTACGGGCTGTCCCCGGTCCCCGACATCGCCGGACCGGCCGAGCTGGGGCTGCGGCCCGCGCTCACGCTCCGCTCGCGGCTGGCGCACGTGCGCCGGCTCGCCGCGGGCGAGGGCGTCTCCTACGGGCACGCCTGGACCGCGACCGAGGACACGGTGCTGGGGCTGGTGCCGCTCGGGTACGCCGACGGCCTGCCCCGTTCGGCCACCGGCCGTGCGGAGGTCTGGGTCGGTGGCTCCCGTGGTCGCCGGGTGCCGGTGGTCGGCCGGATCTGCATGGACCAGGTCGTCGTCGACCTCGGCGCCAGGGCCCGCGAGGACGTCGGTGACGACGTGGTCGTGCTGGGGCCCGGCCTGCAGGGTGAGCCGACGGCCGAGGAGTGGGCGGTCGCGGCCGGCACCATCTCCTACGAGGTCGTCGCCCGGCTCGGCTCGCGCCTGCCCCGGCGCTGGCTGGGCGCGGGCGACGTCGCCCTGCTGGAGGACGAGCCTGCCCTGCTCGACCTCGGCGACGGGGGGACCGTGGTGACCGACTCGACCCCGTGGCGCCTCATCGGCCTCGGGGCCGGTCTGGCCGCCGCCGGCGCCGGGGTCGCGGCCGGGATCACCGCGGACCGGCTGCGCTCGCGACGCCGTGACGTGGACGCGGTCTTCGACCGGGAGGGCCTCGCCCTGCTCGGCCGGGTCCACGGCGAGGAGTACGAGCTGCACACCGACGACGGCGTGCGCCTGCACGTCGAGGTCGACGAGCCCGGTCCGCGCGAGGCCGACCGGACCCCCGAGATGACGGTGGTGCTGGTCCACGGCTACGGCCTCAGCTCGCAGTCCTGGCACTTCCAGCGTCTGGCCCTGCGGGGGCGGTACCGCGTGGTGACCTACGACCAGCGGGGTCACGGCCGCTCCGAGGTGGGCCCAGGCGGCAGGCTCGCGGATCACGCGGCTGGGCGCCGACCTGGACGCGGTCCTGCGGGCCTACGTCCCCGAGGGTCCGGTGGTCCTGGTCGGGCACTCCATGGGCGGCATGACGATGATGAGCCTGGCGCACCTGCAGCCGGAGCTGTTCGGCACGAGGGTGCTCGGGGTCGGCCTGGTCGCCACGAGCGCCGGTGACCTGTCGACGCTCGACTTCGGCCTGCCCGGCGGGGGGGCGGTGACGCGCGTGGCCCCCAACCTGCTGGCGCTGCTGGCGCGCCAGCCGCAGCTGGTCCTGCGCGGGCGGCGCATGGTCGCCGACGTGGAGCGGCTCATCGTGCGGCGGTGGTCCTTCGCCTCGCCCGTGCCCCCCGAGCTCACGCGTTTCGTGGCCCGGATCATCGCCGACACCTCCTGGAGGTCGTCCGCGACTTCCTGCCCGGGTTCACCGAGCACGACGAGCAGGACGCCCTGGCGGTCATGGAGAAGGTGCAGACGCTGCGTGCTGGTCGGAGACCGCGACCTGATGACCCCGCCCCGGCACTCCGAGGCCATCGTCCGGTCGCTGCCCGGGGCCGAGCACGTCGTCGTCCGGCAGGCGGGGCACCTGGTGATGCTGGAGCACCCCGACGTGGTGTCCGGGCACGTCCTCGACCTGGTCTGCGCGCGCCGCCAGGGCCGCCCGCGTCGACCCGGCGGACGACGTCGTCGCCGGCGAGGCGACGACGCCGGGCGGCGGAGACCGTCCACCGCCTCGTCGGGCGCGACGCCCGGCAGCGCGAGGAGGCCGCCCGGGAGAGCCGGCGCCGGGAGGAGGTCGAGCGCGGTGCGTGAGCTGGTGAGCGTGCCGGATCCGGCGGCTGGGCCGGACCCGGGCAGCGTCGCCGGTCCCGCCCCCGGTCCGGACCGCGCCCAGGTGCAGGTGCTCTGCTCCACCGTGGCCGCCACCCGTGCGCTCGCGCGCGCGCTCGGCAGCCAGCTCGTCGGAGGGGACGTCGTCGTCCTCACCGGACCGCTGGGCGCAGGGAAGACGACGTTCGTGCAGGGCCTCGCGGTGGGGCTGGGGGTCACGCGCCGGTGACCTCACCCACCTTCGTCCTGGCGCGCCACCAGCGACCCGACCCGGCCGGGCCGCGCCCCGACGGGCCCGAGCTGGTGCACGTCGACGCCTACCGGCTCGGTGGCGCCCTCGAGCTCGACGACCTGGACCTGGACTCCGACCTGGATCGGGCGGTGGTCGTCGTCGAGTGGGGGGAGGGGCTCGCCGAGCGGCTCAGCCCGACCCGGGTCGAGGTGCGCCTGGACCGAGCGCAGCCGCCTGCGACCCGGACCCCTGCGACGGGCGCCCCTGCGACGCGGCAGGACCGTGCCGCCACCACGGACCTCACGTCCGGTGAGGAGGCCCGGACCGTCAGGGTCCGCCTCGTGGGGGTGGACGCCGTCCGCGCCGCGCGCGCCACCGTCGCCATGCAGGAGGTCCGCCGTGCTGATCCTCGCCCTCGACACCTCCACGGCCACGGTGTCCGTGGCGCTGCTGCGGGACGACCAGCCGCCGGGTCGGCCGGTGGCCGCCCGGGACGTGCCCGAGGGCAACCGTCCCGCCGAGCTTCTCGCACCGACCATCAAGGCGGTCCTGGCCGAGGCCGGGGTGGTGCCCGCGGACCTCACGGCGGTCGCCGCCGGCGTCGGTCCCGGGCCGTTCACCGGGCTGCGGGCCGGGCTGGTCACCGCCCGGGCCCTCGCCCACGTGGTCGGTGTCCGGGTCCTGGGCGTCTGCGGGCTGGATGCCCTGGCCGCCGAGGCCGTTGCCGCAGGCGCCCCCGGCACGGTGCTCGTGGCCACCGACGCCCGTCGCCGGGAGGTCTACTGGGCGCGGTACCGGGACGGACGCCGGCTCGGAGAACCTCAGGTCTCAGCCCCCGAGGAGCTCGCCGCGGCGGCAATGACGGCCGGGGCCCCCGTGCTCGGAGGGGGGGCGGCCATGTACGCCGACCGGCTCCGCCACGCCGGCGCCACGGTCCTGCTGGAGGCCGGCGGCGGCGGGCTGCCCCTGTCGCCCTCCGCGGCGTGGATCGCGGCTCTCGCCCGGGACGGCTTGGCGGGGTCGGGGCCCCAGCCCCTGCCCGCCGACCCGATGTACCTGCGCCGACCCGACGTGCAGCAGCCTGGCAGCCCCAAGCGGGTCAGCGGATGACTCGACCCCGGACCGCACCCGCCACCGACCCACCCACCACCGACCCGCCCGGCACCGACCGGGGTGCCGGGACGGCCGCCATGCGCTGGTGGGACCTCGACGACGTGCGTGCCGTGGAGGCGCCGTCGTTCGGTCACGACGCCTGGAGCCGGGAGTGGTTCTTGTCGGAGCTGGCCGAGCCTGGTCGTACGCTACCAGGTGCTGCGGGACCCCGACGGTGAGCTGCTGGGCTACGTCGGCGTGGTGGTCCACGGGATCGACGCCGAGCTGCAGACCATCGCGGTGCGCCCCGGGCGCCGGGGCAGCGGCCTGGGACGGCGCCTGCTCGACGCTGCCGTCGAGGTGGCCGTGGGGCCGGGGCGCGTCGGGTCGACCTGGAGGTCCGCGAGGACAACGACCCGGTGGCGGTCGGGATGTACGAGTCGGTCGGGTTCCGGCGGCAGGGACGGCGCCCCGGGCTACTACTCGCCGTCCGAGCCCGGGCGGGGCCCGCGTCGCCGCCCTGCTCATGCGGCTGGACCTGGCCTGGTGACGCCACCGCGACGGCCCGCTGGTGCTGGGCATGGAGACCTCCTGCGACGAGACCGGCGTCGGCCTGGTGGTCGGGAGCACGCTGCTGGCGGACGCCGTGGCCAGCAGCGTCGACGAGCACGCCCGCTTCGGCGGGGTGGTCCCCGAGGTCGCCAGCCGGCGCCACCTGGAGGCGATGCTGCCCACGCTGGACCGGGCATGGCAGAGGCGGGGGTGGCGCTGTCGCGACGTCGACGCGGTCGCGGTGACCAGCGGGCCCGGCCTGGCGGGCGCGCTGGTCGTCGGCGTGTCCGCGGCCAAGGCGCTCGCGCTCGGCCTGGGCGTCCCGCTCTACGGGGTCAACCACCTCGCCGCGCACGTCGCCGTCGACACCCTCGAGCACGGGCCGTTGCCGGAGCCGGCGATCGCGCTGCTGGTCTCGGGCGGGCACTCCAGCCTGCTGCGGGTCGACGACGTCACCGCCGAGGTCGACGTGCTCGGCTGGCCACCCTGGACGACGCGGCGGGCGAGGCGTTCGACAAGGTGGCCCGGCTGCTGGGGCTGCCGTTCCCCGGTGGGCCCCACGTCGACCGCGTCGCCCGGGACGGCGACCCGGCCGCCATGAGGTTCCCTCGTGGGCTCACCGGTGCCGGCGCGGTGGCCCGGGACGGCACCGACCACCGGCACGACTTCTCGTTCTCGGGGCTGAAGACCGCGGTGGCCCGCTGGGTCGAGCGTGCGCGCGACGAGGGCCGGGACGTCGTCGTCGCCGACGTCGCCGCGTCCTTCCAGGAGGCCGTCGTCGACGTGCTGACCGCCAAGGCCGTCGCGGCGTGCCGGGAGCGAGGGGGTCGACGCACCTGCTGCTCGGGGGCGGGGTGTCGGCCAACAGCCGGCTGCGGGCGCTGGTGCAGGAGCGCGCGGAGCGGCCGGGCTGCGGGTGCGGGTGCCGCGCCCCGGGCTGTGCACCGACAACGGCGCCATGGTCGCGGCTCTCGGCTCGATGCTGGTGGCCGCGGGTCGTGAGCCCTCGGGCTGGGACCTCGGCACGGACCCGTCGCTTCCGGTGACCTGGTCCAGGGCTGAGCGCCGCGCGACCGGCTGACCGTCGACGCACGCGGCCGGGTCAAGGGGGCCGACCCGTGGTTGCCGAGGTCATGCCGTGGAGGCGTCCCGGGGTGCAGAGGCTGGCGGCCGTCTTCGACCGTCGTCGGTCGCCATGGGCCTGGTCGGCCCGACGGTACCTGGCTCCGCTTCAACGACCGGCTGTGCGAGCTGCTGCGGGCGGACCGCGCCTCGTTGCGGCGCGGTTGCCCCGCGACCTCATCCACCCGGCCGACCGGTCGGCAGCGGTGGCCGCCACCGCCCGGCTGCTCAGCGGCCAGATCGGCTCGGTCGACGCCGAGCGCCGGTACCTCCGTGCGGACGGCCGCCTGCTCCGCGCCCGGGTGACCACCTCGCTGGTGCGCCGCCCCGACGGCGTCCCCGACGCCATGCTGACCCAGCTGGTGCAGGTCTCCGGAGGACGTGCCTGGTTCGGTGACCGGGACGCCGTCACCGGCGCGGCGACGCTCGACGTCCTCGTCCGCCACGTCGCCCTCGCCCAGCAGCGGGCCGCCCGCAGCGGGCGCACGCTGGTGCTGCTCAGCGTCGAGCCGGTCATGCCGCAGCCGCGTGACGACTCCCGGTACGAGGCCCGGCTGCTGTCGTGCCTGGCCCAGCGGATGACGGGGGTCGTGCGCGGCAGCGACGTGGTCGGGCGCACCGGACCCACCCGGCTGACCGTGGCCTGCGAGGGCATGCGTGACGACGCGGAGACGGAGCTGGTCGCCTCACGGCTCGGGACGGCGCTGGCCGAGCCGATCGACGTCGATGGTCGGGTGACGGCGCTCCAGGTGCCCGTGGAGGTCACGGTGGCCGGGGAGGGCGAGCAGCCCCGGGAGCTGGTGCTGCGCCCGGGGTGGCCTGCGGCCGCGGCCGGCGCGGCCACGGGGGCAGGCACCGGTCGTCGGAGCCTGCGGCGGGCGTGGACCTCGCTCTGAGCGACCGGGACGCGCCCGCACCACCGGCTGCAGCGGCTCAGCCGAGGGGCTGGCACACGAGGACGAGGCGCTCGTCCCCGCGACGGGTGAGCACCACGGTGGCCTCCCCGTCACCGTCCAGCCGCAACGCCCGACGCAGCTCCTCGGGGTCGACCGGGCTGCCCCGACGCTTGACCGTGACGCGTCCCACCCCACGCCCGCGCAGGTAGGAGCGCAGCCGCTTGAGGCCCCACGGCAGCACCGCCTCCACGGCGTAGGAGCGGGCGAACGGGCTCACCACCGGCTCGTCGGTCGTCACGTAGGCGATCATCGGGTCGAGCAGCCGACCGCCCACCTGCTCCACGACGTGGGCCACCAGCCCCGCGCGGATGACGGCGCCGTCCGGCTCGTGCAGGTAGGCCCCGACCGGACCGACCGGGGGGTGCCCCAGACCGGCGTCGCTGAGCGTGCCGACCTCCCGCACCTGGGCCGCCTCCGGGCCGGCGCCCGACGGCCCCGCTGGGCCCGGCGCCACCGGGGGGTCGTGGACCGTCCGCAGCACGGTGGCGGTCCGCCTGGACCCAGGCTGCGCCGCCGCGCCCCACCACAGCACGGCCTCGACGACGTCACCGTCGACGGAGGTCCAGGCCGCCGTCCAGCCCTGGGCGGGCCCGCCAGGGGCGACGAGGTCGTGCTCGACGCCCGGGGCGACCTTGACCCCGGCGCTCGCCACGCCGGTGCCCGGGAGGGCGAGGGCCCACGACAGCGGCGGGGACCACTGCTCGGGCTCGTGCAGCCGGCGTCCGTCGCGCCGCCGGGCGGGGTCTGCCCAGGCGGCGTCGACGCCACCGGGGCTCCCGGGCCGGGCCACCGGCAACCGGTCGGGGAAGTCCGCGACGTCGGCCAGGTGCACCGCCGCCCTCGGGAAGTGGCGGAGGTTGACCGTGGCGACGGCTGCGGTGGCCGGGTCGAGCTCGACCGCGTCGACGGCCATCTCCATGCCGGCGACCGCCATCGCGTCCACGCCGATGCCGCAGCCCAGGTCCACCACCCTGGTGGCGCCGGCCCGGCGGAACCGGTCCGCGTGGCGGGCGGCCACCGGCAGCCGGGTCGCCTGCTCCAGGCCCTCGGCGGTGAAGAGCATGAGGTCGGCGAAGCCGCCGACCTTGCTCCTGGCGGCCGCCCGCAGCCGGGACTGCGTGAGCGCCGCGGCGACCGTCTCGGGCGGGGTCCCGGCCTCGCGCAGACGGGTGCCGAGCGTCAGGGCCGAGGTCGCGTCGTACGGAGGCAGCGCCTCCAGCAGCGCCCAGCCGTCCGGGCGCAGCACGGGGGTGACGTCCTCCGCCGCGCTCACGAGGCGCTCACGAGGCGCTCGTGGGTCGTTCGCGAGGCCGGGTCACGAGGTGATCCTGCCAGTCGTCACCCACCGGGCCGACCGGGTCGGGGCAGCCGATCTGGCACTCCGGTTGACCGAGTGCCAGCGTCTGGCTAGTGTCCGTGCTGGCACTCGACGGCATCGGGTGCCAATCGCCTGACGACGGGTCGGCACCCGCGACGACGTCCCGTCCACGGCGGACCAGACCACTCGGTCGACCGATCGGTCGGCCGGCAGCTAGTCGCGAAAGAGGTGCAGCACGTGGCTGTCTCCATCAAGCCGCTCGAGGACCGGATCGTCGTGCAGACGCTCGAGGCCGAGCAGACGACCGCCTCCGGGCTGGTCATCCCCGACACCGCCAAGGAGAAGCCCCAGGAGGGCAAGGTCCTGGCGGTGGGCCCCGGTCGCTTCGACGAGGACGGCGAGAAGCGCATCCCGCTCGACGTCCAGGTCGGCGACACGGTGCTCTACAGCAAGTACGGCGGCACCGAGGTCAAGTACGGCGGCGAGGAGTACCTGATCCTCTCCGCCCGCGACGTCCTCGCCGTCATCGAGAAGTGAGCTGACACGACCCTCACGGTCGTGACGCAGCGCTGACGACGCCGCCCCCGGCCATCCGGCCGCGGGCGGCGTCCGTCGTCGCGCGCCCAGCACCACACCTGCACGGCACCACCCACCCGTGGCCCCACGGCCACCCCAGCACCACTGTCAGGAGTGACATGAGCAAGAGCCTGTCCTACGACGAGACCGCCCGGAAGGCGCTCGAGCGCGGCGTCGACGCCCTGGCCGACGCGGTCAAGGTCACCCTCGGGCCGAAGGGGCGCAACGTCGTCCTCGCCAAGTCCTTCGGCCCGCCGGTCATCACCAACGACGGCGTCACCATCGCCCGCGAGATCGAGCTCGAGGACCGCTTCGAGAACCTCGGCGCCCAGCTGGCCAAGGAGGCGGCGACCAAGACCAACGACGTCGCCGGCGACGGCACCACGACCGCCACCGTCCTCGCCCAGGCCATGGTCCACGAGGGCCTGCGCAACGTGGCCGCGGGCGCTTCGCCCGGTGGTCTCAAGCGCGGCATGGACGCCGCCGTCGCCGCCCTCGAGGGGCGCCTGGACGACATCGCCGTCGAGGTCACCGACTCCGCGTCGGTCGCCCACGTCGCCACCGTCTCCGCCCAGGACCCGACCGTCGGCGAGACCCTCGCCGAGGCGTTCGACAAGGTCGGCCGCGACGGTGTCATCACCGTCGAGGAGGGCTCGACCACCGGCGTGACCCTGCAGTTCTCGGAGGGCATGCAGTTCGACAAGGGCTACCTGTCCCCGTACATGGTCACCGACACCGAGCGCATGGAGGCCGTCCTCACCGACGCGCACGTCCTGCTCGTCGGCGGCAAGGTCTCCACGGTCAAGCAGCTGCTGCCGCTCATGGAGAAGGTGCTGCAGACCTCCAAGCCCCTGTTCGTCGTCGCCGACGACATCGAGGGGGAGGCGCTGTCCACCCTCGTCGTCAACAAGATCCGGGGCACCTTCACCGCGGTCGCGGTCAAGGCCCCCGGCTTCGGCGACCGCCGCAAGGCGATGCTGCAGGACATGGCCGTGCTGACCGGTGCCCAGGTGGTGACCGCGGACGTCGGTCTCGACCTGGAGACCGTGGGCCTGGAGGTGCTCGGCTCCGCACGCCGCATCGTCGTCACCAAGGACGACACCACGATCGTCGACGGCGGCGCCGAGGCGGACGCCGTGAGCGCCCGGGTCAACCAGATCAAGGCCGAGATCGAGCGCACCGACTCCGACTGGGACCGCGAGAAGCTCCAGGAGCGCCTCGCCAAGCTCTCCGGCGGCGTCGTGGTGATCGAGGTCGGTGGCCACACCGAGGTCGAGGTCAAGGAGCGCAAGCACCGCGTCGAGGACGCCGTGTCCGCCACCCGGGCCGCGATCGAGGAGGGCATCGTCGCCGGCGGCGGCTCCGCCCTCGTCCACGCGCGCACCGCGCTCGAGGGTGACCTCGGTCGCACGGGCGACGAGGCGGTCGGTGTCGCGATCGTCCGGCGGGCCGTCAGCAAGCCGCTGTGGTGGATCGCGTCCAACGCGGGCCACGAGGGCTCGGTCGTCGTCGACAAGGTCGCGGCGCTCCCGCCGGGCCAGGGCCTCGACGCCGCCACGGGGGAGTACGTCGACCTCATCGCCGGCGGCATCGTCGACCCCGTCAAGGTGACCAAGGCCGCCCTGCGCAACGCGGCGTCCATCGCCGCGATGGTGCTGACCACCGAGGCCCTGGTCGTGGACAAGCCGGAGCCCACCGAGGACGCCGGTCACAGCCACGGGGGCCACGGCCACTCGCACTGATCACCCGCACCACCGCACCACCGCACCACCCGCACCGCCCGCACCATCGCACCACCGCACCACCGCACCGTGCGAGGCCCTCACCCCTACCGGGGTGGGGGCCTCGCGCGCGTCGCGTCCGGCGCAGGAGACACCGAAGGCCCCCACCGATGAACGATGGGGGCCTTCGACGTCTGGGACGGCGCTGCAGGGGCCGCCGTCAGCAGACGTGGTCGCGACCCGCGGGCCGGAGGCGAGAACGGCCCACGGGCGCACCGCCGAGGACGTATCGCGCCCCGGTGCGGCTGGGGCCCGGGTGCCTTCCCGGTGGTGCGACGGCTCGGTGCGCCGTCAGCCGACGGCGGCCAGGCGGCGCCCGCGGGTGTAGGCGGCCTCGCGCTCATCCTCCGTCATGCCGCCCCAGACGCCGTAGGGCTCGCGGACCGCGAGGGCGTGCTCGCGGCACTGCGTCACCACGGGGCAGGCCTGGCAGACGGCCACCGCGGCGGCGTCGCGCTCCCGCCGTGCCGGGCCACGCTCGCCCTCGGGGTGGAAGAAGAGGGTGGTCTCGGAGCCACGGCAGGCCCCGTCCATCTGCCACTCCCACAGCTCCGCGACGGGTCCGGGCAGTCTCGAGATCTCGGCCATCTGTTCCTCCTGCAGTGCACGTCGTGTCGTACCGGTCGTCGGCCGCGATCAGGCCACCAGAACCCGTCGGGGCGGTTCGTCCTGATGCTGGCGTTCGGTCCTGAACAACCTACAAGCGCTTCAGTGGTTGTTCAAGCCTTGGTCAGAACCAGTTCTGGAGCGATGTCCGGTCGTGATGGCCGGATATATGGGACACAGTGCCCACGAACCGCGTTGGGCATGCGATCAAGCTCGACGATCGACACAATCGGCTCCATGCCGGAGGTCGTAGGACGTCGTGAGGGGGACCAGGTGCCCCGTCCGATGCTGACCGTGGCAGCCGTCGCCCGGAGGCTGGGCGTCGCTCCGGCGACCCTCCGGACCTGGGACCGTCGTTACGGCCTGGGCCCGTCGGAGCACACCGCCGGCTCCCACCGTCGGTACTCCGGGACCGACGTCGCCCGGCTCATGGTCATGCGTCGGCTCACGCTCGAAGGGGTGCCCCCGTCGGAGGCGGCGGTGATCGCGCGCGCCAGCGACGTGGTGGAGGACGCCGGACTGGCCAGCGTCACCGCGCTCACCGCGCGGCCGCTCACCACCGGCGTCGGCTCCGGTGGCGACGCGGCGGCCCCGCTGCGCCTCGAGGCACGCCGCGCCCGGCTGGGCCCCGGGACGCGGGGCGGATGACCGTGCCGGCGCTGGGCTCGACGGGCCCGACGGCCCTGGTGGACGGACGACGACCGGCCCGAGGCGGGTGCGGCCGAGGACCTCGTCGCCGGGCTCCTCGACGACGTCCCGCCGCCGCGCTCCGCGGCCCGCGCGGGCGGGGGGCGGGTGGTGTCCCTGCCGGACGGGACGCCGGCCGCCCGTGGTCTGGCCCGTGCGGCCATGTCCCTGGACTCCTACGAGTGCATGCGGCTGATCCGCCAGCACCTCGAGCGTCACGGGACGATCTCGACCTGGGAGCACCTGGTGGCCCCCGTGCTGGTGGCCGTCGGCGAGCGCTGGCGCGTCACCGGGGACCGGGTGTGGAGGTCGAGCACGTCCTCTCCGAGAGCGTGCTGTCCAGCCTGCGCACCGTCGCGGCGGGGCTGCGCCACCCCCGCAACACCCGTCCGGTCCTGCTGGCGGCCGCTGAGCAGGAGCAGCACGGTCTGCCGCTGCAGGTGCTCACCGCTTCGCTCGCCGAGCACGGGGTGGCATCGAGGCTGCTCGGTGTGCGGGTACCGCGCACGGCGCTGGCCGCCGCGGTCCGGCGCAGCGGTCCGGCGGTGGTCTTCGTCTACGCCCACCTCAAGGTCCGGGAGCCCGAGCAGCTGGACGACCTGCCGCGGCTGCGCCCGAGCCCGCTGCTGCTGCTCGGCGGGCCCGGGCTGGCACGGCGTCGACACCCCTCCGGGCGTCGAGCGGGTGGCACGACCTCACCCAGGCCACGGACCGGATCGCGGCGGCCGTCGGCGCCTGAGCGCATCGGCGGCAGTCGGAAACCTGCACGTCAGGGCTCAACCGCTCCTTTCCCGCCTGCCGATAGGCAGTCGGAGCACCGGCCGGGTGCCGGAGAAGAGGTGCGAGCCGTGGCAACCGTCCTGGTGGTCGACGACACGCCCATCGTCCGAGAGCAGCTGCGGCGTGCCGTGGCCGGTCTCCCGGGCATCACCCGCGTCGTGGGGGCTGCCTCGGGCGAGGAGGCGCTGTCGCGCTGGCCGGTGGAGCGCCCCAGCGTCGTCCTGCTCGACGTGCGCATGCCCGGCATCGGAGGGGTCGAGGCGGCCAAGCGGCTGCTCACCCGCCACCCGGAGGCCAACGTCCTGATGACCACCATGGCCGAGGACGCCGACGGGCTCGCGCGGGCCGTCGCCGCGGGCGCCCGGGGCTACGTCGTGAAGGACGCCAGCCCGGAGGAGCTGTCCATCGCGCTGGCGGCCGCGCTCAGCGAGGCCGCCCGCAGGCAGGTGCCCGGCGCAGACCCGAGGCCGCGCCGGGCTCGGCCGTCGCCCTGACCGAGCGCGAGGTGCAGGTGCTCGACGGCATGTCGCGCGGCTGCAGCAACGCCGCCATCGGCCGCGAGCTGTTCCTGTCCGAGGACACCATCAAGACCCACGCCCGTCGGCTCTTCCGCAAGCTCGACGCGGCAGACCGCGCACAGGCGGTCGCCACGGGATTCCGGATCGGCATGGTCCGCTGACCGGTCGCTCGCGCGTCGACCCGTGCGCCCTGGACTGACGCCCCCGTAGACGTCGGCGGTAGGCTCGGCTGGCCCCGGACCGCGGGTGCCGCACCTCAGGGATCGGAGCCAGCATGATCGGTCGGTGGACCGTTCGTGGCGTGGCCAGCCCCACTGCGGGCCTGTCCGCTCGACACCACGCGCTGTAACGGTCCGCGCGCTCCTGCGATGTCGGACATGGAGTCCCGCGACCGGCCGGTCGTCGTCGACGAGCGGGGGCTGTGGTCCCAGCTGGTCACACGAGCGGTGGCGGGGGAGTCCGACGCGATCGAGAGCCTCATCGCCGGGGTGCGCCAGCGCGTTCACCGGTACTGCCGGGCCCGGTTGCGGGGGTACCCCGGGGCCGACACGGCCGCGGACGACGTCGCTCAGGAGGTGTGTGTCGCCGTGCTGACCGCGCTGCCTCACTACCGGGACACCGGGCGGCCGTTCGAGGCCTTCGTCTTCAAGGTCGCGGGCTACAAGGTGGCGGACGCGCAGCGGCTGGCCCTGGGACGTGAGCAGGTCGTCGAGCAGGTGCCCGACAGTGCCCGGACGTCGCTGGCCGACGACCCCGAGCGGAGCGCGGTCCTCTCCTCGCAGGCCGACGAGGTGACCAGGCTCATGGAACGGCTGCCGGGGCAGCAGCGCGAGGTCCTCGTCATGCGGGTGGCCGTCGGCATGAGCAGCGAGGAGACCGCGGCCGCGCTCGGCATGACGCCTGGCGCCGTGCGCGTCGCCCAGCACCGCGCCCTGGCCAGGCTGCGGGCCCTGCTGGGTCCCGACCCGGACCGGGACGTGACCCCGTGAGCCCAGGGGGGCACCGCGGGGCCGAGGGCGAGCACTCCTCGCTCGGCGGTGTGCGCGAGAGCGACCTCGCCCTCGACCGGCTCGCCGCCCGGGTGCCCCTGGACCCGACGGACGACGAGGTGCTGCGCCTGCTCGCGGGCTGGGCCGAGGTCGTCGACGCCGAGGTCGCCGCCGCCACCCCCCGCTCCCGCGAGGAGCCGCCGCTGCACGGCCATGTGCCGACGGACCTGCTGCCGGTGCGGCGCACCCGGGCGGGACGCACGCCGTGGTGGCTGCTGTCCGCCGGCGCGGCGGCCGTCATCGCCGTCATGGCCGTGGGGCTGGGCGCCCAGGACGTCGCCGAGACGCCGCCGAGCACGGTGGCAGAGTCCGTCCAGTCGATCGAGTCGACGCTGGTCGCGGCCCGGCTCGCAGCCGAGCAGGGCGACGTCGTCGGCGCACGGACGCTGCTGGAGCGAGCCCGTTCGCTCGTCG
The DNA here is from genome assembly GCA_963759255.1 of uncultured Actinomycetota bacterium. Taxonomy (GTDB): domain Bacteria; phylum Actinomycetota; class Actinomycetes; order Actinomycetales; family JBBAYJ01; genus Aquipuribacter. Next base: position 117,081 of record CAVWYQ010000002.1, read on the forward strand.
CCGACCTGCCGCCGGCACAACGCCGGCGCCTGCACACGGCGCTCGACGCCACCGAGGAGGGGCTGGCTGCGACGGAGGACGCGGTCCGCCGCGGCGAGCCGCCGCCGGTGTGGCCGAGCGTCCCCGGCCTGCCGGGCGGGGACGTCCCGGTCGTGCCCGAGGGGCCGGAGGTGGGACCCAGCCGGACGGCCGCGCCGGTCCCCGGCCTGCCCGGTCAGCCTGCGCTCCCGGGCCTGCCGGGCGCCGGAGGCCCCGCTGAGCCGGCACCCAGCGCGCGGGACCAGGGCGGGACAGGTGGCCAGCCCCCCCGGACGGCGGCCGCCCCACCGTCCCTGCCCTCGGTCCCGCAGCCGACTCCGCAGCCGACCCCGACGGTCACCGCACCGCCGGAGACACCGACCGAGACACCCACCGAGACACCCCCCGCGACACCGTCGACCACGCCTGGGACGGACCTCCCGACCCCGCCCGCGACCGACCTCGCCACGCCACCTGCGACTCCCACGACCGCAGCGCAGGAGGCTCCCGGTGGTGGCGAGCCACCCCAGGACGCCACCGCCGCGCTCCAGGGACCCAGGCGCGCCGCCGGCCAGCCCGCCGCCCGTCCTGCTCCGAACGCCGGACCTGCCCGCGACGCCCCGGGGCACGGACCGGGGAGCGGGGCCGCCGGGGCGCCGGGTGCCGGTGGCCGGGCAGGCCAGGGGCGCCCTCCCGTCGACCGGCCGTCGGGGCACGGCCTCGGCCCCGGCGACGTCGGTGCGGAGGGGTGGGCGGCCCGGGCCGTCGACGGCTAGGAACCTCCTTGGGGCTCCGCAGCGAGGCTCTGACCCCTGCTCGCAGCGGCGGGTCCGCCGGCGGGGAACGCCTACCATCAGCAGGTGGTCACCGAGCCGTCCGAGCCCGCCGAGCACGACCCCTTCGCCCGCGTCGGGCTCACCTACGACGACGTGCTGCTGCTGCCGGGGGAGAGCGACGTCGTCCCCAGCGGTGCCTCGACCCGCTCGCGGGTGTCCAGGCGGATCAGCGTGGAGGTGCCGCTGCTGTCCAGCGCGATGGACACCGTCACCGAGTCCCGCATGGCGATCGCGATGGCCCGCCAGGGAGGTCTGGGGGTGCTCCACCGCAACCTGTCGGCCGACGACCAGGCCCAGCAGGTCGACCTCGTCAAGCGCTCCGAGGCGGGCATGGTCACGCGCCCGGTGACCACGAGCCCGTCGGCGAGCCTGCGGGAGGTCGACGAGCTCTGCGGCCGCTACCGGGTGAGCGGGCTGCCGGTCGTCGACGCGACGGGTGTGCTGCTGGGCATCGTCACCAACCGTGACCTGCGCTTCGAGACCGACCCGACGCGGTGCGTCGAGGAGGTGATGACCCGGATGCCCCTGGTCACCGCCCCGGTCGGGACCGATCCCGACACCGCCATGACCCTGCTGTCCCGGCACAAGATCGAGAAGCTTCCGCTCGTCGACGACGACGGTCGGCTGCGGGGCCTCATCACGGTCAAGGACTTCACCAAGGCGGACCAGTACCCGCTGGCGACCAAGGACGAGGTGGGGCGGCTTCGCGTGGCGGCGGCCATCGGCATCTTCGAGGACGCCTGGAAGCGCGCGATGCTCCTCGTCGAGGCGGGGGTGGACCTGCTGGTCGTGGACATGGCCCACGGGCACAGCCGGGCCGTGCTCGAGATGATCGCGCGGCTCAAGGCCGAGCCCTCGGTGGCCCACGTCGACGTGGTGGGGGGCAACGTGGCGACGCGGTCGGCCGCGCAGGCGCTGGTGGACGCCGGCGTCGACGGTGTGAAGGTCGGGGTCGGACCGGGCTCGATCTGCACCACCCGCGTCGTCGCAGGGGTGGGGGTGCCGCAGGTGACCGCGATCCACGAGGCCGCGAAGGCGTGCGGCCCGGCCGGTGTCCCTGTCATCGGCGACGGTGGCCTGCAGTACTCGGGAGACATCGCCAAGGCGCTGGTCGCCGGGGCGGACACCGTGATGCTGGGCTCGTTGCTGGCCGGCTGCGAGGAGAGCCCCGGGGAGCTGGTCTTCGTCAACGGCAAGCAGTACAAGTCCTACCGGGGCATGGGCAGCCTGGGTGCGCAGCAGACCCGGGCCGGCGCCCGCTCCTTCTCCAAGGACCGGTACTTCCAGAACGACGTCGTCGCGGACGACGAGTTCGTCCCGGAGGGCGTCGAGGGGCAGGTGCCCTACCGGGGTCCGCTCGGGGCCGTCGCCCACCAGCTGGTCGGAGGCCTGCGGCAGTCGATGTTCTACGTCGGCGCGGAGGACGTGGAGGGGCTCAAGACCCGCGGCCGGTTCGTGCGCATCACCTCGGCCGGGCTCAAGGAGTCCCACCCGCACGACATCCGCATGACGAACGAGGCCCCGAACTACACCGTCCGCTGAGGCGGGCGCTCGGAGCGGGTCGCGAGCCGGCCCCTAGGGCCCTTGCCCTGGTCGGCACCCGGGTGCAGAGTCGAAGCTGCGCACGAGCGCATCGGCGACGACGCCGGGCCGGTGGTCGTCGCCCCCCACCACGAGAGGGGCAGCACATGGCAGACAACCGCGCGGTGACCTACCAGGGACCGGGCACGGTCGAGGTCCAGGAGATCCCGTACCCGGGCTGGGAGCTGAGGGACGGACCCGGGGTCAACCCCGACAACGTCGGGCGCCCGCTGCACCACGGCGCGATCCTCAAGGTGGTCACCACCAACATCTGCGGCAGCGACCAGCACATGGTCCGTGGCCGCACCACCGCGCCCGAGGGCCTGCCGCTGGGCCACGAGATCACCGGCGAGGTGGTCGAGACGGGGCGCGACGTCGAGTTCATCAAGCAGGGCGACCTGTGCTCGGTCCCCTTCAACATCGCCTGCGGTCGCTGCCGCAACTGCAAGGAGGGCAAGACCGGCATCTGCCTCAACGTCAACCCCGACCGGCCGGGCTCGGCATACGGCTACGTCGACATGGGCGGCTGGGTCGGCGGCCAGGCCGAGTACGTGATGGTCCCCTACGCCGACTGGAACCTGCTGCGCTTCCCCGACAAGGACGCGGCCATGGCGAAGATCATGGACCTGACCATGCTGTCGGACATCTTCCCCACCGGCTTCCACGGGGCGGTCACCGCCGGCGTCAAGCCGGGCTCCACGGTCTACGTCGCCGGTGCCGGTCCGGTGGGCATCGCCGCCGCGGTCGGGGCGCAGCTGCTCGGGGCGTCGGTCGTGATCGTGGCCGACCTCGTCGAGGCCCGCCTGCAGCAGGCGCGCAGCGCCGGCTTCGAGACCGTCGACGTCTCCAAGGGCTCGCCGCAGGACCAGATCGAGCAGATCCTCGGGGAGCCGCTGGTCGACGCCGCCGTCGACGCCGTCGGGTTCGAGGCTCGCGGCCACGGCGAGGGCGCGGCCACCGAGGCGCCGGCGACGGTCCTCAACTCCCTCATGGAGGTCACCGCGGCCGGTGGCGCCATCGGCATCCCCGGGCTGTACGTGACCGGGGACCCGGGCGGCGTCGACGAGGCCGCCAAGGTGGGGTCGCTGTCGCTCAGCCTGGGGACGGGCTGGGCGAAGTCGCTGTCCTTCACCACCGGCCAGTGCCCGGTGATGCGCTACAACCTCGGCCTGATGAAGGCGATCATGGCCGACCGCGTGCAGATCGCCAAGGCGGTGAACGCCACCAAGATCTCCCTCGACGAGGCGCCGGCGGGATACGCCGACTTCGACTCCGGGGCCGCCAAGAAGTACGTGATCGACCCGCACGGCATGGTCGCCTGAGTCCGGCCGCAGCAGGCACCGGGGGTGCCGGGCCGCCCGTCGGCCCGGCGCCCCCGACTCAGCCGTAGCGTCCCGCTAGGGTTCCGGCGTGAACGAGCTGGAGATCGGGCGGTCCAAGCGCGGCCGGCGGGCGTACTCCCTGGACGACGTGGCCATCGTGCCGTCGCGACGCACGCGGGACCCCGAGGACGTCTCCACCGCCTGGCAGATCGACGCCTACCGGTTCGAGCTGCCGCTGATGGCGGCACCGATGGACTCCGTGATGAGCCCGACCACGGCGGTGGAGGTGGGCCGGCTCGGCGGGCTGGGCGTCCTCGACCTCGAGGGGGTCTGGACCCGGTACGAGGACCCCGAGCCGCTGCTGGCCGAGATCGCCGAGCTGGACCCTGCCGCAGCGACCGTCCGGATCCAGAAGGTCTACGCCGAGCCCATCCGGCCCGAGCTGGTCCGCGACCGGCTCGCCGAGGTGCGCGCGGGCGGGGTGACCGTCGCCGGCTCGCTGAGCCCCCAGCGGACCCAGGAGCTGTGGCAGACGGTCGCCTCCGCCGGGGTGGACCTGTTCGTCATCCGGGGGACGACCGTGTCGGCCGAGCACGTGTCCGCCCGGGTCGAGCCGCTCAACCTCAAGCGCTTCATCTACGAGCTGGACGTCCCGGTCATCGTCGGGCGGGGCGGCCACGTACACCGCGGCGCTGCACCTGATGCGCACCGGGGCCGCAGGCGTGCTCGTCGGGTTCGGCGGGGGTGCCGCCCACACCACCCGCCAGACCGTGGGGATCCACGCGCCCATGGCCACCGCGCTGGCCGACGTCGCGGGGGCCCGTCGGGACTACCTCGACGAGTCCGGCGGCCGGTACGTGCACGTCATCGCCGACGGCGGCATGGGGCGCTCCGGGGCGGTCGTGAACGCGGTGGCCTGCGGCGCGGACGCCGTCATGCTCGGTGCCGCGCTCGCCCGGGCCGAGGAGGCGCCCGGCCGCGGCTGGCACTGGGGGTCCGAGGCGCACCACGCCGTGCTGCCGCGCGGTGAGCGGGTGCACGTGGGCACGGTGGCGCCGTTGGAGGAGATCCTGCTGGGCCCCGGCCGCAGCGCCGACGGGACGACCAACATGTTCGGTGCGCTGCGCCGGGCGATGGCGACGACGGGCTACCTGGACGTCAAGGAGTTCCAGCGCGTGGAGATGGTGGTCTCGCCCTACCGACCCACCTGACCCGCACGCCCGCGGCGGGGGTTCCGGCGGCCAGCGCCGCCTGCGCGGGTGCCCCGGGGGCCGGCGGGGCGGCAGCGGCCCGGTCCCGGCCCGAGGCGGCCCAGCCGAAGGTGTGACCGACCGCCCGCCCCCAGTCGACGTAGTCCTCCTGCCGTCGGTCCGAGCCCTCGCTCGGCAGCCACCGCGCAGCCATGTGCCAGTTGCGTCGCAGGCCTTGCAGGTCGGGCCAGTAGCCGACGGCCAGGCCCGCGGCGTAGGCCGCACCCAGCGACACCGTCTCGCTGACCATCGGTCGCACGACCGGCACGCCGAGGACGTCGGCGACGGTCTGCATGAGCAGGTTGTTGCTCGTCATCCCGCCGTCGACCTTGAGCGCCGTGAGCGCCACGCCGGAGTCCGCGTCCATCGCGTCGACCACGTCGCGGGTCTGCCAGGCCGACGCCTCCAGCACCGCCCGGGCCAGGTGGCCCTTGGTGATGTACGAGGTGAGCCCCACCACGACGCCGCGCGCCTCGGGGCGCCAGTGCGGGGCGAACAGGCCGGAGAACGCCGGGACGATGAAGCAGCCCCCGTTGTCGGCGACGGTGAGGGCGAGCGTCTCGATCTCCGGTGCGGTGCTGATCAGCCCGAGGTTGTCGCGGAACCACTGGACGAGCGACCCGGTGACGGCGATGGCTCCCTCCAGCGCGTACTGGACCGGCTGGTCGCCGAGCTTGTAGGCGACGGTGGACAGCATGCCGTGGCTCGAACGGGCACCGAGCTCGGAGCCGGTGTTGAGCAGCACGAAGCTGCCCGTGCCGTAGGTGCACTTGGCCTCGCCGGGGGAGAAGCAGGTCTGGCCGAACAGGGCCGCCTGCTGGTCACCCATCGCCCCGGCGATCCGCACCCCCGGCACGCACGGTCGTCGTGATCTCGCCGTAGACCTCGCTGGAGGACCGGATCTGCGGCAGCAGCGCCATCGGCACGCCAACATCGCGGCACAGATCTCGGGCGACCAGTCCAGCGTGCGCAGGTCCATCAGCATGGTCCGGCTGGCGTTGGTGACGTCGGTGACGTGGATGCCGCCGTCCGGCCCGCCGGTGAGGTTCCAGATCAGCCAGGTCTCCATCGTGCCGAAGAGCAGCTCGCCGGCCTCGGCGCGCGCCGACGCAGGCACGGGTCGTGCTCCAGCAGCCAGGCGATCTTGCGGGCCCGAGAAGTAGGTGAGCAGGGGCAGCCCGCAGACGTCGGCGAAGCGGTCGGCCCCGACGTCGCGCCGCGAGCCGCTCGATCACGGTCGTGGGTGCGCATGTCCTGCCAGACCACCGCGTGGCCGACCGGCTCGCCCGTCCGCCGGTCCCACAGCACCGTGGTCTCCCGCTGGTTGGCGATCGCCGAGGGCGACGACCTGGTCCGGCCTGGCGCCCACCTGCGCCAGGGCCTCGGGCACGCACCCGCTGCACGTTGCGCCAGATCTCCGCGGCGTCGTGCTCCGACCCAGCCCGGGTGCGGGGTAGTGCTGCCGGTGCTCCCGCTGGGCGACCGAGGCCAGCCGGCCCGCCGCGTCGAACAGGATGCAGCGGGTGGACGTCGTGCCCTGGTCGATCGCGGCCACGTAGCGGTCGGGGGCGCTCACCCGCGCAGTCCCGGGACATGGTGCGCGCGACCCCGCGGACGTGGGTGACGAGCCGGGTCCGCACCTGCCCCCGACCGTCGCACAGCCGCTCCACGTCACCGGACACCTCCACCGCGGCCACGACCATGCCGCCCCGTCCCGCGGACCGGGGCGGCGACCGCGGCCTGGCCGAGGACCAGCTCCTCGACCTCCGTCGCGATGCCGTCGCGCCGGACCGCCTCCAGGTGGCGCGAGATGGCCTGCGGGTCGGTGACCGTGCGGTGGGTGCAGGGCTCCTGGTGCTCGGCGAGCACGCGGGCCTGGGTCGCGGGCGGAGTGGGCGAGCAGCACCTTGCCCATGGCGGTGGCGTGGACGGGGAGCATGTCCCCGGTGTGCATCTGCTGCTCGGAGTCGTCCGGGCGGAACACGTGGTGCACCACCTCGACCTGCACCCCGCGCAGCACCCCGACCCGGACCTGCTCCCCGGCCCGGGCGGCGAGCGTGTCCGCCCAGTTCAGCGCCATGCGCCCGGACGGTGTGGGAGTCCACCCGTGCCGCCGGCCAGCGACGCGAGGCGGTCCCCGACGTCGTAGCGGCCCGTCGCCGCGTCCTGCGCCGACGAACCCCACGTCGACCAGCGTCCGGAGGATGCCGTGCGCGGTGCCCTTGGCCAGGCCCAGGGCGGCCGACGACCTCGAGCAGGGTGAGGGCCGCGGGGCCCTGCCGAAGCAGCCGCAGCACCGCGGCCGCCCGCTCGATGGACTGGATGGTCCCTGACACGCCCGAGCGTAGGGCCCGGCTGGCACTGCCCCGCCTGGGAACCGGGCGACGTCGGGTCGACGATGGCGACCGGGGCGAGGTCGGCGATGCCGACCGCCACCGGGTCGATCATGGCGACCGCCGTCCGTTGTGCACCGGGCAAAGGCTCCATAACGTCGCGGTCGAACCAGGGGATGCCCCTCCGGGTGTCCGACACCCGCACCCGGCGACGACGACGGGTCAGGAGCGAAGGAGCTTCTATGGACATCACGCTCGGCACGGTCTTCATCTCGGAGGTGATCGGGACCGCGTTCCTCCTCCTGCTGGGGTGCGGGGTGGTGGCCAACGTGGCCCTGCTGCGCACCAAGGGCTCCGGCGGCGGGTTCCTGCTGGTGAACTTCGGCTGGGGCCTCGCGGTGTTCGCGGGCGTCTACGCCGGCTTCAAGTCCGGGGCGCACATCAACCCGGCCGTCACCTTCGGCCTGCTGGCCAACGGGGTAGACGAGTACGCCCCCGGCATCCCCGTCAACTTCGGCACCACGGTGACCTACTTCGTCGCCCAGCTGATCGGCGCGTTCATCGGTGCCGTGCTGCGCGTGGCTGGCCTACCGCAAGCAGTTCGACGCCACCGACGACCCGGCGGCTCAGCTCGCGGTGTTCTCCACCGCCCCGGAGATCCGCACACCGGTGTGGAACCTCGTGACCGAGGTCGATCGGCACCTTCGTCCTGGTGTTCATCATCCTCATGTTCGGCCAGACCCCGGCCGAGCTGGGAGCCCTGCCGGTGGCCCTGCTGGTGGTCGGCATCGGTGCCTCGCTCGGCGGCCCCACCGGCTACGCCATCAACCCGGCCCGCGACCTCGGCCCCCGCATCGCCCACGCCGTGCTGCCGATGAGGGGCAAGGGTCCCAGCGACTGGGGCTACGCCTGGGTCCCGGTCGTCGGACCGATCATCGGCGGCGTGCTCGCCGGGCTGGCGGCGGCCGCCTATGTCTGAGCCCGCCGCGGGCAGGTGAGCAGCACCCACGACCAGCACGTCGGTACGAACCCACGATGGAGAGGGACAGACCCATGGCAGATTTCGTCGGAGCAGTCGACCAGGGAACCACCAGCTCACGCTTCATGATCTTCGACCACTCGGGCAACGAGCGCGGCAAGTACCAGCTCGAGCACGAGCAGATCCTCCCGCAGGCCGGGTGGGTCGAGCACAACCCGGTGGAGATCTGGGAGCGCACCAGCTCGGTGATCAAGACCGCGATGAACCGGGCGGGACTGCAGAGCAGCGACCTCGCCGCGCTCGGCATCACCAACCAGCGCGAGACCGCGGTCGTCTGGGACCGGAAGACCGGACGCCCGTACTACAACGCGATCGTCTGGCAGGACACGCGCACCGACCGCATCGCCTCCAAGCTCGACCGTGAGGGCAAGGGCGACGTCATCCGCCAGAAGGCGGGCCTCCCGCCGGCGACGTACTTCTCCGGCGGCAAGATCCAGTGGATCCTCGAGAACGTCGACGGGGTGCGGGCGGCCGCCGAGCGGGGTGACGCGATCTTCGGCAACACCGACACCTGGATCCTGTGGAACCTCACGGGCGGCACGGACGGCGGCGCCCACGTCACCGACCCCACCAACGCCTCGCGCACCATGCTCATGAACCTGGAGACGCTGGACTGGGACGACGAGCTGCTGTCGTTCTTCGACATCCCGCGCCAGATGCTGCCCGAGATCAAGCCGTCCTCGTGCCCCGAGGGCTACGGGACCACGCTGCGCGGCGGGCCCGTGTCGGGGGAGATCCTGCTCACCGGTGACCTCGGCGACCAGCAGGCCGCCACCGTCGGCCAGGTGTGCTTCGCCGTCGGTGAGGCCAAGAACACCTACGGCACCGGCAACTTCATGCTCCTCAACACCGGTGAGGAGCTCGTCCGCTCCAAGGCCGGGCTGCTGACCACGGTGTGCTACCAGTTCGGCGACGCCAAGCCGGTGTACGCCCTCGAGGGCTCGATCGCGGTGACCGGCTCGGCCGTGCAGTGGCTGCGCGACCAGCTGGGGATCATCAGCGGTGCCTCGGAGTCGGAGTCGTTGGCGCGGCAGGTGCCGGACTCCGGCGGTGTGGTGTTCGTGCCGGCCTTCTCGGGCCTGTTCGCGCCGTACTGGCGCTCCGACGCCCGCGGCGCGATCGTCGGCCTGTCGAGGTTCAACACCAACGCCCACCTGGCCCGTGCCACCCTCGAGGCGATCTGCTACCAGTCCAAGGACGTCGTGGACGCCATGGAGCAGGACTCCGGCGTGCACCTGGAGACGCTCAAGGTCGACGGTGGGATCACCGCCAACGACCTGTGCATGCAGATCCAGGCCGACGTCCTCGGGGTCACGGTGTCCAAGCCGGTCGTCGCGGAGACCACCGCGCTGGGCGCGGCCTACGCCGCGGGCCTCGCGGTCGGGTTCTGGAAGGACACCGACGAGCTGCGGCAGAACTGGAACGAGGACAAGCACTGGACCCCGCAGTGGGACGACGCCCAGCGCGCCGAGGGTCACGCCCGGTGGAAGAAGGCCGTGGACCGGACCCTGGACTGGGTCGACGTCGAGTGAACCAGGGCCGCCCGTCGGGCGGCACCTGACGGCGGGCGGGCGCGGACCAGGATCTGCGCCCGCCCGTCACCTCCCGGACAATGGACAATCCGACCTTCTGTCGCACCTGGAGCCGAGATGACGACCACCCCACCGCCCGTCGAGCTCATCGGACGCGAGCTGTCGCACAGAGGCCGTCTGGGCCCCGCCGACCGCACGCACGCCCTCGCCGCCGTCCAGGAGGCCGAGCTGGACGTGGTGGTCGTGGGCGGGGGTGTGGTCGGGACCGGAGCCGCGCTGGACGCAGCCACCCGCGGGCTCACCGTCGGCCTCATCGAGGCCCGCGACTTCGCCTCCGGGACCTCGAGCCGCTCGAGCAAGCTGGTCCACGGGGGCCTGCGGTACCTGGAGATGCTCGACTTCGCGCTGGTCCGCGAGGCGCTGCGCGAGCGGGGGCTCATCCTCACCAGGCTCGCCCCGCACCTGTGCCGGCCGGTGCCGTTCCTCTACCCGCTGCAGCACCGGGTCTGGGAGCGGGCCTACATCGGCTCGGGGATCATGCTCTACGACCTCATGAGCAAGGGTGGGGGGCACTCCACCGGGGTGCCGTTCCACCGGCACCTCACCCGCAAGCAGGTCATGCGCCAGGTCCCGTCGCTCAAGAAGGACGCCATGATCGGGGCGATCCAGTACTACGACGCCCAGATCGACGACGCCCGCCACACCATGGGCCTGGCGCGGACGGCTGCCGCCTACGGCGCCCACGTCATCAGCCGCACCCGCGTCACCGGGTTCCTCCGCGAGGGGGAGCGCGTCGTCGGCGTCGTCGCGCAGGACCTCGAGACGGGCCAGGAGATCCAGGTGCGCGCCCGTCAGGTGATCAACGCGACCGGCGTCTGGACCGACGACACGCAGGACATGGTCGGCGGGCGCGGGCAGTTCAAGGTCCGGGCCAGCAAGGGGATGCACCTGGTCGTCCCCAAGGACCGGATCCAGTCCAGCACCGGCATGATCGTCCGGACCGAGAAGTCGGTCCTGTTCGTCATCCCGTGGGGCCGGCACTGGATCATCGGCACCACCGACACCGACTGGGAGCTCGACAAGGCGCACCCGGCCGCCTCCAGCCGGGACATCGAGTACCTGCTGGAGCACGTCAACGCCCTGCTCGAGCGCCCGTTGAGCAAGGAGGACGTCGAGGGCGTCTACGCCGGGCTGCGGCCGCTGCTCAGCGGTGAGTCGGACTCCACGTCCAAGCTGTCGCGGGAGCACGTCGTCGGCCACCCCGTGCCGGGGCTGGTCGTCGTCGCCGGCGGCAAGTACACGACCTACCGCGTGATGGCCAAGGACGCGGTCGACGAGGCCGTCCGCTCCCTGCCCTTCCGGGTGCCCGAGTCCTGCACCGCGGACATCCCGATGGTGGGCGCGAACGGCTACCAGGCGGCCTGGAACTCCCGGGTCCGGACCGCGGAGGCCTCCGGCGTGCACGTGGCGCGGGTCGAGCACCTGCTTGGCCGCTACGGCACCGACCTCGACGACGTGATGGCGCTGGTCGCGGACGACCCCACGCTGGGGGAGCCGCTGCCCGGTGCGGAGGACTACGTGAGGGCCGAGGTCGTGTACGCCTGCTCGCACGAGGGCGCCCGGCACCTGGAGGACGTGCTCGCCCGCCGCACCCGCATCTCGATCGAGACGTTCGACCGGGGTGTGGGGGCGGCCCGCCCGGCGGCCGAGCTCATGGCCGGCGTGCTCGGCTGGGGCCAGGACCAGGTCGACCGGGAGGTCGAGCACTACCTGGCGCGGGTCGCCGCGGAGCGGGAGAGCCAGGAGCAGCCCGACGACGAGACCGCCGACGCCGTCCGCCTCGGCGCGCCGGAGGTCGTCCCGATCCGCTGACGTGCTGCCCGGGGGCGCAGGGCCCGACCCGACTGCGAGGTCAGGTCGGGCCCTGCGCCGTCCGTGAGGTCGGAGGAGCCTCAGATGGTCTCCAGGACGGCGAGGAAGCGCCCCTTTGTCCTGCTCCGTGTCGAGGTCCAGGTCGCACAGGTACTCCTGCGCGGTCTGCCTCCGACCACCCTGCAGACGCTCCACTCCGGCACCCAGCTCCGCACCAGGCCGTCGTCTCGGCATGCCTGCATGAGGTAGGCGAAGCGGCGCTCCTGCTCCGCGGCGCCGGCATCAGTCTGTCAACAGGCCGGGGAACGTGACGAGGTCGCGGCCCTACGCGCCCATGCCGACCCGCTCGAGGACGAGGGGGCGGGCCGGCCCGCCTCGCCGAGATGGCACGACGCACCGTGGCCCGGACTGCTTCACGAGCCCTGTGACAGCGGACCGCGGCGTTCCGGCGACGTGCCCGGGTAGCGATCGGCTGCGGAACGCTGACCGGGTAGCGATCGGCTGCGGACGGCCGGACGCAGACGCCGCGGGCGTCAGCCAGGGGGAAGGATCGGTCCCGTGGACCTCAACCCGATTGGTGCTGCTCACCTGGCGCTTCGGCGCGTTGTCCTGCACCTGGCAGTGCCCGCCGACGTCTGGGGCGTGTGGCGGGCAGTGAGTGAGCCCGCGGGGTTGGCAGCCTGGCTGGGGCGACTCGAGGGTCCCTCGCTCGGCCAGGGCGTCCGGTTCACCCTCTGGCACGAGGAGCAGGTGAGCTCGACGCACGAGGTGCTGGTATGGGTACCTCCGCGGCTGCTTGCCTGGACGTGGGGGTTCCCGGGCGAGGTGCCGAGCCGCGTACAGCTCGTGGTGGACCACGCTCCCACCGGGGCGGTGGTGACGCTGGTGCACGAAGGCGTCGACGAGCCGGTGGCCTACGCCGCCGGGTGGCACGTGCATCTGGACTTCCTCGCTGCGCATCTGCAGGGGTGTCCACGGGCCTTCGACGGCTTCTGGTCCGACTACGAGGAGCTCGTCCGGCGCTACGGCGCTCAAGCTCAGTAGACGATCCTCTTGCGGGGACCGCTGGGTGGTCACGGTCGCCCCGCGCCTCGCCTGCCGATCGTCGCCGGTGGCCGGTCCCTGGGCTGGCATGCACGGAGGATCTGTCAGCGACCGCGGGTCGTTGCCTGCAGTCCTCCCGTCAGGCGATCATGGGTCAAGACCCTCGAAGGCGGCCCGGCCGCGGCGAGCGCACCGCCCGTGCACCCTGGGATCACGAGCGTCCTTGTGGTGGGCGCCCTCGTGGCCGTCACGGCCGCTGTGTTCGTGGGCACCATCGTGGTGCCCTACTACGTCAACAACCTCGACGCGCTCCCCCTTGCCGAGGTGGCCAGCGGCGCGCACGACCCGAAAGACCTCTGGCCCCAGGGCGCCGCGGGCGCGACGGTCCAGCTGTCGGCATTCCTGGCCATCGCGCTCACGCCCCTCACGGCGTTCGTCGGTGCTGCCATGTCCGGGACCCTGCTCCTGAGGCGAAGCGCAGGTGCGCGGGTTCGGACCGGGAGTGTCCTCGTGCTGGGCCTCAGCCTCGCTGTCCTGGGGGCCTACTTTTCTCCTTTGGGCTCCGCGCTCACGATATGGCGCATGGACTGACGGGACTGGTCAACCGGGGCCAGCGTCATGTCCTTGCTCCGCCCCGGACGATCCCGACTGACGATCGGCAAGCGGCACCCTTTGCAGATGGTCTGGTGGCGCCGGGGCAAGCGGCCGTATATCGGCAACTGCGAGGCGTGCCGCCACGACTGGCGCGAGCATGCCATCGACGGGGAGCCCTGCTCGGAGTGCCGGTACGAGATCGACCACCAAGAGCCGGGGGCCCCAGTCCTGCCCTGCCCTGCGCAGCCGCCTCGCGAGGCGTTCGACTCGCCCCAATGACGGATCCCCTGTGGGACGGGTGCGGTGGTCACGGGGCGCCCACGCCCCACCTGCCGTCCGCCGCCGGCAGACGGTCGGCTACTGGCACGTCGGTCAGTTAATGAGAGGTGGCACGTTCTGGGCGTCCCCTGAGGGGAGTCGGGCGAGCCAGCCAGGGCCTTCCGGGTGACCACAGCACGGCGACCTGGTGGCCCGGGCTGTACACGGGCGTGTGCCTGCGGCTCGTGCTACGTTCTTGTCACCACATCCCCCACGCCTCTCAACGATGCGCACTTGGGGGATTTTTCTTGCCCGGGGAGGAGCACCGGTGCCCAGATCACCGCGGGCCCGTGGGGTCCCAGCCTACGGAAAGCCGCCGCTGACGACGGACGAGCTCGTGTCCCGCCTCGCCGGTCGAGGACTCGGCATCCCCGACCCGGACCGGGCCCGCAGGTACCTGCAGCACATCGGCTACTACCGGCTCTCCCCGTACGCGATCCCCTTCCAGCAGGGGGGATCTGACCACCTCTTCCGCGAGGGGGCAGTCTTCGACGACGTGCTCGACCTCTACGTCTTCGACCGCACGCTCCGGCTGCCTGCGGCTGTCCCTGAAGTGCGCGGCGGCCACGTACCAGTGGGGGTCGGCGTACGTCGTCGACATGTGGTCGGTCAGGGCGGCACGCACGGCGACCTCAACGCGCTCGAGAGCGGCGACGGGAGGAGAGACTGGTGGCGGTGTCCTTTCAGGTGTCTCCCCATCAGCTGGTCGTTGACCCCGGTGGGGCTGCTTGGCGAGTGTCGGTGCTCCGGGGGAACGCCTGGCCGGGCTGGTCGTGGACCTACAGGGTGTCGTTGTCATCGGGGCGCGCGACGCCGACCATGGAGAACCCCGTGCTGGAGGGCCCGCTTTTCGCATTGCCGGCGCTGAACGGTCCGCCGGCCCTGTGGCGGTGGTTGGTGTACCGGCTTCGTCGCCGTGAGGATCACCGGGTTGTAGTACGAAAAGCAGAGCAGGCGAGCATCCGCGGCGCCCGACTCGACGTGACGTTCTCGACCAAGGCGGAGGCTGCTGCCGCGGCTGCTTCGATCGCCGCCAGCCTCGAGCATGATGGCACCTGCTGATCGCCTGTACCAAGGACACGTGACCGTCTGGCGATCGGTCACTGGCACGCTCCGCATGCCGATCGGCTAGAGGGTCAGCAACTGCCTGTCAGCAGAACGAGGCTCTTGTCGTCGCTGTCACTCAGCACGACGAGGCTGTTCTCACGCGCTTGCAGCGACTGGAACAGTCGGAGCCACTGAGCTCGTGGCCCCCGTGGCAGACGGCGGTTCGACAGCTCCAAGCCGACAAGAACGAATCCGTGATCCAGGCCGCGTTGGACGTCTGGGACGCACTCGGTTCCAACGCCTACGGCCTCAGTTTCAGGCATCGGCCCCGAACTGCCAAGGGCTTCATCGAATGCCGAACGTGGCTGGTCACGTACGTCCTGATTGCCACTGCCCTGGTTTTCGCTGGGGTGGAAGTCGAAGACCGCACTGGCGCGCCCTGGTGGTTGTCGCTGCCAGTAGTGGCTGCGTGGACGGGCCTCGTCGCACTGCTGTTCCGCTCCACCTATCGGCGCCGGGCGCGCGTGGCGGGCAAGGAACTGCCTTACCCGTGACCGACGCCTCCTCGTCTCGCTGACCGATCCCCGCTGGGACGACGAGGGAGGTTGGGGGATGCCTACTCGTTTGGCTCCCTCTGCATGAGTGAGTGCAGTTGATCGGTGGCTTCGTGGGCGTCGTAGCCCAGGGAGCGTGCCGCGGCCGCGTAGGCCATGGCGGCGCGGGCCAGCGCCGCTGATCGGTCGGTTCCGTTCAGGGCGGTGTCGGTGCGGGCGGACGGGTCGGCTACCGAGGTCCCCTTCTTGCCGGCGGTGATGACCAGTCCCTCTCGTTCCAGGGCCTGGTAGGCGCGGGCGACGGCTCCGTTAGACACCCCGAGGTGCCCGGCGAGCTGTCGGATGGGCGGCAGGTTGGCGCCGGTCGGCAGCGCGCCGACGAGGATGACGTGGGCGATCTGCGAACGGATCTGCTCGTAGTGGGGCGTCGGGGACCGGGTGTCGAGCGCGATGTCCATGAGCGCTACCCGGCGGCGGGAGTAGGGGCCGGCTGCCGTGGGCTGGCTCTCCAGAAAGGCCGCAGCAGCGCCACCACGATGACCAGCAGTCCGCTGATGACCACGGTCATCACCACACCGGCCACGACGTGGAGCTGGCTTAGGGACAGGGATGCCAGGCTGCTCAGGTACCAGGGCGGGGTGCTGATGACGCCACCGGCCAGAACGAGCTGCCCGCCCAGCAGGGCCGCGGCGATCCGGCTCCACGACAGCTGGCGGAAAGCGTCGTCCGCGTCCCCGTCCGGGGTGAGCAGCACCTGGCGGGTGTCGGTGCGGCGCCACGCCAGACGAGCCAGACCGAGAAGACCGGCGGCCGCGGCGGCCAGGACCGGCAGGAGGTAACGCTCGTAGTCCGGGAGCACCGGCTGCTCGGCGAGGATCCCGCCCCACCCCGCCGAGCCGAACTCCCGCGTCGCGATAGGGCCGATGTATGACAAGGACGCCAGGACGGCGAAGCCCAGCACCGTCACCCCCACGCCGGCACCGAGGCGAGCCAGGAGCAGGGCGCGGGGCGTGGGGCCTACCGGGTCGAGTGAGGCTCGTCGGGAGTTCCCGCCACCCCCAGGTGCTGTCAGCGCCACGACAATCGCGAAGGCCAGCGCGACCGACGGAGCCACCACCTTCAACTGGACCATGAACCCGACCACCGTCACCACCAGCCAGACGACGCCTGCGACCAGCGAGAACCGGACGCCGGCCTCGCGAACGGCCAGGAACGTCTGGTCCTCGTTGCGGGCGACGTCGTCCAGCCAGCGCACGATCGCGCGCTGCGGGACCGGGATCAGCAGGAGCCCGAGCGCTACCACGCCCACGGCCGTCCCGCCGTAGACAAGGATCTCGAACACGGCGCCCCCAAAACTTGTACCTACGTACCTGTACGTGGATACAAACATCGATCCGCCGGCAGGTCAACGCCCGCGTCCCCGGCACCACACACCACCACCCGTACGCGGCACCCTGTCGAACCGTCCCGACAGCCGACCCGTTACCGGAATACCTGCTGCTCAGCGGCCCGACCGGTTGAACGCCATGTGATGCAGTCCCGTATGCCCTGTCCGGTTCCGGGTCCCGTGAAGGTGCGTCAGATGGGGAAGTCGAGGGGTGGCCCGGGCAGACGTGTTTCCACCCGGAAGGGCCGGCTGCGACCGCGCCGAGATAGCGTCAGGACGGCGTCGGCCGTTACCCGGAGAGTCAGGCTTGTCCGGGTCCAGCACCCAGTCGGTGAAGAACGCGTCGAGGTCCTCACCGGAGACCTCCTCGCTGAGCGCGACGAGGTCGGCGGTGGTCACGTTGCCGTCGGCGTTCTCCTGCGCCCAGCGGCGCAGCACCGCGTAGAACGCCTCGTCACCCACCCGCAGGCGAAGCGCGTGCAGGGTGGCGGTGCCGCGGTCGTACACCGCGTCGGCGAAGAGCCCGGTGGCCTCCGGGTCGGCGACCACCGTGGTCCAGAGGTCGTCCTCGGCCGGGACGGCGACGACCTCGTCGTAGCGCTCCTGGGCGGTGGGGCCGCCCCGGCTCTCGGTCCACAACCACTCCGAGTACGTCGCGAAGCCCTCGTTGAGCCAGATGTCCCTCCACCGCTGCGGCGAGACGCTGTTGCCCACCCACTGGTGCGCCAGCTCGTGGGCCACGGTGCTCTGGCCCGCGACCCGGGAGTAGACCGGCCGGGTCTGCGTCTCCAGCGCGTACCCGACGGAGTCGTCGTCCACGATCGCCCCGAACGAGTCGAAGGGGTAGGGCCCGTAGACGCCCTCGAAGAAGGCGATCATCTCCGGCTGCAGCGCCAGGCTGGCCGTGGTCGTCGCCCGGCGAGCCGGGGTCAGGTCCTCGTCGACGAAGTTGAGCACCGGCGGCCCCGCCTGCTGGCTGAAGGCGTAGTTGCCGATCGACGCCGTGGACAGGTAGCTGGCCGTCGGGTCGTCGGAGCTCCACACCCACCGGTCAGGCCGTCCGTCGTGGTCACGCCCACCAGCTCGCCGTTGGCGATGCCCGTCAGGCCCTCCGGCACCGTGATCGCGATGTCGTAGGTGGCCTTGTCCGTCGGGACGTCGTTGACCGGGTACCAGGTCGAGGCTCCGTCCGGCTCGTTGGCCGTGAAGGCGCCGTCGGGGAAGGTGTAGAAGCCGTAGGGGAACGCCCTCGACGTCCAACGGGTTCCCCGCCGTGCCGCCGTACACCACCGTCACGGTGTGCGTGGTGCCGGCCCGCAGCTTCGGGCGGGCCCTCACCAGCAGCTCGCCGCGCGCCTGCCGGAAGTCCGGCTGCGCCACCGGTCGACCGTGACGGAGTCACGTCGAGGCCGCGCAGGTCCAGGCTGAAGGAGTCCAGGTCGGTGGTCGCCACCAGGGTGATGACCGCAGTCCCGCGGAACACGGCGGTGGCCGGGTCGTAGGACACGCTGAGGTCGTAGTGCTCGACCTGGTAGCCACCGTTACCGGCCGCCGGGAAGTACGGGTCGCCGCCGGAGCTGCTCCCCTGCTCGAACCGGCCGCGGGGCTCGGCGCCGGCCGGCGCCGCGAGGGTGACGACCCCGAGGCAGGCCACCAGAGGCACCACAGCGGCCGCCACCAGACGGGGGCGGAGGTATCGGGTCCGGTCCAGGGGCGTCTCCGCGAGGCAGTCGCCCCGGCGACGTAGCGTCAGGCCGTGGGCCACGACCGGAGCCCGGCCGAAGCACCGGGGGAACCGCCTGCCCGCCGCGTACGGTGGGGACATGCGCACCGCCACGACGAGGGACGGAGCCGTCACCCACGGTGGTCGCAGCCTGCCGCGGCCGCTGGCCGTCGGGCCCGTCGTGCCTGCGGCGCGCATGCTCAGGACCCGTCCGCTGAACGAGTACCTGCGCGAGGTCACCGGCACCGGCGAGCCGGCGGCACTCGTGGCGCCCGCCACGCAGGAGACCGTGGGGGCCGTCGCGGCGAGCACGCCGTCCGACGTCGCCGCCGCCGTCGCCGCCGCCCGGCGTGCCCAGCCCGGGTGGGCCGCCCGGACCGTGCGGGACCGCGCGAAGGTGCTCCAGGCGGTCCACGACGCCGTGCTGCGGCGTCGCGAGGAGCTGACCGACCTCGTCCAGCTGGTCACCGGCAAGTCGCGCGGCGACGCGTTCCTCGAGCTCGTCGGGGTGCTTCAGGTCAGCCGGTTCCACGCCCGTCGCGGCCCCGGTCTGCTCGCGGCCGAGCACCGGCCGGGGTTCGTCCCCCTGCTCAGCGACGCGGTCGTCGCCCGCGCCCCGGTGGGGGTCGTCGCCAACATCGCCGCCTGGAACTACCCGCTCGTCTTCGTCCTCGGTGACGCCCTGCCCTCGCTGCTGGCCGGCAACGCGGTGCTGCACCAAGCCGGCGCTGCGCTCGGTCCCGCTGGCCGGTGCGGTCGCCGGCCTGCTGCGGGACGCCGGCCTGCCGCCGGGGCTGTTCGCGGTGCTCGCCGGCGACGACGTCGCGCTCGGCGAGGCCGTCGTCGACGCCGTCGACCACGTGCTCTTCACCGGCTCGGAGGCCGTGGGCCGGCAGGTGGCGGCGCGGGCGGGCTCGAACCTGACCGGGTGCACGCTGGAGCTCGGCGGCAAGAACGCGCATGTACGTGGCCGCCGACGCCGACGTCCCGCGGGCGGCCGCTGCCGCCGTCCGGGACTGCTTCGGGGGAGCCGGGCAGACGTGCACCTCCAGCGAGCGGCTCTACGTCCACGAGGCTGTCGCAGACCGGTTCACCGACGAGCTCCTGGCGAGGCTGGCCCGGCTGCGGCTCGGCTGGACCCGTGACGGCACGGTCGACATGGGCAGCCTGGTCTCGCCCGAGCACCTGGACCGGGTGCTGGCCCACGTCGAGGACGCCCGCGACCGCGGTGCCCGGGTGCTGGCCGGTGGTCGCGCCCGCCCCGACCTCGGGCCCGCCTTCATGGAGCCGACCGTCCTGGCCGACGTCCCGGCCGGCGCACGGTGCCGCGACCGGAGGAGACGTTCGGCCCGTGGTCGTCGCTGCACCCGGGTGCCGGACGACGAGGAGGCGGTGTCGGCGATGAGCGACACCGACACCGGTCTCATGGCGAGCATCTGGTCCCGCGACGCCGCCGCGCGCCAGGCGCCTGGCCGCGCGGGTGCGCACGGGCACCGTGGTCGTCAACGAGGTCCACCTGGTGGCGTGGGGGTCGGTCGCGGCGCCGCTCGGCGGCACGGGGACCAGCGGCCATGGGTCGGCGGTACGGCGCGAGGGGCTGCACGAGGTGACGCGGACGCGCACGTGGTCCTCACCCAGCGCGGGCCGGTGGCGTCGTGGCTGCTCGACCGGCTCGCCGACGACCCGCAGCCGTGCTGCTCGCGGCCACGGTCAGGGCCTTCGACCGGCTGGGGCTGCCGTGAGCGCCGGCGCCGCGGTGGGCGGCGGCCTGGACCAGACCTCGACCACGACGTCGTCGTCGTCGGGTCCGGGTTCGGCGGGTCGGTCGCGGCACTCCGGCTGGCCGAGAAGGGGTACGACGTCCACGTCTACGAGGCCGGGCCGCAGGTTCGCGGACGACGAGCACGCCCGCACCTCGTGGGACCTGCCGCGCTACCTGTGGGCGCCTCGGCTCGGCTGGTTCGGCGTGCAGCGGATCCACCGGCTGCCGCACGTGCTCGTCCTGGCCGGGGCGGGCGTCGGCGGCGGGTCGCTGAACTACGCCAACACGCTCTACCGTCCGCCGCCGGCCTTCTACGCGCAGCGGTCCCTGGGCCGGACTGGTGGACTGGGAGGCCGAGCTCGCGCCCCACTACGCCACGGCCGAGCGGATGCTCGGGGTGGTCACGCAGCACGTTCGACGGCCCGGTCGAGCAGGCGATGCGCCGGACGGCGGACGACCTGGGCGTCGGGCGACACGTTCCGCCGCGTGCCGGTCGGGGTGTTCCTGCCCGACACCGACCGTGCGGGCCGGGCAGACGGTCGCCCGACCCGTACTTCGGCGGCCGCGGGCCCGGCGCGGACCGCGTGCGACGGCTGCGGCAACTGCATGGTGGGCTGCCGGGCGAGGGGCCAAGAACACCCTGGTCAAGAACTACCTGCACCTCGCCGAGCGGGCCGGGGCCCGGGTCGAGCCGCTGCGAACCGTGACCCGGGTGCGAGCCGCTGCACCCGGGACGGCCCGGACCAGGGGTGGCGCGTCACCACGCAGCGGACCGGGCAGCCCGGGCGTGCCGCGGGCTGCGTCGGCAGCGGTGCGGACGCGTGACCTGCCGGGACGTGGTCCTGGCGGCCGGGAGCGTGGGGCACGCAGTCCCTGCTGCTGCGGATGCGGGCCGAGGGGGTCCTGCCCGACCTGCCGGACCCGCGCTCGGCACCCTGACCCGGACCAACTCCGAGGCGCTGGTCGGGCGCCGACCGCCGACCGGGTGCCCGGCCAGGTGGACCTGACCCGAGGGCTGGCCATCACGTCCTCCTTCCACCCCGACGCCGGACACCCACGTGGAGAACTGCCGCTACGGGCCGGGCTCGGACGCCATGGGGCTGCTGGCCACGCTGCTCGTCGACGGGGGTGGGCGGTGGCCGCGCCCGCTGCGCTTCGTCGGCCCAGGCCGTCCGCCACCCGCTGGGCTTCGGTGCGGAGCCTGTCGGGTGCGCGCGCTGGAGCCGACGTTCGGTGATCGGGCTGGTCATGCAGTCCCGCGACAACTCCCTGACCACGTCGTGGCGGCGGGGACTCCTCTCACCGGGCCGGCTCACCTCCGCCCACGGCCACGGGGAGCCCAACCCGACGTGGATCCCGGCCGGCCACGAGGCGATCAGGCGGCTCGCCGCCAGGCGTCGCAGGAGGTCGACCGGCGTCCGGACCCGTCCCGGCGGGACCGTCGTCGACGTGCTCGACGTGCCGATGACGGCGCACTTCCTGGGCGGCTGCCCGATCGGTGCCTCGGCCGAGGACTCGGTGCTGGACACCGCCCAGCAGGTCCACGGCCACCCGGGGCTGCACGTCGTGGACGGGGCTCGGCGGTCAGCGCGAACCTCGGCGTCAACCCGTCGCTGACCATCACCGCGCAGGCCGAGCGGGTGTTCGCGGCGTGGCCGCGCCGGGAACGGGTCGTGCCTCCGCCGGGCGACGTGTCACGCAACGCATACCGCCCACTGCGCTGGGTGAGCAGACTGCACCCGGAAGGTGACGAATCAGCGGGACGACTCGCCCCGCCGGTCGCGCCGACCGGCGTGACACACGGTCGGTCACCGGCTGTAGTCCTCGCATGCGACTGACCGGCAGCCGATCGGCCCTGCGGCGTGCACGCCTGGTAGGCGCCGTCGGCATCGCGGTGGGGGCTGGGGATGCTGTCGACCGGTCCCGCCACGGCAGCCACCACCGGAACGTCCACGGAGGGCTCGTCCCGGCCGACGAGGGGGGCTCTACCGCTCCACGATCACGCCCATGGTGCCGTCCGGCTGCGACCTGGTCGCCGTCGACCTGCTCTGGTGGACGCGGTGACCTGGTGGGTCGCAGACGCTTGACATGGGTGGGTCGCCGACGCGCCGCAGGTCCTCGACCCCGGGAGACCACGGTCCTCACCGCCGTCCTCACCCCGGACCGGTCTTCGCGACGGCAGCACCAGCGCCCGAGGGTCGTCGTCCCGCGAGCGGCGACATCACGACGGGGTGCGCCGGGGCGGTCGACCCCGAGCGCCGAGCCGTCTCTGTCTGCACGCCCCGTCGAGCGCCGCCCCGGCCGAGCCGCGCCTGAGCCCCCGGCGGCCTGCCGGCGCCGGCCCCGGTCCCGGTCGGCCCCGGTGCTCGGTGTCCTCGGGTCCCGGTGCCGTCGGCGTCCCGGCGCCGGCGAAGTCGGCGGTGGTGGCACCGGAGCGCCCGGACCGCTCGACGGGCACGTACCCGACGCTCGACGTCCCGCGGTGTCGCCGCCCCGCACGCCCCGGCGTCCCAGCCGGTCACCGGCCCGACGAGCGACGAGCCCGTCGCGGGTTCCGGTCCGCCGGCGAGCAGCCGCTCGACGTCACGGACGTCGCAGGGACGGGCGGCACCGACGGGCCCGGCGCGGGGGACGCGCTCGCGGCGCGGCTGCCGGCGACGCCGTCCGCACCGTGGCGGCCGCGCCCGCCTCCACCAGCTCGGTACCGGGCGGCCCGGGCCCGCTGCCGTGGCGGACCGTGCTCGCGCTGCTGGGCTCGGCCGCGGCCGGGGCCTGGCGCTGCGCGGTCTCGGCGCCTGGCGGGCCCCGGAGCGCCACTAGCCTGGCGCCGTGACCTCGACCGGTGACGGGCCCCCAGCCTGACGGAGCCCGAGCCGCGGCCGCCACCTGAGACACGGGTCGCCGCGCGGTGCCACGGGCGCGGCCAGCACCGCCACGGGGCCCGCGGCGGCCGTGGCCGAAGACCCGCCGCGAGTCCACCCGACCGTCCTCGTCGTCGACTTCGGCGCGCAGTACGCCCAGCTCATCGCCCGGCGCGTCCGCGAGGCGCGGGTCTACAGCGAGATCGTCCCGCACACCATGCCGGTGGGGGAGATGCTCGAGCGGAACCCGGCCGCGATCATCCTGTCCGGCGGGCCGTCGTCGGTGTACGCCGAGGGCGCTCCCGACGTCGGCGCCGAGCTGTTCGAGGCCGGGGTGCCCGCGTTCGGCATCTGCTACGGCTTCCAGGCGATGGCCCGCGCGCTGGGCGGCACCGTGGAGCGGACCGGCCGGGCCGAGTTCGGCGGCACCGAGCTGGACGTCGTCGCCGGCGACTCCACCCTGTTCCACGGCCTGCCGCTGCGGCAGTCGGTGTGGATGTCCCACGGCGACGCCGTGACCCAGGCGCCCGACCGGGTTCGAGGTCGTCGCCCGCACCACCGGCACGCCCGTGGCCGCCTTCGAGGACCCGGAGCGCCGCCTGGCCGGCGTGCAGTTCCACCCCGAGGTGCTGCACTCCGCCCACGGCCAGGCCGTCCTCGAGCACTTCCTGCACGAGATCGCCGGCATCGCGCCGACCTGGACGATCGGCAACGTCATCCCGACCAGGTCGAGGCCATCCGGGCCCAGGTCGGGGACTCCCGCGCCGTCTGCGGGCTGTCGGGCGGGGTCGACTCCTCGGTCGCGGCCGCGCTCGTCCAGCGGGCCATCGGTGACCGGCTGACGTGCGTGCTCGTCGACCACGGCCTGCTGCGCGAGGGCGAGGTGGAGCAGGTCGAGCAGGACTTCGTGGCCGCGACCGGCGTCGACCTCGTCGTCGTGGACGCCGCGGACCGGTTCCTCGCGCGCGCTGGCGGGCGTCAGCGACCCCGAGACCAAGCGCAAGATCATCGGCCGGGAGTTCATCCGGGTCTTCGAGGAGGCCGCGGCCGAGGTCGTCGCCGCGTCCGCAGGCCGAGGGCGAGACCGGTCGAGTTCCTCGTCCAGGGCACGCTGTACCCGGACGTCGTCGAGTCCGGCGGTGGCAACGGCACCGCGACCATCAAGAGCCACCACAACGTCGGGGGGCTGCCGGAGGACCTGCAGTTCCAGCCTGGTCGAGCCGCTGCGGACGCTGTTCAAGGACGAGGTCCGCCGCGTCGGCCTGGAGCTCGGGGTGCCGGAGGAGATCGTCTGGCGCCAGCCGTTCCCGGGTCCCGGGCTGGGCATCCGCATCATCGGCGAGGTGACCGCGGACCGGCTGGAGGTGCTCCGCCGCGCCGACGCGATCGCCCGCGAGGAGCTGACGCGCGGCCGGGCTGGACCGCGACGTCTGGCAGTGCCCGGTGGTGCTGCTGGCCGACGTGCGCAGCGTCGGGGTGCAGGGCGACGGGCGCACCTACGGCCACCCGGTCGTGCTGCGCCCGGTCAGCAGCGAGGACGCCATGACGGCCGACTGGACCCGGCTGCCCTACGACGTGCTGGCAGCGGATCTCCACGCGCATCACCAACGAGGTCCGCGAGGTCAACCGGGTCGTGCTCGACGTGACGAGCAAGCCGCCGGGCACCATCGAGTGGGAGTGAGCGCCGCGCGGCGGCTGACGGAGGGAGAGCTCCAGGCCACCGTGGCCCCGCGACCGCGCCCGTGCGGGGTGTCCGAGCACCTGTGGGACCTGCTGGAGGCCTACGTCGGGGCGCTGCCGGCGGACGAGTGGCAGGGGCACGAGCCGGCTGCGCTGGGAACGCCCACGGCCTGGGCGATGAGGGGAGGCCGGTGGGTGCACGTCCTGCTCGACACCCACGTCGACCGCGTCGGGATGGTCGTGGTGCTCACCCTCACCGACGGCACGGTCCACGGGCACCGGCTGCTCGACCTGCGACGGACGTGACGGCGCACGTCGGGGTGGGTGGCGTCAGGACGCGGCGGTAGCCGACGCCTCGGCGCCCCATCCGCCGAGCTCGGCGCCGAGCCGTGCTCCTGGAGCGCGGCCCACGTCTGCCGGTTCAGGTCCAGCTGCTCCTCGACCTCGACCATGGCTCACTCCCGCGGCTGGTCGGCGGTCCTCCTCGCAGCCGCTCGTACCGGGCCGCAGCCGTTCCTCTGCCGGGTCACCCGCCCGGTGGGTCGTTGGCACTCAAGGGATCTTGTGTGCCAGCCGATGATCGACGCACGCTGTCGCCCTCACGGGACCGGACGGTCCCCGGCGCCAGGGGAGGTGTCATGGACCCACGACGGGACCCATCCGACGGCTTCGGTGGTGCCCTCACGGTGGGCATCGCCCCGTTGCACCGGGCGGGTGACGGCTTGGCGGGCTTCCTGGTCTCCGGCCGCTGGCCGGACAGCACGCGCGAGTGGGTGCACCTGCTCACCCTCGCGGTCCGGGTCGCCACCACCCCCGGGCTGCTGCCCACGACCTCCTTGTTCAGCGCCAGCGAGACGCGCCCCGACGGCGGCACCGTCCCCGATGCGGTCGGCCTGGTCCGCCTCGTCGGCCGCGCCCTGGACCCGCAGGCCACGGCGCACCGGCCGCAGGAGCCGCCGGTCGCCCTGCTGCTGCTGCACCCGCCCGCCGAGTCCCCGTCGACGACCCCCGAGGCGGACGGCGTGGCCAGCGGCTGCGTGCTGCTGCCCGGCGCGCCCCACCTGGGGCTGGACCACCGGGCAGCGTGGGTGGAGGCCGAGCCGGACGGCACGGTCACCCGTCTGGTGAGCCGGCGGGGCGTCGACCCCGCCGAGGACGTCGACACCGCGGTGCTGGCCCTGCTGATGGCCGCCTGAGGCGGGCTGCCGCTGCCACGCGGCGCCCAGGCCCGTCCCGCGGAGCGTGACGCGGACCCGTCCCTCGAGGTGACGTCGGGGTCCGTACCCTGGACGGTGTGGTCCGGACCCTGCTGACGTGGCGCTGGGCCGCCGCTCACGCTGGTGCTCGTGGCCGCGGTGCGTCGGCATGGTCCGGCTGGGTCGGCTGGCAGTGGGACCGCAGCGTGCCCGAGACCGCGCGCGCCGAGGTCGACCTCAGCGCCGTGGTCGACCGCCGACCTGGCCTCGGCCGTGCGACGTCGCCGGGCACGACCGGCGCCGCGATCGCCGGGCCGAGGCCGCAGGGGAGCTGGTGCGGGTCGAGCGGACGCCTGGCGTGCCGACCGGACGCTGCTGGTCGCCGACCGCGACGCTCGACGGCGAGGCAGGGGCGGTGGGTGCTCACCGGGCTGGAGGTCCAGGCGCCCGAGGGGCCCGTGCTGCTGCCCGTGGTCAGGGGATGGCTGCCCGCCGAGCCGGCAGCCCCCCGCAGGACGTGCCGGCCCCGCCTGCCGGTGAGGTCACGGTGCTCGGCTGGCTGCAGCAGTCCGAGCCGCTCGACCTTCCCGTCGACATCCTGCAGCCGGACGGCGTCGTGCCGCTGCTGGCCTCCGCGGACCTGGCCAACCGGTGGCCGGAGGACCTGGTGCCTGGCTTCGTCGTCCTGGCGCCCGACGCCGGACCAGGCCGCGGCCACGGACCTGGCCCTGCTGCCGGGACCGCCCGCGGAGAGCTCGCAGGCCCGCGACTGGCGGAACCTCGCCTACTCCGCGCAGTGGTTCGTCTTCGCGGCGTTCGCCGTCGTGCTGTGGTGGCGGATGCTGCGCGACGACGCCACGAGGTCGGACCCGGAGCTGCGGGACCTGCCGGACACGCCCGACGGGCCGGACGTGCCCGGCGCCACCACCGCCCCCCGCGAGAGGAGCACCACATGAGCGCCGCCCTGACGAGGTTCCGTGTCGTGGCCTGGTTCGTCGGGGTCTTCCTGCTCCTGCTGAGCGTCGGCATCCTGCTGCGCTACACCGACCTGTTCGGCATACCGGACCGACGTGGTCTCCCGCACCGTCAGCCCGATCCACGGCTTCGGCTACATGGTGTACCTCGCCACGGGCATCGACCTCGCGAGCCGGCGGCGGTGGCGGCCGCTCACGACCCTCGCCGTCCTGCTCGCCGGCACCGTCCCGTTCCTGTCGTTCGTCGCCGAGCGGCGGGTCGAGCGCCGACGTCCGGGCCGAGCAGGCACGGCGCGAGGTCCAGGCAGCCGCTGCGGGAGGTGGCCCGGCCGCGGCCGGTCCGACGACCGGAGGGGCCGCAGGCCCCGGTGAGCAGCCGGACCGACGCACCCCGTCCCGGTGAGGCCGGTCCACCGGCTGGCGGCGTACGCCCTGCTCACCCCGCCCGGCGCGGCGCCCGGGACGGTCCTGCTGGTCGAGGCCACCTCGCGCTCGGACCTCGCCGGGCGGTGGTTCCTGCCCGGCGGCGGAGTCGACCACGGCGAGCACCCGGACGCGCCGTGGTCCGGGAGGTCGCCGAGGAGACCGGGCTGCAGGTCCTGCCCGTCGGCGTCCGGCAGGTGCTCACCGACGTCATCGACCTCCCGCACCGTGGCGTGCAGGTGCACACGGTCCGGCTCGTGTACGACGTCGAGGTCGTCGGCGGCGCCCTGCGCCGGCAGAGACGGCCGGGTCGAGCGACCGGCTGGGCATCCTCACCCCTGCCGAGGCCGGCACGCTCCCGCTCGCCCCCTACGTCGCCCGGGCCCTGGGCCTGCCGGACGTCGCCCTGGGCCCGCTCGAGCCGGACCTCACCGCACTGCAGCCGCTGTCCGGGGTGGCGGGGCGGACGGGCTCCGCGCCCGGCTCGCCGACGCCGACGGACCGGCCGAGGCCGTCCCCCGGCTGCGGGTGGGGGTCTACGGGGTGGCGGCCCGCGACGTCGGCGGCGCCCGAGGAGCTCCTGCTCGTGCCGGCTCGCCGACCACGTGTCCGGGGCCGCGCGGTGGACGCTGCCCGGTGGCGGCCTCGACCACGGCGAGACGGTCGAGCAGGGGCTGCGCCGCGAGCTGCACGAGGAGACAGGTCTACCGTGCGCCGCTCAGCGGCTGCTGGGCGTCAGCAGCACGCACTTCACCGGCCGCGCGCCCAGCGGGGTCGCTGGAGGACTTCCACGGCGTCCGCGTGGTGCACGAGGTCGCGGTCGGGCGCGGGTGAGCCACGGGTCGTCGAGGTGGGCGGGTCGACGGCCGAGGCCCGGTGGGTGCCGGCACCGCGACCTGGCCGCCATGCCGGTCACCTCGCTCGTCCGGGACGCCCTCGCCATGCTGGCGCCCCGCGGGCGCTCGTACCCTTCAGGCGTGACGACCAGCACCGGGGCCGGCCCCCGCGCCCAGTTCACCGGCGAGACGTCGACGCGGGGAGAGTGGAAGAGGCAGGCGAACCACTTCACCGGCCGGATCAGCCGCGACAGCACCTCCGCACCCGGTGACGGGCCGGACGCCGAAGGCAGGTGGCCGGTCGAGGCGGGCCGGTACCGGCTGGTCGTGTGCCTGGCCTGCCCGTGGGCCCACCGCTCGCTCCTCGTCCGCGGGCTGCTCGGGCTGCAGGACGCGATCTCCCTGGCAGTCGTCGACCCGATCCGCGACGAGGCCGGCTGGCGGTTCTGGCTGGACGAGCGACCACCGCGACCCGGTGCTCGGCATCGAGCACCTCTCGGAGGCCTACCTCGCCACCGACCCCGCGTTCGAGGGACGGGTGACCGTCCCGTGCATCGTCGACACCCTGACCGGCCGCGTGGTCACCAACGACTACCCCCAGATCACGCTCGACCTGTCGACCGAGTGGGTCGAGCACCACCGGCCGGGGGCGCCGGAGCTGTGGCCGGAGGACCTGCCGGGCGGCCATGCAGCCGCTGATCGACGACATCTACGCCGACGTCAACAACGGGGTGTACCGCTGCGGCTTCGCCACCGAGCAGGCCGCGTACGAGGAGGCCTTCGACCGTCTCTTCGCGCGGCTCGACGAGCTGGAGGAACGGCTGGGCTCCTCCCGGTTCCTCATGGGTGAGGAGCCGCGGGAGGTCGACGTCCGGCTGTTCACCACGCTGGTGCGCTTCGACGCGGTCTACCACGGCCACTTCAAGACCAACCGGCAGCACGTTGACCGAGATGCCGAACCTGTGGCGCTACGCCCGCGAGCTGTTCGCGCCGCCCGGTTGGGGGAGCACGGTGGACTTCGACCACATCAAGCGGCACTACTACGGCACCCACGCCCAGATCAACCCGACCGGGATCGTCCCGAAGGGGCCGGACCTCACCGGCTGGCCATCCGCCACGCCTCCCGCCCCCGCCGGCTGAGCGGCGAGCCTAGGGTGCGGCCATGGACAGTCCTGTACGGCGTGCTCGTGGTGATCCACCTCGTCGGGATGGCCGGGGTCGTCGGTGGCTGGATGTCGCGCTCGGCAGCCGAGGATCGTTCCCGCGATGGTGCACGGCTCGTTGACCTCCCTGGTCACCGGGCTGCTGCTGGTCGGGCTCAGCTATCCCCTCTTCGACGGCGAGAACATCGACAACGCCAAGATCACCGTCAAGCTCGTCGTGGCGCTGGTCATCGCCGTCCTGGTCTGGGTCAACCGGCGCAAGGACGCCGTCCCCAAGGGGCTGCTCCACGGCATCGGCGCCCTCGCGCTGCTCAACGTCACCGTCGCCGTGCTGTGGAGCGACCGCTTCCTGGGCTGCGCTGAGCCGGCTCGCAGCTCGGTCACCAGGTACATCTCGGCCAGGTGGCCGTCGGGCAGGCCGGCGATCCCGGCGTTGCGGACGAGCCAGTCGCGGACCATGGGCTCCAGGTCCTCAGCCATGTGCGCGGTCTGGGTGCGGTGCTCCCGCAGCGCGGCGATCTTGCGGTCGAAGGTCCGGGTGACGTCGACGGGTGGTCGGCCGCCCGGGTGGGCGGAGATGAAGACCTCGTTGACGATCCACGGCTCGAGGCCATCGTCGCTGACCAGCTCCGGCCAGGCGTAGGGGTTGCGGGCGCTGCGGGTAGATCGCACGGATCGCGGCCTCCCCGGTGGCCATGTGGTCGGAGTGGGAGGCAGGGAGTCGATCGTAGTTGCGCTCGGGCGACTGGATGATCATCCGCTGCGGGCGGACCTGGCGGATGACCCGGGCGATGTCGCGCTCGAGCTCGCGGGTCGGCTCGACCCAGCCGTCGCGGTAGCCGTCGAGGAAGCGGACGTCCGTCACGCCCACGGCCTTGGCCGCGGCGCGCTGCTCGGTCTCGCGGATCGCGGCCATCTGCTCGCGCGGGGTGTCGTCGAAGCCACCCTGGTCGCCGCGGGTGACCAGGAGGTACGTGACCTCGATGCCGGCGTCGACCCAGGTGGCGACGGTGCCGGCGCAGCCGAAGTCGATGTCGTCCGGGTGGGCGCCCACGACCAGGGCGCGCTCGATCTCGGTGTCGGGCTTCGGCACAGCGTGTCTCCAGACGGTTGCGGGGTCAACCAGCGTACGTGCGTGAGTCGACCGCTGCCCACAGCACGGTCGCAGCGGCTCTGCCCGGTCGGGCCGCCGCCGTAGACTCGGCACCCAGATGAGCACCCTCTTCGACGACCTCCCCGAGGTCCCGGTCCTCGGCGCCGTCCAGCCGCGCCACCCCGCCGCCCGCAGCGGCCCTGCGGACGTGGAGGTCCTGCTGGGCGACCTCAACCCGGCCCAGCGCGAGGCCGTCACCCACGGCGGGTCGCCGCTGCTGGTGGTGGCCGGAGCCGGGTCCGGCAAGACCCGTGTGCTGGCCTACCGGATCGCCCACCTGCTGGCGGCCCGGGGCGCGCGCCCGGGTGAGGTGCTGGCCATCACGTTCACCAACAAGGCCGCGGCCGAGATGCGGGAACGCGTCGAGGCGCTGGTCGGGCCGCGGGCCCGCTCGATGTGGGTCTCGACGTTCCACTCCGCCGCCGTGCGCATCCTGCGCTACGAGTCCTCCCGGCTCGGGCCTGCGCTCCGGCTTCTCGATCTACGACGCGGCGGACACGCAGCGGCTGGTCGCGATCACGGTCAGGGACCTCGACCTGGACCCCAAGCAGCTACCCTGCCCGCGCCCTGGCAGGCCGCATCTCCTCGCTCAAGAACGAGCTCGTCGACCCCGACGACTACGCCGCAAAGGTCGCGGAGGGCACAGCCGACGAGCTGGTGCTGCTCGACGTGTACCGGGGCTACACCCGCCGCCTGCGCGAGGCGCACGCCATGGACTTCGACGACCTGATCATGCAGGTGGTCCACCTGTTCCAGGCGTTCCCGGAGGTGGCGGAGCACTACCGCCGCCGCTTCCGGCACGTGCTGGTCGACGAGTACCAGGACACCAACCACGCCCAGTACACGCTGGTGCGCGAGCTGGTCGGCGGCTACGACAAGGAGCTGCCGGGCACCGACCGCGAGCTCGCCGACGCCGAGGCGACGCTGCCCACCGGGTCCGCGCCGCCGGTGTCGCCCAGCGAGCTCACGGTCGTCGGCGACGCCGACCAGTCGATCTACGCCTTCCGCGGTGCCACCATCCGCAACATCGAGGAGTTCGAGGCGGACTACCCGGACGCGCACGTCGTGCTCCTCGAGCAGAACTACCGTTCGACGCAGACCGTCCTCGACGCCGCCAACGCCGTCATCGCGCGCAACCCCGGCCGCAAGGACAAGCGGCTGTGGACCGCGTCCGGCCAGGGCGACAAGGTCGTCGGCTACGTCGCGGACTCCGAGCACGACGAGGCCGCCTTCGTCGTGGAGGAGATCGACCGGCTGCGCGACGCGCACGGTTACTCCTACGCCGACATGGCGGTCTTCTACCGGACCAACAACCAGTCCCGGGCGATGGAGGAGGTGCTCGTCCGTACCGGGGTGCCCTACGTCGTGGTCGGGGGGACGCGGTTCTACGAGCGCCGCGAGGTCAAGGACGCCATGGCCTACCTGCGCGCGCTGGCCAACCCGGACGACTCGGTCAACCTGCGGCGCATCGTCAACGTGCCCAAGCGGGGGATCGGGGACCGCGCGGAGGCTCTGGTGGCGGGCTACGCCGAGAACCAGCGGATCAGCTTCGGCGCCGCGCTCGCCCGCCTGGACGACGTCCCGGGGCTGGCGACCCGGTCCACGGCCTGCCTGGCCTCGTTCGTGGAGATGATGGACGAGCTGCGCACGGTCGTGGAGTCCGGGGCCAGCGTGGAGGCGGTGCTGGCGGCGGTGCTCGACCGCTCCGGCTACCTGGCCGAGCTGCGCGACCAGCCGCGACCCGCAGGACGAGGGCCGCCTGGACAACCTGTCCGAGCTGCTGGGTGTGGCCAGCCGAGTACGACCAGGCCAACCCGGACGGCAGCCTGGCCGAGTTCCTCGAGCGGACCTCGCTGGTCGCGGACTCCGACGCAGATCCCGGACCGACCGGACGAGATGACGCCCCCAGGACACCGGGCAGGTCACCCTGATGACCCTCCACACCGCGAAGGGGCTCGAGTTCCCCGTCGTGTTCCTCACGGGCATGGAGGACGGCACGTTCCCGCACATGCGCTCGCTGGACGACCCGCTCGGCATCGCGGAGGAGCGCCGGCTGGCCTACGTCGGCATCACCCGGGCGAGGGAGCGGTTGTACGTCTCTCGCGCCGGCGTGCGCAGCGCCTGGGGGCAGCCGCAGTACTTCCCGGCGAGCCGGTTCCTCGACGAGGTCCCCGCCGCGCTGATGGACTGGAAGCGGTCGACGTCGGCGGTGGACGCCGCCGGGATGGGCACGGGGTCCGGCTCGCAGGCGTACGGGACAGGCCGGGCGCTGACCCCGGCGATGGCCCGGGTGGCGATGCGGCCCGGTGTGCGCACCTCCGGCACCCGGGAGGTGGTGCACCTGGAGCCGGGCGACCGGGTGAGCCACGACTCCTTCGGGATGGGCAGCGTCGTGGTCGTCGTGGGCGAGGGCGACAAGCGCGGTCGCGACCATCGACTTCCGCGACCTGGGGGAGAAGAAGCTCCTGCTGCGCTACGCCCCGGTCGAGAAGCTGTGACGGGCGCGACGTCCTAGACGTTCTCGCGGACCCACTCCACGATGCTCGCCATCGTCGTGCCGGGGGTGAACACCATGGCGACGCCCTGCTCCTGGAGCAGCGGGATGTCGTCCTCGGGGATGATGCCGCCGCCGAAGACGACCACGTCGTCCGCGCCCTGCGCCGTGAGCAGCTCGATGACCCGCGGGAACAGGGTCATGTGGGCCCCGGACAGGACCGACAGCCCCACCGCGTCGGCGTCCTCCTGCACCACGGCGGCGACGATCTGCTCCGGGGTCTGGTGCAGCCCGGTGTAGATGACCTCGACGCCAGCGTCGCGCAGCGCCCGGGCCACCACCTTGGCCCCCCGGTCGTGACCGTCCAGGCCCGGCTTGGCGATGACGACCCGGACCGGGGGGCGAGGGTCGTCAGCCGTCGGGTCCGTGCCCTGGTGCTCCGTCGACCGGTCCGCGTCGGATACGTCGGATACCTGGTCGCGTGCCGGCTCTGCCACGTCGTCCACAGGACGAGACTAGTCGGCCACAGCGAGGCGGCGGACCCCGTGCCAGACGTCCGACCGGTGCGCGGGCGCCTCGGTCCCGGCGAGCGCGCACGTCGCACGGTGCGGTGGCGTCCGGCCCGAGGTGTCCAGCAGCAGCAGCTGGAGGACCACCGGCGAGGCGGCGGCGGGCGAACGGCGTGAGGTGCGCTGCACCTCGACCAGACCGCCGGTCGCCACCGCCCTCGCGTCGGCGGTGGAGACGTCGGCGAGCAGCACCCGGGCGCCGCGCACCGCGACGCGCGCACGGGGCAGCCAGGCCCGCCCGGCCCGGGACGCGCCGACCACCAGGCACTCCGCCGCGACCGGGCCGGGGTCCGACGCCGGCTGTGCGGGAGGTTTGTCCGTGGCGAGGTCGGCGGGTGCGGTGGAGCCGGCGGGGGCAGCGGGTGCGGTGGAGCCGGCGGGGGCAGCGGGTGCGGCGCCCCACACCACCGCGACGAGCAGCGCGGGAGCGACCGCAGCACCCAGGCGACGTCGCCTCGCGCGGGTGCGCCCCGGACCGGTGTGGGACCCGGTCGGGGCCGGTCGCGACCGCAGGCCCCGGCCCGCTCCCACAACGCGTCCCACAACGCGTTCCGGTGAGTGCTGCTCCGTGCCGCCCGAGGTCTCCATGGTGCTCAGGAGGGTGGGCCCGTCGTCGCGATACCGCTCGTGCCCACGCCTCCTGTGACGACCGTCTCCCGGTGCGCCAGCCGCCGCAGGAGGCCCGGCGCGCGCACGGCGATAGGGTTGCCGGGCCCGCCGCGGGGCACGACGCACGCGGCGGTCATCCGGACCGGGCGAGCATGAGGACGTGAGACAGACGTGGATCTGTACGAGTACCAGGCACGAGACATGTTCGAGCGGCACGGCGTCCCCGTGCTCGCCGGTGAGGTCGCGACGACCGCCGAGCAGGCGCGGGCCGCGGCCGAGCGCATCGGCGGCGTGGTGGTCGTCAAGGCGCAGGTGAAGGTCGGTGGGCGCGGCAAGGCCGGCGGGGTCAAGGTGGCGAAGACCGCCGACGAGGCCGAGCATCACGCCGCCGCGATCCTCGGCATGGACATCAAGGGCCACACCGTCCACCGCGTGATGGTCGCCCAGGGCGCGGACATCGCCGAGGAGTACTACGTCTCCTACCTGCTCGACCGCTCCAACCGGACGTACCTCGCGATGGCCAGCAAGGAGGGCGGGGTCGAGATCGAGACCCTCGCCGTCGAGCGGCCGGAGGCGCTGGCCCGGGTCCCCGTCGACGCGCTCCAGGGTGTGGACGCCGCCAAGGCGGCCGAGATCGCCGCCGCCGGCGGGTTCGAGGGCGAGCTGGCGGGCAAGGTCGCCGACGTCCTCCAGAAGCTGTGGACCGTCCTCGTGGAGGAGGACGCCACCCTCGTGGAGGTCAACCCGCTGGTCTCCACCGGCGCCGGGGACGTCATCGCCCTGGACGGCAAGGTCACGCTCGACGAGCAACGCCGACTTCCGCCACGCCGACCACGCCGACCTGGTCGACTCCTCGGCGGAGGACCCGCTGGAGCGGGCCGCCAAGGAGAAGGGCCTCAACTACGTCAAGCTCGACGGCTCCGTCGGGATCATCGGCAACGGTGCGGGGCTGGTCATGAGCACGCTGGACGTCGTGGCCCAGGCGGGCGAGCAGCACGGCGGCGTCAAGCCCGCCAACTTCCTCGACATCGGCGGCGGCGCCTCCGCGGAGGTGATGGCGAACGGGCTGGAGATCATCCTGTCCGACACCCAGGTCGAGAGCGTCTTCGTCAACGTCTTCGGTGGCATCACCTCGTGCGACGCGGTGGCCAACGGCATCGTCAGCGCCTTCGAGCTGCTCGCCTCCCGGGGCGAGCACGTGAGCAGGCCGCTCGTCGTCCGCCTGGACGGCAACAACGCCGAGCTGGGCCGGTCGATCCTCACCGAGGCCGCCCTGCCGGGCGTCGAGCAGGTCGACACCATGGACGGCGCGGCAGACCGCGCCGCCGAGCTGGCAGCTAGCTGAGAGGGCACGAGCAGACGTGGCAATCTTCCTGACCGGTACCAGCAAGGTCGTCGTCCAGGGCATGACGGGCTCCGAGGGGCGCAAGCACACCCAGCGGATGCTCACCTCCGGAACGGCCGTCGTCGGTGGGGTCACCCCCGGCAAGGGCGGCCAGAGCGTCGACTTCACCGGGGCCGACGGCTCTCCCGTCAAGCTCCCGGTGTTCGACTCCGTGGGCGAGGCGATGGCGCAGACCGGGGCCGACACCACCGTCATCTTCGTCCCGGCGAAGTTCACCAAGGGCGCCGTCGTCGAGGCGGTGCAGGCGGGGATCCCGCTCGCGGTGTGCATCACCGAGGGGGTGCCGGTCAAGGACTCCGCGGAGTTCTACCAGCTGGCCGCGAACAGCGGCACGACCCGGCTGGTCGGCCCCAACTGCCCGGGCCTGATCAGCCCCGGGCTGGCCAACGCCGGGATCATCCCTGCCGACATCACCACGGCCGGCCCGATCGGCCTGGTCAGCAAGTCCGGCACGCTGACGTACCAGATGATGTACGAGCTGCGGGACCTCGGCTTCACGACGTGCGTGGGCATCGGCGGCGACCCCGTCATCGGGACGACCCACATCGACTGCCTCGAGGCGTTCGAGGCGGACCCCGACACGAAGGCGATCGTGATGATCGGCGAGATCGGCGGGGACGCCGAGGAGCGCGCGGCGGCCTACATCAAGGACCACGTCACCAAGCCGGTGGTCGGCTACGTCGCCGGGTTCACGGCCCCCGAGGGCAAGACCATGGGCCATGCGGGAGCCATCGTGTCGGGCTCCGCAGGAACGGCGGCGGCCAAGGCGGAGGCGCTCGAGGCGGTCGGCGTCAGGGTCGGGCGGACCCCGAGCGAGACCGCGCGGCTCATGCGGGAGATCATCACCGCCGGCTGACGCCGACCCCGCACCCGGGCGGCTGGGTGGTCGGGCGACGGTTCCTGCCGGCCGGGTGGTCCTCGTCGGTGTGTCGCTCGCCGTGACCACGGGCCGACGGCGCGACCATTGGCCGGTGAGCAGCAGCCGGACGTCCGTCGCCCGGAGGCCAGGTCCCGGCAGCGGTGGCCCCCTCGACCGAGCAGGCCGGGGGGGCCGCGACGACCAGCCTGCCGGGTCCGGTCGTGCCGCCCCGCCCACCCGCCACGACCGGGGCGGCGTGACCGCCTGGCTCGGGGCTGCCTTCGCGGACGTCCGCCTCGCGGTCTCGCAGACCGCGGGCGCCGTCGCCGTGGGTGTCGTCGTCTGTGTCGGCCTGGTCGTCGCCGGCTGGGTGAGCGACCCCGCGGCGGACACGGCCTGGCCTCAGGCCGTGCGCCTCGGGGTCTCGGCATGGCTGCTGGCCCATCTCGGTCACATCGGCGTCACCAGCGAGGTGGCGACCTCGACCTCCCCCGCGGACCCGCTGACGGTCGTGCCCGGCCTCCTCTCGCTGCCGCCGCTGCTCCTGGTCCTCCTCGCGGCGTGGCCGGCGTGGCGTGCCGCTACCCGGATCGCCGACCGGTGTCGCCCGGTCCGCGCCGGGGTGCTGCTGCTCGTCCTGGCCGCCGGGTACGCCGCCGCGGCGTGGGCGCTGGCCTGGGCGGTGGACACGCCCGTCGTGTCCCCGGTGCCGACCGCCTGCGCAGCGGGTGCCGGGGTGCTGGCGCTGCTGGCGGCGGGCCCGGCCGTGCTTCGCCGGCACGCCGACGCGCTGCTCGTGCGGCTTCCCCGCCACGTGGCCGCGCAGGTGAGCCGGGTGGTGGCCGCGGCCGGGGTCGCCGTGGTGACGTGGCTGCTGGCCGCGGCCGTGCTGGTCTCGGTCGGGCTGCTCACCCACCTGTCGACCGTCGCCGACGTGCACACCTCGCTCGCTCCCGGGCCGGGCGGGGGGGTACTGCTCCTGCTGCTGCAGGTGGCCTTCCTCCCCGTCGCGGTGGTGTGGGCCGGGGCGGTCCTGGCAGGCCCCGGCACGTGGCTGGTGTCGGCGCACCTGGGACCGGCAGGGTCGACCGTCGTCGACCTCCCGGCGGTCCCCCTGCTCGCGGCGCTGCCGAGCCCCGGTGCCTTCCCGCTGTGGGCGTTCCTCGCGCCGCTCACCGTGGTCGTGGCCGGAGCGGTGGGGGCCTGGCACGCGCACCGGGACCCCAGCAGCCGGGACACGACCCTCGGTGAGCGTGCCGGTGACGCCGTGGCCGTGGCGGCGCTCGCGGGTGTCGGTGCCCTCGGCCTGGGCTGGCTGTCCGCCGGGTCGCTCGGGCCGTGGCAGCCGCTCGGGCCCGACCCCGCACTCCTCGGGGGCGCCGTCGCCCTCGAGGTGCTGGTGGGGGCACTGCTCGCAGGCGGGGCCCTGCACCTGCTGGCCGGGCGGCCCCTGGGACGCTGGGCGCGGGTGGGAGGGCAGATCCGGCGGGGGCGGGACGTCGTCACCGACCTCGGCCGGGGGGCCGGTCTCGCGGGCCGGACGGGGTCCACCCGTCTGCTGGCACAGCTGCCGCGCCGGTCGGGGCCGCGGGGCGGGTGAGGCGTCGGCTCAGCCGCCGAGCCCGCCCAGCTGCTGCAGCCGGTCCACGAGCGCGTCGTCGCACCGCTGCACCGCGGTCCGGGTGAGCGCCCGGTCCCGGCACTCCTCCTGCTCGGAGACGAACGGCCAGAGCACCACCTGCAGCAGCTGGAGCACCGTCAGCCCCGCCGCCACGGCGACACCCAGCGCCAGGAGCACCCCTCCTGCCGGGCCCATCGCCTGCACGTCCGCATGGCGGCGGCGGTGGCGGCGCAGCGCCACGATCGCCCGGACCCCCTGCACCACGGCCAGGCCCGAGAACACGATGCCGGCGACCCGCCAGGGCAGGTCAAGACCGTAGGCGAGGTACGCGCCGAGCAGGAGCAGCGCCATCTGCAGGGTGAAGCGGGCGTGGGGCTCGTCCAGCGACGTCGCCAGGGTGCCCTTGGACTGCTCCGCCATCCGGCCATGGTCCCAGATGGACCTACCCTGTCCCGCGTGCCCCGACTCGTCGTGCTCGCCTCCGGCACCGGCAGCCTGTTCGTCCGGGTCGCCGAGGCGGTCGCGGCGGGAGACCTGCGGGCGGAGCTGGTCGCCCTGGTGACGGACCGGGAGTGCGCTGCCGTGGACCGTGCCGCCGGTCTCGGCGTGCCGGCCGTCGTCGTCGCCCCAGCGGACCACGACGGTCGTGCCGACTGGGACGTCGCCCTCGCCCACCGGCTGCGCTCGCTGCGTCCGGACTGGCTGGTGAGCGCCGGGTTCATGCGGATCCTCGGCCCGGCCGTGCTCGAGGCGTTCCCGCAGCGGATCCTCAACACCCACCCCGCCCTGCTCCCCTCCTTCCCCGGCGCGCACGCCGTGCGTGACGCGCTCGCGCACGGCGTCCGGGTCACCGGCTGCACCGTGCACCTGGTCGACGCCGGTACCGACACCGGACCCGTGCTGGCGCAGGCGGCGGTGCCGGTCCTGGACGGCGACGACGAGGCGACGCTCCACGAGCGCATCAAGGTCGTGGAGCGCGACCTGCTCCTGGAGGTGACCGCCGGGGTGCTCGCCCACGGCGTCACCGTGGACGGACGGCGCGCCACCTGGCACGCCCTGCCTGGCTAGGCTCGCCGCCGTGACCCACACCCCCTCCGCACACCGGCCGGACCGCGACCAGCAGGAGCGGCGGCCCGTGCTCCGGGCCCTGGTCAGCGTCTACGACAAGCAGGGTCTGGACGACCTGGCGCGGCGGCTGCACGCCGCCGGCGTGGAGATCGTCTCCACCGGGTCCACCGCCGAGCGCGTCGCCGCGGCCGGGGTGCCCGTCACGGGCGTGGAGCAGGTCACCGGGTTCCCCGAGTGCCTCGACGGCCGGGTCAAGACGCTGCACCCGGCCGTGCACGCCGGCCTGCTCGCCGACAGCCGCCGCCCCGAGCACGTCGCCCAGATCGCCGGGCTCGGGATCGCGCCCTTCGACCTCGTCGTGGTCAACCTCTACCCCTTCGCCGCCACGGTGGCCTCGGGGGCGGCGCCGCAGGAGGTCGTCGAGCAGATCGACATCGGGGGCCCGGCGATGGTCCGCTCCGCCGCCAAGAACCACCCCACGGTCGCGGTCGTCGTCGATCCCGCCCGGTACGACGAGGTGCTCACGGCGGTGGAGGGAGGCGGCTTCACGCTGGCGCAACGGACCGCCCTGGCCGCGGCTGCGTTCGCCCACACCGCGACCTACGACACTGCGGTCGCCACGTGGTTCGCCGCCCAGGCCGCGGGCGGGACGGGGGGCACGCCCGACTTCGCAGGCACGGCAGGCGCCCTCGTCGAGCCCGCTGCGGTACGGGGAGAACCCCCACCAGGGCGCCGCGGTGTACCGCACGGGTGAGAGGGCCGGCCTGGCCGGTGCCACGCAGCTGCACGGCAAGGCGATGTCCTACAACAACTACGTCGACACCGACGCCGCGGTACGGGCCGCCGCCGACCACTCCGCCCCGGCGGTGGCGGTCATCAAGCACGCCAACCCCTGCGGCATCGCCGTGGCCACGCCGGGTGCCGCCGACCCGG
This sequence comes from uncultured Actinomycetota bacterium, assembly GCA_963759255.1. Classification (GTDB taxonomy): domain Bacteria; phylum Actinomycetota; class Actinomycetes; order Actinomycetales; family JBBAYJ01; genus Aquipuribacter. The sequence continues at coordinate 157,137 of CAVWYQ010000002.1, forward strand.
TCGCCGACGCGCACGCCCGGGCCCACGCCTGCGACCCGGTCAGCGCCTTCGGCGGGGTGGTGGCCGCCAACCGCACCGTGACCCGGGCGATGGCCGAGCAGCTCGCCGACGTGTTCACCGAGGTCGTCGCGGCCCCTGGCTTCGACGACGACGCCCTGTCCGTCCTCACCGCGAAGAAGAACGTACGGCTCCTGGTGGTCGAGCCCGCGCCCCGCGACGGCTCGCAGCAGGAGTGGCGCCGGATCGACGGTGGGCTGCTCGTGCAGCAGGTGGACCTCGTCGACGCACCCGGCGACACCCCGGCGGGCTGGACGCTGGCCGCGGGCGAGGCCCTGGACGCCGCGGGCCTGGTCGACCTCGAGTTCGCCTGGCGGGCGGTCCGGGCGGTCAAGTCCAACGCCGTGCTGCTGGCCCGGGGCGGTGCGTCCGTAGGTATCGGGATGGGGCAGGTCAACCGGGTGGACTCCTGCCGTCTGGCCGTCGACCGAGCCGGCGCGGACCGGGCCGCCGGCTCGGTGGCGGCCTCCGACGCCTTCTTCCCCTTCGCCGACGGCGTGCAGGTGCTGCTCGACGCGGGGGTCAGGGCCGTGGTCCAGCCTGGCGGGTCGGTGAGGGACGCCGAGGTGGTGGCCGCGGTGGAGGCCGCCGGGGCGACGATGTACCTCACCGGTGTCCGGCACTTCGCCCACTGAGCCCACCAGGCGCCCCCGCCGGTGGGGGCGCCGGATGTGGCTGCGGCAGGCCTCGATGCTCACCGTCCTGGCCGGGGTCGCACTGGCCGCGTGGCTGACCGCCACCGATGGCTACGTCAGCGGGGGCCTGACGCTGTCGGCCACCTGCGCGCTCGGGGCGATGCTGCGGCTGCTCGTGCCGTCGGAGTGGGCCGGCACGCTCCGCGTGCGCGGGACGCTCGTGGACGTCGCCGTTCTGACGGTCATGGCCGTGGTCGTCGCGGTCCTCACGCTGAGCGTCCCGTTGCCCCGGCCCTGAACCGGCGGCCCTGAACCGGCCCTGAGCCGGCCCTGAGCCGGCCCGGCGGACCGACCCCGGCGGACCGGCCCCGGCGGACCGGCCCCGGCTGACCGGCCCGGCGGACCGGCCCGACGGACGAGCCCAGGGTCAGCCCAGCAGTCCCAGGCCCTGGACCGCGTCGCGCTCCTCGACGAGCTCGGCGACGCTCGCGTCCACGCGGGCGCGGGAGAAGTCGTCGAGCTCCAGGTCCTGCACGATCGACCAGGAGCCGTCCGCGCACGTCACGGGGAAGGAGCTGATGAGCCCCTCGGGCACGCCGTAGGAGCCGTCGCTCGGCACGGCCATGGACGTCCAGTCTCCGGCCGGGGTCCCGTGGACCCAGTCGCGGACGTGGTCGACGGCGGCGCTGGCGGCGCTGGCCGCCGACGACGAGCCCCTCGCCTCGATGATCGCCGCCCCGCGCTTCTGCACGGTCGGGATGAAGGTGCCCTCGAGCCACTGCTGGTCGTCGACCACCTCGGCGGCGACCCGGCCACCGACCTCGGCGTGGAACAGGTCCGGGTACTGCGTGGCGGAGTGGTTGCCCCAGATGGTCATGTGCGTGATGTCGGTGACGGGGGAGCCCGTCTTCGCCGACAGCTGCGCGAGGGCGCGGTTGTGGTCCAGGCGCGTCATGGCGGTGAAGCGCTCGCGGGGCACGTCGGGCGCGTTGTTCATGGCGATGAGGGCGTTGGTGTTGGCGGGGTTGCCCACGACCAGGACCTTGAGGTCGTCCGCGGCGTGGTCGTTGAGCGCCGTGCCCTGGCCGGTGAAGATGGCGCCGTTGGCGGACAGCAGGTCGCCGCGTTCCATGCCCTTGATGCGCGGGCGCGACCCGACCAGCAGGGCCACCTGTGCCCCGTCGAACGCGGCGGCCGGGTCGTCGCTGATGTCGATGCCGGCCAGCAGCGGGAACGCGCAGTCGTCCAGCTCCATGGCGACGCCCTGCGCGGCGCCGAGCGCCGGCGTGATCTCCAGCAGCCGGAGGCGCACGGGGGTGTCCGGACCGAGCATCGCGCCGCTGGCGATGCGGAACAGCAGGCTGTAGCCGATCTGCCCGGCGGCACCGGTCACGGCGACGGTCACGGGGCGGGAGGTGCTGCTGTCCTGGCTGGGCGTGGTCACGACGTTCTCCTCGGCGAGTGGGGGCGGGTGCTGGGCTCGGGGCCTGGCCACGGGTGGCGCCGGCCCGCGGCTCCGGCACGACGCTAGCGGCTGCACGGGCGCGCGGCGGCTGGTGGCGGGCCGGGGGTTCGTTAGTCTCGTCACGGCCCGCCCCACCGGACGTAGGAGATGTCTCAGCGCATGGCGAAGATCAAGGTCGAAGGTCCGGTCGTCGAGCTCGACGGCGACGAGATGACGCGGATCATCTGGCAGTTCATCAAGGACCGCCTGATCCACCCCTACCTGGACGTCGACCTCAAGTACTTCGACCTGGGCATCGAGCACCGCGACGCCACCGACGACCAGGTGACCGTCGACGCCGCCCACGCCATCCAGGAGCACGGCGTCGGCGTCAAGTGCGCCACCATCACCCCCGACGAGGCCCGCGTCGAGGAGTTCGGGCTCAAGAAGATGTGGGTGTCGCCCAACGGCACCATCCGCAACATCCTCGGCGGCGTCGTGTTCCGCGAGCCGATCATCATCAGCAACATCCCGCGTCTGGTGCCCGGCTGGACCAAGCCGATCATCATCGGCCGCCACGCCCACGGTGACCAGTACAAGGCGACCAACTTCAGGGTCCCGGGCGCCGGCACCGTCACCATCACCTTCACCCCCGCCGACGGCTCCGAGCCGATCGAGCACGAGGTCGTGAAGATGCCCGAGGGCGGCGGCGTCGCCATGGGCATGTACAACTTCAACAAGTCGATCGAGGACTTCGCCCGGGCCTCGCTGGCCTACGGGCTCAACCGCGGCTACCCGGTCTACATGTCGACGAAGAACACCATCCTCAAGGCCTACGACGGTGCCTTCAAGGACATCTTCGAGGACGTGTTCACCCGGGAGTTCAAGGCCGACTTCGACGCGGCCGGCCTCACCTACGAGCACCGCCTCATCGACGACATGGTCGCTGCGGCCATGAAGTGGGAGGGCGGCTACGTCTGGGCCTGCAAGAACTACGACGGAGACGTCCAGTCCGACACCGTCGCGCAGGGGTTCGGCTCGCTCGGGCTGATGACCAGCGTCCTCATGACGCCGGACGGCCGCACCATGGAGGCGGAGGCCGCCCACGGCACCGTCACGCGCCACTTCCGTCAGCACCAGCAGGGCCGGCCGACGTCCACGAACCCCATCGCCTCGATCTACGCGTGGACGCGCGGCCTGGCCCACCGGGGCACGCTCGACGGCACCCCCGAGGTCACCGGCTTCGCGCAGGCCCTGGAGCAGGTGGTGGTCCAGACCGTCGAGGGCGGCCAGATGACCAAGGACCTCGCCCTGCTCATCAGCAAGGACCAGCCCTACCTGACCACCGAGGACTTCCTCGCGGCGCTGGACGAGAACCTCGCCGCGAAGCTCGCCTGAGGTCGGGCCATGACGGACGTCGTCACCCAGTCGGGCAACCAGTGGCTGAGCCGGGAGGACCTCGGCTCCGCGCGGGAGCGCCTGCCGATCCTGTACGTCGACGCGCTGCCCGTCCGGGTGGACGAGACCGGGGCGGTCACGGCCTTCGGGCTGCTGCTCCGGGTCACCGGCCACGGGGAGATCAGCCGGGCCCTGGTCTCGGGCCGGGTGCTGCACTCCGAGCGGGTGCGCGGCGCGCTGCTGCGGCACCTGGAGAAGGACCTCGGTCCGCTCGCGCTGCCCAAGCTGCCACCGAACCCCCAGCCGTTCACGGTCGCGGAGTACTTCCCGGTGCCCGGCGTCACCCCGTTCCACGACCCGAGGCAGCACGCCGTGTCCCTGGTCTACGTCGTCCCGGTCGAGGGGGACTGCCACCCGCAGCAGGACGCCCTCCAGCTGACCTGGGTCACCCCGGCAGAGGCGGCGGACCCTGCCCTGCAGGCCGAGATGGCCAACGGTCAGGGGACCTTGCTGCGGCAGGCCCTGGCGGTCTGCGGCTTCTAGGCGCCCTCGGCCCGCCGGTCGGGGGAACGTCAGCGGAACACGACGGTCCGGTTCCGGTCGACGAGGACGCGCCGTTCGGCGTGCCAGCGCACGGCCCTCGCCAGGGCCCGGCACTCCAGGTCCTGACCGAGCCCCACGAGGTCGTCCACGGCATGGGAGTGGTCGACCCGCTCCACGTCCTGCTCGATGATCGGGCCCTCGTCGAGGTCGGGGGTCACGTAGTGAGCCGTCGCGCCGATGAGCTTCACCCCGCGGGTGTGGGCCTGGTGGTACGGCCGCGCACCGGCAAAGCTCGGCAGGAACGAGTGGTGGATGTTGATCGCCCGACCGGTCAGCGCCTCGCAGACCCGGGGGCTCAGCACCTGCATGTAGCGGGCCAGGACGACCAGCTCGACCTCGAGGTCGGCGACCGTGGCCAGCAGCACGTCCTCGGCGGCCTCCTTGGAGGCAGGGTCGCCGGGCGAGACCGGGACGTGCGTGAACGGCACCTCGTAGAAGCCGGCCAGCCCGGCCAGGTCGCCGTGGTTGCTCAGCACGGCCACCGGCTCGATCGGCAGCCGCCCGGCCCGGTGCCGGTACAGCAGGTCGTTGAGGCAGTGCCCGGCGCGGCTGACCATGACCAGGGTCCGGACGGGGGAGTCCAAGGGGTGCAGCTGCCAGTCGAAGTCGAACTCCGCCGCGGCCCCTCGCAGGGCGGCGTCCAGCCTGGCCGGGTCCGCGGCGCACGTGAACTGCACGCGCAGGAAGAACAGCCGGGTGTCGGGGTCGCCGAACTGCTGGGACTCCGTGACGTTGGCCTGGTGCCGCAGCAGCGCCCCGGTCACCGCGTGGACGATGCCGGGTCGGTCGGGGCACGAGAGCGTGAGGACGTAGTGCGGCTCCGCCCGGGCTCCGGCCCGGTCGAGGCCGCCGTCGGGGGAGGCGGTCACGGGGGTCGAGCGTACGCATCCCTTGCTAGGCTCGGCCCACCGCGACTGGCGTTCAGGGGGTCACCCCCGGGGAGCGGTAGGCAGCCTGCTGGGGTCGTTCGCCTGGGCCCGGGGACAGACCTGACTCCGTGGAGAGTGCTCGATGTCCTACGACGTGACCGATGCCCCGCTGTCCGAGGTCGACCCGGAGATCGCCGCCGTCCTCGACGGCGAGGCCGACCGGCAGCGCGACACCCTCGAGATGATCGCCAGCGAGAACTTCGCGCCCCGCGCGGTCCTGCAGGCCCAAGGCAGCGTCCTGACCAACAAGTACGCCGAGGGCTACCCCGGCAAGCGCTACTACGGCGGCTGCGAGCAGGTCGACGTCGCCGAGGAGCTCGCCCGGGAGCGTGCCAAGCAGCTGTTCGGGGCCGAGCACGCCAACGTGCAGCCCCACTCCGGTGCCAGCGCCAACGCCGCCGTGCTCCAGAAGCTGCTCACCCCGGGTGACACCATCCTCGGCCTCGACCTGGCCCACGGCGGCCACCTGACCCACGGCATGCGGCTCAACTTCTCGGGGATGCTCTACGACGCCGCCACCTACGGCGTCTCGGAGACCGACCACCGGATCGACATGGACCAGGTCCGTTCCGTCGCCCTGGAGCGCCGACCGAAGATGATCATCGCGGGCTGGTCGGCGTACCCGCGCCACCTGGACTTCGCCGCTTTCCGCGCCATCGCCGACGAGGTCGGCGCGTACCTGCTCGTCGACATGGCGCACTTCGCCGGCCTGGTCGCCGCCGGCGTCCATCCCTCGCCCGTGCCGCACGCGCACGTCGTCACCTCCACGACGCACAAGACGCTGACCGGACCCCGGGCCGGGATCATCCTGTGCCAGGCCGACCTGGCGAAGAAGATCGACTCCGGTGTGTTCCCGGGTCAGCAGGGCGGCCCGCTCATGCACGTGATCGCAGCCAAGGCGGTGGCGTTCAGGCTCGCCATGACGCCGGAGTTCAAGGAGAAGCAGGAACGCACCCTGCGCGGCGCCTCCCTGCTGGCGGACCGGCTCCTGGCCGACGACGCCCGGGCCACCGGCGTCGACGTGGTGACCGGCGGGACCGACGTCCACCTGGTGCTGGCGGACCTGCGGAACAGCCAGCTCGACGGCAAGCAGGCCGAGGACCGCCTGCACGCCTCCGGCATCACGGCCAACCGCAACGCGGTGCCCTTCGACCCCCGCCCGCCGATGGTCACCAGCGGCGTGCGGCTCGGCACCCCGGCCCTGGCCACCCGGGGCTTCGGCGACGTCGAGTTCACCGAGGTCGCAGACATCGTGGCGGGGGCGTTCGACCCGGCCTCCGACGTCGCGGCGCTGCGCGAGCGCGTGTCGGTGCTCACCGAGAAGTTCCCGCTCTACACCTCCGTCGGTCCCACCCAGTGACGGCGCAGCTCCTCGACGGCAAGGCCACCGCAGCAGCGATCCGGGCCGAGCTGACGGCCCGCGTGGCGGACCTGCGCGGGCAGGGTGTCGTCCCGGGCCTCGGCACGCTGCTCGTGGGCCAGGACCCGGGGTCGGCCTCCTACGTCGCCGGCAAGCACCGCGACTGCGCGGAGGTCGGCATCACCTCCGTCCGCGAGGACCTCCCTGCCGACGCCACGCAGGCCGACGTGCTCGCCGCGGTCGCCCGGCTCAACGACGACCCCACCTGCACCGGGTACATCGTCCAGCTGCCCCTGCCCGCCGGGCTCGACCAGCAGGCGGTGCTCGAGGCCGTGGACCCCGACAAGGACGCCGACGGGTTGCACCCCACCAACCTCGGCCGGCTCGTGCTGCAGGTGTCGGGGGAGCTGACCTCCCCGCTGCCGTGCACACCGCGCGGCATCGTCGAGCTGCTCGGCCGCTACGACGTGCCGCTCAGCGGGGCCGACGTGGTCGTGGTCGGCCGGGGCGTGACCGTCGGGCGGCACCTCGGGCTGCTGCTGACCCGCAAGGGCATCGACGCGACCGTCACGCTCACCCACACGCGCACGCGGGACCTCGCGGCGGTCGTCCGCAGGGCCGACGTGGTGGTGGCCGCTGCCGGCGCAGCAGGCATGATCGCCCCCGACTGGGTCAAGCCGGGCGCGGCCGTGCTGGACGTCGGTGTCACCCGGGTCGTCGACGAGGCGACGGGACGGTCACGTCTGGTCGGCGACGTCGACCCAGGGGTGACCGAGGTGGCCGGCTGGCTCGCGCCGATGCCTGGGGGGGTGGGGCCCATGACCCGCGCGATGCTGCTCGCGAACGTCGTCGACTCCGCCGAGCGCGCCCTTCGCTGAGGCCCCGGGCCGCTGCTGGGTCGGTGTGCGACGCATGGGCCGTGTCGTGGGCCGGCGGACCCGGACTGCGTGCGCGCTGCACCGGACAGCGACACAACGGGTCTTGTCGCGACCCGGAGGGGCCCGCGAGGACCTCGGACGTCGCTGCTCGGTCCGCCCGCCGCCCGCCGCCGGTCTCACTGCGCCACTCGTCCCGACTGGCCGGTCGGCGTCACCTCCGAGCAGGCACCTGCGGCATGCCGTGCCCCACTCCACGTGACGCAGGTGCCTTCTCGACGGACGTGCGTCGGTGACGCGGTGACGCGGTGACGCGGTGACGCGGTGACCGGCGATGGGCGCGCGGCACCGCAGCGACCACCAGCACGACAGGCCCTCCCGGCCGCCAGGTGGCCTTCGGGACGGCCTCAGCCGGCCAGCTGCGCGAGCCGTTCCTGGGCCAGGGTCGCGAGCAGGGCGGCGCCGTCGGGCAGCACCACGTCGTCGAAGCCGGCCAGGGCGGAGTGGTTGTCCGGCGCGGTCTCCCACTCGCGTCCCTGCAGCGCTGCCCCGAGGAACACCATCACGCCCGGGACCTCCGCGATGACCCGGCTGAAGTCCTCGGCGCCGGCGATGGGGTCGGGCATCTCGGCCACCCGGTCCTCGCCGAGCAGCCCCGACAGGGTCCGGTGCACGAAGGCGTGCTCGCCCGCGTCGTTGACCGTCACCGGGTACTCCGGCTCGAACCTGACCTCCGCGGTCAGCCCGTGGGCCGCGGCGACCCCCTCGCAGTAGCGGACCAGGGCGTCCCTCAGCCGTTCCCGTACCTCCGGGTCGACGGTGCGGATGGTCGCCTCGGCGTACGCGGTGGCCGGGATGATGTTGCGCCGGGTACCGGCCTGCACCTTGCCGAAGGTCACCAGGCCGGTCTGGAACGGCCCGACGACGCGCCCGGCGACGGCTTGCGCCCCGAGGACGATCTCGCCGATGGCCGGCACCGGGTCGGCCGCGTTGTGGGGGGCGGAGCCGTGCCCGCCCCGGCCGTGGAGGGTGACGAAGAGACCGTCGCTGGCCGCGAGCATCGGGCCGGGCCTGGAGACCACGTGCCCCCGCGGGGCCAGGCCCGACATGACGTGCAGGGCGTAGGCGGCGTCGGCGCGACGGCCGGCCGCGTCGAGCACCCCTTCGGCGATCATGAGCCCCGCCCCGTCGAAGCCCTCCTCGCCGGGCTGGAACATGAGGACCACGTCGCCGGGCAGCGTCGCTCGCTGGGCCGACAGCAGGTGCGCGGCCCCGACGAGCGAGGTGACGTGCAGGTCGTGCCCGCAGGCGTGCATGACGCCGTCGACCTCGCTGCGGTAGGGGACGTCGAGCTCCTCCTGGACCGGCAGGGCGTCCATGTCCGCGCGGAGCAGGACCACCGGACGCTGCCCCGCCCTGGTCCCCGGGCCGGAAGGGCTGGAACCCTCCCCGCGCAGCACGGCGGTGACGCTGGACAGCGCCTTCCCGGTGGTGACCTCCAGGTCCAGGCCGGACAGCGCCTCCAGCACCGTCTGCTGGGTGCGGGGCAGGTGCAGACCGATCTCCGGCTGCCGGTGCAGGCGGTGGCGCAGCTGCACCAGGTCGTCGGTCAGGGCCAGGGCGTCGTCGGCGACGGTCATGGGTCCAGCCTAAGGTTGCCGCTCGTGCTGGTCGTCGCGAGCGTCAACGTCAACGGCATCCGTGCCGCCCACCGTCGGGGCATGCCCGCCTGGCTGGAGCGGCGTCGGCCCGACGTGCTCCTGCTGCAGGAGGTGAGGGCCGACGCGGACGCCGTCGCCGAGCACCTCGGCGACGGCTGGCACGTGGTCGAGGCCGTCTGCGCGGAGCGCGGCCGCTCGGGTGTGGCGGTCGCGGCCCGGACCCCGCTGCGCGACGCCATGACCACGCTGCCCGGGTTCGAGACGGCCGGCCGGTGGGTCGAGGCGACCGTGGGGGAGGGCAGCGGAGCGGTCCGGGTCGTCAGCGTCTACGTCCACTCCGGCGAGGCCGGCACGGCACGGCAGGTGGACAAGGTCCGCTTCCTCGCCGCGGTGAGCATGCGGCTCGGCGCGCTGCGGGCGCCAGGAGGACGCCGGCGGCCCACCGGTCGTGGTCTGCGGCGACATCAACATCGGGCACACCGAACGGGACATCAAGAACTGGAAGGGCAACCGGACGAAGGCGGGGTTCCTGCCCGAGGAGCGCGCGGTCCTCGACTCCTGGTACGCCTCCGGCTGGGTCGACGTGGCTCGCGTCCAGGCCGGTGACGTCGACGGGCCCTACTCGTGGTGGTCGTGGCGCGGTCAGGCCTTCGACACCGACGCCGGGTGGCGCATCGACGTCCACGTCGCCACCGAGAGGCTCGCCGCCACGGCGACGTTCGCCGACGTCGACCGGGCCGCGACCTACGACGCCCGGTTCAGCGACCACGCCCCCGTGGTCGTGGGGTACGACGTGAGCGGCTCCGCCGCAGGATGACCGCGCCCCGGTGGCAGCGTCCGCGCGGGGGCAGGCGCGTCAGGCCGTGACCGCTCCGTCATGACCCAGCTCGCCCCCCCGGGGGAGTCGCGGACCTCGACGCCGAGCCGCGGCGAGGGCGTCGCGCACTCGGTCGCTGGTGGCGAAGTCCTTGGCCGCGCGGGCCTGGGCGCGCAGCTGGCCAGCAGCAGCTCGACGTAGCCGCCCACCACCTCACGCGGGTCGGCCGCCCCGGTGACGGCGAGCTCGCCGAGCCGTACGAGCATGGCGCGCAGCACGCGCGGGCGTGGTCGCGGTCGTCGCTCTGCAAGCGTGTCGCCCGACCAGTCGTCATCGCCTGCTCCGTCGGCCAGGGCGCAGGCGACCGCGGTCTCGACGTCCCTGGCCTGCATCGCGGCGTCGAAGCGGTCGCGCTCGGCGTCGACCGCCGCGCGCAGCGACGTCGCCTGCGCCGCGGCGGGCCCTCGTCGCCGGTGCTGTCGGTCCACCGCCGACGGGCGTGCGACCGGTGCGCCGTGGACGACGGACCCGTCCGGCGCAGGGGGCGCGGCGCCGGGCTCGGCGTGCCCGACGGCCGGCGACCACGTCGGCGACCCACCCCGTCTCCACCGTGCGCCCGGCCTCGAGCTCCACGACCTGCGGTCGCGGTACCGCAGCGTCACCACACCGTTGCCGGCTGACGGTCGCGGTGCCGGCGGCGGTGTCGATGAGCAGGGCGGTGTGCTCGTCGACCCCCAGCACGCCGACGTCCTCGGGCAGCAGGGCCTCCATCGCGTGCAGCCGGGCCGCGCCGAGGTAGCAGTACCGGGTGTCGTAGCTGCCGCCCTCGGCGTTGTCGAAGTGCGGCACCAGCGCGGCCCGGATGCCGGTCGCCGCAGCCGAGCACGTCCAGCCCGTCGGCCCAGGCCAGGTCGGCGCCCGGCCTTGTAGATCTCGTACACCGGGACGGCGTGCGAGCCGATGGTGCAGGCGGCCGCGGAGCCGACGACCAGCGTGCCGCCCCGCGCGACCACGTCGGTCATGGCTGCGGCGACGCCGGTCCCGCGCCAGTGCCGCAGCGCGTAGGTGGGGCTGCCGGGGCCGGCGAACAGCCACCGGGCCCGACCCAGCCGGGCCAGGGTCCGCTCGGCGTCGACCGTGGGGGCGTCGGCGCGGCGCCACGTGGCGACCTCGACCGGGTGGCCCACGCTCTGCACGAAGTACTGCAGCGTCTTGGCCACGAGCTCGTCGGCGTTGTCCTGGAAGCCGAAGGTGGTGTCGAGCGCGAGCGCGGTGCCGGCGGCGGGCGGCTCGCCCTCGAAGGTCCCGGCGAGCACGGCTCGGTGGGTGCGGACCATGGTGGGGGCGGTCTCGCCCGAGCCCATGACGACGAGCCGGCTCATGTGTCCTCCGAGGGCAGGGTGTCCAGCGAGAGCTCGTCCACCACGGCGAGCAGGTCGCCGGCGAGGCGGTCGGGGTGCTGCAGGTGCAGGTCGTGGTGGGCGCCCTCGTAGCGTCTCAGCCGCGGGTCGGGCAGCCCGGCCACGGCCTCGTCCAGGAGTCCGGCCGCCGCCCGCCCCGCCGGCGCCAGCAGGACCGGCACCGTGACCGAGGGGGTAGAGCGCGCGCGGGTCGGCGTCGTACATGGAGCGCAGGATCTGCCTCGTGCGCCGCGACGTCGAGCACGTTGCGGACCCGTCCGGCCTCGTCGGTGGTGAGGTTCGCCATGATGGCCGGCAGCGCGTGGGGCCCCCAGCCGGAGACCATGGCGCCGATCCGCTCGCGGGCCTGCGTCCCAGCGGGTGCCGTCCCAGCCCGGCGGGGCCATGCGCGGCCACAGCGTCTCGAACGGCTCGTCGCCGGTCGAAGCGGAGCCAGCCGCCGTCGACCAGGGCGAGCGCGTCGACCAGCCCGGGGTGCTCGGCGGCCGCGGTCAGCACGACGTTGCCCGCCCCACGACTGCCCGGCCAGGAGGACCGGCGGGGGCAGGGTGCCGTCGAGCTGGAGTGGGCGACCAGCGCGGCCACGTCCCCGGCCGCGGCGGGCGTGCCGTCCGACGCGCCGGCACCGGCGGCCGCCGTGCGCAGCGAGGCGCTGCGGCCATGACCGCGCAGGTCAGGGGCGACCGAGGCGACGCCGGCTGCGGCCAGGGACGGCGCAGGCGTCCCACATCCGCGCGTTGGAGGCCAGGCCGTGGACCAGCACCGCGCCGGCCGCGGGCCGGCGCCGCCCTCGGCGACCCGGTCGGCGGGTCGTGGCACGCGGGCGGCGCAGGGCCACGCCGTCGCCGAGGTCGACGACCTCCTCGCGGACCTGGCTCACCGGGCTCCTGCGCCCACGGGAACGGCCGGGCGCGCAGCTCGGCGAGCGACGGTGGCGTGGCGACGTCGAGGCTGTCCTGCTGCGCTGGGCAGCCACTCGTCCTGCCCGCGGACGGCAGCGTGCGACGGCCTCCACCATGAGCCGGTACGGGTCGACCGGGGCGAACTCCTCGCGTGGCGACGCTCGGCGCCCGTCCGACCGCAGCGGGTGTGGACCGGGACGACGGGTGCAGGGCAGGCAGGACGTGGCGTGCTCGCGGTGAACGCGGCGGGAGCCCAGGACCAGGGTGGCGTCCTCGCCGTAGACGGCCACCAGCTGCTCGTCGCGGCCGCGGATCCCGCAGCGGACCTCGGCGACCGCGCCGCCGGCCGCCCGCCAGGCCCGGGCCGCAGGCCCGGACGTCGACCCCGCGCTGGACGTCGGCCGTCGGCGGCGAGGACCGTCGCAGGCCGCCGCCGCCGCAGCGCCCACCGGGCGGCGTCCACGGCGTAGCAGCCGACGTCGTAGACCGCCCCGCCGCCCTTGGCCGGGTCCAGCCGGTAGTTGCCGCGCCGCGGCACCTCGAAGTCGCCGTCGAAGGAGAACTCCGCCTCCACCCGGTGCACCCGACCCAGGGCCCGGCGGTGACGAGACCAGCTCGACCGCGCGCTGCGTGCGGGGGTGCCAGCGGTACCACCAGGCCTCGACCAGCAGCCGGTCGTCCGCGGCGGCCGCGGCATCGCCCATCCGCCGCACCTCGGCGGCGTCCAGGCCCAGGGGCTTCTCGCACAGCACGTGCTTGCCGGCCTCGAGGGCCGCGAGCGTCCACGGCTCGTGCAGGTCGTTGGCCAGGGCGACGTAGACGACGGCGACGCGTCGTCGGCGAGCAGGGCGGCGTAGTCGCCGTAGGCGCGCCCGGCCGGCTCCAGCGCGGCCGCGCCGGGAGCTGTCGCGGGCCGCGGCGGCCTGCAGGTGGGCGCCGTCGGCGGCGTGGACCGCCGGTGCCAGCGCGCCGCGGGCGATGCCGCCCGGCGCCGAGGAACCCGAATCCGATGCTGCTCACGGCGCGCCGCGATCGTCGTCGTGCGGCCGGTGCTGCTGGTGACGGCGTCATCGCGGGGCGACCGGTCGACCGCCGTCCGCGGCGGAGGCCGTCGCGGCCTCCATCACCGACGAGCACCCGCCGGCTGGTCGCGCCGGTCACCGACATCGGCAGCCCGAGCAGCAGGTGGTCGGCGAGCTCCCGGTGGAACGGGTGCGGCGGCCGGGGAAGGGGTGGCCAGCCGGGTGACGGAGCCGTCGCCGCCGAACAGCTCGATCACCGGCGGGGAGTCGGCCGGGGCCAGCACGTCCTCGGCGAGCGTGCCGACGTCGTTGCGGGCGACGACCCTCTCGGTGCGCCAGGCTCCCGACGAGCGCGCCCTCGGTGCCGAGCACGTACCAGCGGGGCTTGAGCGCGGCGGCGAGGTCGGAGTGCACGAACTCGGCCTCGGTGCCGTCGACGAACCGCAGGAGCACGCGCGAGTGGTCGGCGTTGGTGACGTCGAACCAGCGACGCTTGTGGGTGGTGGCGCTGACGTGCTGCACCGGCGCGGGGACGAGGTCGAGGACCTGGTCCAGGACGTGGGCGCCCCAGTCGTAGAACGCGCCGCCCGAGGCGTCCGGCGTCGGAGTGCCAGAGGTTGCACGGGTGCCCGTAGCCGCCGACGAAGGTCTCGAGGTGGAAGACGCTCGCCCAGGCGACCGGCACGGACGGCGGCGCGCAGCGCCAGGTGGTCGGGGTCCCAGCGCCGGTTCTGGTAGACGACGGCGAGCAGGCCCGGCGCGCTCCGCCTCGGCCGAGGACGGCGTCGGCCTCCTCGGTGCGGATCGCGAAGGGCTTCTCGACGACGACGTGCTTGCCGGCCCGCAGCGCGCGCAGCGCCCACGTGGCGTGGCTGTCGGGAGGGGTGGAGACCACGACGAGGTCGACGTCGGCGTCCTCGACGAGCACGGCCGCCTCGGTCGTGGTGCGGACGTCGCTGGCCTGGGCGCGCGCGGCGTCCAGGCGGGCGGGGTTCCGGTCGCAGACCGGCGGCCAGCTCGAGCCCCTCGACGGCCCGGAACGCAGCGGAGTGCTCGTTGCCGATGGCGCCGTAGCCGAGCAGCCCGGCTCGCAGGGGCGCGAGGCGGGTCCTGGCGCCGCGCAGCCCGCTGGTGGCCACCCGGAGCAGGCGCTGCAGCGAACCGGTGGCGACCGCCTCCGCAGTGGTGCCCAGCGTCCAGGCGAGGACGTCACCACGGCGGGTGGCGACCGGGTGCTCGGTGAGGCCGAGCGTCGCGGTCAGCAGCACGTCGACGTCGTCGGCGACCTTGTCCACCGCGAGGACCCGGTCCCGGACGTGGACGTGCTCGCCCAGGTGGGAGGCGCCGCCGTGGCCGTGGTCGACGAGCCGGTCGGCCAGCGGCCCCGCCTGCCGGCCCGGTCGGACGCGGACGTCGTGCACGCGCGTCGCACCGGTGAGGACCAGCCCGGCGGCCTCGGCCCACACCCCGGTGTCGACGTGCAGGGTCGGTCCGGCCAGGACGACCGGGACCCGCAGCCCGAGCAGCTCGTCGCGCTCGGCGAGCGTGGCCGGTCGGTCGCGCCACAGCAGCACGGCGTCCGCCGGAGCCGGACCGGCCGCGGCGTCGGCGACGCTGCCCACGGCCGACCCGCCGGTCTGCTCTGCGGCGGTGGCGACGGCCTCGGCGAGCCGGGCGTCGGCCAGGTCGATGATCCAGAGCAGTCTTGGCTGCGACGTGCTGGGCGTGCTCACGGGGTCAACCTACGAGACCCCCGGCTCGGTTCGCGCGGCCAGGTCCAGCGCCGGCGGGGTGATGGCCTCCGACCACGTCGGGAACGCCCGCGTGTGCTCGGCCAGGAGCCGGACGCCCAGGCCTGCGGTCACGGCCAGCGCCAGCTCCCCGGCCCACGAGTCGGCGTGCGGGCCGACGGCCGCGGCACCCAGCAGAGTGCCGCCGCGGTCGCACACCAGCCGGAGCCCGGTCGGACCGGCTCCACCCTCCGCTCCCGCCTTCGACGTGCCCGGACCACCGAGCGTCTCGACGAACGCCCTGGCCGTCTCGCCGAGGTCCTGGTGCGCGCTCAGCACGTCGTGCCCGGCCTCGCGGGCGGCGCGCTCACCGAGGCCGACCGCGTACACGGGGGGCTCGGTGTACACCGCCCGGGGGATCCCGGCCGAGCGGACCCGGGCGTCCCGCCCGGCGAGCACGGCCAGCACGACGCGGGCGTGGGGGTTGGCGGTGTGGGTGTACGGGGCGAGGGCGTGACGTCGCCCACGGCGAACACCCCCTCGACGGGGGAGCCGTCTCGGTCCACGGCCCGGCACCGGTCGTCGACGGCGACCGCGCCCCGGTCGGACACGCTGACGCCGAGGTCCTCCAGGCCGAGCCCGGACCCGGAGGGGGAGCGACCCGTGACGACGAGGATGCGGTCCACCTCGACGACGCTCCTCGGACTGCTCGGACTGCTGCTCGGACTGCCGGACTGGACGCTCGGACCCTTCCGGCCCCGCCGGGCGCAGCCGTGCCGCGGCTCCGCCGTCGACGGCCTCGGCGCCGACGAGCGTCGTCGCGACCCTGACCGAGACGCCCGCGGTCGCCAGGTGCTGCTGCAGCGCCTCGCCGACCCAGGCGTCCTCGGCGGGCAGCAGGTGCGCCGAGGTCTCGACCAGCGTGACCGCCACCCCGAACGAGGCGTAGACCTGCGACAGCTCGCAGCCGACCGGCCCGCCGCCGAGCACCAGCAGCCGTTCGGGCAGCTCCGTGCTGGTGAGGGCCTCCTCGGAGGTCCAGGTCGGGACGTCTGCGAGGCCTGGCAGGTCCGGCACCACCGGGCTGGAGCCGGTGCCGACCAGCAGCGCCCTGCGTCCACCCGAGCTCGGTGCCGGGGCCCGTCGTCGGAGGTGACGGCGAGGCGGCCGGGCCCGACGACCCGGCCGCGGCCACGGACCAGGGTCACGCCGGCGTCGGCGCAGCTCCTGCTCCTGGTGGGAGTCGTCCAGGTGCTCGGACGGCCTCCTGCCGCGAGCGCACGGCCTCTGCCCAGGCCTCGCGCAGGTCGGTGCCCTGGGTCCTGGCCCGGGCGGCCGCCACGAGGAGCACCTTGCTGGGGATGCAGGCCAGGAACGGGCAGTCGCCGCCCAGCAGGCCCGACTCCACCGCGGCGACCCGCATGCCCTGCTCGGCGGCTCCCTGGGCGACGACCTCCCCGCCGGAGCCGACGCCGAGGACCACGAGGTCGTAGGTGTCGGGGGCGTGGGAGGTGTCGGCAGTGGTCGGAGCGGTGTCGTCTCGGGTGCCGGGCATGCTCGACAGCCTGCCGCCGCCGCCGTCCTCGCGCACCCGCGCGATCTGGGCAGCAGCCCCGCCTCGTCCCCGCCTCGTCCGCGCCTGGTCGACGCACGCGCCACCGTGCGCCACCTCGCCCAGACCGCCGGGACGCCAACCCCGTCAGGCGCTCCGGCGTAGCCGCCGCTGGTGACGGACAGCCGTGGCGCGCCGGCCTGCGGCCGGTGCCGGCCACCCCAGCCTGCCGCGCCCACGGACACGGCCTCGGGGATCGCCCCCGGCGGCCACGACCGGTACCGCCGGGGCAGCGCGGGTCAGGCGACCCGTGCCGCCCCGGCCGACGCCGTCGCCGGCAGCAGCCCGGGCACCCCGAACCCGGCGTCCTCGAAGGCCGCGTGCACCGCCGCGCCCACTCGGCCGGTGGTCCCAGCAGGGCACAGCACCACAGCGGAGCCGCCGAAGCCGCCGCCGGTCATCCGGGCGCCCAGGGCGCCGGCGGCCACGGCGGAGGTGACGACGAGGTCCAGCTCGGCCACGGAGATCCGGAGGTCGTCGCGCATGGAGTCGTGCGAGGCGAGCAGGAGCGGGCCGGTCTGCCCCAGCCGGTCCTCGCGCAGCAGCTCTGCGACCCGGCGCACCCGGTCGGTCTCGGTGACGACGTGCCGCAGGACCCGCTGGAGCTCCTCGTCGCCGAGCCGGGCCATGGCCTGGTCAAGGCCGTCGAGAGGGACGTCGGCCAGCCGAGCCAGCGCCCAGCCGCTCCGCCGCCTCCTCGCACGCCGCCCGACGCCCGCCGTACCGGCCGTCGACCAGCGAGTGGTGCGCGCGGGTGTCGACCACGAGCAGCTCGACCCCGGCCTCGGGTCCGAGCGGGAGCGGGACCTGCTCCGCGTCGAAGGTCGTGCAGTCCAGCAGCAGCGCGTGGCCTTCCTCGGCGCGCAGCACGACGGCCTGGTCCATGCCTCCGGTGGGCGCGCCCGCGAACTCGTTCTCGGCCCGGACGCACGCATCGGCCAGGGCGCGCCGGCCCTGCTCGTCGGCGGCGTCGGCGCCCGGCAGGCCGAGCAGGTCGGCGACGGCGACGGCGACGGCGCACGTCAGCGAGGCCGACGACGACAGCCCCGCGCCCACGGGGACCCGGCCGTCCACCACCAGGTCCAGGCCGGGGACCTCGTGGCCGGCCTGGCGCAGCGCCCACAGGACGCCGGCCGCGTAGCCGGCCCAGCCGGGCACCGAGCCGGGGACCAGGTCGCGCGGCCCGCCCTCCCACGCCGTGTCGTCCTGCTGCGAGACCAGCCGCCAGCGGCCGTCCTGCCGCTGACCTGCCGCGACGAGGCCGCGGTGCGCCAGGGCGAACGGCAGGACGGGTCCGCCGTTGTAGTCCAGGTGCTCGCCGACGAGGTTGACCCGGCCCGGCGCCGCCCAGACCCCCTCCGGGCGCTGGCCGGTGAGGCTGACGAAGGCCGTGGTGACCGCGGCCAGGTGCTGGCCCGGGTCGGCCGCCGGCACCAGGTCGAGACCGCTCACGTGGCGCTCCCGACCGCCTGATCCGTGACCGCGCCCCCGAAGGCAGAGGGCAGCTCACGGATCCGGTCCGCGATCCGCTCCGGGGTGGTGTCGGACACCCAGGCGCCCTGCCCCGACTCCGAGCCCGCGAGGTACTTCAGCTTGCCCGCGGCCCGCAGCACCGAGAAGACCTGCAGGTGCAGGCGGGGCAGGGTGCCACGCTCAGCGTCCCGTCCCGGACCGAAGGGCGCGGCGAACCAGCCCGCGATGTACGGCAGCGCTGATCGCCTCTCCCTCCGGACCGACGAAGAACCCGTCGAGGCGCGAGAGCAGGTCCGGGTACAGGTGGGCGAGCTCGTCGCGCTCGGCGTCGTCGAGCTCGGCCAGGTCCAGGACGTGGCGGTGCGGCACCACGTGGACCTCGACCGGCCAGCGCGCTGCGGCGGGCACGAACGCGGTCCAGTGCTGGCCGTGGGCCACGACCCGCCGGCCGCTGCGCAGCTCGGCCGCCAGGACGTCACCGAGCAGGTCGCGCCCGGTGCGCGCGTGGTGGGCGGCCCCCTGCGCCACGTGCTGGGCGGTGCGCGGCGGGACGTACGGGTAGGCGTAGATCTGGCCGTGGGGGTGGGCGAGCGTCACGCCGATCTCGCTGCCGCGGTTCTCGAAGCAGAACACCGACCGCACGTGGGGCAGCGCCGACAGCTCGGTGGTGCGGTCGGCCCAGGCCTCGACCACCGTGCGGACGCGGGCCGGGCTCAGCGAGGCGAACGACGCGTCGTGCTCGGCGGTGAAGCACACCACCTCGGTGCGCCCCGCGGCCGCGCGCTCCGGCCACGTCGGGTCACCGTCGACGAGGCTGTCGGGCTCCTCGTCGCGGGTGCTGAGGGACGGGAACCGGTTCTCGAACACGACGACGTCGTAGTCGTCGGCCGGGACCTCGGTGCCCAGGCCACCTGGCGACGTCGGGCACAGCGGACACATCTCCCGCGGCGGCAGGTGGGTCCGGTTCATCCGGTTGCTCGCCATCGCCACCCACTCGCCGGTGAGGGGGTCCAGGCGCATCCGGGAGCCACCGCCCGCGGGCGGCAGGTCGCGGGTGTCGGCGCTGCTGCGCGCGGTCCCCGACAGGTAGGGCTCGGTGTCGTCGAAGTAGAACAGCTCGCGGCCGTCCGCCATGCGCACCCGGGTACGCCGTACGCGCGCCGTGGCGCCCCCGCTCCCGCTGTCGGTTCCCGTCCGGCTCATCTGACCGGCTCCTTCCCGTGGGGGCCCGGCCGGGCCCCGTCGTCGAGGGCTGCCTGCGGCGGCGCCAGGAGCAGGCGCCCGACGTGCGAGGACAGCATGGCGCGGTCGTCGTCCGGGAGCCCCGCGTCGCAGACCAGCACGTCCACGTCCGCCAGGCCCACGATGGTGGCCAGGCCGACCAGGCGGAGCTTGGTGTGGTCGGCCACGACGACCGTCTTGCCCGCGGCCGCGATCAGGGCCCGGTTGGTGGCGGCCTCGGTCATGTTCGGGCTGGTGCAGCCGGTCCGCTCGCTGAACCCGTGCACGCCGAGGAAGAGGAGGTCGACGTGGAGGTCCCTCAGCGCCTGGACGGCCACGGGGCCGACGAGCGCGTCGGAGGGGGTGCGGGTGCCGCCGGTGAGCACGACGGTGCGGTCGCGCCGGTCCGGGTCGAACAGCGCGTCCGCGACCGGGACCGAGTTCGTGACCACGGTGAGGTCCGGGACCTCCCGCAGCTGCTCGGCCAGCGCAAGGGTCGTGGTGCCGGCGGACAGCGCGACGGACGACCCGGGCGTGACCAGCTCGGCTGCTGCGCGGGCGATGGCCAGCTTCTCCTCACGCTGCTCGCCGAGCTTGGTCCGGAACGCCGGCTCGAAGCTCGAGTGGGGCGCGTCGGCCAGCGTGGCGCCGCCGTGCACGCGCACCACGAGCCCTCGGTCGGCCAGCTGGGCGATGTCGCGGCGCACCGTCATGTCGGAGACCCCGAGGGAGTCCACGAGCTCGGACACCCGGACGCCGCCCTCGCGGCGGATCCGCTCCAGGATCAGCTCCTGGCGCTGGCGGGCGAGCGCGCTCATGACACCCCGGCCCCCTCGCGGGTGACGTCCTCCCGCACCACGGCGACACCACCCGGGGCCAGCACCAGCGGGCGGGAGGGGGTGGCGCGGACGCCGGTGACGAGGTCTGTCCCCAGCACGGGGACCTGGGCGCCGGCGCCGCTGTGGTCCAGCAGGAACAGCCAGCTCTGCGTCCCCCTGCGCCGGCGCACGGCGTCGACCCCGGC
Organism: uncultured Actinomycetota bacterium; assembly: GCA_963759255.1. Taxonomy (GTDB): domain Bacteria; phylum Actinomycetota; class Actinomycetes; order Actinomycetales; family JBBAYJ01; genus Aquipuribacter. Next base: position 177,321 of record CAVWYQ010000002.1, read on the forward strand.
GGGCAGCCCCTCGACCGCCGGGGCCACGCCGGCCTCGGCCGCCACGGCGGCGAGCAGCGCGTCGGCGCCGTCGGGCTCCAGGCGCGTGGCGCAGTACCAGGCCCCGCCGGAGCCGGTGCGGCGGCGGGTGACCGCCGGGTCGCCCGCGGCAGGGCCGTCGGAGAAGGTCGCGACGACGTCGGTCCCGGGCAGCGCCTGCAGCCACTCCGACCACACCGTCCCCCGGGCGCGGTCCAGACCCGGGACGGGGGAGCCCGGCGGCGTCCGCAGCACGGTGCCGTGCGTGGGCATGAGCGGGGCGAACTCCTCCGCGCGGACGCCGAGCAGGTCGCGGAAGGCCCCCGGGTAGCCGCCCGGACGGATGTGGTCGTGCGGGTCGACGGTCCCGGAGAAGTACGTGAGCAGGACCTGGGCGCCGGCCTCGGCGGCGGCTGCGAGGTTGGCGGCGCCGGTGTCGGACACCAGGTGCAGGCTGGGCGCGAGCACGACGTCGTAGCCGGACAGGTCCGCCTCGGCGGACACGCCCGTGACGGTGAGCCCGGCCCGGTAGGCCGCCTCATACCAGCCGAGCACCTCCTCGAGGTAGCGGTGCCGGGTGGACGGGGTGGAGGCGGCGTCCGTGGTCCACCACGACTCGTAGTCGACGACCAGCGCGACCCTCGACTCGGTGCGGCTGCCTGCGACCTCCGCGCACGCCGTGAGGACCCGCCCGAGCTCGCTCACCTCACGGAATCGCCGGGTGTCGGTGCCGGCGTGCGGGAGCAGCGCCGAGTGGTACTTCTCCGCGCCTGCCACCGACGCGCGCCACTGGAAGAACCCGACCGTGTCGGCGCCCCGGGCGACGTGCGAGAGGCTGTCCCGCACCAGCTGCCCCTGCGGCTTCAGCGGGTTGACCGGCTGCCAGTTGACCGCCGAGGTCGAGTGCTCCATGAGCACCCAGGGCCGGCCGCCGGCCAGGCCGCGGCTCACGTCCGCGGACAGGGCGAGCTCGGCCTCCGGGTGCGCCAGGTGGGCGCCGCGGTAGTGGTCGTTGCTGACCACGTCCTGCTCGGGGGCCCAGCGCCAGTAGTCCAGGCCGTCGAAGGAGCACCCGACCATGAAGTTCGTCGTCACGGGCACGCCGGGGGACAGCTCGTGGAGCAGGTCGCGCTCGGCGACGTGCTGGGCGAGGGAGGCGTCGGAGCAGAACCGGCGCCAGTCCAGCTCGGCGGTGGGGTTGGGGATGGCGGTCGTGGCGCGGGGCGGCACCACGTCGGCCAGGTCGGTGTAGCGCTGGGACCAGAACGTCGTGCCCCAGGACGCGTTGAGCCCGTCGAGGTCGCCGTGGCGCTGCACGAGCCAGCGCCGGAAGTGCTCGGCCGAGGTGTCGCAGAAGCACATCAGGTTGTGGCACCCGAACTCGTTGCCGACGTGCCACATGGCCACGGCCGGGTGGGAGGCGTAGCGGTCGGCGAGCACCCGCACCAGGTCGAGGCTGCGGCGGCGGAAGTCGGGGGAGGAGGGGCACCAGGTCTGACGGCTGCCGTGCGAGAGCCGCACCCCGTCACGGGTGACCGGCATCGCCTCCGGGTGCAGGCGGGCGAACCAGGGCGGCGGAGAGGCGGTCGCCGTCGCCAGGTCGACGACGACGTCTGCCCGGTGCAGCCGGTCGAGCACCCGGTCCAGCCAGCCGGTCTCGTAGCGGCCGGGCTCGGGCTCCAGCATCGCCCACGCGAACACCCCGACGGTCGCGAAGGTCACGCCGGCCTCGGCCATCCGGGCGACGTCGTCCTCGAGCGTCTCGTCGGGCCACTGCTCGGGGGTGTAGTCGCCGCCGAGCAGCAGCCGGTCCGTTGGCCAGTGCCTCATGGGTGCACACCCTCGTCGGCTTGACCTGACAAGTCAACACAACTCAACACAGCCACCGAATCACCACGGTGAGCGACTTCCCATTACTCGGTGTGAGCACCACGCGACGCCAGATGAGGTGTGCAACAGCGGTAGTCACGCACTCGTAACTATTTGCGCGCCGAGCTCACCGGGTGCTTGACACCAGGGGACCCCGCTGTTTAGGTCTGGGCTATTCCGATGTCGAGTTGTGTTGGACTCTGAGCAGTCTCGCTCAGAGGCAACAGCTCAGTGCCGAGTGACTCAGGAGGGCCCCGTGCCTACTCGTCCCAGCCCCACCTCCATGCCGTCCCGCCTGCCGGACCTGGACGTGCTGAAGGCCGCCGTCGCCCGGCGCAGCCTGCTGCGCGGCGCCGGTGTCGTCGGCGCCGTCGGTGCCCTGGCCGCCTGCGGGGGTGACGACGCCGGTTCCGGCGACGGCGAGGCCGCCGGCACCGTGACGCTCGGCTCCAACCGGGGCGACGAGGTGCCTCGCGCCGCCGAGGACGCGATGATCGCCGCCTTCGACGGAGGCTCCGGCATCACCGTGGAGACCGAACGTCCTGGACAACGAGACGTTCCAGGAGTCGATCAACTCCTACCTGCAGGGCAACCCGGAGGACGTCTTCACGTGGTTCGCCGGCTTCCGGGCGCGCTTCTTCGACGACCAGGGGTTCATCGGCAACATCTCCGACGTCTGGGACGAGATCGGGGACGGCTTCACCGACGGGCTTCAAGGAGGCCTCGACCAACGGGGACCAGCAGATCTTCGTGCCGGTCCTGTACAACTACCCGTGGGCGGTCTTCTACCGCAAGAGCCTGTTCGAGGAGAACGGCTACGAGGTCCCGGAGACCAAGCGAGGAGCTGATCGCCCTCGCGGAGCAGATGCAGGCCGACGGGATCATCCCCGATCGCCCTCGGCGACGCCGACGGCTGGCCGGCCATGGGCACGTTCGACATCCTCAACATGCGCCTGAACGGCTACGAGTTCCACATCGACCTGATGGCCGGCAACCAGGACTGGGACACCGCCGAGGTCCGCGCGGTCTTCGAGCAGTGGGCCGAGCTGCTGCCGTACCACCAGGCCGACCCGGTCGGGCGCACCTGGCAGGACGCCGCCGCCTCGCTCCTGCAGAAGGAGTCGGGCATGTACATGCTCGGCATGTTCGTCGGGGAGCAGTTCCCGGAGGGCGTGGAACGGGACGACCTCGACTTCTTCAACTTCCCGGACGCTGGTCGAGGAGATCGGCCCGGCGCCATCGACGCCCCGATCGACGGCTACATGATGATGGCGGACCCCGAGAACGAGGCGGCCGCCAAGGAGCTCCTCACGTTCATCGGCTCGGCCGAGGCGCGGCAGATCTTCGTCGCGACGAACCCGAACAACATCGCGGCCCACTCCGACGCGGACACCAGCGGGTACACGCCCGCTGCAGCTGAAGGCCGCCGAGCTCATCGGCGAGGCCGACAACATCGCGCAGTTCCTCGACCGGGACACCCGGCCGGACTTCGCCTCCACGATCGTCATCCCCACCCTGCAGAAGTTCCTGCAGAACCCGGACGACATCGACTCCGTCGTCTCCGACCTGCAGGCCGGCAAGGAGCGCCTGTTCCTCGAGGGGCTGACCGTCGTGCGCGAGCCGTCCACGCTGGACACGACGCAGGACCCCGTGAGTCCCCGCCCCTCCGCCGCCCCGGCCCGGCCGGGGACGGCGCCCGCCGACCGAAGCGCAAGCGGCTCCAGCTGCTCACGGCGCGGGACAAGGTCGTGCTCACCGTGATGGTGGGCGTCCCTGCCCTGCTGGTCGCTGTGCATCGTCTGGCTCCCGGCGCTCGGCACCGTGCTGCTGTCGTTCACCGGGCTGGAACGGCATCGGCGCTGCCCGGACCGCATCAGATTTCGTCGGCGTCACCGAACTACGAGACATCACCACCAACTACCCGCCGTTCTGGACCGCCGTCCGCAACAACGTGCTGTGGCTGACGGTCTTCTTCCTCGTCGCCACGCCGCTGGGCATGTTCATGGCGGTGCTGCTCGACCGTGACCTCAAGGGGTCGTGGTTCTACCGCAGCTGCGATCTACCTGCCCGTCGTGCTGTCGCTGGCGCTGGCCGGCTTCATCTGGCAGCTGATCTACAGCCGCGACCAGGGCCTGCTCAACGCCGCGCTCGGCCTGGAGGGCACCGAACGGATCGACTGGTACGGCGACCAGTCCGTCAACATCTGGGCCGTGCTCGTGGCCGCGTCGTGGCGGCACGTCGGCTACATCATGCTGCTGTACCTGGCGGGCCTGAAGAGCGTCGACCTGGCGCTCAAGGAGGCCGCGGCCGTGGACGGGGCGTCGGAGTCCCGCACCTTCTTCTCGGTGGTCTTCCCGACCCTCGCGCCGATCAACATCGTCGTCCTGGTCATCACGGTCATCGAGTCGCTGAGGGCCTTCGACCTGGTCTGGGTGATCAACAAGGGCCGCAACGGCCTGGAGCTGCTCAGCGCCTTGGTGACCACGAACATCATCGGTGAGGCGAGCCTGGTGGGGTTCGGGTCGGCGATCGCGACGATCCTCCTCTTCATCAGCCTGGTCTTCATCGTCCTCGTACCTCGCCAGCATCCTCCGGGAGGAACGACGATGAGCACGTCCACGTCCTCGTCCACGACCACGCCCGGCCGGTCCCGGACGGGTGCCGACGCCCCCGGGTCGGTGTCCGGAAGCCGGAAGAAGCCGGTCACCGCCCGGCGCGTGCTGCTCTACGTGACGCTCGTCGTCGTGGCGCTCGTGTGGCTGTTCCCGGTCGTGTGGGCGGTCTACAACTCCTTCCGCGACTACGGGTACACCGCGCTCAACGGCTACGTGTCGTTCGGCGGCTTCACGCTGGACAACTACTCCCGGCGCCTGGGCGCAGGGCGACTTCGGCCGGTTCTTCGTCAACACGCTGATCATCGTGGTGCCGTCGGTCTTCTTCATCCTGTTCCTGTCCTCGATGGTCGGCGTTCGTGCTGGCGCGGTACTCGTGGAAGCTCAACATCCCGATGCTCGTCTTCTTCACCGCGGCGAACCTGCTGCCCCAGCAGTCGCTGCTGATCCCGCTGTTCCGCTTCTTCCTGCGGGTGGGCCTGTACGACACGTACTGGGCGGTGATCATCGACCACATCGCGTTCCAGATGGGGTTCTGCACCTTCGTGCTCAGCAACTACATGAAGACCCTGCCGAAGGAGCTCACCGAGGCGGCGTTCGTGGACGGGGCGGGCGTGCTCCGGCAGTACTTGCAGATCATCCTGCCGCTGTGCCGGCCGCCGCTCGCGGCGCTGGCGACGCTGCAGGTGACGTGGGTGTACAACGACTTCTTCTGGGCGGTGGCCTTCCTGTCCTCGGGCGACAAGTTCCCCGTCACCAGCGCCCTGGCCAACCTGCAGGGCCAGTTCTTCATCGACTACAACCTGCTGAGCGCAGGCTCGGTGATCGTGGCGATCCCCACCCTGGTGGTGTTCTTCGCGCTCCAGCGGCACTTCGTGTCCGGCCTCACGCTCGGCGCCAACAAGGGATGACGACCACCGCATGACGACCACCACCGGACCCCGGCTGCACGTCCTACGAGCGGCCGGGGTCGGCCTCGTCGTGGCCGAGCGCCACGACGGCCTGCCCGAGATCGTCCACCTCGGTGCCGACCTCGGCGGAGCACGTGGGCGACCTGCTCGCGGCCTCCGGCCGGCCCGTCCCCAACAGCGGGCTCGACGCCGCCTGGCCGCTCACCCCGCTCCCGACCGAGGCAGACGGCTGGTCGGGCCGGCCCGGCTTCGCCGGCCACCGTGACGGCCGGGCAGTCGTGCCGCGCTGGCGGGCCGAGGTCAGCCGCGAGCCCGACGACCGCACCGACGGCACCAACGGCACCGACGAGCAGGCGGCGGACGCGCCGGGCGGCGTGCTCGTCGTGCGGGCTCGCGACGACGCGGCCGGTGTCGCCCTGCGCTCGAGGATGCGCCTGGACGGCCACGGCGTCCTGACCGTCGTCCACGAGGTCACCAGCACCGCCGACGGCGTGCTCGACGTCGCCGGCGTGCTCGCCGTGGCTCCGCTGCCGCCGCAGGCCACCGAGACGCTCGACCTCACCGGCCGGTGGTGCCGCGAGCGCTCCCCGCAGCGGCTCCCGCTGGTCCACGGCGGCCGGGTCCGCGAGTCCCGTCGCGGGCGGACCGGTCACGACGCCACGCTGCTGCTGGTCGCCGGCACCGCGGGCTTCGGGTTCTCCGACGGCGAGGTCCTCGGGTGCCACGTGGCCTGGAGCGGTGACCACGTCACCCTCGTCGACCGCCTGCCCGAGCAGGCGGGCCGTCACGCCGGCGTCCTCGCCGGCGGCGAGCTGCTGCGGGCCGGCGAGGTCCGCCTCGCGCGCGGCGAGACGTACCGCACCCCGGACGTGCTGTTCTCGTGGTCGGACGAGGGCCTCGACGGGCTCAGCGACCGGCTGCACCGGTTCGTCAGGGCCCGCCCGCAGCACCCGTCGACGCCGCGGCCGGTGACCCTCAACTCGTGGGAGGCCGTCTACTTCGACCACGACCACGAGCGCATCGGCGCCCTCGTGGACACCGCAGCCGCGCTCGGCGTCGAGCGTGTCGTCCTGGACGACGGCTGGTTCCTCGGGCGGCGCGACGACACCGCCGGGCTGGGTGACTGGATGGTGGACCCCGACGTGTGGCCCACCGGCCTGGCCCCGTTCGCCGACCGCGTCCGCTCGCACGGGATGCAGGTGGGGGTCTGGGTCGAGCCCGAGATGGTCAACCTCGACTCCGACGTCGTCCGGGCCCACCCGGAGTGGCTGCTCGCGCCGGCCGGGCGCGACGGCGAGGCCGGCGGCGCGCGGTCCTGGCGTACCCAGCAGGTCCTGGACCTGACCCGCCCCGAGGCGTACGACCACGTCCTCGGCCAGCTCGACACCATGATCGCCGCTGAGCGGCCCGACTACCTCAAGTGGGACCACAACCGCGACCTCCACGAGGCGGTCGCGGCCGACGGCGCCGCGGGCGTGCACCGTCAGACGCTGGCGGCGTACCGGCTGATGGACGAGCTGCAGGCCCGTCACCCGGGCCTGGAGATCGAGTCGTGCTCCTCCGGCGGGGCGCGCGTGGACCTCGGGGTTCTCGCCCGGACGCAGCGGGTGTGGGCCAGCGACTGCAACGACCCGGTCGAGCGGCAGTCGATCCAGCGCTGGACGGGGCTCCTGCTCCCGCCGGAGCTCGTCGGGACCCACGTCGGTCCGACGCACTCCCACACCACCGGCCGGGTCACCGACCTCGACCTCCGCTGCCTGACGGCGATGTTCGGTCACGCCGGCATCGAGTGGGACGTCGTCTCCTGCACCGACGAGGAGCGGGAACGCCTCGCTGGCTGGATCGCCCTGCACAAGCGACTGCGGCCGCTCCTGCACGACGGCCGCACCGTGCGCTCGCAGGAGTGCGACGGCGCCTGGCTGCACGGCGTCGTGTCCGCGGCGCAGGACCATGCCGTCTACGCGTTCGTCCGACTGGTCACCGGCGCCGACGCCCTCCCCGGTCGGCTGCCGCTGCCGGGCCTGGACGCCACGACCCGCTACCGCGTGCGGGCGGTGGACGTGACGGGTCGGGACGAGCCCCGCCTGCTGGGGACGGCCGCGGCGCAGCCGTCGTGGTGCACGGCGGACGGCGTGGTGGTGAGCGGGTCGGTGCTGGCCCGGCACGGGCTGGCCATGCCGGTGCTGGACCCCGAGGCCGGCGTGCTGGTGGAGGTCACGAGCGTCTGAGCAGCCGCCTCGCGCCCGGAGGTCCACCCGCAGGCTGACATGATGGTCGGGTGAGCCTCGCCGCCGGCAGCCAGCCGGCCCCTTCCGCGCGCGCCGCCGAGGGCCCTCGGGTCTTCTCCGGCATGCAGCCGACGTCGGACTCGCTGCACCTGGGCAACTACCTGGGTGCGCTGCGGCAGTGGGTGGCCGTGCAGGAGGGCCACGACGCGTTCTACTGCGTCGTGGACCTGCACGCCATCACGCTCGAGGTCGCCCCCGACCTGCTGCGCCAGCGCACCCGCCGGACCGCGGCCCAGTACCTGGCGGCCGGTGTCGACCCTGCCCGCAGCACCGTCTTCGTGCAGAGCCATGCCCCGGAGCACGCCCAGCTGGCGTGGGTCCTCGGCTGCATCACCGGGTTCGGCGAGGCGAGCCGGATGACGCAGTTCAAGGACAAGAGCGCCCGCGGGGGGCGGACCGCTCCAGCGTCGGGCTCTTCACCTACCCCGTCCTGCAGGCGGCGGACATCCTGCTCTACGACGCGCACCGGGTACCGGTCGGTGAGGACCAGCGGCAGCACCTGGAGCTCACCCGCGACCTCGCGCAGCGGTTCAACGCCCGGTTCGGCGAGACCTTCGTCGTGCCGGAGCCCTACATCCTCGGGGCCACGGCCAAGATCATGGACCTGCAGGACCCGACGTCGAAGATGTCGAAGTCGGCGCACAGCGCGGCCGGTCTCGTGGACCTCCTCGACGACCCGAAGGTGGTGGCCAAGCGCATCCGCTCCGCCGTCACCGACACCGAGCGCGAGGTGCGGTTCGACCGCGAGGCCAAGCCGGGGGTCTCCAACCTGCTGGGCATCCTCGCCGCGCTGACCGGCCAGGCACCGGAGCAGGTCGCGGCCGGCTACGAGGGCAAGGGCTACGGCGACCTGAAGGCCGACGTCGTCGAGGTGGTGCTCGCCGAGCTCCAGCCCTTCCAGCAGCGCTTCGGCGAGCTCCTGGCCGACCCCGCCGAGCTCGACCGGATCCTCGTCGCCGGGGCTGCCCGGGCGCGCGAGGTCTCCGCGTCGACGCTGGCGCGGGTCTACGACCGGGTCGGGTTCCTGCCCGCCGGACCGGCCTGAGCCGGACGGTGACGACGTCGTGGGACCGTGCGGCGCGGACGCCGGCACCGGTCGAGGGGCAGGGCACGGTCACCCTCGGGGTGGCCGTCGCCGTGCCGGAGCCCTTCGCGCAGGCGCTGAGGGACGGTCGCGCCGCCACGGGTGACCCGGCGGCCGCAGCCGTGCCGCCGCACGTCACGGTGGTCCCCCCGGTGCAGGTCGCCCCCGACCAGGTCGAGGAGATCGTCACGCACGTCCGCCAGGTGGCCGCCGGGCTGGAGCCGTTCGTGGTGACCCTGATCGGCACCGGGACGTTCCGACCGGTGTCGGACGTGGTGTTCGTCCAGGTGGTCGACGGGGCCCGGGCGTGCGACCGGCTGCAGGAGCGGGTCCGGACCGGTCCGCTGCACCGACGGCTCGGCTTTCCGTACCACCCTCACGTCACGGTGGCCCACGACGTCCCCGCCCCCGCTCTGGACGCCGTGCAGGGGCAGCTGGCCGACTTCCGCGCCGCCTTCGACGTGCAGGCCGTCTCGGTGTACCGCTGCGGTGACGACGGGATCTGGCGCGTGCTGGCCGAGGCCCCCCTGGCCAGAGGCCGGACCACCGACGGTTGAGCGGCCGCACCCCGGCGGGCTCCGACGCGGCCCGCGGCCTCGGGCCCGGCCCCGCCGGCGTCGTGGGAGTGGCCGCGCCGCGCCGCGCATGATGGGGTGACGCCCATGGCGAGCCCCCCGAGGACCGACGCGACGACCCCCGAGGCGAGGACGGCTGGGTCCTCGTCCGGTGCCGCCGGGGGAGCGAGGCGACTTCTCGACCTGCTCCTCCGCAGTCGCGCGTGGCGGGCGAACGGACGCCTGGCGGTCGCCCGGGGCAACATCCTCTCGGCCGGGATCGCGTTCTACGGTGTCTTCTCGCTGTTCCCGCTGCTCGTGCTGGGGGTGACCGTCTTCGGGCAGCTGCTACGCAGCGACGAGCGGCTGCAGGAGTCCGTCTTCGGCTACGCCCGCTCGGCGCTGCCCGGCCTCATCGCGGCAGAGGGTGAGCAGACCAGCCCTGGCAGCCTGCCGCTGAGCCCGGAGCTGGTGCTCGACCAGGGGCTGGACCCGACCACGGTCGGCCTGTCCGCGCTGCTGGGTGTCGCCGTCCTGCTCTTCACGGCGCTGGGCTGGATCTCGGCGCTGCGCGAGGGCATCCGCAGCGTCTTCCGGATGCCCGTGATGCAGGTCGACCTGGTCAGGGCCAAGCTGTTCGACCTGGCCGTGGCCCTCACCCTGGGGGTCCTGCTCGTCGCCTCGGCCGGCGTGAGCGTCGTCGCCAGCAGCATCATGGACCAGCTGCTGCGGACCTCGGGCCTGGACGGCAGCGGCGCGTCGCAGGTCGTCGGCCGCGTCCTGGTGTTCGTCACCGCAGCCGCCGTGGACACCTTGCTGTTCATGGTGCTCTACCGGGTGCTCGCCGGCGCCCGGCCGCGGTACCGGGGCCTGGTCACCGGCGCCCTGCTGGCCGCCCTCGGCGTCGGCGTGCTCCGCCAGCTGGTGAGCGAGGTGCTGGGCAACGTTGGCGGCAGCTTCAGCTTCCTGGCGGCGTTCGTGCCGATCCTCGCCCTGTTCGTCTGGCTCAACCTGACTGCGCGCGTGATGCTCTTCGGTGCCGCCTGGGCCGCCGTCGGTCCCGGGAACGCGGAGATCGACCCGGCCCGCACCGTGCCGGAACGGGTACCGCTGCCCCGGCAGAGCGCTCCGGTGCTGCCACGGCGCTGGTCCGACCGGGCCCTGCTGGGGGCCGGGGCGGTCCTCGGTGCCTCCTGCCTCGGCTTGCTGCAGGTGTCCACCGGGGCGGTCCGCGCGGTAGGCCAGGGGGTGCGCACGCTGGTCCGCGACTGAGCCACGGCCGGCCGGTCAGGACCGTACGGGCTCAGCCGCCCTCGCCCCGGCGCCGTGCCCCGGTGAGCCGCGCCAGCGCGACGGAGGGACCGACGAAGCGGCTGGGGCGCGAGCGTCCCCTGGGGTGCAGCCCCCCGGTCGCGTCGGTGTCCGCACGGCCGGGCCGGCGGGGCGAGGGGTCCCAGAGGCGGCGCAGGCGGCGGAGCCGCCGGGCGGCGAGGTCGCCCAGGACGACCCCGGAGGCCAGCGCCGTGACGACGCCGATGGCGCCGAGGATGGTGGCGGTGCCGAGAGCGGTCTGGCCCTGCACGATGCTCAGCATGCCGCGGTAGAGCGAGAGGCCGGGCAGCAGCGGCATGAACCCCGCCACCGCCGGGACCAGCGCCGGGACGTCGAAGCGGCCCGCCACGACCACCGCCACCGTCCCCGCGACGACTGCGGCCACCGCCGTCGCGTAGAGCTGCGGGACGCCCAGCACCGAGGTGCCGGCGTAGACCGCGGCCGAGGTGGCCCCGATCCCGGCTGCGGGGAGCAGGAGCCCCGGCGGGGCGTACACGCTCAGCAGGAACAGGGCGCTGGCCAGGGCACCGCCGAGCAGCCGCATCCACACCGGCGCCAGGTCCGGTTCGGCGGAGACCTCACGGAGCGGCACGCCGAGGGGGACCGCGACGGCGAGCACGAGACCGACGCCGCTGGCGATCCCGGCCAGCAGCACGAACACCTCCACCACGCGCCCAGCGGCGGTCACCACGTAGCCGGCCAGGGCGTCCTGCACGGCCGAGAGCATGGCCACCGACGGCAGGAGCGCCACGATGCCGCCGGCCACCACCAGCGACGTCGCCACCGGCAGCCCGACGTACCAGGCCGCCGTGGCCGCTGCGGTGACGATGGCGGCACTGGCTGCGTTGCCGAAGAACACGGGTAGCCCTCGCGCCGCGGTCCACCGCCCCACCACGAGCACTGCATACGTCACCAGGCCTGCGAGCACGATGCCCAGCGGCCCCCCGCCCAGGAGCAGGACGACCGCGCCGGCCAGCCCGGCCAGCCCGGCCTCGGACGTCCGGCGGCCGTAGGGGTAGTCCGAGTCGCGGATGCGTGCCATGCCCGCAGCCGCGCTGGCGGCGCTCACCTCGCCGCGGACGAGCCGGCCGAGGAGCCGGTGCACCCTCACCAGGCGGGTGTAGTCGAGGCTGCGCTGCAGCACGACTCGCCGTCGGGTCCACGGGGCGGAGACGCGGTCGGCCGTCCAGGTGATCGACAGCGAGGTGAAGTTGACGTCCACGTCCACTTCGTGGAGCCCCGCGGCCAGCGCCACCGCCTGCATGGTCGCCGCCGCGTCGGCGGAGCCCGCACCGGCCGCCAGCACCTCTTCGCCCGCGTCCAGCGCCAGGTACAGGACGCGCCCGACATCGGTCCCGTCGGGCAGGGCGGTGCTCATCGGGTGCGACCGTCCGCGAGGTCAGACGGTGCGAGCGATGAGCGCCCGCTTGACCTCCTGGATCGCCTTGGTGACCTCGATGCCACGAGGGCAGGCCTCGGTGCAGTTGAAGGTGGTCCGGCAGCGCCAGACGCCCTCCTTGGAGTTGAGGATCTCCAGGCGGAGGTCGGAGCCCGCGTCACGGCTGTCGAAGATGAACCGGTGCGCGCCGACGATGGCCTGGGGGCCGAAGTACTGCCCGTCGGTCCAGAACACCGGGCAGCTGCGTGGTGCAGGCCGCGCACATGATGCACTTGGTCGTGTCGTCGAAGCGCTGACGCGGTCCTCCTGGGTCTGCACCCGCTCCCGCGTCGGCTCCGCGCCGGTGGTGATCAGGAACGGCATGACCTCGCGGTAGGCCGCGAAGAACGGCTCCATGTCCACGACGAGGTCCTTCTCGACCGGCAGGCCCTTGATGGGCTCGACGGTGATCGGCTTGTCGGGGTTGAGGTCCTTGAGCAGCGTCTTGCACGCCAGCCGGTTGCGGCCGTTGATCCGCATGGCGTCGGAGCCGCAGATGCCGTGCGCGCACGAGCGGCGGAACGTCAGCGAGCCGTCGGTGTCCCACTTGATGCGGTGCAGGGCGTCGAGCAGCCGGTCGGTGCCGTAGGCGGTCACCGTGTAGCTCTCCCAGTGCGGCTCGGTGTCGCGCTCCGGGTCGTAGCGGCGGATCTTGAGCGTGACGTCGAAGCTGGGGATCTCGCCCGCTGACGTCCTCGGAGTCCGGCCGCGGGGCGGCCTCGCTGCGGACGACGCCGTACGGTCTCCTTCGAGGTCGTCTCGGTGGTCGTCATCAGTACTTGCGCTCCATCGGCTCGTATCGGGTCTGCACGACCGGCTTGTAGTCCAGGCGGACCGTGGGCGCGCCCGTCGGAGTCCACGTCGCGGTACGCCATCGTGTGCTGCATGAAGTTCACGTCGTCGCGGGTGGGGTAGTCCTCGCGGAAGTGGCCGCCCCGCGACTCGTTGCGGGCCTTGGCGCTGACGACCAGGACCTCGGCCAGCTCGAGGAGGAAGCCCAGCTCGACGGCCTCGAGCAGGTCGGTGTTGAACCGCTTGCCCTTGTCCATCACGCCGACGCGGCGGTAGCGCTCCCGAGCCGGGCGATGTCCACCTCGGCCTGCTTGAGCGTGGTCTCGGTGCGGTAGACCTGGGCGTTGGCGTCCATCGTCTCCTGCAGCTCGGCCCGGATCGCCGCCACGTTCTCGGTCGGGCTGCCGTCGGAGCCGCGGCTGCGCAGCTCCTCCAGCATGCTCACGACGGTGGCCTCGGGGGCCTCGGGCAGCGCGCAGCAGCGGGGCGGCTGGCGCGTACTCGGCCGCCGCGATGCCGGCCCGCTTGCCGAACACGTTGATGTCGAGCAGCGAGTTGGTGCCGAGCCGGTTGGCGCCGTGCACCGAGACGCACGCCACCTCGCCCGGCGGCGTACAGCCCGCCGACGGTGGTGTCGTTGTCGGCCAGCACCTCGGTCTGCACGTTGGTCGGCACGCCGCCCATGGCGTAGTGCGCGGTCGGGTAGACCGGGACGGGCTCGGTGTAGGGCTCGACGCCCAGGTACGTGCGGGCGAACTCGGTGATGTCCGGCAGCTTGGCGTCGATGTGCGCGGGCTCGAGGTGGGTGAGGTCGAGCAGGACGTAGTCCTTGTTCGGGCCGGCGCCACGGCCCTCGCGCACCTCGGTCGACATCGCCCGGGCGACCATGTCGCGGGGGGCGAGGTCCTTGATCGTGGGGGCGTAGCGCTCCATGAAGCGCTCGCCCTCGCTGTTGCGCAGGATGCCGCCCTCGCCGCGCGCCGCCTCGCTCAGCAGGATGCCCAGCCCGGCCAGGCCGGTCGGGTGGAACTGGTAGAACTCCATGTCCTCCAGCGGCAGGCCCCGGCGCCAGGTCACGCCCATGCCGTCACCGGTCAGGGTGTGGGCGTTGGACGTGGTCTTGAAGACCTTGCCGAAGCCGCCCGTGGCCAGGACGACCGACTTGGCGTGGACGACGTGGATCGTGCCGGTGGCCAGCTCGTAGGCGACGACCCCGCTGGCGTGCCGGCGGCCGTCCGGCGCCGTCGGACATCAGCAGGTCGAGGACGTAGAACTCGTTGAAGAACTCCACCTCGTGCTTGACGCACTGCTGGTACAGGGTCTGCAGGATCATGTGGCCGGTGCGGTCGGCGGCGAAGCAGGCTGCGGCGTACCGCGGCCTCGCCGTGGTTGCGGGTGTGCCCGCCGAAGCGGCGCTGGTCGATCCGGCCCTCGGGGGTGCGGTTGAACGGCAGCCCCATCTTCTCCAGGTCGAGGACGGCGTCGATGGCCTCCTTGCACATCACCTCGGCGGCGTCCTGGTCGACGAGGTAGTCGCCGCCCTTGACGGTGTCGAAGGTGTGCCACTCCCAGTTGTCCTCCTCGACGTTGGCCAGGGCGGCGCACATGCCGCCCTGGGCCGCGCCGGTGTGGGACCGGGTCGGGTAGAGCTTGGTGAGCACGGCGGTGCGGGAGCGCTTGCCGGCCTCCAGGGCGGCGCGCATGCCGGCGCCGCCGGCGCCGACGATGACGACGTCGAACCGGTGGTGCTCGACCTTGGCGGTGCCCGAGGGGCTGCCCGTCGCTGTCGTCGCGGTGCTCGTGCGGTTCCGGGGTGGGGGATGGTCATCGGGTCTCCTGCGTGCGGGTCCGGCCGGTCAGCCCGTGCAGACCGACAGCGTGGACGCCGGGTCGATGCAGGGGTCGAAGGTGGTGATGGTGTAGCGTGCCGATCAGCAGGGTGACCGCGACGGCGGCGTACAGCGCCCCGGTCAGCCAGAGCCGCGTCGAGTCCTTCTCGGAGTAGTCGGTGATGATCGTCCGCATCCCGTTGCCGCCGTGGATGCAGGGCCAGCCACAGCATCGCCAGGTCCCAGACCTGCCAGAACGGGCTGGCCCACTTGCCGGCCACGAAGGCGAAGTCGATCTGCTTGATGCCCTCGCCCATGACGAGGTTGACGAACAGGTGGCCGAAGACGAGCACGAGCAGCACGACGCCGGACAGGCGCATGAACAGCCAGCCGTAGAGCTGGCCGTTGCCCGCGCCGCGCTGGCGCGGGTGCGGGGGGCCTCGAGGGCCGGGGCGGTGGGTCGGTCCGTGTGGTCATCGGTCACTCCCCGAAGACGAAGCCGAGGTGGCGGAGCGGTGAACGGGACCATGAGGATGACCCACAGGCCGATCACGCCGTAGAGCATCTGCCGGTGGAAGCGGGTGCCGTGCTGCCAGAAGTCGACGAGCGATCGACGCGGACCCCGTTGAGGGAGTGGAACAGGAACGCCCCGACCAGGCCGACCTCGGCCAGGCCCACGACCGGGTTCTTGTAGGTCTCGATGACGACGTCGTAGGCCTCGGGGGAGACCCGGACCAGGCCGGTGTCGAGCACGTGCACCAGCAGGAAGAAGAACAGCACGACGCCGGTGATGCGGTGCAGCACCCAGGACCACATGCCTTCCCGGCCCCGGTAGAGGGTTCCCGGACGGGTGCCCTGACGGCGGTGGACGCCACTGTCGCGGTCCTTTCTCGTGCTCGCGTGGTCACGGCCACCGGACTGAGGCGCCCGCGAGCCGCGGACGCCGGGTGCACCGACCGCGGCCAGCATACGTCGGGCCGCGTGACCCGGCGGTCCGGGGCGCGTCGAGTGGGTCACACAGGCGCGCGTCGCACCAGGTCACCGGCTCGCGGGCAGGCACCGCCGGGCCGGGCCGGGGGCGTCAGCGGGCGAAGAGGTCGGACCGGACACGGTCGACAGGTCCAGGACGGTGCGGCGCGGTGTGGTCGGGTGCATCTGGCGCGCCTCGTCGTAGTGGCCGAGCAGCTGGGAGCAGACTGCGTCCCACGACCGGGGGAGCACGGCCCGACGGCCCGCCTCGCCCATCCGCTGCCGCGGCGCGGGGTCCGCGACCAGCACCGGCGACCTGCTCGCCGCAGGGCCCGTCGTCCTCGCCGCCGTAGCGGTAGCCCGTCACCCCGTGCTGCGACGATGTCACGAGGGCCGCCGACGTCGGGGGCGACGACGGGCAGCGCGGGAGGCCATGGCCTCCTGCAGCGTCTGGCCGAACGTCTCCTCGGTGCCGGTGTGCACGAACACGTCGAGCGCGGCGTAGGCGTCGGCCAGGTCCTCGCCGTCCAGGTGGCCGAGGAACGTGGCCGGCACGCCCGGCCTCGGCCAGCTGCCGCTCGAGGCCCGGCGCGGCTCGGGCCGTCGCCGACCACGACCAGCCGCACCCGGGCATGCCGGCCAGCGCGGCCAGCCGCTCGACCCGCTTCTCGGGGAACAGCCGGCCGACGTACCCGACCAGCGACCTCGCCGTCGGGCGACAGCCGGGCCCGCAGCGCCCGGGCGGCTCGCCGTCGCGGCGGGCGGGGGCGAAGCGCTCGGTGTCGACGCCCCGGCCCCACAGCCGCACCCGGGGGACCCGGTGGGCGCGCAGGTCGGCCGCGCGCCGCTCGGGAGGGCGCCAGCGTGATGTCGGCCATCTCGTGGACCCGGCGCAGCCAGCGCCAGACGCCCGCGGGTGGCCATCTTGAAGCCGTGCCGGGCCGCGAACCCGGCCATGTCGGTCTGGTAGACCGCGACGGTGGGCAGGTCGAGCCGCTCGCAGGCCGTGAGGCCGTAGGCGCCCGAGCATGAACGGTGCGGCGACGTGCACGACGTCGGGCTGGAACTCCTCCAGCGCCTGGGTGACGTGGGCGGTGGGCAGCCCGACGGGGAACTGGCGGTAGCTGAACGCCGTGACCTCGCGGACCGCGGCCCCGGCGTAGGACTCCGGCGCGGGCCCGGGGCAGATGACGAGGCCCTCGTGGCCGTGGCGCTCAGGTGCTCCAGCACGCGGCAGACGCTGTTGGTCACCCCGTTGACGGTGGGCAGGAAGGACTCCGCCACCACAGCGACCCGCATGGCGCGTCACTGTAACGCCCGGCCCGATACGGTCCCGGGGATGAGCACGCCGACTCCCGGCGGCCTGACCCGGCTGCCCGGCTTCCACGCCGTCGTCCCCGCCGGCGGGGCGGGACGCGGCTGTGGCCGCTGTCGCGGTCGGCGCCGGCCCAAGTTCCTGCACGACCTGACCGGCACCGGCCGGACCTTGGTCCAGTCCACCTGGGACCGGCTGCGTGCCGCTGGCCGGGGAGTCGGGCATGGTCGTGGTGACCGGTGGCGCGCACGCCGTGGCCGTGGCCCGGCAGCTGCCGGGCCTGCGCGAGGACGGCCTCCTCGTCGAGCCCGCGCCGCGCAACTCCGCCGCCGCCATCGGCTGGCGGCGGCCGTCGTGCTGGCCGAGCGCGACGCGGACGCCGTGCTCGGGCTCCTTCGCCGCCGACCACGTGATCGCCGACGATGCCGGTGTTCCACGCCGCGGTCACCGAGGCGGTCGGCCGCGGCCCGGGAGGGCTGGCTGGTGACCATCGGCATCGACCCGACCGGGCCCTCGACCGGATTCGGCTACATCTCCCGTCGGGCGAGGCCGCTCGACGTGGCCGGGGCGCCGTCGCTGCGCCGGGTCGAGCGAGTTCGTCGAGAAGCCCGACGCGGCGACCGCCGCGGGCTACGTGGCCGACGGGGTGGCGGTGGAACGCCGGGATGTTCGTCGTGCGGGCCGCGGCCTGCTGGAGCTGCTCGGCGAGCACGAGCCGGCCCTGGCCGCGGGGCTGCGCCCGCATCGCCGCCGCCTGGACACGGCGGAGCGGGAGGAGGTGCTGGCCTCGACCTGGCCCGGGCCTGCCGTCGGTGCCGATCGACACCGCCGTCGCCGAGCCGGCGGCCGCGGCCGGGCGCGTGGCGATGGTGCCCGGCGCCGTTCCGCTGGGACGACGTGGGGGACTGGACGTCGCTGGGCGACCTGCTCGCCTCCAGCCGCGCGCGGCGGGCTCCGGCCGGTGACGAGGCGGCGGGCTGCGCGTCCTGGGCGACGCCACCGGGTGGTCGGCGCCGCGCCAACGGGGTGGTGGTCCCGGCGGCGGCCGGCCGGTCGTCGTGGCCGGCGCTGCGACGACGTGGTCGTCGTCGACACCCTCGACGCCGTCCTCGTCACCACGCGGCGAGCAGGCGCAGGAGCGTCAAGCACGTCGTCGACATCCTCAGAGCGCAGGGCCGCACCGACCTGGTCTGAGCGCCCTGCCCAGGGCCCCGCCGGCCGCCGGTCACCTACGATCGGTCCATGCCGACGCCGGAGGAGCCCACGCCCCCGCTCACCACGGAGTCCGGGCTGCCCCTGGCCGCGGTGCGCGAGCGCCGGGGACGTGGCCGACGGCCTGCCCGGAGCGGCTGGGCGAGCCCGGCGCGTTCCCCTACACCCGGGGCGTGCACCCCGGGCATGTACACGACGCGGCCGTGGACCATGCGCCAGTACGCGGGCTTCGGCAGCGCGGCGGAGTCCAACGCCCGCTACCACCAGCTCGTCGCGGCCGGGACCGGCGGGCTGAGCGTCGCCTTCGACCTGCCGACCCAGATGGGCCTGGACTCCGACGACCCGCTGGCCGCGGGCGAGGTCGGCAAGGTCGGGGTGGCCATCGACTCGCTGGAGGACATGCGCACTGCTGTTCGACGGACTGCCCCTGGACGAGGTGTCGACGTCGATGACGATCAACGCCCCCGCCTCGGTGCTGCTGCTGCTGTACCAGCTGGTCGCCGAGGAGCAGGGGGTGGCCGGCGAGGCGCTGCGCGGCACGGTGCAGAACGACGTGCTCAAGGAGTACATCGCCCGCGGCACGTACATCTTCCCGCCGGCCCCGTCGCTGCGGCTGGTCAGCGACACCTTCGCCTACTGCGCGCGAGCACCTGCCGCGCTGGAACACCATCTCGGTGTCCGGCTACCACATGGCCGAGGCGGGGGCCACGCCCGCGCAGGAGGTCGCCTTCACCCTCGGCCGACGGGATCGCCTACCTGGAGGCCGCGCTGCGCCGCGGGCCTGGGCGTGGACCGACGTCGCGCCCCGGCTGTCGTTCTTCTTCGTCGCGCGGACCACGCTGCTGGAGGAGGTGGCCAAGTTCCGGGCCGCCCGCCGGGTGTGGGCGCGCATCGTCGCGCGACCGGTTCGGCTGCGACGACCCGCGCTCGCAGATGCTGCGCTTCCACACCCAGACCGCCGGGGTGCAGCTCACCGCCCAGCAGCCGGAGGTCAACCTGGTCCGGGTCGCGCTGCAGGCGCTCGGTGCCGTGCTGGGTGGCACGCAGAGCCTGCACACGAACTCCTACGACGAGGCGATCGCGCTGCCGAGCGAGAAGGCGGCCCGGCTGGCCCTGCGCACCCAGCAGGTGATCGCGCTACGAGACCGACGTCACCAAGGTGGTCGACCCGTTCGCCGGGTCCTACGCCGTGGAGGCGATGACCGACGCGCTGGAGGCGGAGGTCGAGCGCCTGATCGCGGCCGTCGACGAGCGCGGCGGTGCGGTCGCCGCCATCGAGGCCGGGTTCCAGAAGAGCGAGATCGAGCGCTCCGCCTACGCCGTCGCCCAGGAGATCGACGCCGGCGACCGGGTGGTCGTCGGGGTCAACCGCTTCCGGACCGACACCGAGGAGCCCTACGAGCCGCTGCGGCCTGGCCCCGGAGCTGGAGCGTGCCCAGGTGCAACGGCTGGCCGAGCTGCGCTCGCGGCGCGACGGCGGTGCCGTCCAGCGGGCGCTGGCCGACCTGCGGCAGGCGGCCCAGGGCGCCGACAACGTGCTGGTGCCGATGCGGGCGGCGCTGGCGGCGCTGGCCACGGTCGGCGAGGTCTGCGGGGTGCTGCGTGAGGTGTGGGGGCGGTACGAGCCGTCCGAGCGGTTCTGACCACCTGCGAGCCGCGGGCGCGTGCGCCTGACCCGCCTTACGTCACGACCTGGTCACGACCTGTGTCGCGGCCGGGTCCACGGCGAGACGTGCCAGGTATGTTCCCCTCGACCGTGCGAGAGGCACCGGACGCCGTGACCTCGGGCGACCGGCGGTCCGTGTGGCCGACACCAGCAGGAGGAACTTGTGAAGCAGTGGGCGCGTGTGACCGCGGTCGTCGGCCTGTCGGCCCTCGCCCTCGCGGCGTGCGGTGAGGCACCCGACGAGGCCGGCGGCACCACCGACGAGGGCGCCGCGCCCGCGGCCGCCGGCGAGGCGACCACCGGGCGGCGACGCCGCCGAGCCGGTGGACTTCACCGGCTGCATGGTCACCGACGCCGGTGGCGTCGACGACCGCTCCTTCAACGAGGCGGCCGACCGCGGCCTCACGCCAGGCGGTCGAGGGCCTCGGCATCGAGAAGAACGTCGTCGAGTCCAACGCCGAGACCGACTACACCCCGAACGTCGAGCAGCTCGTCGCCGGCCGACTGCGACCTGATCATCGGCGTCGGCTTCCTGCTCGCCGGCGCCGTCGGCGAGGCCGCAGCGGCCAACCCCGAGGAGAGCTTCGCGCTCATCGACTCCTCGCTCGACGAGCCGGCCGACAACGTCAAGCCGCTGCTGTTCAACACCGCCGAGGCCGCGTTCCTCGGTGGCTATCTCGCGGCCGGGATGACCGAGACCGGCACGGTCGCCACCTTCGGCGGCATCCCGATCCCGCCCGTCACGATCTTCATGGACGGCTTCGTCGACGGCGTGGCCTACTACAACGAGCAGAAGGGCACCGACGTCTAGGTCCTCGGCTGGGACAAGGAGGCCCAGGACGGCACCTTCACCGGTGACTTCCAGAACCAGGCCAACGGGCAGACCACGACCGAGAACTTCATCTCCCAGGGCGCGGACATCATCCTCCCCGTGGCCGGCCCCGTGGGGCTCGGTGCGGCGGCGGCCGCGGAGGCCGCCGGGACGGCAACCTCATCTGGGTGGACTCCGACGGCTACGAGTCCGCGCCCCAGTACGGCCCGCTGTTCATCTCCTCGGTGCTGAAGAACATCGACGCCGCGGTCTTCGACGACCACGGAGGAGACCCTCGGACGGCGAGTTCTCCAGCGAGCCGTACGTCGGCACGCTGGAGAACGGCGGCGTCGGCCTGGCCCCGTTCCACGACTTCGCGGACGACGGTGCCCGCAGGAGCTCGCGGACGAGATCACCGCGCTGCAGGAGTCGATCATCGCCGGGCGACGTCACGGTGGAGTCGCCCGCGTCCCCGTGACGCACCAGGTCTGACCAGGCAGGCACGAAGCACGCGAGCCGCGGGGGGCGCACCAGCCGGTGCGCCCCCCGCAGTACGTTTCCGTCCAGCGCGGCCGCCGCCGGACGTCGGCGACACGACACGAGGAGGTGGCGGTGAAGCTCGAGCTCCAGGGCATCACCAAGCGGTTCGGGTCCTTCACCGCCAACGACGGCATCGACCTCGTCGTCGAGCCCGGCGAGATCCACGCACTGCTGGGCGAGAACGGTGCCGGCAAGTCGACGCTGATGAACGTCCTGTTCGGGCTGCTGCGGGCCGACGAGGGCCAGGTCCTCGTCGACGGCGAGCCGGTGGCCTTCACCGGCCCCCGCGACGCCATGGCCGCCGGCATCGGCATGGTCCACCAGCACTTCATGCTCGTCCCCGTCTTCACCGTCGCGGAGAACGTCGTGCTCGGGGACGAGCCGGTCCGCGGCGGCGGGCTCCTCGACCGCGCGTCGCGGCGCGACGCGTCCAGGAGACCGCGGCGCGCTTCGGCTTCCACCTCGACCCCGACGCCGCTGGTGGGGGACCTGCCGGTCGGCGTGCAGCAGCGGGTGGAGATCATCAAGGCCCTGGTGCGCGACGCCGAGGTCCTCATCCTCGACGAGCCGACCGCCGTGCTCACGCCGCAGGAGACCGACGAGCTGCTGGCGATCATGCGGGAGCTCGCCGACTCCGGCAAGGCCATCGTCTTCATCACGCACAAGCTGCGCGAGGTCAAGGCCGTCGCCGACCGGATCACCGTCATCCGCCGGGGCAAGGTCGTCGGGACCGCCGAGCCGACGGCCTCGGCCACCGAGCTCGCCTCGCTCATGGTCGGCCGCGCCGTCGACCTGACCGTCGACAAGCAGGAGCAGGAGCCCGGGGAGGTCCGCCTCAGCGTCCGCGGGCTCACCCTGGTCGAGGACGTCCGGCGTGACGACCGCTCGACGGCGTGGACCTCGACGTCCGCAGCGGCGAGATCGTCGCGGTGGCCGGTGTCCAGGGCAACGGCCAGACCGAGCTGACCGAGGCCGTCCTCGGGCTGGTCCGCCCCACGTCGGGCTCGATCACCCTGGACGGCAAGGAGCTGGGCGGCCGCTCGGTCCGCCAGGTGCTCGACGCCGGCGTGGGCTTCGTCCCCGAGGACCGGTCGACGGACGGCGTCATCGGCAGCTTCACGGTGGCGGAGAACCTGGTCCTCGACCGCTTCCACGACGCCCCGTACGGCGCAGGTCTCAGGTACCTGCCGGGCCCGGTGTCCGACAACGCCCGCAGCCGGATCGAGGAGTTCGACATCCGCGCGGGCGGCCCGGAGTCCACGGCCGGGTCGCTGTCCGGCGGCAACCAGCAGAAGGTCGTCCTCGCGCGCGAGCTGTCCCGCCCGCTGCGGCTGCTCATCGCCAGCCAGCCGACGCGCGGGCTGGACGTCGGCTCCATCGAGTTCGTCCACAGCCGGATCGTGCGCGAGCGGGACAACGGCACGGCGGTGGTCATCGTGTCCACCGAGCTGGACGAGGTCGTCGCGCTCGCCGACCGGATCGCCGTGATGTACGCGGGGCGCGTGGTCGGGGTCGTCCCCGGGGACACGCCGCGGGAGGTGCTCGGCCTCATGATGGCCGGCATGAGCGCGGCCGAGGCGGAGCAGGCGGTTCGCAGCGAGGGGCGCAGCGACAGGGACGGCCGCACGGACGGCGCGGACCGCAGCGGGGTCGGCCCGGTCCTGGGCGTCACCGCCGAGACCACCCGAGGAGACGCATGAGCGCCACCGTCGCCCCGACGACACCCGCCCCGCCGCCACCCCCGTCGTCGGCCCCGCCCCAGGCCGCGTCCTTCTGGCAGGCCACGGCGCTGCCGTCGGTGCTGTCGGTGGTGATGGCCCTGGTCGTGGGCGCGGTCCTGATCGCCTTCAGCGACGACGACGTGCGCGCCGCGTCGTCCTACTTCTTCGCCCGGCCCGGCGACCTGGTCTCGGCGGTCTTCTCCAGCGTGGTCGAGGCCTACGGCGCGCTCTTCCGCGGCTCGGTGGTCGACGTCGGGGGCGACAGCGTGGCGCAGGTCCTCGGCCCGCTGGCCAGCACCCTGCTCTTTGCGACCCCGCTGATCGCCGCGGGCCTGGCGGTGGCCATCCCGTTCCGTGCGGGGCTGTTCAACATCGGCGCCGAGGGGCAGATCACGGTCGCTGCCGTCTTCGCGGCCTACGTGGGGTTCGCGCTCGACCTGCCACCGGTCCTCCACCTGGTGGCAGCGGTCCTGGCCGGTCTGGTCGGCGGGGCGTTGTGGGGTGCCATCCCCGGCGTGCTCAAGGCCACGACCGGGGCGCACGAGGTCATCACGACGATCATGCTCAACTACGTCGCCCGGTTCGGGATCCTGTTCGTGCTCGGGACGACGTACTTCCGGCGGGAGGGACGCGCCGACCCGATCAGCCCGCCCATCGCCGACTCCGCGACGCTGCCCAGGCTGCTGGACTTCGGCCGGCTCAACCTTGCGTTCGTCCTCGCGCTGGCCGCAGCGGGTCTCGCGTGGTTGCTCATCAACCGCAGCACCACCGGCTTCCGGCTGCGGGCCGTCGGGGCCAACCCCGAGGCGGCACGCACCGCCGGGATGTCGGTGCCGCGCACCTACGTCACGGCCATGGTCATCGCCGGGAGCTTCGCCGGGCTGGCCGGGGTGTCGCAGGTGCTGGGCAGCGAGCGGGTGCTGACGACCGGGATCAGCGCCGGGCTCGGCTTCGACGCCATCACCGTCGCCCTGCTGGCCCGAACGAACCCGGTCGGCGTCGTCGCCGCCGGGGTCCTCTTCGGTGCCCTGAAGGCGGGCGGGCTGACCATGCAGGCGACGACCGGCACCTCGCTCGACATCGTCGTCGTCCTGCAGGCGCTCATCGTCCTGTTCATCGCCGCTCCCGCGCTGATCTCGGCCGTGTTCCGGCTGCGGAGCACCGGCGCCGGGGTCGGCCAGCTGTCGAAGGGGTGGAACGGATGAGCACGGTGACCGAACCGGTGCCGGCACCCCATGCTCCGGCCGGCCCGCCGGTCGTCGAGGCGAAGCGGTCCTGGCGCCAGCCGGTCGTCCTGTGGGTCCTGGGCCTGCTCGCGCTGGTCGCGTTCGGCGTCGGCTCGCCGGACGGCACCCGGTCGACCTTCGGGCTGTCGACCGCCCGGCAGGTCATCCAGCTGCCTGCCCTGCCCCTGCCGAGCCGCCCGACCGCTGTGGTGCTGGCCCTGCTGGCGCTGCTCGTCGCCGGGTGGGTCACGTGGCTGGTCAAGCAGCGTCGGCCCGTGCCGGTGGGCTGGAGCATCGCCTTCGGTGGGTGCTTCGGGGTCGCGTTCCTGGTGTGGGCGGTCGCCGACCAGGAGGTGTCGCTGGCGAACCTGCTGCAGGGCTCGCTGTTCCTGGCCACCCCGCTGGTGTTCGGTGCGCTGGGCGGGGTGCTGTGCGAGCGCGCCGGCGTCATCAACATCGCCATCGAGGGCCAGCTGCTCGCGGGGGCGTTCCTGTCCGCGGTGGTGGCGAGCGTAGTCGGTGGGCCCGCGGGGGTCTACGTCGGGCTGGTGGCGGCGCCGCTGGCCGGGCTGTTCTTCGGCTGGCTCCTTGCGGTGTTCGCGATCCGCTACCTCGTCGACCAGGTGGTCCTGGGCGTGGTCATCAACGTGCTCGTGGTGGGCCTGACCAGCTTCCTCTACGGCCAGGTCCTCGTGCAGGACGCCGACCGCTGGAACCAGCCGGGCCGCCTGCCCCGGGTGCGGGTCCCGGTGCTGTCGGAGATCCCCGTGCTGGGGGAGGTGCTGTTCAACCAGTCGCTCATCGTCTACCTGATGTACGTGGCGGTGGTGGTCCTGCACCTGGCGTTGTTCCGCACCCGCTGGGGCCTGCGGGTGCGGGCTGTCGGGGAGCACCCGAAGGCTGCCGACACCGCCGGCATCGACGTCAACCGGGTGCGCTTCCGCAACGTGCTGATGGGCGGGGCGATGGCGGGTCTGGGTGGGGCGTTCTTCACCCTGGGCTCGGTGGGGGCGTTCGGTGAGGAGATGACCGCGGGTCAGGGGTTCATCGCCCTCGCCGCGCTCATCTTCGGCCGCTGGTCGCCCGTCGGCGCCCTGGTCGCCGCACTGCTGTTCGGCTTCGCGGGAAACCTGGCCTCGGTGCTGTCGATCATCGGCAGCCCGATCCCCGGGCCGCTGCTGCTCATGGCCCCGTACCTGGCGACGATCTTCGCCGTGGCGGGGCTGGTGGGCAAGGTGCGTGCCCCCGCCGCCGACGGCGTGCCGTACCGGTCGTGACTGGGACGCCGGACGTGACGGGGACGCCGGACGTGGGGGGCACGCCGGACGTGGATGACGTCGTCGTCGACTGGGGCGCCCTGAGGGCGGCGGCGGTGGCGGTCATGCGGCGCGCGTACGCGCCCTACAGCGACTTCCTCGTGGGGGCTGCCGGGCTCGTCGACGACGGCCGCGTGGTCGTCGGGTGCAACGTGGAGAACGGTGCGTACGGGGTCACCCTGTGCGCCGAGTGCGGACTGGTGTCCTCGCTGCACGCCAGCGGCGGGGGGCGGCTGGTCGCGGTCGTCGTCGTCGACCGTGACGGCGGGCCGTGCCCACCGTGCGGACGGTGCCGGCAGCTGCTCTGGGAGGCCGGCGGGCCGGACTGCCTGGTGGACGCGTTCCCCGACCGTGGCCCGCTGCCGATGTGCGAGGTCCTGCCCGGAGCCTTCGAGCTCGGGACCCCACCCTGACCCACTCCTGCGGTCCGGCCCGTGGAGGTCGGGCAGGCCGTCCAGTCACGGCCAGGCCGTGGCCGACGTGCCGTCTCGGCCCGGCGGGCGCGCTTGAGGGGGGCTCAGGGTTGACCGAGCGGGGGTGGGGCCGTGGCATCCTGCCTGCCGTGGGGAGCGAGAGCAGGACCGAGGCCTTCGACGCGGTGGACGTGATCCGGACCAAGCGCGACGGCGGTGTCCTGAGCGCGGAGCAGATCGACTGGGTCCTCGACGCGTACACCCGCGGCGCGGTCGCCGACGAGCAGATGTCGGCCCTGGCCATGGCGATCCTCCTGCGTGGCATGGACCGTGCGGAGATCTCGAGCTGGACCCGGGCCATGATCGCCTCGGGGGAGCGGATGGACTTCACGGACCTGCCCCGCCCGAGCGTCGACAAGCACTCCACCGGCGGGGTCGGGGACAAGATCACCCTGCCCCTGGCCCCGCTCGTGGCGGCGTGCGGGGCCGCGGTGCCCCAGCTCTCGGGCCGGGGCCTCGGTCACACCGGCGGGACGCTCGACAAGCTCGAGGCCATCCCCGGCTGGCAGGCGTCGCTCGACAACGCCCGGATGCGCGAGATCCTCACCGACGTCGGAGCGGTCATCTGTGCGGCAGGTTCAGGGCTTGCGCCGGCCGACCGCAAGCTCTACGCCCTGCGTGACGTGACCGGGACGGTGGAGGCGGTCCCGCTCATCGCGAGCTCCATCATGAGCAAGAAGATCGCCGAGGGGACGGGGGGCCTCGTCCTCGACGTCAAGGTGGGCTCGGGCGCGTTCATGAAGACGCTCGAGGACGCCCGCACCCTCGCCGGGACGATGGTCGGCCTCGGTGCCGACGCCGGGGTGCCGACCGTCGCGCTCCTCACCGACATGTCGACCCCGCTGGGCCTGACCGTCGGCAACGCCCTCGAGGTCGGGGAGTCGGTCGAGGTGCTGGCCGGCGGTGGGCCCGAGGACGTCGTCGACCTGACGCTCGCCCTGGCCCGCGAGATGCTCACCCTGGCCGGGATCGACGCCGACCCGGCGGGCGCGCTGGCCGACGGCCGGGCGATGGACGCCTGGAAGGCCATGGTGCGGGCCCAGGGCGGCGACCCGGACGCGCCGCTGCCCAGGGCCCGGGAGACCCACACCGTGCTCGCGCCGGCCGACGGGGTCCTGACCCGGCTCGACGCCTACGCGGTCGGCGTGGCGTCCTGGCGCCTGGGTGCCGGACGTGCCCGCAAGGAGGACCCCGTGCAGGCCGGGGCCGGGGTCGAGCTGCACGCCAAGCCCGGGGCGACCGTCCGCGGCGGCGAGCCGCTGATGACCCTGCACACCGACACCCCGGAGCGCTTCGCGAGGGCGCTCGACGCGCTGGCCGACGCGGTGACGGTCGGGCCGGACGGCTCGCGACCCGCGACGGGGGAGGTCGTGCTGGAGCGGGTCGACAGCCCGCTAGCGTGACGTCGGTGACCGTTCCCACGCCTGGTACCCGTCCCGCCGCCCTCCCGGTCGACCTGGTCGCCGCCCCCAAGGTGCTCCTGCACGACCACCTCGACGGTGGTCTGCGGCCGGAGACCCTCGTCGAGCTCGCCGACGAGATCGGCCACGAGCTCCCGAGCACCGACGCGTCCGAGCTCGCGGCCTGGTTCGTCGACTCGGCGAGCTCGGGGTCGCTGGTGCGCTACCTCGAGACGTTCTCGCACACCGTCGCGGTGCTGCAACGGGAGGACGCGCTGGAGCGGGTCGCCGCCGAAGCCGTCCGCGACCTCGCCGCCGACGGCGTCGTCCACGCCGAGATCCGGTACGCGCCCGAGCTGTGCACCGGTGGCGGGCTGGCCCTGGAGGCGGTCGTGGAGGCCGTCCAGGCGGGCTTCGCCCGCGGGGTCCGGGAGGCGGCCGAGGCGGGGCAGCGGATCGGCGTGGGAACGCTGATCGACGCCATGCGGCAGGCCGACAACCACATGGCTGCGGCCCGCGTGGCCGTGCGCTACCGGGACGCGGGCGTGGTCGGCTTCGACATCGCCGGCCCCGAGGACGGGTTCCCGGCGACCCGGCAGGCCGAGGCGTTCGACCTGCTGCGCGCCGAGCACGTCCCGTTCACCGTCCACGCCGGCGAGGCCGCCGGGCTCGACTCCATCGAGGGCGCGCTCGCGGTCGGTGCCCTGCGGCTCGGTCACGGCGTGCGGGTGGCGGACGACGTCGTGGCCGCCGACGCACCCGGTGGGGCGCCGCAGCTGGGCCGGACGGCCACGTGGGTCCGCGACCGCCGGATCGCCCTGGAGGCGTCGCCCACCTCGAACGTCCACACCGGCGCGGCACCCAGCTACGCGGCCCACCCGTCGAACCTGCTCAAGGACCTCGGGTTCGCGGTGACCGTGAACACGGACAACCGGCTGGTGTCCGGGACGACCATGAGCAACGAGATGGCGCAGCTGCGCGAGCAGGCCGGGTGGAGCGACGCGGACCTGGCCCTGGCCAGCGTGGCCGCCGCCGAGGCGGCGTTCCTGCCGCTGCCGGTGCGTGAGGAGCTCGTGCTGCGCGTCCGGGACGGCTGGGCTGCGCTCAGCGCGTGAGGCCGCTGGGCGTGTGGGGCCCTGGCCGTCTGGGGCCGCTGAGCCGTTGAGCGCCTGAGGACGCGCGGCGTGCATGGGCGCGCAGCGGGCGAGGACGCTCAGGCGGGGTGTGGCTCGCGGAGGACCTTGTGCAGCGGCCTCCCCTTGGCGAGCTCGTCGACGAGCTTGTCGAGGTAGCGGATCCGGCGCATGAGGGGGTCCTCGACCTCCTGGACCTTGACCCCGCACACGCTGCCGGTGATCAGCGACACGTGCGGGTTCAGCCGGGCCTGGGCGAAGAACTCCTCGAACGTGGTGCCGGCGTCGAGGTGGTGCTGCAGCGCCGCCCGGTCGAAGCCGGTCAGCCACTCGACGACCCGCTCCAGCTCGTCCGTCGTCCGGCCTTTCCGTTCGACCTTGGCGACGTAGTGCACGTAGACCGACGACACGCTCGTGGTGAAGATCCGGTTCATCCACCAGAGGCTAGCCAGGCGGTCCGTCGGTACCCGCACGTCCACGACCCCGCACGTCGACGATTTCTTCGTCCGCGCTCAATCCGCGCGGGTGCGGAAGAGGGGCCGAAGCGCGGGCGCCAGGTACTCGCTGTAGGCCGTCGACACGTGGCTCGCGTCCCGGTAGACCAGCATGTTGCCGACGACGGCGGGGCAGTAGGCGCTGGCACAGAACCAGTCGACGGGGTCCAGGGTCGTCACACCTGCGGCCGCCATGGTCTGCGACAGCTGTTCGGCCCTGCCCGGGAACGCGGAGTAGGCCTCCTCACGGTCCAGCACGCACGGGCGGACGTCGTCCAGGTGGTTGGCGACGCAGTCCGGGACGTTGCTCGCCGGCAGCGGGGTGTCCATGAGGTAGACGACCTCGCTGCCCCCGGCACGCAGGTCCAGCGCCGCGCGGGTGGAGGCGTCCGCCCACTCCTGGTCGTCCACCTGCCGCCCGGGGACGCTGTTGCTCTGCGACACCACCACAACGTCCGCGCCCAGCGCGGTAACGCGGTCGACCGTCGCCTCCCGCCACTCGGTGCACTCGGTGTAGACCCGGTTGCCGAGCTTCTCGGTCCTCAACTCGACGTCGGCGACGGGGCACGCCGCCTTGGTCCACGCCACGAGCCTCCACCCCTCGGCCTGCGCGAAGGCGTCCAGGCCCGGGAGCCACTGCTGGGCGTGCGAGTCCCCGACGAGGACCATGGTCCTCGTGCCGGCGGGGTCGCCGTAGGTGCAGTCACCCTGCTGCACGGCCAGGAAGTCGGCATGACAGCCGTTCCGGGTGCTGGCCGGCTGATCGGCCGACACCACGTCGATCGCCGGAGTCAGGTTCGCGGGCGCCGCCTGCGTCTCGAGCCCGTCCCGTACGCCCTGCATCACACCACCGGTGTCCGTGGCCACGATGCGGACCGCGGCCCCCCGTCCCACGAGATCCGGGACGGACAGCGCCACCAGTGCGGCGACGGCGGCCACCACCCCTGCCGCGGCAAGACCGACGGGCAGCCACAGGACCTCGCGCATCCGAGCGCGCGCCACCGGGCGTTCGATCCCGACGTACATGAGGACGGCGGCCCACAGGCTGAGCGCAGCCACCTGCAGCTGGTAGGGCCACCCGAGCTGGTAGCCGATCAGCTCGGGGAAGAGCACCAGCATGGGCCAGTGCCACAGGTACCAGGCGTAGGAGACGCGACCGATGCCCTGGAACGGCCTGCGGGCCAGGACGACCTCGGCGCCCCGCGACGCAGGTGCGCACCCTGCGGCGATGACGAGCACCGTGCTGAGGACGGGAAGGAGCGCGGCCACGCCGGGGAACGGCGTGAGGTCGTCGAAGAGGACGGCAGACAGCACGATGCCGAGCAGCCCGACCCACGAGGCGACCATGGAGAGCCCCCTCGGCAGCCGCGCCAGACGGGCCGCGGCCAGAGCGAGCGCAGCTCCTGCACCCAGCTCCCACGCCCTGGTCTGCAGCGAGAAGTAGGCCATCGGCTGGTCGGTCTGCGTCAGGACGACCGCGGCCGCGAGTGAGGCGACGCTCACGACGGCCACCATGACGGCGACGGCCGCCTTCCAGCGTTGACGGCCCAGCCACACGCAGAGCATGATCGCGAGCGGCCACAGGAGGTAGAACTGCTCCTCGACCGCCAGGGACCAGTAGTGCTGGAACGGACCCGGCGCGGAGTTGGCCTGCTGGTAGTCGACTCCCGCCGCCGCGAGGGCGTAGTTCATCGTGTAGGACGCCGCGAACAGGGCGTCCAGGGTGATGTCCCGTACCTCGAAGATCGACTCGAGCGCGCGGGCCGCCACGAGCGTCGTCACTGCGACGACCGCCGCAGGAAGCGCGAGGCGCTGGAAGCGACGGGCGTAGAACCGGGCGAAGTCCACCCGTCCGCGGGACTCGACCTGACGCAGCAGCCCTCCCGTGATGAGGAAGCCTGAGATCACGAAGAACACATCGACGCCGACGTAGCCGCCTGTGAGGCCTGGCACGTGCGCGTGATACAGGACGACGAGGAGGACCGCGACCGCGCGCAGCCCCTGGATGTCCGGTCGGAAGCGGCGCAGGCCCTCGGCGGTGAGGGGTGTCGACGGCCGGTGGCCGGCGGTGCCGGGCAGGTAGATGGTCCGCCGGGGCAGGCGTGGCCGGAGCGCCGCCAGCACCGTCTCCCGACGGGAGCGGGACGAGACCCTTCCACGGGGTGACCCGGGCGCGCGCAGCAGCAGTATCGGGGCCAGCACCCAGGTCGACAGGGCCGCGATGGCCGTCATGGCCCAGAAGTCCCGGATGCCGTGCACCAGGACCCCGTGGGCGATCCCGGCCCAGATCGCCAGCTGGACGCCCGCCACCCACATCTTGGCCACCCGCAGGGTGCTCACGCCGACCGGCGTGCGGGGCCGGCTCGGCCCGGCCTGGGCGGGCACTGGTCCGGACGTCCCGCCGCCGCCGGCGGTGCCGCCGGCACCGGTGGCCACCCACTCGCGGGTGCGGCCGCTGAGCACGTGCACGATTGCCATGGCGTGCGCGAAGGAGTACAGCGCCTGAACGCGGAGCACGTCGATCCGCCACCGCGAGCGGAACATGAGCGGCAGCAGCACCAGCCATAGCAGGAGTGCACCGACCAGGTAGATGGAATTCATGGGCGTGACGTACTGCGGGAACACGTAGAGCATGGCGAGCGCCGGCACGGGGCTGAGGAAGACGTTGAGCGCCGTGGTGATGTAGTAGAGGAACCCCGCCCAGAACGCCAGCCGCTGCCGCCCGGTGATGTGGTCCGCGGCGTGGAAAGAAGGGTCCGCCAACAGGCTCATGGAGCCGGTGCACCACCGGTACTGCTGGTTGAGGAAAGACACGACGTCGTCCGGGCACAGCCCTTTCGACACCAGCACGGGAACATAGCGGAGCCGATATCCCGCCTTCATGAGGTTGACGCCCGTGTGGACGTCCTCGCTGTGACCGATCTGGGCGAACCCGCCGGAGTCCGAGAGGGCCTGGCGACGGTAGATGGCGCAGGTGCCGACGCAGATCGCGGCGCCGGACCGGTCGCGACCCGGTTGTATCCACCGG
The DNA here is from genome assembly GCA_963759255.1 of uncultured Actinomycetota bacterium. Taxonomy (GTDB): domain Bacteria; phylum Actinomycetota; class Actinomycetes; order Actinomycetales; family JBBAYJ01; genus Aquipuribacter. The sequence continues at coordinate 209,352 of CAVWYQ010000002.1, forward strand.
TAGAACAGCTCCTGCGTCGCGCCGGCGCAGCGCTGCAGCCAGGGCATCCCCTTCACCGCGTCGAAGAACTGGGGCGACTGCACGATGCCGACGTCGGCGTCCTCGAAGTACGGGACCAGCTCGGCGAGGAAGTCCGGCCGTGGGACGAAGTCGGCATCCAGCACGACGATCAGGTCCCCGTCGGACTGCTCGTAGCCGTAGCGGAGGTTGCCTGCCTTCTTCAGCCGACCTCGGTCGGGCCGGCTCCGGTAGGTGAAGCCGAACTCGACCGCCAGGGCCGCCACGTCCGGTCGGGCGGAGTCGTCGAGCACCCAGACCACGACCTGGGCCGGCCAGGTGAGCCGCGAGACATGGCGGTAGGTGTTACGGAGGATGTCCAGGGGCTCCCCGGCGGAGGGGAGGAACACGTCGACCGTCGGGTAGCTGTCGGGCGCGTACTCCAGCACGCGCAGCTCGTGGTCCAGGCGGTCCACCCGCCGACCGCGCAGGCTGGACGTCAGGCTGACCGCCAGGGCCACCGCGTAGAGCGAGAAGGGGACGAGGAAGAGCAGCATGCGTGGGTCGGAGACGCTGAAGCGCAGCACGCTCACGCCGATCAGGGCGAAGGAGAGGGACTGCAGCATGAGCACCCACCGGTGCTGACGACCGAGGTACCAGTATTTCTCGATATCGCTGGGTGGGGCGGGGAGGCGTGTGTCCCGGCCCGCACGGAGAAGTCGTTGGCCGCGCGGGGCCCGACGATCGACGACGGGGGACGCGTCATTCAACGATGCAGACATCTAGCACCTTCTCGAAGCAGTACCTGGCCTCGCCGTCGAGAAGGCACGAACGTGTTGCGACATGGGTGGGATGGCGTGCTGCCGCCGAAAACTAGCGGTACGTCAGTGGTGGAGTGAACAGGTGACCAGATAATGGGACGTGGTTCACGTCACATGGTCGGACGGGCCGGCCTGCGGTATTAGCGAGGGATATATCCGCCAACAATGGACATATCGGGTGTTGTGCAGGTGACGCAGCCCGGTCCCTCAATCGAGCACGGACGCGGCGACGTGCTCGTCCACCAGCGCCTCGACCTCGGCCTTGCTCGCGGGGCGGGTGCCCAGCGAGGCCCAGCGGCGCACCAGGGCCGGCTCCTGCCGAGCCAGCGCCAGCCCGCGCCGCAGCAGCGTCAGAGGTGGCTTGCGGTGGCCCGCCAGGTCGCGGGCCAGCCGCCGGGCGAAGGTGACGGCAGGGCGGGAGCGCAGGTGGACGGCGTCGAGGAGGACGCCCGAGGCCCGCAGCCGGTCGACCAGCTCGGGCGCGAACAGCCCCTCGGCGACCACCAGGCCCTCGTGCAGCACGACCGGGTGCGACCCGCGGCGTCGCGACGTCGGGATGTCGTACACCGGCACCTCGCACCGCCCGGTCGTGCACAGCGTGACCAGCGCGGCGTGGGCGGCCTCGACGTCCCAGGAGGCGGGGTCGTCCCAGTCGACGATCCCGCCCCAGGCGGGCAGGCCGGGATCGGTGACCTCACGGTAGAAGTCGTCGAGCCGGACGACGGCGACCTGGGGGTTCCGCGCGCGCAGCCGTGCCACCAGCGTCGACTTCCCGGACCCGCTGGCCCCGGCCAGCAGCAGCACCCGGCAGCAGGGGTCGCCGGTCATCGGCCCTTGGGGTGCCAGACGGTCTTGGTCTCCATGAAGCCGAGCATGCGGGAGGGGTCCGGCACCGCGGACCAGTCGGGCTCGGCGCCGTCCGGCAGGTCCTCGGGGCGCCTCACCCTGGTCAGGGTGTCGGCGGCGGCGGCCTCGAGGTCTCCCCAGGTCGGGTCCGGCAGGGCGGCCGCGCCGGTGAGGTCGATGGCGTCGACGTCGCGGTGAGAGGCCAGCCAGGGCCCCAGCTCCGCGGCCGACCCGGTCAGCAGGTTGACCACGCCGCCAGGGACGTCGGAGGTGGCCAGCACCTCACCGAGTGCCACCGCGGGCAGGGGCCGCGCGAAGGAGGTGACCACGACGCAGGTGTTGCCTGTGGCGACCACCGGGGCGACGACGCTGGTGAGGCCGAGCAGCGACGACTGCTGCGGCGCGAGGACGGCCACCACGCCCGTGGGCTCGGGCACCGAGATGTTGAAGAACGGCCCGGCCACGGGGTTGGCGTTGCCGGCGACCTGGGCCACCTTGTCCGTCCAGCCGGCGTACCAGACCCACCGGTCGACGGTCGCGGCGACCTGGGCGCGGGCCTCGGCCTCGTCCACCCCCTCGGCCTGGGCGACCAGCTCGGCGAACTGCGCGGTGCGGCCCTCGAGCATCTCCGCCACCCGGTACAGGACCTGGCCCCGGTTGTAGGCGGTCGCGCCGGCCCAGCCGGAGACGGCAGCACGGGCGGCGACGACGGCGTCGCGGGCGTCCTTGCGGGAGGCCTTCGCCGCCTGGGCGAGGACCGCACCGTCGCTGCCGTGGACGGCGTAGGTGCGGCCGGACTCGCTGCGGGGGAACGTCCCGCCGACGTACAGCTTGTAGGTCTTGCGGACGTCGATCCGGTCGGCGACGACGGGGTCCCTGCTCACGTGGTCAGCGTAGGTGCTCGCGGGTGACGTGCGGCGATGACCGTCCCCTGGTGCCGGGCGCCCAGCACCATGGGGCGGTGGCGGGGAGGGGGGGGGCGGTGGCTGCCAGGTCGGACAGGGGAGCCTGGGCCGGGCGCCGGTGGTGGGCGCCGGGTGCGGTGGCCGCGGGAGCCGCGACGCTGCTCGGCTGGCTGGGAGCGGAGTCCTGGTACGCCTTCGAGGCGGCGGGCTGCGGCAGCCCCTGGAGCAGGAGCACCGTCGCGACCAGCGAGCCGACCGCGGCCGCCGCGACGAGGGCACGGAGCGCGCGACGAGGGCCCGTGAGGGCCAGGCCGCCACCGAGGACCGCGAGGCCGAGCACCGTCCCCACGACGAGCCCTGGTGGTGCGTCGTGGCTGGGCTACCGCGCCGCCGGGGTGCGGCGAGCCCTTCTGGGCCTCCCGGTCGCTGCCATGGTCGGTCTCTGCCTGCTGGCGGCGGTCGAGCTCGTGGCCCAGGTCGGTGTCCTCGCCGGGCCACAGGGCGACGGGCCCGAGGACCAGCAGCACGGCGGCGCCGACAACGGTGACCGGGCCGTCGTGCTCATCAGCGCCGAGGACTACGACGCGTTGCTGGAGACCGTCGACGTCCTCAGTCGCGCCGAGGAGGTGCAGGCCCTGAAGGACGGGCTCGACGACCTCGCCGACGGACGTACCTCGACCGTGGACGAGGTCCGCTCCGCGATGCTGCAGCGCGGACGCCTCCGGTCGTGACCGCGGACCCCGGCGGTGACGGCGGCTACGGCGTCGTCCTGACCCGGAGCGTGGCGCCTCGTCGTCGAGGTCGTGTCTGCGGTCCACCGCCGCGACGCACACCGCCGGTAGCCGATCGGCTGCCGGGGACGTGGGCGGTGATGGCCACCGCCCCTGCTTCGGTCGCCGCCGCGCATCGGGTTCGGGTCAGTAGTGGTAGCGAGCCGCGACGACCACGATTTCGCCGTCAGTGACGGTGTAGACCAGTCGGTGCTCCTGGTCGATGCGCCGCGACCAGCAACCCGACAGGTCCCCGGACAGCCGTTCGGGCTTTCCCACGCCGGCGCCGGGGTCTCGCGTGGCCTCCTCGAGAAGACGGTTGATCCGTCGCAACGTCTTTCGGTCGTCGGCCCAGGAGGTGTAGTCCGCCCAGCCGCGGGTGGTGAAGCGGATCACCCCTGGAGCAGCTCGTGGGGGGCCACGTCGCCCGCGTGTGCCTCGGCGAGGCTGGCGCGCAGGTGCTCGGCGTTCGTCGGGGACTGCAGCAGGTAGCTGGTCTCCAGCAAGGAGCGGTAGACCTCGGCGGGAACCAGGAAGGCGGTGCCCTTCTTCGAGACGATCTCCACTGCTTCCATGTCTTCGTTGACCTGTTCGATCAACGGGAACAGCTGCGCGCGGGCATGGCTGGCGGTGACGGACATGGCTCCTCCTGAAGTCGTACGACATACGGTACCGCAAGGGCCGACTCGTCTGTCGTGCCGGACGCGGGCTGTGATCGTGCTCCACGATGGCGGCGCGGCAGGCGCCACCCCGGCCCCGCACCGTCTTCCCATGCCCCACGTGCCGATCGGCATGCGGAGGGGGCCAGTGACCGATCGTCTGCGGGAGCGAGCCGTCCGGCGCTGACTTGCGAGTGTTCGTCGTCAGGGCAGCTGCAATGTGACGTTCTGCTGTCCAGCGCCCTGTACCAGGATGCCGTCGGTCGACCGTGCCAGGGACTCGACGTCGGCCAGGTAGTCCCAGGTAAAGACGACGGCGTTGTTCGAGACGGGGGCGGTCTGTGTCCCGAGGGTCGCTTCGGTGTACCCGTCCGGGACGACCGCGACGAGGTATCGGCGGGTTCGGGCTGGGTCGCTGCTGTCCGCCATGAGCACGAGTCCTTCCTCGAGCAGCGCGTCTGAGGGGATGCAGCCGTCGCGGTCGGTGGGCAAGGCCCCCCCGGGGTCGTCTCCGCCCATGCCGACGAGGATTCCCAGGCAGATCCGGTCCCCGTCGGCCCAGAGGTAGGCCCCGGCGTCACCGTCCATGGTGGCGACCTGGCTCACCCGGTCAGGGAGCGAAGGGTGCAGCTCCGTCCACTCCGGTGGCAGCGCGACAGAGTCTCCAGGGGAGGAGATCTCTACCGACGTGGGACTGGTGGCAGGGAGGACGGGTCCCTGGTGTGGGGTGCCGAAGGACTGCGGCGGAGCCGCCGACCGCTGCCAGGGCAAGTGTCCCGGCCGCGGTGGCGGCGCGGCGGCGCTGCCGGCGCTCTCGATGCGTGCGGATGATGGTGTCAGGGTCCAGGGTGCGAGGGGGCTCGGGGACATCGCGTCTGAGCGCGCCGGCCAGGTTGTGGCTCATACGGGGCTCCCTTCGAGGTCGAGGCTGGTCAGGTCGGGGTGGCGGCGCAGCGTGGCCAGGGCCTTCGACGTCTGGCTCTTGACGGTGCCGAGGGAGCGGCCGAGCGCCTCGGCGGTGTCCCGCTCGGTGAGGTCCTTGACATAGCGCAGCACGACGACGGCCCGCTGCCGCGGTGGCAAGGACCGGACCGCGTCCGCCATCACGTGCCGGACCTCGAAGCTGTCGCGGGCCGGCGCCGCGCTGTCGGGCAGCACTTGCGTGGGCCGTTCGCCGTGCCACCGGCGGCGGCGCCACCCCAGGGCAACGAGGTCCTCGGCGCTGGTGACGAAGTGTCGCGCCCCGTGGGGCTCGTGGCAGAGCTCGAGCAGTCGAGGTCCCGCAATGGCGTCCCAGCAGCCGAGCCCCTGACCGGTGACGCTGAAGGCCGACCTCCGCTCACTCGCGCGCCCGGCGCCCGGCGTCCCACCAGCCCTGCCCGCTGAGGGCTTTCACGCAGACGCCTCTGGTGGGACGAGGGCAGGGCGGCGCGACGGGGTCAGAGACGGTCGACGACAGTGTCACGAGCGCGCCGTTCGGCGCTTGGCGACGCAAGTAGACCAGGACGTCCGCCCTTGAGCCTAGGACGCCGCCCGAGGCGCGCACCGAGACGACGCCCGAGCGGCGCCAGCCCCGCTCAGCGGACGTAGGCCTCCAGCCCGTGCCGGCCGCCCTCGCGGCCGTAGCCCGACTCCTTGAAGCCACCGAACGGGCTGGTGGGGTCGAACTTGTTGAACGTGTTCGCCCACACGACGCCGGCCTTCAGGCGGTCCGCGGTCCACAGGATCTTGGACCCCTTGTCGGTCCAGACCCCCGCCGACAGCCCGTACGGGGTGTTGTTGGCCTTGGCCACCGCCTCCTCGGGCGTCCGGAAGGTGAGCACCGACAGGACCGGGCCGAAAATCTCGTCGCGGGCGACCCGGTGCGAGGCGTGGACCCCGGTGAAGACGGTCGGGGCGAACCAGTAGCCGCGATCGGGCAGGTCGCACGGCAGGCTCCACCGCTCGGCGCCCTCGTCCTCGCCGGCCTGCGTGAGCTCGGTGATCCGGCCCAGCTGCTCGGCGGAGTTGATGGCCCCCATGTCGGTGTTCTTGTCCATCGGGTCGCCCACGCGCAACGAGGCCAGCCGGCGCTTGAGCCGGTCGACGACCTCCTCGGCCACCGCCTCCTGGACCAGCAGCCGGGAGCCGGCGCAGCAGACGTGCCCCTGGTTGAAGAAGATCCCGGACACGATGCCCTCGACGGTCTCGTCGAGCGGGGCGTCGTCGTAGACGATGTTGGCCGCCTTGCCGCCGAGCTCGAGCGTGGCCTTCTTCCGGGTGCCCGCGATGCGCCGGGCGATCGCGCGGCCCACGGCGGTCGAGCCGGTGAAGGCGACCTTGTCCACGTCCGGGTGGCCGATGACCGCCGCGCCGGTGTCGCCCGCACCGGTGACGATGTTGACCACCCCCGGTGGCAGGTCCGCCTCCTGGCAGATCTCGGCAAACATCAGCGCCGACAGCGGCGTGGTCTCGGCGGGCTTGAGCACGACCGTGTTGCCGGTCGCGAGCGCAGGCGCCACCTTCCAGGCGAGCATGAGGAGGGGGAAGTTCCACGGCACGACCTGGCCCACGACGCCGTGCGGCTGCGGGTCCGCGCCGAGGCCCGCCCACTGCAGCTTGTCGGCCCAGCCCGCGTGGTAGAAGAAGTGGTTGGCGACCAGCGGGATGTCGACGTCCCGTGTCTCCCGGATCGGCTTGCCGTTGTCGAGGGTCTCGACCACCGCGAGCTCCCGGGAGCGCTCGGCCACCAGCCGGGCGATGCGGAAGAGGTACTTCCCACGCTCGGCGGGCGCCATCGGCCCCCATACCGTGGTGTGGGCGCGCCGCGCGGCGGCCACGGCCGCGTCCACGTCGGCGTGGCCGCCGTGGGCCACCGTGGAGAGCCGTTCCTCGGTGGCGGGGTTGACGGTGTCGAGCGTGCGCCCGTCCGCGGCCTCGACGAACGCACCGTCCACGAACAGGCCGTAGCTGTCGGCGATCCGGGCGATCGAGGCGGACTCCGGTGCCGGGGAGTAGTCGAACGGGGTGCCGGCGAGGTCGCCGAGGCGGGTCAGGTCGGTCACGGGTGCTCCTCGGTGCTCAGTCGATGCTGACGTGGTCGGCGCTGGAGTAGGCGCCGGTGATGGCCTTCTGCCGTTGCATGAGCACGTCGTTGAGCAGGCTGGAGGCGCCGAACCGGAACCGGTCCGGGTGCAGCCAGTCCGGGCCCAGCGTCTCCTGCACCATGACCAGGTAGCGGATCGCGTCCTTCGCGGTGCGGATCCCCCCGGCGGGCTTCATGCCCACCACCTGACCGCTGGCGAGGTGGAAGTCGCGGATCGCCTCCAGCATGACGAGGGTCACCGGCATGGTGGCGGCCGGGCCGACCTTGCCCGTGCTGGTCTTGATGGTGTCGGCGCCGGCCAGCATGGCCAGCCAGGAGGCGCGCCGGACGTTGTCGTACGTGGCCAGCTCGCCCGTCTCGAGGATGACCTTGAGCTTGGCCCGGGTGCCGTCCGGGCGGACGCAGGCGGTGCGCACGGCCAGGACGTCCTCGAACACGTGCAGCCAGCGACCGGACAGGAACGCGCCGCGGTCGATGACCATGTCGATCTCGTGGGCTCCGGCGGCCACCGCGTCGGCGGTGTCGGCCAGGCGCACCCGGCTGGAGGCGCGCCCCGACGGGAAGGCGGTGGCCACCGCGGCGATCTTGACACCGGGGCGTCGCCCGGGCGAGGGCTCGGCGCGCCAGAGCGCACCGGCGGCGTCCAGGGCGCCGGCGACGTGCGGCACGAGGTCCCCGTACACGCAGACGGCCGCCACCGGAGGGCAGTCCGTCGCGGGGTCGGGGTTGGCGGCCTTGGCGGCCAGGGTCCGTACCTTGCCCGGGGTGTCCGCGCCCTCGAGCGTGGTGAGGTCGATCATGCGGACCACCGTGTCCAGCGCCCACGCCTTGGAGGCGGTCTTGATCGACCGAGTGCCGAACGAGGCGGCGCGCGCGTTCGCCCCGACCTCGTCCACGCCGGGCAGGCCGCGCAGGAAGCGCCGCAGGCTCGTCTCGTCGACCCGGGGGCCCACCAGGTGGTCCACCGCGCTGCCGGGGTGTCCCGCAGCGGCGCTGGTGGCGGGCGGGGCGAGGTCGGTCACACCGGTCAGCCTAACGCCGGGGCAGGATGGTGCCCGTGAGCCGCGAGACCCCGTCGAGCCGTCCGGTCGGCCCACCGGAACCGGGTGGCCCCGTCCCGACCACCTACCGGCCGGGCGCCGTCCGGGCGCTCGCGGTGGGCTGGTGGGTGCTGGCGGCGCTCCTCGCGGCGGACCTCACCCTGCGCGGCGACCCGGGGTGGGGGTGGGGGGTCGGCCTGGCGCTGCTCGGCTTCAGCTGCGCCCTGGTGCACGCGCTGTTCTGGCAGCCGGAGGTGCGGGTCGACCCCGACGGGCTCGTCCTGGTCAACGTGCTGCGCCGGGTCCGGCTCCCCTGGTCCGCGCTGGAGGACCTGGACACCCGTTGGGCGCTGTCGGTCGGGGCCGCGGGCCGGCGGTGGACCTCCTGGGCGGCGCCGGCGTCGGGTCGGCGGGTGCGCCCGGTCAGCCGTCGGGAGACGCCCTGGGCGGACCGGCACGCCGAGGGCATCGCCGGCAGCCGGGCCCCGGGCTCCAGCGCAGGTGAGGCGGCCGTGCTCGTGGAGACGGCCTGGCAGACCTGGCGCGACCGCCGCGGTGCCGAGACGACGCCCGGTGCCGGCGCCTCGACCGACCCCGAGGTCGGGTGGAACCGGGCGGTGTTGGCCTCGCTCGGCGTGACCGGCGCGGTCCTCGTCGTCGCGGTCCTGCTGCTCGCGCTCAGCTGAGCAGCGCGCGGACCTGCTCCTGCAGCTCCCGCAGCCGGCGCGCCGCTGCGTCGCGGGCCTCGGCGAGGTCGTCCTCGACCGGGTGCACCACCTCCAGGTACGCCTTGAGCTTGGGCTCGGTCCCCGACGGTCGGACCACGACCCGGGCCGTGCCACCGGTGCTGCCGCTCGTCGGGCCGCCGGCGCTCAGCCGTACCCCCGGCGTCGGGGGCAGCCCGTCCACCCCGTCGGACAGGTCCTCCACGGCGTCGAGCGGCAGCCCGGCCAGGTCGGCGGGCGGTGAGGCGAGCAGCCGGGACAGGACGGGCTGCACGACGGACATGTCGTCCAGGCGGAGGGTGACCGGGCCGGTCAGGTGGACCCCGTGCTCCCGGGCCAGGTCGTCCAGCCGGTCCAGCAGGCTCTGCGACCGGGCCCGCCCGACGGCCGCCAGCTCGACGACCATCGCCGCGGCGCTGATGCCGTCCTTGTCACGGGCGACGGACGGCGCGACGCAGTACCCGATCGCCTCCTCGTACCCCATGACCAGGCCGGGGACGCGGGCGATCCACTTGAAGCCGGTGAGGGTGGCGCGCGAGCGCACGCCGTGCGCCTGGGCGACCCGGTGCAGCAGGGAGCCCGAGACCAGGGAGCACGCCACGGTGGGCGGTTCGCCCGGGTCGGGGGACACCGGGGCCGGGGTGCGGGTGAGGACGTGCTCCACGAGCAGGGCACCCACCTCGTCACCGGTGAGCTGCCGCCAGCCCGACACCTGGTCGGCCGGGCCTCGGTCCGGGTCGGGCACCGCGACGCTGCACCGGTCGGCGTCGGGGTCGACCGCCAGCACCAGGTCCGCCCCCGTCCGGGCGGCGAGCGCGAGCGCGAGGTCCAGCGCTCCCGCCTCCTCCGGGTTCGGGAACGGGACGGTGGGGAACTCCGGGTCCGGCTCGGCCTGCTCGGGCACCGCGATGACGTCGTCGACCCCGGCGCCGGTCAGCACCCGCGACAGGACCGCCTGGCCGACACCGTGCATGGCGGTGGTGACGACCCGCAGCCCGCCGGGTCCTCGCACGCCCCCGGGCACCCCGGCGACACCACGGCCTCGACGTAGCCGTCGACGAGCGAGGCGTCGGCGACCTCCCAGCCGTCGGTGGCGCGCGGCACGTCCACCGGGGCGGGCGCGGCCGCGATGCGCTCGGCGATCTCGCGGTCGGCGGGCGGGACGATCTGCACGCCCTCGCCGGGCCCGGGGGACACGCGGCCACCGAGGTAGACCTTGTAGCCGTTGTCGTCCTTCGGGTTGTGGCTCGCCGTCACCATGACGCCCGCGTCGGCGCCCAGGCGCCGGACGGCGTGGGCGAGGACCGGGGTGGGCAGTGCGCCGGGGAGCAGGACGACGCGGCAGCCCGCGGCGGTGAGGACCGCGGCAGAGTCGGTGGCGAACGTGCGGCTGCGGTGCCGGGCGTCGTGGCCGACGACCACGAGAGGCCGGGCGTCGTCACCGCCGGCCGCGGCCGGGGGCCCGTCCTCGGGCGCCTGCCCGGGCTCGAGCTGGTCCGGCAGGTCCCGCTCGATCGACCGGGCTGTCGCCACCGCGTCGCGCAGGTGGGCCGCGAGGCCGGCGGCCGCCCGGACGACGACGGACCGGTTCATCCGGTTGGGGCCCGGACCCATGGCGCCGCGCAGGCCCGCGGTCCCGAACTCCAGGGACCCGGTCCAGGCGTCACGCAGCGACGCCAGCCCACCGCCGTGCGCCGCGGCCAGGGTGGCGGTGGCGTCGTCGAGGTCCACGTCGGTGGCCGCCCAGGACTCGACGGCGGCGAGCAGCTCGCGGTCCTCCGCCGCGGTCGGGCCGCCGGTCGTGCCCGTGTCACCGGTCGTCTCGCCCGTCGGGTCGCCGGTTGCCGCGGTCGGCTGGCTCACGAGCGCGAGACCCGGTCGACCACGTCGGCCAGCAGGCGGCCGCAGCGCTCGGCGGCGTCCCGCCCGGCCTGCAGCACCTCCTGGTGGTCCAGCGTCTCGCCCGTCGTGCCCGCGGCGAGGTTGGTCACCAGCGACAGGCCCAGCACCTCCAGGCCCGCCGCCCGGGCCGCGACGGTCTCCAGGGCGGTCGACATGCCGACGAGCTGGCCGCCGAGGATGCCGACCATCCGCACCTCGGCCGGCGTCTCGTAGGCGGGTCCGTGCAGCTGGGCGTACACGCCCTCCGGCAGGTCGGGGTCGACCTCGTGGGCCAGCGCCCTGAGCCGGGGCGAGTACGCCTCGGTGAGGTCGACGAACGTCGGCCCGCGCAGCGGCGTGGCGCCGGTGAGGTTCAGGTGGTCACGCAGCAGCACCGCGGTGCCGGGCCCCCAGTCCTGCACCAGGGAGCCGCAGCCGTTGGTGAGGACGACGTGGCGGGCGCCCAGGGCGGCCGCGGTCCGGACCCCGTGCGCGACCGCGTCGACACCGTGCCCCTCGTACAGGTGCGTCCGGGCTGCGACCAGCAGCACGCGCCGTCCTGCCGGGGTGGCCACGACCCGCAGGCGGCCGTGGTGGCCGGCGACCGCCGAGGCCCGGAAGCCCGGGACCTCTCCCGCCGGCAGGTCGAGGAGGACCTCGCCCAGCAGGTCGGCCTGCCTGGCCCCAGCCGGAGCCGAGGACGACCGCGGTGTCCACCACGGGGGAGTCCGCAGCAGGGCCGCCGGCCGAGGCTCCGGCGGCCTCGGCCAGCCGGGTGCGGACGACGGCGGCCGCCGCAGCCGCCGCCTCCTGCCAGGAGGGGGCGCTCGGGTCGGTGGCATCCACGGGAGCCGACACTACTGGCGGGTGCCACCATGCACCTGTGACGCGTCCCGGGCCGCGGCCGCCCGCACGGCCCGCCGCAGCAGCCCCCACCCAGGCTCCTGGGTCGGTCCCGCAGCCAGGTCGAGGTCGGGGGCGCGCTGCCCGCCCGGGTCGTGTCCCGGCGCTCGACGCGGTCCGCGGCCTCGCGCTGCTGGGCAGTGCCGTGGGGACGGCACTGGTGTGGCTCGGTGGCCGGACGCTCGGCACCGGGTTCCGACCGCTGGACGGTGGCGTGGGCGACCGGGTGGTGGACGTCATCACCGGGCTCACGGTCGACAACCGGGTGCTGCCGGTGTTCGCGCTGCTGCTCGGCTTCGGTGTCGCCGCCCGGATGACCGCCGGCACGACGGGTCGCGGCGGGGCAGGGGCGGCCGTCGGGCCCGGGTCCGGCCCGCCGGCCCACGCGCGGAGTGGGCCGCGGTGCTGCGCCGGACGGGGGTGCTGCTCGGGCTCCGGGGCGCTGCACGCCGCTCCTGGTCCTGGGCGCCGACGTGCTCGGGACGCTCGCGGTGCTGCTGCTGCTGGCCGTCCCGCTGGCCAGGGCCCGGACCCGGACCCACGTCGCGGTGTGCGTGCTCGTGCTGCCCGCGCTGGTGGTCCAGGGTGCGGTGGACGGCTTCGGGGGGTCCATCGGCTTCCCGGACCCGCCGGCGGACTACCTGCTGTCCGCGGTGGACCGGGTGGGCACGTGGCTGGTGGGGCTGGTGCTCCTGCTGCCCACCGCAGCGGCCTGCTCGTGGCCGTGGTCGCCGGCGTCCGGCTGGCCCGGTCCGGCTGGGCATGGGACCCGTCGGCGCACCGACGTGGCCTGCTGGGCGTGGCAGCGGTGGCCGGTGGGCTGGGCCTGCTCGGTGGCGTGCGGTTGCGGCGGTGCTGGGCGCCGGTGCGGCGCCGGGTGTCGTGGCCGGGTTCTGGGCCGGGGTCCTGGACGCGGTCACCGGTCCGCTCGCCGCCCTGGGTGCGGTCTGCCTGGGTCTGGTCGTCCTCTCCCCGGCCAGGACGGAGTCGACCGCCGGTCGCCCACCGGTGACGGCGGTGCTCCGCGCCGCCCTGGTCCGGCTCGGGCGCCGCAGCCTGCCGGTGTACCTCGCCCACTCGGTGCTGCTGGCCCTGGTGCTCGCGCCGTGGGCGCTCGGCGCGGGTTCACGGTGGGGCAGCGCCCAGGTCAGCGCGCTCGCGGTCCTGCTGTGGGTGGGCAGCGTCGGGGTGGCGCTGCTCGCCGGCCGCGTGCCGCCTGCGGCCAGCGCCGGGTCGGCCGTGCGGTCCGGTCCGGCCCCTTGACGGTCCCGACCTGCATGTCAGCCGAGCGAGCGGCAGGGGCGCGAGCGAAGCGTCGGCGACGTAGTCCGAGGGGGCCCCGCCGGCCTCGGCGGCGTCCGCGATGAGGCCGAGGGTCATGGCGCTGGGCAGCCCTCCCTCGTAGGCGTCGAGCACGTAGACGAAGGCCGGCACCTCGCCCTCAACGTCTGCACCCGCACGGTGAGGTGACGGTGCAGGCCCGGTCGGCCCCCTCCCACCCGTCGAGCAGGGCCTCGTCCTCGGGGGCCATGTCGTACAGGACGACGTAGACGGCTGCCCCGGGGGTGTCGGGGGCCTCCACGACGGTGGGCAGCGGCCCGTCCCAGCCGTGCTCCTCGCCGCCGAACGTCAGCCGCCAGCCGAGCAGCCAGCCGGCGCCGAGGACCGGCGAACGGGGGGCACGCTCGGCCATGCGGTCGGGGTCGAGGTTTCCCGCATAGGCCGCGTAGAGCACCGGGGAGCGTAGCGGCCGCCACCCCTGGAGACTGTCGCGGTGAGCACCCCAGGCACCCCCTCCCCGCCCTCCGACGGCACCGGCAGCTCGGGCGCCCCCGACCCGGGTCCGGCCGCGGACGTGAGCACCGGGGTCGCGGACACCCACTGGCGCGCCGTGACGGACCCATACGGCCGCACCGCATCCGGCCCAGCAGCGCCTCGTCGTCGTCGGGGGTGGGCCCGGGCGGGTACGAGGCCGCCCTGGTGGCCGCCCAGCTCGGTGCCGACGTGACGGTCGTGGACACCGACGGGCTCGGTGGGTCCGCCGTCCTCACCGACTGCGTCCCCAGCAAGACCCTCATCGCCACCAGCGAGGTCATGACCCAGGTCGACGCGTCGGCCGAGCTCGGCGTGCGCTACGCCGGGGTGGCCGCCGAGGACGCCGTCGGCGTCGACCTCGGCGTGGTGAACGAACGCGTCAAGGGCCTCGCTCACGCCCAGTCCGGTGACATCACGCGCCTCGCTGTCCTCGGTCGGCGTCACGCTCATGCCCGGGAAGGGGCGGCTCGTGCCTGGGGCCACAGGCAGCCACGGCAGCCCGGACGTGCAGGTCAGCACCCCGGACGGCGGACGCAGCTGCTCGAGGCCGACGCCGTGCTGCTGGCCGTCGGGGCGACGCCGCGCCGGCTGGACTCCGCCATGCCCGACGGTGAGCGGATCCTCGACTGGCGCCAGCTGTACGACCTCGCCGAGCTGCCCGAGCGGCTCGTCGTCGTGGGGTCCGGCGTCACCGGCGCGGAGTTCGCCTCCGCCTACCTGGCCCTCGGCTCGACGTGGTCCTGGTCTCCAGCCGCGACCGCGTGCTGCCCGGAGAGGACGCGGACGCCGCCCAGGTGCTGGAGGACGCGTTCCGCCGTCGCGGCATGGTCGTGCTCTCGCGGGCCCGCGCGCAGACCGTCCGCCGCGAGGGCGACGGCGTGGTGGTCACGCTCGCCGACGGCCAGCGCATCTCGGGCAGCCACTGCCTGATGGCGGTCGGCTCCACCCCCAACACGGCGGACCTCGGGCTGGAGGACGTCGGGGTGGAGACCGGCGGGTCCGGTCACATCGCCGTCGACCGGGTGTCGCGGACCTCCGTCCCCGGGGTGTACGCGGCCGGTGACTGCACCGGCGTGATGGCGTTGGCCTCGGTGGCCGCCATGCAGGGCCGGATCGCCATGCGGCACCTGCTCGGCGACGCCGTGCGCCCGCTGTCGCTCAAGACGGTGTCGAGCAACATCTTCACCGCTCCCGAGATCGCGACCGTCGGGTGGACCCAGGCCCAGGTCGACTCCGGCGAGGCGCAGGGTGTGGCGGTGATGCTGCCGCTGGCCACCAACCCCCGGGCCAAGATGCAGGGCGTCACGGAGGGGTTCGTCAAGCTGTTCGCGCGGACCGGGTCGGGGACGGTCATCGGCGGGGTCGTGGTCGGGCCGCGCGCCAGCGAGCTGATCTTCCCGGTGACGCTGGCGGTCGAGCACCGGCTGACCGTCGACGACGTGGCCCGGTCCTTCACGGTCTACCCGAGCATGTCCGGGTCGATCGCCGAGGCCGCCCGCCGGCTGCACCCCAGCCCGGTCAGCTGATCTGGCACACCACCGCGCCGGCGGTGACGGTGCCACCGACCTGGACGGCGAGCCCCGAGACGGTGCCCGAGCGGTGGGCGGTCAGCGGCTGCTCCATCTTCATCGCCTCCAGGACGGCGACCAGGTCGCCCTCGGCCACCTCGTCGCCGTCGGCCACCACGACCTTGACCACGGTCGCCTGCATGGGGCTGGTGAGGGCGTCGCCGGACACGGCGGCGGCGCCGGACCCCCTGCGGCTACGACGGGGGGCGCGTGACGGCCCGGCCCCACCGGTCGGCGCGGTCGAGGTGACCCCGAACGACGCCGGCAGGACGACCTCGACGCGGCGGCCGTCGACCTCCACGACGACGCGCTGGCGCGGCTGCTCCGGCTCGGTGCCGCCGTCCCCGGACCCTACCGAACCCCCACCGGGCGTCCACGCGGGCGACGGTGTTGTCGAACTCGGTCTCGATCCAGCGGGTGTGCACGCTGAAGGGCTCGTCGGGGTCGGCCGGGGCGAAGGCCGGGTCGCAGACGACGGCGCGGTGGAACGGCAGGACGGTCGGCAGGCCCTCGACCACGAACTCCGCGAGGGCGCGGCGCGAGCGCTCGAGCGCCTGGACGCGGGAGGCACCGGTGATGACCAGCTTGGCGAGCATGGAGTCGAACCCGCCCCCGACGACGCTGCCGGCGACCACGCCGGAGTCCAGCCGGACACCGGGTCCCGACGGCGCCACGAAGACGTCGACCGGCCCCGGCTGGGGGAGGAAGCCGCGCCCGGCGTCCTCGCCGTTGACGCGGAACTCGATGGAGTGCCCGCGGACCGCCGGGTCGTCGTAGCCGAGCGGCTCGCCCGCCGCGATCCGGAGCTGCTCGCGCACCAGGTCCAGACCGGTGACCTCCTCGGAGACGCAGTGCTCGACCTGCAACCGCGTGTTGACCTCGAGGAAGCTGATGGTGCCGTCCTGGCCGACGAGGAACTCGCACGTCCCGGCCCCGACGTAGCCGGCCTCGCGGAGGATCGCCTTGGAGCTGTCGTACAGCTGGGCGACCTGGGCGTCGGTGAGGAACGGGGCGGGAGCCTCCTCGACGAGCTTCTGGTGCCGGCGCTGCAGCGAGCAGTCACGCGTGGAGACCACGACGACGCCGCCGTGGGCGTCGGCCAGGCACTGGGTCTCCACGTGCCGGGGCCGGTCGAGGTAGCGCTCCACGAAGCACTCGCCCCGCCCGAACGCGCCGACCGCCTCGCGGGTCGCGGACTCGAACAGCTCGGGGACCTCGTCCAGGGTGCGGGCGACCTTGAGGCCGCGCCCGCCGCCGCCGAAGGCCGCCTTGATCGCGATGGGAAGCCCGTGCTCGCGCGCGAAGGCGACGACCTCCTCGGCGTCGGCCACGGGGTCGGCGGTGCCGGCCACCAGCGGGGCGCCGGCGCGGGCGGCGATGTGGCGGGCAGAGACCTTGTCGCCGAGGTCCCGGATGGCCTGGGGCGGGGGGCCCACCCACACCAGCCCCGCGTCGATGACCGCCTGGGCGAAGTCGGCGTTCTCGGAGAGGAACCCGTAGCCGGGGTGCACGGCGTCGGCGCCGGACGTGGCCGCGACGCCCAGCAGCTTGCCGATGTCGAGGTACGTCTCGGCCGGTGTGGACCCGCCCAGGGCGAACGCCTCGTCGGCGGTCCGGACGTGCAGGGCGTCGGCGTCGGGCTCGGCGTAGACGGCGACCGAGCGCAGTCCGGCGTCGGCGCAGGCGCGCGCGACCCGGACGGCGATCTCGCCGCGGTTGGCGATGAGGATTTTCGTCAGCGTCGACATCGCGGGCGAGCCTAGACCCCAGCTCGAGCGCCACTTGTGCGCGTCGGGTTGTGCTGCGGGATCACAGGGGCCACGGTGAGTACCTGGCGGGGTCAAAGGGGGCGAAAGCCCCACAGCTCGTCCGGGGAACGTCCGTTCAGCAACGTGGCTGGAGGCGACATGGCGGTTCGACCTGCACGACGAGGACCGAGGGGACCGAGGGGCCGAGGGGCCGCGGCGGCCGTCCGCGCGGGACAGGCGGGCGGCACCAGGTGGGCGGCGACTCGCGGCGGTGACGGCGCTGGGCGTCGGCGCCGCGGTGCTCGCGGCCTGCGGCGGCGACAGAGGCCTCCGGTGCCCCCGAGCTCACCTGGTACGTCAACAACGCGGCGCAGGTACCGCTCGCCGAGCGGTGCAACGACGAGGCCGACGGGGCGTACGAGATCACGACGTCGCTGCTGCCGAACGCCGCGGCCGGCCAGCGGGAGCAGCTGCTGCGGCGGCTGGCGGCCGGCGACTCGACGGTCGACATCCTGAGCCTGGACCCGCCGTTCATGGCGGAGTTCGCCAACGCGGGCTTCCTGCGCCCGTTCACCGAGGAGGAGCGCGAGGAGTTCTCCGAGGGTGTCCTCGAGGGTCCGCTGGAGCAGTCGGTGTACGAGGACACGATGTTCTCGGCCCCCTTCTACGGCAACACCCAGCTGCTCTGGTACCGGAAGTCGGTCGCCGAGGCGGCCGGTCTGGACCTGGAGAACGAGCCGGTGACCTGGGACCAGATCATCGACGCGGCGGAGCAGACGGACACCACCGTCGCCGTGCAGGGACGGCGCAACGAGAGCCTGATGGTGTGGGTGAACGCACTGGTGGAGTCTGCGGGTGGCCGGATCCTCGCCGAGGACAGCCAGGGCCTGCCGGCCGCCGAGGTCGACGCCGTCATCGACAGCGAGGCCGGGGCCGAGGCCGCCCGCATCATGAGCACCATCGCGAACTCCCCAGCGGCCCCGCCCGGGCTGAGCACGGCGGGGGAGGAGGAGTCGCGGGCCGCGTTCCAGGCCGACAACGGTGGGTTCATGGTCAACTGGCCGTACGTGTGGACCGCGTTCGCCGCGGCCGAGGAGTCCGGGGCCGTGCCCGAGGACTTCCGGGAGGACGTGGCCTGGACCAGGTACCCCCAGGTGGTCCCGGGCGAGGACAGCGCGACCCCCCTCGGCGGCATCGGGCTGAGCATCGGCGCCTACACCGAGAACGAGGACGCGGCCGTGGCGGCAGTCCGGTGCCTGCGCAGCCCGGAGAGCCAGAAGGAGTACATGCTCACGGCCGGGGACCCGGGGGCCGCCGAGGAGATCTACGACGACCCGGAGATCCAGGAGGCGTTCCCGATGTACGAGGCCATCCGGGAGGGCCTCACCGACGCCGCACCACGGCCGATCAGCGCCTACTACGGCGACGTCACCGGCGCGATCCAGCAGGGCTACCACCCGCCGGACCAGCTGTCCCCGGACGTGACGCCCAGGTTCACGGCCGATTTCATCGAAGGCGTGCTCAGCAACGAGCAGCTGCTCTAGCAGGGAGGCGACGGATGAGTACGACGATTCCCGCTGCGGCGGGGGAGACGCGCGCCCAGGTCGCGCAGCAGGACACGGGACGGCGCGCGAGGCGACCTCCGCAGGATGACCGACCGGGCCCGGAAGGAGCGGAACCTGGGCTGGCTGCTCGCCGGGCCGGCGTTCATCGTGATGCTCCTGGTCACGGCCTACCCGATCGCGAACGCGGTCTGGTACTCGCTGTTCGACTTCCGGCTCACCGATCCCGACGGGCGCAGCTTCATCGGGCTCGGAAACTACGCGACGATCCTCGGGGACAGCCTGTTCTGGCGGCAGTTCGGCGTGACGGCCGGGATCACGGTGGTCACGGTGGTCGTGGAGTTCGTGCTCGGCTTCGCGCTCGCGCTGGTGATGCACCGGGCGCTGTTCCTGCGAAGGTCGGTCCGCACGGCCATCCTCGTGCCGTACGGGATCATCACGGTCGTCTCTGCCTATGCGTGGCAGTACGCCTTCACCCCTGCCTACGGCTTCGTCAACCCGCTCTTCGGCTCCGACCTGAACTGGTTCGGCGAGACGCTTGCCAGCCTGTTCGTCATCTGCCTGTCGGAGATCTGGAAGACCACGCCGTTCATGTCGCTGCTGCTGCTGGCGGGGCTCGCGCAGATCCCGAGCACGTACATCGAGGCGGCCAAGGTCGACGGCGCCACCGCCTGGCAGCGGTTCCGGAAGGTCATCGTGCCGAACATGAAGGGCGCCATCATGGTCGCCCTGCTGTTCCGCACCCTCGACGCGTTCCGGATCTTCGACAACGTGTTCATCATGACGCAGGGTGCCAACGGCACGGAGACCCTGTCGTTCCTCGCCTACCGGCAGACGATCACGCGGGTCATGATCGGGCTGGGCTCGGCGGTCAGCGTGATCCTCGCCATCCTGGTCGTCCTGATCGCGTTCCTCTTCATCAAGGGCTTCAAGGTCAACCTCGCCGAGCAGAGGGGTGGTTCGTGATGGGCACCGACCGCAAGGGGCAGGTCTTCTGGATCGTCGGGGCGTTCCTCATCATCATCTACGCCCTCATCCCGGTGGCGTGGATCGTCTCGCTGTCGTTCAAGGCCGGAGACGACATCAACAACCAGCGTTTCTGGCCGACGGCCTTCAGCTTCGAGAACTACCGGATCGTGTTCGCCAGCGACCTGTTCACCTCGGCGCTCCGCAACTCGATCGGCATCTCGCTCATCGCCACGACGATCTCCGTGGTGCTGGCGATGTTCGCCGCCTACGCCGTCGCCCGGCTCGACTTCCCCGGCAAGAAGCTGCTGCTCAGCCTCGCCCTGGCCATCACGATCTTCCCGATCATCGCCATCGCGACCCCGCTGTTCAACCTGTGGCGGACCGTCGGGCTGTACGACACCTGGCTCGGCCTCATCATCCCGTACCTGTCGTTCTCGCTGCCGTTGTCGGTCTACGTGCTGAGCGCGTTCTTCCGTGAGATCCCGTGGGAGATGGAGCAGGCGGCCCAGGTCGACGGGGCGACCCCGCTGCAGGCCTTCCGGAAGGTGATCGTCCCGCTCGCCGCCCCCGGGGTCTTCACCGCGGCGATCCTCACGTTCTTCGCCATCTGGAACGACTTCATCTTCGGGATCACGCTCACCTCGAGCGAGGCAGCCCGCCCGGTACCCGCGGCGCTCGCGTTCTTCTCGGGCGCCAGCCAGTTCTCGCAACCGACCGCACCGATCGCCGCAGCATCTGTGATCGTCACCATCCCGGTGGTCATCCTCGTGCTCCTCTTCCAGCAGAAGATCGTCGCAGGCCTCACCAACGGCGCCGTCAAGGGCTGAGCGCCCCGGCCCACACCGAAGGAGACTCTGATGGCTGCCATCGAGATGAAGAACATCGTCAAGAAGTACGCCGACGGCTTCCCGGCGGTGAACGACGTGAGCATCGACATCGACGACGGGGAGTTCCTGATCCTCGTCGGCCCCTCCGGCTGCGGGAAGTCCACCCTGCTGCGGATGATCGTCGGGCTGGAGGACATCACCGAGGGCGACATGCTGATCGGCGGTACCCGCGTGAACGACAAGGCGCCGCGCGACCGGAACCTGTCGATGGTGTTCCAGAACTACGCGCTCTACCCGCACCTCACCGTGTACGAGAACATGGCCTTCCCGCTGCGGCTGTCGAAGACGCCCGACAAGGAGGTGGACGCCCGGGTGCGTGACGCCTCGAGCCTGCTGGAGCTCGACGAGCACCTGGAGCGCAAGCCGGCGAACCTCTCCGGCGGGCAGCGGCAGCGCGTGGCCATGGGGCGGGCGATCGTCCGCAGCGCCGACGCGTTCCTGTTCGACGAGCCGCTGTCGAACCTCGACGCCAAGCTGCGTGGGCAGATGCGCACCGAGATCGCGCGGCTGCAGCGGCGCCTGGGCATCACCACCGTCTACGTGACGCACGACCAGACCGAGGCCATGACGCTGGGCGACCGGGTCGCGGTGCTGAAGAAGGGCGTCCTGCAGCAGATCGCCTCGCCGCGGGAGCTGTACGAGCAGCCCGTCAACCTGTTCGTGGCCGGGTTCATCGGCTCCCCGCCGATGAACTTCGTCCCCGTGGAGGTGAAGGACGGCTGCCTGGACACGCCGCTCGGCCCGATCCAGCTGACCACCGACCGGCAGCGCGAGGCCGCCTCCGGCCACGAGGTCATGCTCATGGGCGTCCGGCCGGAGGCCTTCGAGGACGCCAAGCTCGTGGACCCCGACAAGCGCGACAAGGGGGACGTGTTCCGGGCGCGTGTGGACGTCACCGAGTGGCTGGGCAACGAGCAGTACGCCTACCTCCCCTTCGACGCCTCTCCGGAGGTGGAGAAGCAGCTGAGGGACCTGTCGCACGAGCTCGACAGCGACCAGCTGCGCACCCAGATGATCGTCGCGATCGACGCGGCGAGCCGGATCCGCGGCGGCCGCGAGGCCGAGTTCTGGGTCGACACCCGCAAGATGCACCTCTTCGACCCCACCACCGGGGAGAACCTCACCCGCGACGCCGAGGCGGGGGCCCGGTTGACGGCCGAGGTGGAGGAGGAGCGTCGGGAGGAGATGGCGGAGGCCCGCCAGGAGCCCATGGGCGAGGCGCCGGGCATCGGGGAGCTGGGCGGCCGGTCGGACGTGGACCTCCGGGAGCCCTCGGCGGCCGACCGAGGAGCCCACCGGGTCTAGGGCGAGGACCAGGGGGAGGTGGCTCAGCCCCCGGCGATGGCGAGCAGGGCGGCGCGGTGCCGGTCGAAGGCGGTCCTGCCCGCGGCGGTGGCCCGCACCCAGGTGCGGGCCCGCCGGCCCTCGGCCAGCTTGTCGACCCGGACGTGGCCGGCCTCCTGCAGGGCGGTCAGCTGCTTGCTGAGCACCGAGTCGCTGACCTGCAGCTCCTCGCGCAGGTAGGCGAAGGCCACGGCGTCGGCGGCCACGACCGCGGCCAGCACCGAGAACCTCACCCCGTGCAGCAGGAGCGGGTCGAGGTCGTGACGCGGGTGCGCCGCGCCGGGAGCGGGGGTGCTACCGGGGGGCTGCGGCGGCCGGGTCACCGCAGGGTCCGGTGCGTCCGCCAGGCCGCGAGCCCCAGCGGCGCCGCCACGAGGAGGGCGGCGAGGACCCAGGCCGACAGGGGCCACCCGGTGAGCAGGCCGACCCACACCGCGGCGGAGTACAGCAGGCTCGTGCCGATCCAGCCGCCGAGGAAGACCCGTCGCGAGACGCCGCCCTGCACGGGTCGGGTCCGGGCGAAGACCACCATGACCACCACGAGCACTCCGAAGGCCACCATGGGGGCCACCAGCTCTCCGGGGCCGTCCGCAGAGCCGACGAACAGGGTGAGCGCGCCGAACCCCAGCGCGAACGCGGTCATGTAGCCCACCCACCAGCGGGCCGCCCGCGTGGCACGGGCGCTCATCCCGTCCGCGTCTCCGAGCAGGGCGCGGGCCGCGGCAGGGTCCAGGTGCGAGGTCGAGGCGTCATCCATCAGTCCAGCCTGGCACATGCTTTCCATTATGGAAAGTGTCAGCTCAACGGTCGAGCAACGCCACCGCCTGCCGGGCGATCTCCCCCTCCTCGTCGGTGGGCACGACCAGCACCGCCGCACCGCTGCCGGCCGGGCTCACCTCGGTCACGGTCGCCGCGCCCTCCACCGCCCCGTTGCGGGCCCCGTCCACCGCGCAGCCGACCAGGCCCAGCCCGTCGGCGACGTCGGCGCGCATGCGCAGGTCGTTCTCCCCCACCCCGCCGGTGAAGACGAGGGCGTCCAGACCGCCCAGCGCCACCGCGTACGCCCCTACGTAGGACCGGATCCGGTAGGCGTACAGCGCGAGCGCCAGGGCGGCGTCGGGATCGCCGTCGTCGGCGGCGCGGCGCACGTCGCGCAGGTCCGAGGACCCGGCGAGGCCCTTCATCCCGGACGCACGGTTGAGCTGCTCCTCCACGTGGACGCCGTCGAGCCCGGCCACACGCTCCAGGTGCCCGGCGAGCGCCGGGTCCACGTCCCCGGACCGGGTGCCCATGACCAGCCCCGCCAGCGGGGTGAGCCCCATCGAGGTGTCGATGCTGCGGCCCCCCAGGACGGCGCACGCGCTCGCACCGTTGCCCAGGTGCAGGACCACGACGCGCGAGGCGGCGGGGTCGACGCCGCGCTCGCGCTGCAGCCAGGAGCCCGCGGTGCGCGACACGTAGGCGTGGGAGGTGCCGTGGAAGCCGTAGCGGCGCACGCCGTGGTCCTCGCGCCAGCTCCGGGGCACCGCGTAGGTCCGGGCGACCGGGGGCAGGGTGGCGTGGAACGCGGTGTCGAACACCGCGACGTGGGGCACGTCGGCGAAACGGTCACGGGCGGCGCGCAGGCCGGCCAGGTTGACCGGGTTGTGCAGCGGCGCCAGCACCGAGAGCCGGTCGATCTCGGCCACCACCTCGTCGTCGACCAGGACCGGGCCGCAGAACCGCTCGCCCCCGTGGACCACGCGGTGCCCGACGACGCGCAGGCCGTCGGCCACGTCGGGGCCGTGCTGCTCGAAGGCGGCGGCGACCGCCGCCATCGCCTCGGTGTGGTCGCCGGCCGTGACGTGGGCCGTCGACTCCTGCTCGGCACCGTCGTGCGTGCCGTCGCGGCCGCCGTGGGCCCGGTTCGCGGCGACGACGTGACGCAACGTGGCCCCGGTCGTGCCCACCCGCTCCACCAGGCCTCGCGCCAGCACCCGCGCCGGACCGGTGCCGGCCGGGCCGCCCGGGTCACCCGCGCCGGCTGGGTCGCCCGGCTCCACGAGGGCGTACTTGACCGACGACGAGCCGGCGTTGACCACCAGGACCGTCACCGGACCACCTCCTCGGCCCGCGACTGCGACTCGTGGGTGCGCTCGACGGTCTGCGCCTGCACCGCGGTGACGGCGACCGTGGTGGCGATGTCGTCCACGGTCGCACCACGGGACAGGTCGTTGACGGGCTTGTTGAGGCCCTGCAGCACCGGGCCGACGGCCGTGGCCCCGGCGCTGCGCTGCACCGCCTTGTACGTGTTGTTCCCGGTGTTGAGGTCCGGGAAGATCAGCACCGTGGCCCGCCCGGCCACCTCGGACCCCGGCAGCTTGGTCGCGGCGACGGCCGGGTCCACGGCGGCGTCGTACTGCAGCGGACCCTCGACCAGCAGGTCCGGACGACGTTCGCGCACCAGGTCGGTGGCCTCCCGCACCCGGTCGACGTCTGCTCCGGAGCCGGAGCTCCCGGTGGAGTACGACAGCATCGCGACCCGCGGCCGCACGCCGAACGCGGCCGCGGTCCCGGCCGCGGAGATCGCGATGTCGGCGAGCTGGCGGGCGTCGGGGCTCGGCACGACCGCGCAGTCGCCGTACACCAGCACACGGTCCGGGAGGAGCATGAAGAACACGCTGGAGACGACCGACACGTCGGGGGCGGTCCTGATGATCTCGAAAGCGGGTCGGATGGTGTGCGCCGTCGTGTGCACCGCCCCGGACACCATCCCGTCCGCCTCCCCGAGGTGGACCATGAGCGTGCCGAAGTACGACACGTCGACCACGGTGTCGTGCGCCATCGCCTCCGACACGCCCTTGTGGGCCCTCAGGCGCGCGTACTCCGCGGCGTAGCGGTCGCGACGGGGGTCGGTCGACGGGGTCGACCACCTCGGCGCCGGTGACGTCGACCCCGGCGGCCGTCGCGGCGGCCAGCACCTCGTCGGGGTCCCCCAGGAGGACGAGGTCCGCCACCTGCCGGCGGAGCACCGCTGCTGCCGCCCTGAGCACGCGGGGCTCGGTGCCCTCCGGCAGGACGATCCGACGACGGTCTGCGCGAGCCCGCTCGAAGAGGTCGTGGGTGAACATCACCGGGGTGACGATGTCCGTGGGGGCCAGGGCGAGCCGGTCCAGCCAGGCCTCGGCGGGCACGTGCTCGGCGGCCAGGTGCAGCGCGGCCTCGATCTTGCGGGTGGAGTCGGACCGCATCCGGCCCCGGAGCCCGGCCGCCACCGTCGCCACCTCGAAGGTCGTCCCCGGGGCCACCACGACGGGCGGGGACGGGGAGAAGCCGGCCACCAGCCGCGCGATCACCGGTTCGGGCTCGAAGCCCCCCGTCAGCACCAGCCCGGACGGTGTGGGGAAGGTGTCGGCGTGCGCCGCGGCCAGCGTGCCGACCAGCACGTCGGACCGGTCGCCGGGCACGATGACGACGGCCTGGTCGACCAGGTGCTCGAGCATGTGCGGCAGCGTCATGGCCGCGACCATGACGTCGACCGCGGCACGGTCCAGGTCGTCGTCGGAGCCGCTCACCAGGCGGGCCCCCACCGCGTCGGCGATCTGGCGCAGCGTCGGCGCCGCGAGCAGCGGCAGCTCCGGCACCACCGCGGTCGGCACGTCGAGGTCGCGCGCGGCGACCACGTCGGCGACCACGGTCCTCAGCTCTGCGACGGCGTCGGCGTCGACCCGGTTGGCGACCACCCCGATCACGGGGGTGTGCCGGGCCAGCAGGCTGTCCAGCGCGTGCTCCGTCGCGGCGCGCACGTCCTCGATGGACCGGGCGCCGTCGCGGTCGCGCCCGCTGACCACGGCGACCACGGGTGCGGCGAGGTCCTGCGCGAGGTCGATGTTGGTGGCGAGCTCGCTCGCGGCACCCACGTCGGTGAAGTCGCTGCCCACGACCAGGACCGCGTCGTGGTCGGTCGGCGAGGGCGCGGAACCGGGCCACGACGGTGGCGCGGGTCGCGGCGGAGTCGGCGTGGTTCTCGTCGTAGGTGACGCCCACGCAGTCCTCGGGGTCCGGCCGGGTGGCCTCGGGCAGCCGTGACAGCAGCAGGTCGACGAGGAAGTCGTCCCCGCCGTCGCGGGTGACCGGGCGGAAGACGGCGGGCCGAGGCACCCGGCGGGCCATCGCCTCGAACAGGGCGAGGGCCAGCGCCGACTTTCCGCTGTCCGCCTCGGTGCTCAGGAGGAACAGGGCGCTGCTCATGACCCACACGCTAGCCAGGCCGGGTGCCCGACGCCCCGTGAGGCGTGGCGCCCGTCACGGGCGGACCGCTGCACCGGTGAGGGTCGGCGCCCTCCACGGGGGCGCCGTGGGAGAGGCCAGGGCGGGTCCATATCCTCCGGAGGCCGGGCCCGGTCGACCGGGCCCCGACGGCGACGAGGAGGTCCGGATGGCGCACCACGAGGTGCTGGTCGTCGGGGGAGGGAACGCCGGGATCTCCCTGGCCGCCCGCCTGGTCCGGCTCGGCGTGCGCGACGTCGCCGTGGTGGAGCCCGAGGTCGTCCACCGCTACCGGCCGCTGCTCACCTACGTCGGGGCCGGCGAAGCGAGGATGGCGGCGCTGGAGCGGCCGGCGGCCTCGGTCGTGCCGCGCGGCGTCACGTGGGTCCACGACGCGGTGGCGTCGGTCGATCCCGCCGGGCCGTCGGTGCTGATGTGCTCCGGCGAGCGGGTGACGGCGACGACGCTGGTGGTGTGCCCCGGCATGGAGGAGGACTGGCACTCCACCCCGGGGCTGGCGGAGGCCTCGGCCGCCGGGTGGGCGGGGTCGACGTTCACCGTCGACGGCGCCCCGCGGGTGTGGCCCGCGCTGCGCGACCTGAGGTCGGGCCGCGTCGTGTTCTCCGTCCCGCCGGAACCGGCCCCCTGCGGTGCGACCGCGCTCAAGCCGCTCTTCATGGCGTGCGACCACTGGCGCCGACGCGGGGTGCTGAAGGACCTCCAGGTGCACCTCGTGCTGCCGGGTCGCACCCCGCTGGGCCTGGCCGCTCCGGACGCGGTCCTGGAGCGCACCATCGACTCCTACGGCGTGCACGTGCTGCGCCAGGCCCGGGTGAGCGCGCTGGCCGGGCGGACGGTCACGGTGTCGACGCCGGACGGTGAGCGCGTCCTGGACGACGTCACCTTCGCCCACGTCGTGCCGCAGTACCGGGCACCCCGTTGGGTCGGCGCGAGCGGGCTGGCCGGGTCGGACGGGGCGGGGCGCGTGGACGTCGACCCGGGCACCCTGCGGCACCGGCGGTACGGGTCGGTCTGGTCGCTGGGGGACGTGGCGGACCTGGGGATCCGGTCCTCCGGCGGTGCGCTGCGCCCGCAGGTCGAGGTGCTGGCGCACAACATCGACGTCACCCGCCGCGCGTCCCTCGCAGGGCGCAGCGGAGCACCGGTGCTCAGGCGCTACGACGGGTACACCGTCATGCCGGTCACCGTGGCCCGGCACCGGCTCATGCTCGTGGAGGTCGACCGCGAGGGCCGGCCCGCCCCGACGCTTCCCGTCCTCGACCTCGTGCGTCCTCGGTGGGTCACGTGGCTCGTGGACCGCTACGTGCTGCCGGTGGTGTACGTCCGGCGGATCCTGCGGGGGAGGGTGTGAGAGGTGGCAGCCGCCCCCCCCGGCGCGGACGGGGCGCCGGTTAGGCTCGCCCCCGGAGCGGCCACCACCCCTCGGCCGCCCAGGAGGAGCGAGACGATGACGTTCGCGCTGGCAGATCACCACGAGGATCTCAGAGCGGTCGTCCGTGACTTCGCCGCGGCCGAGATCGCGCCGCACATCGCGAAGTGGGACGAGACCCACCACTTCCCCGCCCACCTCGTCCCCAAGATGGGCGAGCTGGGCCTGTTCGGGCTCGTCGTCCCCGAGGCCTACGGCGGCGCGGGCGGAGACTTCACCAGCCTGTGCGTCGCGATCGAGGAGCTCGGCTACGTCGACCAGTCGGCCGGCATCACGCTCAGCGCGGGCGTCGGGCTCGGCATCAACCCGATCCTCACCTACGGGACCGACGCCCAGCGGGAGCGGTGGCTGCCGGACCTCGTGGAAGGTCGGGCGCTGGCGGCGTTCGGCCTGACCGAGCCCGAGGCGGGCTCCGACGCCGGCGCCACCCGCACCCGGGCCGAGCTCGTCGACGGCGAGTGGGTCGTGGACGGCGCCAAGAGCTACATCACCAACTCCGGGACCGAGCTGACGAGCGTCGTCACCGTCACCGCCCGCACCGGCACCCGGGAGGACGGCAGCGCCGAGATCAGCGCCATCACCGTCCCCTCCGGCACCGACGGGTTCGTGGTGGAGCAGGCCTACCGCAAGCTCGGCTGGAACTCCTCCGACACCCACGGCCTGTCGTTCTCGAAGGTCCGGGTGCCCGAGGACCACCTGCTCGGGCAGCGCGGGCACGGCTTCAAGCAGTTCCTCGCCATCCTCGACGACGGCCGAATCGCCATCTCGGCGCTCGCGCTCGGCTCGGCCCGGGCCTGCCTGGACCTGGCGACGGGGTACGCGAAGACCCGAACCGCCTTCGGCTCGCCGATCGGCCGCAACCAGGGCGTCGCGTTCCCGCTGGCGGACCTGTCCGTCGCCGTCGAGGCCGGGCACCTGCTCACCTACCGGGCCGCGTGGCTCAAGGACGAGCAGACCGCCGGGCGGGCCACCGCAGCTCAGGTGAAGGCCGCAGCGGCCAAGGCCAAGCTCCACACCTCGACCGTGGCCATGGACGCCGCACGGGTCGCCACCCAGGTGTTCGGCGGGGCCGGCTTCATGGAGGAGTACCCGGTGGCCCGGTTCTACCGGGACGCCAAGATCCTCGAGATCGGCGAGGGCACGTCCGAGGTGCAGCGCCTGGTCCTGGCCCGCGGGCTCGGCCTGCCGGTGGCATGAGGGAGCCCTTCGACGACTGGCTCGCCGGGGCCCAGGAACGGACCGCGGCGCCGGACGCCAAGGGCAGGGCCCGGCTCGACCAGGCGGACAAGCTCGCGGTGCGGGAGCGCGTGGACCTGCTCTGCGACGACGGCTCGTTCGTCGAGGACGGCCGGCTCGCGAACGGCACGGCGGCCGGTCTGCCCGCCGACGGCGTCGTCACCGGTCGGGGGACGGTCGACGGTCGCCCGGTCGTGGTCGTCGCCAACGACCCGACGGTCAAGGCGGGCTCCTGGGGGGCCAGGACTGTGGAGAAGATGGTCCGGGCCACCGAGACCGCGCTTCGCGAGCAGCTGCCGATCGTGTGGCTCGTGGACTCCGCCGGGGCCCGGATCACCGACCAGGTCGAGCTGTTCCCGGGGCGCCGTGGCGCCGGCCGCATCTTCCACAACCAGGTCGCCCTCTCGGGCACGGTGCCGCAGGTGTGCTGCCTGTTCGGGCCGTCCGCGGCCGGCGGGGCCTACGTGCCCTCGTTCTGCGACATCGTGATCATGGTCGAGGGCAACGCGAGCATGTACCTCGGCAGCCCCCGGATGGCGGAGATGGTCGTGGGGGAGCGGGTGTCGCTGGAGGAGATGGGCGGCGCGCGCATGCACTGCACGGTCTCCGGCTGCGGAGACCTGCTCGCCCACGACGACGCCGACGCCATCGAGCAGGCGCGGCTGTACCTGTCGTACCTGCCGTCGACGTGGCGCGACCAGCCGCCGACCTACGCGCCCGAGCCGCCGCTGCGTCCCCTGCGCACCGGGGACGTCCCTGCACGCGAGTCCGAGCCCTTCGACGTGCACCTGGTGATCGACGGCCTGGTCGACGAGGACTCCTTCTTCGAGGTCAAGCCCCTCTTCGCCCCCGAGCTCGTGGTCGGCCTCGCCCGGCTGGAGGGGCGCAGCGTCGGCATCGTGGCCAACAACTCCGCCGTCAAGGGCGGGGTGCTGTTCGTCGACAGCGCCGACAAGGCCGCACGGTTCGTCACCCTGTGCGACGCGTTCAACGTGCCGCTGGTGTACCTGGCCGACGTGCCGGGCTTCATGATCGGCAGCGAGGTCGAGCGGGCCGGGATCATCCGCCACGGCGCCAAGATGGTGGCCGCGGTGTCCGAGGCCACCGTGCCGCAGGTCAGCGTGGTGCTGCGGAAGGCCTACGGTGCGGGGCTGTACGCCATGGCGGGTCCCGGGTTCGCGCCGCACGCCTGCGTGGTGCTCCCCACGGCCGCGATCGCCGTGATGGGGCCGGAGGCGGCGGTCAACGCCGTGTACGCCAACCGGATCGCCGCCATCGAGGACCCCGCCGAACGGGAGGCGTTCGTCGCCGCGAGGCGGGCGGAGTACCTGCAGGACGTCGACCTGCGCCGGCTGGCCTCCGACCTCGTCATCGACGCGGTCGTCCAGCCCGAGGACCTCCGGGAGGACCTGGCGCGGCGGCTGGCCTACGCCTCGCGCACGCACCGGGAGTTCTCCGACCGGCGGCACGGGGTCTGGCCGGTCTGAGCGGCGGGCGACGTCAGGCTCAGCGCGAGCCGTGGACGACGGCCTCCAGCTCGTCGGACGTGGCCGCCATGCCGTCGACTGCGCGCGCCACCTCGTCGGAGACCTCGGTGGTCCGGACGGCGAGCTCCGCGACGGCGTCCACCTCGACCGTGATCCGGTCGGAGGCCTCGGCGATGCGGGCCGCCGCCTGGGCGACGTGAGCCATCGCGGCGGACTGCCCGGCCAGGGCGGTGTCGACCGCGTGCTGGGTGTCGGCGAGCTCCTGCGCGCCGTCCGCCTGGGTCTGCGTGGTGGCGGTGATGACCTCCTGGAGCTCGCGGATCCGGGTGACGGTGGCGAGGATCCGGGCCATCGCCTCCTTGGCCTGACCGGTCTCCGCGCGCATGGAGTCCACGCTGGTGCGGATGACGGTGCTCGCGGTGCTGGACTGGTCGGCGAGGGTCTTGACGTCGGTGGCGACGACGGCGAACCCGCGGCCCGCCTCGCCGGCCCGGGCCGCCTCGATGCCGGCGTTGAGCGCGAGCAGCTTCGTCTGCGCGGCGATCGCCTCGATGGCCTGGACGCTGCGGGCGACCATGTCGCCCGCCTCGTCGAGCCGGTCCACGACCGTGCTGGTGGTGCGTGCCGCCGCGTCTGCGGCCTCGGCGATGGACGCGACCTCCAGCGCCGAGCCGCGGACCTCGGCCACGCCCTCGGTCAGCCGCTGCACCACCGCGGCGACCGGCGTGCGCGCCCGGCTGATCTGCTCGTTGGCGTCGGCCAGCTCGTCCACGGCGCTCGCGGCGGCAGCCGCGTCCTCACGGACCTCCAGCGCCGACCCCGACACGGTGCGGGCACGCTCGGCGGTGGTCCTGGCCGCCACGGCCAGGCTGTGGCTGGCGCCCGCCATGCCTGAGGACCCCGACCCTGACCCGGACCGCGACCCGGCCCTGCTGGCGTCGGAGGTGCCGGACGGGGCGCACGCCCCGTGCGCGATGAGCGCCACCGCCTTGGCCGCATCGGCCACCGGGCGCGTCGCACGCCGGGCCAGCCGGGCGCCGACGAGCACGGCGACCAGGGCGGCGAGCAGGGCGGCGCCGGCGATGAGGAGGACCGTCTCCCGCTGCACCTCGGCGAGGTGCTCGCTCGTCTCGGCGAAGTCGACGTGGGAGACGACGCTGACGATGGTCCAGTCCCACGGCGCGTAGTAGGAGTAGCCCACCGTGACCGTCTCGGTGCCGCCGGCCTCGGCGGGCCGGTCCAGCGTCACCGCACCCGCGGCGCCGGGCTCGAGCGAGAGGGCGTCCTCCAGGACGGCTCCCAGCCACGTCTCACCGTCGGCGTCCAGCTCCTGCTCCAGGGCCGACGTCCCCACCAGCGCCGCGTCGGCCGCCAGGTCGTAGACGCCGGCCCGGCTGCCGGTGGTGCCGACGACGAAGGTCCGGCCCGCGTCGCCGAGGGCGGCGGAGAGCACCGCCTCGGACAGCTCCGGCACCTCCTGCTGCTGGACACCGACGTACAGGGCGCCGATCACCTGGCCGTCGCGGACGATGGGCTGGTAGGCGGACTCGAACCAGGCGTTGACGACGAACGCGTTGCCGAGGTACGTCTGACCCTCGAGGAGCGCGGCGACGACGGCGTTCGGCGTGCCGTCCACGTTCTGCACCGGGATGTAGGTCCCGATGGCCCGGACGTCGGCGTCCGTGCGGACCGTGGTGGCCACCCGCAGCATCGCCCCGTCGGGCATCCGCTGGAACAGCGTCACCGTCGCCCCGGCCAGCCCGGCGATGTCGTCGACCAGCGGGACGCGCGCGTCGAAGCTCGTCTCGGGCTCCAGCCAGCCCTCCCCGACGAGCAGCTGCGGCAGCTCGACCTGCGTCTCCTCCTTCGAGAACTGGTTGACCGCCGTCCACGCGACCGGCTCGGTCCCCACCGAGGCGCCGCCCGCGCGGGCGAGCTGGTCGTCGGCCACCCGCAGGGCCGTGGCGATCTCGCCGCTGGTCTTGCTGCCGACGGCCGCGACCGTGCCGTAGAGGTCCTCGGCGCTGGAGCGGGCGCGCTCGCTGATGAACGCCTCGCTCTCCTGCAGGGCCACGTCGGTCGCACGGGAGGACTGGACGAGCGTCACCGCCGAGAGGCAGCCCGTGGAGACGGCCACCGCCACCAGGCAGATACCGACGACACGGGCACGCAGCGACGCCCGGCGGGCAGGATGGGTCATGCCCTGGCTATCGGTGCTGGCACCCGTGACCTTAGTCCCGGTCCCGGAACCATCCGAACGCTGACGCAGCTGGCCACGAGCCTCCCCCGGGCAGGGACGTATGTCCCTGGCTGCGCCCGACGCCGGGGGCTCACAGTGGGTCATGGACGTGCTGCAGCAGCACAGGCGAGCGGGTCCGGAGCAGCGGGCCGACCGGCTCACGGCCGCGCTCGTCGCGCAGGGTCTGCTCGACCCAGCCAGCTCGGACCGGGCGGCCGCCGTCATCCAGACGGAGCTGGGGAGCCGGTCCCGTGACCAGCGTCCGGTCCGTGGCCGGCTGGTCGAGCTCGCGGCCTACCTCGGTGGCGTGCTCGTCGCCTCGGCTGCAGCGCTGCTGCTCATCGAGCGGTGGAGCGCGCTGAGCGACGGCCAGCAGGTAGCGGCCATGGCGGGTGTCACCGGGGCGCTGCTCGTGTGCGGCCTGCTGGTCGGCAGCATCGGGACGCGCCTGCCGGCGCTGCGCCGCGGCGACGAGCCGGCGCGTCGGGTCCTGGTAGCGGTGTTCCTCGCGGCTACCGCGGGGGCAGCGGCCGCGACGGCGGGGCTGCAGGCCGACCGGGTGGGGGCGCGGAACGAGGTGGAGGCGTTCGCCATGTTCGGGACCTTCCTGGCCCTGGCTCTCGTGGGCTACCTCGTCATGCCGACCGTCGTCGGTCAGCTCGCCATCGGGGCCGCGGTGTTCCCGTTCGTGGTCGCGCTCCTCGACCTCGTGGGCGACGTGACGCCGCTGCGGGTCGGGCTCGTCGTCCTGCCGGTCGGGCTGGGGTGGCTGCTGCTCGCCGAGCGGGGGGTCTGGTCCCAGCCGGCGACCGCCAGGGTCGTCGGCAGCGCGCTCACGGTCGCGGGTGCGCAGGTGGCGGTGCTCGTGGACGGTCCACCCGCGACCGACACCGCCTGGGCCGGCTACCTGCTGCTGCTTCTCGTCGGGGCCGCGGCGCTGACCGCGTACCTGCTCCGCCCGGCCTGGCCCTACCTGGCTGCCGGGGTCGTCGCCCTGACCCTCGTGGTGCCGGAGGCGTTGCTCGACTGGACCGATGACGCCCTCGGCCCGGCCGGGGCCCTGCTGGTGGCCGGTCTCACGCTCGTGGCGGTGTCGCTCGTCGGGTTCCGGCTCGGCAGCCCTCGCCGGGCGGCCTAGCCGGGGCGGCCGCCGCGGGCGCCCGGCGTCACGGCGCGGACGGAGCCTCGCCGGACCCGGCTCCTGCCAGGTCCGACCACGCATCCCGGGTCCACAGCTGGTGCCACGAGAGCCCGACCTGGGCCACCAGGCGCCGCAGCGTCGGCAGCCCGATACCGACGACCGCGTGCGGGTCGCCGTCGACGCCGTCGACGAACGCCCCGCCGATGCCGTCGATCGTGAACGCGCCCGCCACCTGCAGCGGCTCGCCGGTCGCCACGTAGGCCTCGACCTCGTCGTCGGACAGCTCGGCGAAGCGGACGACCGTGCTGCTCAGCTCACCCACCGACGCCCCCGAGCCGCCCTCGGCGACCGACCTCAGGTCGACCAGCCAGTGCCCGGTCCTCAGCACCCCGGTGCGGCCCCGCATCTGCCGCCACCGCTGGCACGCCACCGACTCGCTTCCGGGCTTGCCCAGGGCGACGCCGTCCAGGTCGAGGACCGAGTCGCAGCCCACCACGAGCGCGTCCGCGACCCCCTCGCCCGCCAAGGTCGAGGTGACGTCCTCCGCCTTGGCGCGGGCGAGCAGCAGGGCCACCTCCGAGGGGTCGGTGACGCCGTACCGCGCCACCACCGCGTCCTCGTCGACGGTGCTGACGCGGACCTCGGGCCGGACCCCGGCGGCGCGCAGCGTCGCCAGCCGCGCGGGGGAGCGGGAGGCGAGCACCAGGCGCGGGGTCATGCCAGGGCCCGGCGGAGCGTGTCCAGCCCCACGGAGCCGAGGTCGAGGGCACGCCGGTGCCAGGCGGTCAGGTCGAAGGCGTCACCCTCACGACGCCTGGCGTCGGACCGCAGCTCCAGCCAGGTCCTCTCGCCCACCTTGTAGGAGGGGGCCTGGCCCGGGTGGCCGAGGTAGCGGTCGAGCTCGAAGCGCAGCGTCGGCTCCGGCTCCGGGACGACGGAGCGCAGGTACTGCCAGGCCTTCTCGTACGTCCACGGGCCACCACCCGCCCTGACCGGGGCCTCGAAGCCGCAGTGGACGCCGATGTCCAGCACCACGCGCACCGAGCGCAGCAGCTGGGAGGCGATCAGCCCCAGCCGGTCGCCGGGGTCGTCGAGGTACCCGAGCTCGGCCATCAGCTGCTCGGCGTACAGCGCCCAGCCCTCGCCGTGGCCCGACACCCACACCCCGACCCGGCGGTAGCGGTTGAGCTCCGCCGCCCTCAGCAGGGTCTGGGCGATCTGCAGGTGGTGGCCCGGCACGCCCTCGTGGTAGACGGTCGTGCGCTGCTGCCAGGTGCTGAACGACGACATCCCCTTCGGCACCGACCACCACATCGAGCCCGGCCGCGAGAGGTCCTCCGCGGGAGGGGTGTAGTAGACGACGCCGGTGCTGGAGGGAGCGATCCGGCACGTCAGCGTGCGGATGGCGGGCGGGACGTCGAAGTGGCTGCCGCCGAGGGCGTCGATCGCCTCGTCGGACACCCCCTGCATCCAGTCGCGGAACGCCTCGGCGCCCTGCACCCGTCGTGCCGGGTCGGCCTCGAGGAGCTCGACGGCCTCCTCGAGGCTCGCGGCGCCGAGGGTGCGGGCCACCTCTGCCCCCTCGGCGAGCAGGCGCTCGACCTCCGACACCCCCCAGTCGTAGGTCTCGTGCAGGTCGACGTCGGCGCCCAGGTAGTAGCGCAGCCGGACGGTGTACCGGTCGACGCCGACCGCGTCGGTCTCCGGCGCCTGGGGGAGCAGCTCTTCGCGCAGCACCCGCGCCAGCTCGGCGTAGGCCGCCGACGCGCCTGCGGCGGCCTCGTCGAGCTCGGTGAGCAGCTCCTCGCCCACCGGGTCCGAGCCCTCGCGCAGCACCGCGGTGCGCGCCCGGGTGGCGGTGCGCGCGAAGAACCCGTCGGGGCCGACGTTGTCGTCGCACTGCAGGGCGGTCGCGAGCACCTGACGGCGGGCGGCCACCCGACCCCGCGCGGCGCTGTCCCGCAGTGCGGACAGGTAGCTGTCCACCGCGCCCGGGACGGCTCGCAGCCGTTCCGCCACGACCGAGAGGTCCGCGTCGTCCTGGGTCGGCATGAGGTCGAACACCTCCCGCATGCGCTGCACCGGAGACCCGAGGACGTCGAGGGCTGCCGCGTGCTCCCCGGTCTCGGCCATGGCGATCTCGGCGCCGGCCCGCTCACGCAGGACGTCCGCGGTGACGACGTCCGTGGCGTCCGCCGGCTCCAACGCGTCCAGGCGGCCGAGCACCTGGCGGAACAGGGCCGTCCGCTCCGCGATGCCCGTGACCGAGTGGTCGGTGAGGCGGTGGTCGTGCCCGGCCACGCCGGTGAGCGTGGCGGCCTCCGGGTCCAGGGCCGCGTAGGCCTCCAGCAGCTCCTCGGCGAGGGCGTCGACGGCGGTCGGTCGGCGGGGGTCCGTGGTCACCGTGGCACGGTAGTCGTGAGCCACGGTGGTCGCGTGCCGGAGGTCTGCCCGACGACGGCTCGGGTGCCGTCGGTCAGGGGGACGTCCCGCGTCAGGTCCGCAGGGCGGTCCAGCCGCCCGGCGGCAGGTCCCCGGCCCGGCGGACCAGGGTCGCGGGGTGCCCCCAGGGGCGGCGTCCCGTCGTTGCTGTCGGGGCCGGTCCCGAGGTCGGCCGGGACGCCGCTGCCACCAGCACGGCCACGAGCGCCGCGAGCTCCGTGTCGTCCGGGCACCCGGCGACGACACGGAGCTGCAGCGGCTCGTTCACGCGGGCGACTGGCCGGCCTTGAGCGCCGCGAGGCGGGACTCGACCTCGATCGCGGTCCCGGCGTCCTCGAGCTGGGCGAACTGGTTGTCCAGGCTCGAGGCCGCGAGCTCGGCGTTGCCCAGCGCCCGGGCCTCCTCCCGACGGATCTTGTCCTCGAAGCGGCTCAGCTCGCTCGTCGGGTCCGCCATGTCGATGCTCTTGATGGCGTCGTGCATCTGGTTCTGCGCCACGGCCACGCGCTGCCGCGAGACGAGCTCGTCCCGGCGGGACTTGAGCTCCTGCAGCTTGCCCTTCATCCCGTCCAGGCCCGTCCGCAGCTTGTCGACGACGGCCTGCTGCGAGGCGATCTGCCCGTGCAGCCCCTGGGCGTCCTGCTCGGCCTTGATCTGGCGCTCGATGGCGACCTTGGCCAGGTGGTCCAGCCGGTCGGCCTCGGCGGTGGTGCCGGCCGTCCGGAGCTGGTCGCCCCGGCTGCTGGCGGCGATGGCCTTGCTGCCCCAGTCGCGGGCGGCGGCGACGTCCTCGTCGCGGTCGGCCTCCATGAGCCGCAGGTTGCCGATCGTCTGGGCGACCGCCTGCTCGGCCTCGGTGATGTTCGCGGTGTAGTCGCGGATCATCTGGTCGAGCATCTTCTGGGGGTCCTCGGCCTGGTCGATGATCGCGTTGATGTTGGCCCGGGCCAGCTGCGAGATCCGGCCGAAGATGGACTGCTGTGCCATGTGAGCTCCTGTTCGTCGAGTTCCTCTGACGTGCCTGTGTGACGTGCTCGTCCCGTGCGAGGTGCTGGTGTCAGAAACGTCCGCCCGACCCCCCGCCCCCGAAGCCCCCGCCCCCTCCGAAGCCGCCCCCGAAGCCTCCGCCGCCGAAGCCGCCCCCGAAGCCCCCGCCGCCGAGCCCTCCGCCGAG
Organism: uncultured Actinomycetota bacterium; assembly: GCA_963759255.1. GTDB lineage: Bacteria > Actinomycetota > Actinomycetes > Actinomycetales > JBBAYJ01 > Aquipuribacter. The sequence continues at coordinate 246,294 of CAVWYQ010000002.1, forward strand.
CCCGCCGAAGCCGCCCCTGGAGCGCCGGCCGCCACCACCGAGCACCTGCCCGATGAGCACGCCCGCCGCGATCGTCCCGAGGTCGGGCCCGCCACGCCGGCCGTACGGGCCGCGCCAGTCGTCGTCCGGGTCGCGGTAGCGCCGGGCGTCGGACTCCGCCGGGCCCTGGCCTCGTCGGCCTGCCGGTCGGCGTACTGCGCGGCCTGCAGCGCCAGCACCGGGTCGGAGGCCTGCACCTGCTCGGCGTGGTCAGGGCCTGCCTGGCGCTGCCCGCGAGCGTCCGCGCCTGGGTGCCCACGGCCCCCCGGTGGGAGGCGATGTACCGCTCCACCCCCTCGACGTCCGCGCGTGCCGCGACGAGGGTGTGCTCCAGGGCGGCGGTGGCACGCGCGACCGCCTTGCCCTGCTCGCTGCTGCCACGCAGGGCCTCCTCGACCGCGGCGTCGGCCACCTCCACCCGGCGCAGCACACCGAGGGGGTCGCCGCCGCTGCGGCCCAGCTGGGCCTCTGCCTCGGCAGCCGCGGCGTCCCCGCGCCCCACCGAGCCGGCGAGGGCGTCCGTGCCGCCCCGACCCAGCAGGGCCCGCGCCTCCGCGAGGTCGGCCCTCAGGTCGGCCAGCGCCGCGGGCAGCTGCCGCTCCGCCGCCGCGATGTCCCGCTGCAGGGCGTCGATGTCGCTGCAGCTGCCGCTCCGCCCGGGCCACGGCGACCTCTGCCTCGCGGGCCAGCACCGCAGCCTCTCCCGCCAGGGAGTCCCGCAGCCGTCCGTCGGCCTCCGCCAGTCGGGCACGCGCGAACTCCAGCTGGTCCTGGGCGTTGTCCACGGCGTCCACGACCGGGGCGACGGCCGCCGGCGCGTAGCCGCGTCGAAGCTGGTCGACGGTGGTTCCTGCCGGTGCCAGGGCGGCGGCGGCCGAGTCACGGCGGCGCACGAGCTCCGGCAGCAGGGTCGGTAGCGACCGCTCGAGGTCGCGCAGGCGGTCCATCGCCTCCGCCTGCGCCTCGAGCGTCTCGTCGGCCGCGGCCGTCCGGTCGATCACCTGCAGCAGCAGCCGGCGACGCTCGGGCTCCGGAAGGGGCTCGCTGCCCTGCTCCAGCCGGTGCTGGGCGGCGAACGCCTCCTGCAGCGCGGTCCGGGCGGTGCCGAGCGCGGTGGCGAAGTCCGCGACCGCGCGCTCGCCGAACTGCGCGCGGGCGAAGTCGAGCTCCTCGGCCGACTCGCGGACGGCGTCGTCCGTGGCGAGCAGCGCGTGCGAGGCCTGCTGCTCCAGCTCGGGGGTCGGCAGCGTGGCCGGCCCGTCCTCTCCGCGCCGACGTGACACCTCGTGGGCGGGCAGGGCGGGCTTGCGGCGGTTGACCACCGCCAGCAGGGCGACGATCACGATGAGACCGACCAGCCCGACGAGCAGGAAGCCGAGCAGACCACTGCCACCGCCTCCCGCCCCCTCGTCCACGGTGCCCGGCTGCTCCACGACGTCCCCGCCGCCGGCTGCCTCGGACGCGGCCGCCTGCTCCAGCGCGTCGGCCGCCGCGACCGCGGCGCCTGTCCAGTCGCCCTCGCCGAGCAGCGGCTCCACGTCCGAACCGGTGATCGCGGCCAGCTCGTCCTGGCTGACGCCCGTGGCGTCGCCGACGTCCATCCGGTAGGCACGGTCCGCCACGGCCACGGCGAGCAGCGCGTCGTTCCCGCCGAGGTTCGACAGCTCGGCGGTCCGGTCGAACCACTCCTCGGCCGGCAGCCCGGAGAAGTCGTCGACGAAGACGACGAACAGGTCGGTGCCGGTGGCGTCGTCCAGGGCGTCCACGGCGCGCTGGACCTCTGCGACGTCCAGCACCCCGGCGGTGTCCGTCACCTGGTCCGTGAGCACGGAGGGCTCGTCGGCGGCCGCCGGCACGGCACCGGCGCCCACCAGGACGGCGGACAGGAGCAGCAACGGCGCCAGGCCGCCACGTCGAGGGGCACGCCCGGCCGCCGTGCGGGCACCAGGCAGGGACACAGTCACGACCACGCTCCGATCCTGCCAGTACACCTGGCCGGCGTCCCTGGGGCCTGCAGGAGTGCCCGCAGCCTCGGCCGGCATGCCTCAGAGCGGGATGTTGCCGTGCTTCTTGGGTGGCAGGGTCTCCCGCTTGGTCCGCAGCAGGCGCAGCGCCCTGGTGATCTCGACCCTGGTCGCGGACGGCTCGATGACGGCGTCGACGTAGCCGCGCTCGGCCGCGATGTAGGGGTTGGCGAAGGTGTCCTCGTACTCGGTGATCTTCTCCGCGCGCAGCGCGTCGACGTCGTCACCGCGCTCGGCGGCCTCGGCGAGGACGCCCCGGTAGAGGATGTTGGCTGCGCCCTGGGCCCCCATGACGGCGATCTGGGCGGTCGGCCAGGCCAGGTTCACGTCGGCCCCGAGGTGCTTGGAGCCCATCACGCAGTACGCGCCGCCGTAGGCCTTGCGCGTGATGACGGTGACCATGGGCACGGTGGCCTCGGCGTAGGCGTACAGCAGCTTGGCGCCGCGCCGGATGATGCCGTTCCACTCCTGGCCGGTCCCGGGCAGGAACCCCGGCACGTCGACGAACGTGAGGACCGGCACGTTGAACGCGTCGCAGGTCCGCACGAAGCGGGCCGCCTTCTCCGAGGCGTCGATGTCCAGCGTCCCCGCCAGCTGCATCGGCTGGTTGGCGACGATGCCGACCGGGTGCCCGTCGACGCGGGCGAACCCGCACAGGATGTTGGGGGCGAACAGGGGCTGGGTCTGCAGGAAGTGCCCGTCGTCGACGACGGCCTCGATGACCGTGGTCATGTCGTAGGGCTGGTTGGCCGAGTCGGGGACGAGCGTGTCGAGGACCAGGTCGTCGTCTCGGCGCTCGGTGGCCGCCGGGTCGTCGGCGGGCTCGGCGACCGGGGGGGTCTCCAGGTTGTTGGACGGCAGGAAGCCGAGCAGGTCCTTGACGTAGTCGATCGCGTCGTCCTCGTCCGAGCCCATGTAGTGCGCGTTGCCCGAGACGGAGTTGTGGGTCCGTGCCCCCCCGAGCTCCTCCATGCCGACGTCCTCGCCGGTCACGGTCTTGATGACGTCCGGGCCGGTGATGAACATGTGCGAGGTCTGGTCGACCATGACGGTGAAGTCGGTGATCGCGGGGGAGTACACCGCGCCGCCCGCGCACGGGCCCATGACCAGGCTGACCTGCGGGACCACCCCCGAGGCGTGGACGTTGCGGCGGAAGATCTCCGCGTACAGCGCCAGCGCGACCACACCTTCCTGGATGCGTGCCCCGCCGGAGTCGTTGATGCCGACGACCGGGCAGCCGACGCGGGCCGCCAGGTCCATGACCTTGACGATCTTCTCGCCGAAGACCTCGCCGAGGCTGCCGCCGAACACCGTGAAGTCCTGCGCGAAGACGCACACCTGGCGGCCGTCCACCGTGCCGTACCCGGTGACCACACCGTCGCCGTAGGGGCGGGTCGTGGCCATGGCGGGGCTGTGGCTGCGGTGCCGGGCCAGCTCGTCGAGCTCGGTGAAGGACCCCGGGTCCAGCAGCTGCTCGATCCGTTCGCGGGCGGTCCGCTTGCCCTTGGCGTGCTGCTTGTCCACGGCCCGGGCGGAGCCGGCGTGGACGGCCTCCTCGGTCCGCCGCCCGAGGTCGGCCAGCTTCCCCGCGGTGGTGTGGAGGTCGGTGGCGGTGACCGTCGGGGTCTCGGGTGGCTGCACGAGGGCGGAGCCTAGCGAGGCGTCGTCCGGACGGCCCAGGCCCGCGCCGAGGCGCCGCCGCGCCAGCTACCGTGCGGCGGGTGACGTGGCCGGTGGAGGTGGTGGCGCTCACCGGGTCGACGAACGCCGACCTGGTCGCCCGGGCGAGGTCGGGGGAGCCGGGCCCGCTCTGGCTCGTCGCACACGAGCAGACCCATGGTCGCGGGCGACTGGGCAGGGTCTGGTCCAGCGAGATGGGGGACTCCCTGGCGCTGTCCCTGCTGCTGCGGCCCGGTGTGCCCCAGCCGCGCTGGACCTGGCTGCCGCTGCTGGTCGGTCTGGGCGTCGTGGACGCGGTCGCCGGCCTCGGTGGCGTGGTGGCGCTCAAGTGGCCGAACGACGTGGTCGTCCCGTCCGGCCTTCAGGCGGCAGGACAGCACGGCCCCGACGGGGCGCTGACGGGGCTGCGCAAGCTGGCCGGGATCCTGGTGGAGGCCGTGCACGGTCCCGGCGGACCCGCTGTCGTGGTGGGTGTGGGCGTGAACCTCCGCACGCCCGAGGCGCAGGTAGCACCGCAGGCGACCTCGCTGGCGGACCTGACCGGTACCCCTGCGGCTCCCGAGGCGGTGCAGGACTCGGTCGTCCGCGCCGTCACCGCCCGGGTGAGGGCCTGGCAGGCCGACCAGGGGGACCCTGGACGGGGGCTGCGGGAGGCGTACCGGCTCGCCTGCACCACCCTGGGCAGGGACGTCGAGGTCAGCACGCCCGCCGGTCGGCTCGCCGGCACAGCCGTCGACGTGGACGCAGACGGGGCGCTCGTCCTGCGGACGCCGTCAGGGCCGAGGACCGTCACCGCCGGTGACGTGGTGCACGTCCGCTGACCGCCCTGGCCCGCGCGCGCGCAGGGCCGACGACCGGCCGGGTACCGTCCTGCAGATGACCTCCCTGACGACGTCCGGTGCAGGCCCTGCCGGAGGACCCGTCCCGGAGACCGACGGCCTGGACGAGGCGGCCGCCGCACGGGTGAGGATGACCGTGGCCTGCCGGGACACCGACCGCCTGCCCAAGGTTGCCGGGGCCGGCACCGTGGTGGAGCGGGACGGCCGGCGCGTGCAGGTCATGCACAACGGCGTCCTGGTGGAGGAGGGCTGCTACTTCGGTCCCTGGATGACGGAGATCATCCGGTGCCTGCGAGGGCACCACGAGCCGCAGGAGGAGGTGGCCTTCGCGGCGGTGGTCCGCCGCGTCCGGGCCACCGTCGCGCCGGAGGCCGTCCCCACCATCGTCGAGCTCGGTGCGTTCTGGGCGTACTACAGCCTGTGGTTCCTGGACGAGCTGCCGGGTGCTCGCGCGGTGGCCCTCGAGCCCGACCCGGCCAACCTCGAGGTCGGCCGCCGCAACTTCGCGCTGAACGGACGGACCGGCACCTTCCTGCACGGCGCGATCGGCGCGGAGCCGGGGACCCCCATGACCTTCGTCGCCGAGAGCTCGGGGGAGCCCGTGTCGGTGCCGCAGTTCAGCCTCGACTCGCTGCTGGAGGCCGCGGACGTGGCCCAGGTGGACGTGCTCCTGTCCGACATCCAGGGCGCCGAGCTCGCGCTCCTGCGTGGGGCGATGCCGCTGCTGCGGTCCGGGCGTGTGCGGTTCCTGGTCCTCAGCACGCACCACCACACCATCTCCGGCGAGGCCACCACGCACCAGGAGGCCGTCCGCCTGCTCCGAGAGGTGGGCGCGCACATCCTGGCCGAGCACTCCGTGGGCGAGTCGTGCAGCGGTGACGGCCTTGTCGTCGCGGCATTCCGTGACGAGGACGCCGACCTGCAGGTCGACGTCTCCCACGGCCGCTACCGCGACTCGCTGTTCGGGGAGCTGGAGCACGACACCGAACGGTTCCGGCTGGCCGCCCGGGACGCCGACGCCCGCGTCGTGGCTCTGGGGGCGCAGCTGTCGGCGGTGCAGGACGAGCTGGCCGCGGTGCGCGCCACCCGGCTGTTCCGGTGGTCCGCCCCGGCCCGCGGTGCCTGGGGCCGAGTCCGCTGGATCCTCCGACGCCACGGGTGAGCTGCGGGCCGTCGCGGAGCGGGTCGGGGGCACCGGGACACCCGCACGCCCTCCTGCAGCGGGTCTGCCCGGACGTGCAGGCGGTGCTGGGCCTGGGGTGGCAGCGTCTCCCGGACGACGCGGCGGGGTGACCTGTTCGGCAGGACGGTCACCCTCGCGGCGCGGATGTCGCGGCTCGCCGACGCTCGCGACGTCCTCGCCGACGCCACGACGGCGGGCATGGCGGCTACGGCGTCGGGGTGTCGGGGTGTCGGGGTGTCGGGGTGTCGGGGTGTCGGGTCCGTACGCTGGGGCCCGGCCGGTACGAGGTGTCGGCCCGGTCGCCCCGGTGCCGACGGACGGCGCGGGCCCGTCGATCCGACGGGGGCCAGGCGCCCGGCGGGCACGGCTGGGCAGAGGGAGGCGGGCGCATGGTGGAGCGGTGGGTCAGGCTGGTCGACGAGGACACCGACGGGCACGTGGTGTCCCTGGTCCTCGACCGCCCGTCGGCGCGCAACGCGATCTCGGTGGAGGTGGCCCGGCAGGTGGCCGCCGCGACCGACGAGGTCGCTCGCCGCAGGTCGGTGCGGGCGGTCGTGCTGCGATCCAGCAGTCCGGAGGCGTTCTGCGTGGGCGCGGACCTGAAGGAGCGGCGCGACGCCACGGCCGAGGACCTGTTCGCCGCGCGGGACACCAACCGTGCCTGCTACGGCGGCGTGCTCGGGCTGCCGGTGCCCGTGGTGGCAGCCGTCACCGGGTACGCGCTCGGTGGGGGCTGCGAGCTCGCGCTGTCGTGCGACCTGGTCGTCGGCGACCCCGGGACGGTCATGGGACTGCCCGAGGTGGGGGTGGGCCTGATCCCGGGCGGCGGGGCCACCCAGCTGCTGGTGCGCCGGCTCGGGACCGGACGGGCGGCGGACCTGGTCCTGACCGGGCGCCGGGTGGACGGAAGCGAGGCCTACCGCCTCGGCCTCCTCGACCGCCTGGTGGAGCGCGGCGACGTCGTGGCGGCCGCCACGGCCCTGGCCCGCGATGTCGCCCGGCGCTCGCCCACGGCCGTCCGTGCGGCCAAGGCGGCGATGCGGGCCGGCGCCGACCTGCCCCTCGCGGCGGGGCTGGCCGTGGAGGACGTGGCGTGGCGGAGCGTGGTCGCCGGCCCCGACCGCAGCGAGGGGATCGAGGCGTTCGTGGACAAGCGGGAGCCCCGCTGGGCGGACCCTCAGCGGGCCTGACGGGCGACCTGCGGCGCCGCCACCTCCTCGACCGGCGCGACCTGGTTGAACACGACCGTCCGGTACATGAGGAAGCGGAACAGCGTCCCCAGGGCCAGGCCGATGACGTTGGCGGCGATGTTGTCCGCCACCGCGGAGGAGTAGCCGAGGACGTAGCGGGACACGGCCAGGGGCACCAGGGCCAGCAGCAGCCCCCCTACGTTGACCACCACGAACAGGACGAGCTCGCGCCGGACGGCGGAGCGGCGCCGGCGGCGGAAGGTCCAGTACCGGTTGCCCAGCCAGGCGACCAGGGTCGCGACGCAGACCGAGACCACCTTGGCCGTGAGCGGCTTGCCCTCCAGCACGGGCTCGCGCCCCAGGTGCAGGAGCAGGTTGAACAGGCCCGTGTCCACGACGTAGGCCACGGCGCCGACCACGCCGAACTTGACGCCCTCGCGCACGACCAGGGCGAGGGCGCCGCTGACGGCGGCGTACAGCGAACGCACGCACCAACGGTACCTACGCCAGCCGTAGGCTCCGTGCGTGCCTGCACCCGACGACTCGACCGGCCCAGGGTTCCCCACCGTCACCGTCCTCGGCGGTGGCCAGCTCGCCCGCATGATGGTGCCCGCGGCGGTGGGGCTGGGGCTCCACCTGCGGGTGCTCGCCGACAGCACCGACGACAGCGCCGCCCTGGCCGCCCCCCACCGGCTGGGGGCGGCGGCCGACCGCGAGGCCGTGCTCGCCGCCGCCGACGGTGCGGCGGTGGTGACGTTCGACCACGAGCACGTCCCGGCCGACGTCCTGGCCGCGCTGGTGGAGGCGGGAGCCACCGTCAGGCCCGCCCCGCCGGCACTGCGCCACGCGCAGGACAAGCTGCTCATGCGGCGGGCCCTCACCGACCTGGGCCTGCCGGTCCCCGACTGGGCGGAGGTCGCCGACCTGGCGGAGCTGCGGGCATTCGCCGCGGCGCCACGGCGGCCGGGCTGTGCTGAAGACACCCCGGGGTGGCTACGACGGCAAGGGCGTCCTGGTGCTGTCCACGGACCGGGACGCCGGCTGGGACACGGCAGCGCAGTGGTTCGACCGGGGCTCGGCCCTGCTGGCGGAGGAGGTGGTCCCGTTCGTGCGCGAGCTGGCCGTCCTCGTCGCCCGCAGCGCCAGCGGTCAGGTGGCCATCTGGCCGGTGGTCCAGTCGCTCCAGGTCGACGGGGTGTGCCGGGAGGTCGTGGCGCCGGCGCCGGGGCTGGACGAGGAGCTGGCGGGCGCGGCGGCGACCACCGCCGCGAGGATCGCCGGGACGCTCGACGTCACCGGCGTGATGGCGGTCGAGGGGTTCGAGGTGGCCGGTCCTGAGGGGCCGCGCTTCGTGGTGAACGAGCTGGCGATGAGGCCGCACAACTCCGGGCACTGGACGATCGACGGGTCGGTGACCAGCCAGTTCGAGCAGCACCTGCGGGCCGTCCTCGACCTGCCGCTGGGCGACGTCCGGGCCCGTGACCGGTGGACGGTGATGGTCAACGTGCTCGGTGGCGAGCACCCGGACCTCTACCCTCCTACCTGCACGTCATGGCGCACGACCCGGCGGTGAAGGTCCACCTGTACGGCAAGTCCGTGCGTCCCGGTCGGAAGGTCGGGCACGTCACCGTCTCCGGCGACGACCTCGAGGACCTGCTCGAGCGCGCCCGTCACGCCGCGGACTACATCCGCGGCACCATCACCGAGTGAGGGGCGCCACGTGAGCCAGCACCAGCAAGGGCGCCCCGCGCCCGTCGTCGCCGTCGTCATGGGCTCCGACTCCGACTGGCCGGTCATGCAGGCGGCGTCCGAGGCGCTGACCGAGCTGGGCGTGCGCGCACGAGGTCGACGTCGTGTCCGCGCACCGCATGCCCCACGACATGGTGGCGTGGGGGGCGGCCGCGGCGGATCGCGGGCTCCGGGTGGTGGTCGCCGGGGCCGGTGGCGCGGCCCACCTGCCGGGCATGCTCGCTTCGGTGACGCCGCTGCCCGTGGTCGGCGTCCCGGTGCCGCTGCGGCACCTGGACGGCATGGACTCGCTCCTGTCCATCGTCCAGATGCCGGCGGGGGTGCCCGTGGCCACCGTGGGGGTCGGGGCGTCCCGGAACGCCGGGCTCCTGGCCGCGCGGATCCTCGCGACCGGGGAGGGGGCAGAGGCCGAGCGGCTGCGGGCCGCGCTCGTCGAGCACGCGCACGGGCTGCGGGACGTGGCGCGGGCCAAGGGCGAGGCCCTGCGGGAGCGGCTCGCCCGGGGCTAGGTGTCCGTGCGGGTCAGCCGCCGGCCTCGGTGGTCCACCGCTGGACCAGGTCCGAGACCTGCCGGGTGTCGTCGGCCCGCAGGGCGGAGAACAGCTCCTCGGACCGGTCCTCGTCCCACTCCACCGCGGACCCGGCCGAGGTCCGCAGGTCCGGGTTGGACACCGGCACGGTGAGCTGGACGCCTCCACCGCCCGAGACCGACCGCATCCCCAGCAGGAAGCGGCCGAGGTCCAGCGGGCCCGTCCCCTCGTCGACCCTGAGGCCCGACCCGCCCGCGGCGGCCGTCCGGTAGGCCCGGGGCGGGTTGAGCAGCAGGGCGGGGTCCAGGGTCCGGTCCATGATGCCGCCCAGCACCTCGCGCTGCCGCTGGACCCGGGCCAGGTCGCCGGTCGCGTCGGTCTTGCGGCTACGGACGTACCCGAGCGCCTGCGGGCCCTGAACCTCCTGGCAGCCGGCCGGCAGGTCGATCCCGGCCGACGGGTCCTGCAACGGCGCTGCGGGACAGACCTGGATGCCGCCCAGCGCCTCGACGACCGAGGCGAAGCCGGCGAAGCCGGTCTCTACGTAGGAGTCGATGCCGATCCCCGTCTCGGCCTCCACGGTGGACACCAGCAGCTGCGGGCCGCCGAAGGCGAAGGCGGCGTTGAGCTTGTTCTCCCCGTTGCCGGGGATGTCCACGAAGGAGTCGCGGGGCAGGCTCAGCAGCACGGACGGGCCGGAGCCGGAGGGGACGTGCAGCAGCAGGATCGTGTCGGTGCGCTGGCCTCCGGCGTCCGCCTCGTTCCCGGTCGCGAGCTCCTGCACCTGCTCGTCGGTGAGCCCCGCGCGGGAGTCGCTGCCGACGAGCAGGAAGGTGGTGCCCGGGGTGCTGGTCGAGGACTCGATGGCCGGCACCTTCTCGATGCTCGTCCACGCGACCCACGCCAGCGACAGCGGGTACGCGACGAGCAGCGCGAGGACCAGGAGCAGGAGCCACCGGGGCCCACGACGGCGACGCCGGCGGGCGGGCGCGGGCCGTCGGGGTGCGGCGGGCGGCGGGCCGGTTCTCGTGAAGGAGTCGTCGCGGCGTGGGGGCCGAGCGTCACCGGCCTGGGCCCGGACCGGCCCGGCGTCGGGCCTCGTCGCACCGGTCGGCCCCGGACGAGGGGCGCTGCTGCCCTGGTGGGCGGCGGGGCGGGCCGTGGCGCGGGGAAGCACCCGGGTGGGGTCGACCGGGGGTCTCTGGCGCTGCTCGGGTCGGCCGGCGAGACCGGGGACCGTGGGGCGGCCGGTCTGCGGCGAGCGGAGCGGACCCGGCCGGCGCATCTGCCGGGTGGGGTCGTCGTCGCGGTAGGGGGAGTCGGCCACGGCGCAACGGTAGGCGCTGCCGGAGCGGGAGACGTTGAGCGCGGGCCGCGTGCCGCCCGGCCCGCGCCGGGCGGCGGTCAGGCCCGCGGCCGCCCGAGCGCCCGGTACGTCCAGCCCGCGGCGCGCCAGGCGGCCGGGTCCAGGGCGTTGCGGCCGTCGAGCATCCGGCGGTTGCGGACCGCCCGGCCGGTGGCCTCGGGGTCGAGCCGCACGAACTCGTCCCACTCGGTGAGAACGAGCACGGCGTCGGCACCCTCGATGGTCTCGGCCACGTCGGCGCCGAAACGGAGGTCCGGCCACAGCCTGCGCGCGTTGTCCATCGCCTCCGGGTCGTACACCGTGACGTGGGCGCCCTGGAGCTTGAGCTGGGCGGCGACGTTCAGGGCGGGGGAGTCGCGGATGTCGTCGCTGTTGGGCTTGAAGGCCGCCCCCAGGACGGCGACCCGGCGACCCAGCAGCGAGCCCTCGCACACCTCGCGCGTCAGCTCCACCATGCGGTGGCGCCGGCGCATGTTGATGTCGTCCACCTCGCGCAGGAAGGTCAGGGCCTGGTCGGCGCCGAGCTCGCCCGCTCGGGCCATGAACGCCCGGATGTCCTTGGGCAGGCAGCCGCCGCCGAAGCCGAGCCCGGCGTTGAGGAACCGACGTCCGATGCGGGCGTCGTGGCCGATGGCGTCGGCCAGGGCGACGACGTCGGCGTCCACGCGCTCGCACACCTCGGCCATGGCGTTGATGAACGAGATCTTGGTCGCCAGGAACGAGTTGGCCGCCACCTTGACCAGCTCCGCGGTGGGGTAGTCGGTGGTGACCAGCGGTGTCCCGGTCGACAGCGGGGTTGCGTAGACCTCGTCCAGCAGCGCCTTGGCCGTCTCGCCGTCCTCGCCGCCCGGCAGCCCGTAGACGAAGCGGTCCGGCGTCAGGGTGTCCTTGACGGCGAAGCCCTCGCGCAGGAACTCCGGGTTCCAGGCGAGGATCGCCCGGGTGCCCTCGGGGGCGAGCTCGGCGACCCGCTCGGCGAGCCGGGCCGCGGTGCCGACGGGCACCGTCGACTTGCCGACCACGAGGGCGGGCGAGGTGTCCGTGCCGGCCAGGAAGGGCGCGAGCGCGTCCACCGCCGCGTCGACGAAGCGCAGGTCGGCGGCGTACTCGCCCTTGCGCTGCGGCGTGCCGACGCACACGAAGTGCACCTGCGCGCCCGCCACCTCAGCCATGTCGGTGGTGAACCGCAGCCGCCCGGTCGGCATCACCTTCTCCAGCAGCTCCGGCAGCCCCGGCTCGAAGAACGGCGCCTTGGCGTCGTTGAGCAGTGCCACCTTCGCCGCCTCGACGTCGACGCCGACCACGTCGTGGCCGAGCTCGGCCATGCAGGCGGCGTGGACGGCGCCGAGGTAGCCACAACCGATCACAGAGATGCGCACGGACGGGGACGCTACCGGAGCAGGGGGCTGCCGGTCGGCGTCGCGAGGTTACCGATCAGTAACCCCGAGCCCCGCGGGCGCCGTACCATCACCGCGTGAGCGATGACGCGTTCAGCCTGACCGAGGACCAGCACGAGCTCGTCGAGGCCGTCCGGGCGGTGGTGCGGGACAAGGTCGCGCCCTACGCCGCCGAGGTCGACCGCGACGCGAGGTTCCCGCAGGAGGCCCTGGACGCGCTCGTGGCCACGGACCTGCACGCGCCGCACGTGCCGGAGGAGTACGACGGCGTCGGCGCCGGCGCGCTGGAGGTCTGCCTCGTGATCGAGGAGGTGGCCCGGGCCTGCGCCGCCAGCTCGCTGATCCCCGCGGTCAACAAGCTGGGGTCCATGCCTGTGCTGCTCGCCGGGTCGGCGGACCTGAAGTCCCGCTACCTGCCGCGCCTGGCCGCGGGGGAGGGGTTCAGCTACGGGCTGTCGGAGCGGGAGGCCGGCTCGGACACCGCGTCGATGCGGACCCGGGCCCGACGCGACGGGGACGGCTGGGTGCTGGACGGGCAGAAGTCGTGGATCACGAACGCCGGGGTCAGCGAGTTCTACACCGTCATGGCCGTCACCGACCCCGACGCGGGCCCCCGCGGCATCAGCGCCTTCGTGGTCGAGAAGGGCGACGAGGGGCTGGCCTTCGGCGCGAAGGAGAACAAGCTCGGGATCAAGGGCTCACCGACCCGGGAGATGCTCTTCGAACGCTGCCGCATCCCCGGCGACCGGATGGTCGGTGAGCCCGGCGAGGGTCTGAAGATCGCGCTGCGGACCCTGGACCACACCCGCATCACCATCGGGGCGCAGGCCGTCGGGATCGCCCAGGGGGCGCTGGACTACGCACGCGACTACGTGAAGGAGCGGCGGCAGTTCGGCAAGGCCGTCGCGGAGTTCCAGGGCATCCAGTTCATGCTCGCGGACATGGCGATGCAGCTCGAGGCGGCTCGTCAGCTGGTGTACGTCGCGGCGGCGAAGAGCGAGCGGGACGCCGCCGACCTGACGTTCTTCGGGGCGGCAGCCAAGTGCTTCGCCTCCGACGTCGCCATGGCGGTGACGACCGACGCCGTGCAGCTGCTCGGTGGCGCCGGGTACGTCAGCGACCACCCGGTCGAGCGGATGATGCGCGACGCGAAGATCACCCAGATCTACGAGGGCACGAACCAGATCCAGCGCCTGGTGATGGGGCGCACGCTGCGTGCGGTGACGTCCGCACACCTCACTGCTCGGGCCCTGGTGGGATCCCGGCCGGGCAGAACGGCTCGCCGAAGGCCCTCTCGTAGTTCTCCTGCACGCTCTCGGTAACCGATGACCGGTAGTACTCGGGCCACGGTCGTGCGGTCCACGCCGCCATCGCCTGGCACCGCTGGGCTGGCGGAGCGTCGGGGTCCGTCGACAATGCCGTCATGTCCGGGTTGTGGGGGTAGATCTCGTCGATCTTGGCCACCGCAGCCCAGTTGAGGGCCACCTGTGCGACCACGAACACCGCGACGACGAGGAGCCCCGCCGTGACCACGGAGGACGGGGTCCGCGGGAGGAGCAGCTGCAGGGCGATCGTGCCGAGGACCGCCACGCTCACCACGCCGACCGCGTAGAAGAGGTAGACCATCCCTGGGGCCCGGATCTCTGCGATGGTCTTGGCGGTGATCGAGTGGCTCGCGGTCGCAGCCGACCAGAAGGCAAGGACCGCGACCACGCCGACCACCAGCTGGCCAGGAGCCACGACCCGTAGCCGCGGTCCCCGGCGCAGGACCAGGGCCGCCAGACCGGTCAGGAGCGCCAGGACGAGAGACAGGACAAGTACCGGCGCGACGATGACGACCGGCTGGTCGGCCGTGGCCAGGTACTGCCAGCCTCCGGCCGGCAGCGCGCCCACCATGCCGTCGCCCCAGGTTCGCACGGCCTCGGGTCCCAGCACGACGGTCGTTCCGGTGTAGCTGCCCTCCACGCTGGGGGCGGCCAGCCTGCGTCCCACCAGGAAGACCGTGGCCGGCAGCACCACCCCCACCACCGTGAGGACGAGGGCGCGCCGGACCGCCCAGCCCCGGCTCGCCCGCGGCTCGGTGAGGACTGAGCCCGCGTAGACGACGGCGGTCGCCGCGACGGCAGCCACGAGCATCTCGTAGTACACGACGCACAGGACGGCGACGACGCCGACGACCACGACGTCACGGGAGCGGCTTCGCGCGGAGGAGGTGGCGCGGACGGCCGCGGCCAGGAGCCACAGCCCCAGGGCCGTCGAACCCCACCCGGCCGGGCCGTAGGACACGACGGGGTCGTTCGACCACGGCGCGTGGATCTGCAGAGTGATGCCCGTGAGCACCGCAACCGCGCAGAAGGCAGGCCACACCGAGAGATCCGCTCCCGTGGCCCGTCGCAGCACTCGGGTGGCGAGCGTCGCCCCGGCCAGCGCCGACAGCCAGGTGAGGATCAGAGCGGCGGTGACGTCGTAGTACAACGGGTCCACCCGCAGCTGGGCGCTCAGCCAGTACGCGAAGAAGTGGTAGACGGCACCCACGGCCTGGCCGAACGGGTTGAAGTGTCCCGCGAGCGTCCCTTGCTCCAAACCGAACCGGACCGCAGCCAGCAGGCTGCCGTCGGCGGTGGCGTACGTCTCGTGCAACGCCTGGAAGTCGTCCGCGATCACGGGGACCCGCGCCATCGGGACGCTGGCGACCACGAGCACCCCCGTCCCGACGGAGGCGTGCAGCAGCGCACCTGCTGCGCCGGGACGCGGCGGTCCTGCGACGGTCTGCGTCCGCGGGAGGTCGACCACCTCGGTCACAGGGCCGCTGCCGGCTGGTGGCGCCCGCGCAGGTGCAGGACGAACAGGGCCGAGGTGGCGAGCACACCGATGCCGCCGATCGCGGCGATCATGAGGTAGACGTCGGGAAGCAGCAGCGACGCGGCGACCCATTGCAGAACGGCGGACACGACGAGGACGGCCAACGCCTCCACCGAGGCGCTGGCGGTGAGGCGGATGAGCAGACCCTGCGCCAGCGCCCACGGCAGGTAGGCAACAGCCATCCAGGGGAGCAGGTCGGCCGCCAGCGCGTAGCCGTCGCCGAACAGCACGGCGACGAAGGTGTCGCCGAGCAGCCACACCAGCAGCGCCAGCCCGAGCCCGCAGACGAGGACCGTCCCCAGGACGACGTTCACCCCGTAGCGGATCGCTCCTGCATCGGCCTCGCGATGGACGAAGCGGGGCAGCAGGTACAGCGACAGCGTGGTCGGCACCAGCAGCAAGATCTTGGCCATGACCGCTGCGGCGGCGAAGGCGCCGGAGACGACCTCCGGCGTGCCGGCTCGCACGAGAACGACCTCGATGTTCGTCAGCCACGCGAAGGACAGGGTGAGCATGATCAGGACTCCGCTGTGCCGGCTCAGGGCGGGCACGCTGCTTGGCAGGTGCAGCGAACGGCTCTGCCACGTCGCCCCCGTGGCGACCAGCGAGACGGCCATGAGCACCGTGAGCAGAACGGTGACCGCTCCCAGGCCTACGGCCAGGCACGCCGCGGCGAGCAGCACCCGCAGCAGCTGCTGGACGGTGGACCACGCGGAGATCGAGCGCGCCTGACCGTGGCCCTGCAACCGTCCCAGGGCGCACGAGAAGACGAAGCTGGGCAGGATCGTGGCGGCGGCGAGGTAGACCGCGAGCCGGGAGGTCGTCAGGCTGTCCGCCAGCACGGGGGCGAGCAGGACGACGACCAGGGACCCGGTGCCACCGAGGAGCAGCGCCTCGACCATCGGCCCGTCCAGCCGTTGCCTCGGCTCCGCCCCGCCGGCGGGCAGGGCGCGCGCCGTAGCGACGGCGGTGGAGTTCTGCAGGGCCGAGGCGCCGATGGCTGCGATGTTCACGATGGCCAGGAACGAGGCGAGCAGGCCGAAGGCCTCTACCCCCAGGCTGCGACCGGTCACGACGTGGAACGCCGACGTGGAGGCGATGCCCAGCAGGGCGAGCCCTCCGACGGTGGCCAGGGGGACGGAGTGCCGCCGAAGGTAGCCGCGGGACGCCTCCCCGAGGATCCTCATCGCAGGTCCACCTGCGGGGGCGGCACCAGTCCCCGGCCGCGCCGGTGCCCGGCGACCGTGCGGAGGTCACGCAGGGCCTCCCACACCGAGGCCACGCCCAGCTTGCTCGTGAACTCGAAGTCGAGCACCACCGGCGCCTCTACCACCCGGGCGCCGGAGTCGTTGAGCCGGGCGAGCAGCTCGAGGTCGAAGGCGAAGCCCCGCGCGGTGCACAGCTCGATCGCCGGTGCCACCACGTCCCGGCGCATGGCCTTGACCCCTGTCTGTGTGTCACCGAGGTCCAGGCCGATCATCACGCGCGTCGCGAGCCGGAACAGCCGGCTCGCCACTCGGCGGGACCACGGGTACGACACCTGGGACTCCGGGTGGACCTTGGAGCCGACGACCACGTCAGCCTCTCCGGCCTCGATCCGCTGGAAGAACCCCGGCAGGACCGCGGGGTCGAGGTCCAGGTCGCCGTCGATGAAGGCGACGAGCGGGTGGGTCGCCCGCAGGAGCCCGAGCCGCAGCGCGTACCCCTTGCCCCGGTTCGGCGTGTACTCGATGACCTCGACGGCCGGCAGCCCCAGCCCCCGGGCGAGCTCGGCGGTGCCGTCGGTGCTGCCGTCCGAGACGACCACCACGGCGTACTCCCGGCCGGCGCTGTCGAGGGTCGCCACCAGACGACGAAGGGACGGCTCGATGCTGCTCGCCTCCTGGTACGCCGGCACCACCACGGTGACCGGCAGGAGGTCAGGACGCATGTCCACGGCTGATCAGGTCCTCCACGACGATGTCGGACGGTGAGACGTCCAGCTGCAGGGGTGGGTATCGGTGGCGTCCGGGGTCGGCCAGGAACGTCTCGAGCACCTCGAGGTCCCAGCCGGACAGGACGACGTTGCGGCCGAGCCCGTCAGGACGCTCAGTGGCACGGCGGTGGACGAGCGTGGGGACGCCCAGCAGCGACGCCTCCTCCTGCACGCCCCCGGAGTCGGTGACGACGAACGAGGCCCCGGCGAGGAGACGGCTGAAGACCGGGTGTGACTGCTTGCCCACCACTCGGACGCGCCCCGGGTCCAAGGCGGCCAGCTCGTCGTGCATCCCATGACTCGCGTGGTCGTCCGCCACGAGCAGGAGCCGGGCCGGTGAGCGGCGGCACAGCACGTCCAGGGACCGTGCCGCGAGGTCACCGGCCTGCATGAGCTCGAACCGGTGGAGCAGGACCAGCCCGTAGGGGCCGGTCCAGCCCGGGAGGTCGAGGTCGTCGGAGGGGGCGTCCGAGTCGGGCGTCGTCCTGGGCCGGGCCAGGTCCAGGACCGCGTCCAGGACGGTGTTCCCACGGGTGTGGACCAGGCCCGGTCGCGAGGCGAGCACGGCCGCGGCCGCGTCGGAGGGCGCATAGTGCACATGGGCCAGACGGCCCACGATGCGGCGGTCCAGCTCCTCGGGGAACGGGTGCCTCCAGTCGCCGGAGCGGAGCCCCGCCTCGATGTGACCGCAGCGCAGCCGGAGGACGCGGGCGATCACCGCACCCACCACGCTGGTCATGGTGTCGCCGTGCACCAGCACGATCCCGGTCGGGCCCAGTCCGCGCCGGGCACCGGCCCCGCGCGACAGCATCCAGCGCAGCACCTGCCACAACCACACCAGCACGTCCACAGGCCCTTGGAGGGGTCGACCACCACGCCCGCGCGCCAGCACCTCGTCGGGCTCCCGGAGCCCCAGCGACGGAAGTGCGTCCAGGACCGTCGAGGCCTGCTGCAACGTGACCCACTGCCGGTAAGGGATGCCCCGCGCGTCGAGCCGACGAGCCACCGGTGCAATCTTGATCGCCTCCGCCGTCGTGCCGTAGCAGAAGACGATCACGCCCGCGACCCCGCAGTCGTACCGTCGCGGGCCCTGGTGCTCAGCAGTAGCCGGCCGTGCACCTTGAGGCCGCGCAGCAGTCCCGCCCAGTACGGGAGGCAGAACACCGGGACGTACACCAGGTAGGCGGCCACGCCACGTGCCTGGCAGCCCCGCGCCAGCGCGAGCAGGCCGGGGGCTGCGAGCGCGGCCAGCCCGGCAAGCAGGACCGCGAGGGCCGCCGTCTCGAGCCGGGCCGCCAGGAGCACCGCCAGGACCCCGGCCGCCAGCAGCGGTGCCGCGGCCAGTCCGATGAGCAGGACGTTCCAGGCCGTGGTGGTGCCACCGAAGCTGTCGACGAGGAAGGTCCCGCGGCCGAAGCTGTGACGGACGAAGTCACGGACGTTGCCGCGAGGTCGGTAGACGGCTCGGAAACCGGGGTCCAGGTGGATGGGCCCACGTGCCGCCATCCACCGGATCACCTTGGTGTCGTCGCTGCTCAACGACGCATCTGCGTCCGGCCAGACGGCCAGGCATGCCGCAACGAGGACGTCGCGGGGGGCCAGGAAGAAGGTCGTCCCCTTCGGGTACCGCTCGAAGTCCTCGATCCCGTAGGTGACGGGTCGGGGGCGTCGGAGGTAGGACCCCCAGAACAGGTGGGTGGGCACCTCCCAGAAGTGCCCCACGAGGGGTGCCGTGGGGTCGGTGACGGCGTGGCCGTTCCAGACCCGGGCCTCGGGTTCCTCCCGCTGGCGGCGTTCGACGTGCTCCAGCGCCCCCGGGTCCAGGAGGACGCGGCTGTCCAGCAGCAGCACCGTCTCCCCGTCGGCGGCCTGCAGACCGGCCCAGCGGGCGAGGAAGCGTCCGCGGTTGGGCTGGGTGAGCACCCGGAGGGGGACCGGTGACGTCCGCGCCAGCTCCTGGACCAGCTCGGCCGTCCCGTCCGTGGAGCCGTCGTCGACGACGAGCACGTCGGCGCGCCACGAGCAGCGCGCCAGCGCCGCGTTGCAGGCCGCGAGCGTCGACGGGAGCCAGCGTGCGGAGTTGAACGACGGAACCACCACGGTGATGGTGCCGGCGCCGGGCCGCGAGGAGCGACCTGCGTCCGGCAGGTCCATGGGGGTCGACATCGCCGGCCACCCTATACGTCCCCGGCGGTGCCCCCCTGGAGCCGCGCGGTCAGCGTTTCTGCGCCCGCAGGTAGTACTCCTCAGAGGCTCCGAGGCCGGCGGCGAGGGAGAGGTCGCCGTACGCGCGAATGAACGGTGGCCAGCTGTTCAGGCCTGCTCGGTCGGCGGGCCGGCCGAGCAGGTGCCGGTAGAGGGCGTCGATGCGGAGCTCGACGGTCTCCTGGGAGGCGTAGAACTGGGGTGCCAGCACCGACCGGTCCATCCCCTGGTCGAGCTTGTCGACCCAGTGCTGCAGGCCGCCCGCGTCGGGCTCGCGCAGCAGGAGCTTGCGGTACAGGTCGGTGACGTAGGCGCGGTTGGTCCCGCCCGTCCGCTCGTAGTACTCCTGCGAGGCGTAGAACGCGGCGGCCACGTCGTTCACGGGGGTACCGGCCCGGATCCGGTTCTTCCAGTCGGTCAGCCCCACCGCGTCCGGCTGCCGGGCAAGGGTGTCGCTGTAGAAGCCGGTCACGACGTGGGTCAGCCACTCGTCAGTTGACGCGAGGGTCATGGCGACCTGGTACCGCGTCATCCGGCGGTCCACGACGGCACCCCCCCAGGTGGCCAGGCCACCCGGGTCCGCGGGCCGGCCCAGCAGGTCCAGGTACAGGGAGTTCACGTACTTGTTGGTCATGCCCCGGTCGATGACCGGCATGGGCGCCGCCGACTGCCGCAGGTTGCCGCCCTTGAAGGTGGGCCACGGGGCGGCTCCGAGCGGCTGTCCCGTGCGCCAGACCAGGGTCATCATCTGGTCGCCGGTGTCACGTCGGTAGTTGCCGTTGCTGTCCCCGAGTGCGGTCTGCACGACCCAGGTCTGGCCGTCGACCTGGGCGACGGTGGGAGGGGCGGCCGGGGCGAACGTCGTGTAGCGCACCGGCGAGCTCGCCGTGCGCTCCAGCCGGCCGGTGGCGGCGTCGTAGGCGCGCATCCGGTCCTCGCCCATGATCAGCGCCTCGACCCGGCCGTCGGCGTCGACGTCGGCGAGGGCCACGCCTCCGAACGTGCCCACCCCGGCGCGGCAGGTCGCGGCGGAGTCGACGCACGCGCTCCACAGGCGCTGACCGTCCGGCGAGACGGCCGTGAGCGCGCCTCCCTCGGACACGACGAAGACCTCCGCTCGGCCGTCACCGGTGACGTCACCGACGCTCGGGGACCCCGCCACCCTCCCGGGCATCGACGCGGTCCACAGCGCGCGGCCGGTCCGGCCGTCGTAGGCGCTCATGCTGCGCCCGGCCGGGTCCGCCCAGAACAGGCCGGTCCCGACCACGACGTCCAGCGCCCCGTCCCCGGTGAGGTCCACCAGTGCGGGCGTGGACCACACCACCTGCCCCGGCACGAAGGTGCGCCACTTGAGCCGGCCGTCGCGGTTGAAGGCCCAGACGTAGCCACCGCCCGACGTGCCCCAGCACGGCTGCAGCTGTCCGGAGCCCTCGCAGTCGCCTCCGACCACGACGTCCGGAGAGCCGTCCCCGTCCACGTCGCCGATGGCCGGGGAGGACCAGCTGGTGTCCAGCAGCCACTGCGGCCACCCGCCGATGTGAGCACCCGCCCGTCCAGGTGCCGCCGTCCAGGCGTCGATGGTCTGCCCCCAGCTGGACGCAGCCACGTCGAGGCGTGAGTCGCCGTCGAGGTAGCCCAGGGCGGGCGTGCTGAAGATGCCGTTGACACCCGGCACGACGCGGGCCGGCTCGGTCCGGTCGAGGACGACGGTCGTGGCGCCGCGGGCGAAGGAGAAGGTGATGATGCGGTTGTCCGCGTTACCGACGGTCACGTCCAGCACGCCGTCGCCGCTGATGTCGCCGAGCGCGGGGGAGCCGAACACCGCGGCCGCCCCGGTGTCGCCGACGGCCACGACGGCCCCCGAGGTGTCGTGCACGCGCACCCGACCGTCGAACCCGCTCGTGACGACGTCCGGACGACCGTCGCCCGTCACGTCGCCGACCGCGGCAGAGGACCACGTGATGCCGCCGTTCAGGGCGCCGCGCCCGTCGTAGGTCGTGCCGGCGAACGGGGCACCGAACGGGGTCAGGGCCGCGTCCGTCGATGCTGCGGCCGTCCCGGCGGAGCTCTGCGGGACCGCGACCGTGGCGGCGCCCGTGTCGGGCGGACCAGCGGGGTCGGGCACCGTCGCCGACGCCGCCCCGGAGACTGCGCCGCCCAGGGCGGCCGCGGCCACGACCGCGACGATCCGGCGGGCGACCTGGGTCGCCCGCCGGTGACGGCGGGGGAGCCGGAGGTGCGTGGGTCCGGTGCGGCGCGGCAGGACGGTCGACATGCGCCATGTGTCGGTGCGCGACCAGGGCGACTTGAGGGGGATCGCCCGACTCCGACGACGGTCGCCGGCTCAAGGTCCCTGAGAGCCCCGCCGATGCACCCCCCGCTCGGGTCCGGGCCCTGTTGCCCACAGCATCCGATAGATCACTGATCGCAATCAGAGTCGTCGCTCAGTTCGCCCGACCACTTCAGGAACAGGGGCTCCCGCATGACCAAGACCTCCGCCACCCTCACCGTGCTGGCACTGACCGCAGGCCTGCTCGTGTGCGACGTGGTCGTGCTGCCCGGGGGCGCCGACGTGGTCACCCCCCGGACCCAGGAGATCCCGGTCGCGCAGGGCCAGCTGCGCCCGCTGACCTCCGCCGTGGCCTCCGTCGTCGAGGCGGCCTCCCAGCAGTCCGCCCAGGCGTCCGCGGAACCGTCTCCCGAGCCCTCCCTCGAGCCGTCGGCGGACCCGCCCACCGACCTCCTGCTGCAGTCGGAGGTCCTGGAGACCCAGGACTTCACGGTTGCAGGGGTCACCTGGGACGGTGACGCCACAGATCCCCGCGGTGTCGAGGTCAGGGTCCGCGAGGACGGCGGCTGGACCGGGTGGGAGACCCTTCAGCCCAACGACGACGGCCCTGACATGGGCACCGAGGAGTACCGACGGGCCCGTGCCGTCTCGGCGACCGACCCGCTGGTCAGCGGAGGTGCGGACGCCATCCAGGTCCGGGTGGCCACCGTCGACGGCGTCCGACCCGACGGTCTGACCGTCGTCGTCATCGACCCCGGCTCCTCGCCCGGGGACACGACCTCGCAGACCGCCCCGCTGACCAGCTCCGACGCGGCCGTCGCCTCGCCCCCGATCGTCAGCCGTGCCCAGTGGGGCGCGGACGAGTCGCTGCGGGGCTGCGCGCCCAGCTACTCCTCCTCGATCAAGGCGGCGACGATCCACCACACCGCCGGGTCGAACACCTACTCCGCGGCCGAGAGCGCCGGCGTGGTGCGCGGCATCTACGCCTACCACACGCGCTCGCTGGGCTGGTGCGACATCGGCTACAACTTCCTGGTCGACAAGTACGGCACGATCTTCGAGGGGCGGTTCGGTGGGACGAGCCGAGCCGTCGTGGGCGCGCACGCCGGCGGCTTCAACGCCAACACGTTCGGGGTCTCGGCGATGGGCAACTACGAGGCAGCCGCCGCGCCCGCGGTGATGGTCGACGCGATCGCCTCCGTGGTGGCATGGAAGCTCTCCCTCGCCGACGTCCAGCCCTTCGCCAGGACGACCCTGGTCTCCGCAGGCGGTGGCACCTCGCGCTACGCCGCCGGGACAAGCGTCTCCCTGCCGACGGTCTTCGGGCACCGTGACGTCGGGCTGACCGCGTGCCCGGGGTCCGGCCTGTACTCCCGGCTCGACACCATCCGCACGACCGCCCTGTCCCGGATGGGCGACGGGCACTTCGTCTCCGCGCTGTACCTCGACATGCTCTCCCGGACCCCGGCATCATCGGAGGTGTCGTACTGGGTGCCATACGTCGCGGCGTCGAACGGGCGGGCGAACGTCTCGGCCGGCTTCTCGGCCAGCGAGGAGTACCGCAAGAAGGCCATCACCGCGGCCTACGGTGGCATCCTGGCGCGCCAGCCCGAGGTGTCCGGCCTGAACGCGTGGTACGGCGAGGTCCTGGGCGGGCGCACGCGGATCGACGACATCCGCCGCACCTTCCTGGCCAGCGAGGAGTTCTGGCTGCAGGGCGGTGGCACGGACGCGGGGTACGTGCAGCTGCTGTACCGACGCGCGCTGGGCCGGGACGCGGGTGCTTCGGAGGTGTCGTACTGGTCCCAGCAGCTGCGCTCCCAGGGGCGCTACCGGGTCATCGCCGCCATCTACGACTCGCCGGAGTCGGCGCGTCTGAGGGTCGACCGGGCGTACCGTGAGTGGTTGGTCCGGACGGCAGGGGAGTCCGAGCGGGTCTACTGGGAGGCGCTCGTGATCTCGCAGGGCGACGAGGCGATGCGGCAGGCGATCATGGTCAGCCAGGAGTACTACAACAGGGCTCAGACGCGATGACCCGCGCCCCGGGGCGGCTCCTGCGCCGGTTGGCCCCGCTCGTGGTGGTCATGGTTGGCGCCGGTGCCGCTCCGGCGGTGGCGGACGACTCCGGCGCCGCGGACGCGCTGGCCGAGGACTCGACCACGACCGAGTCGAGCAGCGCCGTCGGCTCGGCGAGGGACGGCCTGTCGGGCGACACCGCTCAGGCATCCGGTGCCGTGGTCAACGCCGTGTCCGCGGACGGTGACGTGCTCGTCTCGGGCCGGGGTTACGGGCACGGCCGGGGACTGGGGCAGTACGGCTCCCTGGGGTACGCCGTCGACTACGGCTGGAGCTCGGCAGCCATCCTCGACCACTACTACGGCGGCACGACCGCCGGCTCGGTCGGGAACCCGTCCATCGGCGTGGAGCTCGTGTCGCTGCGTGACGCCCCGCTCGTGGCCACGGGCGCCTCCTTGCAGCTGGACGGCACCCCGCTCGGCAGTGCGGCCGTGCAGCTGGTCCGCAACGGGTCGACGACCAGGGTGTTCACCGGGGCGGGGTGCGGTGGTCCGTGGACCGAGCAGCCCAGCCGTGGCGACACCACCCTCAGGGCTGCGGGAGCCGTGGAGGTGTGCGGGTTCGGCACCAACCGTGGTTACCGCGGGGAGCTCGTGGTCGTCGCACGCTCCGGCGGCTCAGCCGTCGTGAACCGTCTGCCGGTGGAGGAATACCTGCGTGGCGTGGTGCCACGGGAGAGCCCTGCGTCATGGGCCGACGCCGGTGGTGGCCGCGGGGCCCAGGCGCTGCAGGCGCAGTCGGTCGCGGCACGCAGCTACTCCTTGTCCTCGCAGTGGACCTCGTACGCCACGACCTGCGACACGACGTCCTGCCAGGTGTACGGCGGGACGTACCTGCGCTCGCAGTCCACCGGTGCCGTGACGTCGCTGGAGGACAGGCGCTCGGACGCGGCGATCGCGGCGACGGCCGGTCTCGTCCGGCGTACGGCCGGGGGTGCGGTCGCCCGTACGGAGTTCAGCTCGTCCACCGGGGGCTGGACCGCGGGGGGCGCCTTCCCGGCCGTCCAGGACCTCGGGGACGCCGTCGCCGCCAACCCCAACCGCTCCTGGTCGGTGGTCATGAGCCGCGCCACCATCAGCTCCCGCCTCGGCATCGGGGAGGTCCGTGGCCTTGCGGTCACCCGCCGCAACGGCCTGGGAGCAGACGGCGGTCGGGTCCTCGAGGTGACTGCTCGTACCGCAGGCGGTGACGTCATCCTGTCCGGCAGCACGGTCCGTTCGCGTCTCGGTCTCAAGAGCGACTGGTTCAGCCTTTCGCCGTTCCTGGACCCCGCGCAGTTCCGTCCCGTGGTCACGGCGATGTGGACGGACCTGCTGGGCCGCCCGCCGTCCCAGGGGGACCTGACCGAGCGGACGGCTCAGCTGGCAGGAGGACGTACGCCGTACTCGGTGGCGATGGAGGTCAGCGGCTCCCGCGAACGCGCACAACGGGTGGTCGTGGCGACCTACGAGTCCGCGCTCGGCCGCACGCCGTCGCAGGGTGAGATCTCGGGCTGGCTCGACGAGTTCCAGCGGTACGGCAGCATCCCTGCCATGCAGGCCGCGATCCTGGGCTCGGAGGAGGCGTGGAACGTCTCCGGCCGGGACCCCGGGGGGTGGGTGGACCGGATGTACCGCGTCACGCTCGGGCGTTCCGCCGGTCAACCCGAGCGGGACTACTGGACAGCCCGGGTCTCCACGGCCGGCCGTTACCAGGTGGCGTTCGGCATCGCGGGCAGCTACGAGGCGGCGACCGTGCGGCTGCGCGACTACTACCGGCTGCTGCTCGCCCGCGATCCCGATCCCGGCTCGTCCGTCTGGATCTCCTCGTTGCTGCTGGCCGGCAACGGCGACGTCTTTGTCCCGGCGGCGGTGGCGGGTTCCGTCGAGTACTCCGCCCGCGCAGCCAGCCGGTATCCCTGACGGAGCGGATCCGAACAATCACCGTGTGTCAGAGCGAACCGAGCTCCACACTGTCGTTCTCAGGCGTCGACTGTGACGCCCGACCTTCTGGGAGATGTGATGTCAGCACGTACGACGACGGCAGCGGGGGTCATCCTGGCCGCCCTGGTCCTGGGCGCTGCCCCGGCCACGGCAGTCGCCTCGCAGCCGGGGACGACTGGGCCCGAGCGGACGCCCCAGTCCGCGGGCACGGACGACCGGGGCGCGGTCGCGGACGAGGTGGACGACGCCTTCGCCGCGCAGGCGGAACAACTGCCCGACGCGCTGCTCCGCGGAGAGTCGCTCGCAGCGGGGGAGGCGCTGGTGTCGCCGTCGGGGCGTTACGCGCTGGTGCTGACCGAGGACGGCTCGCTGGTCCTGGCTGACGCACCCAACCGACTCAACCCCGAGCCAGTGGTCCTCGCCGTGCTGGCCGAGGGCGGCGAGGGGGCGACCCTGGTCATGCAGACCGACGGCAACCTGGTGCTCTACACCGCCACCGGAGGTGTGGCCCAGAACTTCGGCACCGACGGCACGGCCGCGGACCGCCTGGCCATCCAGGACGACCGCAACGTCGTGCTCTACGGCGGTGGACGGGTGTGGGTGAACTTCGACACCGTCGTGTTCTCCACGCTGCAGGTGGGCGAGGTCCTCCTGCCGGGCGACCGGCTCGCCTCGGAGGACGGTGGCACCGTCCTCGTCATGCAGACCGACGGCAACCTGGTCGGCTACCAGGGGGGCAGGGTGGTGTTCCAGTCGCGGACCGTGCGCTACCCCGGTGCGGCCGCCGTCATGCAGGGCGATGGGAACTTCGTCGTGTACTCCACCATGAACGTGCCGGTCTTCAACACCCGCACGACCAACGCCGCGGTCGAGGAGAACCTGCTGCTCGTCGACGTCGGCGGGTTCCAGGTGCTGAGCGGGGCGCAGGAGCCCACCGCGCTCTACGGCTCGGCCTGGTTCGACCGGTCGGTGACCCCCGGACAGGTGCTGCTGCGCGGCGACATGCGCCGCTCGGACTACGACGCCCGTTCGGTCCTGCGGTTCCAGGCAGACGGGAACATCGTCCAGTACGTCGACGGGCGGCCCGTGTGGCAGACGCGCACCGACGGCACCGGCGCCAATCTCGCCGTGATGCAGACCGACGGCAACTTCGTGGTCTACGTCGTCAAGGCGGGGCAGCCCACCCGCTTCGTCTTCCAGACCGGGACCTCTGGTTCTCCCGGTGCCTCGCTCACGCTGCCACCGCTGTCCCGCTCGGTGCAGGTGCTGTCCCGCGTGGGGGCGGTGCTCTACCCGCGGTGAGGCCTGCGCGGGTCCCCGAGTCGTCGGGGACCCGCGTGCCGCGCGGAGCGCCTGCGCACACCGGCCGGGGACCCCCGGCCTCAGGCGTCCAGGACCACCGCGTCGGCCCGGACCACCCCGATCGACCGGCCGTCGCCGTGGACCGCGAACGACGCCGCCGGTGACACCCGGACCAGCTCGCGGCCGCCGTCGGCCACCGCGGCGCTGACGCTGTACCGGCCCTCGCCCAGCGCCAGCCCGTCCACCCGCAGCCTGACGGTGGTGCGACCGGCCGGCACGCGCCCCCCGCCCAGCAGCCCGGTGTGGGTGCCGTATACGACCTGACCCGTGGGTGAGTCGATCCCGAAGCCCACCACCGGCGCTTCGAGGCCGGCCGGGACGGTGACGTCGAGCGCCGCGACCAGCGTGCCTCCCTGGTCCAGCCGCTCGAGCACGGCGCCGGCACCGTCGGACAGCGTGACGCCGTGGATCTCCGGGACCCCGGCCACGGCGTCGCGGCCTGCGGCCCGGCGCGCCGCCGCGGCGTCTCGCGCGGAGGTCTCGGCGAAGTCCTGGCGCAGGACACGGAGAGCGGTCACGGGGTCGTCGTCGGCAACGACGGCCCCCGCCTCGAGCACGATCGCCCGGTCGCAGAGCTCGGCCACCTGGTCCAGCGCGTGGCTGACCATGACGATCGTCCGGCCTTCGGCCTGGAACTCGCGGATGCGGTCCAGGCACTTGCGCTGGAAGGGCTCGTCGCCGACGGACAGCACCTCGTCCACCAGCAGGATGTCCGGGTCTACGTGGACCGCCACCGCGAACGCCAGCCGGACGTACATGCCGCTGGAGTAGAACTTGACCTGCGTGTCGATGAACCGCTCGATGCCGGAGAAGGCGACGATCGGGTCGAAGTAGCGCTCGGTCTGCGCGTGCGAGAGCCCGAGGATCGAGGCGTTGAGGAACACGTTCTCCCGCCCGGTCAGGTCGGGGTGGAACCCGGCCCCGAGCTCGAGCAGCGCGGCGAGGCGTCCCCGGCGGGTGACGGTGCCGGACGTGGGCTGGATGATGCCGCCGACGGTCTTGAGCAGCGTGGACTTGCCGGAGCCGTTGGCGCCGACGAGCCCGACCGTCTCGCCCAGGGCGAAGGTGGTGCTGACGTCGCGCAGCGCCCAGAACTCCTCCCGGGCGGCTCGGCCGCGACGGGCGTTGACCACGCGCTCCTTGAGCGACTTGTCCTTGCGGATGACGAACTTCTTGGACACGCCGTCGATGCGGACGACCTCGGGAGCGACCACCTCAGAGCTCCTGCGCGAAGTTGCCCTCGAGGCGGGCGAAGACCCGCTGCCCCAGCCACACCAGCACCACGCCCACCACCATCATCACGGCGATCCTCAGCGGCAGCCCCTCGGGGACCGGCGTGCCACGTCCGGCCACCCAGAAGGTGCGTTGCAACCCCAGCACCGCGGTGCTCACGGGGTTGAGCAGGTACAGCTGCTCCAGGGTCGGGCCGATCTTGTTGCTGACCAGTTCCCAGGAGTACACCACGGGGGTGAGCCAGAAGCCGATGAGCAGCCCGATCTCCACGAGGTACTGGATGTCGCGCAGGTAGACGTTCCACGCCGACAGCACGAGCCCCAAGGCGGTGCCGTACAGGACGACCAGCAGCAGCGACGGCACCAGGTAGAGCCACCCCGCGCCCGTGGGGAAGCGACCGAGGGCCAGCGTGGCCAGGCAGAGCAGCCCCAGCTGGATGACCGTGTTGAACAGGGCGGAGCCCACGACGCTCAGCGGGAAGACCTCGCGCGGCAGGTACACCTTCTTGACCAGGCCGGCGTTGGCCACGATCGAGCCGGTGCCCGAGGCAACCGTCTCGGCGAAGAGCTGCCACACCGTCAGACCGGTGAAGACGAAGACCGCGAAGTCGGGGATCGACCGTTCGGCGGACAGGAACTTGCCGATGGCGACGTAGTAGACCAGCAGCAGGGCCAGCGGTCTCAGCAGGCTCCAGAGGAACCCCAGGGCGGAGTCCTTGTAGCGGACCTTGAGCTCGCGTCGCACCAGCAGGCCCAACAGCTGCCGGTACTCCCAGAGGTCGCGGACGGAGGCCGCGGTGCCCCCGACGAACTCCGGCTCCCGTGCGGCCGGGAGCATGGGGAGCACGGACACGGTCCGGGCGCGCTCCTGGGGGTCGGCGTGACGGTTCATCGGGCTCCCGGGGTCGGTGGGGCCGTCAGCCCTGGCCACCGCGACCGGCGGACCCGACGGCGAGGGGTCCTCGGGAGCCTATACGGGCGTGGCTTCGTCGCCGTCCGTGCCCACGGCCAGCGCGTCCCAGAGGTCGTCGGCGTACTCCTGCCACGAGCGGGTGGGGAAGTCCCGGGCGGCGCGGCGCAGCACGTCGTACAGGGCGCGGTCCTCGAGCAGGCTCCGGAGGCCCTCGGTGATCGAGTCGTCGTCCCGAGGGTCGACGAGGAGAGCACCACCGGTCCGGGCAATCTCGCGCATGCTGCCGAACCGCGACGTCAGCACCGGCGTGCCCGCCGCGAGCGACTCCGCGACCGGCAGGCCGAAGCCCTCGTTCAGGGACGGGAACGCCGTGCACCACGCGATCTCGTAGAGCGCCCACAGCTCGTCGTCGGGCAGACCGCGGACGCTGTCGACCAGGTGGCCGTTGCCTTGCAGCCGCTCCAGGTCGCCGATGAAGCCCTCGCTCCGCCAGGCGTTGCCGCCGACGAAGAGCAGGCTGAACTGCAGGCCGTCGCGCCACAGACGTTCAGCGGCGTGCAGCAGGGCACGATGGTTCTTGCGTGGTTCATGGCTGCCGACCACGAGGACCAGTGGCATGCCCGCGCCGAACGTGAGCCGGTGCGAGACCTCGGCACGGGTCTGGTCCGTGCATGAGGACGCCTCCCGGGCGAGCGGGACGACCCGCACCTCGGGCGCGGTCCGCCCGGCCGCCCGGCACATCGCCGCCCAGCCGGCGAACTCCTCACCCGAGGCGTGGGAGATCGGCGCCACGACGTCGAAGTGGCGCAGGGCGGCCAGCTGCCCGGCGTAGGCGGCCCCCATGGCCTCGGCGGTGGTCTCGGCGGAGGTCACGGGCACGGCGTCGAAGCCCACGGCAGCCGTGCGGTTGCCGCTGAACCGGGCCAACGCGGTCAGCCGGGTGTAGCGGGCCTCCTCGGTCACCAGCTCGGGCAGCAGGTAGGTGCTGCGCCACGGGACGACCACCTCGTCGACCGGGCGTCGCGAGGTGGCCACGCTCGACGTTCCGACCGCCCGGGAGTGCTCCTGCGGTGTGAGCACCCGCAGGGCGCGGCCGGACGTGCTCCAGCCAACGGTGAGCACGTCGTGGTCGGTGGCCCAGCGCCTCGTGGTGAGCCGGGCGACGCGCTGGATCCCGGTCGCGAGCCGCGTCTGCGACGTGTGCTCGACGTCGACCAGGACGGCTCCCACCACCACGCGCACCGCGGGTGCGGCCGGCCCCAGGCGCGCGTGGCGCCGCAGCACCGTGCGGGCCAGCTGGGCGACGGCAGGCTGGGCCCCTTCGGTCACGAAGCGTCGTCGCAGCATGACGACGTCGTCCACCAGGGGGAGGCGACCGTCCAGGACCGCCAGGAGCAGCCAGCGGTGCTCGTCGGTGCGGACGGCCTTGGCCGCCGCCCGGCAGGCCATGTCCAGACGGGCCTGCGCCGTGGCGCCGGCACCCTCGACCCAGCGGGCCGGCTCCGTCCCGGCGATGACGTCGCACACCAGCAGCAGGCGACGGGTCAGCTCGGCACGAGCGGGGCCGGCGCCCGCGGAGGGACGCCAGCCGGCGTCGGCCCAGTCATCCCGTTCGCCTCGTGCCCGGTGCACCACCGGCCGCAGCGCGGCCCTGGCCGTGCGCAGTCGGTGCGCCAGAGCCGGGTGCGAGGCGACGACCCCTCGTGCCAGCGTCACCGCAGCGCTCACGCCCCTGCTCCCGTCGATCGGACGAGCTCCCAGAGCTCGTCGGCGTACTGCGTCCAGGTCCGGTCCTGGCGGGACCGCGCCTCGGCCGTGAGGCGGGCGTGCAGCTCGTTGTCGCGCAGCAACCGTCCCATGGCCTCGTGGAGCGCGTCGTCGTCCTCGGGGTCGACGGTCAGGGCGCCGCCGCCCACCGCGATCTCCCCCATGCTGCCCGCGCGGGAGGTGATGCAGGGCACCCCGGCCGCGAGGCTCTCCGCGACCGGCAGCCCGAAGCCCTCGTGCAGGGAGGGGAAGACCGAGAAGCGCGCGCCGGAGTACAGCCGCCAGAGCGTGGCGTCGTCGACTCCCCGTCGCACGTGCACCGCCCGCCCTGCGCGTACGAGTCGGGCGACCTCACGGTCGAAGGCGTCGGCCCGCCAGCCGCGGCCGCCGGCGAACACGAGAGCCAGCCGCTCGCCCTCCAGCCACAGCCTCTCGGCGGCGTGGAGCACGGCGAGGTGGTTCTTGCGGGGGTCCTGGCTGCCGACCACGAGCACGTAGGGCAGCCCGCCCGTGCCGGGCGTGGCGTCCGGTGGGCCGCCCGGAACCGGCGCCGGGGTGGGCCCCTGCTGGGCGGGCAGCGCGCACACGTGCACCGTGGGCCCGCTGAGGCCCTGGGTGGGCAGCATGCGGCAGAAGCCCTGGAACTCCTCGGCGGCCGCCCGGGAGATCGCGGCGACGGCGACCGAGCGCTTGACCAGTGACAGGTAGCGGACGAACTTCACGGGCTCCTCGCGGGGGAGCACGTCGGCGGACACGACCGGTATGCAGTCGTAGCCCACGAGCACCAGGCGGTTCGCCTCGCTCAGGGCGGCCAGCCGCTCAGTCACGTCGGGTGCCGGCACCTCGGGCAGCACCAACGTGGTCTGCCACGGCACGACGAGCGGTTCCGGCTCGCCGTGGGGTCGCTGCGACCCGGTCCCTGGGCGCCGTGCCTCGTGGTAGCGCAGCACCCGGTCGCGTTCGTCCTCGAACAGGTCGCGCAGGCCGCGCCGGGGGCCGTTCCACGCCACGAGCCGGACGGGACGCTCGGACCAGCGAGGCAGCGTCTCGCGTACGACGCGCTGGATCCCGGTGTGCAGGTCGTGACGCGCCGTGAAGTCGACGTCGACGACCGGGACGTCGCTGACCACCTGAAGGGCGCGCCCGACATCGGCGTCGGCGACGTCCACGCCAGCCAGCAGCGCGTGCAGGACGTCGGTGGAACCAGACAGGCGCAGGGTTCGCACGGCGTCGTCCACCGCGTCGGTAGTGGGCAGGGCTCCGTGCAGCGCCACCAGGAGCAGCCACACCTCGTCACGCTGCAGCCGGGTCCGGACGTGCTCGGTGAGCGCGAACGCCAGGTCGGTGGAGGAGCTCTCCCCCACGCCCGGTGCCACGCCCAGCGTCTGCGCCACGACCGCGAGACGTCGGAGCAGGACGATGTCGCGGGTCGCGGACGAGGCGGTGTCGTCCCGACCGGAACCGGCCCAGGTCATCACCGGAGCACCCGCTGCGCGAACCGGGACGCTGCCCGCATCGGCGCGGTGACCCGCCAGGAGGTGCTCGTCCGCAGGGCGCTGACCTCGTGCTGCAGCTCACGGACCGCGTCAGGCGGGGCGTCGACGACCGTGGTCTGGCCCCACCGGCGCAGCGCCTCGGTGCGCCACAGGCGCACCGACTGCCGCATCCGGCCCAGCTCGGCCTCGTGGGCCCCCAGGCGTGCCCGCAGGTCTCCGAGGTCGGCGCTCAGCAGTTGGTACGTGGAGGTGGTGAACGGGTCGAGCGGGCAGAACGGGTACGAGAGCGGCTCCACCAGCTCGGGGTGCTCCTCGGCCGCGTAGTAGCGGGAGAGCCCGTCGAAGAGGCAGAACCGATAGCCGGCGGACAGCAGGATCGGCTCCCAGCCGGCGTGCGACCGCTCGG
The DNA here is from genome assembly GCA_963759255.1 of uncultured Actinomycetota bacterium. GTDB lineage: Bacteria > Actinomycetota > Actinomycetes > Actinomycetales > JBBAYJ01 > Aquipuribacter. The sequence goes on from CAVWYQ010000002.1 coordinate 278,797, forward strand.
TGCTCAGCGGCTCCGTGGCCTCGACCACCACGACCCAGGGGCGCCACCTGGTGAAGTCGGCCGAACGCAGGACGCTCTCCTCGTCGCCCTCCACGTCCACCTTGAGGAAGTGCGTGTCACCGTGGGCGTCGCGGGCGAGGTCCGACCGCGACACCTGCTCCAGGGTGCGGCTGGGGACGGTGCGGCGGACGGTGGAGAAGCCGCGGTCGGCGTAGGTCTCGGCGAGGGACGGGTCGGAGGTGCTCAGGCCGGTCCCGACGACCTCGTGGAAGGTGAGCTCCGCCTCGGAGGAGTCGGACACGACGGCGCGCACCACGTCGTTGGCCGGGCGGGCGGAGCGCAGGAGGTCGGCGAAGTGCTCCACGGGCTCCACGTCCACACCCCGCCAGCCGTTCTCGTAGAACAGGCAGGTCACCGAGTGGTGGACGGGGTGGTTGGCGCCGATGTCCACGTAGCGGCCGTCCTGGACGTGCCCCAGCGCCCGCCAGAGGACGACGTCCTCACCGTTCTGGCCGTAGGACACCCGGATCTCGCTCACCGGCCGATCCTAGGGGGACGTCCGCGAGGCGACCGCGCGCCACAGGTCGACGTGCGCCTCCGCCGTCCGGCGCCAGGTGTACGACCGGGCGCGGTCCCGGGCGGCGTCCGCGTCCACCGCCGTCGTCCGGCGCCCCAGGGCGGTGAACGCCTGCGACCACGCGTCGGCGTCGGCCACCGGTAGCAGGGTCCCGGTCCCGCCCATCAGCTCGCGGTGCGCAGGGATGTCGCTGGCCAGGACCGGTGTGCCGGCCGCCATCGCCTCCAGGACGGTCAGCGAGAAGCCCTCGCGCAGCGACGGGGCGCACAGCGCCGTCGCCGTCCGTACCAGCTCGCGCAGGGCCCGGTCGTCCGCGTCCTCGACCATGTCGACGTGCCGGGCGTCGGCGCGTTCGCCGTCCAGGTCCTCACCCCACCCCCGCCTGCCCGCCAGGACCAGGCGGGGCACACCGGGCTCCTGCTCGCGCGCCCGCCGGTGCGCACGGACCAGCAGGCCGAGGTTCTTGCGCGGCTCCCGTGTGCCCACGACGACGAGGTGGTGCGCCGTCCCCGGGGCAGGGTGGCCGCCCTCCGGCGCCCTGGACCACCAGGGGTCCACCCCCAGCGGGACCGGGACCACCTCGACGTCCAGCCATGGGTAGGCAGAGCGCAGGTCGTCACGTGTCGCGGCGCTGACGGTCACCACGGCCGCCGCTCCACGCAGCGCACGCGGGACCAGGTGCCTCAGGGCCTCGGCGCCTGGGGCGACGTGCGCCGGCAGGTGCAGGTAGGCGAGGTCGTGCACCGTCATGACGTAGGGGGTGCGCCGCGGACGTGGGGCCACGAAGTTCGTCATGTGCCACAGCCGGGCCGGTCGCAGCAGCAGGTCGACCGCGGCGGACCCCCGGGTCATGCTGCGCTGCCACACCGCCGCAGGGGCACGTACGGACCGCCGCCACGTCCCCGGGTGGGCGGGGAGCGCCCCGGCGCCCCGGCGCGCCGACACCGTCACCAGGCCGACCTGGCTGCGGGCCGGGTCTCCGGACAGCTGCGCCACCAGCCGGTCCACGTAGCGGCCGATCCCGGTCGAGGGTCCGAGCAGCGGTGTGGCGTCCAGTGCGACCGGGCACCCGACGCCGTCCAGGTCCGTCGTGGCCGGCACACCTGGACGGTACTGTGCCGTCGGCCCAGGGGTGCTGCCGGCGCCCGCGACCTTCCAGCGAGGACTTCCACCCACATGACGCGCGCACTCATCACAGGGATCACCGGGCAGGACGGCCTCTACCTGGCCGAGCTGCTGCTGTCCAAGGGCTATGAGGTCTACGGCCTCGTCCGTGGCCAGAACAACCCCAAGGTCGCCCTCGTGGAGAGCATCGTCCCCGAGGTGAAGATCCTCACCGGCGACCTGACGGACCTGTCCAGCCTCATGCGTGCCCTGGGGTCCGCGCAGCCGGACGAGGTGTACAACCTCGGGGCGATCTCCTTCGTGGCCTACTCCTGGGAGAACGCTCACCTGACCACCGAGGTCACGGCCAAGGGCGTGCTCAACATGCTGGAGGCGGTCCGGCTGTACGCCGGCGACGACGCCGGCAAGGTCCGCTTCTACCAGGCCTCGAGCTCGGAGATGTTCGGGCGCGTGCAGGAGGTCCCGCAGCGCGAGACCACGCTGCTGTGGCCCCGGTCGCCCTACGGCGTGGCCAAGGTCTACGGCCACTACATGACGATCAACTACCGCGAGTCCTACGGGATGCACGCCTCGAGCGGGATCCTGTTCAACCACGAGTCACCCCGCCGCGGGCCGGAGTTCGTCACGCGGAAGGTGACGCAGGCCGTGGCCCGCATCGCGCTGGGGACGCAGGACGTCATCACCCTGGGCAACCTGGACGCCCGCCGCGACTGGGGCTTCGCCGGCGACTACGTGGACGCCATGTGGCGGATGCTGCAGCAGGACGAGGCCGACGACTACGTCGTCGCCACGGGCGAGACCCACTCCATCCGTGAGCTGCTCGACGTGGCGTTCGGGCACATCGGCATCGAGGAGTGGGGGAGCAAGGTGGTCCAGGACCCCCGCTTCTTCCGTCCGGCCGAGGTCGACCTGCTCATCGGGGATCCCGCCAAGGCGAGGGAGACGCTCGGCTGGGCGCCGAAGGTCGGTTTCCAGGAGCTGGTCCAGATGATGGTCGACAACGACCTCTCGGAGCAGCGCCGGCTGAGCGCCTGAGCGGCACGGTGGGTGCGCGGGCGCTCGTCACCGGGGTGACGGGCCAGGACGGCAGCTACCTCGCCGAACGGCTGCTCGCCGACGGGTGGGAGGTCCACGGGATGGTGCGTCCACCCGAGGGGGACGAGGAGGCGATCGAGGGTGCAGCGGACGGCGTCCAGGTCCATGTGGGGGACCTCGCCGACCCCGGCGCCCTCGAGCGGCTAGTCGCGGCGACCGCACCAGACGTCGTCTACCACCTGGCCGGCCTCTCCTCCGTCGCCCGCTCGTGGGAGGAACCGGCCGTCACGGCCGAGCTGACCGCCACCCCCGTGGCCCGGCTGCTGGCCGCCTGCGCGTCGTCGTCCGCACCGCCCCGGGTCGTCCTCGCCTCCAGCGCGGAGGTGTTCGGCGGGGCGGTGGAGACCCCCCAGTCCGAGCAGACACCGGTCCGCCCTGTGTCTCCCTACGGCGCGGCCAAGGCGTACGTCCTCCAGCTCGGCCAGGTCTACCGGGGCGCCGGGCTGCACGTGTCGTCGGCGGTCCTGTACAACCACGAGTCGCCCCGCCGGCCGCCGACGTTCGTCACCCGGAAGATCGCCGCCGGTGCCGTGGCGATCGCCCGCGGCGAGCAGAGCGAGCTCCGGCTGGGGAACCTCGACGCCGTCAGGGACTGGGGGTGGGCCCCCGACTACGTGGACGCCATGGTGAGGATGGCGGCCGCCGAGGCGCCGGACGACTACGTCGTGGCGAGCGGGCGCGGGCACACCGTGCGCGACTTCGTCGCCGCGGCGTTCGCCGCGGCCGGCGTCGCCGAGTGGGAGCAGCGCGTCGTGGTGGACCCGACGTTCTTCCGACCCGTGGACAGCGTCGACCTGGTCGGTGACGCCTCGAAGATCAGGGCGCGGCTCGGCTGGCGTCCGACGGTGGAGTTCGAGGACCTCGTCGCCGCCCTCGTCGAGGCGGAGCGCCGGGCGGGCTGACGTCCGGCCGCTCCTCAGCCCGCCCGCTCGCCGGGCAGCAGGTCGAGGAGGTAGCCGCCGTAGGAGGTCGACCTCAGGTCCTCCGCCAGCGCCGCCAGGTCGTCGTCGCTCAGCCACCCCCGCCGCCACGCGACCTCCTCCGGGCAGCCGATCTTGAGGCCCTGCCGGTCCTCGAGCGTCCGCACGAAGTTGCCGGCGTCCAGGAGCGAGTTCACGGTCCCGGTGTCGAGCCACGCGGTGCCGCGGGGGAGCACCTCCACCTGCAGCCGACCCTCCTCCAGGTAGGTCCGGTTCAGGTCGGTGATCTCGTACTCGCCCCTGGCCGACGGCCGCAGCGCCCGCGCCCGGTCGACCACGTCCCCGTCGTAGAAGTAGAGCCCGGGCACCGCGTACGGGGACCGCGGCCTGGCCGGCTTCTCCTCCAGGCTCGTGGCACGTCCGTCGGTGTCGAAGGAGACGATGCCGTACCGCTCGGGGTCCGACACCCGGTAGGCGAAGACCGCCGCCCCGTCCACGGCCTCGAACCTGGCCAGCTGCGTACCGAGACCGGGGCCGTAGAAGATGTTGTCGCCCAGGACGAGCGCAGACACGCTGCCGTCGGACAGGAAGTCGGACCCGATGACGAACGCCTGCGCGAGCCCTTCGGGGGCCGGCTGCGCAGCGTAGGAGACCGAGATGCCGAACCGGGAGCCGTCTCCGAGCAGCCGGGCGAAGGCGGCCTGGTCCTGCGGTGTGGTAATGATCAGCACGTCGCGGATCCCCGCCAGCATGAGCGTGGTCAGCGGGTAGTAGATCATCGGCTTGTCGTAGACCGGCACCAGCTGCTTGCTGACGCCGATGGTGATCGGGTGCAGCCGCGTGCCCGACCCGCCGGCCAGGATGATCCCTCTCACGCGGCTGAGTGTGGCAGCCGGACGGGGGGCCCGGAGCCCGGTCCGCAGGACGTCACCCGGGTGCGGCCACCGTCACCTGCCCTGCTGCCGGTCCTCCCGGGTATGGGCCGCCCGGCTGGGACGTGCACTAGCATTGGCAGCCGCAGCGACGACCGACCTGGAGACCCATGCGACTGCTCGTCACCGGTGGCGCCGGTTTCATCGGTGGCCACCACGTGCGCACCGTGCTGCAGGGGGGGTTCCCCGGGTACGAGCCCGACGAGGTCGTCGTCCTGGACGCGCTGACCTATGCGGGGAGCCGGTCCAACCTCGACCCGGTCCGCACCGACACCCGGCTGCGGTTCGTGCACGGGGACGTCCGGGACGCCGAGACGGTCGACGCCGTCGTGCGGGGAGTGGACCACGTCGTGCACTTCGCGGCCGAGTCCCACGTGGACCGTTCGATCAGCGGCGCCGGCGAGTTCGTGACGACCAACGTCGTCGGGACCCAGGTGCTCCTCGACGCCGCCGTGCGTCACGGGGTGCGGCGCTTCGTCCACGTCTCGACCGACGAGGTGTACGGCTCGATCGACGTCGGCTCCTGGTCCGAGACCCAGCCGCTGCAGCCGAACAGCCCGTACTCCGCGTCCAAGGCGGGCAGCGACCTGCTCGCCCTGGCCTACGCACGGACGCACGGGCTCCCGGTGATGGTCACGAGGTGCTCCAACAACTACGGCCCGTACCAGTTCCCCGAGAAGGTGATCCCTCTCTTCGTCACCAACCTGCTGGACGGGGGGACGGTGCCGTTGTATGGCGACGGGCTGAACGTGCGGGACTGGCTGCACGTCGACGACCACTGCCGGGGCCTCCAGCTCGTGCTCGAGGGCGGTCGGGCGGGCGAGGTGTACAACATCGGCGGCGGCACCGAGCTGACCAACAAGGGGCTCACCGAGCGGCTGCTCGCCGCCACCGGCCGGGGGCCGGACGCGGTGGTGCCTGTCGAGGACCGCAAGGCCCACGACCGCCGGTACTCCGTGGACACCTCCCGGATCCGCGCGGAGCTCGGCTACGCGCCGGCAGTCCCGTTCGAGGACGGCCTCGCCGCGACGGTCGCCTGGTACCGGGACAACCGGGCCTGGTGGGAGCCGCTCAAGCAGCGCGCCGGACTGGCGCGCTGAGCGGTGGAGGTACGCCAGCTCGGCATCCCCGGCGCCCTGGAGGTCACGCCCCGCCAGCACGCCGACGACCGCGGCACGTTCCTCGAGTGGTTCCGGGACGACCGCTTCACCGCGGCCACCGGGCACCGCTTCGACCTGCGGCAGGCCAACTGCTCGGTCTCGGCCGCCGGAGTGCTGAGGGGTGTCCACTACGCGGACGTGCCCCCCGGGCAGGCGAAGTACGTCACCTGCCTGGCCGGGGCCGTCCTCGACGTGGTGGTCGACCTGCGCGTCGGGAGCCCGGCCTTCGGGCGCTGGGAGGCCGTGCTGCTGGATGACGTCGACCGCAGAGCCGTCTACCTCCCGGTCGGGGTCGGGCACGCCTTCCTCTCGCTGGCCGACGCCTCGGCCGTGGCCTACCTGTGCTCGACGCCCTACCGGCCCGGCCAGGAGCACGAGGTGGACCCCCTCGACCCCGACATCGGCATCGCATGGCCGGACCGGGGGCGTGACGGGTCACCGCTGGAGCTCCGGCTGTCGCCCAAGGACCGCGCGGCCCCGGGGCTGCTCGAGGCGCGGGAGCGCGGGCTGCTACCCGCCTGGGCCGGCTGAGGGGGAAGACCCAGCCGTCACGGCGGGGCCCTCGCCGAGAACGCCGCTCGACCCGAGCGCGAGGCCCAGGTCGGCCAGGGTGAGCACGACCCGTGACAGCAACGCCACCGAGAGAGCCTCGGGCGTCTCCAGCAGCGGCGCCAGCACCAGCACCAGCACGGCCTCCCTGACCCCGACGCCCGCGGGGGCGGCGACGGCGAGGAACCCCACCACCCAGGCCAGGGCGTACGCCCCGACCGAGACTGCGAGCGACGGACCGCCATCGCTCAGCGGTCTGACGAGGAGCCAGGTAGCGGTCCCGTAGGCCGCCCACGCCAGCAGCATCAGCAGGACCGCCCGGGCCACGGCGCCCCAGGTGGGGGAGGCTGCCATCGCTCCCGCGCGGCCCCGGAGCCGGTCCGCCAGCGCCACCCCACGCGCCAGCACCGGGGGGCACAGCCCCAGCAGCGCGACGGCTGCCGCCGGGTAGAGCGCCCACGTCCAGCCGGTCGTGCCCGCCGGGCCCACCGCGACCAGGCCCACGGCGGTGCCCGTGACCACGTGCGTGAGCAGGAACAGCGTCGTGGCCGTGAGCATGGCCGAGCGCGGGACGCCGAAGCGGCGGGCGAGCACCGCCTGGGCCAGGAACGGCCAGAGCGACCCCGGCAGGTACTTGCCGGACTGGGTGAGGTAGAACACCTGGTGCGAGGTCCGCAGGGGCGGCGCCTCGGCGAGACACCGGAGCCACACCAGCCAGCTCTGACCCGTAGCGAGCACCCCGAGGACGGTCAGCAGCAGCGCACCGACCACGGGCGCCACGCCGATCGAGGCGACGGCCACGGCGACCTCCACCCTGACGGTCCACAGGTACCCGCCGCCGAGGACGAGCACGACCAGGAGCACCACCACGGACACCGCCGTGACCGCCCGGCGCGTCGGGCCCGGGGGCGCTGCTGGTTCCCGGTCATCGGCGCTGCCTCGGCTCACCGCGGTGGCGGCCGGAACGGGTGCCGTGACAGCAGGACCGTCTCCCTCGGCAGGGGCTGGCAGGGGGTGGCCCCGCGCGTGCGGAGGCTGTGCCACCCCATCACCTCCGCCTGGCGTACCGCGTCGCGGTACCGGGGTCGCTGGGCGTCGTCGAGCAGCAGCAGGCCGTCGGGGGCGACGTGCTGCAGCGACGCGAGCAGGGACGCCCCCCGGGCCCGCCCGTCCACGGTCACCAGGTCGAAGAGGCCGCCCACGTCGTGCACGACGTCGACGTAGGCGGAGAAGTCGAGCCCCTGGCCGCTGGGGGCGCCCGAGCTGACCCCGCGGCCGCCTGCCGGCGCCTGCGGCACCTCGGGCACGTGCACGGTGGGGGTGCAGCGCAGCCCCGGCGTCTCGGCCACGAGCCCCCGCACGCGCCCGGCCCACTCGCCGTGGTGCTCGACCGCGTCGAGGCTGGTGCAGCGGCGGGCCAGCCACAGCGTGCTGGCCCCGGAGCCGTACTCGAACACCCGGGCCTGGTACCCCCGCCCGGCGAGGAAGCCGCTGACGTGGTCGATCGCCTGGTACGTCCACCAGGGCAGGTCCAGCGCGACCAGGTCCTCGGCGTTGTGGACGGCGAGCAGGGTGCGCAGGTGGGCCAGCGGTGACCGGGGACGGCGGGCGGCCCTGGCGTCCCAGCCCCGCAGCAGCGTCGTCCCGTCCAGCCCGCGCCGGGCCGTGGTGACCGCGCCGAGGTAGGCCGACCGCAGCGGGCCGGCGTCCAGCAGGTCTCGGGGCGCGTCGGGCACGGTGGCGAGCCTAGCCACCCGCGCCGGGGCGTCCCGCGGCGTCGGCGTAGACGGCCGCGAGCCGGTCGGCGGCCACCTGCCACGTCATCCCCGACGCGACCCGCCGTCCTTCGGTGGAGTAGGTCGCCCCGTGCCGCAGCGCGTCCTCGACCCCTCCGGCCACCTCCGACGGGTCGGTCGGGTCGACCAGGGCCCCGGCGGTGCCCGCGAACTCGGCCATCGCCGAGCCCCGCGTGGTCACCACGGGTACTCCGTGCGCCATCGCCTCCAGCACCGGCATCCCGAAGCCCTCGCGCAGCGACGGGTAGGCCATGACCGCGGCACCGGCGTAGGCGGCGTGCAGCTGGCTCGAGGGCAGGAAGCCGGCCGTCCGGACCCGCGAGGCCACCGCGGCGGGGGGAGCGGCCTGCGGGCCCCAGCCGTCGGGCCCGACCAGGAGCAGGTGCAGCCCCGACCCGGCGGCGACGAGCAGCTCGAACGCCCGCAGCAGGGTGGCGAGGTTCTTGCGGGGCTCGTGGGTGCCGCACCACATCAGGTACGGACCGGGCAGGTCGAGGCGGCGGCGCAGGGCGGACACCGCGCTCGGCGGGACCTCCGGCACCGCGACCCCGTGGGGGACCACGTGCACCCGGTCCCCGTCGAAGCCGGCCGCGAGGCACTCCTGCCTGACCGCCCTGCTGGGCACCACCACCGACGTGGCCAGCTCGCGCGCGAGCCGCGTCCCCCGCGTGAGGAAGCGCACCCCGCGGGGGGTGTACAGGTCCGGCCGGTCGAGGAAGGCCAGGTCGTGGACGGTGGCGACCAACGGGGCCGACCCCGGAGGCACCGCCGGGGAGGTGGCGTGGACCACGTCAGGGCGGCCACCACCACCGGCGTGCACGGGCGGCCACCGGAGGGCGTGCCAGCTGCGGTACAGCGCCAGGCGGGGCAGCGGGAGGTGGTGCACCGGGACGGGGGGCCGCCAGTCCGCCGGTGCCTCGGCGCCGTGACGGGCGGCGACGCCCCAGACGTCCATGTCCGGGCGGCGGGCCAGCTCCGCCAGCAGGGCGTTCGTCGAGGCGGCGGTCCCGCCGGGGACCCGCTGCCACGCCTGCTCGACCGTGACCGCCACGCGGAGCCGGTCCCCGCGCTGCGGGTCGTCGTCGGCCTGCTGACCGCGCCGGCGAGAGACGTCGCGGGCCCGCTGCTCCGCCGGTCGCCGCACCCGGTGACGGTACCGTTCCCCGCGATGCCCGGACCCCGTGTGCTCTTCGACGCCACCGCCGTGCCCGCCGACCGCGGGGGCGTCGGTCGGTACACGGACGCCCTGCTGCAGGCGCTGGCCAGGCGTGGCGAGGACCCGGTGGTGGTGTGCCAGGAGCGGGACGCCTCGACCGTGGCCGGGCTCGGTGTCCGCGAGGTGGTCACCGCTCCGGCCGGGGTGGCCTCGGCGCCCCGCAGGCTGCTGTGGGAGCAGACCGGGCTGCCCGCCCTGGTGGGCTCGGTGGGCGCCCACGTCCTGCACAGCCCCCACTACACCGCCCCCGCCCGGCCGCGGGCGGCGAGCGTCGTCACGCTGCACGACGCCACGTTCTTCACCGACCCGGGTGTGCACCAGCCGGTCAAGGCGGCCACCTTCCGGGCTGCGACCCGGCGGGCCGTCCGGCGGGCGGCACGCTGCGTGGTGCCGTCCGTGGCCACCCGCGACGAGGTGGTGCGTCTGGCCGGCGCGGACCCGGAGCGCACCGACGTCGCCCTGCACGGCGTGGACGCTGACACCTTCGCCCCGGTCGACGCGGTGGAGCGGCGGCGTGTAGCCAGGGCCCTCGGGCTGGCGGACCGGCCGTACATCGCCTTCCTGGCCACGGTGGAGCCCCGCAAGAACGTCGGGGGCCTGGTGCGAGGCTGGGTGCGCGCCTTCGCCGACCTGCACGCCAGCGACCCGGGCTCGGTCCCGGCGCTGGTGCTGGCCGGAGGTCCGGGCTGGGACACCTCACTGCCCGCCGTGCTGCGGACCGTGCCCGAGGGCATGCCGCTGCTGCGGCCCGGCTACCTGCCCTACGGTGACCTCCCGGGGTTCCTCGGCGGGGCCGAGGTGGTCGCCTACCCCAGCCTGGGCGAGGGCTTCGGGCTGCCGGTCCTGGAGGCCATGGCGTGCGGTGCCGCCGTTCTGACCACCCGCCTGCTCTCGTTGCCCGAGGTGGGCGGGGACGCGGTGCAGTACTGCGAGCCGGACCCAGCATCGATCGGCACCGCCCTCGCGGGCCTGCACGCCGACCCGGCGGGCAGGGAACGGCTCGCCCGGGCGGCGCGCCGGCGGGCGCTGGGGTTCACCTGGGACGGCAGCGCCGAGGTGCACCTGCGGGCCTGGCACGCCGCCGCACGTCAGGCCGGCGCATGAGCGTGCCGCACGACTCGTACGGACCGGACGGGCAGGGCCGCGACGGTGGCACGGACCCTGGCCCGGGCTCCGGCGGGGCCGGTGACGCTGTGGACGTCGTCGTCGTGACGTACTCCCCGGGGGACACCCTCGCGGCCTTCCTGGACTCCCTGGTGGACGCCACGACCCGCCCCGCACGGGTGGTCCTGGCGGACAACGGCTCGACCGACGGCGTCCCCGAGGCGGCCGCGGCGGCCGGGCGGGCGGCCCTCCTGCCCAGCGGTGGCAACGTCGGGTACGGCACGGCCGCCAACCGTGGCGCCGCCCGTGGGTCGGCTCCCTGGCTGGTGGTGGCCAACCCCGACGTGGAGTGGGCGCCCGGAGCGCTCGACGAGCTGCTGGCCGCCGGGGGGCGGCACCCGGGCGGTGGTGCCTTCGGCCCGCTCATCTCCGACCTCGACGGGACCCTCTACCCCTCCGCGCGCGCGCTCCCCTCGCTCGGCCGCGGGATCGGCCACGCCCTGGTCGGCTGGGCCTGGCCCAGCAATCCGTGGACGCGCGCCTACCGACAGGAGGCCGAGGCCGTCGCCGAGCGCGAGACCGGCTGGTTGTCGGGGTCGTGCCTGCTGCTGCGCCGAGAGGCGTTCGAGGCGGTCGGCGGCTTCGACGAGGGGTACTTCATGTTCTTCGAGGACCTGGACCTGGGTGAGCGGCTGGCGGCCGCGGGCTGGGCGTCGGTGTACGTACCCGGCGCGCGGGTCACCCACGTCGGCGGGCACACGTGGCGCTCGGACCCCACGCCCATGCTGCGGGCCCACCACCTGTCCGCCCGGCGCTACGTGTCCCGCCGCTGGTCAGGACCCGTGTGGTGGCCGCTGCGGGCCGTGGTCCGGGTCGGCCTGGCCGTGCGGTTCCGGCTGGCCAAGGTGGTGTCCCGGGCCGGACAGGGCGCACGGCCCACCCGCACGGCGCCCCGGACCTGAGGGACGTGCCCGGCACCGAATCACCGGTTCACCGGGTCACCAGGTCACCGGGCCACGGCCTCGACGGCCGAGCGGCAGATGTCGTCCAGGTCGCGGGTGGCGTGCCAGCCCAGCACGGAGGAGATCCGCTCGACGGAGGCGACCAGGCGCGGCGGGTCACCGGCGCGTCGTGGTTCGACGACGACGGGGACCTCGCGGCCCAGCGCCCGGGACAGGGCCGCCACGACCTCCAGCACCGAGGCGCCGGTGCCCGTGCCGACGTTGAAGACGTCGTAGGGGCGCTCGTCGCGCTCCAGGTACGTGAGCGCCCGGACGTGGGCCTCGGCCAGGTCGGCGACGTGCACGTAGTCCCTCACGCAGGTGCCGTCGGGCGTCGGGTAGTCGTCCCCGAAGACGGCCGCGGGAAGCCCCTCCGCGACCCGCTGCAGGACGATCGGGACCAGGTTGGCCACCACCGTGTCCGTGAGCTCGGGCCGTGCCGTGCCGGCGACGTTGAAGTAGCGCAGGCTCACCGCCCGCAGGTCGGTCGCGCGGGTGGCCGCGCGGACCAGCCACTCCCCGACGAGCTTGGTCTCCCCGTAGGGGTTGATCGGCTCGCAGCGCAGGTCCTCGGCCACCAGGTCCACGTCCGGCATGCCGTAGGTCGCCGCGGAGGAGGAGAAGACGAGGCGGTCGACGCCGGACTGGGTCATCGCGGTCAGCACGTTCGCCAGGCCGGTGACGTTCTGCTGGTAGTAGCGCATCGGCTGCTCGACGGACTCGCCGACCGCCTTGCGGGCGGCCAGGTGGACGACCGCCCGCACCTGGTGCTGGGCGAACGCCGCGCGCAGCACCCCGGGCGCCTCGTCGCGGGCCAGGTCGATCTCGACCAGCGGGAACTGCTCGATCCGGCTGCCCAGCCCGGCGGACATGTCGTCCACCGCCAGGACGTGGATCCCGGCATCGGCCAGCAGGTGGGCGACGTGCGAGCCGATGTACCCGGCGGCTCCCGTGACGGCGACAGTCATGCGGGGACGCTACTGCCCGGCGATGCGGCCGGTCAGGCGCCGAGGATCCCGTCCGGTACGTGGACGGGTGCGCCCGTCGCCGCGAGCACGGTCCCGACCTCGACGCCCGGGGCCAGCTCCCGCAGCACGAACGAGGCCGAGGCCCCGGTCCGGTCCACGTCCAGGACCGCCAGGTCGGTGATGACGCGGTCGACCACCCCCCGGCCCGTCAAGGGCAGGGAGCAGGTCTCGACGAGCTTGGGGGAGCCGTCGCGGGCCACGTGCTCCATGATCACCACGACACGACGGGCGCCGTGCACCAGGTCCATCGCCCCGCCCATTCCCTTGACCATCTTCCCGGGGACGAGCCAGTTGGCGATGTCCCCGCCCGGGGTCACCTGCATCGCGCCGAGCAACGCGATGTCGATCTTGCCGCCCCGGATCATGGCGAAGCTGGTCGCGGAGTCGAAGTAGCTGGCCCCGGGCAGGACCGTGACGGTCTCCTTGCCGGCGTTGATGAGGTCGGGGTCGACGTCGTCCTCGTGCGGGTACGGGCCGACGCCGAGGATGCCGTTCTCGCTCTGCAGCACCACCTCCACCCCTGCCGGCACGTGGTTCGCCACGAGCGTCGGCAGGCCGATGCCGAGGTTCACGTAGTCCCCGTCGCGCAGCTCCCGGGCCGCCCGGGCCGCCATCTGCTCGCGGCTGCGCCCCGGGGTCAGCGTGTGCACGGTCGTGGTGGCCGTCTCGGTGCGCTGCTGGTCACCGGCCGGTACCTGCTCGCTCATCGGGCCTCGTCCTGTGGCGTGGTGGTCCGGCGCTCGACGAGCTTGTCGCGAGCCTGGTCCGGGGTGAGCGGGAGCACCCGGTGCACGAACGCGCCCGGGAGGTGCACGGTGTCCGGGTCGATGCCCCCGGGTTCCACGAGCTCCTCCACCTCGGCGACGCACAGTCGCCCGGACATGGCCACCAGCGGGTTGAAGTTCCGCGCCGAGGCATGGAACTGCAGGTTCCCCCGCCGGTCCCCGCGGGCAGCGCGGACCAGGGCCACGTCGGCGACGATCGCGGTCTCCAGCACGTGGTCGACCGGCTCGCCACCGGGCTCGGCGGTGGCCGGGAACCGCTCCACCCGCTTGGCCGGCGAGGCCACCGCGACCGAGCCGTCGCTCGCGTAGCGCCACGGCAGCCCGCCCTCGGCGACCACCGTGCCCACCCCGGTGCGGGTGAAGAACGCCGGGATGCCGGAGCCGCCCGCCCGCAGCCGCTCGGCCAGCGTGCCCTGCGGGGTCAGCTCCACCTCCAGCTCGCCGGACAGGTACTGCCGGGCGAACTCCTTGTTCTCCCCGACGTAGCTGGCCACGACCCTGCGCACGCGGCGCGCCTCCAGCAGCAGGCCCAGGCCCGCCCCGTCGACGCCGCAGTTGTTGCTCACGACCTCCAGGTCCGTCGCGCCGGAGTCGAGCACGGCCTGGATGAGCACCCGCGGGATCCCGCACAGGCCGAAGCCGCCGACGGCCAGCGTGGCGCCGTCGGTCAGGTCCGGCGACAGCGCCTCGGGGGCGTCGGGGACGACGATGTCCATGGCGTCAGACCCTAGCGGGGGTGCCGCACCCCACCGCGCCGTCGGTCGCCACGAGCGTCACACCCGGTTCCGTTCCTCGTGCAGGTCGTGCGCGGTCCGCTCGCCGTCGGCGACCTGCCGCAGCATGGTCTGCAGGGCGGCGGCGAAGCGCTCGGGGGAGTACAGGTCCCGGGCGGCCGCCCCGAACGCGCTCGCCGTGAGCGTGCAGGGCGTCCAGGTCCGCCAGCAGCCGGTCCAGGCGCAGGCGCCAGCGCGGTGCGTCCTGCGACGTGACCAGCCAGCCGGTCTCCCCGTCCACCACGGCGTCCGGGATGCCCTCGATGTCGGCGGCGAGCACCGGCAGGTCACGTACCGCGGCCTCCACGTTGACCAGGCCGAAGCCCTCCATGTCGCCGTAGACGTGGATGTTGGGCTGCACGAACAGGTCGGCCCCGCGCAGCAGCAGCTCCCGGTCCTCCTGGTCGACCCTGCCCAGGAGGCGGACCCTGTCCGCCAGGCCCCGGCTGCGGGCGGCCCGGCGGATCCGGTCCTCGGCGGGGCCGGCGCCTGCGACCAGGTGGACGACGTCGCGGCCGGTGTGGGGGAGCACCTGGGAGACGAACCACGCGACGCCCTTGCGCCGCACGAGCCGCCCGAGGGTGAGCAGGACAGCGGTGTCCTCGCCGATGCCGTACCGCTCACGCAGCCGCGTCCGGGCCGAGTCGCGGGCCTCCATGTCCGCCGGCGGGGCGACCGACAGACGCAGCACCACCAGGCGGTCCTCCTCGACGCCCGCCGCCCGGACGGCGGTCGCGGTGGCGTTGCTGATGGCGATGATCAGGGGGGCCGCCCGCAGGTGCCGCACGACGACCTTGCGGTAGACCGAGGAGTCGAACGTGACGTCGAGCCCCATGACCATCGTGGCGTGGGGCATCCGGTAGTGGCGCAGCAGCCAGGTGGCGACCGCGTTCATCAGGGCGTCCCCGAGCAGGACGACGTCGGGCCGGTCGGTCCGGATCACCCGTGCCATCCGGAGCAGGGTGACCGGCAGCCACCACCAGGAGTGCCAGTCGCTCCTGACGTTGCGCAGCAGGGTCACCCGGGAGCCCCCCGCGAGCAGGGCGTCGTAGGTGTCCCTGGCAAGGGTCTCCATGCCGCCGGTCTGCGGCGGGAACTTCCGGGTGACGAACAGCACGTGCACGGACAGCGTGGACCGTAGTGGCCCGGCGATAGCCTCCCGCGGTGGACATCCTCGTCACCGGCGCAGCCGGCATGCTCGGCACGGACCTCATCACCGCTCTGCTGGAGGCCGACCACGAGGTCACCGGCCTCACGGGGGTCGACCTCGACATCACCGACGCGGTGGCGGTGCAGGAGGCGGTGCGCGGCCACCAGGTGGTCGTCAACACCGCCGCGTGGACCGCCGTCGACGACGCGGAGACCCACGAGGCTGAGGCGTTCGCGGTCAACGCGGTCGGCGCCGCCCTGCTCGCGGCGGCCTGCGCCCGGACCGGGGCGCGCCTGGTCCACCTGTCGACCGACTACGTCGTGGGCGACGCACCGGCGGGCACCCCGGTCCCGGCGGACGCACCGGTGGCACCGGCCGGGGCCTACGGCCGCACCAAGGCGGCGGGGGAGTGGGCGGTGAGGGCCTCCGGCGCCGACGCGCTGGTGCTGCGGACGGCGTGGCTGTACGGCGCGCACGGGGGGTGCTTCCCCAGGACGATGGCCCGCCTGGCGCGTGAGCGGGACGCCCTGCAGGTCGTGGACGACCAGGTCGGCCAGCCGACCTGGACCGTGGACGTCGCCGACCTGGTGGTGCGGATGCTCGCGGCGGAGGTCCCGGCCGGCACCTACCACGCGACGTCCTCGGGCTGGACGTCGTGGTACGAGTTCGCGACCGAGGTGGTCCGCTCGGTGGGTCGCGACCCCGACATGGTCGAGCCGGTGACGAGCGAGCAGTTCGTCCGCCCGGCGCCACGCCCGGCCTGGTCCGTTCTCTCCCACGACACGCTCAAGGCGGCGGGCGTCGCCCCCATCGGGGCCTGGCGCCTGCGCTGGGCCGAGGCCGCCGACGCCGTGCTCGCCGAGGGCTGAGGCGGCTCAGCCCTCGGTGCGCTCCTGGTCGGCGACCCGCCGCAGCACCTCGGGAGCCAGGCCGGCGTGCAGGACCACCGAACCGCCCGCCGCCCAGACCGCCAGCACCTGCGCCAGCGGGGCCTCGGGGCCCAGCAGGACCCGACGGGCCGGCCCGGCCGGCGGGTCGAGCGGGACCTGGGGGCCGGGAGCGGGCAGCTCGTCGGGGAACCCGGACACCTCGCCGCCGTAGTCGACGCAGCCGGCCGGGAGGCCGGCCAGCCGCGCGGCCACGGCCTGGCGCGGCACCACGACCAGGACCGCCGCCGGGTCCCGCGGGGCGGCGGCGCCACCGAGCACCGCGTCCTCCCCGAGCACCTCGACGTCGGCGGGCACCTCGACGTCGCGGGCCTCGCGTCGGCCCCGCTGCCGGTCGGCCCCGTCCCGGAGGCCAGCAGCTGCCCACCCAGGTACGCCGTGGCCAGGAGGAACACCGGCCCGCGCCAGTCGGCCCCCAGCTCGACCCGTACCCGGCTGCCGGCCGCCACGTCCGCCTCCGCCTGGAGCAGGTGCGCCGTCTTGGCCACCCACGTCACGAGCACGCGACCGGTCAGCTCGACCCGCTCGTCGTCCGACCCGTACCAGGTGAGCCGAGGACGTGGGTCGGCCCGCAGCTGCCGCAGCAGGGCCGGGACGTCGGCGGGCGCACGAGGGGTGCCGGTACCTGGGGGAGGGGGCAGTCGCACGGGCCCACCGTGGCACACCCCGCCGCGCCCGAGCCCACCCGGCGGGCGCCGGACCCGGTGCCCGGGACGGCCGGCAGGCCACGGCCCCGCCGGGGAGGCCGCGGGGCGGGCCGGGGATACGCTGTCACGGCTATGGACGACGCCCTCGCCTCCGCACCGCCCGAGCTGCCCGGCGGGTCGTGGGACCCCCGGACGCCGGAGCGCACGGCTCGGCTCACGGACCCGCAGGGTCCCGGTACGCCCACGGTGGTGCACCCGGTCGTCGCGGCGCCGGGGGTGCTGGTCAGGGACACCGGGCCGCGGACGCGGCTCACGGCGACCGTGGTCCTGCCCTGCTTCAACGAGCAGGACCACGTGCTGGCCGAGGTGGAG
Source organism: uncultured Actinomycetota bacterium (assembly GCA_963759255.1). Taxonomy (GTDB): domain Bacteria; phylum Actinomycetota; class Actinomycetes; order Actinomycetales; family JBBAYJ01; genus Aquipuribacter. The sequence goes on from CAVWYQ010000002.1 coordinate 295,974, forward strand.
CGCATCACGGCTGCGATGGACGCCGACGGGATGTCGTACGAGCTGCTCGTCATCGACGACGCCTCGACCGACCGGACCCTCGAGGTCCTCACGCAGGCCCAGCCGCGGTTCCCGCGCATGCGGCTGATGCCCTTCCGTCGCAACGGCGGCTCCGGCACCGCCCGCCGGATCGGCACCCGGGAGGCCCGCGGCGACATCGTGGTGTGGACCGACGCCGACATGACGTACCCGAACGAGCGGATCCCCGAGCTGGTCCGGATGCTCCTGGACGACGACGCCTACGACCAGGTGGTCGGGGCCCGGACTGAGCGAGGAGGGGAGCCACAAGTGGTTGCGCGTCCCGGCCAAGTTCGTCATCCGGAAGTTCGCCGAGATCCTCACCAACCAGAAGATCCCCGACCTCAACTCCGGCCTGCGAGCGTTCCGTCGGGACGTCTCGCTGCCCTACCTCCGGCTGCTGCCCCCCGGGTTCTCCTGCGTGACCACGCTGACGATCTCGTTCCTGTCCAACCAGCACGACATCCGCTACGTGCCGATCGCCTACGGCAAGCGCGCCGGGGTCTCGAAGTTCAAGTTCGTCCGCGACGCCTACCGTTACATCCTCCAGGTGCTGCGGATGGTCATGTACTTCGACCCCTTGCGCATCCTGCTGCCCATCTCGCTCGTCCTGCTCGCGGTCGGCACGGCGAAGCTCGTGTTCGACCAGTTCCGGGCGCTGTTCTCCCTCGCCGACAACACGGTCCTCATCCTGCTGTCGCGGGCTGCTCATCGGGATGATGGGGCTGCTGGCAGACCTCATCGTGCGCTCCCGGGACAGCTCCTGAACGACGCGGCGCGACCGGCCGGGGTCGTGCGGTGACGGGGGCGGGTGGTCAGACCCGGCCGGAGGGCGCGGGGTCGCTGCTGCAGCGGGGGCAGGGGCTCGTGCGCTCCCGGGTGTTCCGCTGGGTGTTCCTCCTGGCGGTCGTGTCGCTCGCCGTCGTCGCGCTGGCCGTGGACGGTGAGGAGTTCCTCACCGGGCGTCCGCCGGCTGGGGGTGCCGGTGCTGCTGCTCGCGTTCGTGCCCACGCTGGCCAACGTCGTCCTGTCGGCGGTGGCCTGGCGCTCGGTGCTGGCGGACCTCGGCACCGTGATCTCGACCCGCGCGACCGGCCAGGTGTTCTTCGTCGGCCAGCTCGGCAAGTACCTGCCCGGGAGCCTCTGGCACGTGGTCGCGCAGGTGGAGCTGGCGGCCGACCACGGGGTGTCCCGCCGGCGCTCGGCCTCGGCCGCCGTCGTGCACGTCGTCATCGTCTTCACCACGGCGCTCCTGCTGGGCCTGTCCGGCTTCGCCCTGGTGCCCGGTCTGCTGCCGGGCAGCTACCGCTGGCTCGCCGTGCTCGTCGTGCCGCTGCTCGCGCTGCTGTGGCCGCCGCTGCTGAACCGGGTCCTGGACCGGGTCCTCGTGCTGGCCCGGCGGCCTCCGCTGGAGCACACCATCAGCGTCCGCGGGGCGTTCCGGACCACGGCGTGGGCGTTCGCGTCCTGGCTGGCGATCGGCCTGCAGACCCTGGTCCTCGTGCAGCACATCGGTGACCTCGAGTTCTCGGTGCGGCTCGTGGTGCTGTGCGTGACGGCGTTCTCGCTGGCGTGGTGCGTCGGCTTCGTGACCTTCATCAGCCCCGCCGGCGCCGGCGCCCGGGAGGCCGCGCTGGTGCTCATGCTGTCGGGGGTGCTCAGCCCTGGCCGCGCCCTGCTCGTCGCGGTCGTCTCCCGGGTGCTCATGACCGCCGCCGACCTCAGCCTCGCCGGCCTGGCCAGCATCCTGGAGCGCTTCCGCACCCTCGCGCTGAGCCGACGAGCCGCCGGTCGGGGCGGTGCGTCGGGGGCGGCGGGCGCCGGTCCCGAGGGTGACCAGGGCGGCGAGGCCACCGACCACAGGCGGGCGCCCGGGCAGGACCGGCCGTGAGCACCGTGGTGCGGGAGCTGGCGCCCCGGCCGTCCCGTCGACCTGCCGGGGACGCTCGGCACCTTGACCCGGGGCGGGGGCGACCCGTGCCACCGCCGGGTCGGGACGGGGCTGTGGCGGGCGACCCGGACGCCGCTCGGACCGGGGCTGCTCCACCTGCAGTGCCTGCCCGCGACGGCTGCGGTGCGTGCGCAGGCGTGGGGCCCGGGGGCGGAGTGGCTGGTGGACGGGGTCCCGGACCTCCTCGGTGACCGGGACGACGACGAGGACGTCGGCTGGCAGGCGTTCCGACCGCGCCCGGAGCACCCCGTCCTGGTCCGGGCGTGGCGGGCCCGGCCTGGCGTGCGCACGCCGCGCAGCCGGGCCGTCCTCGAGGCGATGGTGGGGGCGGCGCTGGAGCAGGTGGTGACGGGCCTGGAGGCCCGCCGGTCGTTGCGGGCGCTGGTGCGCCGCTACGGCACCCCGGCCCCCGGGGACCCTGCACGCGAGGGCGGACCGGCCGCGGGGATGCTCGTCCCGCCGACGCCCGAGCAGTGGGCGACGGTGCCGACGTGGGAATGGCTCGCGCGCGGGGGTGGAGGGGCGGCGCAGCGCCGTCGTGGTCCGTGCGGCCCGCGTCGCCGGCCGGCTGGAGGCCACCCTGGAACGCCCCTGCGCCGAGGTGGAGCCCGTGCTGAGGACCGTGCCGGGGGTCGGGCCGCTGGACCGCGGCGGAGGTGCGGCAGCGGGCGCACGGCGACGCGGACGCCTTCAGCTTCGACGACTACCACGTCGCCAAGAACGTCTCGTGGGCGCTGACGGGGGAGGTGCTCGACGACGACGGGTGCGCCGAGGTCATCGCGTGCTACGCCGGCCACCGGTACCGGGTGCAGCGCCTGCTGGAGCTGGCCGGCGTCGCGCGGCCCCGGCGCGGGCCCGCGGATGACGCTGCCGACGCACACCCCCTGGGCGACCTCCGGTCGGTCCTGACCGGGCTCCACCCGCACGGCCGCCGGCGCTCGCGACGCACCCGGCGGCGTGGCGAGGCCCTCGGCCCGGCAGGCGACGGCGACCCGCTCGGCCACCCTCGCGGCCGCGCAGCAGCGACTCCGCAGCCGGGCACGGCACCTCGACCCCGCCGTCGACGAGCCGGGGGGCCAGCGCCGCCAGCGCCGCCTCCCCGGCCAGCCCGGCCGTGACCACCTGGACCGCACGGGCCAGCACGGCGGCCTGGTCCCCGTCGGGGACCGCCAGGGCCGGCTCGACCCCCGGTGTGCCCGCAGGGCAGCCCAGCGCCGCCCGCACCGACTCCACGGTGCCGGTGGCGAACCAGTCAGCCGCGTCGAAGCGCACCAGCCCCGAGGCGCCGGGCCCGTCCTCGGTGCTGACCAGGTCGCCGGCACCACGCACGAGCGCGGCGGGCACCCCCTCCGCCTTGCCCTTGACCAGCTCGGCCGCGGCCGCCAGCTCGTCGGCCACCGCGCGGACCGTGACGTGGAGCGGGGCGCCGTCGGCGTCGACGCCGCCGCGCAGGTCGTCGGTGGGCCGCAGCCCGGCGCAGCCCAGCGCGAAGTCGGTCTGCCCGACCCGCCAGGGCCGCCCGGAGGTGTCGGTCAGCAGCACCGCCGGACTGGCACCGGCCGCGGCGGCCACGGCCGAGCGCAGCGTGCGCGCCTGCGCGTCGGGGTCGCGCGGCAGCACGAGCACCCGCCCCCGCGCCTCGGGGCCGGTGTTGCTGGCGTCGACGCCGGCCGCGGCCATCACCGGTCCCGCGCGGCCGAGCGGACGATGCGGGTCGTCCCGTTCGGTGTCCGGCGCTCCGCGACGACCGCCATGGTCTCGGCGTCGACGGCGGTGTCGCGGTCGTCGTGCCACAGGCCCAGGGCCTTGGCCACCACCTTGCTGGACACCACGAGGACGTCGTCGTCGTCGAGGACCAGGCCGGTGCGGGCGCACGACCGCGACCAGCAGGCCGGCCAGGTCGTCGCCGGTCGCGGACCTGGCCCATGCCCGCGCAGGGGTACGACCGTGAGCACCCCCGTGCGCGCCCGCGCCCGCCGCTCACCCGGACCCGCCGCTCACCCGCGCGCACCGCTCAGGCGACAGCGCCAGGGCGAGCGCCTCGCCCGGCGAGCCGGGCGGCACCGGCGCACGTCGCGCATCAGCAGGTCCGTGCCCAGGAGCACGGGCGGCCGCGCGTCCGCCGCCGCCCCGGCGTGCAGCTCGTCGCGGGTCGCCGCCAGGTCGGCGTCGTCCACCAGCCAGCCGTCGAGCAGGTCCGCGAGCAGGCCCGCGACACCGGCGGCCGAGCACGGCACGTCCAGGGCGGCCAGGCACTGCGCGGCCATGCCACGGACCGGTTCGCCCCCGATGACGGGGCTGACGCCGACCACGGGGGCCTGCGTGCCGCGGAGCGGCCTCCCGGACGCCGGGCAGGGCCAGGACGGGGCCGAGGGACACCACGGGGTTGCTGGGCGGCAGCAGCAGGACGTCGGCCTCGCGCAGCGCGTCCAGGACGCCGGGGGCGGGGACGGCACGGTCCAGTCCGAGCAGCGGGAAGCCGTGCGCCGGCACCTCGGCGTGCATCCGTACCCACCACTCCTGCAGGTGCACGGCCCGGCGCTCAGGGTCCTCGACCAGCACGTGGGTCTCGACCGGCTGGTCCGACATCGGCAGCAGCGGACGCCGGGACGCCAGCGTCCGGCCAGCGCCGCGGTCACCTCCGACAAGGTGTAGCCGGCGCCCAGCATGCGGGTGCGGACGAGGTGGGTGGCGAGGTCGCGGTCGCCCAGGGTGAACCAGTCCGGTCCGGCGCCGTAGGCCGCGAGCTCCTCGGCCACGGTCGAGCGTCTCGTCGCGACGCCCCCAGCCCTGCTCCTCGTGGACGGCGCCGCCGAGGGTGTACATGAGCGTGTCCAGGTCCGGGCAGACCCGCAGCCCGTGCAGCGTGATGTCGTCGCCGGTGTTGGCGATCACCGTCACCTCGGCGCCGCGGGCCTCCGAGGGGGCAGCCGGCGAGGCCAGGTGGTGCAGCAGACCACGCACGAACCGGGCGCCGCCTACCCCGCCGGAGACGACCGTCGACCCTCACCGGAGGTTCCGGGGCGCCGGCGACGGTGGCGCGGGCGGGCGGTGCGCTGGCATGCGCCCGATCCTGCCGTGCGCCCGGGGTGCCCCGAACCGCGGCCACGAATCGGCCCATTCCCGGAGGAAGAGGACACTCGGCCGGTGGTCGCGTACCGTCGCAGACAGCGCCCAGTCGGACACGACGCGTGAAGTGATTCGATCACGGATAGCACGGAACGGCTTGACACCCGGGAGATGACACGCGTGTAATTCCACCGTCGTCGTTCTGTCCGCAGCCCGCGGGCAGGCAGCGGCAGCCGGACGAGACACTGGGGCGAGGAGAACGTCATGGCATACCGCTGCACCTGCCGACGACGGTACGCAGGACCACCGGACGAGGTGCGACGGCGCACCCTGGACGAGCTCGACGTCGCGCTGCGCGGCGCCGAGGCCCGGTCGCCGCCGGCCGAGCTCGCTGCCGCTGGACGACGAGCCGGGACGACGGGCTCGACGACCCGTTCGACGAGACCACCGGCGTCCTGGGGCGACCTGAGCCGGGCTGGACCTGCCGCCGGGCGTGCTGGTCGAGGGCGGCGCCGTCGTGCTGCCGCTGCGCCGCGCCGGCGTCGGGCCAGCCCCGACTGGAAGGACCGCGCGCTGTGCGCGGAGACCGACCCCGAGGCGTTCTTCCCCGAGAAGGGCGGCTCGACCCGCGAGGCCAAGCGGGTCTGCGTCTCCTGCGAGGTCCGCGCCGAGTGCCTGGACTTCGCGCTGGGCAACGACGAGCGGTTCGGCATCTGGGGCGGGCTGTCGGAGCGCGAGCGACGTCGCCTGAAGAAGCGGGTGGTCTGAGCGTGCGGCCCGCCGCGGCGGTGCGGTCCCCGGACCGCGGGCTGGCAGGGGTGAGCGTCGACGTCGGCGGTCCAGGCGGGCCCCGGCGGCGCGGAGCTCCCGGACCGGCCAGGGACGCGGCCTGTCGCGCGTGGTCGCGGTGCTGGTGTGCCACGACGGCGCCGAGTGGCTGCCCCGCACGCTCGCCGCGCTGGCGGCGTCCGACCGCCGGCCCGACCTGGTCGTGGCCGTCGACGCGGGCTCGCGCGACCGCAGCGCCGACCTGCTCGACACGGCCGTGGGCACCACACCCGTCCACCTGCTGGACGCCGTGGTCGACCGGTGGTCGCCGCGACGGGTTCGGCACCTCCGTCGCCCGCGCGCTGGCCGCCGCCGACCGGCTGCGCGACGACGCCGCCGCGCTGCCGGGGACCGGTGCCGACGTCGCGGCGGGCGAGCGAGTGGGTCTGGCTGCTGCACGACGACTGCGCCCCCGAGCCCGACGCGCCTGGGGGAGCTGCTGTCCGTCGTCCGGGCGTCGCCGACGCTCGCCGTGGCCGGGTGCAAGCAGCGTGGCTGGGACGACCCGCGGGCCCTGGTGGAGGTGGGCGCCACGGTGTCGCGGCGGCGGGCGCCGGCTGACCGACGTCAGCCCCTGGCGACATCGACCAGGGCCAGCACGACGCCCGCGGCGGACGTCCTGCTGGTCTCGACCGCGGGCATGCTCGTGCGCCGCAGCGTGCTGGACCACGTGGGGGGCTTCGACCCCGCGATCCCGCTCGTCGGCGACGACGTCGACCTGTGCATGCGGGTGCGCCGGGCCGGTCATCGGGTCGCCGTCGTGCCGACCGCGGTGGTCCGGCACGCCCAGGCCCTCGAGCGCGGGCAGCGCCCTGCCGACGCGCTGCACGGCCGCCTGGCCCGCCGCCTGGGTGCCCCGGCCCCCCGCGCGGGCCGCGACGGCGGCCTGGAGGCGGCACGCCGTCGGCACTGGCTGCACGCGCGGCTCGTGCAGGCCCCCGCGCTGCTGCTGCCCCTGCTGTGGCTCTGGGTCGTCGCGGTCGCGCCGGTGCGGGCCCTGGTCTGGGCCGTACGCGGTCACCCCGGCCGCGCGGGCGCCGAGCTGGCCGCCGCGGGCCAGCTGCTGGGGCGGGGCCGCCGGGTCGGTGGCTCCCGCTGGCGCTCCCGACGCTCCCGGGCCGTGCCGTCCTCGGCGCTGCGGACGCTGCAGCGCTCGCGCGCCCAGGTGCTGCGCGAGGACGTCGACGCCTGGCGCGCCACGCGGTCGGTGCGCCGCCAGGACGACCGCGACGACGACGCCGTCCCGCTCGCGGCGCTGGAGTCCGGGCCCGTCGACGACGACACGATCGACCTCGACCTCGGGGCGAGCGGCCCGGCGCGGCGCTTCTTCGGCCACCCGCATGACGTACCTGCTGCCGCTCGTCCTGGCGCTGGGCGCACTTCCTCTGCTCCGGTCCGTGACCACGCCCGGCGCCCGTGGACGGCGACGGGGTCGCCGTCGCCGTCGAGGACCCGACGGCCGGCCTCACCGCCGCCGAGCTGTGGGCCCGGGCGACGACCGGCTGGCGCGACGTGGGGACCGGCGTGCTGGGCGCGTCGGACCCCGCCACCACGGTCTGGGCGGGACTGACCGCCGCGGTGTCGGTGGTCACCCGGGGTGCCGTCGACGCCTCGACCCTCGGTGACGCGCGGACCGTCGTCGTGCTGCTCGCCCCGTCCTGGCTCTGGTCGTCACCTACGTCGTCCTGCGGGGCGTGCTGCCGCGGCGGGGGAGCGCCGCCGGCGTCGCGGCGGTGTGGGCGCTGCTGCCCGGCACCGGGCTGCTGGGGTCGGTCCACGCGGGTGACCTGGTCGTGCACGCCGTCCTCCCGGCGCTGCTCGCGGCGGTCCTGGGCTGTCTCGGGTCCCGCCCGGTCAACTCCGTGGCGGCCACGGGGCTGCTGTCTGCGCTGGTCGTGGCGTTGTCGCCGGCCACCTGGCCGGTGCTGGTGGTCGTGGCTGTCCTCGTCGGAGTGGTCGGGGGCGCGCGCGCCCTCGCCTCGTGGCGGGCCTGCCTGCCCCTGGTGGGCGTCGCCGCCCCGGCCCTGCTCTGGGCCGGCTGGGTGTCACCGATGCGCCGGGAGCCGCGCGCCCTGCTGCTCGACCCCGCGACCACCGACCCCACGCTCGTGCCGCTGCCGACCGCGGCCGGCCTCACGGACCCGGCGCTGCGCACGCTCGACGTCCTCGCCGGCCGGCTCGGAGCCACCGCCGACCTCACGGCCGTGGTCGCGGCCGTGGTCCTCGTGCTGCTGGCCCTGGCCCTGCTGCCGGCCGTCGTGCTCGTCGTCGCCTCGCTGGCCCGTCGGAGGGTTCCCGCCGCCTGGTGCGCCGTCGCCGTCGCCGCAGTGGCCGCCGGCACCGGGGTGGCCGCCGTCCTCACCGCCAGGGCCACCGGAACCGAGCCGTCCGTCCCGGCGTCCGCCGCCGCCCTCGGCCTGGGACTCGCCGCGGTCCTCAGCCTGCGTGAGGCGTCCGTCGCCCGGGTGGACGGGGCGGGGCGCAGGCTCGCGGCGGTGGTGCGGGGCAGCGGTGCGGCCGCCCGGGCCCTCGTCCCGACCGCCGTGGTCGCCGTCGCGGCCGCGGTCGGCCTGCTCGTACCCGCGGCCCCGCTGCCGGACGGCCTGCCGTCACCCGCGCTGGTCGGGGCGCAGTCCCCGCAGGCCACCCGGGCGCTGCTGCTCGGGGAGCTGGACGGCGCCCAGGGCCGCGGTGCCGACGCGGTCCTGGCGTGGACCGTGGTGGCCGGCCAGCCCGGACCCGGCCAGGCCTCGGTGCAGGACGTCCTCGCCTCGCCCCGACCGACCCGTACGTGCAGGCGACCGTCGCCTGGCCGACGTGGTGGCGTCGTCCCTGGGCGACGGCCCGGTGCTCGGGAGCAGGGTGGCCGCGTGCCCTGGCCGAGCTCGGCATCGGCTGGGTCGTGGTCTCCGACCGTCCCGAGGTGGACACCGCCCTGGCCAGCGCGCCGGGCTCGTCCGCACCGCGCAGGCCGAGCGCCGGACCACCTGGCGCGTGGACAGCGCCGACGTCGGCGACGGACCCGTCCCCGCCCGTGCGCGGCTGGAGTCGGCCAGCGGCGAGGACCTCGGCGCGCTGGACCTGAGGGACGGCCGGGCCCAGGTCCTGTCAGGAGACCCGGGCCGCCTGCTGGCCCTGGCCGACACCGCCCGCTCGTCGTGGTCCGCGCGCCTGGACGGCACCGCCCTGTCCGCGACGACGGTCGACGGCTGGGCCCAGGGCTTCCTGCTCCCCGCGGCCGGCGGCACGCTGGAGGTCGACCGGCCCGGCCTGCCGCCCGCCTGGGGCGTCGTCGCCCCGGTCGCCCTCGCGCTGCTCGTGGTGGCGCTGCTCTGGCCCGGCCGCCGCCACCGGGTGCGGCTGGTGACCGAACGGCTCGCGCTGCCCGTGGTCGACGGCCGTCCCGCCGGTCGCCGGGCTGGTGCTGCGCGGCGCCCGGGTCCTGGCGGCCACGGCGGCGACCGGCACGGTGCTCGTCCTGCTCGTCGGGGCCACCGGCGTGGGCCTGGGCCCGGGGGCCGTCCGGGCCGAGGACCTGCTCGACGGGGTGGTCGGCGGCGCCGCCACCGGGCCGGTCGACCAGCTCCTGCAACGGGTCCCCCCGCCCGACCCGGTCGCCGCGGCACCCGTCGTGCGGCTCGCGGCCGCCGGCACGCTGCAGACCTGCCCGGCGCCCGGGCCGCTGGCCGAGGGGGTCGGCGCCGTCGACCCCACCTCCCCGCGCGTCCCGGTCGGCGCCCAGGTGCGGGGGCTGCAGGTGCAGGCCGCCCGCAGCGGCGACGACCGGGGCCTGCGGCTCTCGGCCTGCCCGCGGACCGCGTCGTCGTCGTGGGTGCTGCTCGGCGGCACGGGCGTGGGCCAGGAGCCTCGCCTGCTCGCTAGCGAACCCGGGCGAGACCGGTGCCGTGGTGGACGTCCGGCTCGGCGGTCCGCAGGGCCGCGTGGAGACCCCTGCGGCCACAGGGCTCCTGGTGGCCCCGGGGGAGCAGGTCGAGGTCGCCGTCGACGCGCTGGCCCCCGACCTGAGGACGCGCTGCTCGCGCACGTGGTGGCCCGGGTGGGCACGGTCGCGGTGACCGGGACCGGGTCCGGCCTGGACGGGCCTCGTCCCGCACGGGGGCGACAGCGAGGCGGCGCAGGCCGCCCCGGGGACGTCTCTGGTCCTGCCGTTCGTCGATGCGCCCGGGGAGCGGGGCGAGGCGCGGCTGCTGGTCGGCTCGGTGGGGGACACCCCGGCCGTCGTCCGGGTCGGCGTCGTCGCCGCGGGCTCACCTGGTGCGGAGGGCACGACCCGCCGGGCGGGCTGCCAGGTGCGCCGACGGAGCCCGTGGTCGCCCCGGCCGGGGGGGTGGTCGAGGTCGACCTCTCCGCCCTGCCCGCGGGCTCCTACTCGGTCCGCCTTGGCTCGGACGTGCCGGTGGTCGCGTCGTGGAGCCGGACCCAGCAGCGCCCGGGGGGGCCAGCCGAGGGGCTCACCGGCGTGCCGGTCGACCGGGCGTGGGTGCAGGCGCTGCCCACGGGCTCGCCGTGGCGCCCGGTCGTGGTCCTGCCGCTCGCCGGGCTGCTGGCCGAGCCGGGTGGGCTCGAGGGGACGACGCTGGGCCTGCTCGCCGCCGGCGACGAGGGTGGGCGCGCCCGCGTGGCCGTCCTGGACGGCGACGGCCAGGAGCTGGTCTCCCGACCGGTCGACCTCCCGTCCGGCCAGGCCCCGCTGGGGCTCGCGCTGTCGGGCGTGCTCGAGGGCCTGGACCCGGCGCAGGCCGCGTCCCTGGCCGTCAGCTCTGCGGCCGGTGTCCACCTGGGCGTGGACCTCGTCCTCGCCGACCCCGACGGCGACCTGGTCGCAGGGACGTCCGTGCCGGGTCCGCAGGACGCGACCACCAGCGTGCGGCTGGTCCGTCAGGGTCCCGGCGGCGGCTCGGGAGCCTGACCGCTCGGAGCCCGACCCGGGGCCCCGGAGCGCTACCCCCGGGGGTCGTCGTCCCCGACGGCCGAGGGGTCGATCTCCTCGGGCCGGCGGGCCAGGAGCGTGGCCACCTGCTCGACGACGACCTCGTGCACGAGCCGGGGCAGGTCGTCGTCGGCGCGGGCCTCGACGGGGCGGCGGTAGACGACCAGCCGGGCGGCGTGGCCGTCCTCGGCCGGGAACACCCGGCCCAGCGGGGCGACCCGCTCCTCCCAGGGCCCGGGGTCGCTGGGCGGGACCAGCTCCACGGCGACGTCGACGTCGGCCAGGGCCTCCCCCCAGCGGGGCTCGAGCCGGGCGACCGCGTCCAGGACGTAGGAGTCGAACCGCTGCGACCGCGTCCGGGAACCCGGTGAGCCCTGGGGGAGCAGCTCACCCCGGACGCCGCGGCCGCGTCGGTCGCGGCGGCGCCGGGAGGCTCGCTCGGTCCGCACCCCCACACGCTAGCCCGCCGCGCCCGGCCTGACGTCCTCGGTCGTGCACCTGCGTCCGACTACCGTGGCGGCGTGAGATCCGGCCGACGTTGCTCCCGCTCCGGCTGCGGCCAGGACTCGGTCGCCACCCTCACCTACGTGTACTCCGACTCCACCGCGGTGCTCGGTCCGCTGGCGACCTACGCCGAACCGCACTCCTACGACCTGTGCGAGGGCCACGCCGCCCGGCTCACCGCGCCGCGCGGCTGGGAGGTGGTGCGGCTCCAGGTGGACGACCACGGGCCGACCGGTCCCAGCCACGACGACCTGCTGGCCCTGGTCGAGGCCGTCCGGGAGGCGGCTCGCGACCCCGGCCCCCGGGCGGGCCGCGCCGGCCGGCTGCCGAGCGCCTCGGGCGACCGCGCCGGGGTGCTGGAGGACCCCGCAGGTCCTGACGCCGGCCAGGTCGGCTACGGCACGGGTGGTCACGGGGCGGGTGGCGGCCGGCGCGGGGTAGGCCGTCGGGGTCACCTGCGGGTGCTGGGGCCTGCCGAGGAGGGAGCGGGCGAGAGGTCGCGCGGCGCGTCCCGCGACGAGCCGTTCGACGGGTCCCGTCCCGACGGCTGACCTCCCGCGAGGGTGGCGCGGGTGAGATGCCGACACCCGTGTCCGAAATGTCGGGACACGCCGTCTCGTTCAAGGTCCCACACCTCGGCGTCGACACCGTGTTGTCGGCGCCGTGGTGTCGACCCCGTGTTGTCGCACCACGACCTGGAGGCACTGATGAGCGTTCCCGCGACCGGCACCCGCACCACCGGCCCCTCGACGGCCCCTTCCGCGTCCGTCCCCCGCCAGCGACGTGCCCGCGCCGAGGAGAGCCTGCCGCTGGGGTCGTTGACCCAGCGGGAGCACCGCTCCTCCGGCGGGTGCGTGGTCTGCGGCAGCACCCGCCTGACCCGTCTGTCCATGAGCCTCACCGACGGCGGCACGGTGGACTTCGTGTCGTGCCACCACTGCGAGCACCGCCGCTGGGAGGAGGCCGGCGCCGACGTGCCCGTGGCGAGGTCCTGGCCCGCACCGCCCGCCGCTGAGATCGCGGGACCGGGCGGGGCAGCGCCGCCCGTAGGCTGCGGGTGTGACCCACCCGTTGCTGGACATCGTCAAGGCCTACGACGTCCGAGGTGTCGTCGGGGAGCAGATCGACGCCGACAGCTGTCGGGCCCTCGGCTCCGCCTTCGCGACGCTCGTCGTCCTGCCGGAGGCCGACGGCACGCAGCCGCGCCTGGCGGTCGGCCACGACATGCGGCCCTCGTCCCCCGCGCTGGCGGAGGCCTTCGCGGCCGGCGCCGCCGAGGCCGGGGCGGTCGTCCAGCTGGTCGGTCTCACCTCCACCGACCAGCTGTACTTCGTGTCCGGCTCGCGCGACGCGGCAGGGGTCATGTTCACCGCGAGCCACAACCCGGCCCGGTACAACGGGCTCAAGCTGTGCCGTCGCGGGGCGCGTCCCGTCAGCCTGGACACCGGTCTGGCCGAGGTCCGTGACGCCGCCGTCGCGATCCTGACCGGGGCCGCGTCGGTCGTGCGCGTGCCGGGCGGCTCCGTCTCCCACGACGACACCCTCGCCGCCTACGCCGCCCACCTCCGCTCCCTGGTGCCCCTGGACGCCGGACGGCCGCTGCGTGTGGTGGTGGACGCGGGCAACGGCATGGGCGGCCTCACCGTGCCTGCGGTGCTCGAGCAGGCCGCTGGGCTGCCCGCGCTGCCGGTGGAGGTCATGCCGCTGTACTTCGAGCTCGACGGCACCTTCCCCAACCACGACGCCAACCCGCTGGACCTCACGACGCTCGTCGACCTGCAGGCCGCCGTGCGGGAGCACGGGGCGGACCTGGGCCTGGCCATGGACGGCGACGCCGACCGGTGCTTCGTCATCGACGAGCGGGGCGAGGTGGTGGACCCGAGCACCGTGACGGCGCTCGTGGCCGAGCTGGAGATCGCCCGGGCCCGCGCCGGCGGCGAGGAGACCCCGGTCGTCCTCCACAACCTCATCACCTCGCGCGCGGTCGCGGACGTCGTCGCGGCTGCGGGCGGACGCGCGGTGCGGACCCGGGTCGGGCACTCCTACATCAAGGCCGAGATGGCCAGCACGGGGGCGGTGTTCGGCGGCGAGCACTCCGCACACTTCTACTTCCGTGACTTCTACGGCGCCGACTCCGGCATGCTCGCCGCGCTGCACGTGCTGGCCGCGCTGGGCCGGACGCCGGCGGGGACGACGCTGTCCTCCCTGGTCGGCGGCTACGACCGCTACTCGCGCAGCGGCGAGGTCAACTCCACGGTCGCCGACGCCGCCGAGTCCACCCGTCGGGTGCTGGCGGCCGTGGACCGCGGGTCGGAGCCGGTCGAGCTGGACCACCTGGACGGCACCACCGTCTCCGCGGTGGACGGCTCCTGGTGGTTCAACCTGCGCCCCTCCAACACCGAGCCGCTGCTGCGCCTCAACGTCGAGGCCGTGGACGACGACACCATGAGCCGGGTGCGCGACCATGTCCTGTCGGTCGTGCGGGCCGACTGAGCCCATGGAGGTATGGCCATGAACCCGACCCCGACCTTGATCGAGCCCTGGCTGCGGGAGATCCTCCGCTGCCCGGCCTGCCGCAGCACCCTGCTCGACGTCACCGGCGATGAGGTCGAGCCGGGCCTGCGCTGCAGCGGTGAGGCGCCCGACGGCTCCGCCGGGTGCCGACGCAGCTACCGGTTCGACGCAGGCGTGCCGGTCCTGCTCGTCGACGAGGGCGCCCTGCCCACCGACGGCGCCTGAGCGACGCCGACGCCCTGACCATGATCGACGAGGCTCTGCTCGAGGACGGGGACGCGCTGGCCGAGCTCGACCAGGAGGGTTCCCTGCGGGTGCTCGCCAGCGCGGGGGCCCAGGTGCGGGCCAGCCTGGCCGAGGAGCACGACCTCGCGCGCGTCCGCGACGACGGCAGGCCCCGCTCGGTGCTCGTCGCCGGGCTCGGCGGCAGCGCCGTGGTGGGAGAGGTCGTCGAGGCGCTCGCCGGTGGCGCCTCCGCGGTGCCGGTGCAGCGCCGCCGGGGCGGCCCGCTGCCCGGCTGGGTGGGTCCGCTCGACCTGGTGGTGGCGGTCTCCATGTCCGGCCGGGCGCCGGAGCCCCTGCAGATCGCCGCCGAGGCGGGTCGCCGCGGGGCGCGCCTGGTGTCCGTGTGCCGCCCCGGCTCGCCCCTGGCCGACGTCACCGCCCGAGCCCGTGGCACCGTCCTCGCCGTGCGCCGTGGCGGTCTGCCAGGGGTGCCGCCGGCCGGTTCCCGGACCGGGCTGTGGTCGATGCTGACCCCCGCCCTGCTCGCGTGCGGCGCCGCCGACGTGCTCGACCTCGGCGAGCCGGACCTGGCCGCTGCGGCCGACGTGCTCGACCAGCAGGCCGACGCCTGCCGTCCTTCGTCGCCGGTGTTCGTCAACCCGGCCAAGTCGTTGGCCGTCGAGCTCGACGGCTCGGTGCCCGTCGTCCTGAGCGACGGTGACGCCGCGCACGCCGCTGCCGCCCGGGCGGTGCACATGCTGGCCCGGACGGCCCGGGTGCCCGCGGTGCGAGGGACCCTCCCCGACGACGCGAGCGGTGTCGTGGCCCTGTTCGACGGGCCGTTCGCCCCGCACGAGGACGACGTCTTCGCCGACCCGTTCCTCGACGGACCGGCCGCGTCGTCGCTACGTCTGCTCCTGCTCGCCGACGACGACGACGCAGCGCACGCCGCGCCGGTGCGAGCAGTCGCCGGCCGGTCGGGGGTCCGGCTGAGCGACCTGGTGGCTCCGCGCGGGCGCCCGCTCGAGCGGTTCGCCTTCCTCGTGGCCCGCACCGACTTCGCCTCGACGTACCTGGCCCTGGGCCACCGGCTCGACCCGTCACGCTCCTCCCACCTGGCCGACCTGCGCGACGTCTGGTCCGAGACGGACCCGCCGCTGGGCCGGTGAGGTGGCGGGGAAGGTGTCGCACCCCTGCGCGCGTTAGCCTGGAGGTCGCACGGCGTCGGTGATGCCGAGGGCCCAGAGGGGTCACGCCGGGGCGAAGGAGACGACCCACGCCACGAGTGCGCCAGAAGGTTGCCCCTGCGCGCGCACGAGACCCACGCGGCACCGCCGCGGGAAGGATCCACATGTCCTCCGACACCCCTCCGGGCCGCGCCGCAGCGCTGGCCGGCAGCCACACCACCACCGACGGCCGCGTCATCGACCACGCGGTCACCGACCTGTCGCTCGCCGCGACCGGTCGTCACCAGCTCCGCCTGGCCGAGCACGAGATGCCCGGCCTGATGTCGCTGCGCGAGGAGTACGCCGGCCGGGCTCCGCTCGCCGGTGCCCGCATCACCGGGTCCCTGCACATGACCGTCCAGACCGCGGTCCTCATCGAGACGCTGGTGTCGCTGGGCGCCGACGTGCGCTGGGCCTCCTGCAACATCTTCTCCACCGACGACGCCGCCGCGGCCGCCGTGGTGGTCGGTCCGACGGGTACCCCCGAGGCCCCCACCGGTGTCCCGGTCTACGCCTGGAAGGGCGAGACGCTCGAGGAGTACTGGTGGTGCACCGACCAGGTGCTCCGCTGGCCCGCCGACAAGGACGGCTCCACGGGGCCGAACATGATCCTCGACGACGGCGGCGACGCCACCATGCTCGTCCACAAGGGCGTCGAGTTCGAGGGCGCGGGCGCCGTGCCGGCCACCACCGAGGACGACAACGAGGAGTACGCGGTCGTCCTGGAGACGCTGCGACGCAGCCTCGCCTCCGACAAGGGCCGCTGGACGGCCGTCGCCGCGGGCATCAAGGGAGTCACGGAGGAGACCACCACCGGCGTGCTGCGGCTGTACGACCGCATGCGGGACGGCACCCTGCTGTTCCCCGCCATCAACGTCAACGACTCGGTCACCAAGTCCAAGTTCGACAACACGTACGGCACCCGGCACTCGATCATCGACGGCATCAACCGCGCCACCGACGTGCTGATCGGCGGCAAGGTCGTCGTCGTGTGCGGCTACGGCGACGTCGGCAAGGGCTCTGCGGAGTCGCTGCGCGGCCAGGGGGCCCGGGTCATCGTCACCGAGATCGACCCCATCAACGCCCTGCAGGCAGCGATGGACGGCTACCAGGTCGCCACGCTCGACGAGGTCATCCAGACCGCGGACATCGTCATCACCGCCACGGGGAACAAGGACGTGGTCACCGCCGAGCAGATCGGCCGGATGAAGGACAAGGCGATCCTCGGCAACATCGGCCACTTCGACAACGAGATCGACATGTCCGGACTGGCGCGCACCCCCGGCGTCACGCGGACCGAGATCAAGCCGCAGGTCCACGAGTGGAGCTTCGCCGGCGGCACGAGCGTGATCGTCCTGTCCGAGGGCCGCCTGCTCAACCTCGGCAACGCGACCGGCCACCCCAGCTTCGTCATGAGCAACTCCTTCACCAACCAGGTGATGGCGCAGATCGAGCTGTTCACGAAGACGGAGGAGTACCCGCTCGGGGTGCACGTGCTGCCGAAGGTGCTCGACGAGAAGGTGGCCAGGCTCCACCTGGACGCCCTCGGCGTCCGGCTCACCGAGCTCACGAAGGCGCAGGCCGAGTACCTGGGGGTCGACGTCGCCGGCCCCTACAAGTCGGACGCCTACCGCTACTGAGACCGGCGGTCGCCCTCGCGACCCCGTGACCGCCTCGAGGGCGGGGCCCCGACGCTCGCACCGGCGGGCGTCGGGGCCCCGCCCTCGGTGGCTGGTGGGGCGCTTCTCCGGTGGAGCACCTGCGCGGCGACCGGTCCGGCTCGGTCAGCGGGCGTGGTCGGCCATGTCGCGCAGCCGGCGCAGCTGGGCCTGCTCCGCCGCGATGCGACGGAGGTCCCGCTCGCGACGCTCCGCCAGCACGGCGGCGATGAAGCGCTCAGGGTGCGTGCCTGGCGGCGGGGCGGGGGCGACGACGGCGCCGAGGTCGCCGACCAGCCGGGTGCCGAGGTCCTCCCGGGCCCGGGGGGTGAGCGACGTCGCCCGGGCCAGGAACGACCGGGCCGCCAGCGACAGCGGGCCGGGGATCTGCCCGAGGTCCGCCGCAGCCGCCCACCCGGCGAGCTCCGGCGGCATCCGCACCATCGGCGAGGCGACGAGGGCGGTGCGCTCGTTGACCACGTAGGTCCCCGCCAGCATGTCGCCCAGCCGCTTGCAGCGGTGGGTGGCCAGCACGAACGGCGCCGACACGGCGCCGAGCGCCAGGTACGTCTCGCCGACGCCCACCAGGGCACGCGCGATGGCCTGGCGGCTGCGTACCGGCCCGCCGTCGTCGCGGACGACGCGCAGGCCGAGCGCGAGCTTGCCGAGCGAGCGGCCCCGGGTCAGCGTCTCCACCGTGGCTGGGAGAACCACGAGGAACAGGACCAGGGACGTCACGACGACCGCCGCGAACGCGGCGTCGTCCAGCGCCGGGACGAGCGTGCCGAAGGCCCAGAACCAGCCGACGACGAGCACCACCGTCACGAGGACGTCGATGATGATCGCGAGCAGCCGGCTGCCCAGGCCCGCGGGGGGCAGCTCGAGGACCACGGCGTCCCCGGTCACCAGCATGCTCACCGGACCAGGCTAGCCGGGGCCGTCCGCGTGAACCGCCGTGATCAGGCCGAACGGGTGAGGTCGTGAGGGGACGTGCCCGACTAGGGTGAGGCGGTGGACGTCGACGCCTTCGTGACGGCGCACTCGGGGGAGTGGGCGAGGCTGGAGGAGCTCCTGCGTCTGCGCCGGCTCGGTGCCGAGGAGGCCGACGAGCTCGTCTCCCTGTACCAGCGTGTCTCTACGCACCTGTCCGTCGTGCGGTCCTCGGCGCCGGACCCTTCCCTGGTGGCTCGCCTGTCGATGCTGGTCAACCGGGCCCGACAGGCGGTGACCGGGTCACGGGAACCGGTCTGGCGCGACGTCGGCAGGTTCTTCGTGGTCGAGTTCCCGGCAGCGGTCTACCGGTCCGGCCGGCTCACGGTCGCCGTCACGCTGGCGTTCCTGCTCATCGCCGGGGCCGCGGGCGCCTGGGTGGCGTCGGACCCGGAGGTGCAGGCTTCCCTCGCCAGCGACTCCGAGATCCGGCTGCTGTGCGACGTCCAGTTCGAGTCCTACTACTCCGAGAGCCCGGCGGCGTCCTTCGCGGGCCGGGTGTGGACCAACAACGCCTGGATCGCGGCGCAGGCCATCGCCTTCGGCATCACCGGGGCGTTCCCCGTGTTCGTGTTCGTGCAGAACGCCATCGGGGTCGGCACGACGGGCGGGCTGATGGCCTCGTGCGGCAAGCTGGACCTGTTCTTCGGGCTCATCACGCCCCACGGGCTGCTCGAGCTGACCGCCGTCTTCATCGCCCTGGCCGCCGGGCTGCGCCTGTTCTGGGCCTGGGTCGACCCGGGACCGCGGCCCAGGCTCGAGGCCCTCGCGCAGGAGGGGCGCGCGATGATCGGCGTCGCGGTCGGCCTGGTCGTCGTCCTGTTCGTGTCCGGCCTCGTCGAGGCCTACGTCACGCCGTCGCCGCTGCCGACCTGGGCGCGCATCGCGGTCGGCACCGTGGTGTGGGGGACGTTCGTCGCCTACGTCGTGGTGCTCGGGCGGCGTGCGGTGCGGGTCGGCGAGACCGGTGACATCCGCCGCGAGCTGCGCGGCGACCGGGATCTCGTCGCTGGGTGAGGTCCTCGGACGGTGACGTCGCGGTCTGACGTCGCGGTCTGGCGTCGCGGTTGGCGTCGCGGTCTGACGTCGCGGTCTGACGTCGCGGTCTGGCGTCGAGGGCTGAGGCGGGTCGCGAGGGTCCGTCTGGACCCCCGCGTCAGAGCCGGCCGGCCGCCTTGAGCGCCAGGTACCGGTCCGCCAGTGCGGGGGGCAGACCGTCGGGGTCTCCCCGCACCACCTCCACGCCGAGCCGACCCACCCAGCCCGCGACGGTCTCGGCGTCCAGACGGGCCCGCGAGGCCGCCGCCGCGTCGTAGACCCGGACCGCGTCGCCACGACGGCCGGCCATCTCCTCCAGCTCCGGGTCCGAGACGGAGGCGACGAGCACCAGGTGCCGGCGCGAGAGCTGGCCGAGCACCGGCAGGAGCCCGGAGTCGACGCTGCCCGCCTCCAACGGGGTGAGGAGCACCACGAGGCTGCGTCGTGACAGGCGGGCCCGGACCTGTGCGGCCACCATCGACCAGTCGGGTTCCACGAGCGCAGGTTCGACCGGTGCCATGACGTCGACCATCCGCTGGAGCAGCTCCGTGCGGGAGGCCCCCTCGACCCGACCGACGACCCGCCGGTCGTGCAGCAGGAGGTCCACCCGGTCACCGGCGCGCGAGGCCAGGGCGGCCAGCAGCAGAGCGGCGTCCATCGCCGCGTCCAGGCGGGGCTCGTCCCCGATGCGGGCGGCGGCGGTCCTGCCGGAGTCGATGACGAGCATCACGCGCCGGTCCCGTTCGGGTCGCCAGGTGCGCACGACGACGGCCTGTCGCCGGGCCGTCGCACGCCAGTCGATGGAGCGGACGTCGTCGCCGTCGACGTACTCCCGCAGGGAGTCGAACTCGGTCCCCTGGCCCCGGACCTGGACCGCCGACCGGCCGTCGATCTCCCGCAGCTGGGCCAGGCGGCTCGGCAGGTGCCGGCGCGACCGGAAGGGCGGCAGGACCCGCAGCCGCCCGGGCAGGTCGAGGCTGCGCTGCCGGGCGGCGATGCCCAGCGGCCCGAGGCTCCGCACCGCCAGACCCGGGCTCAGCCGGTCACCTCGCCGGGTGGGGACCAGGACCGTGGCGACGCGCCGTCGCTCGCCTGCCGGCACGATGAGGCGCTGGCGGCTGGTGGTCGCGCCCGCCGACGGCTGCCAGGCGTCACGGACGACCGCTCTCAGCCGACGCCGCGACGGGTTGGCGACGACCACGGTCGTCTGCGTCGGCTCACCCTGCCGGACGGACCCCAGCGGCTCCCGGCTCAGCACCAGCGCACGAGGCGAGGCCGCGAGCGCCACGTCGAGCAGGACGAGCAGCAGCAGCAGACCCAGCCACGCCAGCACCGTCCCCCAGCCGGGGGCGATCGCCACCGGCACCACCCCCGCGAGCGCCAGGAGCACCGCCCGTCCGGTGACGGTCATCGCGTCACGAGTCCGTCACCCCGACCGTCACCCCGACCACCGACCCGTCCATCGACGTGCGTCACCGTCCCCGCCACGGCTCAGCGGGGGACCGGCGTGGCGGCGAGGACCGAGTCGAGCACCGACTCCACCGTCACGCCCTCGAGCTCCGCCTCGGGGCGGAGCTGCACCCGGTGACGGAGCGTGGCGCGGGCCATCGCCTTCACGTCGTCGGGGGTGACGTAGTCGCGCCCGGTGAGCCATGCCCAGGCGCGCGCCGTCGACAGCAGGGCCGTGGACCCGCGCGGAGAGACCCCCAGCGACAGCGACGGCGACGTCCGGGTGGCCCGGGCGATGTCGACGACGTAGGCGAGGACGTCCCGGCCGACCTGCACGCGGGCGACCGCCGCCTGCCCGGCACGCAGGTCCTCCGGCCCGGCCACCTGCCGCAGCCCGGCTCCGGCCAGGTCGCGGGGGTCGAAGCCGCGGGAGTGGCGCTCGAGCACCTCCACCTCGACGTCCCGGTCGGGCAGCGGCATGGTCAGCTTGAGCAGGAACCGGTCGAGCTGTGCCTCCGGCAGCGTGTACGTGCCCTCGTACTCGACCGGGTTCATCGTCGCTGCCACGATGAACGGGTCGGGCAGCAGCCGCGGTCGCCCGTCCACGGTGACCTGCCGCTCCTCCATGGCCTCCAGGAGCGAGGCCTGGGTCTTGGGAGGGGTCCGGTTGATCTCGTCGGCCAGGAGCAGGTTGGTGAAGACCGGACCCTCGCGGAAGCTGAACTCCCCGGTCCGGCTGTCGTAGACGAGGGAGCCCGTGACGTCGCCCGGCATCAGGTCCGGGGTGAACTGCACCCTGGTGGTCCTCAGGCGCAGCGCCGCGGACAGGGCGCGCACCGTCAGCGTCTTGGCCACGCCCGGGACACCCTCGATGAGGACGTGCCCCCGGCACAGGAGCGCGATGACCAGGCCGGTGACGACGGCCTGCTGGCCGACGACCGCCTTGCCGACCTCCAGCGGCACGAGCTGGAGCGCAGCCCGCGGGTCGGTCGCGGCCAGCCCGTCGTCGGGCTCTGCCTGCGTCGTGCCGGTCGTCTCCGGGACGGTGCTGCTCACCGGTGTGCCACCTCTCGTTCGAGTCGGTCCAGGTCGTCGGCGAGCCTGACCAGGCTCGCGTCGTCGTGGGGGTCGGGGCCCTCCAGGAGCAGGCCCACCACGACGGGGTCGCGCCCGGAGGCGGCGGCCGCGAGGCGGGCCACGGTGGCCGGGTCGGAGGTGGGGCCGGTTGCGAGCCGGGCGGCCAGCCGTCGGGACGCCGCGCGGCGCAGCGTCCTCGCCGCCGCCCCACGGGCGCCGGCGGCCCGGTAGAGCCGGGCCCGGCCCTCGGTGGTCTCGGCCGAGCGGACCACGGCCGGGAGGCGCTCGGGGACGAGGCGCCCCAGGCGACGCGCACGCCACAGCACCCCCACGAGCCCGACCACGAGCAGCTGGAGGGCGACCCAGCCGACCCACGGGGGCAGCAGCTCCGTCGCGGTGGGCGCCTCCTCCACGGTCCGGGAGAAGGCGGGGTCGAACGGGTCGGCCCGGTACCAGACGAGCCGGTCGGTCCGCCCCAGGCTCTGCAGGGCGAGCGCTGCGTTGCCCTCCTCGGCCAGCCACTGGTTGCTCAGCACGTCCGGCTGCCCGACGACGGTGACCCTGCGCGCCTGCTGGGGGTCGTCCACCACGACGTACGAGCCGGCCGTCGGTGACGGGCCGGTGCCCGACGAGTAGCACACCTCGACCTGGGCCGTGGGTGACGGCGGCTCGTTCTCGACGCCGGGGACCGGAGCCGTGCCACCTGCGACGTAGCCCGTGCCGCCCCCGCGCGCCTCACCCGCCACCGTGGCCACCGGGTCGTCGCACCCCGGGGGCGACGGTGGCGGCCTCTGTCCGTCCTGCCAGCAGGACCTCCGGTGCCAGCACCTGCAGGACGGGCAGCGTGGGCGCCACGACGACGAGCCCTGCACCTGAGCTCCGAAGCTCCCGCAACCGCTGCGGGGGCAGCACGCCCGCGTCGAGCAGCAGCACGGTCGTGTCCGGCCCGGCCGCGTCGAGCACCCCCGCCAGCCGGTCCGTCTCCTGGAGGTCGACGCCCTGCCGCTGGAGGATCTGGGCCACCGCGCGGGCACCCTCGGGTCCGGGGTTGTCGGGGCCCAGCGGTTCGCCCTGCGCCCCGCGGCGTCCCCAGCACGGCGACGACCAGCCCGAGCAGCACGAGGGCAGCGACCCCCACCAGCCCGCGGTTGCGTCGCCACCACCTGCGTCCAGGCTCGCGACCGTGGCCTTCGGCGCCGCTGCCGTCATCCCCCTCGCGGGCACCGGTCCCGCGGTCGGCCTCGGGGGCGAAGCCGGCCTCGTACCTCGGCGGGGACCCACCGTCGGGGCGGCTGCGGTCGCCGGTCTCGACGGAGCTCACAGCGGCTCGCCGGCCCCAGCGGTCGCCGGCACCCGCGCGGGCCGGGCCGCTCGAACCAGCTCGTCGGCCGCCACGCACGCGAGGTACCCCTGCTCGGTGCCCTGGCGTTCGCCGTAGGTGACGTCGTCGAAGGCCCGGGCGGCGCGCATCAGGTCGGCAGCGGTTCCCGGCAGCGCTGCACCGGCCTCCCGCGCGACCTCGTCCGCGGTGCGGCCCGGGCGTGCGTCGAGGACGACCCGCTCCTCCAACGCCCGGGCCACGGCCCGGAACCGCTCCTGCACCGCGACGTCCCAGCGGCCGGACCGTGCTGCCGTCTCGGCCTCGGCGCGGTGCCCGGCGGCCGTGCGCACCACGGAGGCGAACACGTCTCCCGTGGCGGCGCGGGTCCGCGTGCGCCGGCGCACCGGCCCGGCCAGGAGCAGGGCCAGCACCACCACGACGGTGACGACCGCCACCCCCACGAGCAGGCCCGCGCCGGTGCTCGCCTCGCCCGCCCGGGCGAGCAGGTCGCTGAGGTGGTCGAACAGCCACCGGACGAGCCGGTCCACGAGCCCCGGCTGGGCCTGGACGTAGACGCGGTCGCTCAGCTCCTCCACGGCCCACCTGCGGGCGGTGGCACGGTCGGGATCGACGACGCCCTGCGCGAGGACGTGAGCGGACCTCACGCCTGTCCGTCCTCCAGCGAGCGGGCCAGGGCCACGTCGAGGCCCTCCAGCCGGATCCGCCGGTCCACGTAGAGCAGCGCGACGACGGCGGCGAGGAACGGCACGGCCAGCACCAGGCCCACCGTGGACGCGAGCGCGATGGACCCCGCGTAGATGGTGACGCCGAGCGCCGGGCTGTTCTCGGCGAGGACCAGCCCGAGGCCGCCGAGCAGGCTGAAGGGCACCCCGAGGACCTGGGAGACCACGCCGTACACGATGGAGGCCAGGAACAGCACGAGGACCGTCCGCCAGAACGCCCCGCGGACGAGCGCGAACGAGCGCCGGGCCGACGCCACGATGCCGAGCCGCTCCACGACGATGAGCACGGGGACGAAGACGAGCATCACGTACAGCCAGACCAGGAGCACGAGGCAGGCGAGCGGCAGCACGACGAGGGCGGTGAGCCCCCCGGCGAGCTCCTCCAGCGCGAGCAGCACGAGTCCCGGCGCCGCGGCGAGCACGAACAGCAACGAGGTGCCGACCGACTGCAGCAGCGACCAGCCGACCAGCGGCAGGAGCCGCCCCCGAGACCGGCGCCAGAGCTCGCCCGCGCTCAGCCTGCGGTCCACGACGCTCTGGGTCACCGACAGGATGAGGATGCCGGTCAGCGCGATGGTGGCGACGCTCGAGACGAGGCCGGCCGGGATCAGGGCGAGCGCGCTTCCGCCCATGGCGACCAGCTGGTCCTCGCTGGGCTCCTGCGAGGCGGTGGGGTCGAACAGGTCGCCTGCCGCGGCGATCCCGGCGATCGGGAGCGCGACGACGATGTTGCTGAGCGCGAGGACGAGCGCGGACAGCCCGATCATCACCCGGGGGTTGTGCCGGATCGCGCGGAAGCCGCCGTCGAAGAAGTCGCTGATGCCGAGGGGCTTGAGGGCGATGATCCCGCGGCGGGTGATGATGCTGCCGTAGGGCTGGGGCCCCGGACCGGTGAGCTGTCCCCACCCGCCGGGTCGCGCCCCGGCGCCAGGCGGCGGCCACGACCCGCCTGGTGCGCCCGGTGTACCGGCGGAGGCCTGCGTCCCAGGTGCAGGCCCCCAGCCCGAAGGGCCGCGCTCGGGCACGGACCAGCCGGGCCCGGAGCCACCGGTGGGTGGTGTGGTCACGTCGCGTCGTCCTCCCCGGGCGCCGGCACCGGCGCGTGGTCGCCGGCGGCCTCCACATCCTTTCACGGCGGTCCGCAGCCCGGACCGGTGTCCACAGGCATGTCACCCCCGAGGGCGACGGTGGATGCCGCATCATGGACCCATGCGTGGTCGAGTCCTGGTGGTCGACGACGACCCCGCCCTGTCCGAGATGCTCGGCATCGTCCTGCGCGGCGAGGGCCTGGAGGCGTTCTTCTGCCCCGACGGGGCGCGGGCGCTGGAGGAGTTCCGGCTCCGCAAGCCCGACGTGGTGCTCCTCGACGTCATGCTTCCGGGCCTGGACGGGATCCAGGTGGCCCAGCAGATCCGGGCGGAGTCCGGCACCCCGATCGTCATGCTCACCGCCCGCTCGGACACCGTCGACGTCGTCCTCGGCCTGGAGTCCGGCGCCGACGACTACGTCGTCAAGCCGTTCAAGCCCAAGGAGCTCATCGCCCGGGTCCGCGCCCGCCTGCGCCGCAGCGACTCCGCGAACCCCGAGGTGCTCCGGATCGGGGAGCTCGTGGTGGACGTCCCGGGCCACAGCGTCACCCGCGCCGGTGAGCCGGTCCTGCTCACGCCCCTGGAGTTCGACCTGCTGGTGGCGCTGGCCCGCAAGCCCTGGAAGGTGTTCAGCCGCGAGGCGCTGCTGGAGCAGGTGTGGGGCTACCAGCACGCCGCGGACACCCGCCTGGTCAACGTCCACGTCCAGCGGCTGCGGGCGAAGATCGAGCGCGACCCCGAGAACCCCAGGTTCGTGCTGACCGTCCGTGGGGTCGGGTACAGGGCCGGGGCCGCCGACGAGCCGGCCGTGGTCCCTGGCAGCGGCACGGACGTGGGCGCGGCCCCAGGGCCTGACGGCACCCCGGGGGTCGGCAGCTGAACCGATTCGGCGGCTTCGTCGGCGCCCTCGTGACCCGGTGGCGCCGGTCGCTGCAGGTCCGGGTCGTCGCCCTGACCGTGGTCCTGGGCACCGTGGTGGTGCTGGCGCTCGGGCAGTTCATCCTGTTCGACGTGGCGGACGGCCTGGTCGAGCAGCGACGCAGCTTCGCCCTCATCGAGTCGCAGGCGCAGCTGGTCTACGCCCAGGAGGCCTTCGACCAGGCGCCGCCGCAGAACGCCGTCGCCGAGCAGCAGCTGGTCGACGACCTGCTGCCGCGCCTGGAGGGGTCGGGCCCGCAGCCGGCTGCGGGAGGTCGTGCTGCTGCGGGCGGCGGGGAACCAGCGGACGGTGACCCTCGCGAGGTTCAGCAACAGCCTGCTGCCCAGCACCATCACCCCTGAGCTGCGCGAGGCCGTCGCAGGCGGAGCCGGAGACGCTGCAGCAGCCAGCTGCTGACGGTCCGGGCCCCCGGTGGCCCGACGCGGTGCCCGCCATCGCGGTGGGCTCCGAGGTGACGCTGCCGCTGTCGGGGGAGCACGAGCTCTACCTCGTGTTCCGGCTGGACGTGGAGCAGCAGAACCTCGCCGTCGTCGAGCGCGCGCTGCTGCTGGGCCAGCTGGGGCTCGTGCTGCTGGTCGGCGGCATCGCGTGGCTGGTGACGCGGCTGGTCGTCGAGCCCGTCCGCGAGGCCGCGGGCACGGCGCAGCGGCTGTCGGCAGGCTCCCTGGACGAGCGGATGCTGGAGCGCGGCGACGACGACCTCGCCATGCTGTCGCGCAGCTTCAACGCGATGGCGGAGTCCCTGCAGCGGCAGATCGTCCAGCTCGAGCAGCTGTCGCACCTGCAGCAGCGGTTCGTCAGCGACGTCTCCCACGAGCTGCGCACCCCGTTGACGACGATCCGGATGGCCGCGGACCTCCTGCACGACAAGCGGCAGGACTTCGACGCAGACACCGCCCGCAGCATCGAGCTCCTCCAGGGTCAGATCGACCGCTTCGAGGTCCTGCTCGCCGACCTGCTGGAGGTCAGCCGGTTCGACGCCGGTGCCGCCGAGCTGGACGTGGACACCGTCGACGTGGCGGCGCTCGTGCGGCAGGCCACCGACGTCGTCGCCCCGCTCGCGGCCTCACGCGGCGTGGCGCTCGCCGTGCAGGCCCCGGAGCAGCCGGTCATGGGGGAGCTGGACCGCCGCCGCGTCGAGCGGGTGGTGCGCAACCTGGTCTCCAACGCGGTGGAGCATGCCGAGGGCAGCGACGTCACCGTCACCCTCGCCTGGGACGCCCAGGCGGTGGCGGTCGGTGTCCGCGACCACGGGGTCGGCCTGGACACCGTGGAGCTGGAGCGCGTCTTCGACCGGTTCTGGCGGGCGGACCCGGCTCGTGCCCGGACCAGCGGGGGCACCGGGCTCGGACTGGCGATCTCGTTGGAGGACGCCCGCCTCCACGGCGGACGGATCGACGTCTGGGGGGCGCCGGGCCAGGGCGCCCACTTCGTGCTCACCGTCCCGCGGCGCCGCGGTGCGCCCCCGGGGCCGGGTCCGCTGCCGGTCCGCCCGCCGGACCAGCGACCGCCGGTGGGCGCCGACACCAGCACGGCCGCCTCGCTCGGCCACCCGGCCTCCATCCCCACGCTCCCGTCCGACGTGCTCTCCTCGCACCTGTCGACCACCGGTCCGATCCCCGTCCTCCGCGCGGCCGCAGCCAGGCGCCACGTGGAGCCGGCACGGTCGTCCGAGCCGTCGGCGTCCGACACGACGGAGGTGGTCCGGTGAGGCTCCCGTCACACCGGGACGCGCCGCCCGCTCGGCCCGGGCCCCGTGGCCGACCCGCTCGGGCCCGCCGGCTGGGGACGGCTGCCGCACTCCTGCTGGCGTCGCTGCTCGCCGGCTGCGTGGCCATCCCCACGACCGGTCGGGTGGTCGCCGGCGGCGACGTCGGCCAGCAGGGCGCGCGCGCCGCGCTACGGGTCACCGCCGCGGGCCCCGCCGACGGAGCGGACGAGCAGGAGGTGGTGGAGGGCTTCCTCGCCGCTGTGGCCGGCCTCGACGACTTCTCGGTGGCCCGCGAGTTCCTCGCCCCCGAGGCGCTGTCGTGGCGCCCGAGGGAGCAGACCGTCGTCCACGCCGACGTGGCCACCATCTCTCCTGTCGTCCGCGGCTCCGACGGTGTCGCGTCGGCCACGGTGACGGTCGACGTCGTGGCCCGGATCGACGATGCCGGGCGTTACGTCGAGCAGGCGCCCACCACGGAGGAGCTCGAGTTCGACCTGGTGATGGTCGAGGGACAGTGGCGGATCGCCGACCTCCCGGCCGGCGTCGTCGTGAGCCAGGTCGACGCCGCCCGCGTCCTCGCGCCGTTCGAGGTGTACTTCCTCGACCCCACACGTCGGTACCTGGTCCCGGACGTCCGCTGGTTCCCCCAGCTCACACCGTCGGCCACGTCGCTGGTGAGGGCCCTGCTCGGTGGCCCCAGCGCCCCCTACCTGGCGGCCCTGGTCTCCGCGGTGCCGGCGGGTACCCGGCTGGACCTGCCGTCGGTCCAGGTCATCGACGGGGTGGCCACCGTCGACCTCACCGAGGAGGTCCTGCTGGCCGACCGCCAGGAGCGGGCCCTGCTGCGTGCCCAGCTGCGGGAGACGCTGCGGTCGGTGCCGGGCGTCTCGAGCGTCACGGTCACGGTCGACGGCTCGCCGCTGGACGCCCCGACCGACGTCGGCGCCGCCGACGGGCAGTCCCTGATGATCGACCCAGGTGTCGAGGAGGGGCCCTTCGTCCTCGCCCCGGCGCCCGCGCCGCCCGGCTCGGAGGGCCCCGTCAGCCCGGGCGACGGTGACGGGGCCGCCCTCGGCCCCGGTCCGGACGAGAGCCTCCCGCCGGAACCCGAGCCCGGACCGGGACCAGGACCCGCGGCCGAGCCCCAGCCGGCCGGACCCGCGCTCGAGCTCGGTGCGGACGGTCGCCCGTTGGCACCTGCGGGATCCTCGGTGCTGGAGGTCCAGGGCTCGCTGCTCGTCCCGGTCGAGGGGACGCAGGCGCTCGCGGCCGAGGTGTCCACGGGCCTGGCCGCAGCGCAGGACCTCACCGCGTTCGCCGGCCTGGGCGCCGCGCGCCGGTCGGTGTGGGTGCAGCAACCCGGCGTCGCCCCGGTGGAGCTCATCAGCGGACGGGGGGAGCTCATCGCGCCCAGCTTCGACCCGCCGTCGCTGGGCTGGCTGTGGACCGTGGCCGCCGGTGAGCCCGGCTCGGGCCAGGCCCCGACCGTCGTGGCCGCCACCGACTCCGCGGAGGAGGTCGCGGCGGCCTGGCTGGTGCCGGGCGACGAGGTCCGTTCCCTGCGGGTCAGCCGCGACGGCGCCCGGGTCCTGGTGGTGGTCGGCCATGCCGACGGCACGGTGTCGGTGGAGGTGCGGGGCATCCGGCGGGACTCGACCGGTCGCCCGCTGTCGCTGTCGCAGGCGGCGTTCGCGGTGGCCGTCGAGCTCACCGACGCGGTGGACGCCTCGTGGGTCGACGACGACCACGTGGTGGTGCTCGGGCGGGTGGGGGAGGAGGCGGTCCGGCCGGTCGTCGCGCAGGTCGGCGGCACGACCGAGCTGCTCGCCCCCACGCCGGGGGCGGTGTCGGTGAGCGCCGCGACCGGTGTCCGGAGCATCGTCGTGGGGACCGCCGACGGCACCTTGCTGCGCCGCTCGGGCAGCCTGTGGCTGGACGGTCCCGCGGGTGTGTCCCCGGTGTTCCCCGGCTGACGCCGTCCACAGCCGGGCGGGTCCGTCGACACCCGGGTACCTCGGCAGGGCCACGCTCCGTCGCGTGGCAGGCAGGACGGGACCGGGCAGACCGGGCGGGCCAGGCCCGGGCAGGGCGTGGTGGGAGGGCTGGAACGGCCTCGTCCTGCCGGACGGCTGCCCCGGTTGCGGCCGGCACGACCATGTCGTGTGCCCCGGGTGCCGGGAGCACCTGCTGCGGGGCTCGTTGCGTCACCGGCAGCTGGCGGACGGCACCCCGGTCGTCGCCTCCGCGGGCTGGCGGGGCGAGGTGCGCGGGCTGGTCGCCGCCGCCAAGGAAGGAGGGCGGGCCGACGTCGGGGACGTGCTCGCCGTGGCCCTGGCCCGCGCGGCCGCGCAGGCCGGGTTCGGCCCGTCCCGCCGTTCGACGACGCTGGCCCTGGTGCCTCCGCCGGCCAGGGCCGCATCGGTGCTCCGCCGTCGTGACCGGCCGACCGAGCGGCTCGCCAGCACCGCAGCGCAGGCCCTCCGCAGGGCCGGTGCCGACGTGGTGGCCGAGGGGGTGGGGGTGCCGCGGCTGGCGCACACCCGCGGGGTCCGGGACCAGGCCGGCCTCGACCGCGCCGAGCGGGCCGCCAACGTCGAGGGCGCGTTCACGGCGGCCCGCTGGGGGTGGGCGGCCCGGCGCGCGAGGGCCGGACGCCGCGTCGACGTGCTGGTCGTGGACGACGTCCTCACCACCGGCGCCACCCTGGTCGAGGCGGTGGCGGCCCTGCGCTCAGAAGGCCTCCACGTGGTGGGCGCGGCGGTCGTGGCCACGGCCTGAGCGGCCGCGCTGGTCGACACGCCGCGACGATTTCACCTCTGAGTCGGTGACGTCTAACGTTCTGTCATGGAGCAGGCCGCGGTCCACTGGGACCGCGGCCTTCTGCGTCCCACCACGGCGAGGAGGTGACCATCCCAGGTCGTACCCCGTGGAGCCGCACCGACGCGGCCCCCGACGACCGCGCCCACAGCTGTCTCGCCCCACCTCTCTAACCCCCAGGAGGCTCCATGGACGTCACCGTGACCGCCCGGCACACCTCGGTGTCCGACCGGTTCCGCCGCCACCTCGAGGAGAAGGTCGAGAAGGTCGCGCAGCTCTGCAACGGCTGCTACCGCGTCGACGCGGTGCTGACCGAGGAGAAGAACCCCCGGCAGGCAAGCCTCTCGCACCGGATCGAGCTCACCGTGCACAGCAGAGGCCCCGTGGTCCGGGGGGAGGCGTGCTCCTCCGACCCGTACGCCGCTCTCGACCTGGCGCTGGACAAGCTGTACGAGCGGTTGAGGCGGGCGCGCGACAGGCGGAAGGTGCACCACGGGCGTCACGCGCCGGAGTCGCTCACGCAGGCGAGCGCACGGTGGGAGGGCCTGAGCCAGCCCCGTCCGGCGGTGTCGACCGGCGGTGGCGGCGAGGGTCCGGACGGGGGTGCGCCGCCGGCAGGTGCGCCGGACGGCGGTGCGGCGGACGGTCGCCTGGGGGATCTGGGGGACCTGGGGGACCTGGGGGACCTGGGGGACCTCGGGGACAGCGCCGCGGCGCAGGGCGCCGGGACGGACGCCGACCCGCTCGACGGCTCACCGGTGGAGATCCGCGAGAAGGTGCACCCGGCGGTCCCG
The DNA here is from genome assembly GCA_963759255.1 of uncultured Actinomycetota bacterium. Taxonomy (GTDB): domain Bacteria; phylum Actinomycetota; class Actinomycetes; order Actinomycetales; family JBBAYJ01; genus Aquipuribacter. The sequence goes on from CAVWYQ010000002.1 coordinate 326,925, forward strand.
ATGACCGTGGAGCAGGCGCTGTACGAGATGGAGCTCGTCGGGCACGACTTCTACCTCTTCGTCGACGCCGCATCCGGGGCGCCGAGCGCGATGTACCGGCGCAAGGGCTGGAGCTACGGGGTGATCCGGCTCGGCGAGACGGCACCGTCGTCCCAGGACGAGGTCCCCCACCTCGCGGGCGCACCTGTGATGGCCGACGTCGAGCAGAGCCAGGCGTCCTAGCAGGTCGGCTGCTCGCCCCTCACGCGGTCACCGGCTCCTCCGGTCCACCGCGCGAGGGGCAGCGCCGCAGTCCCGGCCGTCGACCGGGTGCGGCTGTCGGTGCGTGCCGTCATGCTCCCCCGGTGCGTACCCGGACGACCCTCAGCCTGGCCGAGGCGGTCCGGACGTCCCTGTCCGCGCAGCAGCTCACCGGTGCCCAGCCGGGCGAGGCCACCGACCGCGGGCACGTCCGCCGCCTGGTGGAGCGCATCGGCGCCCTGCAGATCGACTCGGTCAACGTCCTCGCGCGTGCGCACCTGCTGCCGGTGCGCTCGCGCCTGGGCGCCTACCCGAGGCAGGTGCTGGCCGCGGCGACCTCCGCGGATGGGTCCCGGCGCCCGGTCGCGTGGGAGTACTGGGCCCACGAGGCCTCCTACGTGGGCGCCGAGGCCCTGTCGGCGCTTCGGTGGCGGATGCACCTGGCCGAGGAAGGGGCCTGGGGCGGGATGGTGGAGGTGGCCCGCCGCCGTCCCGAGCTGGTGGAGGCCGTCCTGGAGGCCCTCGCCGACGGGCCGCTGACGGCCCGGGGGCTGCAGCAGCTGCTCGAGCCGTCCGCGCAGCGACGGACCGAGCACTGGGGCTGGAACTGGAGCGACGTCAAGCGCGCCGTGGAGTACGCCTTCTGGGCCGGACGTGTGACGAGCGCGGGACGCACCGAGCAGTTCGAACGTCGCTACACCCTGCCCGAGCGGGTCTGGCCGGCCGGCCTGCTCCAGACCCCCCGGCCGGGCCCCGACGAGGCGGCGGACACCCTCGTCGACCTGGCCGGACGCGCTCTGGGGGTGGCCACCGCGGACGACCTCGGCGACCACTTCCGGCTGCCGCGGGCCCTGGTGCGCCCGGCCATCGGGCGTGCGCAGCAGAACGGCACCCTCCTCCCGGTCCGCGTGGTCGGCTGGGGGACCGCCCAGGCGCCGCTGCCGGCCTGGCGGCACGCGTCGGTCGCCGTCCCCCGGCGGCTGCCGGAACGCCCGGGCACGGTCCTCGCGCCGTTCGACCCGCTGGTGTGGTTCCGGCCGCGGGCGGAACGGCTGTTCGGCTTCCGCTACCGCCTGGAGATCTACGTGCCCGCGGCGAAGCGGGTGCACGGGTACTACGTCCTGCCCTTCCTCCACCGGGGCCGGCTGGTCGCGCGGGTGGACCTCAAGGCGGACCGTGCGCGCGGGGTGCTCGTGGTCCGCTCCGCCTGGGGGGAGCCCGACCACGACGGCGACGACGTGCTCGCCCTGGCCGCCGAGCTGGGCCGGCTCGCGGCGTGGCTGGGCTGCGGCGAGGTGGAGGTGGAGCCGGTCGGGGGACCTGGCCAGGGTGCTCGCCCAGGCGGTGGCAGCCGGTCCGATGGTGTGAGGCGGGCCCAGGTGGCGCGTCTACCATGCAGCGCGTGGGAATCATCGACCGCATGCTGCGGGTGGGCGAGGGCAAGATCCTCAAGCGCCTCGCGCGGACAGCCGACCAGGTCAACGCCATCGAGGACGACTACGTCGCGATGAGCGACGCGGAGCTCCGGGCCGAGACGGACCGGTTCCGCGCCCGGCTCGCGGACGGTGCCACGCTGGACCAGCTGCTGCCCGAGGCCTTCGCCACGGTGCGCGAGGCGGGCCGGCGCACGCTGGGGTTCCGGGGCTTCGACGTCCAGCTGATGGGTGGCGCCGCCCTGCACCTGGGCAACATCGCCGAGATGAAGACCGGCGAGGGCAAGACGCTCGCCGCGGCCTTCCCCGCCTACCTGAACGCCCTCGCCGGCAAGGGCGTCCACGTGGTCACGGTCAACGACTACCTGGCGCGGTACCAGAGCGACCTGATGGGCCGCGTCTACCGGTTCGTCGGCATGGAGACCGGGGTCATCCTCAACGGTCTCAGCCCCACCCAGCGGCGTGACTCCTACGCCGCGGACATCACGTACGGCACCAACAACGAGTTCGGCTTCGACTACCTGCGCGACAACATGGCGCAGAGCCTGCAGAACCTCGTGCAGCGCGAGCACTACTTCGCCATCGTGGACGAGGTCGACTCCATCCTCATCGACGAGGCCCGCACCCCGCTCATCATCTCCGGCCCGGTCGAGCAGCCGCAGAAGTGGTACACGGAGTTCTCCCGGCTCGCAGGCCGGATGCAGCGGGACGTCCACTACGAGGTCGACGAGAAGAAGCGCACCGTCGGCGTCACGGAGGAGGGCATCACCCTGGTCGAGGACCACCTCGGTGTGGAGAACCTGTACGAGTCCGAGAACACGCCCGCTCATCGGGTTCCTCAACAACGCCGTCAAGGCCAAGGAGCTCTACCGCCGCGACAAGGACTACGTCGTGGTCGAGGGCGAGGTCAACATCGTCGACGAGCACACCGGGCGCATGCTGGCCGGGCGGCGGTACTCCGAGGGCATGCACCAGGCCATCGAGGCCAAGGAGGGCGTGCACCATCCAGCGGGAGAACCAGACGCTGGCGTCCATCACGCTGCAGAACTACTTCCGCATGTACGACAAGCTCGGTGGGATGACCGGGACGGCCCAGACCGAGGCCACCGAGTTCAGCCAGATCTACGGCATGGGGGTCGTCGAGATACCCACCAACCGGCCGATGGTGCGGGCGGACCAGCCGGACCTCGTCTACAAGACCGAGGACGCCAAGTACACGGCGGTCATGCAGGACATCTCCGAGCGTCACGGTCAAGGGTCAGCCCGTCCTCGTGGGCACCACGAGCGTGGAGAAGTCCGAACGTCTCTCGCGGGCGCTGCAGGAGGTGGGCATCCCCCACGAGGTGCTGAACGCCAAGCAGCATGCGCGCGAGGCGCAGGTGGTCGCCATGGCCGGGCGGCCCGGCGCGGTCACGGTCGCCACGAACATGGCTGGCCGCGGCACCGACATCATGCTCGGCGGCAACGCGGAGTTCATGGCTGTGGAGGCCATGCGGCAGCGGGGCCTGGACCCCAACGAGGACCCGGAGGCCTACGAGGCGGCCTGGCCCGAGGAGCTCGCCCGCGCCGAGGAGCTGCGCACGGCCGACGGCGAGAAGGTCCTCGAGGTCGGCGGGCTCTACGTGCTCGGCACGGAGCGGCACGAGTCGCGCCGCATCGACAACCAGCTCCGGGGCCGCTCCGGCCGTCAGGGCGACGCCGGTGAGAGCCGGTTCTACCTCGCCCTCACCGACGACCTCATGCGGATGTTCAACTCCGGGCTCGTCGAGAACTTCCTCAACGCCGCGGGCATCCCGGACGACACCCCCATCGAGTCCAAGATGGTCTCGCGCTCGATCGCCAGCGCCCAGCAGCAGGTCGAGGGGCGCAACTTCGAGATCCGCAAGAACGTCCTCAAGTACGACGACGTCCTCAACATGCAGCGGACCGTCATCTACAAGGAGCGGCGTCGCGTCCTGGAGCACGCGGACCTCGGCGAGGAGGTCCGCCACTTCGCCACCGACGTCGTCGAGGGGTACGTGCGCGCCGCGACCGGCGGTGCGCACCCGGAGGAGTGGGACCTCGACCTGCTGTGGTCGCAGCTGCGTGCCCTGTACCCGGTGGGCCTCGAGCCGTCGGACCTGCAGGCCGAGCACGGGGCCGGGCTCACCACGGAGGTGCTCCTCACCGAGCTGACCACGGACGTGCGCCTGGCCTACGAGGCCAGGGAGGAGGAGATGACGCCCGCCCTCATGCGCCAGCTCGAGCGGCGGGTGGTCCTCGGCGTCATCGACCGCAAGTGGCGTGAGCACCTGTACGAGATGGACTACCTGCAGGACGGCATCGGCCTGCGGGCCATGGCGCAGCGCAACCCGCTCGTGGAGTACCAGCGCGAGGGCTTCGACATGTTCCAGGCGATGACCGAGGGCATCAAGGAGGAGACGGTCAGGCTCGTCTTCGCCGCACAGCTGACCGTGGCGGCGCCCCGCCCGCCGGCGGGTGTCGAGGTCGTGGACGGCGCTGCGGAGCCGGACGGCGCGGTCGGTGCCGGGCCCACGGACGAGCTGGACGGTGACGGGCAGCCCAGCGGCTCCGTGCGACGGCGGGGCCGAGCAGCCGGACGAGCCGCAGACCCGGGACCTGCCCGGGACCGAGGGGGTCGACGAGGACCCCGACGCGTTCTCGGTGCCCGGTCTGGACCAGAGGGTGGGGGCGCTGTCCTACTCGGCGCCGACCCTGGACGGCGAGGAGTCGGAGGCGCGAGGTGCCCGGCGGTCCTCCGGTGGAGGTCCCCGGCAGCCGGGACCGGCCGGCGGCGCCGCCCCGGACGCGAACCGCGCCCAGCGCCGCGCCGCAGCGAGGAAGGGCAAGGGGTCCTGACCGGCCGCTGAGCGAGGGGCCCTGCTGGCGTTCCTGGGCCGCTGGGTCCTTGGGCGCCCCGGGGCCCCAGGGTCATCTGCAGCTCAGCCGATGACCAGCGCGGTGAGCCGCCAGCGTCCGTCCTCCCCGTCCAGGCGGGCCGCCACCGCCCGCGCACGCGGACCGTCCAGCACCACGGCGCTCACCTCCGTGCCCCGCGGTCCGGCCGGGCTGACCCGCAGCGAGCGCACCACCGGTCGCCGGCCCCCGGTCCGGCTGCCTGCCTGCTCCAGGCGGGCCCGCTGCCGCAGCTGGGAGTAGACCTCTGGCGTGGTCCAGCGCAGCACCTGGCTCGCCGGGCGATGGCCCCGGACGACGTCCATCGCCGCTTGGACCAGGCTCCGGGCCAGTGGCTCCGGGCAGGGCAGCTCGTCTCTGGGCGTCGGGACGGGGCTGCTGTCGTCCGGCTCCGGCTGGGCCCGGGGCAGCCCGTGCAGGACCATGGCGAGCTGGCCAGGTGCACCCGGGACCGTGGCCCCGCCCGGCGAGGTGGGTGACCAGTCGGCGGGCTGCGGCTGCGGCAGGGCCCGGAGCCGCAGCCGGGGCAGGTGCGGGGCATCCCGGATGGTGGGCAGGGGGTCCGCTGCTCGGGCTCGCCCGTCGGTGACGACGTGGAGCCGCGGGATGGTCTCGACGCCGATGGTGTCGTGGTGCGCGGCGGTCATGGTCGCTCCTGGGGGTCGGTCGGGACGGGCGCAGCAGGGGTGGACCCGAGCGGCTCGGGCTCCGGGGCGAGGGCAGGCGGGATCACGGGCCGGGGGCCACGAGCCGCTGGCCGGGCAGCAGCAGGTCCGGGTCCTCGCCCACCACGGCCCGGTTGGCCTTCCACCACTGCGGCCAGGCCTGGGCGATCTCGGCGTCGTCCGCCTCGGGACCGAGGTGCCGGGCGGCGATGCTCCAGAGGCTGTCACCGGCCAGCACGACGACGTCCGCCGCCGCGTACGACACGGGCGGGCGCGACGGCTGGGACGTGACGAGGGCCGCAGAGCCGAGCGAGGCGCCGCGTGGCGCCCGGAAGCCGTCGTCGGTCGGCGTGACCTCCGCCAGGGCGGCCCACGAGCCCGGTGGTGGCTGGTCGGTCGCGTCCTCGACAACCGGCCCGGCCCCGGCCCCGGTCGCGGTCCCGGTCGCGGTGGCGGTCCCGGTCGTAGCCGCGGTCGTAGCCACGGTCGTGGTGGTGGTCGTAGCGGTGGTGGTCGCTCCGTCCGCGGTGGTGGACGGGACCGGGGCGGGCGCACCGGGGCTGGTGCCAGACCGGTCCGAGCTCGGCTGCGCGTCGTCGAGCAGGTGGACGGCGGTGGCACGTGTCGGGAGTCCGTGCCCCGTCCCGGCCGTCCCGGCCGTCGCCGCCGGCGCCGCGAGGGCGGCCAGGACGAGCGCGGCGACCCCGGCCGAGACGGCACCGGTGCGACCGCGCGGCGGTGCACCGGCGGAGACCACCCTGGCGTGGGGGTCGGGCTGGGCGGTGCCACCTGTCGCCCTGGCCCAGGCGTCGAGCACCCCGGCGAGGGCTGCCGCCGTCGCCCACGCGAGCACCACGGCCAGCGCGACGGCGGCGAGCCCGAGGAGCACGCCGGCCGCGTCGCGCTCGGTGGCCGCCCGCTCGACGGTCCCCACCCCCGTCGCGAGCGCGGCGGCGCCGCCCGCCGCGGGTGCGAGGACGACGACGGCGGACAGGAGCGCTGCGCGGGACCACGCGGTGGGGCTGAGACTCATGACTCCTCCTTCGACGACGCTGGAGCATGTTTGATGCAGTTTGCTGTTGTCAAGCGCGTTCGATGTTGTTTGCAGCCGTTGAGCCTCGGGCGACGGGGCTAGGCTCCGGGGTATGCGCTGGGACTCGCTCTTCGCCGACCTCGAGGCGCAGCTGGAGGCCGAGCGTCGAACCTCGCTCGACGCCGAGGTCGCGGAGCGGGTCCGTATCGAGCGCGGCTCGGTCAGCCTGCGGGACCGGTTGCGGGCGCACGTCGGCGCGGCCCTGGTCCTGGACGTGGGCCGGCTGACGGTGCGGGGGACGGTGGCGACGTGGGGGCGGACTTCGTCCTCCTCGCCGAAGAGGGCTGGCGGCTACGCCGTCGTCCCGCTCGCGGCGCTGGAGGCGGTGAGCGGGCTCGGTCGCGCGGTGGCCCCCGCGCCGGGTGCGGTCCTGCGCCGGCTCGGGCTGGCCTCCGCGCTGCGGGGGCTGGTGCGCGACCGCACCGAGGTGCGGGTGCTCACGGCGAGCACCGAGGTGCGAGGCGTCCCGGCCGCGGTGGCGGCCGACCACCTCGACCTGGTCCCGCTGCGGGCAGGGGACCGGGACGCCCCGGCCGGGCAGGCCAGGTCGGTCCCGCTGCCGGCGGTACGCGTGGTGCGCAGCCGCTGAGCCGCTGTGCCGCTGTGCCGCTGTGCCGCTGAGACCGTTGGTTCAGTCCTGTCGGGAGCCGCGGGCCTGGACGTCCGCGCGCTCGGCCGGCTCGGCGGCGAGCCGCTCCGTCTCGGCGTACATGCCGCTGGATGTACGCCTCGAGCTCGGTCGACCTCGACCCGCCACTGCCCGCGCCCACCCACCTGGATGGCCCGCAGGTCGCCCCGGCGGACCAGCGCGTAGGCCTGTGCGGCGGAGATGCTCAGCGTCTCGGCGACGTCGGCCAGGGGAACGAATCGGGCGGGCATGCCCCGGATGGTGACAGATCCGCTGGGCCGTGCGATGGACGTTGTCCACAGGTCCCCCGGTGCGGGGCTCCTGGCGCCTGGCCGACTTGTAGCGTGCGACCCATGGGGGCCCCGACCATCACCAGCCCGTACCCGAGCGTCCCGGCTCGGCGGCTGCGCCGTCCCTCCTGGCGCGACCCCCGTCTGCTCGTCGGCCTGGTCCTCGTCCTGGGGGCCACCGTCGCCGGGGGGCTGCTCGTGGCGCGCTGCCGACGACACCGTCCCGGTCCTGTCCGCCGGCGACGACCCTCGTGCGCGGTGACACCCTGTCCGGCGACGACCTCCGCGTGGTCAGGGTGCGCCTGGCCGACCTCACCGATGCCTACCTACTCCGCCGGCTCAGCGCCCTGCCGGCGGACTCCGTCGCGCTGCGGACGGTCCCTGCCGGAGAGCTCGTGCCGGCGTCAGCGGTGGGGGCGCGCCGACGAGCTCGACAGCCGGCCGGTCGCCCTGGACTGGCAGGGCGCGCGCCCCGAGGGTCTGGTCCGTGGCGCCGCGGTGGACCTGTGGGTGGCCCCGCGGGAGGGCACGTCGGAGTTCGGGCAGCCGGAGCTGCTCGTCGGGTCGGCCGACGTGTTCGCCGTCGTCGAGGGTGGCGGTGGCCTTGGGGGCCGCGGCGGCACCCAGGTGCAGGTGATGCTCGAGCCGGACGGCGTGCGCAGCCTGCTGGCGGCCCTGGCGGCGGAGGACCGCATCGACCTGGTCCTGGTGCCCGGGCCCGGGCCGGTGAGCTCGACGGGCGGGCGGGCGAGGACGGTCGGCCCCGTGGGGGTGGCCACCGCGGTCGCCGGCAGCACCGAGAGCACGGTGGCGATGGCGTTGTCCGGGCGCCGCGACCTGGCGCTGGTCCGCCGCTGCGCGGACGTCGCCGAGCTGCTCAGCGTCGCCGAGGTGGGGCTGGCCGCGGTCGCCGTCATCAACGAGGCCTTCCCGGACATGGACGCCGACGTCGTGGACCGGCTGCGCCGGGCCGGTCTGCGCGGTGCTCGGCGTCGTCGACCCCGACCGCGAGAGCAGCGAGCGGCTCAGGGCATGGGCCGTCCCGGTCGTGGCGGTGGCCGGACGGCTGACGGGACCCGACGCGACCGACGAGGAGGCTCTGGCGCTCGCCGTGGTGGCGGCAGCCCGCCAGGACGGCCGAGCAGACGGCGCGGTGCCTGCCGGGCCCACCGGCCAGCCGACCATCGGCCGGAGCCCGGACCCGGTACCCGACACCGACCACGGCCACCACCCCGACCTCGACCGGGTCCGTGACCCGGACGCGACGCAGGACCTGGTACCCAGCCCGGAGCCCGACGTCGACGTCGACGTCGACGTCGGAGCTGACCTGGACCACGGCCCGGGCCGCGACAGCCCGGAGCGCGACCTCGACCTCGACCTCGACCTCGACCTCGACCTCGACCTCGACCTCGACCTCGACCTCGACCTCGATCCGCACCCCGGCCCGCACCCCGGCCCGCACCCCGGCCGGGTCGATGACCACGGCCTCCCGTGGCAGGTGGGTGCCGGGTCAGCAGGTCGTCTGCGCGGCCCGGGTGCGGTCGTGCCCGGTGCTCCGACGTCCGGCGTGGCGGCCCCCGGCGCAGCCGAGCACCGGGACGGGGCCGCCGTGCACCACGCCTGGCCGACGGCACCCGCCGGGGGCGTGGCCCGGCCCCGTGGTCGCGTGGTGGCGGTCTGGGGGCCCGCAGGGGCGCCCGGGCGGACGACCGTGGCGGTCGGGGTGGCGGCCGAGCTGGCCGCCGCCGGGCAGAACGTGCTGCTGGTGGACGCCGACACCTACGCCGCCTCCCTGGCCCAGGTCCTCGGGCTGCTGGACGAGTCGCCCGGCCTGGTCGCGGCCGTCCGCGCCGGTCTCGACGGCCGGCTGGACCCGTCGCTGCTCGCGCGCCTCGCCCCGGAGGTGGCGCCCCGGCTGCGGGTCCTCACCGGTCTGACCCGGGCCGCGCGGTGGAGCGAGCTGCGTCCGGCCGGTCTGGAGGCCGTGCTCGGCGCCGCACGGGTGCTCGCCGACGCCGTCGTCGTGGACCTGGCACCCCCGTTGGAGGAGGACGAGGAGCTGTCCTACGACACGGCAGCGCCCCGGCGCAACGGGGTCGCCGTCGACGTCCTGCGTGCGGCGGACGACGTGGTCGTCGTCGGCTCCGCCGACCCGGTGGGGCTGCAGCGGCTGGTGCGGGCGCTGCAGGACCTGGCCGCGGCCGCGCCTGCGGTCTCACCGGTGGTCGTCGTCAACCGGGTGCGGGCGGACGCGGTCGGTCGCAACCCGTCGCTGCGGGTGAGGGAGGCGTTGGAGCGGTTCGCCGGTGTCGAGGTGCGCCACCTCGTCCCCGACGACCGGGCGGCGACGGACCGGGCCCTGCTGGCAGGGCGCACCCTGCTCGAGGCACGCGCCCGACAGCCCGGCCCGCCAGGCGCCTGCGGGTCCTCGCGCGGGTCGCTGCTGCCCGAGCCGTCTCCCAGCCGGCGCCGACCGCGCCGTGCGCGGCCGGGCCGGTACGAGAGGCGGGCGCACGACGGGCTACCAGCGGGTAACGACCCCCCTCGCCGTGGGTAGCATCACCCCCGATGTCCGACCGCCTGAGCGCTCTGGACGCCTCGTTCCTCTACGCCGAGGAGCAAGGCGTCCCCCAGCACGTCGGCACGGTGATGGTCTTCGAGGGGCCGATCGACTACCCCCGCCTGCAGCGCCACCTCGCCGGCCGGATCGCCTTCGTCCCGCGCTACCGCAAGCGGGTCCGGGAGGTACCGGGCCGGCTGGCGAACCCGGTGTGGGTCGACGACCCCCGCTTCGACCTGGGCTTCCACGTCCGGCGCCTCGCGCTGCCCGCGGCCCGGGCAGCACCGACCAGCTGCGCGAGCTCGTGGCCCGGGTGCACCCCCGCGAGCTCGACCGCAGCCGCCCGCTGTGGGAGCTGTACGTCGTGGAGGGGCTGGAGGGCGACCGGTTCGCCCTCATCAGCAAGGCGCACCAGGCGCTGGTCGACGGGGTCAACGGCCTCGACCTCGCCCAGGTGGTCCTGGACAGCGCCCGACGCCAGCGAGGCCCCGCCGGACGCCTGGCGCCCCGGCCCGCAGCCCTCCGCGCTCGACCTGGTCACCGGGGCGGTGCTGGAGGCGGCGCAGCGGCCGACCGAGGCCGTGCAGACCGTCCGCGACGGCGGCCGGGGACGTGCAGCAGGACGGCGGCTCGTGCCGCCGGGTCGCTCGGCCGGCTGGCCGTCGCGCGCCGTGCACCGGACAGCCCGTTGGACGTCGAGCTGTCCAGGCAGCGGCTGTTCGCGGTGGCCTACGCACACGCTCGCGGAGTTCCGGGCGGTCGCGCGGCGCCACGGGACCGGCCCGCGGACGACGCCCCTGCCGTTCGGCCGACCGTCAACGACGTGGTGCTCGCCGTCCTGGCCGGGGCGCTGCGGACCTGGCTGCAGGCCCGCGGTGTCGGTCGTCAGCCCCACCACCCGGATGCGGGCCCTCGTGCCCGGTGAGCGTCCTTCCCAGCGACGGCGAGGACGACGAGGTGCTGGACGCGGCGCCGTGGCGAGCGACCCGGCAGCGCCTACGGCACGTCGGTGGACGGGCAGCTCGTCGACCTGCCGGTGGGGGAGGCCGAACCCGGTCATGCGCCTGCACCAGGTCGCCTACCAGCTGAGCCCGCACCGGCGAGGGCGGCCGTGCCATCGCCGCCCGCGACCTCGCCGAGCTCGCCGGGCTTCGCCCCGCCGACCCTGCACAGCCTCGGCGTCCGGGTCGCCGGCGGGCTGTCGCGTCGCTACTTCAACCTGCTGGTCACCAACGTGCCCGGGCCGCAGCAGCCGATGTACTGCGCCGGTGCGCGTCTCGCGGAGACCTACCCCGTCATCCCGCTGTCCCAGGGGCACGCCCTGGCCGTGGGCGTGACGTCGTACGACGGCCGGGTGTTCGTCGGCTTCAACGCCGACCGGGACGCCCTTGCCGGACGTCGCCGACCTCCCCACCTACCTGGCCGAGGCGCTGGCCGAGCTGAGGGCGGCGCGGTGACCGGCCGCCGGACCGGGCGCCACGTGGCGCGGGGCGCCCCGCCGTCCGTCGCGGTGGCGGTGGCGCTGGGGCTGGTCCTCGGCGGTGGGAGGCGTGCTCGGCGGCGCCTGGATGGCCGGGGCGCTGACCGCCTACGAGGAGGTCAGCGGTCGGGACTGCCGGGACGCCGAGGTCGTCGTCGGGCACCTCGGCCGGGGCGTTCGCAGCCGCCATCCTGGGCAGCGGTGCCAGCGTCGCCGACTGGCGGGCCCACCAGGAGGGCAGGGTCGTCGACCAGGGGCCCATGGCGGGGCTGTCGCTGGGACTACGACGTCGACTCCGGTGGCGCCGGCCCCGCCGCCGCCTGGGCGGCGGCCGGGCTCTCCACGCCTGGTCGCGGGCAACGTCCACCGGCTGCGGCGGCTGCCCCCGACGGCGGTCCTGTCGGCCTTCGTGCCCGAGGGACGCGGCTCCCTGGCCCGGATCGGGGAGACCGTCGCCGCCCTCGGCGCGGGCGACGGCTGGGTGGCCCGCAGCGGGGTCCGGGTGGTCGCCCTGGACTACGACACCGGCCGTCGGACCGTGTTCGCAGGACCCCGGGACGAGGCGGGCGCCGACCGGGTGCGCACCCGCACCAGCGCCGAGGCGAGCCTGGCCGAGGCGGTGATGGCCTCGTGCGCCATCCCCGGCTGGTACGCCCCGGTGACCATCGCCCGGCACCGGTACGTCGACGGCGGCGCGTGGTCCAGCACGAACGTCGACCTGCTGGTCGGGGACGGGCTGGACGAGGTCGTCGTCATCGCGCCGATGGTGTCGTTCGTCGCCGGACCGGCCGCGCAGCTTCGCCCAGATCGTCGACCGGCAGTGGCGTGCCGCCGTCACCGCCCGCTGCCTGCGGGAGGTGGCCGCCGTGCACGCGGCGGGGACCGCGGTGACGGTCCTCGGACCGGGTGCGGAGGACCTCGAGCCGTCATGGGGACCAACGTCATGGACCCCGAACGACGCCTCGACGTCCTGCGGACCTCGTTGCGTACCAGCCGCGAGGCGCTGCTCGACCCCGAGCCGATCCTCGCGGACCCGGCGGAGCCGACGCACCTCCGGGGTCGCTCGGGTGCCCGACGTCGGCCGAGGGTGCACCGGTGAGGGTGTACGTCCCCACGACGCCGGCGCGGCTCGCCGACCTGCGCCGCACGGCCTGCCGGAACGGGACCGAAGGCGTACGCGGTGACCGACGGCGCTGGCCGACGCGCTGGGCCTGCCGCGCCCGGGTGTCGCGGGCGCCGCGGACGACCGGGTGACGCCGACGTGGCCACGGAGGTCGCTGGAGCAGGCCGTCCTCGACGCGGCCGCGGAGGCGTCGCTGCTGGAGCTCGCCGCCGGCACGAGCGGGGCCGGCACGAGCAGCGGTGCCCGCCGGGCCGTGGTCGTCACGGAGGCTCGGGCCCGGCCCGGTGGAGCGGGGCGCAGCACCCGGCCACCGTGGTGCTGACCGCGCCGGTGCGCTGGGCGGCCGTCGACTGCGTCCTGGCCGACGACGAGGCCGCCGCCGAGCGGGTGGGCCGTGCCGCGGTGCTCGCCGCCACGGACCAGGACCGGGCCGTGGACCGGCTGGAGCGGGACCCGCTGGGGTGGTTCGAGCGCGACGAGCTGTGAGCCGGGGTGAGCCCGCGCGGGTCTGCTGACGGTCCCACTAGGCTCGCCGCGTGGCCGCTGACGACTACCCGGACGTCGACGACCGAGCTCTTCTCCCTGCGCCTGGACCGGTGGCTGCCGGACTGCGAGACCGGCCTGCGCGAGGTCTACGGCGACCAGGCGGGGCCGCTGCTCGGCCGCGTGGTGGAGGTGCTGCGGACGGCCCACGTCGCTCCGGCGCCCGGCCCTGCGGCTGCTCGACCAGCGGCGGCTGCTGCGTCCGGACTGGTTCCAGGCCCGCACATGCTCGGCTACGCCGCCTACACCGAGCGCTTCGCCGGCGACCTCCGTGGCGTCGGCAGCGAGGAGGTCCTCGGATACCTCGGGGAGCTCGGCGTCACCTACCTGCACCTGCTCCCGCTGCTCACGCCGAGGCCCGGGGACAGCGACGGCGGCTACGCGGTGGTGGACTACACCAGCGTGCGCGGTGACCTGGGAACCACCGAGGACCTGGCCGACCTCGCCGACACGCTCCACGGGCGCGGGATCAGCCTGTGCGTGGACCTGGTGCTCAACCACGTCGCCCGGGAGCACGAGTGGGCGGTCCGGGCGCGCGCCGGCGAAGCGCGCTACCGGGACTTCTTCCGGGTGTTTCCCGACCGGTCGGGGCCGGACGCCTACGAGCGCACGCTCCCGGAGGTCTTCCCCGACTCCGCCCCCGGGAGCTTCAGCTTCGACGAGGACCTCGACGCATGGGTCTGGACGACCTTCAACTCCTGGCAGTGGGACGTCGACTGGTCCAACCCGGACGTCTTCGTCGCCTACCTCGAGATCATCTGCTTCCTGGCGAACCTGGGCGTCGACGTGCTCCGGCTGGACGCGATCGCCTTCCTGTGGAAGCGCCTGGGGACCACGTGCCAGAACGAGCCGGAGGTCCACGCCATCACGCGGGCGCTGCGGGCGGCGCTGCGTGCGGTGGCCCCGGGCGTGCTGCTCAAGGCCGAGGCCATCGTCGGGCCCCGTGACCTGGTGCCCTACCTCGGCACGGGCCACCACCACGGAAAGGTGTCCGACCTCGCCTACCACAACAGCCTCATGGTCCAGGTCTGGTCCATGCTGGCCAGCCAGGAGGTGCGCCTGGCGGTGCACGCGCTCCGCCAGTTCGCCCCGATCCCCACCACGACGTCCTGGCTGACGTACGTACGCTGCCACGACGACATCGGCTGGGCCGTCGACGACGGCGACGCCGCGGCGGTGGGGCTCCACGGCTGGTCGCACCGCTCGTTCCTGTCCGACTTCTACTCCGGGGCGTTCCCGGGCTCGTTCGGTCGCGGCCTTGTCTTCCAGCACAACGAGGCGACCGGCGACCGCCGGATCTCGGGCACCGCGGCCACGCTGGCCGGCCTGGACGCCGCGCTGGAGCAGCCTGACGGCCCGCACCGCCAGACGGCTCTCGACCTCGTCGTGGGCCGGCTCCTCCTGGCCCACGCCGTCGCCATGGGCTTCGGTGGGACGCCGGTGCTCTGGTCCGGCGACGAGCTGGCCCTGCGCGACGACCGGGGCTGGGCCGAGGAGCCCGGCCACGAGGACGACAACAGGTGGGCCCACCGGCCGAGGCTGCCGTGGCGGATGAACGCCGAGGGCGAGCACGTCGCCGCCCGCACCGATCTGAGCACCGTCACCGGCCGGGTCTTCCAGGGTCTCGCAGCCCTCGCGGCGGCGCGCCGTGACGTCGTCCAGCTGCACGCCTCGTACCCCACCGAGGTGCTCGACCCGCCGCACCCCGGGGTGCTGGCCCTGCTGCGACGCCACCCTGAGGGCCCGATGCTCGGCCTCTACAACGTCACCCCGCACCCGGTCGAGGTGCCCGGGTGGCTGCCGGGCATGTTCGGCCTGCGCGCGAGCACCGACCGGGTCAGCGGCGAGCACGTGGTCACCGACGACACCGGCAGCATGGCGTTGGGGCCCTACGCGGTCCGCTGGCTCGTCGCCGGCTGAGCGCTCCGCTCCCGCTCGAGCCGCTCCGCGGCCAGGGCCACGTTGGCCTGCATGCCCCCGAACACGAAGGCGTGGAACGGCGCGACGGCCCACCAGTAGGCGTGCCCGGCCAGACCCCGCGGGTGGAACAGCGCCCGCTGGCGGAACAGGGTCCGGCCGACGGCGTCCTGCTCCACGAGCAGCTCCAGCCAGGCCAGTCCCGGCGCCCGCATCTCCGCCCGCAGGCGCAGCAGCCGGTGCTCGTGCACCTCCTCCACCCGCCACCAGTCCAGGGCGTCGCCGACGTGGACGCGGGCGGGGTCCCGGCGCCCCCGGGCCAGCCCAGGACCGCCGGAGAACCGGTCGAGCCAGCCGCGCACGGACCAGGCGAGCGGCCAGGAGTACCAGCCGTTCTCCCCGCCGATGCCCTGGATGACCGACCAGAGGTGCTCCGGCGAGGCACGGACAGGGGTGGCCCGCTCGTCGACGTACAGCGAGCCGCCCGCCCAGTGGGGGTCGCTGGGCAGGGGGTCGCTCGGGGAGCCGGGGGTGCCGGCCGAGGACCACCGGGTGGTGACCGTGGCCTCGCGCACCCGGGTCAGCGCGAGCCCGACCGCCCGGTCGAAGCCGAGCCTGCCCCCGGGCGGGTCGGGCACCCAGCGCTGGAGGTCCTGCTCGGAACAGACCGCGTCGTGGACCAGCCCGGCCACGAGCGGTGCGGCGATCCGGTGGGGGACGGGGGTGACGAGCCCCACCCAGTGGGCGCTCAGCCGGGGCGTCCGCACGGCCAGGGGCAGGATCACCCGCTTCGGCAGCCCGGCCACGGCCGCGTAGCGCTGCATCATGTCGCGGTAGCTGAGGACGTCCGGGCCCCCGACGTCGAAGGACCGGCTGACCTCCGCCGGCAGCGTCGCGACGCCCACCAGGTACCGCAGCACGTCCCGGACGGCGACCGGCTGCACCCGGTGCCGCAGCCAGCGGGGGGTGACCATGACCGGTAGCCGCTCGGTGAGGTAGCGAAGCATCTCGAAGGAGGCGGACCCGGAGCCGATCACCACGCCCGCCCGCAGCACGGCGGTCGGGACGCCGGAGCCGAGGAGCACGTCGGCCACGTCCTCGTGGGGAGAGCCCTCGAAGGGCCGCAGCCGCGCCAGGCAGACCAGCCGGCCCACCCCGGCCTCGCGCGCCAGCCGGCCGAACAGCCGCGCGGCCTGCAGGTGCACCTCGTCGGTGGCCAGGCCCTCGGCCAGCGGGGTCACGAGGTGGTAGGCGACGTCGACGCCGGCGAGCGCGTCGTGCAGCACGTCCGGGTCGGTGACGTCGCCGCGGACCACCTCGACCCGGTCGCGCCAGTCGTGGCCGGAGACCCGCTCGGGGTGCCGGGCCAGGGCACGCACCCGGTAGCCGGCGTCCAGGAGCTCCGGGACGAGCCGCCCCCCGACGTATCCGGTGACGCCGGTGACGAGGACCAGCGGGGCGGGGGTCATGGCCTCAGTGTCCGCGCCGCTGGGGCAGGACCGCCATCCGGGTCAGCGGTGGGGCGTCGGGCTGCGGTCCTGCGACGCCGAGAACGGCTCACCCGTCCCGGGGGCGGGGGTGTCCTGGTGCGCCACGTCGGCCTCGCCCCGGGTGTGGTCCACCGGCGAGAGCGGCACCAGCGGACGCGTCGCCCCGTCGTCATCCTCGCCGTCGGGGCGGCTGCGGTCCTCGGGCCGCGACCGGGCCGTCCCGCCGGCCTCGGGGCCGGAGCCGTCCGGGCCCTCGGCACGGATCCACACCGTCCGCTGCGGGAACGGGATCTCGATGCCCAGGGAGTCGAAGGCGTGCTTGATGCGGCGGCGCATCTCGCGGGCGACCACCCACTGCTGCAGCGGCACGGTCTTGATGATCATCCGGACCGTGACCTGGTCGGCGGCCAGCGCCTCGACGCCCCACACCTCGGGGTCGTCGAGGAACATGTCGGCGAAGTCGAGGTCGGCGCGCATCTCCAGCCCCACGGCCTTGAGCAGCTCCATCACCCGCGTGACGTCCTCGCCGTAGGCGACACCGACGTCCAGGACCGCGCGCGACCAGCCCTGGCTCATGTTCCCCACGCGCACGACCTCGCCGTTGCGGATGTGCCACACCGTGCCGTCGACCGCCCGCAGGCGGGTGACGCGCAGGCCCACCGCCTCCACGACCCCCGTGGCCTCGCCCATGTCGATGACGTCGCCGACGCCGTACTGGTCCTCGGCGATCATGAACAGGCCGGAGACGAAGTCCTGGACGAGGGTCTGGGCACCGAAGCCGAGGGCGATGCCGACGATGCCCGCGCCGGCGACCAGACCGGTGATGTTGACCCCGATCTCGGGGAGGATGACGAAGACCGCCGCGGTCCACACGACGATCGACACCACGGCGTGCAGGATCGATCCGATGGCCTTGGCCCGCTGCACCCGACGCTCGGCCGCGATGGGGTCCTGCGGCACGTGGTGGTCCAGGCGGCCACGGCGGCGGTCGGTCTCCCCGACCTCGATCCGGTCGACGGCCCGCCCGATGATGCGGTGGAGCACCGCCCGCAGCAGCACCGCGACGACGAGCACGACGACGACGAACGCCGCGACGCCGAGCACGGGCGCCAGCTGCTGGGCCAGGTCCCGGTCGCCGGTGACGCGGTGCAGGACCCCGCAGAAGGTGGGGTCCTGCATGCCGCAGGGGGCGTCTTCGACGGCCTCCCTGAACGTCGCGGTCGACGAAGGGGTGGGCTCGGGGACCGGAGCGGGACCGGGGGCGGGGACCAGGGAGGGGAAGGGGGGCAGACGCATCGCTCGTCAGCCTAACGGCGGCTCCGGGATGCTCCGCGGCCTCGCCGTCCGTCCCGCGGCCGGCCAGCGCAGCCCGGTGTGGTGGGCCAGGAAGCACAGCGAGTCCGTGGCGAGGCCGATCGTGCGGGACACCGAGCGCGCCCCGTGACCCACGTCCGCCTCCCGCCGCAGCAGCACCGGCCGCTGACGAACGTCGCTGCTGGTCGCGTGCTGCAGCGCGGCCGCGAGCTTGCGGGCGTGCAGCGGGTCGACCCTGCTGTCGCCCTCGAAGACCGTGAACAGGACCGCCGGGTACGCCGTCCCGGGCTGGACGTGGTGGTACGGCGAGTACGACAGCAACCAGTCGAGCTCCACGGGGTCGGCCGCGGTGCCGTACTCGTCGTTCCAGGTCACCCCCAGGCCGTGGTGCTCGTAGCGGACCATGTCCAGCAGCGGGGCCGAGCACAGCGCGGCCGCCCACAGCCCGGGCCGCTGGGTCACGGCCGCGCCGACCAGCAGGCCGCCGTTCGACCCGCCGGAGACGGCCAGCCGGTCCGTCGTGGTCCAGCCGCGGGCCAGCAGCGCCTCGGCGACGGCGTACAGGTCGTCGAAGACGTCCTGCTTGCGGTCGCGGTATCCGGCGCGGTGCCAGGCCTCGCCCTCCTCGCCGCCGCCACGGAGGTTGGCGACCACGTGCACGCCGCCGGCGCGGACCCAGGCCAGCGTGGTCGCGGAGTAGCCGGGCGTCAGGCTGATGCCGAACCCGCCGTAGCCGTAGAGCACCGTGGGGGCTGGAGCCGCCGGTCGCCCGTCGACCAGGTCGTCGGCGCGCGCGATGACCATGAACCGCACCGTCGTCCCGTCCCGGCTGGTGCACGTGAGCTGCTGGGCGAGGACCTCGGGCCCGGCCGGCGGCTCCCCCGGGGGCAGCTCCGCCGTCCGGACCTGGAGGGTGTGCCCGTCCAGCTGCAGGACCCGCCCCGGCCGGGTGTGGTCCGTCCAGGTGAACCAGGCGGTGTCGCGGTCGTCGCGGGCGGTGACCAGCGCGCCGAGGGAGCCCAGGCCGGGCAGCTCGACGTCGGTGAGGTGGCTGCCGTCGGCCAGGCGGTGGACCGTGAGCCCGCCGACGGCGTGACGGGTGCGCTGGAGGAGCAGGAGCGGCTCCGGCAGTGACGGCGAGTCCAGGACCGCGACGTCGGAGAGCACGCCCGTGGGGTCCTCCGGGACCAGGTCCACCCAGCTGTCGGGTGACGGGTCGGCCGGGTCGGCGACGCACAGCCGGCCCCTGGGGGCCTCGAGGTCGGTGTGCACGTAGAGCCTGCCGTCCCGCCCGACCCAGGCGTCGTGCGAGGCGTCGAGCCCGACGGCGACGTCGACGAAGGCGGGCGCGGAGGGGTCGGAGGCCGCGAGGTCCGCGAGGCGGACGTCGGTGCGGGGTGCGGTGCCGGCGGCGGCGGAGACCACCAGCCACCGACCGTCGTGACTGGTGCCGACGCCGTAGTAGGTGGTCATGTCCTGCCCGGCGCCGAACACCTCGACGTCGGTGCTCACGGGGGCGCCGACCTCGTGCAGGTAGACCCGGCGGTGGTACTGCCGCTCCTGCGGGGCCAGCAGCTCCGGGGCAAGCCGGCGCACGTAGTAGAAGCGCGCCTGTCCTCCCGGTCCACGGGGGAGCCACGCGACGGGCGAGTAGCGGGCCCGGTCGACGGGGCCGTCCACGGTCTGGCCGGAGTCGACGTCCATGACCCGCAGGACGCTGTCCTCGGAGCCGCCCGCGCTCACCTGGTAGGCGAGCAGGTCGCCGTCGGGCGACCACGACCAGGCGTCCAGCGTGGTCGCACCGCTCGGGTCCAGGGCGACCGGGTCGAGCAGGACGCGCTCGGTGGCCCCGCCACCGTCGTCGCGTCGGGTCCGCAGCAGCAGCACCCCGTGCTCGGCGGCCGGGTCCCGGCGCACCAGCACCTGGTGCAGCACGCCGTCGCGGACCCGGGTGGCGGGGGCGGACACCGACCCGGTGCCCAGCAGCGCCGACAGGGTGCCTCGTACGTGCTCGCGGCCGGACCACGTGTCCCGGTGGGCGTCGAGCAGGGCGTCCTGCTCCTGCGACCAGGCGGTGGTCGCGGGCGCCGCCGCGTCCTCCAGCCACCGGTAGGGGTCGGCGACGGTACGGCCGTGCAGCACGTCGACGACGTCGCCGCGGTGGGCCGGAGGGTAGCCGGCCGGGAGGTCGGCCCGGGTCGGGAGAGGGGGGCGAGGCACCCGCTGGAGCCTAGGCCCCACCCTCCCGGACCCGGACCCGGACCCGAGGACTTAGGAGGCGGCCATGACCAGCACGGCGTCCGACCACCCGGGCCACGGCACGGACCTGGTACCCGTGGCGGGGAAGCTGCCGACGGCCTTCCGGGTCCCGGTGGCGGGGTCGACCCACGACAGCGCCACCGTCGTCCCACCGAGGGCGTCCATGTCGACGCCGACCGTCCGTGACGTCGGGACGTAGGTCCACGCGGTGCTGCCGGCCCGGCCGGTGACCGCACGGTCGGCCCCCGTCGGGCTGCCGGCGCCGGAGACCAGCACGGAGGGGGAGGCCGCCACGGGGCGTGAGGTGCCGACGATGCCGGCGATCCGCGTCACGTCGGTCGCGGACCGGGCGGTCAGCGCGGTGCGCCAGCCGTTGTCCAGGTCCCACACGTTCTCGTGGCCGTAGGCGTAGCCGGCACCGCCGAGCACGGACCACCAGGCCTGGGCACGCAGCCCCCGTGCGTCCAGGTACGGGCTGCGGCTGCGGGCGTCGTAGTACGCCTCGGTCACGACCACGGGTAGCCCGCGGCCGGTGCTGCCGGTGACCGCCAGGTGGGTGACCTGGGTGCCGTAGGCCGAGGCGAGCGTGTGCCAGGAGCGCCCCGAGAACGTCACGTAGGAGCTGTGGGTGCGGGCCGCGTGGTAGGTCATCAGGTGGCGCGTCGGCTCGGCGGCGCGGATGGCCGCCGCCAGGGCGTCCGTGGCCGCGACCTTGCTGCCCCGGTCCTGGCCCGAGGGGACGCGCGCGATGTCGGCGGTGGCCGTCCCCGGGTTGTTGTCCCCGCCGAGGAGCCAGACCAGGTTCGGGTGGTGGCCGAGCCGACGGCCCAGGAACGACCCGTAGGAGCCGGCGTTGGACGTGGTGACGCGACCGCGCCAGTCCTCGCCCTGGTAGCCGTACCAGGCCGGGACCAGGGTGGCGGTCATGCCCCGGGCGCCGGCCTGCTGGACGATCCACGAGACGTGGTCCCAGTAGTCGTAGTCGGCGCTGGCCGGGTCCGAGGTCCGGGCGCCCACCTCGAGGGGGCGTGACAGGTCGGTCTGGTTGACGAACGGCCAGTCGCCGTAGGCGTTGCGCGAGTCGCTCAGGTGCAGGAAGTCCAGGACCGACATCTGCACCGCGGTGAAGCCCTGCCGCTCCCGGGCGTCCAGCCACTCGAGCACCTGCGGCTGGGTGAGGTGGCTGGGAGCGAGCCACGCGGTGTCGGCCAGGTACAGGAACGGCCTACCGGAGGAGTCCACGAGCGAGCGCGCGTCGGAGGAGGCCCGCAGCGGGAACGCCGGGGTGCCGGGGGTCACGCTCGTGGTCGGGCTGCTGGTCGGGCTGCTGGTCGGGGTGCTGGTCGGGCTGCTGGTCGGGCTGCTGGTCGGGCGGGGGGTGCTGGTCGGTGTGGCGGTCGGGGGCGGGCTGCTGGAGGCGCTGACGAGGACGGCCTCCACGCCTGACAGCGTGGCAGCGTCGACCCTGGCCGAGAAGCCCAGGGACAGGACGCCGTCGGTGACCGGCACGTCCGCGGTCACCCGGTGGGCGACGTTCCGGCCGGCGGTGGCGTAGAGGTCGAGGTCCGTGACGACGGGCGTGCCCTCGGCGGTGGCCGAGAAGACGCGCCGGCCGGGGGCCGAGTGGTAGTTCTCCTGCATGAGCAGGGACACCCGGTAGGTCCCGGACCGGGGGACCCGGACCTCGAAGCGGGACAGCCGGACGCGCAGCGACTGGTAGAGCGGGTCGTCGGTGGTGCCGGCGACGGGCTGCGCCCCCACGGTGGTGAGGCGCCCGTCCACCGCGCCGGTCTCGGCGAGCCACGGTCGACCGGCTGAGTCGGTCCACGCCGGACCCCCCACGTTGACCCTGACCGCAGCCGCGTCTGACAGGGCGGTGGTGCTCGAGGTGGTGCTCGAGGCGGTGGCGGGCAGGAGAGGGCCGACGGCGAGGGCTAGACCGAGGGCAAAGGCGAGGGGAGAGGCACGAAGGGGCATGCCAATGTGACTCGGCAGGGCCGTGACCGTGGTGAAGCGTCCCATTCGTCGGATCTGCGGCGCGCACCCGGGCTAAGGTCCCGGGCCCTCCTGGTCGATCAGGTGGGTCCGGGCGTGCGCGCGCCCGGTCACCGGAGGTCACCCATGGCGTCGTCCGCCACCCCCAGCCAGTCCCGCAGCGCCACCACCGTCCAGGTGGACGCGAGCGAGCTCGCCGAGCTGCGGGCGGTCGCCGCGGCGATCGACCGTGCGCAGGCCGTCATCGAGTTCGACCCCAGCGGCCGCGTGCTGCGCGCCAACGAGAGCTTCCTGCTGACGATGGGCTACGCCGAGGCGGAGGTCGTGGGCCAGCACCACCGGATGTTCTGCGAGCCCGCTGTCACCCTGTCCGAGGAGTACGCGTCCTTGTGGAAGCTGCTCGGTGCCGGTGAGGTCCAGGCCGGGCAGTACCGGCGCGTGGCCAAGAACGGCGACACCGTCTGGCTCCAGGCCACCTACAGCCCCGTCCTCGACGCCTCGGGCATGCCCGTGAAGATCGTCACGTTCGCCAGCGACATCACCGCCAAGAAGGCGCGGGACGCGGAGTACGTCGGCAAGGTGACCGCCATCGACCGCGCGCAGGCGGTCATCGAGTTCGACCTCACCGGCACGATCATCACAGCCAACGACAACTTCCTGGCCGCGGTGGGGTACACGCTGGAGGAGGTGGCCGGGCGGCACCACCGGATCTTCGTCGACCCCGAGTACGCCCGTTCCGACGCCTACGCCGAGTTCTGGCGAGACCTCGGAGAGGGCCACTTCTCCTGCGGCGAGTACCGCCGCCGCACCAAGTCCGGCGCCGAGCTCTGGCTGCAGGCCACGTACAACCCCATCCTCGACGCCTCGGGGCGGCCGGTGAAGATCGTGAAGTTCGCCAGCGACATCACCCGCGAGAAGTCCCGCACCATGGAGTTCGAGGCCCGGGTGAAGGCCGTCGACCGCGCCCAGGCGGTCGTCGAGTTCGACCTCGACGGCAACGTGATCACGGCCAACGAGAACTTCCTGCGGACCGTCGGCTACTCCCTGCGCGAGATCGTCGGCCAGCACCACAGCATGTTCTGCAGCGAGACGTACGTGCGGTCGCACGAGTACCGGGACTTCTGGCTGCGACTGGCCAAGGGGGAGGTGCTGGCGGGACGGTTCCACCGGGTCGGCAAGTACGGCCGCGACGTCCACGTCCAGGCCACCTACAACCCCGTGCTGGACCTCTCGGGCGCGGCCACCAAGGTCGTGAAGTACGCCTACGACGTGACCGAGCACGTCGAGCGGGAGGAGCGCGTCTCGGCCGGGACCGCTGCGATGGCGGCGTCCGTGCAGCACCTGGCCCGCTCCAGCGAGGCCATCTCGGGCAGCTCCCAGCTCGCCTCGGACCTGGCCGCGGAGACGCAGACCGACGCGGAGCGGGGGGTCGAGGCGCTGCGGGCCTCGATGGAGGCGATCGCGCTCATCCAGCGGTCGTCGGCCTCGATCAGCGAGATCGTGCGTGTGATGGCCGAGATCGCCAACCAGACCAACCTGCTCGCCTTCAACGCCTCGATCGAGGCCGCCCGGGCCGGGGAGCACGGCGTCGGCTTCTCCATCGTGGCCGGTGAGGTCCGCAAGCTCGCCGAGCGCTCCTCGGAGGCCGCGAAGGAGATCGGCGGCCTCATCGAGGAGTCGGCGTCGCGGGTCGACCAGGGCGCCGAGGTGAGCAAGCGCGCCGAGGACGCCTTCCAGCGGATCGTCTCCAGCGTGGCCCGCACCTCCGACGCCATCCGCACGATCTCCGGCTCCACCACGGTGCAGCAGGACGCCTCCCGCGAGGTCACCGAGCTGATGAGCCAGCTGGCCGCGAGCGATGCGGGCCGCTGAGCGCGGCCGTCGGCCGTCGTGCCGTCGGCCGTCGGCCGTCGGCCCGTCGTGCCCGTCGTGCCCGTCGAGCCCGTCGTGCCCGTCGAGCCCGGCCCGGACGGCGACCTCGTCGTCTACGGCGTCCTGCGGGTCGGGGACGTCGACGTCGCGCTCCCGCTGTCCGTCCTGCGGGAGGTGGTGCCGTGCCCTGCGGAGCTCTTCCGGCTCCCGGTGTCCGCACCCGGCCTGCTCGGGGCGGTCGTGGTGCGGGAGACCGTGCTGCCCGTCGTCGACCTCCGTCCGCTCGCCGGGGTGCCCGACCCGCGCGGCCCGGACCAGGTGGTGGTCGTGGTCACGCACGGCGGCCGGCTCGTGGGCCTGCTCGCCGACCAGGTCCGCGGCGTCAGCCGCGTCGCGCGGGCCGAGCGGTTCGCCGTGCAGGCGAGCGGGTCGGCGCTGCTGTTCTCCCACACCTACCTGCACCCCGAGGACGGTGGCGTGGTCAGCGTCCTGGACGCGGGGACCCTGGTGGGCCTGCCGGGGGTGCCGAGCGTCGAGGACGTCGGTCGGGCCGCCGTGGTCGGCGCCGCGGCGGACCCGCACGAGGCCGGCCGGTCCCGCACGCACACGCTGATGAGGTGCGGGGACCGGTTGCTCGCCCTCGACGTGGCCTTCGTCCACACGACGTTGCCCGGGCAGCCGCCCACGCCCTCCGTGGTGGACGGCCGGCTGTGCCGTGGCACCGTCCCATTCGCCGGCAGCGACGTCGCCGTGCTGGACCTGCTCGCCCTGCTCGGCCTGGGGGGAGGACCCGGCGGCGCTCCCGGTGCCGGCCTCGTGCTCGACCTGGGTGTGGGCCGGGTCGTCGTCGCCCTGACCGCCCTGCTCGACCTGCGGGACCTGGCGCCCGCGGACGTGCTGCCCGTCCCCGCCTTCGCCGTCGAGCGACCCGACCTGCTGGCGGGCGTCGCCGAGGTGGAGGGCTACGGGCCCTGCCTGGTGCTCGACGGCCCGGCCCTGCTCCAGGACCCCGACCTGCTGTCCTTCGCCTCGGTGAACACCAGGAGCGACGCCGCGAGCGAGGAGCGCCGGGAGGTGCCGGGCGCGGTCCGCGACGCAGCTGTCCAGCGACCGGCTGACGGGCCCCCGTACCTGCGTCTGCTGGCGGGGGTCGACCTCGTCGTCCCGCTGGACCACGTCACCGAGATCGTGCCGGTCCCGCAGGCGCTCGTGCCGGCCACCGGTCGGGGGAGCACCCTCGGGGTCTGCGCGCACCGCGGCGCTGCCGTGCCGGTCCTGTCGCTGGCCGCGGTGCTCGGTGAGGTCCCTCGCCCGGATTCGGCCGCGTCGTGCCTGCTCCTGGTCGGGGGGCCTGACGGCCTGCTCGGGTTCGTGGTGGACCAGCTGCACGCCATCGAGCCGCTGGGCTGGTCGGACCCCGGTCACCCGCCGCAGACCGGTCGCCCCGTCCGGCCGGAGACCGCGCTGGCGCAGGCACCCCTCGTGCAGCTGGGGGAGCAGACCCGCCTGCTGCCCGCCCTGGACCTGCTCGCGGTGGCCAGAGCCGTCTCGGGCCGCGGCACGGAGCCGGGCGAGACCGTCGGGGTGCCCCTGCAGCGACGCCCCACGGCGGTGGCGCGCGACTGAGGCTCCTCCGCCGACACCGCGTGCCGTCGCCCGCCCGGGCCGACGTCTGGGAGGATCGGCGACGATCGACCAGGGCCGTGCGGCCCACATCAGGTGGCCGACCCGCCACCGGGACGGAGCTGGCACGTGGGTGACGGGGCGACGCAGGAGCCGGGGCTCGAGGAGGACCTCGTCCGACTCGCCACCGCCTACGGGGTGGCCACCGAGTACTGGGACTGGCAGGGGAACCACGTCACGGTGCCACGCAGCACCGTCGTCGCCGTGCTGGCCGCGCTGCAGGTCGACGCCGCCACCGACGAGGCGGTCACCGCCGCGCTCACCGACACCGAGCTGCGCGGCTGGCGCCGGTCGGTCCCGCCGGTGACGGTGGTCCGCGAGCGCGGCGAGGCCACCGTGGCGACGCACGTGCCCGACGGCTGGTCCGCCGAGCTCACCGTGTGGCTGGAGGACGGCGGCCGCCGCCACCTCGAGCAGGTGCCCAGCAGCACCGCGCCGCGCGAGGTCGACGGCGAGCGGCTCGGAGAGGCCGTGTTCGCGCTGCCCACCGACCTGCCGCTCGGCTGGCACGAGCTGCACCTGAGGAGCGAGGACCCCGCCGGCGACCGCGGGGCGAGGGAGTCCGCGGGCGCGCTCGTGGTCTCGCCCGACCGGCTGCGGCTGCCGGCCGCGCTCGCCGAGCACCGGCAGTGGGGCTTCATGACCATGCTGTTCCAGGTGCGCTCGGAGGACTCCTGGGCCTTCGGAGACCTGGCCGACCTCGCAGAGGTCGCCAGCTGGTCCGCGCGGGAGCACGGTGCCGGGTTCATGCTGCTGAACCCGCTGCACGCCACGGACCCCGTCGCCCCGGTGGAGGCGAGCCCGTACCTGCCGGCCACCCGACGCTTCGTCAACCCGCTCTACCTGCGGGTGGAGGACGTCCGCGAGACCGCCTACCTGTCGGCAGCCGACCGGGCGGTCGTGGAGTGGCACGCGGAGGAGCTGCGGGAGCTCAACCGCGACGACGTCCTCATCGACCGCGACCTGGTGTGGGAGGCGAAGAAGCGCCGCGCTCGAGCGGGTGTTCGCGGTCCGTCGCTCACCGGCGCGCGAGGCGGCCTTCGAGGCCTTCAAGGACCGCGAGGGCCAGGGCCTCGTGGACTGGTCGACCTGGTGCGCGTTGCGCGAGTTCTACGGCATCGCCTCGCCGCGCTGGCCCGAGCACGCCTCGGCAGCCCGGGCACCGAGGCGGTGGCCCAGCTGCGCGAGGAGCTCGCCGACCGCGTCGAGCTTCCACTGCTGGCTGCAGTGGCTGATGGACATCCAGCTGGCGGACGCGCAGCGCGCGGCGACCGAGGCCGGGCATGGGGCTGGGCATCATCCACGACCTCGCCGTCGGGGTGCACCCGGACGGCGCGGACGCCTGGGCGCTGCAGGACGCGATGGCCCGCGGGGTGAGCGTCGGTGCGCCGCCGGACGCCTTCAACCAGCAGGGCCAGGACTGGTCGCAGCCGCCGTGGCGGCCCGACGCGCTGGCCGAGGCCGCCTACGCGCCGCTGCGCGACATGCTCCGCGCCGTGCTGCGGCACGGCGGGGGCATCCGGATCGACCACATCATCGGGCTGTTCCGGCTGTGGTGGATCCCCGAGGGCGCCGGGCCGGGTGCGGGCACCTACGTCCGCTTCGACCACGAGGCGATGATCGGCGTGCTGGCGCTGGAGGCCCACCGGGCAGGGGCCGTCGTGGTCGGTGAGGACCTGGGCAACGTCGAGCCGTGGGTGCGGGACTACCTGCGCGAGCGGGGGGTGCTCGGCACCTCGATCCTGTGGTTCGAGAAGGACGGCGACGGCACGCCCCTCAAGCCGCAGCAGTGGCGTGAGCTGTGCCTGGCCACGGTCACCACCCACGACCTGCCGCCCACGGCCGGCTACCTCGCCGGTGAGCACATCGAGGTGCGGGAGCGGCTCGGCCTGCTCACCCGCGACGCCGCGGAGGAGCGGGCCGCCGACACCGCCGACCGGGCCGCCTACCTGGCCATGCTGTCGGAGCTCGGTCTGCTGCCGGAGGAGCCGCTGGAGCGGCAGACCGTCGAGGCGCTGCACCGCCTGCTCACGTTGACCCCGAGCATCCTGCTGGGGGTGGCCCTGCCCGACGCGGTCGGCGACCGGCGCGCGATCAACCAGCCCGGCACCCACCTGGAGTACCCGAACTGGCGGCTGCCGCTCGCGGACGGGGCCGGCATGCCGGTCCTGCTGGAGGACATCGTCCGCTCCCCGCGCGCGGCGAGCCTGGGACGGGTGCTGCGCGAGGGGACCTGAGCCGTCGCGGCCTCGGTCGTGGTGGTCGCGTGCCTCAGCCGACCTGGGTCTCGGCCAGGTCCCGGGCGTGGGCCCGCAGCGCCCGAGCGGTGCCGTCGCGGTTCTCCAGCACGAGCCGCCGCAGGCCGGCCGGGGCGTCGGGGTGCGCCTCGAGCCAGGCGTCGCCCCGTGCCAGGACGTCCTCGCTCACCAGGGTGGTCGGGTACATCCCGCTGACGAACTGCTGCGCCATCTCGTTGGTCCGCCCGTGCCACAGCGGGAGCAGGGCCTCGAAGTAGCGGTCGAGGAAGCGGGCGAACACCTCGGGCTCCGGGCTGCGGGCGAACCCGCCGATCGTGGCCGCGGAGACGGCGTTCGGCAGCTCCCCGGCCACCACCTGCGACCACGCCTCCTCCTTGGCCGCCTCGGTGGGGCGCGCCGCCAGGGCCGCAGCAGCGGCGCGCCGGCCGGAGGCGGTGTCGTCGCGAGCGAGCTCCGCCTCGATGAGGGCCTCCGAGCGCAGCGACCCGTCCTCGTCCGCGGCGGCCACCGCACCGACCAGCTCCCAGCGCAGGTCGGTGTCGACCGTGAGCCCCGGCAGCTCCAACGTGCCGGCGAGCAGCCCGCGGACCACCTCGACGTGCTCGGCGCTGCGGACGGAGCCGCAGAACGCACGGACCGCCTGCAGCTGGGTGTCGCTGCCCGGCTCGGCCTCGCGGGCGAGGTCCCACAGCCCGGTGGCCACCCGAGCACCGGTGGCCTCGCGGTTCGGTGGAGCCGTGTAACACCGTGCGGCGCTGCCCAGCTGGCGCAGCAGGGTGAGGACCATCGACGACTCGGTCTCGGCGGCGACGTTGTGGAGCACGAGGTCCACGAAGCGGCCCGCCCCCGTCTCGCCGTCGCGCAGCATGTCCCACGCCGCACCCCACACCACGCTGCGTGCCATGGCGTCGGGCATCTCGCGACAGGTGGCGGGTCGCCGTCGTGAGCGACACGGGGTCGAGCCGGACCTTGGCGTAGGCGAGGTCCTCGTCGTTGAGCAGCAGCATCGCCGGCCTCGGTGCGCCGAGGAGGTCCGCGACGTCGGTGCGGGGCCCGTCGGCGTCCAGCTCGAGGCGGCGGGTGCGCACCAGCGCACCGTCGCGCGAGGTCGTAGCAGCCGACGACCAGGCGGTGCGGCCGCAGGACGGGGTGCTCGGCGGCGCGGTCTGCACCAGGGTGACCCTGGCCAGGGTGCCGTCGGCGGCCTCGTCGATCTCGGCGCCGATCGAGGTCACGCCCGGAGGTCAGCAGCCAGCGACTGCACCCAGTCGTCCAGGTCGCGTCCGCTGGCGCGCGACAGCTCGGCGAGCAGGTCGGAGAAGACGGTGTTCCCCCAGGCGTGGGCGCGGAAGTAGGCGCGGAGCCCCTCGAGGAAGTGCTCGCGCCCCACCCAGGCGACGAGCTGCTTGAGCACGCTCGCGCCCTTGGCGTAGGTGATGCCGTCGAAGTTGACCTCGACGTCCTCCAGGTCGCGGATGTCGGCGATCACCGGGTGGGTGGTCGGCAGCTGGTCCTGCCGGTAGGCCCACGACTTCTCCATCGCCGAGAACGTCGTCCAGGCCTCGGTCCCAGCGGGTCGCCTCCGCCGTGGCCAGCGTGGAGGCGAACTCGGCGAACGACTCGTTGAGCCAGAGGTCGTCCCACCAGCGCATGGTCACCAGGTCGCCGAACCACATGTGCGCGAGCTCGTGCAGCACCGTGACGGCCCGCCGCTCGTGGAAGGCCTCCGGGCGTCTTGGAGCGGAACACGTAGGTCTCGGTGAAGGTCACGCAGCCCGCGTTCTCCATCGCGCCGGCGTTGAACTCCGGGACGAAGAGCTGGTCGTACTTCTCGAACGGGTACGCCTGGTCGAAGGCCTCCTCGTAGAAGGCGAAGCCCGCGCCGGGTGGTGTCGAGGATCTCCTCGGCGTCCAGGTGCTCGGCCAGGCAGGCCCGGCAGAACACGCCGAGCGGCACGGTCCGGCCGTCGCGGCTCACCAGCTCGTCGCGGACCACGTGGTAAGGCCCGGCGACGAGGGCGGTGACGTAGGACGACAGCCGGGGCGTGGGGGCGAAGCGCCAGGTGGCCGTGCCGGTGCTCGGCCGGCTCGGGCTGCCGGGGTCGGCGAGACGGAGACGACCTGCCAGTGGTCGGGCGCGGTGACGGTGAAGGCGAAGGTGGCCTTGAGGTCGGGCTGCTCGAAGACCGCGAAGACGCGGCGGGAGTCGGCGACCTCGAACTGGGTGTAGAGGTACGTCTCGCTCGTCCACGGGGTCGACGAAGCGGTGCAGGCCCTCGCCGGTGTTCATGTAGCCGGCAGCGGGCGCTGACGGTGACCTCGACGTCACCGGCGGGCAGGTCGTGCAGCCACAGCCGGGAGTCGTGGTGCACGTGGGCGGGGTCGAGCCGGCGGACCTCGTGCCGCCGGCGCGGACCTCGACGTCCTCGACGTGGTCCGCGACGAGGTCCAGCCAGGTCGTGCCCGGCTCGCGCATCCGGAACCGAGCGGTGGTCCGGGAGGACGAACGTGTCGTGTCACCGCCGGTCAGGTCGAGCGTCGACGTCGTAGCCTGGGCGCTCGACGAGAGCGGCGCGAGCCTGCGCCTCGTCGCGCGTGAGGTTGGTCCCTGGCACGCGCAGAATCCTGGCACGCCCGGACGGTGGGCCGCCCGGCGTGCGGAATGGGCGCGGCGGCACGACGGTTGCCCCGTGACGACTGACGCCCCAGCCGACCCGGGAGACCTGACGTGAGCGCACAGTCCAGCACCGACCAGTCCAGCACCGACCAGTCCAGCACCGACCAGTCCAGCAGCGCCGCCGCCGTGGCCGACTTCTGGTTCGACCCGGTCTGCCCGTGGGCCTGGATGACCTCGCGCTGGATGGGCGAGGTCGCAGGAGGTCCGGGACGTCACCGTGCGCTGGCACGTCATGAGCCTGGCCGTGCTCAACGAGGGCCGGGACCTGCCCGAGGAGTACCGCGAGATGATGACCGGGCCTGGGGGCCCGTCCGGGTCGTCGTGGCCGCCCAGCAGGCGCACGGCGACGAGGTCGTCAAGAGGCTGTACGACGCCATCGGCACCCGGATCCACCCCGGTGGGCGCCAGGACTGGGACGCCGTCGTCGTCGAGGCGCTGGCCGAGGTGGGCCTGCCCGCCGAGCTGGCCGAGGCCGCGGCCACGAGCACCGAGCACGACGAGGCGCTGCGGCAGAGCCACGCCGAGGGCATCGGCCTGGTCGGCGAGGACGTCGGCACCCCGGTCGTCGCCTTCGACGGCGTGGCGTTCTTCGGCCCCGTCGTCACCCCCGCCCCGCAGCGGCGAGGCCGCGGGCCGGCTGTGGGACGGGGCGCTGCTCGTGGCCGGCACCCCGGCTTCTACGAGCTCAAGCGCAGCCGCTCGCAGGGGCCCGTCTTCGACTGACCGGTCGTCTGACCTGTCTTCGCCTGACCTGGCGTCGACCGGCATCGGCGGACGCGCGGTCACACCACGATGACGGCCGCGCCCGGGGCGGGCGTGCCGTCGGACCACACCGGCGGTCGCGCCCGCTCCGAGCACCTGCGGCCTGGCCGTAGGCGTGCCGCAGGGCCGAGCAGGCCGCCGCCAGGGCGTCCAGCGCGTCGTCGACCGGGACCGATCGCGCGGCCGCTCCGGCGCCGTCGGGCACGTCGGCCAGCGCGCCGAGGACGTCGAGCGCGGGCAGCGTCCGGCGGAGCAGGTCGATCCGCCGCGCGGCCACGCCGGGCGCCGAGCGCTTGCCGGGCGGGGGGCCAGCCGGAAGTGGCGGGCCATCACGGCGAACGAGGTCTCCGGGTGCACCTCGACGACCAGGTCGCCGGCGGGCCGAGGCCGCGCACGGCGTCCTCCACCTCGAGCACCTTGCGGCGAGCATCCAGGACTGGGTGGAGACCCCACCTGCTCCCGCCGCGCGCGAGGCGGCGTCGGCCTCCAGGCGGCTGGCCCGGCTGCCGCGGCCGGCCGGCGAGCGGGCCACGGCCGAAGGCCGGCGGCGGCGCCGTGGCGAAGACGCTGCTGCCCGACCCGGGCCCAGCAGGGCCCGGGCCTCCGGTCGGCGGGCCGGGGCCCGTGCTGCGGCAGGCCGACCGGTACGTCGATGCCGCAGCCCGCGACCACGTCCGGCTCGGCCGGCGGGGGCCAGGACGCCTGGGCCGCGCTGCCGAGCGGCCACGCCACCTGGGCGGGCTGCTGCCGCCGTGCGGGGTCGAGCTCCAGGACCGCGCGCCAGCCAGCGGCCCGCGACCCCGTCCACCCCGACCACCCGCACGTCGGCCACAATGCCACCCGTGCGCGTCCACATCGGGTCCGACCACGCCGGCTTCGACCTCAAGACAGCACCTGGCGCGGGTCCTCACCGCGGACGGTCACGAGGTCGTCGACCACGGCCCCGACCGTGCTCGACCCGGCGGACGACTACCCCGCCTTCTGCCTGCGCGCCGCGCTGGCGCCGCCGCGCGAGGACCCGGGCAGCCTCGGCGTCGTGGTCGGCGGCTCGGGCAACGGCGAGCAGATCGCGGCCAACAAGGTCCCCGGCGTCCGCGCCGTGCTGGCCTGGTAGCGAGGAGACCGCCCGGCTCGGCCGCCAGCACAACGACGCGCACGTGGTGTCGGTCGGGGCGCGGATGCACACCGCGGGACGAGGCCACGGGGTTCGTCCGGGCGTTCCTCGCCGAGCCGTTCAGCGGGGACGAGCGCCACCAGCGCCGCATCGAGCAGCTGAGCCGCTGGGAGCCGGACGGCGACCTGCCGCCGCTTCCGGCCTGACCGGCCAGGACCGCCCGATGCCCGAGGGCCACACCGTCCACCGGCTCGCCCGGCAGCTCACCGCGCACCTGGGCGGCGACGTGGTACGTGCGCAGAGCCCCCAGGGGCGCTTCGCCGCCGGTGCCGCGGCGCTGGACGGTCTGGTGCTCGCTGAAGGGGCGAGGCCTGGGGCAAGCACCTGCTCCTGCGGTTCGACGCCCCGCCCGGCGGCGACCGCTGGCTGCACGTCCACCTCGGCCTGTACGGCACCTGGCTGCTGGGCCGCGGTGAGCCGCCAGAACCACGGGGGGCGCTGCGGCTGCGGCTGGTCGGCCCGGGGCCCGGAGCCGGCGTGGGCCGAGCTGCGCGGTCCGACCGCCTGCGAGCTGCATGGACGACGCCGGTCCGCGCCGCGCTGCTGGCCCGGCTGGGCCCCGACCCGTTGCGCCCGGACGCCGAGCCGGCACGGGCGTGGGCCCGGGTCCCCGCTCCCGGCAGCCGGTGGCCGCGCTGCTCATGGACCAGTCGGTCTGGCCGGGGTCGGCAACGTCTACCGGGCCGAGGTGCTGTTCCGGGCAGGGCTGGACCCGTCCGACCGGCACCGCGGTCGAGGACGGAGCGCTGGCAGGCGCTCTGGGACGACCTGGTGCGTCCTCATGCGCGCGGGGGTGCGGGCCGGGGCGCATCGTCACGACCGAGCGCGCGCACCGGGAACGGCTGCGCGGGGCGGCCCGCCGCGAGGACGCGTCACTACGTCTACCGTCGCCACGGCCGCCCTGCCGGCTGTGCGGCGACCCCGGTGCAGGCGGCCGAGCTCGCCAGCCGACGGCTCTACTGGTGCCCGGTGTGCCAGGCGCCGGACGGTGCTGCCGGGACGGGGGCGTCGACGGTGGCCGGGGCGGCTCGCCAGCAGCCGTCGTCGTCGCGCAGGCCGGGCCCTACGCTGCCCGCATGACCCGGTCACGCTACGGATCCGTGCGTGTCTGGGCGGGTGGCGTGGCCGTGAGGCAGCGGCACGAGCAGCCCGTGGTGCTTCTCTCCCTCGCCGGCGCCGCTGTCCTCTTCTGCCTGGGCGCCTGGCAGCTGCCCGACCTCGTCCCGCCGACCACGGCGGTGCTGCTCATCATGCTGGCGGGCTACCTGCTCCAGCTCAGGAACCTTCTGCTGTTCTACTGCGTCCTGGTGCCCTGCGTCGCGGTCGCCGGGGTGCTCCGTCCGCCGGACTCCCCGATCACGCCGGGCATCCTCGCCGTCCTGCTCCTGGCCGGGCTGCTCATGGCCTACTTCGTCCGTAGCCGTGAGGTGCTGGGGGTCCAGGGCAACACCGGCCAGGCGATGCTCGTCGACCTCCGGGACCGGTTGCGCGCCCAGGCCCTGCCGTCCCGGATGCCGCTGGGCCTGCGGATGGAGGTTGCGCAACGCTCGGCCAACGGCGACGGGTTCTCCGGCGACTTCGTGCTGTCGGCGGTGCGCCCTGACCGGCAGCCGGGGACCGGGCCGGAGCCCGAGTGGCCGGGTGCCCTCGAGGTCACGGTCGTCGACGTCTCCGGCAAGGGGCAGGCCGTCGGCACCCGGGCGCTGCTGCTCTCCGGCGGGCTGAGCGGGCTCATGGCCGGCGCCCGTGTGCCGGAGTTCCTCGCCGCTGCCAACGCCTACCTGCTCAGGCAGGAGTGGGCCGAGGGCTTCGCCACCGCAGCCCACCTGGTCCTGGACCCCCGCACCGGCGACTTCGCGGTCCGTTCGGCCGGGCACCCGCCCCCGGTGCAGCACCACGCGGGCTCCGGGCGCTGGCAGGTCGTGCCCACGGTCCCGGAGCCGGCACTCGGTCTGGTGGCGGGCGGGGAGTACGGCGAGGCGGGGGGCCGGCTGCGGCGCGGTGACGCCCTCGTCGTCTACTCCGACGGGGTGGTGGAGAACCGGGGTCGTGACCTCAGCTACGGCGTCGACCGGCTGACGGGCCAGCTGGACCGCCACGTGCGGCGCGGGTACGTCGGGGCCGCTGCGGCCGGCGTCGAGGCGCCGCGCGGTGGAGGTGACGACGACCGCACCGTGGTCGTGATCTGGCGCGACTGACCCTGGCGGACGGTGTCCCTCCGCCGGCGGGGTCGGACCGCCTGGCTCGTCGGGTCCGTCGAGCCGTCGGACTACCGTGGGCGCCATGACCGGTGGAGGCAGGCTCGGGTTCTGGTACCGCGTCCGGTGGAACGTCCAGTACGCCCTCCTGTCGGTGCTCGGCCCGGCGTCACTCGGGCCCGGGCACGACCCCCGGGAGCGGATGCGCGAGGAGCGGGCGGCCGCCGAGCGCCGCGCCCAGGACGGTCGCCGCCGGTAGTCCGGGCGCGCCGTCCGCCACCGGTGGCGGCCTCGGGCGATGGGGCAGCGGTACCGTCCGGCGTCCTCGGGGCCTGGCCTCAGGTGCCGCAGAAGGTCCGGTAGCCCCCGAAGGACGGGGGCGCCGCCTCGGCGTAGCGCTCCAGGCCCGGCCGCTCCACGAACGGGTCCCGCACCACCGCCAGCAGCCGGTCGAGCGGCACGAGGTCGCCCGGTCCGGCTGCGGCAAGGGCCTCCTCCACCAGGTGGTTGCGCGGCACGTAGACGGGGTTGACCGCGTCCATGGCGTCCGGGTCGGGGCCGAGCGACAGCCAGCGGTCCAGCCAGGCCTGCGACGGACCGGACGGGAGCGCCGCGTGGAGGGGGCCGGCGTCCCCGCGCGCCGCCCTGGCGAGCGCGCGGTACGCGGAGGTGTGGTCGACCTGGTGCCGACGCAGCAGGGTGAGCCAGTCCTCCACCAGCGTGTCGAGGGGCCGGTCGGCCCTGGCGGTCAGCCCCAGCTTGGCCCGCATCCCCGACGACCAGGCCGTCTGGTAGCTGGCCCGGAACGTGTCGAGCGCTCCCGTGGCCTGGGCGACGGCCGTCTGCTCGTCCTCGTGGAGCAGGGGGAGCAGGGCCTCGGCGAGCCGGGCCAGCCCCCACAGGGTGAGGTCCGGCTGGTTGCCGTACGCGTAACGACCACCGGTGTCGATCGAGCTGAAGACGGTCGCCGGGTCGTAGGCGTCCATGAACGCGCAGGGGCCGTAGTCGATGGTCTCGCCGGACAGCGTGATGTTGTCGGTGTTCATGACGCCGTGGACGAAGCCCACGAGCATCCACCGCGCCACCAGCGTCGCCTGTGCGGCGACGACCGCCTCGAGCAGCGCCAGGTACCGCTGGTCGGCTGCCCCGGCGGCCGGGTGGTGACGGAGGATGGCGTGGTCGGCGAGGCGCCGCAGCAGGCAGGGGTCGCCGGTGCTCGCCGCGTACTGGACGCTGCCGACCCGCAGGTGGCTGCTGGCGACGCGGGTGAGGACGGCACCGGGCAGCCAGGTGTCACGGCGGACCAGGCGGCCGGTGGCGACCACGGCCAGGGAGCGCGTGGTGGGGATGCCCAGGGCGTGCATGGCCTCGCCCATGAGGTGCTCGCGCAGCATCGGCCCGACCGCGGCCAGGCCGTCCCCGCCGCGCGCGAACGGCGTCCGTCCCGACCCCTTGAGGTGCAGGTCCCGGACCCGCCCGTCGGTGTCCACGAGCTCACCGAGGAGCAGTGCCCGTCCGTCGCCCAGGCGGGGGGACCAGGCGCCGAACTGGTGCCCGGCGTAGGCCTGGGCGACCGGAACCGCACCGGCGGGCACGTCCTGCCCCACCAGCAGCCGCAGCCCCGCCGTGCTGCCCAGCCACCGATGGTCCAGGCCCAGCTCGACGGCGAGCGGCTCGTTGAGCGCCAGCAGCCGGGGTTCGGGTGCGTCCTCCGCGGTCCACGGCACCGCCAGCTCCGGCAGGTCGTGGGCGAACCGCGACCCCAGGACGACGGGCCTCGCCGAGGTCACGCTCATGGCATGCAGCCTAGGTAGCGGCCGCGGGTGGCAGCGCCCCGCAGCACGTGGCGGGGACCGGAGCGGGCGACGGGAATCGAACCCGCGTAGTCAGTTTGGAAGACTGAAGCTCTACCATTGAGCTACGCCCGCGAACGTCCCGTGCCGGCCCTGGGGACCGTCCGGACGTCGACCGAGAGTACCTGCCGGCGCGGGGTCCGTGCGCTGCGGCCCGTCGGTGACCGCGCGGTGAAGCGGCCCGGTGAAGCGGCCCGGTGAAGCGGCCCGGTGCTCTCGGCGCAGGTGGGGAGCCCCCGGCCATCGACGCAGGCTCGCGGTCAGGAGCCTGACGCCGGCCCCGTGGCGGACGTGGGCGGCACGAGCCCCGCCGTCGCCCACCCGAGGGAGGCCGAGGCCCGCACCCCGACCCCGTCCAGCGCGCCTCCGCCGGCTGCGTCCGCCGTCGCCCGGCGGGCGGGACCCTGCACCGTCGTCATGCCCTCCGTGCGCGCGCAGGACGGACATGCCCGGTGGAGGCGGCCGCCCCGGTGCGGCAGGAGGTGCGGGGTCTACCGTCTCGACGTGACCGCCCCGCGCCCCGTCAGCACGACCGCGCCGCCCCTGCCCGGTGTTTTCATCATGGGTCAGCGCTGGGCGGACCTGGTGTTCCTGCACTGGCGCGTGCCCGTCGCCGACGTGGAGCCGCTCGTGCCGCGCGGGTGCGCCGTCGACACGTACGACGGTGACGCCTGGGTGGGTCTCATCCCGTTCCGGCTGCTCGACGCCGCACCGGGCCGCCTGCCCGGCGTCCCGTGGCTGGGGTCCTTCGTGGAGTGGAACGTCCGGACGTACACCGTGGACGCCGAGGGCCGCCGGGACGTGTCGTTCTGCTCGTTGGACGCCCAGCGGCTCGCGGTGGTGCTGGGGGCGAGGGCGGTCTTCGCGCTGCCGTACATGTGGGCCCGGATGCGCGCCTCGCGGCACGGCGACCTGCTGCGGTACAGCAGCCGTCGGTGGTGGCCCGGGCCGCGGGGCGCGGCCTCGTCGTGCACGGTCAGGCTCGGTGGCCCGCACCCGACGGGGGACCCGCTCGCGCAGTTCCTCACCGCCCGGTTCGGCCTGCACACGCGCATCGGAGGGCGGCTCGTGCACGTCCCCAACACGCACGCACCGTGGGTCCTCCACGACGCCGACCTCCTGCAGCTGGACGACGGGCTGCTGGCGGCGGCCGGGCTGCCCGGCCTCGCCGGTCGGGCACCGGACTCGGTCCTGGCCTCACCGGGCGTCGTCACCCACTTCGGTGCGCCCGTCCCGGCGACGGCGGTGACGTGAGCGACGCAGGGGGTAGCGGGCCGCTGCGGTCGGTGCTGCGCCGGTGCTCCCGACGACGCCCCTGGGGGCCGCCCGCAGCCACTACCCTGGGACAGGTCGGTCGGCGCGTGCACCGGTCGACGACGGGGTGTGGCGCAGTTTGGTAGCGCGTCCGCTTTGGGAGTGGAAGGCCCCCGGTTCGAATCCGGGTACCCCGACGGCCGTGAGGCGCGTACGCCCGCCACGGCGCGGGATCCGTGCGGGCCTGGTGCGCGGCCGGTGCTCGGCCGGTGGGGCTGGAGCCGGGCGCCGGTCGGGTCGGCCTGCCGCCGCCCGGCGGCCCCGCCAGGTCGCGTAGTCTGGCTCGTCGCGCCCTCACGGGTGCGTCCGTCCGCCTGTCCTCGTCCCCAGTGGAGCCCTGCCCGTGAAGAGCACCGTCGAGACCCTCGCCCCGACCCGCGTCAAGCTGAGCGTCGAGGTCCCCTACGAGGAGCTCAAGCCGAGCATCGAGGCCGCGTACAAGTCCATCGGCGCGCAGGTGCAGGTGCCGGGCTTCCGCAGGGGAAAGGTCCCCAGCCGGATCATCGACCAGCGGGTCGGACGCGGGGCGGTGCTCCAGGAGGCGATCAACGAGGCGCTGCCGTCGTTCTACCAGCGTGCCGTCACAGAGAACTCGGTGCGGGTGCTGGGCCGTCCTGAGGTGGACATCTCCGAGGTTCCGGACCCGACCGCCACGGACGGCGAGCTGAAATTCACCGCCGAGGTCGACGTCCGTCCGCAGCTCGAGGTGCCGGACCTCTCGACGCTCAGCGTCACCGTGGACGACCTCGCCGTCGTCGACTCGGACGTGGACGAGCGGCTCGACGCGCTGCGAACCCGGTTCGCGACGCTGGAGACGGTCGAGCGCCCGGCCGCCACCGGCGACTTCCTGCAGCTGGACCTCATCGCGCGGGTCGACGGCGAGGAGATCGACTCGGCCTCCGGCATCAGCTACGAGATCGGCTCCGGCACCATGCTCGAGGGCACGGACGAGGCCGTGGTCGGCCTGTCCGCCGAGGAGGAGGCGATCTTCACCTCCACCCTGCGCGGCGGCGAGCACGCAGGGGCCGACGCGGAGATCACGGTCGTCGTGAAGGCGGTCAAGGAGCGGGTCCTGCCGACCGCGGACGACGACTTCGCGCAGCTGGCCAGCGAGTTCGACACCGTCGAGGAGCTCCGCGCGGACCTCCGCACGCAGGTCGAGTCCACCAAGCGGGTCGAGCAGGGCGTCCAGGCGCGCGAGAAGGTCATCGAGGCGCTGCTCGAGGTCGTCGAGGTCCCGGTGCCGACCTCGCTGGTCGACGACGAGGTCGCCCGACACCTCGAGAGCGAGGGCAAGGAGCCCGACGACGCGCACGGCGAGGAGATCCGTCCCGACGCGGAGAAGGCGCTCAAGGGGCAGCTCCTGCTCGACGTCATCGCCGAGGCCGAGAACGTCCAGGTCTCCCGCGACGAGCTCATCCAGTTCCTGGTCTCCAGCTCGCGTCAGTACGGCATGGAGCCCAACGAGTTCGCCAAGGCCGTGGACGAGGCAGGCCAGGTGCCTGCCATGGTGCAGGAGGTCGGCCGTCGCAAGGCCCTCGCGATCGCCATGGAGCGCGCGTCCATCACCGACGCCTCCGGTGACCCGGTGGACCTCGAGGCCAGCCTGTCGCGACAGGCCGCCGGTGTCCCCGTCGTGCCGGGGGTCGCGGGCGCGTCCGAGGGGGCTGCGGCGGAGGCCGCCGAGGAGCTCGGTGAGAACTCCGACGCCAGCCTCGACGACACCTCCGCCGTCCCTGCCGACCAGGACCCTGACGTCAGCCAGGACGAGAGCAGCGAGCCGGCTGACGAGGCGTCGCAGGCCTGAGGCCTACCACCGTCGGCCGGGGCGCGGGCGCCTGTCTGCCCACGGCCGACGGACATGCGCCGACAGCGAAACGCCGAGGGCATGGGGACGCCTGTGTCCGGGGGCGACGTTAGTGTCCGTACGCACTCGACGACGTGAGGAGCAACGACGTGACGGCCCAGCCCCACCTGCCCAGGCTCGAGGTACCCGGGACCAACGGGTCCCCGGTCCCGACCGCGAAGTCCGGGCCCGGACAGTTCGGTCTCGACGACAACGTGTACCAGCGCCTCCTGGCGCAGCGGATCATCTTCCTCGGCTCCGAGGTCCGCGACGAGAACGCGAACGCCATCTGCGCGCAGCTTCTCCTGCTCGCCGCGGAGGACCCGAACAAGGACATCTTCCTGTACATCAACTCACCCGGTGGCTCGGTGACCGCCGGGATGGCGATCTACGACACCATGCAGTTCATCGAGCCGGACGTCGGCACCGTGGCCATGGGCCTGGCGGCGTCGATGGGGCAGTTCCTGCTCGCGGCCGGGGCGCGTGGCAAGCGCTACGCCCTGCCGCACAGCCGGATCATGATGCACCAGCCGCTCGGCGGCATGGGTGGCACGGCCTCGGACATCAAGATCCAGGCTGAGCAGATCGTCCACATCAAGAAGCAGATGGCCGAGCTCATCGCCCAGCACACCGGTCAGGACGTGGCGACGATCACCCGCGACTCCGACCGCGACCGCTGGTTCACCGCCGACGAGGCGCAGGCCTACGGCCAGGTCGACCACGTCGTGCGCTCCGCGCACGAGGTGCCCGGCGGCGGGGGGACCGAGTGAACGTCGACCGCCGCCGGCAGTTCGACACCTCCCGGGAGATGAACCGCATGCCTCAGGTGCCCGCCCCCAGCAGCCGCTACATCCTGCCCTCCTTCGAGGAGCGGACGGCCTACGGCTACAAGCGTCTCGACCCGTACGCCAAGCTCTTCGAGGACCGGATCATCTTCCTCGGCGTGCAGGTGGACGACGCCAGCGCCGACGACGTCATGGCTCAGCTCATCGTGCTGGAGTCGCAGGACCCGGACCGCGACATCATCTTCTACATCAACTCACCCGGCGGCTCGTTCACCGCCCTGACGGCGATCTACGACACCATGCAGTACATCAAGCCCGACGTGCAGACGTACTGCCTCGGTCAGGCCGCGAGCGCCGCCGCGGTGCTGCTCGCCGCGGGGAGCCCCGGCAAGCGCTTCGCCCTGCCGAACGCCCGGGTCCTGATCCACCAGCCGGCCATGTCCGGCGGGGACTACGGCCAGGCCAGCGACATCGAGATCCAGGCCAACGAGGTCCAGCGCATGCGGACCTGGCTCGAGGAGACCGTCGCGCTGCACACCAAGCAGGACGTGGAGAAGATCCGCACCGACATCGAGCGCGACAAGATCCTGACCGCGCAGCAGGCGCTCGAGTACGGGCTCATCGACCAGGTCCTGGAGCCGCGGAAGGTCACGGCCTCCCGGGGACTGCCCACCGTCTGACCCGCCCCCCGCGCGTCCGGGTGGCAACCCGAGCACCCGGGCGCGCCGTAGGGCACAGGTACCTGCCCCTGGGCGGTCATCGGGGGTAACGTCGTGAGGCACGCACCGGTAGGTGCGCAACGGAAGGATGCGTGGTGGCACGACTCGGAGACGGCAGCGACCTCCTCAAGTGCTCCTTCTGCGGCAAGAGCCAGAAGCAGGTCAAGAAGCTCATCGCGGGTCCGGGGGTGTACATCTGCGACGAGTGCATCGACCTGTGCAACGAGATCATCGAGGAAGAGCTCGCCGACGCGGGTGAGGTCGGTCTGACCGAGCTGCCCAAGCCTCGGGAGATCTTCGAGTTCCTGGAGAACTACGTCGTCGGTCAGGAGCCCGCCAAGCGGGCGTTGTCCGTGGCCGTCTACAACCACTACAAGCGTGTCCAGGCCGGCGCGTCCGGCCCGAAGCGGGACGACCAGGTCGAGATCGCCAAGTCCAACATCCTGCTGATCGGCCCCACGGGCTGCGGCAAGACGTACCTCGCGCAGACCCTCGCCCGCATGCTCAACGTGCCGTTCGCCATCGCCGACGCCACGGCGCTCACCGAGGCCGGGTACGTCGGCGAGGACGTGGAGAACATCCTCCTCAAGCTGATCCAGGCCGCCGACTACGACGTGAAGAAGGCCGAGACGGGGATCATCTACATCGACGAGGTCGACAAGATCGCCCGCAAGAGCGAGAACCCGTCGATCACCCGGGACGTCTCCGGCGAGGGCGTGCAGCAGGCCCTGCTCAAGATCCTCGAGGGCACGTCGGCGTCGGTCCCGCCGCAGGGGGGCCGCAAGCACCCGCACCAGGAGTTCATCCAGATCGACACGACGAACGTCTTGTTCATCGTCGGCGGTGCCTTCGCCGGCCTGGAGAAGATGGTCGAGCAACGCGCCGGCAAGCGAGGTCTCGGCTTCGGCGCCGAGCTCGCGGACAAGCTGGACGAGACCCAGGCAATGCTGGACGTGATGCCCGAGGACCTGCTCAAGTTCGGGCTCATCCCCGAGTTCATCGGCCGGCTGCCAGTCCTCGCCACGGTGACCAACCTGGACCGGGACGCGCTCGTCCAGATCCTCACCGAGCCCAAGAACGCTCTGGTCAAGCAGTACCAGCGGATGTTCGAGATCGACCACGTCGAGCTGGAGTTCTCGCCGGAGGCGCTCGAGGCGGTCGCCGACCAGGCGATCCTCCGTGGCACGGGTGCTCGCGGCCTGCGCGCGATCATGGAGGAGGTCCTCATGCCGGTCATGTTCGACCTGCCCAGCCGCGACGACGTCGCCCGGGTCGTCATCAGCCGCGAGGTGGTGCTGGAGAACGTGCTCCCCACCCTGGTGCCGCGCGAGGACTCCCCGCGCAAGCGGGAACGGCGCGACAAGACCGCCTGAGTCGGACCTCCCGGCCGCCCTCAGCCGGCCGGGAGGAGGTCGACCTCGCGCACCTCGAGCTCCGCGTCACCCTCGACCAGCGACAGCCTGTCGATGCGCCCGGCCCCTCGCAGGTCGTCGGCAGCGATCTCGAGCATCGCCAGCTGGGCTGCGGGCGCCGCCACGACCACCAGACCGACGTCGGTGCGCTGGGAGACCTTCGCCTCGCTCTTCGCCTTGCGGATGCCAGCCAGGGCTCGTCCGACGAGCGCCCCCATGGTCGGGTCTGCGTCGCCCGCCGCCGCGCGCAGGCCGCCGCTGGTCGGCCAGGACGACCGGTGCACGGAGCCCTCCTGCCACCACGACCAGACCTCCTCGGTCGCGAACGGCAGGAAGGGGGCGAGCAGCCGGAGCTGCACCGACAACGCCTCCCGGAGGGCAGCCACCGCCGAGGAGCGGGCCGCCTCGTCGCCCCGGTACGCCCGGTCCTTGACGAGCTCGACGTGGTCGTCGCAGAAGTCCCAGAAGAACTGCTCGGCGACCTCGAGCGCGCGGGTGTAGTCGAAGGCCTCGAACGCGTCCGTGGCGGCGTCCACCACGCCGGCCAGACGCGCCAGCATCGCCCGGTCCAGGGGCTGCGTGACGTCGGCCAGCGACACCGAGACCGGGTCGCCCATGAGGACGAACTTGCTGGCGTTGAGCAGCTTCATGGCCAGCCGGCGCCCGACCTTCATCTGGCCGGGGTCGAAGGCGGTGTCCACCCCGGGGCGACCGCTGGCCGCCCAGTAGCGCACCCCGTCAGAACCGTGCTCCTCCAGCAGCCCCATGGGCGTGACCACGTTGCCCTTGGACTTGCTCATCTTCTTGCGGTCGGGGTCGAGGATCCAGCCCGACAGCGACGCGTGGGCCCACGGCAGGCTGTCGTGCTCGGCGTCCGAGCGCACCACCGTGGAGAACAGCCAGGTGCGGATGATGTCGTGGCCCTGCGGACGCAGGTCCATCGGGAAGACGCGCGAGAACAGGTCGTCGTCACGCTCCCAGCCGCCCGCGATCTGGGGGGTGAGCGAGCTGGTGGCCCAGGTGTCCATCACGTCGGGGTCGGCGGCGAAACCACCGGGCACCCCGCGCTGCTGCTCGGTGTAGCCGGCCGGGGTGGCGCTGGCGGGGTCGACCGGCAGGTCCGCCTCCTCGGGCAGCAGGGGGGTGTCGTAGCGGGGCGCGCCCTGCTCGTCCAGGGGGTACCAGACCGGGAACGGCACGCCGAAGAACCGCTGCCGGGACACCAGCCAGTCGCCGTTCAGGCCACCGACCCAGTTGTCGTAGCGGTGGCGCATGTGGTCGGGGTGCCACACGATCTGCTGCCCGCGCTCGCGCAGGCGCTCCCGCAGCTCGGGGTCCCGGCCGCCGTTGCGCAGGTACCACTGCCGGCTCGCGACGATCTCGAGCGGCTTGTCGCCCTTCTCGTAGAACTTGACGGCGTGGGTGATGGCCTTCGGTTCACCGACCAGGTACCCGTGCTCGACCAGCGCGGCGACGAGCACCTCGCGCCCGGAGTGCGCGGTCTTGCCGGCCATCCGCCCGTACAGCTCCGTTCCGGCCGCCGACGTGACCCAGGTCGGCACGTCGAGGAGGAACCGGCCGTCCCGACCGATGAGCGCCCTGGTGGGCAGGCGGAGCTCACGCCACCAGGTGACGTCCGTCGTGTCGCCGAAGGTGCAGATCATGGCGATGCCGGAGCCCTTGTCCGGCTCGGCCAGCGGGTGGGCCACGACGGGCACCTCGACGTCGAACACCGGGGTGCGCACCGTCGAGCCGAACAGCGGCTGGTAGCGCTCGTCGTCCGGGTGGGCCACCAGTGCCACGCAGGCCGGGATGAGCTCGGGGCGGGTGGTCTCGATGAACACCGGCTCGCCGTCGCCGCTGCGGGGGAAGCCGATGCGGTGGTAGGCCCCTGGGCGGTCGCGCTCCTCCAGCTCGGCCTGGGCGACTGCCGTCCGGAAGGTGGTGTCCCACAGCGTGGGGGCCTCGGCGGCGTACGCCTCTGACCGCTCCAGCGCCCGCAGGAAGGCCCGCTGCGACGCTGCCTGGGCGTCGCGTCCCACGGTCTGGTACGTCATGGTCCAGTCCACGGACAGGCCCAGGCGACGCCACAGCGCCTCGAAGGCCT
Source organism: uncultured Actinomycetota bacterium (assembly GCA_963759255.1). GTDB lineage: Bacteria > Actinomycetota > Actinomycetes > Actinomycetales > JBBAYJ01 > Aquipuribacter. Next base: position 371,531 of record CAVWYQ010000002.1, read on the forward strand.
TCTCGTCCTCGACGGTCAGGCGCTCGCACAGCTCGACGAAGTTCCGCCGGGACACGTTGACGAAGTCGCGCTCGTTCTTCGGTGCGGCCGCGGGAGCGACGAGGTCGGGGTCGTAGGGCAGCGACGGGTCGCAGCGCACCCCGAAGTAGTTCTGCACCCGTCGCTCGGTGGGCAGGCCGTTGTCGTCCCACCCCATCGGGTAGAAGACGGAGTACCCCCGCATCCGCTTGTAGCGGGCGACGCAGTCGGTGTGGGTGTAGCTGAACACGTGGCCGACGTGCAGCGACCCCGACACGGTCGGCGGCGGCGTGTCGATGGCGAAGACCCGGTCCCGTGGGGCCGTGCGGTCGAAGGCGTACGTCCCCTGCTCCGTCCACGCCGCCACCCAGGTGTCCTCCAGGCCGTCGACGGTGGGCCTGTCGGGGACTCGGGAGGCGGCGGGCGCCGCGTGGGGAGTGCTCATGGGGGCCATTGTGCCGTTGCGGCGGGGGCGGATCGACCGACCGCCACGTGGGCGCCCCGGCGCGAGCCTGCGTGCCCGGGCGATGATGGGGCCCCCGCACGAGGAGGTCAGGATGGATGCCACGACCCTGCGCGAGCTGCAGGCCCCGCTCAAGCAGCGCTACAAGGACGAGCCCGCCCGCGCCGCCACCCCGCTGCACGCCTCGGGGCGCGGCGAGGGGGAGGGGGTCACCTTCACCGTGGACGGTTGGGCCGGCGGCGTCCGGGCCGGGCTCCACGAGGCCACCGGCGGGGACGGCTCCGACGCCTGCTCCGGCGACATGCTGCTGGACGCCGTGCTCGGCTGTGCCGGCGTCACGCTGCGCAGCGTCGCCACGGCCATGGGCATCGGGGTCCGCGCGGTGACCGGGCGTGCCAGCGGCTCCTTCGACGCCCGCGGGACGCTGGGCGTGGACCGTGACGTCCCGGTCGGGGTCACCGACCTCGTGGTGACCTTCGACGTCGACACCGACGCCGACGACGCCGCGCTCGCGAAGCTCGGCCAGCTCACCGAGCGGTACTGCGTCGTGGCCAAGAGCCTCGCGGCCCCTCCTGTCATCGAGGTCCGCCGGGCCGGCTGACGCGCCCCGGACGTCGGGCCGGCCACCGGGTGCGACATCGGCGTACGATGCGGCGCACAGGCACCGATCCGGCCATCACCGGGGAGCCGTCGGGAGAAATGGCGCCGCACGCCGGCGGCGCCGCGGTAGATCCGACCGGGAAGGCCCGTCACAGCCGTCAGAGAGGTCGGCCTCGTCAGAGGTCGGCAAGCGGGGTGGTACCGCGGTGGCCCGGAGACCGGGTCCGTCGTCCCCGTCGCAGCAGGCGACGGCACGACGAGGAGCAGCACCGCGATGAGCACCGACGCGACGACCGGCCCGACGGCGGACCCCGGCGAGGAGCCCACGAGCGACCCGAGCACCGTCGGTCGCACCTCGCCCGACCGCCCCGACGGGGGAGCGCCGCGCGCCTACCCCCGCCACGGCGGCGAGGTGCCCGCCAGCCCGCGCTTCCCGGAGATCGAGGAGCGTGTGCTCCGCTACTGGGACGACGACGACACCTTCGTCGCCTCGGTGCAGGCCCGTGGGGCCGGCGTGGACGGCGCCAACGAGTTCGTCTTCTACGACGGGCCGCCCTTCGCGAACGGTCTGCCGCACTACGGCCACCTGCTGACCGGGTACGTCAAGGACGTCGTCCCGCGGTTCCGCACCATGCAGGGGCGACGGGTCGAACGCCGGTTCGGCTGGGACTGCCACGGCCTGCCCGCCGAGGTCGAGGCGGAGAAGCAGCTCGGCATCACCCACAAGTCCGAGATCCTCGACATGGGCCTGGACCGGTTCAACGACGCCTGCCGCAGCTCGGTGCTGCGCTACACCGACGAGTGGGAGTCCTACGTCACCCGGCAGGCGAGGTGGGTCGACTTCGACGACGACTACAAGACCCTCGACCTGGACTACATGGAGTCGGTCATGTGGGCGTTCAAGACGCTCCACGACAAGGGCCTGGTCTACGAGGGGTTCCGGGTGCTCGCCTACTGCTGGCGCTGCGAGACACCGCTGTCGAACACCGAGACGCGGATGGACGACGTCTACCGGTCCCGGCAGGACCCGGCCGTCACGGTGGGACTGCGGCTGGAGACCGGGGAGCTCGCGCTGGTCTGGACCACGACGCCGTGGACGCTGCCGAGCAACCTCGCCGCGGCGGTGAACCCGACGATCGACTACGTGGTGGTGCAGCCCCGCGAGGGCGACTGGGCGGGCGAGCGGCTGGTGCTGGCCGAGGCCCGGGTCGCCGCCTACGCCCGTGAGCTGGGGGAGTCCCCGGAGGTCGTCCAGCGGCTGAGGGGCAGCGAGCTGCTCGGCCGGCGGTACACGCCACCGTTCGACTACTTCGCCGGGCACCCGAACGCCCACGTCGTGCTCTCGGCGGACTACGTCACCACCGAGGACGGCACCGGCATCGTCCACATCGCCCCCGCCTTCGGTGAGGAGGACAAGGTCGTCACCGACGCCGCGGGCATCGAGGTGGTGGTCCCGGTCGACGCCAAGGGCGAGTTCACCGAACCCGTCCACGACTTCGTCGGCCAGCACGTCTTCGAGGCCAACACCCCCATCGCCCGGGCGCTGCGCGAGAAGGGGCTGCTGCTGCGCCACGAGTCCTACGAGCACCCCTACCCGCACTGCTGGCGCTGCCACAACGCCCTCATCTACCGCGCGGTCAGCAGCTGGTTCGTGCAGGTCACGGCGATCAAGGACCGCATGGTCGAGCTCAACCAGGACATCACCTGGGTGCCCGACCACGTGAAGGACGGCTCGTTCGGGCAGTGGCTGGCCAACGCGCGCGACTGGTCGATCAGCCGCAACCGGTTCTGGGGCTCCCCGATCCCGGTCTGGGTCTCCGACGACCCCACCTACCCGCGCACGGACGTCTACGGCTCGCTCGACGACCTGGAGCGGGACTTCGGCGTGCGGCCGAGCGACCTGCACCGGCCCTTCGTCGACGAGCTGACCCGCCCCAACCCGGACGACCCCACCGGGCGCTCCACCATGCGCCGGGTGCCGGAGGTGCTGGACTGCTGGTTCGAGTCCGGGTCTATGCCGTTCGCGCAGGTGCACTACCCGTTCGAGAACGCCGACTGGTTCGAGCACCACTACCCGGGCGACTTCATCGTCGAGTACAACGGGCAGGTCAGGGGCTGGTTCTACACGCTCCACGTCCTGGCGACGGCGCTGTTCGACCGGCCCGCGTTCCGCACCTGCCTGGTCCACGGCATCCTGCTCGGCGACGACGGTCGCAAGATGTCCAAGTCGCTGCAGCAACTACCCGGACGTCCGCGAGGTGTTCGACCGTGACGGCGCCGACGCGATGCGCTGGTTCCTCATGAGCTCGCCCCGTCCTGCGCGGCGGGAACCTCGTCGTGACCGAGCAGGGGATCCGGGACACCGTCCGCCAGGTGCTCCTGCCGCTGTGGAGCACCTGGTACTTCCTGTCCCTGTACGCGGGGGCCGCCGGGGTCGTGGGGCAGACGTCCACCGCCTCGGACCACGTGCTCGACCGCTACCTGCTGGCCACGGTCCGCCGCACCGTGGAGCAGGTGACGGCCGCGCTCGAGGCCAACGAGCTCGCGGTGGCGGCCGGGGTCTTCCGCGACGCGCTGGACGCGGTGACGAACTGGTACGTGCGTCGCTCCCGTGACCGGTTCTGGGCCGCCGAGACGCCCGAGGGCAGGCAGGCGGTCGACACCCTCCACACCGCCCTGGAGGTGCTGTGCCGGCTCGGCGCACCCCTGCTGCCGCTGGTGGCGGAGGAGATCTGGCGCGGGCTCACCGGAGGTCGTTCCGTGCACCTCACCGACTGGCCGGAGCCGGACGAGCTGCCGGCCGACGACGCCCTGGTCACGGCCATGGATGCGGTCCGGGAGGTGGCCTCGGTCGCGCTGAGCCTGCGCAAGTCAGCCGCGATCCGCGTCCGTCAGCCGCTGCGGCAGCTGACGGTCGTCCTGCCGGAGCCCGCCACGGTGCACGGCCTCGTCGACCTGCTGCGCGAGGAGCTCAACGTCCACGAGGTCCGGCTGCTGTCGGTGGAGCGGGCGCACGAGGTGGGGGTGGAGGTCGAGCAGCGCCTGCAGGTCAACGCCCGCGCGGCCGGACCGCGGCTGGGCCGCGCGGTGCAGCAGGTCATCGGTGCCGCACGCGCGGGCGAGTGGACCCTCGGGGAGGCCGGCGACGTGGTCTGCGGCGGGGTCGGCCTCGAGCCGGGCGAGTACGAGCTCACCACCGTGGTGCGAGGGGCCGGGGAGCATGACGCGGTGGCCGCGCTCGGCTCCGGCGGGTTCGTCATGCTCGACACTGCGGTCACCGACGACCTGGAGGCGGAGGGCTGGGCCCGCGACGTCGTGCGGCTGGTGCAGGACGCCCGGCGCGAGGCGGGCCTCCACGTCTCGGACCGGATCGCGCTCCGGCTGCGCGTCGCACCGGTCCGCAGAGTCGGCGATGGCTGTCCACCGCGACCTGGTGGCCCGGGAGACGCTGGCCACCGAGGTGGTGGTCGAGGTCGACCACGACGCCCCTGAGGGTGCAGGCGTCTCGCTCAGCGCCGTCTGAGCCGGCGACAGCTCGTCGTTCGCCGGTGCGGTCCCCCGGGGCCGCACCGGCGTGGTGCCGAGCGGGTCAGCCGGAGCAGCACATCGGGCCGGGGCCGTAGGTCTCGGCGTCCGACTCGTCCGCCGTGGCGGCGCCTGCTGCACCGAGGACCAGGAGCGCGGCAGCAGCGAGGGCGAGCAGGGCGCGTGCGGGCTGGCTGGACATCAGGTGTCTCCCTGGTCGTCGGTCGGTCCCGAACCCCCCACCCTCGTCTGAAAGGGGGAGCTGCCGCGCAGCATGTAACAGTCACAGGCGGGCGCGCTAGTGTCATAGCACGATCCTCTCCGGGACATGGTCGTCCATGGTCGGGGACGTGGACCGAGGAGGGGTTCGATGACCGACCACGACACGGGTGACCTCGGTGAACGGCTCCGCGCGGTCCGCGAGGACAGACGCATCTCGCAGACCGAGCTGGCCGGGTCGGACCTGTCCCCGAGCTACCTGTCGCTCATCGAGTCAGGCAAGCGGACGCCCAGCGACACGGTCCTGCGGCGGCTCGCGGACCGGCTGGACGTCTCTGCCCACTTCCTCCGCTACGGCAGCGCGGCGCCGGAGGAGCGGGTGCCGGAGCTCGAGCTCGAGCACGCCCGCCACGCCCTCGTGACCGGAGACCTGGCGGAGGCGACGGCACGGGCCGGTGCCGTGGTCGCGGCCCGCGGTGCCCCACGTCGCCTGCACGACGAGGCACTCCTCGTGCTCGCCCGGGCCCAGGAGCGCTCAGGAGACCTCGAGGCGGCGTTCGCGACCCTCCTGCCGCTGCACACCCGCGCGCTGACCGGTGACGCGGCGGTCGGGGTGGCCTCGACCGGCGTGCTGATGCTGCGTGTCCCTCGTCCAGGCCGGCGACCTGAACCAGGCCGCCGACACCGGTGCGGCCGCCGTCGCGGCCTCCGCCCGGCTGGGCGCCGGCGGCACCGACGAGCACCTCCGGCTGGCGGCGACGCTCGTCGGCGTGCACATCCAGCGAGGTGACCTCCTCTACGCGCAGCACCTCGCCGAGGAGATGCTCCAGGACGCCGAGCAGGTCGGCAGCCGGGTCGGGCAGGGCAGCCTGCACTGGAACGCGGCCCTCGCCGCCGAGGAGAGCGGCCACGTCGAGCGGGCCCTGCACCACGCCCGTCGCGCGGTGGCGTTCCTGTCCGAGGGCCCCGACACCCGCGACTTCTTCCGGCTCAAGCTCTCGCTCGCCTCGCTCCTGCTGGTCTCGGAGCCTCCCCAGGTCGAGGAGGCGGTCGAGTCCCTGCTCGCGATCCGGCAGCCGCTGGAGCAGCTGGGCAGCGAGGTCGACATGGCGTACTGGTACCGCATCCGGGCCAGCGCCCACCTGCGCAGCGGCGAGCCGGAGGCGGCGCGCACCGCGGCCGAGACCGCGCTCGCGGTCCTCGGCGACACGCCACGGCTCGAGGCGTGCGTGGCCAGGACCGTGCTGGGCGACGCGCTGGCCGCCGCAGGCGACCACGCCAGCGCCGAGATCGAGTACCGCCGGGCGGCGGACACGTTGTCGATGATGTCGGCGACCCGTCAGGCCGCCCAGGCCTGGCGGGACCTCGGTGACCGTCTCATGGACATCGGACGCACCGAGGGCGCCCTGGAGGCGTTCCAGCAGGCGTTCGACGCGGTCGGGCTCCGGCCGTCCTCGGTGAGGGTGGGCACCGTCGGCACAGTGGCGGGTCCCGGCGTGGTCTGAGGCGGCCTCGCCGCGGCCGTCCCCCGATACTTGGGGGGTGACCGCCACGCCCCCCGGGAGCCATCCCCGTTTTCTCCAGGTGCAGTCCGAGATCCTCGGCCGGGCACCCGAGCACACCCCGCAGCCGTCGCTGGAGCGGGTCCGGGCGGTGCTGGAGATCCTCGGGGAGCCCCAGCGGTCGTACCCGGTCATCCACCTCACGGGCACCAACGGCAAGACGAGCACCGCCCGGATGGTGGACCGGCTGCTCCGGGAGCACGGCCTGCGGACGGGGCGCTTCACGTCCCCGCACCTCAGCCACGTCGGCGAGCGCATCGTCGTGGACGGGCTCCGGCTGGACGAGGAGCGCGTCGTCGCCGCGTGGGACGACGTCGCCCCCTACGTGCAGATCGTCGACGAGCGGTCGCAGGCCGAGGGCGGGCCGAGGCTCTCCTTCTTCGAGGTGCTCACCGTCATGGCCTTCGCCGTCTTCGCCGACGCCCCGGTCGACGTCGCCGTCGTCGAGGTGGGGCTCGGTGGCCTGTGGGACTCCACGAACGTCGCCGACGCGGCCGTGGCGGTCGTCACCCCCGTCGCGCTGGACCACGAACGGTGGCTCGGTGACGGTCTCGTCGCCATCGCCGGGCAGAAGGCGGGCATCGTCAAGGAGCACTCGGTGCTCGTCACCGCCCAGCAGCCCGTCGAGGTGGCCGAGGTGCTGCTCGCCAGGGCCGCGGAGGTGGGAGCCGTCGTCGCCCGCGAGGGCATCGAGTTCGGGGTGCTCACGCGCGACGTCGCCGTCGGGGGCCAGCGGCTGACCCTCAAGGGTCTCGTCGGCGGCACGGAGGACGTCTACCTGCCCCTGCACGGCAGCCACCAGGCCGGCAACGCAGCGGTCGCCCTCGCCGCGGTCGAGGCGTTCCTCGGCTCCGGCGGGGCCGCCGGCACCGGCCTGGACGCCGACCTGGTCCGCGACGCGTTCGCCCACGTCGACTCCCCGGGCAGGTTGGAGCCCGTCCGGCGGGGGCCGCTCGTCGTGGTCGACGCCGCGCACAACCCGGCCGGTGCCGCCGCGGCCGCGGCCGGGCTGTCCGAGGCGTTCCCCGCCACCCGGCTCGTCGGGGTGGTGGGGGTGATGGCGGACAAGGACGCCGAGGGCATCATGGCCGAGCTCGAGCCGGTGCTCGACGAGGTCGTCGTGACCTCGGCCCGCGGGGTTCGCGCCATGGCGGCGGAGGACCTCGGCGAGGTGGCCGCAGGGGTCATGGGGGAGGACCGGGTGCACGTGCGCCCGGACCTGTCCGACGCGATCGACACCGCGATCGCGCTCGCCGAGGCGGTGCCGGGCGGGGACGAGGTCGCCTCCGGGGTCGTCGTCACCGGGTCGGTGTACCTGGTCGCCGAGGCGCGCACCCTGCTGGGTGCGCCCGCCCCGGACTCCCTCGCCCTGGACACGACCAGCCGCGGTGTCTCGGCCGTGGCGGAGGACACCGGCGCGAAGCTGCTGGCTGGCGCCGACGGGGAGGGGGGCCTGGACGACCTCGACGACGAGCTGGTCCGCGAGCTGTCGGGTGGGGGACGTGACGGCGACGGGGACCGGTTCGCCCCGTCGGACCCGTGGGACGCGCCCGAGGACTCGGCCCTGCTGGACGACCCGTGGCAGGCCGCCCAGGAGCACGACGACATCTGGGACGAGGCCTCCGACGCGCCCGGCGCGGACGACGACCAGCAGCCCGGCGACCAGCAGCCCGAGGACCCGCGTGCGTGACCCCAAGCGCGTCATGGCGGCGACGGTCCTGGTCTTCGAGGCCCTCGTCGTGGTCTTCGCGGCCCTCGTCGCCAAGGACCTGTCCGGGCTGAGCACGGGGCAGGCGCTCGGCGGCGGGGCCGGGCTGGCCGTCGTGCTGGCCCTGTCGTCCGGGCTGCTGGGACGCCGGGGAGGCTACTGGTGGGGCTCGCTGCTGCAGGTGGCGGTGGTCGCCACCGGCCTGGTCGTCACGGCCATGCTCGGGGTCGGGCTGCTGTTCACCGCGCTGTGGGTCGCGGCCCTGGTCATCGGCACCAGGATCGAGCGGGAACGGGCTGGGGCATAGGTCCCCCCTAGGGTGGTGGCGTGAGCGAGCAGAGCAGCCCCGCGCCCGACCGGACCCTCGTCATCGTCAAGCCCGACGGGGTACGGCGCGGCCTCACCGGGGAGGTGCTGCGCCGCGTGGAGGCCAAGGGTTACACCGTGGTCGGTCTGCGCATGCTGCGGGCCACCCCGCAGCAGCTGGCTGCGCACTACGCGGAGCACGAGGGCAAGCCGTTCTACGACGCGCTGGTGGAGTTCATGCTCTCCGGCCCGGTCGTGGTGGCCCTCGTCGAGGGCCACCGGGTCATCGAGGGGTTCCGCAGCCTCGCCGGGGCCACCGAGCCGACGGGCGCGGCACCGGGGACCATCCGGGGCGACCTCGGTCGTGACTGGGGTGCGCGCGTCCAGCAGAACATCGTCCACGGCAGCGACTCGGCCGACAGCGCGGCCCGCGAGAGCGAGATCTGGTTCGGCGACGGCTCCTGAGGCCCCCGGGCGGCTCGCGCCGTGCCACTCGTCGTGGTGCGGGGTCCCTGCGGGCTCCGGCGTGCCATACTCCGAGACGCGGGGTGGCGCGCTGTGCATCGGTCGCCGCACCGCATCGCCCGTCCTCGCCGGGCGCGACCCGTCCGGGCGTACGCCGCCGGAAAGTCTGCGCCGAGCGGGACCGAGGCGACGACCAGGACTTGTGCGTCCCCGCGGGTGGCGCGACGACTGCCCCCGCCGGCGATGCACCGGAGGGGGTCGAAGAGGAGCACCAGTGCTCGAGAACGAGGACCGCACGACCACGGCCGACACGGCCGCCCCCACCGACGGGGCCGGGACGGAGCAGGCGGCCACCAGGCCCCGGCGCCGACGGGCGGCCAGCCGGCCGGCAGGGCCGCCGGAGGCCGTCGCCTCGACCCCTGACGACGCGGCCCCGGCGACGCCCGAGGCGGACCTCCCCCCGCAGGCGTCCGACGCCGACGAGGACGAGGACGGCGCAGAGACGGCCGAGGGCCCGGGCGCGTCGGACGGACCGACCACGAGGTCGGCCACGACCCCTCAGTTCACCCAGGGGGCGGCGAGCGCCACGACCGCACGGCCTCGCCGACGCGCGACGGCGGCCGCCGGTCCGCCCTCGGCCGACATCTTCGCGGCGCCGGTCGACACCGCCGACCGGGCCGAGGCAGGCCGCGGGTCCACCGGACGTGACGACACGACCGGTACGAGCGACGCGTCCCTCCCGACCGACCCCGAGGACGCTGCCGCCGACGCGCCGGCCGACGCCGCTCCTGCCCGTGCCACCAGGGCTCGCCGTGGCCGCCGTCGTCCGGAGGCCGACGTCGCCCAGGACGACGCGGGCGACGCAGGCGGGGGCGCCGCCGGGTCCGACCCGGGCGCGGCCTCCACCCCTGGCAGCGACGGCCCGGCGGGCACAGACGACGCTGCCCGGCCAGGCCCCGGTGCGGGGGTGCCGGCCACCGACCGCCAGGACACGGCCCCCGGAGCGGAGGACGTCGCTGCTGACGACCCGGCCGAGGAGACGCGGCCCCGCCCGCGTCGCAGCCGGCGTCGGGCCACCGCGGCCATCACTGACCTCACCGACGACCAGGCCGCCATCGACGCGACCGCCGTCGACGGCTCGCGCACCGACGAGGGGGAGCAGGCGGAGCGGGGCGGGCGGACCGTGCCGGACCTCGCCACCCTCGCCGACCTGGTGGCCGGCCAGGACACCTCGGCCACCGACGACGACGACGAGGGCGAGGAGGACGAGCAGGGGAGCGGACGCGCCCGGCGGGGCGGCCGGTCACGTCGGCGTCGCGGCGGTCGCGGCCGCGGCAACGCCTCCGGGGCGACGGGCGGGGAGGACGACGCCGACGAGGGCACCCCGTCCGCGGGCGATGACACCCCGCGCCGTGGCGGCAGGTCCGAGGGCGGCACCGACGGCAGCGACGGCAGCGACGGCAGCGACGACGCCGACGGCACCGACGGCACCGAGGACGACGACGGCGCAGACACCGACGACAGCACCGGCTCGCGCTCGTCGCGCCGCCGCCGTCGTCGCCGCCGCCGCGCAGGTGGCGGCGACGCCGACCTGGCGGCCGACCCCGACGACCCCCCGGGCACCGTGGTGCGGATCCGCGAGTCGCGGGTGGACGAGGTCACCAAGGTCAAGGGCTCCACGCGCCTGGAGGCCAAGCGTCAGCGGCGCCGCGACGGTCGCACCACCTCGCGCAAGCGGACGGTGATCACCGAGGCGGAGTTCCTCACGCGTCGGGAGAGCGTCGACCGGACCCTGCTCGTGCGGGAGGGGCAGGACCGCACGGAGATCGCCGTGCTCGAGGACGGCGTGCTCGTCGAGCACCACGTCACCCGGGCCAGCCAGCAGTCGATGATCGGGAACGTCTACCTCGGTCGGGTGCAGAACGTCCTGCCCAGCATGGAGGCGGCGTTCGTCGACATCGGTCGTGGCCGCAACGCGGTGCTCTACGCGGGTGAGGTCAACTGGGACGCGGTCGGCCTGACCAACGGCTCGCAGCGCAAGATCGAGGACGCCCTCAAGCCGGGCGACCCGGTACTGGCGCAGGTGTCCAAGGACCCGATCGGCCACAAGGGTGCCCGGCTGACCGCGCAGGTCTCCCTGCCCGGCCGGTACCTGGTCTACGTCCCGGGCTCGTCCATGACCGGGATCAGCCGCAAGCTGCCCGAGACCGAGCGGACCCGGCTCAAGAAGGTGCTGCGCCGAGTGGTGCCGGAGGACGCGGGCGTGATCGTGCGCACCGCGGCCGAGGGTGCAAGCGAGACCGAGCTCGAGCGGGACGTGGCACGGCTCAAGGCGCAGTGGGAGGACATCGAGGCCAAGAGCACGGCGGTCCAGGCCCCCGCGCGCCTGTACAGCGAGCCCGACCTGGCGATCAAGGTGGTCCGCGACGTCTTCAACGAGGACTTCACCAGGCTGGTCGTCTCCGGTGACGACACCTGGGACACCCTGGACGGCTACGTCCGGCACGTGGCTCCTGACCTGGCCGAGCGGATGACCCGGTGGGCGCCGGAGGACGGGTCCGAGCCGGACCTGTTCGTCCACCACCGCATCGACGAGCAGATCGCCAAGGCCCTGGACCGCAAGGTGTGGCTGCCCTCGGGCGGTTCCCTGGTGATCGACCGCACCGAGGCGATGACCGTCGTCGACGTCAACACCGGCAAGTACACCGGTAGCGGCGGCAACCTCGAGGAGACGGTCACCCGGAACAACCTCGAGGCCGCCGAGGAGATCGTCCGTCAGCTCCGGCTGCGGGACATCGGCGGCATCATCGTCGTGGACTTCATCGACATGGTGCTGGAGAACAACCGGAACCTGGTGCTGAGGCGGCTGGTCGAGTGCCTGGGCCGGGACCGCACCAAGCACCAGGTGGCCGAGGTCACCTCGCTGGGCCTGGTGCAGCTGACCCGCAAGCGGGTGGGCTCGGGGCTGCTGGAGTCGTTCAGCACGCCGTGCGAGCACTGCCACGGCCGGGGGCTGGTGACCCACGCGGAGCCTGTCGGCGTGGGCAACGAGCTGCCTGCCGGTCCGGGGGACACCGGAGGCCGCAGCTCCGCCGGCGGGAGCTCCGGCGGTGGCGGGGGAGCGCGACGACGGGGTGGCCGTCCCGGCGGCTGACCCGTCCTCGCCCGCGGGGCCGGTTTGGTCACCGGCCCCGGTCCGCGTAGTCTTGGGCGCTGGCCGGTGGCGCGTTCGTTGCTGCGCCACCCGAGCGTTCCGACCTCGCCGTCGTCGACGGCGGTCCAGGCACGCTGGTCCATCAGGCCCGACAGAGAGAGAGTCACGACGTGTACGCGATCGTCCGCGCCGGTGGGCGCCAGGAGAAGGTCGCCGTCGGCGACGTCCTCACCGTGGACCGGCTTGCCGGGGAGCCCGGTGACGACATCCGGTTCACCCCTCTCCTCCTCGTCGACGGCGACGACGGTGACGTCCGACGCCGACTCCCTGTCCAGGCTCGTCGTCGCGGGCGAGATCGTCGGCGACCTCAAGGGCCCGAAGATCCGGATCCTCAAGTACAAGAACAAGACCGGCTACAAGAAGCGCCAGGGTCACCGCTCGCACCTGACCCAGGTCAAGATCACGAAGATCGGGAAGGAGCTGACATGGCACACAAGAAGGGCGCGTCCTCGACCCGCAACGGCCGCGACTCCAACGCCCAGCGGCTGGGCGTCAAGCGCTTCGGTGGCCAGGTCGTCGGCGCGGGCGAGATCATCGTCCGCCAGCGCGGCACCCACTTCCACCCGGGCGACGGTGTCGGCCGGGGTGGCGACGACACGCTGTTCGCACTGCTGCCCGGCGCGGTGACCTTCGGCACGCGCCGCGGCCGCCGCACCGTCAGCATCACCAGCGCCGACGTCTCGGCCTGACCCACCCGCCGGGCGACCGCCCGGCACCCAGCTCATCGACGCGCCGGTCGCCCCGACGGGGGACCGGCGTTGTCGCGTTCCGCCCGAGGACCCGGAGGTCTCCGTGAGCCAGTTCGTCGACCGTGTGGTCCTGCACGTGAGCGGCGGGGACGGCGGCCACGGCGTGGCGTCGGTCCACCGTGAGAAGTTCAAGCCGCTCGGCGGCCCGGACGGCGGGGACGGCGGGTCCGGCGGCGAGGTCGTGCTGGTCGTGGACGCCCAGGTCACGACGCTCCTGGAGTACCACCGCTCACCGCACCGCTCGGCCGGCAAGGGCGGCGTCGGCAAGGGGGGGCACAAGGACGGTGCCAAGGGGGAGGACGTCGAGCTGCGCGTCCCGGACGGCACCGTCGTCTCGACCCCCGACGGCGAGGTGCTCGCCGACCTCCTCGGGGACGGGACCCGCTTCGTCGCCGCGGCGGGCGGCCGCGGTGGGCTGGGGAACGCCTCCCTGGCCAGCGCCCGGCGCATCGCGCCTGGCTTCGCGCTGCTCGGCGAGCCCGGTGAGGCGCGCACGGTGGTGCTGGAGCTCAAGACCGTCGCCGACGTGGCGCTCGTGGGCTACCCGAGCGCGGGGAAGTCCAGTCTGGTGGCCGCCATGTCCGCGGCCCGGCCCAAGATCGCCGACTACCCGTTCACCACTCTGACGCCCAACCTGGGCGTGGTCGAGGCCGGTGACGTCCGCTTCACCGTCGCCGACGTGCCCGGCCTCATCGAGGGTGCCAGCGAGGGGCGTGGCCTCGGCCTGGAGTTCCTCCGCCACGTCGAGCGGTGCTCGGTCATCGCGCACGTCCTGGACACGGCGACCCTCGAGCCGGACCGCGACCCGGTGCGCGACCTGGACGTCATCCTCACCGAGCTGGCCCGCTACGAAGCGGACGCCGAGACGGTGCCGCTGTCGGAACGGCCCGCCATCGTCGTGCTCAACAAGGTGGACACCACCGACGGGCGCGACATGGCCGAGTTCGTCGCCCCGCAGCTGCGCGAGCGCGGGTACGAGGTCTTCTCGGCGTCTGCCGCCAGCCACGAGGGGCTGCGGGAGCTCGCCTTCGCGATGGCCCGGTACGTACAGGCGGACCGTGACGCCCGGGCCCGGCCCACCGCGCCGCAACGGGTCGTCCTGCGGCCGATCGCCAGCGACGACGCCGGGTTCCGGGTGACGGTCGAGGAGTACCAGGGCCGCACGCTGTACCGCGTGAGCGGGGGGCGGCCGGAGCGATGGGTCTACCAGACCGACTTCTCCAACGACGAGGCCGTCGGCTACCTGGCCGACCGGCTGGCGCGGGCCGGGGTGGAGGACGCGCTGTACCGGGCGGGTGCCGTGGCCGGGGCCGAGGTCGTCATCGGCTCGCTGGAGAGCGGGGTCGTCTTCGACTGGCAGCCCACGGTCGGTGTCGGGGGTCCTGTCGCGGGGCCGCGCGGGAGCGACCTGCGGGTCGAGGGGGAGGCGTCGCGACCCAGCCGCGCCGAGCGACGCCTCGAGCACGGCCGGAGGATGGACGCCAAGAGCGCCGCCCGGCAGGAGCTGGCGTCCGAACGCGCGGCCGGGCAGTGGGTGGCGCCGGTGGGGAAGGACGACCAGGCTGACCCGAACGGCGCGGACGGCACCGGTGCCCGTGACGGCACCGACACCACCGACACCACCGACGACACCGGCGCCACCGACGGCTCACGTGGTGCGAGTGGTCCGCGGGGCACGAGCGACGCAGGAGCCGAGCCGTCGGAGCAGCGGTGAGCCCTGACGGGAGCCCCGGTCCGCCAGGAGGACAGCTGCTCGAGCACCTCGAGGGGCCAGGCACGCTCGTGGTCAAGGTGGGCTCGTCCAGCCTCGCCACGACGACCGGGATCGACGGCGAGGCCGTCGACGGCCTCGTGGACCGGCTCGCCGCCCGCCAGGCCCTGGGAGCGGACCGGCGCCTGGTCGTCGTGACCTCCGGAGCCATCGCGGCGGGGCTGCCCGCGCTGGGCATGAGCCGTCGACCGGCGGACCTCGCGGGGCTCCAGGCCGCCGCGAGCGTCGGGCAGGGCAGGCTGCTCGCCCGCTGGTCCGCCTCGTTCGCCCGGCACGACCTGGTCACGGGCCAGGTGCTGCTCGCCCTGGACGACCTGGTCCGCCGCACCCACTACCTGAACGCCCGCTCCACGCTGGCGCGGCTGCTGAGCCTCGGCGCGGTGCCGGTGGTCAACGAGAACGACACCGTCGCCACCGACGAGATCCGCTTCGGGGACAACGACCGGCTCGCGGCCTTCGTCGCCCACCTGGTGGGGGCCAGGGCGCTGGTGCTGCTCACCGACGTCGACGCGCTCTACGACCGACCGCCCTCGCGCCCCGGTGCCCGGCGCATCCCGCTGGTCGACGGCACCGCGGGGGTGCAGGCCGACCTCGGCAGCGCGGGCAGCGCCGTGGGCACCGGTGGGATGCGGACCAAGGTGGACGCCGCCACCATCGCCGCCGATGCGGCGGTCCCCACCCTCGTCACCGCCACCGAACAGGTTCCGTGACGCGATGGCCGGCCACGACGTGGGCACGTGGTTCACCGCGGCGCCCCGCGCCATGCCCGCCCGCGTGCTGTGGCTCGCCCACGTCGCCACGCCCCGCGGCAGGCTCCTGCTGGACGCCGGTGCGGTCCGCGCCGTCACCGGCCGGGGAGCCTCGCTGCTGCCGGCCGGGATCACGTCCGTCGAGGGCGTGTTCGACGTCGGGGCCGTCGTCGACCTCTGCGACCCCTCCGGCCTGCCGGTCGCCCGCGGGCTCACCGGCTACGCCGCAGCCGAGCTGCCCCGCCTGCTGGGCCGGTCGACCCGGGACCTGCGTGACGACCTGGGGCCCGACTACGGTCGCGAGGTCGTTCACCGCGACGACCTGGTGGTCCTCGGCGGCGGCTGAGGCGGCACCCGCCCGCCCTGGTCTGCGGCCTACGCTGGGCAGATGACCGACGTGCTGCGCGTCCCCGCCGAGCCGGCCAGCGACCGCGACGGCCGTCGCCTGCCCGGGGTGGGCGACAGCCGTCCGGCGGCCGAGCGCGACGGGGCCCGCGACGGGGGCGGTGACGGGGGCGGTGACGACGGGGTCGACGAGGTCCGCGACGCCGTCCACGCCGTCTGCGCCGCCGCCCAGGTCGCGTCCCGGGCCCTGCGGACCGCGACCGGCGCCACCAAGGACGCCGCCCTGCTCCGGATCGCCGACGACCTCGCTGCGGCCACGGAGCGGGTCGTCGCGGCCAACGCAGAGGACCTCGCGCGCGCCGAGCGGGACGGGGTGTCCCCGTCCCTGCAGGACCGGCTCCGCCTGGACTCCTCCCGGGTGGCGGCCATCGCCGCGGGCGTGCGTGACGTGGTCGCCCTGCCCGACCCGGTGGGCGAGGTGGTCCGGGGCTCGACCCTGCCCAACGGCCTGCGGGTCAGGCAGGTGCGCCGCCCGCTGGGGGTGGTGGGCATGGTCTACGAGGCACGACCCAACGTCACGGTCGACGCGGCCGCGCTCGCCCTGAAGAGCGGCAACGCGGTCGTCCTGCGCGGCGGCTCGGCGGCCGCGGCGACCAACGCGGTCGTGGTGGACGTCCTGCGTGGCTCCCTGGTGGCCGAAGGCCTGCCGGCCGACCTCGTCAGCACGATCGACCCGTGGGGCCGCGACGGTGTCCGGGTGCTGCTGCGCGCGCGGGGCCTGGTGGACGTGGTGGTGCCGCGCGGGGGGGCCGACCTCATCCGCACGGTCGTCCAGACGGCCACGGTGCCGACCATCGAGACCGGGACGGGCAACTGCCACGTCTACGTCGACGCGGCCGCAGACCTGGACGAGGCCCTGGCCATCTGCCTCAACGCCAAGGTGCAGCGCCCCAGCGTGTGCAACTCCGCCGAGACCGTGCTCGTCCACCGGGCCGTCGCGGAGCAGCTGGTCCCTCGCCTGGTCGGCGCCATGGCCGGTGCGGGCGTGGTCCTGCACGGCGACGACACGGTGCGCGCCCTCGCAGGCGGGCCCACGTGCTGCCGGCCACCGACGAGGACTGGGCCACGGAGTACCTCGCCCTGGAGCTCGCGGTTCGCGTGGTGGACGACATCGACGCAGGCCCTGGACCACATCGACACTGGTCCAGCCGCCACACGGAGGCCATCTGCACCCGGGACACCCGTGCCGCCGAGCGCTTCGTCGCAGAGGTCGACGCGGCCGCGGTCGCGGTCAACGCCTCCACCCGCTTCACGGACGGGGCAGCGCTCGGTCTGGGTGCGGAGATCGGGATCTCCACCCAGAAGCTGCACGCCCGCGGTCCGATGGGGCTGGCCGAGCTCACCACCACGACCTGGGTCATGACCGGCGACGGGCACGTCAGGGGGTAGCCCCGGACCGCCTGGAGCTCCTCGTCAAGGTCGCCGGCCGAGCCCACGACCACGGTGCGGGGGCCCTCGACGTCCGCCACCGCTGCCGGACCCTCCGGCAGCACCTGCCGGACGGTGCCGGCGTCGGCCAGGCGCACCAGGACCACCTCGCGCCCCAGCACGGCGTCCGCCGCGCTCGCCGCCACCACCGACCCCTCGGAAGGTCCGGGGACCGCCCCCTGACCCGCCCGTCACCTGCGCGGGCGTGCTCCCACCCGGGGCACCGGGGGACGCCGGGCCTCCTCGTCGTGACAGACTGGGCCGGTGCGACCGCCACCGGGCGGTCGGTCCGGAGGAGGTCCCATGAGCAGCAGCATCGTCGCCGGCATCCTCGCCGCGGTCGGGGACCGAGGTGCCGGAGATGACGGAGATCGAGCTCCCGGTGCCGGCCTTCGTGTACGGGCTGCTGACGCTGGGGCTGTTCCTCACGCTGCTGGCCATCACCTACTCGTTCAAGAACGTGGCCGCCCGACGGTGACGCCGCGCCGACCCGCCGGCCCCGGCTCGGGGTCATGGGCGGCACCTTCGACCCGCTGCACCACGGCCACCTGGTCGCTGCGAGCGAGGTCGCCTGGCGCTTCCAGCTGGACGAGGTCGTGTTCGTCCCCACCGGTCAGCCGTGGCAGAAGGCCGACACCGAGGTCAGCCCGGCCCAGGACCGTTACCTCATGACGGTCGTGGCCACCGCCGCCGACCCGCGCTTCACCGTCTCCCGGGTCGACGTCGACCGACCAGGCCCGACGTTCACCACCGACACGCTGCGCGACCTCGCTGCGCAGCGCCCTGACGCGGAGCTGTTCTTCATCACGGGAGCGGACGCGCTGGAGGCGATCGTGTCGTGGAAGGACGTCGACCGCCTCTGGGAGCTCGCACACTTCGTCGCCGTCACCCGGCCCGGCCACAGCGTGGACGTGTCGGCGCTGCCTCCCGGTGCGGTCAGCGTGGTCGAGATCCCGGCCCTGGCCATCTCGAGCTCGGACATACGTCGCCGGGTACGAGAGGGCCGCCCCGTCCGGTACCTGGTGCCGACGGGCGTCCTGCAGTACATCGCCAAGTCCGGGCTCTACCGTGGTCAGGGCGAGGACACCCGGCCGGCGACCTCGTGCCCGGCTGCGGAGGTGTGCTGATGCTCGACAGCGACGCCTCCGGGCCGTCCGGGCCGTCCGAGCCGTCCGAGCAGCCGTCCGAGCAGCCGTCCTCGGGCGCGGCCGGCCAGCGCTCCCTGGGGGAACGGAGGCGACGTCGGGTCGCCGAGCGCGCGGGCCAGGTCGACCTCGACGCCACGATGTCCCACTGGCCGGTCAGCGAGCCGCCGACCTCGCCCCGGCCCGTCCTCCGCCCCGCCCGTCCGACCCTCGAGGGTGTCGCGACGGGGCCGGTGCTCCCGACGCCGTCGGCCATGGTGGTGGGCCCGCTGCTGGAGGCGCGCAGCGCCGCCGCCCCCCGGGTCCGTGCCGCGGGAGGGCGCCGGTCGCGTCGTGTCGACGCCTCCGACCCCGACCCGGCCGCGGGCCCCGCCGTCCAGCTGTCGGCACCTGCCCCCGGAGGCGCCGCGTCCGTCTCGGCGCCGCGCGGACCCGACGTCGGGGGGGCGCCCTCGGCAGCTCGCCCTGCCGGCACGGCAGCCGAGCCGTCCGGTGCACCCGGGCCCACGGAACGGAACGCTGCCGGGGAGCAGACCACCGAGGCCTCCGGTGCGACGCCGCCGCCGCGGCCGGCCCTGGCCGCGCCCCAGCAGCCACGTGCCCTCCTCGACGTGGCCCGGCGCCGGGTCCGTCCGGGGCTGGAGGCCTTCGCCCGCCGGAACCGGCTCGCGACGCTGGTCGGGGCGCTGCTCGTGGCCCTGCTGGTCGTCGTGCTCGTCGTCGTGCTCCTGGTGGTGCGCTCGGGGGACGACCCGGCGCAGGCCGTGGTCCCCGTCTCCGACGTCCCGGCCCAGCAGACGCTCGTCGTCACGCTGGTCGACCCCGTCGCGGGCGGGCTGGTCGGCGGTGCGCTGCTGGGTGTGGACGCCTCGGCGCTGGCCACGCTCCTGCTGCCCGCCGACCTCCTGCTCACGGTGGCCGACGCCGGTGACCGGTCGCTCAGCGAGGCCGCCGTGCTGGGCGGGGAGCAGGTGAGGCGGGGCCTGGAGGACACCCTCGCGCTGCGGGTCGACGGCGTGGTTCGCTGGAGCCGGCGCAGCTCGCCGCCCTGGTGGACGCCGTCGGCGGAGTCGTGGTCGACGTCACGAGCCAGGTCCTCACCGACGACGTCCAGGTCGCGGTGGGCGACGACCAGCGGCTCGCGGGCGCCGCCGGCCGTCGCCTACGCCAGCCTCCAGGGGCCGGCGAGCCGGTCGAGGCCAGGCTGGCCCGGTTCGGCGCGGTGCTGCAGGCGGTGGTGGCCGCCCTGCCGACCGACGCCGACGCAGCCGCCGCGGTCCTGGAGCAGGCGGGTGCCACCCCGACCGCCGGGCTGGGCACCGCCCGAGCTGGCCAGGGTCGTCTGGCGGCTGCGGCCGACCGCGCTGCCGCCGGCAACGCCAGGCGGTCGTGCTGCCCACCTCGACGCTCGCCGCCGGGGAGGCTACCGCTGCGGGGCCTCGACGACCGAGGCGGCCCAGCCGGCGAGCTCGACAGCCGCTTCGCCGGGGCGCTGCTGCCGGTCGCGGCCGTCGGCGAGGTGCGGGTCGTGGTCCGCAACGGCGTCGGGTCGGCCGGGCCTCGCTGCGGCCGCCCGAGACCTGCTGGTCGCGTCCGGGCTGCGCTTCGTCGGCGGCGGCAACGTCGGGCAGTTCGGCGAGCAGCCCCGGACCGCGGTGCTCGTCGCGTCCCAGGACGCCAGGAGGACCGCGCCCGGGGCGAGGCCGTCGCGGCCGCGCTGGGCGTGGGGGCCGACGCCCTCCAGGTCAACAGCGAGACCCTCGTGGACACCGACGTCGTCGTCGTCCTCGGGGAGGACTTCGCCGGCGAGGTCGTCCAGCAGAGCACAGGCACACGCACGGGCACCGAGCCCGCCGCCACCACCTCCGGAGAGGCCCCATGACCGCCAGCACGCACGCCGTCGAGCTCGCCACCGCCGCCGCAGAGGCCGCCGCCGAGAAGCTCGCCACCGACGTCGTCGCCCTCGACGTCAGCGGCCAGCTCGTCATCACCGACGTCTTCGTCGTCGCCTCCGCCCCCAACGACCGGCAGGTCCGGGCCATCGTGGACGGCGTGGAGGACCGGTTGCGCGAGCTCGGCGCGAAGCCCGTCCGGCGCGAGGGCGAGAAGGACGGCCGATGGGTGCTGCTGGACTACGCCGAGATCGTCGTCCACGTCCAGCACAGCCAGGAGCGTGAGTACTACGCCCTGGAACGGCTGTGGAAGGACTGCCCGGTCGTCCCGCTGCCCGGAGCACGCCCGTGGCCGAGCGGGCCGAGGACGCCGCGCCGGGACGAGCCCGGCACGGCGCGGCCTCGACGCACCGGCGTGACGGGACCGCTGTCGACGCCGCTGCCCACACCGGTCGTCCTGCTGCGCCACGGCGAGACGGCCTGGAACGTCGCACAGCGCTTCCAGGGCCAGCACGACACGACGCTGAGCGAGCGGGGCCAGGAGCAGGCCGCCTGCGGCCGCCGGAGGCGCTGGCCGGGTCACGGCGCGGTCGGCAGGTGGTCTTGGTCACCAGCGACCTGCGGCGGGCCCGGGAGACCGCCGCGGCGGTCGAGGCCGCGTGCGGGCGTTCGGGCTGTCGACGGACCCTCGCCTGCGCGAGATCGCGGCCGGGGAGCTGGCAGGGCCTGCTCCAGCCGGAGATCGAGGCGTTGGACGAGGAGGCGTTCGCGGCATGGCGGGCGGGTGACGACGTGCGCCTCGGCGGCGCGGAGACCCCTACCGAGGCGGGCCGACGGGTCCTCGCGGCCGTGCAGGAGCACGCAGCCAGACCTTGCAGGACGGTGGCTGCCTGGTGGCGTCGGGCACGGCGCAAGCATCCGATCGGGGGTGGCCTGGTGCTCGGTCAGCCCGAGCTGCGTCGGGTGCTGGTGCCGCTGGGCAACACGGGCACGGCGGTCCTGGCCCCGCCCGGCCGTCCTCGCGCCTGCGCGCCGCCCCCCGCGGAGCCGGGTCAGGGCGACGGACCGTGGCCCGGCCCGGCGTGCTGGCACGTCCCAGGCCTGGCGGCTGCCGGGTGGAACGTCCCGCCGTCGGCGCTGGCCGAGCTGCTCGGGCGCCGGGCCGCGGCCTCGTCCGGCGTCACATGAGGCCCCGGGTGTTCACGTGGTCCTGACCAGCCGTTTCGTCGCCACGGCGGATCCTCTAGACTCTCTCGGCGCGGGGCTGTGGCGCAGCTGGTAGCGCACCTCCATGGCATGGAGGGGGTCAGGGGTTCGAGTCCCCTCAGCTCCACCCGCACGGCAGGCGGTCCACCCCGGTGGGCCGCCGTCGTCGTCGTTCCCGGGGTCGTCGGCTGCTGGGCGCCGCCGGGTCCGGGCGCCGTCCGGCGCATCGCCGCAGGTACCGGTCGGTCATGCCACCGCTGGAGCGCCGCCGTCACGGGCCCGCCGGCGCGCGCCAGCAGGCTTGCGGGCCGCGAGACCGCGGACACGATGCCCCGCACCGGCCCGTCCTGGTCCAGGCTCACGCGGAAGTGCTCGACGCCGTCCTCGGGGTGCCCGGGCAGCGTCGCGTAGCTGAAGCCCCTGCACCGTGGGCTCGGCCACGACCCCGACCACCACGCAGGGCGCCGTGGACCCCCAGCGGGCCGAGCCCAGCCGCAGCAGCGACGTGCGCCCGGCAGGACGCGCGTCGGCGTCGGGCGGACGCGCAGCCCCGCGTCGCGGTGCACCTGCCAGGTCATGAGCCGCTCGGCCGCGTCGGTCGAAGCAGCCTCCGGCCCGAGCCCACGCACGATGCCACGGGTCAGGTCGTCGCGGCAGGCGGGCCTCCTCGGCCGCGGGTGCCCGGGTCCGCCTGGCACGGACCACGCCCGCGCCGGCCCGGTCGCGCGCGGTATCGTCGGCGAGCGTGCAGCACCTGCGACCTGCCTCTCGCCGGGCCGCGCTGAGCAGACCGCCACGACACGGCGGACCAGCGCGGCGGCCCCTCCTCGTCGAGGGGCTTTTTCGTGCCCGGGTGCGCGGCCCGCACCGGCGGGACGGCAGGGCAGACCAGCAGGACACGCAGGGCGGGCGCCACGAGCGCAGGAGGACCAGATGACCGCGGAGCCGACGACAGCGCCCGAGGCCCGGCGGACGAGGGACGCGCTGGGACCCCCACGCCATCGAGGCAGCGCTGGCTGCCGGTGTGGGACGAGGCCAAGCCGTTCGCGAGCGGGTGCTGCCGGGCGACGAGCGGCCCGGCAAGTACGTGCTCGACATGTTCCCCTACCCCTCGGGCGACCTGCACATGGGCCACGCCGAGGCGTACGCGCTGGGTGACGTGATCGCCCGGTACTGGGTGCAGCGGGGCTTCGACGTCCTCCACCCGATCGGCTGGGACGCCTTCGGGCTGCCCGCGGAGAACGCGGCGATCAAGCGCGGCGTCGACCCGGGCGTGTGGACGCGGGAGCAACATCGAGCAGCAGAAGGCGTCGATGCGCCGCTACGCGTGCAGCTTCGACTGGGACCGGGTGCTGGCCACCTGCGAGCCGGACTTCTACCGCTGGAACCAGTGGCTGTTCCTGCGGATGCACGAGGACGGGCTGGCCTACCGCCGCCCGAGCCAGGTCAACTGGTGCCCCAAGGACCAGACCGTGCTGGCCAACGAGCAGGTGGTCCAGGGCCGCTGCGAGCGGTGCGGCACCGCGGTGACCAAGAAGAAGCTGACCCAGTGGTACCTGCAAGATCACCGACTACGCCGACCGGCTGCTGGACGACATGGAGCAGCTGCAGGGCCATGGCCGGACAAGGTCCTGGCGATGCAGCGCAACTGGATCGGCCGCTCGACCGGCGCCGACGTCCGCTTCGTCATCGAGGGCCGCGACGAGCCGGTGACCGTCTACACCACCCGGCCGGACACCCTGCACGGGGCGACGTTCTTCGTGGTCGCGGTGGACTCCGACCTGGCCGCGGAGCTGGTCGGGGACGCCGAGCCCGGGGTGCGCGAGACCTTCGAGGCCTACCTGGAGGCCGTGCGGGGGACCACGGAGATCGAGCGGCTGTCGACGGACCGGCCCAAGACCGGCGTCTTCCTGCACCGCTACGCCGTCAACCCGGTGACCGGTGAGCGGATGCCGGTGTGGGCGGCGGACTACGTCCTGGCCGACTACGGGCACGGCGCCGTCATGGCGGTGCCGGCGCACGACCAGCGGGACCTCGACTTCGCCCTGGCGCACGGTCTGCCGGTGCGGGTGGTGGTCGACGTCCGCGACGAGGCCGGAGAGCCGCTGCCCGACCCGGCGGCAGCCGGGTCGCGACCGCAGGTGACGGGGTGCTGGTCAACTCCGGTCCGCTGGACGGGCTGCGCAAGGCCGAGGCGATCGAGCGCGATCAGCGGGCAGCTCGCCGACGCCGGCCTGGGCGGCCCGACGACGACGTACCGGCTGCGGGACTGGCTGATCTCCCGGCAGCGCTACTGGGGCACGCCCTTCCCGATCGTCTACTGCGACGGCTGCGGCGAGGTCCGCGTCCCGGACGACCAGCTGCCGGTCGAGCTGCCTGCCTCCGAAGGGCTGGACCTCGCGCCGAAGGGCCGCTCCCCGCTCGCGGCGGCCACGGACTGGGTGAGCACGACCTGCCCCGCGTGCGGCGGTCCGGCCAGGCGCGACACCGACACCATGGACACCTTCGTCGACTCGTCCTGGTACTTCCTGCGGTTCCTGTCCCCGACCCTGGCCACGGCGCCGTTCGAGCGCGCCGAGGCGGACCGGTGGATGCCGGTCGAGCAGTACGTCGGTGGGGTGACGCACGCGATCCTCCACCTGCTGTACGCCCGCTTCTTCACCAAGGTGCTGCACGACCTGGGGATGGTGACCCCGACCGAGCCGTTCGCGCGGCTGCTCAACCAGGGCATGGTGCAGATGGACGGCTCCGCGATGAGCAAGTCACGGGGCAACCTGGTGAGGCTCGGCGAGCAGCTGGACGAGCACGGGGTCGACGCGATCCGCCTGACCATGGTGTTCGCGGGCCCGCCGGAGGACGACGTGGACTGGGCCGACGTCTCCGCGGCGGGGTCGGCGCGGTTCCTGGCCCGCGCCTGGCGCCTCGCGCGCGACGTCGCCTCGCCCGTCGGTGCGGACCCGTCGACCGGGTCGGAGCCGCTGCGCCGGGTCACGCACAAGGTCGTCGCCGACGCGGCGACGCTCGTGGAAGGGCTGCGCTTCAACGTGGCCGTGGCTCGCACCATGGAGCTGGTCAACGCCCTGCGCAAGGCCATCGACGACCCCGGGGTCGGTCCGTCGGACGCCGCCGTCCGCGAGGGGGTGGAGGCCGTGGCGGTCCTGCTGAGCCTGGTCGCCCCCTACACCGCCGAGGACATGTGGGCGACGCTCGGTCACGAGCCGTGCGTGGCGCGGGCGGGGTGGCCCCCGGTTGAGGAGGCGCTGCTCGTCGAGGAGACCGTGACGGCGGTGGTCCAGGTGATGGGCAAGGTCCGCGACCGGTTGCAGGTACCACCGGGGATCGGTGAGGACGACCTCCGCGACCTCGCCATGGCCAGCGAGAAGGTCGTCGCCTCGATCGGCGGCGCCACCGTGCGGCGCGTGGTCGTCCGGCCGCCCGGACTGGTGAACGTCGTCACGGGCTGAGCCATGAGGACCGCGGTCGTCACCGACTCCACCGCCCGGCCCGTCGACCCGGCCGTCGCGGTCGTGGACCTCGACGTGGTGGTCGACGGGACCGCCACGCCAGAGGTGGACACCGATCTGGAGACCCTGCTCTCCCGGATGACCGCAGGGGTGCAGGTGGGCACCAGCCGACCCTCGCCCGACGGGTTCGCCCGCGCCTACGCCGAGGCCGCCGCTTCCGGGGCCTCGGCCGTGGTGTCGGTGCACCTGTCGGGCGTGCTGTCGGGGACGGTCGACGCCGCGAGGCTGGCGGCCGCCGGCGCCCCGGTGCGGGTGGACGTGGTGGACACCGGGTGCGTCGGTGCCGCCGTCTCGGTGGCGGTGTCGGTCGCCGTCCAGGCGGCAGCGGACGGGGCGGACGCCCGGCGCGTGGCCCGGCTGGTCCGTCAGGTCGCGGAGCGGTCGCGGACCTGGTTCTCGCCGGCCACGTCCGCCCACCTGTCACGCGGTGGCCGCGTCGGCCCGGAGCCCGACCGTGCCGGGCTGAGCGCGCGCCCTGTGCTGCTCGTGCACGGCGGTCGCCTGGTCCCGTCGGAGAAGGTCCGCACCGCCGGGCGGTTGCTGGACCGGCTGGAGGAGCTGGCCGCCGACCGGCTCCGCGAGCTGGCGACGTCGGCGACTCCGCAGGACGGCCACGCAGAGGTGGTGGTGCAGCACGCGGGGGCGCACCGCCTGGCCGACGACCTGGTCCGGCGGCTGCGCTCAGGGCCGGTCGGGGTGGTGCCGGTGACGCTGCGGCCGCTGGGCCCGGTGCTCGCCGCCCACGTCGGGCCGGGTGCGGTCGGGGTGGCCGTGGTGGTGAGGCCGCGCGGCTGAGCCGGCCGGGCCGCTGCTGGGTCCACAGGGGCTGGGCGTGCGGCTGTCCCCACAGGTCCCGGGCGCCCCGCGGTGACCGCGGCCGGTCGCTGCCTAGCGTCGCGGCATGGGCAGGGATACCGGTGCAGGGGCCAGACGGCTGGATCGGGTGCTCGGGCTCGGTACGCCGCACGACGGGGACGAGGGAGGGCCGCTCGGCGGCCTCGGTGGTCCTCTCGACGGGTCCGGCCCGGGCCTGCGTGCCGAGCTGGTCGGGGACGAGGACGTCGAACCGGTCGGCGGTGGGCACGAGGCGGCGCAGCGCCGGCGGGGGAGCAGCTGGCGCGTGGCGGGGGTACCGGCCGGTGCCGCGGTGGCCTGCGTCGTGGCGGCCGTGGTCGCGGGGGTCGTCCTGCTCGGGGGCGGGACCGGCTCCGAGGAGCTCCTCCTCGGGCCGGCCGGGGTGGCTGCGGCGGTGGGGTCCGTGGCGCCGGGGGCCTCCTACGAGCCGGCGGATGGGCCCCGCGACGGTCCGGAGCCAGGTACCGCGGTGGGGGTGGAAGGGGGGACGACGGGGGGTGAGCCGGTCGTCGGCGGGACGGTCGTCGGTGAGCAGGTCGTCGGAGGGGCTCCCGGGGGCGGCGCGGAACCCGTCGTGGCCCCCCCGGCCGGTCCGCTGGTCGTCCACGTGGACGGCGCGGTCGTGCACCCCGGGGTGGTGCAGGTCCCCGCCGGCTCGCGCGTGGGCGACGCGGTGACGGCGGCAGGCGGGGTGACCCAGGAGGCCGACACCCGCCTGGTCAACCTGGCCCGGCCGCTGAGCGACGGTGAGCTCGTCGTGGTCCCACGACCGGGGGAACCCGCGGTCAGCACCGTCGCGGCCGGCGGCCCCGGGCCCCTCGCAGCCGCGGCAGGGGCCGGGGCAGGCGGCGCCCCCGTCCCGGGTGCCGGGAACCGACCCCTGGACCTGAACGCGGCCGACGCCGCCGAGCTGGACGCGCTGCCCGGCATCGGTCCCGTCCTGGCGGAGCGCATCGTCAGCCACCGGGAGGCCCTCGGGCGCTTCTCGTCCGTGGACGACCTGGACGCAGTCAGCGGCATCGGTCCCGCCGTGCTGGCCGACCTGCGCGACCTGGTCACGGTGTGACCCGCCCGTCCGCCCCGGGGCACGACGTCAGGCTCCTGCCGGCGGCCGTGGCGTGCTGGGCGGCGGCCTGGTGGGCGACATCGGCCACGGGGGAGACGGTACGCACCGCGGCGGTGGTGGTGCTCGCCGCGACGGCTGCGGCGGCGGCGCTGCTCGTCATCGGTACGGCCTGGCCGCGAGTCGCCCGCACCCGCACCGTCAGCCGCACCCGCGTCCGCCTGCGCACCCGCGTCCGCCTGCGTGCCTGCACCGGTACCCGATCGCCCGCGGCGGAGCGCCCTGGCAGCGCCGGGCGCCGTCGGCGGCGTGGGGTCGGCGCCATGGCCGGTCTCGTCCTCGTCGGTGCGGCCTCGGGCACGGTGCTGGCGGGTGCGGGCGCAGAGCTGCAGCGGTGGGACGTGGCCGAGCTGACGGCCGCGGCGGCACAGGGGACCGCGGTGGGGGTCGAGCTGGTCGTCGTCGGTGACCCGGTGACGGGCCGGGGCGCCGCCGCGTGGCAGCAGGAGCAGGTCCGGGTGCCCGTGCGGCTGGTCCGTGTGCAGCGCCCGGCACCGTCGTCCGGCTGGGGCGGTGAGCCGCCCCAGGGTCCCCCGGCGGTCGGCGGCTCGTCGGTCGGGGGCTCGGTGGTGGCCCCCTCGGTGGTGGACGAGCCGACGGCAGACACCCCGGCGCTGGACGGCCCGGACGTACGGGTGCCTGCCCTGCTGAGCGCGGACAGCTCCTGGTCCCGGGCGCGGTGGGGGGAACGCCATCGTGCCGTCGTGCGGCTCCGGCCCGCGCCGGCGGGCGAGGCGTACGCGTTCTACGCGTCGGCGAGCGGCAGCCCCGCCGTCCTGGCCCGTCAGCGGTGGTGGTGGCGGGCGGCGGAGCGGCTGCGCGGCGGCCTGGTCGCTGCCGCCGCCCCGGACGCCTCGGCCGCGGTCGGCGACGGTGCGGCCCTGCTCCCGGGACTGGTCGTCGGCGACACCCGGCTGCAGGACGACGACCTCGTCGACGACCTGCGGGTGGCCGGGCTGAGCCACCTGTCCGCGGTCAGCGGGGCGAACGTCACCCTGGTGTGCGGGGGCGTGCTCCTGCTGGTGGTCGCGTTCCGAGGTGGTCGACGGACCGGGGCGGTACTGGCGACCGCGGCCCTCGTCGGACTGGTGCTGGTCGCTCGGCCGGAGCCGAGCGTGCTGCGGGCCGCCGTCATGGGCGGCCTCGGCCTGCTCGGGATCGTCATGGGCCGGCGGGGCGGCGGGACCTCGGCACTCTGCCTCGCGGTGGTGACGGTCCTCCTCGTGGACCCGTGGCTGTCCCGGGCGGCGGGGTTCCGGCTCAGCGTCCTCGCGACGGGCGCCCTCGTGCTGTGGACGGTCCCGTGGTCGCGGGCGCTCGGTCAGGTGCTGCCCCGCCCGCTCGCCCTCGCCGTCGCCGTGCCGGCCGCAGCCCAGCTGGCCGTCACGCCCGTGCTGGTGGGGCTCGAGCCGGTCGTCAGCCTGTACTCGATGCCGGCCAACGTGCTGGCCGCACCGGCGGTCGCACCCGCCACGGTCCTCGGCCTCCTGGCGGCGCTGGTCTCCCTCCTCGACGCCGGCGTGGCAGGGGTCGTCGCGACACCGGCCCGCTGGTGCGCGGCCTGGATAGCCGGCGTCGGGCGGACTGCGGCCGGGCTGCCCGGGGCGAGCGTGGCCGTCCCCGACGGGGCTGTCGGCATCGCGCTCGCCACCGGAGGCACGCTGACCGGGCTCCTGCTCGCGGTGCTGCTCCTGCGCGTGGTCCCCGACCGCCGGGGCGACGGCCAGACCTGGGCCCCGTGGCCCCGGCTCGGCCGGTCCGCCCCTGCTCGGGGTGGACCCGCCACGGCCGTCGGGCAGCCTCAGGACAGGTGCACCGGCCGCGGCCACCCCCGCAGCCCGCCGAGGACCCGGACGACCGCCGGGACGACGGGGGCCCGCGCGGCGCGGCTCCCGTGGCTGCTCGCCGGGCTGCTCACCGTGCTGCTCGTGGTGCTGCTCGTCCTTCGTGGCGCCGGCCGCCTGCCGGACAGGGAGGAGGCGTGGCCGGGCCCCGACTGGGCCGTGGTGGTCTGCGACGTCGGACAGGGGGAGAGCATCCTCGTCCGGGCCGGTCCCACGAGCGCCGTCGTCGTGGACACCGGCCCGGAGCCGGGACCGGTCACCGGCTGCCTGCGCCGGGCCGGCGTGGTCGACGTCCCGCTGCTGGTGCTGACCCACCTGCACGCCGACCACGTGGGCGGCCTGGAGGGGGTAGTCGCCGTGGCCCCCGTGGCGCAGGTGTGGACCGCACCGGGCGGTATGCCTCCCGGCGTGGAGGCGGGGCTCGCCCGGTGGGCGCAGGCGCACGGAGCCGGGCTCCGACGGCCGGTCGCCGGGAGCACCGCGAGCGTCGGGACCACCCGGGTGCAGGTCCTCGCCGCTGGTCGCGTGGGAGCGCCCGAGGGGGACTCGCAGGACGTCAACGACTCCGGGCTCGTCCTGCGCCTGGACGCGGGGGACCTGACGCTCCTCGCGCTGGGCGACATCGGCGCCGACGTGCAGGAGCGGCTCCTCGAGACGGTGGCACCCGAGGTCCTGCGGGCCGACGTGACCACCGTGGCCCACCACGGCTCCACCGACCAGTCGCCGGGTCTCTACGCCGGTGTCGGGGCGCGCGTCGCCGTCGCCAGCGCCGGCCGCGAGAACACCTACGGGCACCCGAGCGAGCGCGCCCGCTCCGTGGTCGGTGCCTCCGGGGCGCACGTGCTGTCCACGGCGTCCGACGGGGACGTCGCCCTGCGTCCGGTGACCCCGGTCGCAGGCGACGCAGGCGCGGGGACGGTCACGGTGGGGGTGCGGACGACGCGCCGCCGGTCGGCTCCGGCCGGTGGCCCGGCACGGGCGTGCCCGCCGTCCGTGCCAGCATGACGCCGTGGCCGGACGACGTAGCAGCACGGCGCGGTCGACGCCTCCCGGCGGTCCCAGCGCCTTCGAGGTCGAGCCCGCCCCGGTGGTGCTGCTCGTCGGGACGGAGCCCGCGCTCGCCGACGTGGCGGTGCGGCGGGTGCTTGCCCGGGTCAGGGAGCGCTGGCCGGATGTCGAGCGGCACGAGCTGGGCCCGCAGCGCCACGTGCCGGGCGACGTCAGCGCCGCCGTCGCGCCGTCGCTGTTCGGGGGCGGCCGCCTGGTCGTGCTGGAGGGTCTGGAGGCTGCGGCCGGGGCGTACTCCGACGAGGTCGTCGCGGTCGCCCGGGAGCTGGCTGCGGTCCCGGACGAGGACCTCGTCATCCTGGGCCGTCACGGTGGTGGCAACGGCGGCAAGGCGGTGCTCGCCGGGCTGCAGGCGATCCCGGGCTCCGTCACCGTCACCTGCGCCCCGGTCTCCGGTGAGCGGGAGCGCGCGGAGCTGGTGGTGGCGCGGCTACGGGCGTCCGGCCGACGCGCGGAGCCTGCCGCGGTGCAGGTCCTCGTCGAGGCGCTGGGCGGTGACCTCGCCGAGCTGATGGCCGTGGCGGGCCAGCTGGCGGACACCGTGGGCAGCGGGGCCGTCGGTGTCGACGACGTCCGTGCGCTCGTGGGTGGGCGCCGGGAGGCCCGCGGCTTCGACATCGCCGACGCGGCGATCGCCGGACAGGCGGGACAGGCGCTGTCCCTGCTGCGCCACGCCCTGTCCCAGCGAGTGGAGCCCGTCCTGGTGGTGGGCGCCCTGGGCATGAAGCTGCGCGGGATGGCCAAGGTGGCGGGCGCGGGCCGCGGACCGTCGGGGGCCCTGGCCAAGGAGCTCGCCATGGCACCGTGGCAGATCGACCGGGCGCGGCGCGACCTGCAGGGCTGGGACCCGCAGGGTCTGGGGCGGGCGGTCGTCGCGGTGGCCGACGCCGACGCCGCGGTCAAGGGGGAGGTGCCGGGCGTGGCGGCCGCCTACGCGCTGGAGCGGGCGGTCGTCGCCGTCACCGACGCGCGCGCCGGACGCCGCTGACCGGTCGCGTCGGGCTGCGTGGTCGACGTCGTGTGGGGTGGTCGACGTCGGGTGGGGTGGTCCGTGGTGGCCGACCGAGCGCGGGCACGGCCCGGACGCACCAGGACCCCCGAGCGGGGCCCGGGGGTCCTGGTGAGCAGTCCGACCAGCGCCTGCGCTCCTCACGAGCGCAGGCGCACCGCCTCAGGCGGAGGCGGAGGCGGCGGCCGACGCGAGCGACGACTTGCGGTTGGCGGCCTGGTTCTTGTGGATGACGCCCTTCGAGGCGGCCTTGTCCAGCCCGCGGGTCGCCTTGCGGAGGGCGACCTCGGTGGCGTCCTTGTCGCCCGAGGCGGCGGCCTCGCGGAACTGGCGCACCAGGGTGCGCAGCTCGGACTTGGCGGCCTTGTTGCGCAGGCGCGCCTTCTCGTTGGTGCGGTTGCGCTTGATCTGGGACTTGATGTTCGCCACGCGTGGACTCTCCGTGCTCGTCTGCGGCGCGTCGCGCGGTGCGACGCCGGGTTCTGGTCAGGGGCTTGCTGGTCGACCGCTGCGGGACAGCTGCGCCGAACTGCGGGCACGGCCAACCCCCGACGATACGTCACCGGGCCTCGCCAGCGGAAATGCGGTGCTCCGACCCAGGCCCACCCTCGCGAGGGCACCGCTGCGCCCACCTCTGCTGCTCACCCCCTGCGCTCATCCGGCTGCCAGGACGGTCCGCCGCTAGGGTCCCAGGCATGCAGGAGGCCACGGCGTCGACAGGCGTCTTCGACGGCTACTGCGACAAGCCCACCGCCGGCGCGGCCTGGGACGAGATGCTCGAGGTCTCCGGCGGCGTCCGGAGGACCGCCCAGGCGGTCCACGGCGCCCTCGCGGCGATGTCGCCGGAGGACCTCCGCTCACGGTCGGACTCCCTGGCCGCGACCTTCCTGGACCGCGGGGTCACCTTCGACTTCGCCGGTGAGGAGCGTCCCTTCCCGATCGACGTCGTCCCGCGGGTCATCGCGGCCGCGGAGTGGGCCGAGGTCGAGCGCGGCGTCCGGCAGCGCGTCACGGTCCTCGAACGCTTCCTGGCCGACGTCTACGGCCCGATGCGGGCGGTGGCCGACCGGGTCGTCCCACGGCACGTCATCACCTCCAGCAGCCACTTCCACCGCGAGGCGGCCGGTGTCGAGCCTGCCAACGGGGTGCGCGTCCACGTGTCGGGCATCGACCTGGTCCGGGACGAGCACGGCCGCTTCCGGGTCCTGGAGGACAACGTCCGCGTCCCGAGCGGGGTGTCCTACGTGCTGGAGAACCGCCGTGCCATGACGCAGGTCCTCCCCGACCTGTTCGCCTCGATGCGGGTCCGACCGGTCTCCGACTACCCCGAACGCCTGCTGGCGGCGCTGCAGATGGCTGCACCCGCCGGCGTCGACGACCCGACGGTGGTGGTGCTGACCCCGGGGGTCTACAACAGCGCCTACTTCGAGCACGCCCTGCTGGCCCGCTCCATGGGCGTGGAGCTCGTCGAGGGGCGGGACCTGGTGTGCTCGGGCAACCGCGTGCGGATGCTGACGACCGAGGGCGAGCGCCGGGTGGACGTCGTCTACCGTCGGGTGGACGACGAGTTCCTGGACCCGCTGCAGTTCCGCAGCGACTCCATGCTGGGCTGCGCCGGGCTGCTCAACGCCGCGCGCGCCGGCACGGTGACGCTCGCCAACGCGGTCGGCAACGGCGTGGCCGACGACAAGCTGCTGTACACCTACATGCCGGACCTGACCCGGTACTACCTGGGCGAGGAGCCGGTGCTCGCCAACGTCGACACCTGGCGCTGCGAGGAGCCGGAGCACCTCGCCGAGGTCCTGGACCGCATCGACGAGCTCGTGGTCAAGCCGGTCGACGGCTCCGGCGGCAAGGGGATCGTCATCGGCCCGCAGGCCACCCGCCCCCAGCTGGACGCCCTGCGGGAGCGCCTCCGCGCGGACCCGAGGGGCTGGATCGCCCAGCCGGTGGTCGCGCTGTCCACCGTGCCGACGCTCATCGGGGAGGAGCTGGCGCCCCGGCACGTCGACCTGCGTCCCTTCGCCGTCAACGACGGTGAGGACGTGTGGGTGCTGCCGGGCGGTCTGACCCGCGTGGCGCTGGGCGAGGCGACGCTCGTCGTCAACTCCAGCCAGGGTGGTGGGTCGAAGGACACCTGGGTGGTCTCCGACCGGACCGAGCGCGAGACCACGGAGCTGGGCCGGGCCCGGGTCACCACGGAGGTCCAGCTCGTGCCGTCCTCGCCACCGGACGCTGGGCCGTCCGGAGCCGGGCGGAAGGCGCAGCAGGAGCAGCAGCAGCAGCAGACGAGCACCGCCAGGAGGTCGTCGTGCTGAGCCGCATCGCCGAGTCGTTGTTCTGGATCGGGCGCTACGTGGAGCGGGCCGACGACACCGCCCGGATCGTCGACGCGCAGGTGCAGCGCCTGCTCGAGGACCCGTGGGTGGACGAGGCGGACGCCTGCTCCTCGCTGCTGGCGGTCATGGGCGCGGCCTCCCACGACGACGGGCCCGTCACGCGGCGCACGCTCCTGGACGTGCTCGCCTACGACCCCGTGAGCCCGACCTCCATCGCCGGGTCCCTGGCCGCCGCCCGGGAGAACGCCCGCCGGGCCCGGGAGGTCGTCTCCAGCGAGATGTGGGAGGCGCTCAACACGACGTTCTTCGCCATCCCCACCCGGGTGAGGGCCGCGTCGGCCCACCGCTTCGCCGGGTGGGTGCGCGAGCGGGCAGCGGTGGTCACGGGGATCGCCGACTCGACCATGAGCCGCGACGCGGGCTACCAGTTCCTCGTCCTGGGCCGGAGCCTGGAGCGGACCGACATGACGGCCCGCCTGCTCAAGACCACCGTGCTGGACGCCGGGCCGTCGTGGCAGACCGTGCTCCACAGCTGCGGCGCCTACGAGGCGTTCCTGCGGACCTACCGCGGCGGGCGGTCGGGGTCGCGCTCGGACGCGCAGGCTGCTGAGTTCCTCCTGCTGGACCGGCTGTTCCCCCGCTCGGTGGTGAACGCCCTCGTCACGGCCGAGCGCTGCCTGGAGGACCTGGACCCCGACGCGGGGCGGGTCGGGTACGCCGACGACGCCCGTCGTCGCCTGGCGTGGACCCGTAGCCAGCTGGAGTTCCGCAGCCCGGCCGAGCTGCTCGACGACCTGGTGACGGAGATGGACGGGGTGCAGCAGACCGCCTCCAAGGTGTCCGACGCGGTCAGCCGGCGCTACTTCCCCAAGGGCATCGGCACCGAGTGGGTCCCGGAGGCGATGTGACGGCACCAGGAGCGAGCAGCCACACCTCGGGCCCGGGCGCGGTCCCCCCGCCGGACGGCCCGGGCGAGCCCAGGGTCAGCCGGCTGAGGATCGTCCACACCACGGCCATCGACTACGACGGCCCGGTGCGCACCTCCTACAACGAGGTCCGGATGACGCCGGTCACCGTGCCGGGGCAGACCGCCCTCGAGGCGCGCATCGAGGTCACCCCACGTGCGGCGGTCTTCGGCTACCAGGACTACTGGGGCACGCACGTGCTCGCCTTCGACACCCAGCTGGCGCACACCCGGCTCGAGGTCGTCTCGACCAGCCTCGTCGAGGTCGAGCGGCCTGCCGTGGCCCCGGCCGGGGCGTTCGGCTGGGACGGGCTGGGCGCGCCCTCGGTACGGGACACCCACGCGGAGTGGCTCGCCCCGCGGCCGGCCGCCCGGCTGGGCGAGGAGCTCCTGGCGGACAGCCGGCAGGTGGCGGCCGACCTGCCGCCGCACGAGGCCGGTCTCGCGGTCAGCTCGTGGGTGTTCGAGAACGTCCGGTACGTGCCGGGCGTGACCGGGGTCCACACCTCGGCCCAGGAGGCGTGGGACGAGGGGCGCGGGGTGTGCCAGGACTTCGTCCACATCGCGCTCGGGGCGCTGCGGGGGCTCGGCATCCCGGCCCGGTACGTCTCCGGCTACCTCCACCCGGACGCCGCAGCCCCGGTGGGGCAGACCGTGACCGGCCAGAGCCACGCGTGGCTGGAGTGGTGGGTGGGTGAGTGGTTCGCCTACGACCCCACCAACCGGCGTCCGGCAGGGCTCGACCACGTCGTCGTGGCGCGCGGCCGGGACTACGGCGACGTGTCGCCGTTCCGGGGGGTCATCTCCGGTGGGGCCGGGTCCCGGATGGGGGTCGTGGTGGAGCTCACCCGCGAGCGCTGACGTCGGCCGTGCGCACGGCCCCGGCGCCGGGCGTGGGAAACTTCGACCCGTGCCCATCCCCGCCGTCCCGCTGCCCGTCGCCGCGACGCCCCCGTCGCAGCTGCGCAACTTCTGCATCATCGCGCACATCGACCACGGCAAGTCGACGCTCGCGGACCGGATGCTGCAGCTGACGGGCGTGGTCGAGGCCCGGCAGGCGCGGGCGCAGTACCTGGACCGGATGGACATCGAGCGCGAGCGTGGCATCACCATCAAGAGCCAGGCCGTGCGGATGCCCTGGCAGGTGGGGGACGACGTCGTCGCCCTCAACATGATCGACACGCCCGGCCACGTCGACTTCTCCTACGAGGTGTCCCGCTCGCTCGCGGCGTGCGAGGGCGCCGTGCTGCTGGTCGACGCCGCCCAGGGGATCGAGGCCCAGACCCTGGCCAACCTGTACATGGCGATGGGCAACGACCTGGAGATCATCCCGGTCCTCAACAAGATCGACCTCCCCGCCGCCCAGCCGGAGAAGTACGCCGAGGAGATCGCCGGCCTGGTCGGCTGCGAACCCGAGGACGTGCTGCGGACCTCGGGCAAGACCGGCGCCGGGGTCGAGGAGCTGCTGGACCGCATCGTCGAGCGGGTGCCCGCCCCCGTCGGCGACCCGGACGCCCCGGCCCGGGCCATGATCTTCGACTCCGTCTACGACACCTACCGCGGCGTCATCACCTACGTCCGGGTCGTCGACGGCCGGCTGAGCCCGCGCGAGAAGATCCAGATGATGTCGACGCGGGCGGTGCACGACCTGCTCGAGATCGGCGTGGTGTCCCCCGAGCCGCTGCCGAGCGAGGGGCTCGGCGTGGGTGAGGTCGGGTACCTGATCACGGGCGTCAAGGACGTCCGGCAGTCCAAGGTCGGCGACACCGTCACCAGTGCCGCCAAGGGGGCCGTCGATGCGCTCGGCGGGTACACCGACCCCAAGCCGATGGTGTTCTCCGGCCTGTTCCCGATCGACGGCTCCGACTACCCGGACCTGCGCGACGCCCTGGACCGGCTCAAGCTCAACGACGCGGCGCTGGTCTACGAGCCGGAGACGTCGGCGGCGCTGGGCTTCGGCTTCCGGATCGGCTTCCTGGGCCTGCTGCACCTGGAGATCGTCGCGGAGCGGCTCAGTCGCGAGTTCAACCTCGACCTGATCTCGACCGCACCCAGCGTCGTCTACCGGGTGGTCATGGAGGACGGCAGCGAGCAGGTCGTCATGAACCCGTCGGAGTTCCCGCACGGCAAGGTCAAGGAGATCGTCGAGCCCGTCATCAAGGCGACGATCATCACGCCGAGCGAGTACATCGGCACGATCATGGAGCTCGCGCAGTCGCGCCGCGGCACCCTGCAGGGGATGGACTACCTGTCGGAGGAGCGCGTCGAGATCCGGTACACGCTGCCGCTGGCGGAGATCGTGTTCGACTTCTTCGACGCGCTGAAGTCCCGCACCCGCGGCTACGCCTCGCTGGACTACGACCTGGCCGGCGAGCAGGCCGCAGACCTGGTCAAGGTCGACGTGCTCCTGCAGGGCGAGGTGGTCGACGCCTTCTCCGCGATCGTCCACCGCGACAAGGCCTACGCCTACGGCGTCAAGATGACCGAGCGCCTCAAGGAGCTCATCCCGCGCCAGCAGTTCGAGGTCCCGATCCAGGCCGCCATCGGCAGCCGGATCATCGCTCGGGAGTCCATCCGGGCCATCCGCAAGGACGTGCTCGCCAAGTGCTACGGCGGGGACATCTCCCGCAAGCGCAAGCTGCTGGAGAAGCAGAAGGAGGGCAAGAAGCGGATGAAGATGGTCGGCCGCGTCGAGGTCCCCCAGGAGGCGTTCATCGCCGCGCTGTCCTCCGAGGTGGGCGACAAGGCCAAGGCGGACACGAAGAAGTGACCGTCCCCACCCCTCGCGGCGGCGCCGGCGTCGTCGAGGCCGTGTGCGTCACCCACGCCGTCAAGGCGGACCCCGGGATCGTCGGGCGCACCGGCATCGACAAGCGCCCCGTCGATGCCGTCGAGGTCCTCACGACGGGGGTGGTCGGTGACACGGTGGCCGACGACGTCCGCCACGGCGGGCCGGACAAGGCGGTCTACGTCTACACCAGCGAGGACGCGCAGTGGTGGTCCGGTGAGCTCGGCGTGGACGTCCCCTCCGGCTGGTTCGGGGAGAACCTGCGCCTGCGGGGCGTCCAGGCCAGCGGTGCCGTGATCGGGGAGCGCTGGCGGGTGGGCGAGCACGTCGTGCTCGAGGTCACCCAGCCGCGGGTCCCGTGCGCGACCTTCGGCCGCCACGTCGCCCAGGAGCGGTGGGTGAAGCGCTTCTCGGCCGCCGGCCGGGTCGGGGCGTACCTGCGGGTGCTCCGGCCGGGGACCGTGCGGGCCGGTGACCAGGTGGTGGTCGAGCACGTGCCCGACCACGGCGTGACCGTCCAGGGCTGGTTCTGCCGCCAGGACCCCGACGACGCCCGCACCCTGCTGGCTGCCGCCGAGGCGGGGCTGGTGCTGGCCCCGTCGCTGGTCGCGTACGTCGAGCGGGCCATCGGGCAGGCCTGACGTGCCGGGCGCCGCGCCGCTGGGCACCAGCCCGGTCCCGGTCGACGGCACGCTGCCCGCCCAGGTGGTGGCCGGGGCGGACCAGCGCCGGTTCGGGGTGTACGTCCACGTCCCGTTCTGCCGGGTCCGCTGCGGCTACTGCGACTTCACGACCTACACCGCCGCAGAGCTGGGGCCCGAGGCCGGGGCCAGCCGCGCCGGCTACCCGACGGGCGTGCGGGACGAGCTCGCGCTGGCCGGCCGCGTGCTGCGGGAGGCCGGGCTGCCGGAGAGACGGGCGGCCACCGTGTTCCTCGGCGGGGGCACGCCGACCCTGCTGCCCGCGGCCGACGTCGTAGGCCTGGTCCGCGCGGTCGACGAGGCCGTAGGCCTGGAGCCGGGCGCCGAGGTGACGACCGAGGCCAACCCCGACTCCGTCGACCGGGAGTACCTGCAGCGCCTCGCCGAGGGTGGCCTGACCCGGCTCAGCCTGGGCGTCCAGTCCGCCGTGCCCCACGTGCTCGCGACCCTGGACCGCACCCACGACCCGGAGCGCGTGCCACAGGTCGTGGCGTGGGCCCGCGAGGCCGGTCTCGCGGTGAGCGTCGACCTCATCTACGGCACGCCGGGGGAGTCGGCCGAGGACTGGCGGACCAGCCTCGACCGTGCGGTGGCGATGGCGCCGGACCACGTGTCGGCGTACGCGCTCGTCGTCGAGGCGGGCACCCGGATGGCGTCGCAGGTCCGCCGGGGCCTGCTCTCGCTGCCGGACGACGACGACCTCGCCGACAAGTACGAGGCGGCCGAGCAGGTGCTGGGCGCGGCCGGGCTCGGCTGGTACGAGGTGAGCAACTGGGCCAGGACGCCTGCCCACGCCTGCCGGCACAACCTCGGCTACTGGCGCGGCGACGACTGGTGGGGCGTGGGACCCGGGGCGCACAGCCACGTCGGGGGCGTGCGCTGGTGGAACGTCCGTCACCCGTCGGCATGGGCCGCAGCCGTCCATGCCGGTCGTAGTCCGGCGCAGGGTCGTGAGGTGCTGGACCTGACCGAGCGGGCCGTGGAGGACGTGCTGCTGCGCAGCCGGCTGGCCGAGGGTCTGCCCCTGAGCCGCGTGCCGCAGGCGCAGCGGGCCCAGGTGCCGGCCCTCGTGGCGGACGGCCTGGTGGACGAGGCAGCCGCCCGCGCCGGTCGGGTGGTCCCGACGCTGCGCGGACGGCTCCTCGCGGACGTGGTCGCCCGCAGCCTCACCGGGTAGGGCGAGGCGACTCGGTCTACTTCACGAGCCGGATGGCCACGGGGTAGCGGTAGTTCTCGTGCTTGTTGGCGGCGACCGCGGCGATGATCCCGAAGACGAGCTGACCCAGCAGCGGGACGTAGGCGAGCGGCACCAGCACGCTTCCGACGCCCAGGGTGACCACGGTGATGATGCCCGTCAGGAGGAAGAGGGCGAACGTCGCGATGGCGATGGTGATCTGGAAGTTCAGTGCCTCCGCGCCCTGCTCACGCAGGTACCGTGACCGGTCCTTGTAGACCAGGAAGACGATCAGGCCGGCCACGAAGCCGATGACGACTCCTCCGGCGTGACCGAGCGTCGCCCAGGTGCGCTCGTCGGAGTCGCTGACCTGTGCCTGCTGGTGGCCACCGGGAGCCGGGTACTGCCCTGGCTGGCCGTACTGCCCTGGCTGGCCTTGGGGCCCTGGCTGGCCGTACTGCCCTGGCTGGCCTTGGGGCCCGGGCTGACCGTACGGGCCAGGCTGCCCCGACTGCCCGGGCGGGGGTGCGTAGCCGCCGGGCTGGGCCCCTGGGGGCTGCCCGGGACCGGGCTGGCCGTAGCCACCGGGGGAGTACGGCGGCGGCTGGGTCGGGTCGGGCGTGTTGGGGTCGGTCATGTGAGGTCCTTCGAAGACGGACAGGGCGGGACGAACCTAGTCGGCCTCAGGAGCGGCGGTGGGCAGGATCGATACACGCCACCCGTCCACCGTCCCGGACCTCACCGGACGAAGCGGATGGTCAACGGGTAGCGGTACCACTCCCCGCGCGAGGCCGCGACGGCCGCCAGCACGGTGAGGACCACCCCGGCGACCACGAGGACGCCCGTCGCCAGCGCCCAGACCGGTGCGGTCAGGCCGAGGGTCAGGAGCGTGACGATGCCGCCGACCACGGCGAGGCCGAGGCCGTACAGCAGCAGGGACAGCTGGAAGTTGAGCGCCTCGGCGGTGTGGTGCCGGACGAACGGGCCACGCTCGCGCAGCACGAGGAACAGCACGAGCGGGGCGAGGAACGGCAGGCCGATGAAGGAGCCGGCGATCCAGGACAGGTGGCCGACGGTCGACCAGGTGGTCTCGTCGGACGGGGTCATCGGCGCGGGCCCCTGCCCCGAGGGGAACGGTCCGCTCGTGGCGGTCGGGCCGGGGCCGAGGGCGGCGGCGGGGTGGGCCGCCAGGGGGACGGGTGGGTGCTCGCTCATGAGGACGACGGTAGGCGGCCACGGTTCGCGGTGCGCTGGTGCTGGCAGGAGGATCTGTGGTCGGGGCGGCCGCCGGCCGGGCCCGGCGGACGACCCGACGGAGGAGGAGCACGTGGCATCGGTGGCGGTCACAGGTGGCAGCGGCAAGCTGGGGCGGGCGGTCGTCGCCGACCTGGTCGCCCACGGGCACGACGTCGTCGTGCTGGACCGGGCCCGCCCGCCCGCCCGGCCGGCGCAGCCCCCCACCGACGGGGACGGCGGCGGGTCGTCGTCGTTCGTGCAGGTCGACCTGGGGGACTACGGGCAGGTCGTGGGCGCGCTCACCGGGGTCGACGAGGGGCACCGCGGTCTTGACGCGGTCGTGCACCTGGCCGCCGTCCCCGCGCCCGGCCTGGTCCCCAACCAGGCGACCTTCACCAACAACGTCCCGGCGACGTACCACGTGTTCGAGGCGGCGCGGGTGGCCGGCATCCGACGGGTCGTCTGGGCGAGCAGCGAGACCGTGCTCGGGCTGCCGTTCGAGACCCCACCGCCGTACGCGCCGGTCGACGAGGCCTACCCGCCGCGGCCGGAGTCGACGTACTCCCTCGGCAAGGTGCTGGAGGAGGAGCTGGCCCGTCAGTTCGCCCGGTGGCGCCCCGACGCCACGTTCGTCGGGCTGCGGTTCTCCAACGTGATGGACGTGGCGGACTACGCCGGGTTCGAGGGCTTCCAGGACGACCCGTCGGTGCGTCGGTGGAACCTGTGGGGCTACATCGACGCCCGCGACGGCGCCCAGGCGGTGCGGCGCGCCCTGACCGCCGAGGTCGACGGGGCGGCCGTGTGCATCGTCGCCAACGCCGACACGGTGATGCGCACGCCGTCGGCGGAGCTGATGGCGGCGGAGTTCCCCGGCGTCGAGGTGCGCGGCGACCTCGGCGAGCACGAGACGCTCCTGTCGATCGGGACGGCGCGCCGGCTGCTCGGGTACGAGCCGCGGCACTCGTGGCGCGACCACGTCTGAGCCGTGTCGGGGGTCGGACCCCGGGAAGGGGCCGACCGGGTCCGACCGGCCCCGGGTGCGGGAGACGGACGCCGGGCCGGACGTTAGAGTTGGCAGTCGGCCCTCGACAGTGCCAACGACCGCGCCAGCGTCCCCGACGTCCCCAGACAGGAGGCCCCGTGGCAGACGACCGCCGCCTGGAGGTCCTCCGTGCCATCGTGGAGGACTTCGTCACCACCAGGGAGCCCGTGGGCTCCAAGTCGCTCGTGGAGCGCCACGCGCTCGGTGTGAGCCCCGCGACCATCCGCAACGACATGGCGGTGCTGGAGGAGCAGGGCTACATCGCCCAGCCGCACACCAGCGCCGGCCGCATCCCCACCGACAAGGGGTACAGGCTGTTCGTCGACCGGCTCAGCGAGGTGCGTCCGATGACGGCGCCGGAGCGGCGGGCGATCCGGGCCTTCCTCGACGGTGCGGTCGGTCTGGACGACGTGGTGGACCGCACGGTGCGCCTGCTCAGCCAGATCACGCGGCAGACCGCGGTCGTGCAGTACCCGTCCTCCTCGCGGGCCTCGGTCCGGCACGTGGACCTCGTGCCGCTGCCGCCCGAGCGCGTCCTGCTGGTGCTCATCGTGTCCACCGGCCGGGTGGAGCAGCGCCTGGTCGACGCCCCGGGCCACGACGGCAGCACCTTGGAGGAGCTCCGCAACCGGATCAACGCGGCCGTCGTCGGCAAGCGCCTCGAGGTGGCCGCGGTGGACGTGCGATCGCTGCTGGACGCGCCGCCGTACGCCCCGGCGTCGGGTGACGGCCGGGCGGCCGCCACGGCGGGCCCTGTGGTCGCCTCGCTCGCGGAGCTGCTGCGCTCGGAGCGGGAGGACCGGATCGTCGTGGCGGGCACCAGCCACCTGGTCCGCCGGGGCACCGAGTTCCCCGGGGAGCTGTCCACGGTCCTGGAGGCGCTGGAGGAGCAGGTCGTCCTGCTGCGGCTGATGCACGACATGGCCGAGGAGCAGGTCGACGTGGCCGTGCGGATCGGGCGGGAGACGGCCCACGAGAGCCTGGCCCAGACCGCCGTGGTGACCAGCGGCTACGGCTCCGGCGACGTGCTGGCCCGCCTGGGCGTCCTGGGCCCGACCCGCATGGACTACCCCACCACCATCGCCGCCGTGCGGGCCGTGGCCCGCTACGCCTCGCGGGCGCTCGAGCAGTGACCCCGCACCCACCGACGGAAGGCACCCCCTCCCTGTGAGCGACCACTACGAGGTCCTCGGGGTCTCGCGCGACGCGAGCGCCGACGACATCAAGAAGGCGTACCGCCGCCTGGCCCGGACCCTCCACCCCGACGTCAGCACCGGTCCGGACGCCGAGGAACGGTTCAAGGAGGTCTCGCGGGCCTACGACGTCCTCAGCAACCCGGACAAGCGGGCCGCCTACGACGCCGGCGGCGACTCCGCCTTCGGTGGGCAGGGCGCGGGCTTCGGGTTCTCGGACATCTTCGAGACCTTCTTCGGCGGCGCGGGCGCCGGGCAGGGTGCGCGCGGGCCGGCCTCGCGCCAGCGTCGCGGCCAGGACGCCCTGGTGCGCCTGGACATCGACCTCGAGGAGGCCGTCTTCGGCTCGACCCGGGAGATCCGGGTCGACAGCGCCGAGGTGTGCACCCGGTGCCAGGGCACCTGCTGCGAGCCCGGGACGTCACCGGAGGGCTGTGACGTGTGCGGTGGTCGCGGTCAGGTGCAGCGCGTCGCGCGGTCGTTCCTCGGTCAGGTCATGACGACCAGCGCCTGCCCCCGCTGCGGTGGGTACGGGACCGTCCTGCCGGCCCCCTGCCACGAGTGCTCGGGGGAGGGCCGGGTCCGGACCCGCCGGACGCTCACCATCAAGGTGCCACCCGGTGTCGACACCGGCACCCGGATCCAGCTGGCCGCGCAGGGCGAGGTCGGGCCCGGGGGCGGGCCGGCCGGGGACCTGTACGTCGAGGTCCAGGAGCGGCGGCACCCGCGGCTGCGGCGTGAGGGCGACGACCTGCACACGGTCCTCGAGGTGCCGATGACCGCCGCGGCCCTGGGGGCGACGGTCTCGGTCCCGACGCTGGACGGTGAGCACGACGTCGCGCTCCAGCCCGGCACCCAGCACGGCGCGACCGTGACCCTCGACGGCCTGGGTGCCACGCACCTGCGCCATCCCGGCCGCGGCGACCTCCACGTGCACGTCGACGTGCAGGTCCCCACGCGGCTGGACGAGGAGCAGCGCGACCTGCTGCGGCGCCTCGCCGAGCTCCGGGGCGAGGAGGCTCCCACCGGCCGCACGAGCAACGGGCACGGGCAGGGGCTGTTCGGTCGGCTCAAGGAACGCCTCGCCGGGGCCTGACGCGCACCGCAGGCGCGCGCCTGCGTCATGCTCTGGGCGTGCGAGCACTCGTCCAGACCGTGTTCGGGCAGGTCCCCGAGGTCCAGGA
The DNA here is from genome assembly GCA_963759255.1 of uncultured Actinomycetota bacterium. Classification (GTDB taxonomy): domain Bacteria; phylum Actinomycetota; class Actinomycetes; order Actinomycetales; family JBBAYJ01; genus Aquipuribacter. The sequence goes on from CAVWYQ010000002.1 coordinate 415,000, forward strand.
GGTGCCCGACCCGTCGGCCCCTGCCGGTGGCGTGGTGGTCCGGGTCGAGGTCAGCGGGCTGTGCCGCAGTGACTGGCACGCCTTCTCCGGCCACGACCCCGACGTGGTCCTGCCGCACGTGGGCGGGCACGAGTGGGCCGGCACCGTCACCTCGGTCGGGTCTGGTGCGGCGGGGTTCTCACCCGGGGACCGGGTGACGGCGCCCTTCGTCCTCGCCTGCGGCGCGTGTGCCGCGTGCCGGGCCGGTGACCAGCAGGTCTGCACCGACCAGCTGCAGCCCGGCTTCACCGGCTGGGGCTCCTTCGCCGAGCTGCTGGCCGTGCCCCGGGCCGCGGTCAACCTCGTGCACCTGCCGGACGACGTCGACGCGGGCTCGGCGGCCCTGCTCGGCTGCCGCTTCGCCACCGCGTTCCGTGCCCTCCTGGTCGTCGGACGGCTGAGCGCGGGGGAGTGGCTGGCGGTGCACGGCTGCGGCGGCGTGGGGCTGTCGGCGGTGCAGGTGGCGGTGGCGGCCGGTGCCCGGGTGGTGGCCGTGGACGTGTCCGAGGACGCGCGCAGGCGGGCCCTCGAGCTCGGGGCCGAGGCCGTGGTGGACCCTGGGCAGGACGACTGGGCCGAGGTGGCGGCCGCAGTGCGAGCGTGCAGCGGCGGCGGCACGCACGTCTCGCTCGACGCGCTGGGGAGCGAGGCGGTCGTCGCGGCCGGGCTCGCCGGGCTGCGGGTGCGCGGCCGCCATGTCCAGGTGGGTCTGCTGCCGCCGGCGCTGGGGCTGCCCCGCGTGCCGCTGCACCTGGTGGTGGCCGCGGAGCTGGAGGTGCTCGGGAGCCACGGCATGGCCGCCCACGCCTACCCGGGCCTGCTGGCGCTCGTGGCCAGCGGCCGGCTGCGGCCAGGGGGGCTGAGCACCCGCACCCTCACCCTGGAGCAGGCCGGTCCGGCGTTGGCCGCGATGGCGGCTCCGGGCCCGGGCGGCATCACCCTCGTCCGGCCCGGTGGTGGGACGCTCATGGCACCACGGTGAACGTGGTCGAGTCCTCCCAGACATGGTCGCGGCCGCCGCTCTCCTCGGCGCCTGCCATGTCGGGCGCTCGCAGGAGCGCTGTGTACGTGCCGGGGCCGAGGTCGACGGGGACGCTCCACGGGCCGTACTCGCCGTTGCTGCCCGCCATGGTGAAGCCGTCCTCGACCGTCGCACCGTCGGCGTCCAGGACGGCCCAGAGCACGGTGGCCTCGAAGGCGGTCGCCGTGCCGGAGAGGGTGACGGTGCCGGCAGCGACCCGCTGCCCCTCGTAGGGGTCGAGGATCCACCCCCCCGCCAGGTCCTGCGTCGTGGGCGACAGCGCGGAGTCCAGGGCGAGGACGCCCCACACCTCGGCGCCCTCCTGGCCGTCGACGAGGACGGTCACGGGGGCGATGCCGCCGTTGGACACCACCGTGCGGACGAGGGTGGACAAGGCCGCGGCGGCGGCCTCGCTGCCCAGCGACCCCCGGAAGGCGGCCCCCGGCAGGTCCACGGTGGTGCCGTCGGGCGTGATCACGACCGGCGGGGGGGTGGTGAGCGCCGTCCTGCCGGGACCGGACCACAGGTTCACCGCGTCGGGGTCCGGGGAGGGGCTGCTGAGCAGGTGCTGGACCGCTGCTGCCACGACCACCGAGGGGTCGTCGAGGTCCGCCTCGGGGACGACGTCCGCCAGGGCCCGGTCCGGGGTCACCGTGAGCGTGCTCCCGGTCGGGGTCGACTGGTCGACGACCGACCAGACCAGCACGGGCACCGCGGCCCACGGCTCGGACGCCTCGTCGCTGCGCGAGACAGACGGCGTGGCGACCGGAGCCTCGGACGGTGTCGACGGCTCGTCCGACGGCGCGAACGGTTCTGCCGACGCCGACGGCGTCGCGGTCGGCGACGTGCTCGGCGCCGCGACGGGGGCGGGGGCGTCGTCCGGGCGCAGGGCGACCGCACTGGCGACGGCGAGGGCACCGACCGCGGCGGCCACACCGAGTGCTGCCGGCCACCGACGGGGTCGCGCCGAGGGCGGGCGTCCCGGCACGGCGCCGACCCGGGGTGCCGGTCCGGGGTCGACGGCGGAGGCCTCGTCGGCGAGGGTGCGTCGCAGGGTCCGCTCGACCGGGTCGTCGTCCGACCCGCCGTGACCGGTGGGGAGCAGGGGGTCAGGCACCAGGAGCCTCCGGGGACGGGGTGAGGGCAGCGCGCACGGCGGCGAGCCCGCGGGACGCGTGGGTCTTGACGGCTCCGGGGCTGATGCGGAGCGTGCGGGCGATGTCCGCCTCGGACGCGTCCTGCCAGTACCGCAGCACGAGGACCTCGCGCTGGCGGAGGGGCAGCGCCCGCAGCACCCGCACGACGGCGTCGTGCTCGGCGCTGTCGCCCTGGGTGTCGCCGGGGGCCACGTCGTCCCGGGCCAGCAGGCGCAGGTGACGCCGCTCGACCCTCTGGTGCCGCTGCACCGAGCGGCAGCCGTTGACGACGCTCCGGCGCAGGTAGCCGGCGGCCCGCTCGGGCTCCTGCAGACGGTCCCAGGAACGGTGCAGGCCGAGCAACGCATCCTGGACGACCTCTTCGGCACGTCGGGAGTCGCCTCCCAGGAGCAGCGTCGCCAGGCGGACCATGGGTCCCCACTCGCGGTCGAACACCGCCTGCAGACCGTCGGTCGGGTGCGCCACGGCCGACCTCCGCTCGCTCGTCGCCGCTGCTGCCGGGTTCACACTGCCCCCACGCACCAGCGGACCGGAAGGTTGACACGCGGTCCTGGCTGGTCACCACGACCTGCACGGCCCTGCGTGCGGGAGATACGGTCCTCGGATGGCCGCGGACTGCGTGTTCTGCCGGATCGTGTCGGGTGAGCTGGCCGTCGAGCTGCTCCACGACGACGAGCACGTCGTCGCCTTCCGCGACATGGCGCCCAAGGCCGAGGTCCACGTCCTGGTCGTGCCGCGACGGCACGTGAGCGACGTCGTCGGACTCGCCGAGGACCCGACGGTTCTGGCCGCCCTGGTCGTGGCAGGCGGAGCTCTGGCGGCCGAGCACTCCGACGGTGACTTCCGGCTGGTGTTCAACACCGGCGCCGGGGCAGGGCAGACGGTCTTCCACGCCCACGGGCACGTCCTCGCGGGCAGGGGGGCCGCGGCGGGCGGGCTGTGACGACGCACGTCGCCCCGGGTGCTCAGCCCGGGGCGGGCAGGGTGCAGCTGACCCGGATCGAGCCGTCGGGGCGGGCACGGATCAGCGCGTCGGCGACCCGCACGGGGAACCCCTCCGCATCGGTCTCCCAGCAGCCGTCGATCGACGTGTACCGCACGGATCTCGTCGGCACGACGTAGTCGGAGTAGCCGTTCTCCTCCCCGGTGGAGGAGCCGACACCGGTGAACGTGCACGTCCAGGTGGTGGCGCCGGACCTGTCGGTCCGGATCCTCACCCGGTCCGTGGTGAGGTTCTGGAAGGTCCCGGTGGCGATGGCCCCACCGAAGCATCCGGTCGGGGTCGCCTCGATGTAGTGGTCCGCTGCCGCCGGTCCGGCGATGCCCAGGAGCACCAGCGTGGTGGCCGCGACGGTGATGAGCGATCGACGCACGAGTGTCTCCCGAGTGCTCGCCGACCGGCCCTGTGCCACGCCCGCAGGACGGACCGTAGCGCCCGGCGGCCGGGTAGCCCCGGAACCGTGACCGCGGGCGGCAGGCGAGTCCGGGCGGGGCACCGACGACGCCGCGGCCACCTGCTAGGATCGAACGTATGTTCGAACACGCGGTCGACTGTGACACAGCTGGGCTGCTCGCCGGGACTCCCCCACCGGGGAGGGCGTCACCTCGGGCCGGCGAGGGCGCTCGTCCATGCGGCACCACGTGGTCGACGTGCTGGACCGGGGCGTCGCACCATGGCGTCCGGCAGGTGCCGAGGTCGCGTGAGCGGACAAGGTCAGCCGGCCCCGGCGGGGCCACCCGGGACCGGGAGTCCGCCCCGAACCCCCAGGCACGCTGAGCGCGGTCGAGCGTTTCCGCCACGACCGGCTCGCACCGGTCGCGGCCCAGGTGTGCTCGACGGACGAGCCGCCGACCGGGCAGGTAGCCTGGGACTTCCGTACCGAGAGAGGACCAGGGCCACCTGCCCATGCCTGACATCACCGGCGCTCATGCCGAGGACCTGCCCGCGTCCGACCGGGCGGGTGCCGTGCCACCGTCCGGACCTGCCGCCGCCTTCGGGACCGGTGCGGTGAGGCGGACCTTCGTGGTCCCGGCCGGCACGGACACCGTGTCGCTGCTCGGGGCGGGGGACCAGCACCTGCGGACGATCGAGCGAGGGCTGCCGCGCCTCGACGTCCTGGCCAGGGGCGACGAGGTCACCGTGACCGGTCCTGCGAGCGACGTGGCGCTGGCGCTGCGCCTGCTCGAGGAGATGGCGGGTGTGCTCGCGGGTGGCCAGCCGCTGAGCGCGGACGCGGTCGAGCGCAGCCTCAGCATCCTGCGTGACACCGACGGCGGTGTCCGACCCGCCCAGGTGCTCACCGCGAACATCCTCTCCAACCGCGGCCGCACGATCCGACCGAAGACGCTCAACCAGAAGCGGTACGTCGACGCGATCGACGAGAACACCATCACCTTCGGCATCGGTCCCGCGGGCACGGGCAAGACGTACCTCGCCATGGCCAAGGCGGTGCAGGCGTTGCAGGCCAAGACGGTCAACCGCATCGTCCTCACCCGGCCCGCGGTCGAGGCGGGGGAGCGGCTCGGGTTCCTGCCGGGCACCCTCACCGACAAGATCGACCCCTACCTGCGGCCGTTGTACGACGCGCTGCACGACATGGTCGACCCCGACTCCATCCCGCGGCTGATCACCGCCGGGACGATCGAGGTGGCACCGCTGGCCTACATGCGCGGCCGTACCCTCAACGACGCGTTCATCATCCTCGACGAGGCGCAGAACACCTCGCCGGAGCAGATGAAGATGTTCCTCACCAGGCTGGGCTTCGGCTCCAAGATGGTCGTCACCGGCGACATCACCCAGGTCGACCTCCCCGGTGCCACCGCGTCCGGGCTGCGCGTGGTGCGCGACATCCTCGACCGCGTGGACGACGTGCACTTCGCCTACCTCGAGGCGACGGACGTCGTCCGGCACCGCCTGATCGCCGACATCGTCCAGGCCTACGACCGCTGGGACGGCTCGAGCCGGTGATCGACGTCGCCAACGAGTCCGGTACCGAGGTCGCCGGCCTCACCGAGGCGGAGGTCGCCGAGTGCGCCCGCCACGTCCTGGACGCCATGCACGTGCACCCGCAGGCGGAGCTCTCCGTGCTCCTGGTGGACCCCGGGACCATCGCCGTGCTCCACGAGAAGTGGCTCGACCTGCCGGGTCCGACGGACGTCATGAGCTTTCCCATGGACGAGCTGCGGCCCGGCCGCGAGGGGTCGCCGTCCGGCCCGGGGCTGGTCGGTGACGTCGTCGTCTGCCCGCAGGTCGCCGAGGAGCAGGCCCGTGCCGCAGGTCACAGCACGGCCGAGGAGGTGCTCCTGCTCGTGGTGCACGGCTGCCTGCACCTGCTCGGCTACGACCATGCCGAGGCGGACGAGGAGGCCGAGATGTTCGCGCTGCAGCGGCGTCTGCTGCTGGAGTTCCTCGCGCGCTCCCGTCCGCTGCCCCGGGACCAGGACCGGCCGGTATGAACGACGGACCGCTGCTGTGGGCCGGCGTCGGCCTGCTGCTCGTCGTCCTGGCGGGCTACCTGGCCGCCGTGGAGGTCGCGCTCACCCGGGTGACCCGCGGTCACGCGGAGGACCTCCAGACGGCGGGCCGCCGCAACGCACGCCCGTTACGACGCCTGCTCGAGGACACGCCGGGCGCGGTCAACACCACCACGTTCGCCCGCATCGTGTGCGAGACGGCGGCGATCGCCGCGCTGGTCGTGGCGGTCGGCCTCGTCGGTACGCCGGACTGGCTGGCGGTGCTCCTCGCGGCGACGGTCCTGGCAGCGCTGCTGTTCGTTCTCGTCGGGGCGGCCGGGCGGACGGTGGGCCAGCAGCACGCCGACGCGGTCGCGCTCGGTGCCGCCCCGACCCTGTCCCGGCTGACGGTCGTCGCCGGTCCCGTCGTGCGGCTGCTGGTCCGCCTGGCCACCGTCGTCGTCCCCGGTCAGGGGCTCCCGGCCGGGCCGTTCGCCTCGGAGGCGGAGCTCATCGAGCTCGTGGAGCAGGCCGAGGCCAACTCCGTCATCGAGCCCGGCGAGAGCCTCATGCTCCAGCGAGTCGTCCACCTCGGGGACACCGTCGCCCGCGAGGTCCAGGTTCCCCGGACCGACATGGTGGTGCTGGAGCAGGGGACCGGACTGGACCGCGCCATGCGGCTGCACCTCCGGTCGGGGTTCAGCAGGGTGCCGGTCGTGGGTCGGGACGCGGACGACGTGATCGGCGTCTCCTACCTCAAGGACGTCGCCGCCCACCTGCAGGACCTGCGCACCTCCGCTCAGGCCGGGGCGCCGACCTCGACGGTCGACGACGTCATGCGTCCGCCCGTCTTCGTCCCCGAGAGCAAGCCCGCCGACGACCTGCTCCGCGAGATGCAGGCCGGGTCGGTGCACCTCGCGGTCGTGATCGACGAGTACGGCGGGGTCTCTGGCCTGGTGACGATCGAGGACCTGCTCGAGGAGATCGTCGGCCAGATCTCCGACGAGTACGACGTCGAGGAGCCCGAGGTCGAGGTCCTGGGGCCCGACCGGTGGCGCCTGTCGGCCCGTACCCACCTCACCGCACTGAGCGAGATCACCGACCGGGACATCGAGGACGACGACGTCGACACCGTCGCCGGTCTCCTCGCCAAGAACCTCGGCCGCGTCCCCATCCGGGGGAGCAGCGTCGAGGTCTCCGGGCTGCGGGTCACGGCCGACCGGAGGGGCCGGCGGAACCGGCTCCTGTCCGTGGTCGTGGAGGTGCTGCCCGAGCCCGACGAGGACGACGAGGCGGCCGGCGACGGCGAGCGTCCACGGGAGCGTCGCCGATCAGGGGCGGGGGCCCCCGACCTCGGCTCGGAACAGGGCGACCGCCTCGGCCCGGCCGTTGACGCGCAGGCGCCGCACGGCTGAGGCCACGTAGCCCCGCACCGTCGCCTGGTCGACGCCCAGCGTGGTGGCGACGTCGGCCCCGGACGCTCCGGCGGCCAGTGCGTCGAGCACGTCCCACTCGCGGTCGCTCAGCTGGACCGTGCGGCCGTCCGCGCGGGTGAGTGAGCGAGCCGACCGGCGCCGCAGCTCGGCGACGACGACACCGACGTCAGAGCGGCTGAGGGCGATGGAGCCGGCCAGGACGTCCGTGACTGCGCCCGTGAGCGCCTCGTCCGAGACGTCAGAGGTCAACCAGCCCTGGGCGCCCCCGGCAAGCGCGCTCACCAGCTCCGCCGTCCCAGGGGCCGAGTCGCTGATGACGACGTGGGGGACGCGCGCCCGTCCGGTGGAGGCCGCCACGGCGGCAGCCGTCGAGCCGCCGTCCACGAGGTGGACGATCACCAGGTCGACCGGCGCTGCCGCCGAACCGTGACCCGGAACCACGTCCAGCCCTAGCTGCCGGAGACGGGTGACCGTGCAACCGCGCTGGGTGATGGAGCCCCCGACGGTGATCACCCGCACGCGAGCCGACCCCGCGCTGCGTCCTCCGGCCATGCCCTCCTCCTCCCGTCACCCCGTTGTCCTGGTCAACCTAGGAAGGGGTCTGTCGACGGCTCCTCGCAATGACGGAAGTTGCTCCTCCGGACCCTCGTTGTCACCCTACGCAGTCAACCGGTTGCGGCGTCAACCAGGCGCAAACGGACATCGCTCCAGGTCCGTGGGGATATTGCCACGTTGGCCATCCGGTTCTGCATGCCGCGACGTCCCGCAGTCCCTGACAGTCGGTGACGGCCGGAGTCGTCCGGCCTGCTGCTCGACGTCAGGAGCCCGTCATGCCCGCACGCCCCCTCCGGTCCGCTCTCGCCCTTGTCACCGGCGTCCTCGTCGTGGCACCGATGGCCGCCGCGGTCGGCCCCGCCGAGGCGGCGGAGGCGTGTGCCGGCTACAGCTCGCCGCTGGAGTGCGCCGCTCTCGTGGTGGGCGGCGACCTGGCGCTGGAGTTCGACGGTGAGGCCGGCGGGCTGGCGGACAAGAACGCGATCGGGACCGGTTTCCGGCTCGTCCAGCCCTCGTCAGCCCCCCCTGAGTACCTGCCCCAGCAGCTGGAGGTGACCGGTGGGGTGCTGCGCGACACCAGCACCGCGGGCATCCAGTTCACGACGAACAACACGCTGGACAACGGCCTGGGCGTCGCACTCCCGACGCCGGTCGACCCGGTCGTCGTCTCCACCACCGTCCTCGACGTGCCGACGGGCATGAACAACCAGGCAGAGCAGGGCGGCCTGTGGCTCGGCAGCGACCAGGACAACCTCGTCAAGCTCGTCGCGGTGTCCCGGGCCTCCGGCCGGTTCAACATCCAGCTGGCCCGCGAGGTGGGCGGGGTGGTGGGCACCGTCAACGAGGTGAGCATGCCGACGGCGAGCACGTTCCCGGCCGGCGCCGACGTGACCCTGTCGCTGACCGTGGACCCGGTCGCCGGTACCGCCACCGGCCGGTACGCCCTCGACGGTGGAGCGACCCAGACCCTCGGTACCCTCCCGCTGCCGCCCGGGGTGCTGACCGGCCTGAACCCGGCCGTCCCCGGTGCGGGGACGGCGACCGGCATCTTCTCCACCGCCCGCAACCGGACGGTGACGCTGCCGCCGGTCACCTGGTCCTTCGACCGCTTCTCGGTCGACGTCCTGAGCCCGCCGGCTGCGCCCGGCGCCGTGACGGCCACCCCCGGTGACGACGAGGTGGCACTCGTCTGGGAGCCGTCGACCTCCGCAGACGTCACCGGCTACCAGGTCTTCCGCGGCACGAGCCCCGTCGCCACCACGGGCGCCCCCCTGGCCGAGGTGCCCGCCGGGACCACCAGCTGGACGGACTCCACGCTCCTGCTCGATGTCCCGGCCGCCTACGCCGTCCGGGCCGTACGGGCGGACGGCACGTCCTCGCAGGTCGCGCAGTCCGGCACGGTGACGCAGACGGGACCTGCCGGGGAGCCCTACCTGCGCGTGGACGTCGTCGACGCCACCCCCGCCTCGAACCCGGGCCCGGTGGACGGCTGGCTGGCCGACTCCGGCCTCGGCTACGACGACCAGCGCGGCTACGGCTGGCTCTCGGCCGCGGCGCGTCCCGAGCGGGTCCCCGTCGACGCCTCGCTCAACACGCGGCAGCGGCCGGGCCTCGTCGCGGAGTGGGGCCAGCGGCGTGCCGGCCTCATCCACCTGCAGTACGGCGACGTGGCCACGGCCAACCCGCTCAACGGCATCGTCGACGACGAGTTCTACTGGGAGGCCGCGGTCCCGGCCGGTCGCTACGCCGTGGCCGTGGCCGTCGGCGACGACGGCGGCGGGACGACCCCGGTCTTCGACGCCACCCACACCGTCGACGTCGAGGGCGTGAGCGTCGTCGAGGGCTTCGTCGCGTCGGTGCCGCGGGTCTTCGACGAGGCCGTCGTCGAGGTCGACGTCACCGACGGCTTCCTCACCGTGTCCGTGGACCGGGGCACCAACACCAAGATCGCCTCCATCGAGATCACGCAGCTCGAGCTCACCCCGCCCGCCGACACCACCCCGCCCGCCGTGCCGACCGGCCTCACCGGCACCGCCGACGACGGGTCGCTCGCGCTGGGCTGGGACGCCGTGGTCGACGAGGACCTCGCGGCGTACCGCGTGTACGTCGTCCCCGCCGGCTCCCCGGTGGACCTGGACGTCCCGGCCGTCGTCGTGACCGAGCCCGCAGCCGTGGTCGACGGGCTCAGCAACGGCACCTCCTACGACGTCACGGTCGCCGCCGTCGACGCCTCGGGCAACGCCTCGGCCGCGTCCGCCCCCGCCACGCTGACCCCGCTCGCCCCCGAGCCGGTCGACACCACCCCCCCGGCCGTGCCGACCGGACTGGCCGGCACCGCCGGTGACGGCTCGGTGTCACTCACCTGGACCGGGGTGGTCGAGCAGGACCTCGCGGGCTACCGGGTGTACGCCGTCCCGACCGGCACCGCCGTCGACCTGGCCGACCCGGCCGCCGAGGTCACGGTGGCCGAGGCCGTGCTCGAGGGCCTCACCAACGAGACCTCCTACGACCTGGCCGTGGCCTCGGTCGACGCGGCCGGCAACGTCTCCGCCCTCTCCGCGACGACCACCCTGACCCCGACCGCCCCCGACCCGGTCGACACCACCCCGCCCGCCGTCCCGTCGGGCCTGGCGGTCGGGTCCGGTGACGGTCAGGTCACCCTCACGTGGCAGCCCGTCGCCGACGCCTCGTCCTACCTGGTGCTGCGCGGCACGCTCGGCGTCCTGGACGTCGAGACGCCCGTCGCCGAGGTCAGCGACCCGACCTGGACGGACACCGACGTCGTCAACGGCGTGGAGTACGTCTACGCGGTGATCGCCGTGGACGACGCCGGCAACCGCTCCCTCGCGACCGCTCCGGTCGCGGGCACGGGGGTCGACCCGACCGTGCTCCAGGCCCCGACCGGTCTGGTCGCGGAGCTGGACGGGACCACGGCCACGCTGTCAGCTGGGAGCCGTGGCGGAGGCGACGCAGTACTACGGCTGTACCGACGAGGTGCGCAGCTGACCGGCACAGGCTTCGACGACACGCTGCTGCTCAGACGGGCATCACCGCCACCAGCGGGACGTCGAGGGCCTGGCGCCGGGCTCGAGCACCACGTACGTGGTCGATGGCGGTCGACGGCCGACGGGGACGATGTCGGTGGCGAGCGACAGCCGTCGTCGTCGCCGTGCCCGCGTCAGAGGTCTGCGCCGGCACCGACGGCTGGACAGGCGGAGTACTTCGCCAAGAGCACCTCGACCGGTGTTCCCGGCCCGCCGGTGCGACGCGGCGGTCGACTTCGACTTCGGCTCCGGCGGCCCCGGTCTGCCCGGCGTCGGCGTCGACCGATTCTCCGTCCGCTGGACCCGTGACATCACGGTGCCGACGACGCCACCTACCGCTTCACCTCCCGCAGCGACGACGGCACGCGCGTGCTCGTCGACGGGAGTGCGGTCATCGACGCCTTCGTCGCCCAGGGTGCCAGCGAGACCTTGAGGCCGAGGTCCCTCTGACCGCGGGGGCGCCACACGTCGTGGTGGAGTACTTCGAAGGCCGGTGGCGGAACGCCTCGGTGAGGGTGCCTCGGTGCCGTCGCGCCGGCGGACACGTCGTGCGCCGCCGGCAGTGGCTGGCGGACTACTTCGACGAGAACGGACTTCGCGGGTGTAGCCGGTGGCCACGGAGTGCGTCGGGCAGATCAGCGAGGAGTGGGGGGCCGGTGGCCCGGAAGGGCTCGGGAACGACGAGTTCTCCGTCCGCTGGACGCAGGACCTTCAGCGGGGCCGGCACGTACGCATCACCAGGCCCGGGCCGACGACGGCGTCCGGGTGCGGGTGGACGGCGAGCTGGTGCTCGACGGTGGTACCCGACCAGGGCGCGAGCGAGCCACCGGCCGGGTCGAGCTCGGTCTCCGGCCGGCGCACACCCGTGCGGGTGGAGTACTTCGAGCGGCGGCGGGGCGCTGGCCAGGGTGACGTGGTCGCGCCGTGCCCGAACGCTGGAATGCGCCTGCCGCGTGCCGCGGCTGGAACGGACAGTACTTCGCGAACCGCGACGTTCACGGTGGCGTTGTCGCGGACGCGCTGCGACAGCAGATCGACTTCGACTTCGGCACGGGGGGGCCCGGTCTGGCCGGCATCGGCACGGACGACTTCGGTGTCCGGTGGACCCGTGAGGTCACGACCGCGACGGACCACGCGTTCTCCGGGCCGCAGTGACGACGGCCTCCGGGTGACTCGTCGACGGCCTGCCGGTCATCGACGAGTTCGTACGCCCGGGGGCCACGGCAGACCTACGTCGTGAGGTCGCGCTGCCGCGCGGGCACCACGACGGTGGTCGTCGAGTACTACGAGAACTCGGCGGGCGCGCTGTGGGGTGGACATGACCGGCCGGTCGCCGACGAGGTCGACTGCGCGGCCGGCCAGTGGACGGCGGCAGTACTTCGCCAGCCGAGGACCTCAGACGGTGCCGGTGGCTACGGCGAGTGCTCGAGACGATCGACGAGGACTGGGGCACGGGCGGCCCGCCGGTGTCCGGCGTCGACGAGTTCTCCGCCCGGTGGACACCCGCACCTTCACTCCCGGGGACCTACGAGCTGCCGGCGCGTTCCGACGACGGCATCCGGGCCTACGTGGACGGTGTCAGGGTCCTCGACGAGTGGCGCCACCAGGGCGCCGACCAGCTCTTCACCGAGACGGTCGCCCTGGCCGGGCAGCACACCCTGGTCGTGGAGTACTACGAGGCCGGCGGCGGGGCGCTCGCGCGCTTCGACGTCGCTCAGCTGCGGTCACCGACCTGCCCCCGGCGGCGCCGACCGGCGTCGGCGCCCAGGTCGACGGCCAGGCGGTCGTTATCACCTGGGACGCCGTGAGCGCCCAGGACCTCGCCGGGTACCAGGTGTTCCGCTCCGACGGCTCGCCCGTCGCGGTGCAGGGCGAGCCCCTGTCCGGCGTGGCCGCCGCTGACGGTGCGGACCTTCACCGACAGCGACCGCGGTGCGCCGGCACCGCCTACTCCTACGTCGTCCTCGCCGTGGACGCACGCCGGGCAGGTGTCCGCTCCGAGCGGCCGAGGTGTCTGCCGCCGTCGCTGCGAGCCGACCCCTGCCGTCGCGGAGGCCTGGAACTTCCAGCCGGCAGCGGCACCGGTACCGGCCGGCTTCACGGCCGAGACGGGCGCCGCCTACACCGCCGAGGCGGGTCGCGGCTGGGTCACCCAGGCCAGCGCCGGCACCGCGACGCCGACCCCGCTGAACCTGAGCATCAACACCCGCGACCGCAACCGCGCGGGCGTCGCCCAGGAGCTCGACACGATGATCCACCTGCAGTACGGCGACATCGCCACGGCCAACCCGGCCAACGGGTCGTTGGCTGCAGGCGCCTGGGAGCGGGACCTGCCGCCCGGGACCTACGAGGTCTCCGTGTCCGTGGGTGACCAGGGCGGTGGGGCCAACGGGTACGACAGCACCCACGTGGTGCGCGCCGAGGGCCAGAGCATCCAGCCCGGGTTCACCGGGAGCACGGCGGAGGAGTACCGCACCGCCACGGGCACCGTCGTCGTGACCGACGGCCGGCTCAGCGTCGACGCCATCGGCGGCACCAACACCAAGCTGAACTGGGTCCGGATCAGCTCCACCGGCCCCGACACGACGGCCCCGACGAAGGTCGCCGACCTGACCGTGCAGGCGCAGGACTCGGCCGTCGTGCTCGGCTGGCAGCCGAGCGTGTCGTCCGACACCGCCGGCTACCGGGTCTACCGCTCGCAGAGCCTGCCGGTCCCGGTGGACGGTCCCGGGATCGCGGGCGCGGACCTGCTCACCGGCACCTCGTTCACCGACACCAGCGCCGTCAACCTGACGTCCTACCGCTACGCGGTGGTGGCGGTCGACGCGGCCGGCAACCGGTCCGAGGTCACCACCAGCGCCGAGGTGACGCCCCAGCCCTTCCAGGGTCTGAGCGTCGGTGTGGACTTCGGGACCGACTCGATGACCCCGGAGCTGGGCTACCTGCTGGACTACGGCCAGGCCTACGGCGCGCGGACCCTGCCCACGCAGGGCCAGGGCCTCACCTACGGCTGGGTCGCCGAGGGCGGGACCGCGCCGCTGTCCCTGGTCGGCAACGGCCGGGTCCGGCTGCGCACCGGCATCGACCCGCTCCTGGACTCGATGATCCACATGCAGTACGGGACCATCGGCAGCAACGGCGTCGCGGCCTCCGGCATGTGGGAGATCCAGGTCCCGGTCGGCGTCTACGAGACCAGCGTGACGGTGGGCGACGCACCCGGGGGGGTCAACGGGTACGACTCCCTGCACGCGGTGAACATCGAGAACGCCCTCGGCATCGAGGCCTTCCAGGCCACCGCGGCCGAGGAGTACCGCACGGTCACCCGGACCGTGCGGGTCGAGGACGGCCGGCTGACCGTCTCCGCCGTCGGTGGGACGAACACCAAGCTCACGCACCTGCGCGTCACCCAGGTCACCGACCGACCCACGGTCGTGTCCGTCAACCCGGCCAACCGGGCCAGCGGCGCGTCCACCACCTCCGGCGTCGCCACCAGCATCTCGGTGCCCGGTGACGGGGTCGGGGTCGACCCGGCCACCATCGCCGGCAACGTCTCGCTCGTCGAGGTGGCCACCGGTGAGCCCGTCGCGGGTACGTCGGGCAGCTCCGGCGGCAACGACGTCGTCAACTACAGCCCGACCACGGCGCTCAAGCCGACGACCGCCTACCGGTTCACCGTCACCTCCGGGGTCCGGTCCGAGGACGGAACGCCCTTCGAGCCGTTCAGCAGCGTCTTCACCACCGGCGACGGCGTCATCGTCGCGCCGGAGACGTTCTCCCCCCTGGTCGGTGTGGGCTTCGAGAAGGTCCGCCAGGACGTCGACGCCGGGTACATCGCGTCGATGACGTTCGGTCCCGACGGCAAGCTGTACGCCAGCTCGATCGGCGCCGGCATCACCCGGTACGACGTCGCCACCGACGGCACGCTGAGCAACCCCCAGCAGCTGGCGTCGCCCCTGCTCGGACGGGCGGTCATCGGCATGGTGTTCGACCAGGCCGCGACCGCGTCCGACCCCCGGGTCTGGGTCACCCACGCCACCGCCGACCTCAGCAACGAGCAGAGCCAGTGGTCCAGCAAGGTGTCGTACCTGACCGGCCCGGACCTGGACACGGTCACCGACGTCTTCGTCAACCTCCCGCGGAGCAACAAGGACCACCTGTCCAACTCCATCGGGTACGGCCCGGGCGGGGACCTCTTCTTCCTCCAGGGCTCGAACCAGGCCGCCGGTGACCCCGACGGCGCCTGGGGCACCCGCGGCGAGAAGCTGCTCACCGCGTCCCTGATGCGCTTCGACCCCGACCACCCGGCGGTCCAGGCCGCCCTGGCCGGCGGAAGCGCGGTGAACGTGCAGACCGACGGCGTCGCCAACCCCTACGACCCGTACGCCGCGAACGCACCGCTGAGGCTGCACGCCACCGGCATCCGCAACGCCTACGACTTCAGCTTCCACAGCAACGGCCACATCTACGTGCCCACCAACGGGACCGCGGCCGGTGGCAACAGCCCCGGGGTGGACGTGACCTACACCGGCGGCGTGCTGACCGGCGCGACGCGCGTGACCGACCCCCGGACACCCACCGCGGCGCAGCTCAACGGGCAGAACCTGCTGAGCCGGTGCCAGGCCCGGACCGCCCGGGAGCCCGGACTCGTCCTGCCGGACACCCCTGCCGGGTACAACCACCCGACCCAGCGCGACTTCCTGTTCGACGCCAAGGACGGCGGCTACTTCGGTCACCCGAACCCCGAGCGCTGCGAGTTCGTGCTCAACGGCGGCTCGGCCTCGACGGAGGGCAGGGCGTACTCCGGCACCGTCCCCGTCGACCCCAACTACCGGGGGGCCGCCTACGACTTCGCGTTCAACAAGTCGCCCAACGGGGTCATCGAGTACAAGTCCGGCACCTTCGGTGGGCAGCTCCGCAACCGGCTCGTCGTGGTCCGCTTCTCCAACAACGACGACCTGACCTTCCTGCAGGTGGACCAGAACACCGGCGCCGTCCTCGGTGGCCAGGTCCAGGAGGGCATCACCGGCGTCCCCGGCACCCAGATCACCGGCGTCGGCGGCTTCAACGACCCCCTCGAGGTGGTCGAGGACCCACGGAACGGCAACCTCTACGTCAACTCCTACGACCGCTCCGGCGGGCAGCAGGGCCTGTTCCTGCTGCGGGTCCCTCAGTCGGCGCAGGCGCCGGCGGTGACCCCCGGGGCGGACGAGCTCGTCTTCGAGGCCACCCGCGGCACCTCCGACGAGCAGCAGGTCGTCCTCACCAACACCGGTGCCGAGCCGGTCACCCTGAGCAGCGCGGTCAGCGGGGCCGACTCGTCCCTGTTCACGGTCGTCTCCGGGGGGTCCGGCGTCCTGCAGCCGGGCGCCACCACCACGGTCGCGGTCCGGTTCACGCCGGGCACCGGCACGACCGTGGGCTACCGGGAGGCGCGCCTGCGGGTCACCTCGGGTGCCGGCACGCTCGAGGTGGGGCTGCACGGCCTGTCCAAGCTGGGTGAGCAGGGCGGTAACGAGCCCACCCTCAGCAACGTCCTACGGACCCTCGGCCACCCGGTCACCACCGGTTGGTCCGGGCTGGCTGGCGGCGTCGACCCGGCCCCGAAGGGGGACGAGGTCGAGGTCGAGCGCTTCGAGAAGGCAGGGTCGGCCCCCGTCACGATGACGCCGATCGCCGCCTACGCGCCGTTCGAGGTGCTGCCCTACGGGTGGTACACCGCCGACGGCACCCTGAACGAGGTCGGTGCCCTGGCCAACACCCAGCTGCAGACCCTGTACCCGACGCTGACCCGGGGCGGGACGACCTTCGACCCGGGCAGCGCCAGCTTCGGCCTGTACTACGACAGCAACACCTTCAACCGGGTGGGCTACACCGAGGACAGCCGCAACGCGGCGGTCACCCCCGACGTCGCCCACCGGGTGCGCATCTACCCGGCCACGCGCCGCGACGGCTCGGCGATCCCGAACTCCTACGTCGTCGCCTTCGAGGACGCAGCCAACGGTGACTACCAGGACTACGTGTTCCTGGTGACGGGCGTGCGCCCTGCCGGTGGGACGGTCGACCCCGGGCCGGACCCGGAGCCTGCCGCGGCGATCCGGGTCAACTTCCAGAACGCGGCTGCGCCGGTACCGACCGGGTACGTGCGCGACAACGGCCAGCCCTTCGGCTTCCGGACCGGTGCCGACCAGGGAGACGGGTCGCTGCGCTACGGCTGGATCGACCCCGTGACGCAGGTCGACCTGGACCTGTCCGTCGGGGGCACCACCCCGGGCAACGGGCGCGACCGGGACCTGGTCGCCGACCAGCGCCTGGACACGCTGATGCACATGGCCGCCACCGACATCCCCAACACGTTCAACGGCACCAAGGCCGACGGCGCGTGGGAGATCGAGGTGCCCAACGGGCGGTACGCGGTGACGGTCGCCGTGGGCGACCCTTCGGTCAACACGGACCCGGAGGTGCACACCATCGACGTCGAGGACGTCCGGGCGGTCGACGCCTTCGTGCCCAGCGGGACGGCTGCGGCCGGCGGTCGCTCCCGGACGGCCACCGTCGAGGTCGACGTGATCGACGAGCGGCTGACGCTGGACGCGAGCGCCGGCACCAACACCAAGGTGCACTACGTCGACATCGTGCCGGTCGCGGCCCCGGAGCCGGTCGCGGACGTGCAGGTGAACTTCCAGGCCGCCGGGGCCCCGGCGGTGGAGGGGTGGACCCCGGACACGGGCGCCGCCTTCTCCGAGGCGCGGGGCTTCGGCTGGGTGAACCTGGCCACCAGCGCACCTGTCGACCGCAGCGGGGCAGCCCGCACCCGGGCCGGCACGGGGCCGGTCCTCGAGCGCACCTTCAACATCATGCAGGCCGACGTCGCCGCCTCGGCGGGGCCGGACGGGGCGTGGGAGCTCGTCGTCCCCGACGGTGCCTACAACGTCCAGGTGTCCGTGGGTGACCCCGACTTCGCCGACTCCGTCCACTCCCTGAGCGCCGAGGGCGTGCGCGTGATCAGCCAGTTCGTGCCCGACGGGCTCGGCGACTACCAGGTCTCGGACGAGACCGTGAACGTCTCCGACGGCCGGCTGACCCTCGAGCCCGGTCCCTTCGGCTCCAACACCAAGATCCAGTGGGTGCGAATCACGGCTGTCGACTCGCAGGCCGACCTGGTGGCCCCGGTGGTCTCCGTCGACCTGAGCGGCGAGGCCGCCCCGGACGGGGCCTTCTACGACCAGGCGACGGTCACCGTCGCCGCCACCGACGCGGGCGGGTCCGGCCTGGCCGGGGTGACCGTGTCCGTCGACGGGGCAGCGGCGCAGGCGTACACGACCCCGGTGGTCGTCACCGGCGCCGGGCCGCACACCGTGACCGTCGTCGCCACGGACGGCGCCGGGAACGCCACGACCGAGGTGTTCCAGATCCAGGTCGTGGTCGTGGTCCTCAACGACGGCGTCCTCACGTCGCAGAACCCGGAGGCTGCGCCCTTCGCCGACCGGTACGTGATGAGCCGGACGGAGTCGACCGTCCAGACCCCGTCGCTCAAGGACACGACGACCATCGTGCTGCGCAACACCGGCACGGAGCCCGTGGTCGTGACCCAGGTCCTGCCGCCGGCCTCAGGGTTCGTGCTGGAGCCGGCCCCCGCGCTGCCGGTGACGGTCCCCGTCAACGGCACGCTGCAGGTCGGTGTCCGCTTCACCGGGACGTCCGGCACCCCGGTCAACCGGGTCTTCGAGGACACCGTCGGCTTCGTCTCCGACGCCTCCAACGGGCCGCTCGTCCAGGTGCAGGTGGCCGGCATCGCCCAGGACCGCGCCGAGGGAGGGACAGAACCGAACGTCGCACAGATCGCCCGGGCCTTCGGGCTGGGCACCGACGTCGTCGACCCTGCCTCGACCCGGTCCGCCGCGGCCCAGCTCAACAACCAGGGTCGGCTCGAGGCGCTCGGCGACGAGGTGCTGTCCCCGTACTGGGCGCGACTGGACAGCAGCCGGCCGGTGACGGTCCGTCAGCTGGCGGCGTACCACTCCTGCTGCGCCAGCACCGCGACCTTCTTCACCCACGCCAAGGGCTCCAGCAGCACCCAGAGCCGGCTCACCCACAACGGGTCCTGGGCGCAGACCCTCCTGCCCCGGATCAACGGCTCCAGCACGAACCCGGCGCTGGCCAGCTTCACGCCCCCGTCGCAGTTCTTCGGGTTCAAGATCGACCCGGAGTGGAGCGACCCGTCGCGCAACAACATCTCGGCCGACAAGTGCCCCGGCGTGTCGGCGGGCGTGGAGACGGACACGTGCGAGCTGGGCCACCACCTGCGGATCTGGCCCGTCGAGGACCGCGGCGGGCGTACCGGTCCCGGGCCAGTACCTGGTGGTCATGGACTACTCGGGCATCAACTACGACTTCAACGACAACGTCTACCTGGTCGTCCAACATCGTCCAGGAGTCCCTGGTCGACGTCACGGCCCCGCCCGCGCCGACCGCCGCCCAGGCGGTCGTGCAGGGCTCCGGGACGACGGCGTCGGTCCAGGTGTCGTGGTCGGCGGTGCAGGCCGCTGACCTCGCGGGCTACCACGTCGAGCGCTCGGCCGGCCCCTCGTGGACCCGGCTGACGACCGCCCCGGTGACGGGCCCGTCCTTCGTCGACACCACCCCGGTCGTCGGGACGGCCACCGGCTACCGGGTGGTGGCGGTCGACTGGCGGGCAACGCCTCGACGCCCACGGCCACGACCGAGGTCACGGTGCCGGCTCCCCCGGTCACCGGCCTCTCACCGGTACGGGTCAACGCGGGCGGCCCGGCGGTCACGGTCGACGGCGTGGCCTTCGCGGCGGACTCCGGGTTCACCGGCGGCAAGGCGTACACCAACCCCGCGGTCACCCAGATCGCCGGCACGACAGCGGACGCCCTCTACCTGACCGAGCGGAGCTCGACGACCAACCTCGGGTCACGTTCTCCTACGCCTTCGCGGTGCCGGCCGGCAGCTACACGGTCCGGCTGCACTTCGCGGAGATCTACCACGGGGCGACCGGTGGTGGGAGCGGGCGGCACGGGCAAGCGGGTGTTCAGCGTCAATGCCGAGGGCGGACCGGTGGAGCTCGCCGAGCTCGACCTGAACGCGGTTGCCGCTCCCATGACCGCGGTCGTCCGCGACGTTCCCGTGACGGTGACGGACGGCACGTTGGACCTGACCTTCTCGGCCACCGTCAACCAGCCGAAGGTGAGCGCCATCGAGGTCCTTCCGGCCGGCTGAGCCCCGGGGGGCCCGTGACCCACCGTTACGCGGCGGTTGCGCGGGCCCCTCATCCGTAGGCCGTCGGGACCGACCGCGGCGGAAGCGGCTGACGGCGAGGTCACCCAGGGTCACGATCGACGCGGCGGGGACGGTCCGGTCCGGCGTTGCGAGCCAGCACCGGCAGGGGGGCCCGCGGCATCCCACATCGCTGCACGACGACGCACAACCTCAGGAGCAGACGGTGAGCACATCGGCCACACCACGGCACCGCCCCGGCCGGCCAGCACGCCGAGCGGGCGGCGGCTACCGGACGGCGCGCGGGGGCGCCGCCACGATCCTGGCGGTCGGGGTCACGCTGCTCTCGGGCGTGACCGTCCCGGTCGCGGCGAGCATCACCGGCTACGGCCCCGTGGGCCCGGACCCGGCCAGCCGGCTCGGGATGTCGGTCCCGGTGCTCGCAGCACAGGTTGGTGGCGTGGAGGGGCTCGTCGTGACGGCAGACGTCGGTGGTGTCCAGATCACGCTCACCCAGCCGGCCGGGTATGCCTCGAGCCCACAGGTGGTCTCGATCACCGACCTGTCCGGGGACGGCGTCGCGGAGGCCCTGGTCCCGTCAGAGCTCCGCGCCGGGAAGGACGTCGTCCTGGCGGTCGGCATCGGTGTCCGGGGGGTCGAGACGGTCGACGCAGCCCCGGGCCCGGTGCAGGTCCCGGGTGTGCAGGGGCGGGCCCGGCCGCGCGTCGTCGACCCGGCCCCCGTGCTGGCGTCCGGTCGCACCGACGCCCTCCAACTGGTCGTCGGCACGGACTGGACGGAGGCGACGACCTTCGTCGTCACCGACGGGCAGGACGTCCAGGTGGTCCCCGGACTCCCCGGGGACGAGGTCGTGCTTGAGCTCGACGGTCCGTCGGCGGTGTTCGCCCTGCGGTCCCCGAGCGGCGGACGGGATGCCACGGACCCCTCGTCCTCCGCCGCAGCCGACGGCACCGGGGGCGGGCAGGCCGACGGCGCGGGAGCCGCTCCGGTGGGCGCTGCGCCCGGCGCGGCCGCACCGTCCGGGCTGGCCCAGATCCTTCTGCCCGCGGCGGGGCTGCTCACCGTCCTCGCCCTGGTGGTGCTGGGCGGGTTCTGGCTCGCTCGCGGTGGTCTCGCCGTGAGCAGCAGGCACCTCCCGTCGATGACCGACGTCCTCCAGCGTGCCGCTCCGACGGTCGTGGCGCCGTCGGAAACCTTCGGGCAGGAGATCGGACCGGATCGCTCGCGGTCGGTGGCGACGACGTCCTGGCTCCCTCCGGCGGTCGGTGCGGACCTGCTCGAGCGGGTGGGCTGGACCGTAGCGGGCATCGCCGTGCTGGCGTCCACCGTGCGCCTGTACCCGATCGGCAGCTCGTCCGGGGTGGCACCGGCGGTGCTCGCACCGGCCTCGCTCCTGGTCTTCGTGGTCCTGGTCCTCCTCTGGCGGGGCGGCGAGCGTGCTCGCCGCGCCTGCTCGTGGGTGCTCCTCGCGCTCGGCGCCACCACCACCTCCGTGTGGAGCGTCGGCACGTGGCTGGCCGCCCCGGCGTACGGCACCGACGCGGTGGCCTTCAACGAGTACTCGGCCGACTTGCTCCTCGCGGGACAGAACCCGTACGGCGTCGACCTGTCGCCCGCCTTCGACGCGTACGGTGTCCCGGCCACCCTGTCGACGCTGACGCTGGACGGCGGGCAGGTGACCCAGCTGAGCTACCCAGCGGGTGCCTTCCTGCCGGTGGCGGCCGCGAAGCTCCTGGGTCTGGGCGCGCAGGCCGCCAACGTGGTGGACCTCGCCTCGTGGCTGGCCGCGCTGGTGCTCCTGTTCGTCCTGCTGCCTCGCCCCGTGCGCTGGGTGGCCGTCGTCCTGCTCGCCGACAACCTGGTCGGCGGCTTCGTCACCGGTGGCGTGACCGACCCGTTGTACCTGGTGCCGCTGATGCTGGCCCTGTGGCGCTGGGACCGCTTCGGGACCGGGGCGGGCCTCAGCTCCTGGCTGGGTCCGGTCGCGCTCGGGCTGGCCTGCTCGGTCAAGCAGCTGCCCTGGTTCTTCGCGCCGTTCCTGCTGCTGGTGGTGAGCCTGGAGGCCCACCGGCGCGGCGAGCGCTGGTGGCCGGTCGCGGCGCGGTACGCGGGCGCGGCGGCCGGGGTGTTCCTGCTGGTCAACGGCCCCTTCATGGTGTGGGACCCCGTCGCCTGGGCGGGGGGCGCCTTCCTGCCCCTCGTGCAGCCGCTGGTCCCGGACGGCCAGGGGCTGGTAGCACTGATCGTGCAGCTCGGCATCGGCGGCGGCTCCCTCGTGGCGGTGTCGGTCGCCGGCTACGCCGGCTACGCGGCGCTGCTGCTCATGGTGGCCGGTGACTACGACCGGTGGCGCCGTGGGTGGCCCTTGCTCGTGGTGGCCGCGTTCCTGCTGCCCTCCCGGAGCCTGTCCAGCTACCTGCTCATGGCCCTGCCCGCTGTCATGGTGGCGCTCACCGAGTGTTCGGCCGGCGGCGGCGGTGCGGGCGGGCGGTGACGGCACCAGCAGCGCCCCGGGTCTGCGGCGGAACGGGGGGCGGTCACGCTGGCGACCGCTCACGGTCGCCGCAGCGGCGTGCGCCACCGGCGCGGCGATCGCAGCCGTGACCGCTCTCGCCACCCCGGGACCGCTAGAGGTGGAGGTCGTCGACGTCCGCAGCACCGGGGCGCGGCAGACGCTGTCGGAGGTGACGGTCCAGGTGACCAACCGCAGCGAGGCCCCCGTCACACCGGGCTGGACCGTGAGCACGGGGGGGCGGAACTCCGGCTGGTGGCAGGAGCGCGCGCAGCAGGGACCGCTGGCCCCCGGGGAGACGCGCACGGTGGCGCTGAGCGCACCTGCTGCGGTGGCGATGCCGGGCGTGCGGGGTCGGTTCCAGGTGACGGCGTTCGCCACCGGGCCCGCGACGGTGTCCAGCTCCGGCCGACGCCCGGAGGTCACGACGTCGCTGACCCTGTCCCCGTCCGTGGTGCCCGAGGCGGTCGCGGTCGGCGAGTCCCTCGTGGTCCGCGTCCAGGCCCGGGACCGCTGGGGGCTCGAGCTGCACGAGGCCGGGATCCCGGTCGCCCTCAGCCAGGTGGTCTTCTCTCCCGAGGGGGTCCTCCCGGGCACCGCGTCGATCGACGGTCAGCCCCCCGGCCGCAGCCCGGTCACCTCGCGCACCGGGCCCGACGGGTCCGCCGTGTTCACCGTCGTGGGCACCGCGCCGCTCCGTGACCCCCTCTACCTGCAGGCCTGGATCGCGTCCGACGCGGCCGACCCCCACTCGTTCTCCGGCTACCTGTCCCTCCGCTTCTCCCCGACGACAGGAGCCCGGCCATGAGCGTCCCCGTCACGATCATCGTCCCCACCCACCACGAGGCGGACAACGTCCCCGTCCTCGTCGCCCGCCTCGGTGAGGCGATGCGTGGTGTGGACGCCGAGGTCCTGTTCGTCGACGACTCCGACGACCACACCCCGGACGTCGTCCGTCTGCTCGCCGAGACCTCGGCCCTGCCGGTCAAGCTCTCCACCGGCCGCGCGGCCAGCGGTCCGGCGGCCTCGGCGGGGCTGTCGTGGAGGGCCTGAAGAGCTGCGACCGGCCGTGGTGCGTGGTGATGGACGGCGACCTTCAGCACCCGCCGGAGGTCGTGCCGGCCTGGTGGCGCGGGCCGCCGCCGGCGACGTGGACGTGGTGGTCGCCAGCCGGTACTGCCGTGGCGGAGACGCAGCCGGTCTGTCGGGAGGCGCCCGACGGCTCGTCTCCAGCGGCTCCACCACGCTCACCCGGGCCATGTTCCCGCGCCGCCTCCGCAACTGCAGCGACCCCATGACCGGCTTCTTCGCCGTCCGCCGCGACGCGCTCGACCTCGCCGACCTACGTCCCCGCGGGTTCAAGATCCTGCTCGAGATCCTCGCGCGCGCCGACCTCCGGGTGACCGAGGAGCCCTTCGTGTTCGGGCAGCGCCTGGCGGGGGAGTCCAAGGCCACGCTGCGCCAGGGCCTGTGGTTCCTCGGCCAGCTGGCGGGGCTCCGCTTCGGACGGATGTCCCGCTTCGCTGCGGTCGGCGCGTTCGGAGCGGTGCTCAACCTGCTGCTCATGACCCTGGGGATCGCCGCCGGCATGCACTACCTCGCGGCGGCCGCCGTCGCTGCCGAGGTCACCATCCTCACCAACTTCCTGCTGCAGGACCGCCTGGTCTTCGACGACCTGCGCGGCTCGCGGCCGTTCCGGGTCCGGCTGCTCGCCTCGATGGGGTTCAACACGGTCGAGGCGCTCGCGAGGCTCCCGCTGCTCGCACTGCTGGTCGAGCTGGTCCTGCTGCCGGACGTCCTCGCCCAGGCGTTGACGCTGGGGGCCGCCTTCCTGCTCCGCTTCGCCTTCGTGTCGGGGGTCGTCTACCGACCTCGCCCTGAGGCACGGCGGCAGCCGGCCGCGCCGCTGGCCACCCGGGACCTGGTGTGAGCCGGCAAGGGTCGCCGGCGAGGGAGGATGGGTGTCGTGACCGTGCACCCGAGACCCGCCCGACCGCCTGCCGCACCGCCGTCCGGAGAGGATGACGGTCTCCTGGTCCTGTCACGGTCCGCCGCCGCCCGCACCGGCGGGGCAGGGGCCGCCGTACGTGACACCGACGGGCGCACCTACGTCGCCGGTGCCGTCTCGCTCCGGGCGCTGCGGCTCAGCCCGGTCCAGGCCGCCGTCGCCCAGGCCGTGGCCAGCGGTGCCACCCGGCTCGAGGCCCTCGCGGTGGTCGGCGCCGAGGTGACCGAGGACGACGGCGCCCTGCTGGAGGAGATGGGGTCTCCTCGCGTGGTGCGGGCATGAGCACGACGGGCGCGCCCGCCTACCGCTCCGGCTTCGCCTGCCTGGTCGGTCGCCCGAACGTGGGCAAGTCGACCCTGCTGAACGCGCTGGTGGGGGAGAAGGTCGCGATCACCAGCGACAAGCCCCAGACCACGCGCCGCAGCATCCGCGGGGTCGTCCGGAGGCAGACCGCCGACGGCGGTGACGCCGAGCTGGTCATGGTGGACACCCCGGGCATGCACCGGCCCCGTACCCTGCTGGGCGAGCGGCTCAACGACCTGGTGCGGGACAGCATCGCCGAGGTGGACGTCGTGACGCTCTGCCTGCCCTCCGACGGCGCCGGTCGGCCCCGGGGACCGCCGGCTGGCCGAGCAGGTGGTCGAGCAGGTCGGCGGCGTCGCCGGACCAAGGTCGTCGTGGCGGTGACCAGGACCGACCTCGGTCGCGGGGACGACGTCCCGGCCAGGCTCCTGCAGGCCCAGACCCTGGCTGAGCAGGTGGGCCTGGACGTCGCGGACTTCGTCCCGACGTCCGGCGACCGGACGACGGC
Organism: uncultured Actinomycetota bacterium; assembly: GCA_963759255.1. Lineage (GTDB taxonomy): Bacteria > Actinomycetota > Actinomycetes > Actinomycetales > JBBAYJ01 > Aquipuribacter. Next base: position 440,294 of record CAVWYQ010000002.1, read on the forward strand.
GTCGACACCCTCGCCGACGTCCTCGTGGAGCTGCTCACCTGCCGGCGGGGCCGCCGCTGTTCCCCACCGATCAGGTGCACGACGTCCCGCTCGACGTGCTCATCGCGGAGATGGTGCGGGAGGCCGCGCTCGACGGGGTCCGGGACGAGCTGCCGCACTCCCTCGCGGTGGTCACCGAGGAGATCGTCCCCCGCGAGGACCGGCCGGAGGGCCGCCCGCTGACCGACGTGCGGGTCTGGGTGTACGTCGAGCGCGACAGCCAGAAGGCGATCGTCATCGGCCGCAAGGGCGGCGAGCGGCTCAAGTCGTCGGCACGCCGGGCCCGGCGTGGCATCGAAGGCGCCTTCGGGGTGCCCGTCCACCTGGACCTGCGGGTCAAGGTGGCCAAGGACTGGCAGCGCGACCCCAAGCAGCTGCGGCGCCTGGGCTTCTGAGCCGCGTGGGCGCTCAGCCGCGCATCGCCCGCACCACGCCTCGCCCCGGTCGCCACGACTCCACCACGATGGCGTCGCCTCCAGGGGCCAGCCGCACGCTCACGGCCTCCGTCAGGTCCAGCCGGAACAGCTCGAAGTCACCGGTGGGCTCGTCCGCCGCACCGGCCACGGCGGTGTGGACGTCCGGGTCGGTGACCTCGGTCGCGGTGCCGGCCAGCCGGGCGTCCCCGGACCACCCCGGCATGTCCTCGGGGCAGGAGTGCAGTGCCACCCGGGGGTCTCGCCGCAGGTCCGAGAACCGTCTCGCCCCGACCATGCCCGCGAGCCACAGGTCGTCGCCGTGGAAGACCACCTCCGTCCCGCACAGCCGGGGCGAGCCGTCCGCCCGCACCGTGGCCATCACCTTGTGGACGTGGGCGTCGAGCCGGAGCCGTACCTCGCAGGCGAGCTCCGGCTGCTCGGTGGCGAAGTCGTGCCAGCTGCTCATGGGGGCATGCCACCACCGACGTCTGACAGCAGGAGGATCGCTGCGCGCCGTGTACGGTGACGCCGTGCGGACAGCAAGCCTCCTGCTTGGTCGCCGCGCCGGGGCCCACTGACAGGTCGGCCGCCCCTGCGCGGAGGCTCCGCCCTGCCGGCCCCCAGGCCCACCCCACAGGCGAGGAACCCGAGATGTCCCCCACGATCCACCCCCAGCAGCCCTCCGGCATGCCCTTCGGGCGCTACGTCCCCTTCCACGAGCAGCTGCGCGTCGAGCTGCCGGACCGCACCTGGCCAGACCGGCGCATCGAGGCCGCCCCGCGCTGGTGCGCGGTCGACCTGCGCGACGGCAACCAGGCGCTCATCGACCCGATGAACGTCGAGCGCAAGATGCGGATGTTCGACCTGCTCGTCGGGCTCGGCTACAAGGAGATCGAGGTCGGCTTCCCGTCGGCGAGCCAGACCGACTTCGACTTCGTCCGCGCGCTGGTCGAGACCGACCGGATCCCCGACGACGTCACCATCCAGGTGCTGACCCAGGCCCGCGAGCACCTGATCGCGCGCACCTACGAGTCCCTGGTCGGGGCCAAGCAGGCCATCGTCCACTTCTACAACTCCACCTCCACGCTGCAGCGCCGCGTGGTGTTCGGGCATGGACATGGACGGCATCGCCGACATCGCGACGTCGGCGGCCCGGCTGTGCAAGAAGTACGCCGAGGACATGGGCGACACCGAGATCCGCTTCGAGTACTCGCCCGGAGTCCTACACCGGCACCGAGCTGGAGTTCGCGCTGCGGGTCTGCAACGAGGTCGCCGAGGTGCTCGAGCCCACGCCCCGACGACCCGCTGATCCTCAACCTCCCCGCCACGGTGGAGATGGCGACCCCGAACGTCTACGCCGACTCCATCGAGTGGATGCACCGCAACCTGCGCGGCCGCGACTCCCTGGTGCTGAGCCTGCACCCGCACAACGACCGGGGCACCGGTGTCGCCGCCGCCGAGCTGGGCCTGCTGGCCGGCGCGGACCGCGTCGAGGGCTGCCTGTTCGGCAACGGCGAGCGCACCGGCAACGTCGACCTGGTGACGCTGGCGCTCAACCTGTTCAGCCAGGGCATCGACCCGATGATCGACCTGTCCGACATCGACCACGTCCGCCGCACGGTCGAGCACTGCAACCAGCTGCCGGTGGCACGAGCGCCACCCCTACGGCGGGGACCTGGTGTTCACCGCGTTCTCCGGCTCCCACCAGGACGCGATCAAGAAGGGCTTCGACCACCTGGAGCGGGACGCCCGCGAGGCCGGCGTGCCGGTCGCCGAGCACGCCTGGGCCGTGCCGTACCTGCCGGTCGACCCCAAGGACCTCGGCCGCAGCTACGAGGCCGTCATCCGGGTCAACAGCCAGTCCGGCAAGGGCGGCGTGGCGTACCTGATGAAGACCGAGCACCACCTCGACCTGCCGCGCCGGCTGCAGATCGAGCTGTCGCACGCGGTGCAGCTGCGCGCGGACCTCGGCGGCGGGGAGATCACCCCCGACCAGCTGTGGGAGGTGTTCGCGACGAGTACCTGCCCGTCGGCTCGGGTCGGAGGACCCGCTGGGGCCGCTTCGAGCTCCGGGCGCTGGAGTCCAAGCGGCAAGGTCGACGCCGACGACACCCTGACCGTGCGTGATGCGCGACGGTGCCGGCCGACGTGACGCTCACCGGCACGGGCAACGGGCCGATCGCGGCGTTCACCACCGCGCTGGCGCAGGTGGGGGTCGACGTGCGGGTGCTCGACTACGCCGAGCACGCCATGAGCGCGGGCGGGGACGCGACCGCCGCCGCCTACGTCGAGTGCGCCGTCGGCGGGCAGGTGCTGTGGGGCGTGGGCATCGACCCGAACATCGTCACGGCCTCGCTCAAGGCCGTCGTGTCGGCGGTCAACCGGGCGCTGCGGGGATAGCTCGCCGCCCGGGCCGCCGCCGGGACAGGGCCGCCGTCCGGTCCTGGGCCCGCCGGGGTACGCGCCGCAGCCGGGCACGTGCCGCATGGGTACGTGCCGCGCGGGTACGTGCCGCCGGGTGCCGTGCCGCACGGGACGTGCCGCTCAGCGCCCGACGAGCACGCTCGCCGTGGCCGCTCTCGTCTGCGCGGCGGTGCACCGGCGATCGGGCGTCGTCCTCGGCGTGGCTCGCGCTCCGCGAGACCCACCCGGTCACCGGTGCCAAGGCCGGGCGGGAGCTGGCGACGGTGGCCCTGTGGGTCAACGGGGTTGACGGCCATGGTGCTGCTGCTCGTGGCGTGTTCGCCCAGCTGCTCGGGTACGCCGCCGCGGTGCTGCCCATGGTCGCCTCGCAAGGGGTCTGAGGCAGCACCACCCCACCGTGCGTGTGACGCACATGACGTTACGCGCGCCGGTGCCAGGGGCATCTCCGCATGGACGGCCGATCGTCGTCGACCAGGCACCACCGCGGAGGCCACCATGACCCCAGACACCACCGACCTCACCACCCCGACCGCGGAGGGTCTCGCCGCCGGGCCCGACGCGCCCGGCTCCTCGCTGGCCAACCCGAGGCGCACCCGCCTCTGAGGTCGCGGGGCCGGTGGGCGACCCGCGCCGGCGGGGCAGACGGTGCGGTGGGCCTCTACCGGGACAGCGGCGTCGTGCTGCGGAGCCACCTGCTCGGTGAGGCGGACAAGATCGTCACATCCTGCTGACCTACGACACCGGTCTGGTGCGGGCGGTGGCCAAGGGGGTGCGGCGGACCCGGTCGAAGTTCGGGGCGCGGCTGGAGCCGATGAGCCACGTGGACCTGCAGCTGCACACCGGCCGGTCGCTGGACATCGTCACGCAGGCCGAGGCGGTGCACCCCTTCGCCCAGTACGTCGGGGCCGACTACGCCCGCTACACCGCGGGCACGGCCGATCCTCGAGACCGCGCATGCGGCTGCTGCCCGTGGAGCGTGAGCCGTCGCCGGCGCTGTACCACCTGCTCGTCGGCGGCCTCAACGCGCTGACGGTCACCCGGCGCGAGCCGGGCTGGTGCTCGACGCCTTCGCCCTGCGCGCGCTCGCCGTCGCCGGCTACGGGCCGGGCTTCGACTCCTGCACCCGCTGCGGGGCGCCGGGGCCGCACTCCGCGGTGGCCCTGGACGCCGGCGGCGTGGTCTGCCCGCTGTGCCGCGCTCCCGGGGCCGCGCACGTGCCCGCCGGAGACGGTGCGGTTGCTCGGGCAGCTGCTCAGCGGGGACTGGGACGCGAGCCGAGTACAGCGAGGACTGGGCCCGGCGCCGGGCGAGCGGCGTGGTGACGTCCCTGCTGCAGTGGCACCTGGAGCGGGCGTCCGGTCGCTGCGGCTGGTGGAGCGGCCGTGAGCCGCTCGAGCGGGCCGGCTGCGGGCGGTCCCGCCCCGCTGCCCCCGCCGCCGCACCCGAGCGGGGCACCGTCCGCCCGCGATCCCCGCCGAGCTGGTCCCGCGGCCACGTCGCCGTCGTCATGGACGGCAACGGCCGCTGGGCCAACAGCCGCGGCCTGCCGCGGACCAAGGGGCACGAGGCCGGGGAGGCGGCTCTGCTCGACGTCGTCGCCGGGGCCATCGAGCTCGGGCGTCGGGCACGTGTCCGCCTACGCGTTCAGCACCGAGAACTGGAAGCGCTCGCCGGAGGAGGTCGCGCTTCCTCATGGGCTTCAACCGGGACGTCATCCGGCGCCGCCGCGACCAGATGCACTCCTGGGGCGTCCGGGTCCGCTGGGCCGGGCGCCGGCCGCGGCTGTGGCGCAGCGTCATCGACGAGCTGCAGCGCGCCGAGGAGCTGACCCGCGACAACACCGTCTGCACCCTGACGATGTGCGTGAACTACGGCGGCCGGGCCGAGATCGTCGACGCGGTCACCGCCATCGCGGCCAAGGTGAAGGCGGGGACGCTGACCCGCCGCGAGATCGACGAGGCAGCTGCTCGCCGAGCACCTCGACGAGCCGGACATGCCCGACGTCGACATGTTCTGGCGGGTGTCCGGCGAGCAGCGGACGCAGCAACTTCCTGCTGTGGCAGTCCGCCTACGCCGAGCTGGTGTTCACCGACGAGCTGTGGCCGGACGTCGACCGTCGCTCGCTGTGGCGGGCCTGCGAGACCTACGCCCGTCGGGACCGGCGCTGGGGCGGGCGCCGGTGGACGCGGTCGACCGGAGGCGACGGTCGAGCGCGGGCGACGTCCTCACGTCGTCAGTCGGCGCAGCCCGGGCAGGTGCCGGTGATCTCCACGGTGTGCGACGGCGTCGACGAAGCCGTTGTCGCCGGGCGACGCGGCCGCCCAGCCGCTCGACCAGCCGGGACTCCACCTCGACGGTGCGGCCGCAGGCGCGGCAGACCAGGTGGTGGTGGTGGCCCGGTGCTGCAGCGGCGGTACAGTCGCCTCGCCGTCCTCGCCCCCGGCGGACGTCGACCTGGCCGTCCTCGGCGAGGGCCTGCAGCGACCGGTAGACCGTCGCCAGGCCGATGCGGTCGCCCGCGGCGCGCAGGGTCGCGTGCAGGTCCTGCGCGCTGACGAACTCCTCGGTGCGCTCCAGGGCGTCGGCCACCGCGGCGCGCTGCCGGGTGTGGCGCCGGACGGGCTGGGGCTCGGCGCTCACGGTCGCCCAGCCTGCCACCGGCGCTGCGTGGCGGTCACGTCCGGGTCTCGTGGCGGCTCGGTCCGTGGCGGTCCTCGTGCGGCGGGCCGCCGGTCTCACCGGTGTGGGAGCGGGCGTCGGCGACGATGTGGGCGACGTGGTCGTCGCGCAGCACGTAGGCGACCTCCCGGCCGCGCCGCGTCCTGCTCACCAGGTCGGCGTCCCGCAGGACGCGCAGGTGCTGGGAGACCAGGGGCTGGGGCAGCCGAGGGCGTCGACGAGCTCGTGCACGCACATCTCGCCGTCGGTCAGCAGGCTGACCAGGGCGATGCGGACCGGGGAGCTCAGGGTCCGGAACAGCTCGCTGACGTCCTCGAAGCGCTCGAGCGCGAGGGGCTGGCCACCTCCGGCGACCCGTGGCGGGCGAGTCGGTCGTGACCTGCGGCCATCAGTGCTCGTCGTAGCCGACGCCGTGCCGGGTCAGGCGCGGGGCGTGCCGGTGGCCGTCGTGGACGTAGTCGACGTGGTCCGCGGTGCGGCACGGCAGGGTGCTCGCAGCCGGGCTCCCCGTGGACGTGCTCGCCGTGGTGGACGTGGTCGCCGTGCCGCTCCGGCGCTGCCGTGCCGGCGTCGGTGCCGCCAGCGCCCGCAGCCTGCCCGCAGCCGAGCGGTGGCGACCGCGGTCACGAGCGAAGGCGAGGACCGCGAGCAGCACGATCGTGCCGCCGGACGGCGTGTCGGCGTAGAAGGACAGCGTCGTGCCGGCGACCGAGGCGCACCAGCCCGGCGACGCAGGCGACGACCACGGTCTGGGCGAAGCTCCGGGCGACCAGCTGGCGCCAGCGCCACCGGCACCACCATCAGCGCGCTGATCAGCAGCAGGCCCGACCACCCGCATGCTCAGCACGACCGTCGCCGCGACCAGCACCGCCAGCACGACGTTGACCGCGAGGACCGGCAGGCCGGACGCGCGGGCGAACTCCTCGTCGTCGCTGACCGCGTACAGGGTGCGGCCCAGCACGGCGACGCGCCGACGACGAGCACCGACCAGCCCGGCGAAGAGGAGCAGGTCGCGCCGACGTCGTCGTGGTGATCGAGCCGAACAGGTAGGCGACGAGGTTGGCCGCGCTGCCCTCGGGGGACAGGCTGACCAGCACCACCCCGCCCGCGATCCCGGCGTAGAACAGCATGGCCAGGGCCAGGTCCCCGCTGGTGCGCCCGGAGGCGCGGACCAGCTCCAGCGCCACCGCGGCCAGCACGGCCGCGGCCAGCGCCACCCAGGTGGGGGAGCTGCCGGTGAGCAGCCCGACCGCGACGCCGGCCAGGGCGACGTGGCCGATGCCGTCGCCGATCAGCGACAGCCGCCGCTGGACGACGAACACCCCGACCAGCGGAGCCACCGTGCCGACCATCAGCGCCGCGAGCAGGGCCCGGCGCATGAAGTCGTAGTCGAGGATCGCGGGCACGTCACACCGCCTCCGACACGGTCGACGCAGCGAGCCGGTCGCCGCGGTCGCGGCTCGCAGTCGCCAGGTCGGAGGCGACCGAGCCCGTCCTGCATGGTGACGGCCCGGTCCGGCACGGGGCCGAGCTCGGCGAGGTCGTGGGTGACCACGAGCAGCGCCCGGCCGGCCGCCTTGAGCTCGGCCAGGGTCCGCACGAGCTGCTCGGTGCTGCGCCCGGTCCACCCCGGCCGTCGGCTCGTCGAGCACCAGCAGGCGGGGGCCGGACACGATGGCCCGGGCGATGAGCACCCGGCGCTGCTGCCCGCCGGACAGCTCGGCGCACCCGGGCGCGCGGCCCGGTCGGCCAGGCCGACCTCGGCCAGGGCGGCCAGGACGCGCTCGCGGTCCCCGCGCGCGGGGGGCCGCCAGAACCCGCGCGAGGCCAGCAGCCCTGCGCCGACGACCTCGGCGGCGGTGCTGGGCACCGCGCCGGAGACGCTGTGCCGCTGGGGCACGTAGCCCACCAGCGACGCCGCCGCGGAGGCCCCGTGCTCGACGTGCTCGCCGAGCACGTCGACGTGGCCGGACGAGGATGTCGGCCAGGCCCAGGATGCCGCGGACCAGGGTCGACTTGCCGGAGCCGTTGGCCCCCAGCAGCGCCACGGCCTGGCCCTCGCTCGACCGCGAGGTCGGCGGCGTGGACGACCGGGCGGCGGCCGTAGCCGATGGTGGCGTGCTGCACGCAGCAGCGCCGGGGGCGCCGTGGCGGCCGCGGACCGCCGACGTCGAGGGTCCCCGGCGGCCGCGGCCGGGCCGCTCAGGCGCACGACTGGCCGGACCGGACCGCGTCGATGTTCGCGCGCATGACCTCAAGGTAGTCCCCGCCGGCGGAGGCGTCCGTGAGTCCCTCGACCGGGTCGAGCACGGCGGTCTGCGACGCCCGCCTCGGCCGCCACGGTGTCGGCGACGGCCGAGGACGCGAGCGTCTCGGTGTAGACCGTGGTGATGCCGTTGTCGGCGACGAAGTCGGACAGCTCGGCGAGCGTGCGGGCGTCAGGCTCCTGGTCCGGGGACAGGCCGTTGACCGCGCGGACCTCGAAGCCGTACCGGTCGGCGAAGTAGCCGAAGGCGTCGTGGGCGGTGACCAGGGTCCTCGACCTCGCACGAGGCGAGGGCCTGCTGCGCCTCGGCGTCGAGCTCGTCCAGCTCGGCGACCAGGGCGGCGGCATTGGCGGCGTAGGTGTCGGCGCCCTCGGGGTCGGCCTCGAGTAGCGCCCCCGCCACCAGCGCGGCGGCCTCGGCCATGTGGGTGGGGTCGGTCCAGAAGTGCGGGTCGACCTCGCCGTGCGCCTCCTCGTCGTGCGCCTCCTCGCTGTGGTCGGAGTCGTCCGGCTGGTGCTCCGCACCCTCGGCGTAGGGGCGGTCGGCCACCGGGGCGAGGTCGACCACGGGTGCCGCAGTCGTCGTGAGCGCGTCGTCGAGGGCGGGCTGGAAGCCACCGAGCACGACCAGCAGGTCCGCCTCGCTGAGCCCGGCGAGGGCCTGGGGGCTGAGCTCGAGGTCGTGCGGCTCGGCGCCGGGCGGCGTCAGGCCGGTCACCTCGGCGCGCTCGCCGCCCGACCCGGCTGGTGAGGAACTCCAACGGGTAGAAGGCGGCGACCACCTGGAGGCTCTCGCCCGTCGCACCGGTCTGCTCGACCCCGGTCGGCGCTGCCGGCGGACGCCGCGCCCCCGCACGCCGAGAGTGCGAGCGCGGTGACGACGGCTGACGCGAGCACGGTGGGGCGGAGGCCGGGTCTCATGGTGGCCATCCTGATAATCATTCGCGGTGAGGACAACTGCGGACGCCCGCATGCGAGGCGTGCGAGGGGTGCCCGACCGTCCTGCACCGGCACGTCCCGCTCAGGGAACGCCGTCGCTCGCCCGCTACGGTCGTCGTCGTGCTCGCCGTCACCCGGTACCGCGTCCCCGCCGCCGAGGCGTCCGGCTTCCTCGACCGGGCGCGGACCGCGCTGCAGGCGCTGGCGGCCCGGCCGGGGCACCTGTGGGGGAGCGTCGCCCGGTCCACCGACGAGCCGGACCTGTGGACGTTGTCGCAGCCGGTGGGTGACGTCGGCGCCTACCGGCGGGCCCTGTCCGCCTACGAGGTCAAGCTGCACGCCCACCCGCTGATGTACCTGGCCGTCGACGAGCCGACCGCGTTCGAGGAGCTGCTCACCAGCGAGGCGGACGGCACGCTGAGCGAGCACGGCAGCGACCGCTCGCCCGACGCGGACTGCTTCGACCTGGGGGACGCCCTCGGCTGAGATCCGCCCGGGCGAACGGCGCCGGACCGCCGGTGCAGGTCCTCGGCCAGGAGCCATGCCGCGTCAGTGGGCACGCACACCGTCGCCCCGGTGCGCCGCGACGTGACCTCGACGGTCCGTCACGGCACCCCGTGCGTCGTCATGCACCCCGGTCCGGTCATCCTTCGGGCTCGGGTGCGGTCCCGGGCCGCCGACGCCCTAGCCTGGGCGGGCTCGCCGACACCCCAGCCGGACGGAGAACCGACATGGCAAGCAAGGCACCAACCGCATCGACGACGTCGTCAGCCTCAGCAAGCGCCGGGGGTTCGTGTACCCCAGCGGCGAGATCTACGGCGGCACCCGCTCCGCCTGGGACTACGGCCCCCTCGGCGTGGAGCTCAAGGAGAACATCAAGCGCCAGTGGTGGCGCTACATGGTCACCGGCCGCGAGGACGTCGTCGGGCTGGACTCCTCGGTGATCCTGCCGCGCCAGGTGTGGGTCGCCTCCGGTCACGTCGGGGCCTTCAGCGACCCGCTGACCGAGTGCACCAGCTGCCACAAGCGGTACCGCGCCGACCAGCTGCTGGAGGAGTTCGAGGAGAAGAAGGGCCGCGCGCCCGAGAACGGCCTCGCCGACATCGTCTGCGCCAACTGCGGCACCCGCGGCGCGTGGACCGAGCCGCGCGACTTCAACGGCCTGCTGCAAGCACCCACCTCGGCCCCGTCGAGGACGAGTCGGGCCTGCACTACCTGCGACCGGAGACCGCGCAGGGCATCTTCGTGAACTTCGCCAACGTGATGGGCTCGGCGCGGAAGAAGCCGCCGTTCGGCATCGGTCAGATCGGCAAGAGCTTCCGCAACGAGATCACCCCCGGCAACTTCATCTTCCGGACCCGCGAGTTCGAGCAGATGGAGATGGAGTTCTTCGTCGTGCCCGGCACCGACGAGCAGTGGCACCAGTACTGGATCGACACACCGCACCGACTGGTACGTCGACCTCGGCATCGACCGCGACAACCTGCGCCACTACGAGCACCCGCAGGAGAAGCTCTCGCACTACTCCAAGCGGACCGTGGACATCGAGTACCGGTTCCGGTTCGCCGGCTCCGAGTGGGGCGAGCTGGAGGGCATCGCCAACCGGACCGACTTCGACCTGAAGACGCACTCCGAGCACTCCGGGCAGGACCTCTAGCTACTTCGACCAGACGACCGAGGAGCGCTGGGTGCCGTACGTCATCGAGCCCGCAGCCGGGCGTCGGGCGGCCGATGATGGCGTTCCTGCTGGAGGCCTACACCGAGGACGAGGCCCCCAACGCCAAGGGCGGGGTGGACAAGCGGCTGGTGCTCAAGCTCGACCGCCGTCTCGCGCCGGTCAAGGTCGCCGTGCTGCCGCTGTCGCGCAACGCCGACCTGTCGCCCAAGGCCAAGGACCTCGCCGCCCAGCTGCGACGGAGCTGGAACGTCGACTTCGACGACGCCGGGGCGATCGGGCGCCGCTACCGACGCCAGGACGAGATCGGCACCCCGTTCTGCGTGACGGTGGACTTCGACACCCTCGAGGACCAGGCGGTGACGATCCGAGAGCGCGACACCATGACCCAGGAGCGGGTCGGGCTGGACGCGGTCGAGGGCTGGCTGGCCGCGCGGCTGGTCGGCTGCTGAGCCGCTGAGCCGCTGAGCCGCTGAGCCGCTGAGCCGCTGAGCCAGCATGGTGACCTCAGAGCGTGAGGACCACCTTGCCGCGGACCGCGCTGCCCTCGGCGTGGGAGTGGGCGTCCGCCACCTGCTCCAGCGGTAGCACCCGGTCCACGGGGAGCCGGAGGTGGCCGGTCGCCACCAGGCGCGCCAGGTGGTCGAGGTCGCCGGTGCGGGCGGCGGTCATGACGGCGGCGAACCTCGGGCCGCCCTGTCGGCTACGGCCGAGGATGGCGGTGGCGGCCGCGGCCCGCAGGCTGTCCGCGGACACCGGCCGGGTCGACACCATCACCCCCGACGGGGCCAGGCTCGCCCGGACGGCGTCGAAGCTCAGCGCGCCCGGGCAGTCCAGCACGACGTCCCAGCGGGCGTCCCCGGACAGCGGGTCGTCGCGGTGCCGGTCGAGGACCTCGTGGGCGCCCAGGTCGCGGACGTGGTCCTCGCGGCCCGCGCTGGTCACCGCGCTCACGTGCGCACCGGACAGCCGGGCGAGCTGCACCGCCCAGGAGCCGATGCCGCCGGCAGCGCCTACGACCAGGACCCGGCGGCCCGCTCCGTCCTGGAGCCGGGCGTGCTGGCGCAGCGCCTGCAGCGCGGTCAGCCCCGCCAGGGGGATCGCCGCCGCCCGCACCAGGTCCAGCGCGTCGGGCACGGCGGCCGCCCGGGACTGCGGCACCCGCACGAGCTCGGCCTGGCCGCCTCCGCCGTGGTCGAGCAGGGCCACCACGCGGTCGCCCGGGGCGAACGCGGTGACGCGCGGCCCGCACGCGACGACGTGGCCGGAGAGGTCGAAGCCGAGCACCAGGCGGCGGGAGAGCAGCCGGACGACCGCCATGCCCCCGGCCCGCAGACCGAGGTCGGTCCCGTTGACGCTGGAGGCCACCACCCGTACCAGGACCTCGTCGCCGGTCGGCGGGCCGGGGTCCGGCGCCTCACCGACCTCGAGGACCTCGGGACCGCCCGTCCGACCGAGCACCACTGCGCGCACGGCTCCACGGTAGGCCGGTGCTGCCGGGGCCGCCTCCGGCTGAGGCTGCCGCCGCGGCTGCCGCTGGGCCCTGCCTCAGCCCGGTACGTCGACCGGGGCGGCGACCAGGTGCAGCCGTAGCGTGGGCAGACCGACGTCGGGAGCGCCGGTGACCCCCGGGTCCACGACCAACAGCCCTGCCCCGGCCACGTCAGCCCTGCAGAGCTGGGAGCGGCGCAGGAACCGGAACTCGGGCTCCCGCGCCGACGCCACCTCGGCGGCGACCCGCTCCACGTCCTCCGGCACGGGGGCACGCGCGATCGACGGCGACACCGTGCTGCCCTCGAGCAGCGCCGCAGAGGCGGGCGGCGCGGCCCCCGGGACCGGTGGCTCGTCGCCCGGCACCACCCACAGCGTCGTCCCCGGCGTGGTCATGCCCGCCAGGAGCCCGGTCGCGGTGAGCGACTCGCGGTCGGCAGCCGTCAGGTCGCTCGAGCGGCCAGCGGCGAGGAGCGCGAGGGACCCCCGCGCGTCGTCGGTCAGGTCCGGCAGGCCCAGGAGTGCCAGGGCGGCCTCGACGGACAGTGGCGCCGGCCGGCCGCGCCGCAGCGGCCAGCGCGGGAACGCCGCGGGCGGCCACAGGTAGGGCAGGTCGTCGGGCACGTGGGGGAAGTACGGCCGGTAGTGCTCGGGGTCCTTGCGCACCAGCGCGGACCGGTGCGACTCGTGCAGCGCCTCCAGGCCCAGCCACGGTGGCCGCTGGCCGGAGGCGTGCAGCTGCTGCCAGGACGGCTCCGCCCCGCCGGCGAACTCCAGCAGCACGGGCTTGACCGCGTCGGCACGACCGCGTGCGACCCACTCGTCGCACACGGCCACCCCGTAGGCGACGAGCGCAGGCACGAAGCCGCGCCACATCCGTACGGCGGGGTGGTTGCGCCAGCCGTAGCTGTGCCAGGTCAGCGCCCGGAGGATCTGCAGGGTCTCCACGCGCTGCTTGCCCAGCCGCTTGTCGTCCAGCACTGCGGCGCTCGCGCGGTCGTCGGGGTAGGGCAGGAAGGTCTGCACGGGGAGGTCCTACTGCGCGCTGGGGTGCTCAGCCGACGCCCGGGTACGCCACCCCGGTCAGCTCCTCCGAGCGCGCCCACAGCGCGCCCGCCATGGCGGTGTCCAGCGCTGCGGGCGGCATGGTCGCGTGGGCGACGCGGCGTCCCCGGACCTCGGCGAGGCCCTTGGGGCCGTAGTAGTCGCCGCCCCTGACCCCGTCGGCGATGGCGGCGTGCAGCTGCGGCCGCGCGCCCACCTCCGCACTCTGCGACAGCGCGGCCGCCAACCGCTCCACGACGCGGCCCCGCTCCATGGTCGAGACCAGGTTGGTGGCGCTGAGGCCGGGGTGGGCGGCGACCGAGATGGTGGGGGCCTGGGCGGCGACCAGACGGCGCTGCAGCTCCAGGGTGAACAGCAGGTTGGCCAGCTTGGACGCCCCGTACCGGGGGGAGGGGGAGTAGGAGCGTTCCGCCTGCAGGTCGTCCAGGTCGATGCTGCCGCCACGCGCGGCGAGGCTCGACACGGTCACGACCCGGCTGCCCGGGGTGGCCACGAGCAGCGGCAGCAGGCGCAGCGGTGAACGCGAAGTGCCCGAGGTGGTTGGTGCCCATCTGGAGCTCGAAGCCGTCGGCGGTGGCCCGACGGGTCGGCGGCATCATCACGCCGGCGTTGTTCATCAGCACGTCCAGCGACGACAGCTCGCCGAGCAGGCCGTCGGCGCAGGCCTGCACCGAGCCGAGGTCGGCAAGGTCCAGGTGGGCGGTGCGGACCGCTGCCGCCGGGGCATCCCGACGGACCTGGTCGACGGCTGCCTGACCCCGGCCCTCGTCGCGGACGGCGAGCACCAGCTCCGCCCCTGAGCGCGCCAGGGCCACGGCGGAGGCGAGCCCGAGGCCGTTGCTGGCCCCGGTGATGACGACGGTCCGACCACGCATGTCCATGCGGCCAGCGTCGCAGACCCTGGGCTGCCCGCCGGTGTGGCCCCCGGCCTAAGGTGCCTCTCGTGAGGATCACCGACAGCGCAGTCCTGGTCACCGGTGCCGCGTCCGGGCTCGGCAACGCCACCGCACGCCGCTTCGCCGCCGACGGCGCGAGGGTCGTGCTGGTCGACCTGCCCGGTGAACGGCTCGACGCGGCCGTCGCGGACCTCGCCACGGTGGGCGACGTGGTCGCCGCGGCCGCCGACGTCACCGACGCGGAGCAGGTCGCCGCCGCCGTCGCGCTGGCCGCCGAGCGCGGCCCGCTCCGTGTGGCGGTGGCCTGCGCCGGTATCGCGCCGCCCACCAAGACCTTCGGCAGGCGCGGCGTCGCGCCGCTGGACGGCTTCGTGCAGGTCGTGATGGTCAACCTCGTCGGGACCTTCAACGTCTTCCGCCTCGCCGCGGAGCAGATGGCGGGCAACGAGGTCGTCGACGGGGACCGGGGTGTGCTCATCGGTACCGCCAGCGTCGCCGCCTTCGACGGCCAGGTCGGGCAGGCGGCGTACTCGGCGTCCAAGGGCGGCGTCGCGGCGATGACCCTGCCGGTGGCCCGGGACCTCGCCGAGCACGCCGTCAGGGTGATGACCATCGCGCCCGGGATCATGGACACGCCCATGCTCGCCGGGCTGCCGGAGGCCGCGCGGGAGTCGCTCGGGAAGCAGGTCCCGCACCCGGCGCGGCTCGGGCGTCCCGAGGAGTACGCCGACCTGGCCGCCCACATCGTCGCCAACGGGCTGCTCAACGGGGAGACCATCCGCCTGGACGGCGCGATCCGGATGGCACCACGCTGAGGTCCGTACCCTGGAGCCCGTGAGCACGCCGACCCTCCAGCAGACGCGCCCCCTGCGCCTGGGATCGCGCACCCTCGACGCCGCGGTGGTGCTGGCCCCGATGGCCGGCATCACCAACGCCGCGTTCCGCCGGCTGTGCCGCGAGCTCGGCGGTGGGGCCGGTCTCTACGTGTCCGAGATGGTGACCAGCCGCGCCCTGGTCGAGCGGACCCCGGAGTCGCTGCGGCTCACCGAGCACCACCCCGACGAGCCGGTCAAGAGCGTCCAGCTCTACGCGACGGACCCGGCGACGGCCGCGCCGTGCGGTGACGATGCTGCTGGAGGAGGACCGCGCCGAGCACGTCGACCTCAACTTCGGCTGCCCGGTGCCCAAGGTCACCCGCCGGGGCGGGGGAGCGGCGCTGCCGTGGAAGACCGAGCTGTTCGCCGCGGTGGTGAGGGCGGTGGTCCGGGCCGCCGAGCCGGCGGGCGTCCCGGTGACGGTGAAGATGCGCAAGGGCATCGACGAGGACCACCTCACCTACCTCGACGCCGGCCGGGTCGCCGTGGACGAGGGGGCGGCCTGGGTGGCGCTGCACGGGCGGACCGCGGCGCAGCTGTACGCCCCGAGCGCCGACTGGGACGCCATCTCCCGGCTGCGGGACGCCCTGCCGGCCGAGGTGCCCGTGCTCGGCAACGGCGACATCTTCTCCGCCGAGGACGCCGTGGCGATGGTGGCGCGGACGGGTTGCGACGGGGTCGTGGTCGGCCGTGGCTGCCTGGGCCGGCCGTGGCTGTTCGCCGACATCGCCGCCGCGCTGGCCGGCAGCGACGCACGGACCCGGCCGGGCCTGGCGCAGGTCGCTGACCGCGTTCCGCCGCCACGCCGAGCTGCTGGTGGAGAACATGGCCGACGAGGGCCGGGCCTGCCGCGACATCCGCAAGCACGTGTCCTGGTACCTCAAGGGGTACCCGGTCGGCCACGACGCCCGGGTCCGGCTCGCGCTGGTGGACAGCCTCGCCGACATCGACCAGGTGGTCGCTGAGCTGCCGGCCGACGCCCCTTACCCGGGCGAGGCGGCCGAGGGCCACCGCGGGCGGGCGGGTGCCGCCCGTCCGGTGTCGCTGCCCGAGGGCTGGCTGGCCACCCGGGGGCTGGACC
This sequence comes from uncultured Actinomycetota bacterium, assembly GCA_963759255.1. Taxonomy (GTDB): domain Bacteria; phylum Actinomycetota; class Actinomycetes; order Actinomycetales; family JBBAYJ01; genus Aquipuribacter. The sequence goes on from CAVWYQ010000002.1 coordinate 456,140, forward strand.
CGCGACCGCCGCGCAGGTCGCCGCCGCCGAGGCCTCCGTCTCCGGCGGCTGAGCCGCTGCGTCACGAGCACCGCCGCGCGTCCGCGCGTGCGCACGGGCCCGGTCCCCGTCGATGACACGATGCGGCTATGAGCCTGCGCGCCTCGACCCGTCGAGCCTCGCCGCTGCCGCGGCCGGCGGGCGCGCGGCGCGACGCGCTGGTCGTGCTGGTGGTGGTCGCGGTGCTGCTGGTCCCCGTCGTGGTGGCGGCGCGGGTGGTGCAGGTCGCCGGCCGGGACGAGCGCGGTGCCCGCCGACGCGATCATGGTGCTGGGGGCCTCGCAGCTGGACGGCGTGCCGGCAAGGTGCTCCAGGCCCGCCTGGAGCACGCCCTCGAGCTCTACCAGGAGGGGCTCGCCCCGCTGGTCGTCACCACGGGCGGCAACCAGGAGGGTGACCGGTTCACCGAGGCCGACAGCGCGCAGGACTGGCTGCTCGACCAGGGGGTGCCGGCCGACGCCGTCGTCGCCGTGGCCGTCGGCGGCAACACGCTCGACAGCCTCGTCCCGGTGGCCGAGCTCGCGCGAGGAGTCCGGGTGGGAGCAGGGTGTGCTCGTGGTCAGCGACCCGTGGCACGTGTACCGGGTGCGGACGATGGCCGACGACCTCGGCCTGCCGGTCGCGGGCGCCAGCCCCACCCGCAGCGGGCCCAGCACCGACGACGCGCCGGATGGTGTCCTACGTCGCCCGGGAGACCGGCGGCGTGCTCTACCACCACGTGTCCCGCCTGGCCGAGGCCCTGCTCGAGCGCCTGCCCGGCCCGGCGCCTGAGGGGCCGGAGGGACCGCCGGCCGTGCGGCTACGACGCGCACGCCCGCGCGCCGCTGGGTGGTCGAGCCCGCCAAGAACCCCCGCCGCACCCCGTTCGCGCGCGACCGGGCCCGGGTGCTGCACGCCTCGGCGCTGCGCCGGCTCGGCGGCCAAGACGCAGGTGCGTGGGGCCCGGACAGCGACGACTTCGTCCGCAACCGGCTGACCCACTCCCTGGAGGTCGCGCAGGTCGGCCGTGAGCTGGGGGCCGGGCTGGGCTGCGACCCCGACGTGGTCGACGCCGCCTGCCTGGCCCACGACCTGGGCCACCCGCCGTTCGGGCACAACGGCGAGACGGTGCTCGACGCCGTCGCGGCCGACATCGGCGGGTTCGAGGGCAACGCGCAGACGCTGCGGGTCCTCACCCGGCTGGAGCCCAAGGTCAGCCGACGCCGGACGGGCCGCAGCGCCGGGCTCAACCTGACCCGGGCCAGCCTGGACGCCACCACCAAGTACCCGTGGCGCGCGGGGAGGGCCCGCGGCGGCCCGGACGCCGCGCAAGTTCGGGGTCTACGCCGAGGACCTCGAGGTGTTCGCGCTGGCTGCGGGAGGGCGCCGGCCGGTGCGCGCGCAGCCTGGAGGCGCAGGTGATGGACCTGGCCGACGACATCGCCTACAGCGTCCACGACGTGGAGGACGCGGTCGTCGCCGGCCGGCTGGACCTGCGCCTGCTCGACGACGCGGGCGCCCGGGACGAGGTGGCGCGCGACCGCGACCCGCTGGTACGGCCCGGGCTGCGCCGACGGCGCGGTGGAGGCGGCCCTGGAGCGGCTGCGGGCGCTGCCGGAGTGGGTGGCGGGCTTCGACGGCAGCCGCCGCGCGCTGGCCGCGCTGAAGACCATGACCAGCGCGCTGATCGGCCGCTTCGTCCGCGCCGCCGACGAGGCGACCCGCGGCCGGTTACGGCGACGGTCCCCTCACCCGGCACGCGGCCGACCTCGTCGTCCCCGACGGCACCCTCGCGGAGGTCGTCGCGCTCAAGGCCGTGGCCGCGCACTTCGTCATGAGCGCCGACGAGCGCCTGCCCGTCTACGCCCAGCAGCAGGAGCTGCTCGCCGAGCTCGTCGACGTCCTGCTGCCGGCCGGGGCCGGAGGTCCTGCAGCCGCCGTACGCCGCCGACCTGGCCGAGGCGCGGCGACGACGACGCGCGCCTGCGGGTGGTCGTCGACCAGGTGGCGCGCTCACCGACACCAGCGCCGTCGTGTGGCACCGCAGCCTCGTCGGCTGACCGCAGCCGGCCGCACGGCCCGCGGCCGTGGTCGCCGGCGCGGCGACCTAGACTCGTGCGGTGGCCGGGCGGATCAAGGACGAGGACGTCGCCGCGGTCAAGGAGCGGGTCCACCTCGACGAGCTGGTCGGGGACCACGTCGCCCTGCGCCGCGCCGGCGTCGGGTCGCTGAAGGGCCTGTGCCCGTTCCACGACGAGAAGACCCCGTCGTTCCAGGTCCGGCCCCAGGTCGGGCTGTGGCACTGCTTCGGCTGCGACGAGGGCGGCGACGCGATCGCCTTCGTCCATGAAGATCGACCACCTCGGGTTCACCGACGCCGTCGAGCGGCTGGCCGCCCGGGTCGGCATCCAGCTGCGCTACGACGAGACGCCGGGCGGGCGCGGCGGCGCCCGCGGCAGCCCGCCGGGCAGCGGCAGCGCCTGGTCGACGCCAACGCCGCCGCCGCGCAGTGGTACGCCGAGCAGCTGATGACCCCGGACGCGGCTCGGCCGCGCAGTCCTGCTGGCCGAGCGCGGCTTCGACCGGGCCGCGGCCGAGCACTTCGGGGTCGGGTTCGCCCCCGCGCGGCGTGGGAGGACCTGCTGCGGCACCTGCGCGGACGCGGGTTCACCGAGGAGGAGCTGACCACGTCCGGGCTGGCCGGGCGCAGCAGCGCCGGGCGGCTGTACGACCGGTTCCGGGGCCGGCTGATGTGGCCGATCCGCGACGTCACCGGCGACGTCGGTCGGCTTCGGCGCGCGCCGGCTCTTCGACGACGACCGATCGAGGCCAAGTACCTCAACACCCCCGAGACGCCGCTGTACAAGAAGTCGCAGGTGCTCTACGGCGTCGACCTGGCCAAGCGGGACATCGCCCGCGAGCGGCGGCTCGTCGTCGTCGAGGGCTACACCGACGTCATGGCCGCCCACCTGGCCGGCGTCGCGACCGCCGTGGCGACCTGCGGGACGGCGTTCGGCGACGACCACGCCCGGACCGCGCCGGCGGCTGATCGGCGACGTCAACGCCGACCGGCGAGATCATCTTCACCTTCGACGGCGACTCCGCCGGGCAGAAGGCCGCGATGCGCGCGTTCGCCGCCGACCAGCGTTCGTCGCCCGACGTTCGTCGCCGTCGAGCCGTCGGCATGGACCCCTGCGAGCTGCGCCAGAACGAGGGCGACGCCGCCGTGCGCGCCCTGGTCGACCGGCCGGGTGCCGCTGTTCGAGTTCGCCATCCGCGTCGACGTTCGCGCGAGTTCGACCTGGACACCGAGGAGGGCCGGCTGGCGGGCCTCGGACGCCGCGGCCCCCATCGTCGCGGCGATCAAGGACCGCGAGCTGCGGTACCGCTACGCGGTCAACCTGGACCGCTGGCTCGGCTTCCTCGACGAGCCGTTCGTCGTCGGCCGGGTGTCGCGGGTCAGCCGCAACGGCGGGCCGGCAGGGCCGGCGGCCGCCGGCGCGAGCCCGACGCGGCGCCCGCAGACCCGGGTGGACGCCGACGACCCCGTGGCCACCACGGAGCGGTTCGCGCTGGCGTGCGCGCTGCAGGTGCCCGACCACGTCGGCGCCCAGGTCGACGCGCTGGGCGACGACGCGTTCACCGTCCCCGCGCACCGGGTGGTGCACGAGGCGATCATGGCCGTGGGCGGGGCGACCGGCGCGGACCGGGGCCGAGCTGGTCGCCGCGGTGCGCGAGCGTCGGCCCCCAGCGCGGTCGAGCAGCTGGTGACCCGGCTGGCGGTGATGGACCTGCCGGCGGGGGAGCGGGAGCTGCCGCGCTTCGCGCGTCGGGATGGTGGCCAGGTCGCCGAGGTCGAGGCCAACCGGGCCGTCATGGACGCCAAGCGCCGGCTCAGCCGGCTGGCCCGCGAGCCGACGCCGAGGCCTACGCAGCAGGCGTTCGACGGGCTGATCGACGCCGAGAAGCACCAGCGGACGTGCGCGAGCGGGCCAGGGGGGCACCGGATGAGGCTGCGACCGGTGCGGCTGCCCGACGGCCGTGCAGCGGCCGCGGACCTGGGCCCGGGGGAGCGGGTGCTGGCCGTGGCCCGTCGAGGGCGGGTGGACCTTCGCCACCACCCACGCCCTGCACGTGGTGACCACGCTCGGCGAGGGCGGCAGCCCGGACACCGCCCGGCGCGTGGCGTGGACCGACGTCCGCACCGCCGCCACCGTGCCGAGCGAGCGGGCTGCTCGACGTCCTGGCTGGTGGACGGGGCCCGCTGGAGCGTGCCCGTGCGGCGCCTCGCCCGGACGGCTGCCGGAGACGGTCCGGGAGCGGGTGCAGAACAGCGTCGTGCGTGCCCGGCTTCGTCGAGGTGCGGCGCGGCAAGGGCGTGCACGTGGTCGCCCGCCGCACGCCCGAGGAGCAGGTCAGCGTGCAGGTGGCCGTCGACGCGGGCATCGACGCCGGCCGCCGGACGTGGCCGGCGCAGGTCGAGCAGGTGCGCCGGGAGCTGACGGCCGACCTGCGGCTGGACGGGCGACGCGCGCCGCTGACCGGAGCGCCGCGGCTAGTCGGTGCTAACCTCGTCGCCGCCGGGGGCCGACCTGGTGCCCGGGTGAACGATCCCGCCTAGCTCAATTGGCAGAGCAGCCGGCTGTTAACCGGCAGGTTACTGGTTCGAGTCCAGTGGCGGGAGCAGGACGGGCGTGCAGCAGTCGCTCTCGCGCCCTCGGGTGACCGTCAGGCCGTGACAGAACGCCGGCCCGTCCAGCTCAGCGAACCGTCAGTCAGCGAACCAGCGGTGACGCCGTGGCCGAGCGAGCCGTCGCCTCGACCTCGGGCAGCCCTGGAACCCCGGAGTGGTGGGCCTTGAGGCGGTGCGAGCACATGACGCAGGGCTGGTCGAACCAGCGGGCCGGACGTGGCCACCGCCGCGGCACGGACCCGCTGCGCCTGCGGGGTGCAGTAGCGGCAGTCCTCGCAGGAGCTCACGCCGGCCACGCTAGCCGCCGGGCCGGACACCGTCGAGGGAGGCTGCCCGGCCGCCGGGCCGGGCGACATGGCTTTGCCCGCCGCTGGGCAGCGCTCATGTCGGGGGGGCGGTCGCGTCAGCCGACGACGACGTCCTTGGCGATCTCCGCCAGCCGGACCTGGGCGGCAGAGACGACGTCCGGCCGGTTCCGGTGGGACTCCTCGAACGCGAGACGGTACGCACGTCCTCGGGCTTGGACAACTTCTTGACCGCGGCGATGGCCCGCGGCTTGGTGAGCCGGTCGTACCCGGTGACGGGCAGGTCGTCCTCGTTCGGCGCCAGCCCCTGCTTGACCGCGGTCGTGGCCCGCTCCTGCAGGTCGACGGCCCGCTCCTGCAGGTCGTCGAGTGCCTCGGCGACGTCCTGCGACGTCTCGCCGACGCTGTCGAGCGGTGCGCGCCGGCCCTCCCGATCAGGGCGTCGACCCCTCGCGTGACCTGCGGACCAGGCAGCGAGGCGAGCGACAGCCCAACGCCCACGACCGCCTGCACCGGGCGTGGGCCGCAGGGCGGCAGGACCACCGAGGGCGACTTCGGCGAGCACCACGGTGAGCCACTCCACCGTCGCCCCGTGGGCCTCGATCAGACGGTCGGCGAGCCTGACGACCGACGGGCGGCCGGCAGCGCTGCCGAGGGCCTTGAGCAGGCGCGCCCGGTCCTGCAGCTGGTGCTCCAGGGCAAGGTCGCCGAGCAGGGCCTCGGTGAAGGGCTGGCCCTGCTCCAGGTTGGCCTTGGCGATGGCGGCCACGACGGCCTGCGGTCGAGATGACGACGTCCGGGACCCCGCCCTCCTCGCGCAGCGCCTTGGCGATGGCGGTGGCGCGAAGCCGGCCGTTGTCCGCGTTCTGGGCCAGCTCGCGCTCGACGGCCTCGGTGCGGGCCTGTGCCCGTCGGGTCTCGGCGACCTGGATCTCGGTCTCGGTGAGGCGGAGCAGGCTGCGGAGCTCAGAGATGATCATGGACTTCTGCGAAGCCATCGTCAGGACCCTTCATAGACGTGGGTGTGCCACTCACTGGATGTCCTCCCACGTGGTTCCGCATGCGCGGCGGCGGCTGTGTAACCCCTCACACCCGCCGCCGGGGGTAGGTTGCCGGGGTCGGCGCGGGCGCGTCGGTGCCGGGGCAGTAGCTCAGTCGGTCAGAGCAGCGGACTCATAATCCGTCGGTCGTGGGTTCAAGCCCCACCTGCCCTACACGGTGACAGCCCTACACGGTGCCCTACACGGTGCGTGTGCTGCTCAGAGGCCTCGACGGTCGCGCGCGGCGGTGACGTCGACGCCGACCATGGCGGCCACCGCCGTGGGGGTGAGCCCGGTGGGTGGGAGCCGAGCCGGCGGAGCGGACCGCTGCGGCGCCGCCGGACAGGGCGGTCATGACGCTTGCCGCCGTCCGCGAGCGGCCGGGGTCGCGGACACAGCCGAGGAGCACGCCGGGTCCGTGGGTCACGGGGTCTCGAGGTCTGGGGGAGGGGGACCGGGGTGCGACAGGCGGACTGTCCGGCTGTTCCCGGCCGGCCACCGCCTCACGACGGCGGCGTGCTCCACGCCCGCCGCCGCTGCGGCTCCATCAGGTGGTCGACGTCCTCCCGCTCCAACGGCGCGGGCGCGTCCGTGCGGGAGAACCACGCCACGTACCGCTCGGTGAGCGGGGCGGCGGTCAGGCCGTGGGCCAGGACGCTGAGCAGCACGGTGACCGAGGCGACGTGGGCGACCTGGGCGACGCCGTCCAGGTCCGACCGTTCCAGGATCGTGAGCGAGAACACGATGGTCGCCAGCCCCCGAGGGCCGAACCAGCCGGCGAACAGCACCGTGGGCAGCGCCGCGCCCGAGCCCAGGAAGGACAGCGCCACCGGCAGCATCCGCACGACGGTCAGGCTCAGCACCGCGTAGGCGACCGTCGGCAGGTCGAGCCCCTGGACCGTCGCGCCCACCACCACCGCGCCGAAGGCGAAGAACGTCACGGCGCTGGCGAGCCCGCCCAGCTCCTCCATCAGCCGGGTGGTCTCGTGGGCCACCTCGGGGCCCCGCAGCCACCCGTGGAGCAGCCCGGCGACGAAGGCGGCGACGAAGCCGCTCCCGCCCGCGCCGACGGTCCCCGCGTAGGCGAGGGTGACCGCCGCCAGCGGCATCACCTGCGCCCACCCGCTGTCCGTCCAGCCCCTGTGTCCTGCCGCGGTGGCGACACCGGCCGACAGCAGCGCGACCCCGACGCCCACGACGACGGCGACGCCCACCTCGGTCACCAGGTCGACCGCGCACCTCCGAGTCCAGCGACAGCCCCTCCTGCAGCTCGGCGAGGGCGAGCGCAGCGAACAGCAGCGGCACGCAGATGCCGTCGTTGAGCCCGCTCTCCACGTTGAGCCCCTGCCGCAGCCGCGAGCGGCAGGCGCCGGTCGGCGACCACCACCTGCCCCAGGGCGGCGTCGGTCGGGGCCAGCAGCACGGCCAGCAGCACCGCGGTCGACGCCTCGAGGCCCGGGACCACCCACCACGCCAGCAGCGCGCCGAGGACGATCGTCATCGGCAGCGCCAGCCCGAGCAGCCGCACCGGTGGACCCGCCTCGCGCCGCAGCGCCCGGGTACGGATGGCGGAGGCGTCGGCGAACAGCACCAGCGCGAGCGTCACCTCGCTGAGCACCCGGACCGTCTCCAGGCTGGCATCCGAGCGCAGCACGCCCAGCCCCACGTCGCCGAGGAGCAGGCCGAGGGCGACGAACGCGATCGGCGCGGTCAGCGGGGTGCCGGCGAGGCGCCCGGACACCCCGGCGAACACGAGCAGGACGGCCCCCACGACCACGACGTCCACCAGCATGTCGGCCCTCCCTGGGACGGGTGGTGGCCAGTCTGCCCACCTGAGAGCCGGACAGCGCGGCGGCGCACGGCCGCAGGCGCGACCAGAGGGCCCAGAGGCAGGGCGTCAGGGGTCCAGCTCGGCGAGCAGGTGCACCAGCACCGGCTCCAGCAGTCCGAGCTCGGCCTCCGCGGCGCCCAGCGCCTGGTCGACCCCGGTCAGGGTGGCGGCGCGGCCCGACGACTCGACCTGGGCGCAGATGGCCCCGAGGCCGTCCGCGCCGACGTTCTGCGCGGCGCCCTTGAGGGAGTGCGCGAGCTGTTCCAGGTGGGCGGTGTCCTCGCGGTGGGCGGCGGTGCGCATCGCCGCCAGCGCGACGTGGGCGCGGTCCCGGAAGGAGCGGAGGAGGCCCGCGAGCACGGCGTCGTCCTCGCTGCAGCCCGGCTCACCCAGCTCGGCGAGGCGACGGCGCAGGTGGCCCTCACGTCCGTCCGCGGGTGTCGCGGTACGCGGCTGACGCCGCAGGTACCAGCACCATGGCAGCGGTGGCCGCGGCCGCCACCGCGGCGGCAGCCGTGCTCACCATCATCGCCCGCACCGTGGCGATGACCTCCTCCAGGTCACCGCTGCGCAGCGGCTTGGACACGTAGCCGTCCATCCCGGCCGCCACGCACGCGGCACGGTCCTCGACCATCGCGTTCGCCGTGATGGCGACGATGTACGGCTGCTGGTCCGCAGGCAGCCAGGCGCGGATGCGTGCGGTGGCCTGCACCCCGTCCAGGTCCGGCATCTGCATGTCCATGAGGACCAGGTCGTAGCGTCTGTCCCGTACCGCCTGCACCGCGGCGAGCCCGTCCTCGACGATGTCCACCGAATGGCCGAGCTTCGCCAGCAGCAGCCGGGTCACCCGCTGGTTCACCGTGTTGTCCTCGGCGAGGAGGATCGACACCGGGGCGACGGGGTCGACCGCCGACGGGTCGGCCACCCGTCGGCCGCCGCTGCGTTCGACCGCCGACAGGGCCTGCTCCACGGGCGCCAGCACCTCCATCAGCGTGTCGTGCAGCACGACCGTGCGAGCAGGCTTGACGAGGACGGCTGCGAACAGGTCCTCACCGCCGGTGTCCGAACGCCAGGCCAGGCTGGACAGGAGCACGAGGGGCAGGGTCTCGCCCGCCGGGAGGTCCCGCAGCATCCTGGCGAGCTCCTCGCCGCTGAGGTCGGGCATGTGCATGTCGAGGACGGCGACGTCGAAGCGCACGCCCACCCGGAGGAGGTCCAGGGCCTGCAGGGGGGAGCGGACGTCGGTGACCGCGATGCCCCACCTCTCCATCTGCAGGCGCAGCACCCGACGGTTCGTGTCGTTGTCGTCCACGACCAGCGCCGACCTCCCCGCGAGCATGACGTGCGCGGCTGAGTCGGGCTCCTGGCGACGGTCACGGCAGGAGTGCAGGACCGCGGTGACCGTGAACGTCGACCCTCGGCCGACCGTGCTGGTGACCCGGATGTCCCCGCCCATCGCCCGGGCGATCCGACGGCTGATGGCCAGACCGAGCCCGCTGCCCCCGTAGCGTCGTGTCGTGGAGGAGTCGGCCTGCGTGAAGGGCTGGAACAGTCGCGCCATCACCTCCGCGGACATGCCGATCCCGGTGTCGTGGACGGCGATGGTGACCGTGAGGGGCCCGTGCAGCCGGTCCGTCAGGGCCTGCGCGGTGGCCGTCACCACCACCTCCCCGGAGTGCGTGAACTTGACGGCGTTGTTGAGCAGGTTGACCACCACCTGCCGCAGCCGGGTGGCGTCGCCGCGCACCAGCTGCGGGCAGTCGTCGGACAGGTCCACGACGAGCTCCAGGGCCTTCAGCCCCGCGGGGACCGCGACCAGGCGCACCGCGCCCTCCAGGCAGTCCCGCAGGTCGAACGGGTCGTCGTCGAGCTCGAGCTTGCCGGACTCGATCTTGGAGAAGTCGAGGATGTCGTTGATGACCACGAGCAGGGCGTCGCTGGAGTCGTGGACGGTCTGGGTGTAGTCGCGCTGCTCCTGGTTCAGCGGCGTGTCGAGCAGCAGCTCGGTCATGCCGATGACGGCGTTCATCGGCGTGCGGATCTCGTGGCTCATGGCGGCGAGGAACGCCGACTTGGCGACCGTCGCCGACAGCGCCTGGTCGCGTGCGGTGGCGATGGTCCCCACGGCGCGGTTGACGGCGGCGGCCATGAGAGCGATCTCGCGGGGCCCGGACACCTTCGCCGGCTCGCTGGAGTCCCCCTCGTCGATCCGGAGCGCGGCCGCGGTGACCCGCTCGACGGGCACCGTGACCAGCCGCTCGACGATGATCCCGACGACGGCGAGCACGAGGGCGCTGACGAGGACCAGCGTGAGGATGACGTTGCGCGTCATGAGGGCCTGGTGCTCGCTGCTGGCGAGGCGGAGGTCGAGCAGGCGTCGCTCCTCCTCCTCCATCCGGTCGAGCGTGTCGAGCACGTCGACGGTCGCCTGGGCGCCGCTGCCCTCGGCCACGACCGCCTGGGCGGCGACCAGGCCATCGGTGCGTCGCAGGTCCGCCACCCTCGCGAGCATCCTCAGCCGGTCCTCCAGCAGGGGTCGCAGCTCCCGGAGCAGCGCCACCTGACGGGGGTTGTCGCCGGTCAGGTCCTCCAGCGACCCGACGTTGTCCTCCAGCGACCCCACCGCTGCCCGGCCCCGCTGCAAGTACATGGTCTGCCCGGTCAGGAGGTAGCCGCGCTGCGCGGCCTCCGCGGCGTTGACCTGCGCCCGCGCGTCGGTGATCTTCTGCAGCACCGTGTAGGTGTGCAGGACGGGGGCGTCCTGATGGCTCAGCGACCCCAGCTGGACGAACGCGATGCCGCCGACCAGCAGCAGCGCGAGCACGGCAAGGCTCGAGCAGACGGTGAGCAGGCTGCGGACGCGCACCCGCAGCCCGCCCGCCGGCACGGCCCCGTCGCCCAGGCCGCCGCGGGCCCCGGGGGCGGGGGGCGTGTCGCCGGGACGAGCACGGCCCCGACCGCCCGGGGCCGCGGGGGACCGTCGGGCGAGCGGGCGCGTCGTCACCAGGTGGCGGTCGCGGCCGCAGCCGAGCCGGCCGCCGCCGTCTCGACCGCGTCGACCAGCGCAGACAGCACGAGAGGCTTCGTCAGGTAGATGGCCCCGAGGGCGCGACCCGCGGCGATGTCGCTCTCCTGGATCCGGCCCGACAGGAACACCGCCGGTAGGTCGGCGGTCACCGGGTCCGCCCGCAGGGTCGTCAGCAGCTCCAGGCCGCTGATTCCGGGCATCAGCACGTCGAGCACCGCGACGTCCGGGGCGCCCTTCTCCGCGATCGTGGCGAGGGCCTCCTCGCCGGAGCCGACGGCGACGACGCGGTGGCCCTGCCGACGCAGCCTGGTCTCGATGAGACCGCGGATGTCGACGTCGTCCTCGACCACGAGAACCTTGGCCATCGCGTACCTCCGGAAGGGCGTTCGGCCGCTCGCCGGCTAGCGCGGGACCGGGCGGCGCTCGCCGCACACAGGGTGTCGGCCGCTCGTGGCGGAACCTTGACCCGGACGGCCCAGGTTCACCGGAGCGTGTGTGACGACGTGCGCCCCGATGGGCCCGTACGGGGGCACGGTGGTAGGAAACGGGTCATGGAGACACGCAGGCTGGGCCGTCTCGGCCACATGAGCTCGGTCCTGGTCTACGGCGCTGCGGCGCTCAGCGAGGTCGACCAGGACACCGCCGACCGGTCGGTCGAGGAGGCGCTCGCGGCCGGCGTCAACCACCTCGACGTCGCCGCGAGCTACGGCGACGCAGAGCTGCGGCTCGGCGCACGGATGCCGGAGATCCGCGACCGCGTGTTCCTCGCCACCAAGACCGGAGACCGGGACGCCGCGGGGGCCCGGCGGTCCATCGAGTCCTCGCTGGAGCGGCTCAGGACCGACCACGTCGACCTGCTCCAGCTGCACGCGGTCGGCGACCTCGCCGAGCTGGACCGCGTGACGGCCCCGGGGGGCGCGCTCGAGGCCGCGGTCGCCGCGCAGGAGGAGGGGCTGGTCGGGGCCGTGGGGATCACCGGCCACGGACCCGAGGCCGCGGCCACGCACCTGGAGGCACTGCGGCGCCACCCCTTCGCCACGGTCCTCACCCCGCTCAACCCGGTGCTCTGGCGTGTGCCGGGCTTCCCGGCGGCCTGGGCGGCGCTCGTGGCAGAGGTGCAGCGGCAGGACGCGGGTCTGATGACGATCAAGACGGTGTCGCGTCGGAGCTGGCCCGCCGCGGTCACCGGGCAGCCGCTGGAGCCCCAGGCCTTCGCCACCTGGTACGAGCCGATGTCGGACCCGGAGCACGTGCGGGCGGCCGTGTCGTGGGTGCTCGCGCACGACGAGCTGACCGCCATCGCCACCCCCGGCGACGTCCGGCTGCTGCGCCACGTCATCGCCGCCGAGGCGGACCGGCTCGACGTCGCGGAGGCGGAGGCGCGGCTGTCGCACCTGTCCGACTACTCCTCCCCGTTCCTCGCGATGCCGGCCTGAGGTGGGCCCCGTGCTGCCCGTCCCGGAGCCGACGGCACGCCGTCCGGCTGCTGCCCGTCATCCCTCGACGGCCCGTTCCAGCTGGGAGGCCGGCAGCCAGGCCTCGACCAACGTCGCCTCGCCGTCGGCGTCCACGACGTAGGCCACCCGGCCCTGCCAGGCGCCCCCCAGCTGCCGCCACTCCACGAGGAGACCCGCGGCCCTCGGGGCACCCGGGGTCGCGTCGCTGACCCAGCAGTGGCGCCGGGCCGAGGCTCCGGCAGGCCTCGCCGTATCCGTCGACGGTTCGCGCGGCTGCTCTGCCACCGACCCTGCTGCTCCTGCTGCTCGAGAGGCTGGTGTGGCCCCGGCGCTGCGCCGCGTCCGCTCGGCCAGGCTGGCGGCGCGGAACGGTCGCCTGTCCATGCCACCAGCCACCGGCCCAGGGTGGCACACCTCGAACACATGTTCGACAGGAACCGGCGTGGCGGGGTCGGGGGGCGTGGGTCAGGCGGGGCGCGCGGCGGTGCGCCGGTCCCGCAGCCGCACCAGCCGGTACCCGACACCGAGCGCGAGGACCGCCGCTCCCGCGGCGAGACTGGTGGCCGGCAGGGTGAGCACGAGGACCACGCAGGCGATGGACCCGAGCACCTGCAGGCCGCGCGGGTACCGCCGCTCGTGCGCGGGCTGGCCGAGGGCGGACAGGTTGGCGAGGAGGTAGTAGACGAGCACCCCGAACGAGGAGAAGCCGATCGCCCCGCGCAGGTCGACGGTGAGGACGAGCACGCAGACGACGGCGCCGAGCACCAGCTCCGCCCGGTGCGGGACCCGGTGCACGGGGTGGACGCCGGCGAGCCACCGCGGCAGGTCGTCGTGGCGAGCCATCGCCAGGGTGGTCCGGGCGACCCCGGCGACCAGGGCGAGCAGGGCGCCCACCGCAGCCGCGGTCGCCCCCACCCGCATCACCGGGCCGGCCCACGGCCAGGCACCGGCGGCCACCGCGTCGGCCACCGGCGCCGCCGACGCGGCCGTGCCGTCCGCTCCGATCGTGACCAGCAGCACGACCGCCACGCAGGCGTACACGGCCGTCGCCCCGGCCAGACTGAGCAGGACGGCCCGTGGGACGGTCCGTCCGGGGTCGCGGACCTCCTCACCCAGCGTCGCCACCCGGGCGTAGCCCGCGAAGGCGAAGAACAGCAGCCCGGCGGCCTGCAGCGTCCCGTACCAGCCGCCGGCCGCCGACGACCCGAGCGCCAGGCCGCCGGGAGCCCGGGGGCCGGTCAGCGCAGCCGCGAGCGCGACCGTGAGGCAGACGAGCACCACGGCCACGACCACCACCGTCGCCCGGGCGGTCCGGGTGACCCCGCGGGAGCCGACCGTCACCACGAGCGCCACGGTGCCGACCGCCACCGGTCGCTCCCAGCCGGCGGGGGCCGCGTAGGCGGCCACCGTCAGGGCCATGGCGGCGCAGCTCGCGGTCTTGCCGACCACGAAGCCCCAGCCGGCGACGAACCCGGCCCAGGGGCCGAGGCGTTCGCGTCCGTAGACGTAGGTGCCGCCCGAGGTCGGGTACCGGGCCGCCAGCTGGGCCGACGACGTGGCGTTGCACAGGGCGACCAGGGCAGCCACGGCGAGCCCTGGCAGGACGCCGGGGCCGGCGGCCCGGGCGGCGGGCGCGAAGGCGGAGAAGACACCGGCCCCGATCATCGAGCCGAGACCGATGCCGACGGCGTCCGCTGTCCCCAGCCGGCGCACCAGCCCGCGCTCGGACCACGCGCTCACGTGACCTCCGGCGGTGCGCCCCGACCGCGACGGTACGGGGCCGGGCCCGCCGGGGGCGCGCCGTCGCCGGGCCGTGGCGGCATCACGCGGGCACGGTACCCAGCCCTACGCTCCCGGCATGACCCAGCCCCGGTACGGCTCCCAGTTCGGTCCCGACGTCACGTTCCTCGGGGTGCCGACCTGCACGTGGACGGACCCGGCGTCGATGGCAGGTGCCGACGTGGTCGTGCTCGGCGCGCCCTTCGACGGGGGCACCTCGCACCGCCCGGGCACCCGCTTCGGGCCGTACGCGATCCGGACGACGGACTACCTCGGCCACGACGGCTCACGGCCCAGCCTGGCCCTGCGGGTGGACGCGCTGCAGGACCTGGTGGTGCGTGACGCCGGCGACGTCGAGATGCCCCCCGGCGACATCGAGACCGCCCTGCAGCGCCTGCGGGAGGCGGTGGCTGCCGTCTCGGCCACCGGGGCGGTGCCGGTCGTGCTCGGCGGGGACCACTCCATCACCTACGCCACGGGGCGCGGGACCGCGGACGCCCGCGGTGACGGCCGGGTGTCGATGCTGCACTTCGACGCGCACGCGGACACCGGCGACATCGAGTTCGGCTCGCTGTGGGGGCACGGGCAGCCGATGCGGCGGCTCATCGAGTCCGGAGCCCTGCGTGGTGACCGGTTCCTGCAGATCGGCCTGCGCGGCTACTGGCCGGGCCCGGAGACGCTGTCGCTGGATGGCGGAGCAGCAGATGCGGTCCTTCGAGATGACGGAGATCGGGGCCCGGGGGCTGACCGACTGCCTGGACGAGGCCTTCGACGATCGCCGCCGACGGGTGCGACGGGGTGTTCCTGTCGGTCGACATCGACGTCGCGGACCCGGCCCACGCGCCGGGGACCGGGACCCCCGAGCCGGGCGGCATCACGGCGCGTCAGCTGCTGGACGCGGTGCGGCGGATCTGCCGGGAGCTGCCGGTCGTGGGGATGGACGTCGTCGAGGTGAGCCCGCCCTACGACCACGCCGACATCACCGCCGCGCTCGGCAACCGGGTGGTGCTGGAGGCGCTGTCGGGCATGGCGCGGCGCCGGCGGGAGCAGGCTGGGGAGACCTTCCCCGACCCCGCGGCCCCGTTGCTCGCGGACCGGTGAGCCCGGCCGGCCCAGGGCGTCGCCGACGTGGAGGGAGGGATGGCGTCGCGGTCCGCCCGGGTGGCTGCCCGCGCCTGGGAACACCTGGTGCGGGATGTCCGTTACGGTGGGCGTGGGTGTCGGGCCGCGAAAGCCCCGGGCTCCATGTATCGCCGCTACGAGCGGCCCCGCGCCGTGAGGCGCTTCCGGCCCGGCACCCACCACACCGCACGGCACCTGGTCCGCCTCGCGGGCCGGGCGCCCTGCGGCGCCGGCGACCTGGACGCCCGGGGTCCGTGCGCCCGGTTCCTGTGGCGCCCGGGTCCGGTGGCGCCCGGGTCCTGTGGTGGCAGTGACCTGCCCGGTCGGTACGTCTAGTCCAGCGCGTGCCGGCGCCAGCGACGGGCGCACGCCTCGAGGTCGTCGGCGGTCTGCACGAGCGCGGAGGCGGACCGGGTCAGCCGAGCGGCGTCGAGCTCGGCGTCCAGCCCCGCCACGGGGTCGAGGTCCGTGGCCGCGTCGCCGCCGCTGCGGTCCGCCAGCACCGCCCGCCCCACCGAGCAGACCCGGGCGAACGCCGCCGCGCGCTCGAAGGTGACGTCCAGGTCGCCGTCACCGACGCCGCGCAGGACGGCGTCCACCATCGCGCTCACCTCGTCCGGGCCGGGAGGCTGGGCCACCCCGGCGACCACCTCGGCGACCGGCAGCCGCGACCGGCCGACGTCGAACTCCTGCGCCGCGCGGGCAGGTGCCCGTCTGACCCCGGCGCGCAGCGCGACCAGCCGCCACAGGGCACCGGGCAGCGACACGGCGGAGGCGACGGCCCACAGCCGGGCTGCGGCGTCGAGCCCCTCCTCGGTGTCCACCGCCGCCACCATCCGCTCACCTGCGCCCGGGTCGGTGCCGTCGCGCAGGCGCGAGACGACGGCCTGGGCGCTGGTGTGGGCAGCCTCCAGCCGCTGGGCGGGGTCGTGGTCGGGCAGGGAGTTGGCCGCGGCGAGGGACAGCGAGGCCGGGCGTCTCGGGCTGGACGTCACGTCGAGGGGACCCGGGTGCGGTCGGCGAGCAGCTGCCGGGCGGCCGCGGCGACCAGGTCCGCCGTCTGCGCGAGCCGGGTCCGACCGTCCCGGGCGCGGGCGGTGCCGCTCAGGTAGCTCTTCGGGCCGGTGTGGGTCGCGTAGTCGTGACGCCGGACGACCACGGTCCCGGCCAGCTTGGCCCGCCGCCAGGCGCCGACGCCCAGCGCCGTCCACCGGGACGGGAAGAGCAGGACCGGGAGGAGCTCGGCGGGGTCCGCCCAGCTGACCACGGCGTGCACGCGACGCACCCCGTCCAGGTCCGCGGAGCCGTCGGCGAAGGCGCCCAGCGTCACGACGTCCAGCGGGGCACCGCCCAACGAGCGTGCCGCGTCCGAGGCGGCGCGCAGCGCCGTCTGCGCGCCGCCGCTCAGCCCGACCAGGACGACGGGCCGGCCGCTGCCGACCACGTAGCCGGCCGCCGTCAGATGGGCGACGAGCTGCCGGGTGTGCTCCTGCGCGAGCCGGTCCCGGTAGCGCGGGTCCAGCGAGACGACGGCCTCCCAGACCCCGCGCGCCAGCAAGGTCTTCGGGCTGGCGCGGTGAAGCCCGCGCCACAGCCGCCCGGTGACCGGACGCTGCCAGGCAGGCTCCTGCGTGATGTCGTTCGGCATCAGCGACAGCACCACGGTCCAGCGCGGCAGGCGCTGGGCGACCGCGCCGGCGAACGCCCTTCCTGCCGGGGTGCTGCGTCGGTCGTACCGTCCGACGCCGTCGAGGTAGACCACGTAGCCCTCGGGCCCCGACCCGGTGTCGCCGACGTCCGGACCCACCACGTTCAGCCGCGTCGCGGGCGGCGCGGGGACAGGTGCCGTGGGCGTAGGCAGCACCAGGTCCATCACCCGTTCGACCAGCGCGGTCACCGTCGTGTGGACCAGCCCGAACACCGCGATGCCCGCACCGGCCCGGACCGCGGCCAGCGAGACGTCGTCGGTCCCGGCCCTGGCCCAGCGCCAGCGCCAGCACCGCCTCGGCGTACGCACCGGCCGCCGGCCCGAGCACGGGCAGGGGCACGAAGGCGCCGGGAGCCAGCCGAGAGGTGTCGGTGCGACCCTCCCGTGGTGGCCTGGTCACCGCCGCCAGGGCGGCCCCCGCGCCTGCCGTGGCCAGGACACCCCCGAGCGCCCCGCCCGCCACGGCGACGGCGGTACGGGCCGGGTCGAGGGCGGGGGAGCGGAACGGCATGCCCGTCCGGCGCAGGACCCGCTGCCAGTCCACGCTGCCCAGGCCGTGCACCACGGCCGGCAGGACGAGCCCGGCGAGGCGGACGCGGGTCGGCGCGCCGGCCCCGGCTCCGGTCGGGGACCGGTGGGTCAGGCTCTTCCGTCGCTGCATGGGGCACCTCCGCTGCGCTGTGCGAGCGAGTATCACCCCAGCGCGGTCAGAACCGGAAAGGCTTGGGCGGTGCGTTGAGCGGCGCGCGGGGGCACTGGGCGAGCGTGAGGCCGCCGTAGCCCAGGGCCTCGTCGCTGAGCAGCTCGACGGTCCAGCCGTTGTCGTGGCCGAACTGGGTGATCGTCACCCGGTACAGCGTGATCTCGTACTTCGTCGGGGTGCCGTAGGCGACCTGGATGCTGCCGATCAGCTCTGCGCCGGCACTGCTGGGGGAGGTGGTCCAGGGCCGGTCGTAGCGCGACCACATGGTGGTCGTGGAGTGCCACACCCCGCCGCTGCTGACGTCGCCGAGGCTCAGCTCGACGAGGACCGCCCGTGCGGCCCCCTCGGGGACGATCGCGGCCGGCCGGATCACCTCGGTGATCACGCCCTCGCCGTAGGCCTGGGCGGCCAGCAGGTCGACGCCGTCCATGGCTGGGCCACGTCGTCGGCGGAAGTCGGGCGGTCCGGTCACGTAGCGCGTATCGGCACCGGCGGGCCCCGCTTGACCCCAGGTGCGCCGTCCGGGTGAGCCCGCGCGCCAGGACGCGCCGGCGCCGGGGGCTGGCGGCGGCGCGCCCGCTGGGCCACACTGGACGCCGGCACAGGACCGCTCCGCGCACGAGGCCGTTGGGGAAGACGACCCTCGACACGGAGGAGACACCATGCCAGTCGTCACCCGGGGTGTGCTGTACGTGCACTCCGCCGCACGTGCCCTGTGCCCCCATGTCGAATGGGCCGCCGGGCGCGCCTTGGGCGTGCGCGTGGACCTCCAGTGGACCCCGCAGCCGCTCGGTCCCCACCTGTACCGCACAGACCTGTCCTGGCAGGGGGAGCAGGGCACCGGGGCCCGCCTGGCGAGTGCGCTGCGCGGCTGGGCGGACCTGCGCTACGAGGTCACCGAGGAGCCGAGCCGCGGGGCCGACGGCGCGCGGTTCAGCCATGTCCCGGACCTCGGGCTGTTCCACGCGGTCGTCGACGTGCACGGCAACACGGTGGTCCCCGAGGACCGGGTGCGGGCTGCGCTGGCCCTCACCGACCCCGTGGCCGTCCGGCACCGCCTCGAGCTGGCGCTCGGTGAGGCGTGGGACCGAGAGCTCGAGCCCTTCCGTCACGCGGGCGACGACGCCCAGGTGCGCTGGCTGCACCGCGTCGGCTGAGCGCGCCGAGCCTGACCTCGACCTGACCCCGTCGACCTGTCCCGTCGACCTGGCCCGTCTACCTGGCCCGTCGACAGCACCTGGCTGCTCCGGGGGCGGCCGGGCGCCGAGGTGGTGGAGGGCCTGGGGCAGCCGCCACGTCGTGACCCCGTGGTGAGACGGCCGGCTGCCGGGACGCCTCAGCCCGCAGCCAGGCCCCGCCCCGCGGCGGTGACCCGGTGGAGGACGTGCGTCCGCGACGGGTGCCCCGCAGGGACCGACGGGTGCTCGACGTCCCCGGCGGTGTCGCGCACCAGGCCGACCCGTTCCGTCACGGCGCGGGAGCGCGTGTTGCCGACGGCCGTGACCGACACCACCTCCTCCACGGCCAGCTCGCCGAACGCGGTCCGTAGGGCCTCGCGTGCGGCCTCGGTGGCGAGGCCCCGTCCCCGGTGCGGCCGGGCCAGCCGCCACCCGACCTCGTGGCGAAGGGCGGGCGGTCGGCGTCGGTGAAGCCTCGCCGGACGAGCCTCTCGGTCTGTCGCTCCCGAGGTGGTCCCGCCACGACGTCGACCCCTACAGCGGGATGTTCCCGTGCTGCCCACGCGCCGGGGGTGCCGCCGCGAGCGCGCCCGCCAGCGCCGACCGGGTCTGCGCGGTGGCGACGACCTCGTCGACCACACCGATCTCCATGGCGCGCGGGATGCCGCCCGCGAGGCGCTCGTGCTCCGCGGCCAGCTCGACCTCGACCCGGGCCCGCGCGTCCTCGGGCACCTCGGCGAGCCGGCGCCGGTGGAGTATCCGCACGGCGGCCACGGCGCCCATCACGGCCACCTCGCCGGTGGGCCACGCGAACACCCGGGTGGCGCCGAGGGAGCGGGAGTTCATGGCGATGTACGCGCCGCCGTAGGCCTTCCTGGTGACCAGGGTGACCCGGGGCACCACCGCCTCGGCGAAGGCGTGGAGCAGCTTGGCGCCACGACGCACAACGCCGTCCCACTCCTGCCCGACCCCGGGCAGGTAGCCGGGGACGTCGACGAGGACCACCAGCGGGATGCCGAACGCGTCGCACATGCGCACGAAGCGCGCCGCCTTCTCCGCCGACGTGGAGTCCAGGCAGCCGCCCAGGCGCATCGGGTTGTTGGCGATGACGCCCACCGTCCCGCCGCCGAGCCGGCCCAGCGTGGTGACCACGTTCGGCGCCCACCGGGCGTGCAGCTCGAGCACCTCGGCGTCGTCGTCGAGCAGGTCGGCGACGACGGGGTGCACGTCGTAGGCCCGCTTGGGGTTGTCCGGCAGGTGGCGGCCGAGGTCCCGGTCCTGCACGGCGGCGGGCGCCACGCGTCCCGGTGCGCCGAGCAGCGTCACCAGCTCGCGGCCGCGCAGGTAGGCGTCCTCGGTCGTCTCGGTGGTGACGTGGACCACGCCGGAACGGCGGCCGTGGGGCTCAGGACCACCCAGCCGCAGGGCGTCGACCTTCTCTCCGGTGACGCTGCGGACCACGTCGGGTCCGGTGACGAAGACGCGTCCGTCCGGGCCGAGCACCACCACGTCGGTCAGCGCCGGGCCGTAGGCCGCGCCGCCCGCGGCCGCGCCGATGACCACGCTGATCTGGGGGATCTTGCCGGAGGCCCGGGTCATGACGGCGAACACCTCGCCGACCGCGTGCAGGCTGACCACGCCCTCGGCGAGCCTTGCCCCGCCGGAGTGCCAGAGGCCGACCACGGGCACGCCGTCGGCCATGGCCCGCTCGTAGGCCAGCAGGACGACCCGGCAGCCCACCTCACCCATCGCCCCACCCATGACCTGGGCGTCGGAGCAGAACACGACGGCCGGGATCCCGTCGACCCGCACCCTCGCCGCGACCATGCCCGAGTCGTCCGGCTCGCGGAGCAGCTCGACGCTGCCCTCGTCGGCGAAGGCCTGCAGCCGCAGCACCGGGTCGCGGGGGTCGGCCTGGACGCTGAGCCCGGCGACAGGACCGGCGACAGGACCGGCAGCAGGGGCCGTCGTGGCGGTCATGACGCGCTGCGGAAGGTCAGTGCGACGTTGTGCCCGCCGAAGCCGAAGGAGTTGTTGAGCGCGACGACCGGGGCGGTGCCGTCGCCCAGCTGCCGCGGCTCGTCGCGGACGACGTCCAGCTCGACGACCGGGTCCATCTCGGTGATGTTGATGGTCGGTGGGGCGAGCCGGTCCCGCACCGCGCAGACTGCGAACACGGCCTCGACGGCGCCGGCCGCGCCGAGAAGGTGCCCGGTCATCGACTTCGTCGCCGAGACCGCGATGCCCCCCGCGACGTCGGAGCCGAGGGCCCGGTGGATGGCCCGGGCCTCGGCGACGTCGCCGACAGGCGTCGACGTGGCGTGGGCGTTGATGTGGTCGATGTCGGACGGCTCGAGGCCGGACACCTGCAGCGCCTCGCGGATCGCGCGGGCCGCACCCATGCCCTCCGGCTCGGGAGCGGCGATGTGGTGGGCGTCGGAGCTCATGCCGGCGCCGAGGACGTGGGCGTGGACCCGGGCGCCACGCGCCTTCGCGTGCTCCTCGGACTCCAGGACGACGACGCCGGCACCCTCGCCGAGGACGAACCCGTCGCGGGTCAGGTCGTACGGGCGGGACGCGGTGGAGGGGGAGTCGTTGCGCGTGGACAGCGCCTGCATCGCGGCGAACGCGGCGACGGGCAGCGGGTGCACGACCGCCTCGGTGCCGCCGGCGACGACGATGTCGGCGCGGCCGCTGCGGATCATGTCGATGGCCATGGCGATGGCCTCGGCGCCCGAGGCGCACGCGCTGACCGGGGTGTGCGCGCCGGCGCGGGCGCCGACCTCCAGGCTGACCGTGGCTGCGGGGGCGTTGGGCATGAGCATGGGGATGGACAGCGGGAACACCCGGCGCGGGCCGCCGGCCTTCATGGCGTCCCAGTTGTCGAGCAGGGTCCACAGGCCGCCGATGCCGCTGGCCATGCACACCCCGAGACGGGTGGGCTCGGGTTCCGGTGAGCCGGCGTCGGCGCCATGCGTCCTGCGCGGCGATGAGGGCGTACTGCGAGCTCGGGTCGAGCCGGCGCAGCTGCACCTTGGTCAGCACCTCGGAGGCGGGGACGGTGAGCTGGGCCCCGAAGGTGACGGGCAGCTCGAAGTCGTCCACCCACGGTCCGGTGAACGTGGCGGCACCCGAGACGCCCTTGAGGGCGGCCTCCCAGGTGCTGACGGCGTCTCCCCCGATCGGGGTGGTGGCGCCGAGGCCGGTGACGACGACGGTCGTGCTCATGGGATCTCCCGGGTGTCGTGCGGTGCGTCCGCTGGGGTGGGGGTCGCGCTGTGCGCGCCGGTGCGTGCTGGTGGGCACGGAGCCGGAGCGGGTGGTGCAACCGGGCCGGGCGCCTCGTGGGCGCCCGGCCCGTGCCGTCAGCCCTGGGCCTGGGCGATGTAGCTGACGGCGTCGCGGACGGTGGCGAGGTTCTTGACGTCCTCGTCGGGGATGCGGATGCCGAACTTCTCCTCGGCGTTGACGACGATCGTCATCATCGACAGGGAGTCGATGTCGAGGTCGTCGGTGAACGACTTGTCCATCTCGACGGCGTCGGTGGGCAGACCCGTCTCCTCGTTGACGATGTCGGCCAGGCCGCTCAGGATCTCCTGCTCGCTTGCCATGGTGGGGCTCCTCCGTGGTGGTGGGACGTGCGGACGGGTGGTGCGGTGCGCCCGCGCGGGCGGGTCGTGGGTGAGGCGGTCGGGCTGCCCCAGGGCAGCTCGACCACCTGTGCGGCGTAGACGAGGCCTGCGCCGAAGCCGATGAGCAGCGCGAGCCCGCCGGAGCGGCGCCGTGCCGTCGGCGAGCATCCGCTCCATGGCCAGCGGTACCGAGGCCGCCGACGTGTTGCCCATCCAGCGCGATGTCGCGGGCGACCGGTACGTCCTCGGGCAGGCCGAGCTGCTTGGCCATCGCGTCGATGATCCGGACGTTGGCCTGGTGGGGGATGAAGGCGGCGAGGTCGCGCGGCGGTGATCCCGGCGGCGTCGATGGCCTTCTGGGCCACGGGGGCCATCTGCCACACCGCCCAGCGGAACACGGTCTGCCCGGCCATGGTGAGCGCCGGCCAGTCGCCGCGAGAGGTGCGGCCGTCCTCGCTGCGCATCGAGGTCCACGACGCGGTCTGGGAGATGACCTCCCACTGCGCGCCGTCGCTGCCCCACATGGTCGGGCCGATCCCGGGGGTCTCGGACGGGCCGATGACCACCGCCCCGGCGCCGTCGCCGAACAGGAAGGCGGTTCCCCGGTCGTAGCTTGTCGGTGAAGTCGGACAGCTTCTCCACCCCGACCACCAGCACGTGGCTGGCGCTGCCCGAACGGATCATGTCCGAGGCCAGGCCGACGCCGTGGCAGAAGCCGGCGCAGGCGGCGGACAGGTCGAACGCCGCCGCCGGCGTGCAGCCGAGCCGCTCGGCGAGGACCGCGGCCGCCGACGGGGTCTGCAGGTACCAGGTGACGGTGGACACGATGACGGCGTCCACGTCACCAGGCTTGAGCCCGGCCGGTCGAGGGCGTCCCGGCAGGCGGGCAGCGCCATGTCGACGACGGTCTCCTCGGGCCGGGCGAAGCGACGGGTCGGACGATGCCCGACTGCGCTCCCGGATCCACTGGTCGGAGGAGTCGATCCAGGTGCAGACCTCCTCGTTGGTCACCACGCGCTCGGGGCGCATGGCGCCCACGCCCATGATCCGGGCGTGCTCGGCCCCGCGCGCTGCGGGTCATCCGTGGCTGCTCACCGGCGGCCCCTGCTGCGTGGCGTCGGGTGCAGCCGTACCAGCGGCTGGCCGGGGGAGACCGGGTCGCCGTCCTGGACGATCCACTCCACGACGGTGCCGCCGTGAGGGGCGCGTGACGTCGTAGGAGTCCCGCAGGCCCTCGACCCGGGCGACGACGCTGCCTGCCTCCACGGTCACGCCCTCGGGCAGGTCGCCGATGCTGACCATCGCCCTTGGACGGGGCGACCACCAGGCGCCAGGTCGGGCTGTCGGCCATGGTGGCGGGCTGGCCGCCGTGCTCGGTGACCAGCGCGCGGGCGGCGGGCAGGTCGTCCGGGGTGCTGCAGCGCGACGACCTCGACGCCCGGCAGGGCGCGCTTGGCCAGGTTGGCCAGGGTGCCGGCGGGCGGGATCTCGACCATCCCGGTGACCCCCAGGTCCGGAAGGTCTCGCATGCACAGGTCCCAGCGGACGGGGCGGGCGACCTGCTGGACCAGCCGGGCCAGCACCTCGCGCCCGTCGTGCACGACCGTGCCGTCGGCGTTGGACACCAGCCGGCTGCGCGGGTCGTGGGTGGAGACGGCGCGGGCGTGCCGGGCCAGCACGTCGACCGCAGGCGCCATGTGGCTCGGTGTGGAACGCGCCCGGCCACCTGCAGCGGGATGACGCGGGCCCTGGCCGGCGGGTCCGCGGCGAGCGCGGCGAGCTGCTCGACCGTGCCCGCGGCGACGACCTGCCCCGCGCCGTTGCGGTTGGCGGCGGTCAGCCCGTGCCGCTCCAGGACGGCGTCCACCTCGGCCGGGTCGCCGCCGACCACGGCGCTCATGCCGGTGGGACGGGCAGCGCTGGCGGCGGCCATGGCCCGGCCGCGCTCGCGGACGAAGACCATCGCCTGCTCGGCGGTCATGACGCCGGCGGCCGAGGCGGCGGTGATCTCCCCGACGGAGTGGCCGCCGCCGGCCGCGCTGAGCCGGTAGCGCGTCGGAGGGGTGCGGGAAGAGCTCCAGCAGCGACTGACCAGCCCGGCGCCGACGATGAGCGGCTGCGCGACCGCGGTGTCGCGGATGGTGTCGGCGTCCGACGTGGTGCCGTGGGCGACGAGGTCCACGGCGGCCACCGCGGACAGCCACGACAGGCGCTCCTCGAACTCGGGGAGCTCGAGCCAGGGGGAAAGGAAGCCCGGGCGACTGGGAGCCCTGGCCCGGGCAGACGACGATGAGCACCTGCCCACAGTGGCGCAGCCGCTCGGGTCTTCGCCGCTGCCACAGGCACCACATTCCGTGCCCGCTGTTGTAGGAGTCCTACAAGAGCCCCGGGATGACGCCCGCGTGACCCGGCTGCACGCTGGTGCCGCCGGTCACGTCCGCTGGGGGCGCGGTGACTCGGCGAGACGGCCCAGGGCCAGGCCCATCTGCAGCGTCCAGCGTTCCCGGGGGTCGGAGGCCGAGCAGGCCCGTCAGCTGCTCGACCCGGTTCAGGCGGTACCGGACGGTGTTGGCGTGGACGAACAGCGCCCGTGCCGTCGGCCTCGAGCGCCCCGCCCGCGTCCAGGTAGGCCTGCACGGTGTCCAGCAGGTCGTTGCCGGCGGCCGCCAGCGGGAGCGTGGACCAGGTCCACGAGCGCCCGGCGCGCGGTCACGTCACCGGCCAGCACCCGCTCGGGCAGCAGCGCGGCGGCCAGCACCGGGCGGGGGGCGGCGGGCCAGGCGCGGGCGGCCGTCGCCCCGGCCAGCGCGGCGCGGGCCGAGCGCGGGGCCGAGGGCAGGCCGGACCGGGTGGGCCCGACCACGACCGGACCGTCCCCGACGAGGTCGAGCATGTCGGTCACCACGGCCACGGCGTCGGCCGCGCCGCCGAGGACCAGGACCAGCCGGTCGTTCTGGTGGCCGACGAGCAGCTCGACCCGGTGGACCCGGGCCACCCGGCGCAGGGCGTGCGGCTCGGTGCGGGCCGTGCCGGTGGCCACGACCACCGTGGTCGGGGTCTCCACCGGCCAGGAGAGTGCGGAGGCCTGCGAGGCGAGCCCCTCGTCGGACTCCCCGCGCACGAGGGCGTCGACGACGAGGGCCTCCAGCCGCGCGTCCCAGGCCCCGCGCGTCTCGGCGGCCCGGGCGTAGACCTCGGCGGCGGCGAAGGCCACCTCGCGGGCGTAGCGCAGCAGGAGCAGCCGGGCCAGCGGCAGCTCCGCCTCCGGCAGGGCGTCCTCCAGCAGGCGTTCGGAGGTGTCGATCGCGGTGCGGACCAGGGTGACCGTCTGGTGCAGGCTGATCAGCCGGGTCAGGTCGCGGGGGGCGGCGCCGAACAGGTCGACGCTCCTCACGGACGGCCCGACCGGGGCACCGGCCCGGCACCAGCGGACGAACCCGGAGACACCCGTCTGCGCCACCAGCCCGACCGACAGCCGGGCCTCCGCGGACAGGCCGCCGAACCAGTCCAGCTCGGCCTCCATCTGCGCCATGGACCGCGCGGAGATGGACGAGGCGCCGCGTTCGAGCGCCACCAGGGCGGCCTCCGACAGCGCCGGTGGTGCGGCGACGTCGCTGCTCATGGCGTCACGGTAGCCCTGGGCGCCGCTGGCTCCTGCTCGGCGGAGGCCGCATTCCGCCCACTTCGGTACGGTGGCCTCGACGAGGGGAGGCACCGTGCCTGGGTTCAGATCACTGCGGGACCGACTGCGGGGCCACAGCGGGCAGACGGAGCCCGAGCTGGTGCTCCAGGCCTCGGGACCTGAGCTGGAGCTGCAGCCGGGGACCGGCAGCGCGACCGCCGTCGAGGGTGGCGGGGACCACACGTCCACCGTGCACGAGTCGGTGGACGAGGAGCGGCTGCACGACCTGCTCCGCGAGGACCCCAACGACGAGCGGCTGTTCACCGAGATGGCGGCCGTCGTCAGGCGACGCGCGGCCGAGGCACACCGCCGGCGACGTGTTCAAGGCGGAGGAGAACGCCGTCTGGGCGCTGGCCGAGGAGCTGGCCCACGACCAGCGGGCCTGGTACCCGCTGGTGGAGCTGGCGCGGCTGTCCCTGAACGACGACCGCGAGGCGGCCATCCGCCGCCTGGGCGTGGCGGCGGAGCGCGACCACAGCGGTCGCGCCCTGCTCGACGGCGTCGTCATGCTGCGCGAGGCGGGCGACCCCGACGGGGCGCTGTCGCTGGGCATGGGCCACTGGCGGCCGACGGAGCACCCGCTCGCGGCCGGGCGTGAGCTCGTCTCCGCAGCCGTCGACGCCAACCGGCTCGCCGAGGCACGCCGTCACCTCGACGCGCTGGGGGCGCACCCGGACGCCACCGGTGTCGCGGCCATGCGGCGCGACCTCGAGCGGGCCATCACCGCCGCGGAGAAGGCCCGCAAGGGCTAGCACCGTCACCGCCCGGCAGACGACGTGACGGCGCCCGCCCCCGAGGAGGGGACGGGCGCCGTCGCTGCTGTCGCGTGCGGCGCGGGCTTAGGGGCGGGCGTCGTACGGAGCCATGAGGCCGCCCAGCGCCGCCGCCACGAGCGTCCTTCGCTCGGCGTCGGTGCTCAGCTGTTCCAGACCGAAGCCGAGCAGCAGCGTGTCGTCCGTCGCGGTCGCGGCGAAGACGTCCACCAGGTCCTGCGACCTCTCCCAGGCGGCCGCGGAGTCGGGGCTCCCGGCCGGGGCGCCCGAGATCGTCCAGGCGCCGAGACCTGACTCGAACCCCTCGGCGCTCACCACGCCGTCGACGCTCACCCGGGTGTCGTCGACGAACGCCCCCGTGCCCCCGAAGGCCGGGTCGCTCACGTAGCTGATGGACACCTCGACCTGCTGGCCCGCGAACGCCGACAGGTCGTAGGCGACCTCCTGCCAGCCGTCGGTGCTGCCGGTGAACGCGTTCCAGGTGCCCGCGGGCGACGTGCAGCCGGGCCCACCGAGGTACGTGGTGAGGAACGGGTGCAGCTCGAGCAGGAACGGGTCGTCGGCGCAGTCGGCGGGGACGTCCGTCGTGGTCGCCCCACCCTCCTCGGGAAGCGTCGTCCAGTCCCCGCCGCCCGGCGTGCGGGCCTCCACGACGAGGAAGTCGTACCCGGGCTCGATGTCCGCCGACAGCTGGAAGGCGAGCCCGCCCGTCGTCGCCCCGGTGAGGTCCACCGTGCGGCTGAGCCGGGCGTAGGACGAGTCCTGGTGCAGCACACCGACGTACCACTCGCCCTCGACCGGGGCGAAGGGGTCGACCACGTCGTCCGGGACCGCGTACTCGGCGGCACCACGGCTGGCGAACTGCGGGAACTGCTCGACGGGGAGCACGTCGCTGGTCGGCACGAAGCTGCCGGGCTCGTCGAGCGGGTTGTCGCCCTCGACCACCGGTCCGCCGAGCGTGAGCTCCGCGGCGCCCAGGGGTGGTCCCGTGCCGACGACGGCGCCCGGGTCGGTGACCGTGCCGCGGGAGTAGGCACCCAGCCAGTACTCCCGGAAGTCGTCGGCCAGGATCAGGCAGTCGTCGTAGGGGCTCACCTCCACCACGCACTCGGCCCCCGGGGCGCCGTTGAGCCCGTAGAACAGGCCGCCGACGTCGATGAGGTCGTCGAGCAGGCCGTAGTACTGGGCCGTCTCGCCCGCGTGCACCAGCTTGCCGCCCTCGTTGAGGTAGTCCCGCACCGCGATCGTCAGGTACTGCTGCGTCTCCTTGACCGAGGTGTCGGGCAGCGTCGACCCCCTCCCCGGCGTACGGCATCTCCGTGGACTCGTCCTCGGGGTCCATCGAGATGCGGTTGTCGCCGAGGTACCAGACCACGGCGTCGTGGTGGGACAGCACCCCCAGGTCGTGGGGCACGCCCTGGGCGTCGACGTCCCACACCGCGGTGCTGTAGCCCGCCGCCTGGATCGCGGCGACGTGGGCGTCGAGGTACTTCGGAGCCGTGACGTCCGCGGGGTAGTCCGGGTTGACGCCCGTGCGGTCCTCGTTGGCGATCACGAGCACGTCGGCGTCGGTGTCCGAGACGACGGTGTAGGTGAAGCGCTCGCTGACTCCGCCGGCCGCGGCCGGTCTTCTTGCCGGTGAACCAGACCTCGACCGTGCTGCCCGCGCTCGCCCCCCTGACCTCGCCCCGGTAGCTCGGCGTAGTAGTCGCGTTCTCGTCGCCGCCGTAGCGCTCGCCGCCTTCCCACTCCGCCACGGACGCCTCGACGGCCTGCCTGCCGTCGACCCGGTAGTGGAGCCGGACGTCGCTGCAGGGCGCGCTTGGCCATGACGGCGACGGTCTGCGGGGTCGCCGTAGGAGACGTCGAAGGAGTCGACCCGGAAGTCCTCGGCGGTGCGCCCGACCACGGACACCGGGTCGTCCGGGTCACGCGCCGACTTGGCGACCGCCAGCGCGAAGGGGATGTTCTTCTCGAACTCGGCCTGGACCAGCTCCTCGTCGTCGGGGAACTCGAAGCCGCTGCCGCAGTCCTCGGCGACCCACTCGTCGTCGGGCACGGAGTCGGAGGCCGACTCGCACGTGGCCATCTCGGGCGTGAACCCGAGCGTGCCGTACACGGCCTGGGCGTAGCTGTCCGTGTCCCCGTTGGTGGTGTACAGCTCGGCGGACAGGTCGGGGTCGTAGCCGGGGACGGCTGGGTTCTCGTCGTCGCCGACCATCGCCTCGTAGAGCACGTCGTCCGGGGTGGGGGTGGCCACCTGCCAGCCCACGCCGTGGAGCAGCAGCTCGGCGGCGGAGTGGTAGTTGACGAGGAACTCGAAGCCGACCGAGCGAGCAGCGAGTCCAGCGCCTGGGTCTCGGGCTCGGAGCTGGGTCCGGGACCCCGGTAGGTGTCGCTGGCCGGGTTCGGGCAGGAGCCCTCGTTGTCGTAGCCCCACCGGTAGTCGAAGTTGCGGTTGAGGTCGACGCCGTCACCGGTCCTGATGACGCCGTCGCCGTTGTTGTCGCGGAGGTTCTTGCGCCACAGCCGTTGACCGCGGCTCGAAGGTGAAGTCGTAGCCGTCCGGGTTGGCCACGGGCAGGAACCACAGCTCGGTGCTGTTGACCAGGCGCGTGATCTCGCGGTCGGCGCCGTACCCGTCGAGCACGAGGTGCATCAGGCGGGTGGTCATCTCCGGGGTGATCCACTCCCGGGCGTGCTGGGCGCTCATGTAGAGCGTGGCGGGGCGGTAGCCGTCCGGGAGCCGGCGCGCGCCTGCTGGGTGACCTTGACGGCCTGGATCTCCTGGCCGTCGGTGGACTGGCCGATGGTGACCAGCTGGCGATGCGCGGGTGCTCGGCCGCCAGCTGCTGGATCTCCTCCTGGATGCCTCCGGGGCCGGAGTAGGGCATGGAACACCTCGTGGCCCTCGGCGGCGGGGCGCGTGGCGCGCTGGGCGACGCTGGCGCCGTCCTGGACCTCCTTGAGCCGGAGGTCGAGGCCGTCTGCGCGCAGGTCGTCGCACCTGCTCCGCTGGACAGGACGACCTCCACGGCGACCTCCGGACCTGCCTGCCGGGCCGTCCGCGGGCAGCGGCTGGACCTCCAGCTCGTGGCGGTCCACGCCCAGGTCCACGATCTCCTGGAGCTGGGCAGGAGGACCTCCCCGCGTAGACGTCCAGCCGGTCATCGGGGACCGGGGCGGTGGTGCGGCGCCGGCGGGCCCGGCGGCCAGCAGCGAGGCCGCGAAGGCGGACGAAGGCAGCGACGGCGAGCGACGGCGGATCCGCTTCATGGTGACCCTCCCCGAGATAGCGTGGCGACACGATTCTCCGGCGGCGGGCGGCGTGTCAACGATCCGTGCGGGGCACCAGGTGGGCGCTCCGCCGCCGACCGCTGGACGGCCCCGACGAGCGCCGGTGGCCCGTCGGCAGGGCGAGCCGGCGCACGCAGCAGCGCGCCCGCCCCGGGGCTCGGGAGGGGCGCGCCGCTGGTACGGCTCAGGTCAGGCGTCGCCGCCCGCGTTGCCGGTGCGTGCCGGCGTTGACGTCGTCGATGGCGTACTTCTCGTACGCCTGACGGGCCAGGTCGCCGTCGACCGCGCCGGCGGCCGAGCGAGGCCAGGGCCTGCACCGCGACCGACGGGACCGTCGACCGCGAAGAAGCGCCGGGCCGCGGCGCGGGTGTCGGAGAAGCCGAACCCGTCGGTGCCCAGGGAGACGAACCGGCCCTGCTCGCCCGGCACGTACTGGGCGATCTGGTCCGGCACGGCCCGCATGTAGTCCGACACCGCGACGACCGGGCCCTCGGGCGTCGCCCAGCCGCTGCGTCACGTAGGGCACACGCCGCTCCTGGACCCGAGGGAGGAGAACGCCTCGGCGTCGGCGCCATGCCCGTCGCGGCGCAGCTCCGACCACGAGGTCACCGACCACACGTCCGCCACCACGCCCCAGTCGTCGCGCAGCAGCTGCTGGGCCTCCAGCGCCCACGGCACCGCGACGCCGGAGGCCAGCAGCTGCACCCGCGGCCCGTCGCCGGAGCCGGGGTGGGCCAGGTGCATGCCCTTGAGCACGCCCTCGACGTCCAGGCCCTCCGGCTCCGCCGGCTGCACGTAGGGCTCGTTGTACAGGGTGATGTAGTACATGACGTTCTCGCCGCGTGCCGTCCGGGCCGCTGTCGCCGTACATCCGGCGCAGGCCGTCCTGGACGATGTGGCCGATCTCGTACACGTAGGCGGGGTCGTAGGACTGACGACCGCCGGGTTGGTCGCGGCCAGCAGCGGGGAGTGCCCGTCCGCGTGCTGCAGGCCCTCGCCGGTCAGCGTGGTGCGCCCGGCGGTGGCGCCGAGGAAGAAGCCCCGCGCCATCTGGTCCGCCGCCGCCCACATCGCGTCGCCGGTCCGCTGGAAGCCGAACATCGAGTAGAAGATGTAGATCGGGCACCATCGGCTCGCCGTGCGTGGAGTACGAGGAGCCCGACGGCGGTGAACGCGGCCACGGAGCCGGCCTCGTTGATCCCGACGTGGAGGATCTGGCCGTCCTTGGCCTCCTTGTACGACAGCATCAGGTCGCGGTCGACGCGAGACGTAGCTGCTGGCCCTGACGGGTTGTAGATCTTGGCGGTCGGGAAGAACGAGTCCATCCCGAACGTGCGCGCCTCGTCGGGGATGATCGGCACGACCCGCTTGCCGAACTCCTTGTCGCGCATCAGGTCCCGCAGCACCCGGACGAAGCCCATGGTCGTGGCGACCTGCTGCTTGCCGGAGCCGCGCCTGGCCACCGCGTAGGCCTCGTCGCCGGGCAGCGTGATCGGCCCGCGGCTGCCCTTGCGCGACGGCAGGCCACCGCCGAGGGTGCGACGACGGCTCGCGCAGGTACTCCAGCGTCTCGTCGCCGTCCTCGGGCTTGTAGTACGGCGGGTGGTACGGGTCGGCCTCGAGCTGGGCGTCGCTCGATCGGGATCGGCAGGCCGTCGCGGAAGTTCTTGAGGTCGTCCAGGGCCAGCTTCTTCATCTGGTGGGTGGCGTTGCGGCCGGCGAAGTTGGTGCCCAGGCCCCAGCCCTTGACCGTCTTGGCCAGGATGACCGTGGGCTGGCCGTTGTGCTCGGTCGCGGCCTTGTAGGCGGCGTACACCTTGCGGTAGTCGTGCCCGCCCCGGCGCAGGTTCCAGATGTCGGCGTCGCTCAGCGGCTCGGCGAGCTTCTTGGTCCGCGGGTCGCGGTTGAAGAAGTGCTCGCGGATGAACGGCGCCGTTCTCCGCGCGGTAGGTCTGGTAGTCCCCGTCCAGGGTGTCGTTCATGAGCCGGACCAGGGCGCCCGTCGCGGTCGGCTGGCCAGCAGCGGGTCCCAGTCGCGGCCCCAGACCACCTTGATGACGTTCCAGCCGGCGCCGCGGAAGAACGACTCCAGCTCCTGGATGATCTTGCCGTTGCCGCGGACCGGCCCGTCGAGGCGCTGCAGGTTGCAGTTGATGACGAAGGTCAGGTTGTCGAGGTTCTCGGCCGCCGCGATCTGCAGGGCGCCGCGGCTCTCGGGCTCGTCCATCTCGCCGTCACCGAGGAACGCCCAGGTGTGCTGCTGCGGAGGTGTCCTTGATGCCGCGGTTGTGCAGGTACTTGTCGAACTGCGCCTGCCAGATCGCGTTGATCGGGCCGAGGCCCATCGACACGGTGGGGAACTCCCAGAACTCCGGCATGAGCCGCGGGTGCGGGTAGCTGGACAGCCCGCCGGTCGGCGACGACTTCTCCTGCCGGAAGCCGTCGAGCTGCGCCTCGCTCAGCCGGCCCTCGAGGTAGGCGCGGGCGTAGATGCCGGGGGAGGCGTGGCCCTGGACGAAGACGTGGTCGCCGCCGCCGGCGTGGTCGCGGCCGCGCCAGAAGTGGTTGAAGCCGACCTCGTACAGCGTCGCCGAGGAGGCGTAGGTCGAGATGTGCCCGCCGACGCCGATACCCGGCGCCTGCGCGCGGTGCACCATGACCGCGGCGTTCCAGCGGATCCAGCGGCGGTAGCGGCGCTCGGTCTCCTCGTCGCCGGGGAACAGCGGCTCGGACTCCGGCGGGATGGTGTTGATGTAGTCCGTGGCGGTGAGGCTGGGCACGCCCAGGTGCTGCTCACGGGCGGCCTGCAGCATCTGCAGCATCAGGTACCGGGCGCGCTGCTTGCCGCCGGCCTCGACGGCCGCGGCCAGCGACTGGCGCCACTCCGCGGTCTCCTCGGGGTCGACGTCCGGCAGCTGGGCCAGCAGGCCGTCCAGCATCGGTGCGTCGTCGGCGTTGGGCCACGTGTCCTCCAGCAGGGTCACTCGGCAGGTGCGGTGCGCGGGCCGTCCGGGGGTCGCCCGGGTCCCGCGACCCATCCTGGCCCGTCCAGGCGCCGAGGGGCCAACACGAGGGTGTTCTGCTTGCGCCGGGTCGGCAGCGGTGGGGTGGACTGTGACGCAGCGACGTCGGGTTCCGGCGACGTGGACCCGGCCGGCCACCAGACCGGGCCGGGCATGCAGAGGGAGCTCACTGGATGTCTGCCACCGCCGACAGACCGGCGGACACCGATCTGGCCCGCCGGCTGGGGATCACGGCCGGTCAGGTGGTCCAGGAGTTCGGCTGGGACGACGACGTCGACGAGGACGCTGCGGCAGTCCGTCGAGGACGCCTGCGGCACGCCGCTGGAGGACGAGGACTCCATCGAGGTCGCCGACGTCGTGCTGCTGTGGTTCCGCGACGGTGACGGCGACCTGGTCGACGCCCTCGTGGACGCGCTGACCAACCTGGGCGACGGCGGCGTGGTCTGGCTGCTCACCCCCAAGCTCGGTCGGCCCGACCACGTCGAGCCCGGTGACATCGAGGAGGCGGCACCCACCGCGGGCCTGCACGCCACGTCCAGCATCAGCGCCTGCCCGGACTGGTCGGGGACCCGCCTGGCGAGCCCCAAGGGCCGCAAGTGAGGCACGAAACGTGACCGACATCGGCATCCCGACCGAGGGCACCGTGCCCGAGCGTCGGCACCCCCGCCCCCGACTTCACGCCTGTCCGACCAGCACGGGCAGCAGGTCTCGCCTGCACGACGTGCTGCACCGACGGCGGCGGCCGCGCCGCGCTGCTGGTCTTCTACCCGTTCGCGTTCTCCGGCACCTGCACCGGGGAGCTGTGCGAGATCCGCGACGACCTCGGCTCGTTCGCCAACGACGACGTCCAGGTGGTGGGCATCTCCTGCGACCCCAAGCACGCGCTGCGCGCCTGGGCGGACGCCGAGGGCTACAAGTTCCCGCTGCTCAGCGACTTCTGGCCGCACGGAGAGGTCGCGCAGCGCTACGGCGTGTTCATGCCCGGTCTGGGCTTCGCGGCCCGGGGGTCGTTCCTGGTCGACGCGGCCGGGGTGCTGCGGTGGGCGACGGTGCAGGGCCCGGGTGAGCCGCGCGACACCCAGGCCTACCGTGACGCCCTCGCCGCGGTGCGAGCGGGCTAGGCTCTCGCCCGCGAGGGCCTGTAGCTCAGTTGGTCAGAGCACCGCGCTTACACCGCGGGTGTCGTCGGTTCGAGCCCGGCCGGGCCCACCATACCGGTCGACCCGCGCCGTGGCGTGCCAGTCGAGCCGGCTACTCGTCCGGTCAGCATGGCGGTCACCCTGCGCGACGTCGTCGCGGCGCTCGACGACGCCTACCCCCGGACCCTCGCCGAGGACTGGGACGCGGTGGGGCTGGTCTGCGGCGACCTGGCCGCCGCAGGTGTCCTCGGTCCTGCTCACGGTCGACGTCACCGAGGCCGTGGTCGACGAGGCGCTGGCGGCAGGGTGTGGACCTGCTCGTGGCCCACCACCCGCTGCTGCTGCGGGCGGTCCACGGGGTCGGCACCGACACCGTCAAGGGCCGCCTGGTGCACCGGCTGGTCCGGCGGAGGCTGCGGGCTGTTCACCGCCCACACCAACGCCGACTCCGCCGCGCCCGGCGTCTCCGACGCGCTGGCCCGCACCATCGGGCTGACGGGCCTGGCGCCGCTGACCGCCCAGGCCGCAGGACCCCACGGACCAGGTGGTCGTCCTGGTCCCGTCGGCGTCCGCGGCGGCCCTCGTGGACGCCCTGTCCGCCGCCGGTGCCGGGCAGCTGGGGGACTACTCCCGATGCGCCTGGACCGACCACCGGCGACGGGCACCTTCGAGGCCCGCGGCCGGCTCGACGCCGACGGTCGGCGCCCCCGGCGAGCGGACCACGGCCGAGGAGACCCGCGTGGAGATGGTGCTGCCGCGTGCGGCCCGCGAGGCCGTGCTGGCCGCGCTGCGCCGGGCCCACCCGTACGAGGAGCCCGCCTACCAGGTGCTGGAGCTGGCGTCTGGTCCGGCCCGCGCGGCCTCGGCCGGGTGGGCGTCCTGCCTCAGCCGATGAGCCTGCAGGCCTTCGCCGAGCACGTCGTCACGGGTCCTGCCGCGCACGACGGCGGGGTCCGCATCGCCGGGCCGCTGCACGCCCAGGTGCAGCGGGTGGCGGTGTGCGGCGGCTCGGGCGACTCGCTGATCGGGGCGGCCCGCGCGGCGGGGGCAGACGTGTTCGTCACCGCCGACCTGCGGCACCACCCGGTGTCCGACGCCCTCCAGGCCGGAGGCCCGTGGCTGGTCGACGTGCCCCACTGGGCCAGCGAGTGGCCCTGGCTGATGGGGGCGCGCGAGCGCATCCTCGGCGCCCGGACCCGACCGGGGAGCACCTGGAGGTGGTCGTCTCCCGTACCGTGACCGACCCGTGGACGTCCCGCGCCTGAGCCGCGTCCCGCGCGACCCACGCCCGTACCCGCACGCACAGCAGCTCCGAGGAGCCCGCCGATGGTGACCGTCGCCCCCGCCGACCAGCGCAGGCTGCTCGAGGTGCAGGCGCTGGACACGCGGCTGGACCAGCTGGCCCACACGCGGGCGACGCTGCCGGAGGCCGCGCGCGCCGCCGAGCTGGAGACGCTGGCGCGGACGCTGCGCGACGACGTCGTCCTGCTCCGCACCAAGGTGTCGGACCTGGACCGGGAGCTGCAACGCGCCGAGAACGACGTGCAGGCCGTGCGCGCGCGGGCCGAGCGCGACCGCGCCCGGCTGGACTCCGGCCAGGGCAGCGCCAAGGACCTCGTCGGGCTGCAGCACGAGGTCGAGAGCCTGGCGCGCCGGCAGTCGGCGCTGGAGGACGTCGAGCTGGAGGTGATGGAGCGTCGCGAGGAGCAGGTGGGCCTGCTCGAGGCGACCGAGGCCCGGTCGGGTGCGGTGGAGTCCGAGCTGGCCACCGTCGCCGCAGCCCGTGACGTCCGCTACGCCGAGCTCGACACGGTCCTCACCGCGGTGCAGGACGACCGGAAGGCCGCAGCGACCGGTCTGCCCGAGGCGATGACCAAGGTGTACGAGCGGTTGCGGGACCGGCTCGGCAGCGGTGCCGCGCAGCTGGTCGAGGGCGGCTGCGACGGCTGCCGGATGCCGATGGCGCCGTCGCAGGTGCACGACCTGCTGCAGCGGCCCGCCGAGGAGATGGTCCGCTGCCCCGAGTGCGAGCGGATCCTCGTCCGGCCCGAGAGCCCGGGGGCGTGAGCGCCGGTCCCCGCCAGGGTGGCCGGCAGCTGGTCGTGGAGGCCGACGGCGGCTCCCGGGGCAACCCTGGGCCGTCCGGGTTCGGTGCGCTGGTCCGCGACCCCGACGGCCGGGTGCTGGCCGAGGCCGGGGAACGCTGTGGCCTGACGACCAACAACGTCGCCGAGTACTCCGGCCTGCTCGCCGGCCTGCGCCTGGCCTCGGCGCTCGACCCCGCTGCGCGGGTCGAGGTGCGGATGGACTCCAAGCTCGTCGTGGAGCAGATGTCCGGCCGGTGGAAGATCAAGGACCGTCGACTCGCCGGGATCGCGGCGCAGGCCTCCCGCGCGCACGACCCCTCGCTGGTCCGGTACACGTGGGTCCCACGGGCGCAGAACGCGGCCGCCGACCGCCTGGCCAACCAGGCCATGGACGGCCTCGAGCGGACGGTGGAGGAGGTGCTCGCGGCCCTGGCCGCCGACGCGCACCCCTCGGTCGACGACGGCACCACCGCCGCGGTCGGCGCCGTGGACCCCGCGCCGACCCCGGTGCCGTCCCGTGCGGCTTCCCCTGCCACCGCGGCGACCGCGGTGCCCCGGGGAGCGGGCCAGCCGGACGTCGGCGAGGCCACCACGGTGCTGCTGGTCCGGCACGGCCGGACCCGGCTCACGCAGGAGCGGCGGTTCTCCGGCCTGCGCGGGCAGGACGCACCGCTCACGGACGTCGGCCGCCTCGACGCGGTCGGCGCCGTGCCGTACCTGAGCGGGGTGCCCGTCGACGCGGTCGTCACCTCGCCGCTGCTGCGGGCCCGCGAGACCGCCGACCTGCTCCACGGGCAGCTGGGCTGGCCCCGCGCGGCGGTCGACGACCGCTGGGCCGAGGTCGCCTTCGGCGACTGGGACGCCCTGACCGCGGGTGAGGCGTCGGCACGCGACCCGGAGCTGTTCCGGCGCTGGCTGGACGACGCCGGCACCCGTCCGCCGGGCGGGGAGTCCGTGCTCGACCTGGAGGCTCGGGTGGCTGACGGGCTGGGCGACCTGCTGCAGCAGCACCGCGGCGCCACGGTCGTCGTGGTGTGCCACATGACCCCGATCCGCTCCGTGGTCCGGCAGCTGCTGGGCGCGGGGGAGCAGGCGCTGTGGCGGCTCCGCGTCGCCCCCGGCAGCCTGACCACGACCCGGCACTGGTCCGACGGGGGTGCCGAGGTCGACGGCGTGGGGCTCCACGTGCCGCCCGAGGGGACCACGCTGTTCTGAGGCACCCCGTCGGCGCCGGACCGTCGCGGGTCTCACCCCCAGGAGCCCGGGAGGAGGACACTTCGGGCATGCGGGGCGTGCGGGAGGTCGACCTGAGGACGGCGGAGGCCGTCGCGCGCGGCCACCGGGCGCCCACGCCGTGGCACATCCCCCACCGCGGCTGGGCGATGGTGCTCGCGCGGGTGGGCCGCCGGACCATGGCGGACCGCTTCCCCCTCCTCAGCGCGGGCATCGCCTTCTTCGCCGTGCTGTCCATCGCCCCGGTCCTGCTCACGGCGGTCTCCGTGTACGGGGCCGTCACCACGCCGGCTCGGGCCCTGGAGCAGCTGTCCGCCGTCGCCGACGTGCTGCCCGCGACCATGCGGCAGGTGCTCGCCGACCAGGTGCTGTCGATCACCGCGGCGTCGACCGAGGTCCACACCGCCCGTGGCCTGGCCGCGCTGGCACTGGCGCTCTGGACGGCCACCACGGCGATGACCTACCTCGTGGATGCCCTCACGCTGGCCTACGACCAGCGCGAGACCCGGCCGCTGGTGCGTGTGGTCGCCCTGTCGCTGACGCTCGTGCTGGGTATCGCGCTCGTCCTCGGTGCGCTCCTGACCGCTGGCGGGTTCGCCACCCGGGCGCTGCTCGCTGCGCCGGATGAGGTGGTGGCCGCGGCGCAGGTGCTGGTGTGGGTCGTCCTGGCCGTGCTGATGGTGACCGGGCTCGGCGTCCTCTACCGGGTCGTGCCCGACCGCCGACCGGCTCGCTGGTACTGGGTGAGCCCGGGCGCCCTCGCGGCCACGCTGCTGTGGTCGGCGGCGTCCCTGGCCCTGTTCGCCTACGTCCGCGGTCTCGGCACGTACGAGACGACGTACGGCTCCCTCGCCGGCGTGGCGATCAGCATGCTGTGGCTGTGGCTGACGGTGCTGCTCGTGGTCATGGGCGCAGCGCTGAACGCCGAGGCCGAGCGGCAGACCGTCCGCGACTCCACCGTCGGACCGGAGCGGCCGCTGGGGGAGCGGGGAGCGGTGGTCGCCGACAGCGTGGCCACCACCGCCCCGGTCGGCGCCCGGACGGGGGTAGACCGACCGGGCTGACGGTCCGGCCGCGCCTGCCGCGGCTCAGCCGAGGAGGGTGGCGGCGTGGTCGGGCACGGTCCGC
Source organism: uncultured Actinomycetota bacterium (assembly GCA_963759255.1). Taxonomy (GTDB): domain Bacteria; phylum Actinomycetota; class Actinomycetes; order Actinomycetales; family JBBAYJ01; genus Aquipuribacter. Next base: position 494,996 of record CAVWYQ010000002.1, read on the forward strand.
TGGCTCTCCCGGGGTGGGCGTCGGTAGCCGCCGGACGGTGGTCGCACCGGCAGGGTGAGCGTGGGCGCCTCCACGGCCTCGTAGTCCACGCTGCTGAGCAGGTGGTGGATCATGTTGAGCCGCGAGCGCCGCTTGTCGTCGGAGTCGACCACCCACCAGGGCGCCTCGGGGATGTCGGTGCGGACCATCATCTCGTCCTTGGCGCGCGAGTAGTCCTCCCAGTGGGCGATGGAGTCCAGGTCCGTCCCCGAGAGCTTCCAGCGCCGCATCGGGTCGTTCAGGCGGGAACGGAAGCGTGCTTCCTGCTCGCCGTCGCTCACCGAGAACCAGTACTTGCGCAGCAGGATGCCGTCCTCGACCAGCAGCCGCTCGAACACGGGGCACTGGTCGAGGAAGCGGCGGTGCTCCTCCTCGGTGCAGAACCCCATGACGCGTTCCACGCCCGCCCGGTTGTACCAGGACCGGTCGAACAGGACGATCTCCCCGGCGGCGGGCAGGTGGTCGACGTAGCGCTGGAAGTACCACTGGGTGCGCTCGCGGTCGGTGGGGGCCGGCAGCGCGGTGATCCGCGCCACCCGGGGGTTGAGGTACTCCGCCACCCGCTTGATGGCGCTGCCCTTGCCTGCGGCGTCACGGCCCTCGAAGACGACGACCAGCCGGGCGCCCGAGCGGCGCACCCACTCCTGCATGGTGACGAGCTCGGCCTGCAGGCGCAGCAGCTCCTTCTCGTACGTCTTGCGGGGGACGCGACCAGCTGTGCTCATGGCTGACCCTAGGACCGCCGCGCCCCCCGCGGACAGCCGCTCCGGGCGCCGGCCGCTGCCTCGGCGGTCTATTCTTCGGGCGGACGAGTCGGCCGGGCGACCGCGTCGGGCCTCCGGGTCCGCCGAGGAAAGTCCGGGCTCCACAGGGCGAGGTGGTGGGTAACACCCACCCGGGGTGACCCGCGGGACAGTGCCACAGAGAGAAGACCGCCGACGGACCGGGCGACCGGGACGGCGGTAAGGGTGAAAGGGTGGTGCAAGAGACCACCAGCGTGCCGGGTGACCGGTGCGGCTAGGTAAACCCCACCTGGAGCAAGGTCAGACAGGACGCGCCCGAGGGCTGCCCGCCCGAGCGTCCGGGTAGACCGCATGAGGGCGTCGGCGACGGCGCTCCTAGATGGATGGTCGCCACCGGCGCGCGAGCACCGGTACAGAACCCGGCTTACAGGCCGGCTCGTCCCCCACGACCGTCGGCGACCGGCACGGTCGGGTCTGCACCACCCAGGAGCCCCCGAGGACGGCGTGCGGGCAGCGCAGGCCGTGGTGTCACGGTCCCTGGGACGCTCGAGGACGTGCGGGCCCGCAGGTCAGAGCGTGACCGTCGTCGTGGTCCTGCCGCGTGGGTCCCAGGCCTGACCTGGCGCTCGCGACCCGGACACCGTTCGGGTGCAGGGTGCCGGTGGTGCTCACGGACAGACCCGCATCGCAGGTCGCCCCGGAGGACGCCAGGACCCGGGTCGTCGACCCTCACCGCATCCGGGTGTGCGGGACGGCCGGGCTGCCTCGACGGTCGCGGGCCGGCCGTCGGTCGGGGGGCCGGGTCGCGACGGGGGGGACCTCTCGTGCTGCAGGACCGCGTCGGTGACACAAGACTGTCCCGGTGCCTCGGGACTGCCTCGTGACGTTCCTCCTCGCCCGCCTGAGCGAGGACGAGGCGGTCCAGCCGGCCGTGCCTCCCGGGTGCTGCGACACCACCGACCGTCCCGGGGCGCCCACGCTCCAGGACGTGCGGGACAAGCAGCAGCTCGTGCACATGTACCTCGCCCTGCCCTCCGCCACACCGGACGAGGTCGTCTCCCGGGAGCATGTCCGGGTGCTCCTGGAAGAGCTCGCCGCGGAGTACGCGCACCATGCCGACCACCGTGTGGAGTGGCCCGCCTGACACCGTGCCGCCGGCCGGGGCGCGCTCAGGTCAGGGTGGCGGACCCGCCTGAAGGGCGGCGGTCAGCCGCTGGTCGAGCAGCGGCGCCAGCTGCGCGGCGTACGTGGCGCTGATGTGGTCGTCGTCGCGGTAGGCGGGGGCGTTGCCGATGATCGGCGGGCAGGACTCGCGGCAGAACCAGGGGACAGGGTCCACCACGACGGCGCCGGCCTCGGCGGCCGCCTGGACCGTGCCCCGTCGTCGCTCCGGGTCCAGCAGGGCGACGTCGCGGTCCATGGCGCAGCGCTGGACGTCCTGCAGGTGCTCGGCGAGGCAGGTCGGCACGTCGATGCCCGGGTTCGGGGTGTCGGCCAGCTGCACGACCTGGGCCCCCGTGGCGCGCAGCTCGCGGACGGTACGGCCCACCCCCGTGGTCCACCGCTGCGTGAAGTCGTCCCCACGGGGGGAGAAGACCGCAGCCGACATGACCACGAGGTCCGGCTGCTCGGCCTCGATCCGCTGCATCGCCTGCTCACGCCAGGTGTCGCACTCGGTGTACTCCCGGCGCAGGCTCACCAGGTCGACGGTGACGTCGTACAGCGGGCAGCCGGCCTTGGTCATGACGACCAGGCGCCAGCCGCGCCGCTCGGCGACCTGCGAGACCGCCGGGAACCACTGGTAGGCGTGCGAGTCGCCGGCGAGGACCACGGTCGTGCCGCTGCCGGCGTGGCTGCCGAACACGCACGAGCCGCCCGGCTCGCGCGAGACGTCCTCGTCCTCCACGGGGACCATGCAGGACACGCCGTCCTCGCTGCGCGCGCGGACGCCGTCGTGCTGCGCGTCCTCCAGCACCGGGTCGAGGTTGGCCGGCACGCCGCCGAGCTGCTCGGCCCGCGCCACGGCCTCACGGACGCCCGTCTCCGCCACGTCTCCCACCGGGACCTGCCCGGCGACCGCGGTGGCCAGGGGTGCCACGGGCGCCGCGGTCCCGCGGACCTCGGGGACCAGGACCCCCGCGACGGCACCGGTACCTGCCGCCAGCGCCACGCAGAGCGCCCCCACGCCCATCGAGCGTCGGGTGCTGCGGACCAGGAGGGTGTGGCGACGCACCGGGTCCTCGAGCAGCGCGTAGGTGAGCCAGGCGAGCCCCAGGGCCAGCAGGCACAGCACCAGCCGACCGAGCAGGCCGGGGTCCCCACCGAGCGCCCGGGGGGCCAGCAGGAGCACCGGCCAGTGCCACAGGTACCAGCCGTAGGAGAGCCGGCCCAGCGCCCGCATCGGGGTCGTCCCGAGGAGGGCGCCCACGCGGGTGCTCCCGCCCGTCCCCGCCGTGACCACCGCGACGGTGCCCAGGACGGGCAGCAGGGCGGCGGTGCCGGGGAACGGGGTGCCCTCGTCCAGCAGCAGCGCGGCGCCGACCACCGTGAGCAGCCCCGCCGCGGCCGCGACCTCCCGCACCCGCCTCGGCAGCCGGGCGAGCGCAGGTGCCGCGAGGGCCAGCAGCGCTCCGGCCCCCAGCTCCCAGGCGCGGCTCCACGGCTCGAAGTACGCCAACGGCTGGCTCTCCGCCGTCCGCCAGACGCCCCAGGCGAAGGAGGCTGCGACCGCCGCGACCGACGCGACCGTCAGGGCCACCCGGCTGCCGGTGGGGGCGGACGACACCGGGACGCGGGGACGGCGACCCCGCGCCCGTCGCGCGGCGGTGACGACCAGCACCACCACGACGGGCCACACCAGGTAGAACTGCTCCTCCACGCCGAGGGACCAGTAGTGCTGGTACGGCGACTCGGCCGAGTCGGCCAGGTAGTCCACGCCGTCCCTGGCCAGCAGCAGGTTCATGGCGAACAGCCCGCTCCAGACCGCGTCGCGGGCGATCTCGCTGACCTCCAGCGGGGTGAGCAGCAGCCACGAGACGGCGAGCGTGGTCAGCGAGACGAGGGTGGCCAGCGGGAGCAGCCGCCGGGCCCGCCTGGCCCAGAACTGCCGCAGCGACACCGTCCCCGTCCGCTGCACCTCGGCCAGCAGCAGCCCGGTGATGAGGAACCCGGACAGCACGAAGAAGACGTCCACCCCCACGTACCCGCCGTGCAGGCCCGGCACCCCGGCGTGGAACAGGACGACGACGACCACGGCCACGGCGCGCAGGCCCTCGACGTCGCCCCGGTGCCTCGCCCCGCCACCGGGGCGTGCCGTCGCGGACGCCCCGCGGGGCGCGTCGAGGTGAGGGCGGTCGGCGACCGGCGCCGTCATCGGGCCGGGTCCAGGCGGGCGAGCAGCCCGGACCTGACCTCGGGCCACTGCTCGGCGGTGATGGAGAACATCACGGTGTCACGGACGCTGCCGTCGCTGCGGCGCTGGTACCGGCGCAGGACCCCCTCGCACGTCGCGCCGAGCCGGTCGATCGCCCGCTGGGACCGGGAGTTGCGCACGTCCGTCTTCAGCTGGACCCGGCCCGCCGAGAGCGCCTCGAACGCGAAGCCCAGGACGAGCAGCTTGGTGGCCGGGTTGACGGCGGTACCCCACACCCGGGGGGAGTACCCCGTGGCCCCGACCTCCACACGCGCGTCGACCGCGGAGGCGTCCAGGTACGACGTGGTGCCCACCACACCACCGTGGCGCGCGTCGCGGACCAGCCACTGGTGCCAGCCGAGCCGCTCCCTGCGGTCCCGGAGGGTGGCGGCGAGCGCGTCGGCGTCGGCGGGCCGGCCCGGCACGTGCGCCCACACCCGGTCGTCGTCCAGCGCCTCGAACAGCCCGGGGGCGTCCACCTCGGGGTCGACGGCCCGAAGTCGGACCACGGGACCGACCAGCTCGGTGCCCGCCGGCACCGGCCACACCAGCTCCGGCCAGCCCACGTCGTCGGGCCGCGGGTCGGCCCGCACCACGAACCCGGACCCGTCCCGGGCGCTCACCACCGCGCCACCTCAGCCGGCCGCGAGCAGGCCCCGTCGCCGCAGCAGCGGCTCCGGCCGGGGAGCCCGGCCGCGGACGGCCTCGAACATCGCCATGGGGTCCGCCGAGCCGCCCCGGGACAGCAGCTCACGGCGGAAGGTGTCACCCAGCTCGCGGCGCAGGCCGCCGTTCTCGGTGAACCAGTCGACGAGCTCCGCGTCGAGCACCTCGCTCCAGACGTAGCCGTAGTACCCGGCGCTGTACCCGCCGGCGAAGACGTGGGAGAAGTACGTGCTGCGGTACCGCGGCGGCACGGCCGGGACGTCGAGCCCCTGCCCCGCCAGCACGGCGGCCTCGAACGACTCGACGTCCGCGGCCGCGATCTCCTGGCCCGCGGGCAGCGCGTGCCACGCGAGGTCGAGCACCGTGGCCGCCAGGTACTCCGCGGTCCGGAAGCCCTCGCCGTAGGCCAGCGCCTGCTGCAGCGCGTCCAGCAGCGCCGCCGGCAGCGGCGCCCCCGTCTCGTGGTGCCTGGCCCAGCCGGGCAGCACCTCCGGGTGCCAGGCCCACAGCTCGTTGACCTGGGACGGGAACTCGACGTAGTCCCTGGGGACCGAGGTGCCGGAGAACCGGGGGTGCCGGACGTCGGAGAACAGGCCGTGCAGCGCGTGGCCGAACTCGTGGAAGGCGGTCCGCACCTCCTCGGGCGTGAGCAGCGCGGGCCGGCCCTCCGGCGGGCGGGGCACGTTGAGGCACACCGTGACCACCGGTCGGTCACCGAGCAGGTGCGACTGGTCGACGAACGTCGTCATCCACGCCCCGCCACGCTTGGTGGGGCGGGCGAAGAAGTCGCAGACGACCAGGCCCAGCCCGCTGCCGTCGGCGTCGAGCACCTCCAGGACGCGGACGTCGGGGTGGTACCCGGGCAGGTCGCGCCGTTCGGTGAACGACAGGCCGTACAGCCGGGAGGCCGCGGCCAGCACGCCGCCGTGCAGCACGCTCTCCAGCTCCAGGTACGGCCGCAGGTCGTCCCCGCTGACCGCGAACCGCTCGCTGCGCAGCCGCGCCGCGTAGAAGGCGTGGTCCCACGGCTGCAGCGGGCCGTCGTGCCCGTCGGCGTGCAGCAGCTCCTCCAGCTCGGCGACCTCGGCGCGGGCGTTGGCCGCCGCCACCGGCGTCATCCCGGCGAGCACCCGGTCCACCGCCGCGACGGAGCCGGCGGTCTGGTCGTCCAGGACGTAGTCGGCGTGGCTGGCGAAGCCGAACAGCCCGGCCCGCTCCGCCCGCAGGGCCGCCATCCGGGTGAGGACCCCTCGGGTGTCGGCGCCCTCACCGAGCCCCCGGCCGACCGCCGCCTGGTGGAGCCGGCGCCGGGTGTCGCGGTCCGTCAGCGACGCCAGGGCAGGCTGCGGGGTCGGCAGGACGAGGGTGATCAGCCAGCCCTCCAGGCCGCGGTCCTCGGCGGCCGCCCCGGCCGCGGCGAGCGCGTCGGCGCTCAGCCCCGCGGTCTCGCGCGCGTCCGTCAGGTGGAGGGCCGCGGCGTTGGAGGCGTCGGTGACCAGGGTGTCGAACCGCTGCGACAGCGTGGACAGCTCGGTGTTGAGCTCGCGCAGCCGCTGCTTGGCCCGCTCCGGCAGCGCGGCTCCGGCCCGGACGAAGTCCCGGTGGTAGCGCTCGAGGAGCCGCAGCTCGTCGGCGTCCAGGCCGAGGGAGTCCCGTCGGGCGTGCAGGTCGTCCACCTGGCCGAACAGCCGGTCGTCGAGGAAGAGCGCGTCGGCGTGGGCAGCACGCAGCGGCGCGAACTCGGCGTCGACGGCACGCACCCCGGGGGTCGCGTGGGCGCTGGCCAGCGCGCCCGACACGGCCGTCACGCGGTGCAGCAACCGGCCGCTGCGCTCCAGGGCCAGCACGGTGCCCTCGAACGTGGGCTCACCCTCGGTCGAGGCGATCGCCGCCCACTCGGCGCGCTGCTCGGCGATGCCCGCCGCGATCGCCGGACCCAGGTGCTCCTCGCGGACCAGGTCGAAGGGGGGCAGCTGGTACGGCAACGTGCTGGCTCGGGCGAAAGGGTTGTCCGCAGGGAGCCCGGCGGCTGGGGCCGGGCCGGCGCCCGGGGTGGGGGTGGTCACGAGGACCCACCCTAGGCAGGCCCCCCGGCGGGCGGTACCGCAGCGGGCCGTCCGAAGAGCCAGCCCTGCCCGTGCTCGCACCCCATCGCCCGCAGCGCCGCCGCCTGCTCGGCCGTCTCGACACCCTCGGCCACCACGGTGAGGCCGTGGGCGTGCGCCAGCTCGACGATGGCCGCGACGACCGCGTCGGCGCGACGCTCGGTGCCCAGCCGCTGCACGAACGACATGTCGATCTTGAGGAAGCAGAGCGGGAAGCGGGGCAGGTAGGCCAGGGCGGAGTAGCCGGTGCCGAAGTCGTCGATCCCGACCGGGACGCCGAGGCCGACCAGCGTCTGGATGGCCTCCTCGACGGTGCCGGTGTCGTGGAGCAGCGACGTCTCCGTGAGCTCGACCGACAGGCGTCCCGGCGAGACCCCGTGCTCGCCCAGCAGCCGGGCCACCCACGTCGCGAAGCCCGGGTCCTCGATGCTGCGCCCCGACACGTTGACCGCCACCGTGGCGGGCAGGCCAGGACCCGGGCCATCGTCCGCAGCGAGGCTCCGGACGACCTCGGTCATCACCCAGCGGTCCAGCCGGAGCACCAGACCGGTCTCCTCCGCCACCGCCACGAGGTCACCGGTGCTCAGGTCGTCGCCGTCGCTGCCGCGCAGCCGCACCAGCGCCTCGGCCGAGACCACCTGTGCGTCGGCCAGGCGGACGACCGGCTGGAGCACGACCCGCAGACCACCGGCCCCGGACAGGCCCGCGTCGGCGGCGGCCAGGGCCGCCCGCAGGACCGACTCGGTGTGCAGACGCCGTTCGGTGCGTCGGTGGAGCCGTTCGTCGTAGCAGGCCACCCGGTCCCGGCCGGCACCCTTGGCCTCGTAGAGCGCGAGGTCGGCCTGGCTGAGCAGGTCGCCGGTCGCGCCGTCGGGACCCACCGGCGCCACGCCGACGCTCGTGGTCAGGGTGACGCGCTCGCCGCCCGGGAGGTCGAACGGGTCCCGCACGGCGTCCACGACCACCCCGGCCAGCCCGGCGGGGGTGTGAGGCCCGCCGTCGTGCACCACCACGACGAACTCGTCACCGCCCAGCCTGGCCACGGTGTGCGCGGCGGGGACGCTCGCACGCAGCCGGTCGGCCACCTGGACCAGCAGGGCGTCCCCGACCACGTGGCCCTGGCTGTCGTTGACGAGCTTGAACCGGTCGAGGTCGAGCAGCAGCACGGCGACCACGTCCCTCGTCGCCGTCGCCGAGGTGAGCTCCCGGTCCACGACCGTGCGGTTCGAGAGCCCGGTGAGGGCGTCGGTGTGGGCGAGGCGCTCCAGTTGCCGCACGTGCCGGCGGCGTTCGGTGTCGTCGAGGCAGTGCGCGATGGCGAACTGCGGGCGACCGTCCTCGTCGTCGATCACCGCGGTCGTCACCCAGGCATGGATGAGGCTCCCGTCGGCCCGCAGGTACCGGCGGGCGTAGGAGGTCCCCGTGGACCGCCCGGTCGCCATGTCGCGCAACCGCGCCCGGGAGCGGCGGCGGTCGCCGGCCAGGGTCCAGTCGGCCAGGCCCATGCCCTCAAGGTCGGCGGCCCGGGTGCGGCCGAGCAGCCGGGCGAAGGCGTCGTTGGCGCGCAGCAGGCGCCCGGCCCGCTCGCCCTGCAGCCACACCATCGCCATCCCGTGCGGGGCGTTGTCGAAGGTCACCCGGAAGTGCGTCTCGCTCGCCGCCAGGGCACGCTGCGCGACCTCCCGCTCCGAGACGTCCATCGTCGCCCCGCGCAGGCCCACGACCCTCCCGGCCGGGTCCCGGAGCGGCCCGGACCACGACTCCAGGTACCGGAGCTCGCCGGCCGGGGTCCGGATCCGGAAGACGTGCCGGTAGGGGGTGCCGTCGGCGAGGGCGGCGGCCTCGAGGGCGGCCGAGGCGGCCCCGTCGGCAGGGTCCAGCAGCGGGGCCCAGTCCTCGATGGTCGGGGGGCGGTCGAGGGCCTCGAGGCCGGCCAGGCGCTGCATCCCCTCGGACCAGTGGAGCCTGCCCGTCCCGGTCTCCCACTCCCACCAGGCCAGACCCGTCAGGGCGTACGCCTCCTGGAGCCGGCGGTCGGCCGTCGCCTGCGTGCCGGTCGCCTGCGTGCCGGTCGCCTGCGCCGGCTCGGGCGCGGCAGGTGCCGCGGGGGGCGTCAGCGGCGCCGATCGCGGGGCCGGCAGCCGGGCGGCGAGGGTGCGGCGACGGGTGCCTGGGCAGCGGCGGCCGTCCCGGGACGCGCCGGGGGCGGGTCGCCGCAGGACGGCTCGGACACCTCCGGCAGCACGTGTCCCCCTCCTCCGCGGCGCGGTCGCGGTGGCCGCCAGGGGGACATCGGCAGTCCGTCCGCTGCCCTGGAGCGTTCTCTAGGGTGGGCAGCGTGAGCGAGGACCCCAGCAGCTCCGTCGACCGGCTGCTCGCCGACGTCGACGCGTTGAGCGGTCCGGTGCCGGAGGTCCGCGCGACGCCGGTCGTGGTGGCCGCGGCCGAGGTCGCGAGGGCGTGGGCCCAGGACGCGGAGGCCGTCGACCAGGCCGGCGTCTCCCGCCCCCGGCTCGACGTCGCTGCGCGGGCGGGCCTGCTCGGGGCGACGGCGCCGGTGGCCCTCGGTGGCGGCGGCGCGAGCGGTTCCCAGGCGCGGGCGGTGACCGAGCTGCTGGCCGGGGCCTGCGGGGCCACGTGGTTCGTCACGGCGCAGCACGCCATGCCGTTGGCTGTCGCGACCGCGGCCGACGCCGGTCCGGCCGCCGACCGGTGGGCCGTAGCGCTGGCGGACGGGTCGGCGCTGGCGGCCACCGCTGTGGCCCACGTCCGCCGGGGCGGGCCTGCGGCGGTCACGGCCGAGCGGGATGGCGACGGCTGGCGTCTGCACGGCTGCGTCGGGTGGCTGACCTCGTGGGGCCTGGCGGACGTGGTCCTGCTCGCCGCCCGCGCCGGGGACGACCTCGTCATGGCCCTGGTCCCGGCGCGGGAGCGCGCCGGGCTCAGCGCGGGGGAGCCGCTCCGGCTGGCCGCGATGCAGGCGACCTCCACCACCACGCTGGCGCTGGACGGCTACCAGGTGTCGGCGCAGGAGGTCGCGGCCGTCGTGACGGCGCGGGAGTGGCTCGCGCTCGACGCGGCCCGGACGGCGAACGTGGTTCCCGCGGTGTTCGGGCTGACGGCCTCCCTCTGCCGGGCGCTCGTGCTCGCCTCCGGGCGTCCGGGGTCCGGCCCGGCCGCGGACGTCGCCCTCAGGGCGGCGGAGCATGCCTCGACGCTGCGGCAGCAGGCGTACCGGCTGCTCGACGAGGAGCCGCCGACCGAACGCGTCGAGGAGCGGCTCCGGCTGCGGGCCGAGGCGCTGCACCTGCTCGTCGGCACCTCGGGGGCCCTGGTGGCGGCGGGCGCGGGCGCGTCGATGTCGCTGATGCACCCGGCGCAGCGCTGGGCCCGGGAGGCGCTGTTCCACCTGGTGCAGGCCCAGACCGTGCCGGTCCGCGAGGAGACGCTCGGCGTCTGGGGGGAGAGGCTCAGCGGTCCTGGCCGTGCTCCTTCTCCCACGCGGTGAGCGAGCGCTCGAGGGCCTTCATGATCTCGAAGACCTGGCTCGGCGGGATCCTGATCCTCGACACCACCCTGGCCGTGGTGCCCTCGGCGCTCATGGGCGCCACCAGGGCGGCGAAGTCGAGGGTGAAGATGTCCTTGCCGTGCCACACGCGCACGAAGTCGGCGTAGTCCCCGCCGGCGAGGTCGTCCGGCATGTTGACCCGGATCTGCCCCGGGCCGGGGGTCGGCTCGCTCATCGCTGCCCGCCCACCGGCTCGCTCACTGCTGCTCGCTCTCTGCGGCCATGACGGCGGCGCCGATGATGCCGGCCTCGTTGCGCAGCTCGGCCGGGACGATGGTGGTCCGGAGCTCGAGCAACGGCAGGAACTTGTCGTGCTTCTTGCTGACCCCGCCGCCGACGATGATGAGGTCCGGCACGAGGATCGTCTCCACGGCCGTGTAGTAGCGCTGCAGACGCTTGGCCCAGTCCTTCCAGGACAGGTCCTCCCGCTCCCGGGCGCTGTCGGCCGCGCGCGACTCCGCGTCCTCGCCGTCGACCTCCAGGTGCCCCAACTCGGTGTTGGGCACCAGGACCCCGTCCACGAAGAGCGCGCTGCCTATCCCGGTGCCCAGCGTGGTGACCAGGACGACGCCCACGGACGTCCTTGCCCGCCCCGAACCGGACCTCGGCCAGACCGGCCACGTCCGCGTCGTTGGCCACGAGCGCCGGTCGTTCGAAGGCCGCGCCGAGCAGCTCCGCCGCGGGGGCGTCGACCCACTCGGGGCTGACGTTCGCGGCGGTGCGCGTGACACCGTGCTGGACGACCGCGGGGAACCCGACGCCCACGGCCGACACGGTGGGCTCCGGCCCGCTGAGCACGACCTTGGCGACGACCGCGGAGGCCACCATGGCCACGTCCTTCGGGGCGCCTCCCTCCGGGGTGGGGATGCGGACGCGCTCGGCGGCCAGCTCGCCGGCGTCGACGTCGACGACCGCGGCCTTGATGCCCGAGCCGCCGATGTCCAGCCCGACCGCGAGCCGGGCGCTCACAGCGCCACCCCGTCGCTGGGCAGGGTCAGCAGCTCCGGACCGGAGTCGGTGACGAGGATCGTGTGCTCGAACTGCGCGGTCCACGAGCCGTCGACCGTGACGGCCGTCCAGCCGTCGTCCCACATGGTGTGATGCGAGGACCCGAGGGTCAGCATGGGCTCCACCGTGAACGTCATCCCGGCCTCGATGGGGGTGTCGTAGGCCGGCGCTGCGTCGTAGTGCGGGATCACCAGGCCGGAGTGGAACGCCGTGCCGATGCCGTGCCCGGTGAAGGCTGCCACGTCGCCGTAGCCGAACCGGTCCGCGTACTTCTCGATCACCCGCCCGACGACGTTCACCTGACGGCCGGGCAGCGCGGCCCGGATGCCTCGCATCGTGGCCTCGCGGGTCCGGTCGACGAGCAGCCGCACCTCCTCGCGCACCTCGCCCACGCAGAACGTGGCGTTCGTGTCGCCGTGCACGGCGATGCCGTCGACGACCAGGTAGGCGGTGATGTCGACGTTGACGATGTCGCCCTCGAGCAGCACGGTGCTGTCCGGGATGCCGTGGCAGATGACCTCGTTGACCGAGGTGCACAGCGACTTGGCGAACGGCGGGGCGCCGTGGCCCGGGTAGCCGAGCGTGGACGGGTAGGCGCCCGCGGCGACCAGGTACTCGTGGCCCACCCGGTCCAGCTCGTCGGTGGTGACGCCGGGGGCGACCGCCCGGCCCACCGCCTGCAGGGCGTCGCCCGCCAGACGGCCGGCCACGCGCATCGCCGCGATCGTGGCCTCGTCCTTGACCTCGGGGCCGGTGTACCGGGCGGCCCGCTTCCGGTCGACGTACTCCGGGCGGCGGATGTGGCCGGGGACCTGGCGTCGCGGCCCGACCCGGCCAGGGCGGACCCGTGGTCGGTCGGTCGTGGTAAGCATGCCGGGAGTCTAGGTGCAGGCCCCCGCCGCGCGCTCAGGTCAGCGTCTCCACCTGTCGTCCTCGTCGTCCCAGGCCTCGTTGCGAGCGGCGGCCGTGTCGAGGGCCTGCTCCGCCTCTGCCCTGGTCGCGTACGGGCCCATCAGGTTCGTGTAGTGCGACTGGCGCCCCTGCTCCACCTGCCTGGTCTGCGTGTTGAACCAGAACTGCTGCGTCTCCTCGGTGCTCATCCCTGGCCTCCTGGCGGGTCTGCGGATCTGCGGGTCTGCGGGTCTGCGTGCCCGTCAGCGGTGGAGGGCCGGCAGCACGTCGCGGCCGAAGACCTCGAGGAACTCGCGCTGGTTGCGGCCCACGTTGTGCAGGTACACCTTGTCGATCCCCGCGTCGAGGAACGTCTGGATGTACGCCCGGTGCTCGTCGGGGTCGGCGCTGATGACCATCCGGCCCTCGAAGTCCTCGGCGCGCACCAGCTGGGCCATCGCCGCGAAGTCGTGCGGGGAGCGGATGTCGGCCTTGGGGAACTTCATGCCCCCGTTGGGCCACTGGTCCAGGGCGTAGGCCAGCGCCTGCTCGTCGGTCTCCGCCCAGCTGAGGTGCAGCTGGAGGATCTTGGGCATGGTGTCCGGGTCCTTGCCCTCCTCGCGCGCGCCCTCGGCGAACTTCGTGAGGATCATGTCGATCTTCGACAGCGGCGCCCCGACCGTGATGAGCCCGTCGCAGTACCTGCCGGTCCTCTTGCTGCTCACCGGTCCGGCGGTGGCGACGTAGATCGGCGGCGCCTGCTCGGGCATGGTCCACAGCCGGGTCGACTCCATGCGGAAGAACTCGCCCGCGAACTTCGTGTCCCTGCCGGCCAGGCTGGCGTCGAAGAGCTGGCGGATCAGGCGCACCGCCTCGAAGAGCATCGACACGCGCTGGGGGCCCTCGGGCCAGTACCCGGCCACGACGTGCTCGTTGAGCGCCTCGCCGGAGCCGAGGCCGAGCCAGTGCCGACCCGGGTACATGGCCTCGGTCGTGGCCGCGGCCTGCGCCACCAGGGCGGGGTGGAAGCGGAAGCTCGGGCAGGTGACGCCCGGGCCCATGTCCCCGGCGGTCCGCTCGCCGAGCGCCGCCAGCACGTTCCACACGAACGCCGCCTGGCCCTGCGCGGGCACCCACGGCGCGAAGTGGTCCGCCACCATCGAGCCGACGAAGCCGTGCTGCTCCGCCAGGGCCGTCAGCTCGACCGCCTCCGTGGGGTGGAACTGCTCGAGCATGGTCGCGTAGCCGACCAGCGCGCCGGACAGGTTGCGGTAGCCCATGCCCGAGACGCTAGCCCCGAGCCGGGCCCGGTGCCCGGCATGTCGTCGGGGTCGAGAAGGCGGTGGCGGCACGCCGTGGAGCCACCCCCCGGTCCGTCACCGCCTTCTCCTGGAGGCTGGGAGGGGGGCGGGTCCGTCGCCGGGGGACCGGTGGCGGGTCAGGTGGTCGTGGTGGCCTCAGGGGCGTCGAAGCTGTGGGCGGCGTCCGGGAACGTGCCGTCCTCGACCTCGCGGGCGAAGGCGGCCGCAGCGTCTCGGAGCACCGACCGCAGGTCGGCGTACCGCTTGACGAACGACAGCCGGCTGTCGTCGTTGAGTCCGGCCATGTCCTGCCAGACGAGCACCTGGGCGTCGCAGTCGGCACCGGAGCCGATGCCGACCGTGGGCACGGGCACGACCTCCCGGATGCGGGAGGCGACCGGCGCGGACACCATCTCCAGCACGACGGCGAAGGCCCCGGCCCCGGCCACCGCGACCGCGTCGGCGACCGTGCGCTCGGCGGCCCCGTCGTCGCGGCCGGCCACGCGGTAGCCGCCGATGGCGTGCTCGGCCTGCGGCGTGAAGCCGACGTGGCCCATGACGGGGATGCCCGCGGCGACGATCGCCTCGATCCGCGGCCGGGCCCGCACCCCGCCCTCGAGCTTGACCGCGTGCGCGCCGGCCTTCATGAGGGCAGCCGCCGAGGAGACGGCCTGGGAGTCCGAGGCCTCGTAGGCGCCGAAGGGGAGGTCGGCGACCACGAGCGCGCGCTGCGTCCCCCGCGCGACCCCCGCGACGAGCGGCAGGAGCTCATCCAGCGTGACCGGCAGCGAGCTGGAGTAGCCGTACACCACGTTGGCGGCGGAGTCGCCGACCAGCAGCACCGGGATGCCGGCCTCCTCCAGGACCCGGCGCGGTGGTGGCGTCGTAGGCGGTGAGCATCGCCCACCGGCGGCCCTCGGCCTTCCAGCGGGCCAGGTGGGGGACCCGGACCCGGGTCGGACGCCTCGTGACCGGTTCGCTCATGCGGCTCATGCTGGCAGACCGCCGGTCTCCCGGTCCGAGCCCGCCCGGACCGTCCGGTGCGGGGGGCGGGCGTCGTCCCCCGGGTCCCTCGCTCAGCCGCGCGCCGACGGCTCGACCCAGCGGTTGGTCACCGGCAGGCGCCGGTCACGGCCGAACGCCTTGGCGCTGATCTTCGTGCCGAGCGGGTACTGCCGGCGCTTCCACTCCGCGCGGTCCACCAGCCGCACCACCCGGTCGACGACCGCCGGCTCCGCGCCGCGGGAGACGAGGTCCGCATGGCCGAGGTCGCCGACGACGTAGCCGTCGACCACCGCGTCGAGGAGGTCGTAGTCGGGCAGGGAGTCGGAGTCGACCTGCCCGGGAGCGAGCTCCGCGGAGGGGGGCTTGTCGATGCTGCTCTCCGGGATCGGCGGCTGCTCGCCCCGGGCGACGGCGTCGGCGTTCCGCCAGCGGGCCAGCAGCCAGACCAGCGTCTTGGGCACGTCCTTGATCGGCCCGAACCCGCCGACGGCGTCGCCGTAGATGGTCGAGTACCCGGTGGCGAGCTCGCTCTTGTTGCCCGGCGCCAGCACCAGCTGGCCCTCGCCGTTGCTGATGCCCATGAGGACGACCCCCCGCACGCGCGCCTGCACGTTCTCCTCGGCCAGCCCGGTCAGTCCCAGCGTGCCGACGAACGCGTCGACCATGGGCTGGACCGGCACGACGCGGTGCCGGGTGCCCTGCCGGGACGCCAGGTCGGCCGCGTCGGCGAGGGAGTGCTCGGAGGAGTACCGGCTCGGCATCGCGACGGTGTGGACGTGCTCCGCGCCGAGCGCGTCGACGGCGAGCGTCGCGACCAGCGCGGAGTCGATGCCGCCCGACAGACCGAGGACGACGTCGGCGAAGCCGTTCTTGCGGGCGTAGTCGCGCAGGCCGAGCACGAGCGCGCGGTACACCTCCTCGCACTCCTCCAGCGGCTCGACCGGCAGCGGCCGGAGCCGGCCCTGCGGATCGGGCCGGGCGGCAGCGTCCAGGGTCACCCGGTCGTACAGCCGGCCAGGACCCGCCTCGGTGGCACCCTGCGGCAGGTCGAGGTCCAGGACCAGCACGTGCTCGACGAGCTGCGGCGCCCGGGCCAGGACCTCACCGTCCGGGGCGACGACGAGCGACTGGCCGTCGAAGACCAGCTCGTCCTGGCCGCCGACGAGGTTGACGTAGGCCACCGTGCAGCCCGTCTCGGCGGCCCGCGAGCGGCACAGCTCGTAGCGGACCCGGTGCTTGCCCTGCTCGTACGGGCTGGCGTTGATGACCAGGACCAGGCCTGGGTCGTGCTCCGCCTCGGCGAGCTGGGCGGTGACCCCGCCGTCGCGCCACAGGTCCTCGCACACCAGGACCGCCACGTCGACCCCCCGGACGTTGACGCGCTGACCGTGCGTGCCGGGGGCGAAGATGCGCTGCTCGTCGAACACGCCGGAGTTCGGCAGGTGGTTCTTCGCGTAGCGCGCCACGACCTCGCCCCGGTGGAGGACGGCGGCGCAGTTCTGGCTCGCCAGGCTCGGCAGGCCGGTGCGCTGCACGTCGTGGCCGGCGGCGTCGACGTCCTGGTCGAGGTAGCCGACCACCACGACCACGTCGCCGTGCCCGTCCGCCGCCACCGCCGCCGCGAGGTCCTCGACGGCGGCCCGCGACGCCGCGACGAACGACGGCCGCAGCGCGAGGTCCTCCACCGGGTAGCCGGTCACGCACATCTCGGGCAGCGCCACCAGGTCGGCGTCGGAGGCGGCGGCCTCCGCCACCGCGGCCCGCGCCCGGGCCACGTTGGCCGCGAGGTCCCCCACGACCGTGTCGACCTGGGCAAGAGCGAGGCGCAGACGGGGCACGTGGTCAGGCTAGCCACGGCGCGCGTGCCCCGGACCACCGCAGGGCGGGCCGGCGTACCAGGGCCCCCCGGGCCGGCGTACCGGACCCGTACAGAATGCGCGCCTCGGGCGACGCAGCCGTGCCGCACAGGCCGTCGTGTACGGGTTCGGTACGCCGCGGCGCGGTGCTGCGGCGCTCGACGGGCCGCCCCGTCGAGCGCACGCACTACCGTGCAGCCATGGACCGTCAGCAGGAGTTCGTCCTCCGCACCGTCGAGGAGCGGGACGTCCGGTTCGTCCGGCTCTGGTTCACCGACGTGCTCGGCTCGCTCAAGTCCGTGGCGGTCGCGCCGGCGGAGCTCGAGGCGGCGTTCACCGAGGGGATCGGCTTCGACGGCTCGACCATCGAGGGGCTGGCCCGCGTCGTGGAGTCCGACATGCTCGTCCGCCCCGACCCGTCGACCTTCGCGGTGCTGCCGTGGCGCGGCGGGCCGGACGGCAAGCAGGGCACGGCCCGCATGTTCTGCGACGTGCTCACCCCCGACGGCGAGCCTGCCCCGCAGGACCCGCGCTACGTGCTCAAGCGCACGCTGGCGAAGGCGGCCGAGGCGGGGTTCTCGTTCTACACGCACCCCGAGATCGAGTTCTACCTCTTCGAGAAGGACCTCGACCCGCAGGGCGTGCCGGTCCCGGTCGACCAGGCGGGCTACTTCGACCACGTGCCGGCCGGGGTCGCGCACGACTTCCGGCGCGAGGCGATCACCATGCTCGAGGCGCTCGGCATCTCGGTGGAGTACTCCCACCACGAGAACGGGCCGGGCCAGAACGAGATCGACCTGCGCTACGCCGACGCGCTGTCCACCGCGGACAACATCATGACCTTCCGCACCGTGGTCAAGGAGGTCGCCTACAGCCAGGGCATGCAGGCCTCGCTTCATGCCGCGCCCGCTCGCGGGCCTGCCGGGCTCGGGGATGCACACCCACCTGTCGCTGTTCTCGGGGGAGGCCAACGCCTTCCACGCCGGCGGGTGCGGAGTACCAGCTGTCGACCACGGGCCGCGCCTTCATCGCCGGTCTGCTGCGTCACGCGCGGGAGATCACGGCGGTCACCAACCAGTGGGTCAACTCCTACAAGCGGCTGTGGGGCGGCAGCGAGGCCCCGTCGTACGTGTGCTGGGGCCACAACAACCGCTCCGCGCTGGTGCGGGTGCCGATGTACAAGCCGAGCAAGGGCCAGTCGACCCGGGTGGAGTACCGCGCGCTGGACCCGGCCGCCAACCCCTACCTGGCCTTCGCCGTCCTGCTCGCCGCCGGGCTCAAGGGCGTGGAGGAGGGCCTGGAGCTTCCCGCCGGTGCCGAGGACGACGTCTGGGAGCTCACCGACGCCGAGCGCCGGTCGCTGGGCATCGAACCGCTGCCGGGCAGCCTGGCCGAGGCCGTGAGCGTCATGGAGGGCTCCGAGCTGGTGGCGGACACCCTCGGCGAGGGGGTGTTCGACTTCTTCCTGCGCAACAAGCGGGCGGAGTGGGACGACTACCGCCGCGAGATCACGCCCTTCGAGCGGCGCCGCTACCTGCCGCTGCTGTGAGATGAGCCCTGCCTCGTGAACCCGCCTCGTGAACCCCGCCCGATGACCCCGGCCCCCGCTCCGCAGGGCGACAGCGCGAGGCAGGAGTCCCTGCGCGCGCACGTCGCCCGGCAGGGGTTCACCGACCTCGACCGGGCCCTGGCCCGGCTGCACGACCTGGCGCGCTCGGAGTCCGGCGCGGCTGGCGCTGGCGGAGCTGCTCGGCGACACGGCCGACCCCGACGCGGCGCTGCTGGGTCTCGTGCGGCTGGTCGAGGTGGCCGACCCCGACCTCGGTCGGCCGGCTGCGGGACGCCGTCGTCGACGACCGTGAGCACGACGGCCCGGGCCCGCTGCGGCGGCTGGTCAGGGTCCTCGGGGCCAGCCGGGCACTCACCGACCACCTGGTCCGCCACCCGGCGTCCTGGCGGCTGGTGCTCGACGGACGGTCTGGCCGTCGACGCCGACGAGCGTCGGGCGGCCCTGCTCGCGACGGTCGAGGGTCGGCGGGGCACCGAGGCCCGGGACGCCCTCAAGGTCGCCTACCGGGACCAGCTCGTCGCGATCGCCGCCGCCGACCTCTGCGCCGCCGACGCGGCCGCCGCGCTGCCGCTGGTCGGTGCGGCGCTGGCCGACCTGGCCGACGCCGCGCTGGTGGCGGCTCACGCGCTCGCCGTGGCCGAGGTGCCGCACGCCGAGCAGGTCCGGCTCGCGGTCGTCGCGCTCGGCAAGACCGGCGCCCGCGAGCTCAACTACATCAGCGACGTGGACGTGCTCTACGTCTGCGACCCCGTCGAGGGTGCTGGGCTGGACGACAGCGCGGCCCAGGCCGTCGGCACCCGGCTGGCCGCCGCGATCGGCCAGGTCTGCGGGGGCACCAGCCCCGAGGGGTCGCTGTGGGAGGTCGACGCCGCGCTGCGGCCCGAGGGCAAGCGGGGCCCGCTCACCCGCACCCTGGCCAGCCACGTCGCCTACTACGAGCGCTGGGCCGAGCCGTGGGAGTTCCAGGCCATGCTCAAGGCCCGGGTCGCCGCCGGTGACGCCGAGCTCGGTCACGGCTGGCTCGACGCGGTGTGCCCGCTCGTGTGGCAGGTCACCGAGCGGGAGGGCTTCGTGGAGTCGGCCCGGGCCATGCGCCGCCGGGTGGTCGAGCACATCCCCGCCAAGGAGGTGGACCGGCAGCTCAAGCTGGGCCGGGGGGGCCTGCGCGACGTCGAGTTCTCCGTGCAGCTGCTGCAGCTGGTCCACGGCCGCACCGACACCCGGCTCCGCGCCCCCGGCACCCTCGTGGCGCTGGAGGCGCTGACCGCCTACGGCTACATCGGCCGCGACGACGGCGCCGAGCTCGACCGGGCCTACCGGTTCCTGCGGGTGCTGGAGCACCGGCTGCAGCTGCAGCGCCTGGCCCGCACCCACGTGCTGCCGGACAAGCCCGAGGGCTGGCGTCGCCTGGCCCGCCTGGTGCTGCGACCGGGGGCGGACGCCGACGACCTGCGGGCACGGTGGGCGGAGACGGTCCGTGCGGTCACCCGGCTGCACGAGAAGCTGTTCTACCGGCCCCTGCTCACGGCCATCGCGTCGCTGTCCACCGACGAGGTCCGCCTCACCAACGACGCGGCCGCCGCCCGGCTGCAGGCGCTCGGGTACCGCGACCCCGCCGGCGCGCTGCGCCACATGGAAGCCCTGACCGGTGGCGTCAGCCGGCGCGCCGCCATCCAGCGGACCCTGCTGCCCGCGATGCTCGGCATGTTCGCCGACGCCGCCGACCCCGACGCGGGGCTGCTGTCGTTCCGGCGGATCTCCGACGAGCTGGGCAGCACCCACTGGTACCTCAAGATGCTCCGCGACTCGGCCGGGGCGGCAGAGCGGTTCGCCCTCGTGCTGGCCTCCGGCCGGCTGCTCGGCGCGCTCATCGAGCGGGCGCCGACGACGGCGGCGCTGTTCGACTCCGACGACCGCCTGGTCCCGCCCACCCACGCCTCGCTGCTGGCGGAGGCGGTCGCCGTGGCCGGCCGCTCGGACGGTGCCGAGGAGGCCGTCGCCGCGCTGCGGGCGATCCGTCGTCGCGAGGTGGTCCGGACCGGGGTCGCCGACGTCACGGGCGTCATCGACGCGGCGGCGACCGGGCGGGCGCTGGCCACGGCGGACGCGGTCGTGGTGACCGCAGCGGTGCAGGTGGCGGCCCGCGCGGTCGTCGAGGCCCGCGGCGGGAGCACGGACCTGGCGGGCGCGCTGGATGCTCTGCCGACCCGGCTGCTCGTGCTCGTCCTGGGCCGGCTCGCGGGCGGGGAGTCCGGCTACGGCAGCGACGTCGACGTCCTGCTCGTCCACGACCCCCGCGACGGCGCAGACCCCACCGACGCCGCGGAGGTCGCGCGCGAGGTCATGACCATGGCTCGCGAGCTCCTCCGGCGACCGGGCGCGGAGCCGTCTGTCGAGCTCGACGCCGGGCTGCGGCCCGAGGGCCGGAACGGCGAGCTCGTCCGTAGCCTCGAGGCCCTGCGGACCTACTACGGGCGCTGGTCGGTTCCCTCGGAGCACCAGGCGCTGCTGCGGGCCAACGTGCTGCTCGGCGACGCCGACCTGGCCCGTGGGGTGGGGGAGGTCATCGACCCGCTGCGCTACCCGGTCGGAGGGCCGTCACCGGACGCCGTGGCGGAGATCCGCCGGATCAAGGCGCGCGTGGAGTCCGAGCGGCTGCCGCGGGGGGCGGACGCGCGGCGCCACGTCAAGCTCGGCCGGGGCGGTCTGAGCGACGTGGAGTGGACGCTCCAGCTGCTCCAGATGCGCCACGCGCACGCCGTCCCCGGGCTGCGCACCGCCTCGACGGGGGAGGCGCTGGCGGCGGCCCGCGCCGCCGGCCTGCTGCAGGTGGGTGACGCGGACACCCTCGACCTGGCCTGGCGCACCGCCTCCCGGCTGCGGGACGCGATGACGTTGTGGCGGGGCAGGTCCACCGACGTCCTGCCCACCGACCGACGCGACCTCGACGGCGTCGCGCGGCTGATGGGCTACGGGCCCGGGATGGCCTCGCAGGTGGAGGAGGACTGGCTGCGGGCCGCGCGGCACTGCCGGGCCGTCGTGGAGCGGGTCTTCTTCGACTGGTGAGCCTCAGGCGCCGCCCGGTGCGCGACCGGCCGCCGTCGTCCCGCTGGATGGGCTGGTCCCGACGAGGTCCGCGGTGACGACCAGGTTGTCCCGGGACGCGGCACCGTCGTTGCGCTGGAAGCAGGTGATGAGCACCAGCCGACCGGGCACCTTGGCCCACACCTCGTCCGCCGTCGCGAGCGACCCCTTGGGGTAGCGGCGGCTCGAGGACACCGCGTACGTGAACGAGGTCCCGTCCTGGGTCACCACGACGGTGTCCCCGACCGCGAGCACCGCCTGCTGGGACGGCACGTCCAGCAGCGGGTTGAACACGGCGCGGCCACGGTTCCACGAGTGGCCGGCGATGTAGGTGGTGTTGTCGGACCCGGGACGTCCGTACGGCGCGATGACGTAGGCGGTGTCGAAGGTCGGTGGGTCCACCACCCCGCGCCGGGGGGTGAGCTCGCGGACCTCGCTCCGCAGCCCGACCGCGGGCACCTCCAGCACGAGCGCCCGGGTGCTCGCAGGTCGCCCGGCAGGTGGGGCCGTCGTCGGGTGCGTGGAGGCCGGCGCGGTGGCACCGGGTCCCGTCGGCGCGGAGTCGTCGCCCGGACCGGCTGTCCCGGACGACCCGACCGGGACCGGGACGACGGGGTCCGCCGGGGCCGACGGCACAGGTGCCGACGCCGCGCCGGCGGCCGCCACCCGGTCCGCCGTGCCGTTCGTCAGCCAGAGCAGGACCGCGACGGCGACGGCCAGGACACCCGCCGTCAGCGACAGAGCGGTCCGCGAGGGGCGCCGCGCCCGGACGGTCGCGGCGCCCTCACCGGTACCCCCGGTCAGCGCCGACCCCGGGTGGTCCTCACCAGCCCGGCGGCCCCGGCCGCGCAGGCCAGCAGGAGCACCGCCAGCAGCCCGGGCGCGGCGGAGGGTGCGCTCGTCGTGAGACCCGTGTCCACGCTCAGACCCGGGTTCCTGCCGCCGGTGCCGCCGGTGCCGCCGGTGCCGCCGGTGCCGCCGGTGCCGCCGGTCCCGCCGGTGGCCGGGGTCGAGGGCGTGCCCGGCTCCGGGGTCGGCTGAGCGGCGACGGCCAGGGCCCGCCGGGGGGCGAGGTCCGGGGTGACGGGGGAGGTGGCCTCGAGGTAGTCGACGAGCACGTTGAGGTCGTTGAAGCCGTTGTCCTGCCGGTCCGTGCCCTCGGCGAGCACCGTGAAGTTGTCGCCGCCGGCGGCCAGGAAGGAGTTCACGGTCACCCGGTACTCGGCCTCGCGGTCCAGCTCCTGGCCGTCCAGGGTGATGGACACGATGCGCTCGCCCTGCGGGGAGTCGGGGGAGTACGTGTAGAAGAACCCGTCGGACACGCCCAGGGCCAGGAAAGGCCGGGAGCTGCCTGCCGGCTGCCACTGCTGCTCCAGGACCTGCTCGACCTGCGCGCCGGTGAGGGTCAGGGTGACCACACCGTTGGCGAACGGCTGCACGGTGGCTGCCTCGGCGTACGTCACCTCGCCGGGCTCCTCGCCGCCGGAGGGCGCGACGAGGAGGTCGTCGCGGAGCCCGCCGGGGTTCATGAAGGCGATCTGCGCCCCGCCGAGGCCGGGCGGGGCGGTGGCGTCCAGCTGCACGTCGGCGATGAAGTTGCCGAGCACCGACTCGCTGCCCCGGTCGTCCTCCCGCTCGCCGTCCACCTCGATGAAGGCACGGGTGATGTCCTCGGTGACCTCGCCGACCACCACGGTGCCGACCTCCTCGGCCGCGGCCTCCGCCGCCGCGACGATGTCCGCCACCGCACCGTCGGCCGGCGCGGGGTAGGCGCCGACCGTGACCGGGACGACCTCGCCCGCCGCGGCGGTGACCTGGCGCGTGCCGGCGTCGAGGGTGAAGTCCAGCTGACCGAGCGCGTTGCCGTAGGACGTGGCCTCCACGACCTGCAGCGGCACGAGGTCCCCGGCCCGGGGGACCTCGCAGTCGACCAGCAGGTGGGTGTGCCCGCCGACGACGGCGTCGTAGTCGTCGGACAGGCCGGACACCAGGTCGGCGAAGGCGTTCCCGCCCGAGGTCAGCGACGCGCACGAGGCCGGGTCGGAGAGGGTGCCCGGTGCGCCCTCGTGGGTCAGGAGGACCAGGACGTCGGCCTCCCCGTTGGTGTCCTCGCCGTCCGTCAGGGCCTCGGCCGCAGCGTTGGCCGGTCCCACCGGGTCGGCGAAGCTGATCCCGGCGATGCCGTCGGGGGAGACCAGCGAGGCCGTCTGCTCGGTGACGACGCCCACCAAGCCGACCTGGACCCCACCGACGTCGAGCACCTCGTAGGCGGCCATGTCGGGGTCCTCGCCCGCCACGTTGGCCCCCAGCGTGGGCCAGGAGGCCAGGCCGTCTCCGTCGATGCCGTGCGTGGCGTCGTCGGCGAGGAAGTCGTACCCGCGGTCGAACTCGTGGTTGCCCACGGCGGACACGTCCAGTCCCATCGCCTCCAGCGCCGCGAGGGTCGGGGCGTCGTCCTGCACCGCCGAGACGAACGGTGTGGCGCCGACGTTGTCCCCGGCGGAGACGAAGGCGGTCGGCTGCCCCGCGGACAGGGCCGCCACCGCCCCGGCCACCGCGACCGCGCCCGGGCCGCCTGAGCCGCCCTCGACGAGCCGGCCGTGGAAGTCGTTGATGGTGAGCAGGCGGATCGAGACGGTGGCGGCCTGCGCGGGGGCGGCCACGAGACCGACGGACAGGGCCAGGGTCCCGAGCCCGGCGACGACGGGTAGGGCGGGGCGCAGAGGCATGCGTTCTCCAGGGAGGTCGGACGTGGTGTCGCCCGATCGTGCCCCATGCGCCCGGTTGTGCCTAGGTTCGGGCGTGTTCACGCACCCGCATCTGCGGTCGCCCCGGTCTCCGCACCCGCCGTTGGCGCACCCGTCGTCCGTGGTCCCAGCTGCGCGCGGGGTCGGGGGACCGGCCCGCCGGCGGCCGGCGGCCCGGTGACGGCCAGGGGGGTGGCGAACTGGTCGGCGAGGACGTCCGCGGCGACCGCGCGCCCCCAGAACCAGCCCTGGCCGTAGCCGACCCGCAGGTCCAGCAGGGCCCGGGCGTCCTCCGGCGTCTCCACCCCCTCGGCCACGACGAGGCACTCCAGCCCCACCGAGAACTCGACCAGCGAGCGGACCAGGCTGCGCAGCACGCGGTCGGTGGCCAGGCCGTCCACGATGCTGCGGTCCAGCTTGATGACGTCCGGCTCCGTGACGACGATGTGGCGCAGCGAGGAGAAGCCCGCGCCGACGTCGTCGATCGCCAGCCGCATGCCCGCCGCCCGCAGCGGGGCCAGGGCGGCCCGAAGCGCGGCGTAGTCCTCGACCTGGTCGTGCTCGGACAGCTCCAGCAGGACCCGCGCGAGCGGCAGCCCCGCCAGGAAGTCCTGCAGGTCGTGGCGCAGCAGCGTCGCGGGCGAGACGTTCATCGACACGTACCCGTCGACCCTGTGCAGCAGGCCTGCCGCACGCTGCAGGGCCTGCAGCTCCAGCGCGTCACCGCGGCCGACGCTGTGGGCCTCCGCGAACACCACGTCGGGTGCCTTCTGCCACTCCGGCGGGAACCGGCTGAGCGCCTCCGCACCCACCCTGCGGCCGGTGGCGATGTCGACGATGGGCTGCAGCAGGACGCGGGGCCCGCCCCCCTGCGCCAGCGGCCCGAGGCGCCGCTCGATCTCCTCGCGGCGGGCCCGCTCCCTGACCTGCGGCTCGATGACCACCGACGCGGCCCGGGCCAGGACGTCCATCAGGCCCTTGTCGCGGTCCGTGAGGCCCTTGTCGGTGGTGAGGCCCGCGGCGCAGAACGTCCCGTACAGGGTGCCGTCGCTGAGGGTCACCGGGACCGACACGTAGGACCGGATGCGCGGGAAGCGCGCCGCAGGGCGCCGCATCGCGTCCGGGTGCTCCCGGAGGTCGGCCATCACCGCCGGCAGGGTGCCGTCGAGCACACCCTGGCAGAGGGTCAGCTCCTGCTTCTGCTGGTAGCCCTCCGTGAAGACCCACGGCACCGAGGAGTCGACGACCTCGAGCGTCTGCGTGGTGCCGTCCATGCGGGTGAGGAACGCGACGCTCAGGTGGAGCGACTCCTTCGCGGTGCGCAGCAGGTCCGCGATCTGCTGCTCCGCCTCGCTCCGAGAGGTGCCCACGACGACCCATCGGCGCTGCCGGTCGGGCGCTGGACCCCCGAGGGCGGCGGTTGGGCCGTCCGGGTGGCTACCGTGAGCCGGGTGCGGACCGAGGTGATCGACGTGAGGACCGGCGACCGGCTGGTGACCGACCTGACGGACCTGGCCGAGCGCTTCTGCGCCGGGGCGCCGGACGGGCTGCTCTCGGTGTTCGTGCCGCACGCCACGGCCGGGGTGGCGCTGGTCGAGACCGGCGCAGGGACCGAGACGGACCTCGCGACCGCCCTGGAGCACGTCCTGCCGGCCGACGACCGGTGGGTGCACCGCCACGGCTCTCCCGGCCACGGCCGCGACCACGTGATGCCGGCCTTCGTGTCGTCCTCGCTGGTTGTCCCCGTCCTGGACGGCGCCATGGCCCTGGGCACCTGGCAGTCCGTGGTCCTCGTGGACCCCAACGTGGACAACCCGTCGCGGACGGTGAGGTTCAGCCTGCTGGCGTCCTGAGGCGCAGCGACCCCGGCTCGGCCCTCGGGCACACCGCACGGGACGCCGTGCTCGTCGCCGCCCCAGCCCTTCGACCTCGGCGTCGTGGAGGTCGCGGCCGAGGCCGACGAGCCCGGCGGTGTGCCGGGCGGGGGGAGGCGGTGTCAGGTCCGGCGGACCCTGTCGCACCCGGCCGGCTCTGGCGCGTCCAGCTCGAGCACCCGGGCCAGCGGCATGCCCGGGCGGTAGGCGAGGTGCACGTGCCCGGGGGCGTCCAGGACCGTCAGGTCGGCCCGGGCGCCCACGCCGAGGTGGCCCACGTCGCTGCGGCGGAGGGCCGCGGCCCCGCCCGCGGTGGCGGCACGGACGGCCTCGCCCGGCGTCATGCCGCACTCCCTGACCGCGAGCGCCACGACGAACGGCATCGACGTCGTCCAGCTGGTGCCTGGGTTTCCGTCGCTGGCCAGGGCGACCGTCGCCCCGGCGTCCAGCAGCCGGCGCGCGTCGGGGTAGGGGGTGCGGGTCGAGAACTCGACGGCCGGGAGCAGGGTCGCCACCGTCGAGGAGCCAGCGATCACGGCGACGTCCTCGTCGGTCAGGAACGTGCAGTGGTCGACGCTGGCGGCGCCGAGGGCCACCGCCAGCTGTGCGCCGGGACCGGGGCCGAGCTGGTTGCCGTGGACGCGCAGCCCGAGACCGGCCGCCTGCGCCGCCCGCAGCACGGTGCCTGCCTCGTCGGCGTCGAAGGCGTGGGGGCTGCCGGGCTCGCAGAACACGTCGGCCCATCGGGCGAACGGGGCGCACGCGGCGAGCATCTCACCGGTGACGAGCTCGAGGTAGGCGGTCCGGTCGGTGCCGGGCGGCACGACGTGCGCGCCCAGGTAGGTGGTCTCGGAGGTCACCTCGCCGGCCAGGCGCAGCGACCGGACCTCCGTGGCGACGTCGAGCCCGTAGCCGCCCTTGACCTCCAGCGTCGTGGTGCCGAGCGCCCGGGCCGCAGCCACGCGCCGGGCCAGCAGCGACCGGAGCACGGCCTCGGGGGCTGCGCGGGTCGCCTCGACCGTCGAGGCGATGCCGCCGCCGTCGTAGCGGGCCCCGGCGGCGCGGGCCGCGAACTCCGCCGACCGGTCACCGGCGAAGACCAGGTGGGTGTGGGAGTCGACGAAGCCCGGGACCACGGCCCGGCCGCCGACGTCGACCACGCGGTCGGCCTCCGGTGCGGCGGAGCCCCGGCCCACCCACGCGACGACGTTCCCCTGGACCACGAGCGCCGCGTCACGGACCAGGCCGAGCGCCGAGCCGTCGCCCAGGGAGGGGTCGTTGGTGACGAGCTCGGCGATCCCGCGGACGAGCGTGGCGCCTGCCGTGGCCCCTGCTCCTGCGCCTGGACGGCCGTCGGTCGGTCCGTGACGCGGCGGGCTCACGAGCCGGCCCCGTCCAGCACCCGGGCCACGGCCCGGGCGAGCAGTGCGCCGACGTCGCCGAGCACGTGGTGCCCGCCCGCGACGACGGTCCGGCCGTCGACCACGACGGTGTCCACGTCGGCCGCGGTCGCGGCGAACGGCAGCTGGGCGGGGTCGCAGCCGGCGGTGCGGACCGTGTCGAGCCGGACGGCGACCAGGTCGGCGCGCGCGCCGACGGCGAGCCGGCCGGCATCGTGCCAGCCGAGCCGGTCGTGCGCCGTGGCCGCCGCCACGAGCTGGGTCGCCGAGAACCGCCCGCGGACCCCGCCGGCGAGCCGCTCGTGCATCTCCACCCCGCGGACCTCGGCCAGCAGGTCCGCGACGGCGTGGCTGTCGGAGCCCACGGCGAGCGGGGAGCCCGCGTCCCGCAGCGCCGCCGCGGGGGAGATCCCGTCGGCCAGGTCGCGCTCCGTGGTCGGGCACAGGCACACCCCCGTCCCGGTGCCGCCGAGCAGGGCGACGTCGTCGGTGTCGACGTGGGTGGCGTGGACGGCGGTGGTGGCAGGCCCCAGCACCCCGCAGTCGGCCAGCAGCCTCACCGGGGAGCAGCCGTGGACGGCCAGGCACGCCTGCACCTCGGCCGGCTGCTCGGACACGTGGACGTGCAGCGGCCGACCGTGGGCAGCGGCCGCCACCGTCGCGAGCGCCCGAGGGGGCAGGGCCCTCACCGAGTGGGCGGCCACCCCGACGCGCATCCCGTCGGAGGGTGCGAGCGCCTCCACGCGCTCCGCCCAGGCATCGGCGTCGGCGTCGGCGAACCGCAGCTGGGCGCCACGGACGGGCAGGTACCCCGGCGCGCCAGCGCCAGCGCCAGCGCCAGCGCTGCCGCCGTCCCCGAGCCCGCCCGCGAGGTAGCAGGCGTCGAGCACCGTCAGCCTCAGCCCGGCATCGACAGCCGCCTGCCGCAGCGCCTCGGCCATCGCGTTCGGGTCGTCGTACGGTCGGCCGCCGGGGCCGTGGTGGAGGTAGTGGAACTCGCCGGCGCACGTCACGCCGGCCAGCACGAGCTCCGCGTACGCCGCCCGGGCGAGCACCAGGTAGGAGTCCGGGTCGAGGGCGGCCGCGACGTCGTAGGCCAGGTCGCGCCAGGTCCAGAACGAGCCCGTGCCGGCGTGGGTGCGCCCGCGCAGCGCCCGGTGGAAGGCGTGACCGTGGCCGTCGGCCAGGCCGGGCAGCACCATCCCGGGCAGCCGGACGGCGTCACCCGGTACGGCGCCACCGGTGGCGGAACCGGGGCGCCACGGGGCGGCACCGGGGCGCACCTCCACGAGGCGGCCGTCCCGGGCCCGCAGCACCACGTCGGTGGCCGGCCCGTCCGGCAGCCAGGCGTGGGCCGCGAACCAGGTCTGCTCGCTCATCCCATCGGCTCCGGCTCCGCCGGCAGCAGGTCCGCCACGACGGTCGCCAGCGCGTCGGTCCCCGCGGCGCAGTCCGCCGGCTCGGCGTGCTCGGCGGGGGAGTGCGAGACCCCGGTCGGGTTGCGGACGAACAGCATCAGCGACGGCACCCCGGCCTGGGCCATCACCCCGGCGTCGTGCCCGGCGCCCGTGCCCAGCACGGGGGCGTCGTCGAGCAGGCCGGCCGCCCGGGCCGCCAGGGAGGCCTCGAAGGCGGTGGCGGCGGTGAAGGACTCCTCCACCGCGGTGACGCCCGCGACCGCGCCGACCGCTTCGACCACGTCTCGGACGCCGCTCTCGTGGGGGCCCCGTGCGTCCAGCCAGGCGGTGGCGCGGGCGGCGATGCCGTTGACGCTGCCGGGATGCACCTGCAGCCGGCCCACGGTGGCGAGGCAGGCGTGCGCCCGGGCCGCCCTGCGAGCCTCGAGCACGGCGTGGGCCAGGGCGAGCACCGGGTCGTCGCGGTCCTCCAGCGCGGTGGTGCCGGCGTGGTCGGCCCGGCCGGTCAGCTCCAGCCGCCAGCGCCCGTGGGGCCAGATGCCGCTGCCCACTGCGACCGCCCGCTCCAGGTGGACCAGGCCCCGGCCCTGCTCCACGTGGAGCTCGACGAACGTGCCCACCCGTCGCAGCGCCTCCGGGTCGGCGCCCAGGTGCCGGGAGGGGTGGCCCGCGTGCCGGAGCGCCTCCGCCATCGTCGTGCCGTCGTCGTCACGCAGGCCCAGCGCGCGGTCACCGGCCAGCGAGCCGGTCAGCAGCCGGGACCCGGCGCAGGCGACCCCGAACCGTGCACCCTCCTCCTCGGCCATCACCACCACCCCCACCGGTCGCGGTGGCGTGGGGAGAGCCGGACCGGCCGCGGTCGGCGACGGCGTGGCCCGAGCGGCGGCCGCCTGCAGCCGGTCGAGCACCGCGAGCGCCGACACCACGCCGAGCGGGCCGTCGAAGGCGCCGCCGGAGCGCACCGAGTCCAGGTGGGAGCCCATGACGACGCCCGGTCGGCCCGCGGAGACCGCTGCGTCGGGGTCGCCCCACCAGGCCCAGGTGTTGCCCGCACGGTCGTCGACCACGTCGAGGCCGCGCGCCTGGGCCTGGGCGACGAACCACTCCCGGAGCTCGGCGTCGACACCGGTCAGGGCGTAGCGGCCGTACCCGCCGTCCTCCAGCAGCCCGATGGGCGCGAGCTGGTCCCACATGGTCGCGAAGGAGTCCCTCACGACGTCGCCGGCTCCCGCATCGGCACGCGGAGGCCGTGCTCGGCGGCCACCTGCCCGGCCGCCTCGTAGCCGGCGTCGACGTGCCGGATGACGCCCGTCGCCGGGTCGTTCGTCAGCACGCGCTGCAGCTTCTCACCCGCGAGCGGGGTCCCGTCGGCCACGCAGACCTGGCCCGCGTGCACCGACCGGCCGACGCCGACCCCGCCGCCGGAGTGGACCGACACCCACGTCGCGCCGCTGGCGGTGGCGGTGAGGGCGTTGAGCAGCGGCCAGTCGGCGATCGCGTCGGAGCCGTCGACCATGGCCTCGGTCTCGCGGAACGGCGAGGCGACGCTGCCGCAGTCCAGGTGGTCGCGCCCGATCGCGAGCGGCGCCGACAGCTCGCCCGAGGCGACCATGTCGTTGAACCGCTCCCCGGCGGCGGCGCGTTCCCCCAGGCCCAGCCAGCAGATCCTGGCCGGGAGCCCCTGGAACGCGATCCGCTCCTGCGCGCCGCGGATCCAGGTGTGCAGCCGGTCGTGGTCGGGGAACAGCTCGAGCATCGCCCGGTCGGTCGCGGCGATGTCCGCGGCCTCGCCCGACAGCGCCGCCCAGCGGAACGGGCCGCGGCCCTGGCAGAACAGCGGCCGGATGTAGGCGGGGACGAACCCGGGGAAGGCGAAGGCGCGCTCGTACCCGCCGAGGCGGGCCTCCTCGCGGATGGAGTTGCCGTAGTCGAACACCTCGGCCCCGGCGTCGGCGAAGCCCACCATGGCCTCGACGTGGCGGGCCATCGACTCCCGCGCCCGGTCGGTGAACTCCTCGGGCTTCGCCGCGGCGTAGTCGGCCCAGGCCTCGACCGCCACCCCGCTCGGCAGGTACGACAGCGGGTCGTGAGCGCTCGTCTGGTCGGTCACCACGTCGACGGGGGCTCCGCGGTGCAGCAGCTCCGGGAGCACGTCGGCGCAGTTGCCGACCACCCCGACCGACAGTGCCCGACGCTCGTCCCGGGCCGCCGCGCAGCGGCGCACGGCGTCGTCGAGGTCGTCGGCGACCTCGTCCAGGTAGCGGTGCTCGACCCGGCGCTGCAGCCGTGAGGCGTCGACGTCCACCACCAGGCAGACGCCGCCGTTGAGCGTCACCGCGAGCGGCTGGGCGCCGCCCATCCCGCCGCAGCCGCCGGTCACCGTCAGCGTGCCGGCCAACGTGCCGCCGAAGCGCTGGTCGGCGACCGCGGCGAAGGTCTCGAACGTGCCCTGCACGATGCCCTGCGTACCGATGTAGATCCAGGAGCCCGCGGTCATCTGCCCGTACATGGTCAGGCCCAGCTGCTCCAGTCGACGGTGCTCGGGCCAGGTCGCCCACTGCGGCACCAGGTTGGAGTTGGCCAGCAGGACCCTGGGCGCCCACTCGTGCGTCCGGAGGACCCCGACGGGCCGCCCCGACTGCACGAGCAGCGTCTCGTCGTCGGCCAGCGTGGTGAGGGTGCGGACGATGGCGTCGTAGCTCGGCCAGTCGCGGGCCGCGCGGCCGGTGCCGCCGTAGACGAGGAGGTCGTCCGGTCGCTCGGCGACCTCGGGGTCGAGGTTGTTCATCAGCATCCGCAGCGGCGCCTCGGTCTGCCAGGACCGGGCGGTCAGGGTGGTGCCGCGGGCGGCGCGGACGGGTCGGGCTCCGATCACGGGTGTCCTCCTGGGGGCGGGGTGGTGGGTGGGCGACGACGGGTGCTCAGCGGAGCGGGCCCACGACGCCCTCGGCGTCGGCCAGCGGTCGGCCGGCGGCCACGTGGGCCACCGCGGCAGCGATCTCGGGGGCCAGGAACCGGTCGGTGCCCGGCCCGGCGACGCTCTCGCGCAGGCCGGCCAGGACGGCGGCCGTCGCGGGCGAGGGCCTCAGGGGTGCCCGCAGGTCGAGCCCCCGGGCGGCGACCAGCAGCTCGACGGCCAGCACCGTCCGCAGGCCGTCGAGCGCGCGCCGCAGGGAGCGGGCCGCCGACCACCCCATCGACACGTGGTCCTCCTGCATGGCGCTGGAGGGGACGGAGTCGACGGACGCGGGGACGGCGAGGCGCTTGAGGTCGCTCACCACCGCGGCCTGGGTGTACTGGGCGATCATCAGGCCCGAGTCGACGCCGGGGTCCTCGGCCAGGAACGGCGGCAGGCCGTGGCTGCGGGTCTGGTCCAGCAGCCGGTCGGTGCGCCGCTCGGCCATGCTGGCCACGTCCGCGACCACGACGGCGAGGAAGTCCAGCGCGTACCCGACGGGGGCGCCGTGGAAGCTGCCGTTGCTCTCGACCCGGCCGTCCGCGGTCAGCACGGGGTTGTCGACGACGGCCGCGAGCTCGCGCCCGGCGACCGTCCCGGCGTGGTCCAGGGTGTCGCGGGCGCCGCCGTGCACCTGGGGGGCGCAGCGCAGCGAGTAGGCGTCCTGCACGCGCGTGCACTCCGGTGTGCGGTGGCTGGCCATCACGCCCGACCCGGCGAGCAGCGCCGTCAGGTTGGCGGCGCTGGCGGCGATGCCCGGGTGAGGACGCAGGGCGGCCAGGTCCGCGGCGAAGGCGGCGTCGGTGCCCAGCAGGGCCTCCACGCTCAGGGCGGCGGTGACGTCGGCGGTGCGCAGCAGGTGGCGCAGGTCGTGGCAGGCGAGGACCAGCATGGCCAGCATCCCGTCGGTGCCGTTCAGCAGGGCCAGGCCCTCCTTCTCCCGCAGCTGCAGCGGCGTGATGCCGGCCTCGGCGAGGGCGTCGGAGGCCGGTCGCAGCGCGCCGTCCCGGTCGCGGACCTCTCCCTCGCCCGTCGCCGCCAGGGCGCAGTGGGCCAGCGGGGCCAGGTCGCCGGAGCAGCCGAGGGAGCCGTGCTCCCGGACCACGGGGGTGATCCCGGCGCTCAGCATCGCCGCGTACGTGGTGGCCACCACGGGCCGCACCCCGGTCCGCCCGGTGGCCAGCGTCGACAGCCGGAGCAGCATCAGGCCGCGGACCACCTCCCGCTCGACCTCCGCACCGCTGCAGGCGGCGTGCGATCGGACCAGGCTGCGCTGCAGCTGGGCGCGGCGCTCGACGGGGATGTGACGGGTCGCGAGCGCCCCGAAGCCGGTCGAGATGCCGTAGTGCGGCCGCGGGTCCTCGGCGAGGGCCTCGACCACCGCACGGCCGGCCGCGACGGCGAGGAGCGCCCGCTCGGCGACCCGGACCCCGGCCCCGTCCCGCGCGACCGCGACCACCTGGGCCGGCTCGAGCGGTCCCCTCCCCACGACCACGTCTGCCATGCCCCTATCGCAGCGTGGCCGAGGGTGCCGTGGGGGCGCTGCGGCAGCGGTACCGTCTGGGATCACAGACGGAGGGGGTGGGGGCGTGGCTGAGCAGGTCCCCGCCGCGTCCCAGGTGCTCGCGGTGCTGCGCTACCTGGCCTCGCAGGCCGCCCCCGTCTCGGCCGGGTCGGTGACCCGGGACCTGGCACTGCCGCGCTCGACCACGTACCACCTGCTGGCCGAGCTCGTGCGACAGGGCTTCGCCGTCCACCTGCCCGACCAGCGCCGCTACGGCCTCGGGGTCACCGCCTACGAGATCGGCCACGGCTGGACCCGGCAGGCCTCGCTGAGCCGGCTCGCCCGCGGACCCGTCGCCCGGCTGGTCACCCAGACCGGCTGCACCGCCCACCTGGCCGTCCTGCACGGCCGGGAGGTGGTCTACGTCATCGAGGAGCGTGCTCCGCACAGCGCCCCGCTGGTGAGCGACGTCGGGGTCCGCCTGCCGGCGCACCTGACGGCGACCGGTCGGGCGATCCTGGCCGCGCTGCCCCCGGCGCACGTGCGTGCCCTGTTCCCGGACCGCGGGTCGTTCGTCTCCCGGCACGGTGTCGGGCCGACCAGCCTGCCGGCGCTGCGCGCGCTGCTGGTGGACGTCCGCCGACGTGGCTGGGCCGTCGAGCGGGGTGAGGTGACACCGGGGCTGCGGTCGGTCGCCACCGCCGTGCTCGACCCGGCGGGGCACCCGGTGGCCGCGGTCGCGGTGACGTTCGACGAGGAGACCGGGACGGGGACGGACGTGCCGGCCCGCGGCCGGGCGCACGAGGGCGACGACGCGCTGGCCCGGGCGGTGGGGGCGACCGCGGCCGACGTCCGTCGTCGCCTCGGCGCGGGCTGAGGGCGCCTGCTGCCGTCGTGTCCTGCCGGTCCCGGTCGCATGTGCCGGAGGTCGTGGGCCGGCCGGCCCGCCCCGGCAGGCGTGGCCCGAGCAGTCCCGGGGTAGCACCCCCGCCATGACGCCTCGACGGACGAGCCCCAGGACGCGACCGACCCCAGCCACCCTCTCGACCCGACCGGCCAGACCGGTCCGGGCGGCCCTGCCGGTGCCCCGGTGAGCCGGGCCCGGGGAAGGCTCCCCGCGCCCGGCACGGTGTCGCGGATCGGGGGCTGGGCGGTCGGTCGGACACGGAGCCGGGCCACCGGCGGCGAGGGGACGCCGGAGGTCTTCGCCGTCTCCCGCTTCTGCCGTCACCAGCTGGCGGACCTCAGCGAGGGCTCGGTCGACGCGGACGGCTGCCTGGTGTGCCCCTGGCACCAGAGCCGGTACGACGTCAGCGACGGCCGCATGGTCAGCGGGCCCCGGGGGTTCCTCGGCTACCACGGACCCACCCCCGGGTACTCGGCGGTCGTCCGTGCCTACGGCAAGGTGCTCCGGCTGAGGGTGCGCCGGACCAGGGTCGTCGACGGCACCGTCGAGGTCGACTGAGGTCGAGTCACCGTGAGGGTCGCGGTCCGGCCGCGGCCGGTCGGCACGACCCGGTCCTGACGGAACCCGGACGCCGTCCCCGGGCGACCGGCGGGTCCGCCCGCGACCGACTGCCTACCCTTTTGTCCCGTGGCTGTCCGCGCACCGGGGGTCCTCCGCGGCGCTCGTGTCGCCGAGGTGCTCCGTCGACGGCTGGGGACCCCGCTGCGGATCATCCCGGTCGGTTTCGCGGCCGCCATCGCCGTGGCGACGCTGGTGCTGATGAGCCCGTGGGCCGTCCAGGACGGGCAGCCGTCGGCCCCCTTCCTGGTGGCCGTCTTCACGGCCACGTCGGCGGTCTGCGTCACCGGGCACGTGGTGGTCGACACCCCGGGGTACTGGTCGACGTTCGGCGAGGCGGCAATCCTGCTGTTCATCCAGCTGGGCGGTCTCGGCGTCGCCACCCTGGCGACGCTGCTCGCCCTGGTCATCGCCCGCCGCCTGGGCCTGCAGTCCCGGCTGAGGGCCGCCGCCGGCACCACGTCCGACGCGTTGGCCGACGCCCGGTCGGTGGTGCTCGGGATCCTCACCACGACCCTGGTCGTCGAAGGCGCGGTGGCGGTGGTCCTGGCTGCGCGCTTCGCCGTCGGCTACGACGAGCCCCTGGGCCGTGCCGCCTGGCTGGGGGTGTTCCACTCCGTCTCGGCGTTCAACAACGCCGGTTTCGCGCTGTTCAGCGACAGCCTGATCGGCTTCGCCGACGACGTCTGGGTGACCGGGCCGATCATGGTCGCGATCGTCCTGGGCGGCATCGGGTTCCCGGTCATCCGTGAGGTGCTCGCCCGCCACCGTCCTGCCCTGTGGTCCGTCCACACCCGGCTGACCCTCCTCACCAGCGGCGTCCTCCTGCTCCTGGGCGCGCTGGTGCTGCTCCTCCTGGAGTGGGACCACCCCCCGACGAGCGGGGACGGCTCGGTCTTCGACCGCGTCTGGATCCCGCTGTTCATGTCGGTCACCGCGCGCACCGCCGGGTTCAACACGATCGACTACGGCCAGGCGACCGAGGCGTCGCTGCTGGTCACCAACCTGCTGATGGTCGTCGGCGGGGGCTCGGGCGGCACGGCAGGCGGGATCAAGGTGGGGACGCTCGCCATCCTGGTGATGGCCGTGGTCGCCGAGGCGCGCGGCGACTCCGACGTCGACGTGATGGGCAGGCGCGTGCCGCCCGAGGCGGTCCGCCAGGCCTTGGCGGTGCTGGCGCTCACCCTGGCCGTCCAGGTGACCGCCTCGACGGTGCTGCTGCGGGTCGCCGACGCCACGACGGCTCAGGTGGTCTTCGAGGTGGTGTCCGCGACCGCCACCGTCGGGCTGTCGACCGGGATCACCGCCGACCTGCCGGCGCTGGGGAAGTGGCTGCTCATCATGTGCATGTTCGTCGGCCGCATCGGCCCGGTGGCGCTGGTGAGCGCCCTCGCGCTGCGCGAGCGGGGCAAGCTGTACCGGCTGCCGGAGACGCGGCCGCTGATCGGGTGACCGGGCCGACGGGGTGACCGGGCCGACCGGGTGGCCGGGCCGACGGGGTGACCGGGCCGACCGGGCCGACCGGGCCGACCGGGCCGACCGGGCCGACCGGGCCGACCGGGCCGACCGGGTGACCGGGCACGCTCACCCCCGCGCGGTGGCGCCGTCCCCGACCAGGTACACCTCGTCGCCCACCGTCACGACCCCGGGCTCGACCACCTCCGCAAGGACCCCCAGCTCCGCCCCGTGGGCCCGGCCGACGGCCCGCAGCACGCCGGGCTGCGCGGGCAGCACCGCCGTCCCGGCGTCGACCATCACGCAGCGCGGGGAGGTCGCGACGACGTCGAGGAGCACCCCACCGACCCGCAGCCGGCGCCCCTCCCAGCCGTCCTCGCACCACGGCTCTGCGGTCCGCAGCACGACGTTGGCCCGGAACCGGCCCGTCGGCACCTCGGCGCCGAGCTCCGCGGACACGGCGTCCACCGAGGCGGTGCCGAGCAGGCTGACCGGCCCGTCGTCGAAGTGCGAGCCGTCCGACTCGGCGACCAGCGACACCTCCCGCCCCACGTGCGCCCCCAGCAGCAGGGCGGCGGCCGGGTCCGCGACGTCGTGCCGCGAGCCGTCCGGCAGCTCCAGGGTCACGGTGCCGTCCTCGCCCAGCCGCGCCCGCACCAGCTGCAGGCCCGGCAGCGCCCGGAAGCGCGGTCCGGCCTTGCCGCTGCCCAGCAGGCCGTCGGCCGTGCTCACGGCCCACCCCCGGTCACCGACGCAGCCGCGGTGGTCCAGCTCCAGCTGCTCGACCTGCTCCCCGAGCAGCGACTTCACGGGGTAGCGGTGCAGGGAGGCCACCACGACCGCCGTCGCGACGCCCACCTGCGCTCCAGGCACCCCGGGACCTCCTCTGCTCCTCGCGGGCCACCCTGCCACGCGCGGGGGCCCGGTGGGTGGGTGTGCCGACCACGGTGACGACCCGCTCCGGTGCCACCATGGCCCGGTGGACACCGACGTACCCGGTCAGCAGCGCGTCCTCGTCCCCGTCACCGTGCCGACGACCCTGCGGGCACCCGGCGGCAACCCGGTGGGCCGGTCCCGGGTGCTGCTGGGCTGGCTGATGGCGGTCGCCGTCCCCGGGGTCATCGGTCTGCTGCTCTACGCGACGCGGGACTCCCACGCCTTCGCGACCGTGGTCCTCCTGCTGCTGTCCGGGACCGTCGCGGTGGCGCTGGTCGGCGGGCTGGGCCCGGCGGTCGCCTCGGCGGTGCTGAGCGGCGTGCTGAGCAACGTCGGGTTCACCGAGCCGTACGGCACCCTGCGGATCGACAGCGAGCTGGAGATCGTCACCGTCGCGGTCCAGGTGCTGGTGGCGGTCGCGGTGTCCACCGCGGTCGACCGGGCCGCCCGGGGCAGGGCGGACGCCATGCGTGCGCGCGCCGAGGCGGACGCGCTCACGGCGTTCGCCCGGGCCGTGCTCACCGGCCACGACACGGTCGCGGACCTGCTGGAGCAGGTGCGGCGGTCCTTCGGCATGGACGGGGTCGACCTGGTCGTGCACCAGGGGCCGCCGGAGGTGTTCGACGCCCGGCCCGCGCCGCCGCCGGTGCTCGCCCGCGTCGGGGAGGGGACCGAGGACCCGGACCGGGTCAGCGCCGTGGTGGAGGTGGACGCAGGCGTCGACCTACGGCTGGCCGGGCCTCGGCTGGGACGTGGCGAGCTGCGGGTGGTCGCCGCCCTCGCCACCCAGGTCGCCGCCGTCCTGCAGCGCGACACGCTGCTGGCGGAGGCAGCCACCGGACGGGCGGAGAAGGAGCGCACCCGGACGCGGACCGCGCTGCTGCGGGCCGTGTCGCACGACCTGCGGACGCCCCTGGCCGGGATCAAGGCGGGGGTGAGCACGCTCCGCAGCCCTGACATCCACCTCGTGGACGCCGACCGGGACGCCCTGCTCGCCGACGTGGACGCCTCGACGGACCGGTTGCAGTCGCTCATCGACAACCTGCTGGACATGAGCCGGCTCGACGCGGGCGCCGTCGTGCCGCGGCGCGAGCCGACTGCGGTCCAGGACGTCGTCGCCCGCGCGCTGCTGGGGGTGCCCACCGGCCGGGTGACCGTCGACGTGCCCGCCGACCTGCCGCTGCTGCACCTGGACGCCGGGCTGCTGGAACGGGCGGTGGCCAACGTCGCGGAGAACGCCGTCCGGTACTCCGGCGACGCCCCGGTCAGCGTGGCGGCGGAACGGTCGGGCGGAGAGGTCCTCATCCGGGTGTCCGACAGCGGACCAGGGGTCGACCCGGACCGCCGACGGGGCATGTTCGCGCCGTTCCAGCGGCTCGGTGACGCCGGCGCAGCCACCGACGGTGTCGGCCTCGGCCTGGCCGTGTCGCGGGGCCTGGCGGAGGTCTCGGGCGGGACGCTGGAGGCGGAGGACACCCCGGGCGGCGGTCTGACGATGGTCTTCCGGCTGCCGGTGGCATGAGCCGGGTGCTCGTCGTCGAGGACGACCCGTCGCTGGCCCGGGCCCTCGACATCGCCCTCCGCTCGCAGCAGCACGAGGTCCAGGCCGCCCGCGGCGGCCATCTGGCCCTGGACCTGGCGGCCACGTGGTCGCCCGAGCTCGTGGTGCTGGACCTGGGCCTGCCCGACATGGACGGCACCGAGGTTCTCCGTGCCCTGCGGGCCTGGAGCCGGGTGCCCGTGGTCGTGCTGTCCGCGCGGCAGACCAGCGAGGACAAGGTGCAGGCGCTGGACGCCGGGGCCGACGACTACGTGACCAAGCCGTTCGGCATGGACGAGCTGCTGGCGAGGCTGCGGGCGGCGGTCCGCCGTGCTGAGGCGGCACCCGAGGCACCCGTGGTGGCCACCGCGTCGTTCACGGTCGACCTCGCGCGCCGGCTGGTGACCGACGCCGGCGGTGGGGTGGTGTCGCTGACGCCCACCGAGTACCGGGTGCTGGAGCTGCTGGCCCGTGACGTGGGCAGGGTCGTCGGCCGCCGGGAGCTGCTGCACGAGCTGCGTGGCCCCCACCTCGACCGTGAGACGCACTACCTGCGGGTGTACCTGAACCAGCTGCGCGCCAAGCTCGAGCCAGACCCGTCCCGCCCGCGCCACCTGCTCACAGAGGCAGGTGTGGGCTACCGCCTGGTGCCGTGAGCGGCGCGGGGCGGCCCCGTCACCCCGGCAGGTGCGTGGCGACGGCGGAGGCGAGGTGCGCTCGACCCGCGGCCGGGCGGCGAGCAGGGGACCCGGCGGGCTCCGCTCACACCCGGTACGGCGCGGGTGCGACGATGCCTGCGGGGCGGGGACCGCCGGGTCACCCCGGGCGAGGAGGGGTCGGGCATGGCGCAGCACAGGCACGAGGGCGAGCAGACGTCGGTCCCGCCCGCTGGTGCGGGAGGCCCGGGCCGGCGTCCGGCGGGCCTCGTCGCCGTCGTGGTCCTGCTGTCCGTCGTCGGCGTCGTGACCCAGGCGGGGCTGGCCTCGGCCGTCGTGCTGCGGTCGGGCCTCACGCTCCCGTCGTCCGTGACCGAGGTGCTCGAGGCGTTCCGGCAGCCGTCGCCGCTCGGCCCGGACGACCCGATCGACGGGGTGGTGACGTACGAGGAGCTCGGACTGAGGCACACGCCTGGCCGGGTGGACTACGGGCAGCGGCCACCGGTCGGCGGTGACCACGCCCCGGTGTGGCAGAACTGCGGGTTCTACGGCTCGTCGGTGCCGACCGAGCAGGCCGTCCACTCCCTGGAGCACGGCGCGGTCTGGGTCACCTTCGACCCGGACCTGCCGGAGCCCGACGTCGAGGCGCTCGAGGCGCTGGCCGCGACGAACGCGTACCTCCTGGTCTCGCCGATGCGGGGCCTGCCCTCACCGGTCGTCGCCAGCGCCTGGGGCGTCCAGCTGCAGGTCGGCTCCGTCGACGACCGCCGCCTGCCCGCGTTCCTGGCCCGGTACCAGCAGGGACCGCAGACCCCGGAGCCGGGCGCGCCGTGCAGCGGCGGGTCCTCCGACCTGCCCGAGGCACCCGTCCGGGCCTGAGCGTCCCGCCCGGCTCTGCCCGGTCGCGGAGACCAGACCGGTCCGTCCGCCCGTTAGGCCGCCGTCCGGACCCTGTCGGCCAGCACGTCCAGCCGGAGGGTCTCCAACGGCAGTCGCGTCCGGTCCGCGACCTCGCGGGCGGCGAACGGCTCCCCGAGCACGGCCTCCGGGTCGTGCCGGCCCACGGCGAGCACGACCAGCGGGACGAGCGAGCCGGGGCCGTCGAGCATCTCCTGCAGGTGGTCCCGGTCGAAGCCGCCGAGCTGGTGGACCGCGAGGCCCTCGTGCTGGGCCTGCACGCTGAGGTGCGCGACCGCCTGGCCGGTGTCGTAGACCGCCCAGGGGCGTTCGTCGCCGTCGGGCCCGAGCGTCGCAGCGGCCGCCACGACGAGCGCCGAGGCGGCGCCGGCCCACACCTGGTTGCCCGGGGCCAGGGACCGCAGCACGGCGGCGTGCGCCGGGGTGCCGCGCAGGGTCACCGCGAAGCGCCACGGCTGGGTGTTGGAGGCGCTGGGTGACCAGCGGGCCGCCTCCA
Organism: uncultured Actinomycetota bacterium; assembly: GCA_963759255.1. Classification (GTDB taxonomy): domain Bacteria; phylum Actinomycetota; class Actinomycetes; order Actinomycetales; family JBBAYJ01; genus Aquipuribacter. Next base: position 535,669 of record CAVWYQ010000002.1, read on the forward strand.
GCAGGACGGTGACCTCCCGCTCGGTGAGGTCGTACCCGGGGTCGTAGGCCCGGGTGCTCCAGCGCTCGGCGAGCAGCGGGTGGAGCGGCACGGTGGTCGTGGCGGTGCGGGAGGCCGCGGAGGTCGTCATCACGTCCATGACGAACAGATTGACACGTCAATCATTCCCCGGCGAGCGCGCCGCCGCCTGACCTCACGGCCGCTGGCAACAGGCGAGTCGGCCCCCGGCCCCCGGCCCCCGGCCCCCGGCCGGCCGGCGGTCGAGTGCGACGTGCCCCTGGGTGGCGACCGGCACGGCCTCGAGGTGGACCGGGCGGGTCTACCGGTCGCGGCCCGGCACGAGGGCTCGTTCGGGGGGCCGGACGTCGTGGACGCGCCGTCGTGTGCGCCGGTACCCCCGCCACGCCAGTCCCGCGGACAACCCGAACGGCGCCTCCGCCCACGCCCCGGCGTGCCGATGACTCCTACGGTGCCCGACCAGGACGCCCAGGAAGCAGGTAGACGGCATGACCCTGTTCAGGAAGGCAGCGCTGGCCTTCACCCTGCTCGCGCTGCTGACCGTGGTGGGCGAGTACCTCGTCATCAGCGGCGCCACGTCGTCCATGTCCGGGCTCGAGGACTACCAGTCCCGCACAGCCGTCCACCAGAGGGCCGTCCGGGCCATGATTACCAACTGGTACGCCTACGACGACCAGAACAACGCGTACGTGCTCCTGGCAGCCACCTCCGTCGAGCGGGACGAGCTCGTGGAGAGCACCTACGCCCGGGCCCAGGACGTCGTCGAGGTCTTCACCACGAACCTGCAGACCGCTCGCGACACCGGCTCGGCCGAGGACGAGGCCCTCTTCGACGCCATCGCCACGGACTTCGAGAGGTACGACACCTTTGCCCGCCAGGCCCGCGAGGCCCAGCTCGCCGGCTACCTCAACAGGGCCGCAGCACTGATAACGGTGGACATCGACGACGTGTCCAACCAGCTGATGACCGACCTGGAGACGGCCGAGGCGCAGGCCGACGCCCGCGCCAGGGCCGCCGTGCAGGACCTGGAGGACACGCAGGCCCGGATGCGGCAGCTCGCGGTGGCCGTCGGTGTCGCCGTCGTCCTCGGGCTGCTGCTGCTGGGGGTCTTCTTCCTGCGGGCCGTGCTGCGTCCCCTGCACGCACTCGGTCGGCGGATGGACGACATCGCCACCGGGGACGGCGACCTGACGGCACGGGTCGACGAGACCCGTTCCGACGAGATCGGGGCGATGGCGCGGTCGTTCAACGTCTTCATCATCCGGATCCAAGGCGTGATGGTGGCGTTCTCGGAGTCGATCGTCGCGCTGCTGGCCGCCTCGGAGGCGCTGCGGGCGATCACCGAGACCACCGCGGACAACGCCGGGCGCACGGCGACGAACGCCCAGTCGGCCGCGGGGTCGGCCAGCGAGGTCGCCACCCACATCAGCTCGATCGCCGCGGGCGCCACCCAGATGGGGGCCTCCATCGGCGAGATCGCCCGCAACGCCGCCCACGCCGCCGCGGTCGCGAGCAGCGGCCGGGAGCGCGCCCTGGACACCTCGCACCGGGTCCAGCAGCTGTCTGCCTCGTCGTCCGAGATCGACAGCGTGGTCCGTGTGATCGCGGCCATCGCGGAGCAGACCAACCTGCTCGCCCTGAACGCCACCATCGAGGCCGCCCGTGCCGGTCAGGCCGGCCGTGGGTTCGCCGTCGTGGCCAGCGAGGTCAAGGAGCTGGCGGCCGAGACCGCGGCCGCCACCAGCGACATCACCCGCAAGGTGGCGGCGATCCAGGCCGACACCGAGCGGGCGGTGTCGTCGGTGGACGAGATCACCGCCGTCATCGAGGAGATCAGCGGCATCTCCGACGCCATCGCGGCGGCCGTGGAGCAGCAGAGCGCCACCACGGACGAGATCACCCGCTCCGCGGCCGACGTCGCGGGGAACGCCGGAGCCATCACCACGGACATCGCCAACGTGGCCACCGCCGTGGGTGACACCTCGACCGGGGTGTCCGCGAGCTCCGACACCATCCAGGAGCTGGCCGAGCTGTCGGCCAGCCTCGACGGGCTGATCAGCCAGTTCAGGATCGTCTGATGACCACACCCAGCTGGAAGGAGTGCCCGCGATGAGAGATACCGTCGCCCGCTCGGACGCAGGAGCGGCCCCCACGGTCCACGACGTGCGCACCGGCCTGGAGCAGAGCCTGGGGCTCAAGGGCGGCGAGGCGGTCTGGTCCTCGCTCTGCGCCGCCCTGGGCGTCCGGACGGACGTGGCGTCCCTGGAACCCGACCGCTTCGAGGAGCTCCTCACCCTGCTGTCGCGTCACGACCGGCTGTGCCACGTGCTGGCCATGTCCTGGCGGATCCGCGCGACCGCCGCCCGCAAGCTCGCCGACATCGGACGATAGGAGCCCATCATGGACAAGGCCGTCACCGAGGTGACCACGCCCGACCCCGTCAGCGACGTCCGGCGGCTGACCGCCGTGGCCGGGTACGACCTCACCTCGCCCGCGCTGCGCGCGCAGCTGGACGCCATCGCCCACCGTGCGGCCACCACGCTCGACATGCCCGTGGGCCTGGTGAGCATCGTCCTGGACAGCGCCCAGTTCCTGGCGGGGCGCTACGGGGTGGGGGACACCTGGTTCGACGCGGCCGACGGCACCCCCGTCGAGTGGTCCTTCTGCGCCCAGGTCGTGCGCAGCGGGGAGCCGTACGTCGTCGCCGACGCGGTCTCCGACCCGCTGCAGCACGACAACCCGTTGGTGACCCTCGACGGGGTCGCCAGCTACGCCGGTGCGCCGCTCGTCGACCCCGACGGCCAGGTCCTCGGCTCCTGCTGCGTGATCGGCGACCAGAAGCGGGAGTTCCTCGACTCCCAGCTGGAGGACCTGCGCGTGCTCGCGCGTGACGTCGTCGCCGTGCTGGAGGAGCACCGGCTGCCCTGAGCCGGCCGCTCCGCTCGTCGGACACCTCCTCCGACGTGCGCTGTCGACCCGGCCCCGGGGCGGGCTTGCGGACCTCAGCCAGCTCCGGACGGACGCAGGTGAGCGGCCGCAGGTGGGTCGCGGCTCTCGCCACGAGGCGTGCGACCGGGGCGTCCACGTCGCTCAGCAGGGCCGACGGACCCACGCGCGCCGGGAGCCCGGCTCGCACGGCACCGTCACCGAGGGCACCGCGGCCCAGGCCAGCACGGTCAGCAGCAGGGCCGTGGGCGCGCCGGTGAGCACGTACGTCACCCCCTGTGGGCCGCTGGCCGGGTCAGCAGGTCACCGGCAACGCGCTGGTCGGGCCGCTGGTGGCGCTCGGCGGAGCGCGACGGCTGTCCACCGACCCCGCGAGCACCTCCGGGGGTCAGAGGTGGCCCCTGGTCGGGCTGGTTGGGGCAAGGTCGTCGGTGCGAGAGGTTGCGTGCGGACGGTGCCGACCTCGACGAAGAGCCCACGCGCCAGGTGCTTGGTCGGCCACACCGGGTCAGCATGCGCCGAGGCGGGCTCCCGGGTGGAGCCCGCCTCGCACCACCGCGGGGCAGCGGTGCTCTGCGGCGACCCGGACCGCGGTCGGTCAGATGTCGTAGTACAGCTCGAACTCGTCCTGCGGAAACGGCCATTGGTCGTCGTTGGCCGAAAGGGCGCCTGACCTGGGAAAACGTCTTTCGTGACTCATGGTCTCTGATGGCCGTTCTCGGACGTCTTGCGGACTGTCTGCGGACTGGGGACTGCTGCGGGAACAGGTGCCACAGGGCTTGCGGTGTTCCGGCTCATGATTCTCACCCGACGCACATCCGCTACGAACCCGAGCTCAGGCACGGAGTGCGGCTGACGTCTCGACGAGGCCGTCGCGTTCGAGCCTGGCTAGGACGTCGGCGAAGGATGCCGGCGGACGCACATGAGAGTCCGCGATCCGCTGGACTGCCGCGAAGACTGTCTCGCGACTGAGGTCGATCTGGTCGAGGAGGAAGTGGTCGGGTGACTTCGCCTCCATGTCCCATGGCTCGAGGGCGGCGGTCGGGAAGTCCTTGAGGTTGTTGGTGACGATGACCTGAGCCCGGGCCTTGATCGCCGCGGCGAGCACGTGCCGGTCGCTTGGATCGGGCAGGTCGATGGCATCGATGAGCGGCTCATGGCCGCTGACGAGGCAGTCGCGGACGGCACGGTTCATCAGCTCGCGGGTGCGATTGAGCTTCTGCGGGTCGAGGTCGGGCCGGTTCGCGGTCAAGTTGCCGAAGACCTCGTCGAGGATCTGTTCGGTCCACTTGGCCTGGACGAGGCCAGCCTGGGCGATTCGGATCAGCAGGTCTCGAAGCGTGCTCGGGTACAGCACGTTGGCGTCGTACAGGACGACGAAGGCCACCTCAGAGCAGGCCCATCTCTTCATTCAGCCGAGTGAGTTCGTCGGCGGCCTCTCGCCGCTGCTGGTCGTCGCGGGCCATGAATCGCCATCAGGGACCGGGCCCTGATCCGGCGGTGTTTGCCGACGCGGCGGTACTCGATGTCACCAGCGTCGAGCAGCCCGATCAGGAAGGGCCTGCTGACGTTGAGCAGTTCAGCGGCCTGCTGGGTGGTGAGCTCGGCGTGGGCCGGTACGACTGAGACCCCCTGCCCCGCGGCCATGTGAGCGAGCACCCGCGCGAGGAGCTCGACCGCTGCGCGCGGGACGACGAGCGTCTCCTCGTGCTCGCCGGCGACGACGAGCCGGATGACGCTGTCGGTATGGGTCGCGAGGTAGTCCTTGACGTGAGGGAGGGCCTCGACGGCGGCGTTGATGTCGGACTCGTCGGGCTGGACGGGCGTTAGCGCTAGGGCGGTCATGGCGGCTTCCTCTCTCCGAGGTCAGAGTATCCGCAATACTCGAAGCAAACGCAATAGGTGCAAGTCTGGTGCCGTGGACGAGGGAGCCGCCGTCGAACGACGACGTCTGCAGGCGAAGGTGAGGTCGTCTCGGGGCCAGACGGCCGTCCTAGACCGACCGCCTACCGTCGACCGGGAGCGGGCCATGCGTGGGCGACCTGACCACCCGAGCCGTCCCACAACCGATCGCCCACTGACGACCGTCCGCGGTACGGATCGCCGGTTCGGTCGGCGTCAGTCCTGCGGGGCTCTGGCCAGCAGCCGGCTCAGGGCGTCATCGATGTCGATGTCCAAACCGGCGGTCATGCGCCAACGGCCTGCGTCGTAGACCTCCCAGAACAACACGACCAGATCCTGGAACGGCGAGTCGGAGCCGACGAGGCCAGCCTCGAGGTGGTCCCACACGTCAGTCGCGTCCATCACCTTCATGACCTCCAGACGGGAGCACCGACCGGCCTGCCACTCCGACAGCAGCTCGCGCACCGCAAGCAGGCGCGCGGACATCTCCTCCTGAACAGGTACCCCGAGCTTCTCCAGGGTCCGCTCCCACAGCCCCCTGATCGACAGGTGCTCTCGCCGAGGCTCGCCTGCCAGCTCGGCCAAGGCCGGCGTGTCGAGGCCGCTGACGAGCCACTCGGCGGCCAGGTCCGGCAGCTGGCCCAAGGCCAGCAGGCCGAAGCGAGCCTGGGCGGCCGCTTCTCTAGGCGGTAGGGGCAAGGGCACAAACCCACATTGCCCGGAGCAGGGGCTCCCCACAACGCTGATCGGACACAGCCGCCCACCGTCGGCTGGCTGCGTCCCCGCCGGTGATGAGGTTGCGAGCAGCAGGTGGGTGGTGGTGGTTCGACCCTGCACCTGTCCGTCGGCCTGGACGTTAGGTCGGAGGGCCAAGGCGACCTGCGCGCTTAGCTTCCCGTGCTCGTCGTTGTGCAGCTTTCCTGGCCGGGCGTTCCAGGCGGCCCTTGTACCTGCCCGCCTCTGCTGTCGCCAGGCCGGCGCCCACCGCCAGCACGAGCGCCGCAAGCAAAGCCCAGCCGCTGTTCGACGCAGCAACCATTGCGACGCAACTTGCCGAAGCTGCGAAGAGCAGTACGGACACGGCAGTCAGGGCGCGTGCGCGGCGTCGCCATTCGGGCGCCCGTTCGTCCTGCCACATGTCACCCATGCTGGCATTCGGCCGCCCCGCAGAAGGCGCACGGGACGGTGCAGCAGGCCGAGGTGCACATCGCTCGGATCCGCGTCGAGTGCGGCCGCAAGCGGCTGTCTGACATCCGCCCGTCGCATGTCCGGACCTGGTGCGCCAACCTCGGCGCCGAGGGCCTGGCCGACTCCTACGTGTACGCCCTCCACGCCCGGCTCGCACAGCTCTTCGCCGACGCCGTGCACGACGGAGTCGTGGCGAAGTCGCCCTGTTCACGGCGCACGTCACCCGCCGCCGGCAAGCAGCGCGCCTACGTCGCAACCACCGAGCAGGTGTGGGCCCTGCACGACGCGCTGCCCGAGCACCTGCGTGCAGCGGTCCTGCTTGACGCCTTCGCCGGGCTCCGGCTGGCCGAGGCGTGCGGCCTGCGGGTGAGCGACGTCGACTTCATGCAGGGCGTCGTCTCGCCGGTGGTGCAGTACCCGGCGGAGCCGCTGAAGCGCGAGACGTCCCGGGCGAGCATCCCCGTCGGGCAGTCGATGGCGCTCGAACTCGCCGGGCACGTGGGACGTCATGCGTCGGCAGGCGGGTCGCTGCTGATCGACCAGCTCGGTCGGCAGCTGGCCCCCTGGACCCTCGAGCGGGCGATCCGCCGCGCCCGGTCCAGCCACGTCGCTGGCCTCGGTCACGCCCACGCGAAGCAATGCACCGGCTGCCTCGTGCCGGGCCTTCCGCCCGACTTCCGCCTCCACGACCTGCGGCACTGCTTTGTCTGCCTGCTCATCGCCGGTGGTGCCGACGTGGAGGTCGTCCAGACGCGGCTCCGGGACGCGAGCGCCAAGACCACGCTGGACACCTACGGCCACCTGTGGCCCGACTCCGAGGAGCGGACCGCGGCGGCCATCGACGCCGCCCTCGCCGCACGGACCAGGAGTGCTCGGACGGTGACCGCCACCAACGACGAGGGTCCGCCGACGGTGACGTCGGCGGACCCTCGTGCGGACGTGTTGCGGACTCCCTGCGGACTGCAGGGGGGATCCGCGCCTACAACCCCAGGTCAGACGGGGTGCAGGGATCAGATGTCGTAGTACAGCTCGAACTCGTGAGGATGCGGCCGGCTCTGGATCGGCAGGACCTCGTTGGTCATCTTCCAGTCGATCCACGTCTCGATGAGGTCGGGGGTGAACACGTCGCCCTCGGTGAGGAAGTCGTGGTCGGCCTCGAGCGCCTTGAGGACCTCGGGCAGCGTGGTCGGCACCTGCGCGATGTTCGCGTGCTCCTCCGGCGGGAGCTCGTACAGGTCCTTGTCGACCGGTGCCGGCGGCTCCATGCGGTTCTTGATGCCGTCGAGGCCGGCCATGAGCATCGCGGAGAAGGCCAGGTACGGGTTGCTCGACGGGTCCGGTGCGCGGAACTCGATGCGCTTGGCCTTCGGGCTCGTCCCGGTGATCGGGATGCGGATGGCTGCGGAGCGGTTGCGGGCGGAGTACACGAGGTTGACGGGGGCCTCGAAGCCGGGCACCAGGCGGTGGTAGCTGTTGACGGTCGGGTTGGTGAAGGCCAGCACCGCGGGGGCGTGGGTCAGCAGGCCGCCGATGTACCAGCGCGCCAGGTCCGACAGGCCGCCGTAGCCGGCCTCGTCGTAGAACAGGGGCTCGCCGTCCTTCCACAGCGACTGGTGGGCGTGCATGCCCGAGCCGTTGTCGCCGAAGACGGGCTTCGGCATGAAGGTGGCGGTCTTGCCGTTCTTCCAGGCGGTGTTCTTGATGACGTACTTGAACTTCATCAGGTCGTCGCCCGCGTGCAGCAGCGTGTTGAACTTGTAGTTGATCTCGGCCTGCCCGGCGGCACCCACCTCGTGGTGGCCGCGCTCGAGCTCGAGCCCGACCTGCTGCAGCGTCTTCATCATCTCGTCGCGCAGGTCGGCCTGGTGGTCGGTGGGGGAGACGGGGAAGTAGCCGCTCTTGTAGCGGGTCTTGTAGCCCCGGTTGCCGCCCTCCTCCTGGCGCGCGGTGTTCCACTGCGCCTCGATGGAGTCGATCTCGTAGTAGCCGGTGTTCGGCTTGGTCTCGAACCGGACGTCGTCGAAGACGTAGAACTCGGCCTCCGGGCCGAAGAACGCCGTGTCGGCGATCCCGGTGCCCTTGAGGTACGCCTCGGCCTTGGCAGCCACCTGGCGGGGGTCACGGCTGTAGGGCTCGGAGGTGAACGGGTCGACGATCGAGTGCGTGATGACGAGGGTCTTCGCGGCGCGGTACGGGTCGACGTAGGCCGTGGCCGGGTCGGGGATCAGCTTCATGTCCGACTCGTGGATGGCCTGGAAGCCGCGGATCGACGAGCCGTCGAACATCTGCCCGTCCTCGAACGCGGACGCGTCGAAGGCGCCGGCCGGCATCGTGAAGTGCTGCATGATGCCGGGAAGGTCGATGAAGCGGACGTCGACGAACTCCACGCCCTCGTCGGCGATGTACTTCAGGACCTCATCCGGGGAGCTGAACATCGGGTCTCCTGTCGGTGGCGTAGGGGGCAGGGGCTGCCGGACGGGCCCGGCCGTCCATCGCGGAGCACGCTAGGACCCGGCCGTGTCCGGTCGGTGTCCCTCGTGTTTCGCCCATGTGACGAGACCGAGGGTCCGGTCACGACCATATTGCGTGGGCGCGGCCGGCACCCGTGACGTCCACCGCAGGCCGCCCGCCGGGCCCGGTCGACGCCGACGTAGGCTCGGCACGTGGCGGAGGACGGCGGCAGTCGGGCGGCGGGCGGCTGGCTCGACGGCCCCGGCGGTCCGAAGGAGCCGACCCAGCACTACCCGGGCGAGCGGCTCGGCCGGCCCCGCGAGGGCGGCGGCTCCGTGGCCCCGCTCACGCGCCGCAGCGTGGCGCTGCTGGTGGACTGGCTGCTGGCGCTCCTCGTGGGGGAGACGCTGCTGCCGGGACTGTCGTCGTTCGCGCCGCTGCTGGTGTTCGCGGTCGTCCAGGTGCTCCTGGTGGGCACGCTGGGGCACTCCGTCGGTCACCGGCTCCTGGGCCTGCGGGTCGAGCGGCCGCTCGGCGGACCGGCGGGGCCGGCGAGCGCCCTGCTGAGGACGGTCCTGCTGCTGCTCGTGGTGCCGGCGGTCGTGCTCGACGAGGACAACCGAGGCCTGCACGACCGTGCGGCCGGGACCGTCGTGGTCCGGACCTGAGCCCGGGTGGCCTGACCTCGGACCGGTCGGGCGCGGTCGACCGTCAGCGGCCCCGCACGGCGCCGCGGTTGGCGCGTGCACGGAACGGGTCGATGCCCTTGGGGACCGGCGCCCGGAGGCCACCGAGCGCCTGCATCCGCTTGGCGACCGCGCTGACCTCCGCCGGCGTGAGCGTGCGCGGCAGCCGCATGATGCGGCGCGAGACCCTGCGCAGCTCCACCTGGCCCTCGCCGTTCCCGACGTGGATCACGTGGACCGGTACCCCTGAGGCCACCCGGGTGTGCCGCTTCTTCTCGCTGTCGGCGAGCTTGAAGGTCCTGGGCAGGGGGCCCTCGACGAGCAGCACGATGCCCGGTCGGCCGATGGCCCGGAACACCAGGTCACCGGACCGCGGGTCGGCACCGACCGGCTCCTCGGAGGTCACCCAGCCGCGTCGCAGCTGCTGCATGGCGATCGTGGTGGCGCCCTGACGCCCGTCCACCTGCGCGAACAGCGCCTTGTCCGCCCGACGCGTGAGCACGAGCAGGCCGACCAGCAACGCAGCGAACACGGCGGACACGCTGCCGAGGACCCGGCTCAGCACCCCGTCCGTGAGCAGGAACGTCAGCGCCAGCCCGACCAGCAGGACGACCAGCGCCGAACCGAAGATCCACAGCGGTGCCGGCTTGTCGTACTGCGCCGTCATCTTGTACACGGCGGAGAACTGGCGGAGCCGGCCCTGCTTCTTGGCGTGCGCTGCCTCGGGGGTGCTGTCCTTGCGGGCCATCCCCGAAGGATAGGGCGCCGCCGGGCGGCTCAGGCGTCGGGCGTGGTGCTGCCGCTCGCCCCGGCCCGCGCCGCTAGCGCCTCGCGGTACAGCCGCCCGGCGCGGTAGCTGGAGCGCACCAGCGGACCGGACATCACGCCCACGAAGCCGACCGCGCGGGCCTCGGCCTCGAGCTCGACGAACTCCTCGGGCCTGACCCACCGCTCGACCGGGTGGTGACGGGGCGTGGGCCGCAGGTACTGCGTGATCGTGATCAGGTCGGTGCCCGCCCCGTGGAGGTCGCGCAGCGCCTGCGACACCTCCTCGCGGGTCTCGCCCATGCCGAGGATGAGGTTGGACTTGGTCACCAGCCCGGCGTCGCGGCCCTGCGTGATGACGTCCAGGGAGCGGGCGTACGTGAACGCCGGCCGGATGGCCTTGAAGATGCGGGGGACGGTCTCGACGTTGTGGGCGAAGACCTCGGGGGCGGTGTCGAAGACCTGCTGCAGCAGCGCCGGCTCACCGTTGAAGTCCGGGACGAGGATCTCCACGCCCGTGCCGGGGCACAGCTCGTGGATCTGGCGGATGGTCTCGGCGTACAGCCAGGCACCGCCGTCAGGCTGGTCGTCCCGCGCCACCCCGGTCACCGTCGCGTACCTCAGGCCCATGGTGCGGACGCTCTCGGCGACCCTGCGCGGCTCGTCGCGGTCCAGCGGCTCCGGCCGGCCGGTGTCGATCTGGCAGAAGTCGCAGCGGCGCGTGCACTGCCCCCCGCCGATGAGGAAGGTCGCCTCCTTGTCCTCCCAGCACTCGAAGATGTTGGGGCAGCCGGCCTCCTGGCACACGGTGTGCAGGCCCTCGGTCTTCACGAGCTTCTGCAGGGCGGTGTACTCCGGCCCGGTCCGGACCCGCGTCTTGATCCACGACGGCTTCTTCTCGATCGGGACCGAGGCGTTCCTGGCCTCGATACGCAGCATCCGGCGGCCGTCAGGAGCAAGAGTCACGACGGCCACGGTACGCCGCCCGGCCCCGCCCGGCCGCACCAGGAGCCGTCGGCCGCCGCACGCGCCCTAGGGTCTCGGGCATGGAGCTGCGCGTCTTCACCGAGCCCCAGCAGGGAGCCACCTACGACGACCTCCTCGCCGTGGCGCGGACTGCGGAGGAGTGCGGCTACGGGGCGTTCTTCCGTTCCGACCACTACCTGGCCATGGGGTCCGGCGACGGGCTGCCCGGACCCACCGACGCGTGGGTCACGCTCGCGGGCCTGGCCCGCGAGACCACCAGCATCCGTCTGGGGACCCTGGTCACCGCCGCCACCTTCCGCCACCCGGGACCGCTCGCGATCGCCGTGGCCCAGGTGGACGCCATGTCCGGCGGTCGGGTCGAGCTCGGCCTGGGCACCGGGTGGTTCGCCGAGGAGCACGCCGCCTACGGCCTGCCGTTCCCGGACGTCTCGGAGCGCTTCGACCGCCTTGAGGAGCAGCTGGCGATCATCACGGGGCTCTGGTCGACCCCCGTCGGGGCCACGTTCGGCTTCGAGGGCGAGCACTGGACGCTCGTCGACTCGCCCGCGCTGCCCAAGCCCTCCCAGGAGAAGGTCCCTGTGCTCGTCGGCGGCGGCGGGAAGCGGCGTACGCCGCACCTCGCCGCGACGTACGCCGACGAGTTCAACATGCCGTTCGCGTCGCCGGAGCAGGCCCTCGCCGCCTTCCAGCGGGTGCGGCAGGCGTGCGAGGCCGTCGACCGCGACCCGGCCACGATGACGATGTCGGCGGCCCTGGTGCTCTGCGTGGGGGCGGACGACGCCGAGGTCGAGCGCCGTGCGCGCGCCATCGGTACGGACGCCGACCAGCTGCGCGCCAGCGGGGTCGCCGGCACCGCGGAGGAGGCCGTGGCGACGCTGCAGGTCTGGGCCGGGCTCGGCTGCGAACGGGTCTACCTCCAGCTGCTCGACCTGCACGACCTCGACCACCTCCGGCTGGTCGCCGACGACGTCGCGCCGCACGTCGTGTGAACGGGGTGCGCCCCTACCGGTGGTCCTGGACGTCGACGCCGGCGGCGACGACGCCCGCGCGCTGCTGCACGCCGTGGCGTGCCCGGCGGTCGACCTGCGGCTGGTGACGTGCGTCGGTGGCGACGCCGGCCTCGACGACGTCGCCGGCACCACGGCCGTGCCCACGGTGGTCGCGCCGACCGGCTCATGACACTGCGTACGTGCTACCTCACACAGTGACGAGTCACACATGGGGAGAGGTGCGTGGTCGGCCGTCAGGCTAGGTACCGTTCATCCAATGTTCACTGACCAGTCCGCTGCGCCCCAGACCACATGGCAGCGCCTGTTGGGGCCCACGCTCGCGGTCATGCTGGCTTTCGGGCTGTTGATGCTCGTGACCGCCTGGGTGCAGGGCCTCCCCCTCCGGGACCCCGACGGGCTGCTCGGGCCCAGCTACGTGCGCCTGCCCCTGATCGCGGCCGGGTTCGTCCTGGCGGACGTGGTGCCCCGGGTGCTGCTGCGGACGTGGCGGGGCCGACGGCCGGTGGTGGCCGTCGTGCGGGAGGTGGCCCGCGAGCGCCTCTCCGGTCGGCGGCTGTCGGTCGTCGCGGCGGGTCTGGTGGCGTTCTACGTCTCCTACGTCGCCTACCGGAACCTCAAGAGCTTCCTGCCCTTCGTCAACCAGGACCTCTACGACAGGTGGCTGGTCTCCTCCGACCTGTGGTTCACCGGGGGGACGCAGCCGGGCGACCTGCTGCACGAGCTGCTCGGGACCGGCGTCAGCGCGGACGTGCTGGCGTCCACCTACATGATCTTCCTGCCGTTCGTGCCGGCGTCGTTGGCGGCGGCCCTGGTCTGGACCGACGACCTCTCCCGGGGCGCGTGGTACGCCTCGGCGCTGAGCCTCAACTGGATCTTCGGGACGCTCAGCTACTACTCGCTGCCCTCCCTCGGACCGATCTACGTGGAGCCGTACCGGTTCTTCGACCTGCCGACGACCGCCGTGACGGGCCTGCAGGACGCGCTGTGGCGGAACCGGGTGGAGGTGCTGACCGACCCCCACGCGACGCAGTCGGTCCACGGCATCGCCGCGTTCGCCTCGCTCCACACCTCGATCGTCTTCACGGCGGCGCTGATCGCAACGCTGTGCCGGATGCCGTCCCTGGTGCGCTGGGCGCTGTGGGTGTTCTTCACGTTGACCGCCCTGGCGACGGTGTACTTCGGCTGGCACTACGTGCTGGACGTCGTCGCCGGCCTCGCGGTGGGTGGGGGCTCGGTGTGGCTGGCCGCCCTGCTGACCGGCCGCACGGGCCCGCTCTCCCGACCGCGCGTGGCCGTACGCGAGGCCGCACGCGACACCGAGGCCGTCGCCGCCTAAGGTCCGCCGCACCGGCCGAGCCCGGTCCCGCCACGGGGCCGGGCTCGCGGTGCCTGCGGGGGTGGTCCTCAGCCCAGCACAGCCAGGACCGCACGTTCCACGTCGTCGACCACGTCGGCCACGCCCACCCGGCGGCCCAGCTCTGCGGTCAGCGACGTCACGCCGGCGTCGGCGATGCCGCACGGCACGATCGACGCGGCCCACGACAGGTCGCAGTCGCAGTTGAGGGCGAAGCCGTGCATGGTGACGCCCCTGGCCACCCTGATCCCGATCGCAGCGACCTTGCGGTCCTGCCCCGCCGGACCGGCGGTCCCGTCGCCCGGCACCCACACCCCGGACCGTCCCCCGACCCGGTCGGTGGCGAGCCCCAGACCCGCGCAGACGTCGATGAGGGCCTGCTCCAGCCGCCTGACGTGGGCCACGACGTCGATCGGGTCGGGGAGCCTGACCATCGGGTAGCCGACGAGCTGTCCCGGGCCGTGCCAGGTGATGCGACCGCCGCGGTCGACGTCGACCACGGGGGTGCCGTCCGTCGGCCGGTCGTCGCGGTGGGTGCGCTTGCCCGCGGTGTACACCGCCTCGTGCTGGAGCAGGAGCAGCCGGCCGGGGGCACCGGCCACCACGCGCTCGTGCTCCTCGCGCTGCAGCTGCCAGCCGTCCAGGTAGGGGACCAGCCCGGGCAGCCGGCGCACGACGACGTCCTCGCTCACCGGACGGGCCCGTCCTGCTCGAGCAGCAGCGCCAGCAGGGCGGCGCGGAAGTGGTCGAGGTCGCAGTGCTCGGCCACCCGGTGGTCCACCATCTCCAGGTCCATGCCCGACGCGGCGATCGTGAGGAACGCCGTGCGCCCGGCCGGGGTGAGGGACACCACCCGGCGCCGCCGGTCGGCGCTGTCCTGCTCCCTGTGGACGTGGCCCTGGCGTTCCAGCTTGTCGAGCGTGCGCGACATGGTCTGGTCCTCCACCTTGGTCAGCCCCGCCACCTGGTGTTGGGAGAGCGGACCGGACATGAGGTGCGCGATGACGCCGAAGCCCGCGTGGGTCAGCCCGTACCGGACCAGCGCCTCGTTCCAGCGCTGCTCCACCATGCGCGCAGCGGTCGACAGCAGCCGCCCGGTCGGCCAGCCGGAGGCGTCGTCGTCGGCCGGCAGGCGTCCGGGTGACATCACGTCGACCGGGAGGTCGACGGCGTCGTGGCGGAGGGGATCCACACCTGGGACGGTAGTGCCCGCCGTGGGGGATGCTTCGTCGGGGCCACCGGGATACTGTACGCCTGCTGACCATTCGCATACGTACAGATCGGGGCGCGTCATGACCGCTGACCACTCCTCCCACCGGGCCACCGGGGAGCTGGACCTGGCCCGACCGGTGTCACGCCGCCGCTGGCTGCTCCCCGCCGCGCTGCTCCTGGTGTGGTTCGCGGTCGCGGCCGTCGGCGGACCGTTCCAGGGCCGACTCGCCGAGGTGCAGGAGAACGACTCGGCGGCGTTCCTGCCGGACGGGGTGGAGTCCACGGAGGTCAGCGCCCTGTCGGCCGGCTTCTCTGACGACGAGACCTTCCCGGCGCTCCTCGTGGTCGAGTCCGCCGACGGCCAGGCGCTCACCCCCTCGCAGCTCGGCGGCATCGCCGACTTCGCAGCGAGCATCCCTGACCTGCCCGTCGTGGTCGGCACCGAGGACGACGACCTGGCCGACACCACGGTCGGGGACCTGCTGCTGCTGCCCGGACCGCAGCCGGCCGGTCAGGGGTCGGGCTCAGGTCCTGGGCAGGGTCCTGGTGGCGGCCCCCCTGGTATCCCTGGTATCCCGGTCATCCCGTCGCAGGACGGTGAGGCGGCGTTCGTGGTCGTGCCCGTCGATGCCGCGGCCGCCGGGGAGACCCTGGCGGACGGGACGTCCGGTGTGGCGGCCGTGGTGCAGACGCTGCGCGAGGCAGACGACACCGGACTGCCGGACGGCGTCACCGGCTACGTCGCAGGACCTGCGGGTGCCACGGCGGACTTCGTCGAGGCCTTCGGCGAGATCGACGGCATCCTCCTCGGCGTCGCCCTCGCAGCGGTGCTCGTCATCCTGCTGCTCGTGTACCGCAGCCCGGCGCTGCCCTTCCTCGTCATCTTCTCCTCGGTGTTCGCCCTGGCCGCCGCCAGCATCGTCGTGTACTACCTGGCCGACGCGGACGTCATCGGGCTGAACGGGCAGTCGCAGGGCATCCTGTTCATCCTGGTCGTCGGCGCCGCCACCGACTACGCGCTCCTGCTCGTCTCGCGCTACCGCGAGGAGCTCCGGCGGCACGACGACAGCTTCCGGGCCATGAGGGTCGCCTGGCGGCGGTCCGTGGAGCCGATCGTCGCGAGCGGGAGCACCGTGGTCCTCGGTCTGCTGTGCCTGCTGCTTTCCGACCTCGGCAGCAACCGCGGCCTCGGGCCCGTCGCCTCGATCGGCATCGTCGCCGCGATGCTGTCGGCGCTGACGTTCCTGCCCGCGGTGCTGCTCGTGCCCGGGCCGGTCGTGGGCCTGCTGGTCCTGGCCCTCGCCGGCGGGCTGCCGGCCGTGGCGGCCCTGCTCCTGGGGGCCGAGACCCCCGTCGTGCTGGGGGCCGCGGTCGCCGGTGCCGTCGTGGGGCTGCTCCTCACGCTCGCGGTCGTCGTGCGGCTGCGCCGTCGCGCGCGTCGCCGCCTCGCGGCGGGACGGCCGGCCGAGAGCGGGCGCTGGGTCTTCTGGCCGGTGGAGCCTCACGTCGGCAGCCGCGACACGGCCGAGTCCGGCGTGTGGGCGAAGGTCGCGCGGCTCGTCGGTCGTCGTCCCCGCACGGTCTGGGTGTCCACGGTCCTGGTGCTCGGGGCGCTGGCCGCCTGCCTGCCTCTGCTGGACGCGGACGGGGTCGCGCAGTCCGACGTGTTCCTCGTGGAGGTCGAGTCCGTCACCGGGGGCGAGGTCCTGGCCGCGCACTTCCCGGCGGGCGCCGACTCACCGACCTACGTCGTGGTCGACCTCGCGGACGCCGAGGAGGCGCTGCAGCTGGTGTCCGGGACCGAGGGGGTCAGCTCGGCAGAGCTCACGCGCGAGACCGGCCCCGACCCGACGGTTCCGGGCGACCCGGTCGTGGTGGACGGCCAGGTCCAGATCGAGGCCGTCCTGTCCGACCCGTCGGACTCCCTCGCCGCTCAGTCCACCGTCGAACGCCTGCGGGGCGACCTGGACGAGGTGTCCACCGACGCGCTGGTCGGTGGGGCCACCGCGCAGCAGCTCGACGTCCTGGACGTCTCCACCGCGGACCTGTACCGGATCATCCCGGTGGTGCTCCTGGTGATCTTCGTCGTGCTCTCGCTGCTGCTGCGCAGCGTCGTGGCACCCGCCCTGCTCCTGGCGGCCAACATCCTGTCCTTCGCTGCCACCCTGGGCGCCTCGGCCCTGGTGTTCGACACCGTCTTCGGCTTCCCTGGCGCGGACCCGGCCGTGCCGCTGTTCGGCTTCGTGTTCCTGGTCGCGCTCGGGATCGACTACTCCATCTTCCTCATGACCCGGGTGCGGGAGGAGTCCGCCCGGATCGGCACCAGGCCAGGGATCCTCGCCGGGCTCGCGGTCACCGGAGGGGTGATCACCTCGGCCGGCGTCGTGCTCGCCGCCACCTTCGCCGCGCTCGGGGTCCTGCCGATCCTGTTCCTCGCCCAGATCGCGTTCATCGTCGCCTTCGGCGTGCTGCTGGACACCTTCGTCGTCCGCTCCCTGCTGGTGCCGGCGCTCGGCTACGAGATCGGCCGCCGCATCTGGTGGCCGCACCCCATGTCACGCGCGGACGCCCCGGGCGAGCAGCAGGCCCTGGCGCACGGTCGGCACGTGGACGTCGAGGAGGAGACGGTCAGGGTCTGAGCCCACGCTCCGGTGGTGCGTCGGCTCAGGCGGTCGACAGGACCACGAGCGCGGCGAGGAGGGCGCACTCCACGCCCGCACCGAGCACGTCGCCGGTCAGGCCGCCGAGCCGTCGGTGCGCGTGGCGGGCCAGCCCACCGGCGGCCAGGACGGCGAGCCCCACCGCCAGCGTCCCGCGCCCTCCGGCGAGCACCCAGGCCACGCCGGCCAGCAGCACGGGCAGCGCCACCGCGACACCCACCGGGACCGCGCCGAGGACGCCCGCGCCCAGGCCCGACGGGCGTGCGGCGACGGTGCCACGGGCGGTCAGCACCGGCAGCACCGACCGGGACACGGTCCAGGCGAGCACGACGGCGGCCAGGGCCCCGACCGGTGGGTGTCCCGGGGCGGCGAGGCCGGCGAGAGCGGCGACCTGGCCGAGGAGCACCAGCGTGAGCACCGCGGCGCCGCAGGGGCCGACGTCCCCGCTGCGCATCACCTGCAGGGCGCGGTCGCGGTCCCAGGAGGCGACGAGCCCGTCCACGGTGTCGGCCAGGCCGTCCAGGTGCAGGAACCTGGTGAGCAGTGCCCCTGACCCGACCGCCAGGACGGCCGCGACCACCGGCGGGACCCCCAGGGCCGTGCCGCTGACCAGCACCGCACCCGCGACGACGCCGAGGCCCGCACCGGGGAGGACGGCCGCGGTCATCGCCACCGCCGCGGCGGAGCGGTCGACGACGGACGGGGCGGGCACCCGGAGCACGGTCAACGTCCCGACCGACAACCGGAGCCCGTCGCGGACGGCGCCCCGCCTCACGCCGGCGGCAGCAGGTCGGCGAGCAGCGCCGTCTCGGCCAGCAGCGCTGCGGCCGCGGACAGGAGCGGCAGGGCCACCAGCGCGCCGCTGCCCTCGCCGAGGCGCATCCCCAGGTCCAGGAGCGGGTCGAGCCCGAGCGCCGCCAGCGCGGGTCCGTGCGCCGGCTCCGCCGAGCGGTGACCCGCCGCGAACCACGCGGCGGTGCCGGGGGCGAGGTGTTCCGCCACCAGCGCCGCCGCGGTGACGACCACCCCGTCCAGGAGCACCGGCGTCCGCCGGCGGGCGGCCTGCAGGCACAGACCCGCCATCGCGGCCAGGTCGGCCCCGCCGAGCGCACCGAGGAGGCGAGCCGGGTCCCGGCCGTGCACCTCGGTCGCCCGGACCACCGCCGCTCGGACCACGGCGGCCTTGCGTGCCAGGCCCTCGTCGTCCACCCCCGTGCCGCGCCCGGTGGCGGTCGCGGGGTCCAGGCCGAGCAGGACGGTCACCAGCGCGGCAGCCGGGGTGGTGTTGCCGATCCCCATGTCCCCGACGATGAGGAGGTCCGCGCCGGCGTCCACCGAGGAGTCGGCGAGCGCGGCGCCCGCGGCCAGGGCCGCGTCGGTCTCCGCCTGGCTGAGCGCGTCCTCGGTGTCGATGCTGCCGGAGCCGCGCCTCACCTTGTGCGCGTAGAGCCCCGGATCGGTCCCGGCGGGCCAGTCGACGTCGACGGCGAGGTCGTGGGTGTGGACGGTGACGCCCAGGTGCCGGGCCAGCACGGTGGCCGCGGCCCCCCCGTCCAGGAACGCGCGGACCATGAGCGGGGTGACCGCGGACGGGAAGGCCGAGACGCCGCGGGCGACGACCCCGTGGTCCCCGGCGACCACGTGCAGGTGCACCACCTGCGGCGCCGGAGGCAGTGCCGTCCCGCGGACGCCTGCCCACCAGACCGCGGCCTCGCCGAGGCGGCCCAGGGCACCGGGCGGCGTGGCCAGGGCCTCCAGGCGCTCCCTGGCCCGACGGGCGGCGACGGCGTCCGGCGCTGCGGGGCCGGGCGGCTGGTCCGACGACGGCGTCCCGGCGGCTACCTGCCAGGGCCGCGGCGGCGACGTGCCGGCGCTCACCGGCGCACGTCCACGACGTCCAGCTGCTCTTCCACGGCTCCGCCGGAGCTGTCGCGGTCCACGACGTAGGCGCCCGCACCGTCGCGCTCCGCCACGGCGTAGGCGAGCTCGGTGCCCCGGTACACCAGGCCCGCCCCGTCGTCGGTGCAGTACGTGCGCCCGAGCGTGCCGTCCGCGACGAGGGAGTGCACCAGGGGTCGACGACGCTGCTCGGAGTCGTAGTGCACGCCGTTGGCGTAGGGGACCAGGCCGAGCCCGTCGGTCACCGGGTCCAGCGACGGGCCGAAGGAGTCGGTGGTCCCGCCGGTGTGCCAGCAGATGGAGCCTGCGCTGACGCCGCCCAGGACCACCCCGGCCTCCCAGACCTGGCGCATCACCCGGTCCAGCCCGTGGGCTCGCCAGACCGCGAGCAGGTTGACCACCGAGCCGCCGTTGACCCAGACCACGTCGGCGTCCAGGAGGTGACCGAGCACGTCGTCCACGCTCGGCATGGGGAACAGCGACAGGTTGGTCGTCGTGACCCCGGCCGCCTGGCCGGCCTCGAGCACCCACGCGTTCCAGTGCGCCTGGTCGCCTCCGGCGGTACCGAGGTGGGTCAGCCGTGGCGCACGTCCCGTCACCCCGGACAGGTCCAGGCAGTGGGTGATGAGCGGGCCGAACGCGATGCGGCTGCGGTGCCCGGGCACCCAGCCGCCCGAGGTCGCCACGATGGTGGGGGTGTCAGCGGGCACGGGCGTCCTCCGACGGGGTGGCAGGAGCGGCGCTGCGGGCGTGCGGTGGCCCGAGACCGAGGTGGGCGAGGACCGCGTGGGCGCCGCGGCGCCCGGACACCAGTGCCCCCTGGATGGACGGGGTGTCGCGGTGGTCGCCGACGACGAAACGCCCGTCCGCGAGGTCCACGGGGCGACGGGTCTGCAGCGGCAGGCTCCGACGGGGCAGCGCGTCCCGGACCTGGTGCACGGCGATCTCGCGACCAAGCAGCCCCGGGGCCACCCCCAGCACGTGGCCTGCCGCCACCCGGAGCCGGGCCAGGACGTCGGCCGGGGTCGCGCCGGGCTCGTCGCCCAGACAGCCGAGGACCGTGGTCGCCACCAGGTCTGCGCGCCCGGACAGCTCAGGTGGCAGGTACCCCGGTGCGCTGCGGCTCACCACGACCGTGTTGACGAGGCCGTGGCGGCGCCGGTGGCTGCCGTCCCCGCTCACGTGCAGGTAGCGGGCCCGCCCGCCGAGGCCCAGCGGTTCCTCGCTCAGGTGCCACACGGTGCTCAGCACACGGTCGGGCGCGACCGGCCGCTCCAGCAGGGCGGCGGTCGCACCCGCCGCGCCGGCCATCACCACGGTGCCGGCGAGCACCTGGAAGCCACCGTCGGGGTGACGGCCATGGACCGTCCAGGTGTCCCCGGTCGGCGTCAGGCTCTCCACCTGCGCCCCGGTGCGCACGCTGCCGGCCGGCAGCGGTGCCGCCACCGCGTCGGAGAACGCCTGCATCCCGCCGACCGGGAGACCGGGCGAGCCGAGCACCCCGGCCGCCACGAAGGACCGCAGGAGCAGGTCGACGTACCGTCGTGACGTGGTGCCGTCGGCGTCGGCCAGCGTCCCGGTGAGGAACGGCTCCACGACGTGCTGCCGGAGCGGACCGGTCAGCCCGGCCGCGTCGAAGGCCGCGTGCCAACCGGTGTCGGGCGCCGTCTCCAGCCGCCGCACGGGGGTCAGGACCGCCCGGGTGACCAGCCGGGCCAGACCCAGCACGTCCCCGGGCGTCAGCAGGCCGGAGCGGAGCAGCGCCGGCAGCGCGTCCGGGCGACGTACCGGGTCTGCCAGCAGCGTGCGCCTGGCGGGGTCGCCATGGGTGACGACGACCCCGGCACCGAGCGGCTGGAGCCGGAGGGCGTCCAGGTCGACCACCCGGGGCAGGGCAGGGTAGGTGGGGTTCAGCAGCTGGAAGCCGCGGTCGACCAGGACCCCGTCCACCGCGTCCGTGCGCACCCTGCCCCCCACGCCGTCGTCCGCCTCGAGCACCAGCACGTCCAGGCCGCTGCCCATGAGCTCGCGTGCGCAGGACAGTCCGGCGAGGCCGGCCCCCACGACCACGACGTCGGCGGTCCGGGGCGGTGCGCTGGCGTCGATCGGCGAGGGACCCGACGGGGTCCCGGGGCGGAAGGGCACGACAGCACCGTAGCCGGGGCCTGTGGACGACGCCCGCGGGGCCTGCGGCCGCCGTGCTGGGATCTGCCCATGGCGGGCAGACGGAGCACCGGGGCTGGGTTCGACTCGGGACCGGGATCAGGTTCGGGCGTGAGGCCGGCATCGGGGCCCGGGGCGGGGCCGGGCGGAGGTCCGGGATCGGGATGGGGCCGGGGCCGGGGCCGGGCGAGGCGTCCGACGAGCCGCCCGGCGGTCCGCGCCCTGGGGACGAGGTGGCAGGTGTCCGGCTGACGGCCCTCGTCGGGCGGGGCGGCGCCGGTTCGGTGTGGTCCGGCACCGAGGTGGGCACGGGGGCCCGGGTCGCGGTCAAGCTGCTCGACCACACCTCCGGGCAGGAGGCGACCCTGATGGCCGGGGTGCGTCACCCCCACGTGCTGGCGCTGCGTCGGGTGCACCTGGACCCTCCGGCGCTGGTCACCGACCTCGCCGCGGGCGGTTCCTTGGCGGCGCAGGTCCGGGCACGGGGCACCCTCACCGCCGGGGAGGTCGTCACGCTGGTGGCTCCCCTGGCGGACGCGCTCGGCGCCCTGCACGCACGGGGCGTCGTCCACGGTGATGTCACGGGCACCAACGTGCTGTTCGTGGACCGTGGTCGGCCGGTGCTGTCCGACCTCGGTGTCGCCGGCCTGGCCGGGGACGGCGTGGCGTGGGCGACGCCCGGCTACGCGGCGCCCGAGGTGCTCGCCGGCGCCGCCCCGGGACCCGCGGCCGACGTGCACGGTCTGGGGGCGACGGCGTGGCTGGCGCTCACGGGGTCCGTCCCCGCGGCCGAGGGGGAGCGGCTGCCGCTCGGGCTCCTCGCGCCGGACTGTCCGCCCGCGCTCGCCTCGGCCGTCACCGCAGCGCTGCACCCCGAGCCCTCGCAACGCCCCACCCCGTCGGAGCTCGCGACCGCCGCACGAGCCGCCTGCCCGGGCCTGGCCGTCCGGCTGGTCCCTGCCGCAGCGCTCGGCGTCGGGCCCGACGAGGCGGTCACGTTCCGCGTGCGCGAGGCCGCCGCCGCTGACGGTGACCCGCCGCTCCGGCAACGCCGCTGGTCCCGCGTGGTCCGGTGGGGAGCGAGGACGTGGCCCCGCGGGGCGCGCGGGACAGCAGCCGGCTGGAGGTCAGCCTCGTCGCGGGGGAGGCTCGGCGCCGTCTGCGTCGTGGTCGTCGTCTCGGCCCTGGCGGCGACGACGGTCCTCCTGCCGCGGACCGACGCCGGGTCGACACGGCTGGACGGGACGGCCCCGCCCCCGGACGCGCACACCCGGGTGGCCAGGTCGTCACCGACGGTCGCGGCGGGTGCGCCCGGCGTCGCCCGGTCCTCGGGCGACCTCGACCTCACCGACACGGTGACCGGGCTCGTGCAGGCCCGGGGGGAGGCGCTCCGTGCCGGGGACGCAGAGGCGCTCCTGCTCGTCCACGCCCCCGAGGGGACGACGCTCCAGGCCGACCGCCGGGCCGTCCGGTCGGGGCCGGTGGACGTGTCCTACGAGGTCGTCCGGGTGGTACCGGTGCCCGGTGACCCTGCGGCCGCGGCGGTGCAGCTCCGGACCACCGCGAGCGGCGTCACCGCCGAGGAGGAGGTGGTGCTCGGGCTCGTCCTGGGTGACGACGGCTGGCGGGTACGGTCCGTCACCGGGTGACCGGCACCATCGGACGGTCGTGGCGCAGGTTCGTCCGTCGTGGCGCAGGTGCGGCCCGATCCGGCCCGTCATGACGCAGCAGCCGTACCTACTGCTCCGCCAACCACCTGGCTGCCGACTCGACGTCGTCGTGCGCGAAGTCGAACCCCGACTGGGCCAGCACCGTCGGCACCATGCGCTGGCTGCCGGTGATGTCGCTGGACACCTCACCGAGGACGATCCGCAGGGCGAACGTCGGGACCGGCACCACCGTCGGCCGCCGGACCGCCCGGCCGACCGCGTGGACCAGGTCGGCGTTGCGGGCGGGGTTCGGTGCACCGAGGTTGACCGGACCCGACACGTCCGACTCCAGCAGGTGCTCGATCGCGCGGACCTCGTCCACGAGGGTGATCCACGGCCACCACATCTGGCCGTTGCCGATCTGCCCCCCCACGCCCGCCCTGATGATCGGGAGCAGCCGGCCGAATGCCCCCCCACCCTTGGCCATGACGATGCCCGTCCTGAGCGTGGCGACCCGGATGCCCGCGGTGGCGGCGGGCTCGGCCTCGGCCTCCCAGGCGACGACCACGTCGGCGAGGAAGCCCTCGCCTCGTGCGCTGGTCTCCAGGAGCACCTCCTCACCCCGGTCGCCGTAGTACCCGACGGCCGAGCCCGACAGCAGCACCGACGGCATGGGGTCCAGGGCCGTCATGGCACGGACGATGGTGCGGGTGCCGTCGACCCGCGACCGCAGGATCGTCTGCTTGTACGCCTCCGACCACCGCTTGTCGGCCACACCCGCCCCGGCGAGGTGGACGACGGCGTCCGTCCCCGCCAGCCGCTGCAGGTCGACGGTCCCGGCCGTCGGGTCCCAGGACACCTCGTCGGCCTGCCTCGCCGGTCGGCGCACGAGGCGGAGCACCTCGTGGCCGGACGCGCGTAGCGAGGGGACGAGCGCCGAGCCGATGAGCCCGGACGCCCCCGTGACCGCGACCTTCACCGGGTCAGAGCCCGAGGTCGGACTCGAAGGCGCCGTCCTCGAGCCGCGTCTTGACCGTGGACAGGAAGCGCGCGGCGTCCGCCCCGTCCACGACCCGGTGGTCGTAGGACAGCGCCAGGTAGACCATCGACCGGACCGCGATGGACTCGTTGCCCTCCGCGTCGGTCACGACCATGGGCCGCTTGACGACCGAGCCCGTGCCCAGGATGCCCACCTGCGGCTGGTTGAGGATCGGGGTGTCGAAGAGCGCCCCGCGGCTGCCGGTGTTGGTCAGGGTGAACGTGCCACCGCTCAGCTCGTCGGGCGTGGCCTTATTGATGCGGGTGCGCTCGGCCAGGTCGGCGATCTTCCGGGCGAGGCCGGCGATGTTGAGGTCACCGGCGTCCCTGATGACCGGCACCAGGAGTCCTCGCTCGGTGTCCACGGCGACCCCGAGGTGCTCGGCCCCGTGGTAGACGATCTCGTCACCCTCCACGCTGGAGTTGACCACCGGGTACGCCTTGAGCGCCTCGACGGCCGCGAGGGCGAAGAACGGCAGGAACGAGAGCTTGACGCCCTCGCGCTGCGCGAACCCGTTCTTGGCGCGGTTCCGCAGCGCGGCGACGCGGGTGACGTCGACCTCGACCACCGTGGTCAGCTGCGCGGACACCTGCAGCGACTCCACCATGCGCTGCGCGATGACCTTCCGCAGGCGGCTCATCTTCTCGCGGGTGCCACGCCGGGGGTCGGTCCCACCGGCAGGTGCCGCCGGTGCAGACGACGATCCCCCAGGGGCCGACGTCGTCGGTGCCGACGCTGCGGGGGAGGGCGCCTCGGCCTCGCGGGAGGACTTCTCGGCGGCCTCGGCCGCGGCGAGGACGTCCTGCCGGCGGATCCGACCACCGACGCCCGTCCCGGTGACGGTGCCGAGGTCGACGCCCTTCTCGTTCGCCAGCTTGCGCACGATCGGGGTGATGTACCCGCTCGCGTCGCTGCCGGACGACACGGCGGACATGCCACCGGACCCGCCCTGCTGCTCGGAGCCCTTCCCGCCGGAGCCCTGCTCACCCTCGCGGGTGGTGGGGGAGGTGTCCAACGCCGTGGGCTGCGGCACCTGGGCCTCGGGAGAGCTGTACTCCTCCGCCGAGGTCTGCTGGTTGGTCCGGTCGTCGGGACCTCCCGAGACCTCGGGCGGCTGCTCGCCGGACCGGGCGTCCTGCATCGGCGCCGGCTCGTCCGACGAGCCGGACGTCGGCGGCTGCTCGGCCGAAGCGTCCTCGACGTCGGCGGCCGGGCTCTCCTCCTCGGTCTTCCCCTTGTCGGCCGGTGCCTGCCGGGAGGCGTCGCCGCCACCGCCTGGGGCGGACTTGTTACCCACGACGACGAGCGGCGCGCCGACCTCGGCGGTCTCGTCCTCCTGGACGAGGATGCGCAGGACGGTGCCCGCGACCGGAGAAGGGATCTCGGTGTCCACCTTGTCCGTGGCCACCTCGACGATGGGTTCGTCGACCTCGACGGAGTCGCCCTCGGCCTTGAGCCAGCGGGTGATGGTCCCCTCGGTCACCGACTCGCCGAGCGCAGGCATGACGATCTCGGTGCCGTCGTCGCCCTGGGCGACGTCCGCGGTGGGCGCGGCGGCCGGGGCCTCGGCGTCCTCGCTGGGGGCCTCGGCGGGCTCGTCGGCCTGCTCCACCGGGACGGCGTCCCCGCCGGACGCCTCGGTGCTGCTGCCGCCCTGGTCGTCGGTGCCCGCGGTCTGCGCCCCGGACCCGGAGTCCTTGCCGCCACCGTCGCCGCCACCGGCCTCGGACTCCTCGCCGATCACGGCGAGCTGCGAGCCCACCTCGGCGGTCTCGTCCTCGGCGACCGTGATCTCCAGCAGCGTCCCCGCCACGGGGGAGGGGATCTCGGTGTCCACCTTGTCCGTGGCGATCTCGACCAGGGGCTCGTCCTGCTCGACCCGGTCCCCGACCTGCTTGAGCCATCGGGTGACCGTGCCCTCGGTGACGCTCTCACCCAGGGGCGGCATGTTGACCGGGTTCGGCATGTCGGGTCGTCCTCCGTCGTCTGCGACTGCGCGGGATGTGCTGGCCGTGTGGCCGGTGAAGCTGGTCGTACGGTCGGTGCGGGGCGGGTGGCTCAGCTGTGCGCGTGCAGCGGCTTGCCCGCCAGCGCGAGATGAGCCTCGCCCATCGCCTCGTTCTGGGTGGGGTGGGCGTGGACCAGGGCGGCGACGTCCTCCGGGAACGCCTCCCAGTTGACGATGAGCTGGGCCTCGCCGATCTGCTCACCCATCCGGGCGCCGATGGTGTGGACGCCGATCACGGGGCCGTCCTTCTCGCGCACCAGCTTGACGAACCCGGCGGTGCCGATGATCTGCGACCGGCCGTTGCCGCCGAGGTTGTACTCGTAGGTCTCCACCCTGTCCGCGCCCAGCTTCTCCTTGGCCTGGGCCTCGGTGTACCCGACGCTGCCGATCTCCGGGTCGGAGTAGGTGACCCGGGGCACGTTGACGTCGATCACGGGCGCGGGGTTCAGGCCGGCGATCTCCTCGGCGACGAAGATGCCGTGCGCGAAGCCGCGGTGGGCGAGCTGCAGGCCGGGCACGATGTCGCCGACGGCGTAGACGCCGTCCACACCGGTGCGGAGCCGCTCGTCGGTCGGCACGAACCCCCGGTCCACGGTGACGCCGGCCTCTTCGTACCCCAGGCCCTCGGTGACCGGCCCACGACCGACGGCGACCAGCAGGTAGTCGGCCCGGAGCTCCTCGCCGGACTCCAGCCGGACGGTGACCCCGTCGTCGTCCTGGGTGGCACCGGTGAACCTGACGCCGGTCTTGAAGGTGATGCCGCGCTTGCGGTAGGCCCGCTCGAACACCTTGGAGACGGCCTCGTCCTCGGCCGCAACCAGCCGCGGGAGTGCCTCCACGATGGTCACCTCGACACCGAAGGAGCGCCAGACGCTCGCGAACTCCACGCCGATCACCCCGCCGCCGAGGACCACGACCGACGACGGGACGTGGTCGAGCGCGAGCGCCCCGTCGCTGGTGAGGACACGCCCGCCGACCTCCAGGCCGGGCAGGGTCTTGGCGTACGAACCCGTCGCGAGGACCACGTTCTTCCCGCGCAGGCGCTGACCGTCGACCTCGACGGTGTGCGCGTCGGCCAGACGCCCGGTGCCCTCGACGTAGGTGATCTTCCGGCTCTTCACCAGGCCCTGGAGGCCCTTGTAGAGCTTGCCGACCACGCCCTCGCGGTACTTGGTGACGGCGGGGACGTCGATCCCGTCCAGGGTGGCCCTCACCCCGAAGGTCTCGCTGTCGCGGGTCGCGTCGGCGATCTCGGCCGCGTGCAGCAGGGCCTTGGTGGGGATGCAGCCGCGGTGCAGGCAGGTGCCACCCAGCTTGTCCTTCTCCACGAGCGCGACCTTCAGGCCGAGCTCGGCCCCGCGCAGGGCGGCGGCGTAGCCCCCGCTCCCACCGCCCAGGATGACGACGTCGTACTCCTGCTCAGCCACGTGCTGCTCCTACCTCGCTGCGTGCGTGCTCGCCGGTCATGGACGGTGCTCCGGCAGGTCCGGGATCATCCAACCACCTCAGCGCCCGCGCGCCTCGAGCAGACGCACCAGCGTGGTGACTGCGACGCCCGTGCCGCCCTTGTGGACGTGGTCGTACGCGCCGCTCTCGTTGAACGCCGGGCCGGCGATGTCGATGTGCGCCCAGGGGATGGGCCCCCCGTCGCGGGTGCCCACGAACTCCTGCAGGAACAGCCCCGCGGTCAGCATGCCGCCGTCGCGGGACGAGGCCACGTTGGCGATGTCGGCGACCGTGGAGTCCAGGCCGCGACGCAGGTGGGAGGGCAGCGGCATCGGCCACATCTGCTCGCCGGCGGCACCTGCGGCGTCCATCAGCTCGTTGCGCAGCGACTCGTCGTTGCCCATGACCCCGCTGACCCGGCTGCCGAGCGCGACGACCTGTGCCCCCGTGAGCGTGGCGACGTCGATGACCACGTCGGGCGAGACCTCGGCCGCGGTGACCAGGCCGTCGGCCAGCACCAGACGGCCCTCGGCGTCGGTGTTGAGGACCTCCACCGTCTTCCCGCCGTACATGGTGATCACGTCGCTGGGACGCTGCGCGGAGCCGGACGGCATGTTCTCCGCCAGCGCCAGGTAGCCGGTCACCGCGACGGGCAGCCCCAGGCGGGCGGCCGCCACCACGACCGACAGCACCGCAGCGGCCCCGGACATGTCGGCCTTCATGCCCGGCATCCCCGCCGGGGGCTTGAGGGACAGGCCGCCGGAGTCGAACGTGATGCCCTTGCCGACCAGGGCGACGTGGCCCCTGGCCCGGGCGGGGGAGTACGTGACCGTGACCAGCCGCGGCGGGCGGGTCGACCCCTGCCCGACGGCAAGGATCCCGCCGTAGCCCTTGCGGGCCAGCTGCTTCTCGTCCAGCACGGCGACCTTCACGGGCAGGCTGCGGGCGAGCTCGGCGGCGCGGTCGGCCACGGCGGCGGGGGTCAGCTGCAGCGGCGAGGTGTTGACGAGGTCGCGGCACAGGGCGACGGCGTCGGCGACCACGGCCCCGGACTCGACGGCCGAGCGGGTGGCCTTGTCGCGCCGGCCGCCCGCGTGGACGAGCACCTCCTCGACCAGCGTGGGGGCGTCGCCGGTCTTGTAGGTGCGGAAGCGGTAGGCGCCGAGCAGAGCCCCCTCCGTCGCTGCGCGTACCTGCTCGAGGTCGTCCAGCGGGAGCACCAGCAGCACCTTCGACGCCTTCGTGAGGCAGCGCAGCCCGCTCCCGGCCGCCCGACGGAGGGTGTCGGCGTCCACGAGGCCCTCCTCGTCGGGCTCGCCCAGGCCGACGAGCACGACCTGCTCGACCTCCAGCCCCTCGACGCCGGGCAGGCGGAGGGTGGTCGAGGTCTTGCCCGTGAAGTCGAGGGCGTCGGCCGCGGCCTCGAGGGCCTGCACGCTGTCGGCGGGAAGGTCCCCGACCGCGACAGCTGCCCCGTCGGGCCCCTTCACCATCCCCACCACGGCAGCATCGGCACGGACACCGGACAGCTTCGCGCTGCTGAGGGCGGCACGGGGGACGGGGGCTGGCTGCACAGGGGTCACGGGGCTCCTCGGTCGAGACCCGCCTCGTGGGGCGGGTGGGGTCGTCGGGGCGCCGACCGGCGCGCGGCTGAGACTACGGTGCTGCCGTGGTCGACACCTCTTCTGGATCCCCTGCCGGGCCGCTCCTGCGCTCGCCGCTGCACGCGGCGCACGAGGCCGCCGGTGCCCGTTTCGCTCCGTTCGGGGGCTGGAGCATGCCGGTGGAGTACGCGGGCGGGGGCACCCTCGCCGAGCACGCCGCCGTCCGCGAGAGGGTCGGCCTGTTCGACGTCTCGCACCTGGGGACGGTGCTCGTCCGGGGGGACGGCGCGGTCCCCCTGCTGGAGCAGGCGCTCAGCGGCGCCGTCGCCGACCTGGCCGACGGCCGGGCCCGCTACATGCTGTGCCTGACGCCCGGGGGCGGGATCGTCGACGACCTCATCGTCTACCGGGTCGCTGCCGACGACCTCGTCCTGGTGCCCAACGCCGCCAACGCCCCGGCGGTGGTCCAGGCGCTGCGCGCGGCCGACGTGGGTGCCGCCGAGGTCGTGGACGTGCATCGTGACGTGGCGGTCCTCGCGGTGCAGGGCCCCCTGGCCGACGAGGTGATGGAGGCGGCGGGCCTGCCCCACGGCCACGAGTACCTGTCCTTCGTCACGGTCGCCGACCAGCACCCGTCGGACCCGTCGGACCCGTCTCACCCGTCGGACCCGTCGGTGCGGCCGGACTCGAGCCGGACCGTGGTCTGCCGGACCGGCTACACGGGTGAGCGCGGGTACGAGGTGCTCGTCCCGGCCGCCCGTGCCGGGGCGGTGTTCGACCGGCTGCAGACGGCGGTGCGCGCCCGGGGCGGCATGCTGGCCGGGCTCGGTGCCCGGGACACGCTGCGCACCGAGATGGGGTACCCGTTGCACGGCAGCGACATCGGGACCGACGTGTCCCCGGTCGAGGCCGGGCTGGGCTTCGCGGTCGGCTGGCGCAAGGACGGCTTCGTGGGACGTGACGCGGTGCTGGCGCAGAAGGCCGAGGGGCCCGCCCGACGGGCGACCGGGCTGCTCGCGGTCGGCCGCGGGGTGCCGCGGGCCGGGATGGCCGTGCACCGGCTGGACGGGGACGCGCTCGGCCAGCGGGTGGGGACCACGACGTCCGGGACGTTCAGCCCGACCCTGCGGACCGGGATCGCGCTGGCGCTCCTCGACACCGCCGCCGGCGTGGCGGCGGATGAGGAGGTCGCCGTGGACGTGCGGGGACGGCCGCTCCGCTGCCGCGTGCTGCGGCCGCCGTTCGTGCCCTCGCACGTCCGCGACTGACGCCCGGTCGGCGCCTCAGCGGCTCGGCGCCGCAGGCGGGGCCGGAGGCCTCAGCGGCTCACGCGGGGCTCGACGCCGGTCCGGTCGACTCGTCCGTGGGCTCGGTGAGCGGCTGAGGGACGTCCGGGTCCTCGGGCCAGAAGTCCGCCCTGGTGGCGGCGCCGGTCGTCACCGCCACCGCGGTGCGCAGCGTGCCCAGCGCCCCCAGAGCAGCGATGCCGAGGCCGCTGCGCACCCCCAGCGCGTGCACCGGCAGCATGCCGAGGGCGTCCTGCGCCCGGTGCACGCACGGCTCGTCGCCGCGCTCCGGGAACATCCACCACTGGCGGGACGTGGGCGAGACCCGGTGGGCGAGCACCGCTGCGGCCGCGGTCACCGGCCCGTCGAGCAGCACGGGCAGCCCGCGAGCGGCGCACCGCAGCAGCAGGGCCGTCGTCGCGGCGACGTCGGCGGAGCCGACCGCGCTCAGCAGGCTCGGCACGTCGCGGCCGCCTGCACGCGCCCGACGCAGCCCCTCGCGGACGGCAGCGGCCTTGCGCATCCACGCGCTGTCGTCGACGCCGCTGCCCCGTCCCACCACGTCCAGCACCCGACGGCGCTGCGCAGCCCCGACCACGGCGGCGCCCGTGGTGGAGCCACCTACGTTGAGCTCGCCGAGCAGCAGCAGCTCCAGGCCCTCCTCGGCCAGCCCGTCCGCGAGGGCCGCGCCCTGGTCGACGGCATCGCTCACCAGCTCCGGGGACATGGCAGGGCCGACGTCGAACGGTGCGGACCGGGGACCGTTCGCTCCGGCCACGTCGACCTCCGCCACCCGGACCGCCACGCCGTGCACCGCGGCTGCCGCGTGCGTCGCGGACCGGGAGCAGCGCAGCGCCCGGAGGGTGACGGCCGTGTGGCCGAGGGGGAGGGCGGACACCCCACGCACCGCGATGCCGTGGTCGCCGGCGACCACCAGGACCTGGGCCTCGCGCGGTGGCGGAGCGGCGGCGTCCCGGCGTACGCCGGCCCACCAGACCGCCAGGCGCTCCAGGTCGCCCAGCGAGCCGGTCGGCAGCAGCAGGTCCTCGATCGCCTGCCGCGCCTGCTGCTCGGCCGCACGTCCGGTGGGTCGGACGTCGGCGGCCAGGGACTGCAGGTCCTCGAGGGAGGTCACGGCCCCGAGTGTGCCCGTGTCCCACGGCGGGACGGGCACCGCTCCGGCGTGCAGAGCGCCAGCGTGGTCCCTAGGGTCCGGGCTGTCGCCATCCGGCGGTGCCCCGGGCAGGCCCGGGCCCTTCCCCACCAGGAGGACTCATGCGAAGGACGATCCCGGGCGCGGCGGCCGCCGTCCTGGTCAGTGCGACCCTGCTCGCAGGCTGCGCGCCGCTCGAGCCTGGCGGCAGCACCATCGAGCCGGACATCGACGACCCGGGCGTGACCCAGGAGGACGTGGAGACCGACGGCTGAGCCCGTCCTCGTGCCTGGTCCCCGTCAGGCGTGCGGGAAGCCGCCCACGGCGGACCGGGTGCGACCGGCGCCCCTCGCGCCGGGGGGCGACGCTGCGTAGCGTGGCGCTCGTGACCAAGGACTTCGGCGAGACGTGGACGTGGCGCTACGAGGACAGCAGCGGCGCGGAGGTCCGCCCGGACGGCGCGCCCGACGCCCGCTTCCCCTCCCAGGCCGAGGCGGAGTCGTGGGTCGGCGAGTCGTGGCGGGAGCTGCTCGACGCCGGGGTTGACGCCGTGACGCTGCTGCGCGAGCGAGAGGTGGTCTACGGCCCGATGAGCCTGCATCCTCCGGAGGGCTGAAGGGCCCTCGCGGGAGCGCCCCCGGCTCCTCGGAGCCGGGGGCGCGTGCGCGTCATGCGGCGACGGAACGACCCTTCGGCATGCCCTCGAGCGTCTTGCCCGGGTCCCGGACCACGACCTCGCCGAGCACCTCGTCGATCTTCGTCATGACCTCGGCGGGCAGCGTGACGCCCGCGGCCTTCACGTTCTCGGTGACCTGCTCGGGGCGGGAGGCCCCGATGATGGCGCCGGACACGTTGTCGTTCTGCAGGACCCATGCGACGGCCAGCTGGGCCATCGAGAGCCCCACCTGCTCCGCCACCGGCTTGAGCTGCTGGACGCGGCCCAGGACGTCGTCGTTCATGAAGCGGCTGATCATGTCCGCCCCGCCCTTGCTGTCGGTCGCGCGCGACCCCTCCGGCAGCGGCTGCCCGGGCACGTACTTCCCGGTCAGGACGCCCTGCGCGATGGGCGACCAGACGATCTGGCCCAGGCCCAGCTCCTGCGAGGTCGGCACGACCTCGTCCTCGATGACCCGCCACAGCATGGAGTACTGCGGCTGGCTGGAGACGAAGGGGAACTTGAGCTCCGCGGCGAGGGCGGCGCCCTGGCGGATCTGGTCGGCGGTCCACTCGCTGACCCCGATGTAGTGGGCCTTGCCGCTGTGGACGATGTCCGCGAAGGCGACCATGGTCTCCTCCAGCGGGGTCGTGACGTCGAAGCGGTGCGCCTGGTAGAGGTCGACGTAGTCCGTCCGCAGCCGCTGGAGGGATCCGTCGATCGCCTCCATGACGTGCTTGCGCCCCAGGCCGGTGTCGTTGTGCCCCCTGGGCCCGGTCGGCCAGTAGACCTTCGTGAAGATCTCCAGGCTCTCGCGCCGCTGCCCGTGGAGGGCGTCGCCGAGCACGGTCTCCGCGGCGGTGTTGGCGTACACGTCAGCGGTGTCGAAGGTGGTGATCCCCGCGTCGAGGGCGGCGTGCACGCATGCCGTCGCCGCGTCGTTCTCGACCTGGGAACCGTGGGTGAGCCAGTTGCCGTAGACGATCTCGCTGATGACGAGGCCGCTGCGGCCGAGGTGTCGGTAGTCCATACCTGAATCTCACACCGTCCGCGCCGTGGCGGCGAGCCGACGCGGCCAGGGACCGCACCCGGGTGCTCAGCGGCGCGGGGCCTCGCCGTGACGCACCTTCGCGACCGGGCGGCGCATCCGGCGCATCTGCGTGGCGCGCATGACCGCGTACCAGCCGAGACCGCGCTCCTGGGCGGCCGCGTCGCCGAAGCGCTCGGCGACGGCCTTCTTGACCGTCCTGGACAGCAGGAAGCAGTCGAGGACGAGGACGCCCAGCATCGTGTACATGGCCACCGCGGACGCCAGACGTGCCGTCTGGTCAGGGACGACGGTGAGGAAGAGCACGGCGAAGGCGACCGGCAGGAAGTACTGGCCCACGTTCCGGCGACGGTCGACGAGGTCGCGGACGTACCGCTTGACCGGACCGCGGTCGCGCAGCGGGAGGTACCGCTGGTCCTCCGAGGCGTAGGCGGCCATCGTGCGCGCCTGCCCGACGCGGCGCTCGTCCCGAGCCTTCTTGGCGGCGGCCTTGCGGTCGTCGGGTACCAACGGCTGACGCCTGGCTGCCTGCGCCTGCGACCGCTTGGGGGTGGCTCGACCCTTGCCGGTGAGGCTCTCGACCGGCTCCACGGCGGGTCCAGGGGTGGCGGCGCGCGAGCCTCGACCGAACATGTGGACAGGGTAGCCGCGGCGATACGGTGCCCCGATGCCGATGGAGCCCGCCACCACGCCCACCGCCCCCGTCGCTCCTGTCGCTCCCGTCACCCCCGCGGCCGCCGTCACCGTCCCGGAGACCGTGGTGCAGGCCACCCGGGAGGTCGTGGGGCGCCTGGTTCCCGAGGTGCTCGACCAGCTCCGGGAGCTGGTGGCGGTCCCGAGCGTGAGCGCGGCCGCCTTCGACCAGCAGCACGTCGAGCGCTCCGCCCAGGAGGTGGCCCGGCTGCTCCGCGAGGCGGGCATGCCGGAGGTCCAGCTGCTGCGCTCACCCCGCCCCGACGGCAGCGCCGGCGCCCCGGCCGTCGTGGCGAGGCGCGCGGCTCCTGCCGGCGCCCCGACGGTCCTGCTCTACGCCCACCACGACGTGCAGCCGCCGGGGGACGCGACGGACTGGGCCAGCGACCCCTTCGTGGCGACCGAGCGTGACGGCCGGCTGTACGGCCGTGGCGCCGCCGACGACAAGGCAGGCGTCTGCGCCCACCTGGCTGCGGTGCGGGCCCATCTCGCTGCCCACCCCGAGGGGTCGGGCGTCGGGCTGACCGTCTTCGTCGAGGGGGAGGAGGAGATCGGCTCGCCCTCGTTCCAGGCGTTCCTCGCCGAGCACGGCGCGCTGCTGCGCGCCGACGTCCTGGTCGTCGCGGACTCCACGAACGCCGCCGTCGGGACCCCGGCGCTCACGACCACGCTTCGTGGCCTGGTGCAGGCGGTGGTGGAGGTCCGCACGCTCGACCACACGCTGCACTCGGGCATGTACGGCGGTGCGGCGCCCGACCCGCTGGCGGTCCTCCTGCGGCTGCTGTCCGCCATGTACGCCGACGACCTCTCGGTCGCCGTTCCCGGTCTGGGCGACATGCCGGAGCACGCCCGTCGCGCGGCGGCAGCGCAGGACGGCTGGGCCGAGGAGCAGTACCGGGAGGAGGCCGGCGTCCTGCCAGGCGTCGGGCTCGCCGGGACGGGCTCGGTGTCGGAGCGGGTGTGGACCGGGCCGGCCGTGACCGTCATCGGGATCGACGGTCCCGACGTGGCCCACGCCTCCAACACGTTGCGCCCCGTCGCCCGGGCCCGCGTCTCCGTGCGCATCCCACCGGGCGCCGACCCCGAGGTCGCCTTCGCCGCGCTGCGCGAGCACCTGCTCGCCCAGGTGGTCCACGGTGCGCAGGTCAGCGTCGTGGCCGAGGAGCACGGCCACGGCTTCGCCGCCGACACCACGTCGACCGGGTACACGGCGGCGCGGTGGGCCCTGGCCACGGCGTGGGGGAGCGAGCCGGCCGACATCGGCGTCGGCGGGTCCATCCCCTTCATCGCCGACCTGGACCGGGTCATGCCGGGAGCCGCCGTGCTGGTGACCGGTGTCGAGGACCCCGACTCCCGGGCCCACGGCACCGACGAGTCGCT
This sequence comes from uncultured Actinomycetota bacterium, assembly GCA_963759255.1. GTDB lineage: Bacteria > Actinomycetota > Actinomycetes > Actinomycetales > JBBAYJ01 > Aquipuribacter. The sequence continues at coordinate 570,871 of CAVWYQ010000002.1, forward strand.
GCATCTGGGGGAGTTCGCCAAGGTCTGCCTCGCCGAGGCCCTCCTGCTGGAGGCCCTCACCCCCCGCTGAGGTCGCAGCCGGCCCGGGGGGACCTCAGTCCTTGCTGGTCCGACCCGGCAGGGCGAGCATCCGGTCCAGCGCCACCCGGGCGAAGTGCGCCGTGTCGTCGTCTACCTGGATCCGGTTGACCACGCGGCCGTCGGCCAACGACTCCAGCGCCCAGACCAGGTGCGGCAGGTCGATCCGGTTCATCGTCGAGCAGTAGCAGACGTCCCGGTCGAGGAAGTGGACTCCCTTGTCCGGGTGCATGGCCGCGAGGCGCTTGACGAGGTTGAGCTCGGTCCCGACGACCCACTGGGACCCGGGCTCGGCCGCCGCGAGCGCCTGGATGATGAACTCGGTGGAGCCGACCAGGTCCGCGGCGCGCACCACCTCGTGCCGGCACTCGGGATGGACGAGGACGTTCACCCCGGGGATGCGGGCGCGGTAGCCCTCGACCGCCTCGGTGCTGAAGCGCCCGTGCACAGAGCAGTGGCCGCGCCACAGGATCATTCGGGCCCCGGCCAGCCGCTCGGGGTCGACGCCCCCGCCCGGCTTCCACGGGTCGAAGACCACGCAGTCGTCCAGCGAGAGCCCGAGCTCCAGGACCGCGGTGTTCCGCCCCAGGTGCTGGTCCGGCAGGAACAGCACCCGCCCTCCGCCGCTCACCCCGCCGGTCTGCTCGAACGCCCAGCGCAGCGCGGTCTCGGCGTTGCTCGAGGTGCACACGGTGCCGCCGTGCCGACCGGTGAAGGCCTTGATGGCCGCCGAGGAGTTCATGTAGGTCACCGGGACGGTGGTCTCGGTGAGACCCGCCCGCTCCAGCACCTGCCAGGCGTCCTCGACCTGGCCGATCGCTGCCATGTCGGCCATCGAGCAGCCGGCCGACAGGTCGGGCAGGACGACGGCCTGGGAGGGGGCGGTGAGGATGTCGGCGCTCTCCGCCATGAAGTGCACGCCGCAGAAGACGACGAACTCCGCCTCCGGGCGGGCGGCGGCGTCCTTGGCCAGCTTGAAGCTGTCGCCGGTGACGTCGGCGTGCTCGATGACCTCGTCGCGCTGGTAGTGGTGGCCGAGCACGAAGGCGCGGTCGCCCAGCCGTGCCCGGGCCCGGCGGGCTCGGGCGACCAGGTCGGGGTCGGACAGGCGCGGCAGGTCACCCGGGCACTCGACCCCCCTCTCGCTGGCCATGTCGCCGGTCCGGCCGAGCAGGAGGAGTGCCTCGGGGACCACGGGAGCCGGCAGGCCGACCGGTGCGCTCATGGCAGAAGTGCAGCACACCGGCGGGTGGGGACCGCGCCCGCCTCCGACGTACCGCCGGGCAGGGCGGGACCGGCAGACTGCGCCCATGCGTGTCGTGGTGGCCCCGGACTGCTTCACCGGCACGCTGACCGCCCGCGAGGCGGCCTCGGCGATGGTCGAGGGCTGGGCCAGCCACGCCCCGGGCGACGAGCTGCTGGTGGTGCCGATGTCGGACGGGGGGCCGGGCTTCGTCGACGCCGTGTCCGGCTCCGTCCCCGGCCGGGTCCTCGCCACGACCGTGACCGGTCCCCACGGAGCTCCTGTGCCAGCGAGCGTGCTGGTGGTCCAGGCGCAGGACGACGCGTCCGGCCTGAGCACGGCCTACCTGGAGACCGCACAGGCGTGCGGGAGCCACCTGGTCGCTGCGGGGCAGCGCGACCCCGCCACCGCGACCACGGTCGGTGCGGGCGAGCTGCTCCAGGCCGCGCTGGACAGCGGCGTGCAGCGGGTCGTCGTCGGGCTCGGCGGGTCCGTGACCGTCGACGGGGGGGCTGGGGCTGCTCGCGGCGCTCGGCGTCCGCGTCACGGCCCTGGACCCCCGCGGCGGCCCGCGTGGGCTCGCCGGGGTGCAGGTGGGTCAGGTGGAGGCGCTCGGCGCGGCCCGTCAGGCGCTGGCCGCCGTGGACCTGGTCGTGGCCAGCGACGTGGACGTGCCGCTGCTGGGCCGGCACGGCGCGGTGCACGGCTTCGCCCGGCAGAAGGGGGCGCGGCCGGAGCAGCTGCCGGCGCTCGAGGCCGCCATGACGGCATGGGCCTCGGCCGTGGTGCACGCTGCGGGCCAGGCCGGTGCGCCGGACCCGGGACGGCTGGTGGCCCTGCCGGGAGCCGGTGCCGCCGGAGGGCTCGGCTTCGCCCTGCTGGCCCTCGGTGGGCGCCGGGTGGCCGGGGTCCAGGCGGTCGCGGACGCCGCGGGTCTCGCGGCCCGGCTGGAGGGCGCCGACCTGGTGCTGACCGGTGAGGGCAGCTTCGACTGGCAGAGCCTGCGAGGCAAGGTGGTCGCGGGTGTCGCCCGGGTCGCGGCGGGTCATGCGGTCCCCGTGGTGGTGGTCGCGGGACAGGTCGCGGTCGGTCGCCGCGAGCTGGCGGTGGCCGGGGTCGAGGCCGCCTACGCGGTGGCCTCCACCGAGGCGGAGGTGGCCGCGTCGTCGGCCGCCCCGGCCCGCGCGCTGGCCGAGCGCACCGCGAGGGTGGCGCGGACGTGGCACCGGTGAGCGCGCCGGGTGGCCGAGCGCGGTGCCGGCCCGGGAATCCTGCGGGCAGCCGTAGCATTGGCACGTATGCGGAGCGGGCGACACCTGCTCCGGACCAGTGCCCCCGGCGATCCAGGAGCCGCACATGACCGACACCACCACGACGCCCGAGACCACCGACACCGTGGTCGAGCCCGAGGTCGAGACCGCGAAGGCCCCGCACGAGGTCACCCTCACCAGCGTCGCCGCCCAGAAGGTCAAGGGCCTGCTGGAGCAGGAGGGTCGCGACGACCTGCGACTGCGCCTCGCCGTCCAGCCCGGCGGCTGCTCCGGGCTGATCTACCAGCTCTACTTCGACGACCGGACCATGGACGGCGACGCCGTCCGGGAGTTCGAGGGCGTGGAGCTCGTCGTCGACCGGATGAGCGTGCCGTACCTCGCCGGTGCCACGGTGGACTTCGCCGACACGATCGAGAAGCAGGGCTTCCAGATCGACAACCCGAACGCCCAGGGCTCCTGCGCGTGCGGTGACTCCTTCCACTGAGCCCGTCGCCCGACGACGGTCCCCGTCGACCGGCCCCGCAGCAGCGCGGGGCGGCCCGATGGTCGACCAGCTCCGACGGGCCCTGCAGCGCGCCCCCGACCACCAGGACCTGGTGTGCGTCGGGGGCGCGCTGTCGTCCGGGCTGCTGCTGGAGGGGTACCGCTCCGGGCTGTTCGCCATGCAGGTGCGCATCCGCAGGCGCGAGGTGCTCGGGTGGTTCTCCCCGGACCCTCGCGGTGTCCTGGAGCCCGGCCGGGTCCACCAGTCGCGCACGGACTCGCCGAGCTGGCGCGGCGTTTCGAGACGCGGGTCGACTCGGCCTTCGACGAGGTGGTCGCCGGGTGTGCGGACCCCTCGCGCGACGGGGCCTGGATCAGCGAGGAGTACGCCGCCTGCTACTCCGAGCTGTACCGCGCCGGCAGGGCGCACTCGGTGGAGACCTGGTCGGAGGGTCGGCTGGTGGGTGGCCTCTTCGGGGTGTCCGTGGGTGGGCTCTTCGCCGCCGAGTCCAAGTTCCACCGCGAGACCGGGGCCTCCAAGGCCGCGGTCGTGGCGCTGGGCCGGATGCTGGCGGCGGAGGGCACCGGTCCACGGCTGGTGGACGTGCAGTGGGCGACGCCCCACCTGACGACGCTCGGGGTGGTGGAGCTCGACCGGCGGCGCTACCTGGACCGGCTGCGGGAGCTCGTGCAGGTGCCGGAACCGTCCTGCTTCAGGTCCCCGTCCGGACCCTGATCGCCCAGCCGTCGTCGGAGCGCGACATGGCCTCGACCGTGTGGCCCCGCATGCGAGCCCAGGCCGGGACGTCGTGCTCGACGGCCGGGTCGCTCGCGAGCACCGTGGCGCCGGTCCCGGGCGGCAGGCCCCGCACCGCCCGGGCCAGGCGCAGCACAGGCACGGGACAGCGGGTCCCGCGGGCGTCCACGACGAGGTCCTCGCCCACCTGGTGACCGTCTCCTCCGTGGTCGCTCACAGGTCCTCGACCCCGAGCCGGCGCCGGATACCGGCCACCACCCGCGGCAGGACCTCGCAGAACCGGTCCACGTCGGCCGGGCGCGTCCCTCGGGGCAGGCCGAGGCGGAGGTTGCCGTGGCTGAGGGCGCCGACCGCGGCCAGGACGTGGCTCGGGCGGAGGGTGTCGGCGGTGCAGGCGGACCCCGAGCCGACGGAGAACCGGCCTCGGCGTCCAGCGCCCGCAGCAGCTCCTCGCCGGGGACGTAGAGCGCCGACATGGTGAGGACGTGGGGCAGCCGGCGTACCGGGTCGCCGAGGACGACCGTGTCCGGCACCTGCGCCGCAGCGGCCCGCACCTGGTCGACCAGGACGTGGCGTGGGTCGTCGGCACCGAGCGGCCCCGCCAGCAGCTCACCCAGGCTCACGGCCGCGGCGAGCGCCGCCGGGACGTCGACCGACCCGGCGTGCTCGCCCGGCCGCCGGGACGCGCCGGCCTCGCCCGGCTCGTGCGCACGCCACCGCACCCCCGGGCGGACGGCCAGGACGCCGGTGCCCGGCACGGACCCCCAGGCGCGGGGCGAGGCGACGAGCGCGTCCCAGGCGCTCGGCGTGGGGAGGTGCCCGAGCGAGGCACCTGCGTCCACCAGCAGCGGCACGCCCTCCTCACGGCAGAGCGCGTGCACCGCGTGGAGGTCCTGGACCGTCCCGATCTCCACGTTGGCGTGCTGGACGCAGACCAGCCGGGCGCCCGGCAGCCGGTCGCGCAGGGCGGCGAGGTCGAGGACCCCCGTGGCGTCGACCGGGACCGTCCGCACCTCGGCGCCCCCCAGGCTGCGGCGTGCAGCACCGCGGAGTGCTCCACGGCCGAGACGACCACCGGGCCCGCCGGGTCCGCCCCGGGGGCGCCCAGCCCGAGGACCGCCGCGTGCAGTGCGGCGACGTGGTCGGGCGGGAGGGCGCAGGTCGTCCGCGCGGACCCCCAGCGACGCCGGCCAGGGCGGCCCTGGCCGCGTCGAGGACCTGCCGGGAGCGTGCGGCGGTGCCGTGCAGGCCGCGCTCGTCGGCCCACCCGTCGACCAGCGCGGTGCGCCAGGACTGCAGGCCGCGACGGGCAGCGGCGGAGCGGCCGAGGCGGCGTCCAGCTCGGTGCGCGCGGGTGCGCCGCCCCTGCTCATGACCGTCACGCTAGACGGGCGAGCCCACCCGTCGGACGCCCGGAGGGGCGGGGGTAGGGTTCGGGGCGTCGCACCAGCACCGGGCACCTCAGCCCCACGAAGCACACCGGGAAGGCCTCTGTGGAGACAACTCGACCAGCCGCCAGCAGGTTCCGGTACGCCGGGGCCGGGCTCGCGGCCGTCGCTGCTCTCGTCGCTGAGCGGCTGCTCGGCCGACCAGCTGGCCCGCGGGTACCTGCCGGAGGAGAGCGTCGGCGCGACCAACATGACGCCCATCATCTCCACGCTGTGGACGGGGGTCGTGGGTGGCGGCCCTGGCCGTCGGCGTCATCGTGTGGGGCCTGACGATCTGGTGCGTCATCGCCTACCGCCGGCGGGCCGGTGACCCCGAGGTCCCGCCGCAGCTGCGGTACCACCTGCCGCTGGAGGTCATGTACACGGCCGTCCCGCTGTTCATGGTCGCCGTGCTCTTCTACTACACCGCCACCTCGCAGGCGGCGATCCTCGACCTGGAGCCGGAGCCCGACCACACCGTGGAGGTCATCGGCGAAGCAGTGGTCGTGGGACTTCAACTACGTCGACGAGGACGTCTACGAGACCGGGGTGCAGGCCGCGCTGGACGGTGAGCCCGGGGCCGAGGAGCGCATCCCCACCCTGGTCCTCCCGGTCGACGAGCGCGTGGAGTTCGTCCTGTTCTCCCGTGACGTCAACCACTCGTTCTGGATCCCGGCGTTCCTCTTCAAGATGGACAACATCGCGGGCCGCGAGAACCACTTCCAGGTCGTGCCCACCAAGCTGGGAACCTTCCAGGGCAAGTGCGCCGAGCTGTGCGGCGAGTACCACTCCGAGATGCTGTTCAACGTGGCCGTCGTCACGCGCGACGAGTACGACGACTACATCCAGGGGCTGGCCGACGCCGGCCAGACCGGCCAGCTCGGGACCGAGCTCAACCGCAGCCCCATCATCGACCGCGAGCAGAGCCGCACCGGGGGAAACATCACCGGTAGCGGGAGGAACGAGGACTCATGACGACCGCTGAAGGCTTTGTCGCACGCGGCGTCGACGGCGCCACCGCGGTCCGCCCGGCGACACGCGCGCGGACCCGCGGGCAGGTCCTGGCGGACTACCTCACCACCACCGACCACAAGAAGATCGGGACGCTGTACCTGATCTCGTCCTTCGGCTTCTTCATCCTGGCCGGGGCGATGGCGCTGGTCATCCGGGCTGAGCTGGCCGCCCCGGGCCTGCAGATCGTGCAGAGCCGGGAGACGTACAACCAGCTCTTCACGATGCACGGCACGATCATGCTGCTGCTGTTCGCGACGCCGCTCTTCGCGGGCTTCGCCAACTGGCTCCTGCCGTTGCAGATCGGCGCCCCCGACGTCGCGTTCCCGCGGCTCAACGCCTTCGCCTACTGGCTGTACCTGTTCGGCGGCCTCATCGCGGTGTCCGGCTTCTTCACCCCGCAGGGTGCGGCCGGCTTCGGCTGGTTCGCCTACACGCCGCTGTCGACCCAGGCCTACTCGCCCGGCCTCGGCGCCGACCTGTGGATCATGGGGCTGGCCCTCGGCGGGTTCGGCACGATCCTCGGCGCCGTGAACTTCATCACCACCGTCATCGGGATGCGTGCGCCCGGCATGGTCATGTTCCGCATGCCGATCTTCGCCTGGAGCACGCTCATCACCAGCGTGCTCGTCCTCATGGCGTTCCCGCCGCTGGCGGCCGCCCTGCTGGTGCTGGCGCTCGGACCGCAACTTCGGCTCGGTGGTCTTCGAGGCCGAGAACGGCGGAGCCATCCTGTGGCAGCACCTGTTCTGGTTCTTCGGCCACCCCGAGGTGTACATCATCGCGCTGCCGTTCTTCGGCATCATCAGCGAGGTCATCCCGGTCTTCAGCCGTAAGCCGCTCTTCGGCTACAAGGGCATGGTCTTCGCGATCATCGCCATCGCCGGCCTGTCGGTCGCGGTGTGGGCGCACCACATGTACGTCACCGGTGCCGTGCTCCTGCCGTTCTTCGCCTTCATGACCATGCTGATCGCGGTGCCGACCGGGGTGAAGTTCTTCAACTGGATCGGGTCACGATGTGGCGGGGCTCCCTGACCTTCGAGACGCCCATGCTGTGGGCGATCGGCTTCCTCGTGACGTTCCTCTTCGGCGGTCTGACGGGCATCATCCTCAGCTCGCCGACCCTCGACTTCCAGCTGTCCGACAGCTACTTCGTCGTGGCCCACTTCCACTACGTGGTGTTCGGGACGGTCGTGTTCGCGATGTTCGCCGGGCTTCTACTTCTGGTGGCCCAAGTTCACCGGCAAGATGCTCAACGACGGCCTGGGCAAGCTGCACTTCTGGATGACCTTCGTCGGCTTCCACACCACGTTCCTGGTCCAGCACTGGCTGGGTGTCGACGGCATGCCGCGGCGCTACGCCGACTACCTGCCCGAGGACGGCTTCACGCTCCTCAACCAGATCTCCACCGCCGGGGCCTTCCTGCTCGGCGCGGCCACCCTGCCGTTCCTGTGGAACGTCTACATCACCGCGACCAAGGGCGCCAAGGTCGAGGTCGACGACCCGTGGGGCTGGGCCAACTCGCTGGAGTGGGCGACGTCCTGCCCCCCGCCGCGGCACAACTTCACGAGCCTGCCTCGGATCCGTTCCGAGCGGCCGGCATTCGACCTGCACCACCCCGAGGTGGCGGCGGCCGACCAGGCCTACGCGGACAAGACCGTCCTCGAGCAGGTGCTCGGCGACGCGGACATCCGGCGCGAGCCGGGCGTCCCCACCAACGAGCGCCGGGGGAGCTGAGCCATGAGGGTCGAGACCTGGGTCTTCGGATCCGGGCACGTTCTTCTTCATCCCGTTGGGTGCGGTCTACGGGCTGCTGTCGGGCTTCGAGCCTGTGGGGTTCATCGCTCTCCTGCTGACCGGCGGCCTGTCGATCATCATCGGGCTGTACCTCTACCTGGTGTCGCTACGCATAGACGACCGGCCCGAGGACGACCCCTACGGCGAGATCGCCCAGGGCGCCGGAGACCTCGGCTTCTTCAACCCGCGGAGCATCTGGCCGATCGGGGTGGCCGCTGGCGGCGCGCTCCTCTTCGCCGGGGTCGCGGTCGGGCTGTGGATGTCCCTGATCGGGGTGGGGCTCATCGCCGTCACGTCGCTCGGTCTGCTCTTCGAGCACTACGTGGGCGACTTCACGCACTGACGTCACGCACCGACGCCGGGGAGCAGGAGGACGATCCCCGTCGGCGGTCGGGTTCGAGCCGGACCGCGGACAGGTCACCGACGACCATGTCGGCGTCCAGCTCCTCGGCCCTGTGGGTGGTGGTCACCGCGAGGGTGGTCATCCCGGCCGCCCGGGCCGCGGCGAGGCCGGCGGGGGCGTCCTCGACGGCCAGGCAGCGCGACGGGTCGGCCCCCAGCAGCCGAGCGGCGGTGAGGAAGGGCTCGGGGTGCGGCTTGCCGCTGCTCGACGTCGTCCGCGGTCACCACGACCGCCGGGACGGCGATGCCGGCGGCCCGCTGACGTGCCACCGCGAGGTCCGCGCTGCACGAGGTGACGACGGCGGCGCGTCCGCCGCTCGCCCTCAGGGCGTCCTCCGCGCCCGGGGAGGGCCACGACCCCGGCCACGTCGTCCACCTCGAGGTCGGTGATGCGCCGCAGGGCGGACGCCCGGTCCGTCAGGGGCGAACAGGTCGGCCACGATGTCACGGGCGGGCCGGCCGTGGCCGGCGGCGCCCTGCAGGTCCTGGACCGTGATCCCGTTCTCCTCGGCGAGCCGCAGCCAGCAGCGCACCACCGACGCCGTGGAGTCCACGAGCGTGCCGTCCATGTCGAAGAGCACGGCGTCGTAGGTGGGGGCGCAGGGGCGGGCGGCCCTCTGGTCCTGGGGTGGGGTCATCACCTGATCCTCGCAGCCGTCACGCTGCGAAGGGGCCGGTCACCGCTACCGCCACGGTCCAGGCGCGACCGGCCGGCCCCTGGTCCGTCCGGGCTCGCCGATAGCCTGCGGGGCGTGACGACAGACACCCCCGTACCGGACCGCGTCGACGCAGGGCCCGTGTTCCGGTCGGACATGGACGTGGAGCTCGTGAAGCACTCGCGCGCGCGACGCCGACGTCCTCTTCGCCGCACGGGTGTCGACCAAGGGCGAGGCCAGCCTCGACGACGTCGACGCCGACGCCGAGAAGTCGGCGGGACTGATCCGGTACCTCATGCGGGACCGGCACGGCTGCCCGTTCGAGCACGCGGTCATGACCTTCTACGTCTCGGCGCCACTGTTCGTGTTCCGCGAGTTCCAGCGGCACCGGGTGGCCTCGTACAACGAGGAGTCGGGCCGGTACCGCCAGATGCGCCCGGTGTTCTACGTCCCTTCGCCGGAGCGACGGCTGCGTCCAGGTGGGCAAGCCCGGTGCCTACGACTTCGTCGAGGGCACCTCGGAGCAGCACCGACTGGTCGTCGACCGCACCAGGGCCGCCTGCCTGGGCGCGTGGCAGGCCTACCAGGACATGCTCGAGGCCGGTGTGGCCCGCGAGGTGGCGCGGATCGTCCTGCCGCTGTCCCTGTACTCGTCCATGTACGTCACCATCAACGCCCGGTCGTTGATGAACTTCCTGAGCCTGCGGACCAAGCGTGAGGACTCGACGTTCCCCTCCTACCCGCAGCGCGAGATCGAGATCGTGGCCGAGCAGATGGAGACCGCGTGGGCCGCGCTGATGCCGGTGACCCATGCCGCCTTCGACAGCGGGTGGCCGGGTGGCTCCGTGACCTGCCCCGCTTGTGACCCAGGTCACACCTCATCTGCGGCTGTAACGACGTCCGCGGCCCCTGCGATGTGGCCCCTGAACCGCGGTGCCAGTCGGACCCCCCGAGCGACTGGTGCCGCGGTTTCCTGCGTCGGCTGCCGTCCGTCTCCGGTGGCGTGCCGGGGGGCACGGCCGAGCCGTCGCCGGTGGGTACCCTCCCCGCATGCCTGACCGTCCTTTCGGCGCCGTCCTCACCGCCATGGCCTCGCCGATGACCGACGACGGCGCCCTGGACCTGGCGGCCACCGGCTCGCTGGCCGACCACCTCCTGTCCGGTGGCCACGACGGGCTCGTCGTCAGCGGCACCACCGGTGAGGCCCCCGACGACCTCCGACGCCGAGAAGGACCAGCTGCTGCGGCGTGGTCCTCGAGGCGGCCGGCGGCCGGGGGCGTGGTGGTCGCCGGCGTCGGCACCAACGACACGGCCCACAGCATCACCCTGGCCCGTCAGGCGGAGGCCGCGGGCGCCCACGGGCTGCTGGTGGTCGCGCCGTACTACTCCCGCCCCAGCCAGGCGGGGCTCGTCGCCCACGTCCGCGCGATCGCCGACGCGACCGGGCTGCCGATCATGCTGTACGACATCCCGGCGCGGTCGGGGGTGCAGTTCCAGACCGAGACCCTGCTGCGGCTCGCGGAGCACCCACGTGTCGTGGCGGTCAAGGACGCCAAGGGCGACCTCCAGGCAGCCACGCGGGTCATGTGCGGCAGCGAGCTGGCGTACTACTCCGGCGACGACGGCATGACGCTGGCCTTCCTGGCCCACGGCGGCGCCGGGGTGGTCGGCGTCACGACCCACCTCCTGGGGCCGGTCTTCGCCAGGATGGTGGCCGCGGTCGACGCCGGTGACCTGCCGAGCGCCCTGGCCGAGCACCGGGACTCGCTGCCGCTGGTCGACGCGGTCATGACCCGGCTCCCGGGTGTGGTCGCGGTCAAGGCCGCACTGAGGCTGCTCGGGCTGATCCCCTCCGACGCGGTCAGGCTCCCGCTCGTACCGGCGACCGAGGACGAGCGTGCCGAGCTGAGGACCGCGCTCGAGGCCGCGTCACGGCTGTGACCGTGCGCGGGGGCCGGGACGGACGCGGCTCCCGCCGGAGCGACCGCCACGGCGTGGGCTCCGTCGACGGCCTCCCGGGCGCGCGTACGGTGGCGCGGTGACACGGACGACCTCTTCCCGTTCCTCCGGCGGCCGCAGCCCCGGGGGGTCGGGTGCACGGTCGGGGTCCTCCGCCTCGCGCTCCACCGGCTCCACCTCTGCGGCGCGTGCCGGTACCTCGACCAGGTCCGGCTCAGGCTCCACCGGCCGTAGCGGCGCGGGCAAGGCTCGCGGGTCCACTGCGAGGAAGACCACCTCACCTGGGCGTGGTGCCCGGCCCGCACCTGGCCGGCCGGGGCTGGTGACGCGCATGGCGCTCGGTGCGCTCACCCTGCCCGGTCGCCTCGTCGGCGCGTTCGTGCGCTCCGTCCACCACGGGGCGAGCGAGCTCGACCCGGCGCACCGGCGGGACGGCATCGGCTTCCTCCTGCTCCTGGCGGCAGGGGTCGTGGCGGCGGGCTCCTGGTTCGGGGTCGATGGTGCCGTGGTCCGCTGGCTGGACCTGGCGGTGGCGGCCCTGGTCGGGCGATCGTCGCTCGCCCTGCCCCTGGTCCTGCTCGCTCTCAGCCTGCGGCTCTTCCGACGTCCGGACGCGGAGCGTGAGAACAGCCGCATCGGCGTAGGTCTGCTCGCCCTCGGGGCCGCGTCGTCGGGGCTGCTGCAGGTCGTCGCGGGTCTGCCGACGCCCCCGGACGGCTGGGAGCGGATGCGCGCGGGGGGCGGGCTCCTCGGCTTCCTCGTCGCCAACCCGCTCGAGCAGGCGGTGTCGGTGTGGCTGGCCGTCCCCGCGCTGGTCGTCCTCGCCGGGTTCGGGCTCCTCGTGGTCACCGCCACCCCGCTGCACCAGGTCACCGCGTGGGTGCGCGACGGGCTGGTCTGGCTGACCGGGGGCAGGACCGGCTCGGGCGAGCAGGAGGAGGGCTCCGCCGACCCGGTCGAGACGGGCACCCACGGGGCCGACGTGGCCCGGCGCCGGACGTTGCGCAGCCGGGCCAGGCGCGCCGCCACGGACGACGACGGCGAGCCCGCCGAGGTGCCGTACGACTCCGCAGCCGTGGTGTGGCACGAGGACGGGCCGGTGCCGGCACCTGCAGGCGCGACCAGGGCGCCTCGCCGCCCGCCGGCCCCGACCGTGCCGCCGGTACAGGCCGACGGGCCGGCGGAGCCCGTGGTCACCCCCATGCCGGACGTCTCCGACCTGCCGCAGCGGGCCGAGCAGCTCACCCTGACCGGCGACATCGTCTACTCGCTGCCGGACATCCAGCAGCTGCGCGCGGGGACGCCGCACAAGACGCGGAGCCCGGTCAACGACTCCGTCGTCGAGGCGTTGACCGACGTCCTCCAGCAGTTCCAGATCGACGCGGCCGTCACCGGGTACACCCGCGGCCCGACCGTCACCCGGTACGAGGTGGAGCTGGGCCAAGGGGTCAAGGTCGAGCGCGTCACCGCGCTGAGCCGCAACATCAGCTACGCGGTGGCCAGCGCCGAGGTGCGCATCCTGTCGCCGATCCCCGGCAAGTCGGCGATCGGCATCGAGATCCCCAACGCCGACAAGGAGACCGTCTGCCTCGGTGACGTCCTGCGCTCCGAGGTCGCCCGGCGCAGCACCCACCCGATGACCATCGGCGTCGGCAAGGACGTCGAGGGCGGCTACGTGGTGGCCAACCTGGCGAAGATGCCCCACCTGCTGGTCGCCGGGGCCACGGGCGCCGGCAAGTCCTCGTTCATCAACTCGATGATCACGTCGGTGCTGGCGCGGTCCACGCCCGACGAGGTGCGGATGATCCTCGTCGACCCCAAGCGGGTCGAGCTCACCGCCTACGAGGGCGTGCCCCACCTCATCACCCCGATCATCACCAACCCCAAGAAGGCCGCCGAGGCGCTGCAGTGGGTGGTGGCGGAGATGGACCACCGCTACGACGACCTCGCCGCGTTCGGCTTCCGCCATCTCGACGACTTCAACAAGGCTGTGCGCAAGGGGACCGTCACCGTCCCGCCGGGCTCCAAGCGGGTGCTGGCGCCGTACCCGTACCTGCTGGTCATCGTCGACGAGCTGGCCGACCTCATGATGGTCGCCCCCCGCGACGTCGAGGACTCCGTCGTCCGGATCACCCAGCTCGCCCGGGCCGCCGGCATCCACCTGGTCCTGGCGACTCAGAGACCCAGCGTCGACGTCGTCACGGGTCTGATCAAGGCCAACGTGCCGAGCCGGCTGGCCTTCGCGACCAGCTCCCTGGCCGACAGCCGCGTGGTCCTCGACCAGCCGGGGGCCGAGAAGCTCATCGGCCAGGGCGACGCCCTCTTCCTGCCCATGGGTGCGAGCAAGCCCATGCGGGTGCAGGGCGCGTGGGTGACCGAGACCGAGGTCGAGGAGGTGGTCACCCACGTCAAGGGCCAGCTCCAGCCGGCCTACCGGGACGACGTCACGGCCCCGGCGGCGGCCAAGAAGATCGACGAGGACATCGGCGACGACCTCGACGTGCTGCTGCAGGCGGCCGAGCTGGTCGTCACCACGCAGTTCGGGTCGACCTCGATGCTGCAGCGCAAGCTGCGGGTGGGGTTCGCCAAGGCGGGGCGGCTGATGGACCTGCTGGAGTCCCGCGAGATCGTCGGCCCCAGCGAGGGCTCGAAGGCCCGGGACGTCATGGTGCGACCGGACGACCTTCCCGAGGTGCTGGCCCGGCTGCGGGGTGACGGGCCCTCGACCGCCGCTCCTGCCGCGTCGGCCGGTGCGTTCGAGGACCCGGACGACGGGCTCGGCGACGGGGTCGACGACCGGTACGACCGTGACGACGACCCCGCCGACGGCCGCCCCGGTGACGGGCACGGTGCGTCCGCCGCTCGTGCGGTCACGGCCGCGCCACCGCAGGACCGCTACGGCAGCGGGGGAGACAGGGCGCTGGCCGACGAGGACACTGCGGAGGGCTGGGACGACGACGGGTCGTCCGAAGACGCATGGGAGCTGACCGGACGTGGCTGACGGCTGGCGAGACGTGGGCGGCAACCGGACCTGGCCGGACGGTGACACCACGGGCCGCGACGGCGACGGCTTCGCCGGCGGGTCGAGCGAGCACGGCGGCGGCGCGGACGGTCCCCACGACGACGACGAGCAGTTCGCCGCGGACGTGCACGGCGACGGCGAGCCGTTCGAGGGGCGTCCGGCCGCACCGCACGCCCACCCGAGCGCCGCAGCGACCGCTCGCCCGACCCCGCTGTACCCGATGCCACCGGGCGACGCCCCGCTCGACCTCCTCGTCTGGGACGCCCCCAACATCGACGCCACGCTGGCCCAGGTGATCGGGGCCAAGCCGACCCCCGCCAGCCGCCCCCGGTACGACGCGATCGCTCGCTGGCTGGTGCAGCAGGGCGGGGACCACGACGTCGAGGGCGCCGTCTTCGCCAACGTGCCACCGGTGAACGCGGGCCAGATGCGCGGCTGGGTGGAAGCGGTGCGGTCGCTGGGCTTCGCGGTGTTCGCCCGACCCAAGCTCGCCGACCGGGACGACGTGGACCTCGACATGCTCGAGCACGTCCATCACCGCGCGCGGTCGGGCCGGCTCTCCCGGCTGGTCGTGGCCAGCGGCGACGGGCGCAACTTCCTCGGCCCGCTCGAGGCGCTCGCCCAGGACGGCGTCGAGGTCACGGTGCTGTCGTTCTTCGAGGTCGCCGGCTACGCGGCCCAGTCACCGCACCTGCGGTTCCTGGACCTGGAGGAGGTGCCGGGGGCGTTCCAGCACCCCTTGGACCGGACCCGGCTCGACTCGCTGCCGCCCGACGGCGCCTGGCTGCGGCCCACCCGGTCCCTGCGCGAGGTCGCTGCCGCCACGTGAGCGGCTGGACGTCGCCCGGGGACCGCCCGCGTCATGGGCGGCCGCGCCCCGCCCGCCCCGTACCCTGACCAGGTGACTGCAGCCATGACGTCCCGACGTGTGGCCATCACCAGCCTCGGCTGCGCCCGCAACGACGTGGACTCCGAGGAGCTCGCGGGTCGGCTGCAGGCGGAGGGGTGGACGCTCGTCGCCGACCCGTCCGAGGCCGACGTGGCCGTGGTGAACACGTGCGGCTTCGTCGAGCAGGCCAAGCAGGACTCGGTCGACACGTTGCTCGAGGCGGCCCAGCTCAAGGACGGTGGCCACGACGGCAGCAGCCGCACCCAGGCGGTGGTGGCCGTCGGCTGCCTGGCCGAGCGCTACGGCACGGAGCTCGCCGAGGCCCTGCCGGAGGCCGACGCCGTCCTGGGGTTCGACAGCTACGCCGACATGAGCCGGCACCTGCAGGGCGTCCTGGCCGGCGACCGACCCGCCTCCCACGTGCCCCGTGACCGCCGCAGCCTGCTCCCGCTCAGCCCGGTCGAGCGGCAGGCCGCGCGCGCCGGCACGGCCGTGCCCGGCACCGGGGTGCTCACCGCCCCGGCTGCACCGGGACTCCACGACGCCGACCGACGGGAGCTCGCTGCGGTGGCGCCCGCCTCGGGCCCGCCGGTGGTCCGCGCCCGGCTCGGCTCGGCACCATGGGCCTCGCTGAAGATCGCGTCCGGGTGCGACCGGCGCTGCACCTTCTGCGCCATCCCGGCCTTCCGCGGCTCGTTCGTCTCCCGCCGCCCGACCGAGGTGGTCGACGAGGCCCGCTGGCTCGCCGACCGCGGGGTGCGTGAGGTGTTCCTGGTCAGCGAGAACACGACCAGCTACGGCAAGGACCTCGGCGACCTGGACCTGCTGCAACGGCTGCTGCCGGACGTGGCGGCCGTCGAGGGGATCGACCGGGTCCGGGTGTCGTACCTGCAGCCCGCCGAGCTGCGCCCGGGGCTCCTGGAGGCCATCGCCAGCACCCCCGGCGTGGCGCCGTACTTCGACCTGTCGTTCCAGCACGCGTCGGCGACGTTGCTCCGCCGGATGCGCCGCTTCGGGGGCACCGGCGACTTCCTCGACCTCATCGGGAGGGTGCGGGCACTGGCCCCAGCAGCCGGGATCCGCTCCAACGTCATCGTCGGGTTCCCGGGAGAGACCGAGGCCGACGTGGCGGAGCTCGTGGACTTCCTGTCCGCCGCCCGGTTGGACGTGGTCGGGGTGTTCGGCTACTCCGACGAGGACGGCACCGAGGCCGAGACCTACGACGGCAAGCACGACGCCGCAGAGGTTGCCGCCCGGCTGGCGCACGTGAGCGGGATCGTGGACGAGCTGGTCGCCCAGCGGGCCGAGGACCGGGTGGGTGAGCTCGTCGACGTCCTGGTCGAGGAGGTGCTGGAGGGGCAGGCAGCCGCCGAGGTGCTGCAGCTGCTGCCCGAGCACCCGGGCCACGACGCCGTCGTCGTCCAGGGTCGGGCCGCCCACCAGGGACCCGAGGTCGACGGGAGCACCGCCGTGGTCCTCCGGCAGGGGCCGGGTGGCCCAGGCGTCGGGTCCTCGGTGCGTGCGCTCGTCGTCACCTCCGACGGTGCAGACCTCGTCGCCGGGCCACGACCGGAGGGAGGCGGCTGATGGACTCCGGGTCGCTGCGTCGTAACGCGAACCTGCCGAACGCACTGACGTTGCTGCGCATCTTCATGGTGCCCGTGTTCGTGGCCCTGCTCCTCGCCGCC
Organism: uncultured Actinomycetota bacterium; assembly: GCA_963759255.1. Lineage (GTDB taxonomy): Bacteria > Actinomycetota > Actinomycetes > Actinomycetales > JBBAYJ01 > Aquipuribacter. Next base: position 587,554 of record CAVWYQ010000002.1, read on the forward strand.
GGCCAGGAGGACTCTCCCGGGCACTGGTGGGCTGCGCTGGTCTTCGCGGCCGCTGCTGCGACCGACCGCCTCGACGGCTGGCTGGCCCGCCGCAACGGCACCGTGACGACGTTCGGCATCGTCGCCGACCCCATCGCGGACAAGGCGCTCACCGGCTCGGCGTTCGTCGTGCTCAGCGTGCTCCACCTGCTGCCGTGGTGGGTCACGGTCGTCGTCCTGGTCCGGGAGATCGGCGTGACCGTGCTGCGGGCGGTCGTCATCCGCCACACGGTCGTGCCGGCGTCCAAGGGCGGCAAGCTCAAGACCGTCCTGCAGACGGTCGCCCTCACCGCGCTGGTCGCGCCGTTGCCGGGGCCGCTGACGTCGTCGCCTAGGTCGTGATGGCGCTGGCGGTCGTGGTGACCGTGGTCACGGGCGTGCAGTACACCGTGAGCATCGTCGGCTGCCGCACGCCGTCACCGAGCCGAGGTCGCCGGTCCGACCTGACCGTCGGCGAGGCCCGGCCCGGCCCTCCGGCGGCTGGCGGACGCACGGGAAGCGCCCGGGCCCCCCGGACGTTGTGCCCGTCGGGAGACGTCGTGACGCAAGGAGCCGCCCGGGTGGCTTTACGTGATCGCAACAGACCCCACGAGGTGCGCGGGACGTCGCCCGGGGTACCGTGGGGCGACCAACCGCTGGTAGGGACCGACCGGCAACGGTCGGTCGTTCCCCACGACGTGGCCGGGAGTCGGCCGGGAAGGGAGGTCGTCATGGTCCTGCTCCGAGAAGAGATCGGCGACGTCCTCCGTGGTGCCCGTCAGCGCCAGGGTCGGACTCTCCGAGACGTCTCCTCCTCGGCCCGGGTGTCCCTCGGGTACCTCAGCGAGGTCGAGCGAGGCCAGAAGGAGGCGTCGTCGGAGCTGCTCCTCAGCATCTGCGAGGCCCTCGACGTGCCCATGTCCAGCGTGCTTCGCTCCGTGAGCGACCGGGTCGCGATGGCGGAGTCGCTCGCGGCCCGGCTGCAGGAGCGGCGCGCCCCCGTCCAGGGATCGGGTCGGCGCCGCGGCCGGTCGACGCCATCCGCAAGACCGTCATCCGCGCCGCCCGTGCGCGCCGACGACGACCTGGCGCCCGTCGCCTGACGCGCGGCGCCGACGACGACCTGGCGCCGGTCGCCTGACGCGCCGACGACTGACCTGGCGCCGGTCGCCTGCCGCGCCGACCGCCTGATCTGGTCGCGGCGCCGCTACCGCCCCTGACGCCTCCGGCTCAGGGGCGGTAGCGCGTCCGACCCACCGTGCGACGGGAAGCATGTCCCGGCACCGGCACGGTCGCCGGGGCGGGCCCACGCTGGCAGCGCGGGCACCACCAGGCCACCCGCTCCACGCCGGCCCACCCGTCGTGGCGGTGAGGACGCGGTGCCGCAGCGCAGGCAGGCGCCGCTGCTCGAAGACCCAGTGGTGCCGGCCCCGGCGGGTGTCCCCGGTCGTGGCCTGCAGCACGCGGTCCTTGTTGGCCTGCAGCAGCCGCGACCCGAGTGCGACCACCCGCTCGAGGTCCGTGCCGTGCTCGCGGCAGCTGCCCGACGGGGGTGAACGGGGTGACGCCGACGAGGAAGCACGTCTCGGTCCGGTAGATGGTGCCGAGCCCGGCGAGGAGCCGCTGGTCGAGCAGCGCGTCACCGATCATGCGGTCCGGGTTGCTGCGGCCAGCCGGCGCACGGCCTCGACCGGGTCCCAGCGCGGCGCCCAGCACGTCCGGGCCCAGGTGCCCGACCACGCTGTCCTCGTCCTCGGTGGGGACCAGCTCGACGACGGGCAGCCGGTAGCCCGACGACCGTCGTCCCCTCGACCCGCAGCACGGCCCGGACCTGGTGCTCGGCGCCGCCCCGCCACGTCTCACCGTCCGGGTACAGGTGCCAGGTGCCGTCCATCCGGAAGTGGGTGTGCAGGCTCAGCCCGTCGCCCGGTCCACCGGCGAACCGGGTGAGCAGGTGCTTGCCGACAGAGGCCACGCCGGTCACCGTGCTGCCGGTCAGGTCCGTCGTGGCCAGCTGCGGCACCCGGAAGTCGCAGCCGACGAGGACCTTGCCCGCCAGCGCGGCGTCCAGCCGCTCGACCGGCCAGCCAGACGGTGTCGCCCTCGGGCATCAGCCGGCCCGCAGCCCGCGCGGGGTCGCGCGGAAGCCGGCTGCCTCCAGCACCTGGGCGACCGGCGCGGACGCGTCCAGCACACCCTGCCCCGTCGGCGCGGGTCACGGTGACCCGGCCCAGCCGCCCCGCTCGGACCGCGGCCGCGAGGGCCTCGGCGGCCGACGGCCGAGGAGGCCTGGTCGTCGCTGTAGGTGAGCAGCGTGCGGGCGCCACGCTCGACGTACAGCACGAGGTCCCCGTCCACGAGCGACCACGAGGGCGCCGGCCTTGCGGCCGGCGCGATGCCCCTCCCGCTCCGGCCACGGCAGCGCAGCCCCGTACGGGTTGGCGGGGTCGGTCGCTGCCAGCACCAGCCCCGGCGGTCCGCAGGGGGCCGCCCCGGGCGCCGACCCGGCCACGCCAGCAGGTCCACGACCGGGCCGGGGCGGCTCGACGGCCCACGGGTCCGGCTCCTCAGCCACCTCCGCCGCACCGACCGGCGCCGGCGCGAAGCCGGTCGACCGCGCCCACGGTGGCGAACTGCGCGGCACCCAGCCCCTCGACGAAGTACCCGCGGCGGACCCGCCCCGCCTCTTCCATCGCTGCCAGCACCCGGTAGACGCCGGCGAAGCCACCGGGGACCTCCTCGGCGACCACCGAGCCGCGGGTGACGACGCCGTAGCGGTCCAGCAGCACCTCGGCCACGGCCGCCGCCCGCACGGTCGCGTCCTGCGCCGCGCCCGGCACGAGCGACCAGCGCCCGGCCGCGGTCGGCGGGCCGGTGGCCGCCCGGGCCGCCAGCAGGCCGCCCGACCCCGGGCCGCGCGGGGGCGCGCCGGTAGCGCGACCGCGGCGCCCTCGAGGGGGTGGAGTGGGTGGCGCCGCCGGCGACCAGGGCTCGCAGCGGCGACAGGGTGTCGTTGGTCACCGTGCCGGCCCACACCAGGTCCCAGAGCACCCGGACCAGCTCCGCCTCGGCCACCCGCCGCTGCGGATGCCCCGGCCCCTGCGTCGACCGCCGCTGCCAGCCGGGAGAAGAAGAACGCCCCGCCGGAGCCCAGCAGCTCCAGCACCCGGTGGCCGACGGTCGGGTCGGCGGTGTCGGCGTCCGGAGAGCTGCTGCCGTCGGCGGTGCCGCTGGCCAGTCCGGACCCGCTGGCGCCGGCCGCGGCGCCTGCCGTGCGTCGGGCGCCTCCCGGCGGTGCCTCCAGGAGGTCGCCGTCGGCGCCACCCCGGGCGGTGACGGGCAGGGTGAGGTGGGCGGTGTGAGCGGCGTGCAGCGACACCCAGCCGTCGTTGCCGGGCATCGCTGCGTGGCCCACCCACAGCACCTCACCTGCTGCGGTCAGCTCGTCCAGCATCGCGGGCTGGTAGTCCACGACGCGTGCGGGGAGCACCAGGGACTCCAGGGCGCTGGCCGGGACCCTCGCACCAGCCAGCTGCTCGACCACGCGCAGCAGCCCGTCGACCCCGCGAAGCCCACCGGGACCCCGGCGCCCGGCCGACCGTGGCGGACTGCCCGCACGGCTGCCTGCGCCGCCCCGGGTAGCGGCGGGGTCGGGGGCAGGCTCGGGGACGACCACGGACTGCCAGGCGGGCAGGAACCGGGCGAGGTCGCGGGAGGTGACCGGCTCGACCTCCTGCCGCAGTGCGGCGAGCGAGCGGCGGCGCAGGACGCGCAGCACACCGGCGTCGCACCAGTCGAGCACGTCTGCCGATCCGCCGGCCTCGACCGGGCGGATGGCCCCGGAGGTGACCCGTCCGGCCTGCTCCAGGCGACGCAGCGCCTGCTCCGCCACCGCCACCCCGAGCCCGAAGCGGGCGGCCGCGTCGGCGGCGGAGAACGGCCCGTGCGTCCGGGCGTGCCGGGCGAGCAGGTCTCCCACCGGGTCCGGTACCGGGACCAGGAACGCCTCGGGCAGGCCCACCGGGAGCGCGGCCCCCACGGCGTCGCGCAGCCGGGCCGCGTCCTCCACCGCGGCCACGCAGGTGCGGCCCCCCAGGCGCACCTCGATGGCCCTCCGCTGGGTGACCAGGGCAGCCAGGTGCTCCCCGGCCCGGGCCGGCTCGAGGCATCGGGCGGCGACCTCGGCCTGCGTGAGCGGTCCCAGGACCCGCAGGAGGTCGGCGACGTCCTCCGCGTCCCGGGCCCTGCGCTCCTCGACCAGTCGCTGCAGCTCGAGCTCGGTGCTGCGGACGGACTCCGGGTCGAGCAGGTCACGCAACGAGGCCCCGTCACCGCGGCCCAGGAGCTCGGCGAGCAGCTGCGGGTCCAGCGACAGGGCCGCGGCGCGTCGCTCCGCCAACGGCGAGTCGCCCTCGTAGAGGAACTGCGCGACGTAGCCGAACAGGAGCGACCGCGCGAAGGGCGACGGTGTCGCCGTCTCCACCTCGACGACCCGTACCTGGCCCGAGACCACCTGGCGCATCAGCTGCACCAGGCCCGGTACGTCGAACACGTCCTGCAGGCACTCCCGCACGGTCTCCAGGACGATGGGGAACCCCGGGTACCGACGCGCCACGTCGAGCAGGGACGCCGCCCGCTGCCGCTGCTGCCACAGCGGCTGACGTCGGCCGGGGCTCCGGCGCGGCAGCAGGAGCGCCCTCGCCGCGCACTCGCGGAACCTGGACGCGAAGAGTGCCGAGCCGCCGATCTCCTGGGTGACGAGGTCGTCCACGTCGTCCGGCTCCAGCACGACGAGCTCCGCCACGTCGGGCGCGGCCACCGGCTCCGCCGCCGGCCACGCGGGCGGGGCGGGGGGTACCGGGCCGCCACCCTCACCGTCGACGGACCCTGCGGCGGTGCCGGGTCCGAACCCGGGGCCCAGGAACCCGAGCCCGTCGTCGGGGGCGCCCCACCCGCTCACCTCGACGTCCGGGAGCCGGAGCACGATGCCGTCGTCCCCGTGCATCGCCTGGACGTCGAGACCGTGCCGCTCCCGGAAGCGCGCGGCCAGGGCGAGCGCCCACGGGGCGTGCACCTGGCCGCCGAAGGGGGAGTGCACGCACACCCGCCAGTCGCCGAGCTCGTCCCGGAACCGCTCGACGACGATGGTCCGGTCGTCGGGCACGTGACCGGTGGCCTCCTTCTGCTCACCGAGGTACGCGAGGAGGTTGTCGGTCGCCCAGGTGTCGAGCCCGGCCGCGCCGCAGCGCTCCCGGGCCGCGTCCGGGCCCAGCCGGACCAGCTCGCGGACGAACGCCCCGACGGCGGTCCCGAGCTCGGCCGGACGACCCAGGGCGTCACCGTGCCAGAACGGCAGCCGCCCCGGTCGCCCGGGGGCCGGTGTCACCAGCACCTGGTCACGGGTGATGTCCTGCACCTGCCACGAGCTCGCGCCCAGGGTGATGACGTCGCCGACCCGGGTCTCGTAGACCATCTCCTCGTCGAGCTCGCCGACCCTGCGCCCCGTGCCTTCGCCGCCGGCCAGGAAGACCCCGAACAGGCCGCGGTCCGGGATCGTGCCCCCGCTGGTCACGGCCAGCCGCTGCGCCCCCGGCCGACCGGTGAGGGTGTCGTTCACCCGGTCCCAGACCAGCCGTGGCCGAAGCTCGGCGAACTCCTCGCTCGGGTAGCGGCCGGCGAGCATGTCCAGCGTCGCCTCGAACGGCCCGCGCGGCAGGTCGGCGAAGCTGGCGGTGCGCCGTACGAGTGCGTACAGGTCGTCCACGGTCCAGTCGTCCATGGCACACATCGCCACGACCTGCTGGGCGAGCACGTCCAGCGGTGACGAGAGGACCCGCAGCGCCTCGATCTGGCCGGCCACCATGCGCTCGACGACGACGGCCGACTGCACGAGGTCGGCCCGGTGCTTGGGGAACACCACGCCCCGGGACACGGCGCCCACCTGGTGCCCGGCACGCCCGATGCGCTGCAGGCCGCTGGCCACGCTCGGCGGGGACTCCACCTGCACCACCAGGTCGACGGCCCCCATGTCGATGCCGAGCTCCAGGCTGCTGGTGGCGACCACCGCCGGCAGCCGTCCCGTCTTGAGGTCGTCCTCGATCAGGGCGCGCTGCTCCTTGCTGACCGAGCCGTGGTGGGCGCGGGCCAGCACGGCCGGTGCGCCGGCGGAGGCCCCCGCCGCCCCCATCGCCTCGGCCGGTGCGCGGTGAGGCGGCTGACCCAGGGCCCCGTCGTCCTCCCCGGCAGGGGCGTTGCGCTCGTCCCACAGCTCGTTCACCTGCGCGGTGAACCGTTCGGCCAGGCGCCGGGAGTTGGTGAAGACGAGGGTGGCGGTGTGGGCGGCCACCAGGTCGACGACCCGCTCGTTGACGTGGGGCCAGATCGAGCGCCGCTGCTCCTCCCCGGCCGCGCTGCCCACCACCTCCCCGGTGGGTGTGCCAAGGTCCGACAGGTCGGGCACCGGCACGACCACCGAGACGTCGAACTTCTTGTCCGACGGCGGCTGCACGATGCGCACCGGGCGCCCGCCGGACTGGAACCGGGCCACCTCCTGCACCGGCCGGACCGTCGCGGACAGGCCCACGCGCTGCGCCGGACGCTCGAGGAGGGCGTCGAGCCGCTCCAGGGTGAGAGCCAGGTGCGCGCCGCGCTTGGTCCCCGCCACGGCGTGGATCTCGTCGAGGATGATCGTCTCCACCCCCAGCAGCGACTCCCGGGCTCTGGAGGTGACGAGCAGGAACAGCGACTCCGGTGTGGTGATGAGCACGTCCGGCGGTCGCAGCGCGAGCGTGCGGCGCTCGGCCGCCGGGGTGTCGCCGGACCGTACCCCGACCGTGATGTCCGGGACGGGTGGCCCCCAGACGCTGCGCGCTGGCCCGGATGCCGGTCAGCGGTGAGCGCAGGTTGCGCTCCACGTCGACGGCGAGCGCCTTGAGCGGCGAGACGTAGAGCACGCGGCAGCGTCGCTGCGGCTCGGTCGGCACGGGCTCGGCGGCGAGCCGGTCCAGCGACCACAGGAACGCGGCCAGCGTCTTGCCGGAGCCGGTGGGGGCGACGACCAGCGCGTCCTCGCCGCTGCTCACGGCGTCCCAGGCGCCGACCTGCGCCGGGGTGGGCGCCGGGAACGCGCCGGTGAACCAGTCCCTGGTGGCCGGGGAGAACCGCGCCATGACGCGTTCTGCAGAGAGGGGTCGGGCCACGGCGCCATCATCGTCCAGGGGTCCGACAACCACCCGTCGTGGTAGACCTCTGGGGTGAGGATCAGCGAGTTCCGGACGCTCGCGCACGAGGAGTTCGGGCGGGCGCTGGCCGACACGCTCGTGTCCGACCTCGTGCTCGCACCGTTCGACGCCACCGCGGCCGAGGCCATCGAGGCCGGTGCGGACCCGCGGCTGGTGTGGACGGCGCTGTGCGAGGCGATGGACGTCCCGCCCGAGCGTCGGCTCGGTCGGGACCGCGCCCGCAGCGGCTCCGGGTCCGGCAGGCTGGGCGCGTGAGCGTCTTCTCCCGCGCACGGGGCGGGCTGTCCCGCTCATCCGAGCGGCCCGACCCGGTGGACCCGGACGGGGCCGTGGAACCGGCGGAGACCCCGGGCGCGCAGGTGGCCATCGCGGCCGAGGAGGCCGGTCGCCACATCGCCGCCGTCTCCGAGGACGTGCTCAACCGGGCGGCCGTCGGCGTGCTGCGCCGCCGCGGCTGGGTGCCGCGGGCCCAGGTCAACCGCGGGTACGGCGCGAGCGTCGAGGTGCCGGCACCGCACGCGCCGGGGTGGGTCCGGGTGTTCGGTCGGGTGCTGATGAGCCGCCCGGACACCTCCGCCCGGACCTGGGTCCGCACCCGTGGCTGGCGCAGCTTCATCACCGCCCAGGTCGCGGCCGCCGAGGTGACCGTGGAGGTGGGCGGCTGCACCTTCAACGTGCGGGCGGACCGCACCGGGCTGGTCGACGCCGTGCTGCAGGTCGACCTGCCGCCGGGGCGGCACGCCGTCCGCCTGACCCCGGACGGCGGCCAGGCCGGGACCGGGGAGGTGGTGGTGGTGGGCCCCCGCAGCGACGTCGGGCTCGTCAGCGACATCGACGACACCGTGATGGTGACGTGGCTGCCGCGGCCGTTCATCGCCGCCTGGAACACGTTCGTGCGTCGGGAGACCGCCCGCGCCGAGGTACCGGGGATGCCGGAGCTCTACGACCAGGTCGTCCGCGCCCACCCCGGCGCCTTCGTCGTCTACCTGTCGACCGGGGCGTGGAACACCGCGCCGTTCCTGCGCCGGTTCCTCCGCCGCCACGGCTACCCGGTCGGCCCGCTGCTGCTGACCGACTGGGGCCCGACCAACACCGGGTGGTTCCGGTCGGGGCGCGTGCACAAGGTCGGGACGCTGCGCCGGCTGCACCAGGAGCTGCCGCACCTGCGGTGGCTCCTGGTCGGCGACGACGGCCAGCACGACCCGGACATCTACTCCACGTTCGCGCGGGAGTCACCGGAGGTGGTGCGAGCGGTCCTGCTGCGGGAGCTGAGCCCTGCGGAGCAGGTGCTGGCGCGCGGCCTGTCACTGCCCGAGACCGACGGCGGCGCCGGGACGGTGCCGGTGCTGCACGGCGGGGACGGGTACCGTCTCGCCGACCGGCTGCGGGTGATCGGCCTGCTCCCGCCGTCGGGCCAGGGCTGACCGTCACGGCCGTCCGCCGTCCGCCGTCCGCCGTCCGCCGTCCGCCGTCCGGCCGTGGGCCGGGGCGTCCGTCGCAGACGCGGGCAGATCGGGTCGTGCGTCGTCGGTACCCGTCGGTACGGTCCAGCCTGTGCGCCCGTCCCCCTCCGCCGAGACCGTCACCGACCCGCCCGGCGGGCCCGCTGCGCCCGTGCTGGTCCACGCGGTCGACCTGCGCAAGGTGTACGGCGTCCTTCACCGCGGTGGACGGGATCGCGCTCGACGTCCGGCAGGGGGAGTCGTTCGGCATCCTCGGCCCCAACGGCGCCGGCAAGTCCACGACGATGCGGCTGGTCGGGTGCGTCTCGGAGCCCACCTCGGGCGAGCTGCGCATCCTCGGCCTGGACCCCCGCCACGACGGTCCCCGCATCCGCGCCCGCCTGGGGGTGGTGCCGCAGCGGGACACCCTGGACGAGGAGCTGACCGTCCGGGAGAACGTCATGGTCTACGGCCGGTACTTCGGCCTGAGCCGGGCTGCGGTGCGGGCCAAGGCCGACGAGCTGCTCGACTTCGTCCAGCTCGCCGACCGGGCCGGCTCGGTCGTGGAACCGCTGTCAGGGGGCATGAAGCGGCGCCTCACCATCGCCCGCGCCCTGGTCAACGACCCCGACATCCTGCTGCTGGACGAGCCGACCACCGGTCTGGACCCGCAGGCGCGTCACGTGCTGTGGGACCGGCTGTACCGGCTCAAGCGCGAGGGGGTGACCCTGGTCCTCACCACCCACTACATGGACGAGGCCGAGCAGCTGTGCGACCGGCTCGTGGTCATGGACGGCGGCCGCTACGTCGCCGAGGGGAGCCCGGCCGACCTGATCCGCGCCCACTCCACCCGTGAGGTGCTGGAGGTGCGGTACCGGAGCGACGACCACGAGCCGTTCGCCGACCCGCTGCGCAGCGCTCGCCCAGCGGGTCGAGGTCCTGCCCGACCGGGTGCTGCTGTACGTCGACGACGCCGACGCGGTCTCCGCCGCGGTGCTCGCCCTGCCGGGGGAGCGGCCGATGTCGCTGCTGCCGCGTCGCTCCACGCTGGAGGACGTGTTCCTGCGGCTCACCGGCCGGACGCTGGTCGACTGACGTGGCCGCCCTCGACCAGCCCGCCCACGCTCCGGGCGGAGGGCGTGCCCTGGCCCCGGCCCACCCCACCCGGATGCTGTGGTGGCGGGCTGCCCTCGGCTGGTTCACCCTCGCCCGTGCCTGGTGGCGCTCCCTCGTGGTGCGCTCGGTCCTGGAGCCGGTCCTCTACCTGCTCGGGCTCGGGTTCGGGCTGGGCACGCTGGTCGACTCCAGCGGCAACGGCCCCGGCGGTGTGCCCTACGCGGCCTTCGTGGCCGGTGGTGTCCTGGTCGCCTCGGCGATGCAGTCGGGCTTCGGGGAGTCGGCGTGGCCCGTGCTGGGAGCGATCAAGTGGCAACGGCAGTACCACGCCCAGCTCGCCTCGCCGCTGCGGGTGTCCGACGTGCTGCTGGGCCACCTGTTCTTCATGACCGTCCGGCTGCTGGTCACCGTGGTGCCGTTCTGGCTCGTCATCGTGGCGTTCGGGCTCGCGCAGTGGCCCAGCGCGCCGTGGGCGGTCGCCGCGGCGCTGCTGACCGGCCTGGCCTTCGCCACGCCGATGGCGGCGTTCTCCGCGACCACGGACACCGACACGGCGTTCGCCCTCATCCTGCGGTTCGCCATCATCCCGATGTTCCTGTTCTCGGGGGTGTTCTACCCGGTGACCGACCTCCCGGTCTGGTTGCAGCCGGTGGTGTGGGCGCTGCCGCTGTGGCACGGCGTGGAGCTCAGCCGGGCCGCGACCCTGGGGCTCGGCCTCGGCCCTCTCGTGGTGATGGGCCACGTGGGCTACCTGCTGCTGTGGGCGGTCGGCGGCCTCCTCGTGGCCGTGCGGACCTACACCAGGCGGCTGACGTGACCGCGCCGGCGAGCGCCGAGACGCACGGCGCGGACGACCGGGGCGCAGGAGCGGGGCACGAGCCGGTCCCCGCCTACGGGCTGCTCGGCCGGTTCCTGCCCAGCGGCGCCATCACGCGCCCGCTCAGCCTGGTCGAGCGGAACATGCGCGCCTACCGTCGGGCCTGGCTCCTGCTGCTCTCGGGGTTCGTCGAGCCGGTGATGTACCTGTTCGGGCTGGGCATCGGCCTGGGGTCGCTGGTCGGTGACGTGACAACCGACACCGGCCGGGTCGTGCCGTACGCGCTGTTCGTCGCCCCGGCGCTGATGGCCAGCTCGGCCATGAACGGGGCGGTGTTCGACTCCACGTTCAACGTCTTCTTCAAGCTCAGGTACTCCAAGCTGTACGACTCCGTGCTCGCCACGCCGCTCGGGCCACGTGACGTCGCGGTCGGGGAGACCTCGCTGGGCGCTCATCAGGGGCAGCCTGTACGCCGGCGCGTTCTTCCTCGTCATGGCTCTCGCGGGTCTGGTGCGCACGCCGTGGGCCCTGCTCGCCCTGCCGGCGGCCCTGCTCGTCGGCTGGGCGTTCGCCAGCATCGGGATGGCGGTGACCACGTACATGCGCTCGTGGCAGGACCTCGACGTGGTGCAGCTCGCGATCGTCCCGCTGTTCCTGTTCTCCGCGACGTTCTACCCGGTCAGCACCTACCCGGACGCCGTGGCGTGGCTGGTGCAGCTGTCGCCGCTCTACCACGGGGTGGCGCTCGTCCGAAGCGTCATGCTCGCGGAGGTCGGGCCTGGGCTGCTCGGGCACGTCGCCGTCCTGGCGGCGCTGGGACTGGTGGGCGTGGCCGTCACCGAACGACGGCTCCGGACGCTGCTGCTGCGCTGAGCACCGCGCCCGCACGGTCGCGACACGCCAGCGTGTCGCACCACCCGTCGAACACGTGTTCGGGCTAGTCTCACGTCGTCCACAGGGCTTCAGGAGTGTCGTCGTCCACACGCCGACGCAGCTCCGGAAGGTTCTGTCGGGAGGGGTCCCTACCGTCTCTCCCGTGGCCAACAGACAACCCGCACGAGGTGACCAGATGCCCGCTCCCGCCATCAACGGCGACCGTGAGAAGTCGCTCGCGACCGCCCTCGCCCAGATCGAGAAGCAGCACGGCAAGGGGTCCGTGATGCGCCTCGGCGACGAGGCCCGCGCCCCTATCGACGTGATCCCCACCGGATCGATCGCGCTCGACATCGCGCTCGGCATCGGTGGCCTGCCCCGCGGGCGCATCGTCGAGATCTACGGACCGGAGTCGAGCGGTAAGACGACCGTCGCCCTCCACGCCGTGGCCAACGCCCAGCGCGCCGGCGGGATCGCCGCCTTCGTCGACGCCGAGCACGCGCTCGACCCGGACTACGCCCGCAACCTGGGCGTGGACACCGACGCCCTGCTGGTCTCCCAGCCCGACACGGGGGAGCAGGCGCTGGAGATCACCGACATGCTGATCCGCTCCGGCGCCCTCGACATCATCGTCATCGACTCCGTGGCGGCCCTCGTGCCTCGCGCCGAGATCGAGGGCGAGATGGGCGACAGCCACGTCGGCCTGCAGGCCCGGCTCATGTCGCAGGCGCTGCGCAAGATCACCGGTGCGCTCAGCCAGTCCCGCACCACGGCGATCTTCATCAACCAGCTCCGCGAGAAGATCGGCGTGATGTTCGGCTCGCCCGAGACCACCACGGGCGGCAAGGCGCTCAAGTTCTACTCCTCCGTGCGGCTGGACGTCCGCCGCATCGAGACCCTCAAGGACGGTTCCGAGCCCATCGGCAACCGGACCAAGTGCAAGGTCGCCAAGAACAAGCTGGCCGCGCCGTTCAAGGTCGCCGAGTTCGACATCATCTACGGCTCGGGCATCTCCAAGGAAGGTGGCCTCATCGACATGGGGGTCGAGCAGGGCTTCGTCCGCAAGGCCGGTGCCTGGTACACCTACGAGGGCGACCAGCTCGGCCAGGGCAAGGAGAACGCCAGGGCGTTCCTCCGCGACAACCCCGACCTGGCCGACGAGCTCGAGAAGCGCATCAAGGAGAAGCTCGGCATCGGCGCCAAGGTCGACAAGCCCGTGGTCGTCGACGTGCCGGTGGACTTCTGATGCTGTTCTCCCTCCCCACCCGCTGAGCGGTCTGTGCGGACTCGTCCGGCCAAAGGCCACGACGGCGCGCGCCCGTCCTCCGGCAGCTCCTCGCCCGAGCTGCCGGAGGACGTGGCCCGCGCCGTCGTGCTTCGCCGCCTGGCTATGGGTCCTCGGACGCGGGCCCAGCTGTGCGAGGCGATCCTCGCCCGCGGCGTCCCCGAGGACGTGGCCGTGCAGGTGCTCGACCGGTTCACCGAGGTGGGCCTCGTCGACGACGCCGAGTTCGCGCGGGAGTGGGTACGCGTCCGGCATCGCGACAAGGGTCTGTCGCGGCGGGCGCTCGCGGATGAGCTGCGTCGCAAGGGCGTAGACCCCGACCTGGTCGAACAGGCGCTGGACGGCGCGGACGGCGTGGATGGTGACGACGAGCGGGCGGCCGCCGAGGCGTTGGTGGCGCGGCGACTGCCCAGCACCCGTGGTGTGGCCTACCCGAAGAGAGTCAACCGGCTCGTCGGAATGCTGGCCCGGAAGGGCTATGGGCCGGGGTTGGCCGCCGATGTGGTCAGGCGCGCCATGTCGAGCGAGGGCGCGACGTCAGACTTCGCAGCCCCCGACGTGGTCGAACTGTCCGACGTCGACGAGGCCTAGAGGTCCCAGTCCGCGCGGGATGGGGGTCCCGGGGCACCGGGCAGGGGACTGTGCCCGGCACGTCGCGAGCGGGTGGCCCCGAGTCCCGACCTTCGGTCGTCGGATCCGTACACGGGACCTGGTCCTCACATCGGACCGGCCCCTCCGGCGTTCCCGATGTTCGCCATCGTGCTGGCACGGTCCTGGTCCACCGACACGTCAGACGACTGCCGGGCCCGGCCAAGCCGACGCTCGACGACGACGGCAAGCCGGCCCAGCAGGCTGTTGATGAGGATGAACAACGCAGCGATGAGCAGGTACACCTGCAGACGGTTGTCGAAGAAGTTCGCGAGCTGGTTGCCCACCTTGAGCAGCTCGTTCGGACCCGTCAGAACGAGGGCGGCCAGCGAGGTGTCCTTGACGATGACGACCAGCTGGCTGATCAGGGCGGGCAACATCAGCCGAAAGGCCTGGGGCATCTGGATCTGCAGCACCGTCTGGCGGGGCGTGAGGCCGATGGCGAGCCCCGCCTCGCGCTGACCTCGGGGCAGAGCCGAGACGCCCGCCCTGAGGATCTCCCCGATGACGACGAAGTTGTACAACGTCAGACCGATGACGAGGTACCAGATCGGGGCGATGTTGACCCCGTTGGCCGTGAGGATCCCGTAGGTGAAGAAGATCAGCACGACCACCGGCGCGCCTCGGAGCACCTCGGCCAGCAGCACCACCGGCAGGCGGGCGCGGCGACCCAGCAGCAGGCGGACGGTGGTCAGCGCGGTACCGAGGACCAGGCTGAACGTGATGGCCAGCGCGGCGGCCAGGAGGGTGTTCGTGACGCCCACGCGGATCCGGCCCCAGGCGGTGGCGAAGTCGTCGTCGCCGGGCCAGTACAGGGGGGACCACAGCTCGGCGTCGAACTGTCCTTGACGCCGCAGCTGCAGGACGACCAGCACGAGGACGACAGCGAGCGCCAGGATCGAGATCGCCGACAGGATTCGTGAGCGGCGGCGAGCCCTCGGGCCCGGGGCGTCGTAGAGGACGCTGGGGACCGCGCTCATCGGATGATCGCTGTCTTGCGCTCGGTGGCCGAGAGCAGGGCGGCTGTGGTGAGGGTGATGACGAGGTAGGAGATCAACGTCGCCGTGTAGACCGGGGTGGTCGCAAGTCCTTGGGCGCTGGTGAGCCGGCGCGCGACCGAGAAGAGGTCGCCGCCGACCCCGAAGGCGCCGACGATGGCGGAGTTCTTCATCATGGCGATGACCACGCTCCCGAGCGGAGGGACGACGCTGCGCAGGGCCTGTGGCATGACCACGGTCCCCAGCGACTGACCGAAGGTGAGCCCGATGGCGCGGGCGGCCTCGGCCTGCCCTGTGGGAACGGCGTTGATACCCGACCGGATCGCCTCGCACACGAACGCGGCGGTGTAGATGATCAGCCCGAGGATGCCCAGGAACAGGAAGGAGGCCGAGAATCCCAGCTCGGGGAGCACGAACGCGGTGAAGAACAGCAGAACCGTCAGTGGGCTGTTGCGGATGAGGGTCACGTAGCCCGACGCGAACCGTTGCAGCGGGGGCACCGGCGAGACGCGCATCGCGGCCAGCAGGGTCCCGAGGAGCAGAGAACCGATCAGGGTGTAGAGGATGATCTCGAGTGACCCGAGGAACCCCGCGACGAACAGGTCGAAGTTGTCGATGAGGACTCTCATGAGCGGCTCCGTTGTCTCTTCGCCGGTGGGGACGTGACGCCGGACTGACGGTGGGCGGCGTCCGACGGACGCCGCCCACCCTCAGCTCACTCGCAGGGCTGGAGCTCGGGCAGCTCGGGGGTCTCCGCCCCGGGGATCTGGCCGGCGGTGGACTCCCACGCCTCCTGGTAGCGGCCGTCCTCGGCCGCTGCCTCGAGGGTGTCGTTGATGAACTGGCAGAACTCGACGTCACCGTCCTGCACGCCGAGGCCGTACGGCTCCTCGGTGAAGGCCTCACCGGTCAGGGTGAAGGCGCCGTCGGACTTCTCCGCGAGGCCGAGCAGGATGACGTTGTCCGTGGTGACCACGTCGACCTGGTCGTTGGCCAGGGCGTCGGCGCACTTGGAGTAGACGTCGAACAGGACCAGCTGGTCGTCCGAGGCCAGGTACTGGCGGATGTTCTCCGACGGCGTGGAGCCGTCGACCGAGCAGACCCGGATGGCCGGGTCGGACAGGTCCTCCGGCGAGGTGATGGTGCTGGCGTCCTCCTCGCGGACCATGAGCGCCTGGCCGGCGACGTAGTACGGCCCGGCGAAGTCGATGCGCTCGGCGCGCTCGTCGTTGATCGTGTACGTCGCGGCGACCATGTCGACCTGGTCGTTGATGAGGACCTCCTCACGGATGGCCGACGGGGTCTCGGTGAACGTGATGGCGCTCTCGTCGAGACCGAGCTCGGTGGCGATGATCTTGGCGATCTCGACGTCGAAGCCTTCGGGGGTGCCCTCGAGGCTGGCCTGGCCGAACCCGGGCTGGTCGAACTTGGTGCCGAGGCGGAACTCCCCGGCGTCGACGATGCGCGCCATGGTGGTGCCGGCGGCGAAGTCGCCGGTCATGGCCTCGTCGGTGGCCGCGTCCGTGGCCCCGGCGCCCATGTCGGTGGTCTCCTCGGCGCCCGCGTCCAGGTCGGTTCCGGTGTCGGTCTCGTTGTCCCCGCCGCAAGCGGCCAGAGCGAGCGTCGCGGCGCTGAGCAGCGCCATACCCGTCATCAGTCGTCGTGTGGTCATGTGGGTCCCTCCCGGGGGTGTCACGGCGTGCCCCGGACGGGCGCGCCAGCTGTGCGTTGGGTCAGTGGGTGAGGATCTTGGACAGGAAGTCCTTGGCGCGCGCCGACGTCGGCGCGGTGAAGAAGGTCTCAGGCTCGGCCTCCTCGACGATCTCGCCGTCGGCCATGAACACCACGCGGTTGGCGGCGCGTCGCGCGAAGCCCATCTCGTGGGTGACGACGATCATGGTCATGCCGTCCTTGGCGAGCGACGTCATGACGTCGAGGACCTCGTTGATCATCTCCGGGTCCAGGGCCGAGGTCGGCTCGTCGAAGAGCATCACCTTCGGCTGCATGGCCAGGGCCCGGGCGATCGCTACGCGCTGCTGCTGCCCCCCGGACAGCTGGGCGGGGTACTTGACGCCTGGTTGGCCACGCCGACCCGCTCCAGGAGCTTCATCCCCGTGGAGTCCGCCTCGGACTTCTTGACCTTGCGGACGCTGGTCGGTCCGAGCGTCACGTTCTCCAGGACCGTCTTGTGGGCGAACAGGTTGAACGACTGGAACACCATGCCGACGTCCGCACGGAGCCGGGCGAGCTCCTTGCCCTCGTCGGGCAGGTCCTGCCCGTCGATGGTGATCCGGCCGCTCTCGTAGGTCTCCAGCCGGTTGATGGTCCGGCAGAGCGTCGACTTGCCCGAGCCCGACGGGCCGATGACGACCACGACCTCACCCTGGGCGACGGTGAGGTGGATGTCCTTGAGGACGTGAAGGTCACCGAAGTGCTTGTTGACCCCGTCCATCACGACCAGCGGGTCGCTCATGTCGTCCTCCTGTCCGTCGGCGCCGAAGGCTGATCTTGTCGGAGGCGTCGTGGGTTGAGATACATCTGCCGGCCACCGGAAGGTAACTATTGGGTGTCGATGTCGGGACCGCCCGCGCCGGTGCCAGGCGGACCCCGGCTCGGTGGGTGGCCGCGGCGCGTACCCTGGCAGGCGCCATGACCACATCCCAGACCCTCTCGACCAGCGCCACCGACGCCCCGGGAGACGCGCGCACGTACCACGTGCGGACGTTCGGCTGCCAGATGAACGTGCACGACTCCGAGCGCCTCACCGGCATGCTCGAGGCGGCCGGATACGTCCCCGCCGACCCGGCCCGGGTCGTCGACGAGGGAGCCGACGTCGTGGTCCTCAACACGTGCGCGGTCCGGGAGAACGCCGACAACAAGCTGTACGGCAACCTCGGCCACCTGGCGCCGGTCAAGGCCCGCCGCCCCGGCATGCAGATCGCGGTGGCGGGCTGCCTCGCCCAGAAGGACCGGGGCGAGATCGTCCGCAAGGCCCCGTGGGTGGACGTGGTCATCGGGACGCACAACCTGGGATCCCTGCCGGTGCTGCTGGAGCGGTCCCGCCACAACGCCCGGGCCGAGGTCGAGATCCTCGAGTCGCTGGAGACCTTCCCCTCCACCCTGCCGACCCGCCGGGAGTCCGCGTACGCGGCCTGGGTCTCGATCAGCGTGGGGTGCACGAACACGTGCACCTTCTGCATCGTCCCGGCGCTGCGCGGCACGGAGAAGGACCGGCGCCCCGGCGACATCCTCGCCGAGGTGGAGGCGCTGGTCGCCGAGGGTGTCCTCGAGGTCACCCTGCTCGGCCAGAACGTCAACACCTACGGCATCGAGTTCGGCGACCGGCTCGCGTTCGGCAAGCTGCTCCGGGCGGTCGGCGCCGTACCCGGTCTCGAGCGGGTCCGGTTCACCAGCCCGCACCCCTCCTCGTTCACCGACGACGTGATCGCGGCGATGGCCGAGACCCCGACGGTCATGCACCAGCTGCACATGCCGTTGCAGTCCGGCTCCGACCGGGTGCTGCGCGCCATGCGGCGCTCGTACCGCTCCGAGCGGTTCCTCGGCATCGTCGACCGGGTCCGGGCCGCGATGCCCGACGCGGCCCTGTCCACCGACATCATCGTGGGGTTCCCCGGCGAGACCGAGGCGGACTTCCAGGCGACCCTCGACGTGGTCGCGGCCTCCCGCTTCGCGAACGCGTTCACCTTCCAGTACTCGCCCCGTCCGGGCACCCCCGCCGCGACATGCCGGACCAGGTGCCCAAGGCGGTGGTGCAGGAACGCTACGAGCGGCTCGTGGCCCTGCAGGAGCAGGTCTCCTGGGAGGAGAACCTGGCCCAGGCCGGCCGCCGGCTGGAGCTGCTGGTCTCCGAGGGCGAGGGCCGCAAGGACACCGCGACGGAACGGTCGTCAGGTCGTGCCCGCGACAACCGCCTCGTCCACTTCGCGCCTCGGCCCGCTCCCGGTGCCCACGCCTGGGACTCGCCGATCCGCCCCGGGGACGTGGTCGAGGTGGAGGTGACCCGGGCCGCGCCGCACCACCTGGTCGCCGACGCCGGCGTGCTGTCCCTGCGGCGGACCCGTGCTGGCGACGCCTGGCAGGCTCGCCAGGCGCAGCCGGCCGGGACCGCGTCCAGCCGACCCACGGTCGGGCTCGGCATCCCACGGCTGGGGGCCCCGTCGGTCCCGTGAGGTGCGCGGTGCCGCCTGCCGGCGCCCCCTCAGGCGCGAGACGGGGACCCCTCAGAGGCTGACACCCACCCCTCAGGCTCGACGGCCTCCACCTCAGTGCTGCGTGAGCCGCCACGCGCTCAGCAGCGGCGTGACCGACCGATGGGAGGAGCCTGCCCTCAGGCACATCCTGGTAGGACCCGGAGGACCAGGACCGGCGGGACGGACCAGGAGGTCACCATGACCCACATCGTCTCGGCGCCCGGCCTGCTCGCCGACGCAGAGGCTCGCCTACCGCCGTGAGCGCCTGGCCGCCGACGTCGCCGGGGCACGGCGGCCCGTGGGCTGGTGGCGAGTCGGCTGCGCCGCCGCCGACCGGACCAGTCCGACGACCTCGCCCTGGCGGCCTGAGCGACCGCCGCGACGAGGCGGCCACCGCAGCGAAGGGCGGAGGATGCCGCGCCGGACGTCGGTCGCCGCTGCCACCATGACCTCGTGTCCCGGTTGAGCATCGACGCGCCGCTGGTGGGCCGCCGGAGCGCGAGCTGGCCGCCCTGGCCGAGGCGTTCGGCAAGGCGCGCGCGGGTCGGCCGGGTGCAGTCCTCCTGGCCGGGGACGCCGGGGCCGGCAAGACCCGGGTGCTCCAGGCCTTCGCCGACGCAGGCCGCAGCCGAGGACGCCACCGTCCTGCGCGGGCACTGCGTGGACTTCGGTTCCGCGGGACTGCCGTACCTCGCGTTCGCCGAGGCGCTCGGCAGCCACCTGTCGGGCACGGCCACCCCGTGCCGCCGGGGTTGGCCACCCTGCTGGGGCAGACGGTGGACGGCCGGACCGGACGTCGGCCCGACCCCCCGTCCCGAACGGTCCACGACGTCGCGGGCCACGGGGCGTCCGGGCTCGACGCCTCGGGCGAGTCCTCGGCGGTCGAGGTCGGCCGGATGCAGCTGTTCGAGCAGGTGGCGCGCCACGTCGGGTCGCTGGCCTCGCAGGCACCGGTGCTGCTCGTGCTGGAGGACCTCCACTGGGCGGACCCGTCCTCGCCGAGACCTGCTCCGCTACCTCCTCGGCCGGATGCGGCGTGAGCGGGTGCTGGTCGTGGCCAGCTACCGCAGCGACGACCTCCACCGAGCCCACCCGGTCCGTGGACTGCTGGGCGACCTGTCCCGCCTGCCCCACGTCCGCCGGGTGCCAGGTCGAGCCGTTCGACCAGGCGGGGATGACCGACTTCCTCGGCCGCGCTCGCCGGGGGACCGGTGCCTGCCGCCACCGTCCGCCGGGTGCATGGCGCGCTCCGAGGGCAACGCGTACTTCGCCGAGGAGCTGTTCGCGGCCGGGGACCGCCCGGGCGTGCCCGACGGGCTCGCGGAGGTGCTGCTGGACCGGCTGGAGGGGCTGAGCGACCCGGCCCGCCACGTCGCGCGCCTGGCCGCCGTCGGTGGCCGCCGGGTCGCAGACGAGCTGCTGCTCGCCGTGAGCGGCCTGGACCGGGCGGCCCTGGACGAGGCGCTGCGTGAGGCGGTGCGGGCCCAGGTGCTCCGGCCCGAGGGGGAGCGGTACGCGTTCCGGCACGCCCTGCTGCAGGAGGCCGTCTACGCCGACCTGCTGCCCGGCGAACGTTCGCGCTGGCACGGCGCGTACGCGGCCGCGCTGGCGGCGGGCGGCACCATGACGGGCGGCACCATGACGGGCGGCACCATGACGGGCGGCACCGGGGGAGGCGGCAGCGGTGCGTGTGGCACCCGAGGGTCCGCCGCGGAGCTGGCCCACCACGCGCTGGCCGCCCACGACCTGCGGACGGCGCTCGGCGCCTCGGTGCGGGCAGCAGCCGAGGCCACGGAGCTGCTCGCCCCGCGCGAGGCGCTGGCGCACCTCGAGCGGGCCATCGAGCTGTTCGACAGCGTTCCCGACGCCCGGTGCGGTCGCGGGGCTGGACGCCGTCGACCTCCACCGGCGTGCCGCCGGCTACGCCAGCCGGTGCGGGCGCGTGGAGCGAGCCGTCGCCCTGGCCCGAGAAGCCCTCCGACGGGCCGAGGCCGACGGCAGACCCGGGCGGGTGGCGCTGCTGCACCACCGCCTCGCCCAGCACCTGATCGCCGCCGACCGCGTGCCGGACGCGCTGCCCCATGCGCAGCAGGCCGTCGCGGCGTTCGAGGCGGCCACGGGCGTCACGGAGCCGGCCGACCGGGACCACGCCTGGGCGCTGGCAGGTCTTGCCCGGGCGCTCATGCTCTCCGACCGCCCGGACGCCCGGGAGGTCGCCGAGGCGGCCTACGCGGCAGCGGAGCGGCTCGACGCACCCGACGTCGAGGCGGACACGCTGGCCACCCTCGCGGTCGTGCACGCCGGCGGTGAGCTCCCCGCGGCGACGGTGGACGCTCGTCTGCTGCAGGCGCTGCACCGGGCACGCGAGTCCACCGACGTGCTCACCGAGCTGCGGGCTGCCGTCAACATCAGCTGGTCGCGCTACTCGCGGGGCGACGTCGTCGGTTCGCTGGACGTGCTCGAGGCGTCCTGCGACCGTGCCACCGACAACGGCCTGCGATGGAGCCGCCTCTCGCTGGAGCTGCGGGTGCTCCGCCGGGTCGCGAGGTACGTCTCCGGACGGTGGGGGGACAACCCGGAGCCCGACGTCGACCTGGCGCCGGACGCCGCTGCAGCCCGGCTCGCGGCGGCCGGCCTGTACGTGAAGGTCGGCCGCGGTGACGCGGGAGCGGAGACCGCGATCCAGCGACTCGTCGCCTCGCGCGGACTCGACCCGCAGGTCCAGCTCGGTGTGGACGGCTGCCTGGCTGAGCTCCGCCGGTGGCAGGGACGTGCCGACGAGGCAGCCGACCTGGCGCGTGCCGCGGCCGACGACCTCCTCCGTTGCCACGGCGCCGACCAGCTGGGCGTCTTCTGGCTCGGCGCGGTCGAGGTCGCCGCGCTCGCCGACGTCTCGGACGAGGTCGCGCTCCGGAACGACGACGTCGTGCTCGCCGCCCTGCGGGAGCGGGCTGCGGCCCGGGTGGAGTGGCTGTCGTCGCGGTTCGAGGAGCTTGCCGCCACGCCCGACCGCCTCGACCGCCCGGGTCCGGAAGCCGTCGCCTGGCTGGAGCGCAGCCGGGCCGAGCTGTCGCGGATGCCCGTCGTCGCGCAGCCAGACCCGGGGGACGCAGGGGGCGCAGCCGCGCACGTCACCTGGCGCCGCGCGGTCGAGGCGTTCGGCTACGGCCACCCGTTCGAGCAGGCGCGCTGCCGGCTGGGACTGGCCGGCTCGCTGCTGCTGGGCGCACCGCGTGGTGGTCCGGCACGGCTGGAGGCCGAGCAGCTGCTGGCCGAGGTGGCGGAGACGGCCGAGCAGCTGGGGGCCCGTCCACTCGCTGCCGCCGCGACGGTGCTGGCCCGACGGGCAGGGCTGGCCCCGTCCCGGGCGGCCGACGGCGAGCAGCCGCAGGCCGCGCCGGTGGTGGCTCTCACCGCCCGCGAGCAGTCGGTGCTCCGGCTCGTGGCCCGCGGCTGGACCAACCGGCAGGTCGGCGCGGAGCTGTTCATCAGCGAGAAGACCGTGTCGGTCCACCTGAGCAACGTCATGGCCAAGCTCGGTGCGTCCGGACGGACCGACGCGGTCTCACGTGCCCACCGCGCCGGGCTGCTGCCGCTGGAGCCGTGACCGCGCAGGCCCACGGCCCCCGTGACCCCGTCCTGACCGGCACCGGCCATGCCCGGACGGCTCCTACAGTGGCGGGCGTGCCCGTGGACGTCGCCTGCCTGGTCCCGTCCGCGCCGCTCCTGCTGCCCCGTCTGACCGGTGACCGGGTCCCGGAGCTCGAGCCCGTCCGCAGCGCCGTGGCGGCGGCGTTGCGCACCCTCGTCGGGCTCGACCGGGTCGTGGTGGTCGCCGCCCGGCTACCCGGCAGCCTGGACGGCTTCGGAGGCCGACGCCTTCCGACCCCGACCCCGACCTGGACCTCGACGGGTCCGGGGGGCGGGTCGTGGCCGCACGCGCTGGCGGCGGAGCTGCTCGCCCCGGTCTCCGGAGTGCCACGCCCCTCGCACTGGTGCACCTGGGGTGACCTCGACCGCGACGACACGCCTCTGACCGGCGACGGTCGCACCGGACTGCTCCTGCTCGCGGACGGCAGCCGCACCCGCGGCCCCCGCGCCCCGGGGGTGACGACCCGCGTGGGGCGGTGGTCGACGCGGAGCTCGAGGCCGCCCTGCGCGCCGGTCGAGGCGCGGACGTGCCGGACGCAGCCGCGGTAGGGGCGACGGCGGCCCCGGCGGTCGCCCTTCTCGCCCGCCTGGCCCGAGGTCGCCCTGAGCACGGGCCGCCGTCGGTCGAGCTGCTGCTGTCAGCCGCTCCGCTCGGGGTCTGCTACCTCGTCGCCGTCGTGCGGCCGGGCCCCCGTGAGCGCTGAGCGCAGCCCCGGGCGGGGCGCTGAGGTGAGTACCGACGAGGGTGTCGACGGGGGCGCTGACGGGGTCACGACGCCTGCGGCCGGACCGGCTCAGGTGGTCGCCATCGTCGGGCCGACCGCCACCGGCAAGTCCGACCTCGCCGTTGACCTCGCCCTCGCCCTCGGCGGCGAGGTCGTCAATGCGGACTCCATGCAGCTCTACGCCGGCATGGACGTCGGCACGGCGAAGATCTCTCCTGGGGAGCGGCGCGGCGTGCCCCACCACCTCCTCGACGTCTGGCCCGTCACCCGCGCCGCCGCGGTCGCGGAGTACCAGCGGATGGCCCGTGACGCGATCACCGCCGCCACCGGGCGAGGCCGGGTCCCGCTGCTCGTCGGGGGGTCCGGGCTGTACGTCCGGGCGGCGCTGGACGACCTGCGCTTCCCCGGCACGGACCCCGCTGTCAGGGCACGCTGGGAGGCCGAGGGCGACCGTGCGGGTGCCGCCGCGCTCCACGCCCGCCTGCGCGAGGTGGACCCGGCGGCCGCGGCGCGCATCCTGCCGAGCAACACCCGCCGGGTCGTACGGGCCCTGGAGGTCGTCGAGATCACCGGTCGACCCTTCGCCGCCGCCATGCCCGAGCCGGGGAAGACCTCACGCGTCGTGCCCGCGCTCGTCGTCGGACTCCGGCGCCCGCGGGAGGAGCTGGACCGCCGGGTCGAGGCGCGCGTCGACCGGATGTGGGGCGACGGGCTGGTCGCCGAGGTCGAGGACCTCGTGGGGCTCGGTCTCGAGGACGGCCCCACCGCGTCCCGCGCGGTTGGCTACGCACAGGTGCTGGACCTCCTGCGCGGCCGCTGCTCCGAGGTCGAGGCCCGCGCCCGCACGGTCGCCGCCACCCGACGCCTCGTCCGGCGGCAGGAGTCGTGGTTCGGTGCCGACCCGGACGTGGTCTGGCTCGACGCCGGGGCACCGGACGTTCTCGGTCGGCTGCTGGCCCTGACGCGGGCCAGACTGGCTCCGTGAGCACGACTGATCAGACGCTGCCGGCACCGCCCACCGACGCACCCGTCACCCCCCGCGGCGCCGCCGGCCCGCTGCGGTCGGACGGCCTGCACGTGGTCAAGGCCCACGGCACGGGCAACGACTTCGTGGTCCTCCTCGACCCTGACGACACCTTCCCCCTCGGTCCGGGTCTGGTCGAGGCCCTGTGCGACCGCCGCCGTGGCCTCGGCGCCGACGGCGTCATCCGGGCCGTGCGCGCCGAGGTGGCGGGGGAGGACGGCTGGTTCATGGACCACGTCAACGCCGACGGCGAGACCGCCCTGATGTGCGGCAACGGGGTGAGGGTGATGGCGCACTGCCTCATCGACGCCGGCCTCGTGCAGCCCGGCACGGACCAGGTCCCGGTGCTCTCGCGCTCGGGGCCGCGACCGGTGCGCCTGGTCGCGGGCGGCTACCCCGTCTACAGCGTCGACATGGGACCTGTCGTGGTGGACCCGGACCCCGTCGCGGTGGTGGTCCGGGGCCATGACCGCGACCGACGGCTGCCGGGGCTGCGCGTCGACGTCGGGAACCCCCATGTCGTCGTGGACGTGGGGCCCGGTGACGCGCTGGAGGCCGTGCTGCTGCTCCAGCGTCCGGGCATCGACCCCGAGCCGGTGGGCGGTGCCAACGTCGAGCTGGTCGGCCGGCTGGGCACCGGCGAGGTACCGGGCACCGGCTACCTGGCGATGCGGGTCCACGAGCGAGGTGTCGGGGAGACCCTGTCGTGCGGGACGGGGGCGGTCGCGGCCGCGGCCGCGGCGAGCCTGCGGGCCTCGGTGACCCGGTGGACGGTCGACGTGCCCGGTGGCCGGCTGCGGGTACGGCTGCGCCGACGCGAGGACGAGGGCATCGTGGGCTCCGAGCTCGCCGGTCCCGCCGAGGTCGTGGGCCGGGCCGTCGTCGACCACGGCTGGTTGGAGCGTGTCAGCCGCTGAGTGGGTTCACTCCCGGGTGACGAGCAGGACGCGGTACCCCTTGCTGCTCGCCTGGCGCTGCACCCGCAGGCCGTCGGGCAGGGCACCGTCCAGCCACCGCTGCAGCGAGTCGGCCCCGAGGTTGCGCTGCACCACCAGCTCCGCCCACCCTCCGGGTGCCAGCCGCGGCAGCCAGGTGAGCAGGAGTGCGTGCAGAGCCTCCTTGCCGACCCGGATCGGCGGGTTGGACCACATCGCGGCGAACTCCACCCCGGGCGTGACGTCGGCGGGGGCCGCGACGCGGACGTTGGGCAGGCCGTTGCTGCGGGCGTTGGCGGCGGTCAGCTGCCGGGCCCGCTCGTTGACGTCCACGGCCCACACCGTCGCCTCCGGCGCGGTGGCCGCCATGGCGAGCGCGATCGGGCCCCACCCGCAGCCGAGGTCCAGCAGGTCGCCTGCTGCCGGCAGCGGGGCCGCGTGCCGGAGGAGGACCGACGTGCCCGGGTCGAGCCGGTCACCGGAGAAGACACCGGAGGCCGTCCGCACCGCCATCTGACGCCCCTGAAGCTCGACCGTGAGCTCCCGCTCCCGCCCGGGGTCGGAGCCCGGCCGCTCGTCGAAGTAGTGGGACTGCTCGGGGGTCACCCCGGCAGCCTGCCCGCTGCCGGGGACGGGCCGCCAGCCGCGCCGCGCGATCGGCGGGCCTCTGCGTCACGGCGACGAGCAGGCCGAGGGCGGTGCCGACCGGCAGCTCGACGCCGGGGACGAGGAAGGCGAGGCCGACGAGGAGCGTCACCACGGTCAACGGGCCCCGGCCGCACCGGGGTACCCACCCTGCCGATATCCCTTCGGCGGTTCGCCTGCCGCGTGCGATCCTGGGACGACGATGACAGCAGAAGACCTGACCCCCGACACCGACGTCGACAGCCGCCCCGGCCGCGACGGCAGCTTCGACGGTGAGCAGGAGGACCTCGCTGACCGTCAGGCCCTGCGACGGGTCGCCGGCCTGTCGACCGAGCTCCAGGACGTCACCGAGGTCGAGTACCGCCAGCTCCGTCTGGAGCGCGTCGTGCTCGCCGGCCTCTCGTCCTCCCGGGACCCCCACGAGGCGGAGGTCTCCCTCGCCGAGCTCGCCGCGCTGGCGGAGACGGCGGGCTCCCAGGTGCTCGACGCCCTCCTGCAGCCGAGGGAGAAGCCGGACGCGGCCACCTTCCTCGGCTCCGGCAAGGCCGTCGAGCTCCGCGGGGTCGTGGCGGAGACCGGCGCGGACACCGTCGTGGTCGACGGGGAGCTCAGCCCGTCGCAGCGACGCGGGCTGGAGGACGTGGTCAAGGTCAAGGTGGTGGACCGGACGGCTCTGATCCTCGACATCTTCGCCCAGCACGCCAAGTCGCGGGAGGGCAAGGCGCAGGTGGAGCTCGCGCAGCTGGAGTACCTGCTGCCACGCCTGCGAGGCTGGGGTGACTCGATGTCCCGCCAGGCCGGTGGCCGGGTCGCCGGCGGCGCCGGGATCGGCTCGCGCGGCCCGGGTGAGACCAAGATCGAGCTGGACCGCCGGCGGATCCGCACCCGGATGGCCAAGCTGCGCCGCGAGATCAGCGACATGAGCACCTCGCGGGACACCAAGCGCGACAGCCGTCGCCGCAACGCGGTCCCCTCCATCGCGATCGCCGGGTACACCAACGCCGGCAAGTCCAGCCTGCTCAACCGGATGACCGGTGCCGGCGTGCTCGTGGAGAACGCCCTGTTCGCCACGCTGGACCCGACGGTGCGCCGCGCCGAGCTGCCGGACGGGCGGGCCGTGACGCTGACCGACACCGTCGGCTTCGTCCGGCGCCTGCCCCACCAGCTGGTCGAGGCGTTCCGGTCCACGCTGGAGGAGGTCGCGGACGCCGACCTCGTCATCCACGTGGTCGACGTCTCCCACCCGGACCCCGAGGGCCAGCTGTCCGCGGTCCGCGAGGTCATGGCTGACGTCGGCGCCCACGCCGTGCCCGAGGTCGTGGCGCTCAACAAGGCCGACGTCGCCGACCCGGAGGTGGTCGACCGGCTGCTGCGGCGCGAGCGGCGGGCGGTGGCGGTCAGCGCGCGCACGGGCCAGGGGCTCGACGAGCTGCTCGCCGCCGTGGTGGCAGACCTGCCCCGCCCGGACGTCGAGGTCGACCTCGTGGTGCCGTACGAGCGGGGCGACCTCGTGAGCCGGACCCACGCCGACGGCGAGGTGCTGGACGTGGAGCACGTCGCCGAGGGCACCCGGCTGCACGCCCGGGTCGACAAGGCCCTGGCGGCGGCCCTCTCCGCGGCGTCGCGCACCGGCTGAGGGTCTTCGGGCTGCGCGCCCTGGGGACGGCGCACCGTCCTGGCCGGTGCCGCCGGTAGGGTCGGTTCGGTGAGCAGCGCGACGGACGAGGCGCCCGTCGCGGACGCCCACCGGGACCGACCGGACCCTGCTCAGGACGCTACGAGCCTGCTGGCCCGCGTGGTCGAGGCGACCGGCGGCAGCCGCCGCGACGGGCAGGACCGGATGGCCGTCGCGGTCGCAGAGGCGGTCGACGGCTCGCGCCACCTGCTCGTGCAGGCCGGGACCGGCACGGGCAAGTCGTGGGGGTACCTCGTGCCCGCCGTCGCCGCCGCGGTCCGGCGGGGCCGCGGCGTGGTCGTGGCCACCAGCACCCTGGCCCTCCAGGGGCAGCTGGTCCGTCACGACCTGCCGCGCCTGGCCGACGCGCTCGAGGGGCCGCTGGGTCGCCGGCCGACCTGGCAGCTGGTCAAGGGCCGCAACAACTACGTGTGCAAGCACCGCCTCGCCGGTGGCAGCGAGGCCGAGGACGACCCGATGGCCCTGTGGGAGGTCCAGCAGGGTGGCAGCAGCTCCCGGTCCACGTTGGAGCAGCAGGTGGTGCGGGTGCGGGCGTGGGCCGAGCAGACCGACACCGGTGACCGTGACGACCTCGTCCCAGGGGTGCCCGAGCGCGCCTGGCGGGCGGTGTCGGTCACGGCCAGGGAGTGCCTGGGGCAACGGTGCCCGCTGGTGGGGGAGTGCTTCAGCGAGGCCGCGCGAGCACGCGCCAAGGACGTGGACGTCGTCGTCACCAACCACGCGCTGCTGGCCATCGACGCCACCGACAACCGCAAGACGCTGCCGCAGCACGACGTGGTCGTCGTGGACGAGGCGCACGACCTCATCGACCGGGTGACGGCCGCCCTGTCGCGCGAGGTGACGGCGACGTCGGTGCGGGCCGCGGCGACCGCTGCGCGGCGTGCCGGCTGCGGCGCCGACGACGTGACCGACCTGGACCGGGCGGCCGCCGCCCTGGAGACCGCGCTGACCGAGCTGTCTGCGGGTCGGCTGGCGGACGGTGCCCCGGCCGCGGTCCAGGACGCCCTGCTGCTGCTTGCCACGGCTGCCCGCGGCGCCCTGCGCTCGATGCCGAAGGACGCCGAGGCGGGCGGCGCGCAGGCCGCCCGCGCCGCGCTGCTGGAGCACGCCGACGTCGCCGAACGGATCGGTGGGGTCCCGGCCCCTCCCGGGCAGCGCGGCGCCACCGTCCCGGACGACGAGGACGACGAGCAGGTCGCCGAGGCGCCGGCGGGCGTGGACGTGGTCTGGGTGGAGCAGGACGAGCGTCGGGGCACGGTGCTCAAGGCAGCACCGCTGGACGTGTCCGGGTTGCTGCGGTCCAGGCTGTTCGACGCGCGCACCGTCGTGGCCACCTCGGCCACACTCACCGGCCCTGGCGGCTTCGAGGCGCTGGCGCGTCGGCTGGGGCTCGGCCGCGGTGGCTGGACGGGCCTGGACGTCGGCAGCCCGTTCGACTACTCCCGGCAGGCGATCCTCTACGTGGCCGCCCACCTGCCACCGCCCGGGCGCGACGGCCACGGGGAGCCGCTGCACGACGAGCTCGTGGCTCTCGTCGAGGCTGCGGGCGGTCGGACCCTGGGGCTGTTCTCCTCACGGCGCGCCGCCCAGGCGGCTGCGGAGGTCGTCCGGACCCGAACCGACCTTCCGGTGCTGTGCCAGGGCGAGGACCTGGTGCCGACGCTGGTCGCGCAGTTCTCGGCGGACCCCCGCACCTGCCTGTTCGGCACGTTGGGGCTGTGGCAGGGCGTGGACGTGCCGGGTCCGTCGTGCAGCCTGGTCGTGCTGGACCGGGTGCCCTTCCCCCGTCCGGACGACCCCCTGTCACAGGCACGCAGCGAGGCGGTCGACCGTGCCGGGGGGAGCGGGTTCATGACGGTGTCCGTCGCGCACGCCGCGACCCTCCTGGCGCAGGGAGCCGGTCGGCTGGTGCGCAGGGGCGACGACCGCGGCGTCGTCGCCGTCCTCGACCCGAGGGTCGCCACCAAGCGGTACGGCCCGGCGCTGCTGCAGGCGCTGCCCCCGTTCTGGCGCACCACCGACCGCGAGGTGGTGCTGGGCGCCCTCAGACGTCTGCCGCAGTGACCTCCAGGGCCGCGAGGACGGCCGAGACGCTCGGGACGCGGGCCAGGTCCGCCGTCGTGACGGCGACGACGCGACGGCGGGCGACAGGATCGAGCGACAGTGTCCTCACCCCGGCGGCGTCGCGGTGCAGCCAGGCCAGGGACGGCACGAGCGCCACGCCCAGGTCCTCGCCGACCAGCCCCAGCACCGCGACGTAGTCGTCGGTCTCGTACCGGATACGGGGGACGAAGCCCGCGGCTGCCGCCAGGTCGACCAGGTGGCCCCGGCAGCGGGGGCAGCCGGCGATCCACTCCTCGTGGGCCAGCTCGGCCATGGCGACCGCCGTCTCGCCCCCCCACCTCCCGCCCGAGGGGACGGCGATGCGGACCTCGTCGTCCAGCAACGGCGTCACCACCAGGCCGTCGAGGTCGGTCGGGGTGGAGTGGCCGGGCACCACGTGGTCGAAGGTGACCACGACGTCTGCGTCGCCGCGTCGTAGCAGGTCCAGAGATCCCGGCGGCTCCACCTCGGCCAGCGCTACGGTCAGGCCGGGGGAGCCGCGCCGCAGCGCGGCCAGCGCCCGGGGCACCAGCCGCGCCGACGCGGACGGGAAGGCCACCAACCGAACCGTTCCGGCGGCCAGGCCGGCCACCGCCAGCACCTCCCGCTCGGCGGCGGCGAGCAGGTTCTCCACCGCCACGGCGTGCCGGGCGAGCACCCGCCCCGGGTCGGTGGGGCGGGAGGCCCGCCCGACCCGCTCGACGAGCGCCGTGCCGATGAGCCGTTCGGCGCGACGGAGCTGCTGGCTCGCAGCCGGCTGGCTGATGCCGAGCCGTCGCGCCGCAGCAGAGATGGAGCCCTCGTCGTCCACCGCCCGCAGCAGCCGGAGCACCGCCACGTCGACCGCCACAGCAGAAGCCTAGCCATAACATCGGCTGATAGGTCGGCTGATGAACCGGCCGTTGTCCTATGGGTGCGCTGTCGCCACGCTGGGGGCATGACTCTGGACGCATGGCAGGCCGCCCCGGGATACCTCAACGCCAGCACCCTGGGCCTGCCGCCGCTGCGGACGGCGGAGGCGCTGCGACGGGCCGTGGACGCATGGCAGGCGGGGCTGGGCTGCGCCGTCGGCTACGACGAGCACGTGCAGGCCTCTCGCGCCCTCTACGCCCGGCTGGTCGGGGTGCCGCAGGGCTGGGTGGCGGTGGGCTCGCAGGCCTCGGTCATGACCGCCGAGGTGGCCGTGGCGCTGCCGGCGGGCGCGCTCGTCCTCACCGTCGAGGGCGAGTTCACCTCGGTGACGGGCCCCTTCGAGGCACAGGCCGCCCGGGGCGTACGAACCGTCGCAGCGCCGTTGCACCGCCTCGCCGAGGCGGTCCGCGAGCTCAGGCCTGCGGTCGTGGCGTTCTCGGTCGCGCAGTCCGCCGACGGACGGCTTGCCGACGAG
Organism: uncultured Actinomycetota bacterium; assembly: GCA_963759255.1. Taxonomy (GTDB): domain Bacteria; phylum Actinomycetota; class Actinomycetes; order Actinomycetales; family JBBAYJ01; genus Aquipuribacter. The sequence continues at coordinate 618,369 of CAVWYQ010000002.1, forward strand.
GACGCCGTGGCGGACGCTGCCCACGACGTGGGCGCCATGACGGTCTGCGACACCACCCAGGCCGCGGGCTGGTACCACGTGGACGCGAGCCGTTGGGACGTCACCGTGTGCTCGGCCTACAAGTGGCTGTGCGCCCCCAGGGGGAGCGCTTTCCTCACGGTGCGCCCCGAGGCCGCCGACCGGCTGTCCGGTCACAACGCAGGCTGGTACGCCGGCGAGGACGTGTGGGGGTCCGTGTACGGGCCCGGGCTGACGGTCGCCGCGGACGCGCGCCGCTTCGACGTCAGCCCCGCGTGGCTGTCATGGGTCGGCACACGCACGTCGCTGGAGGTCTTCCTGGAGATCCCGGCCTCGGTCCGCCGTTCCCACGGTGCGGACCTTGCGGACCTGCTCCGGGGGCGGCTGGGCCTGCCGGCCGAGGGCCGACCGGTCCTCTGCCTGCCCGACGCGGACGGGGCGGTCCTCGCTGGTCTGGCCGCCGCAGGGTGCACCGCCGTCTCCCGCGCGGGACGGGCGCGGCTGGCCTTCCACCTGTGGAACGACGAGGAGGACGTCGACCGGGTCGTCGACGCCCTCCGTGGCGCGGAGCGTTCGCTCACACCCGCCTGAGCACCGCCGTCACCTTGCCGAGCAGCGTCGCCTCGTCGCCCGGGATGGGCGTGTAGGCGGGGTTGTGCGGCATGAGCCAGACGTGGCCGTCCCGACGGCGGTACGTCTTGACCGTCGCCTCGCCGTCGATCATCGCCGCCACGATCTCGCCGTTCTCGGCCACCGGCTGCTGCCGGACGACCACCCAGTCGCCGTCGCAGATCGCCGCGTCGATCATCGAGTCACCCACCACCTGGAGCAGGAACAGCGTGCCGTCCCCGACGACCTGCCGGGGGAGCGGGAACACGTCCTCGACGACCTGCTCGGCCAGCAGCGGACCTCCGGCTGCGATGCGGCCGACCAGCGGCACCATGCTCGCCTCCGGCACCCGGATGTCGTCGTCGGAGTCCCGCGGGCGCAGCGACACCGTCTGCTCCGGGGCCGGCGTCGGGGCCGGCGTGTCGACGGCAGTCGGGACCGGGACGGCTGAGGGGGTCCGGGCCCGCCGCCCGTCGTCGGGGTGCACCACCTCGATGGCCCTCGGCCGGTTCGGGTCCCGACGCAGGTAGCCCTTCCGTTCCAGGGTGGCCAGCTGGTGGGCGACGCTGCTGGGCGACGTGAGCCCGACCAGCTCTCCGATCTCCCGCATGGAGGGCGGGTAGCCGCGGGTCTGCACGGCGTCGCGGATGGCGTCGAGCACGAGTCGCTGCCGAGGGGTGAGGCCGTCGAGGTCGGTGGTGGGCATCTCGGTCTCCTTCGGGATGGGCCCGTGGCCCTGGGTCCGGGGTTGTGTCCGACCCCTGGGGTGGACTCTCGATCATGAAGTTAGAGCGTCGAACACCTGTCCACAAGAACCGCTGCGGGCGTGTCGTCGGCGGCGAGACGGCCGCAGGCCCACCGCTGCGACCTGGGACGACGAGGGGCCGTTCGAACACCTGCTCGACAATGTCTCGACCTCAGGTTAACGTACAGGCGTTCGAACGTGCCGCCCCCGAATCGAACACCCGTCCGGAGGAGGATCCCATGAGCACCCACGCCCCCACCCTTGTCCCGGCCCGACCGCTCCTGGTCCGTCGGGCGGCGCCCGCGCCCGGTGCGGCCACGTCGGCCACCGGTCGTGTCGTGACCGCGCAGCGCCCTGACCGCCGTCCGAGCCGTCCGCCCCACCGGCGCGACCGCTCTCGGCGCATCGTCCTCACGGCTCGCGGTCGCCGCGCGGTACGGCTGCTCGCGCTGGGGGCCGCCTCGTCGGCTCTGGCTGCAGTGCTCGTCCTCGCCTGGGTGACCGTGGCGGCCAGCGTCGCCCCCGGTGCGTCGGCAGGCGATGGGACGGCCGGTGTCGCCAGCGGGATGGGCGCGTCCGGGCGTCACGCTCCCGCGGCCGTCGTGGTGGTGGAACCGGGAGACACCCTGTGGCAGCTCGCCCAGGAGCACGTACCCGGCCGGGACCCGCGCTCGGTGGTCACGGAGATCGTGGCCCTGAACGGTCTCGGCTCCGCCGGGGTCCAGGCCGGAGCCGAGGTGCTCGTCCCGGTCGAGTAGGCCGGGTCGGCGACCTCGCCGGCTCTCGTGCCCGCCGGGAGCACCGTGCGCGGCGGGCGGAATGGTGACACGCCGCTGTCGGGTGCTTACTCCCTGGTGGTGGCCATGGTGGACGGTCCATGGCGGCAAGGGTTGCGTTCTGGTGGTGGACTGTTACGGTACCCACAACATCTAGTAGTTACATCGATGTTGTTCATCCACATCTGGTCCACACGGCATCCACAGCGACACGCCGCTGCATCAACAGGTTCCCCACAGGGTCGTCCACAGGGCCCGGTCGGGTAGCCGTCCCACCACCCCGAGACGAGGTCGACGTATGCGGTGCCCCTTCTGCCGTCATGGTGACTCACGGGTCGTCGACTCACGTGTGACCGACGACGGCACGGCTATCCGCCGTCGTCGGCAGTGCCAGGACTGCGACCGCCGCTTCACGACGCTGGAGTCCGCGAGCCTCACCGTGGTCAAGCGGTCCGGCGCCAGCGAGCCGTTCTCCCGGGACAAGGTCGTGACGGGTGTCCGGAAGGCGTGCCAGGGTCGACCGGTCTCGGAGGACGACCTGGCCCTGCTGGCCCAGCGGGTGGAGGAGCAGGTGCGCCAGACCGGCGTCGCCGAGATCGAGGCGCACGAGATCGGTCTCAGCATCCTGCCTCCGCTCCGGGAGCTCGACGAGGTGGCCTACCTCCGCTTCGCGAGCGTCTACCAGGCCTTCGACTCCCTCGAGGACTTCGAGGCCGCGATCACCCTGCTCCGCGTCGAGCGCGAGCAGCAGCACGACCTGAGCCGGCCTCCCCGACGCGTCAGAGCGTCGGTCCTGCCGGGGACCATCAGCACCACCTGCACCGAACCGCCACCGACCGCCAGAGAGCAGGGGAACCCCCACATGACCGAGACCACGTCCAAGCGGACGCCGAAGACGCCCAGCAGGCCCGCCGGCGGGCTCGTCGTCCAGCGCGTGTGGACCACCCCTGGTGTCCACCCGTACGACCAGGTGTCGTGGGAGTCGCGCGACGTCGTCCAGACCAACTGGAAGACCGGCGAGACGATCTTCGAGCAGCGTGGCGTCGAGTTCCCGGACTTCTGGTCGGTGAACGCCTCGTCGATCGTGACCACCAAGTACTTCCGCGGTGCCGTCGGCGCCGACAACCGGGAGCGGAGCCTGCGCCAGCTCATCGACCGGGTCGTGCTCACCTACACCAAGGCCGGCAAGGAGCACGGCTACTTCGCCACGGCGGACGACGCCGAGGTGTTCGAGCACGAGCTCACCTGGATGCTGCTGCACCAGGTCTTCAGCTTCAACTCGCCGGTCTGGTTCAACGTCGGCACGCCTGCCCCGCAGCAGGTCAGCGCCTGCTTCATCCTCGCGGTGGACGACACGATGGACTCCATCCTCAACTGGTACCGCGAGGAAGGCCGCATCTTCAAGGGCGGGTCCGGTGCGGGCCTCAACCTGTCGCGCATCCGCTCCAGCAAGGAGCTGCTGTCCTCCGGTGGCACCGCGTCCGGCCCGGTCTCGTTCATGCGGGGCGCCGATGCCTCCGCCGGGACCATCAAGTCCGGCGGGGCTACCCGTCGCGCCGCCAAGATGGTCGTCCTCGACGTCGACCACCCGGACATCGAGGAGTTCGTCGAGACCAAGGCGCGCGAGGAGGACAAGATCCGCGCGCTCCGCGACGCCGGCTACGACATGGACCTCGGTGGCAAGGACATCACCAGCGTCCAGTACCAGAACGCCAACAACTCCGTCCGCGTCTCCGACGAGTTCATGCGGGCCGTGGAGAACGGCACCGGGTTCGGGCTGCGCTCGCGCAGCACGGGCGAGGTCATCGAGACCGTCGACGCGCAAGTGAGCTGTGGGGCAAGATCGCCACGGCCGCGTGGGAGTGCGCCGACCCCGGCATCCAGTACGACGACATCATCAACGACTGGCACACCACGCCGGAGTCCGGTCGCATCAACGCGTCGAACCCGTGCAGCGAGTACATGCACCTCGACAACTCCAGCTGCAACCTCGCCAGCCTCAACCTGCTGAAGTTCCTCAAGGACGACGGCAGCTTCGACGCCGCCCAGTTCGCCAAGAGCGTCGAGCTCGTCATCACGGCGATGGACATCTCCATCTGCTTCGCGGACTTCCCCACGGAGCCGATCGGCGAGACCACCCGCGCGTTCCGTCAGCTGGGCATCGGCTACGCCAACCTCGGTGCGCTGCTGATGGCGTCCGGCCTGGCCTACGACTCCGACGGCGGGCGCGCGCTGGCCGCGTCGATCACCAGCCTGATGACCGGTGTCTCCTACAAGCGCAGCGCCGAGCTGGCCGGCGTGGTCGGGCCCTACGACGGCTACGCCCGCAACGCCGAGGCGCACCAGCGCGTCATGCGCAAGCACGCGGCGGCCAACGACTCCATCAGGACGATGCACACGCTCGACAAGTCGGTGCACGCGCTGGCCACCAAGGTCTGGGCCGAGGGCAACAAGATCGGCGAGGCGAACGGCTGGCGCAACAGCCAGGCCAGCGTGCTCGCCCCCACCGGGACCATCGGCTTCATGATGGACTGCGACACCACCGGCATCGAGCCGGACTTCAGCCTGGTCAAGTTCAAGAAGATGGTCGGCGGCGGCTCCATGCAGATCGTCAACCAGACGATCCCGCGGGCGCTGCGCAAGTTCGGCTACACCGAGGAGACCGTCGAGGCGATCGTCGCCTACATCGGGGAGAAGGGTCACGTCACGGACGCGCCCGGCCTCAAGCCCGAGCACTACGAGGTCTTCGACTGCGCCATCGGTGCCCGCTCCATCAAGCCGATGGGGCACGTCCGGATGATGTCAGCGGTCCAGCCGTTCCTGTCCGGGGCGATCTCCAAGACGGTCAACATGCCGGAGGACGCCACGGTCGAGGAGGTCGCGGAGGTCTACTTCGAGGGCTGGAAGTCCGGCCTCAAGGCGCTGGCCGTCTACCGCGACAACTGCAAGGTCGGGCAGCCGCTGTCCAGCGGTTCCAAGTGCGACGACCAGCGGCGGCGCCTCCGCGGCCGACAAGGCCGCCGCGGCGGCCGAGGTCAAGGTCGAGTACCGGCCCGTGCGCCGTCGGCTGCCCAAGAAGCGCCCGGCCAGCACCACGTCCTTCACGGTCGGCGGCGCGCAGGGCTACATGATCAGCTCCTCGTACCCCGACGAGGGGCTCGGTGAGCTCTTCCTCAAGATGAGCAAGCAGGGGTCCACGCTCGCCGGGATGATGGACGCCTTCTCGATCGCCGTCTCCATCGGGCTGCAGTACGGGGTCCCCCTGGAGACGTACGTCGAGAAGTTCACCAACATGCGCTTCGAGCCGGCGGGTCTCACCGACGACCCGGACGTCCGGATGTCCGCCTCGATCATGGACTACGTGTTCCGGCGCCTGGCGCTGGACCACCTGCCCTTCGAGACCCGCTCCGCCCTCGGCATCTACACCGCCGACGAGCGTCAGCGGCAGCTCGAGACGGGGGTCTACGAAGAGCTGACCGACGACGACGGCGACGGCGACCTGGGCGACGACAGCTCGTTCGACGCCGACTCCCTCGCGCAGTCAGCGCCGGTCTCGGCACCGCCCGCCAAGCCGGCTAGCGCGCCGGTGGCGGATGCCGCTCAGCCGGTCCCGGCGCAGGTGCACTCCTCGGCCGAGCTCATGGAGGCGATCCAGGGCCGCACCCAGGACTCCCCGATGTGCCTGACCTGCGGAGTCAAGATGCGCCCGGCCGGTAGCTGCTACGTCTGCGAGGGGTGCGGCTCGACCAGCGGCTGCAGCTGATGTCGACAGCCATGTGATGTCCATCGGCTCCAGCCAGGTGTGACCTGGGGGTGGCCACGGATGTCACGGGCTCGGCCATGAGATGTCCGGCGACGCTGCCTCGGTTCCCGTCAGGGAGCCGAGGCAGCTGTCGTTGGGGGAGCCGCCGGAAGCGGTCGCGGGTCTGAGAGGGCCTGAACGCAAGACGGCGCCCCCGTCAGCTGGCAGGGGCGCCGGCGACAACCGCCGAAGCAGCCGACACGAGCCTGTGAGGGCCTCAGCCCGACGGCCGCATGGGGCTACCGGGGCGTCGTACCAGTGGCGGTGGTCGTTGCAGTGGTCGGGTCCGGGGCGGTGACCGTGGTGGGCGGCGTGACCGTGGTGGGGGTAGCGGCGGCCTTCTCCTCGGTGGTCCCGGCGGTCGCCGTGGCGGCCTGGCGGGCGAGCTTCTCACCGGCTGCGACCGCGGTCAGGCCGCCGACGCCGAGCGTGGTCGCCGCGACGGACCCGCCGAGGGCGACCATGTCCGACCAGGAGCTGCCCCAGTCGGGGTCGTTGAGGTACCCGGTGCTGAAGGTGGTGATGACTGCGCCGGCGGTGAGCAAGGTGAGAGCGCCGCCGCCGCCGAAAAACAGCCAGGTGGTGAGGTGCTTGGCAGGGTTCTTGGCGTGTATGCCGAGGACGGGTCGGCGTTCGGAGACGAGGAAGATCAGGATGAGGCTGGCCCAGGCGACGATCCACGTGGCTGCAGCGACCCACCACCAGGAGGCGTAGGCGAGGGTTACGGTGAACGGGATCCGCAGTTCGGTGGCGCGGTCGTCGTCGATGACGAACAGGCCGTCGTACGTCCCGCCGTCCTGGCTGGCGAGCTGGTCGCGGGACAGGCAGACGTGCAGGGTGGCGGCGCCGGTAGCGCGGCGCCACTGGATGTAGGTCGTGTTGTCGTTCCCGCGGGCCTGGGTGCTGCCGGTCTGGGAGGCGTCGGTCTGGACGGTGAGCTCAAGGCCGTCGGCGCGTCGGAGGTAGGCGGTGCGGACGTCGAAGTTCACGGTGGCGCCGGTGCGGGGTTCGGTGTTCAGGGACCCGTCGGGGTTGCGGACCTCGACGACGGACAGGGTGATCTCGGTCTGGGAACGGTTCCCGGAGCGTCCGAGGGGCAGGGTGACGGCGGTGTCGTCGACGGGGGTGAAGGCGACGGTGCTGCCGGTCTGCGAGTCGACGGGCGGGGTGGTGTTGGGTCCGACGGTGCGGCACTGACCGGCGTTGGTGGTGGGGCCGTCGGCGATCAGCTCGTAGTAGATGGCGAGCGCGGCGGGCGGTCCGATGAGCAGGAGCGCAACGAGCAGCGACCAGGCCGTGACTCCGTCCCGCCACCTGGGCTCGGGCGTCGCTGTGTGGCTGCCGTCGGTCTGCCCTGGCGGGGTGGTCGCTGCTGCTGGCTTCCCGTCCTTCGGCACCCCGCGCCTCCTGCGGCCCGGCCGCCTCGAGTGGGTGGCAGGGGGAAAGCGTCCACCTGGGCGGGGAACGGGTCAATGGCCCTGGCCGATGGACCCCCGTGGCGATGGACTCCCGGGCGATGGTCCCTCTGGGCGACGGCCTCTCGGGGCTGCAGCTCGTCCGGAAAGGGTCTTCCCGTGGTCCGGACGCCGACGCTCGGCGCGACATCCCACCACGGCACGAACGGTGACCTTCACGTCGACCGCGAGCGGATCGCCGGAGTTCCCAGGTCGGGCACCAGGACCGACCCGTTCTGACCGGTGTCGCGGCCGTCCTGACCTCGGCGTCACCACCGGGCTCGATCACCTGCTGCCGGTCGCTGTCCGGTGGCAGCTCGTCCATCGGCTGCCCGAACGCGACGCCGATCCGGGTCTCCGTCCGGTGGTCCGCCTGGTCGCTCAGCTCAGCCTGCACGGACACCAGGCGGCCATCGACGACCCATCCCGACAGCGCGACGTCATCCGCCCAGGTGGGCGTGAGCCGATGGCGGTCGTCAGGCCCGTACCGCACCTGCCACCCGGCAGCTGTGAGGTCGTCCTGCGCCTGACCGAGCCGCAAGGGGCTGATGCCGCGCTCGTCCACGACGGAGTCGGCCAGGCCCAGGTCGGCGAGCGGGTCCGGCCGTGCCGGGGGCTCGGGTGGGGCGGGCGTCATCGGCACGGGCCCCCGGTGGGCTCGACGTCTGCGGCAGGTACCCCACGCGCACGAGGACGTCGCCCGCCACGCGCACCCCGCCCGCCACGGCCCCCACGAGCGATCTCGCCGTCATCGCCCCCCACCTGCGGTGCGCACGCCAGCCGGGGGCCGACGGGCCGGCCGCCCCTCCACCCGGTCCCATGGCCGACGATGCCGGAAAAGGGCGACATCACCCCTCAGCCTTTCGGACCGGCGTGCCGATGCCTCGTCATCGGGACGGTGCACCAGCACCGGAAGGCGGACGGGGACGCCATGCACGCACTACGACAGCTCGCACGGCCGCTGGCCGACCGCGGCTACCGACGCCTCTGGCTGGCCCAGCTGCTCAGCGAGGTCGGCGACTGGGCGGCGCGCCTCGCCCTGGTGGTCCTGGTGCTCGAGCGCACCGGGTCCGCGACGTGGGCAGGTGTCGCCGTCGGGGCCTCGCTGGTGACGTGGCTGGGCCCCGGGCAGGTGGTCGCCGGGTTCGTGGATCACCTCGACCGTCGGACCGTGATGGTCGGGGCGGACCTGGTGCGTGCGGCGGCATTCCTCCTCGTGCTCCTGCCTGCGCCCGTGGGCCTCACGATCGCGTTCGCAGCCCTCGCCGGCCTCGCCACCCCCGCCTTCCACGGCGCCAGGGCCGCAGCCCAGGTGGAGCTCGTGCCCCCCGACCGGTACGGACCCTCGATCGCGACGTCCGGGGTCACCCAGGACCTCACCGTGCTGCTGGGCTACCTGGTCGGTGGTCTCGCCATCGCGGTGGCCGACCCCTCGGCTGCCCTCGTGCTCAACGCCGCCACGTTCGGTGTGTCGGCGGTGGTCCTCGCCGGCCTCCCCGCGCTGCCCGCCCGGCGCGACCGGAGCGGGTCGAGCCTCGAGGACCACCGCACCGGTCTGCGTGCGGCCGTGCGCTTCGTCCTCGACGACGGCGTGGTCCGCCGTGCCGTGCTCCTCACCCTGGCCGCCACGTTCTCCGCCACCGCCTCGGAGACCCTCGTGGTCCTCTACGCGGTGCGAGACCTCGGCGGCGCGACCTGGGTGGCGCCGGTCCTGCTGGCGGCCACCACGACGCTGACGCTCGTCGGGACGGCCCGGGTCGGTGTGACGGGGGAGGCACCGCAGCTGCTGCGCGGTGCCGCCAGGCTCGCCGCCGTCCCGGCCCTGGCCGTCAGCGGACTCGCAGCGGCGGGCTGGACCGCAGCTCACGTGCTCCAGCCGGGACCGACCCCGGCCCTCCTCGCCAGTGGCGCGGTCACCACGTGGGTGGGCGTCGGGGTGACGACGACGGCCTTCGTGCTCGCCGGGCTGCTGTTCGTCGCCACCACACCGGCCAACGTCGTCGGCGGCCCTCGCCTGCCGCAGCACCTGAGGGCGGTGGCCATCAGCGTCGTGGTGGGGGCCACCACCGGGGGACAGGCCCTGGCTGCCGTCACCGCGGGCTCGCTCGCGGACGTCGTCCCGGTCCACGTCGCCCTCGCGGTGGTCATGGTGCCCGCAGCCGCCGTCGGGGTCGCCTGCCTTCGTCGGCCTGCCGCCCGGCAGCGCCGGCAGCACCTTCGGCGCCGTCAGCACCGTCAGCGCCGTCAGCACCGTCAGCGCCGCCAGCGCCGCCAGCGCCGGCAGCACGGTGCCCGCCGGAGTGGTCGTGCCGGCCCCCCGCACCCCGGCCTGCCGACCTGCGGTCCCCTCGACCGTCTGACCCGCCGGCGCGGGCACCGCTCAGCGAAACCCGGCTGCCCCGGTGGTACCCGGGCTCCCGTCCTCGATCCCGTGCTCGACCACCTGACCCGCCGGCGACGCTGCGGCGACCAGCCGTACGGGGTCTCGATCCGTCGGCACGGGGGACTGAGCCCGGGACGTCGACCTGCGCCGGGCGGTCCGTCCTCCACCGGCGGCCTGGCGCTTCGCGTGGCGGTTGTGGAGCCCCGGGGATATCGTCGTCGCCTCACGGTCACGTCTACTGACCTCTCAGTGGCCTGCAGGCCGTGGGGGTGACGGGGAACGCAATGACCGGTGCACGCTCCAGCACGGCCGTGCTGCTCCTCGAGGACGACATGTCGTCCATCCGGCAGGCTCGTGAGCTTGTCCGGGTGTCCTGCGCGGGGGCTGGCCTCCGACCGCGGACCAGCGACACGGCGGTCCTGCTCACCAGCGAGGTCGTGACGAACGCGCTCGTCCACGCCCGCAGCGCACCCCGGCTGGAGGTCGCGGTGGGGCCGGGCAGCGTCCTCGTCGAGGTGGGGGACGACGACAGGTCCCGGCCCCGTCCTGTCGACATCGCGCCGGGGGCGGTCAGCGGCCACGGCCTGCGCCTGGTCGACCAGCTCGCTGCTGACTGGGGAGTGAGGCCTGACTGCTCGGGCAAGGTCGTCTGGTTCTCGCTGCTGCCCTGACGGTGCAGGTCCCGTGCGGTCCCGACGTGCGGTGCCTCAGCTGGCCGAGCGCCCGGCCAGCTCGACCTCGACGGCCTCCTCGACGGGCACGTCACCGGTCACCAGCTCCAGGACGGCCCGGCTGGCCAGGGGTGACGCCTCCAGCCGGTCGACCACGGCCGCGAGGACCTGCGCCACATCCGCCCGGGGGACGGCACCCTCCCTGGGCTCGCCGCTCAGCCGCACCTGCCCTGTTCCGGGCTCGTCCGTCAGGTGCCCCGGGCGCAGGACGAGCACGTCCAGGTCGTCACGGTGCAGGACGTCCTCCTCCGCTGCGAGCTTCGCGCGAAGGTAGGCGAGGAACGCCTCGTCCATGCCCTCGGGCACCCCGCCGTCGCGCACCGAGTCCACACCGGCGCTCGACACCAGCAGGTACGTCCGCACCCCCGCCACCTCTGCGGCGTCGGCGAGCAGGACGGCTGCACCACGGTCCACGGAGTCCTTCCGTGCCGGACCGCTGCCCGCACCGGCGCCGGCTGCGAACACGACGCAGCCCGCACCGGCCAGCAGCTCGGCGAGCTCTGCGGTCCGGGCCTGCTCGAGGTCCAGCACCGCAGCCGTCATGCCGTCGGCGACGAGGTCCGGGACGTGGTCGGGGTTGCGCACCAGGCCGACGACCTCGTGCCCGTGCTCGACGAGGCTGCGCCCGGTGAGCCGTGCAACGGCGCCGTGCCCTCCAGCGATGACGACCTTCATGGTGGGTGCCCTTCCTGGTGATGAGAGGTGCTGGTCCGTGCTGGTCGGCGGGGTCTCGGCACGTAGGCAGAAGACCCGATGGTCACGGCGGGTGCCACGGGTGCGTGGCACCGCCGGTGCTCGCCGCTGCGGGTGGCGGGGGACCGATGAGTACCCCGGCCGCGAGCAGTCCTCCCCCTGTTCCCCAACGTCCCAGGAGGAGAAACCATGACCGTGGTGCTCATGATCGGCACGCGCAAGGGGCTGTGGCTGGCCACCAGCGAGGACCGGCACTCGTGGACGCTGTCAGAGCCGATCCTGCTGATGCACGAGGTGCCGAGCGTGGCTGTCGACACCCGGGGTGGCCGCACCCGCCTGCTCGTCGGCACCCGCTCCGAGCACTGGGGGCCGGCTGTCCTGCACTCCGACGACCTGGGGGCCAGCTGGTCTGAGCCGGAGCAGGGAGGTGTCCGCTTCGGCGACTCCGACGGTGCGGCCCTGTCGAGGATCTGGCAGCTGCAGCCGGACTCCGAGGACCGCCCAGGTGTCGTGTGGGCGGGGTGCGAACCCATCTCGCTGTGGCGCTCGACCGACGGCGGTGTGCACTTCGACCTGGTGCGCGGCCTGTGGGACCACCCCCACCGCGGACGGTGGGGAGCGGGCTACGGGGGAGCGGCCGCCCACTCCGTGCTCCCGAGCCCCGTGGACGACAGCGTCCACGTGGCCATGAGCACCGGTGGGGTGTACCGCTCCTGCGACGGCGGCGAGTCCTGGGAGCCGCGCAACAGCGGCATCTCCACGTACTTCCTGCCCGGCCCTGCGCCGGAGTTCGGTCAGTGCGTCCACAAGATCGCCCGGGACGCGCAGACCCCGCACCGCCTGTACGCCCAGAACCACCATGGCGTCTACCGCAGCGACGATGCCGGGGACACCTGGGTCTCCATCGCCGCCGGGCTGCCGAGCGACTTCGGCTTCGTGATGCTCGCCGACCCGCACCGCGGCGCTCGGGTGTGGGTGGTTCCGCTGGTCGCAGACAGCGAGCGTGTCCCCCCGGGTGGGCGGCTCGCGGTGCACCGCTCCGACGACGCCGGCGCGACGTGGACGGCGTCGGGGGAGGGGCTGCCCGACGCCTGCTGGAACGCCGTGCTCCGGGACGCCGCCTGCGTCGACGACGCGGGGGGCACGGGGGACGAGGCCGAAGGCCGCGGCCACGGCACGGAGCCGACCGACACCGGGGTGTACCTCGGCACGCGGGCCGGTGACGTGTTCGCCTCGGCTGACGGTGGTCGTCGCTTCGTCACGGTGGCCGGCGGACTCCCGGACGTCCTCAGCGTCCGCGCCGCCGTGGTGCACGGCGGCGGCGCGCCGGCACGGGTGTGAGCGGCGACACCGCGGTCGTGGTCGTGGGTGGCGTCGGGGTCGGGGTCGCGCTCAGGGTGCCGCGAGCCCTGGCGTCCGACCTCGGGGGGCAGCGGGAGGTCGAGCTCCCGGTACCGCGGGACGGCACCCTGGGCGGCCTGCTGGACGCCCTCCGCCTCAGCCACCCGCTCCTGGAACGACGGGTCAGGGACGAGACCGGGACGGTGCGTCGCTTCGTCAACGTGTACGTGGCGGGCACCGACATCCGGTACGGGGACGGCCTGGCCACCGCGGTCTCCGGCGGTGTCTCGGTCGAGGTCGTCCAGTCGGTGGCCGGGGGCTGAGGACCGTGGGCCGCAGCCCCCGGATTCGTCGGTGTCCCGCGGCATGGGTGAGCATGGGGACGACCGGGTACCACGCATCACGCGACCGAGCGGTGACGGTGCACGGACGCCGAGACGCTCCGGCACCCGTCGAGGAGGCACGACCCCATGAGCTGGACCACCCGTCCCGGTAGCGCCTGGCGTGACCTCGACCCCCGTGCCGTCGCCACGCGCGTGGGGGTCGTCGCCGGCCTCGTCCTGCTCGTCGTCGCCAGCCTGTGGCTGTCCGTCGCCCTCGCACGCGATGCCAGCGGACCGGCCACGTTCTCCGGCGGGACCCTCCCTGACGTCCCAGGTCCGGCCGGTGACGCGTCCCAGGAACCGACCGGACCGTCCTCAGCCGCGACAGCCGGCACCGTCGGCCCGGGAGCACCGGCGACGGCCGACTCCGGAGCGGCAACGGGCGCCCGGGCGGGCTCCGGTGCCGAGACGTCGGCCGGCGCTGACGCCACCGTCGGGAGCACCACCCCCGCCGCCGGCACGGCCCTCACGTCCCGGCCGACGGCCACGTACGGGCTGACACCGCCCACCACGTCCACCGGTTCGTCGTCCACCGGTTCGTCGTCCAGGTTCGTCGTCCAGGTTCGTCGTCCACCGGTTCGTCGTCCACCGGTCCGTCGTCCACCGGTCCGTCGTCCACCGGTCCGTCGTCCCTGGTCCCGCCGTCGACCGCTCCGGCGAGACCCACCGACGTGGGGTCCACCGCCCCGCTGACCAGCGGCCCCCGGCCCGCGCGGAGCCCCTCGGCCCGTCCGTCGTCCACGAGGCCCGCGGCCCCGTCGACGCCCCCAGCCCCCGTGCCGACGACGACGGGGCCCGCCGTCCCGACGACGGCCCCCGTGCTCCCGACCCGGACCGTGGCACCGCCGGCGCCCCCGGTGGACCCGGCGCCTGGTCGGATCGACGACAAGCCCGGACGCGGTGGCGGTGGCGGGAAGGGGCCGCGCAAGCCCCCTCCGGGGCACACCAAGGACTAGGTCGGTGAGCCGCTGGACGCCCCGGCGTGATTCCCCTCGGCCTACGCCAGCAGGTCCCCGCGCAGGGCGGTCGCCAGCTCCGTGACCGCTTGACGGCTGCGCACCCGCTCGATCCCGGCCAGGCTGATGAAGCCGTGCACGGCCCCCGGGTAGTCGGTCAGCCGCACCCGGACACCGGCTTCGGTGAGCCGCCGGGCGTACCGGGTGCCGTCGTCGCGCAGCGGGTCGTGCTCCGCGGTGAGGACCGTGGTCGCTGGCAGCCCCACGACCGTGGGCGCGAGGAGCGGTGAGAGCCACGGGTGCTCGACCGGCACACCTGTGCCGTCGGTGTACAGGGCGAGGAATCGGTCCACGTCGGCGCGCGTGAGGAAGGGCGCCTCGGCGTTGTCCGCCATGCTCGGCGTCGTCAGCCGCGCGTCCGTCGCGGGGTAGACGAGTCCCTGGTGCACGACGTGCGGGTCGTCGGAACGCGGCTCGTCCCTCAGGCGTGCCGACACCGCGGCCGCCAGGTTGGCGCCGGCGCTGTCGCCGACCACGGCGAGCCGGTCGGTGCGGACCCGTGCCTGCGCCCCGACCTGCTCGGGGTGGGCACCTACCCACCGGACGGCCTCGAGGCAGTCGTCCAGCCCGGCGGGGAAGGGGTGCTCCGGTGCCAGCCGGTAGTCCACCGACACCACCACCGCCGGGATGGCCTCGGCAAGGGCCGCCACCCACCAGGGGGTCTCGTCGACGCCCCCCAGCACCCAGCCCCCGCCGTGCAGGTGGACGACCACCGGGAGCACGGTCCCGGCGGCGACGGGCGGCGTGAGCACCGCGAGGGCGACGCCGGACGCCGTCGCGGCCCGGTGCACCCGCACCCTGGGCGACGCCCTGCCCAGGACCAGTGCCTCGGCGGCGCGGCGCGCCGGCGTCCGCGGGCCCCGCTCGCGGGCGCGGACGTCGGGCAGGCGGCGCCCGGCGATCCCCACCGCACCCGCGCGCCGGCCGGCCGCTGCGACGACGCGGGTGAGCAGCGGGACGGGCAGCGTCGGACGCGGCGCCACACGGTTCACGGCGTCCCCGGCGTCACCGACGTCGGTCCCGCGGGCACTCAGGCCTGGCCGATGTCGGCCAGCAGCGAGGTGAACCACGGGGTCGAGGTGTCGAAGGCCTTGCCGCCCGCGATGCGGTCGAACTCGATGGCCCGCAGCCGTCCGCCCTGCTCCTCGTCGTGGCCGATGACCCCGCCCTCACGGCGCAGCGCGCACTCCACGGCCAGGTCGGTGCAGGACTTGATGAGGCGCGAGGTCGTCGGCGTTGGCCGCGGCGGAGCGGGAGAAGTAGCCGGACTTCTGCACCATCGTCTTCTCGGCCCCGATGCCGGCGGCGAACTGCTTGGCGAACCACGCGCCCGGGTTGATGGTGTCGATCTTGACGTGGCCGAACGGGTCGCGGGCCACCTCCTCGCCGGCCTTCTCCAGCTCCGCGACGATGGTCTGCACACCCGGCCCCCTCGGAGACGAACAGGTTGACGCAGCCGATGCTCGTCCATGACCGCCCGCAGCCGCGCGGACTCCGCCTCCACGTCGAACTCCAGCTCGGGCAGGTACACGCCGTGCACGTCCCAGCGGCTGCGGGTCGTTGCCGAACGCCGGGCAGGAACTCCTGGCGCTGCACCCAGCGGTGGTGCTCCAGCGCGGTCGCGGCGGTCAGCCAGCCGCAGCCGCGGCCCATCACCTCGTGGACGATGAGCATCCGCGGGTTGGAGGAGTGCTCGGCGAGGATGTTCCGGGCGAACACGGCGCCCTGCTCGGCGGCGGTCCAGGCCCCGAGCGACTGCCGGATCGGGCACGACGTCGTTGTCGATGGTCTTGGGCAGGCCCGACGACCGTGAGCTCGTAGCCGTGGCGGGCCAGGTACGCCGCGAGGTCCGCGGCCGTGGTGTTGGTGTCGTCGCCGCCGATGGTGTGCAGCACGTCCACCCCGTCGGCGGTCAGCTGGTCGGCGGCGACCTCGAGGGCGTCCTCGCCCTCGCTGGATGAGCCCGCGCTCGACGAGGTTCGCGGCGTTGGTGAGCTTGACGCGGCTGTTGCCGAGCGGGCTGCCGCCGAAGCGGTGCAGCAGGTGCGCGTCCCTGCGGACCTCGTCGGTCACGGCGATCGAGCGGCCGGACAGCAGGCCGGCGTAGCCGTCGAGGTAGCCGATGATCTCGACCTCGGGGGCGATCTCGGTGTACCGCTCGATCAGGCCGCCGACGGCCGAGGACAGGCAGGGCGCCAGTCCTCCCGCCGTCAGCATCGCGACCTTGCGGACTGCTGTGCGCTCGGGCATGCGTCTCCTCCTGGCTGGGGTGGGCTCCGGTGCGGTGCGTGCCCGCCGCGGTTATCGGGGACCACCCATTGCCGGGCGGCAGGCCTGAGCCGATGATCGACAGGCGGCCGCGGCCGACGCTGCACGAGGCTGGGGCCGGCGGCACGAGCCGTGCGCCGCACCGGCCTTTCGACGAGGAGCTCCAGATGACCGACAGCACCGACGTCCGCTCGTCCTCCACCACCAACATCGCCGACTTCGGCCGCGAGATGTGGTCCTTCCTCACCGGCAAGGGCGCGGTCATCGACTACACCTTCGTCGACATGACGGTGGAGGTGCCGCGCGAGACCGGCCCGCAGTCGCCCCGCGCGACCTGGAAGATCGACGGCACGGTCCGCATCAGCACCACCGACCGCGACGGGGGCGGCGCAGTCTCCTCGTGAGCCGCAGCCTGCACGTGAGCGCGGACGTGCGCCTCGCGGTGACGGCGCCGGACGGGCGCTCGACCCAGGTGCTCGTCACCGACGACGGCGGGACCCTGCGAGTGGTCCTGCCGCCGCGCCGGGACCTCGCCGTCCTGCGGGCCTCGTTGCCCGGCAGGACGGTGGGGGTCCTGGGCGCGCTGCCACGCCTGGCGAGGGCCGCGCCGCCGTGGGACCAGCCGGTCGAGGTGGTGGTCGGCCAGACGGTCGTGCTGCGCCGCGTCGGCGGACGGTGGTGGCCCGGACCGGCGCTGGCCGTCCCGGCCGCAGTCGTGACCGCGGCCCTGGCCGCAGGGCTGACGCTCGTCGTGCTCGTGAGCGCCTGGCGGCGTCACCGGTAGCAGGTCCACGGAGGGCCGGGCAGGTGACGACGCGCCCCCGGCCTGCGGGGGAGGATGCCCGCTGTCGATGAGCAGCGGGTGAGCGGCCGTCGCACGACCATCCTGCCGGCCGTCGCGCTGGGCGTGCCGGCCCTGCTGGCCGGCCTGGTCGTGGCCACCGTCCTCGGCGTGCCCGGCCTGGTGGGCCTGCCCGTCCTCGCCGACCGTGCCGGGCTCGGGCGGGCCGGGCGGGCAGGTGCCGTCCCCGCTGGCGCTGCCGCCCCAGGTCGCCGATCCCGGCGGGTACAGCTTCCTGGCCACCACCCGCACGGTGACCCGGTCCGCTGGGACCCGTGCCGCCCCGTGCACGTCGTCATCCGACCGGACGGCGAGCCGGCGGGCGGGCGAGAGGCCGTCACCGCCGCGATGGCGGAGGTGGGAGCCGCGGCCGGGCTCGTCTTCGTCGTCGACGGCGAGACCGACGAGGCCCCGGAGGAGGACCGGAGCGCCATGGACCGTGCGCGCTACGGCGACCGGTGGTCACCGGTGCTCGTGGCCTGGAGCGACGAGGTGGCCTATCCGCCGCTGGTCGGCGCGGTCGGGGTCGCCGGCCCGGCCCACGACGACGGTGGCGCGGGCCGTGGGGTGGACGACCGGAAGACCTGGGTCACCGGGACCGTGGTCCTGGACGCGGCCTGGTTCGACGACTCCCTCCACGACACGATCGGGCGACGTCGGGCCGAGGCGGTCCTGTCGCACGAGCTCGCCCACCTCCTCGGCCTCGGCCACAGCCAGGACCCGTTCTCCCTGATGTCACCCACCTACCAGTCCGTGTTCGACTTCTCGCTGTCCGACCGGGCCGGTCTGGCCCGCCTCGGCGGCGGGCCGTGCGCTGGCGGCTCGTGACCGTGCGCGGGATCATCTGCACGGTCCGCGGCGTTGACCCGTGCAGCCGGTCCGTGTCCGCGGGCCCACCACCTCGACCCAGCGGAGGCCACGCGTGCCCGACAGCGACCTGCTCTACACGCTCGTCGGAGGCGCTGAGGGCGCTGAGGACTCGGTGCCGGTGCCACGGGACCTGGTCCTCGTCCACCACCTCGAAGGCTTCGTCGACGCGGGCTCGGCCGCCTCCAGCGCGGTGGAGGCCCTGCTGAACGACCACCGCCGCATCGACGTCGCCCGCTTCGACGCCGACCGCCTCGTCGACCACCGCAGCCGGCGTCCCGTCATGCACTTCGACACCGACCGCTGGACCGGCTACGACGCCCCGCACATCACGGTGTCGCTGCTGCGCCCGCCACGACGACCCGGGGCACGCGCTGCTGCTGCATGCACGGCCTCGAGCCGGACTACCGCTGGGAGGCCTTCGGGCGTTCCGTGCTCGACCTGGTCCAGCGGTTCGGCGTGCGACTGGTCGTCGGGCTGTCCGCGATCCCGATGGGTGTCCCGCACACCCGGCCCGCGGGTGTCATCACCCACGGCACCCGCGCCGAGCTGGTGCGCGGCCGACGTGCCTGGGTCGGGCCAGGTACGGGTGCCCGGCAACGTCGGTGGGCTTCCTCGAGCTGCGGCTGGGCGAGGCGGGTGTGGACGCCATGGCGTTCACCGTCAACGTGCCCGCACTACGTCGCCGCGTCGGAGTACCCGGACGCGGCAGCCGTCCTGCTGGAGCATCTGTCGCGGGGTCAGCGGGGTCCCGATCGACGTCGACGAGCTCAGGGTCCGGGCGGTGCAGACCCGCGCCGAGATCGACGCCGAGGTCGCCAAGAGCCCCGAGGTGCGTGCAGTCGTCAGCGCGCTGGAGGAGCAGTACGACAACCTCGCGGAGTCCGCCGGCAGCCGACCTGCGCAACGACCTGCCTGACGGGGACGAGCTCGGCGCCGAGCTGGAGCGCTTCCTCGCCCAGAACGACCGCGACCGAGGGGGCGGCAGCGCCGGTCCGGCCGGTCCCGGAGGCAGCGGCCGATGAGCGTGCGTGCGCTCCACTCCTCCCACCTCCTGCCCGTCGCCCTGGCCAAGGGCCTGCGTGAGCGCGGGCTCCGGTGGGAGCCGACAGCGGGGGACCGCTTCGTGCTCGCCGACCGCGACATGGACGCCGACGTCTTCGTCGTCTCCGACATGGTGGCCGACGTCCACCAGTTCCCCTCCGGTGCGGTGATCGGCTTCAACGGCACCGTGGAGTGGGCGCTGGACAGCGTCGGCACCGAGCAGGCGCTCTGGCTGCCCGCGGAGGACCAGCTGCGCGCGCTGCTCGCCGGCACCTTCCGGCGGCTCGAACGGGGTCCGGCCGACGAGTGGTCCGTCACCGTCCTGCTCCCCGGGGACGACGCCGACCGGACCGCGACCGCCCCCACAGCGGTCGAGGCCTACGCCCGGGCGCTGCTCAGCCTGCTGGAGCGAGCCGTCGGCTGACCCCGTGGGGGCCGTCGTCCCGGGGGCGGCCGACGGGTGAGGGCCCCGGCGCGCTCAAGGGTGGGGGAGGCGTCGCCGATCCACCCGGGGTGAGCGAACCCTCCACCGTGCCGCGGGCGCGGGCCCGGCCGCTGGCCAGCGCGGCACCCGCCGACCACCCGGCGGCCGGGCACGAGGCACCGACCCCCCGCGGCCCGGCGGTACGGTCCCGCCCGACCCGGCGACCGGGACGACTGAGACGACCGAGACGACCAGGGGAGTCATGGCCATGGTCGCCGCCCTCGGTCACGGTGTCCTCCTCCACGACAGCGTCGGCAGGGTCACCGCCGTGGACGCGGCCGCCGCCGGCGATCCTGCGCGTGGCTGCGGCCGACGTGGTGGGTCGGACCTGGCACGACCCGTCGTGGGTGCTGCTGCGCCAGGACGGTCGTCCGCTGGCCGGCCACGAGCACCCCGTCATGCGGGTGCTGTCCGACGGGCAGCCGCGCCACGGGGCCGTCGTCGGGCTGCAGGACGCCGGCACCACGCGGTGGCTCCGCTTCGACGTGGCGCTGCTCGGCGGCGGCCCCACCGTCGTCGGCGCGCTGGTCGGCGACGTCACCAGCGAGGTCCAGGCCGGCTTGGCCCTGGCGGTCGAGAGCGCTCCGCAGCCGACGGCTGCTCGCGCCCGAGCGGGACGTGCTGCTGCGGGTGTCCCGGTGGGGCCGGGTGGTGGGGACGTCGGACTCCTGCGAGGACGTCCTGGGTCGCCCGGTCGACGACGTGATCGGCTGCTCGGTCGTGGAGTTCGTGTCCCCGGCGGACCGGCCCGCCGTCAAGGCCCGCCTGGAGGCGCTGCCTACGGCGAGACGGCCGTCATGCGGGTCCGCGTACGCCGGCGGGGCGGTGAGCGGCGCTGGACCAGGCTCGGCATGCGCTGGGCCGACCCCGACCTGTCCGAGGCCCACGTGGTGCTCGCCGACGAGCACGACGCGGTGATGGCCGTCCGCCGGCCTCGAGGAGCTCCGTGCGCGCCTCGGCACCGTGAGCCTGCTCTCCAGGGACACCGTCGCGCCTGCACAGCGCGGACGGGACGTTCACCTGGGTCTCTGACCGGGCCGAGCAGGACCTCGGCTGGCGAGCCGGAGGACCTCGCTGGGGCGACCGCTGCACGACCTGGTGCACCCCGAGGACGTGACGCTCGGGTCGACGGCGCGCACTCCTCGGCCGCGGCCGCCGGGACGCCGCGTCGGTGCGGTACCGCTTGCGCGGGGCCGACGAGGTGCACCGCCTCGTGGAGATCGGTCCTGTCGCGGCCGCCTCGACCCGGCACACGGCCGCCTGGTCGAGCTCCGGACCGCGACCCGTCCCGTCGCGGAGGGCTGTCCGCTCGCGAGCAGCGCTCGAGGTGGCCGAGGAGCTGCTCCGCCGCTGCGTCGAGCAGTCGCCGGTCGGCGTCGTCGTCCTGGCGCCGGACGGCGTCGTGGCGCACGGTCAACGACGCCGCCGCTGCGGCTGCTGGGCCAGGCCCGCGGCGCGCTGCTGCGCCGCCGCGCACGACGACCTGCTGGTGGGCCGGACGCGCGCCGCCGCCCTCGAGGCGCTCGCGTCGGTCGTCTCCGGTCAGCGGGACGTCTGGCACGGGCTGGTGGAGTACGGGGGCGGGGACGGCGACACCCGTGCCCGTGCAGCTGTCGGCCTCCTCCGTCCGCTCCGGCGGGTCCGAGCTGGTCGCCCTCGTCCTGCACCTCCAGGCGGCCGGCGCACCGACCGACCGGCTCCCCGCGGCGCGGCTCGACGCCGCGTGACGACCTGACCGGCCTGTCCGTCGGCCGACCTGGCCGTCGACCGGCTGGTCAACGCGCTCGAGCGGTCCACCCGCTCCGGCCGCTCGGTCGGTGTGCTCTGGATCGGGCTGGACGGGCTGGAGCGACGTCGTCGCGCAGCACGGGCAGGCCGCGGGCGACTCGATCCTCGTCGAGGTGGCCGCCCGGCTGCGGCAGACGCGCCGCCTGGGCGACACGCTGGCCCGCGTCGGCGAGGACGGCTTCCTGCTGCTGTGCGAGGACGTGCACGACCTCGAGATCTCGCGGGTGGCGGCTCGCGTGGCCGCCTGCGTGGACGTCGCGGCGCCCGGGACGCGCCTCGGTCGCGTGACGGCGAGCATCGGTGCGGCCGCGCGGGCCTGCGCCGGCAACGAGGACCCGGTCACGCGTGGGCGAGGAGCTGGTGGCAGCGGCCGAGGCGGCCGCCCAGCAGGTCCGCGTGCGCGGCGGGGCGGGCTGGCACCAGAGCAAGCACACGTTCCGCTGACGCTCTGGGCGCGAGGCGCACGGGCGAGGGGCCGGCGGGCGTGCTTGGCTGTCGACCGTGACCTCCGAGGCCGGGACCACCGCCCCCCGCACGTCCCCCGACGACCGCGTGGTGCGCCGGGTGGCCGACGACTACGTCAGGTCCTGCACCGTCCTGGACCCGTCGCTGGCCACCCAGCTCGGTACCGACCCGACGGCGGACGGTCTGCCGAGCCTCACCCCGCAGGCCGCGGACGACCTCGCGGCGCTGCAGCGCTCCACCCTCGCCGACCTCGACGCGCTGGTCGCGGCCGGGCGCGTGGCGCAGGACGTCGATGCCGAGCGTCGGTGCGCGGCGCTGCTGCGGGAGCGGCTGGAGCGTCGCGCTCGCGGCGCACGAGGCGGGAGAGCACCTGCGCTCGCTGGGCACCCTGTTCGCACCGGTCGCAGTCCGTCCGGGCTGCGGTGGTGCTGCTGCCCGGCACGACCGTGGAGCAGGTGGGCGTGGCGGTGCGGCGCGTGGCACGCGTCGAGCAGGCCTACGCCGAGTACGGGGCGACGTTGCTGGAAGGGCTCGCTCGCGGGCTTCCGGGCGGCCCGTCGCAGGTGGTGGCCGTGGTCGACCAGCTCGACGCATGGGCGGCCGTCGGCGACGGCCGCGGCTGGTTCGCGGCAGCACCTGTCAGGCCTCCTCGACGCCTGCGGCGAGGAGGTTCCGGTCTCGCTGCGCGCCCGTGCCGACGTCGCCGGCGCCTCGGCGCAGCGAGGTGTCCGGCGCGCTGCGTGCCCTGCTGGCCGAGCAGTACCTGCCCGCTGTCCGGGACGAGCCGGACACGGTCGGTCGGGAGCGCTACCTCGTCGCGGCCCGACGCTGGACCGGCTCCGACATCGACCCGATCGAGGCGTACGACTGGGGCTGGCAGGAGCTGGCCGGCATCCACGCCAGCATGGTCGAGGTGGCGGAGCAGGTGCTCCCCGGCTCGAGCCCCGAGCAGGCCATGGCCCATCTGGACGGCCGAGGGCGAGGCCGTCGAGGGCGTCGAGGCGGTCCGGCTCCGGCTGCAGCAGATGATGGACACGGCCGTGACCGACCTGCACGGGAGTCACTTCGACATCGCCGAGCCGATCCGGGTGGTCGAGGCCCGGATCGCGCCGCCCGGGCTCGGCCGCCGCCCCCTACTACACCCGTCCGAGCCTGGACCTGGTCCGACCCGGGCGGACCTGGCTGCCGACGCTCGGGCGTGAGCGCTTCCCGATGTGGGACCTGGTCTCGACCTGGTACCACGAGGGCGTCCCCGGCCACCACCTGCAGCTCGCGCAGTGGGCCTACCTGTCCGGTGAGCTCTCGCTGTTCCAGACCAGCGTCGGGTCGGTGTCGGCGGCCACGGAGGGCTGGGCGCTGTACGCGGAGCGGCTGATGGACGAGCTGGGCTACCTCGACCGACCCGGGCGACCGGATGGGCTACCTGAACGCGCAGGCGCTGCGGGCGGTCCGGGTCGTCATCGACATCGGGATGCACCTGGGGCTGACCATCCCCGAGGACCAGCACGGCCTGCCGGTGTTCGCGCCAGGTCAGCGCTGGACCCCCGAGCTGGCGGCGCGCTTCCTGGCCGAGCGCACGGGGCTGACGACGGCCTTCCGCGACTCCGAGGTCGTGCGCTACCTGGGGATGCCGGGGCAGGCGATCAGCTACAAGCTGGGGGAGCGGGCCTGGCTGGCCGGGCGCGGAGGCCGCCCGGGCCCGCGCCGGGTCCCAGGGGCGCGCAGCTCGACCTCAAGGCCTGGCACATGGCGGCGCTCGGCACCGGGGCCCTCGGCCTGGACGACCTGGCCCGTGAGCTGGCCGTCGCTCGGGTGACCAGGCGCGCGACGTGCCGCGAGCGGGTAGTAGACAGGTCAGACAGGTTGGTGGCTGCGTTCCCCGGAGCGGGTGCCCGGCCGCCCGACGGAGGAGGACGACGATGAAGACCAGGACGTGTGGCAGCCCTGCGGGTGCTGCTGGAGGCCCTCCGCGGCGAGGGGTCGCTACGGCCTCGGCCAGCGCCTGGCCGCTGTCCCCAGGCTCGCTGCGCGGCGCACCTGCGCGGCTCCTACCGCGGCTGGGACCGGCGGCCGGGCCTCGGCCTGCTGCTGGGGCGCTGTACGTCGCTGTCGCCCGTCGACCTCGTCCCGGAGGTGCTGCTGCGGCGTCCTCGGGCTGGCCGACGACGCGCTGGTCGCGGCCTGGCTGGCCGGCGCCGTGCTGTCCGAGGTGGACGGGTTCCTGGACTGGGAGCGGGCGCAGGACCGGGTCGTCGTGGGGGACATGCGTCGCTGAGCAGTGCCGCAGGCAGGGCACCGCTGCGGCTCCCGGCTGCGCGCGAGGCGGTCCCTCCCTCCTGCGTCCACACCTCGCCCAGCTCGTCCACAGCCGCGGTCCCGCGCGCCGGAGAGGACCGCCCGGCAGCAGGCTCGCGGCATGACGACGCGACCCATCTCCCGGTCCTGGCCCTCCTCCGGGCGCGGCGCCCCGCTGCGGCTCCGTGACCCCGCAGGCGTGGTGGCCGCGGTGCCGTACCTGCTCGGGTTCGCCCCCGAGCGCTCCCTCGTCATGATCGGGGTCGACGAGGTGAGCGGCGTCGGGCCGACGCTGCGCGCGGACCTGCCCACGGAGCGCCTTCACGACTGCGACGTCGAGGACCCGCTCCCCGCCGTCTGGTCGCACGCCTGCACCCTCATGCAGCGCAACGGCTGCGGCCGGGCCCTCGTCCTGCTCTACGCCGACGTCGATCCCGTGGACCTGCCCCGCACGTCGGTCCGCCGGCTGCTGGACCTCCTCGACCCACCGGCCGCTGTCGGACGCGCAGAGCGCGACCGGAACCGCGACGACGTGGTCGAGGTGCTCGACGTCCTCCTCGTCGGACCGTCCCGGTTCCGGTCGCTGCTCTGCCCGGACACCACCTGCTGTCCCGCGGGCGGGGCGCCCGTCGCCGTGACGGGGTCCCACCCGGTCGCCGCAGCCTTCGTCCTCGCCGGTCGCAGCCCCGCCCGTGACCGCGACGCCCTGGAGCCTCCCGCACCGGCACCGGACCAGGACGACCGTGACATCGCCCAGGCCGCCGCGGAGCGGGTACGTACCGGCGGCCGGGCCGCTGCTACGGCCGCGCGTGACGCGGCCATGCTCGAGGAGTGGCTCGACTGCCTGCCCGCGGGCCCGTCCCCGGAGCTCGCCGGTCGCCTGGCGGCGGGGTGGCGGGCGCGGCCCGGCCTGCGCGACTCCTGCCTGGCGGTCTTCCTGCCCGGTGGAGCCGGGCTGGGACGACAGCTGCTCCGGACAGCCGCCACGAGGTGGGGCTCGACGGGATCGCCGGTCGGGTCGGCGGCCGGGTCGACGCTGCTCACCGGCGCCCTCGCGGACCCGGGCTGCGCCGACGCCGTGCGGGCGGCAGCGCCGGTCCTGCGTCGCATGGCGGCCCTCGTCCCTGCCCCGGAGAGCGCGGGCGTCCTTGCGGCCCACGGCTGGCTGTCGTGGGTGTCCGGCGAGGGGACCGCGGCGGGCCTGCTGGCAGAGCGGGCGCTGGCGGTGGCTCCGGAGCAGTCCCTGGCCCTCCTGGTCCTCAGGTGCGTCGAGCACGGCCTCGGCGCCCCGTGGACCGGCCACCCACCAGGCGCCGTGGGCGCGGCGGGCTGGTGAGCCGCGCGCCCGCCGCGCCCACGTCCGGGTGCTGACCGGTGTATCAGGCGAGCGCGGTTTGCCCTCCTCGGGGGCATGGTCCGGTGGTGGTGGTCGTGACAGCGCAGCCGCTAGCCTCGTCGACGTCTGGCACAGGCTCGCCGTCACGTCCCCAGCCCGCGCTGCGGTGGGGGGCAGGACCAGGAGGCACCATGGTCAGCGAGAAGGTCGCCGGGGCGGACCTGGAGCTGTCGTCGAGCGCGTCTGCGCCCTCCGCCGACCGACCCGCGCCCATGCCCGGGGTCGCCCGCAGGCCGCGGAGGGCGACCACACCCTCGGCGTCGCACGGCTCTCCCAGGACGGCGGGGGAGCAGGTGCCGCACGCCGCGTCGCAGGTCCCCGCCCAGGTGGCACCGGACCAGGTGCCGACCACCACGGCGACCGGCCAGGAGGCTGCGCCGCGGCACCGGACCGCCGACCTCGCCGCGGTGCTGTTCCGACGCTGGGTCGAGGGGGACGTCGCCGCCAGCCAGGAGCTGGTGGCCCTGCTGACCCCCACGCTTGTGGCACACCGCACGCGCCTACCGTCTGGACCGGGCGACGGCCGAGGACGTCGTGCAGAACGCGTGGCTGGCGCTGGCCCGCCGCCGCGACCAGGTGCGTGACCCGCAGGCCGTGCTGGCCTGGCTGCTGGTCACCGTCCGGCGTGACGCCGCTCGTACCGCCGCGGGCGCTGCGCGGCGACGGTGAGGACCCCGAGCCGTGCTGGCCGGCAGCCCGGACCCGGCACCCGGGCCCGCCAGCACCGTGCTCGACGAGGACCGGGCGCGCCGGCTGTGGGCCGCCGTCGGGCGGCTGTCGGAGCGTTGCCAGCGGCTGCTACGGGTCGTCGCCTTCTCCGACCGGCCCGACTACGCGTCGCTGTCCGCGCGACCTCGGCATGCCGCTGGGCAGCATCGGCCCGACCCGCGGCGGTGCCTCAAGAAGCTGCGGGAGCACCTGGGGGACCAGGGCGGGAGTGGACGCACGTGAGCGCCGGCGCCGACCGCCCCGGCGCGTACGGGACCCAGCGGCCCGCGAGCCCGAGGGCGGCGGGGCCCCGGCCGCCGGAGGAGCTCGCGCCGGATGTGGGAGCTGCTCGACCCGGTCCCGGCCGGGCTCAGCCGACCGGGTCGTGCTTCGCCCTCGAGGTCGACGGCTTCGCCACGCGACGGAGCTGGACCTGGAGCTGATGCGGCTGGCGAGGAGCAGGCCACGGCGGTCGGGGCTCGCGGGGCGACGAGGTCCGCACCGTCACCTTCGGCAGCGAGTCCGCTGACCGTGATGCTCGCCATCAGCGACGCCGAGGGCGGGCACCGCGTGGACGGCTGGGTCGCCCCCGGGGGCCGTCGGGAGCATCGAGGTCCGGACGTCGCGAGGGGCCGAGCAGCGAGCAGTGCGACGACACGGGACGGTTCGCGCTGCCGTTCGTCCCGCCGGGGCACTTCCAGCTCGTGTCGTCGGTGGGGACCCGGTCCGGCCGCCGCGCGCGAGGGTCGTCACCCCCGCCCTCACCCTCTGAGCGCTGCCGGTGACGACGACGCCCCAGCCTCCGGCGTCCGACCCGCCGGGTGCGGCAGGTGGCCGTGCCCGTCCGGTCTCGGCGTGCGGACGCCTGGCGGCCCGGCGCGCCGGTGCCGTAGGCTCGTGACAGGTCATGAGTACCAGCGACAAGCCCCGGCTGGCTGGTCGGCAACCCTCCTCCGCGGTGGGGTGCCCCGGGTGAGGACCAGGCTGCCACCGTCCGGTGCCGGCAAGCGCGGGCCGTCCGTGCGGGCCCCGGTGACCACGGGAGGTCCACATGACCGGTTGTCCCGGCTGAGGCCACGTCCTCGACCGACCGGGTGCACCGACGCCCCCCTCGGGGGAGGTGGACGAGTCACCCCGCCCGGCCTGCTGTCCGAGAGGCGCAGGCCGCTCCGGACCTGATGTCCCCCTGCAGCGCAGCACCACCACGACCTGCCACACCGGAGGTATCCCCCTCGTGAACGACGCCTGGTCCTTCGAGACCCGACAGATCCACGCCGGGCAGCAGCCCGACCCGACCACCGGCGCCCGTGCCCTGCCCATCTACGCGACGACGTCCTACGCCTTCGCCAGCACCGAGCACGCGGAGAACCTCTTCGCGCTCAAGGAGTTCGGCAACATCTACACCCGCATCATGAACCCGACCCAGGACGCGGTGGAGCAGCGGGTCGCCAGCCTCGAGGGCGGGGTCGCGCGCGCTGCTGGTGTCCAGCGGGCAGGCTGCGGAGACCCTGGCCATCCTCAACGTCGCCGAGGCCGGCGACCACGTCGTGGCCAGCCCCAGGCTGTACGGCGGCACCTACAACCTGCTGCACTACTCCCTGCCCAAGCTGGGCATCGCAGGTCTCCTTCGTCGAGGACCCGGACGACCTGGACAGCTGGCGGGCCGCGGTCCGGCCCGACGACCAAGGCGTTCTACGGCGAGACGATCTCCAACCCCTACCAGGACGTCCTCGACATCGAGGGGGTGGCCGGCGTGGCCCACGAGGCCGGGGTGCCCCTCATCGTCGACAACACCGTGGCCACGCCCGTACCTGATCGGCCCGCTGGAGTGGGGCGCGGACGTCGTCGTGCACTCGGCCACCAAGTTCCTCGGCGGGCACGGCACCGCGGTCGCCGGAGTCATCGTGGACGGCGGCCGTTTCGACTACGCCGCCGCAGCCCGAGCGCTTCCCCGGCTTCAACACCCCCGACCCGAGCTACAACGGCCTGGTCTACGGCCGCGACCTCGGGCGTCGGCAGCCCACTCGGGGCCAACCTGTCCTACGTCCTCAAGGCCCGGGTGCAGCTGCTGCGTGACCTGGGCGCGGCGGTCAGCCCCTTCAACGCGTTCCTCATCGCCCAGGGCATGGAGACGCTCAGCCTGCGCATGGAGCGCCACGTCGACAACGCCCAGGCCGTCGCGCACCTGGCTGCGAGGGCCGTGACGACGTCGAGCGGGTGGCCTACGCGAGCCTGCCCGAGCAGCCCGTGGCACGCACGCGCGCACCAGAAGTACACCCCGCGCGGCTCCGGCTCGGTCCTGGCCTTCGAGATCGCGGGTGGGCTCGAGGCCGGGCGGCGGTTCGTCGAGGCGTCTCGAGCTGCACAGCCACGTCGCCAACATCGGCGACGTGCGCAGCCTCGTCATCCACCCGGCCTCCACCACCCACAGCCAGCTGAGCGCGGCCGAGCAGGCGGCCAGCGGGGTCACCCCCGGCCTGGTGCGGCTGTCGGTCGGCCTGGAGCACGTGGACGACATCCTCGCCGACCTCGAGGCGGGGTTCCGGGCGGCGAAGGGTCTCTGAGGATGCGGGCGTGGCAGGACGGGGACCCGCTCGGCGGGCGCAGGTTGGTGCAGGCGGGCGGCCGGTGCGGACGGAGAACGGGCGGTCCTGCCCGGGTACGAGGGTGGCCTACGAGTCGTGGGGCACACCGCCGTAGGGGGCCCGACGGCACCGTGGAGCAACGCCGTCCTCGTCCTGCACGCCCTGACCGGCGACTCGCACGTCGTCGGCCCGGCCGGTCCAGGCCACCCCTCGCCCGGGCTGGTGGGCCGGCGTGGTCGGTGACGGCATGGCCGTGGACACCACCCAGTGGTTCGTGGTGGCACCCAACGTCCTGGGCGGCTGCCAGGGCACGACCGGGCCCGGGAGCCGGGCCCCGACGGGCGCGCCTGGGGCAGCCGGTTCCCGGACATGACCGTCCGGGACCAGGTCGCGCGTCGAGGCGGTGCTGGCCGATCGCTCTCGGCGATCCGTCGGTGGGCGCTGGTCGTGGGCGGGTCCATGGGCGGGATGCGTGCCCTGGAGTGGGCGGTCACGCACCCGGACCGCGTGGCGTCCCTGGTCGTGCTGGCGAGCACTGCGCGCCGCGACGGGGGACCAGATCGCCTGGTGCGCACCGCAGGTCGCCGCCATCACCGCCGACCCCGCGCTGGCTCGGGGGCGACTACCACGACGCCGGGGGCGAGGGCCCGGTCGGCGGGCTCGGCGTCGCCCGACGCATCGCGCACGTCACCTACCGGTCCCGCGAGGAGATGGACACCCGGTTCGGTCGCGACCCGCAGCCGGGGGAGGACCCCGTCGACGGCGGCCGGTACGCGGTGGAGTCCTACCTGGACCACCAGGCCGGCAAGCTCGCAGGCCGCTTCGACGCGGCCTCCTACGTCGCGCTCACCAGGGCGATGAACAGCCATGACGTCGGCCGCGGCCGAGGCGGGGCGGCGGCCGCCCTGGGGCAGGTGCGGGCGTGCACCACCGTGGTGGGCATCGACTCCGACCGGTTGTACCCGCTGGAGCAGCAGCGGCAGCTGGCCGCGCACATCCCCGCAGCCAGGCTGGTGGTCGTCCCGTCACGCTACGGCCACGACGGCTTCCTGGTGGAGACAGCGGCCGTCGCGGGCGTCCTGGCCGAGGCGCTCGCTGCCGCCGGCAGGACCGACGCCGCCCGCTGCGGCGCCTGAGCGGGCACGTGACGGGGGGCGGGCCGACCCCGGCCACCTCGCGCCCGCCGCCTCACCCTGCTGCACGGTCCAGGAGTCCCTGGACCCCCTCGACCAGCCGGGCCCAGTCGCGGGCCAGCCCGGGGTGCAGCGGGAGGGCCGGCCGGCTGGTGAGCCCCACCCAGCCCAGCCCCGCCGTCTCCCCGTTGGCCGCCCAGGCCCGCGCCGTGGCCCGGGCCTGCGCGAGGACGTAGTCGTAGCGCCAGTCCTGGTGGTCGGTGCCGGTGAGGGTCGGCCCCACCCGCACGTCCTCCGGACGCACCCCGACCTCCTCGTGGGCCTCGCGCAGGGCGGCTCCGACGGGGTCCTCGTGGGAGTCGCGGGCGCCGCCCGGGACCGCCCAGGTGCCGCCGTCGTGGACCCAGCCCGACCGGTGCTGCAGCAGCACCTGGGGACCGTCCTGCCCGTGGCGGCACAGGACGAGCCCGGCCGCACCGTTGAGCCCCCAGTGCCTGGCACCGCAGCGGCACGACACCCACCCGTCCCCGTCGCGGCTCGCCACCGCCCCAGGGTACGAGGCGGCCGCAGGACCACCCGGGCCTGCGGGCGTTACGGTGGCACCGGCACAGCCCGTCCGACGCGGTCGGGTACGCCAGGAGGAGGTGCCATGGCCGTCGTGGTGGGCTACCTGCCCAGCAAGGAGGGGCGTGCAGCGCTGGCGCACGGGGTAGAGGCGGCTGTTCGCCGCCACGTGCCGCTGGTCGTGGTCAGCAGCAAGGAAGACAGCGCCGACGCCGTGGAGACCGACCTCGCCGGGTTCACCGAGCGCCTGCACGAGAACGGCCTGGCCTACGAGGTCCGGCACATGCCGGGCAGCAGCGACCCGGCCGACGACCTGCTGCACGTCGCCGAGGACGTGTCCGCAGAGGTCATCGTGATCGGTCTGCGCCGACGCTCGCCCGTCGGCAAGCTCATCCTGGGCAGCAACGCCCAGCGGATCCTGCTGGACGCCACCTGTCCCGTCCTGGCCGTCAAGGGCGACTAGGGCGTGGCCCAGCTTCACCTGGCGGGGCAGCCAGAGGCGGACCGGCTGCTCACCGACGACCCGTTCGCGCTCCTCGTCGGCATGCTGCTGGACCAGCAGATGCGGATGGAGGCCGCCTTCGCCGGGCCACGCAGGCTGCTGGACCGGCTGCCCGGCGCCCCGGCGCGGCTCGACCCCGCCATGGTTGCCGGGATGGACCATGCCGACCTCGCGGCCGCGATGGCGGGTCCCCCGGCGGTCCACCGGTACCACGGGAGCATGGCCAAGCGGTTGCACGAGCTGGCGGTCGCGGTCCGGGACCAGTACGGCGGAGACGCCGCAGCGGTGTGGCTGGGGGCCTCGGACGGCACCGACCTTCTTCGCCGCCTGAGGGCCTTGCCGGGCTTCGGTGAGCAGAAGGCACGGATCTTCGTGGCGCTGCTCGGCAAGCAGCTCGGGGTCAGGCCGGGGGGCTGGCGCGAGGCCGCGGGGGAGTACGGCCCGGACGGGGTGCACCGCTCCGCCGCCGACGTGGTCGACGAGGACTCCCTGGTGAGGGTCCGTCAGTACAAGCAGTCGCGCAAGGCGGAGGCGAAGGGCACCGCCCGCTGAGGAACAGCACCCTCGCCAGGTGCGTTGTGGCTCGTGCAGCGCTGCCAGGGGGCCGTCCGCACCATCGCGGGGTGGCTCGCATGTCGGCTGCGCCAGGACCCTGGGACTACAATGGTAACTCTCGCGTCGTACCGCTTGTCTGACGCAACCTCCCCATGCCCTGGCTCGCACTCGCGTGCGAGCGAAGTACGACGAAAGGCTGTGCGTGTCGTCGGAGCACGAGAAGCGTTCCCTGCAGGACCTCCTGGGTCACCCGGCCCTGGTGGACGTCAGAGGGCGCATCAGCAGGGGATCGGTGATCAGCGCCGGAGACCTGCGGCAGATGGTCGACGACGCGCAGGTGCCGGCGGGCAGGGTGCGGGCCGTCATGGGTGACCTGGTCCGGGCGGGGCTCGACATGGGGTCCATCGACCTCGCCGGCCTGGTGCCGCGACCCACGGTGGCGGCGGCCCGGACCCGGCCACCAGAGGCCACGGCGACGATCGACGACGGGACGGTGGCCACGATGGGCACGACGAGGACCAAGGCCGGCACCACGGCCGACGAGCTGACGGACGGGACGGCCGGCTCCAGCGAGGACGGCGCGGCCGCTGCGCCGAGGGCCGCGAAGGCTGCCGCGGAGAAGGCTCCCGCGGCCCGGCCCGCGGCCAAGAAGGCCCCTGCCAAGAAGGCGGCCGCGAAGAAGACCGCCGCGAAGAAGGCCGGCCCGGTCGAGACCGTGGCGCAGACGGCGGCGGCCGCGAAGAAGGCCCTCGCCCAGAAGATCGCGTCGAACAGGGCGGCGGCCGCACCGGCCGAGGGTGAGATCCCGGACCCTGCGGACGTGGACGAGGCGGACGTCGACGACTCCGACGACGCCGAGCCGGACCTCACCGACGTCGCCGAGGTCGCGGCCTCGGCAGAGGCCGACGTCAGCTCCGAGTCCGCCGGTGACACCGGGGACGGTGACGACGACGACACCGAGAACGACAAGCCCGCCTCGCCCGCCGCCGCGGGCAAGGCCGCGACGGAGTCGTTCGTCATCACCAACAAGGACGACGACGACCCCGCCCCCACCGTGGTGCAGGCGGGGGCCACCGCAGACCCGGTCAAGGACTACCTCAAGCAGATCGGCAAGGTCGCCCTCCTCAACGCCGAGCAGGAGGTCGAGCTGGCCAAGCGCATCGAGGCCGGCCTGTTCGCGGAGGAGCGGATGACCTCCGAGGGCGGGTCCATCGACCCTCGCGCCAAGCGGGAGCTGTGGTGGATCGCCGAGGACGGGCGCCGGGCGAAGAACCACCTCCTCGAGGCCAACCTTCGCCTGGTCGTCAGCCTCGCCAAGCGGTACACCGGGCGGGGGATGCTGTTCCTGGACCTCATCCAGGAGGGGAACCTCGGCCTGATCCGTGCGGTGGAGAAGTTCGACTACACCAAGGGCTACAAGTTCTCGACCTACGCGACGTGGTGGATCCGGCAGGCCATCACCCGCGCCATGGCCGACCAGGCCCGCACCATCCGCATCCCGGTGCACATGGTCGAGGTCATCAACAAGCTGGCCAGGGTGCAGCGTCAGATGCTGCAGGACCTCGGGCGTGAGCCCACGCCCGAGGAGCTCGCGGTCGAGCTGGACATGACACCGGAGAAGGTCGTCGAGGTCCAGAAGTACGGCCGTGAGCCCATCTCCCTGCACACGCCCCTCGGCGAGGACGGTGACAGCGAGTTCGGCGACCTCATCGAGGACTCCGAGGCCGTCGTCCCCGCGGACGCCGTCAGCTTCACGCTCCTGCAGGAGCAGCTGCACTCGGTCCTCGACACGCTCTCCGAGCGCGAGGCCGGCGTCGTCAGCATGCGGTTCGGCCTCACGGACGGGCAGCCGAAGACGCTCGACGAGATCGGGAAGGTCTACGGCGTGACCCGGGAGCGGATCCGGCAGATCGAGTCCAAGACGATGTCCAAGCTCCGTCACCCGAGCCGTTCCCAGGTGCTGCGCGACTACCTGGACTGATCAGGTCGTCCCCAGCCTCGTGCGGGCCCCCACCTGCAGGTGCGGGCCCGCACGTCTGTGGCGGTGGCGGAGGTAGCGGCCTGGCCGCGGGCCAGTCGTCAGGCACCGCGACCCTCCGCCGCAGCTGCGCCGGCTCAGGCCCGCCGCGCACGGGCTCCGTCCCCGTGCGACGCTGGAGCGTGCCCCGCAGCGCCGCGTCGACGCGGTCGGTCCTCCTCCTGGGTGGGATGGTGCTGGTCGTCGCGGCCCTCCTGGCCCGCCCGGGCACCGCCGCGGACGATGCGGCCGTCGAGGCGACGCGGGCCTCGCTGGAGGCCGACGACGACGAGACGTCGGCGACGCCCCTCCCACCTGGTCCGCTGCCGGACGGGGTCGCGGTCGTCCGTGCGGACGGGGTGGACGGCCTCCGCCTGGGCATGAGCACGGCCGAGGTCGTCGCGGCCGGCTTCTCCGTGAGCGTCCAGGGCGCCGGTGGGTGCCTCCGGGTGTCGCCCGGCCTGGCCGACGACGGCCCCGGCCCCGGCGTCGGGGGGTGGCTGGTGGGGGACCGGGTGGCCGCCGTGCACGTCGACGACCGCTCCGGCAGCACGGCGTCGTACCTGGGACCAGGCGTCGGGGACGACCTCGCGGACCTGGTGGCGGTGATGGGGCCGGCGCGCCCGGGTGACGTGGTCGACCGGGCGGGGCAGCAGGACCGCGCCGGCCTGCTGCGGGCCTCGACCCGGGTGACGGTGCCGTGGCAGGAGGCCCCGGTCGTGGTGGACGTGGCGTGGGTCCGTCCCTCGCCCGAGGTGCGGGTGGCGTTCGTCGACCTCACCGGCGACGGCGTCGTGGACCACGTGCAGGTGAGGGAGGACGTGGCCAGCGGGTGCGCAGAGGCCGAGCGTGCGTCGCGGTCGGCAGAGGTCGCAGCCCTGCCGGTCCTGGACCTCCAGGGGCGCGGTCCGCTGCGGCTCGGCACCCCGCTCAGCGAGGCCGCCCGGCTGGTCGACCTGCGTGACGCCCGCGACCTCGGTGAGGGGGACGCCGACGACAGCCCTCGCGCGTGCCGTCTGCTGCTCGGCGACGGCGAGCCGGGCCTGCTGTACCTGGTGCTCGTCGACGCCGGACCGGGCGAGGCGGTGGTGCAGGGCATCACGGTGGACGCGGGGACCACCGAGGCCGGGCTCAAGGTCGGCGACCCGGCCGCGCGGGTGGTCGATGCCTACCCGGGCATCACGGAGGCGTACCTGGACGACCGGTGGCGCCAGGGCCTGTCGGCAGACTGGCAGGTGCCCGGGGGCGTCCTCCGGTTCTGGCCGACCCGAGAGCAGGTGACGGTCGTCGAGGTCGACGCCGTGCTGCGCGGTCCCCGCGACGTGGTCGGTCTGGTGCAGGTGGGGCCGGGCTGCTGACGCGCCGGACGGGAGCGCCCGGTCGACCGGCGGTCAGCGGGTCGCCCACCAGAACCCGATGAGGTAGGTGACCAGGCACAGCATGCCTCCCGTGAGCTCGATGAGCTGGGAGATGCCGACCGCGAGGATCGCCTGCCACGTGGAGCCCAGCGACCGGCCGAGGTGATGGGCACGCAGGGACTGCAGGAGGTACACG
The DNA here is from genome assembly GCA_963759255.1 of uncultured Actinomycetota bacterium. Classification (GTDB taxonomy): domain Bacteria; phylum Actinomycetota; class Actinomycetes; order Actinomycetales; family JBBAYJ01; genus Aquipuribacter. The sequence continues at coordinate 653,386 of CAVWYQ010000002.1, forward strand.
GCCCCGACGAAGAACAGCGGCAGCCCCACCACCGGCACCACGAAGAAGCCGACCACCCCCGCCACCCCCGCGACACCGACCACCCACGTCGGCACCCCGGCGGCCAGCAGCCGCTTGCCGGGGACCAGGTACTGCAACGTGAACGCCGCGCCCCACAGGGCCAGGCAGACGGCAAGGACCGTCCAGCCCACCAGGCTGCGCTCGTACAGCGCCCACCCGAGCACGGCTGCGTTGATCAGCCCCAGCCCCGGGAGCACCGGGACGATGATGCCGGCGAGACCGACGAGCATCACGAGGAACAGGACGGTCCCCAGGAGCACCTCCGAGGTCATCAGCGGCCCGCCGTCATCCTGGTCCCACCGTCATGCGGACGACCCTAGGCCGAGACGACGACGGCACCCCGGCCGGAGCCGGGGTGCCGTGGTGGTCGCAGCGGGTGCGGGTCAGCTGCTGCTGACGTCCTCGGTCAGCCGGACGGTCTCGTCGAGCACGTCCGCGCCCTGCGCCTCGAGGGTCGGGGCGAACTGGCGGCCGTGGTGACCGCAGAACAGGAGCTCGCCCCCACCGGGGAGGACGGCCTTGACGTAGGCCTGGGCGCCGCAGCGGTCGCAGCGGTCGGCGGCGTTGAGGGCCGGAGCCGTCAGGGTCGTCATGATGCGGATACCGCCTTTCCTGGCGTGTCGGATGCACCTTCGGGCGTGCGCTTCGTCGTGCGGGTCCTTGGTCTCATGTCGCTCGGTACAACCATGCCCTGCGGGGAGACGTTCCCGTGGGACATCCGTTCTGCTCGCCGCGAAACCCGTGTGGGGTACACCACTGGCCCAGGCTCCGTGGGCGGACGACCGGGCCCGTGACCGCTGCGCCTGCGGCATCCTGGCCGCAGCCCCGGTTACCGTGTCGAGGTGTCGCAGACCACGACCAGGCCCAGCGCCGGTGAGAGCAGCTACACCGCCCGCCACCTGTCGGTCCTGGAAGGGCTCGAGGCGGTGCGCAAGCGCCCCGGGATGTACATCGGCTCCACCGACACCCGCGGACTCATGCACTGCCTGTGGGAGCTCATCGACAACTCCGTCGACGAGGCGCTCGCCGGGCACGCGGGCAGGGTCGAGGTGCTGCTGCACCCCGACGGCTCGGCCGAGGTACGTGACGACGGCCGGGGTGTGCCCGTGGACACCGAACCGCGCACTGGCCTCAGCGGCGTCGAGGTCGTCTTCACCAAGCTCCACGCGGGCGGGAAGTTCGGGGGCGCCTCCTACGCGGCCTCGGGCGGTCTGCACGGCGTGGGCGCCAGCGTGGTGAACGCCCTGTCCTCGCGGCTGGACGTCGAGGTCGACCGCGGCGGACGGACCCACTCGATGAGCTTCCGCCGGGGTGAGCCGGGGGAGTTCGCCGACGCCCGGCCCGGCGGACCAGGTGGGACCCGGCTCGCCGTTCGCCCGTTCACCGACGACTCGCGGCTGCGCGTGCACGGCCGCGTCGCCAAGGGGCGCAGCGGCACCCGGGTGCGGTTCTGGCCCGACCCCCAGGTCTTCGTCGCCGGTGCCAGGTTCGAGCGGGACGACCTGCTCGCCCGGCTCCGTCAGACCGCCCACCTCGTCCCGGGCCTCACCCTCACCCTGACGACGCGCGCGGGCAGGAGCCGGTGCACGAGGAGTTCCGGTTCGACGGCGGGATCGCGCGAGTTCGTCGACTACCTCGCCCAGGGCGAGGACGTCGCCGGCACGTGGCGGCTGCAGGGCAGCGGCACGTTCATCGAGACGGTGCCGGTGCTCGACGCCACGGGGCACCTGGAGTCCCGCGAGGTGGAGCGCACCTGCGAGGTCGACGTGGCCGTGCAGCTGGGGCGGCGGCTACGAGACGACGGTGCGCTCCTTCGTCAACGTGGTCGCCACCCCCCACGGGGGCAGCCACCTCGCCGGCTTCGAGCAGGCCCTGCTCAAGACCGTTGCGCGCCCAGGTGCACGCCAACGCCCGCAAGCTCAAGGTCGCCGCCAAGGACGGCTCGGACCGGGTCGAGAAGGACGACGTGCAGGCCGGGCTGACCGCGGTGGTCGCGGTGCGGCTGCCGGAGCCGCAGTTCGAGGGCCAGACCAAGGAGGTGCTCGGCACCCCCGCCGTCCGGGCCATCGTCGCCAAGGTCGTCGAGACCGAGCTCGCCGCCCGGCTGACGAGCACCCGGCGCGAGGACGAGGCCCCGCCGCGGCGCTGCTGGAGAAGGTCGTGGGGGAGATGCGGGCCCGGGTGGCGGCCCGGCGTGCAGCGCGACAACCAGAGACGCAAGAACGCGCTGGAGTCCAGCTCGCTGCCGACCAAGCTCAAGGACTGCCGCAGCGGTGACGTCGAGCGCAGCGAGCTGTTCATCGTCGAGGGCGACAGCGCGCTGGGGACCGCCATGAGCGCCCGGGACTCGGAGTTCCAGGCCCTGCTGCCCATCCGCGGCAAGATCCTCAACGTCCAGAAGGCCTCGGTGTCGGACATGCTCCGCAACGCCGAGTGCGCCTCCATCATCCAGGTGATCGGAGGCGGCTCGGGCCGGACGTTCGACCTGGACGCCGTCCGCTACGGCCGGATCGTCGTCATGACCGACGCCGACGTGGACGGGGCGCACATCCGCACCCTGCTGCTGACGCTGTTCTTCCGCTACATGCGCCCGCTGGTCGACGCAGGCCGGGTGTTCGCCGCCGTCCCGCCGCTGCACCGCATCGACATCGGCTCCGGCGCCTCCAAGGACGTCGTGTACACGTACTCCGACGCCGAGCTCGCCAAGGTTCTGCGCGAGGCGGAGCGGCGCAACCGTGCGGTCAAGCAGCCGATCCAGCGCTACAAGGGCCTGGGCGAGATGGACGCCGACCAGCTCGCCGAGACCACCATGGACGTCTCGCGGCGGACGCTGCGCCGGGTGCGGGTGAGCGACGCGGCGGCGGCCGAGCGGGTGTTCGAGCTGCTCATGGGCTCCGACGTCGCCCCCCGGAAGGACTTCCTCGTCGACCGGTCCGACGCGCTGGACCGGGACCGCATCGACGCCTGACCCGAGGCCCGACCAGGGGCTCGTCCCGAGCCCTGTCCCTTGACAGTCACGACCTACATATCAGCCGAACCAGACGCCCGGGGCCGGGTCGGGGTCGACCTCGGAGTCCCACAGCACCACCGGGGTGGCCGCGGCGCCGCAGGACGCCGGTCGGCCCGGCTCCATCACGCTGCGGTGCACCACGACGCGGAAGGTCCGGCCGCCGCTGTGGCGGACCAGGACCCGCCACGACCCGCCCACCCGGCCGGAGACCGGCTCGACGACGGTGCTGCCGTCGACGACCACGTCGTCCGCGCCGGCGTTCACGCCGATCACGGCGAGGTGGCGACGGACAGCGGTCTCGGCGGCCTGCTCGTGCGTGAGCCACGTCGACCGACCGCGGTAGCCGTCCAGCACGGTCCGTCCGGTGATGACCCCGCTGACGGCCTCGACCAGCGGAGCCGGGTCCGGCCCCAGGCCGCCCAGGAGCACGCCGTGGGGCAGCACGACCGCCGTCGGGGCGAAGCGGTGCCCGCCGAGGTGGCTGGCCTCCCAGACGTCCGCCCCCGCCCCGGGGCGCCCGAGACGACCGCGTCGCGGGGGCGGGAGGCGGTCGAGCAGCAACGCGACCGCCGGACGACCCTCCCGTGCGCAGCAGGCGTCGCGGGCCCCGTTGGTGCACACCAGGACGGCCGGCCGGTCCGACCGGCGGCCCAGGCCCGGGTCACGGCCGGTAGCGAGCGCGGCGAGCGCCGGGGAGCCGTCCGCGGCCAGCCGGTCGAGCACGTCCGGGGCCTCGGCCGCCGACACCTCGCGCAGCCACGTGCGACCCGGCCGGGTGCCGGCCAGGAGGAGACCGACCTCCGTCTCCTGCCGGCCAGGTGGGCGGACGAGCACGGCCCGGACCGTCGGCGCCGTCGCCAGGCTGCCCCGCAGGGCGTCAGGGAGCCGCGACGTCGCCTCGGCCGGCCAGGACCCGGGCACGACCACCGCCAGCCACGACACCGCGTGCGGAGCCGTGGCGTCGACCGGTTCCCCGAGGCCGCGGGCCGCCACGCTGCACCGCAGGGACGGGTCCACCCCGTCCGACCCCCCGTCCGCAGCGACCGTCTCGGCCCTCCCGACCCCGTCGGCCGTCACCGTGGCACCCCCCCGACCACCGACAGGGCTCCCTGGGGTCGCGCGCCCGAGCCGTCCCGTCGCAGGTCGACCGGGGGGAGCGGGACCGGCACGCCGGTCGCTCCCGCGGCCAGCGCCGGCCCCGGGCCGACCCAGGCGGCCACGAGCAGGTCCTCGCCCTTGAGGAACCGGTGGGCGCGGACCCCGCCGGTGCCGCGGCCCTTCGCCGGGTAGACCTCGAAGGGTGTCACCTTGACCGAGGAGGCCGGGCTGCCGGGCAGCCGGTCCCTGCTGCCGGCGGCGGTGACGACGACCACGTCGCCGGGGACGGGCCCGTCCCCCTGCCCGTCGGGTCCCGGCGCCGAGCACGGGGACCGGCTGGACGGCGCCGGCGAACAGCACGCGGGCGCCCGGAGCCAGGCGAAGCCCGGCCATGCCGCCCGCCGGACGGCCCTGCGGGCGGACCGCGGTCGCCGCGAAGCGGAGCAGGCTGGCGTCGTCGCCCAGCAGGACCAGCTCGTCGTCGTCCGCCACGTCGAAGGCGGCGACCACCTCGTCGCCGTCGACCAGGCGCACCACCTCCCAGTCGTCGCGCCCGGGCGGGACGTCCGGCACCACGCGCTTGACCACGCCGCGTGCGGTCACCAGGCCCGGACCGCCGCCGGGCCTGGTGGGCTCGAGGTCCACGAGCCCGACCACCCGCTCGCCCGCGGCCAGACCGGCGGCCTCGCTCACCGACACGCCGCCGGAGAGCGAGACCGGCGAGGCCGTGGAGGGCAGGGCGGGCAGGTCCACCACGGGCAGCCGGACCAGACGTCCCGTGCTGGTGACGACCCCGACGTGGGAGCGGGCAGACGTCGTCACGGCGGCGAGCATCGACGTCGTGGCGGCTGCGGTCACGGGGCACGGACGGCACGCTCAGCGGGGAGAGGTCCGCGGTGCGCGCGAGCAGGCCGGTCGCGCCCCACAGCACGCGGCACGGCTCGTCGGCCACCTCGAGGGCCGCCAGCGACGCCCGCCCGCGTGGCGTCGGGACCTCCCCGCCCTCGAGCAGCACCGTCCGCCGGGGCGTGCCGTGCTCGGCGACCACGGCGTCGAGCTCGTCGGACACGGTGTCCCGCAGCCGCTCGTCGCTGCCCAGCAGCGCCCGCAGCCCGTCGATCCGCTCGCGCAGCTCGTCGCGGCGGGTCTGCGAGCTCGATGGTCGAGAAGCGTGTCAGCCGACGAAGCCGCATCTGGAGGATGTGCTCGGCCTGCACCTGCGGTGAGCTCGAACACCGTCATCAGCCGGTCCCGCGCCGTGCCCGCTGTCGTCGCTGGTGCGGATCACCTGGATGACCTCGTCGATGTCGAGGACCGCCACCAGCAGGCCCTCGACCAGGTGCAGCTCCCGCTCGGCCACGTCGAGCCGGTGCGCGGTCCGCCGGCGGACCACGTCCAGGCGGAAGTCGACGTAGACCCGCAGCAGCTCACGCAGGCCGAGGGTCCGGGGCTGGCCGTCGACCAGCGCGACGTCGTTGACGCTGAACGCCTCCTCCAGCGGGGTCTGCCGGTACAGCTGGCTGCAGCACCGCGTCGGGGTCGAAGCCCGGACTTCAGCTCGACGACGACCCGCATGCCCCTGGTCCGGTCGGACAGGTCCGTGAGGGCCGCGATGCCGTCCAGCTTCTTGGCCTGGACGCAGTCCTTGATCTTCTCGATGAGCCGCTCGGGGCCGACCCCGTAGGGCAGCTCGGTGACGACCAGCCCCTTGCGGCGGGCCGTGACCGCCTCGACCTGCACCCGGCCGCGGACCCGGAACGAGCCGCGGCCGGTCTCGTAGGCCTCGCGCACGCCGTCCAGGCCGACGACGATGCCACCGGTCGGGAAGTCGGGCCCGGGCACGAACCGGCCCAGGTCGGCGGTCGTGGCCTGCGGGTGGCGCACCAGGTGCCGGGCCGCGGCCACCACCTCGCTCAGGTTGTGCGGCGGCATGTTCGTGGCCATCCCCACCGCGATCCCGCTGGCCCCGTTGACCAGCAGGTTGGGGTACGCGGCCGGCAGCACCTCGGGCTGCTGGAGCGAGCCGTCGTAGTTGTCGACGGTGTCGACGACGCCCTCGTCGAGGCCGTCGGTCAGCAGGGCGGCGGCCGGTGCCGGACGCGCCTCGGTGTAGCGCGCCGCAGCGGGCCCCGCGTCCAGGGAGCCGAAGTTGCCGTGCCCGTCCACCAGGGGCAGCCGCATGGTGAACGGCTGGGCCAGCCGCACCAGCGCGTCGTAGATCGCCCCGTCGCCGTGGGGGTGGAGCTTGCCCATGACCTCGCCCACCACCCGGGCGCTCTTCACGTGCCCGCGGTCGGGCCGCAGCCCCATGTCGGCCATCTGGTAGACGATCCGCCGCTGCACGGGCTTGAGGCCGTCTCGGGCGTCGGGCAGGGCCCGGGAGTAGATGACGGAGTAGGCGTACTCGAGGAACGCGCCCTGCATCTCGTCCTCGACGTCGATGTCGACCACACGGCCGCCGACCGGGACGTCGCCCCCGTCGCCCGGGCCGCCGTCAGCAGGACCGGACCGGGGCCACGTCGCGCAGGGCTCACCCGCCGATTGTCCCCGAGGACCGCGCCACCCGGGCTTGCGGCGCGCACGGGACCGGCCCGGTAGCGTCGGGACCGTGACCGAGAGCGCAGCCCGCCGCGGCGTACCCCGCGCACTGGGAGGCCGACGTCGTCCTCCGCGACGGCGGGCGTCGCCCACGTGCGTCCCGTGCGCCCGGACGACGCGGCCCGGATCGAGCGGTTCCACGCCGCGCAGAGCGCCGAGAGCATCTACTTCCGGTTCTTCGCCCCGATGCCGCGCATCAGCCCGGCGGACATGCACCGCTTCGTGCACGTCGACCACGTCCGCCGGGTGGCGCCTGGTGGCCACCGTCCGGGACGAGATCGTCGGCATCGGCCGCTACGAGGCCGGTGACCGGGACGGTGCGGACCTCGACCCCGGCGCGCGGGACGGCAGCGAGGGCCCCCGCTCGGCGGAGGTGGCGTTCAACATCGCCGACGCCCACCGGGGCAGGGGCATCGGCTCGGTGCTGCTGGAGCACCTCGCGGCGGCCGCCCGGGAGAACGGCATCACCTGCTTCATCGCGGACGTGCTGCCGACCAACCAGCGCATGCTCGGGGTGTTCCGCGAGGCCGGGTACGAGGTCGCCCACCACCTGGACGACGGCGTCATCGAGGTCTCCTTCGACATCGACCCGACCGAGCGGTCGATCGCCGTGATGGCCGCGCGCGAGCACCGGGCGGAGAGCCTGAGCATGCGGGCCCTGCTCAACGCCCGCTCCGTCGTGGTCGTCGGCGCCAGCCGCGACGCGTCCAGCTTCGGGGCCAGGGTGCTGCAGGCGATCACCGAGGGCCGCTTCACCGGGCCCGTGCACGTGGTCAACCGTGAGGCCCTCGAGGTGGGCGGGGCACCTGCCTACGCCGCCGTCGACGAGGTCCCCGGCCCGGTTGACCTCGCGGTGGTCACCGTGCCGGCGGCGGAGGTGCCGGAGGTGCTGGCCCAGTGCGTCGACCTCGGGGTCAAGGGCGCCGTCATCGTGTCCAGCGGCTTCGCCGAGATCGGCCAGGAGGGCGTCGAGCTGCAGCACCAGGTGGTGCGGCTCGCCCGCGCCGCCGGGATCCGGGTGATCGGCCCCAACAGCTTCGGGATCATCAACACCGACCCGGCGGTGAGCCTCAACGCCTCGGTCGCCCCCGCCCTGCCCACCCCGGGGGCCCTGGCGCTGTTCAGCCAGTCCGGCGGTCTCGGCGTCGCGGTGCTGTCCAGCGCGCAGCGGCGCGGGCTGGGGCTGTCGTCGTTCCTGTCGGCTGGCAACCGCGCCGACGTCTCGGGCAACGACGCGCATGCAGTACTGGCTCGACGACCCCCGCACCGCCGTGGTCGGGCTGTACCTGGAGAGCGTCGGCAACCCGCGCAAGTTCTCCCGCATCGCCCGCCAGCTGGCCCGGGTCAAGCCGACGATCGTCGTCAAGAGCGGGGTCAGCGAGTACGGGGTGCCCCCGGGCCACGAGGTCCGCGAGTCGATGGCCCCGCCGGAGGCCTTCGACGCGATGCTCCGGCAGGCGGGGGTCATCCGCACCGAGAACCTCCACCAGCTGTTCGACGTCGCCCAGGTCGTCCTGCACCAGCCGCTGCCGCGAGGAGACCGGGTGGCCGTGCTCGGCAACTCGCCGGCGCTGAGCGCGCTCGCCGCGGACGCCTGTGCCTCCTGGGGCCTGGTCGTGGCGGGGGAGCCGGTGACGGTCCGTTCGGAGGCCACGCGGAGGAGTTCGACGCCGCGCTGGCGCAGGTCTACGCCCGCCACGACGTCGACGCGGTCGTGGCGAGCTTCATCCCGCCCCTGCAGGCGGCGACCGACGACGTGCAGCTGGCGCTGCAGCGTCGGGCGGACGGCTCCGGGCGGACCACGGTGGCCTGCTTCATCGGGCCGCGGCTCGTCGGCTCCACCACCGAGGACCGGGCGCCCGTGCCGGCCTACCCGCTGCCGGAGGACGCGGTGCGCGCCCTGGCCGCGGTGGTCCGCTACGCGCAGTGGCGCCGTCGCGAGACCGGGCCCCTCGTGGACCCCGAGGGCGTGGACTCCCGCAGCGCCCGTGCCCTCGTCGAGCAGGTGGTCGCCGCGGACCCCGACGGTCGGCGGCTCACGCGCGAGGAGGTGGTCCGGCTCCTGGCCTGCTACGGGGTGCAGGTGTGGTCCAGCGAGGAGGTCGACGGTCCCGACGCCGCCGCCGAGGCGGCCCGGCGCACCGGGTACCCGGTCGTGCTCAAGGCCTCGCGGCTGCGCCACCGGCTGGACACCGGCGGCATCCGCCTGGACATCACGACGAGGCCGGGCTGCGGGCCGACGTCGAGGGCATGGAGGCGGAGCTCGGCCCGGGGGCCGGCACGCTGCTGGTGCAGCACATGGCCCCTCGCGGGGTGTCCACGGTGCTGAGCACCGTCGAGGACCCGCTGTTCGGGCCGATCGTTCAGCTTCGGGCTGGCCGGCGACGCGATGGACCTGCTGGGGGACGTGGCCCACCGCATCCCGCCGCTGACCACGACGGACGTCCACGACCTCGTCCGTGGCGTCAAGGCCGCCCCCCGGCTGTTCGGCCACGGCGGGCGGCCGGCCGTGGCCGTCGAGGCCCTCGAGGACGTCGTCGCGCGGGTGTCGCGGCTGGCCGAGGACCTGCCCCAGGTGGCCTCGCTGCGGCTGCAGCCGGTGCACGTGCACCCCGGCGGCGTGGCGGTGCTGGACGCCACCGCGTGGGTGGCGGAGCCGGTCACCCGCTCCGACGGTGGTCGCCGGGCGCTGCTGCGCCTGCCGTGAGCGGGCCGGCGGTGATCGTCCGGAGGAGGTGAAGACGCGCACCTGGTACACGCGCCGGCCCGCCCGGTGCGAGGATGCGTGCGTGCGTGACATCCGACCCGGCGACCGGCGCGGCACCGACCCCGACCTTCCTGACGGGCTCCTGCGCGCCATCGAACGGGCCGGCTACTACCCGGCCGTGGTCGGTGACGTGGTGCGCACCGCGGTGGCCGGTGAGGAGACCGTCGACCACTTCGTGCACCCCGAGACCACGTTCGACGAGGGCGACCAGGTCCGTCGGCACGTCACGGTCCTGGTCCTGACCCCCACCAGGCTGATCGTCGCCCACGCCGACGACCACAGCGAGGGCGACGGTCACGGCGTCGGCGGCCCCGCGCACCCGGACGCACCGGCGCGCGCCGTCGACGCAGGCCGCACCTATGCGGCCGCGAGCACCGAGGCCGTCCCGCTGGACCGGGTCACCGCCGTCGTCCTGACCCACGTCGTCGACCGGCCGGAGCGCTACCGCTCCGGCGGGATGCCCCGCGAGGTGACGCTCGGCGTCGCCTGGGGGATCGCCAGCCGGGTCGACCTGGAGCCGGCCGGCTGCGCGGACCCCGAGTGCGACGCCGACCACGGCTACACCGGCAGCGTGACCGGGGACGACCTGTCGCTGCGGGTCAGCGCCGAGGCCGAGGGGCACGACGCGGTGGGGGAGGCGCTCCGCTTCGCCCGGGCCCTGTCGGCCGCCACCTCGCGGCCCGCGGGCGTGACGTCGGCCGCCGCCGCGGACACGACGGGACCTCGACCGGGCGGGCGCGGTGCGGCGGACGACCGGCCGACGCCGCCCGACTACGACGGCGACTCGCTGGCCCGGCTGCTCCCGTCGGTGGCGGGTGCGGTCGGGGTCGACGGCTTCCGCGACTCGCTGGGGCTGGGGCGCGGCCGCGTGTGTGCACCGTCCTGGTGGACGGGCTGGGCGCCCGGCTGCTGGCCGAGCGGGGCGGGCACGCGCCGTTCCTGCGTCGGGCGGCGACGCAGCAGCCGGACGGCGTCCCCGCCGAGCTGCGGACCGCGGTGCCCGTCCACCACGGCGACCGCGCTGGCCGACCCTCGGCACCGCGCGCGCCCCCGGGCAGCACGGCGTGATCGGCTACCGGGCCTTCGACCCGGGACCACCCAGGTCGTCAACCACCTGACGTGGCCCGCGGACCTGGACCCGCTGGCGTGGCAGCCTGCCCCACCGTCTTCGAGCGGTCGCGGCGGCCGGGGTGCCCGGCGACCATGGTGGGACCCGCCGCGTTCGAGGCGTCCGGACTGACCCGCGCCGCACTGCGTGGTCCGGCCTACGTCCGCGCCGAGTCGCTGGAGGCAGCGGGTGGACGCCGCGGTCTCGGCCCTGGCCGCCTCCTCGCAGGCGATGGTGAACGTGTACTGGGGCGACGTGGACAAGACCGGCCACGCCCGGGGCTGGCTGTCGCACGAGTGGGCCTCGCAGCTGGAGCGGGTCGACGCCGCCCTGCAGGACCTGCGGCGGCGCTCCCCGCGTGGACGCCCTCGTGGTGGTGACCGCCGACCACGGCATGGTCGACTGCCCGTCCTCGGCCGTGCTCGACGTCGCCCGGCACCCCCACCTGCGCACGGACGTCCTGGGCACGGCGGGGGAGCCTCGGCTGGTCCAGCTGCGCGTGGCACCCGGTCGGGCGGCGGCCGTGGTCGCGCGGTGGCGTGACGTCCTGCAGGAGCGCGCCTGGGTGCTGACCTGCGAGGAGGCCCTCGCTGCGGGCTGGTTCGGCTCCGACGCCGACGCCGCGGGCTCGGATGGCGGCGGGAGGGCGGGCGGGAGGTCCTCGTGGCCGCCCGCGGCGACCTGGCCGTCGTGGACTCCGACCGCGACGAGAAGAGGGCGCTGTCGATGGTGGGCCAGCACGGCTCGCTCACCGACGCCGAGACCGCGGTGCCGCTGCTGCGGCTGCTTGCCTGACCCCGCGACCGACGCGCCGCCACGCCGCCGGGACCGGCACCCGGGATCGCACCGGTCCTCAGGCACCCGTCCTCGACACCCGCGCCCGGCGTGCTCCGGCGGGCGGTAGCGTCGCCGGTCATGGCCGAGCTGGTGTTCTTCTGCGGCACGATGGACTCCGGCAAGTCCACGCTGGCGCTCCAGGTTGACCACACGCGCGCCGCCCGCGGCCTGGTCGGGATGCTGTTCACCCGCAGCGACCGGGCCGGGCGGGGCCGGCTGTCAGCAGCCGGCTCGGGCTGGAGCGCCCGGCCATCGAGGTCACCGACCGCGACGACCTCTGGCAGGCCGTGGTCGACGAGCGACTGGCGGGGCGGCGCACCGACTACCTCGTGTGCGACGAGGCGCAGTTCTACGCGCCCGAGCAGGTCGACCAGCTCGCGCGGGTGGTCGACGAGCTGGAGATCGACGTGTTCGCCTTCGGCATCACCAGCGACTTCCGGGCCCGGCTCTTCCCCGGGACCCAGCGGCTGGTGGAGCTGGCCGACCGGGTCGAGGCGCTCCAGGTGGCGGCCTTGTGCTGGTGCGGGGCCCGGGGCACGCACAACGCCCGCACGCTGTCCGGCCGGATGGTGGTGGACGGCGACCAGGTCGTGGTCGGTGACGTCACGGCCGCGGACGAGCCCGCCGGGACGACGGCCGAGGTGGCCTACGAGGTGCTGTGCCGGCGCCACTTCATGCGGCGGATGACCGCCTCGGCGGCCCACGCCGCGCAGCTGTCCCCCGACGTCCTGCCGTGGTCGCTGGAGCAGTGTCCGATCGACCCTCTGGCTCAGCTCGGTGACGCGGCGACGCCGCCCAGCCGGGTGGTGGTGCTGCCGATAGAGCGGACCAGCCCCGCCTGAGGGGCGATGAAGGGTCTGGACGGCCCGCTCAGCCGTCCTCGCGCTTGGCGCCGAACACGATCTCGTCCCAGCTGGGGACCGCGGCCCGGCGACGTCTGTTCCGCCGGTCCCCCCCGGCCGCCGCAGCGGGCTGGCTGTCGCGCAGGGCCGTCGTCCCGCGGGGCGCGGGTCGTGACGGCGGCTGGGTGAGGTCGAGGTCCGTGAGGAGGTCCGGCTCGATGCTCAGCTCCGGCTGCTCCCGGCCCGCGCCGGCCCGCCCGGCGGCCACCACCCGCAGCCCGGAGGCTCGTGCGTCGGCCGGCACCGCCTCCACGTCGACACCGGCGGGCGGCCTCGCCGCGTCGGGGTCAGGTTCCGCACCGCCCGGCCGGGAGTCGCCGCCGGTCGGAGCGTCCGCCGGCGCGGCGGTGACGTCGTCGGTGCTCACCAGGGGGCCGTCCTCGCTCGTCACCGGGGGGCCGTCCTCGCTCGGGCGGGTGACGGGACGGCGGCCGCGCTGCCGGGCCAGGGCGTCGAGCAGCTCGACGGTGCCGCCCCGGGCGCCGGCCGACGGCGCGGGCCGCTCGACGTCGAACACGCTCTCGCGGACGGCGCTGAGGCGCCGCCGGCGCTCGACCCCGGTGAGACGCTCGGCCTCGGCGTCCACCGGCTCGAGCGAGCGCGTCCCCGTGTCGAAGCCCCAGGTCGCCTCGTTGCTGGCGACGCCCTCGCGGGAGCTGACGACGACCTGCCAGCGGGTGCCCTCCACCTTGCGGGAGTCCCACCGGATGTCGTCGACGGCGTACCCCTCTCCGGTGAGGACCTCCAGCACGACCCGTTCCAGCGACAGGGTCGGGTCGCCACCTCGGTCGACCGCGGTGGCACGGGCCAGGTCGGCGACGTGGGCGCGCTCGGCCAGGACGGGGCCCTCGAAGCGACGCACGTAGTCCACGTCCAGGCCGGTCTGCGCCGCCACCTGCTCCGCGTCCGCGCCGGCCCGGATCCTGGCCTGCACCTCCCGGGGCCCGGGGCGGCCCCCGTCGACGGGCGTCTCGTGCGTGCCGTTGCGTGAGCGGCGCACGGCGGACCGCACCTGCTCGTCGACGGCGAGCGAGAACCGACGCCCGTCCCCGGTCATCAGCACGAGGGAACCGTCCCCGGCGACCTCCACCAGCCTCAGGGTGTCCATCCGTGCCTCCTCCCGACGTCGGCCGCACGCGGGCAGCGGCCGTCAGTGGCGCCACTGTGCCACCCGCCGTGGCCGGGGCTCCCCAACCGACGCCGTGTGTCGGGGTCCGGCGTGCTCCTCCCCCGGTGCCGGGCGAAGATGTGGGGGTGACCACCACCCCTGCCGGTGCCCCCGCCTCCTCCTCGTCCGCGCACCCCGCGGACCTCTCGCCCTACGACGCCCTGCTGCTGCTGTCTTTCGGCGGGCCCGAGGGCCCCGACGACGTCATGCCGTTCCTGGAGAACGTCACGCGTGGGCGCGGCATCCCGCGGGAGCGGCTGGCCGACGTGGCCGAGCACTACCTGCACTTCGGCGGCCGCAGCCCCATCAACGACCAGAACCGGGCGCTGCTGGCCGCGATGCGGGCCGAGCTGGACGCCCGGGGGCTGGACCTGCCGCTGTACTGGGGCAACCGGAACTGGGACCCCTACCTGACCGACACCCTGCGGGAGGCCCACGGCGCGGGGGCTCGTCGCGTGCTGGCGGTCATCACCTCGGCGTACTCCTCGTACTCCGGCTGCCGCCAGTACCGGGAGGACGTGGCCGCCTCGGTCACCGCGCTGGCCCAGGAGGGCCGGCGCGTCGTGGTCGACAAGGTCCGGCACTACTTCAACACCCCCGGCTTCGTCGGGGCCAACACCGGGGCGGTCCTCGAGGCGTTCGGCAGGCTCGAGGCGGACGTGCGCCCGGACGCGCGCCTGGTCTTCGTCACCCACTCGGTGCCCGACGTCATGGAGGAGGCCTCCGGACCCGGGGGCGGCGCCTACAGCGAGCAGCACCGCCAGGCCTGCGCCGCGGTCGCCGAGCAGGCGGGACGGGCGCTGGGGGCGACGCCCGCCTGGGACCTCGTGTACTGCTCGCGCTCCGGCCCACCCACCCAGCCGTGGCTGGAGCCGGACGTCAACGACCACCTCCGCGCCCTGCACGCCGCCGGCGTCCCCGCGGTCGTGGTGTCCCCGGTGGGCTTCGTCTCCGACCACATGGAGGTCAGGTTCGACCTCGACACCGAGGCGGAGGAGACCGCGAGGCAGGTCGGTCTGCGCTTCGAGCGGGCTGCCACCGTGGGGACCGACCCCGCCTTCGTCCGCCAGCTGGTCGACCTGCTGCTCGAGCGGGCCGAGGTCACGCGCGGCGGAACGCCCGAGCAGCCCGCGGTCGGTCCGTGGGGCCCCAGCCACTCCGTGTGCCCGGTGGGCTGCTGCCGGAACACCCGCAGCGAGCGCGCCGCCGCCTGCGGCGAGGACTGGGTGCAGCCGGAGGTCTCCGAGGACGGGCACGACCTGGTCCGTGGCTGAGCCGGGCCCTGACGTGAGCCCTGACGTGAGCCCTGACGGTGAGGCGCTGCGGGAGCTGGCGGTGCGGCTGGCCCGCTCCGCCGCAGAGGTGCTGCTGGAGCACCGCCAGGCGCCCGTCACGGTGACGCACACGAAGACGAGCCCCACCGACGTCGTCACCGCCGCCGACGTGGCGGCCGAGCACCGGCTGCGGGAGCTGCTGCGACGGGCTCGCCCCGACGACGGCGTGCTGGGCGAGGAGGAGGGTCTCCGCCCCGGCCGCAGCGGCCTGACCTGGGTGGTGGACCCGCTCGACGGCACGGCGAACTACCTGTACGGCATCGGGGTGTACGCGGTCAGCGTGGCCGTCGTCCAGGGCTCGGCGGACCCCTCCTCGTGGCACACCGTCGCCGGGGCGGTCCACGACGTGGAGCGGGGCCAGACGTACTCGGCGGCGGCCGGTGGCGGCGCGAGGCTCGACGGGCCGCTGCCCTGGGGCGGCGCCGCCGACGGCTCCCCCCTCGCCGCGTCGGCGTGCACCCGGCTGGGGGAGTGCCTGCTGGGGACGGGCTACAGCTACGAGCCCGCCGTGCGAGAGGTGCAGGGGCGGGCGTTGGCGACGCTGCTGCCCCAGGTGCGCGACGTGCGACGCATCGGCAGCGCGGCGCTGGACCTCTGCATGGTGGCCGCGGGCCGCTTCGACGGCTACGTCGAGCGGGGGCTCCACCCGTGGGACCACGCCGCAGGCGTGCTCGTCGCCCGGGAGGCCGGCGCAGCGGTGCGAGGGGTGGCCGGGCGGGCGCCGGACCACGACCTCGTGCTCGCCGCGGCCCCCGGCGTCGTCGACGAGCTGAGCCGCGCAGTCGAGCTGAGCGGTTACCTGGGGACGCACCGAGGGCGCGAGCGGTGAGATCCCTCCTGGCGCCGCAGCGCTCCATAGGGCACAATCCGCGCCGCGACCTTTCTCCCGGGGCATGATTCGCGACCCTGGTGCGTTGGCGTGACAGCCCCAGCGGGACCGGTGGGGCCAGGAACTTCCAGACGGAGTGTGACGACGCCAGTGGCGACCGACTACGACGCACCGCGCAAGACCGACGAGGACTCCGAGGACTCGATCGAGGAGCTCAAGGCCCGTCGGGGTGACGCCAAGACGGGCCAGGTCGACGAGGACGAGACGGACGCCGCGGAGGGCTTCGAGCTGCCCGGCGCCGACCTGTCCAACGAGGACCTGTCCGTGCAGGTGCTGCCGGCGCAGCAGGACGAGTTCACCTGCTCCTCCTGCTTCCTCGTCCACCACCGCAGCCAGCTCGTCGGTGAGAAGGACGGGCTGCCCATCTGCTCCGAGTGCGCCTGAGCGCTCCGCGCCGTCGACGACGGCCGGCGCCCGCAGGCGTCCTGACGGCCATCCCGGTTCTCGGGGTGGCCGTCGGTGCGTCGGGCGTGACCATGGTCGACCCGGCAGCCGGTCGGCTCAGCCCCCGCTGAGGCTCTCCGCCCGCAGGCTCGCCGCCAGCCGGCGCGGCCGGCGGGTGCTGAGGAGCCAGTAGGGGACCGGGTCGCGCGTGTCCACCACCTCCGCGCGGACCCCGGTCGCCACCCAGCCGCGGATGCACCGGTGCGACCGGGCGTCCAGCGCCGGCCCCAGGGCGGACCGCATCGCCTGGGCGTCCAGGGCCTCCACCTGCCCCAGCGCGGCGGCAGGGATCCGGGCCTGCCCGGCCTGGAGCCACAGGCCCGCTCCCGGTTCCGGCTCCACCACCCGCACGACCGGGCTCCATGCGCGCAGCAGCAGGAACGTCCCGGCCAGCGCGAGGGCACCGACCCCGGCGGCGACCCCGAGCGACGTGGCCGGGACGAAGACGACGCCGAGGGTGACGGCGACCAGGGCCCCCCAGGTCCAGACCCACGCCGCAGGCCAGAGCCGCTCGGTGTAGACGGTGCGCACGGGTCAAGCCTCCCACGGGGGCTGGCTACAGTCGTCGTGTGCACCCCGGCGACGACCTGACCCCCGCTGCGCCGCCGCCAGCGTGGTCCGAGCGCTGGGACGGTCCCGTGGTGGACGTGCTGGTGCGGCGGCTGTCCCCGGTCGCGATGCCCGCCCGAGCCCGCGCCGGCGACGCAGGGCTGGACCTGGTCTGCACCGAGGACGTCTCCCTCGCACCGGGGCAGCGCCGGACCGTGGGCACCGGCCTGGCCATCGCCCTGCCGCTGGGGACCGCGGCCTTCGTGCTGCCCCGCTCCGGGTTGGCCGCCAGCCACGGCGTCACGGTCCTCAACGCCCCCGGCACCGTGGACGCCGGCTACCGCGGCGAGGTGCGGGTGACCCTGCTCAACACCGACCTGGACACAGCGGTCGAGCTGCACGCCGGGGACCGCGTCGCCCAGCTGGTCGTCATGGAGCTGCCCGCCGTGCACCTGGTCGAGGTCGACCGCCTGCCAGGCTCCGGGCGGGGCACGGACGGCTTCGGCTCCACGGGACGGGGCGCGGCCGGCGAGGGGCCGACGGCAGGGGCGGGGCACCACGAGGCCGGACGGTCCGGCCCTGACGACGGAGGAGCGCAGTGACACCCTTCTGGAAGGCCTCCACGAGGCCCGACCCGAGCCAGCCCGTCGAGGCACCTCGGGTCACCCGCTCACCCGCCACCGGTCCGCTCGACGCGGGCGACCCGGGCGTCAGCACCGCGGGGTACCTGGACCTGGGCGGCGTACGGCTGCCGGCCCGCCCCGACCTCAAGATCCGTCTCGACGTGGACAAGGCCAGCGGCGCGGTCGCCGCGGTGACCGTCCAGGCCGACGCCTCCTCGGTGCAGATCACCGCGTTCGCCGCCCCGCGCAGCAACGGCGTCTGGGACGAGGTCCGGCCCGAGATCGCGGCCGCGGTGAGCAGCGGGGGCGGGTCGACCCAGGAGCGCGAGGGCAGCTTCGGCACCGAGCTGGTGGCGCGGGTGCCGACGACCCTGCCCGACGGCCGCAAGGTGCTGCAGGTGCAACGCTTCTGCGGCGTGGACGGGCCGCGCTGGTTCGTCCGCGCGGTGTTCTCCGGGCCCGAGGTCCTGCAGTCGGTCGGTGCCTCCCTGCCCGAGGAGCTGGCCTCGCGCTCACGGGGGGAGGAGCTCGAGAGCCTGGTCCGCTCCCTCGTGGTCGTCCGTGGGACGGATCCGATGGCACCACGGGAGCCGCTCCCGCTGCGCATCCCCGAGACCGCGCGTCGCATCCGGCCGGACGCGGCCCCCGCACCAGGCGGCGGGCCGGAGGAGCCCGTGGCAGACGGGCCCGACGAGGCCCGGCCGTCGGCCGGCGGGCAGTCGAGCGGACCGGCCGCAGGGACCCCGTGAGCAGTCGTAACCTGGTGGGCATGGATGACCGCGGCTGGCGGAACGCGCTCAGCTCCATCGTGCGCAGCGACGACGAGGTGGCTCGTCGCGAGGCGGCCGACACCTCCGGCCGGCACGGCGGCACGCCTGTCACCTCGCTGCCCGGACGCTGCAGGGCCACCCTGTGCGGCACGCTGCGGTCGGTGACGGTGGACCCCTCGGCGACCTGCTGCAACGTGGAGGCGGAGCTCTTCGACGGGTCCGGCACCGTGCGCCTGCGCTGGATCGGGCGAGAGTCCATCGCCGGCATCGAGCCGGGACGGCAGGTCCGTGTCACGGGGACGATGAGCCACTGCAGCGGCGGCGAGCGACTGATGTACAACCCGGCCTACGAGCTCCTCCCGCAGCGATCGTGAGCCCGGAGCCACCGGTCCCCGCAGGCCCCGAGGACGGGCCGGTAGGAGGGTCGACGGTCGAGGTCGAGGGGGTGCCGGGCGAGCCGACCACGGTCGAGGAGGTCGTCCGCGCCGAGCTGCTGCGTGCGCTCGGCGGCTGGCGGGGGACGGTGGAGGCGGCCGTCCCGATCCTGCTCTTCGTCGTGGCCTGGACCACGACGGACCAGCTGCGCACGTCGATCACCGTCGCCGGGGCCGGGATGGCGTGCTTCGTCCTCCTGCGGCTCCTTCAGCGGCAGACCCTCGTGCACGTCACCTCGGGTGTCCTCGGCCTGGTCATCGCGGCCGTCGTGCGCCTCGCGCACGGGCAACGCCAGCGACTTCTTCCTGCCGGGGATCCTCTACAACGCCGGGCTCGCCGTCGTGTTCGCCACCTCCATGCTGCTGGGCTGGCCCGTCGTGGGCTTCATGTTCGGTGCGGTCACCGGGGACGTCGCCGGCTGGCGCTCCCGCGTCGGCGTCCGGCGGCTCTTCCAGAAGCTGACGGCGGTGCTGCTCGCGAACTACGTGCTGCGCGTGGTCGTCCAGCTGCCGCTGTACCTGGCGGGCTCAGTGGTCGCGCTGGGGATCAGCAAGGTGGTGCTGGGGTGGCCGCTGCTGGGGGTCTCGGTGCTGGCCATCGGGGCGTTGCTGGCGGCCGGTCGCACCCCGCTGACCGAGGAGGACCTCGAGGCGCTGCGCGCGCGCACCGGCCCGCCGGCCGGACCGACCACCTGAGCTGCGGTCCGACCCACCGTCGGACCCCGTCGCCCTGGCGCCCGTCAGACCCGGCTGCGCCAGGAGGCGAGCAGCGCCGCGAGCTCCTGCTCCTGCTCGGGGGTGGTGAGCACCATGAGCTCGTCACCGGCCTCGACGGTGTCGTCGGGGGAGGGGGCGATGGGCCGGTGGTCTCGCACGATGCAGGTGAGGACCGTGTCGGGCGGCAGCGTGATCCCGCGGATCGCGGTCCCCGCCACCGGCGAGTCCTCGGGCACCGTGAACTCGAACAGCGACGCCGAGCTCTGCTGCAGCTGGAACAGCCGCACCATCTCCCCGATCTCCACGGCCTCCTCGACCAGGGCCGTCATCAGGCGCGGGGTCGACACCGCGACGTCCACGCCCCAGGCGGCGTCGAAGAGCCACTCGTTGCGGGGGTTGTTCACCCGCGCCACGACACGGGGGACCCCGTACTCCGTCTTGGCCAGCAGCGAGACCACGAGGTTGACCTTGTCGTCCCCGGTCGCGGCGACGAGCACGTCGCAGGTCTCCAGGCGCGACTCGTCGAGGGTCTCGATCTCGCAGGCGTCCGCGTAGAGGAACTCCGCGCGCTCGAGGATGTCCTTCATCCGCCCGGCCTTGGACAGCCGGTCGACGAGCAGGACGTGGTGGCCGTTGTGGATCAGCTCGCGGGCGATCGACCGGCCCACGCTGCCGGCCCCGGCGATGACGACGCGCATCAGGACCGCTCCACCGGGGCGGCGACGGCGTCGACCGCGGCGCGGCGCCGCTGCGTCTCGACCACGGCGAAGACCCGGTCGCCGTCCTGCAGCACCGTCTCCGCGCTCGGCAGCACGGGGTGACCCAGCCGGGACAGGTACGCGACCCTGACCTGCGCCGTCTGCTCCAGCCTGCGGACCTCCTGGCCCAGCCAGCTCTTGTCGGGGGCGAGCTCCACCACGGCGATGCGCGCTGGCCTCGTCGGTCCACAGCGGCTGGGAGTCCGTGGGCAGCAGCTCGGCGATGATCTCCCGCGAGGTCCACGGCACGGTCGCGACCGTGGCGATGCCGAGGCGGCGGTAGACCTCGGCTCGGCCGGGGTCGTAGATGCGGGCCACGACCCGGGACACCTGGTACGTCTCGCGCGCCACCCGGGCGGCGATGATGTTCGAGTTGTCCCCGCTGCTCACCGCGGCGAACGCGTAGGCCTGCTCGATCCCCGCCTGCAGCAGCGTGTCCCGGTCGAAGCCGATCCCGGCGACGGTGCGGCCGGAGAAGTCGGGTCCCAGGCGCCGGAAGCTGTCGGGGTTCAGGTCGATGACCGCGACGGAGTGCCCCTGCTCCTGGACGTCGTGCGCCAGCCGAGCCCCGACCCGGCCGCAGCCCATCACCACGAAGTGCACGACGTCACGGTAGCGCCGCGCCCAGGCTCCGCGTGCGTGGCCGTGGGGCACCTCCGTAGCGGCAGGGGGGTCCTACCCCGACGGCCTAGCATTCTGCGCGTGAGCTCGCTGCTGGCCGTGCCCAAGCGCCTGATCCTCGGGCGGGCACGTCGCAGCGACCGGGTCGACGACACCCTGCTGCCCAAGCGGCTGGCCCTGCCCGTCTTCGCGGCGGACCCCGTGTCCTCGGTCGCGTACGCCACCCAGGAGCTCCTCGTCATCCTCGCCCTCGGCGGGACGGCGGCCCTGGTGCTCTCCCCGTGGGTCGCCCTGGCGGTCTGCGTGGTGGTCGCCGTCGTGGTCCTGTCCTACGGGCCGCTGGTGCGCGCCTACCCGGGCGGGGGCGGCTCCTTCGCGGTGGCCTCGCGCAACCTCGGGCCCCGTGCCGGTCTGGTCGCCGCGGCCGCCCTGCTCGTGGACTACACCCTGACCGTCGCGGTCAGCGCCGCCGCTGCGATCGACAACCTGCTCTCGGTGCTGCCGGGGCTGGAGTCGGGCCGGATCCCGCTGGCCGTCGGGGCGGTCGTGCTGGTCATGGTGGTCAACCTGCGGGGACGGCACGAGGCGGGCTGGTCGGCCATGGTTCCGGTGTACGGCTTCGTCCTCGTCGTCGGCGTGCTCGTGGTGACCGGTCTGGTCCGGTGGGCCGCCGGCGACACCCCCGTCGCGGCCAGCGCGGCGTTCGAGGTCGACCGGTCCACCGACCTGACCGCCGTGGCGCTCGCGCTGGTCGTGCTCCGCTCCTTCGCCGGCGGCGGCGCCGCCCTGGCCGGCGTCGACGCCATCGCCAACGGGGTACCTGCGATGCGGCGCCCGAAGGGCCGCAACGCGGCCTTCACGCTCCTCGGGGTCGGCGCCATGACCGTGCTGCTCTTCGCCGGGGTGTCCTCGCCCTGGCCGTGGTCAGCGGGGTCACGGTGGCGCGGGACGCGTGCAACCTCCGCGGGCTGCCGGAGGCGTGCGAGACGTTCACCCAGCAGACCGTCCTCACGCAGCTGGCGGAGGCCGTCTTCGGGGCGGACAGCATCGGCGCCGTCCTGGTGGCGGTCGTCACGGTCGCGGTGCTGCTGGCCGCCGCCAACAGCGCCTTCAACGGTTTCCCGCTGCTCGCCGCGACGCTGGCCGACTCCGGCTACCTGCCCCGTCAGCTGGCCCGGCGCGGCGACCGGCTCGCGCACAGCAACGGCATCCTCGTCCTGGCCCTCGGGGCGGTGGTGGTGCTGCTGGTGCTGGAGGCGCGGGTGGGACCCCTGCTCGACCTCTACCTGGTCGGGCTCTTCACCTCCTTCACGCTGGCCCAGGTCGGGATGGCCAGGCACTGGGGCCTGCAGCTGCGCACCAGCCGCCGCGCCTCCCGCCGTGGTCCGGCGGCGGGCCGGGGGCTGGCGGTCGTCGCGGCGCTGCTCACGGGCACCGTCCTGCTGGTGCTGCTCGTGGTCAAGGTGCCCAACGGCGCCTGGGCCTCCGTCGTCGCCATGGTGCTGCTCGGCCTGGCGATGCACCGGATCCACGGCCACTACGACCTCGTCTCGGAGGAGGTCGCCCTGCCCGACGACGAGGGTCCGGAGGCGATGCCGGCGCGGGTCCACGCCGTCGTCCTCGTCTCACGGCTGACCCGTCCGGTCACCCGCGCGCTGGCCTACGCCCGCGCCACCCGACCGTCGACGCTGGAGGCGGTGACGGTGGCCACCGACCCGGCCGCCGCCCGCGAGCTCGCCGAGCAGTGGGCCCACCGGCGGGTCGGCGTCCCGCTGCGGGTGCTGGACTCGCCGTACCGGGAGGTCAGCCGGCCCCTGGTCGAGCACGTCAAGGCGCTGCGGGCGAAGGGTCCGCGGGACGTCGTCACGGTGTTCCTGCCGGAGTACGTCGTCGCCCACTGGTGGGAGGCGGTCCTGCACAACAGGTCGAACCTGTGGCTGCGCGCCCGGCTGTCCGCGACGCCGGGCGTCATGGTCGTCAGCGTCCCCTGGCAGCTGGCCTCCACCCTCACCGACGGCGACCTCGCCGCACGCGCGGCGGGGGAGCGCACCCTGGTGCAGGAGGCGGCCCGGACGGGGGCTGCCGACAGCGACCGGGACCCGCTGGCATGAGCCCGGAGGAGGGTGCGGTCGAGGGTGACGGCGAGGGGGAGCGGCTGCTCACGCTGACCACGGGGCCGATCGCCCACGGCGGGCACGTCGTCGCCCGCGTCGACGACGCGCCCGACGGACGGGTGGTCTTCGTCCGGCACGCCCTGCCGGGGGAGCGGGTCCAGGTCCGGCTGACGGATGCCGGCGCGGACGCGAGCTTCTGGCGGGGCGAGGCCGTGGCCGTGCTCGAGCCGTCACCGCACCGCGTCGAGCCGCCCTGTCCCCACGCCCACCCGGGCGGCTGCGGCGGCTGCGACCTCCAGCACGTCGACCTCGCCGAGCAGCGCCGGCTCAAGGCGGCGGTCGTCACCGAGCAGCTCCTCCGGCTCGGCCGCCTCGACCCCGAGGAGCTGCCGGGGGGCAGGGTCGTGGTGCAGCCCCTCCCGGAGCCCGGCCGGGCTCCCGGTGCGGAGACCGGGCTGGGCTGGCGCACCCGCGTCGGCTACGCCGTCGACCGCTCGGGCAGGCTCGGCTTCCGCGCGCACCGCAGCCATGACGTGGTCCCCGTGGAGCGGTGCCCGCAGGTGACGGACGCCGTCGACGCCGTCGGCGTGACCCGGCTGCCGTGGCCGCGGGTGCACGCGGTACGGGTGGCCGCGGGGGAGGACGGCTCGGTCGTGCGGGCCGAGCACGGGCCCGGCCCGACGCGGCTGCCCAGGGTCGACGCACTGGGTCTGGTCGGCGGGACCGACGACCGGCCGGCGAGGGTGGCCGGGCGGACCTGGGTGCGTCACGACGTGCCGGGAGCCGGTCGCCTCCGGGTGGGCGTCGACGGCTTCTGGCAGGCGCACGCCGCTGCGGCGGAGACCTTCGTCCGTCACGTCCGCCGGCACGCCGGGCTCCGGCCCGGTGACACGGTGCTCGACCTGTACGCCGGCGCGGGCCTGTTCACGCTGGCCCTGGCGGGGGACCTCGCCGGTGAGGGGACGCTCGTCGCGGTGGAGTCCGACCGTGCCGGCGTGCAGGACCTGCGGCGCAACGTCCACGACCACGCGGTGGTCAGGGTCGTCCACGACCGGGTCGAGCGCGCGCTGCGCGGTGGCGACGTGCCGGCCAGGGCCGACGTGGTCGTCCTCGACCCGCCGCGGGCCGGTGCGCGCTCCGCCGTGGTGGCGCAGGTGGCGCGCCGCGAGCCCCGGGCCGTGGTGCTCGTGGCATGCGACCCGGCCTCGTTGGGACGCGACACCGCCCTGCTCGGGGACCACGGCTACCGCCTCCGTGCACTGGAGGCGCTCGATGCCTTCCCGATGACGCACCACGTCGAGTGCGTGGCGCTCTTCACCCCGGCCGGGCCGTCCTGATATCTTGACGTCAAGACACTTGTGTCTGTCCGCCCACCGTCGGCTGCGGCAGGATGGACACCCGCGAGCCGGTACCGCCCCAGCACAGCGACGACACAGACACGTGGAGAGGGACGACCCATGAGCGCATCCCAGCACCCCGACACCTTCGGCTCCCGCGACAGCCTCGAGGTCGGCGGGACCACGTACGACTACTACCGGCTCGGCGCGGTCGAGGGTGCCGCGGACCTGCCGTTCAGCCTCAAGGTCCTGCTGGAGAACCTGCTGCGCACCGAGGACGGCGTCAACGTCACCGCCGACGCGGTCCGCGCGCTCGGCGGCTGGCAGGCCGACGCCGAGCCCGACGTGGAGATCCAGTTCACGCCCGGCCGGGTGGTCATGCAGGACTTCACGGGCGTGCCGTGCATCGTCGACCTGGCCACCATGCGTGAGGCGGTGGTCGAGCTCGGGGGAGACCCGGCGAAGGTCAACCCGCTCGCCCCCGCCGAGCTCGTCATCGACCACTCGGTCATCGTCGACAGCTTCGGGCGCGAGGACTCGCTCGAGGTCAACATGGCCGTGGAGTACGAGCGCAACCGCGAGCGCTACCAGTTCCTTCGCTGGGGCCAGACCGCCTTCGAGGGCTTCACCGTGGTCCCGCCCGGCACGGGCATCGTCCACCAGGTCAACCTCGAGCACCTGGCCCGCGGCGTCATGACGGCGGAGGTCGAGTCGGACGGGACCACCCGCACCGTCGCCTACCCCGACACCCTGGTGGGCACCGACTCCCACACCACCATGATCAACGGCATCGGCGTGCTCGGCTGGGGAGTCGGCGGCATCGAGGCCGAGGCCGCCATGCTCGGCCAGCCCGTGTCCATGCTCATCCCGCGGGTCGTGGGTTTCAGGCTCACCGGCTCCATCCCCGTCGGCGTCACCGCCACGGACGTCGTGCTGACGATCACCGAGCAGCTGCGCAGCCACGGCGTCGTGGGCAAGTTCGTCGAGTTCTACGGCGACGGCGTGGCCGCGGTCCCGCTCGCCAACCGCGCGACCATCGGCAACATGAGCCCGGAGTTCGGCTCGACCTGCGCGATCTTCCCCATCGACGAGGTGACGACGGAGTACCTGCGCCTCACCGGCCGCAGCGCCCAGCAGGTGGCGCTGGTGGAGGCGTACTCGCGGGCCCAGGGCATGTGGCACGACCCGCAGGCCGACGGCTACGTCGAGCCGCGGTTCAGCGAGTACCTGGAGCTGGACCTGGGCTCGAGGTCGTCCCGAGCATCGCCGGGCCGAAGCGACCCCAGGACCGGATCGCGTTGTCCGAGGCGCGCGAGAAGTTCCTCGGGGTCCTCCCCGACTACGCGACCGCCGACGAGCAGGACCCCGGCCGCGCCGACGGCCTGCTCACCATGACGGACGAGGCGTCGGCCGAGAGCTTCCCCGCCTCCGACGCACCCGCGGTCATGCCCCGGGCACGCCGAGCAGGAGCCCCCGCCCGGGGCTGCGGAGTCGGTGGTCCCGGCACGGACCCGCGCCAGCCGTCCGACCGCCGTCACGCTCGCGGACGGGACGCAGACCGAGATCGACCACGGCGCGGTCGTCATCGCGGCGATCACCTCGTGCACCAACACCTCCAACCCGACGGTCATGGTCGCCGCCGCGCTGCTGGCCAAGAAGGCCGTCGAGCGGGGCCTGGAGCGGAAGCCCTGGGTCAAGACCTCGCTCGCCCCCGGCAGCAAGGTCGTCATGGACTACTACGAGAAGGCCGGGCTCACGCCCTACCTGGACAAGCTGGGGTTCAACCTCGTCGGCTACGGCTGCACGACCTGCATCGGCAACTCCGGCCCGCTGCCGGCCGAGGTGAGCCAGGCGGTGCAGGCGAACGACCTCGCCGTGGTGAGCGTGCTCTCGGGCAACCGCAACTTCGAGGGCCGGATCAACCCCGACGTCAAGATGAACTACCTCGCCAGCCCACCCCTGGTCGTCGCCTACTCCCTCGTGGGGACGATGGACTTCGACTTCGACTCCGAGCCCGCTCGGCACGGGGTCCGACGGCGCCCCGGTGATGCTCGCCGACATCTGGCCCTCCGCCGAGGAGGTCCAGCAGGTCATCGACTCCACCATCGACCAGCAGATGTTCGCCGCCGGCTACGCGGACGTGTTCGCCGGCGACGAGCGCTGGCGCTCGCTGCCCACGCCGGAGGGCGACACCTTCGCCTGGGACGAGGACTCCACCTACGTCCGCAAGCCCCCGTACTTCGACGGCATGTCGATGGACCCGACCCCGGTCGCCGACGTCACGGGCGCGCGGGTGCTCGCGCTGCTGGGCGACTCGGTGACCACCGACCACATCAGCCCGGCCGGTGCCATCAAGCCGGGCACGCCGGCAGCGGCGTACCTCGAGGAGCACGGCGTCCAACGCTGGACTACAACTCCTACGGCTCCCGCCGAGGCAACCACGAGGTGATGATCCGGGGGACCTTCGCCAACATCCGGTTGCGCAACCAGCTGCTGGACGGGGTGAGCGGCGGGTACACCCGGGACTTCACCGCGGGCGGTGAGCAGGCGTTCATCTACGACGCCGCCCAGCACTACGCCGCGGCCGGTACGCCCCTGGTGGTGCTCGCGGGCAAGGAGTACGGCTCCGGCTCCAGCCGGGACTGGGCCGCCAAGGGCACGGCGCTGCTGGGGGTCAAGGTCGTCATCGCCGAGAGCTTCGAGCGGATCCACCGCTCCAACCTGATCGGCATGGGGGTGCTGCCGCTGCAGTTCCCGGCGGGGGAGTCGGCCGCCTCGCTCGGCCTGGACGGCACGGAGACCGTTCGACGTCACCGGCGTCACCGCGCTGCAGGACGGCGCCACGCCGCAGGACGGTGCGGGTCGGTCGCCCGGCGAGAGACCGGGGAGCGAGGTCGCCTTCGACGCGGTGGTGCGGATCGACACGCCCGGTGAGGCCGACTACTACCGCAACGGGGGAATCCTCCAGTTCGTCCTGCGGAGCCTCGCCCGGGCGTGACGACTGGGGAGACCCCCAATTAGTTGCGTGACCAAACTGTGATGCGGAAGTCCTGGTCGGGGCGGCGTTCTGAGGTCCTAGCGTCGCCTCACCCCCGCAGGGGTCCCGACCGTTGCCGTGCCACGTCCCGACGTGGGGCTCGCGACCGAGGTGCAACGACGCATCCAGGAGGCTTCATCACATGAGAACCCAACGCGCGGTCGTGGCTGCGACCGGAGTGGCGCTGGCGCTCGTCGTCGCGGCCTGCGGCGGCGGCGACGACACCGTCGAGGACACCACGGACGTCGGGGCAGGCACCGGCGACACGTCCGAGGCCCGCCGACGGACGAGTCCACGGCGGGCGGCTCCGCCGAGGGCGGCACCGTCGGTGTCATCCTCCCCGACTCCGCCAGCTCCGCCCGCTGGGAGACCGCCGACCGTCCCTTCCTCGAGGCTGCCTTCGAGGAGGCGGGCATCACCGCCGACATCCAGAACGCCAACGGCGACAAGGCGGCGTTCCAGACCATCGCGGACGGCATGATCAACGCCGGCGTCGACGCGCTGCTCATCGTCAACCTCGACTCCGAGACCGGCGCCGCCGTCATCTCCGACGCCGCGGCGGCCGGCATCCCCGTCATCGACTACGACCGGCTCACCGTGGGCGGCGGCGCGGACTACTACGTGTCCTTCGACAACGTCGCGGTCGGCACCACCATCGGCGAGGGCCTGGTGACCTGCCTGCAGGAGGACGGCACCACCGAGGGCGACGTCGTCCTGCTCAACGGGTCGCCCGACCGACAACAACGCCACGCTGTTCAAGCAGGGCTACGAGGCGGCCATCACCGACGCGGGCTACGGCATCGCCGACGACCAGGCGGTGCCCGGACTGGGACAACACCGCGGCGGGCACGATCTTCGAGCAGATCGACACCAACACCGGCGGTCAGTACGTCGGCGTGGCTGCGGCCAACGACGGCCTCGGCGGCGCCGTCATCTCCGTCCTGGACCGCAACGGGCGCGCCGGCACCATCCCGGTCACCGGCCAGGACGCGACCGACGAGGGCCTGCAGCGGGTCCTGCTCGGCACCCAGTGCATGACCGTCTACAAGGCCGTCCGGGCCGAGGCCGAGGCCGCCGCCGAGCTGGCGATCGCCCTCATCTCCGGCGACACCGCCGCGGCGGACGAGCTCGCCGGCCAGGACGTGGACGGCACGCCGTCGCTGCTCCTGGAGCCCGTCGCCATCTTCCGCGACAACGTCCAGGACGTCGTGGCGGACGGCTTCACCACCGCCGACAACCTCTGCACCACGCCGGAGCTCCAGGCCGCGTGCGACGAGGTCGGCGTCGAGTAGGACAGCTCCTCGGGGCGCGGGGGTCGTGGCGCTCGCCACGGCCCCCGCCATCCTGCGACACCGCTCGTGGTCCGGTCCCGTCCCGTCGCCTGGAAGGAACAGACATGGCAGACCCGCAGCCGGTGCTGCAGCTGAGGAAGGTGGACAAGCACTTCGGCCCCGTCCACGTGCTCAAGGGCGTCGACTTCGAGGCCTACCCGGGCGAGGTCACCGCCCTGGTCGGCGACAACGGCGCCGGCAAGTCCACCCTGGTCAAGTCCGTCGCCGGGATCCACGCCTTCGACGCGGGGGAGTACCTCTTCGAGGGCCGCCCGGTGAACGTCGAGTCGCCCAAGCAGGCCAACGCCCTCGGCATCGAGGTCGTCTACCAGGACCTCGCGCTGTGCGACAACCTCGACGTGGTCGCCAACATGTACCTCGGCCGCGAGTCCACCGCCGGCGGTGTGCTGGACGAGATCGCGATGGAGCGCTCTGCCACCGAGACGCTGGCGGGCCTGTCGGTGCGGACGCTGAAGTCCGTCCGCACGCCCGTGTCGGCGCTGTCCGGCGGGCAGCGGCAGACGGTGGCGATCGCGCGGGCCGTGCTGTGGAACAGCAAGGTCGTCATCCTCGACGAGCCGACGGCGGCCCTGGGCGTCGCCCAGACCGAGCAGGTGCTGCAGCTGGTGCGCCGGCTGGCGGACCGCGGCCTCGCCGTCATCCTCATCAGCCACAACATGAACGACGTCATCCGGGTGGCCGACCGGGTCGTCGCCCTCTACCTGGGGCAGACCGCCGCCCAGGTGAGGGCGTCGGAGTCGAGCACGAGCCAGATCGTCGAGCTGATCACCAGCGGACGCAGCGGCGACATCGGCCTCCTGGCCGAGGACGTCGCATGAGCGCGGGAGCCACCACGACGACCGCCCTGCCGGCCGGTCACGAGGAGCCCCGCGGCTCGCTCGGCCAGGCCGTGGGGGACTACGCCGCCCGGGTCAGGTCCGGCGACATCGGCTCGCTCAGCTCTGTGCTGGGCGTGGTCGTCCTCGTCGTCCTCTTCTCGGTCCTCAAGCCCGGCATCTTCAACACCCCGGCGAACTTCGCCAACCTGCTCAACCAGTCCGCCGCGGTCATCTTCATCGCCATGGGCCTGGTGTTCGTGCTGCTGCTCGGCGAGATCGACCTGAGCGCGGGGTACACCGCCGGCACCTCGGCGGCCGTGATGGCCGTGGCCCTGGCCAGCTGGGGGGTGCCCTGGTACCTGGCGATCGTCCTCTGCCTGCTCACGGGCGCCTTCGTGGGCCTGCTGATCGGCCTGCTGGTCGCCCTGCTCGGGATCCCGTCGTTCGTGGTCACGCTGGCGGCGTTCCTGGGGCTGCAGGGGGTGATGCTGCTGGTGATCGGACGCGGGGGCACGATCCCGGTCCGCGACCCCGCGATCCTGCGCGTGATGAACACCAACCTGCCCGGCTGGGCGGGCTGGGTGTTCTGGGCCGTCGTCGTGGCGGCGTTCGTCGCCGTCGGGCTGGCCAACCAGGCCCGCCGGCGCCGGGCCGGCCTCGCCAGCGGCAACCAGACGCTCTTCTGGGCCGGAGCGGTCGGTCTGGCCGTGCTGCTCGGCGTCGCGGTCTTCCTGCTGAACCTCGAGCGGGCGCGCCCCAACGCACCCGTGTCGCTGTCCGGCGTACCGTTCATCGTCCCGGTCACGGTGGTCTTCCTCGTCGGTCTCACGTTCCTGCTGACCCGGACCCGGTTCGGCCGCCACGTGTACGCGGTCGGCGGCAACGCCGAGGCCGCCCGCCGCTCCGGGATCGCTGTCGCCCGCGTGCGGATCACGTGCTTCATGATGTGCTCGTCCATGGCGGCGGTCGCCGGGATCCTGCTCGCCTCCCGCGACAACAGCGTCTCGCCCACCACCGGTGGCGCGCAGACCCTGCTGTTCGCGGTCGGTGCGGCCGTCATCGGCGGGGTCTCGCTGTTCGGTGGCCGGGGCAAGGTCCACAACGCGATCCTCGGCGGCCTGGTCATCGCCGTGATCGCCAACGGGCTGCCGCTGGTCACCAGCGAGGCGGGCATCCAGTTCGTCGTGACCGGTCTGGTCCTGCTGCTGGCCGCCAGCGTCGACGCGATCTCGCGCCGGAAGTCCCTGGCCGGCTAGCCAGGAGGACGCAGCGGAAGGCGTGCAGGTGCGTTGCGGCGGGGGAATCCCGTCGCGTGGCATGCTGTTGGCGAACATGGCAAGCAGCACCACAGCACGAGCGTGCTCCGGGGTCGGTGAAAACCCGAACCGGCGGTGACAGTCCGCGACCCGGCCGCAGCCAGCGGCCGGTTGACCTGGTGGAACTCCAGGACCGACGGTGACAGTCCGGATGAGAGGCGCACGCGACCGGTTCCTCCTCGGGGGCCGGAGCCACGGGACACCTGCGCCCGCACACCCCCCGGAGTCGAACCGACGACCGGACGGGAGCGACAGCGGTGAGCACGGCAGCAGGACCGACCCCCGGCGAGACCGGGGCCATGGGGCGCGCCCTCGAGCTCGCCGCCGTCGGGCCTGCCCACGGCCCCAACCCCCGCGTCGGGTGCGTGCTGCTGTCCAGCGACGGTCAGGTGCTCGGCGAAGGGCTGCACCGTGGTGCCGGCACCCCCCACGCCGAGGTCGACGCCATCGCCGACGCCGTCCGCCACCGCGCCGGCCGGGCCCTGCGGGGCGGGACCGCGGTGGTCACGCTCGAGCCCTGCTCGCACACCGGCCGCACGCCGCCGTGCACACGTGCGCTGCTGGCGGCCGGCATCACCCGGGTCGTCGTCGGGGCCCGGGACCCCAACCCCGTGGCCGCAGGCGGGGTGGCTGCGCTGCGTGCCGCAGGGGTCCAGGTCGTCACCGGCGTCATGGCCGGTCGGTCCAGCGCGCTCAACCGCCACTTCGAGCACGCCGTGCGACTGGGACGGCCGTTCGTCACGCTCAAGTGGGCCGCCACGCTGGACGGCCGCGTCGCCGCGGCGGACGGCAGCAGCCGGTGGGTCACCGGTGACGAGGCCCGCCAGGACGTCCACCTGCGGCGGGCCGGCACCGACGCCGTGCTCGTCGGGACCGGGACGGCGCTGGCCGACGACCCCTCGCTGACCGCCCGCACCCTCGGCCCTGGCGGCAGGGCGTGCCTGGCCGAGCGGCAGCCCCTGCGCGTGGTGATGGGTGAGCGGGAGCTGCCTGCCGGGGCCCGCGTCCTCGACGACGCCGCGCAGACCCTGCTGCTGAGGACCCGGGACGTCGGGACGGTCCTGGGCGAGCTGGGGCGGCGCGAGGTCCGGCACCTGTGGGTCGAGGGCGGGCCGGGGATCACCGCCGCGTTCCTGCGTCACGGGGCCGTCGACGAGCTCGTCACCTACCTCGCCCCCGCGGTCCTCGGCGCCGGCGCAGCCGCGGTCGCCGACCTCGGCGTCCGCTCGATCGGCGACGCCCTGCGCTTCCGGCTGTCCGACGTCACCCGTGTGGGTGGGGACGTCGTCCTGGTCAGCACCCCGGAGAAGGAGCCCGTCTGATGTTCACAGGGATCGTCGAGGAGCTCGGCGTGGTGGTGGCCCTGGAGCCGGGCAGCGACTCGGCCCGTCTGCACGTCCGTGGCCCGCTCGTGACGACCGACGTCGTCCTCGGGGCCTCGGTGGCGGTCAACGGGGTGTGCCTGACCGTGACCGACCTGGCCGAGGACGTGTTCGCGGTCGACGTCATGGCGGAGACGCTGCGCCGCAGCTCGCTCGCCTCGCTGGTGCCGGGGGAGCGGGTCAACCTCGAGCGGGCGATGCGCGCCGACGGCCGCTTCGGCGGGCACGTCGTCCAGGGCCACGTCGACGGGGTCGGCGAGGTGCTCGCACGCACGCCGGGGGAGCGGTGGGAGGTCGTCCGCGTGTCGCTGCCCGAGCCGCTGCGCCGGTACGTGGTGGAGAAGGGGTCGATCACCGTGGACGGCACCTCGCTCACCGTCTCCGCCGTCGGCGACGGGGCCTTCGAGGTGTCGCTCATCCCGACGACCCTCGCCGCGACGACCCTGGGCCACCGGGCGGTCGGGGAGACGGTCAACCTGGAGGTGGACGTGCTGGCGAAGTACGTCGAGGCGCAGCTCGCCCACGGGGTGGTGCCCAGGTGACCGGCACCGGCACGAGCACCGGCGTCGCCCGTCGCAGCGTCGCCCCCACGGGCTCGGCCGGCGGGGGCGCCGTCGACGTCTCGGGGTTGGCCACCATCGACGAGGCGGTCGAGCAGGTCCGCCTCGGTCGGCCCGTCATCGTCGTGGACGACGCCGACCGTGAGAACGAGGGTGACGTGATCATGGCGGCTGCGGCCGCCACCCCGCACTGGGTGGGCTGGACCGTGCGCCACTCCTCCGGCTACATCTGCGCCCCCATGCCTGCGGACCTCGCGGACTCCCTCGGCCTGCCCCCCATGGTGGAGGCCACGGAGGATCCGCTGCGGACGGCCTACAGCGTCAGCGTCGACGCCCGCACCGGCGTCACCACCGGCATCTCCGCCGGCGACCGGTCCCGGACGCTGCAGCTGCTCGCCGACCCGGCGACCGTCCCCGGTGACCTGGTCCGCCCCGGTCACGTGCTGCCGCTGCGGGCGCGCCCCGGCGGCGTGCTCGAGCGGAACGGCCACACCGAGGCCGCGGTCGACCTCTGCCGGGCGGCCGGCCTGCCGCCCGTCGGCATGATCTGCGAGCTGGTCGACGACCGGGGCGAGCTGCTCCGCCTGCCCGCGCTGCTCGAGCTCGGCCGACGGGAGGGGCTGCTCGTGGTGAGCATCGCCGACCTGGTCGCCTGGCGTCGGGCGCGCGAGGACGCTGCCGGTGACGGCTCGCGGGAGGCCGGGCGGCCGGTGCAGGCCGGGCCGCCGGCGGTGCGGCCACGGGTGCGCCACGTCGCCTCGGCCGACCTCCCCAGCTCCGTCGGGGCCTTCCGGGTCCACGCCTACGTCGACACCCTGACCGGCGCGGAGCACCTGGCCGTCACCGCCGACGGACCGACCGGCCCGCAGGTGACCGCGCCGCGAGGCGGCGTCACGGCTCCGGCAGCGGCGACGTCCGCGGCCGCGGACGGTCCGCGGCACCGCCCGGTGCTGGTGCGGGTGCACTCGGAGTGCCTGACCGGGGACGCCCTCGGGTCGCTGCGCTGCGACTGCGGCCCGCAGCTGGACGCGGCGCTGGCCCGGATCGCGGTCGAGGGCGGGGTGGTCGTCTACCTGCGCGGCCACGAGGGCCGCGGGATCGGGCTGGCCGCCAAGGTCGCGGCCTACGCCCTGCAGGACGTGGGCCTGGACACCGTGGACGCGAACACGGCGCAAGGCCTGCCGGCCGACGCCCGCGAGTACGGCGGCGCGGCCGCCGTGCTGGAGCACCTGGGGGTGTCGCGGGTCCGGTTGCTCACCAACAACACCGACAAGGTCGACGGCCTGCAGCACGGCGGTGTCGAGGTCGTCGACCGCGCGCCGCTGCTCGTCGGCACCGGACCGGACAACATCGGGTACCTGGCGGTCAAGCGTGACCGGATGGGTCACGTGATCCCGGGCCTGCACGTGGACGACAGCACCGCGCTCTCCCCCTCGGCCGCCGACCGGCGCGCCCACGACGAACCCTGGAGGACCGCATGAGCGGCGACGGAGCACCGACGGTCATCGTGGAGCCAGGGTCGGGGGCGGGCCTGCGGGTCGCCGTCGTCGCCGCCAGCTGGCACACGCAGGTGATGGACGGGCTGCTCGAGGGCAGCCGGCGGGCGCTCACGCACGCCGGGGTCACCCACGTCACCGAGGTCCGCATCGCCGGCTCGTTCGAGCTGCCGGTGGCTGCGGCGGTCCTCGCACCCGAGCACGACGCGGTGGTCGCGCTCGGCGTCGTGGTCCGCGGCGGCACGCCGCACTTCGAGTACGTGTGCCAGGCCGCGACCCAGGGCCTCACCGACGTCGCCGTCCGCACCGGGACGCCGGTCGGGTTCGGCCTGCTCACCTGCGACACGGTGGAGCAGGCGATCGACCGCGCCGGCCTGCCGGGTTCGAGCGAGGACAAGGGCGCCGAGGCGGCCGAGGCGGCCGTCAGCACGGTCCTGGGGCTGCGGGCGGCGCTGCGCCGGGGGCGCGCGAACGTCGGGTTCGCCGCGACCTGAGCCCGTCCGCTTCTCCCGCGGTGGGCGGGCCGCCACACTGGTCCGGTCGCGCGTGGGCGGGAGGTCGGGCATGTCGGAGGAGCGGGGGCTGCTGCAGGAGGTCTACGAGGACCTGCGCCACGAGGTGCGCCTGCGTCGGGTGCAGCTCCTCGCGGGCGTGGCCTACACGGTGCTCGTCGCGGGCGGCCTGTACCTATTCAGCTCCGTGGGAGAGGACTCCCACGACTTCTCCGACGTCCACCGGCGGACCACCCTGGCCGCCGTCGGGGTGGGGCTGCTCGTGCTCGCGGTGCTGCTGTGCGTGCTCACCGGCCTCCTGGACCGGGCGGCCCGCCGTCGGACCGAGCCGGGTCGGGAGCGCCGGGTGCTGCCGGACCGGCGGTGGCTCGCCGGGATGACGACCCTCGGGGTGGTCCTGGTCGCGCTGGGGAGCCTTGCGCTGACCCGCTGGTCCGGGTGACGCACCGGCGCGGCTGCGACCGTCCCCGCGCGTAGCCTGGTGCGCGTGATGCCTGTGCCGCCCGTCCCGCCCACCGTCCGGCAGGTCGAGCGGGCGGTGTCCCGGGCACGGTCGGGCAAGGCGCTGGACGCGGCGGAGGCGGAGGTGCTGCTCCACGCGCGCGGTGAGCACCTGGCCGCCCTCGCGGAGCCCGCCGGACGGGTGCGCGACGCGGCCATGGCGCGCGAGGGACGCCCCGGCGTGGTCACGTACTCCCGCAAGGTGTTCGTCCCGCTGACCCGGCTGTGCCGTGACCGGTGCCACTACTGCACGTTCGTCACCGTGCCGCACCGGGTGCCGGCGGCGTTCCTGGAGCTCGACGAGGTGCTCCAGATCGCCCGGGACGGCGCGGCAGCGGGCTGCAAGGAGGCGTTGTTCACGCTGGGGGACCGGCCGGAGGACCGGTGGCCGCAGGCCCGGACCTGGCTGGACGAGCGCGGCTACGACGACACCCTGTCCTACGTCCGGGCGTGCGCGGTCGCCGTCCTGGAGGAGACCGGCCTGCTCCCTCACCTCAACCCCGGGGTGATGAGCTGGCAGGAGATCCAGCGGCTCAAGCCGGTGGCCCCCTCCATGGGGATGATGCTGGAGACCACCGCGAGCAGGCTGTGGTCGGAGCCGTCCGGTCCCCACTACGGCAGCCCGGACAAGGACCCCGCCGTCCGGCTGCGGGTCCTGGAGGACGCCGGACGCCTGGCCGTGCCGTTCACCACCGGCATCCTCGTGGGCATCGGCGAGACGCCGGCCGAACGGGTCGACTCGCTGCTGGCCATCCGGCGGGTGGCGCGGGAGTTCGGGTCGGTGCAGGAGGTCATCGTCCAGAACTTCCGGGCCAAGCCCGACACCGCCATGCGCGCCGACGCCGACCTCGACCACGAGGCGTACCTGGCGACGCTCACCGTGGCGCGGCTGCTGCTCGGCCCGACCGTGTCGCTGCAGGCCCCGCCGAACCTCAGCGAGCCCGACAGCCTCGTCGAGCTGCTGCACGCCGGGGTCGACGACTGGGGCGGCGTGTCTCCGGTCACCCCGGACCACGTGAACCCCGAGCGCCCCTGGCCCCACCTGGACGACCTGACCACCACGACCCGCGCGGCGGGTTTCGAGCTGGCCGAGCGGCTGACCATCCACCCGGGCTACGTGCGGGCGGCCTTCGGTGAGGCCCCCGCGTGGCTGGACGTCCGGCTGCGCGGCCATGTCGCGGCCCTGGCCGACCCGGTGACCGGGCTCGCGGCCACCGGCGTGACGGCCGCCCCGAGGGTGTGGCAGGAACCCGACGGCGGCCTGGTGACCTCGGGCCGGGCAGACCTCCACGCCTCGGTGGACACCGAGGGGCGTACGGCCGACCGCCGTTCGGACTTCGACGACGTCTACGGCGACTGGGCGGCCGTGGGGGAGCGGCGCCACGTCGAGGCCCCGGCCCTGCTGGGCTCCGGCGACGTCGCCGCCGCGCTGCGACGCGCAGAGACCGACCCCGCCGGCCTCACCGACTCCGAGTACCTGGCCCTGGTCACCAGCGACGGGGCGGACCTGGACGCCGTCACCTCGCTCGCCGACGCGGTCCGCCGCGACACGGTCGGCGACGACGTCACCTACGTGGTCAACCGGAACGTCAACGTCACCAACGTCTGCTACGTCGGGTGCCGGTTCTGCGCGTTCGCCCAGCGGGCCACCGACGCAGACGCCTACACCCTGTCCCTGGAGGAGGTGGGACGCCGGGCCGCCGAGGCGCAGGCCCTGGGGGCCACCGAGGTGTGCATCCAGTCCGGGATCAGCCCCGACCTGGGGCCGGGCGCCTACGCCGACATCGTCCGTGCGGTGCTCGCGGCCGCTCCGGGCATGCACGTGCACGCCTTCAGCCCCATGGAGGTCGTGAGCGCGGCCGCCCGCGCGGGGGTCAGCATCGCGGACTGGCTGTCGGAGGTCCGGGACGCCGGCCTGGGGTCGATCCCCGGCACGGCGGCAGAGATCCTCGACGACGACGTCCGGTGGGTGCTCACCAAGGGCAAGCTGCCGACCAGCGCGTGGGTGGAGGTCGTCGAGACCGCCCACCGCCTCGGCATCCCCAGCAGCTCGACGATGATGTACGGCCACGTCGACCACCCCCGCCACTGGGTGGCCCACCTGCGCACGCTGGCGGCCCTGCAGGACCGCACCGGTGGGTTCACGGAGTTCGTGCCCCTGCCGTTCGTCCACACCAGCTCGCCGATCTACCTCGCCGGCCTGGCCCGGCCCGGCCCCACCCTGCGCGACAACCGTGCCGTGCACGCGGTCGCCCGCCTCCTCCTCCACGGCCGCATCGACCACGTGCAGACGTCGTGGGTGAAGCTCGGCGTCGACGGCACCCGCGCCATGCTGACCGGCGGCGCCGACGACCTCGGCGGGACGCTGATGGAGGAGACGATCAGCCGGATGGCCGGCTCGGCCCACGGCTCGGCCAAGACCGTGGCCGAGCTGACGGCGATCGCCGACGGGATCGGTCGGCCCGTCCGGCAGCGCAGCACCACGTACGCCCCGCTGGACCTGGTCGGCTGAGCCGTCGCCAGGGGCCCGGGCCTTGCGCGGGCCCGGTCCTGGCACACCGTCGCGGCCCGTCGGCTGCGCGCGCGACCGGACGGACCGGGTCTAGTCCTGCCGGGCCGAGCCCCAGCCGTGCCACCGGTCGATGCGCACGTGGACGGAGACGCGGGGGCTCTCCCGGTCCGGGTAGTCGCGGCCCGTGTAGTGCCGTGACAGCCGGTCGATGTCGCGCAGGCCCTCGTCCGGCCGGGTCGAGACCACGGTCCCCTGGATGCTGACGTGGGTGTACCAGTCCTCGCCGGCCAGGGCGGTGAGGGAGACCCTCGGGTCGCGCTGGAGGTGCTTCAGCCGCGCGCGGGTCGCGTCGAGGCCGAGCAGCACCGTGCCGTCGGACTCCACCAGGTACCAGGTGGCCACCGTGACCGGTCGGCCGTCGGCCGCGACCGTGGCCATGACGGCAGGGTTGGGCCGCGCGAGCAGGGCGGCGACGTCGTCGGGGAGCGGGGGAGTGGGCACCAGCCGAGGCTAGGGGAGGCCTCACCTAGGCTCTACCCACGTGAAGACCTTCGACGAGCTGTTCGCCGAGCTGACCGAGACGGCGCGCACCCGCCCCGCGGGGTCCCGGACCGTGGCCTCGCTCGACGCCGGGGTGCACACGATCGGCAAGAAGGTCGTCGAGGAGGCCGCCGAGGTGTGGATGGCGGCCGAGCACGAGGGCGGCGACCGCACCGCGGAGGAGATCAGCCAGCTGCTGTACCACCTCCAGGTGCTCATGCTCGCGAAGGGCCTGACCCTCGCCGACGTGGAGAGGTACCTCTGATGGGCGCCCGTACGGGCTCGGCCATGCTGCGTGTCGCCGTGCCCAACAAGGGGGCGCTGTCGGAGGCCGCGCACGAGATCCTCGCCGAGTCCGGCTACCGCAGGCGCCGCGACCCCAAGCAGCTGCGCCTCGTCGACGCCGCCAACGACGTGGAGCTGTTCTTCCTGCGCCCCCGCGACATCGCCGTGTACGTCGGGTCCGGCACCCTCGACGTGGGCATCACCGGACGCGACCTCATGATCGACTCCGGTGCACCGGCCCGGGAGCTCCTCGCGCTCGGTTTCGCCCGGTCGACGTTCCGCTTCGCCGCACCGGCGGATGCGGACCTCCGCAGCACCGCAGACCTGGCCGGCACGCGCATCGCGGCCGCCTACCCGGGCCTGGTGCGGACGTGGCTGGACGAGCGGTCGATCCAGGCCGACGTGGTGGGGCTGGACGGGGCGGTCGAGTCCGCGGTGCAGCTGGGCATCGCGGACGTCATCGCCGACGTCGTGGAGACGGGGACCACCCTGCGCCAGGCCGGGCTCCAGGTGTTCGGCGAGCCGCTGCTGCGAGTCGGAGGCGGTGCTGGTCGTGCCGGCCGCCGGCGAGGCGCACCCGGGTGTCGACGTCCTGGCCCGCCGCCTCACCGGCGTGATGACCGCCCGCCGGTACGTCCTCATCGACTACGACGTGCGCAACGAGCTACGTCGAGGCCGCGGCCGCCGTCACCCCGGGCCTGGAGTCGCCGACCGTCTCCCCGCTGCGGGACTCCGGCTGGTCCGCCGTACGGGCGATGGTCCCGCGCGCCGACACCAACCGGGTGATGGACGAGCTGTGGGAGGTCGGCGCGCGCGCCATCCTCGTCACCGAGATCCACGCGTGCCGGCTGTGAGCACGGACCGGTGAGCGTCGACCGCGCCGACCTGCACCGCCCGATCCGGCCCCGCGCCGGCCGTGCGGTGCCCTACGCGGTCGCGGTGGCGTGGGCGCTGCTGTCCTCGGCGCTCGCCGTCGGCTTCCCCGCGCGGCTGCCCGGGTGCTCGGCCTCGCCGACTCCGTCGGGTTCCTGCTGCTCGGGGGCGCGGGGCGTGCTGCTCCTGGTGCGGCTCGGATCGGTGGCCGTCCTGCCGGACGGAGGCCGGCCTGGTGGTGCGCAACG
Source organism: uncultured Actinomycetota bacterium (assembly GCA_963759255.1). Classification (GTDB taxonomy): domain Bacteria; phylum Actinomycetota; class Actinomycetes; order Actinomycetales; family JBBAYJ01; genus Aquipuribacter. The sequence goes on from CAVWYQ010000002.1 coordinate 692,956, forward strand.
TCGTCGGCCGCCGGCACCTGGAGTGGGCCGAGGTCGTGGACGTCCGGTACGGCCGCGACTCCACGTGGGCGACGGCTCGACCTCGCCGACGGCACGTCCCTGCAGGCCATGGGCATCCAGTCCGCCGACGGCAGGCACGCGCAGCAGCGACGCGGTCAGGCTGGCGACGCTGGTGGAGCTCCACGCACGGGACGCCGGCGCCAGCCGCTGACCCGCGGCGCCCCGTCGTCGGCTCAGGCGTTGCTGCCGCCCTGGCGCTCGTGCTCGGGGCGCCGGTCCACGTCGGTCGGCTCGACGGGGGTCGGCTGCTCGGCGGTCGAGGGGAAGTCGCCCAGCGGCCCGGTGCTGGTGGGCGTCCCAGTCGCGGAAGGTCAGGTCGGTCTGCAGGTAGAGCGCGAGCAGCTCGGCGAGGTGGAGCAGGCCGTCCAGGTGGGTGCGCTCGTGCCCGTGCGAGGAGTCGACCCCGAAGCCGAGCAGCGCCGTGCGGGCCTCGACGCCCGACTCCACCGCAGGCGCGGCGTCGGAGCGGTAGACGCGGTACACGTCCCGGACGGCCGGCACGTCGTGCTCGTCGGCGAGGGCGAGCAGGCGTCGGGTCAGGTGGAAGTCGTGCGGGCCGGTGGAGTCCATCATGCCGACGTTGACGGCCTCCTCCTGCGACTGCTGCTGCGGGGCCACGACGCCGTTGTCGACCGCCACGATCTCCGCCGTGCCCTCGTCGAAGCCGTGGGTCGCGCCGTGCCCGACCTCCTCGCCGATGGTCACCAGCAGCCGGGCGGTGACCGGCGGGGTGATCCCGGACTCCACGAGCGCCTTGAACGCGGCGACGCAGGCGGCCAGGCCGGCCTTGTCGTCCAGGTGGCGCGACTTGACGTAGCCCAGCGGGGTGATCTGGGGGGCGGCGTCGATGGCGACGAAGTCACCGACCTGGATGCCGAGCGCCAGCAGGCCCGGCGGCGTCCTGGACGGGGGCGTCCACGCGGACCTCCACCAGGTGCCAGCCGACTCCCTGGGTGTCGATCTCGTCGCCGTAGGTGTGCCCGGAGGACTTCAGCGGGAGCACCGTGCCGGTGTACGTCCGCTCCGGGTCGTCGGTGAGGATCGTGACGTGCGCGCCCTCGGCGAAGCGCGCCGAGTGCGTCCCGACCTGCACGACTTCCAGCCGGCCGTTCTCCTTCAACCGCTTGACCATCGTCCCGATGGTGTCGGCGTGGACCACGACCGCACGGTTCACGTCCTGCCGCAGGCCGGGGATGGTCGCCCGGAGGACGCCTCGCCGCGTGAGGTCCAGGTCGACGCCCGTCCGGCGAGCAGCTCGCCGACGTGCTGCATGACGGCGTCCGTGCGACCGGACGGGCTGGGGATGACCAGCAGCTCCAGGAGGGTGTCGCGGAGGAAGTCCGCGTCGATGGGCAGTCGGACGGGGGAGGGCGGGGAGCCCGGGGAAGGGACGGTCACCCGCGCATGGTGGCACGCCGTCCGCCGTGCCACGGGACGGCCGTCTCCGGGAACAGCAGGTCGACGAAGCGTGCGGCGGTCGGGCGGGGCTCGTGGTTGGCCAGGCCTGGGCGTTCGTTGGCCTCGACGAACGTGAACTGCTCCCCGGCCACGTCCGGGACCATGAAGTCGATGCCGGTGACCGGGATGCCGATCGTCCGCGCCGCCCGGACCGCCGCCTCGCGCAGCGCGGGCGAGATGCTCGTCCGTGCAGTCCTCGATGGTGCCGCCGGTGTGCAGGTTGGCGGTGCGCCGCACCTGGAGCCGGGTCCGCGCGGGGAGCACGTCGCCGAGCTCGTGGCCTGCGCCGCGGACCACGGACTCGGTGACCTCGTCCAGGGGGATGCTCGACTCGCCGCCCGTGGCACGCTCCCGACGCCGGGACTGGGCCCTGCACCAGGTCGGCGACCGTGTCCCGCCCGTTTCCGACGACGGCCGCGGGCCGGCGGACGGCCGCCGCGACCACCTCGTCGCCGATCACGAGGACCCGGACGTCGTCACCGGCGACCCGCTCCTCCAGCAGGACGTCGGGGCAGTGGTGGAACGCCGCGGCGACCGCCGACCGGAGCGCGCGGGGTCGCCGACGCCGACCGTGATTCCTCGGCCCTGCTCCCCGCGGGCCGGCTTGACGACGACGTCGCCCACCTCGGCCAGGAACGCCTCCTCGGCCTCGCCGACCACGCCGTCCACGACCTCGTGCCCACGGGCGACGGGGACGCCTGCGGCGGCGAGCAGCCGGCGGGTGACCCGCTTGTCGTCGCAGCGGCTCATGGCCACAGCGCTGGTCAGCTCCGACAGCGACTCGCGGGTGAGGACCGTGCGGCCGCCGTGGGTGAGCCGCATCTCGCCCCAGCGGCCGTCGGTGACCTCGACGTGCACGCCGCGGCGCAGGGCCTCCTCCGCGATGATCCGCGCGTACGGGTTGAGGTCGTCGAGGCGCTCCGGCCGGGGCGCGAACAGCGGCTCGTTGATCGGGTTCTTGCGCTTGACGCACACGCTGCCGGTCCGGACGAAGCCGAGCTTGTCGTACAGCGACATCGCCGAGGTGTTGCTGGCGAGCACCGACAGGTCCATCCACGACCGGCCCCGCGCCTGGTAGCGCTGCAGGCAGGGTGCGGGTGAGGGCCTCGCCCACCCCGGGCTGACGCGACATGCGGGTCGACCGCGAGCGCCCACAGGCTGCTGCCGCCGTCGGGGTCGTCGAAGGCGAGCACGTGGTCCACGCCGGTGACCGTGCCCACGATGCCGACCGGTCGTCGTGTCCTCGGCGACCAGGTAGGTGAACGTCCGGGTGCGCTGGTTGGCCCACAGGACGTCGACGTCGCCGGTCACCATGCCCACGCGAGCGCAGATGCGGTTGGCCTCCAGCAGCTCCTCCCGCGCGCCCACCGTCCGCACCAGCAGCGACCGCGGGGGGAGTGGTCTGCGGACGGTAGCGGTGCAGGGGGAGGCGCAGCGTGTAGCTGGGGTCGATGAACAGCTCGCTCGGTGCGCAGCCCGACCAGCACCTGGGGGTCCGGCGGGTAGATGCAGATGTCACGCCGCCCGGTACTCCTCGGCCCGCAGGACGTCGAGGATGCCGCCGTGGTCGGTGAAGGTCTGGCCGAACACCAGCCGTCCCCAGCCCATGTCGACGACCACGTCGCGGGCCATGTCCCGACGCAGGTGCTCCGGCACCGCGCGCCACGGCTGGGAGGTGATCGGCGTCCGTGCTCCGAAGGCCGGCGACCCGCGGCCGGCTGGATCGACGTCCACCCACCGCCATCAGCCCACCCCGTGCGACTGCAGCCACCACTCCAGCAGGCCGAGCTGCCACAGCTTGTTGCCCCGCAGCGGCGTCAGCCCGGAGTTGGGGTCGCCCAGCAGCTCACGGACGTAGTCGTCGGCGAACAGCCCACGGTGCCGGGCCGCGGGGGCGTGCAGGGCGTCACGGACCACGTCGAGCACCTTGCCCTGCAGGTGGGTGATGGCCGGGACGGGGAAGTAGCCCTTGGGCCGGTCGATGACCTCGCGGGGCACCACCCGGCGGGCCGCCGCCTTGAGGACGCCCTTGCCGCCGTCGGCCAGCTTGTGCTCCGCGGGGCAGCGGGCGGCCAGCTCGACGAGCTCGTGGTCCAGGAAGGGGACGCGGGCCTCGAGCCCCCAGGCCATCGTCATGTTGTCGACCCGCTTGACGGGGTCGTCGACGAGCATGACCTCGGTGTCCAGCCGCAGCGCCGCGTCCACCGCGGTGTCGGCCCTGCCCTGCGTGAGGTGGTCGCGCACGAACGCGTAGGACGGCCCGGCGGGGTCGTCGGCGTTCATCGCGGCGTAGACGTCGGGGGAGACCACGCGCGCCATCTCGGCGTGGTCGCGGTCGAAGAAGGCCTTCGCGTAGGCAGCGGGGGCGTCCTGGACCCGCAGGCCGTCCAGCGGCGGGTACCAGTGGTAGCCGGCGAACACCTCGTCGGCGCCCTGGCCGGACTGCACCACCTTGATGTGCCGGGACACCTCGCGGCTGAGCAGGTCGAACGCGACGACGTCGTGGCTGACCATCGGCTCGCTCATGGCGGCGACCGCGTGCTCGAGGGAGCCGACGAGCTCGTCGGAGCCGACCCGGATGCGGTGGTGGTCGGTGCCGAAGCGCTCGGCGACCACGTCGGAGTAGACGAACTCGTCGCCCTCGCGCCCGGCGACGGCGTCGAAGCCGATGCTGAACGTGGCCAGGCCCGTCTGGCCCTGCTCGGCGAGCAGCCCGACCACCAGGCTGGAGTCCACCCCGCCGGACAGCAGCACCCCGACCGGGACGTCGGCGACCATGCGCCGTCGCACGGCCGTCCGCAGCGACTCCAGGGTGGCGTCGGTCCAGTCCTCGAACGACATGCCCGCGTCGGCGTCCTCGCGCTCGTAGGCGCGGCTGCCAGTACCGGGTGTCGGTCTCGCGGCCGTCCCGCTCGTAGACCCGGACCGTCGCCGGTGGCAGCTTGCGGACGCCGCGCAGGATGGTGAGCGGGGCCGGGACCACGGCGTGCCAGGACAGGTAGTGGTGCAGCGCCACCGGGTCGATGGAGGTGTCGACGTCACCGCCGGCGAGCAGCGCCGGGACCGTCGAGGCGAACCGGACGCGCCGGGTGCCCGTCGGGCCGCCGGCGACCGTGGAGACGTACAGCGGCTTGATGCCGAGCCGGTCCCGGGCCATCACCGTGCGGCCGGTGTCCCGCTCCGTGATCACGCAGGCGAACATGCCGAGCAGGCGCTCGACCCACGACGTGCCCCACTGCGGCGTAGCCGCTTGCATGACCACCTCGGTGTCGCAGGTGGAGAAGAACCGGTGGCCGAGGCCCTCGAGCTCGGCCCGTAGCTCGCGGTAGTTGTAGACCATCCCGTTGAACACGACCGTGAGGCCGAGGTCGTTGTCGACCATGGGCTGGGCGCCGCACTCGGACAGGTCGACGATCTTCAGGCGGCGGTGCCCGAAGGCGACGTGCCCTTGCGACCAGACGCCGGACCCGTCCGGCCCGCGCGGGGTCATGACGTCGGTCATCCGGTCGACCGCCGACACGTCCGCCCGGGTCCCGTCGAAGGTGATCTCACCGCAGATGCCGCACATGGGTGCCACCCTTCCAGGTCGGTGGGGCCGGGGCAGGTCCGCCCGTCAGTCGGGCGGTACCGCGGCTCAGGCCTGCAGCAGCCTCGCCGCCTGCTGCGGCCACGTGGCCAGCGTGGCCGAGCGCCTCACCCCGGCGGCGTCCAGCGCGGAACCCAGTGCGGCCACGTCAGCAGCGGCGAGGCCCTCCAGCGAGGTGATGCCGGCGGCGACCAGTGCCTCGGCGCTCCGCCGGCCCAGGCCGGAGACCCGTGTGAGGTCGTCGGCGTCGACGCCCGAGGTCGGTGCGGCGGACGGTGCGGCGGACAGGTCTTCGGTCCGCCGGTCGGCCCACTGCTCGGCTGCCCCTGGCGTCGGACCCTCCGCGTGGACGTCCGACGGCTCGTCGGGCGGCTGGTCAGACGGCTGTGCGGGAGGCGGCTGGGCGGGCGGCTGGGCGGGCGGCTGGGCACGGTGGCGCGGGGTGGGGGCTGCGGGCGCCGCGCCGGCCGGGCGGCCGTCGCCCGTCACGGCCCCACGATGGTCCGCTTCTGCTGGTACGGCACGCGGCCGGCGCCAGAGGGCGGCAGCCGCACCGGTGAGGACCGTGAGGACGAGGCCGACCCCGGCGAGGACCCCCGCCCGTCGACCTCGCTGTGCCCGTCCCCGCTGGTGCCGTCTGTCCGGTCGCATGGACCGAGACTGTCAGCCCACGAGGCTCTCTGCCACGGCGCCGCAGCGGAGCGTGACGTCGCCTGCGCTAGAACCCTTGCACGGGCGCGAGAGCGAGCGGCGTCACGCGGGCCATCCGGTGCAGGCGTCCCACCGCACCGGGTGCGTGCTCGTCGAGCCGTCCGGCCGCGAGCAGCGGCGGCAGGTCGGTCAGCCCCGTGAGGACCGCCGGCAGGGTCTGCACGGGCATCGTCACGTCGGCCGCCATCGTCGTCGGCGCGGCCTCGGCACGCCCCTCCTCGTCGACGTCCACCGACCAGCGACCCTCGGCCGGACCGCCGGGGTCCACCACCTCCAGCACCACCCTCCCGGCGGCGTTCCAGGACCGGGTCCGAAGCACCGTCGCCGGGTCGAGCACGCGCCACCAGTGCCCGTCGGCCTCGGACGTCACCCGGACGGCCCGGGTGTCGACGGGGAGGAGCCGGAGCAGCTCCCCGGCCCCTCGGTGCTCGGCCTTGAGGGTGGTCACCAGGTCCATGCCCAGGCAGAACCGCCACAGGGCGGCCACCACCGCAGGCGTCGCGCCGGTCAGGTCGTCGACGGTGGCGGTGTACCGGGGGGAGCCGTCCTGCCAGGCCATCTCCACCCGGAGCCGCACGTAGCCGTCGACCGTGCCGTCGGCGGCCAGGTGGACGGCGCGTACCCGCGTGCCGTCCGGTCCCTTGGACGGGGGCACCCGCTCCAGCACCCGGAGCCACGAGAAGGCGTTGCGGCCGACGGCACCCGGCATCCCCAGCCGGGCGGCCTCGAACAGCGCCGGACCGACGGCCGCGATCTCGTCGTCGTCGGAGAGTCTCGTCCGGCCGGGGTCGGCGGGGGCGCTGTCGTGCCAGAGCTGCGCGGCGCGGGTGTCGACGGTCAGGTCGTGGGTGCTGGTGGCGACGCCGTAGCCGTAGCGGCCGTAGATCGCCGCCTCGCTGGCGAACAGGCTCGCCACTGCCACCCCCCGCTGGGCCGCGTCGTCCAGGCAGTCGAGCATGAGGCGCCGGAGCAGACCCCGCCGCCGGTGGGTCGGCGCCACGCTGACACTGCTCACCAGCTCGGTGCTGACGGTGCGGGTGCTGCCCGCGTCGCCTGCGACCGCCCGAGCGGTGGTGCCCGGACCAGGGACGGCGCTGTCCGCGCTCCATGACCGGAACGTCGCCACCCAACGCCCGTCGTCCTTCACGCCCGTCAGCCGCTGCGACAGGAACGTCTCGCGGGCGGCAGCGGTCTCCTCCGACGAGGTGGACATCGCGAAGACCGTGGCGAACGTCGTCCGCCACGCGAGCAGGTCGTCCGCGTCGTCGAGGTCCGGTGAGGTGATGGTCGGGGTGTTCGCGGTCACGGCTCGAGGCTAGGGCCCTCCGGGGACGTCCCGGTGGGGCCTGCGCCGCTGGTGGTCGGACCCGGGGGAGCGGTCGTGACCACGAGGTCCGCGGCCTGCGCCGGGGCCTCGTGGGCGACGTACGCGTCCTCCTGCGCGGCCCACCGCTGCCAGTGGGGGGCGTAGGAGTCGCCGTCGCGAGCCATGGCGCGCGCGTGACGGACCTGCGGTGGCGCCTCGAGCCAGACCAGGAGGTCCGCCGACCGGCGGCAGGCCAGGCTGCCGCACCCGACGCCCTCCACCAGCACGACGTCGGCCTGCCGGACGCGGACCAGGGGGCCGGGTCGGTCGCGGACCCAGCTCCACGACGGGTACGTGGGCTCGGTGCCCTCGCGCAGCGCGGTCAGCACGTCCTCACCGACCAGCCGAGACGCCTCGGCCAGACCGTCCCAGCCGGGGTACACGTGGTCCAGGTGCAGCACGGTCACCGTCGTACCGGCGTCCCGCAGCCGTCGGCTCAGGCGCCGGGCGAGGGTCGTCTTGCCGGACCCGCTGCGACCGTCGAGGCACACGAGCACCGGGGACCGGCCGCCGAGGAGTGCGGACACCCGTGCGGCGATGACCGCTTCGTCGTCGGTCGCGTCCATGACCGGTGAGGGTAGACAACCGGCTGCGGTGCGGTGCGGTGCGGTCAGGTCGGGTGCGGCCAGGTCAGGTGCGGCCGCGGGGGAGCGGGGTGCCATCCTTGGGCCGTGGTGGACGCGGTCGTGGTGGTGCTGGTCGCCGCGTCGGTCGTGCTCGTCGTCTGGGGGCTGGTGTCCGCCCGCCGGGGGCGTCCGCCTGCGCGCTCGATGCTGCTGAGTGGCGGCGCCATCGAGGTGCTGCTGCTCGTGCAGGCGGCTGTCGCGGGAGTCTCGATGGTGGCCGACCGGGGACCCGAGGGGTCGAGCGTGCTGTTCGTGTCGTACCTCGCAACGGTGGTCCTGGTGCTGCCGGCGGCACTCGGCTGGGCGCTCGTCGAGCGCGACCGGTGGTCCAGCGCCGTCGTGGCGGTAGGTGCGCTCACCGTGGCCACCATGGTGATCCGGCTGTGGGACGTCTGGTCCGGCGGCGTGCAGATCGGGGCGCCGGGTGCCTGAGGACCTGCTCTCAGGCGTCCCGGACGACGATGCCTACGCGGGTGGCCCGGGTCCGGCCGAGGCGGCCGGCCAGCTGCGTGGCGCGCAGCTTCCAGCCGTACTTCGCCTCCAGGGCCCGGTCGACCCTGGGCATGAGCTCCGTCCCCACGACCACGGCCACGCCGGCCACCGGGGCGCCGCGGGGGCGGCCGCGCATGTCGCAGGCGGAGAGGGTCACCCGCGGCTCGTTCCTGACCCGACGGATCTTCCATGCGGTGTCGGTGGTGGTGACCACCAGGGCGTCACCGTCCGGCGCGGCCCAAACCGGGGTCGGCTTGGCCGTGCCCTCCCGGGTGTACGTGGTGAGCAGCACGTACTCGGAGTCGGCGAGGTCGACGACGGATGTGGGGTTCGCAGCGTCCGGCACCAGGTCAGCGTAGGCCGGAGGCCCTTCGGATGAGCCAGCCCACGAGGCGGACGGACGGTGCCGGGGCCCTCGACGGTGTCGCGCGCCCGACGCGCGCAGGGGCCGGCAAGGTCCTCGTGGCCCTGTACGCCACCTTCGCGGTGGCGGCGACGAGCCGCGCCGGCTACCAGCTGTCGGCCAAGGGCGACGAGGCCCCGCTGGCCTACGGGCTGTCGGCGATCGCTGCGGTGGTCTACGTCCTGGCCACCGTTGGCCTGGCCGTCGACCGGGCATGGGCCAGGCGCCTGGCCTGGGTGGCAGTCGGGACCGAGGCGGTCGGCGTGCTCGTGGTCGGCACGTACAGCCTGCTCCGACCGCAGGACTTCCCCGAGTCGACCGTGTGGTCCGACTACGGGCTGGGGTACCTGCTGATCCCGCTCGTGCTCCCGTTCGTGGGGTTGTGGTGGCTGCGGCGGACGGGTGCACCACCTCGCGCTGCCCCGCGCGCCGGCTGACTCAGCACCCGCGGTACGGATCCGACGTGCTCGACACCCGGAGAGCGGCCAGATCAGCGTCCCGATCCGCACGCATGGTTCAGGACGCGGGACGCCGAGGTCGGCGCGAGAGGGGGTGTCGGGAGCGGCGTAGTGACATAACGTCTCTTATCGGTGTGCTGTAGAAGGGCAGCAATTGTCACGTGCGGAATTTGCGCGACGTCTACACTCCGAAAGTCGGGTCGCCGGGCGTGGTGAGGCAAAGCTCTCGATAAACGAGGCTCCGCCCTGGCGGCGCAAGGTCGGATCGGGGCCCAGTCAATCGGGTCTCTCGAGTACGCCCTTCACCTGGGCCCGCGCCACTTGACGAGGTCCCTCCATAATCCAAAGTTCATCTCCAACCGACAGGGAATAGTCGGCGCTTTCTGGCTTTAGCAGCCTAGCGCGCGCATGCGACACTGCATCGGTAGCCCCCAACCATTCGAGTTGGATACTGAAGTGGTTTCCCAATGTGGGCCAGCCCGGCGAGATAGACTTGTCGTCTCCTCTTATGAGGACAGCCGTCGGAGAGTACGGGGCACCACCGGATGGCCTGCTTTGACGCCCGCCTTCACTGGAGGGTCGCCAGTGTACATCCAGCAGATAGGGCCACTCCACTACAAGACCCGAATTCCATCGATGGCGCGATTAAACTGCTCGAGGTCATCCGCATACCTAGCTGGCCCGATCCCGTCGAGTTTTTCCAGGCGCAACATCGCGTCTGCGATGTCTCGTGGCACATTCGTGGTCACGACCTCACCAATGCCACCGCTCAACGTATCCCCCCACTGGCGGGCATGCTCTGCAGTCTCCGCAAACCACTTTCCGTCCAAGGAGTTGATCCCGGGCCGGAAGGCCCCTGTTGCTTGAATGTTCATCAGTTCTCCTGGGCTTACGTGTCTAAACAACGCAACTGCATCATCTGTACCGTACTCGATTATTCCCCGCACCGCGTCGTCCCCACCGCGAGCGGCGACGTGTTCAAGGACTTCGGCACCTACTTGTCCACCAACCTTCCCTCCGCCAGGGATGAAGCCGAGTACCCCCATGGCTGCTGCGACGCAGTTGCCTGCTTGGTAGTTCTGGTACATGGCGGCGCCGTTGGCGGCCATGGCGAGTCCGCCGAGGACGAGGGCAATGGGGGCTCCGACGCCGGTGGCGGCCACGACGGCAGCGGCGACGCCGAGGCCGAGGCCGATGTTGTCCCAGGTGATGGCGTCGTAGGTGGCGGGGTTCCACCAGCTCAGGCCGAGGGGGTCGGTGAACTGGAGTGGGTTGCCTGCGGTGTAGCCGTAGGGGTCTCCGGTGGTCTGCAGGAGCGGGTCGACGGTGAGGAATTGGGCGCTGGTGGGGTCGTAGTAGCGGTTGCGGAGGTAGATGTAGCCGGTGGGGTCGGTGTACTCCCCGGCGTAACCGAAGGCTGTGACGGTCGAGACCGGGGTGATTGGGGCCTGGGACTGTCGGGTGAGGCGTCGGCCGTAGGGGTCGTAGTCGCTGCTGCTGGTGACCTGGGCGGTGCAGGTGGCGAAGGACGTCTCGACGATCTTGCGCGTGCGGCAGGAGCAGCAGGCGCTGCAGGAGACCTTCCCCGCCGAGCGGTGTCTCACGGTCGATCAGGCCGAGCAGGAGGCCACCGGCATGACTGGGGACTCTGAGACCACCTTCGGGATCGAGACCTTCGTCGACGAGACGTTGCCGTGCGCAGTTGTCGAAGCCAGCCTCGGGGGCGGCTGGCTCATCAGCATCGTCGGCCCGAGCACATTGGCCGACGAGTAGCCACCGCCACCCAGAGATGCCGGACGCGGCGACTGTCGCGTTCGGCTTCCCTGCTTGAGGCACCCAGCTGACGATCGCCGACTGGGGTTCGCCGACTGAGAAGACTCAGGCTGCCCTGGCCCTGCCGCGCATGGCCCACGAATCCGGGTCCGTCAAAGAGGGGACATCCAGGACGAGCTCGACGAGAGGAGGCTCGGAGCACGGGGTGTTGCGTGCGGCGGCACGATCTTGGAGGCGAGCCATGGGCGCACATCAGGACGGCGCTGACGCCCCTGCGCGGCGCGTCAGCGACGCCTCCCATCCCACATCCCGGCCTCGTGACGCCGCGAGAGCCACGACCTTGGCGCGGGCCTTGCTCTGGGTCCCCGGTGTGGTCTGGCTGGCCGGGACCCCGCTGCTCTTCGTCCTGGCCGTGGCCCAGTCACTCACCTTCCTCGGAGAGCAGGTGTCACCCGAGCAGCAGCGGGCGACGACGGTCGGGCTGATTTGGGCCGCGGTGTTCTGCGCTGGGGCTCCAATAGTGGGATTCGTTGTCGCTGGGCTGGCGCGCAGCCGCCGCGCGTTACGCCTCTACGGCGTCGCCATCGTGATCGGCCTTCTACCGGGTCTGTACTGGACGGCCCAGGTGGACGCCCGGAACCCTCCGCCCGTTGAGCGGGTGAGCACCTGCCAGGAGCACAGCGGTGGCGACACCCGCTGCCCAGGGGGTTGAGCCTTTCAACGTGTCCGGCCGCCGGCGCCCTGCTCTGTGGTCAAGAGCCTCCCCGTAATGACCGCAACGGCGCCGCTCTGCCGGGTTCAACCAAGCCGCCGGGCCGGTACCGCCGGGCCGGTAGCCCGTCGCCGTATCAGGATCGTCTGCGGGACTCGGAGCACCTTCAGCACCTCAAGTTCACGGTCAGGTGAGGTGCTGGACGAGCCGCCGTTCGCCGGTGTCCGGGTCGACGACGAGTTCGGCCGTGGCTCCTTCCACGAGGGTGAGGTGGGGCGGTGGGTGGCCGCAGTCGACGTCCAACACGACGGGGACGTCGAGCCCGGACATGGCGCTGCGGATGGCGTCGCGCTGGCTGAAGGTCCCGGCGGGGGCCAGTCCGGGTAGGGCGTCGGCGAGCGGTATCCGTTGCTGGTCCGGATCGGCGCTTCCGCTGTGACTGCCCACCATCGGGAGGCCATCGCGCGAACTTCTCTCGCGACGGGCCCTGCGCTCAACACGTGTCGCAGATCCCAGTGAACGATCGCCCATTGGGATCAAGACCTGCCGTACCGAGCCGTCCTCGCTCTGCCACCCTTCGGTGGTGCCTACCGCCGACAGCGATGAGTACCGCCTGCGGGAAGCCCAGCACCTGGGCGACCTCGTCAACGGCCACCCCGAGCACGTCGACAATGCCCTCCCGCAACTGCTCGCCATGCTCACTGCGACTGAAGACCCGGCCGTGACACGAGCCGTCGTCGACGCCCTCCGCCACGCGTGGCACCCGGCGGCGTCTGCGGCGGTGCTGAACCACGTGCCGGTTGACCACCCCGACGCCGGGGTCCGCCTCGCCGTGGCGCAAGCGCTGCCTGGTGGGGTCGACGAGCCCGGGATCCTGTTCGACCGTGCCGTCAACGCCCTGACCCGACTCACTCGCGATGAGGAACCGCGCGTCCGAGACTGGGCCGCTTTTGGCCTGGGACAGCTGGAGGCCCGCACCCCCCAGGTGCTCGATGCCCTGGCCGCACTGCTGGGCGACACGGACGATGAGGCCCGCTGCGAGGCTCTGGTCGCCCTCGCCGCCGCTGGGGACGAACGTGCCCTGCCCGTCTTGCGCCGCAGCCTGGAAAGCGACGAGGGCGTCTTTCGCCTCGAGCTGGTGGCTGCCGTCGCCCTGGCCGCGCCCGAGCTGCACGCGGCGCTCCAGCTCCTGGTCGAGGGCTGGGCCGGGGACGAGGACGAGCTGAGCGACCTCGCGCGTACGGCCGTGGCCCGGACCGCACCCGGCGCCGCCCGCGCCGCCCAGCAGGTGGAGCAGGACCTCCTCGAGCAGGTGCGCCGCCTCGCCCCTACGGCCCGAGCGGCCTTGACCGGGGCCTACCCCCGCACCGTTCTCGTCATCACTGACGAGGACGAGGAGCTCGATGTGCCGTTGTGGGCCGACTGCGAGGAGCCCGACGACTACCCCACCGGTGACGTCCTGAACGCCGTGCGCTTCACCTTCCCGCAGCCTGCCGCGTAGCTGACTGGCGCCACGCACGACGGATCCCAGTTACCGATCCCTGGCCGGGGCGGCCTGTGGCCCGGAGGTAGACCCCGTTGTTGACCCTGACACGGTGTCAGGTCCTACCGTCGAACGGTGCTCACCGGACCGCCTGCCTTGACCGTCGGCGACATCGCGGCGGCGACCGGTCTGTCGGTGCGCGTGCTGCGGCACTGGGAGAAGATCGGGCTGCTCACGGCGTCGAGGAACAGCGCCGGGCACCGCCGGTACACCAGTCACGACCTGACCCGGATCGCGCAGGCGGTCGCACTGCGTCGTACGGGACTCTCGCTCGCCGAGGTCGCCACTGCTGTCGACGACGGCCAGGCCGGTGCCGAACAGCTGCTCCGCCGACACCTGCACGAGCTCGACGAGGAGCTGGCGCAGCGCTCCAGGCTGCGTGACCGACTGGCCATTGCACTCGCGTCGGCACACGACCCGGACGACCACGCGGCAGCGCCCGCCCTTATGGAGGTCATCAAGAGGATGGTTCTGCAGCAGGACTACGTGCACGGCTACCACGCTCAGGAAGGGCACCGTCTGAACGACCAGGCGCAGACCCTGGCTGACCTGCTCCACACCGACACCCGTTTTCCCGCCGGCAGCCGCGTACTCGAGCTGGGCTGCGGCGTGGGGGCGCAGACCGCCGAGCTGCTGGCCCGGAACCCCGACATCGAGCTCACCTGCGTCGACCGGAACGCCAAGTCCCTGCAGACCGCCGGCGAGCGTCTGCAGCCGCGCGGGAACGCCACGGTCCAACTCCTGCAGGCTGATCTGTACGACCTGCCGTCAGTCGACGGGCCGCTGCAGGCGGCAAGCTACGACCACGTGGTGATCTGTTTCGTCCTGGAGCACCTGAACGCCCCGGACGACGCCCTCGACCGGGCCCGTCACCTGCTGCGACCCGGCGGCACCCTGACGGTCATCGAGGGTGACCACGGTTCCACGGCGTTCCACCCCGACAGCCCCGCCGCCCGCGCGGCGATCGACTGCCAGGTGCAGCTGCAACGCGCCGCCGGCGGCGACCCCGACATCGGGCGCCGCCTCTACCCCCTACTCAGCACCGCCGGCTTCCGGGACGTCAGGGTCACGCCCCGGCAGGTCTACGTCGACGGCAGCCAACCCGAACTGGCCGAGGGCTTCGTCCGCCGTACGTTCACCGCCATGGTCGCCGGGGTACGTCTCCCGGCCATCGCAGCAGGACTCACCACCGCAGAAGGCTTCGACACCGGAGTCGCCGACCTCCTGCGGACCGCCGAACCCGACGGCGTGTTCAGCTACACGTTCTACAAGGCCGTAGCCACCACCTGACGCAACAGAAGGACAATCCCGCTCAACGATCCTCGACTGGTGGGCGCGTGCCCCACGTGTAGCACTTGTGCAACACTACCGTTGTGACCACGATCGGACTGCGCGAACTGCGCCAGCAGGCCTCCGAGCTGCTGCGACGCGTCGAAGGCGGAGAGCAGGTGCTCATCACCGTCGCGGGTCGACCGAGCGCTCGTCTGGTTCCCGTCAGTCCACGAGCTTGGCGCTCCTGGAGCGACGTGGCCGACCTCTTCGACGGGCCCGCCGACGTGCAGTGGGACACCGATCGGGACCGTCTCGATGGCGAGCTGCACGATCCCTGGAACACCGCCCGGTGAGAGCGCTGCTCGACACCTCCGTCGTCATCGCCGCCGACGTCCCGCCCCTGGAGGGCGAGCTGGCCATCAGCGCCGCCACGCTGTCCGAGCTGCACTTCGGTGTCCTGGTCAGCACGGATCCCGCCGTGCGGGCTGAGAGGCTGCGTCGACTGTCGCGACTGCAGCGGAGCTTTGACGCGCTGCCGATCGACGAGGCGGTCGCCGCCAGCTACGGTCGCCTCGCCGCCGCGGTCGTCGCAGCCGGTCGCCAGCCCCGGGCCCGGACGATGGACCTGCTCATCGCAGCCACTGCTCACGCCCACGACGCACGGCTCTACACCCGCAACGCCGACGACCTCCGCGGCCTCGAGGACCTCCTCGAGATCATCAGCGTCTGAACCCGAAGGTCCTGGCCGCGCGAGTCGCTGGCGTGTGACCGGATGCCGATCGGCATGCGGAGCCGGACGGTGCGGACCCTCATCCGACCCGACCCCCGCCAGGCCGCGTCTCCCCCACCACGCCCGGACCATGACCCGCGCCAGCGCTCGGGCATGGTCGATCAAGCCGGTAGACGATCCGGGGCTCCTAGCCGAGCAGGGCCAGGCGGTGCTGAGCCGAGCGCCTCCGCCCAAGCCTTGGTCACGCCGTCGCGACCTCCAGGGGCATCGCGGCCGTCGACCGGATGCGACCGTCGACTGTGATGACCGTGGCCTGGTAACCCGGGTGCGACGCCACGAGGTCCAGGGCGTCGTCTCCGGCCACGAACGCGGCGGTCGCCAGCACGTCGGCCCACAGCAGAGTCGGTCCGGTGACGCTGACCTGTAGCAGGGACGACGGGACGGCACCGGTCCTGGGGTCGATGATGTGCTCGC
The DNA here is from genome assembly GCA_963759255.1 of uncultured Actinomycetota bacterium. Taxonomy (GTDB): domain Bacteria; phylum Actinomycetota; class Actinomycetes; order Actinomycetales; family JBBAYJ01; genus Aquipuribacter. The sequence goes on from CAVWYQ010000002.1 coordinate 708,620, forward strand.
CCCGGGCGGCGGTCCCCGAGGTGGCCAGAGCTCCCGAGCGCAGGGGCACGATGCCCAGCACCCCACCGGTCGTCGGGTCCTCGACGGCGATCCGCCACTCCCGCCCCGGGGTGCGGGTCCCCACGACCACGTCCCCTCCCGCGTTGAGGCAGACGTCGAGGTCGCCCGTGGACATCAAGGTGGCGAACGCCCGTTGGGCCGCCCAGCCCTTGACGATGCCCGACGGGTCGAGACGAACACGCCCGTCGCCGTCGGTCAGGTGCACCGAGAACCGGCCGTCCGTCCGCTCCCGGGCACGCTCGGCCAGTCGCAGCACCTCCCCCACCGTCGGGTCGGCGTCGGCCACGGACAGCAGCCCGGCGTCGATGCGGCTGACGTCGCTGTCGGTCCGGTAGGTGCTGAACACCTCGTCGGCCCGGACCAGGTCTCGACGGACCCGTTCGACGAGCGTCCGAGCGTGGGTGATGCCCGGTTCCGGTCCTCGCAGGTGGATGCTGAACGCCATCCCCATGACGTGCAGGACATGGACCGCGGTCTTCGGGGCCGCACGGACCTCAGTCGTCATCGCCAGCTCCGCCGGCGGGTGCGGCGACGTCGCCCCACGCCGCCTGGGCGCCGCTGTGACCGATGAGGACGGTCTGGACCACGGTCCCGCCCACACCGGCCAGCAGCAGGAGGGCTACGACGGTGGTCACGAGCACCCCGGTGCCGCGGGGCTCGTGCCGCCCTTCGGCGATGGCGGCGCGGCCGTCGGTGCGGCTCAGCACCCGGCGGGCGGCGAGCCGGTCACGGATCTGCAGGGCGACCGCGGCCACGACCAAGACGACGACCCAGACCAGAAGGCCATCGCCCAGCTCGGCATGCCGCTCGACGAGGCCGCTCTCACGCACCCGTCCCTCCAGCGCCTCCCCCGAGGATGTGGACAGCGGTACCAGAACGACTGCCGCGACGGACAGCGCGAGCGGCAACCAGCCGGCCCAGCGGCGGAACCGGGGCCACAGGGCGGCCCCAGCCACCGTCAGGGCCGCGGTGGGCACGATGACGACCGTGGCGTGGACGACGAGCGGGTGGATGGGAAGTCCGGCGATGGTGTCGAGCACGGCTGCTCCAGACTGGGCGCGAGCGGGTCCGACCGGACGGGTGTCCGGTCGGGCCCGAGCGTCTCGGGGGATTCTTGGAGCAGTCTCAGACGTGGTTCTCGGGGCTCAGCCGGTGAGGGGGAGGTGCAGGCTGAACGCCGCCCCGCCACCGGGGCCCCGTGCCACGGTCAGGTCCCCCCCGTGCGCCCGGGCGACCTCGTCGATCAGCGCCAGCCCGAGCCCGAACCGACGGCCGTCCCCCTCCGTCGTCCCGCGGGCGAACCGCTGCAGCAGCGGGGCCAGGTCGTCCGGGTCCAGGCCGGCCCCGGCGTCCTGGACGGTGAGCCGCACGTGGTGCACCGGCGTCGCACCGAGCGGGTCGACCGCCACCTGAAGCAGGACCTCGCTGCCGTGAGGGCCGTGACGCAGGGCGTTGTCGAGCAGGGCCGTCAGTGCCCGCCGAAGCGCGGCGGCGGACCCCGTCACCATCGGTCGGTCCCCCGCCGAAGGCGCCTCGAACCGGAGCCGGAGGCCGAGCTCGGCTGCCAACGGTTGCAGGCTGGTCACCACCTCCTGGCCGAGATCGACGACGTCGACCGCTCCCCGGGTGGGTGCACCGTGCTCGAGCTGCGCCGCGAGCAGCAGGTCGTCGATCACGTCCGCCATCGCCTTGACGTCGCGGACGAGCTGGTCGAGCTCGGTCCGTGAGGCTGGGTCGAGGTCGTGGCCCGCCCTGCGGCGCAGCAGCTGCGCGCGGGTGAGGACGACCGACAACGGGGTCCGCAGCTCGTGGCTGGCGTCGGCCACGAACCGTCGTTGCAGGCCCAGCGCTGCGCCGAGCGGCCGCACGGCCCGACGAGCCACGACGGCACCTACGACCGCCGCACCAGCCGACCCGAGAAGCACGGCCGCGACGACCGACACCCGTACCCGGCGTTCACGCAGCTCCAGCGGGCCCATGTCGTACACGGCGCTGACCCGGCCGATCGACCGGTCACCGGTCCAGACGGCGAAGCCGCGCCCGTCGGGGCCGAGCTCTTCGGCCCCGTCCGGCAGGCGTGCCGGGTCCAGCTGCTGCACCCAGGTCGGGGCGCCCGGCGTGACCTCGGTGCCGTCGGAGCCGGCCACGACCAACCACGTGCCCACCGGAGGGTCGCCGACGTCGTCTGCGGACTCCCACGCCGCCCGGGTGGCCTCCCGCGTCGACCTGGTCTCCTGCGCGTCGCCCACCACCACCACGACCACCCCGACCGCGACCAGAACCAGCGCGACCGCGGCAGCGATGCGCACCGCCACGTCACGGGCGGCCCGGCGCAGCAGCCGCTCGTCGCCCTCGGACGCCGCGGGAGAGCCGGGGCTCACAGGGACCCGAGCCGGTAGCCGAGACCACGCACGGTGCGGACGGAGTCGCGACCCAGCTTTCGACGCAGGTAGTACACGTAGGTGTCCACCGAACCGGGCGAGTCGGCGGCGTCGAAGACCCGCTCCAGCAGCTCGTCGCGGGCGAACACCTGGCGGGGCCGCCGCGCCAGCACCGCAAGCAGGTCCGCCTCGGTACGGGACAGCTGCACCGAGGTGCCGTCGGCCCTCTCCACCAGGCGGCGGGCGAGGTCCAGGGTCCCCCCGGGGGTCACGACCAGCTCAGCGGTGTCGCTGTGGCGTCGTCGCAGCGCCCTCAGCCGGGCAAGCAGCTCGTCCACGTCGAACGGCTTGATGAGGTAGTCCTCCGCGCCCGCGTCCAGGCCCTCCACCCGGTCGCGCACCGTGCCTTGGGCGGTCAGCACCAGGACCGGGGCCAGGACGCCCCGGTCCCGGAGCCGTCGAAGAAGGTCCAGACCCTCCACCGCCGGAAGTCCACGGTCGACCACCATCAGGTCGTAGGCGCCCGTCAGCCCCAGGTGCAGCCCGCGCTGCCCGTCACGGGCCACGTCGACGTCGTAGCCCTCCTCGCGCAGCAGCTCGGCCAGCATGTCCGACAAGGCCCGGTCGTCCTCGACCAGCAGCACCGTCGGCCGCGCCTGAGACGACGGAGCCTCGTCGCCGTGGTCGGTGGGCACCTGCTGATCGTGGCACGTGCTCCCAGAACGCTCTGAGACGGCGCGGTCATCGTGGTCCCACCACCCGGGCCGCCCGGGCCACGAGGGGAGCGACGATGCCCGCCACCGCGTCAACCCGCACCAGCACGAACCCAGCAGAGCCGTCACCGGCGACGCAGGGCACGCCGTACGAGAGCCGCCCCGACGTCGTCAGACGACAGCGCTCCCGGCACGGTCGGGCGGACCTGCTGGAGGCCGGCGCCGTGCTGCTGCTGGTCGCGGTCGTCGCCCTGTTCCTACGGGGCCGGGGTGGCACCGACCTCGTGACGGGTGGGCTGCCGGGCGCCCTGGTGGCCCTGGGGCGGCTCACCGGTCTGCTGGGCACCGCGCTGCTGCTGCTGCAGCTGCTGCTGTCCGCGCGGCTGCCGTGGGTGGACCGCACCTACGGCCAGGACCGGGCCCTGCTGGCGCACCGCCGCCTCAGCACCGTGGCCCTGCCCATGCTGCTGGCCCATGCCGCCGCCCTCGTGCTGGGCTACGCGCTGCGCGACGGCCTGGCGGCGGGCACGGGCTGGACCGTCGAGCTGCTGCGCCTGTGGCAGGGGGCCCTGCCGGACATGGTGACCGCGTCCCTGGCGATGGCCGGCCTCGTCGCGGTCGCGGCGAGCTCGTTGCGGGTTGCCCGCCGGCGCGTCCGGCACGAGACATGGCACCTGGTGCACCTGTGCGCCTACGTCGCCGTCGGGCTGTCTGTGCCGCACCAGCTGCACACGGGCACGGACATCGCCGGCAGCCCCCTGACCCGAGGGCTGTGGCTCGGCGCGTACCTGGGGACGGCCGGGGCCGTGGTGCTGTTCCGCGTGCTGCTGCCACTGGTCCGCTCGCTGCGTCACCGCATGGTCGTCGAACAGGTCCAGGAGCTCGGGGACGGCGCGGTGTCGGTCGTCATGACCGGCCGGGCGCTGGACCGGCTGCCGCTGCGCGCAGGGCAGTACCTGAACTGGCGGTTCCTCACCCCTGGGCTCTGGGCCTCCGCACACCCCTGGTCGGTGTCGGCCGCGCCGGACGGGCGACGGGTCCGCATCACGGTAGCCACCGCGCTGGGCGACCACTCCGCCCGGCTCGCGCGGCTGCGCCCCGGGACGGCGGTGGTGGTGGAGGGCCCCTACGGCACGTTCACGACCGAGCGCCGCACCCGGGGGAAGGTCCTGCTGATCGCCGCCGGCATCGGGGTGACGCCGATCCGCGCCCTGGTCGAAGAGCTGGTGACCGCTCCCGGTCACCGGTCCGAGGACGTGACCGTGCTGCTGCGCGTGCCTGGCGACGGCCGTTCCCCGCTGCTGGAAGAGCTCCAGCAGCTGCGACGCGGGCACTGGTTCCAGCTGGTCACCGCGACCGGGCCCCGGGCGCCCGGCTCGTGGCTGCCGGTAGGTGCGGGGCCCGGCGACGACTCCATCGCCCTGCGCCTGCTCGTGCCGGACGTGCGCGAGCAGGACGTCTACGTCTGCGGTCCCCCAGCCTGGACCGACCTGGTCCGGCAGTCGCTGGACCGGCTCGGCGTCCCCTCCGGTCAGGTCCACGACGAGAGGTTCTCCTGGTGAGGGTCCCGGCTGCGGTGGCGACCGGCATCGCCTCGTGCGCCCTGCTCAGCTCGGCGTGGCACCTGGGCGCGGCGCCGGCCCTCGTCGCCGGCCCCGCAACGGTTGCCGTCGCCACTCCCTCCGACTCACCAGACGTCGGCGAACCCGTCACCAGCGGACCTGCCCCCACCGAACCTCCGGCGGGCACTGCTGCGTCGACACCCCCGACACCGCCGAGGCACCCCGCACCCTCTGCCACACCTCCACCCGCAACGACCGTTCCGGTGACGGTGACCGCCGATGGTGCTGTCGTGCCCACCCGGTACGGAGACGTCCAGGTGCAGGTGGTGGTGCAGGACGGCCGACTCGCCGAGGTCGTGGCGCTGCACCTGACCGACGTGGACGGCACCTCACGCCGGATCAGCGCCGAGGCCGCCCCGGTGCTCAGGCGGGAGGCCCTCGACGCGCAGTCGGCGCAGGTGGACACCGTGAGCAGCGCGACCTACACCAGCGAGGCCTACCTGCAGTCGCTGCAGTCGGCCCTCGATGCAGCCGCCGCGGCAGCGTCGTGATCACAGGTCCCGTCGCGGTCGGCGTCGTGGCCGTCGGAGTCGCCGTGGGCCCGCTCGACAACCGTGTCGAGGGGAACCGCCGGCCCGGCTGCGGCGACCTCACCGTGGGCGCGCTGGCGGGGAGCGCGAGCTCCAGTGACACCCCGGGCGCCTGTGCCGCGCCGCGTGCCGATGAGACCGGTGGACTGCACCGGGGGTGCCGGCTGCCGATCCCGGGTACCGCTCCCCCATGGCTGACACCGCGATCCTCGACGTCGACGGCACCCTCGTCGACACCAACTACCAGCACGCCATCGCGTGGTTCCGCGCGTTCCGGCGCTTCGACATCACCCTGCCGCTGTGGCGGCTGCACCGCGGCATCGGCATGGGCGGCGAGGTGTTCGTCCCCGAGCTCGCCGGACAGGACGTGGAGCGCGAGCACGGTGACGAGCTGCGCGAGGCGTGGGAGGAGGAGTTCGGGCAGCTCCTCCCGGAGGTCCAGCCGCTGGCCGGAGCGCGCGAGCTGATGGTGGAGCTGAAGGAGCGCGGGTTCCGGCTGGTGCTGGCGAGCTCCGGCAAGCGCATGCACGTGGACGCCTTCCTCGACCTGCTGGACGCGCGCTCCCTGGCCGACTCCTGGACCACGTCCGACGACGCGGAGAACAGCAAGCCCGCCCCGGACCTGGTGCAGGCCGCCCTGGCCACGGTGGACGGCGCCTCCGGCGTCATGGTCGGTGACTCCGTCTACGACGTGCAGGCCGCGAACAAGCTCGGCGTCCCCACCCTCACGCTGCGCACCGGCGGCTTCTCGATGGAGGAGCTGCAGGAGGCGGGGGCGGTCGCGGTGTTCGACTCGCTGGTGCACCTGCGCGAGTCCCTGGACGAGACCGCCCTCGCCCAGGCGACCGGCTGACTGTGCGACCGGCCGACCGGCTGACCGGGGCGGGTCCCCCACGGCACCCACCGGCTGCGACGTGGCGGAGACTTCCCGCATGACGTCCGTCCTGGCAGCGGTGGCAGAGCAGGGTCACACGGGCGGGCTGACAGGCCTCGTGCTCGACATCGTCGAGGCGGGCGGCGCGTGGGGTGTCGGCGCGATGAGCTTCGCCGAGGTGGTGTTCCCGCCCATCCCCAGCGAGATCGTGCTGCCGCTGGCCGGCTACCAGGTCACCCAGGGCCGGCTCGGCGTCGTCGGCGTGATGGCCGCGACGGTCGTCGGCTCCGTCCTGGGCTCCGTGCTGCTGTACTGCATCGCTCGCACCATCGGGCTGGACCGCGCAGCACGCATCGCCTCGAAGGTGCCGCTCATGGACGCGGCCGACGTCTACCGGTCCGGGGAGTGGTTCCACCGGCACCAGGCGGCGGCCGTGTTCACGGGGCGCTTCGTGCCCGGGATCCGCAGCCTCGTCTCCCTGCCGGCTGGTGCGGCGAAGATGAACGTGCTGGCGTTCACTGCGCTCACCACGGCCGGTTCCGGGCTGTGGAACTGCTTCCTCGTCGGCCTCGGCATGGCCCTGGGAACCCAGTACCGGGTGGTCGAGACGTACGGGCGCTACCTGGACTACGCCTTCTACGCCGCCTTCCTCGCCCTCGTGACGTGGGCCGTCGTCCGACGTGTCCGGAGGAACCGCGTCGCCGCGGACACCGGCCCGCCCGACCCGGGCACCTCTACCGCGCCGGGCTAGGACCGGGTGACGGGCGACCGTGGCCGCGACGCCGGGCGACCGGCTCACCCCGGTGACGAGCACCCGCCGCTCACCCGCCGACGTACTGCGCGAGGTGCTCCCCGGTGAGCGTGGACCGCTGGGCCACGAGGTCCGCCGGCGTCCCCTCGAACACCACCTGGCCACCGTCGTGTCCGGCGCCCGGCCCGAGGTCGATGATCCAGTCCGCGTGCGCCATCACGGCCTGGTGGTGCTCGATGACGACCACGGACGTCCCGGAGTCGACCAGCCGGTCGAGCAGCCCGAGCAGCTGCTCCACGTCGGCCAGGTGCAGGCCGCTGGTCGGCTCGTCGAGGACGTACACGGCGCCCTTGTCCCCCATGTGCGTGGCCAGCTTGAGCCGTTGCCGCTCTCCTCCGGACAGCGTGGTCAGCGGCTGACCGATGGTGAGGTAGCCGAGCCCGACGTCGGCGAGCCGCTCGAGGACCGCGTGTGCGGCCGGCGTGCGGGCCTCTCCCTCGGCGAAGAACCGCTCCGCCTCGGCCACGGACATCCCCAGCACCTGGCTGATGTCGCGGCCGCCGAGCGTGTGGTCGAGCACCGACGCCTCGAACCGCCGACCCTCGCACTCCTCGCACGTGGTGGCGACCCCCGCCATCATCGCGAGGTCCGTGTAGATGACGCCGGCGCCGTTGCACGCCGGGCAGGCCCCTTGGGAGTTGGCGCTGAACAGCGCGGGCTTGACCCCGTTGGCCTTGGCGAACGCCTTGCGGACCGGCTCCAGGAGGCCGGTGTACGTGGCGGGGTTGCTCCGCCTGGACCCGCGGATCGCGCCCTGGTCGACGCTCACCACGCCGTCGCGCCCGGACACGGAGCCGTGGACCAGCGAGCTCTTGCCCGAGCCGGCCACCCCGGTGACGACGCAGAGCACGCCCAGCGGGATGTCGACGTCCACGTCGCGGAGGTTGTGCCTGCTCGCGCCGCGGACCGCCAGCACCCCCGAGGCCTCACGCACGGAGCCCTTGAGGGTGGCCCGGTCGTCCAGGTGCCGGCCGGTGAGGGTGCCGCTGCCGCGCAGACCGTCGAGGTCGCCCTGGTAGACCACCTCTCCCCCGCCCGCCCCGGCACCGGGGCCGAGGTCGACGACGTGGTCGGCGATGGCGATCGTCTCGGGCTTGTGCTCGACGACCAGCACGGTGTTGCCCTTGTCCCGCAGCTGCAGCAGCAGCTCGTTCATCCGCTGGATGTCGTGCGGGTGCAGGCCGACCGTCGGCTCGTCGAAGACGTAGGTGACGTCGGTGAGGGACGAGCCCAGGTGGCGGATCATCTTGACGCGCTGCGCCTCACCGCCGGAGAGGGTGCCGGAGCGCCGGTCGAGGCTGAGGTAGCCGAGGCCGATGTCGACGAAGGACTCCAGGGTGTCCCCCAGCGTCTGCAGCAGCGGGGCGACGGACGGCTCGTCCAGGCCCCGGACCCAGCCGGCGAGGTCGCTGATCTGCATGGCGCAGGCGTCGGCGATGCTGACGCCCTTCACCAGTGAGGACCGAGCCGCCTCGCTCAGGCGCGTGCCGCCGCAGTCCGGGCAGTCGGTGAAGGTGACCGCCCGCTCGACGAAGGCCCGCACGTGCGGTTGGAGCCCGCTGACCTCCTTGGACAGGATGGACTTCTGGATCTTGGGCACGAGCCCCTCGTAGGTCAGGTTGATGCCCTCGACCTTGATCTTCCGGGCCTCTCCGTAGAGGAACTCCTCGCGCTGCTTCTTCGTGAAGGCCTTGACCGGGACGTCGATGGGGACCACGGCGCCGAAGATGCGACCGAACCAGCCGTCCGGGGTGTAGCCGGGCGCCTTGATCGAGCCCTCCTCCAGCGACTTCTCCTGGTCGAAGAGCTCGCTGAGATCGATGTCGGAGACCTGGCCCATCCCCTCGCAGCGGGGGCACATGCCTCCGGTGACGGAGAAGCTGCGCCGCTCCTTGACCGTCTTGCCGGCCTTCTCCGTGGTCACGGCCCCGGCCCCACTGATGGAGGCGACGTTGAACGAGAAGGCCTGCGGCGAGCCGATGTGCGGCTGCCCCAACCGGCTGAACACGATGCGGAGCATCGCGTTGGCGTCGGTGACCGTCCCCACGGTGGAGCGCGGGTTGGCGCCCAGCCGCTCCTGGTCCACGACGATGGCGGTCGTCAGGCCGTCGAGCAGGTCGACGTCCGGACGGCCGAGCGGAGGCATGAACCCCTGCAGGAAGGCGCTGTAGGTCTCGTTGATCATCCGCTGCGACTCCGCGGCGATGGTGGCGAACACCAGCGAGCTCTTGCCCGAACCGGACACGCCCGTGAACACCGTGAGCCGGCGCTTGGGCAGGTCGACGCTGATGTCCTTGAGGTTGTTCTCCCGCGCCCCGTGCACGCGGATCACGTCGTGCCGGTCGGCGACGTGGGCGCCGGAGGCTGCCTCGTCGGACCGGGCGCCGTCGTCGGAGGTGCCGCTCGCGCGGCGGGCGCTGGTGGTGGTCATGGTGCCTCCCTGGGACGGCGGGACGGGTGCGGCTGATCCTGGCTCAGGGCACCGACAGGCTCAGCGGACCTCCTGGATCCGGAGCAGGTTGCCGGCCGGGTCGCGCACGGCGCAGTCCCGGATCCCGTACGGCTGGTCGGTCGGCTCCTGCACGACGTCGACGCCCGCCGCCTGCAGCTGCCCGAACGTCGCGTCCAGGTCAGCGGTGGCCAGCAGCAGGCTGCCGTACGTGCCCTTGGCCATCATCTCGGTGATGGTGCGGCGCTCGTCCTCGGTGATGCCCGGGTCGACGGCCGGCGGGTGCAGGACGATGGACGTGGCGGGCTGGGCGGGGGGCCCGACCGTCAACCAGCGCAAGCCGTGGTAGCCGACGTCCGTGCGCAGCTCGAAGCCGAGCGTGTCCCGGTAGAAGGCGAGGGCGGCGTCCGGGTCGTCCTGCGGCAGGAAGCTCGCCGCGATGCTGATGTCCATGGCCGTCACGCTAGGCGCGGCCCTGCCCGGCGTGCTTCTCGATTCCTGATCGGTCGGGTGACCTGCCGCTCCAGGCAGGACGGCATGCCCGCTGCGCTCCCCTTCCCGGACGGCCCGGCCGACTGCGCCGCCTGGGCGGCCTGGGCGGCCTGTCGACGGTAGGTGGACGGCGTGACCCCCACGAGCTCGGTGAAGCGGGTGCTGAAGGTCCCCAGCGAGGAGCAGCCGACCGCGACGCACACCTCGGTGACGCTCATGTCCCCACGGCGCAGCAGCGCCATGGCCCGCTCGATGCGCCGGGTCATCAGGTAGGAGTACGGCGACTCCCCGTAGGCGGCACGGAAGGCACGGCTCAGGTGCCCGGCGGACAGGTGCACGCCCCGGGCCAGCGCCTCGACGTCGAGGGGGCGGTCGTACTCCCTGTCCATCCGGTCCCGCACCCGCCGAAGCAGCGCCAGGTCCCGCAGACGCTGCGCCTCGGTGGGCCGCCCGGTCACCGTGACGATGGTGCCACCAGGACCGCGAGCAGTCCCGTCACCTCCGGATCAGGCGTCCGAGACCGGCACGCGAGAGTGGTGGACCTCTCGGTCCGACGGTCGCGGCGACGAGTCCCGCGTCGTCCGCGCGGCCGTCATCGCCTTCAGCAGCACCAGGCTGGCCACCAGGGCCAGCGTGACCACGTTGGTGGCGAGGATGGCGACGTCGCGGGACAGCAGCCCGTAGGCGAGCCAGCCGCCGACGCCGGTCCCGAAGGTCCCGAGGTAGAACCACGACAGGTCCTCGGCGGAGCCCCGGCGCCAGGTGCGCACCAGCTGAGGCAGCCAGGCGGCGGTGGTCAGGGCGCCCGCGAGCAGGCCGAGCGTGGCGACGGTCAAGGGGTTCCTCCAGGGGGGGCGGTGCTGCCGCGGACGACGAGCTCGGTGGGATGGATGCGCAAGGGGTCGCCGTCGACCGACACCAGCCCGGCCGCGAGGCGGGCGACGTCCCGCCCCTGGGCGACGAGGTCCTGTCGCACGGTGGTGAGGCCAGGCGTGGTGGCGGCGGACTCCTCGACGTCGTCGAAACCGACGACGCTGACGTCCCCCGGCACCCGCAGACCCAGCTCGCGGGCCGCCTGCAGCACGCCGAAGGCGAGCGCGTCGGTGGCGGTGAGGACGGCCAGCGGGGCGCGCGACCGAGCCGGCAGGGCAGCGAGCGGGGCGAGCAGAGACAGCCCGGCGGAACGGCCGTCGGCGCGCGAGTTCCCCGCGCACTCCACGACCGGGACGTCGGCCCAGTCCACGTCCACAGCCTCGACGCCGTCCCGGCAGCCCCGCAGCCGCTCCCGCCACACCGCCACGGGGGCGCCGGACTGCCGGGCCTGGTCCGCTCGTCCGACCCGAGGGTCGTGGCCGAGCCCCCAGGTCACCACGGCGAACGACCGGTGCCCCAGGCCGGCGAGGTGCTCGACGGCACCCCGGGCCGCCGCGACGTTGTCGACGGTGACGCACGGCACCCCAGGCAGGTGCGGCCCGCCCTGGACGACCAGGGGCAGTCGGCGGTCCAGGACGGCCTGCACCGCGGGTTCGTCGTCGGGCAGGGTCATCGGCACCCAGGCGTCGACCACGCTGTCGGCCACCTTGCGCGGGGCGCTGGGCCCCCAGGCCCGCACGACCTGCATGGACAGGTCCGCCTCGGACAGCTCGCAGGTGAGCCCACGGAGGAACTCGGCCGTGCCGGGGTCGGTGAACAGGTGCGGCAGGGCGTTGCTCACCAGGACGCCGATGACGCCGCTCCTGCCCCGGCGCAGGCTCCGCCCGGCGGCACTGGGACCGCCGTACCCCAGTCCTGCGGCAGCCCGCAGCACGCGGGTCCTCGTGCCCGGCGCCACCTTCTCGGGCCGGCCGTAGACGTTCGACACCGTCATCCGAGAGACGCCCGCGGTCGCGGCCACGTCGTCGAGGGTGATGCGGGTGTCCGGCACGTCCGCCAGTGTATGCATACAAGCGGGGTGCCGGTGCTCAGCCGCTGACGGGCCGCCACCCCTCGGGCGGGTCCTCGCCCACCCGTCCGTCGACGGCCTCCCGCAGCAGGTCTGCATGACCGGTGTGACGCCCGTACTCCTCGACCAGGTCGCACAGCAGCCGCCGCAGGCTCGCGTGCTGCTCGCCGTCGGACAGGTGCACCCGCTGGTCCAGGCCCCCGACGGCCAGCGCCTCCGCCAGTCGCGCGCGCGAGCGTGCGACCGCCCGGTCCCAGCGTCGGTACAGCACCTCGGGGCTGTCGTCGGCGGCCGAGGTGAACGGCCAGTCGTGGTCGTCGTGCGGCCACTCGTCGACCGGCGCCTGCCCGGCCAGCCGCCACGTGAACACCTCGTCCTCCACGACGGCGAGGTGCTTCAGCAGCCCCCCGAGGGTCAGGGCGGAGGCTCCGACGGTCACGGACAGGCCCTCGGTGCCGAGGTCGTCAGCCTTCCACCGGAACGTCCACCGCTGCCGCTCGAGGGCACCCACGACGTGCTCGACGTCGGTCCCCGCCACCGGTGGTTCCCATGGCCTCGCGTCATCCGTCATGGCGGCACCGTAGGGCGGGGCGCCGACACATCTGCCGACATGGCGCGCCTCACCCGCGCAGCAGGTCCGCCAGGGGCACCGCGTCCGACGACAGGGCGCCCACGCCACCCGGGCGCAGCAGGCGGACCGGCCCACGCCCCACGGCCCTCACCGAGTCCGCCACGACCAGCAGGCCGCCCTGCTCCGGAAGCCCCCACCGGATGCCCAGCGGGTCGACGGGGTCGCGCCACCCTCCGTCACCGCGTCCGCTGTCGTGGACGAGCGCGAGGCCGGGCACCAGGGCGAGGCCGTCCACCACGGCCGGACCCGCGCCGCTGCGCCGGTCGGGCAGCGCGGTGCGCGCGCACATCACCATCGCCCCCGCGGACGACCCCGACAGGGCGAGGCCGGCGCGTCGGCGCTCCGTCAGCAGGTCGCCCAGTCGGGAGCCGTCAGCACGCAGGCCGGCGAGCAGGCGGGACGGGGACCCGCCGGGCATGACCACGACGGCGGCCCGCCGGACGACGGAGACGCACCGCTCCAGGTCGTCCTCCGGGTGCGGTGCGACGACGACCTCGCGACCGGGCACCAGCTGCTCGTAGTACCGAAGGGCGCGGTCCGACGAGCGGTCGTGGTCGGCGCCGGGGCTTGCTGCCCCGAGCAGCACGACCAGCGGGCCGTCGTCCGCCAGCGCCAGGAACGCCGAGTCCGTCTCCCGGCATCCCGGCTGCATCTCGGCGCCGCCCTGCAGGAGCAATGGTCCGGGCCGGTCTGCGCCTGCGTCTGCCATGCGGCCAGCGTGCTCCGGATCGTCCCGGGCCACGACCCGGCCCGGGAAGCGCGACCGTAGCGCTGGCTGAGCCGCCGGCGCATGTGCGACTATCTGCACATGCGCGTAGATACGCAGGTAGTGCTGGCAGGCGACGGTCACGCCCATGACGTCGCCCTCGACGACAAGGGCGCGGAGGCGGCTGCCGCCGTGTTCCGCCTGCTGGCCGACGCGACCCGGCTCTCGCTGGTCTGGCACCTCAGCGACGGGGAGCGGTCCGTCAACCAGCTCGCCGAGCTGGTGGACCGGCCGGCGGCCGCGGTCTCGCAGCACCTGGCCAAGCTCCGGCTGGCGAAGCTGGTCAGCACGCGCCGCGCCGGGACGACCGTCTGGTACCGGCTGGACAACGACCACGTCGGGCGCCTGGTCCTCGACGCCCTCTCCCACACCCAGCACGCCGAGGAGCCCGCATGAGCCACGACCACCCCCGCGCGACCACGTCCCCCACCGACCTGCGCCGGCACGAGGACCACGGGCACGAGGACCACGGGCACGAGGACCACGGGCACGGGGAAGGGCAACACGGGTCCGGGCGGCGCGCTCAGCCGGGCCTGGGCGGCCATGACGCACGCGGTCCGACCTCACAGCCACGACCACGCCGACTCCGTCGACGACGCCCTGGTCACCTCCGCGGCCGGCATCAGGGCCACCAAGCTGAGCCTCGTGCTGCTCGCGGCGACGGCCGTGCTCCAGGTGGTGGTGTACCTGTTCAGCGGTAGCGTGGCGCTGCTGGCCGACACCATCCACAACGTCTCGGACGCCTTCACGTCGATCCCGCTGTGGATCGCCTTCGTCCTCCTGCGGCGCCCACCGAGCCGGCGGTTCACCTACGGCCTCGGCCGGGTCGAGGACCTCGCCGGCATCATCATCGTGCTGTTCATCGCCGCGTCGGCCGTGCTCGTCGGGTGGGAGAGCATCAAGGCCTTCGCCGACCCGCGGGGCTACGACAACGTGCTGCTGGTCGCGGTGGCCGGCGTCATCGGGTTCATCGGCAACGAGGCGGTCGCCGTGTACCGGATCAGGGTGGGTCGACGGATCGGCTCGGCGGCCCTGGTCGCCGACGGGAACCACGCCCGCACCGACGGCTTCACCAGCCTGGGCGTGGTGGTCAGCGCCGTCGGGGTGTCCTTGGGTTTCCCGCTCGCCGACCCGCTGATCGGCCTCGCCATCACCGCGGCGATCCTCGTGATCCTCGTCGGCGCAGCCCGCGACGTGCTGCGGCGGCTGCTGGACGCGGTCGACCCGGAGATGGTCGACCACGCCGAGCAGGTGCTGGCAGGGGTGGACGGCGTGGAGCAGGTCGACGCGGTGCGGATGCGCTGGACCGGTCACCGGGTCCGTGCGGAGGCCGACGTCACCGTCGACGAGCACCTCGACGTCCGCACCGCCCACGAGATCTCCGAGCGCGCCCGCCACGAGCTGCTCCACGCGGTCAAGGGCCTGGACGACGTCACGGTCCACGTGAGCCCCGTGCACTGCGAGGAGCACGGTGACCCGCACGCGCTCACCTCGCACCACCGGCGCGAGCCATCCGCAGGCTCCCGCCCACGTGCCCGCGAGCACTGACGGAGCCGTCGACCAGCCCGAAGCCCGACCTGCGGGCCGCCTTCTGCAGCGCGGGGTCCCGCGCCGGGAGGACGACCTCCACCGCGACCTCCGTCGGCAGCGCGCCCAGCAGGAGCGTGAAGGCCCGGCTCCCCCGCCGGGTGCCCGGGACGACGACGCGCACCACCTGAAGCGCCCCGTCCCGCTCCACCCAGCCGAGCATCGCCATGACCGGGTCGGCCGGGGCCCCGACCCACCCCGCCCGGACCTCCGCGGCCGAGACCGGAGGACCGTCGGAGCCTCCCCCCATGTCGACGTGCAGCGGGACGACGTCCGGGCCGGTCAGCTCCTCGACCCGACGGCGCAGGGCGGCCAGCTGGTCCTCGGGGGCGCCGGAGGAGTCCAGGAGGAGCAGCGCCGTGCGGGCGGCCACCAGGGCCCGGTCCCGCCGGCCCCTCCCCGCCAGCGCGTCGCTGAGGGCCACCCACCCGGCGGCGCGGTCCGCGGTCGGGGCGCCTGGTCGCGGCCGGCCACCCGAGCC
This sequence comes from uncultured Actinomycetota bacterium, assembly GCA_963759255.1. GTDB lineage: Bacteria > Actinomycetota > Actinomycetes > Actinomycetales > JBBAYJ01 > Aquipuribacter. The sequence goes on from CAVWYQ010000002.1 coordinate 723,959, forward strand.
GGCCGGACGCGCGTCGGGGGACGCCGCCGGGTCAGTCACGCCCGCTGATGTCCTCCAGCTCGGCCAGGTCCTCCAGCGAGGGCTCCCACAACCCCGCCCGGACGTTGGCCAGGACCTGCTCCGGCGACGTGGCCCCGGCGATCACGCTGCCCACGGCCGGCTGCGCCGCGAGCCCGCCCAGGGCGACGCCCAGCAGGTCGAGGCCGCGGTCGGCGGCGAACTGCTCGAGGGCCTCGATGGTGTCGAAGTCGGCCGCGTCCAGCCGGGCTGCCATCCGGGGGTCGGACAGTCGCGACCCCTCGGGCGCCTGCTCGCCGCGGCGGTACTTGCCCGACAGCAGGCCGGACGCCAGCGGGTAGTACGGGAGCAGGCCGACCCCGACGTGCTCGCACGCCGGCACGAGCTCCGCCTCCACGCTCCGGTCGAGCAGGTTGTAGCCGTTCTGGGCGGACACGAACCGCTCCGTGCCCAGGGCCTCGGCGGCGCGGTCCGCGTCGACGACCTGCCAGCCGGCGAAGTTCGACGAACCGAGGTAGCGGACCTTGCCCTCGCGCACCAGGTCGTCCAGCGCGGTGAGGGTCTCCTCGACCGGGGTCGACGGGTCGGGCGTGTGCATCTGGAACAGGTCGACGTGGTCGGTGCCCAGCCGCCGCAACGACCCCTCGATGGACCGGCGTACGGCCGAGCGCGAGCCGTGCGCCTCCCACGAGGGGGCGCCCGCCCGGCCGCCGGGGTGGCCGAACTTGGTGGCCAGGACCACCTCGTCCCGGCGGCCGCGCAGGGCCTCACCCAGCAGGGTCTCGCTCTCCCCCGGCTCGCGCCCGTACAGCTCCGCGCAGTCGACGAGCGTCACCCCCGCGTCGAGCGCCGCCGCGACGACCTCGCGCGTGGTGCGACCGTCGATCCGCGCGCCAAAGGTGTTGCCTCCCAGGCCCACCGTCGACAAGACGAGGCCCGAGTCCCCCAGGTGCCGGTAGGTCATCTCGGGCATCTGGGTCGAAGGCGCGGTCGGTGGCATGACCAGCACGCTACGACAGCCGCCCCCGGCCGTCGCGCGGACCTACGCTGACGCCCGTGAGCCGGACAGGACCGTGGTGGCGCCGCCCACCGGTGGCGGCCGGGATCGCCGTGCTGGTCGGCGTCCTGCTGGTGGTGCTCGTGCTCGGCGCACGGGCGCTGCTGGTGGTGGCCTCCATCGGGCCGCGGGCGCAGTACTGGGCCGACAGGGCCGTGGAGCCGGGCGAGGTGGTCCAGGTGGCCCTGGGTGACTCCCTCTCCCAGGGCATCGGCAGCTCGAGCCCCGAGACGTCGTTCGTGTCGGTCCTCGCCGACGACACGGCGGAGCGCACCGGGCAGGACGTCCGGGTCGTCAACCTGTCCGTCACCGGCGCGACCACCCAGGAGCTCGTGGCCGACCAGCTCCCCGCCTTCGGCGACCTGCTCACCCGGCTGGCGGAGCAGCAGACGCCGCTCGGGCTCGTCACCCTCGCGATCGGCGCCAACGACGTCGGCGACACCACCCCCGAGCAGTACCGGCGAGAGCTGGCGACCGTGCTGGACGCCCTGCCCCCCGGCAGCCTGGTGGCCGACCTGCCGGACTTCGGCGGGGGCGAGGAGCGCGTCCTGGCGGCCCGGCTGTCGGAGGTGGTGCGAGAGGAGGTCGCGGCCCGCCCGGAGCTCGTCCAGGTCGACCTGGAGGACGCCACCGCCGGGCAGGGGGTGGGCGACTACGCGGGTGACTTCTTCCACCCCTCCGACCAGGGGTACCAGCGGTACGTCGCGGCCTTCCGAGCCGCGGTCGAGGCGTCCGACCCCCAGCCTCGAGTCCCCCGGGTGCCACGGTGAGCGGCCGCGAGACGCACCCCGCGCTGCAGGGGCCGCCGCTGGGGTTCGCGCACCGGGGCTGGACGCCGCCGCACGCGGGCCAGGAGCGGGCCCACGCGTGGGAGAACACGCTGGAGGCGTTCGCCGCCGCGCTCGACCTGGGCCTCACCCACCTCGAGACCGACGTCCAGGCCACCTCCGACGGGGTGGCCGTCGTCATGCACGACCCCGACCTGGCGCGAACCGCGGGTCGAGCGGTGCCGATGTCCGCCGTCACCTGGGCCGAGCTCGCCGACGTCCGGGTCGCGGGCCTGCACCGGGTCCCCCGCGTGGAGGAGCTGCTCGACGCCTTCCCCGAGGCCGTGCTCAACATCGACGTGAAGGACGCGCGCGCCGTGCGTCCGCTGGCCGAGGCGGTCCGCCGCGCCGGGGCGCAGGACCGCACCGTCGTCGCGTCGTTCGACGGCCGCCGTGCCCGCGCCGTGCAGGTCCTGGCACCCGGTGTGGCCAGGTCCGCGGGCATGGCCGCCAGCGGCGGGGCCCGGCTGGCCGCGACCCTGGAACGCCTCTCCGCCCCGCTCGGCCGGGCGCTGCTCGCCCGGGCCACCGGCGGCGCGGACGCCCTCCAGGTCCCCGAGCACGCCGGTCGGGTCCGGGTGGTGACGCCACGCCTGCTGCGCCTGGCCCACGAGGTCGGGCTGCAGGTCCACGTCTGGACCGTGGACGACGCGGACAGCATGACCCGTCTGCTGGACCTGGGCGTCGACGGCCTGATGAGTGATCGTGCGGATGTGCTGTCCGCGGTGCTCCACCGACGGGCAGGATGACCGCTCGTGGTCCTCCTCGGCAGCACCGTCCCACCCGGCCCCCTCGCCGACCCCGTGGCCCGCCGACGGGAGCAGCGGGCCTGGTACGTCTACGACTGGGCGAACTCCGCCTTCGTCACCACGGTGGGCACCGTCCTCGTCGGTCCCTACCTGACCGCGGTCGCCACGGCCTCGGCCTGCCCCGACCTGGCCGAGGGTGAGACGTGCACCGGCACGGTCGCGCTGCTGGGGTTCGTGGACGTCAGCCCCAACAGCCTGGTCGCCTTCCTCATCAGCGTCTCCACGGTCGCCATCGCCGTGCTGCTGCCCTTCGTCGGCGCCGTCGCGGACCGGACCTCGCGCAAGCGGGTGCTGATGGCACGGTTCGCGTGGGCCGGCGCCGCCTGCGCCACGGCCCTGTTCCTGGTCACCGGTTCCAGCTGGGCGCTCGGCGCGACCCTGCTGGTGCTCGGCAACGCCTGCCTGGCCGCGTCGTTGACGGTCTACGACGCGATCCTCGTCGACATCGCCGGCGCCGACGAGCGTGACCGGGTGTCCAGCCGCGGGTGGGCCCTGGGGTACCTGGGCGGGTTCCTGCTGCTGGTCCTCAACCTGGGCCTGGTCCTCGGCGCCGGCACGCTGGGGCTGTCCGACGGGCTGGCGGTCCGGATCGCCCTGGCGTCGGCCGGCGTGTGGTGGGCCTGCTTCACGCTCGTCCCGTACCTGGGGCTGCGCGACCGGCCCGCCGCCGACGTCGTGGGTGAGCGGCGACCTGGCCTCTCGGGCCTGGTGGGCGGGACGTTCCGACAGCTCGGGGACACCCTGCGCGAGGCCCGGAACTACCCTCAGACCCTGCTCTTCCTGGGGGCGTACGTGCTGTTCAACGACGGCATCCAGACCGTCATCTACGTGTCCAGCATCTACGGCTCCGTCGAGCTGGGCTTCGCCACCGAGCAGCTCATCGTCGTGATCGTCGTGGTGCAGGCGGTGGCCTTCGTCGGCGCGCTGCTCTTCGGGCGGATCGCGCGCACGCTGGGAGCCAAGCGGACCATCCTGACCAGCCTGTGCGTGTGGGTGCTGGTCGTGGGAGCCGCGTACCTGATGCCGGCCGGGCAGTTCGGGCTCTTCGTGGCCCTCGGGGCCGGGATCGGCCTGGTGCTCGGAGGGACGCAGGCACTGAGCCGCTCGCTGTTCAGCCAGCTGGTCCCCTACGGCAAGCAGGCCGAGTACTTCAGCCTCTACCAGGCAGCCGAACGCGGGACCTCGTGGTTCGGGACGCTGACCTTCGGCATCGTCCAGCAGGTGACCGGCTCCTTCCGGCTGAGCATCCTCGCTGTGCTGGCCTTCTTCGTGCTCGGCGGGTGCCTGCTGCTGCTCGTGGACGTGCGCAAGGGCATCACCGACGCCGGGAACGAGGCCCCGGCCGTCCTGTGACGGCGGTCGCCACAGGTGACGCCGCGTGCTGCGCGTGGTCGTCCCGCTGTGACGAGCGGCACCTCGGCATCTGGGTGGGGGTCGGAACAGCGCGCATCCGGACGGCGTTCTGGTGACGTAGTAGTGATGACGCACCCGACCGGGCGCGCGTCGCTGCGAGACGGAGGTGTGACATGGCTGAACGAAGCAGCCTGCGAGGTTCTCGGCTCGGGGGCGTGAGCATGGAGTCGGACACCGGGGTGGAGGCTGCTCCCCGGCGCCCCGCGACCTACATCTGCCCCAACGGCCACACGGTGGTCGTCCCCTTCTCGGTCGAGGCCGAGGTCCCTGCGCTCTGGGAGTGCCGCTGCGGTGCCGAGGCCCTGCTCCGCGACGCTGCCCGACCTGACCCGAAGCCCACGCGCCCGCAGCGGACGCACTGGGACATGCTGCTCGAGAGGCGGACGATCGCCGAGCTCGAGGTCCTCCTGGAGGAGCGTCTCTCGCTCCTGCGTGAGGGCAAGCTCCCCCGCTCCGCCTGAGCGTCGCGCTCCTCCGGGGCGTGCCGCTCATCCTGGCCGGGACCTCATCAGCCCCGCACGGCGCCCGTCGTGCGGGGCTCAGTCGTGGGTGGTCAGGCGTTCGGGGCTGAGTCGTCCACGGCAGCCTTCCGGCGGCGGGGAGGCAGCGCCACGAGCTGCTGGACCCGGTGGCGCACCCCCCAGACCGTGACCCGCCACAACGCCTCCCGCACGATGCCGCCGGACATCTTGGACGCCCCGGCCTCACGCTCCACGAAGGTGATCGGGACCTCCACGACCCGCAGCCCGCACCGCGACGCCCGCCACGCCAGGTCGACCTGGAAGCAGTAGCCCGCCGAGGCGACGTCGGCCAGGGGCAGCACCCGCAGCGCGTGGGCGGAGAACGCCCGGTACCCGGCGGTCGCGTCGTGCACCCCGAGGCCCAGCACCAGCCGCGTGTAGGTGTTCCCCCCGCGGCTGAGCAGCCGCCGCGTCCACGGCCAGTTGCGGACCTCGCCGCCGGCCACCCACCGCGAGCCGATGGCCAGGTCCGCACCCCCGGTCACCGCGGCCAGCAGCCCGCCGAGCTGTTCGGGGGCGTGCGAACCGTCGGCGTCCATCTCGCACACGACGTCGTAGCCGCGCTCCAGCGCCCAGGCGAACGCCGCCAGGTACGCCGCGCCCAGCCCCTGCTTGCCGCTGCGGTGCATCACGTGCAGCCGCGGTTCGACCGCGGCGCGCTGTTCGGCCCAGGTACCCGTGCCGTCGGGGCTGCCGTCGTCGACGACGAGGACGTCCACGTCCGGCTGGGCAGCCAGCAGCCGAGCCAGCAGCGGCGGCAGGGAGTCGATCTCGTCGTACGTGGGCACGCAGACGAGGGTGCGTGCCGTCACGCCCGGCGCACCCCCTCTCGGCGCAGGTCCACGACCCCCTCGCCGACCACGAGCAGGAGGGCCAGCGCGACGAGCGCGAGCTCGGGCGCAGGACCCCAGGTGGTGGCGAGGGTCCGGGCGCTGCGGAGCTGGACGTCGGCCACGAGCAGGTCCGGCTCGAACAGGTCGGTACGGCGCCCGGTGGTGCCGTCGGCGGCGACGACGGCGCTGGTCCCGACGTTGCTGATGTGCACCAGGTCGCGGCCGTGCTCGACCGCCCGCAGCCTCGACATGGCCAGCTGCTGGACGTTCTCGTCGGTGTAGCCGAACGTCGCGTTGTTCGTCGGCACGACGAGCAGGTCGGCGCCGGCGAGGACCTGGCCGCGCACCGTCTCGTCGTCGAGCACCTCGAAGCAGATGGCCGCGCCGACCGCGGCCCCTCCCGCCTGCAGCACCGCGGCGCGGTCGCCGGGGGCGAAGTCGGTCACCTGGTCGACGAAGGGCGAGAAGTACCGGAAGAACCCGCGGTACGGGATGTACTCGGCGAAGGGCGCCAACGCCTGCTTGGCGTAGTAGCCGTTGGTGGCGGGCTCATCGGACCGGCCCCGGTACCCGGTACCGGGGTCCCAGACCAGCACGGCGTTGGTGAGGTTCTCCCCGGGGCCGCGCAGGACGGCGCCGAGCAGGACCGGCGCCCCGACCGCGTCGGTGGCCGCGCCGATGACCTCCGCTGCGTCCGCGTTGCGCAACGGGTCGATGTCGGAGGCGTTCTCCGGCCACAGCACGAGGTCGACCGGCTGCTCCTGCCCGGCCTCGATCCGCCGGGCCAGCGCGAGGGTCCCCTCGACGTGGTTGTCGAGCACGGCCCGCCGCTGGGCGTTGAAGTCGAGCCCGGCCCGGGGCACGTCGCCCTGGACCGCGGCGACGCGCACGGTGCGGTCGAGCGAGGGGTCGATGGTGCGGTCCACCCGGACGGCCGCGTAGGCCACGACGAGGCCGAGGAGGAGGACCAGGGCCACCGGGGCCGCGAGGGCCCGCAGGACCGCTCCGGCGGACACGACCGGCTCCCTGCGACGCCGCCCGAGCACCAGCAGACCGGCCAGCAGGACCGTCGCGGACACTGCCACGACCCCGAAGGAGACCAGCGGCACGCCGCCGACGGAGGCGAGGTAGCGCAGCGGGCTGTCGGCCTGGGAGAACCCGAGCCGGCCCCAGCCGAAGCCACCGAAGGGTGCCCGTGCCCGCAGCGCCTCGGCCGCCACCCAGACCGCCCCCGCCGTCAGCGGCAGCGTGCCCGGCAGGCGCACCGCGAGGCGCCAGGCGATCGTCCAGCCGGGCAGGGCGGCGGCGAGCAGCAGCGCCTGCAGGGCGGCCAGGCCGAGCCACGGCACCGGACCGACGTAGATGCCCGACCACTGCAGCTGCGGGACCATGAACCCCAGGCCGAGCAGCACGCCGAGCCCGTAGGAGGACCACAGGCCCCGGCCGCGGGCCAGCAGCAGCGCGGCGGCGACCGCCACGAAGGCGAGGCCCCAGGCGCCCACCGAGGGGAAGGCCGCGTCGAGGAGGACGCCCGCGACCACGGCGAGGGGGGAGGCCACCTGCCAGGGGACCGCCTCGGCGCTCCGCACGGGCACGGCGGGGGCCGCAGGCGGCGCGGCGGTCGTCACCGGCCCAGCCTACGCAGCGCGGGGGTGGCCGGCTGTCACCTGGGGTGCCGGTCGACCCGTCGCCGCAGCGCCGTGGCGAAGGCGCTGCCCGCCCCCGGATCGGCCACCAGCCACAGCGACGGCTCGGTCAGCTCGAGCTCCAGCAGCAGCGGGCGACCGTCCGGACCGGGGACCGTGTCGACCCTCGCGTACAGCAGCGGGGCGACGTCGGGGAAGCGGGCGGCGAGCCAGGTGGTGACCTCGCGCGCCAGGGCCAGCTGCTCGACGGTCGCCGTGGTGGCCGTGATGTCCTCCTCCGCGTACAGCCCTCCGGTCGCGGGCGCGTCGGCGTGCAGGAGCTGGCCCTTGCGGAAGGCGTGCGAGACGACCCCGTCCACCACGACCAGGCCGGTCTCGCCGAGGGTGTCGACCCCGTCGAGGTACGGCTGCAGCAGCACGGACCGGCCGTGGTCGAGGAGCTGCCCGGCATGCGCGACGGCCCGTGCTGCGTCGCGGTGGCGGCGGGTGTCCCTGGAGCCGGCCGACACGGTCGGCTTGACGACGACCTCCCCGGCCCGCGGCAGCACGGCCGCGACTGCGGCCCCTGCCTCGTCCCCCGGTCGCAGGACCGTCGTCGGGACGACAGGCAGTCCAGCGGCGGCCAGCTCGAGCAGGTACGTCTTGTCGGTGTTCCAGCGGAGCACCTGGGCCGGGTTGAGCAGCGACGGCACCGACGCCGCCCAGGCGAGGAACTCCTCCCGCCGGGCCGTGTAGTCCCACGTGCTGCGGACGACCGTCGTCACGGACCAGTCGGCGGCCGGGTCGTCCCAGGTCTGGAACCGCACGTCCAGGCCGACGTTCTCCAGCGCGGGCAGGGCGAGGTGGTCGTCGGGGTCACCGTCGGCCACCTCACCGCACGTGGCGAAGACCACCGGCAGCCGGCTCACCCGCCGGTCCTGCCCGACTGGTCCGGGCCGGGGACGACGACGGTGCCCCGGGCCGACGTGACCACCAACGGCTCGGGGAGCACCCGGCTGGCCGAGGCCGAGCGCTCGGGCTCGGCACGGCAGACCACGCGGGCCTGGAACGCCAGCTCCCGGCTGCGGCGCCCGAGCCGGACGAGCTCGGCGGACACCTCCAGCACGTCACCCGCCCTGACGGCCTCGTGGAAGGTGACGTCGGAGTAGCCCGCGAACAGGCCCTCGTCGCCGTCGGTGCGGATGCACAGCTCGGTCGCCACGTCGCCGAACAGGGCGAGGGAGAACGCGCCGTCCACGAGGGAGCCGCCGTAGTGGGCGTCGGCGGAGGAGACGTAGCGGCGGTGGACGACCCTCAGGCCGACCTCGGTCGTGCTCACGGCGCGACCCTACGGGCGGCGACGGCGTGGACGAGGTAGCTCGCCACCTCCCCGGGCGTGGTGCCGCGACCGAAGACCCGGTCCACGCCGAGCACGGCGGCCGCGGACTCGTCGAACCGGGGGCCGCCGACGACCAGCAGCGGGCGCCGCCGGGCCGGGAACGCCTCACGGAACGCGGCGGCCATGGTGGTCGTGTTGTGCACGTGGGCGTCCTTCTGCGTGACCACCTGGCTGACGAGGACCGCGTCCGCCTGTTCCTGGGCCGCGCGCTCGACGAGGTCGGGCACGGACACCTGTGCGCCCAGGTTGACCACCTTCATCTCCCGGTAGTACTCCAGGCCCTTCTCCCCCGCCCAGCCCTTGACGTTGAGGATGGCGTCGATGCCGACGGTGTGGGCGTCGGTGCCGATGCACGCCCCCACGACGACCAGCTTGCGCTGCAGGGTCTCGCGCACGGCCGCGTTGGCCTCCTTCGGGCTGAGCAGCGGGTACTCGCGCTCCACCACCTCGACCGCGGCGACGTCGACGACATGGCTCACCGGGCCGTAGACGACGAAGAACGTGAACCCCTCGCCGATGGGCTTGGCGTGGACGACCATCGGGGCGTCCATGCCCATCCGGCGGGCCAGCTGGGCGGCGGCGCCCTCGGCCCGCTTGCCCGCCGGCAGCGGGAGGGTGAACGACACCTGGACCATGCCGTCGCCGGTGGTGTCGCCGTAGGGACGGACCACGGGTGGGAGCCCGTCCGGCAGGCGGGCAGGACCCGGTGCGCTCATGGCGTCGCCTCCAGGATCTCGCTGACCGGGTTGACGTAGTCCTCGGCCCGCTCGACCACGCCGTCCAGCCCCCGGCCGCCGTCGGCAGGCCGCCTCATGCCCCCGAAGGTGCCGTGCGCGATCGCCGCGAGGAGCCCGCCCTCGCTCCCGACGATCTGCTCGAGCAGGTCCACGGCCTCGCCCAGCACGTGGCGGGCGCGGGTGGCGATCAGCCCGTCGGGGGCCGGCACGAAGTCCTCCGCCAGACCGCCGGCGGCGCGCTGGACGTAGCGCACGTTCTGCAGCGCGAGGTCGCGGTCGGACAGCCACGGCGTGACGACCGCCTCGGTCATCATCCCGACCAGGAGGATGTCCTGGTCGGTCAGGGAGCCGACCAGGTTGAAGAACCCGTCGAGCAGGTAGCCCTGGAACACGTCACCGGTCATGTGCCGGGTCGGCGGCATCCACTTCAGCGGCGCGTCCGGGAAGAGGGTCCGCGCGAGCAGGGCGTGCGCGAGCTCCAGGCGGAACGACTCCGGCACCGCCGGGTCGATCTCGAACGCGTGGCCCAGCCCGAGCAGGTGGTCCGGCAGCCCCGCCTCGTGGGCGAACGTCTCGTTGAGCAGCTGGGACACCGTCACGGTGTGGGCCGCGTCGACCGCGTCGGCGGTCGTGAGGTAGTTGTCCTCGCCGGTGTTGATGATGATCCCCGCGCGGGCGTGCACCTGGCGGCTGAACCGCTGGTCGACGAAGGTCCGGACCGGGTTGATGTCGCGGAACAGGATCCCGTACATCGAGTCGTTGAGCATCATGTCCAGGCGGCTCAGCCCGGCCAGCGTGGCGATCTCGGGCATGCAGAGCCCCGAGGCGTAGTTGGTCAGCCGGACGTAGCGGCCCACCTCCGCCGACACCTCGTCCAGGGCCGCGCGCATGAGCCGGAAGTTCTCGGCGGTGGCGTACGTGCCGGCGTAGCCCTCGCGGGTCGCGCCCTCGGGCACGTAGTCCAGCAGCGACTGACCGGTGGAGCGGATGACGGCGATGACGTCGGCACCTGCCCTGGCGGCGGCCTGCGCCTGGGGGATGTCCTCGTAGATGTCGCCGGTGGCGACGATGAGGTAGATCCACGGCCGTTGCGGGGGGTCACCGATGCGCGCCACCAGGGACTCGCGCTCCGCGCGGGCGGCGTCGATGCCGGCCACCCCGCGCGCCGCTGCGGCCCGGGCCCCGAGGAGCGCGTGGTCCCGGCCGCCGGCCACCGGCAGCCGGAGGCTGACCCCGTCCACGGCGGCCTTCTGCGCCAGCACCGTGAGGTCAGGGGCCTCCGCGCGGGCCAGCGCGTCCCAGACGGGCACCGCGACGCCGTGCTCGAGCCCCACCTGGCGGCGGACGGCGTCCACGAGGTGGTTGACCCACGGGATGCCCTCGGCGTCCGCCCCTTCCAGGCCCGCCGCCCGGAGCACCGCCCGCTCGACGCTCACGGTGGTCCGGCTGCGGGCGAGCTCGACGACGGGCGCCGACGCGGCGCGGGCCAGCTCGCGGGCGCGGCCCACCTGGGCGGGGTCGAGGTCGAGGTGGGGCCGTCGGCGGGTCACCGTGGTGCTCCTGTCGGTCGGGGTCGGCGGTCCGGGGCGGCTCACGTCGTCCCGCCCAGCTCGCCGGTGTCGTGCACCACACGACCCGCGACGACCGTGCGGAGGCCGCGCGGGCGGGGCGAGCCGGGGCTCAGGTCCGGCAGGGCGGGCACGCGCGAGCGCGGGTCGGTGCTCCAGGCCTGGATGCGGTCGTCGGGTGCCTGCACGACCAGCTCCCCCGCCTCCCACACCGCGAGGTCCGCCGGGGCTCCCGGCACCAGGACGCCCGCCTGCTCGTGGACGTGGACGTCGTCCCGGGCGGAGCGGTGGGCCCCCCGGGTGTGCGCGGCGAAGGCGGCCCGCACGCTGATCCGCTGCTCGACGTCGTGGTGGAAGGCGGCGGCCTGCACGGCGCCCCACGGGTCGAGCGCGGTCACGGGCGAGTCGGACCCGAAGGCGAGCGGCACGCCCGCTGCGGCGATGCTGCCGACCCGGTTGAGCCGGCGGTCACCGAGCCGGCGCGCGTAGAGGCCCGCGTCCCCACCCCAGAGGGCGTCGAAGGCCGGCTGCATGCTCGCCACCACGCCGAGGTCGGCCAGCGCCGCCACCTGCTCGTCGTCGGCCGCCTCGACATGCTCGAGCCTGAGCCTCGCGGTGCGGAGCCGGGTGCCTCCCAGCGTGCTCGCAGCCACCTGGCAGCCCTGCAGGACCGCGTCCAGGCCGGCGTCGCCGATCACGTGGAAGCCCGGCTGCACGCCCGCCTCGACGCAGGCGACGACGTGGGCGGCGATGGTGCCGGCGTCCAGGTAGGTGTGGCCCCGGTGGTCAGGGTGCTCGGTGTCGTTGTCGCTGTACGGGTCCCGGAAGGCCGCGGTTCGGGAGCCGATCGAGCCGTCGGCCGACAGGTCGCCCGCCAGGCCGGCCAGCCGCACGCCGGCGGGGAGCCCCAGACCGGTGACGAGCGCCCGGGCGTGGTCGGCGTCACGGGCGGCCTCGCCCCAGTAGGGCACCACCCGGACCCCGACGTCGGCAGCGACCCCGAGCAGCACCGGCAGGTCCCGCACCCCCCCGATGAACGGGCCGGACATCTCGTGCAGCGTCCCGAGCCCGACCTCGGCCGCACGCCGCAGCGCGGCCTCGTGGGCGGCGGCACGGTCGGGGTCGGGCACGTCCCGGGCGGCGGCGCGGGCGACGTGGTGGGCGTCGCGCTCGACCCGCGCGGTGCCGTCCCAGCCCGTCCTGCCCGCGCACCCGGCGCGCACCGCGAGCCGGGAGCTGACCAGGGCGGAGTGCACGTCCACCCGGGACAGGTAGACGTCCACGTCGCCGGCCGCACGGTCGACCTCGGCGGCTGTGGGCGGGCGTCCCTCGGCGAGCACCGTCTCGTCCCAGCCGTGGCCGAGGACCGGGCGGCCAGGGTGGGCGGCGACGTGCGCGGCGACCGCGTCGAGGACGTCGCTCACGCGGCGGGCGCCGGTGACGTCCACCCCGGTGAGCACCAGGCCGGTGTCGAAGGCGTGGACGTGGGAGTCGACGAAGGCGGGTGCCACGAGCGCGCCCGCCAGGTCGACGACCACCTCGGCGCTGCCGTCGCTCGCCATGGTGGCCGCGGCCTCGTCGCCCCCGACCCAGGCGACGGTCCCCCCGTCGACCAGGAGGGCCTGGGCGTAGGGGTCGGCCGGGGTGTACACCGCGCCGTGGCGGTAGAGGACCCGGGTCACCGGGCGGTCCTGGTCGTGCGCCACCTGCTCATGCGCCCATGGTCCCGTGGCGCGCGCCGAACAGGGACCGCACCCCGTGGCTGCCACGGAACAGGCGCAGGGCCAGCTCGGCGTGCCCCGGCGTGTAGCCGTTGCCGACGAGCATGGTGACGTCGGCGGCGAGACCCTCCGCGCCCAGGGCGGCCGTGCTGAACGACGTCGCCATGGAGAAGAACACGACCGTGCCGCCGTCCTCGGTGGCGAGGACCGCACCGTGCTCGCAGCCGGGGACGTCGACGCACACGACGGTGATGTCGGCGCCCCGTCCGTCGAGCGCGCCCCGCACCGCGGCGGCCGTGGCCACCGGGTCGGTGGCGTCGGCGAGCACGACGGCGTCGGCGAGCCCGCTCGCGGACAGGGCGTCGGCCTCGGGGGGCACGGGGACGAGCCCGACCAGTCGCCCGGCCCCCGCCTCGCGCGCCGCGGCCAGCGACAGCGAGCCGGACTTGCCGGCTGCGCCGAGCACGGCGACGTCGGTGCCCAGGCCGCGCTCCTGCCGCTGCGCCACCACGCGGGCCACCAGCGCCGGGGCGCCGCAGACGTCCATCACGGCGAGGACGTCGGCCTCGGCCAGGTCGTCCGGGACGACGGCGGCGATGCTGCGGGAGAAGAGGACCGCGTGGCCGGTCGTCGGCACCTGCTCCCCCACGCCGTCCCACCGCTCGAGCCCGTCGGCGAGGTGCAACGGGGTCAGGGTGAGGCTGACCAGGGTGGCCACCCGCTGGCCCGGGCACAGGCCGAGCGGGCTGTCGGGGCCGACCTCGGCGACCGTGCCCAGCAGCATGCCGCCGGAGCCGGTGACCGGGTTGTGCATCTTCCCGCGGCGCCGCACGATCCCCAGGACCGTCGCCCGGACCCGGTCCGGGTCGCCGTCGCAGCTCTCGCGCAGCTGGCGGGCGCTGGCGGCGTCCAGGTTGAGGCGGTCGACGTCCAGGCGGACCTCCCCCGGCCACAGCGCGGCGCGCGCGTCGAGCACCTCGGCTGCCTGCGGCAGGACACCCACCGGTCGCACGACCCGGTGCAGCCCCACCGGCGACTCCTCGCCGGCCGGGCCGACCGTGCCGCGGGCAGGACTCATTGACGACATCTGTGCCACCAGACGGAGGGTACGCACAAGGTTCGTGCATGTGAAGCGTGACAGGCGCAAGGATCTTCCGTACCCTGCGACGGTGAGCGATCTCCGCGCCCTGCAGCCGTACACCTACGCCCGCCGTGAGCTCGTCGAGCCGGACTGGCGGCGGATGCCCGGGTGGCGCGACGTCACCGAGGAGCAGTGGCGCGACGTGCAGTGGCAGCGCAGCCACTGCCTCAAGAACGTCAGGCAGCTGCGCGAGCTCATGGGCGACCTGCTCACCGACGACGTCTACGACGACCTCGTCGCCGACCAGCAGCAGCGGGCCACCATGTCGATGCTCCTGCCGCCGCAGATGATGAACACCATCGTGCCGAGCACCGGGGCGGACGGCACCCCGGCCGCCGGGGCCGCCTACTCCGCCGCGTTCCGCGCCGACCCCGTCCGCCGGTACATGCTCCCGCTGCTGCCGGACCGGTTCGTCGAGTGGGCCTCGCACCCCTTCTCCAGCCGCGACTCCCTGCACGAGCACGACATGTGGGCCGTGGAGGGCCTCACCCACCGCTACCCCACCAAGGTGCTGGCCGAGATCCTGCCGACGTGCCCCCAGTACTGCGGGCACTGCACGCGGATGGACCTCGTGGGCACCTCCACCCCGCAGGTCGAGAAGCTCAAGTTCACGCTCAAGCCGAACGACCGGCTCCAGGACATGCTCGACTACCTGCGTCGCACGCCGACGGTGCGCGACGTCGTGGTCTCCGGCGGGGACGTCGCGAACATGCCCTGGCCGCGCCTGGAGCAGTTCCTCACCGCCGTCATGGAGATCGAGAACGTCCGCGACATCCGGCTCGCGACCAAGGCGCTCATGGGCCTGCCCCAGCACTGGCTCTCGGCCCCCGTGGTCGAGGGGATGACCCGGGTGGCCGGCACCGCCCGCAGCCGCGGCGTGGCCCTCGCCGTCCACACCCACGTGAACTCGGTGGGCTCGCTCACCCCCCTGGTCGCCGAGGCGTCCCGGGCCATGCACCAGGCCGGCGTCCGCGACGTCCGCAACCAGGGCGTCCTCATGCGCGGGGTCAACGACACCCCGGAGCAGCTGCTGGACCTGTGCTTCGGCCTGCAGGACGAGGCGTCGATCACGCCCTACTACTTCTACATGTGCGACATGATCCCGGCGGCGGAGCACTGGCGGACCTCGCTGCGCAGCGCCCAGGACCTGCAGCACGCGATCATGGGCTACCTGCCCGGCTTCGCGACGCCGCGGATCGTGTGCGACGTGCCGTTCGTCGGCAAGCGCTGGGTGCACCAGGTGCACGCCTACGACACCGTGCGCGGCATCAGCGAGTGGACCAAGAACTACCGGACCTCGGTCGAGGCCCACGACGACGACGCGCTCACCCGCACCTACCCCTACTACGACCCGATCGACACCCTGCCCGCCGAGGGCCAGGCGTGGTGGGCGCAACGGCAGCGGCTCGACGCAGGCCTGGGCGCCCTGGTCAGCAGCTGAGCCCAGGAGCGAGGCGTCCTCCGGGTGCGGGGGTCACGCCTCACGCGTCCCGACCGGGAGGAGGCCGCCGGCGCTCCGGGCCAGGCCGCGCTCGACGGCACCGACGAGGTAGGGCCGCAGCTCGCCCGCCGGGATGATCGCGTGGACCGAGCCCACCTCCCGCGCCCGACGGATGTCGTGGACCGCCTCGAACTCGTCGGCGACCTCGCCGAGCTTCTCCGAGCGGACCGTCCCCCGCAGCCGCGCCAGCTCCACCCGCAGGCCCGCCCGGTCGGGCTCCTCGGCCGCCGCCAGCGCCTGCTCCGCCGCCCTGACCCGCGGGTCGGAGGCGGTCCGGGTCGTCACCTCACGGGCGAAGACCACGGCTGCGGCCGGGGCGCCACCGATCACGGAGGCGTACGAGCCCTCGACCGCGATCACCTCCATCCGGTCGTTCAGCACGCCGGAGAACACGACGAACGCACCCCCGTGGTACCGGGACACGACGCAGAACACGATCGGTCCGTCGAAGTTGACGATCGCCCGGCCGATCTCCGCGCCGTACTCCAGCTGCAGGTTCTTCAGCGACTCCGGTGACCCGTCGAAGCCGGACAGGTTCGCCAGCACCACCAGCGGCCGGTTCCCGCTGGCGGCGTTGATGGCCCGGGCCGTCTTCTTGGACGAGCGCGGGAACAGCGTCCCAGCGGTCCACAGGTCGGGGCCGTCGGCCGGGTAGGACCCGCGCCGCGGGACGGGACGGGACTCCACGCCGAGCACCGTCACGGGGTGCCCGCCCAGGTAGGCGTCCATCACCACCGACGTGTCGGCGTCGGCCATCCCGGCCCAGCGCTCGAGCACGTCGGCGTCGGCGTCGACGACGGCCCGCATCACGGTGCGGATGTCGAACGGCTTCTTGCGCTCGGGGTTGGCCGTGGCCGAGAAGATGTCGCCCACCGTGGTGAACTCGCTGCCGGGGTGCGTGTGCGGGTGCTCGCGGACGTCCCGGTCGACGGGGTCGGCGGTGCTCGCCCGTCGCGCCACGGCCTCTCCCGGGGCGATGTAGCTGAACCCGTAGTGCTGCATGAGCACGCCGCAGGCCGCGGTGAGGTCCGGGGCCCAGTACTGCGCCTGCCCGTTGGGACCCATCACCCGGTCGTAGCCACCCAGGCCGAAGTTGTCCTCGGCCGACACGCCCCCGGAGTAGTCGAGCGACTGCTTCCCGGTCAGCACCATGGCGGAGTCGGGCGTCATGACGAGGATGCCCTTGGTGTGCATGAGCATCGTCGCCTCGGCGTTCCAGTACGGCTGCGCGCCGACGTTGATGCCAGTCACCACGACGTTGACCTCGCCGCCGGCCTGGGTGAAGGTGATGATGCGGCGCAGCGCCCGCGCCACCCAGTCCATGTTCTCCGTGCCCGAGTCCATCGAGATCTTGGCCCCCGACGACAGCGCATACCACTCCACCGGCACCTGCATCTGCTCGGCCAGGTCGAGGGCGGCGATGATCCTGGCGCACTCCGGCTCGGCCACGGACCCGAGCGCGCGCGTCGGGTCGCCGAACAGCGCCACCCGCACCATGCCCTCCGGGTAGCGCTCGGTCGGGGTGGAGACCACGCCGGCGACGACACCGGCACGGTTGCGCCCCGGCGGCCGGTCGACCGGGACGAGCCGGCCGTCGTCGTCCAGGTCGTGCTCGACGAAGCTGCCCTGCGGGCCCGAGATGACCGGCACGAGCTCGTAGGGGTACGTCGTGCCGCGCGCGCGCGAGCGGCGGACCTGCTGGGTGTAGGCGTCCATCGCGGCCAGCGGCTCGGTGGGCGGAGGCTGCACGGAGACCGAGACGCCGGTCCCCGGCCGGTGGGCGAAGGTCAGCGCCACGTCGCGCGGCTCGGCCCCCGGCTCCTGCAGCCGGCCGAGGATCATCACCTCTTCCAGGCCGGCACCCACCGTCAGCGGGGCCGCCGTCCTCGCGAACCCGGCCAGCTCGGCGAGCGAGACCGCCATCGTCGGCCAGACGTAGAGGAACACCAGGTTGGTGTCCAGGCGCCGGTCGCCACGGGTGGCCTGGTGCCGGCGGATGCCGTCCAGGCAGGAGCCGAGGGCGCGCTCGACCGCAGGGAAGGCCGTCACCTGGCCGGAGGCGTCACGCAGGGGCGTGACGTCGCGGACCTCCGCCAGGGCCACGAGCCGCTCGTCGGCAGGGTTGCCGGCGGCCACGCAGTGGAAGAGGTACGTGTTCTCCGGCGCCGGCAGCCGGGTGCCGTCGAAGTTCTTCAGCCGCCACAGGTCCAGCCGCTGGCCGGTGAGCGGGTGCATGTCCCGGATCACCCGGTCCTCCACCAGGCCGTCACCGGTGTCACGGAAGGTGAGCTGGCGCACCTGCTGCCCACCGTCGGAGTAGACGGTGACGGTGACGCGGCGCCCCCGCGCCAGCTGCGGTGCCGCGAGCAGCCGCTGCTGCACCTGGGCCGCCAGCTCGTCACCGTCCGCCGGGGCGTCCGGCCAGGCGACGTACAGGTCGACGACGGCCGCCTCCGGGACCGGCAGCTGCTGCGCCAGGGCCGAGGCCTCCTGGAGGCTCTCGTCGAGCGCGGCGGCGTCGGTGACCGTGGCCAGCAGGTACAGCCGTTCCCCCAGCAGCTCGTAGTGGCCGGTGACGACCTGCCGGTCCGCCTGCACGGACGCCTGCACGTCCTCCAGGCGACGCACCTTGTAGTAGCGCCGGGTGAGCACCTCCAGCAGCGGCTCGGCCCCCCGGCCGCCGGCGAGCAGGCGGGCACCGAGCAGCCGCACGACCGGCTCGGTCTGCTCCACCATCGCCGCCACCCGGTCCTGCCGGTCGGCGGCCCGGGGGTCTGCGTCGAGGTGGCTGAGGTGCTCCAGCACCACGGCGTGCGCCTGCTCGCGTGCCGCCCGGATCACCGGCTGCTCGAACAGCTGGAACCGGATGCTGCGCGCGAGGTCGCCCACGGCCGGGTACCGCAGCTGCGTCGCGGCGATCAGCCGCTCGAGCACCTCCCCCACCTCGTCGCGGCGTGGACCGCTCAGCGTGTCGCCGTCCTCGAGCCACCGCTCGAGCAGGGCGGCCACGACCGGGACGTGGTCAGCGGCGCGCTGCTGGGCGAGGAAGACGCGGTACACCGCCTCCTCCAGCTCCGGCCCCGGGGTGAGCTCCTGGACGCCGTGGTGGCGCAGTGCCCGCGACAGCCGAGACCGGAACGACTCGGGCAGGCCGTCGGCCTCGACGTCGAGCGAGCGCAGGAAGGTGTGCAGGTGCTCGCGAGGGCTGTGCACCTGCTCGTCGGCGTGCTCCTCCGCTACCGCGGGCCGGTTGCGGGACAGGTCGCAGAGGTCGGCGAACGTCGTGAGCAGCGCCGTCTCCCCCTGCAGCAGCCCGGGGTCCACCTGCGCTCCCGTGCCCCGCTCGTCGAGGTACCCGGTCAGCAGCGCCCGACCCTGCTCGCGGCTGATGTCGTAGCCGGTCACCAGGGCGTGCAGGTCGCCCAGCAGCGCGAGGGCACGTTCACGCGGGGCGAGGACCGGGGCGAGGACCGCAGCTGGTGACGGGTCGTGCGCGGGTCCCCGTGCCGGCTCCTGACCCGCCGTGGACCTGGCGTCCTCGAAGGTCACGGCCGCGGCGTCCGACGTGGCACCGCCCTCGGCCACGGTGTCCAGGCGAAGCAGCGGCGCGCCTGCGTCCACCTGGGCGTTGACCTCGGCGAGCACCTCACGCACGGTGCCCGGCTGCGGCGCACGCACCGCGGTCTCCATCTTCATGGACTCCAGCACCACGACGGTGTCACCGGCCTCGACGGTGTCGCCGGGCTGCACGGGCACGGCCACGACCACCGCCGGTGCAGGCGCCCGGACCAGACCGGCCTCGTCGCGCACCACCCGGTGGCTGTACCCGTCGACCTCGACCAGGTGGCTACCCCGACCCGCGACGCCCGTCACGAGGTGGCGCCGCCCGCCCACGAGCACCCGGCGCTCGTGCTGCGAGCGCCTGTCCACCTCGACCAGGACGACCACGCCGTCGACCTCGACGCGGTAGCGGCCGGCGCCGACCTGGGCCACGAGGAACTCGTACGCCCGGCCGAGGAGCGCGAGCTCGACGGGACGGCCGACGGCGTGGTCCGCGCGGGGACGGCCGCCGCGCGCGGAGGCCAGGAAGGCGGCCCGCTCCCGCGCCTCCTCCTCGTCGTAGACGTCGACGGCGACGCTCAGCAGGGCGGTGTCAGCATGCCGGGCGGGCACCCGCTCCTGCCCCGCACCGGTGCGGTCGAGCCACTGGGTGTCCGCCTCGCCGGACACCACCGCGGGGCGGGCCAGCAGGTCGAGCAGGAACGACTTGGTGGTGGTGCCCCCCGACACCAGGACCGTCATGTCGCGCAGCGCGCAACGCAGGCGGGCCAAGGCCTCGGGCCGGTCGCGGCCCCAGGCGATGACCTTCGCGACCATGGAGTCGTACAGCGGCGACACCACGTCACCTGCGGCGAAGCCGGTGTCCACCCGGACACCCGGCCCGGTGGGCAGCGTCATGACGGTGATGGTCCCCGGCGCGGGCGCGAAGCCCTCGTCGGCGTCCTCGGCGTTGAGCCGGACCTCGACGGCGTGGCCGACCTCGGGCGGGGGCGTCTGTCCGGGCAGCCGCTCCCCCGCCGCGACGAGGAGCTGCAGCTTGACCAGGTCCAGGCCCGTGGTGGCCTCGGTCACGGGGTGCTCCACCTGCAGGCGCGTGTTGACCTCCATGAACGCGAAGGTCCGCTCCTGCGGCTGGTAGAGGTACTCCACCGTGCCTGCACCCCGGTAGCCGGCCGCGCGCACGAGCGCCGTCGACACCTCGCGCAGCGACCTCATCTGCTCGGCGTCCAGCACCGGAGACCCGGACTCCTCGACCAGCTTCTGGTTGCGTCGCTGCACCGAGCAGTCCCGGACTCCGGGCGCCCAGACGGTGCCGTGCCCGTCCGCGATGACCTGCACCTCGATGTGCCGCCCGCCGCTGACCAGGCTCTCCAGGAACACCACGTCGTCACCGAAGGTGGCTGCTGCCTCGGCGCGCGTGCGCTCCAGGGCGGGCTCGAGCTCGGCGGCCGAGCGGACCATCCTGATGCCGCGGCCGCCGCCGCCGCTGCGGGCCTTGATCATCAGGGGGTAGCCGATCCGGTCGGCGGCCGCCCGGGCGGCGGCCAGGTCCTCGACGGGACCGCCGCTCCACGGGGCCACCGGGACCCCGGTCTGCTCGGCGAGGAGCTTGGCCTCGATCTTGTCGCCGAGGCGGCGCATGGCCTGGGCGGACGGACCGACGAAGACCAGGCCGAGCCGGTCGCAGAGCTCGGCGAACGCCGGGTCCTCCGCCACGAAGCCCCAGCCGACCCACACCGCGTCCGCCCGTGCGGCCAGCAGCGCCCGCTCCAGCTCGGCGTGGTCGGTGTACGGGCCGCTGGCGTGGCCGGTCTCGCGCAGGCAGACGGCCTCGTCGGCGAGCCGCACGAACATCGCCCGCCGCTCGGCCTCGGTGTGCAGGGCGATCACGGTGATGCCGTGGCCGGTCTCCTCGTTCAGCTCCCGGACGGCTCGGACCAGCCGGACCGCCGGCTCGCCCCTGTTGACCACCGCGACGCGAGCGAACATGTGTCTCCTGCCTGTCCCTCGCTCACCGCGCGGGACCTCCGTGTCCTGCGACCGTCCGATCCGGGGACACTCTGCCGGAGAGCCGGCAGAGACGACATCCCGGGACCTCACACCGGTGGTGGCCGGTCCTCGTACGGCGTGCTGAGCACGACCGTGGTCCGGGTGGAGACGTCCGCCGTGTGCCGGATCCTGGTCAGCAGGTTCTCCAGGGTCGCCGGTGTGTCCACCCGCACCTTGATCATGTAGTTGGCCTCACCGGCCACGGCGTGGATCGCCTCCACCTCGCCCAGGTCGGCGCAGCCGGTCCGGGACGTCGTCCGGTGCGGACTGGTCCAGCGGCGTGAGGTAGATGAACGCCGTCAGCGGGAGGCCGAGCAGCCCCGGCGTCCACCACGGCGCGGTAGCCCAGCAGCACGCCCCGTTCCTCCAGCCGGCGCACACGGTGGTGCACCGCCGACGTGGACAGCCCCGTCAGCTTCCCCAGGTCGGTGTAGGACTTGCGCCCGTCGGAGGCCAGCGCGCGCACGATGGCACGGTCGAGATCGTCGACGAAGGCCCTGCTGTCTGCGGCGGTCACCGCGGAAGACTAGCGACGGCTCACGTCGCCTCGCTGCAACGATCTGCCGTCGCGAACAGCCTGCGACGCTACGACTACGAGCGCGCGAGCAGGCTGGCGACGACCACCCGCTGCACCTGGTTGGTGCCCTCGACGATCTGCAGCAGCTTCGCCTCCCGCATGAGCCGCTCGACCCGGTGGTCGCTGACGTAGCCCGCGCCACCGAGGACCTGGACGGCGTCCGTGGTCACCCGGACGGCCTGGTCTGTGCAGAAGGTCTTGGCCATCGACGCAGCCGGCCCTCACCCGGGTGGGGTCGCGGCGACGTCCAGCATCCGGGCACCCTCCAGGTACAGCGCGCGCGAGGCGGCGACCGCCGTGGCCATGTCGGCCAGCATCCAGCCGAGGCCCTGGTGCTCGATGACCGGCCGGCCGAACTGCTCGCGCTGCCGGGCGTAGGCCACGGCGTCCTCCAGGGCGGCCTGCGCCAGCCCGACCGCCACCGCGGCGATACCGAGCCGGCCGGCGTCGAGGGCCGCGCTTGGCGACGGAGAACCCGTGGCCCTCCTCGCCCAGCAGGCGGTCGCCGTCGACCCGGACCCCGTCCAGGACGACCTGGGCCGTGCGCGAGGCGGCGAAGCCCATCTTGTGCTCGGGAGCGGCCACCGTGAGGCCCGGTGCGTCGGCGGGGACCAGGAAGGCGCAGATCCCGTCCCCGGCCCGCCCGCCCTCGGCGCTCGCGCCGGTCCTGGCGAACACCGTGTAGCTGTCGGCCATGCCGGCATGGGTGATCCACGCCTTGGCGCCGGTGATCACCCACCCGTCACCGTCGCGCACGGCCCGCGTGCGCATCGCGGCGGCGTCGGAGCCGGCCTCGAGCTCCGACAGGCAGTAGCCGGCGAGCAGCTCGCCGCCGAGCAGGTCCGGCAGCCACCGCTGCGACCTGCTGCGCCGAGCCTGCCGCAGCGAGCGCGTGGCAGGCCAGCACGTGCACGCTCATACCCATCGCGACGCTGCCCCAGCAGCGCGCCAGCTCTTCCAGCACCTGCAGGTACACCACGTACGGCTGGCCGCCACCGCCGTGCTCCTCGCGGTACGGCAGGCCCAGGAGACCGGCCTTGCCGAGCAGTCGGTAGGTCTCGCGCGGGTACTCCTGCAGCCGCGCCGCCCGCGCCTCCGCCTCCGCCGCCACCGGGGCGAGCTCCAGCTCGGCGACCTCGCGGACGAGAGCGAGGAGCTCGGCCGCCTCGTCGGAGGGCAGGTGCCGCTCGGGCACCGGGAAGGGTCGTCGTCGACCGGTCACGGCGTTCCTCGGGGGTGTGAGGGGGCGTGCGGGGGTGCCGCGGTGGCGGCAGGCGCCACCATATCCGCTCAACGTCCGTCACACCCCGTCACACCCCGTCCCACTCCGTCCGGCCCCGTCGACGGCCACCCCGCCGGTGCACCGACACTGCTCGCGGGTTCGGCGAGGCGTGCCCGGTCACCCCACCCGGCTGCCAGCATGGCCTGCGTGAGCACGCTGCTGGCTGTCGACGCCGCCACCTTGTACTTCCGTGCGTTCTACGGGGTGCCGGCCTCCGTCACCGCTCCCGACGGCACCCCCGTCAACGCCCTGCGCGGCTACCTCGACATGACGGCGATGCTCCTGGAGCGGTTCTCGCCCACCGCCTACGCCGCCTGCTGGGACGCGGACTGGCGACCGGCCTGGCGCACCGAGCTGATGCCGTCGTACAAGGCCCACCGGGTCGCCGAGGCGGGCGGGGAGGAGGTCCCCGACGAGCTGTCCCCGCAGGTGCCGCTCATCGCGGAGGCGCTCGGGCTGCTGGGGCTCGCACGCGTCGAGGCGGCCGGTTTCGAGGCCGACGACGTCTGCGCCACCCTGGCCCGACGGTGGACCGACGCAGGGCCGCGGCACGGTGGACGTGGTCAGCGGCGACCGGGACCTGCTGCAGCTGGTCGACGACCCGGCCGGGGTGCGGGTCGTCTACGTCGGCAAGGGCGTCAAGGACGCTCCTGCGCTGACCGCGGCGGACCTGCAGCGGCGCGGTACGGCGTGGCCGACGGCGAGGGCTACCTCCACATGTCGGTGCTGCGCGGCGACCCCTCCGACGGGCTGCCCGGCATCGCCGGGATCGGCGAGAAGACCGCGGCGGACCTGCTGCGCCAGCACGGCGACCTGCACGCGGTGATGGCGGCCGCCGCGGACCCGTCGCGGCCGATGTCCCCGGCCCGGCGCGGCCGCGCTGGTCGGCGTCCCTGACGTACGTCGTCGCCGCGCTGCAGGTGGTCCGGTGCGTGGACGACGCCGCCGTGGTCCCGGCGGAGCCGGACGAGCTGGCTGCTCGGCTCGCCGGCGGACGACGGCCGCCTGGACGCGTTCGGCGAGCGGTGGGGCTGCGCCCGGCAGGTCGCCAGGCTCGCGGCGCTGCTGAGGGCGCGCGGCGGTTGAGCTCGCCGGACGGACGAGCGCGCCCGGCCGGGTCAGTCGGTGCGGGCCGCGCCCAGGGAGTACTCCACCACCCCGCGCCGCACCCGCGCGATGGCGTCACCGGCGGCGCTCCGCAGCTCGCTGCCGCGCCCGGCCGAGGCCTGCACCTGGTCGAGCAGGTCCAGGGTCTGACGGCACCAGCGGACGAAGTCGCCGGGGCTCAGGTCGCTCTCCCGCAGCACGGTCTCCAGCGGCTGGCCCTGCGCCCACCGCCACACCGGGGCGGCGAACCCGGGGTCGGGCTCCCGGGTCGGGTGGCACCCGGTGGTCCGCGCCTCGAGGTCGGTGAGGGCTGACCAGAGGCGTACCGTCTCCGCCCACGCGGCCGTCGTGCCCCTGCCCGGGCAGGCGGGGGTCGACGCCCTCGACCTCGCGGCGGGCCTCGAACACCAGGGTCGACACGACGGCAGCCAGCGCCGGGCCGTCCAGGCCGTCCCAGATACCGGTCCGCAGGCACTCCGCGACGAGCAGGTCGGACTGCGTGTAGATGAAGCGCAGCGCCTGCCCCGCCTCGGTCAGCTCCTCCCCGTCCAGGTAGCCGAGCACGTCGAGGACCTCGCAGACCCGGTCGAAGGTCCGGGCGATCACGGCGGTCCGGCCCGAGATCTTGCGCTGCAGGGTGCGGTGGTCGCGCTCGAGCTCGTCGCGTCGCTGGGCCCAGCGGGCGTGGTCCTCGCGGTCGGCGCAGCCGTGGCACGGGTGCGCCCGCAGCTCCCGTCGCAGCCGTAGCAGCTCCAGCTCGCCGGGCTCGGTGACCCCCTCGTCGCCGGCGCCGCGGCGCCGGACGGGCTGCGGCGACGTTCCCGCCGCCGACGGCCGCCAGGGCGTTGCGCATGCTGCTGGCGAGGTCGCGGCGGGCCTTGGTGTCGTGCGCGTCGAAGTGCTTGGGCACCCGGACGGTGGCGACCACCTGGACCGCGGCGGGGAAGAGCACGGGGTCGAGGCGACGCACCTGCCGGTCGGCGGTCAGGACCGTGGGCCGGGGGCCGTCGGCGTGCAGGCCCGGGTCCAGGACCACGGCCCAGCCCCGCTGCTTGCCGGTGGGCACGTCGATCACGTCCCCCCGTCGCAGCCGTTCCAGGGTGGCGGCGGCGTCGGCCCGGCGGTCGGCACTCGCCCGCTTCGACAGGTCCTTCTCCGTCGCCGAGATCCGGCTGCGCAGCCGGTGGTAGGAGTCGAAGTCGCCGAGGTGGCAGTGCATGGCCTCGGTGTAGCCCGCCAGCGCCTCCTCCTGCTTGCGGAGCTGACGGGCCAGCCCGACGACGCCGCGGTCGGCCTGGAACTGCGCGAACGACGTCTCCAGGATCGAGCGCGCCCCCTCCCGGCCGACGCGTGCCACCAGGTTGACCGCCATGGAGTACGTGGGGGCGAAGCTCGAGCGCAGCGGGTAGGTGCGCGTGGAGGCGAGGCAGGCGACGTGGTCCGGCTGCAGGCCGTCGGTCCACAGGACGACCGCGTGGCCCTCGACGTCGATGCCGCGTCGCCCGGCACGACCGGTGAGCTGGGTGTACTCCCCCGCCGTGACGTCGACGTGCTGCTCGCCGTTCCACTTGACCAGCTTCTCCAGCACGACCGAGCGCGCCGGCATGTTGACGCCCAGCGCCAGGGTCTCGGTGGCGAAGACGATCTTGACCAGGCCGCGGCGGAACAGCTCCTCGACGGTCTCCTTGAACGCCGGGCAGCAGGCCCGCGTGGTGGGCCGCGAGCCCCCGCTCGAGCGCCGTCGACCCACTCCGACCAGCCGAGGACGCCGAGGTCGGCGTCGGGCAGGGCCTGCGTGCGCTCCTCGGCGACGCGCCGGATCTCGGCCCGCTCCGCCGGCGTGGTGAGCCGGACGCCCCAGGCGAGGCACTGGCGGACGGCGGCGTCGCAGCCGTTGCGGCTGAAGATGAAGTGGATGGCCGGCAGCAGGCCGTCCTTGTCCAGCGCCTCGACCACGCCGGCGCGGCTGGGCGTGCCGCGTCGCCGTGGCCGGCTCCCGCCGCGCTGGGGCCGGCCGCTGGTAGCGCCGCTCGTACCGGGACTCCTCGCGGGCCAGCGCGACCAGCTCCGGGTTGACCAGGCCCGGGTCGGCTCGCCGGGCAGGCCGAGCACCGGGTCGCCGTCGGGGTCGACGAACAGGTCGTGCAGCCGCTTGTCGACCAGGACGTGCTGCCACAGCGGCACCGGCCGGTGCTCGGAGACCACGACGCGGGTGTCGCCGCGGACGGTGGCCAGCCACTCGCCGAACTCCTCGGCGTTGCTCACCGTCGCCGACAGCGACACCAGCTGCACGTCCTCGGCCAGGTGGATGATCACCTCCTCCCAGACCGCCCCGCGGAAGCGGTCGGCGAGGTAGTGCACCTCGTCCATGACGACGAACCCGAGACCGGCCAGGGTCGAGGAGCCCGCGTAGATCATGTTGCGGAGCACCTCGGTGGTCATCACCACCACGGGCGCCTCGCCGTTCACGCGACACGTCGCCGGTCAGCAGGCCCACGGCGTCGGCGCCGTGCACCGCCACGAGGTCGGCGTACTTCTGGTTGCTCAGCGCCTTGATCGGCGTGGTGTAGAACGCCTTGCGCCCGGTGCGCAGGGCCAGGTCGACCGCGAACTCGCCGACCACCGTCTTGCCGGCGCCCGGTGGGGGCGGCGACCAGCACGCCGTGCCCGTCGGCGACGGCCTGCATCGCCTCGAGCTGGAAGTCGTCCGGGCTCGAACTCCAGCGCCGGCGACGAAGCGCCCGAGCGGGGACCGCTCCTGCTCCCGCCTCACCCGTGCCGCAGCGAACCGTTCTGCGGGGCTGGACATGCCTCCAGGTTACGTGCGCGAGCGGGGACAGGACAGCCAGCGGCACCCGGTACGGGGCGGTGAAACGGCGCGCCAGCGGGCCCAGCCGCTCCCCGTCGCCGTAGGCGACGATCCGGCGCGGGTGCCGGCCGGCACGCGTCGACGTGGACCTCCACCGCGCGGGCCCGGCGTACCTCGACGGCGTCGAGGGCCGACGTGGCGTGCCGGCGTAGACCTGCGGGAAGAGCCGGACGAACCGGTGCAGCGGCACCGGCGTGACCACCACGACGTCGAGCAGGCCGTCGACGGGCGAGGCGTCCGGGGCGATCCGCATGCCACCGCCGTAGGAGGAGGTGTTGGCCACCGCGACCAGCAGGCCCTCGGTGTCGCCACACCTCACCGTCGAGCACGAGCCGGTACGGCACGGGGCGGAACAGCGGCAGCTCGCGGGCGATGGCGAGGTTGTAGCGGGCGGCGCCCGCGGGGCCACCGCCAGCCGTTGGCGCGCTCGTTGACCACCGCGTCGAAGCCGGCCGCGACCACCCCTGCCACCCAGCGCGGCGTCGCCGCCGGCGCCGTCGACCGGCTCGACGCGGACCAGCGTCGACCAGCCGGTGCGACCGCAGCCGGACGCAGGCGTCGATGGTGTCGACCGCGGCGACCGGGTCCGACGGGCAGGCCCCAGGCACGGGCCAGGTCGTTGCCGGTGCCGGCCGGGACGACGCCGAGCGGGACCCGGTGCCGGCGACGACGTTGGCGCCCGAGGTGGACCGACTCCGTCGCCGCCGACGACGACGAGGGCGTCCAGGCGTCCGGGCCCGGCTCTCGCGTACGACATCCGCAGCGAGGTGCTCCGCCGCCGCCGCGTCGGCCGGGCGCAGGAGGTCCACGCGGTGACCGAGCGCCTGCAGCCGGGCCACGGCGGCCTCCCCGACCGGCGCCCCCCGCCCCGAGCCGCTGCGAGGGTCGGACCGAGGCGACGGGCCGGCCGCGAACCGCGTCCCGTCGGCGGCCAGGCCACCGGCGGCCCGGTCGCTGGCCGGGCGGCGGGTGCCGGCGCGAGTGCCGGCCGCGGTCCTAGCGAGCCGTGAGGGCTCCTCGTCCAGCGGGGAGGGGCCTCCACGTCGACGCTCGTCGATCACGGAGGCCTCGTCGTCGCGAGGCCCGCCGTGCCGTCCCGGCGGGCGCGGCGCCTGTCGTTGAGGACGGCGACCCCGACCGCGAGCCAGTAGAGCCCCACGATCGGGGTCGCCAGGGCGAACATCACGATGATGTCGGGTGTCGGGCTGACGATCGAGGCGAAGACGAACGACGCGACGATGGCGACGCGCCAGCCCTTCAGCAGCGCCCGCCCGCCGTGAGCCCCGTGAAGTTCAGCGCGACCATGACCACCGGCAGCAGGAAGGTAATGCCGAAACCGAAAGCGATCCGGGTGACGAAGCCCAGGCAGAGGGTGTCGCCGCACAGGGCCCTTAATCTCTGGGTGGGCTCGCATATGTGCCGGGACAGCGGGAATTAGCCGCTTGCAGTGGAAGCAGCAGCGATGCTCACGAACGGAACAAGCGCTCCGCTAGCACCATGGCCAGCGGAGCGCCAGTTCGACGGGGCATCAGCTGCCCCATGAGGATGGACTACGACAGGGGTGGCACCCCTGGATGAGTGGTGTCGCTACCAATCAATTCCGGGTCTGATATCCTCCACCGAAAGCCACTGTGACGTAGAAAAGATTGGACGTCTGTCGGGCCCCGACCCATGGTCCGTAGCGAGTTTCAAAGCGGTAGCGATTGAAGCACTGACCGACGGCACGGTGCTGACCACGCCCGAATTCGCAATACGACTGGTAGCGCACAGCCGTCTGGTTCGTCGAGCATGCGTATGGCGAGGCGGCCGCAGCCGGAGCGACCAGGATGCTGATGCCCAGCAACATCCCCAGCGCCCCAACCGTCGCCGCAAGCCTGTGCTTGAACCGTGTCATTGATCTCACCTTATGCATGAGCATGATGTGAGCTGCTTGCCGGCTGTGGGTCACCCTGGGAGGCCGTCCTTACGGTCTCAGGCGGAGAGTAGCACCGCCGCAATACGGCACGACAACTCGTTCACCATTCGGGCTCCAGCCGTTCGGCGGGCTTAATAATCGACATCTCTTCATCGCCGATGTGCGAAGCCTCATCATCATCGAGTGCGATCGTCCCGTCGCGACGCGCCCGTCGCCAGTCGGTGACAAAAGCGATACCCACCGCCGCGAAGTACAGGGCAATCATGGGGGCCGCAAGAGCGAACATTGGGGTGAGCTCGGGTGTCGGGCTCGCGATCGCCGCGAAGACGAACACCATCACGATGGAAACTCGCCAGGCTTTTAGCAGGCTTCGTGCGCTGACTAGACCGGCCAGATTCAGCGCCACCATGACTACCGGGATGAGAAAAGCGATGCCGAACGCAAGGAGCAGGCGCGTGACAAAGGCGAAGTAGTCCTGCGCTTCGATGATGTTGGACGCAATCGCCTGGTCGAACCCCTCAGGGGCCTCGGGGGTGAAGCTTGTGAGGAAGACAACGGCGTTAGGCAAGACTAGCCAGGCGACCGCTACGCCAGAGAGAAACAGCGGCACGGCTGAGGCGACAAAGCCGATAGCGTACCAGCGTTCACGTTTGGTGAGCCCGGGGGTGATGAACGCCCAAATCTGGAAAATCCACACAGGGCTGCTGAGGATGACGCCGAGCCAAATTGAGATCTTAACCTGCAGGTCAAACGACGTAGCCACATTCCCGAAGTTCACGTTCACGACCCTGTCCGGGTCCGACGCAATCTGCCTGAGGGGGGCGATCAGAGCGTTGAAGACCTGGTCGTAAAGGATCCAGCCGAGGACCGCACCCGCCAGGATCGCCAGCCCGGCGACGAGAACCCGGTTGCGCAACTCGATCAAGTGGCTGCGCAAGGGCATGCGCCCCTCGGGGTTGCGGGCACGACGGAGCACGGACGTCTTCCTATTGGACCGGGTCGGGGTCAGGCGTCGCGGCGGATGCCGTCGGTCGATTCGGCACTGCCGGGCTCAGTGGCGCGCGGGGCGCGGTTGTCGCGCAGCGCACGCCCTTCGAGCGGTTCGGCCTCGTCATCGCGGACCGTGCCGGTCGCGGCGGCCGGAGCACCGTCCTTCCCGTCGGCCCTCATCTCCTTCATCTCGCTCTTGAAGATGCGCATAGAGCGGCCGAGTTGACGGGCAGCGTTGGGCAGCCGTGTCGCGCCGAACAGCAGGACGATGATGAGGACGATGATCAGGAGCTGGGCGGGGCTGTCGAAGAGTTTGCCGATGTTCATGTGCCTACCTCCGCGGTGGCGGTGCCTGACCGGTCGGTCGTGCCAGGCATCATGCTACGTCGCCCGGGTGCGCCGGGTGCCGGACCCGGCCGGGACGCCTCTTCCGCACGCTGGACCGCGGCGTCGACCTCAGCAAGCAACCGCTTGGCCTTGCGCCACACCTCACGCGCGATGAGGAAGAGGGAGGCCAGACCGAGCAGCACGATGGCCGCGCACACCCAGAACCAGACCACGACCGACACGCTAGCCCGTCGACGCGCTCCCGGGGCACCCGCCCGTGGGCGGTGTGCCGGGACGGCCGGCTCAGAGGGTGGCTGACTCGCCGGTCGTCCGGGGGCCGTCGGCGGTCCTGGCGGCCGCGGCGGAGACCAGGTCGGCCGACTCCAGCCACAGGCAGAAGTCGAGGAGGTCGTCGTGGGACAGCGCCGGGCCGTCGTGCACCTCGAGCACCTCCGCGGGGATGACCCACCGCTCGGGCAGCACGCCGCCCGTCCGCAGGAGCGCGACCACGTCGCCGCCCGCGGGCTTCTTGACCTCGTCCCCGCAGGATGAGCAGGAGAAGCTGTAGAAGCTCCGCTCCTCCAACGAGCAGACCACGAGCCGGACCTGCCGCGGGGTGAGCTCGACGTCACCGCACGACGGGCACGACGCCTTGATGACCGTCATCTCGCCCTCCTCGCTGTCCGGCCCCTGAGGGCCTTCCCCGGGAGCCCTGGTGTCTCCCATGACAACGGTTCGGCACGGTCCGCGAAAAACTTGAACAACTCGTCGGGGCAGGGGCCGCCCGGCCCCGTCACCCCGTGGCGGGAGCCTCCGGCACGGGCTGCTCTCCACCCGCCCGGCGCAGCGCAGCGGCGGCGGCGACCTGCACGGCTGTCCTGACGGCGACCGGGGCGAGCACCTCCGCCGCCCCCCCGAGGCCGAGGACGAGCCGGACCACGTGCTGCGGGTCGGCCACCCGCAGCCGTACGTCTACCGCGCCGTCCGGCGGTCGCGGGAAGCGGGTGTCACGGGCCACCGGCTCGGCGGCGTAGTGCTCCGCCACCCACTCGGCGCCCCGGTGCAGCCGCAGGATCAGGATGGTGTCAGCCGCCCGGTGCGGCACCTGGGAGCCCGAGCGCGCGAGCTCGCCCGCGCGCCGGGCGGACGGGACCGGGCGGGACGGCGCGTCCAGCACCTCCGCCTGCACCACGCGGTCCAGCCGGAACAGCCGCACCGCCTCGGCACGGTGGCACCACCCCTCGATGTAGTGCCGGCCGGCGTCGGACACGATCCGGTGGGGGTCGACCACCCGCTCCGACAGCTCGTCGCGGCCCGCCGACAGGTAGCGCAGCCGTAGCTGCCGCCGTTGGAGCAGCGCCGAGGTCACGGTGGCCGCGTGGGCGGGTGGCCCGTACGGGTCCGGGATGATGCCGAGCGCGCTCCGCTGCCCGCTCGTGAGCACCGACAGCGTGTCGGCCACGGAGGTGACCGCGGCCCGGTCGTGGGGTCCGGGCACGTCGGCCAGCAGCCGCAGGCCCAGCAGGAGGACCACGGCCTCCTCCGAGGTCAGCCGCAGCGGCCGGCTGATGGGCTCGGCGTTGCCGATCCGCACCACGCCGCCCTCCCAGTCGGCCTCGATCAGGTCGTCAGGGAGGTGTCCCGGTGTCCCGCAGACGAAGAGCAGCTCGAGGTCCTTGACGACCTGCTTCTCCGACACCTCGAAGTGCTGCGCCAGCTCGGTGAGCGTCACCCCGTCCCGCCGGAGCACGAACGGCACCATCGCCAGCAGCCGGGACAGCCGCTCGGTGGCGCCCGCACCGTGCACCGCCGGCTCGACGAGCACGTCCTGCCCGGCCTCCGGCGGACCGTCGAGCACCTCGGCCGCGTGCCGGTCGACCACCTGCTGCCACTGCCGCTGCACAGCCGTGCGAAGCTCGGCCGGCGCCACGACGCCCACGTCGGCACCGGCGGAGGCCACCGCCTCGACGACGTAGCCGGGCGGGGGCTCACCGTCGCCGCCATCCAGCCACAGCTCCACGTCCTCCCCGTCGCCCGGGTCGTGACCGGACCTCACCGCCATCGCCCGCAGCCGCCCGCCACGGCCGGGTCGCAGCCGCAGCCGGGCGACCCGCCGGGGAGCCTGCTCCCGTCGCGGGCGGGCCTCGGCGGCGCTCAGCACGTGCAGGGCGTCGAGGACGACGGACTCCTCGGGCACCGGACCCGCACGGCGACCCCGGACGGGCGTGACGGCCCCCTCGACCCGGCTCAGCCGGAACACCCGCGCAGCGTCGCGGTCCAGGTCGAGACCGACCAGGTACCAGGTGCCCGAGCGGAGCACCAGGCGCCACGGCTCCACGGTCCGGCGAGCCGGCTCCCCGCCTGGGCGCCGGTAGACGAACCGGACCACCCGCCCCAGGCGCAGCGCGTCGTGCAGCGGCGAGAACGCGGGCTCGACGGTGCGGACGACCGGGTCGACGAGCCCGGCGAGGTCACGACCGGCATCTGCGGCCAGCAACGGGTCGTCGGCCGCACCGACGGCCTTGAGCTTGGTCAGGGCCCGGGCCGCCGGGACCGCCAGGGCAGCCTGCTGCCAGACGTGCGCGGCCAGTCCCAGCACCGCGACCTCGGCCGGCGTGAACGTCACCGGCGCCAGCTCGTAGGCGCCCGCGTCGATCCGGTAGGCGTCCTCGGCGTCCACGAGCACGTCGCTGGCCAGGGTGACGATGGGGACCCCGATCTCGCGGAGGTCCTCCTTGTCGCGCTCGAACATTCGCTCGAAGGCCGCCTCGTTGACAGAGGCGGCGTACTGCGGGACGGCCCGACGCAGGTCCTCGCGGCGCATGCCACGACGGGTGGCGCGAAGCGCGATGACGAGGTTGAGCAACCGCTCGGTGCGCTGTGACGACACCACGCCACCCCCTCCCGCGCGCGACCGACGAGGCCGCGCGCGAGAGGCTACTGCTACTGAGACGGAGCCGGGGAGGGCGCAGACCCCTCGGGCGCAGACTGGGTGTCGAGGACGTCGATGACGAACACCAGGTCGGCGTCGGCCGGGATGCTGGGCGGCGAGCCCTGAGCCCCGTAGCCGAGCTCCGGGGGCACCTGCAGGACCACCCGGCTACCGACCGGGACGCCCGCCAGGCCCTGCTGCCAGCCCTGGATCAGGTTGTCCAGCGCGAACGACACCGGGGCCCCGCGGCTCCACGAGGAGTCGAACTCGGTCCCGTCGGAGGCCAGCACCCCCGTGTAGTGGATGGTCACGGTGTCCCCGGCCTGGACCTCCTCGCCGTCGCCCTGCAGGACGGTGGTGACGACCAGGTCCTCCGGCGCCTCGACTCCCGTGACGTCGATCCCGGTGACGTCGCCCTCCTCGTCCGTGGCGACGACGGGCGTCCCCTCGGCCTGCTCGACGGGCTCACCGTCCGCCCGGACGGGTACGACGCCCAGCAGGTCGAGGACGAAGACGACCGTGTCGCTGGCGGGGTCGCCCGGCTGGGGCTCGACGGACGCCGAGGCACCCGCGGTCGGCTCCGGAGCCACCACGACAAGGACGCGGGAGCCGATCGTCTCCCCCACCAGCGCCTCGACGAGGGCCGGCGTGGTCTGGCCCTCGACCAGGGGCAGGCTGATCGAGCTCGCCCCGAAGCTGCTGTCCAGGGGGGAGCCGGTGGTGCCGGAGACGACGGCGTAGTCGATCGACACGGTGTCCCCGTCGTCGACCACCTCTCCGTCCCCGACCTCGAGCGTCTCGCTCTCGGACTCCTCCAGCGCGAACGGCTCCTCGAAGGTGATCTCCGGCTCCTCGCCGAAGCCGCCCGTGACGTCGATGTCATCGAGGGCGGCGTTGCTCTCGCCCTCGGCGCCCCCGCCGCAGGCGGCGAGGACGAGCACCGCGGTGGCCACGCCTGCGGCCGAGCGCAGGGTCCGGCGGGTGGTTGGTCGGACAAGGCGGGAGGGGCGCACGAGCACCCGGTCAGACGTCATCGGGGACGAGCGTAGGTGCTGTTCCTGGGTGGTCCCTGGCAGACCCGCGCACCGGACGGTGTCCGGCCGGTCACATCCCTGGGGTCACATCCCGGCGATGAGGCGGTCCACCCGTTCGTCGACGGAGCGGAACGGGTCCTTGCACAGCACCGTCCGCTGCGCCTGGTCGTTG
Organism: uncultured Actinomycetota bacterium; assembly: GCA_963759255.1. Lineage (GTDB taxonomy): Bacteria > Actinomycetota > Actinomycetes > Actinomycetales > JBBAYJ01 > Aquipuribacter. The sequence goes on from CAVWYQ010000002.1 coordinate 757,944, forward strand.
AGCTTGAGGTGCACCCAGTCGACCGTGAAGTCACGGTGACGGTCCTGCGCAGCCCGGACGAAGTCACCGCGGAGCTTGGCCCGGGTCGTCTGCGGCGGCACCACCGTGGCCTCGAAGACCTCGAGGTCCCTGCTCACCCGCTCGACGAGCCCACGTCGGGCGAGCAGGTAGTAGAGCCCGCGAGTGCGGTTGATGTCGTGGTAGGCGAGGTCCAGGCGGGCGATGCGAGGGTCGTCCAGCGTCATGTCGTGCTTGGCCATGTAGCGCTGGAGCAGCCGGTACTTGACCACCCAGTCGATCTCCCGCTCCACGAGCGCGAGGTCCGATGTCTCCACCGCCCGCAGGGCTCGCTCCCACAGGTCGAGCACCTGCTTGAACGTGCCCTGGGACGTGCCCACCGCCTCCGCGGTGCCACCGGACTCCACGAAGGCCTTCGCGCGCTGGAGGTACTCCCCCTGGATGTCCAGCGCCGAGGCGGTCCTGCCGCTGGCCAGGCGGACCACCCGGCGGCCCGTCAGGTCGTGGCTGATCTCACGGATCGCCCTGATGGGGTTCTCCAGGGTGAGGTCGCGGACCGGGTGCCCGGCCTCGACCATGCGCAGCACGAGGTCCGTGGAGCCGACCTTGAGCAACGTCGTCGTCTCCGACATCGAGGAGTCCCCGACGATCACGTGAAGGCGGCGGAAGTGCTCGGCGTCCGCGTGGGGCTCGTCGCGGGTGTTGATGATCGGCCGGCTGCGGGTGGTGGCGCTGGAGACGCCCTCCCAGATGTGGTCGGCGCGCTGGGACAGCGAGTAGACCGCACCGCGCGGGGTGTGCGTGACCTTGCCGGCGCCGGCCACGAGCTGGCGGGAGACCAGGAACGGGATGAGCGTGTCGGACAGCCGGCTGAACTCCCCGTGCCGGCTCACCAGGTAGTTCTCGTGGCAGCCGTAGGAGTTGCCGGCCGAGTCCGTGTTGTTCTTGAACAGGTAGACCTCGCCCGTCACCCCCTCCTCACGCAGCCGCGCCTCGGCGTCGGTGGCCAGGCCCTCGAGGATCCGCTCCCCCGCACGGTCGTGGACGACCAGGGTCCGGACGTCGTCGCACTCGGCGGTGGCGTACTCCGGGTGCGAGCCCACGTCCAGGTACAGCCGCGAGCCGTTGCGCAGGAAGACGTTGCTCGACCGGCCCCAGGACACGACCTTGCGGAACAGGTAGCGGGCCACCTCGTCCGGGCTCAGGCGCCGGGTGCCCTCGAACGCGCAGGTGACGCCGTACTCCGTCTCGAGCCCGAGGATGCGTCGGTCCATGACGGAACGGTACGCGACCGGACCGTCACGTCTCAGGCCGCCTGGCCGGCCTGCAGGGCGCTGCGGACCTCCTCGACGTCGGGTCGACGGAAAGCCCGCCGCGGACGGCCGCGGACCAGCGTGGCCACCTCGAGCGACTCCGGCCGGACCTCGCGGGTCGCCCCGTCGGGCGTCGGTGAGACGGCCAGGGCCGCCACCGCCAGGCGGAGCGCGGCAGCCTCGTCGAGGTCCGCCGACCAGTGCTCCCGCAGGTGGCCCGTGATCTGCTCGGCCCCGGCGCCCATGGCGACGAAGCCGTGCTCCTCGACGACCGAGCCGTCGTAGGTGAGCCGGTACAGCTGGTCGTGGGCCGGTTCCGCACCGACCTCTGCCACCACCAGCTCGACCTCGTAGGGCTTGGACTGCTCGGTGAACACGGCGCCGAGGGTCTGGGCGTAGGCGTTGGCCAGACCGCGCGCGGTGACGTCGGAGCGGTCGTAGGAGTAGCCGCGCAGGTCGGCGTAGCGGACTCCCGCGACCCGCAGGTTCTCGAACTCGTTGTACTTGCCGACCGCGGCGAAGGCGATCCGGTCGTAGATCTCGCTGACCTTGTGCAGCGCCCGGGACGGGTTCTCCCCGGCGAAGCTGATCCCGTCGGCGTGGGCGACGACCACGACGGCCCGACCACGCGCGACGCCCTTGCGTGCGAAGTCGGCCCGGTCCTTCATCAGCTGCTCGGGCGAGACGTAGAACGGCTGGCTCATGCGGGCGACCCTCCGACCTCGGGCACGGGCCCCGGGCGGCCCGTCGTCGCTGCGGCGGGCGATCAGGTCCGTGACCAGCGACTCCACCTCGTCGTCCTGGAGCTCGCGGTAGCCGTCGGCGTCGATGACCGCCACCACGGGCCAGATCCGCCGGACCACGTCCGGGCCGCCGGTCGCGGAGTCGTCGTCCGCCGCGTCGAACAACGCCTCGACGGCGACGGCCGTCGCGTCGGCCGTGCTGATGCCGGCGTGCCAGCGCTTCTTCATCGACCCGCGGGCGAAGTAGGACCCCGAGCCGATCGAGTGGTGGTCGGACTCGGTGTAGCGACCGCCGGTGGCGTCGAAGCTGAAGATGCGGCCGCGCCGGGTGGCGAGGTCCCAGCCCGCGAACAACGGCACCGCCGCGAGCCCCTGCATCGCCATGCCGAGGTTGCCCCGGACCATCGCAGCGAGCCGGGTGGCCTTGCCCTCCAGGCTCAGCGTGGTGCCCTCGAGCTTCTCGAAGTGCTCGAGCTCGACCTGGAACAGCCGGATCATCTCCAGGCCGATCCCGGCGGCCCCGGCGATGCCGATCGCGGAGTGCGCGTCGGCCGCATGGACCTTGACGATGTCCCGGCTCGCGATCACGTTGCCGGCGGTGGCCCGCCGGTCGCCGGCCATCACGACGCCGTCACCGCAGGCCAGCGCCACGATCGTCGTGGCGTGGGGTGCCTCCGCCACGACGCCGGACGCGCGGGTCAGCGGGGCCAGGGCGTCGGGGGCGTGCCGAGCGAGGAACTCGACGAAGGAGGACGTGTCGGAGGCGAGGAACGCGGCCGGGAGCCGGGCACCGGAGCCGTGGCTGGTGCTCACTGACCGCCCTTCTGCACGAAGCCCCGGACGAACTCCTCGGAGTTGGTCTCCAGGACGTCGTCGATCTCGTCCAGCAGGTCGTCCACCTCCGAGGCCGCGGGGGCATCGCTCGTCGAGGTGGGCACCGCGACCTCGTCGGACTCCTCCGGCGCGTCGCTGCGCCGCTGCGGACGCTGCTGCTCCTGACCTGCCATGGCCGTCACCTCCGTGCGTCGCGCCGCGTGCCTGCCCGTGGGGCAGGACCGTCCGGCGTGGGAACCAGCCTACGTGCCGGGCCGGGTGAGGGCCTCGACCAGGGCCGTGGCGGTCGGGTTGGCGTCGAGCAGGTCACCCACGTGCTCGCGCGTGCCCCGCAGCGGCTCGGGGGTGGGGACCCGCTGCAGGGCACCCCGGCCGGGGACGTCGAAGATCACGGAGTCCCAGCTGGCCGCGGCGACCGCGGCGCCGTACCGGGACAGGCACTGGCCGCGGAACCAGGCCCGGGTGTCCTCCGGCGGGGAGTCCACGGCGGCCCGCACCTCCGCCTCGGTGACGAGCCGGTCGACCTGGTCCCGGGCGAGGAGGCGGTGGTAGAGCCCTCGAGCGGGGTCGACGTCGGACCACTGGAGGTCGATGGCGGCCAGCCGGGGGTGGTCCCACGCCAGCCCGTCCCGGGCGCGGAAGGACTCCAGGAGCTTGAGCTTGGCCGCCCACTCGACGTCGCGGGCAGCGCTCATCGGGTCCTGCGCCAGCCGGTCGAGCACGTCACCCCACCGGTCCAGGACGTCGCGGGTCTCGGTGGCGGTGACGACGTCGGTGTCGTCGCGTCGCCGCTTGACGTGCTTCTCGGCGGCCTCGAGGTAGCGACGCTGCAGGTCGACGGCCGTCATCTCGCGGCCGTCCACGGTTCGCACCAGCGTGGCCAGGGACGGGTCGTGGCTCACCGCGTGCAGCGCCCGCACCGGGTGGGCGAGCGTGAGGCCCCCCGGCAGCGTCCGGGCCTCGATCATGTCGAGCACGAGCGCCGTCGTCCCCACCTTGAGGTACGTCGCCGTCTCGAGCAGGTTGGCGTCGCCCAGGATGACGTGCAGCCGCCGGTACCGGTCCGCGCTGGCGTGGGGCTCGTCCCGGGTGTTGACGATCGGGCGCTTCAGCGTGGTCTCCAGCCCGACCTCGACCTCGATGAAGTCCGCCCGCTGCGAGAGCTGGAACCCCGGCGTGGACCCGTCAGGTCCGATCGACACCCGCCCCGCCCCGGTGAACACCTGGCGGGTGACGAAGAACGGGATGAGCCCTGCCACCACGTCGGCGAAGGGCGTCGCCCGGCTCAGCAGGTAGTTCTCGTGCGTGCCGTAGCTCGCGCCCTTGGAGTCGGTGTTGTTCTTGTACAGCCGGACCTGCCCCAGACCGGCCTGCGCACCGACGCGCTCGGCGGCCTCGCGCATCACGAGCTCGCCGGCCTTGTCCCAGACGACCGCCGCCCGGGGGCCGGTGACCTCCGGCGAGGAGTACTCCGGGTGCGCGTGGTCGACGTAGAGCCGGGCGCCGTTGGTGAGCACGACGTTGGCGGTCGAGGGGTCCTCGAGGTCCGGCATCGCGCCGCCGTCGGAGGCCGGGACGTCGGTGAGCTGGCTCGGGTCCGCACCGGCGCGGGACTGCGTCCCCCCGCGCGCGTCCCGCAGCGGCGCCTCGTCCTCGTAGTCCCACCGGGCCCGCCCGACCCTGCCGCCGGGACGGGTGGCGAAGGCGTTGACCACCTGGCTGGACAGCAGCATCGGGTTGGTGTCGCCTCGCCCGGGCGCCGTGATGCCGTACTCGGTCTCGATGCCCATGACCCGGCGCGTCGTCATCCCGGCAGGCTACGGGGCCCGCCGGTCACGGACCGGCGGGGGCCGGGGGGCCCGCCGCCGGGGGCTCCCTCGTGCTGGCCTGCCTGTGCCTGTCGGTGCGGCTGTCCCTGTGTCCGCGCCCGTCCCCAGCACCGAGTCACGTGACACCTCGTCGAGCTCCGACAGCCTCGGGGGCGACCGCGGGTCCTCAGGAACCAGGCCCAGGCCCCGGAGCAGGCGCAGGACACCCGTGCGGGACGTCGCGAAGCTCCACAGCAGCTCCACCACCGTGGCCAGCAGGACGAAGACGGTGGCCGCCCACCGGACCGGGTTCGCGTCGGCAGGGACCAGCACGAGTGCGAGACCCAGGAGCATCAGGCAGAGCCCGGCGTTGTAGGTGCCCCGGACCCGGTCGTAGTAGAAGTCGAACCGGTCGCGGTCGAGCGCCTGCTGGGCGCGGACCCGCTGGAGCTCCGCGACCGACCGGGTCGCCTCGGGCCACCAGTCCAGCCGGGCCGAGGGCGCCACCCAGTGCCGCTGGGCGTAGAACGCGAGCTGCATCGACAGCAGCAGGCTGACCGTCCCTGTGGCCAGGGCCGCCAGCGCGGCGTCGCCGGCGGGCGGTGGGGACTGCGCCGTGGCGAGGAACGTGCACGTGGCCAGCCCGAACCCGGCGAGGAGGGGGGCGACCCCGCCGCCGACCCCGCGCACCACCTCCACGTCACCGATCGAGGACGGGACCTTCCAGACCCGGGAGGCACGGACCCCTGTCATCGGTCCGTCACCACCCACGGCGCGCCGGCCTCATGCGTTGGGACATCCCAGGGCGTGACCCACGCGGCGACCGCAGTCGGGGCACGGGTCCCTCGGCGGGACCGACGCGGGAGGCGGTGGCTCCCGCACCGCTTCCGCTGTGGCGACGACCATGTGCACCCCCTTCATGGGCGGCCGCCAGCCTGGCAGCCGCGCAGACGTCACGGAAGACCCGACGACAGCCGTCCGGCCTACAGGTACTGCCCCGTGGACTGGACGTTGTCGATGAGCCGTCCGGGCTCGGTGCCCTGCTTGGACTGGACGAGGGTCCTGATGAACACGATGCGCTCCCCCTTCTTGCCGGAGATGCGCGCCCAGTCGTCGGGGTTGGTGGTGTTCGGCAGGTCCTCGTTCTCCTTGAACTCGTCGACCACCGCCGCGAACAGGTGCTCCATCCGGATACCGCGCTGACCGGTGGTCAGCAGGTCCTTGATGGCCATCTTCTTGGCCCGGTCGACGATGTTCTGGATCATGGCGCCGGAGTTGAAGTCCTTGAAGTAGAGGACCTCCTTGTCACCGTTGGCGTAGGTGACCTCGAGGAACTGGTTCTCCTCCGTCTCGGCGTACATGCGCTCGACGATGCGCACGATCATGTCCTCCACGCACGCCGTGGTGCTCCCGCCGTGCGCGCCCAGGTCGTCGGTGTGCAGAGGCAGCGACGCCACCAGGTACTTGCTGAACACGTCCTTGGCGCCCTCGGCGTCGGGCCTCTCGATCTTGATCTTCACGTCGAGTCGGCCGGGCCGCAGGATCGCGGGGTCGATCATGTCCTCGCGGTTCGAGGCGCCGATGACGATCACGTTCTCCAGCAGCTCCACGCCGTCGATCTCGCTCAGCAGCTGGGGGACGATCGTGTTCTCGACGTCGCTGGACACGCCCGAGCCGCGGGTGCGGAACAGCGAGTCCATCTCGTCGAAGAACACCACGACCGGCGTCCCCTCGGACGCCTTCTCCCTGGCCCGCTGGAACACCAGGCGGATGTGCCGCTCGGTCTCGCCGACGTACTTGTTGAGCAGCTCGGGACCCTTGATGTTGAGGAAGTAGCTGCGGGCGGCGCTGCCGTCCTCGCCGCGGGTGCGGGCGACCTGCTTGGCCAGCCCGTTGGCGACCGCCTTGGCGATCAGCGTCTTGCCGCACCCGGGCGGCCCGTACAGCAGCACCCCCTTGGGGGCCTTGAGCCCGTGCTCGGCGAACAGGTCCGGGTGCAGGAAGGGCAGCTCGACGGCGTCCCGGATGGTCTCGATCTGCGAGCCGAGCCCCCCGATGTCGGTGTAGTCGATGTCGGGGACCTCCTCCAGCACGAGGTCCTCGACCTCGGCCTTCGGGACCCGCTCGTAGGCGAACCCGGTCCGCGTGTCGACCGTGAGGGAGTCCCCGACCCGCAGCGGCTCGCCCAGCAGGGGGGCGGCGAGGCGGACGACGCGCTCCTCGTCGGCGTGCGCGGCGACCAGCGCCCGGTCCGGCGGCATGAGCTCCTTGACCATGACCAGCTCGCCGACCCGTTCGAACCCGGTCACGGCGACCACGTTCATCGCCTCGTTGAGCATCACCTCGCGGCCGGGCTGGAGGTCGGCCTCCGCCACCGCCGGCGTCACCGCGACCCGCAGCTTGCGTCCCCCTGTGGTGATGTCCGCGGTGCCGTCGTCGCCGAGGCTCACCAGCGTGCCGAAGGACGCCGGGGGCTGGGCCAGGCGCTCGACCTCTCCGCGCAGGTTGACTATCTGCTCCCGGGCGTCCCGCAAGGTCTCCGCCAGGCGCTCGTTCTGCATGGAGACCCGGCTGGCCTCGGCCCTGGCGCGCGTCACCTCGTCCTGCAGGCGGTCGATCCTCAGGCGTTCACCGGACTCGTCCACGTGTGGCCTCCCGTTCGTCGAGGTGCCCGTCCACGGTAACCCTGGCCCCCGGCCCTCACCGGTCGGGGGCGAGGTTCGTCACCGTGTCGCCGGCGAGGGCGTCAACGGCCCCAGCCGGGGTCCTCCTCGGTGAACTGCGAGGGGGCCGGGCGCCGCCGGCGGCGAGGGGCGGTGACCCCGTCGGCCATCCGCCGCGTGCTGATGAGGAACCCGGTGTGCCCGACCATGCGGTGCTGCGGGCGGACGGCGAGCCCCTCGAGGTGCCACCCCCGCACCATGGACTCCCAGGCGTTCGGCTCGGTCCAGCACCCCGCCTCCTTCGCGGCCTCCGCGGTCCGTGACAGCTGGGTGGCGGTGGCGACGTAGGCGACCAGGACACCCCCGGGCCGCAGGGCCCTGGCGACCGCGGCCAGGCACTCCCACGGGGCCAGCATGTCCAGCACGCACCGGTCCACCTCGAGCGGGTCGCCGTCGGCCTCCCGTGCCTCGAGCGTCTGGACCAGGTCCCCGACGGTCAGCGTCCACGCCGGGTGCGGGCGCCCGAAGAACGTCTCGACGTTGCTGCGGGCGATCTCCGCGAAGTCCGCGCGCCGCTCCACCGAGTGCAGCCGGCCACCCTCGCCGACCGCGCGCAGCAGCGACATGGTCAGCGCCCCGGACCCCACCCCTGCCTCCAGGACGCTGGCGCCGGGGTGGATGTCGCCCATGTGGACGATCTGCCCGGCGTCCTTGGGGTAGACGACCGCGGCGCCGCGCGGCATGGACATCACGTAGTCGCTCAGCAGCGGTCGCAGCGCGAGGTACTCCAGGTCGGCCGTGCTCCGGACGACCGATCCCTGCGGCCGGCCGATCAGGTCGTCGTGGGCGATGGCCCCGCGGTGGGTGTGGAAGACCTTGCCCTCACCGAGGGTGATCGTGTGCAGCCGCCCCTTGGGATCGGTCAGCTGGACCCGGTCACCCACCCGGAGCAGCCCGGTGGAGTGGGCCTCCAGGGCCGGCAGGCCGACGTCCTCGCCCGGGGTCGCGCTCACCGCAGACCCATCGCGGCGGCGAAGGCTCCGGGGGTGACGCGACCTGTCGGGCGTCCCTGCTCGTCGACCACGACGATGCCGAGGTCGCCCGAGCGGGCCAGACCCTCGACGGCGCCGATGGAGCCGCCGGAGGCGGGCACGACGGAGGCGGCGGGCAGCACCCTGGCCAGGGCGGTGGCGGGGGTGGTGGCGCGGAGGTCCTGGGGCACGGCGGCGACGCTACCGGCCGGGACGACGGCCACCGGACCGCCGGTGGGGTCGACGAGCACGACGTCGTGGCCCGGCCCGGACCCCGACCCGCCTGCGGTGCCTGCCATCCGGTCGAGGTCGGCGACGGTCGCCGAGACAGGGGCGACCAGGGCCGTCGAGGTGACCGACGGCAGGTCGACGCGGGCAGCCTGCCGTCGGAACCTCGACGTCACCAGCGACGCGGACGCCCCGCGCCAGAGGAACAGCGCGACCAGGCCGACCCACACGAGCGTCACGGTGGAGGGCAGGGAGCCTCGCAGGAGCGGGGGCAGCAGGACCAGTGCGACCAGGCCGACCGCCACGACCCGACCGGCCCAGGCCGCGACGATGCCGGCGGTGTCCTGGTCGCCGGTCACCTTCCACACCAGTGCCTCGAGCACGCGGCCGCCGTCCAGGGGCAGTCCTGGTACGAGGTTGAAGACCCCGACCAGCAGGTTGCTCACGGCCGTGCCCAGCAGCAGGAACGACGCCACCGCCGCGACCGGGCCGGGCTCCGGGCCGACGAGCTGGCGCCGGGCGGCCTCGGCGAGCAGGGCGAGGACGAGGTTCGCCAGGGGACCGACCACGGAGACGGCCGCCGACGCGCCCGGTGACTGCGGCCGGCCGAGCGAGGTGTGCCCGCCCCAGAGGTCGACGACGACCTCGCTCACCTCGAGCCCGAAGGCCCGGGCGGCCACCGCGTGCGCGGCCTCGTGGACGAGGACCGACACCGCGAGGAGGACCGCCAGGGCGAAGGCCACCGCGAAGCTGGCCGCACCCGGCGCCAGGCCCGTCTGCCTGCTCGTGACGTCGGCGAACAGGAACGTCACGACCGCCGCGACCACGAGCCAGGACGGCGACACCAGGACCGGGACCCCGCCGACCGTGGCCAGCCGGGCGCGGCGGGGGCGTCGGACGGTCGTCTCGCCCGGGCTGCTCACCCGCGAAGGGTACGTGGGCGGGCTGCCCGGGTTCTGTCCGAGGCGCGACCTACCGTGCCTGCCATGACTGCAGCGACCCCCACCGTGCCTCTGGAGACCCCCGTGGTGCGGTCGGGCAGCCTGTCGCCGTCGCGGGCGGCGGACTTCAAGCAGTGCCCGCTGCTCTACCGGTTCCGGCAGGTGGACCGGCTGCCGCAGGCCCCGTCCTCGGCTGCCGTCCGCGGCACGGTGGTGCACCGGGCGCTTGAGCAGCTCTTCGACGTCCCGGCCCCGCGGCGCACCCTGGCCCACGCCCGGTCGCTGCTGGCCCCCGCGCTGGAGGAGGTGATCGCGGAGCGTCCCGAGGTCGCCGACCTGTTCGCCCCCACGCCGCGGCGGGCGCAGGGGGCGACCTCGCCGGCCGGCCAGCGCGACGGCGGGGCGGCCGCCGAGCGGGACCCGTCGGAGAAGGAGTCGGTCGAGAAGGAGTCGGTCGAGAAGGAGTCGGTCGAGAAGGAGTCGGCCGAGCGGTGGCTGGCGGAGGCGGAGCGGCTGGTGGGGCGCTGGTTCGAGCTGGAGGACCCGACGCGCCTGGAACCGGAGGGGCGGGAGGTCTTCGTCGAGCACCGGGTCGCCGAGGACCTCGTGCTGCGCGGGATCGTCGACCGCATCGACGTCGCCCCGGACGGCCGCATCCGCATCGTCGACTACAAGACCGGCCGCGCCCCCAGCGAGGCCTTCGAGCAGCGCGCCCTCTTCCAGATGAAGTTCTACGCCCTGCTGCTGTGGCGCACCCGGGGCCGGGTCCCGACCCGCGTCCAGCTCGTGTACGTGGGCGGCGCGGGTCAGACCCTGCCGCTGGACGTGGACGAGGCCCAGCTCGAGGCCTTCGAGCGCACCCTGGTCCGGCTGTGGCAGGCGGTCCGCACAGCGGCAGAGACCGGCGACTGGCGCCCGAACCCGGGCAAGGTGTGCGGCTGGTGCGACCACCAGGCGCTCTGCCCGTCGTTCGGCGGCACCCCTCCCCCGCTGCCGAGCGACGCCGTGGAGCGGGTCCTGCGGCCGGTGGCCCCCGACGCCGACGCCGACGCCGACGGTGACGCCGGATGAGCCTGGGCCAGGGAGATCCCTGGGGCCGCCCGGTGGCAGAACCGGGGGACACCCCTATGGCAGAGCCGTGGTCGGTCGCGGTTCGCTGGTCTGGCCCTCGGGTGAGCCGAGGCATCCCTGACGAGACGGATTCCCACCGTGAGCGACACCACGCAGCAGACGACGCAGCAGACCACGCAGCACGTCGGCATCCCGCGCCCTGTCCACGACGATGACCCCATGACCTCAGACTCCGGACGCCACGTCCGAGACGCCGTCGCCACCGCCCGGGGCCTCACCAAGGTGTACGGCAAGGGCGAGGCCGCCGTGCACGCCCTGGCGGGCGTGGACGTGGACTTCGCCCGCGGCGAGTTCACCGCGATCATGGGCCCCTCGGGCTCAGGCAAGTCGACCCTCATGCACTGCATGGCCGCTCTGGACACACCCACGTCCGGGCAGGTGGTGGTCGACGGGGTCGACGTCTCCACGCTCGGCGACAAGGAGCTCACACGGCTGCGGCGCGACCGGATCGGCTTCGTGTTCCAGTCCTTCAACCTGGTACCCACGCTGAGCGCCGCCGAGAACATCACCCTGCCCTCGGACATCGCCGGCCGGAAGGTCGACCGCGAGTGGTTCGACACCGTGGTCGGGATCCTGGGTCTCGGCCCGCGCCTGAGCCACCGCCCCAACGAGCTGTCCGGCGGCCAGCAGCAGCGCGTCGCCTCCGCCCGTGCCCTGGTCGGGCGGCCGGCGATCGTCTTTGCGGACGAGCCGACCGGCAACCTGGACTCCAGGTCGTCCACCGAGGTGCTCGGCTTCCTGCGCCGCAGCGTCGACGAGTTCGGCCAGAGCATCGTCATGGTCACCCACGAGCCGTCGGCCGCCGCGTACGCCGACCGCGTCGTGTTCATGGCCGACGGGTCGTTCGTGGACGAGATGCGCCGTCCCACCGCCGAGTCGGTGCTGGACCGGATGAAGACCATGGGCGACCTCTGATGCTCAAGGTCACGCTCGCCAACGTCCGCGGGCACCTGGTGCGCCTCCTGCTGACCGGCCTGTCCGTCATGCTCGGTACCGCGTTCGTCGCCGGGTCGTTCGTCCTCACCGACTCCATCGACGAGACCTTCTCCGCCATCTTCGCCACGTCGGACTCCACCGACGCCGTCGTCCGCCTGACCGAGGACACCGAGCTCGGCGGCCTGGACCTGGCCCTGGCCGACGACATCGCCGAGGTGGACGGGGTGGCCCGGGTGGTGCCCGGCCTCCAGGGCAACGCCGTGATGCAGGGCGCGGACGGCACGGCCGTGCGCTCGGGCGGGGCCCCGGCCCTGGGCTTCGCGTGGGACCCCGACGACCCGTCCGTGCGTCTCCTGGCCGGCGAGGCCCCCGAGGCACCGGACGAGCTGGTCGTCGAGACGTCCACCCTCCAGCGGTCCGGGCTGTCGGTCGGCGACCGGACCGTCGTCGTGGTCAACGGCACGCCGCTCGACGTCACGATCGTCGGCGAGGCCACGAACGACACCCCCAACGCGGGTGCCGCGATCGTGCTGCTCGAGGCCGGCCTGGCGAGCGAGCTGTTCGCCCCCACCGGCCAGGTGCAGTCCTTCACCGTGACCGGCCAGGACGGCGTCTCCCAGCAGGAGGTCGCCGAGGCCGTCGCCCCGGTGGTCCCGGCAGGGGCCGAGGTCGTGACCGGACAGGCGCAGGCCGACGAGACGCAGGAGGTCCTCTCGCAGGCGTTGGGCTTCGTCACCACGTTCCTGCTCGTCTTCGCCGCGGTGGCCCTGTTCGTGGGCGCGTTCATCATCTTCAACACCTTCTCGATGCTCGTCGCCCAGCGCACCCGCGAGCTGGCGCTGCTGCGGGCGGTCGGCGCCTCCCGCAACCAGGTGACCCTGTCCGTGCTCGGCGAGTCCCTGCTCGTGGGCGTCGTCGGCTCGCTCGCCGGTCTCGGCGTCGGCATCGGCCTCGCCGCGGGGCTGCAGCAGCTCATCAGCGCCCTGTTCGGCCTGGACCTGACCGGCCTGCCGGTGAACGTCCGCACCGTGGTGGCCACCGTGGTGGTCGGCGTCCTCGTCACCGCGCTGGCCGCGGTGCTGCCGGCCCGCCGCGCCTCCTCGGTCGCGCCGGTCGCGGCCATGCGCGACGACCAGGCGCTCCCGAGGTCCGCCGTCCGCACCCGGGCGCTCGCGGGGCTGGTGCTCGCTGCGGTCGGTGCTGTCGCGATGTTCCTGGTGCTGGCGGACATGGTGGACGCCCGGCCGCTGGTGGTGCTGGGCCTCGGTGTCCTCGCGGTGTTCCTCGGGGTGGCCATCGCCTCGCCGGCCGTGTCCAAGCCCGTCGTCTGGCTGCTCACGGCGCCCCTCGCCCGCGGCTCGGTCGGCAGGCTGGCCCAGCGCAACGGCCTGCGCAACCCCCGCCGCACGGCGGCCACCGCCAGCGCCCTCATGATCGGGCTGGCGCTCGTCGGTGCGGTGTCGGTGCTCGCCTCGTCCGCCACGTCCAGCGTTGCCGACATCATCGAGAACGAGTTCCTCGGCGACCTCGTCATCAGCGACGGGGGCCAGCCCAGCATCCCGCCCTCCATCACGGACCGGGTCGCCGACATCGACGGGGTCGAGGCGGTGCTCCCGCTGCCGATCACCCCGGGGACCGTGGACGGCGACGACGGCTTCGTCCTCGCCGTGGACCCCGCGACCGTGCAGGACCTGGTGGACCTGACCGCAGCGGAGGGCTCGCTCGAGGAGCTGGGCGACGGCGTGTGGCTGTCGCAGAGCGAGGCCGAGGCACGCGGGGTCGGGGTCGGGGACATGGTGGAGGTCCAGGTCGCCACCGGGGCCGCGGCCGAGCGCCGGGTCCTCGCCGTCTACGAGGACAGCCAGATCCTCGCCGGCGACGCCATCGTCTCCGAGGAGGTCTACGACACCTCGACGGCGGCGCTCGCCGGCCAGGGCCAGGGCCAGGGGCTGCAGCTGCTGCTCGTCGACGTGGCCGACGGCGCCGACCTCGACGCCGTCAGGGCTGACGTGACGGACGTGGCCGCCGACTACCTCACGCTGTCGGTGCTGGACTCGGAGGAGTTCACGTCGTCGCAGACGGCCCAGATCAACACCCTGCTCGGCCTGCTGTACGCGTTGCTCGGGCTCTCGCTGGTGATCGCGACGCTCGGGGTCATCAACACCCTGGCGTTGTCGGTGGTGGAGCGGACCCGCGAGATCGGCCTGCTGCGGGCGATCGGGCTCACCCGGGGTCAGCTGCGCCGGACGATCACGATCGAGGCGGTGGCCACGACCGTGTTCGGGGCCATGCTCGGGGTGGTGCTCGGTCTGGCCTTCGGCGTCGCCGCGCAGCAGGCACTCTCGGACCAGGGTCTGGAGGTGCTGACGGTGCCGTGGGTGACGGTCGTCGTCGTCCTCGTGGGCTCGGCCGTCGTCGGGGTGGTGGCGGCCGTGCTCCCGGCCTGGCGGGCCACGCGGATCGACGTGCTCCGGGCCATCACCACGGAGTGACGTGCCCGGCCTACCCCTCCCCGGCGTCACGGGTCTGCTGCCGTACCTGCAGGCTCGTCTCGCCGGGGCCGAACCACAGGGTCCGCTGGGGGAACGGGATGGTCATGCCGGCCCGGTCGAGCTCGCGCTTGACGGCGAGGGCGACCGCGTTGCGGGCCCGCCACCGGCTGGCGATGTCTGCCAGGTGCCAGTACCTGAGGACCACGTCGATGCTGGACTCGCCGAACTCGTCGACCCAGGCCTCGGGCCCGGGGCGCTCGACGACGTGCTCGGCGGTCCGGCAGGCACCGAGCAGCACGTCGCGGGCCCGCTCCAGGTCGGTGTCGTAGGCGAGGCCGACCGTGATCTCGCTGCGGTTGAGGGGGGTGCGGGTGTAGTTGATGATCGGCGCCGACAGGACCTGGGAGTTGGGCAGGTAGACCGTGGTGCCGTCATAGGTCGTGAGCACGACGGTCCGCAGGTTGATGTCCTGCACGGCGCCCTCGAAGTCCCCGCTCCTGACCTGCTCCCCCAGCCGGAACGGGCGCCGGACCTGCAGCAGGAGCCCGGCGACGAAGTTCTGCAGGATGTCCTGCGCTGCGAAGGCCAGAGCGATACCGCCGATGCCGAGGGCGCCGAGCAGTGGTCCCACCCGCACCCCGACGAGGTCGACGGCGTAGACGACGCCGACGACGACCACGAGCACGCTGAGGAACCGGCCGACGAGCCGGCCGGTGTGACGGTCCGCGTCCCCCCGGTCGATCACCCGCACCAGGGCGATCCGGACGACGATCGCGAGCACCACCGTCACGACCAGGACCACACCACCACGACCCACGTCCAGCGCACTGACGCCGTCGGGCAGGACCTCCTCCGGGACGTAGGGGTCGGGCAGGCTCGTCAGCAGCGGGCCGGTCAGCGGCAGGGCCGTCAGCAGCAGGGCCGTCAGCAGCAGAGCCGTCAGCAGCAGAGCCGTCAACGAGGTCATGGGGGCCAGCCTCCACCCGACACGGGGACGGCGCCCGGGCTGGGCGGAGGGCCGGCTACGCGACCCGGGTGATCGTCCCCGCCTTGATCTCCTCCGCGTAGTGGCACGCCACCCGGTGACCGGGTGCGACCTCGCGCAGCGCCGGCCGCTCGGTGGTGCAGCGTCCCGGCTGCACGAACGGGCAGCGGGTGGAGAACCGGCAGCCCGCGGGCGGGTCGGCCGGCGACGGCAGGTCGCCACGCAGCAGGATCCTCTCGCGGGTGGCCTCGACGACCGGGTCCGGAACAGGGATCGCCGACATGAGGGCGAGCGTGTACGGGTGACGGGGGTCGGCGTACAGGGTGTCGCTGTCCGCCTCCTCCACCAGCGCACCGAGGTACATCACGCCGACCACGTCGGAGACGTGCTTGACCACGGCGAGGTCGTGGGCGATGACGACGTAGGTGAGCCCGAGGGAGTCCTGCAGCTCCTCGAGCAGGTTGATGACCTGCGCCTGCACCGACACGTCGAGCGCGGACACCGGCTCGTCCGCCACCACCAGCTCCGGCCGCAGCGCCACCGCGCGGGCGATGCCGATGCGTTGGCGTTGGCCGCCGGAGAACTCGTGCGGGAACCGGCCCGCGGCCGAGGCGGGCAGCCCGACGGCGTGCAGCAGCTCCTTCACCCGGCCCAGGTGGCCGCCGCGGCCCGGGTCGACCCCGTGCGCCCGCAACGGCTCCGACAGGGCCGCCTCCACCGACTGCCGCGGGTCGAGGGAGCTCATCGGGTCCTGGAAGACCATCTGC
The DNA here is from genome assembly GCA_963759255.1 of uncultured Actinomycetota bacterium. Taxonomy (GTDB): domain Bacteria; phylum Actinomycetota; class Actinomycetes; order Actinomycetales; family JBBAYJ01; genus Aquipuribacter. The sequence continues at coordinate 773,834 of CAVWYQ010000002.1, forward strand.
ATGCGGGACCGGGAACGGCGCAGCGCCTCCCCGCCCAGGGTGGCGATGTCGGTGCCGTCGAACCACACCTCGCCCCGGGTGGGCCGCAGCAGCCGCAGCACGGCACGCCCGAGGGTGCTCTTGCCGCAGCCGGACTCCCCCACCAGGCCGTACGTGCTGCCCCGGCGGACGTCGAGCGACACCCCGTCCACCGCCTTGACGTGGCCGACCACCCGGTCGCGGATCACGCCCCTGGTGATGGGGAAGTGCACGGCGACGTCGCGGACCGACAGCAGGACGTCCTGTCCGCCGGCCGCCCGGCCCGCGTCGACACGCTCCGGCGTGGTGCTCACGAGAGGTCCTTCCCGGTCGCGTCGCGACCGTCGTCGGCGACCGGGTGCAGGCAGCGCACCCCGTGCCCGGCGACGGTCTCCATGGCGGGGGCGTCGCCGAGGCAGTCGGCCTGGGACCTGACGCAGCGTGGCTCGAACGCGCAGCCGGTGGTCCACGGCCGGATCAGGGTCGGCGAGCCGGGGATCGGCCGCAGCGCGACCCCGCGCGGCGCGTCCAGGCGCGGCACGGAGGCGAGCAGCCCGTTGGTGTACGGGTGCTGGGGCCGGGCGAACAGCTCGTAGCGGTCGGCGGACTCGACCAGGCGGCCCCCGTACATCACATGGACCTGGTCGCACATGCCGGCGACCACGCCCAGGTCGTGGGTGATGAGCACGAGCGCGGTCCCGGTCTCGGCCACCAGGACCTGCAGCAGGTCGAGGATCTGCGCCTGGATGGTGACGTCCAGCGCGGTCGTGGGCTCGTCGGCGACGAGCAGGCGCGGGTCGCAGGCCAGCGCGATGGCGATCAGGGCACGCTGCCGCATGCCGCCGGACAGCTGGTGCGGGTAGTCCTTGAGGCGGCGCTGGGCCTCGGGGATGCCCACGCGGCGGAGCAGGTCGACGGCCTCGTCGCGCGCCTCGGTCCTGTTCATGTCGCGGTGCCGTCGCAGCACCTCGGTGACCTGCACCCCGATCGGGACGACCGGGTTGAGCGAGCTCATCGGGTCCTGGAACACCATGGCCATCTCGGACCCGCGCAAGGACCGGCGCCGTTCCTCGGGCATGCCGAGCAGCTCGTCGCCGTCGAAGACCACGCTGCCGCCGACCTGCACGCCGCGCCGGGGCAGCAGCCCCATGATGGCCAGCGACGTCACCGACTTGCCCGAGCCGGACTCCCCCACCAGCCCCAGGCTCCGCCCGGCCGGGCACCTCGAAGCTGACGCTGTCCACGGCCACGACGGGGGCGCCGCCCTCTCCGGGTGAAGCGGACCGACAGGTCCTTGACCTGCAGCAGGGGGGTCCCCTCGGCGGACCGTCGCCGACCGCTGGCCCCGCTCACCGACGTCCGAGGCCGCTCCGACGGCACCGACGGCACCGCCGAGGACCCCGCGGCGCTCATCGGCGGTACTTCGGGTCGAGGGCCTCGCGCATGGACTCCCCCAGCAGCGTGAAGCCGAGCGCGGCGAGCACGATCGCCGCGCCGGGGAAGAAGGCCAGGTGCGGCGCCGAGGCCAGGAAGCGCTGGGTGTCGGCGAGCATGCGTCCCCACTCGGGGATGGCCGGGTCGGCGCCGGACAGGCCGAGGAACGCGAGGGCGGCCGCGTCGATGATCGCGGTGGCCAGCGTGAGCGTCCCCTGCACGATGACGGGCGACAGGCTGTTGGGCAGCACGTGCCGACATGACCACGTCCCGGTCCCGCACGCCCAGCGAGCGGACGGCGACCACGTAGTCGCTGCCCCGTTGCGCGAGCATCGACCCCCGCAGCAGCCGGACGAAGATCGGCACGTTGATCACGGCGATGGCGATCATCACCGACAGCAGCGACCGGCCGAGCACCGCCGCGATCCCGATGGCGAAGAGCAGGCCGGGGATGGACAGCATGATGTCGGTGATGCGCATGACCAGCGCGTCGACCCAGCCCCCGAAGGCCCCGGCCAGGAGGCCGACCGCGATGCCCACCGAGGCCCCCAGCAGAAGCGACACGACCCCGACCAGCAGCGACTGCCGGGCGCCGTAGACGACCCGGCTGAACTCGTCGCGGCCGAGGTTGTCCAGGCCGAACCAGTGCTCGGCGGACGGTCCGGGGATCGTGGTCGGGGTGACGCTGCCCACGGACACGTCGGGCGGGAACGGGGCGATCAGCGGGGCGAAGACCGCCACCACCACGAAGGCCAGCACCAGGAAGGCCCCGAACAGCGCGAGCGGGTCGCGCACCACGCGTCGCACGGCCTCGCGGCCCAGCGACGTGCCCGCCTCGCCCGGGGGCAGCTCCGTCGGCGTGCGCGTCGTCAGCGACTCGGCGCTGCCCGGTGCACCGGGGACGGCGGCGTCGGTCGCGGCCGCCTCGGCGCGCGCCTCGCGGGCGGCGGGCGCACCGCCGGGACCGGGGGGTTGCGGGGGGGCGGGCTCAGGCACCGGGACCTCCGGGGCCGGCGCTGGTGGCCGGCGTCATGGTGGTGGTCCTCATCCGGGGGTCGATGAGGCCGTAGGAGATGTCGACGAGCAGGTTGACCACGACGATGACCACGGCGATCACCAGGATGAACCCCTGGACGACCGCGTAGTCGCGGGTGGTGATGGCATCCACCAGGAACGACCCGACGCCCGGGAACGCGAACACCGTCTCGGTGAGGACGGCGCCGGACAGCAGCAGGCCGACCTGCAGGCCGACCACGGTGACCACCGGGAGGAGCGCGTTGCGCAGCACGTGCCGGGTGGTGATGGTCCGCGGCGCCAGCCCCTTGGCGTCGGCGGTGCGGACGTAGTCCTCGTTGACCACGTCGAGGACGCTGGCCCGGGTGATGCGGGCGATGATCGCCAGCGGGATGGTGGCCAGCGCCGCCGCCGGCAGGATGAGGTGCAGGAACGCATCGAGGGCGACGTCGGGCCGGCCGATGAGGAAGCCGTCGAGGACGTAGAAGCCGGTCGGGTGGTCGGTGAACAGCCGCGGGTCCTGCCGGCCGGACGCCGGCAGCCACCCCAGCTGCACCGCGAAGACGTACTTGACGATGAAGCCGAGGAAGAACACCGGGATCGTCACGCCGATGATGCGAGGCGAACACCGCGGTGGAGTCCACCCACGTCAGGTGCCGGCGAGCGGCCACGTACCCGAGCGGGATGCCGAGGCCGACGGCGATGAGGAGCGCGAACAGGCTCAGCTCGATCGTGGCGGGGAAGAGCCGCAGCAGCTCCTCGGTGACGGGGCGGCGCGTCGTCGTGGAGACCCCGAGGTCGCCCTGGACGACGCGGCCCATGTAGGCGAGGTACTGCTGGAGGATCGGGCGGTCGAAGCCGTACAGCTCGTTGAGCTGAGCCACCGCGTCAGGGGTGGCGCGCTCCCCGAGGAGGGCCTGGGCCGGCCCGCCGGGCAGGGCCCGCACCCAGGCGAAGAGCAGGACGCTCAGCCCCAGCAGGATGGGCACGAGCAGCAGCAGCCGCCGCACGATGAATCGGAGCACCGGGGTCCTCTCCTGGTGGTGGTGTCGCCGACGTGCGGGCGCGGGTGGCTCTCGGGGACCGCCACCCGCGCCCCGGGTCCTCAGCCGGTCACTCGGTGACCGTCACCAGGTTGAAGTTCTCGTTCTGCACCGGGCTGGGCACGAAGCCCTCGATGCCCGGGCGGAACGCGAGCGCCGGCTCGGTGCTGGCGTAGGGAAGACCGGGCAGGTCCTCCATGATCAGGTCGTTGGCCTGCTCGTAGAGCGCGACGCGGGCGTCCTGGTCGGTCTCCGCCTCGGCCTGGTCGAGCAGGTCGCGGACCTCCGGGTTGTCGTAGCCCCACTCGGGGGACTGCGCCTGGAAGAACGTGCCGACGAAGTTGTCCGGGTCGCCGAAGTCGCCCGTCCAGCCGAGCAGGTACATCGGGGCCCCGCCGGACAGTGCCGCGTCGAGGAAGTCCGGGTTCCACGGCACACCGGTCGGGTTGACCGTGAAGCCCACCGCCTCCAGGTCGGCCGCCATCAGCTGGTAGTTGGCCGCGGGGTCCGGCATGTACGGCCGGGACACCTCGGTCGGGTACCAGAAGTCGAGCGTCAGGTCGGTGACGCCGGACTCCGCGATGAGCTGCCTGGCCTTCTCCGGGTCGTACTCGTACTCCGTCACGTCGTCGGAGAAGCCGAACACCGACTCCGGCAGGAACTGCGTCGGGACCGTCGCCCCCTCGGGGTAGTTGGTCGAGACGATCCTCTCGCGGTCGATCGCGTGCGCGATGGCCTGCCGGATCTTGAGGTTGTCCAGCGGGGGGGTGGTCTGCTGGAAGCCGACGTAGCCGATGTTGAAGGCCGGGCGGCGCAGGATGGTGAAGCCGGCCTCGTCGAGGGCGTCGACGTCGGCGGGGTCGACCAGGTCGTAGCCGTCGATGTCGCCGGCCTCCAGCGCCTGACGGCGGGCCGGGCCGTCGGCGATCGGGACGAAGACGAGGTTCTGGATCTCGGCGACGTCGCCCCAGTAGTCGTCGTAGCGCTCCAGCACCAGCTGGCTGCCGCGGTCCCACGACACGAACTGGAAGGGACCGGTGCCGACCGGGTTCTCGGTGCCGAACGTGCCGGTGAACTGCGGCTCCTCACCGCTGCCGCTGATCTCGTCGGCGTTGCCCTCCTCCAGCGCGGTGGGGCTGGCGATGCTGAAGGCGGGCAGCGACAGCGCGGACAGGAACGTCGAGGACGGCCGGGTCAGCGTGATCGTCGCGGTGGCGTCGTCGGTGGCCTCGCACGAGGCGTAGAGGCTCTCCCCCAGGCTGTCGTCGTCGTTCTCGGCGTACCCGCCCATGACGGTCTGCCAGTAGTACGAGACGTTGCCGGACTGCTGGATGCCGGAGAAGTTGTACCAGCGGTCGAAGTTGAAGCAGACGGCCTCGGCGTCGAAGGAGGTGCCGTCGTGGAACGTCACGCCCTGACGCAGGTCGAACGTCCACGCCAGGCCGTCCTCGCTGACCTCCCACTCCTCGGCCAGCGCCGGGATGATCTCGGTGCCGCCCTCCTCGGTGGTGACCAGGCCCTCGAAGATGGACCGGACGACGCGCAGCGACTCGCCGTCGCTGACGTAGGCGCCGTCGATGATGACGGGGTCCGCGGAGGCGCCGAAGACGAGCGTGGCGTCGCTGCCGCCGCCCTCGGACTCGCCTCCGGAGCCCTCCGCCGCCCCGTCGTCGCCGTCGCCACCGCAGGCGACGAGCGCGAGACACGCCGCGGCGACGAGCGCCACCGGCCTCGCCGCGCGTAGAGATGTGGACCGCATGAGTGCTCCCAGGGGTCGGTCGGCCCGTCCACGACGGGTTCGGTGTCGGATCTTCCGAACTTAGGACTAGTTGACGCAAGGTCCTGCCACCATGGCGTCACGGTTGTGTCACGAATGAGAAGAAGGCCCCGATGGTCGTGCAGAGTCCTTCTCGGGCCGAGGATGGGTCCGGTCTCGTACCGGGGCGGTGAGGACGCGATGGAGACAGCGGGTCATGAGCTGCTGTCGGCCGTCCTGGCGTCGTTGCCGGCCCACACCGCGGTGCTCGACGAGCATGGGGTCGTCCTCGCGGTCAACACGGCCTGGCGACGGTTCTGCGAGGACAACGGGGGCACCGCGGAGCTCTGCGGCCCAGGGGTGGACTACCTCGGCGTGTGCGACCGAGCCCGGGACGACGGCCGGGACGAGGCCATGGAGGTGGCCGACGGCATCCGCAGGGTCCTCGCGCAGGAGGTGCCGGCCTTCTCCGCGGACTACGACTGCTCCTCGCCGGAGGAGGAGCGGTGGTTCCAGGTCAGCGTCGTCCCGTTGCGGGACGGCAGCGACGACGGGGCCGGGGACGGAGGCGACGGACGGGCGGACCGACCTCGGGGGGCCGTCGTCAGCCACAGCGACATCACCGCCCGCAAGCTCGGCGAGGTGGCCCTGCTCCACGAGGCGACCCACGACGCACTGACGGGGCTGCTCAACCGCGGCCTGCTGATGGCCGAGCTGCGGCGCGAGCTGCACCGCGGGCAGTCCGACGGCGCCGAGGTGTCCGTCCTGTACCTCGACCTCGACGGCTTCAAGGCGGTCAACGACTCGCTGGGTCACCGGGCCGGCGACGACCTGCTGCGGGTGACCGCCACCCGGTTGCGGTCCTCCCTGCGGCCGAGCGACCACCTGGCGCGCATGGGTGGCGACGAGTTCGCGGTGGTCCTGCCCCGGACCGGCCCGGCGACCGCCCGCCGCCTGGCCCACCGCCTCACCGTGGCCACCAGGCAGCCGGTCGAGCTGGACGGCCTGCCGGTCACGGTGACGGCGAGCATCGGGATCGCAGGACCGCGGGGGGCCACGACGACGGCCGAGGAGCTGCTCGCTGCTGCCGACTCCGCCATGTACCGGGCCAAGCAGCGCGGGCGGGCCCGGACCGAGGTCTTCGAGGGCGACCTCCGGGCCCGGGCCGAGCAGCGGGCCGAGGTCGAGGGCCAGCTCGACGCGGCGTTGCAGGCCGGGGAGCTGCAGCTGTTCCAGCAGCCGGTCGTGCGTCTGGGGACCGGTGCCCGGGTGGGCGGCGAGGCCCTGCTGCGGTGGTTCACCCCCGACGGCCGGCTCCGGTCCCCGGAGAGCTTCCTCGACCTGACGGCGCACGCCTCCGTCGCGCGTGCGGTGACCCGGGCCGTGCTGGCGACCGCGGCCGCTGGCGCAGCGGGCACAGGCCTGCCGGTGTCGGTGAACCTCGGCCTGTCCGACCTCCGGGACCCGGCCCTGGTGCAGGACGTGCTCTCGGCGTGCCGACGCTCAGGTCTGGCGCCGGAGCACCTGACGGTCGAGGTCAGCGAGCAGGCGGTGATGGTCGAGCCGCACAAGGCGCACCGGGCCCTCGGGGCGGTCCGGGCGACGGGCGTCCGGGTCGCCCTCGACGAGGTGGGGCGCGGCCGCTGCCCGCCGTCCCTGCTCGCGTCGCTGCCGGTGGACGAGGTCAAGCTCGACCGGGCCCTGACCGCCTCCCTGGACCGGCCCGCCTCCCGGGCCGTCGCCCACGGCCTGGCGGTCATGACCGCCGACCTGGGCGTGGGCTTCGTGGCGTGCGGCGTGCAGACGGAGGCCGACCTGGTGGCGGTGACGGAGCTCGGGGTCCAGCTGGGTCAGGGCTGGGCCCTGGGCCCGCCCGAGCCGTGGCGCGTCATCCGGCCCGACGGCCCGCCGTCGGGCGGATGAGCACTCAGGCCTGGCTCCGCACCAGGTCGACGACCGAGCCCGCGGCCAGCCGACCGAGCATCGCCACGTCGAGGCCCTCGAAGCCGGGGAGCCGGCTGCGGCCGACCTTGGACGGCGACCGGCACGTGCAGCGGCACGGCGAGCACCCGGCACCCGGCGGCCTCGGCGGAGGCGACGCCCGGAAGGGAGTCCTCGACGGCCAGGCAGCGGGCGGGGTCGACGCCGAGCCGGGCTGCGGCGGTGAGGTAGGGCTCGGGGTGCGGCTTGCCGTGCTCGACCTCGTCACCGGTCACGACGGTGGCGAAGGTGCCGGCGGGCAGCGACCGCAGGAACACGTCGGTGAGCGGCGTCCACGACATGGTCACCAGCGCGGTGGGGATGCCCGCCGACGACGCACGACAGCAGCAGCTCGCGGGCGCCCGGGCGGAACGGCGCCCGCTCGCCCACCTTGGCGACCATCCGGTCCAGCAGCGCGTCGACCACCTGCGCCGGGCGTGAGGTCGATGCCGCTGCGACGGACGAGGATCTCCCCGCTGACCAGCAGCGGGTTGCCGACCAGGGCCAGGCCGTCCTCGTGGGTCCAGGTACCGCCGTGGGAGGCGACGAGGTCGGTCTCGGCCTCGATCCAGTACGGCTCGGTGTCGACGAGCGTGCCGTCCATGTCCCACAGGACGGCGTCGGGCAGGGCGGCGGGGGCGGGGCTCACGGGTACGGGGTCCTTGTCGCGGGGTCAGGTGGGGGCCGGGGAGGGTCAGGTGGCGTTGAAGTACTTGGCCTCGTGGTGGTGGACCACGATCGCGTCGGTGGACTGCTCGGGGTGCAGCTGCAGCTCCTCGGACAGCTCGACGCCGATCCGACCCGGCTCCAGGAGGCGCACCAGGTCGCGCCGGTGCTCCAGGTCCGGGCAGGCGGGGTAGCCGAAGGAGTACCGCGAGCCGCGGTAGCCCTGCCGCAGGATGCCGTCGAGGTCCGGCGCGTCCTCGGCGTCCAGGCCGAGCTCCTCGCGGATCCGGGCGTGCCACCGCTCGGCCAGGGCCTCGGTGAGCTGCACCGACAAGCCCGTGCAGCTCCAGGTAGTCGCGGTACGCGTCGCGCGGCGAACAGCTGCGCGGTGACCTCCGCCACGCGCGAGCCCATCGTCACCAGCTGCACGCCGAGGACGTCCGGGCGGCCGTTGGCCAGGACCCACTCCCGGGGCTTGTGGAAGTCGGCGAGGCACAGGCGGCGGTCGCGGCGCTGGCGTGGGAAGGTCCACCTGGCCACGACCTCCTCGGAGTCCGCGCCGGCCAGGACGCAGAGGTCGTCCCCCTCGGACCACACCGGCAGGTAGCCGTGGACGACGCCGGCCTCGAGGACACCGTCGGTCCGCACCCGGTCCAGCCACTCCCGCAGCCGCGGTCGGCCCTCGGTCTCGACCAGCTCCTCGTAGGACGGCCCGTCGCCTCGTGAGCCTCGCAGCCCCCACTGGCCCAGGAACGTCGCCCGCTCGTCGAGGTAGCCGACGTACTCCTGCAACGGGATGCCCTTGGTGACGCGGGTCCCCCAGAACGGTGGCACGGGAACGGTCGCGTCAGGGTCGACGTCGCTGCGGCCGGCGGGGACGGCGTCTGGCTCCGGCGCGGCCGCGACCGGCCGCACGCGACGCGCCCGCGGTGCCGGCAGGGCGTCCCGCTCCCCCCGCTTGACCTGCATGATCGCGTCCATCAGCCGCAGCCCCTCGAACGCGTCCCGGGCGTAGCGCACCTCGCCGCGGTAGACCTCGGCCAGGTCGCCCTCGACGTAGGCGCGGGTCAGCGCGGCCCCGCCGAGCAGCACGGGCAGGTCTGCCGCGACCCCCCGGGAGTTCATCTCCTCGAGGTTCTCCTTCATGACCACCGTGCTCTTGACCAGCAGCCCGGACATGCCCACCGCGTCCGCCCGGTGCTCGTCGGCGGCACGCAGGATCTCCGAGACCGGCTGCTTGATGCCGAGGTTCACCACCGTGTAGCCGTTGTTGGTGAGGATGATGTCGACGAGGTTCTTGCCGATGTCGTGCACGTCACCCTTGACCGTGGCCAGCACGATCGTGCCTCGGCCCTCGTCGTCGGTCTTCTCGATGTGCGGCTCGAGGTGCGCGACGGCCGTCTTCATCACCTCGGCGGAGGTGAGCACGAACGGCAGCTGCATCTCGCCCTTGCCGAACAGCTCGCCGACGACCTTCATGCCCGCGAGCAGGTGGTCGTTGATGATGTCCAGGGCCGAGCGGCCGCCGGTGATCGCCTCGTCGAGGTCGGCCTCGAGCCCGTTCCGCTCGCCGTCGACGATGCGCCGGGCGAGCCGCTCGCCGAGCGGGAGCGCCAGCAGCTCCGCCTGGCGCTCGGCCTTCACCCCCGCGGTGTCGACGCCGGAGAAGACCTCCAGGACCCGCTCCAGCGGGTCGTAGCCCTCTCGGCGTCGGTCGTGCACGAGGTCCATCGCGGCCTCGAGCTGGTCGGAGGGGATGCGGCTGAGCGGGACGATGCGCGCCGCGTGGACGATCGCGGAGTCCAGGCCGGCCTTGACTGCCTCGTGGAGGAAGACCGAGTTGAGGACGACACGGGTGGCGGGGCTGAGCCCGAAGCTCACGTTGGAGACACCGAGCGTGGTGCCCACGGTGGGGTGCCGCTGCTTGAGGGTCCGGATGGCCTCGAGCGTCTCCACGGCGTCGCGCCGGGTCTCCTCCTGACCGGTCCCGATCGGGAAGGTCAGGGTGTCCACGAGGATGTCCTCCTCGCGCATCCCCCAGCGGCCGGTCAGGTCGGCGATGAGCCGCTCGGCGATCGCCACCTTGTGCTCGGCGGTGCGGGCCTGGCCGGTCTCGTCGATCGTCAGCGCGACCACCGCCGCGCCGTGCTCCATGACCGCGGGCATGACGCGCGCGTAGCGGCTGCCGGGCCCGTCGCCGTCCTCGAAGTTGACGCTGTTGACGATGCTGCGCCCGCCCGCGAGCTCCAGGCCCCGCTCGACGACCTCGGGCTCGGTGGAGTCGATCACCAGCGGCAGCGTGGACGCCGTGGCCAGGCGCCCGACCACCTCCTCGACGTCCGCCACCCCGTCCCGTCCGACGTAGTCGACGCAGACGTCGATCAGGTGCGCGCCGTCGCGGGTCTGGCCGCGGGCGATGTCGACGAGGTCGTCCCAGCGGCCCTCCAGCATGGCCTCCTGGAACGCCTTGGAGCCGTTGGCGTTCGTGCGCTCGCCGATGGACAGGTACGACACGTCCTGGCGGAACGGGACGTGGGTGTAGAGGCTCGCGACCCCCGGCTCAGGCCGCGGCCGACGCCCGGCCGGCCTGCGACCGCCGACCCGGTCCACGACCGCGGCGATGTGCTCCGGGGTCGTGCCGCAGCACCCGCCGACCAGCGCGAAGCCCAGCTCGGCAGGTGAAGGCCTCGTGGGCGTCGGCGAGCTCGCCCGGGCTCAGCGGGTAGTGCGCGCCGCCCTTGGACAGCACCGGCAGCCCGGCGTTGGGCATGACCGACAGCCCCATGTCCGCGTGGCGGGACAGGTGGCGCAGGTGCTCCCCCATCTCGGCCGGGCCGGTCGCGCAGTTGAGCCCGATCCCGTCGACCCGCAGGCCGCGCAGCACCGTCAGGGCCGCGGGCGTCTCCGTGCCCAGCAGCATGGTGCCCGTCGTCTCCACGGTGACCTGGACGTAGACCGGCAGCGACACCCCGGCCCGGACCATCGCCCGACGGGCACCCACCACCGCCGCGCGGGCCTGGAGCAGGTCCTGCACCGTCTCGACCAGGAGCAGGTCCGCACCGCCGGCGACCATGCCGGCCACCTGGTCCTGGTAGCCGTCGCGGAGCGAGGCGAAGGACGCGTGGCCGAGGCTCGGCAGCTTGGTGCCGGGGCCGATGGAGCCGATGACCCAACGCGGCCTCGCCGGGGTGCTCCACGCGTCGGCGGCCTCGCGCGCGATCCGCGCACCGGCCTCGGCGAGCTCCCGGACCCGGTGCGGGATGTCGTACTCGCCGAGGTTGCCGACGTTCGCACCGAACGTGTTGGTCTCGACCAGGTCCGCCCCTGCCTCCAGGTAGGCGTCGTGCACCGAGCGCACGATGTCCGGTCGGGTGACGTTGAGGACCTCGTTGCAGCCCTCGAGGCCCTGCATGTCCTCCAGCGACGGGTCGGCCGCCTGGAGCATCGTCCCCATGGCACCGTCGGCGACCACCACACGGCTCGCCAACGCCTCGAGCAGGGATGCGGCGCGCGACGTCATGGCGGGCGAGTCTAGGTGCGTACGCTGATCGACCGGTCGGCACGGTCGAGGAGGTCGGATGACGGACGGCACGGGTCCAGGCGGCCCCGAGGGCTCGGCGCTGCTCCTCGCGGCGTTCCGGGGCTGGAACGACGCCGCGGACTCGCGCCAGCGACGCCCTCAGCCAGCTGGTCGACGCGTGGGCGGCCGTGGTGGTCCACGAGGTGGACCCCGAGCCGTACTACGACTTCCAGGTCAACCGTCCCGAGGCGGTCGTCGGCGAGGACGGGGCGCGTGAGCTGGTGTGGCCGGGCACCCGCGTCCTACGGGCAGACGTGGCGGGCCGGATCGTGCTGCTGGTGGACGGCACCGAGCCGTCCATGCGCTGGCGCGGCGTTCTGCGCCGAGCTGCTCGGGGTGGCCCGCGGCCCACGGGGTGCAGCGCGTCCTCACCCTGGCCGCGCTGCTCACCGACGTGCCGCACACCCGCCCGATCCCGGTGAGCGTGACCACCCAGGACCGGGCTCAGGCGGAGGCGTGGGGGCTGGAGACGTCGACGTACGAGGGGCCGACGGGCATCGTCGGCGTGCTGCAGCACGAGGCGGCGTCGGCCGGGCTGGCCGGGGTGTCGCTGTGGGCGGCGGTCCCGCACTACGTCGCCCAGCCGCCCAACCCCAAGTCGACGCTGGCGCTGCTGGGCCGGCTGGAGGACCTGACCGGCCTGCCGGTCCCCGCCGGCGACCTGCGCGAGGAGGCGGACGCCTGGCAGCGCGGGGTGGACGAGCTGGCCAGCGAGGACGAGGAGATCGCCGAGTACGTCACGCAGCTGGAGCAGGCGCGGGACACCGCCGACCTGCCCGAGGCCAGCGGCGAGGCGATCGCCCGGGAGTTCGAGAAGTACCTGCAGGCGCCGCGACCGTTGAAGGCGGCGCTGCGGCGCGCCCGAGACCTACAGGCGGACCCCGAGGAGCGCGTCGACCGCCCTGGAGACCAGGCCGGGCGCACCGGGCTCGACCGGTTCCACGCCGGCCTCCTGCCGGGCGCACCAGTCGTCGACCGCGGCCAGCGCCGCAGGCGCGTCCAGGTCGTCGGCCAGCGCGGCGCGGACGCGGTCCAGGGTCGTCATGGCCTCCGGGCCGCCCTCGCGGGCGACCGCCGAGCGCCAGCGGGCCGCACGCGACGCCGCGGCGTCGACCTCCACGCCGCTCCACGACCAGTCGGACCGGTAGTGGTGGGCCAGCAGGGCCAGGCGCACCACGGGCGCGGGGACACCGGCAGCGGTGAGCCGGTGGACGAACTCCAGGTTCCCGAGCGACTTGCTCATCTTCACGCCGTCGAGCCCCACCATGCCGGTGTGCACGTACCGGCGCGCGTAGGGCCGCAGGCCGAGGGCGTGGCTGTGCGCGGCGCCCATCTCGTGGTGCGGGAACACCAGGTCCGAACCGCCGCCCTGCACCGCGAACCCGTGGCCCAGCTCGGCAAGCGCGATCGCCACGCACTCGACGTGCCAGCCGGGGCGACCGTCGGGCAGCCCGGCCACGGACCACGCCGGCTCACCCTCCCGGCGCCCGCGCCACAGCAGGGGGTCCAGCGCGTCACGCTTGCCCGGTCGGTCCGGGTCCCCGCCGCGCTCCGCCGACAGGTGGAGCATGGCCTGCCGGTCCAGCCCCGACACGGCGCCGAGGTCGTCCACCGCGGCCACGTCGAAGTACACGTCCGCGGTGCGGCCGCCCCGACCGTCGTCGGCAACCTCGAGCCGGTAGGCGGCGCCGGCGGACTCCAGCCGCAGCACGAGCTCGCCGACCTGCGGCACGACCTCGGTCACGCCGACGAACACGTGGGGCGGGACGACCGCGAGGGCCGCCATGTCGTCGCGGAACACGTCGGTCTGCTGCTCGGCGAGCTGCGCCCAGTCGACGCCGGTGGCGCTCGCCCGCTCCAGCAGCGGGTCGTCCACGTCGGTGACGTTCTGGACGTAGCGCACCTCGTGGCCGGCATCGAGCCAGGCCCGGTGCAGCAGGTCGAAGGCGACGTAGGTGGCGGCGTGGCCGAGGTGGGCGGAGTCGTACGGGGTGATGCCGCAGACGTACAGCCCCGCGACACCCTCGACCGGCACGTCGACGACCTCCCCGGCCACGGTGTCGTGCAGCCGGACGGGTCGGCCACGGCCGGGCAGGTGGGGCAGGGACGGCTCCGGCCAGGACTTCACGGCGTGAGCCTAATGGGGGCGCCGATGACCCTCAGATGGCTGGCCACGGGATGGCCGGCCAGTGCCCGGACCGTCTCGGGCATGCACCCCTGCTCGAGCAGGGCGGCGACGCGCTCCCGGGTCCGGGCGACCTCGTCCAGCCGCAGCAGCGGGTGCAGGCGTCCGGCCAGCTCGCCGGCGGGGGCGAGCTGCTCCTCCAGGGTCCTGAGGGCGTCACGCTCCTGCGTCGTCAGCGGGTCGCCGGCCCAGCCCCACAGCACCGTGCGCAGCTTGTCGTCGGCGTTGAAGGTCAGCCCGTGGTCGACGCCGCGCACCTCGCCTGTCACACCCCGCAGCACGTGGCCGCCCTTGCGGTCGGCGTTGTTGCCACGGCGTCCAGCAGGGCCATCCGCCGCAGGGCCGGGTCGTCACGGTGCACGAGGAGCACCGGTTCGCCGCGGGCACCCTCGGCCTGCAGCACGACCAGCCACCCCTCGGTGGCCGCGCCGGCGTCCAGGACGTCGACCATGTCGGCGTCGTCTGCCTCGTCCACCCACACCTGCATGCTGCCCTCGCCGAACGGGCCGTCCCGACGCGCGACCGTGAGCGGGACCGTGTCCCAGCCGACCGCCTCGCAGACCACCCGGGTGGCGACCTCGCGGTCGGCCAGCGTGCCGTGGGGGAAGTCCCACAGCGGGCGCTCGCCACGGACGGGCTTGTACACGGCCCGGGTGGCGTGCCCGTCCAGCTCGACCCGGACCAGCAGGGTCGCGTTGGACGCCTGCACCAGCCGACCGAGCACCTCGACCTGGCCCTGGCGGAGCAGCTGCGCGAGCTGGTCGGGATCGGCCGGCGCCGGCAGGTCCTGCTCGGGGGCGCGGCCCACGGGCTCGCTGCTCACGTGCTCACCCCCTCCGTCGGTCCGTCGGTACGTGGGTCGGTCACGCCGTCAGCGTCGGTACCCGTTGGCGCGGGGGCACACGTGGCCTGCCGGGTCGAGCGGGTCGCCGCAGAACGGGCACGGCGGCCGCCCGGCCTGCACGACCGCCTGGGCACGCACGACGAAGGCCCGCGCCGCGGCCCCGTCCAGGCTGACCCGCAGCATGCCGAGCGACGGGTCCGCCTCGACCGCCTCCGCCGGGTCGCTCACCGTCTCGGCGTCCGTGGCCTCCAGCGCCTCGACGACGACCCGGTCGCGGTCGGAGTCCCAGGCCAGGCTCATGACGCCGACACGGAAGTCCTCCTCGATCGGCGTGGCCAGCGGGTCGGTGTCGACGCTGCCCTGCGGGGCCAGCGCCGGCACGGGCGCCGTGCCGCCGGAACGGCTGAGGACGAGGTCGAGCAGCTCTTCGATCCGCTGCGCCAGGACCTGCACCTGCGCCTTCTCCACGCGCGACGGAGGTCACCTGGCCGCGGTCGCTGGCCTGCAGGAAGAAGGTCCGCTGACCGGGCTCCCCGACCGTGCCGACGACGAAGCGCCGGGGGGGTCGTAGTCGTAGACGGGCACCGCAGCACCCTAGCCGCGACCGTCGGGGGTGGCCCCCGCTCCCCCGCCCACCACGGCGTCGGAGCTGTCTGCCGTGCGCGAACGCCCCCGTCGCCGCGCGGGAGGCACCAACCCCGCGAGCTCGCCGCCGGAGTCGTTGAGGCGCAGCAGGAACGGCCGGGTGGGCGTGTAGCGGATCGCCGTGAGCGAGGCGGGGTCGGCGACGATCCGCTGGAAGCTGTCCAGGTGGGAGCCCACCGCGTCGGCCACGAGCGCCTTGATGACGTCGCCGTGGGTGACCGCCGCCCACACCGCGTGCTCCCCCACCTCGGCCGCTCAGCCGGGCGTCGTGGGTCACGCACCGCCTCGACCGCGCGGGACTGGACCTGGCGCAGCGACTCCCCGCCGGGGAACTGGGCCGCGGCGAGGGGTGCTGCTGCACGACCGTCCACTCCGGCTCCTTGAGCAGCTCCTTCAGCGGGCGGTTGGTCCAGTCGCCGTAGTCGCACTCGCTGAGCCGGTCGTCCAGGACGAGCTCCGGGCGACGGGCGAGCCTCCCACGTGGGCCGTGGCACGGCACGGACGGCCTGCGCCGTGTCGACGCAGCGCTGCACCGGGCTGGACACCACCGCCGCCAGGGGCACGACCGCGAGCCGTCGGGCGAGCGCGGCGACCTGGTCGCGGCCGACGTCGTCCAGCTGCACGCCCGGCGTGCGGCCGGCGAGCAGGCCCGGCGGTGTTCGCCGTGCTCCGACCGTGGCGCAGCAGCAGGACCGTGGGCACGGGTGGAGCGTACGGCGGGCGGCCGCGTGCCCGGTCGAGGGGTCCGGGTCAGGGCTGGACGGTGCCGGTGAGCAGCAGGGCGTAGATCACGACGGCGAGGCCGATCCGGTAGCCGACGAACACGCCCGAAGCCGCGTCGGGAGACGTACGCCAGGAACCAGCGGATGACCACCGAGCGCCACGACGAACGCCGATGCCGGTGGCCAGCGAGCGTCGGGCCCCACGCGACCGGGCCGTCGCTGCCGATCTCCTTCAGCTCGAACAGCCCGGAGGCGAACACGGCCGGGATGGCCAGCAGGAACGAGTACCGGGCGGCGGCCTCGCGGGTGTAGCCCAGCAGCAGGCCCGCGGTGATGGTCCCGCCGGAGCGGGAGACCCCGGGGACCAGCGCCAGCGCCTGGGCGAAGCCGAACAGCAGACCGTCCCGCCAGGTCAGAGCTGCGCGAGCGGCTTGGCGTCGCGGCCCTGCGGTCGGCCCAGCCCAGGAGCAGGGCGAACACCCACAGCATGGTCGCGACGATCCACAGGTTGCGGAGGTCGTCTCGGATGACGTCCTGCAAGACGTAGCCGAGCACCCCGATGGGCAGCGAGCCGACGATGATCAGCCAGCCCATCCGGGCGTCGGGGTCGGACTGGGGCCGTCGCCCAGCAGCGCCTGCACCCAGGCGCCGATGATCCGGACGATGTCGCGGGCGAAGTACAGGACGACGGCGGTCTCCGTGCCGAGCTGGGTCACGGCGGTGAAGGAGGCTCCGGGGTCGGTGCCCATGAGCTCCCCCACCACTCGCAGGTGGGCGCTGGAGCTGATCGGGAGGAACTCCGTGAGTCCCTGGACCAGGCCGAGGACCACGCGCCTCGAGGTAGCCGACGCTCACCCGGCCCGTCCTGACGCCTCGAGCGCCTCGGCGGCCGAGCGCAGCATGGCGAGGCGTCCCGCCAGGTCGCCCGCGAAGGGGACGACGTTGAGGGTGCTGACGCCGGCGTCGGCGAGGGCCGCCATCCGCTCGGCGATCGCGCGGGACCGGGCCCAGCAGGCTGGTCGCGTCGACGAACTCGGTCGGCACCGCGGCGGCTGCGTCGCGGGGGCGGCGGTCGAGGTAGGCCTCCTGCACCTGCTCGGCGGCCTCCTCGTAGCCCATCCGCCGGGCCAGGGCGTTGTAGAAGTTCTGCGTGCGGCTGCCCATGCCACCGACGTAGAGCGCGGCGTAGCCGCGGACGGGGTCGGCGGCCGCCGCGACCACGTGCGTCCTCGGGGCCGTCGGGGGTGACGACCAGGGGGCTCGTCGCGCAGACGTCGAACCCGTCCAACCCGTCCAGTCCGGCTGCGGCCCGGCCGGCACGCAGCCGCTCGAGGGAGTCGCCGACGTGCTCGGCCGACACGAACAGCCCGAGCCAGCCGTCGGCGACCTCACCCGGTCAGCTCCAGGTTCCTGGGTCCGAGCGAGGCGAGGTAGAGGGGCAGCCGTTCCCGGACGGGCACCACGGTCAGCCGCAGCGCCTTGCCCGGGCCGTCCGGGAGCGGGAGCACGTGGTGGCGTCCCTGGTAGGTGACGGGCTGCCGCGACAGCGCCAGCCGCACCACGTCCACGTACTCGCGGGTGCGCCCGAGCGGCGCGTCGAAGCGCACGCCGTGCCAGCCCTCCGACACCTGGGGGCCGGACACGCCGAGACCCAGCCGGAACCGACCCGCCGACAGCGTGTCCAGCGTCGCCGCCGTCATCGCCGTCATCGCGGGGGTCCGGGCGGGGATCTGCATGATCGCGCTGCCCACGTCGATCCGGGAGGTCTGCGCCGCCACCCAGGCCAGCACGGTCGGGGCGTCGGAGCCGTAGGCCTCGGCCACCCACACGACGGCGTAGCCCAGGCGGTCCGCCTCCCGTGCCAGCTCGAGGTTGTCGGCGTCGTTCCCGGCGCCCCAGTAGCCGAGGTTCAGTCCGAGTCGCACCCGGCGAGACTAGGGCACCCCTCTAGGCTGCCCCGGTGGAGCGACGCGCGGTCGGCAGGAGCGGGCTGCAGGTGTCGGCCCTCGGTCTGGGGACCCTGCACTGGGGGGCGGACACGGACGTCCACGAGGCGGGCGAGATCCTCGAGGTGTTCCTGGACGCGGGCGGCTCGACCGTGGACACCACGGCCGGCATCGGTGCGGGCGAGGAGGTGCTCGGCGGGCTCCTGGGGTCGAGTGGTCAGCCGCGAGCAGCTGGTGCGTGGTCGCCAAGGCCGGGGTGGACGGAGAGCTGGGCAGCCCTCGGGTGGACGTCTCCCGTGGTGGCCTGATGTCCGACGCTGGACCGGACCCTGAGACGGCTCGGGACCGACCACGTCGACCTCTGGCTCGTGCAGGCGTGGGACCCGCTGGTGCCGCTCTCGGAGACGCTGTGGCGCACTGGAGTGGGCGCAGCGCACCGGGCGGGCCCGCTACACCGGGGTGAGCAACTACTCCGGCTGGCAGACCGCACGCGCGGCCACGCTGGCGCCCGGACCTGGTGGCCGCGAGCGTCGAGTGGTCGTTGGTGGCCCGGGCCGCGGAGCGGGAGCTGGAGCCGGCCGCGGCCGCGCTCGGGCTGGGCGTCCTGGCGTGGAGCCCGCTGGGGCGTGGGGTGCTGACCGGCAAGTACCGCTCCGGCACGCCCGCGGACTCGCGGGCCGCGGCCGCGCACCTGTCGGGCTTCGTGGCCCCGCACCTGGGCGCCACGTCCCGGCGGGTGGTGGAGGCGGTGGTGACGGCGGCCGACGGGCTCGGGTGCTCGCCGCAGGCGCTGGCCCTGGCCTGGCTGCTGGACAAGGACGTACTGTCCGCGGCGGTGACCGGTCCCCGGACCGCGGCTCAGCTGCGCGGCGTGCTGCCCGCCACCGAGGTGGTGCTGCCGGACGAGATCGTCGGGGTGCTGGACGAGGTGTCCGACGAGATGCGCGGCTGACGCTCACCCGAGGACGCCGACGCGATCGGGCCTGACCTGTCAGAGCGGTGCCGGCGTCTCCGCGTCGTCGCCGGGTCGTCCGTCCTCGTCGTCCTCGCCGTCCTCGTCGTCGTCCTCGTCGTCCTCGTCGTCCTCGTCGTCCTCGTCGTCGTCGTCCTCGTCCTCGTCCTCGTAGTCGTCGTCGTCCTCGTCGTCCTCGTCGGTGAGGTCGAACGGGGTGACCTCGTCGAAGGCGTCGAACAGGGCGTCGTCGTAGGCGACGAAGGCCACGGCGAGCTCGTCGTAGGCCCCCACCACCGTGGGGTCGAGCTCGGAGCGACGTGCGGAGGCGGCCTCGAAGTGCCGGTGGAGCGCGCGACGAACCTGTCGAGTGCGGCACGTGGGTCGGAGGACATGGGAGGACCGTAGCGCCGCCACCCTCCTGCGGGCAGCCAGGATCCGGCGTGCCCCCGGCGCGGCGGCAACCCGCAGAGCAGGCACAATCGTCGGTGATGACGACGACGCCCCGGGCCTCCTCCGAGTTCGAGTACCGCGTGCTGACCCTTGGTCGCGACGGCGACAAGGCTGCGCTGCGGCAGCAGCTCACGGATGCCGCCGAGTACGGCAAGTGGGAGCTCAGCCGCACCCGCGTCTATCTCGGTGGGCACCGGAAGGTGTGGCTCCGGCGCCGCATCATCCGGGTCGCCCGCACCATCTAGCGAGGCCTGGGCCGTTCCCCCGGAGCTGGGCTAGCAGGTCCGGAGGAGACGCCCGAGCGTCCGGGCACCGAACTCCAGCGCGTCGACGGGCACCCGCTCGTCGGTGCCGTGGAACAGGGCGGCGAACTCGAACCCGCCGGGAGGCGCAGCGGGGCGAAGCCGTACCCGCGGATGCCGAGCCGGTCGAAGTGCTTGTTGTCGGTCCCGCCGGACAGGCAGTACGGCAGCACCGCGGAGCCAGGGTCCTCGGCCTGGAGAGCGGCCGTCATGGCCTCGACGAGCGCTCCGTCGGTCGACGTCTCCAGGGCGCGGTCCTCGTGGACCACCTCCACCTGCACCCCGGGACCGGCGAGGTCCGTCACGGTCCGGAGGACGTGGTCCCGCTCGCCCGGCAGGAACCGGCAGTCCACGAGCGCGGTGGCTCGCGCCGGGACGACGTTGTGCTTGTACCCGGCCTGGAGCACCGTGGGCGTCGAGGTGTTCTGGGTCGTGGCCCGCACCCATCGGGCCGTCGTGCCCAGGGCGGCCTCGAGGGCGTCGTTGTCGGTGACGTCCAGCGCGTCGCCGGTCAGGGCCTGCCAGCGGTCCTGGAAGGCCTGAACCGACGCCGGCAGCCGGGTGGGCCAGCGGTGCGCGCCGATCCGGGCGACGGCGGCGGCCAGCCGGGTGACCGCGTTCTCGTCGTGCACCTGCGACCCGTGACCGGGGCGCCCGGCGGCCACGAGGCGCAGCCACAGCAGGCCCTTCTCCGCGGACTGCAGCAGGTAGGCACGGTGGCCGGCGGCGTCGACGGAGAAGCCGCCCACCTCGCTGACCGCCTCGGTGACCCCGTCGAAGAGCTCGCGGCGGGTGTCGACGAGGTGGCGGGCGCCCGAGCATCCCGCCGGCCTCCTCGTCGGCGAGGAAGGCGAGGACGACGTCGCGCGGCGGCTGCTCGCCGGCCGCTGCCATGGCCAGGACGTTGGCGAGGATCATCGCGTCCATGTCCTTCATGTCGACCGCACCGCGGCCCCACAGCTCGCCGTCGACGACCTCGCCGGAGAACGGGTGCACCGACCAGTCCGCGGCGACGGCGGGCACGACGTCCAGGTGGCCGTGCAGCAGGAGTGCGTCGCGCGAGCTGTCCTGACCGGCCCATCGGGCGACGACGCTGACGCGCGGCCGGGTGCGCTCTCGACGAGCTCCGGCTCCAGGCCGGCGTCGGTGAGCAGGCCGGCGACGTGCTCGGCGGCCTGGCGCTCCCCCGGTCCGGAGCCGTCTCCGTAGTTCGACGTGTCGATCCGGAGCAGGTCGGCGCAGATGCCGGTGACCAGCTCGTCGGCGGTCGGGGCGGACGTCATCCCGGCACCCTACGTGCCGGCGGCCGGGAGCAGACGCCAGGACGAGGTCCGCCCGGGGGGACACCTCCAGCCCGTCCGGGCCAGGCGGCGCCGGGTCAGCGGGTGCGCTCGGTGACCGTGCGACGAAGGTCGTCCCGGGCGTCGGCGACCGCCTGGGCGGCGTCGTGCAGCCCGGGCTGCTCGACCCCGCTGGTGCGAAGCTGGACCTCGGTGTCGACGGCGTCCTGCAGGCGCTGGAGAGCCTCCGACAACGCGGTGAGGCTCGCGGAGCGCGTGAACTTCTGCTGCTGGGCCGCGATCGCCCACAGCCGACGGTCGAGGTCGTCGAACCGGGCCGAGCCGTCCTGCCAGCGGGTGGCGAGCGTCTGCGGGTCCAGCGAGCGGTCCTGGACGGCGGGGACGACGCGCTCGTCGAGCCAGCGGGCCTCCCCGGTGAGCTCGTGCCACAGGGCGGCCCAGCGGAGCTCGGCGGCCCTGGCCCGACGGAGCGCGACGACGGCGGCCACCAGCCCGAGACCCAGCAGGGCCAGCAGCGCCCAGCCCCACCAGGGGACGCCGCCGACCGCGTCGGCGGCGTCGTCCACGAGCCCCGGCTCGGCCGACGCCGACTCCGCGGGCAGGGAGGGCTCCGCCGACGGCAGCGGCGCCGCCTGGCCCTCGTCCGGGGCCGGTTCCACCGGCCCTCCACCGCCGGGCAGGTCCGGGAGCGCGGTCGGCAGCGACGTGGGGAGGTCGGGGAGCTGGCTGGGGAGGCCCTCCGGGAGCTGTGTCGGCAGGGTCGTCGGCAGGGACGTCGGCAGTGCCGGCAGCTCGCTCGGCACCTGGCTCGGGACGCCGCCCGGCAGCGCGTCGCACCCGCCCGCGGTGGCCATGACCACGGCCGTCATCGACGCGGCGAGCAGGAGCTTGGGCGACATGACGGACCTCCGGGCGGCGTGGGGGTGGCTCGACGGCCCTGCCAACCTGCCACGAGCCGGGCGTCGGCGCAGGTGCGACCCGCACGACGGCGCCGTGCTATCTTTCCGGTCGCTCGCCCCGGTTGCACCATGTCGTGGCGGACCACTCGTCCGGGTGGCGGAATTGGCAGACGCGCTAGCTTGAGGTGCTAGTCCCCGAAAGGGGGTGGGGGTTCAAGTCCCCCCTCGGACACACGGTCAGACCTCGAGCCCCTCAGACGGGCCGGCCAGCGTCGGCGCTCACAGTCGGTCGAGTGCTCGCAAGGCGGCAGCCGCCTCGCGGCAGGGCCATCTCTCGGGTTCGGGGTGGCTGCTGCACAGGTAGCCGTTGCTCAGGTCCTCGACGGGGTGGTGCCGCTGCAGGACGAGTGCGCTCCCGACCCTGCGCAGGCTCGCAGTGCTCGCAGTGCTCGCAGTGCTCGCAGTGCTCGCGGTGCTCGCGGTGCCGGCCGGGCCCGGGGCGTCCGGCGTCCGCGGGCCTGCTCGGGACTGGTCCTGTCGGGACGCCGGTACAGCATGTCTCCCCCTCGTAGGTGGGCCGACCCTCGTTGGTCTCCCGTCAGGATCGGCAGCCGGCCGGCCGTCTCCCAGTCCCCCTGGCGCCCGTCACCCGTCCGCGCCCGCCGAGCAGCGGGTCCTCACGCGCAGCGACGTGGCACGACCTGGCCCCGCGCCCCGCCTGCCACCTGCCCGCCCGCTGCGGTGCCCACCGTCCCCACCCACCTCACGGACCTCACGCACCCGTCACGGCGGACCCGCTGCGTCGGCAGTCCCCGCGTCACCCCTCGTGGCTGCCGACGCCGGCTAGCGCGGTGAGGCGAGCGGACGCCTCGTCGAGCCGCCCCTGCAGCAGCCGGCCGCTGCGCACGGCCTCGACCAGCGTGTCCCGCATCCGGGGAGCCTGGACACCGTCGGTGGCGGGGACGGCGTCGGCCCCTGCGGCCCGACGTCGGCGGGCGGGCACGGCCCGACGCTACGTAAGGTGGTCCTCGGCGTCCGGGGTACGCGCCAGGTCGAGCCCCTGCGCCGCAATGCGCCCTGCCGACGAGAGACGGACGATCCAGACGTGATCCTGCTCAGACTGCCCGGTACGTACCCGGCGCAAGGTGACACGCACCTGCTGGCCGGCACCCTGACGCGGCGGGGCCTGGCCCGGGGGAAGCGGGTTCTCGACCTCTGCACCGGCACCGGTGCGCTGGCGCTGGCGGCCGCCGAGGCGGGGGCCCGTGAGGTGGTGGCCGTCGACCTGTCCCGACGGGCCGCGTGGAACGCCCGGCTCAACTCCGCACTGGCTCGAGCCCGCGTGCAGGTCCGCACCGGCGACCTGTTCGCACCGGTCGCCGGGGAGCTGTTCGACCTGGTGACGGTGAACCCGCCCTACGTGCCGGCCGCGAGCGACCAGCTCCCCCGCCACACGATCGCCCGCTCCTGGGACGCGGGGGTCGACGGCCGGGCCCTGCTCGACCGGATCTGCGCCGGCGCCTCGGACGTGCTGGCCCCCGGCGGGGTGCTGCTGCTCATCCACTCCGTGCTGGCCGACGAGTCCAGCACCCTGGAACAGCTGGACGCCGCCGGCCTGGAGGCCTCCGTGGTGGAACGGGTGGAGGAGCCGTTCGGGCCGGTGATGCGACGGCGGGCGGAGATGCTGCGCCGCCGTGGCCTCCTGTCCCCCGGTCAGCAGTCGGAGGAGCTCGTGGTCATCGAGGCCCGGGTACGCAGCGCCGCAGGGGCCGGCGTCCCCGTCCCGGCCGACGACGGCCTCGAGCAGCACCCCCAGGACGCGACCGACGGTCCCCGCGAGGACGCCGACGATGCCGCCTGAGCCCGCGCGGGGCAGGGTGGTCGTGACCGCCGACGGGCCCGTCCTGGTCCCCGGCCCGGTCGAGGTCGTCCTGCCCGACGGACGACGGGCCGTGTCCGACCGCCCGGTCACCGCCCTGTGCGTCTGCGGGCAGAGCGGCCGCTACCCGTTCTGCGACACCAGCCACCGACGCCGGGTCCGATCGGCCCACCAGGAGGATGCATGACCGCCACGCTCGACACCGCTCCCCCCGTGCCGGACCGCGCCGGCGGCCCTCCGCTGCCCACGGCTCGCGGCCCGCTGTCGGCCGCCGTGCTGGCGCGGTTGGGCGGCGCCGAGCCCGTCCACCCGGGCGCCGTGGCCGAGGCCGATCCCTTCGGTGAGGACCTGCAGCTGGCGCTCTACGTCGCCTACGAGCTCCACTACCGCGGCTTCGCCGACGTGGCGGACGACCTGGAGTGGGACCCGGACCTCATCCGGCTGCGACGGGAGCTGGAGGAGGTGTTCCTGGCGGCGCTGCGCCGTGACGTGGCCGGCGGCGACGACCTGCCGGGCACCGTGGACCCGCTGCTGCTGGAGGACCTCGACGCCCAGGGCGTGTCGCACCACCTGCGCCGCCGGGGCGAGGTGTGGCAGATGCGGGAGTACATCGCGATGCGGTCGCTCTACCACCTGAAGGAGGCCGACCCGCAGGCGTGGGTGATCCCGCGGCTGGAGGGCGAGGCCAAGGCGGCGCTGGTGTCGGTCGAGCACGACGAGTACGGCGCCGGGCGCGGTGACCGGATGCACGCCCAGCTGTTCGCGGACATGATGCGAGAGCTCGGCCTGCACCGACTCCTACGGGGCCTACCTGGACGCCGCGCCGGCCGCAGGTGCTGGCCGAGGTGAACCTCATGTCGATGCTCGGGCTGCGCCGGTCGCTGCGCGGGTGCGCTGGTGGGCCAGTTCGCGGTCGTGGAGCTGACCTGCTCGCCGGGCTCGGAACGGCTGGTCCGGGCTGCCGAGCGGCTGGGCTGGGTCCGGCCACGGTCGGGTTCTACGCCGAGCACGTGGAGGCCGACGCCGCGCACGAGCAGGTGGTGCGGCACGGCATCATCGCGCCGCTGGTGGCCGGGGACCCGTCGATGGCGGCCGACGTGGTGTTCGGGATGCAGGCGGCGCTGCTGCTCGACGAGCGGCTGTCGGAGCGGATCATGTCGTGCTGGTCCGAGGACCGGTCCGCCCTGCGGGAGCCCCTGCCGCGCGGCTGAACCCGGCGCGGGCCCGGCGCTCCAGGCGGGTCGCGCCCCTCGTCGGGCCTCAGCCGAAGGGCACCGCGAGGTGCCCGCGGCGCGCCGTGGCCCTCACGTGCTCGAGGAACACGGCAGCCGAGGGCAGCATCCGCCGCCCGCTCGACCACACCACCCCCAGGTCCCTGGTCGCGCCCGCGTCCGTCAGCCCGAGCACCTCGCAGCGGCCGTCCACCGCCGAGGCGGGGACGACGGCCACGCCGAGCCCGGCGGCCACGAACCCCTGCACCGTCGCCAGGTCGTCGGCCTCGAAGGCCACCCGGGGGTCCAGCCCGGCCCCGGCGAGCAGGCGGTCGGACGCGGCCCGGAACGGGGACGGCCCGCGCAGGGCGACGAACGGCTCCCCGCCCAGGTCGGCCAGGCTCAGGCGCCCCCTGCCGATGAGCTGGTGTCGCGACCCCACGACGAGCAGGAGCGGCTCGGTCAGCAGACGCTCCCACCGCAGGCCGGCGTCGCGCGGCCTGCGGCTGGTGAGCTCGACGTCCACGGGACCGTCCGGCCGGGGCGTGCCGTCGTCGCCGCCGCCGCGGTCGTGGAGCAGGACCGTGACCGCAGGGTGGTCCGCCCTGAACCCGCTGACCAGCTGGGGCACGAGCCAGGTCCCCATCGAGCGTTCGAACGCGACGCCGACCGAGCCGGTCTCCGGGTCCAGGAGCTGCTCCACCGCCGCCAGTCCGTCGTCCAGGTCGTGCAGGAGCCGGTCGACGTGCCGCTTGAACGCCCGGCCGGCCTCGGTCGTCCGCAGCACCCGGCCGTGCCGGCGCAGCAGCGGTGTCCCGACCTCCCGCTCGAGCCGCGCGAGCGCGCGCGACAGCCCCGGCTGGGTGAGGTGCTCGAGCTCTGCCACCTCGGTGACCGTCACACCGTCCGCGACCTGCTGGAACCACCGCAACGCCGAGGTGTCCACCGGCATGACGCTACGGCATGGGACGATGATTCAGGAGTCATTGGACGCATCGGTTAAAGGAGCCGACACTCGAGACATGGCTTTCAGCGACTCCGTCTCCGCCACCCGTTCGACCCTTGCCGCCCGCCGCGCCCGCCGCGTCGAGTCGCGCCGCCTGGAGAAGGAGCTCTCGGCGTACACCAGCTCCGCCGACATGGCCGAGCTCGACGCGCTGATCGCCCGGGCTCCCGAGGCTGACGGCGCCGACCTCGGGCGGATCGTCACCAGGCTCCGCGCCGCCTGACCGGCGTCCGACCCGCGTCTTCCCCTCTCCGCGCC
Source organism: uncultured Actinomycetota bacterium (assembly GCA_963759255.1). Lineage (GTDB taxonomy): Bacteria > Actinomycetota > Actinomycetes > Actinomycetales > JBBAYJ01 > Aquipuribacter. Next base: position 799,928 of record CAVWYQ010000002.1, read on the forward strand.
CGGGCCACGGCGCGCGCTCTCAGTCCACGAGCTCCTGGCGCAGCACGCGACGCAGGATCTTGCCGGACGCCGACTTGGGGATGGCGTCCACCACGAGCACCCGGTGCAGGTGCTTGTAGGAGGCCGTGCGTCCCGCGACCCAGGCCTTGATGTCGTCCTCGTCTGCGGCCGCGCCCGGCCGGAGCACGACGTGACCCACCGGCAGCTCCCCCGCCCGTTCGTCCGGCGACCCGACCACGGCCGCAGCGGTGACGTCGGGGTGGGTGAGCAGCAGCGCCTCCAGCTCCGCGGGCGCCACCTGGAACCCGTTGACCTTGATGAGCTCCTTGAGCCGGTCCACCACGAAGAGGAAGCCGTCGGCGTCGACGTGGCCGATGTCGCCGGTACGCAGCCAGCCGTCCTCGGTGAGCGTGGCCGCGGTGGCCTCGTCGTTGCCGAGGTAGCCCTTCATCACCTGAGGTCCGCGCACCCACAGCTCGCCGTCGGCGTCGGTCCCCAGGTCTGCCCCGGTGGCCGGGTCGACGATCCGGTGCTCCGTGCACGCGACGGCCACGCCCACCGACCCGGCTCGGTAGCTGCCCGGGCCGCGTGAAGTGGCTCACCGGCGACATCTCCGTCATCCCGTAGCCCTGCACGACCTCCACACCGAGGCGCCCTGACGCCTCGGCGGCCACCTCGGCCGACAGGGGCGCCGCACCGGAGACCACCTGCACGAGCGACGACAGGTCGACGCCCTCGACCGCCGGGTGCTTGGCCAGGGCGACCACGATCGGCGGGGCCACGAAGGACCGGGTGATCCGGTGCTGCTCGTGCGGCCGGAGGAACCGCGCGAGGTCGAAGCGCGGCATCGTGACGATGGTCGCGCCGGTGACCAGGCCCACGTTCATCACGACGTTCATGCCGTAGATGTGGAAGAACGGCAGGACGCCCATGAACACCTCCGCCGTCGCCCGCCCGCAGGATGTCCTGGGTCTGCGCGACGTTGGCCACGAGGTTGCGGTGGGTGAGCATGACGCCCTTGGGCAGGCCCTGGGTGCCGGAGGAGTAGGGCAGCGCGACGACGGCGTCGCGTGCCGACCGGCACCTGCTCGGCCAGCGGCTCGGCGACCAGCGAGGCCAGGCCGACGGCGTCGCCTCCCTCCGGCGCCCCGTCCATCACGACGACCTGCTCGACCGCCGTGCCCTCAGCGGCCGCGACGGCGGTGTCGAGGAACGCCCGCACCGTCACCAGCAGGCGGGCACCGGAGTCCGCGAGCTGCTGGTGCACCTCGTGGGCGGTGTAGGTCGGGTTGATGGTCGTCACCGTGCCGCCGGCGAAGGCGACGCCGTGGAAGACGACCGCGTACTCGGGCACGTTCGGGCGCCATCAGGGCGACGGCGTCCCCCGGGGCGTGCCCCCTGGCCACCAGCCCGCCGGCGACGGCCCGGATGCCGTCGTCCAGCTGCGCGTAGGTCAGCACCCGCCCCGTGGGCGCCGTCGACCAGCGCGGGGTGGTCGCCGAGGTCGGCGGCCCGGGCCAGCACGAACGGGGTGCAGGTGCAGGTCGCGGGATCTCGACCGGTGGGACCGGGGTGGGAAGGGTCACGTCTGCTCCTCGTCGAGCGGTCGCCGGGCCGGTGCTCGACCCGGTGCGAGCCATCCAACCCCGCAGACGGGCGACGCGCACCCCTCACGCAGCTCGTGCCGTCGCCGCACCCGCCGTCCGGGATGCCACCATGAGCCGGTGCACCGCACCGACCACGATCCCGCCGTCGGTCCCGCGTCCGGAGACGGCTGGGGCGCCCTGGCCGCGCAGCTACCGCTGGCAGGAGCCGCTCCAGCAGCGCAGCGTCGCAGCGATGCTGCGGGTGCTCTCCCCGCGTCCGGACGAGAGCGTCCTGGACCTGGGGGCCGGCACGGGGATGGTCACCCGGGCGCTGCACGGGGCCGGCGTGCGCCGCGTCGCGGCGCTGGAACCGAGCGTCGGGATGCTGTCCGCCGCCGACTACGCCGGCAGGTCGACCGTGCGCGCGGACGCCCTCCGGCTACCGGTCGGCGACGCCACGGCCGACGTCGTCGTGGCCTCGTGGCTGCTCCACGTGCTGAGCCCTGACGCCCGGGCCGCCGCCGTCGCCGAGGCTGCGCGGGTGCTTCGGCCAGGAGGCCGGTTCGGGCTGATCGTCCCCGCAGCTCCCCGCACGAGCGCGCAGCAGCTGGTGCGCGTGGTCGCCCGCGGGCTCGCCGACCTGCGGGGGCTCGGGGCCTTCCATGTGCCGGCGGACCTGCCCGGCCTGCTCACCGACTCGGGTCTGCAGGTCCGGCACCACACCAGGACCGGACGCGGCTACCTGGCCGACGTGGTGGTCTGCACGCGGGCAGGGGTCCGGAGCCGTCACGACGGCACCGCACCTGACGGCACCGCACCTGACGGCACCGCACCTGACGGCACGCCCGGCGGCGGCGCGTGAGGCCCGCCGTGGCCCGCGCGGCCGGGCCGGTCGCGGTGGACGAGGCGTGGCAGCGGTACCTGCACCCGGGACGCTGGTCGGAGTGGTCGCCGCAGGTCCGCCACGTGGACAGCGACTCCGAGGTCATCGTGGCCGGGTCGGCCGGCACGGTACGCACGCTGGGCGGCATGCACGTGCGGTTCGTCGTGCTCGACGTCGACAGCGCGGCCCGGTCGTGGTCGTGGCGGGTCCGGGTCGGGCCACTGGTCATGGTCCTGGAGCACCTGCTGCACGACAGGCCCGGCGGCGGCACCCGCGCCGAGGTCGTCATCCACGCACCGTTCCCCGTGGCCCGCCTGTACCGGGTGCCGGCCACCGTGGCGCTCTACCGGCTGGTCCACTGACCCGTGCCGGCGGGTCCGCCCACCCGCACCGGCCGGCGGCGCACTCTCGTGGCCGGTCACGGCGCCGTCAGGGGGCTCCTGCGGTCGTCGGCCGCACCCGGGTGGCCCAGAACGCGACAGCACCGGCCGCCGCGACGTTGAGGGAGTCGACACCGCCGAGCATGGGGATCCGCACCACCCGGTCGGCGGCACGCACCGTCCCCGGACGCAGCCCGTCGCCCTCGGTTCCGAGCACCCAGGCGAGGCGTTCGGGTGGGTCGGCGGCCAGGTCGTCGAGGTCCTGCGCGCGCTCGTCGAGCGCGAGCGCGGCCACCACGAACCCCGCGTCGCGCAGCGCGTCGGCGCCGCCGGGCCACGGGTCGACGCGGGTCCACGGGACCTGGAAGACCGTGCCCATCGAGACCCGGACGCTGCGGCGGTAGAGCGGGTCCGCGCACCGGGGCGTCACGAGGACGGCGTCGACACCCATGGCGGCGGCAGAGCGGAACACGGCCCCGACGTTGGTGTGGTCGACGACGTCCTCCAGCACCACCACCCGTCGCGCTCCGGCCACGACGTCGGCGACCGGACGCAGCACGGGGCGGTGCATCGACGCCAGCGCCCCCCGGTGCAGGTGGAAGCCCGTGATGCTGGTCAGGAGCGGCTCGTCGGCCACCATGACGGGCGCACCCTGCTCCGCCGCCGCGGCGAGCACGTCGCTCATGTCGGTCAGCCACCTCGGCGCCACGAGGACGGAGCGAAGGCGGTGCCCGGCCCGCAGGGCCCTGCGGATGACCTGGGTGCTCTCGGCCATGAACAGACCCTCGGCGGGCTCCTTCACCACGCGCAGCCGGACGTCGGTGAGGCGGGTGTAGTCACGCAGCCGGGGGTCGTCCAGGTCGGTGAGCGTGACGGGCCCGTCCGTCGGCGGGTGAGTCATCCGCCCACCAGCGCGACGATGGCGACCACGCCCACGACCACGATGACCCCGCGCAGCAGGGCCGGGGGCAGCCGACGGCCGACCCGGGCGCCCAGGACCCCGCCGAGCAGCGCACCGGCCGCCACCGCGGCCACGAACGGCCAGGCGATGAGCTGCGGCGCGACCACCACGAACACGACCGCCGCCACCAGGTTGACCGCCCCGGCCAGCAGGTTCTTGAGGCCGTTGAGCCGCTGCAGCTCGTCGTCGAGCACCGCCCCCAGCGCACCGATCAGCAGCACCCCCTGGGCGGCCCCGAAGTAGCCGCCGTACACCCCGGTCGCCGCCGTGATCGGCCAGGCGAGGGTGTAGCGGTCGGCGTGCCGTCCGCTCGCGTCGACGGAGGCCGTGCCGCCCTCGACCGCAGCGGCACGGCGGCGGCGCAACGATGCCTGCAGCCGCGGCTGGACCACCACGAGCACGAGCGCGACCGCGATGAGCAGCGGCACGACGGTCTGGAAGGCCTCCTCGGGGAGCACGAGCAGCAGCACCGCGCCCACCAGGCCCCCGAGGACGCTCGCCGGCAGCAGGACGAGGACCCGGCGGCGCTGTCCGCGCAGCTCGCGGCGGTAGCCCCACGCCCCCGAGAAGGACCCTGGCACCAGACCGAGGTTGTTGGTGATGTTGGCGCTGACCGGCGGCAGGCCGAGCGCCAGCAGGAGCGGGAACGAGATCAGGGTCCCGCTGCCCACGATCGTGTTGATGGTGCCGGCGGCGACGCCGGCCAGTCCGGCGAGAAGCAGGTCCAGCACGTGCGTCGACGCTACTGCACCGCCTACGGTGCGGCCGTCCCGCGGTCGGCCTCCTGCTGGAGCAGCGCCTCCCGGTCGCCCAGGCGACGCAGCCCCGCCACGGCCCTGCTGGTCCGGGGGTTGGCGGCCATCACGTCGGCGTGACGGGCGACGAAGGCCCAGTAGCCCGCGGTGAAGGGACAGGCGTCCTCCCCCACCCTGACCTTGGGGTCGTAGCGGCAGCCTCTGCAGTAGTCGCTCATCCGGTCGATGTAGGCGCCGCCCGCGGTGTAGGGCTTGGTCGCCATCACCCCACCGTCGGCGTGCTGGCTCATGCCCACGACGTTGGGCACCATCACCCACTCGTAGCCGTCCACGAAGCTGCGGTGGAACCAGTCCGTCACCGCCTGCGGGTCGTAGCCGTGCTGCAGCGCCCAGTTGCCCAGCACCATGAGCCGCGGGATGTGGTGCGCCCAGCCCTCCTCCCGGACCGAGGCCAGCACGTCGGACAGGCAGGCCGCGGTGACGCTCCCGTCGGCGTCCAGGTCGGCGAACCACGACGGCAGGGGCACGCCCGCCTGCAGGGCGTCCCGCTCGCGGTACCCCTCACCCTGGTGCCAGTACAGCTGCCAGACGTAGTCGCGCCAGCCCACCACCTGACGGACGAAGCCCTCGACGCTGGCCAGCCGCGCGCCGTGCTGCACCCGGTCGGCTGCCGCCCCGGCCACGTCGACGGGGTCCAGCACCCCCAGGTTCATCGGTACCGAGAGCAGGGAGTGCGCCATCCACCGGTCACCGGCGAGCATGGCGTCCTCGTACGGCCCGAAGGTGTCGAGCCGGTGGGTGAGGAAGTGCGTCAGGGCGGTCTCGCCCTCGGCCCGCGTGACGGCGAAGCGGCGGGGGCCGTCCTCGCCGAGGAAGCGCACCCCCTCGCGCTCCATCCGGTCGAGGTCGTCACGGACAGCCGCGTCGATGTCGTCCTCCTCGGGCCACCAGGGCTCCGGCAAGGGGGTGAGCGGGGCCGACATCACCGCGTCGGCCAGCGTGGCGGCCCCCTTGGGGGGTCGCTCCCGGTTGTCCTCGTCGAAGGACCAACGACCGCCGAGGGGCTGGCCGTCCCCCTCCAGCAGCAGGCCCAGCCTGGTGCGCTGCCGGCGGTACCAGTCGTCCTGCAGCAGCCGTCGCTGCCCTCTCCCGGCCGCCCACGCCGCGAAGTCGGCGTGGCTGGAGGCGTAGCCGCGGGCTGCCAGCAGCCGGACGCTTCCCGGGCCGGGACCGACCTCGCCGCTCATCAGGCGCCGCACGAACCGGCGGGCGGCCCAGCTGGTCGGGTCGCACACCGACACGGGGGCGTCCGGCCCGACCCCGGCCTCCGTCAGGCCCTGTGCGTAGGTGGCCGTGCGGACGTGGACGGCGCGGTCACCGAGCTCGGCGGCCCGGTGGCGCAGCGCGGACAGCACGAGGTGCGCCTTGCGGCGGTGGAAGGCTCTGCGGCGGAACACCGACGTGGTCTCCACGAGGAGCACGCGCCCGTCCGGGTCGTCGACGAAGGACGGACCGAGCTGGTCGGCGAAGCACCACCGCACCGAGCCCTCGTCGCGCTCGGGCAGGTCCAGGGCGACGAGGTCCGGCACGGCGGCCGTTCCCTCGCCGTCCGGCTTCGACGTGCCCGCGGTGCCGAAGGTGCTCACGGCGCTCACCGGGTCAGCCCGTCAGGACGCGGGGCCCCCGGCCGGAGGCCGGTCACCGGGGTCGATGCTCGACCCCGTGCCCTCCGGGCCGTCCTGCCCCGGGCCCTGCGGCGCCTGCTGGACGGGCGGGGCGTGGTCCGGGACCTGCACCGGCGGCACCTGGCCGGGCGCGGTCCGCTCGCTCCTGGCCGCGCGACGGCTGCTCGTGCGCTCCTCCGCCTCCCGCGCCTCGCGGGACGCGCCGGCCGCCTCGGCCTTGGCCCGCTCGAGAGCGGCCTGCGGGTCCTCCAGGACCGGTGCGTGCAGGCCGCCGTCCTCATCGGCGTAGTCGGCCGAGGGGGTGCCCAGGAAGCCCTTGCTCGGCTCGGCGTTGCCGCCGAGCGCCCGCCCGATGCCCGACAGCGCCTGCGTGAGCTCGGTCGGCACGATCCACATCTTGTTGGACTGGCCGCGGGCGATCTGCGGCAGCACCTGCAGGTACTGGTAGGCGAGCAGCTTGTCGTCGGGGTTGCCCTTGTGGATGGCCTCGAAGACCTGCTGGATGGCGCGCGCCTCGCCCTGGGCCTTGAGGATCGCCGACTGGGCCTGGCCCTCCGCGGTGAGGATGGCGGACTGCTTCTCGCCCTCCGCGGTGAGGATGGCGGACTGCTTGACGCCCTCCGCAGTGAGGATGGTCGCGCGGCGGTCGCGCTCGGCCCGCATCTGCTTCTCCATCGAGTCCTGCACGCTCGCGGGCGGGTCGATGGCCTTGAGCTCGACACGGTTGACGCGGATGCCCCACTTGCCGGTCGCCTCGTCGAGGACGCCGCGCAGCTGTCCGTTGATCTGGTCGCGGCTGGTCAGGGTCTGCTCGAGGTCGAGGGAGCCGATGACGTTTCGCAGCGTGGTGACGGTCAGCTGCTCGATGCCCTGGATGAAGTTGGCGATCTCGTACGTCGCGGACTTGGGGTCGTTGACCTGGAAGTAGATGACCGTGTCGATGCTCACGACGAGGTTGTCGGAGGTGATGACCGGCTGCGGCGGGAAGCTGACGACCTGCTCGCGGAGGTCGACCGTGGCGCGGGGCCGGTCGATGAAGGGCACCAGGAAGTGCAGACCGGCGCCCAGGGTCTTCTGGTACTTGCCGAGGCGCTCGATGATCACCGCCGTCGCCTGCTGCACGATCCGCACCGCCCGCAGCACCGTGGTGATCACGACGACCACCAGCAGGACGAGGACGATCGTCAACAACACCTGGGCGAAGTCCACGGGCTCAGCGCTCCATCTCGGCTGGGGTGGTGCTCTCGGCGCGGACCAGGGCGGTCGCGCCGTCGATCCGGACGACGACGACGTCGGTGTCCGCAGGGATTCGGTCGGTACGGTCGGCGGTGCGTGCGCTCCATGTCTCCCCCGCCAGCTTGACCTGGCCGCCGCGGTCGTCCACGGCGGTGATGGTCAGGGCGTACCGGCCGGTGAGGGCGTCGACGTTGGTGGGGGAGTCGGGGACCGACCGGTCGATCGTGCGCTTGAGGTAGGGCCGGGCCACGAGCAGCCCGATCGTGCTCACGGCGGTGAAGACCAGCGTCTGCACGAGGAACGTGCCCCCGATGGCAGCCGTGGCGCCGGCGGCGACGGCACCGGCGACCAGCATCCCGAACACGAGGTCGAGGCTCGTGAGCTCGAGGAGGCCGAGCACGAGGGCCCCTGCGATCCACAGGAACCACTGCGTCTCGCGCAGGAAGTCGACCACCGGGACCCCTCCCCCGTCAGCGGGCCGCGCGCGCGGCCCAGCGCCCGTCGTCGTGCGTCAGCTCCAGGGCGATGCCGAAGGTATCGGAGAGCGACGATGCCGTCAGCACCGCATCCACAGGGCCGGCGACGACCACCTCGGCGGACCGCATGAGCAGCACGTGGTCGAATCCCGGCGGGATCTCCTCGACGTGGTGGGTGACGAGCACCGTGGTGGGGGCACCCGGGTCGCGCGCGAGCGAGGCGAGCCCGGACACGAGGTCCTCGCGGCCGCGCAGGTCGAGTCCGGCGGCGGGCTCGTCGAGCAGCAGCAGCTCGGGGTCGGTCATGACGGCGCGGGCCACCAGCACCCGCTTGCGCTCCCCCTCCGACAGCGTGCCGAAGGTCCGGTCACCGAGTCCGGTGACGCCGAAGGCTGACAGCAGCGCGTCCGCGCGCCGCGTGTCCTCCTCGCCGTATGGCTCACGCCAGCGGCCGAGCACGCCGTGGGCCGCGGTGAGGACGACGTCGCGGACCTTCTCCGCCGCCGGGACCTGCGACGCCAGGTTCGCGCTGCTGAGCCCGATGCGTGGCCGGAGCTCGGCGACGTCGACCTCGCCGAGGGTCTCGCCGAGGATGGTGGCGCGTCCCCGGCTGGGGAAGGTCCGCCCGGACATCACGTCGAAGAGCGTCGTCTTGCCCGCGCCGTTGGGGCCGAGCACCACCCAGCGCTGCCCCTCCTCGACCGTCAGGTCAACGTCGCGGAGCAGGTGCGTGCGGGAGCGGACCACCGCGACGGAGTCCAGGTGGACGACTGGCTCCGGCATGCGACCCACCCTAGAGGTGGCGCCTACCCTGCTGAGGTGACCATCCCCCGCTCGGCGTTGCTGGCGGCGTGGGCCGGTGCGGTGGCCGCCGGGCGCGCCCGGGCCGCGGACGCCCTGCTCGCCGTGGCCGGTGACGACGACCCGCACCAGGTCGAGCCCGCACCCGGCTTCACGGCACCGCCGTCCCTGCCGGTGCCCGACCCGGGGTACCTCTCGGACCTGCTCGTGCTGCTCGCCGCGGCCGGGGAGACGGCACCCCTGCGGGTCAGGTGCGTGCTGCCGACCCCGGGCGACGTCCGGGGCGTCCCGGGGCCGCCCACGCTCCTGGCCTGCGCGGTGGACGCCGGGGAGTGCGTGGTCGTCGAGGGGCTGCCGGGCGGCGGCCCGGCTGTGGCCCTGGTGCCCGAGGTCGAGGAGTACGGCCCGGACGGCGACGTGGGCGTCGCGGTGCGGTGGCAGGCCTGGCACGCCGAGCCGGTCACCGGCACGCCGCTGGCGACGAGCGTGGCCGAGGCGGACATGGCCTTCCGGCTGGCCCTCGCGGAGGCCACCAGCGACCTGGAGCAGCTCGGGCTGAGCAGCTGGCGGCCCGACGCCGCCGCAGGCCTGCGCGGCCGGGGCTCTCACCTGCAGCAGCCCCTGCCCCCCACGCTCGGGGCTCGCTCGCTCCGGCTGCTGGACCGGGCCGAGAAGGTCATGACCATCCTGTCGGCCGCCGAGCAGGACCCCGGCGGAACGGTGACCGGCTGGGAGGCCGGGCGTCGTAGCGCGGCCCTGGGCGAGCTGTCACGAGCGACCAGGGACGCGGTCGTGGCCGCCGTCAGCCTGCCGGGCTGACGGACGTCACCGCCTCCGGCCGGTGCCGGGAGGACCGGCTGCTCAGACCAGGGCCGGGGCGCGCTCGGAACGGACGGCCGCGACCACGTCGGCCAGGGTCCGCGCGGACTCCTCGTGCGGTACCTGGCAGGTTCCGGCGGCCTGGTGACCGCCACCGCCGTGGGCGAGCGCGACCGCCCCCACGTCCACCGGCGAGGTGCGGTCGAGGATCGACTTGCCGATGGCCAGGACGGTGTTCTGGCGTCCCTTGCCCCACATCACGTGCACCGAGACCCGGACCTCGGGGAAGAGCGCGTAGACCATGAACCGGTTCCCGGCGTGGATCACGTCCTCGCCGCGCAGGTCCACCACGCCCACGTCACCGTGGACGGACGTCACCCGCCGCAGCTGCTCGACGAAGAGCGTCTCCTGCGCGCGGAACAGCTCGGCCCGTTCGGCGACGTCGGGCAGCGCGAGGATCTCGGTCACGTCCTGGTGCTCGATGCACCAGTCGATGAGCTGCATCATCAGCTCGTAGTTCGAGATGCGGAAGTCCCGGAACCGGCCCAGGCCCGTCCGGCTGTCCATGAGGAAGTTCAGCATCGTCCAGCCGCTCGGCTGCAGGACGTCCTGCAGGGAGTACTGCGCCGAGTCGGCCTGGTCCACCGCCGTCATCAGCTCGTCGCTGACGCGGGGGAACCGCTCGCCACCGCCGAAGTGGTCGTAGACGACCCGGGCCGCGGAGGGCGCGGTGGTGCGGATGACGTGGTTGGGCGCCGTACCGCCGGTCCGCAGCGTCTCGGAGTGGTGGTGGTCGAAGACCAGGTGCGCCGCCGGCGCGTACGGGAGGTTCGTGAGGATGTCGCTGCCCGTCACCTCGACCAGACCGTCCTGGACGTCCTTGGGGTGGACGAACAGCACGTCGTCGATCAGGTCGAGCTGACGCAGGAGCACGGCGCAGACCAGGCCGTCGAAGTCGCTGCGGGTCACGAGTCGGTAGCGCACACGCGTCCATCGGCCCGCTGCGCGGAGGGCTTGAGCACCGGCTCCCCACCGCTTGCCCACCAGGCCGCGAGGCGACGTATCACCAGGGCGGCCGGACGCTCCTGCAGCCATGGACGACGACCCCGGCACGGACGGCGCGCGAGAGGGGATGGTGCAGGTGGTGCGGGAGACCGGGTACCTCTGGATCGTGGAGTGGGAGGACCGCTTCGTCCGGCCACAGCGCATCGAGGTCCGGCACGTCACCCGGCTGGAGGGGGTCACCGACGCCGACCTCGAACGCCACCTGCTCGACGTCGCCGTCCCCGCCCAGGCCCGGGTCGCGACGAGGGTCGGTGGGGTCAGACGCCAGGTCCTCCTCAGGTGCTCCGGAGAGCGGTCGCAGACCGGCGGCTTCGGGAACTCGGCCGAGGGGGTGGCGGTCGCGCTCGGGGACGTCGGGGTCGTGACGGCCACGAACACCGACCTCCTCTGGCGCTCCGAGGACCCGGTGGCGGAGGAGATCCCGACCTGAGCAGGGGCTGACCGCCTGTGGGGCGAACACCCGCCCCTGCCCGGTGCGTCCCGCCTGCCACGGGGCGGGACGACCTGGCATGGTCGCGGCTATGCCTACCCCGGTGCTGCGCCAGGCCACACCCCGCGACGGCGGTCGACGGTGAGGGTCGGGGTGCCCCGCGAGTCCCGACCGGGTGAGACCCGGGTCGCCGCGACTCCCACGACCGTCCCCCAGGTCCTGGCCCTGGGGCACGAGGTCCTCGTGTCCTCCGGCGCGGGGGCCCGGGCGGCCTTCGACGACGCGGCCTACACGCAGGCGGGGGCGCAGGTCGTCGACGAGGACGCGGTGTGGGACGCCGACGTCCTGCTGACGGTCAACGCCCCGTCACCGTCGCAGGAAGAGCGCCTGCACCCCGGCCAGGTGGTCGTGTCGGTGCTGACCCCCGCGCTGGACCCCGACCGGCTCCAGCGGCTCGCGGCGCGCGGGGTGACGGCGCTGGCGGTGGACGCGGTGCCGCGCATCTCACGGGCGCAGTCGCTGGACGTGCTGTCCTCGATGGCCAACATCGCCGGCTACCGCGCGGTCATCGAGGCGGCGCACGAGTTCGGGTCGTTCTTCACCGGCCAGGTCACCGCGGCGGGCAAGGTCCCGCCGGCGAAGGTGCTCGTGGTGGGGGCCGGGGTCGCCGGGCTCGCCGCGATCGGCACGGCGAGCGCCCTGGGGGCGGTGGTGCGGGCCTTCGACGCCCGCCCCGAGGTCGGGGAGCAGGTGGAGTCGATGGGGGCGCAGTTCCTGCGGGTCGACGCCGAGGGGGCCGCCCCCGCGGCCGACGGGTACGCCCGGCAGACCAGTGCGGACTTCGACGCCCTGGCCGCGCGGCTGTACGCGGAGCAGGCCCCGGACGTCGACATCCTCATCACGACGGCGCTCATCCCGGGGCGGCCGGCACCGCGGCTGTTCACCGAGGCCATGGTGGCCTCGATGAGGCCGGGGACGGTGGTCGTCGACCTGGCGGCCGCCAGCGGCGGCAACGTCGCCGGGTCGGTGGCGGACGAGAGGGTCCTCACCGAGGGCGGGGTGACGATCCTGGGCTACACCGACCTGCCGGGGCGCCTGCCCACGCAGGCCTCCCAGCTGTTCGGCACCAACCTGGTGCACCTGCTGCGGCTGCTGACGCCGGGCCGTGACGGGCTCCTGGTCCTCGACCTCGACGACCCGGTGCAGCGCGGCATGACGGTGGTGCGCGACGGCGCCGTCCTGTGGCCCCCGCCACCGGTCCCGGTGTCGGCCGCCGCGCCTTCCCCGCGCCCGTCGGCCACCACCGTCCCGGCACCGGCGTCGCCCCCGTCAGCGGGCCGTGGAACCCGTCGGGCCGGAGCCCTGGCCGCCGGCGCGCTGCTCATCGTCCTCGTCGCGGCCGTGGCACCGGAGCCCTTCCTGGCGCACCTCATGGTCTTCATGCTCTCGGTGGTGGTCGGCTTCTACGTGATCGGCAACGTGCACCACGCGCTGCACACCCCGCTGATGTCGGTGACCAACGCCATCAGCGGCATCATCGTCGTCGGGGCGCTGCTGCAGGTGGGGCGGGGCAGCCTCGCCGTGACGGTGCTGGCCTTCGTCGGCATCCTGGTGGCGAGCATCAACGTCTTCGGCGGCTTCCGGGTCACCGCCCGCATGCTGCAGATGTTCCGCCGGCACGAGGAGGTGGCGGGGTGAGTCTCCCGCTGACCCTCGTCCAGGGCGCGTACATCGTCGCCGGGCTCCTGTTCATCCTCGCCCTGGCCGGGCTGTCCCGTCACGAGAGCGCCCGTGCCGGGAACCGGTTCGGCGTGGTCGGGATGGCCGTCGCCCTCGTCGTGACGGTCCTGGCCGCGACCGCCGGGGTCGACGCCGCCCCGGCCGGCCCCGGCGGGGCGGACCGGCAGGGCAGCGGCTGGGCGGGGCTGGCGCTCATCGCCCTCGCCATGGGGATCGGTGCGCTGATCGGGCTGGACCGGGCCCGCAAGGTGCAGATGACCGGGATGCCCGAGCTCATCGCCGTGCTCCACAGCTTCGTCGGCCTCGCCGCGGTCCTCGTCGGCTGGAACTCCTCCTACGAGCCCTCGGCCTACCCGCGGATCCACGACGCCGAGGTCGCGGTGGGCGTGCTCATCGGTGCGGTCACGTTCACCGGGTCGATCGTGGCGTTCCTCAAGCTGTCGGCGAGGATCTCCTCGGCCCCCACGAGCCTGCCCGGGCGCAACGCGGCCAACGTCGCCGCGCTGGGCGCGTGCGTGCTGCTGACCGTGGTGTACGTGGTGCTCCCCGCCGACGCCGTGCCCCTGCGCCCGGGCGTCCTGGGAGCAGTCACCGTCCTCGCGCTGGGTCTGGGCTGGCACCTCGTGGCCTCGATCGGCGGCGGCGACATGCCGGTCGTGGTGTCGATGCTCAACAGCTACTCCGGGTGGGCCGCCGCCGCGGCCGGGTTCCTGCTCGGCAACGACCTGCTCATCATCACCGGCGCCCTGGTCGGGTCCTCGGGGGCGTACCTGTCCTACATCATGTGCCGGGCGATGAACCGCTCCTTCCTGTCCGTCATCGCCGGCGGGTACGGCGTCGCCGCCGGGACGGCGGCCGCGGGGACCGCGGACGGCACCCACCGCGAGATCTCCGCCGAGGACGCGGCCGAGCTGCTCGCCGAGGCCCGCACGGTCGTCATCACGCCGGGGTACGGCATGGCCGTGGCCCAGGCGCAGTACCCCGTGGCCGACCTGACGCGGACGCTGCGGGAGCGGGGCGTCGACGTCCGCTTCGGGATCCACCCCGTCGCGGGTCGCCTGCCCGGGCACATGAACGTCCTGCTCGCCGAGGCCAGGGTCCCCTACGACATCGTCCTGGAGATGGACGAGGTCAACGACGACCTCCGTGCCACCGACGTGGTCCTCGTCATCGGTGCCAACGACACCGTCAACCCCGCCGCCGACGACGACCCCGCGTCGCCGATCGCGGGGATGCCGGTCCTGCGGGTCTGGGAGGCCGGGACGGTCATCGTGTTCAAGCGCTCGATGGCGACGGGGTACGCGGGCGTGCAGAACCCGCTGTTCTTCCGCGACAACACGCGGATGCTCTTCGGTGACGCCAAGGCGGCCGTCCAGGACATCCTGACGGCGCTCGCACCGCACGGCTCGGTGCACCGGTAGGGGGCTCGTCCGCGACGACGGCCGTCGGGTACGCAGCGCGACGTCGTCGACCGGACGCCGGTCGTCACCGGGTTCATCCCGACGGTGCTGAGAGGTCGCGGGCGCTGAGCACCGTTCGCATCAGGTGCAGACAGCTGGTCACCGTGCGGGCCCGGACCTGCCCCCGTCCCCCACCGAGCCGGAGCTCACGGTGCTGCGTGCCGTACGGTCCGTCGAGGCCGACGTGGACCAGCCCGACGGGCTTGCCCGGCCGGGCCCCGCCGGGCCCGGCGATGCCGGTGACCGACACCGCGAGCGTCGCGCCGAACCGGGCGCGGGCGCCCCTGGCCATGGCCACCGCCACCTGCTCGCTCACCGCGCCGTGCCTGCTCAGCAGCTCCGCAGGGACGCCGAGCTCGGTCGTCTTGACGTCGTCGGTGTAGGCGACCACCCCGCCGATGAGGTAGTCCGACGAGCCCGGCAGGTCGGCCAGCCGGCCCGCCAGCAGCCCGGCGGTGCACGACTCCGCGGTGGCCACGGTCCACCCTCGGGACCGGAGGCCGGCGGCGACCACGTCGTCCAGCGAGGAGCCGTCCGTGCTGTACACGGACCGCCCGAACCTCTCGGTCACCGCCACGCCCAGCCGGGTGTAGGCGCCGTCCGCGTCGGGCCGGAAGCGGCTGACGACCTCCAGGTCGCCGTCGCGCAGGCACGTCGTCACCTCCAGGCCCTGGCTCTCGAGCGCACCGTGGCGGGACTCGTGCTCGCGCAGCAGGTCGGCCAGCTCGGCCTCCGGGGGGCCGTGCAGGCGCATGGTCTCCTGGCGCAAGGGCTCGGCGGCGGCGAGGTGCAGCGCGCCGGCGACGGACGGGTCCGCGACCGCTCCGGGCCACATGGCCTGCAGCTCCGAGGGCGGGCCGGGGAGCACGAGGACCGGCGGGCCGCCGTCCTCCCCCGCCACCACGAGGCCGGGCGCGGTCCCCACCGGCTCCAGCACGTGGGCTCCGGCCGGCACGAGCGCCTGCTTGCGGATGCCTGCCACCATCCCCGGTGAGTCCGCGCTCCAGCCACGGGCGGCGGCGAACCGGGCGACGACGGCTGCGATGCGTTCCTGCAGCGCGGTGTCGACCGCTGTGGGCCGGACGAGGACGTCGGCGACGACCTCGACCGTCAGGTCGTCAGCGGTCGGGCCTAGCCCCCCGGTGGTGATGACGAGGTCGTGACCGGCGCGCAGGAAGCGCAGCGCGGACGCCATGTCCTCGGGGCGGTCCCCCACGACCGCCACGACGCCGATGTCGGCACCCAGCCCGCGCAGCCGTTCGGCCAGCCAGGGGCCGTTGGCGTCCGGCACGCGGCCGGTGAGCACCTCGGTGCCGGTGACGAGGACTGCTGCGCGGGTGGCCACGCGAGCGATCGTCCTACGTGCGAGCGTGCGGGGCGACGTCAGGCGGCGGTGACGAGGGCGGCTCCACCGAGGCCGTCGGCCGCCCTAGAGCACCAGGGCCACGCCGGCCACGAGCGGCCCGAGCCAGGTCGCCACCTGCCGGGCGGCGGTGACGAAGTCGGTGCCGGCCTCCGCGAGGGCCCCGGCGGTCCTGAGCCTGTCGACGAAGGAGCGGAACGCGTCAGCGGCTGCCGGCTTGTCCTCCCCGGCCTGCTCGACCCGCGCCAGGTCCGCCTCCAGGGCTGTCCGCTGGCCCCGGGTCAGTCGCAGGTCCTCCAGCCCGGCGCGCAGGTCCGTGATCGCCTGCAGCACCCCGGGGTCTGCGGCGTACCCGTTCTGGTTGCCGCCGGAGATGGTGACGCCACCGTGGCCGATGACCTGGTTGCCACCCTGGTTGACGGGGTTGCCCGTGTTGACGGGCCCCGACACGTTGCCGAACCGGATGTTCTCGATCATCTGGGTCTCCGTTCCTGTCGTCGCCTCGCCGCCTTGGACATGCCGGACCCCAGCTGCGCCAGCACGGCGCCGCCGCCGAACATCGCGAATCCGACGACCGGCCTGTTGAGCCCGAAGACCGTCGTGTCGAACGGGCCGGGGCCGGTGGGGTCGAGATCGCCGAACCCCGAGAAGATCACGCTCATCCAGAGGCCGAAGCCCACGAACGCGACCACCAGACCGACCGCCATGAGCAGCCGTCCTGGGCCCCGGCCGGCGAAGAGCTCCTGGAACCCGTCGGGGTCCAGGTCGACGTCTATCCGGTCGCCGTGGTGGACCTCTCCGTGGTAGATCGAGCCCTGACCCACCACCTGGCTCCCCGAGGCGTTGGACGGGGCACCGGTGTTCACGGGTCCGTGCACGTCACCGAACCCGTAGGTGGCTGCAGCGGTCGACGTCGCGCCCGTCCGACCGAGCACGACGTACTCCAGCTCCACCTCACCCAGCTCCACCGTGTCGCCCGGATGCAGCGGGCGCTCCCCCACCAGGCGTGCGCCGTTGACGAACGTGCCGTTCACGGACCCCAGGTCCTCGACCAGGAGGTCGCTGCCGTGGCGCCGGACGTGCAGGTGCTTCCTGCTGACTCCCGTGCCGTCCAGCGTGAAGTCCGCCGCGGCGTCTCGTCCCACGACGGCGTGCTCGGTCCGCACGGTGAACACGTCTCCCGCATGCGGGCCGCGGGTCACGACGAGGGCGGGCCAGGGCGTCATGGCGACGGCACCGCCTGGTCGTCGGAAGGATCGACTGCCATGCCACACCTCCCGGTCCTCCACCTCGCGTCCGCGAGGCGGGGTGATCGACAGGAGGGCGGTCGACGGGCGTTGATACTCCGGCTCTCAAGGCGTTGGCCTCTGCTCGACCGGTGGCAAGGGCATGGGTACGGGGCCACCTCACCGCGCCACCACGGTTTCCGCGGCAAGCGTCGGGTAGGCGTACTTGCCCATGAGCGTGGTGGTCGGTCGACCGGCGGCCGACGCGAGCAGGCCGAGGTCCCGCACCTGCGCGTCGTCGATGACGCCGGCGGCGATCCCCAGAAGGTCCTCAGTCGTCAGGTGGTCCACGGAGGGACGCTTCAGTGCGTCACTGGGCGAGGCGTGCGAGCAGTCCGGCGTCCTCGGTGCGTACCGTGTCGATCGCGGCACGCAGACGTGCAGGGCGCTCGGAGACGGAGGCGTTGACCGCGATGCGGGCGCTTCCCTGCATCGAACGCCCCTCTTGCTCCGCGCGCTGGCGAAGAGCGTCGGACTCCACGTCGCTGAGCCGCAGGTTCATGGCCATGCCGGTCATGGCACCGCTGCGGTACCGCATGGGTCGACATGCATGCGTCTTGCCTACTGCGGACTCGGTGGTCGCGGAAAGGTCGTGCCGAGATGTCCCGGCTGAGGATCGCTTGTCGGTCAGCGGCTGCCGGCGGCTTACGAAGGTCCGCCTTGCAGACCTGGCGGCCTACTGTGCAGCAGATGGAACGGACCCCGGCCACGGTGGCAGCCTCCGGTTCCCCGGACCTCGACGAGGTCGTCGCCCTCTACCGCGCCGTTGGCTGGATCACGTACGCCGACCACCCAGACATGCTGAGGGCAGCCCTCGCCGGCTCCACCCGCGTGGTCACTGCCCACCGCTCGGGCCGTCTTGTCGGACTCGCCCGGGTCATCTCCGACGGCGCGAGCATCTGCTATCTGCAGGACGTGCTTGTCCACCCCGACGAACAGCGCCGGGGCACCGGCCGGCAGCTGGTGCTCGCGGCACTGGAGCCCTACGCCGACGTGCGCCAGAAGGTGCTCCTCACCGACGACGAGCCGGGCCAGCGCGCGTTCTACGAGAGCCTGGGCTACACCGAGGTCCACGAGCACGCCGACGGCTCCCTCCGCGCGTTCGTCCGCTTCGACGCCTGATCGCCGGTTCACGATCCTCTGCTGACGTTCGAGGTCAGGCGGGTCCTGCATCCAACCAGCTGACTTCGACACGCCTGGCCTTCCGAGCGTGCCGACGACGCGGAATCCGGCGTCGAGCAGTGTCGTGGCCCAGGGCCAGCCGTCACGCCGCTGGGGCGGTCCGCAACTCAATGCGAGACCGGCGGGTGGACGTCCATCCCCGCGCCAGCACGTCAACGCCGAACGACCCCCACGCCAGCAGCAGGAAGAAGGCGCCCAGCAGCACCAGTTCCCACGCGTGCCAGTACTGCTCGGACCACTCCGCTCCGCGGACTTGAGTAGGGTCGCCGAACTGGTATACGACGTCCAGCGGGTCGCCCTCGGCGAGCAGCCGGTAGTCGCCCTCTGGCGGTGAGAACTCCTTGGTGGCGGCTTCCACAACCCGGCCGTCACGGGTCTCGTAGCGCAGTTGCGCTACAGGGGTACGGCGCTCGTAGTCGATGGCCAGCACCTCCGCGGTGGTCCGGGCGACCCCCGCCTCGAAGGCCCGCTCGTGACGCACGCTATTCACTGCGCTGAGCAGGAAGGCGACCCCGAGCAGTGACAGGAACCCGAGGCTGACGAGCACGGCCGCACGGGTGTGCCGCTCAGCCTTCAGCTCAGCCGCCGTGGGTGTCCGAGCCCGGCGCGCCCCGCGACGTTCCGCCACGCTGACATCCTCCCTCGCCACCGCCACGCTGACCACGCTCCTGCCAACATCGTCCGCCTCAGCAGAGCCCTTGAACCATCATCACCCGTGACCAGAGGGGGCGGTGCCGCCCTGCAGGCCCCCCATTGAGGATCAGCTGACGATGGTCGAGCGGGACTGCGGTCGAGGCTGCAGCCGCGTGACGGGTGCCGCTGGCCGGACGGCTTGGGGGACCCTCGGACTCCGCCGCAGGGCGGCCGGGCAGGGGGTAGGTGATGACGCAGGTCTGGCGAGCGGTGGATTGGTTGCTGTGGCCAGGAGTCGTGCTGCTGATCATCGCCGCCACGATGGCTCTCGTCGGGTCCCGGAACAGCCTCAGCGGCCGGGTGCAGCGGTTGCGCCGGAGTTTGCCGATCGTCCTGCTGGTGACGTCCGTCGTGATCTTCCTGGGGGCCGCGCTGACACCGTCGCCGCTGCGGGACCCGACTCGTCCGTTCGAGCTGGTGCCGTTCTCGGCGTCATCGTTGACGGACACCGAGATCGTCCTGAACTACGTCGCGTTCGCGTGGATGGCTGGGCTCGCGCGGCTGGCCAGCCGCAGGACGGGCGTCGCGCTGTCAGTGCTTGCCCTACCTGTCGCGGTCGAGGTCGCCCAGTTCACGCTGGGCTGGGGACGGGTGGCTTCTGCAACCGACGTGGTGGTTGGCCTGCTGGGAGCGGTATCGGGGCTTCTGGTGGTTGAAGGCCTGATGCGGCACCGACGTCGTCGGCTGCGCCTATCCGGTTAGCGGCACGCGGCGTCCGGCACCTGCGGTCTGGATCAAGACTCTGTTCGGCGATGCCGGAGGCCTCCGCGGCCCATCCCCAGCAGACGATCCCTGTCGACGATCCCCGAGTGACAACCCCTCGCACGCACTAGCGAAGCCGGTGGCGTGTGGCTGTGCAGTCGAGTGACTCGGACCGACAAGCCGTCGCGGCTTCGCCCCGACTGCCAGTCTCTCCGCATGCATGGCTCTGGGGGCGGCGCCGCCATCTCCCACTGGGGGCCTTGGCGGGCGCGTGTCATCTGCACCGGTATGGTCGGGTGGTTGGGGGGCGTCGACTTCATGCTCCTTAACGTGGGAGACGAAGCGAGCTTTCTTGGAGGGTGGCTCGTCAGCGTCTTCAGCCTCATCGCTGCAGGCGGGACGCTGTTAAGCGCTGTTGTGCGACGGATACCGACCCGCTGGACGTTCTCCGGCACAGTCGCGGCGGTACCTCGTGCAGCCGGCCTGCCGCCCGGCCTCTTCTTCGGCCTGCTGGCCGTCCTCGCCACTGGGGTCCCTGTGCTGATGGCCGTGTTCCTGGCGCAGCTGTTCTCTCAGGCCCCTTAGCTAGCGCTCCGGTCGGCACCGCTGCTTTCTGGGGGGGGGCTGGCCGTATGCACAACTGCCTACGGAGCCAGCCTTCG
The DNA here is from genome assembly GCA_963759255.1 of uncultured Actinomycetota bacterium. Classification (GTDB taxonomy): domain Bacteria; phylum Actinomycetota; class Actinomycetes; order Actinomycetales; family JBBAYJ01; genus Aquipuribacter. The sequence continues at coordinate 820,093 of CAVWYQ010000002.1, forward strand.
CCCAGGGTCGACCGTATCCCAGCGACAGACCCGGCTAGGAGCTGAACCCATCGGCCAGTCTCGCCGTCCGCCACGGATCGGCGTGCAGGACGGTCGTGCGTCCTGTCTCCTCGCGTGCCGAGTCGGCCGCCATGGCTAGGAGTCATCGCAGGCAACCCCGCGGAAGTCCGCGGCAGGTACGAAGGCGCCACCATCGATCTTGGTCTCTGCGTTCCAGGTGGAGAACCAGACCTCGTCGACCCGGAGGGCCTGAACATCGGCGGCCTTGAACTGTTCGTGGCTGGCGGACCAGCGGTTGTCCTCCGTCCATCCGTAGATCAGATACAAGGCTCCGTCTGCGAGGCCGAGCTGCTCGACAGCCGCCTCGAGGGGCGCCTCAGTAAGCGGGATGGTGGCGGTGTCGGTGACCCGGCTCGTCGCGTCCCACTCGCCGACGCCGGGTCCGTCTGGGTCGTCATCCCGGTAGACGGTGACCCCGTCCAGGTACCCCTCGCATGCCACAAGGACTGCGGCGACCTCACCCGCGTCCGTCACGGTCAGGCCGACCGCGCCGCCGATCTCCACTGTGCAGCCGCCGAGCAAGAGCGGGGACGTGCCGACGGCCAGGACCATCAGCAGTCGGGCTCTACTCGGCATGCGTTCAACGCTAGCCACGACCCTGGTAAAGCGGGTAAGAACCTGCGGGCCGTTACCCGATCGATCCTCCAGGATGGCCGTACATCCCTCGCCCCTAGCCGACCCTAGGAACCGTGCCCAGGCTGCAAGTGTGAGCGACGAGGTCAGACCTGACGTGTGGGAAACGGCTCGTGCTGAAGGGAGGGCCCGGCGAGCTGAGGTCACCCCGAGGCTCAGCCGCGACGACACCGTTCAAGCGTTCTGAGTCGTCATTACTCGAGCCCACGTCGAGCTCAATAGGATGAACGCCCCTATTCTGCGGAACTGATTGAGCACGGTTACAGGACGCCGGGGGACAACTTGGCGTCGGGTCCCTCGCCTTCGTGCCTGACGGCCGGGTTGCCGTCATCGGGACTGCACACTCGCCGGTCGGGGAGGAGGAAGACGACATCGTTTCTCCAGCCTCGCAAGGCCAGTGGGCGTCCGGGTCTTTCGATGGATCGACCGAGTGGGTGACGTTGCACTCCGCACTTGCTACGGGACAACCCGTGTGATCTCAGCATGGACGAGTGCCGAGAAGGACTTCTTTGGGCTTGAGATAGCCCGCGGTATCGCCCGGCACATGAGCGACAGATCGCTTCGCGCAGTAGGTTAAGCACACACGATCCATGACGATCGCCAGCAGAGGATCGGCTGCTGGTGATCCTCATCCGGGGCGAGTTGCGTCGCCCGACGATGTGAGCCGTGCTGGCCCCGAGCGAGACGCTTCGACATCCCTGCCGCAAGACGTCCTTGTGAAGAACCGGGACGCGACGGCACGGGGCTGCTGTCAGGCCGTCAGACCGGCAGTGTCCGTGCTGGCTGGTTGAGGCGCGGTCCGACCGCCGAGAACCCCATGAGGACGAATCCGGCCGCAACGGCGGTCCAGCCGGCGGCAGTGCCGCTGTCGAAGACCAGGGCGAGAACGGCTCCGACGACCGAGATCACGACCAGGCTGAGGGACAGCCACAGGAAGACCGGCAGACGGAAGGCTCGCGCGAACGGCAGGAAGTGAGCCCCCACCACGAAGACCACCCACACCGGTACTGCATCGGGCGTGTCCAGGACATCGGTGATCACGGCGCCCCCGACGGGTAGAGCTACGAGCATTGCCACGACCGAGACCCCAAAGGTGCGCAGCGCTCCTCGGCTCGGAGGCGCCGGAGGGAGCCGAGGTCCGCGTCCGACGAGCCAAACGACGACGACGAAAGCCACCACGCCCGCAGTGCGCCAGAGGAGAGCACCGGGAACCGCGCCGGCGTTGACCAGGATGAAGACGAGTCCAGCGACCGCCCCGACGACGGAGCCGAGAGGAAGGGTGCGCACCCGCCCGTTCTACCAGGAGCTGAAGGGACCCCGCGGTGGGCTGAATCGACGTCCTGGAGTTGGGGGGGTCCCGGCTGAGGATCGGCATGCGCAGCGTGCCAGTGACGGATCGGCATCTGGAGATCTGGAAGCGGTCCGCCTGTGCGCAGGTCGCAGGTTCCGTGCCGACCTGTCGGACTCGACGTCGGATGGCATGATCTCGGTCGTACGGCGACACAGGTGTGGCCGCGCGAACACGCCATTCATTGGGGGGCGAATGACCATGCTGACGTTCAGCCGACCGGGGCGCGACTGTGGAGGCGTCTTCCGCGACCTGCAGGTGTTCGTGGACGGAGGCTACGTCGCTGGACTGAAGCCGGGCGGCTCAAGATCAGTGCATGTGGGCGCCGGTCGGCACGAGGTGGTCAGCAGAATGGACTGGGCAAAGAGTCCCACCCTCGTGTGCGAGGTCGCACCGGAGGAGGACGTAGCGGTGGAGGTCTCGTTCTCGTTCTTGGGGGTCATCGAGTCATTCATTCCCGGCCGAACGCCGGTCAAGGTCCGCCTCACGGGCATGTGAAGCTTCGGCACAGCATGGCGGCACGCCGAAGTCGTTCGGCACTTGACCGATCGGCAGGCGGATCGTGCCAGTGACGGATCGGTTGTGAGACGTCCAGGCGTCAGTAGGAGCCGCTGGCCACGATGGTGCTGGTGATGATCCACATCACAGCCAGCCCCAGGGTCACCCACCCCACCACTGCGAGGCTGCGTCGGGTGGCGGGGCGCACGGCGGCCACGACGAGCAGGGCAATCGCAGTCAGCAGGAGGCCGCCCTGCCCCGCTGCCCCCACTGACAGCCACGTCTGGGCGGGGCGGCAGGGGAGACAGGTGGTCTCGGTGCAGTCGTAGGCGTTGGTGCAGTCGGTCAGGAGCCCGAAGCCGACCATGAAGTACCCGATCGTTCCCAGCCCCAGCGCCAGCCCCGCAGTCAGGCCCAGCGACAGACCTGCGGGCCACATCGCGGGACGGGGGACGGGCGGTGGGAACTCGGCCGGCGGGCGTGTGATCACTCGCAGCACCGTAGACCCGCCCGATAGTGACGACCGGCTAGCCAGCGACGGCCTGTCGGCGCTCCGGTCACTGCGGGGCGAGGACGCCGGTGACGATGTCGAACCGTCCCGCAGCCCTCGCCGATCGACATGTGGTGGCCTCCGTCCGGGACCCAGCTGAGGCAGCCTCAGCGGTCGCTGATGCGCTGGACGCGCCAGATGGCGTAGATGCTGACGAGAAGGGCCAGGGCGCCCGAGAGGATGACGAGTCCTCGGGCGGCGACGATGCCCCAGGGAGTCCCGAGGAGGTAGCCGGCCACGACGCAGCCGTTGACCATGACGGAGTAGTACGACCAGGCCCTGCCGTGGGAGGTGTCCGGGATGAAGCGGTGGATGGTGGTCCGGATGCCGACGTTGTGCAGGCCGTTACCGAGGCCACCAACAACCAGGAAGATCCCGGCGATGACCCAGGTGTTCGGAACGAGTCCTTCGACGAGGAGGGCCAGGCCGATCGCGGCTCCGCCCCACACGACGAGGTCGACCTCCCGCCCGGCGAACCAGCGGTGGCCGGCGACGAGCGAGCCGGGTAGCGAGCCAAGGGCCCACCCGGAGACCAGCAGCCCGTAGGCGGCTTCGCTGCCGGTGACTGCGGGCAGGTACTCCACGCCGGCGACGCCCTCGATGGAGGTGGTGAGCACGATGCCGGCGGCGAGGCCGATGACGACCCAGGCGACGGGCGAGCCACGCAGGACCCGCAGGCCCTCACCAGCGTGGTCCCAGAACCGGCCCCCGACGTCCATGTCGCCACGGGGGCGCACCTGGACCACCGCGCGGACGAGGGCAGCGACGACGAGGAACGTGCTGGCGTTGGCCGCGAGCAGGGCAGTGCTGCCGAGGGTCTCGTAGCCGATGCCGGCCAGGCCCGGTCCGAGGAGAAAGGCGAAGGAGACCGCTCCGGCCACCAGGCTGTTGGCCCGTTGGGTAGGCACCGCCCCGGCTAGCTCGGGCGTGAGCCGGAACGCCGCAGCCGAGGAGGCGACGGCAAGGGCGTTGGCCACCGCCACAAGGGCGAGGCGGACGAAGAAGTCCGGGACGGCCGCAGCGGTAGCGAAGCACGCCGCCTGCACGAGCACGGCTCCAACCCAGACGGTTCGGACGTCGAAGCGGTCTACGAGCACCCCAAGGGCCGGCGCGAGGAACAGCGGCGGCAGCAGCTCGGCGAAGAACACCAGCGTCACCCACCACGGCGGGCCCAGGACCCGGGCGTCGAGGATGAGCGCGAAGGAAGCGACGCTGTCACCAGCCACAGAGACCAGCGTGCCGAGGATGAGCACGACCAGGGACAGCGGCAGCCGGACTCCCCCCCCTCCCCAGCCGCCACGCCGGGCACCCTCGCTGCGGATGGACGTCACCGCAACCCAGTTACGTCAGCCCACGCCGAGACGCGCCTCACGACGAGACCTCGTCGCCCCACTTCACCGCATGCCGATCCCCGTACGGTCAGCGTCCCGCTGACGATCCGCTGCCGAACGGTCTAGGTCTCGTCAGGGTCCTTCCGGAATGTCGACGGGAAGCTCGGCGCCTGCCGCCCTCAGCGTCGCTGGTCCAGGTTGAGCGTCGGGGGGCACCTGCACCGCCCACGTGACGGCGTAGTCGTCCTCGTCGGAGGAGGGGTCCTGGGTGCCCAGCACCCACGACGAGCCGCCTTGCTCAAGCACGAGGTCCACGTCGCGCATGGGTACCTGGCGGTCGACGGCAACGGGGACGGAGCAGCCGCTGGTGCCGCTGTCGTCACATCCCGTGAAGAACCAGATGCCTGAGACGCTGTCGTCCGCTCCAGCGGCGGGTAGTTTGCCGCTGTCGGGTGGAGGGGCGTCGGCGACGGCGTTGCCGACGCCGAGGAGTGGGCCGACACAGCTGGCCTGGGCAAGCGGCCGAGGCACTCCGAGCAGCGCGGCAAGCAGGCCGAGTAGAGCGGCCCCGATCAGCCCCCGGCGCACACGCATGCGCTGACGTTCGCGTGCCGGGGCGTCGAGGGCAAGGCCCCAGCGGCCTCCTCGGCCGACACGTGCCCCAACCGCTATCCGACCGGTAGCGAACGCTGGGCTTCGGGTCGGACTCCCGTCCTTCCGGTGAAGGCCGCGGCGTCACGATCTGAGGTGTCAGGCGAGCGCGGGAACCCCGAGCAACCAGGCAGCGCCGAAGAGAGCCAGGACGGCCAAGGCCACAAGGGGCAGCACGGTTTGCCACGAACGTCTGTACCTCGCGGCGATGACGAGTGACGCGGCGGCGGCAACGACCAGGGCGACTGTCAGTGCGATGAAGAACATGACGGTGGTGGCCAATCTGCGCGAAGTCCATGGAGAGAGTGCTCGCAACGGCACGGGCCCGTCGTCGTCCTCCCTCTGGCCACGTTAGGTCCCTCCAGTCGGACGCAGAGGACGGACACCGCGACCGCCATCAGATCTCCACACACCGCCCCGAAAAGCTGGCCGCCGGCGATCGAGATGACGGCGCCGCGTACTTGTCCCACAAACCGACGACCCTCCAGCGGAGACCTTGCTGGTCAAGCGCGCCACCGACGTCGGCCCGCCGTCGGTCGTCCCGATAGGTCCGTCCGTTCACTCGTCCCGCAAGGGCCCGCCACGTGAGACCGGCTCGGTTTCGGTGACGGCCGAGGGCCGGAAGAGGCCTTGCTCCACTCCCGGCCATGTCCTGAGAGGGCTGAGCCGCGCTGTGGACACTGCATGGAGACGTCTGCCTGGCTGCAGCTGTTGGCGTGGGCTCGACCCTACGAATGCTGTGGTCAGCGGTCGACCGGTGTTCAGTCCGTCGTCACTGCGCCGTGAGTGTCTGCCTGCGAACGATGAGCGGCCGAGGGACCGCGGCGCCTAGACGTCCGGCACCGAGCAGGACCATCTCATCTGGGGGCCAGCCGAGGGCCAGGAGTCACCTCTTTCCGCCACGCCTACCGGCCGCCCTTGTCAGCGGCCCTTGGCCACCGCCCGCTCGTAGACCTCGACCGTCCGCGCTGGCCACCGTCGCCCACGAGAAGTCCTCGTTCGCCCGCACCCGACCTGCCTCGCCGTACCGGCGCGCGCGCTCCGGGTCGCTGACCGCCTCCGTCAGCGTCGCGGCGAGGTCGGCGACGTAGCGCTCGGGGTCGACCGGGGTGCCGGTGCCGTCGCTCACCTGCTCGATCGGGCACGAGCCAGCCCGTGTCGTCGTGCACCACCACCTCGGGGATGCCACCGGTCGCGGTGCCGACCACGGCGGCACCGCAGGCCATCGCCTCGAGGTTGACGATGCCCAGCGGCTCGTAGACCGACGGGCAGACGAACACCGTGGCGTGGCTGAGCACCTGGCAGACCTCGCGGCGCGGGGCAGCATCCGGTCCACCCAGACCACGCCGTCGCGGCTGGCCCGCAGGTCGCGCGACCAGGCTGCTCGACCTCGGCCGCGATCTCCGGGGTGTCGGGCGCGCCCGCCAGCAGGACGACCTGCACCTCCGGCGGCAGCGCGGCGCAGGCGCGCAGCAGGTAGGGCAGCCCCTTCTGCCGGGTGATGCGCCCGACGAACACCACCGCGGGCCGGTCCGGGTCGATGCCGAGCGCGCGTCACCACGTCGGTGCCCTCGTCGCGCACCCAGTCGGTGGTGTCGATGCCGTTGTGCACGACCTCGACGTCGTCGGGGTCCAGGAACGGGTAGCTGCGCAGGATGTCGTCGCGCATCGCGGCGCTGACCGCGATGATCCGCGCGGCGCCGCGGTAGGCGGTCGCCTCCGACCCAGCTCGACACCCGGTACCCGCCGCCGAGCTGCTCGGCCTTCCACGGCCGCAGCGGCTCCAGGCGAGTGCGCGGTGACGACGTGCGGCGCCCCGGTGCAGCTGCGGCGGCCAGGTCGCCGGCGAGGTTGGCGTACCAGGTGTGGGAGTGCACGCACGTCCGGGGCCGGCTGCTCCTCCGCCAGCGCGGCCGCGATGCGCAGGTCCACCCCCAGCGTCCGCAGCGCCGCGTTGGCGCCGGCCAGCTCGGCGAGGTCGGCGTGGCCGTGCACGCCCGGCGCCGGCTCGGGCTCGCCGAAGGCGTGGACGCGACACCTCGGCCCCCGAGGCCCGCAGCGCCCGGGTCAGCTCGACGGCGTGCACCCCGGCACCGCCGTAGACCGCCGGTGGCCACTCCTTCGTGATCACGCTGATCTGCACCCGGCACACGCTAGGGCAGGCCACTAGGGTCGGGCCATGCCTCGACGAACCGGTGCAAAGGTGCTCGCGATCGTCCTCGCCGGCGGGGAGGGAAAGCGGCTCATGCCGCTGACCGCCGACCGGGCCAAGCCGGCGGTGCCCTTCGCGGGCAACTACCGCCTCATCGACTTCGCCCTGTCCAACGTCGTCAACTCCGGCTACCGCAAGGTCGTCGTGCTCACCCAGTACAAGTCGCACTCCCTCGACCGCCACATCGCGCAGACGTGGCGGCTGACCACGCTGTTCGGCAACTACGTCGCCCCCGTGCCCGCGCAGCAGCGCATCGGCAAGCACTGGTACCTCGGCAGCGCCGACGCCATCCTCCAGAGCCTCAACCTGGTCCGGGACGAGAAGCCCGACTACGTCGTCGTGGTCGGCGCCGACCACGTCTACCGGATGGACTTCTCGCAGATGCTGGACGCCCACATCGACGCCGGCGTGGGGTGCACGTGGCCGGCCATCCGGCAGCCGCTGAGCCTGGCCGACCAGTTCGGCGTCATCGAGAACACGCGCCGAGCGCCCGGACCGGATCGCCGCGCTGGCGCGAGAAGCCGACCGACGCGGTGGGCCTGCCCGACTCCCCCGAGGAGGTGCTGGCCTCGATGGGCAACTACATCTTCACCACCGAGGCCCTGATCGACGCCGTCACCGCCGACGCCGACGACCGAGGGCAGCAAGCACGACATGGGCGGCGACATCGTCCCCCGCTTCGTCGACGCCGACGACTGCCGGCGTCTACGACTTCATCCGCAACGACGTGCCCGGCTCCACCGACCGGGACCGCGACTACTGGCGCGACGTGGGCTCGATCGACGCCTACTACGAGGCGCACATGGACCTCATCTCGGTCCACCCGGTCTTCAACCTCTACAACTACGAGTGGCCGATCATCACCGCGCAGACTACTACCCGCCGGCCAAGTTCGTCCACGGCTGGCAGGGCCGGATCGGGCACGCCGTGAACTCGATCGTCTCCCCCGGGTCCGTGGTCTCCGGCGCGTTCGTCGAGAACTCGGTGCTGAGTCCCGAACGTGCTACGTGCACTCCTGGGCGACGCTCAGCGACTCCGTCGTGATGGACAACGTCGAGATCGGCCGGCACGCGGTGGTGCGTCGGCGCGATCATCGACAAGGACTGCGTCATCGGCGAGGGCGTCCGCATCGGCATCGACGCCGAGGAGGACCGGGCGCGCGGTCTGGTCGTCACCGACTCCGGGCTGACCGATCCTCCCCAAGGGCATGGGGCTCCAGCGGTGAGCGAGGCGCGCACGGCCGAGGCCGCCGGAGCCGAGGGGCCGACGAGACGAGCCGCAGGGTGGCGCCGAGCCCGGGTACGACGGACCGCCGTGGCCGCAGGACGGCCGGTCCGCATCGGGGTGCAGCTGCAGCCCCAGCACGCGGACTACGACCAGATCCGGCGTGCCGTCGACGCGGCCGAGGCGACCGGCGTCGACGTGGTCTTCAACTGGGACCACTTCTTCCCGCTGTACGGCGAGCCCGACGGCAAGCACTTCGAGTGCTGGACGATGCTCGGCGCCTGGGCCGAGCAGACCGAGCGGGTCGAGATCGGCGCACTGGTCACCTGCAACACGCTACCGCAACCCCGAGCTGCTGGCCGACATGGCCCGCACCGTCGACCACATCAGCGGCGGTCGGCTGGTCCTCGGCATCGGCGCCGGCTGGTTCCAGCGCGACTACGACGAGTACGGCTACGAGTTCGGCACCGCCGGGTACCCGGCTCGGCGCGACCTGGCCGACGACCTGGCCCGCATCGAGGCCCGGTGGTCGCAGCTCAACCCCGCCCCGACCCGCCGCATCCCGGTGCTCGTCGGCGGCGGCGGCGAGAAGAAGACGCTGCGGCTCACGGCCCGCCACGCCGACATCTGGCACGGCTTCGGTGACGCCGGACGTCATCGGCGCGCAAGCACCGCGGTGCTCGACGAGTGGTGCGACTCCGAGGAGCGCGAGCCCGTCGGCCATCGAGCGCTCCGCCGGCGTCGAGGGCGAGCCCCGAGGACGCCGATGACGGCTGTTCGCCTGGGCACCCGGCTGTTCACCGTCGAGCACCGGCGGACCCGACTTCGACCTGACCACCACCCGGCGCTGGGTTGCCTGGCGGGACCAGGTCAACGACGGCGGCTGAGGCACCCTCGCCCGCCTGTCGGGCGACCGTCGGCCGACGCCCCGCCGCGGCTAGGGTCCAGGGGTGAGCGACGGGGACGGCAGCACCACCCTGCTGCTCACGGTCACCGGGCTCGACCGGCCCGGTGTCACGGCGGCCCTGTTCGAGGCCACGTCGGCGCCGGGCGTCGAGGTGCTCGACGTGGAGCAGGTCGTGGTCCGCGGCCACCTCACGCTGGGGGTCCTGCTCGGCACCTCCGGGCTGGACGCGGCCGGCGTCGTCCGGCTGGTGGACCGGGTCACCGCGGTCGCGACCGGAGCTCGGCCTGGCCTGCGACACCGAGCCGGGCGAGGACGAGGGCCCCGGGCGGCGGGCCGGCCGGCTGCACGTGACCATGCTGGGCCGTCCGCTGCTACCCGCCGCCGTGCAGGCCGTCACCGACGAGCTGGCCAGGCGCGGGGCGAACGTGGACCGGATCCGCCGACTGGCCCGTCGCCCGGTGACCGCCCTGGAGCTGGACGTCTCGGGGGTCCCGGACCTCGCCGACCTCCGGCGCGACCTGACCCGCGCCGCGGTCGGCCACGGCGCAGACGTGGCGGTCTCCCCGGCCGGCATCGTCCGTCACGGGCGCCGGCTCGTGGTGATGGACGTGGACTCCACCTTGATCCGCGACGAGGTCATCGAGCTGCTGGCGGCCCACGCGGGTCGGCAGGAGGACGTCGCCGAGGTCACCGAGCGGGCGATGCGCGGGGAGCTGGACTTCGCGGCCTCGCTGCACGAGCGGGTCGCCACCCTCGAGGGTCTGCCGGTCGGTGTGTTCGAGCAGGTGCGGGCCGAGCTCCGGCTGACCCCCGGGGCGCGCACGCTGGTGCAGACCCTGCACGAGCTCGGCTTCACGGTCGCCCTGGTCTCGGGCGGGCTTCATGGAGGTCGTCGGCCCGTTGGCGGTCTCCCTCGGGATCCGGCAGGCCCGGGCCAACCGGCTCGAGGTGTCCGACGGCCGGCTCACCGGCCGGGTGCTCGGGCAGCGTCGTGGACCGGGCCGCCAAGGCTGCGGCGCTGCGTGACTTCGCCCGCGCCGAGGGCCTGCCGCTGAGCCGCACGGTCGCCGTCGGAGATGGTGCCAACGACCTCGACATGCTGGGCGCGGCGGGGCTGGGCGTCGCGTTCCAGGCCAAGCCCGTGGTCGCCGAGCAGGCCGACGCCTCGTTGACGGGGCCGTACCTGGACTCGGTGCTGTTCCTCCTCGGTCTGGACGCCGACGAGATCGCCGACGCGGCCGTGCGGCCCGGCTGAGCAGCGCTCCTCAGGTGCGGGGCACGACCAGCCGCGACAGGACCAGCGACCCGGGCTGGACGTCGGCCCACTCCCGGCGGCTGCGCATGACCACCACGCCGGCCGTCGGGAACCGGTCGTCCAGCCCGGCCAGCTCCTCGGGGTCGGAGGTGTCCGGGTCGGCGAGCGAGCGGGCCAGGGTCGACAGGCCCGGCTCGTGCCCGACCACCGCGACCGTGTGGGCGTCACCGCCCGTCTGACGCACCAGCTCCAGGACCGTGTCGGCGTCGGCGTTGTACAGCCGGCGTTCGGCGTGGACCTCGGGTGCCGCCCCGTCCAGCGCGCCGACGACGAGCTCCCAGGTCCGGGACGTCCTCACGGCCGTGGACACCAGCACGACGTCCGGGACCATGCGCTCGCGCAGCATCCACGCACCCACCGCCTCGGCGTCGCGCTCCCCGCGCTCGGTGAGCGGGCGGTCGAAGTCGGACACTCCGTCGGGGTAGCCCGCCTTGGCGTGACGGACGACGAGCAGGCGCCGGGAGCCCCGCCGGGCCGTCGTCACCTCAGACCCCCATGGCGTGCACGCCACCGTCCACGTGGACGATCTCGGCGGTCGTGGCCGGGAACCAGTCCGACAGCAGCGCGCAGCAGGCACGCGCGGTCGGCTCGGGGTCGGTGACGTCCCAGCCCAGCGGCGCCCGCTCGGCCCACGTCCCCTCAACGGCCTCCAGCCCCGGGATGGACGTGGCGGCCGTGGTCCGCAGCGGCCCCGCCGCCACAAGGTTCACCCGGATGCCGTCGGGCCCCAGGTCGCGCGCCAGGTAGCGCGACGTGGACTCGAAGGCGGCCTTGGCCACCCCCATCCAGTCGTACACCGGCCACGCCACGGTCGCGTCGAAGGTGAGCCCGACGACGCTGGACCCGCGGCGCAGCAGCGGCCGTGACGCGACGGCCAGCGCCTTGAGCGAGTAGGCGGACACCTGGACCGCGGTGGCGACGTCCTCCCACTCGGTGTGCAGGAAGTTGCCGCCGAGGGCCGACTGCGGCGCGAAGCCGATCGAGTGCAGGACGCCGTCGAGGTGGTCGACGTGCTCCCCCACCCGGTCGGCCAGGCTCGCCAGCTGCTCGGTGTCCGTGACGTCGAGCTCGATGACCGGCGCGGGCTGCGGGAGCCGGCGCGAGATCGCCTGCGTGATCTTCATCATCCGACCGAATGACGACAGGACCACCGTCGCGCCCTCGTCCTGCGCCAGGCGCGCCACGTGGAAGGCGATCGAGTTGTCCTTGAGGACTCCGGTGACCAACAGCTGCTTGCCGTCGAGCAGACCCATGGACGAGCTCCTTCTTCTCCGCGCGCGAGCGCTGTCAGTGACCCATGCCGAGGCCGCCGTCGACCGGGACGACCGCGCCGCTGACGTAGCCTGCCTGCTCCCCGACGAGGAACGCCACGGCGGCCGCGACGTCGGCCACGGCCCCGAAGCGGCCCGCCGGGATGGCCTGCAGGTACGTGGCCTGGCGCTTGTCGTCCAGCTCGGCGGTCATGTCGGTGTCGATGAACCCGGGCGCGACGACGTTGACGGTGATCCCCCGGCCGCCGAGCTCACGCGTCACGGACCGGGCGAGCCCCACGAGGCCGGCCTTGCTGGCGGCGTAGTTGGCCTGGCCGGGACCGCCGTACAGCCCCACGACCGAGCCGATGAGCACGACGCGGCCGTACCGGGCGCGGATCATGCCCGTGCTCGCGCGCTTGAGCACGCGCCAGGCCCCCGCGAGGTTGGTGTCGACGACGCCGCCGAACTCCTCCTCGCTCATCCGCATGAGGAGCTGGTCGGAGGTCACCCCGGCGTTCGCCACGAGGACCGACACCGGTCCGGCTTCCGCCTCGGCGGCGGTGAAGGCCGCGTCGACCGAGGCGGCGTCGGTGACGTCGCACGCGACCACCCGTAGCCCCTCGGGCGCGTCGGGACCGAGGGCGCCCGATCGGGAGGTGACGGTGACGTCGTAGCCGTCGGCGAGCAGGCGGGAGGCGATGCCGAGGCCGATGCCGCGGTTCCCCCCCGTGACGAGGGCATGGCGGGACGGCTCGGGCATGGCGGTGACGCTAGCCGATCACGCGGCCCGTGCACCCACCGTGACCCTGTCTGCGTCGTCCGTCAGCAGCTGCGCCCGTCCGGGCGGAGCTGCCCGGACGCGGCACCGGGCCGGGGCGACGGACGGCTAAGGTCCCCCCGTGCGAGCGGTGGTGGTCCGGCGGTTCGGTGGACCGGAGGTCATGGTCCTGGACGAGGTGCCCGACCCGACGCCGGGTCCCGGCGAGCTGGTGGTGCAGGTCGAGGTGTCGGGGGTCAACTACGCCGACACCCACACCACCGAGAACACGTACCTCGCGCCGCAGCAGCTGCCTCTCATCCCGGGGGCCGAGGTCGTCGGCCGGGTGGTGCGCTGCGGCGAGGGTGCGGACGCCGGGATGCTGGGGCGCCGGGTGGTGGCGCTGGTCCCTCACGGTGGCTACGCCGAGCTCGCCGTGGTCCCGCAGTCCGGTGCCGTGGACATCGGCGAGGACCTGCCCGGGCCCGAGGCCTGCGCCCTCGTGCTGCAGGGCGTCACCGCCTGGCACCTGCTGCGTACCTCCACCCGGATGGCTCCGGGCGAGAGCGTCGTGGTGCACAGCGCCGCGGGAGGGGTCGGGACCGTCGCCGTCCAGCTGGCCGCCCGGTGGAACGCCGGGCGTGTCATCGCCTCGGCGTCCACCCCGGACAAACGGGCGCTCGCCTCGGACCTGGGTGCCGACGTGGTGGTGGACGCCGCGGCCGCCGCCGAGGCGGGCGCAGGGGCGGTCCGCGACCTGCTCATGTCCGCCAACGACGGCGACTGCGTCGACGTGGTGCTGGAGATGACCGGTGGTGACGTCTTCAACGGCAGCTACCTGGCCCTGGCACCGATGGGCCGGATGGTGGTGTTCGGGATGGCGTCGCGCCGCACGGGCCGCAGCATCGCCCCCGTCGACCTGATGGCCAGCTCCCGCACGGTCGCCGGGTTCTGGCTCCAGGCCGCGCTCGCCCACGGTGGCCTCACCGCTGCCATGGACGAGCTGCTCTCCATGACGCGCTCGGGACTCCTGGTGCCGGTCCTCGGGGGGGAGTACCCGCTGGCGGAGGCCGCACGCGCCCACGAGGACCTCCGCGCCCGGAGCACCGTCGGCAAGCTCGTGCTGCGTCCCTGACCGGCGCGACCGCAGACAGCCCGGCGCGCCACGGCGCCCAACGGGTGCCGGGTGGTCGATGACCTCGTACGGTCTGCTCCGTGCGCATCCCCCGAGACGTCGACGCCGACTTCCTCGCCCTGCCGCTGGACGCCCTGGCCGACGCGGCGCTGCAGGTGGCCCGTGAGGCGGGTGCCAGCTACGCAGCGGTCCGGGTGCAGCAGGTCCGCGAGACGGTGGTCCGGGTCCGGGACCGGGCCGTCGAGGGCACGAGCGACGTGACCGACCGCGGGCTGTCCGTGCGGGTCGTGCTCGACGGGGCGTGGGGCTTCGCCGCCACCGGCGGCCTCGACGTCGACGGCGCCGCACGCACGGCCGGCCTCGCCGTCCGCAGCGCCAGGGTGGCGCGCCCCCTCGTCCGGCGTCCCGTGGAGCTCGCCCCGGTCGCGGTGCAGCAGGGCACCTGGGTCTCCTCCTACGTCACCGACCCGTTCGACGTGCCGACCGACGAGCAGGCGGCGCTGCTGCTGGGCTGGACCGGTCAGGTCCTCGACGCAGGCGGCCAGCCACGCCGAGGCCGACAGCTCGGGTCGTCAAGGAGCAGAAGTTCTACGCCGACCCTGGACGGCAGCCGGACGGTGCAGCAGCGGGTCCGGATGCACCCGGAGGTCACCGCGGTCGGCCGTCGCCGAGGACGGCAGGGTCGACACCGTCCGCGTCGCTCGCCCCGCCGGTCGGCCCGCGGCTGGGAGTACCTGGCGGCTCCGGACGCCCCGCTGGCCGCTCGAGGTGCCCGGCCTCGCCGAGGCGGCCCGGGAGAAGCTCGCCGCCCCGTCGGTAGAGCCCGGCCGCTACGACCTCGTCATCGACCCCAGCCAGCTCTGGCTGACCATCCACGAGTCGGTCGCCCACGCCACGGAGCTGGACCGGGCGCTCGGCTACGAGGCCGCCTACGCCGGCACGTCCTTCGCCACGCCCGACCAGCTCGGCACCCGGCGCTACGGCAGCGACCTGATGACCGTGACCGGCGACCGCGTGGTCGAGCACGGCCTGTCGACGGTCGGCTGGGACGACGAGGGCGTCCCCGCGCAGACGCTGGGACATCGTGCGCGACGGGGTCCACGTCGGCTACCAGCTCGACCGGGCCATGGCCGCCGAGCGGGGCGAGGCGTCCAACGGCTGCGCCTACGCGGACAGCCCGGTGCACGCCCCGGTGCAGCGGATGCCCAACGTGAGCCTGGCCGCCGACCCCGGACGGACCGGACCTGGACGGGCTGGTCGCCGGGGTCGAGGACGGCATCCTCGTGCTGGGCGACCGGTCCTGGTCGATCGACATGCAGCGCTACAACTTCCAGTTCACCGGGCAGACGTTCCACCGGATCCGCTCCGGCCGGGTGGAGGGGATGCTGCGCGACGTCGCCTACCAGGGCGAGCACCCCGGAGTTCTGGTCCCGGCTCGCGCAGTGGGCGGGTCCGGCGACGTGGTCGCTGCAGGGCGCACTCAACTGCGGCAAGGGCCAGCCGGGCCAGGCCGCCCCGGTCAGCCACGGCTGCCCGGCGGTCGTGGTCTCCCAGGTCGGCGTCCTCAACACCGAGCAGGAGGGCGCATGAGCGTCGAGCAGGGCACCGGGGCCACGGTCGGGGTGGAGCCGCTCGTGGCGGCAGCCCTCGCCGCGGGAGACCGGCAGGGCGCCGACGACGTGGTGGTCGTCGTGCACCGCACCGACGCCACGAACCTGCGGTGGGCAGCCAACCAGCTGACCACCACCGGGACGACGTCGACCACATCCGTCGGGGTGGTGGCGGTGCGCGACCTCGACGGCCGGACGCGCCTACGGCGGGCTCACCCGCCAGGTCGCCGACCTGTCGGACGTCGAGCGGCTGGTGGCCGACGCCGTCGCCGCGGCCCGCGCGCCGACGCCGCCGAGGATGCGGCCACGCTGCCCGAAGGTCCGCAGTCGACGACTTCGCCGAGGAGCCACCGGAGGCCTCCCCCGAGCGGCTGGCCGGCACCGCCGCCACGCTGGGCGACCTGTTCGCCGCCTCCGAGGCCGAGCCGGGCGGGAGATGTTCGGCTTCGCCGAGCACGTCGTCGCCACCACCTGGACGGCGACGCGCCGGCACCCGCCACCGGGCGGTCGAGCCGTACGGCACGGTCGAGCTGAACGGCAAGAGCCACGCCGCAGCCGGTCCGCCTGGGCCGGCGACCGGCACCCGCGACTTCTCCGACGTCGACGTCGACGCCCTGGCGGCCGAGGTCGAGCAGGGGCTCCGCTGGCAGGCGACCCGCGTCGAGGTCGCCCCTGGGCGTCACCGGGTCGCCCTGAGCCCGTCGGCCACGGCGGACGTGATGGGGACCTGGCTGTTCGTGGCCGACGCCCGCACGGCCTCGGAGGGGCGGGGTGTGTTCGCGCGCCCCGGCGGCGGCACCCGCGTGGGCGAACGTCTCACCGACGTCCGGGTGACGGTCCGCGACGATCCCTCCCACCCCGTGCTGGGCACCACCGACATCGTCTCGACCACGAGCACCGACGCGTTCGGCTCGGTCTTCGACACCGGCCTGCACGTGCCCGGCACCCGGTTCCTCGACGCCGGCGTGCTGGGTGCGTCTGGTGTCCAGCCGCCACACCGCCGCCCTGGCCGGGGTCCCGGTCTCGCCGTGGGGCGGCAACCTCCTCGTCGACGTGCGAGGGACGGGCACCGGAGGGACGGCCGAGGTCGTCGCCGGGATGGGGGACGGGCTGCTCCTGACCTGCCTGTGGTACGTCCGCAGGTGGACGAGCAGACCATGCTGCGTGACCGGCCTGACGCGCGACGGCGTGTACGTGGTGCGTGACGGTGAGGTCGTGGGCGCCACCACCAACTTCCGCTTCAACGACTCCCCGGCGGCGATGCTGGGCCGGGTCCGGTCGCGCGGGCGCCCCGCAGGTATGCCTGCCGCGCGAGCTGGGCGACTACCTGCCCCGGGCGAGGCGCCCGCCCTGGTCGTGGACGACTTCCACCTGTCGTCGGTGAGCGAGGCCTCCTGAGGCCCGGCGTCGGCTCGAGGCGTAGCCTGCTCAGGTGACAGACCAGTCGCACGAGCCGTCGGCCCGAGCCCCGCCTCGTCTCCGTCGAGCCGGTGCAGAGCATCACCTCCGCCCGGTCCTCCCACAGCGACGACGTGGCCCGCCGGATGAAGGGCTATGCGATCAGCATGGGCCTGCGCACGCTGTGCGTGATCGGCCTCGTCCTCGTGCTCCCGCACTGGTCGGCCTGGCTGTTCGTGCCCGGTGCGGTGTTCCTGCCCTACGTCGCCGTGCTGCTGGCCAACGCCGGCCGCGAGCGGGCCCCGTCGGCCCCGGCGACCGTGGTCCAGCCCCGGCAGAACCTGCCGGTCCTGCGGACGACCCGCGACGACGCCGCCTGAGCGTGACCCGGGTGGGAGGGGCAGCGCAGGCACCGTCACCGCAGGAGGTCGACGAGGCTCCGCGCTGCAGCGCGAAGGGCTGCCCGTCCGAGGCGGTGTGGGCGCTGCGTGTGGAACAACCCGCGGCTGCACACCCCCGACCGGCGCAAGACGTGGGCGGCGTGCGCGGAGCACCGGGACCACCTGTCGGGCTTCCTGGATGCTCGGGGCTTCCTCCGGGACGTGGTCCCGGTCGCCGCTGCCCCCGCCGACCCGGGCCGCGTGCCCGAGCCGCGTCCTGCGCGACCCTCGCTGGTTGGGTGGGCTCGCGGTGGCCGTCGCGTTCGCGGTCGTGTGCGTCCTGCTGGCCCAGTGGCAGCTGGACCGGCGGGTGGCGCGCGCCGAGCGCAACGCCGCGGTGCTGGCGAACTACGACTCCTCGCCCGTGCCGCTGCAGGACGCCCTGCCGCTGGACGACCCGGCCGCAGCCTCGCTGTCGCCGACACAGCAGTGGACCCCGGTACGGGTGCGGGGCCGCTACGACGTGGACGGCACCGTGCTCCTGCGCAACCGGCCGCAGGGCGGCAGCAACGGCTACCTGGTGGCCGTGCCGTTCGAGGCGACCGGGCCGGACGGACGCGACATGCGGGTGCTGCTGGTCCGGGGATGGGTGCCCGCGGGGGTCGGCGCGCAGGGGCCGTCGTCGCTGCCGTCGCCGCCCACGGGCACCGTGGAGGTGGTGGCGCGGCTGCGCACCGGTGAGTCGCCGGCCACGCGGACCGCTCCGCCGGGACAGGCCTACCGCCTGGACCTGCCCTCGCTCCTGGGGCACGGCGGCACCGGCGTCCCGGCGCTCACGGAGGCCTACGGCGTGGTGGCGACCGAGGACGGCGCCCCGCCCGCCGGCCTGGCCACCCTGCAGCGGCCGGGCACCGACCCGGGGCCCCACCTGGCCTACGGCATCCAGTGGTACATGTTCGCCGTCGCCGGGCTGGCGATCTGGGGGGTGCTGGCCCGCCGGCACGCCGCCGGAGGCCGGGGCCCCGACGGGCGACGACGACCGCGCCCGCACCTCCGGCTGGGTGTACGACCCGGGCCGCTGAGCCGAGGGGCGCACCGCCAGCGGCGCGGTGCGTCATGATGACCGCCATGGACTTGGCCTCGAAGGGCGCGTGTACGTCGTCACCGGCGGCTCGAGCGGGCTGGGGCTGGCCACCGCCCGGCAGCTGCTCGCCGAGGGCGCCAAGGTGGTCCTGTGCGCCCGGGACGAGGCACGCCTCGACGCGGCCGTCGCCGAGCTGGGCGACGGGGGCTCGGTGATGGCCATCCCGGGCGACCTGGCAGACCCCTCGACCGCCGGACGGCTGGTCGCCAGTGCGAACGCCCGGTTCGGCCGCCTGGACGGCGCCGTGGTCAGCGTGGGAGGTCCGCCCGCGGTGCGGACCTACGACGCCAGCGACGAGCAGTGGCGCTCGGCCTTCGAGTCGGTGTTCCTCGGGTCGGTCCGCCTGACCACCGCCGTCGCTCGCAGCGCCGGCTTCGAGGGTGGCGCGGTCGTGCTGGTCCTGTCCACGTCGGTGCGTGCAGCCGATCGGCGGGCTGGGCATCAGCAACGGGCTGCGCCCGGGCCTGGCCATGGTGGCCAAGGAGCTCGCCGACGAGCTGGGACCGCTCGGCGTGCGGGTCAACGTCGTGCTGCCGGGCCGGTTCGACACCGACCGGGTCCGGGAGATCGAGGCCGCCACCGGCGACCCCGACCGAGGCCCGGTCCGACGTTCGAGGCGTCGGTGCCGCTGCGCCGCATCGGCATGCCCGAGGAGTTCGCGCGGGTCGACGACGTTCCTGGTGTCGCCCGCCGCGTCCTACGTGACCGGGACGGCCGTCACGGTCGACGGCGGACTCACGCGCTCGCCCGTGAGCGCACCGTCATCGAGCCGACCGGCGGCGCCCGCGTCGTCCAGGTCCGCGGCCGTGACCTCCGCGACCGCCGCCGCCTCCGAGCTGCTGGGTGCGGTACAGCCGCGCGTAGAGCCCGTCGACGGCGAGCAGCTCGTCGTGGCTGCCCTGCTCCACGACCCGCCCGCCGTCCAGGACGACGACGAGGTCGGCGTCGCGCACCGTGCTCAGCCGGTGGGCCACCACCAGGGCCGTCCGCCCGGCCAGGGTGCGACGCAGCGCCTCCTGCACCGCCGCCTCCGAGCGGGAGTCCAGGTGTGCGGTCGCCTCGTCGAGGACGACGACGCCAGGGTCGCGCAGGAGCAGCCGGGCGATGGCGATGCGCTGCTTCTCCCCGCCGGACAACCGGTGGCCGCGGTCGCCGACGAGCGTGTCGAGGCCGTCGGGCAGCGCGCGCACCAGGTCGACCACCTGGGCGTCGGCCAAGCGCCTGCCACAGGCGCTCGTCGGACGCCCGCGGGTCGGCGTAGAGCAGGTTGGCGCGCAGGGTGTCGTGGAACAGGTGGGCGTCCTGGCTGACGACCCCCACCGCCTGGCGCAGCGACGTGGTGGCGACCTCGACGGACGTCCGTCCCGCCGAGCAGCACCCGGCCCTGCGTGGCGTCGTGCAGCCGGGACACCAGCCCGGTCAGCGTGGTCTTCCCGGCCCCTGACGGCCCGACGAGGGCCACCGTGCTGCCGGCCGGCACGACGAGGTCCACGTCGGCCAGCGCCGGGCGGTCACCTGGGGTGTCCACGGCCCCGGGCGCCTCCAGCGACGGCAGCGACACCTCGCTCGGCGCGCGGGTAGGAGAAGCCGACGTGCTCCAGGCGCAGGTCCAGCGGTCCTCGCGGCAGCTGCTCCGGGTGCTCGGCCTCGCGCACCAGCGGCGGCAGGTCGAGCACCTCGAAGACGCGCTCGAAGGACACCACGGCGGTCATCACGTCGACCCGGACGTTCGACAGCGCGGTGAGCGGCCCGTACAGCCGGCCGAGCAGCGCGGTGAGCGCCAGCAGCGTGCCGACGCTCAGCTGGCCGTGAGATGGCCAGCAGCCCACCGGCGCCGTAGGTGAGCGCGGTGGCCAGGGCGGCCACGAGCCCGAGAGCGACGACGAAGAAGCGGTTGGCCATCGCGATCCGGATGCCGACGTCACGCACGCCGCTCGGCGCGCTCGGCGTACTCGCGGCTCTCGGTCGCAGGGGACACCCAGCAGCCGCACCAGCAGCGCCCCGCCGACGTTGAACCGCTCCGTCATCCGGTTGCCCAGCTCGGCGTTCAGGGCGAAGGACTCCCGGGTGAGGGCCTGGAGCCGTCGCCCGACGTACCGGGCGGGGACCAGGAAGACCGGCACCAGCAGCAGCGAGGCGACGCGTGATCTGCCACGACAGCGTGAGCATGACCACCACGACCGCGACGACGCTGACCACGTTGCTCACGACGCCCGACAGCACCGTGGTGAACGCCCGCTGGGCCCCGATCACGTCGTTGTTGAGCCGGCTGACCAGCGAGCCGGTCTGGGTCCGGGTGAAGAACGCGATGGGCTGGGACTGCACGTGGTCGAAGACCTCGGTGCGCAGGTCGTAGATCAGCCCCTCGCCGATCCGGGCGCTCAGCCAGCGCAGCACCAGGGTCACCAGCGCCTCGGCCAGCGCCACCAGGACGGCGATGCCGGCCAGGGCGAGCACCAGGCCGCGGTCGCCCTCGGTCACGCCGTCGTCCACCAGGCGCTGCAGCAGCAGAGGGGTGACGACCACGAGCCCCGCGGCCAGGCCGGTGAGGACGAGGAACACCACGACGGCGAGCCGGTAGCGGCCGGCGTAGCCGGCTATCCGGCGCCACGTCGCGCGGTCCACCCCACGTCGGGCGACGCGGGGTCACGGCGAGTAGCTGCGCGCGGCGCGCATGCCGCCATGTGTGCTCATCGTCCAGGTCAACGCTCCGAGGGCCCGTCGCCTTCCTCGCCTGCGGCAGCGCCCGCATCACCCGCGCCCGCAGCACCCGGGCCTGCGCCTCGCGCTCGCGGCGCCGCTGCTCCTCGGGCGGGCGCTCCCCCGCCCCCCGCAGGAGGTCCAGCGTGCTCGCGGACCGCCTGCAACGGTGCGGCCAGCACGGCGGCCACGAGCTCGTCCGCGGCCTGCTCGAGCTCCGACGCCGCGACGACGGCGCGCACCAGCCCGAGGCGCAGCGCCTCCTCCGCCCCGACCGTGCGCCCCGTCAGGCAGATCTCGATCGCCGCCTGCTCCCCCACCGCACGCACGAGCGGTGCCGTGCCCGCGAGGTCGGGCACCAGGCCGAGCGAGGTCTCTGCCATCCGGAACGCGACGTCGGTGGCCGCCAGCCGCAGGTCGCAGGCCAACGCCAGCTGGAAGCCTGCCCCGATCGCGGGCCCGGCGACCGCGGCCACCGTGAGGACGCCCGGGCGGTCGCCAGCACGTGAACGCGGCCTGGTACTCGCGGACCTGCTCGGCCACCTCTGCAGCGGGGCGACGCCCGAGGTCACCCAGCGTGCCCATGACGGAGCGGTCCAGCCCGGAGGAGAACGCTCGGCCGGACCCGCGCAGCACCACCGCCCGCGTGCCCTCGGGCAGGCCTGCTGCGGCCTGCGCCAGCGCGGCCCAGGTCTCGGGCGTCTGCGAGCCGAGCGTGCTGGGGCCGTGCAGGACGACGTGGACCACGCCGCCCGCACGGTGCTCGACACGGACCTCCGTCGAGGTGCCCTCGGACCTCGGGAGCGGGCTCAGGAGCGGGTGGCCGCGGCCGCACGCCCCCGCGTCGCCCCGCCACGGCCCCGCAGAGTGACGGCGGACTCGCTGAGCACCCGGTGGACGAAGCCGTAGGAACGCCCCGTGCTCTCGGCCAGCGCCCTGATGCTCGCACCCCTGCTCGTACTCGCTCACGAGCCTGGCCGCGAGCTCGTCCCGCTCTGCGCCCGTCAGCCGGGCGCCCTTCTTGATCTCCCCCACGAGCCCTCCACGTGTCGGGTCCCGCCATCGTGGTGCCGACCCCGCGGTCGGCGCCACCGGAGACGCTCCTGCCGCCTCAGGCGAGAGCCACCAGCTCCCGGTAGGTCGGCACCCCACATGTCCTCGTCGCCGTCCGGGCAGCAGGAGCACCCGCTCCGGCTCCAGCGCGTCGACCGCACCCTCGTCGTGCGTCACCAGGACCACGGCGCCGGCGTACCCGCGCAGCGCCTGGAGGACCTCCTCGCCGGCTGGCCGGGTCGAGGTTGTTGGTCGGCTCGTCCAGCAGCAGGACGTTCGCGCCGCAGACCACCAGGGTCGCCAGCGCCAGCCGGGTCTTCTCCCCGCCGGAGAGGACCTTGGCCGGCTTGGCCACGTCGTCGCCGGAGAAGAGGAACGAGCCCGAGCACCGTGCGGACCCTGGTGTCGTCCAGCTCCGGGGCTGCCGAGCGCATGTTCTCCAGCACCGTCCGCTCCGGGTCGAGCGTGTCGTGCTCCTGCGCGTAGTAGCCCAGCCGCAGCCCGTGGCCCGGGACGACCTCGCCGGAGTCAGGGGTCTCGGTGCCCGACAGCAGCCGCAGCAGGGTCGTCTTGCCCGCGCCGTTGAGCCCGAGCACGACTACCCGGCTGCCGCGGTCGATGGCCAGCGAGACGTCGGTGAACACCTCGAGGGAGCCGTAGGAACGGCTCAGGCCTTCCGCGGTGAGGGGGACCCGTCCGCAGGGGACCGGGTCTGGGAAGCGGAGGGCGGCCACCTTGTCCGCCCGGCGGGTCTCTTCCAGCCCCTCGAGCAGGCGCTCGGCTCGCTTGGCCATGTTCTGCGCGGCGACGGCCTTGGTGGCGGTCGCCTTCATCTTGAGAGCCTGCGCGTGCAGGTGGGAGGCCTTCTTCTCGGCGTTCTGCCGCTCGCGGCGGCGCCGCCGCTCGTCCTGCTCGCGCTGGGCGAGGTAGGCCCTCCAGCCCATCGAGTACACGTCGAGCACCGACCGGTTCGCGTCGAGGTGGACGACCTGGGTGACGGTGGCCTCCAGCAGCGCGGTGTCGTGGCTGATGACGACGAACCCGCCCGGCCAGGTCGCCAGCCGCTCCCGCAGCCAGACGATCGAGTCCGCGTCCAGGTGGTTGGTGGGCTCGTCCAGCAGCAGCGTGTCGGCGCCGGAGAACAGGATGCGGGCCAGCTCCACGCGGCGGCGCTGGCCGCCGGACAACGTGCCGATCGGCTGGCCCAGGACGCGCTCGTCGAGGCCCAGGTTGCCCGCGATCCGCTCCGCCTCGGACTCCGCGGCCCAGCCGCCCAGCGCGTCGAACTCCGACGTCGGCGCTGGCCCAGCGGGCCATCGCCTTCTCGCGCACGGCCTCGTCCCCCTCGGCCATGTCGCGCTCGGCCTTGCGCAGCCGCGCCGCGACGAGGTCCATGCCGCGGGCCGCGAGGATCCGCGCCTTGGCCAGCTGCTCGAGGTCGCCGGTGCGCGGGTCCTGCGGGAGGTAGCCGATGGAGCCGGTCCGGGTGACCGTGCCCGGACGCCGGTGCCGCCTCCCCGGCGATGACCTTGGTCAGGGTGGTCTTGCCGGCACCGTTGCGGCCGACGAGGCCGACCCGGTCGCCGTCGCCGACGCGGAAGGTGGCGCCGGACACGAGAAGTCGGGCGCCTGCGCGGAGCTCGACGTCGGAGACGGAGATCATGCGCGGCAGGGAGGTCGGCAGGCAGAGGTCGGCGCGGGCTACTCGATGGTAGTCACGAGCCGGCGCAGTACCTTCTCCGCGGACGTGGACCCCTCCTCCCGCTCTGGCCGTGCCCGACCCGTCCGCAGACGCGGCCCGGGCGGCCGGCGCCGGCCGTGACGTCGCCCTCGTCTCCGTCTTCGCCGCGCTGGTCGTCGTGCTGGCGCTGGTGCCCGCCGTGCCGGTGGGTGCGGCGGGGGTGCCCATCACGCTGCAGACCCTCGGGATCATGCTGGCGGCCCTCGTCCTGGGGCCGTGGCGCGGGGTGGCGGCCGTCGGCGGTGTACGTCGCCCTGGGGCGGCCGGGCTGCCGGTGTTCGCGGGCGGTGGCGCCGGGCTCGGCGTCCTGGCGGGACCGTCGGCCGGCTACGTCTTCGGGTGGCTGCCGGGGGCCGTGCTGACGGGCGTGGTGGCCCTCCTCGCGGTGCGGCGCGGACGAGGCCGGCTGCCGCTGCTGCATGCTCGCGGCCGCGCTGGGCGGCGTCGTCGTCACCTACGCCGGGGGGCTGCTCGGGCTCATGCTCGTGCTGGACTACTCGCCCGTGCCGGCTTCCTGGTGCGGCGTGCTGCCGTACCTGCCCGTGGACGGCGTCAAGGTCGTCGTGGCCGCCTTCGTCGCAGCCAGCGTCCACCGCGCCTTCCCGGACGTGCTGGTCCGGCGCAGCCAGCACGTCGAGGCGTGGTCCAGGGCGGTCTGAGGCCGTACGCGAGCTTCGACCGGCGTCGGCCTCCGGGTCGACGGCGTCGACGTCCTGCGCCGGGGTGACCGTCTCGCTGTCCGAGCAACGGGTCGCCCTGGTCGGGGCCAACGGGTCGGGCAAGTCGACGCTGCTGCGCTGCCTGAACGCCCTGGCCACGACCGACGTCCGGGCGCGTCCTGCTGGACCTGCCGGGTGACGACGGGCCCCCGTGGACCCGGCCCGCTCCCCGACCCGCGCCCGCGCCGGGGTCGGCTTCGTGTTCACCGACCCGGACGCGCAGGTCGTCATGCCGACCCCGGCCGAGGACGTCGCGCTGTCCTTGCGCCGGCTCCGGCTGCCGAGCGCCGAACGCGACGCCCGGGTGGCTGGCGCCCTGGCGCACGTCGGCCTGGCACGACCGGGCCGACGTCGCGTCCACGACCTGTCCAGCGGGCAGCGCCAGCTGCTGGCCGTCGCAGCCGTGCTGGCGACCGGCCCCCGTCTGCTGGTGCTGGACGAGCCCACCACCCTGCTCGACCTGCGCAACACCCGTCTGGTCCGGCGGACGGTGGACGCGGTGCGGGTGCCGGTCGTCCTGGCCACGCACGACCTGGACCTCGCCGCGGCCTGCGACAGGGTGCTGGTCGTGGACCGGGGCGGGTGGTGGTGGACGGGGCGACCCGCGCCCGACGCTGCGTGCCTACCGGGCACTCAAGGACGATGCGTGAGCGTGGGTGTGCTCGACACCCGTGAGCAGCCGTGAGGCGCCCGGTCGCTGGTGCCGGCACACCGCCCCGGCGACGGACGCTGCTGCACCGGCACCGGTGCGGGCACCAAGCTGCCTCGTGCTGGCAGCCGTCGCCGTCGCCGTCGTGGGTGCTCGCGACGTCCGGCCCCTGGGGCGGTGCGGCGCTGCTCGTGGGCGGGACCGTCGCTGGGACTGGCCCTGGCGGGGCACGGCCGGCGTCGGGACGCCCGTCGCGGTGCGTCGCTGGCACGCTGCGTCGGCTGGCCCTGCCGCTGCTGGTCCTCGCGGGGTACCAGGCGCTGGTCGAGCGGCCCCGTCCGCGGGGCCGGAGGTCTGCTGGACCTGCTGGCCTGGTCCTGCTCGCCGGGCTCGGTCACGGTGACCACCCCGACGGACCGGATGCTCGACACCGTCGCAGCGGTCCTCGCGCCGCTGCGCCTGCTGCCCGGCCTGCGGTCGCACCTGCACCCGGACCGGGTCGCGCTGACGTTCACGCTCGCCCTGCGCAGCGTCGACGTGCTGTGGGACGTGGCCGGGCAGGCGCGCGACGCGGCCCGGGCCCGCGGGCGGGGACGCGACGTCCGGGCTCTGGTGACGCCCACGGTGGTCCGCGCGGTCGCCCACGCCCGCGCCACCGGTGACGCCCTCGCCGCGCGGGGACTCGTCGAGTGAGAGGGCCCCCCGACCTCGTCACGTCCGCGCACCGACGCACGTCCTCCCGGCTTGAGCCCACCGCCCGACCTGCCGATGCCCCACACGACAGCCGCACCCCAGCGAGGATGATTGTGATGCCGAGACGTACGCCCGCCCTGCCCCGCCGCGAGCCTGGCCACGCGACCCACGAGGGCCGGTCTCCCCACTGCAGGCGCCTCACCGCACGTGGACGCGTGGGGCAGGTCCTCGCCGTCGTCGCCCTGGCTGCGCTCGTCGCGGGCCAGGGCGGTCCGGCCGCGAATGCGTCGGCGTCCCCTCAGCCCCCGGTCGCGCCCGTGACCGCACCCGAGGCCCCCTCGCGGTACCAGGGACAGGTGTCGTGCAGCTCAGGCGAGACACCCGGGGCCGCGGCCCTGCGCGAGCTCCTCCGCTCGACCTACGGCCGCGCGAACAACGGCGGCAGCTGGCGCGCCTGCAACCAGGGGGGCACCAGCGAGCACAAGGAGGGCCGGGCCTACGACTGGATGCTGAACGCCGCGGTCCCTGCCGACAAGGCCCTCGCCGAGGAGTTCCTCGCCTGGCTGGTCGGCCCGGACGCTCAGGGGGTGCCCGCCGGGAACGCCCGTCGTCTGGGCGTGCAGTACGTGATCTGGAACCGCCAGACCTGGCAGTCCTGGACCGGTGCCTGGAAGCCCTACACCGGTGAGAGCCCACACACCGACCACGTCCACGTCTCGCTGTCGTGGGACGGCGCCTACCGGCGCACCTCGTGGTGGACCGGCCGTGCGGCGGCCCAGGTGGACCGGGGTCCGTGCCAGCTCTACGTCGGCGAACCCGCACCGCCCTACGCCGGCCCCAACTACTCGCCGTGCCCCGCGCCGATCGCTCGGCCGCAGACCGCGTCCGGCTCCGTCATGCTCAGCGGTCAGAGCCTGCTCGGCGGGCAGCAGATCACCTCGCCCGACGGGCGCTACCGCGCCGCGATGCAGACGGACGGGAACTTCGTCGTCTACGAGGGGACCCGTGTGCTGTTCCACACCCACACCTGGACCAGCCCCGGCGCCCGGGTCATCATGCAGACCGACGGCAACCTGGTCGTGTACTCGGTGGACAACAGGGCGCTCTGGCACACCTGGACCTTCGGCAACCCCGGATCACGGCTCGTGCTGCAGGACGACGGCAACCTCGTCGTCTACCGGCCCGACGACCGACCCGTCTGGAACATCAAGGTGAGCGGACCCGGCCTCCGCCAAGGCTGAGGCCCGCCCGGGACCGTCCGGGACACCCTGGGCGGTCTCACCCGGCGGAGTCCCGGACGGTGACCCGGACCGCGAGCACCCGGGTGGCGGCAGCGTCGAGGTCCACCCGTCGCGGCTCACCGACCTCGAGCGGCCCGAGGCGAGGCCACGCGGCGGCGTCCGTGGGGCGCAGCGTCGCCTCCACCAGAGCCATGTCACCTCCGACGGCGACCGCACCGGGCCCACCGTTCCGTCCCGTTCCGGCCGCCACCCGGAGCACCCTGTCGACGGCGGACGACGCGTCTTCGGCCAGGCGGCCGGCCTGACCGGTGCGTCGGCGCGCATATCGTTGCTGGGACCAGCCCCCGGCCTTGGTGGACCCCTGCACGTACCGGCGCCCCGAGTCTGCCGGACAGCACGGTGCCGTCCCGCACGACCCCGACCGTCCACCCACCACGCCGCACCATGCAGACCAGCAGCGTCCGGGACGCCGAGGCAAGCTCGACCAGGTCGGCCACCGCAGCTACGGGATCCTCGACCAGCCCCCGGGGGCGGAGCCCCGAGGGGTCGAGCAGCGCGAGCTGGGCACGAGGAGCCGCCCTCCCCGACCAGCTCCAGCCCCGTGGCCGTGGCGACGACGCTCGACGGCGCCCGCCCGGGCGTCCGTGTAGCGCGCCACCCAGCCTGGCAGCCTGCGGGGCTCCACCTCGAGGAACCGGCTCGCGCTCACGACCCGGGCCTGCTCCTCATGGGCGGCTCGCGCTCAGACGTTGAACGACAGCGCGCGCAGCTGCTCGCGACCGTCGTCGGTGATCTTCTCCGGGCCCCACGGCGGCATCCACACCCAGTTGATGGTGGCCGAGGCGGCCAGCGGGGCCAGCGCGTTGCGGGTCTGGTCCTCGATGACGTCGGTGAGCGGACAGGCCGCGCTCGTCAGGGTCATGTCGAGGACGACGTTGCGCTGCGGGTCGACGTGGATCCCGTACACGAGGCCCAGGTCGACCACGTTGATCCCGAGCTCGGGGTCGACCACGTCACGCATGGCCTCCTCGATGTCGGCGGCGTCGACCGCGGGCCCCGCCGCCACCGCGTCGGTGCCGGACGCTGCTGCGGCCCCGTCGTCGACGAGGGTCTCGGTCCGTGCTGTCGGTCATGGCGTCTCCTCAGACGTTCGCGGTGACGAAGCGGTCGTAGCCCTCGTTCTCGAGACGCTCGGCGAGCTCGGGACCGCCCTGCTCGGCGACCCGGCCGTCGACGAACACGTGGACGAAGTCCGGCTGGATGTAGCGGAGGATCCGCGTGTAGTGGGTGATGAGCAGCACGCCCAGGCCGGTGTCGGCCTTGACGGTGTTGACGCCCTCGGACACCACCCGCAGCGCGTCGACGTCCAGGCCGGAGTCGGTCTCGTCGAGGATGGCGAGCTTCGGCTGCAGGAGCTTCATCTGCAGGATCTCGTGGCGCTTCTTCTCCCCGCCGGAGAACCCCTCGTTGACGTTGCGGCCCGCGAAGGCCGGGTCCATCTTGAGCGTGGCCATCGCCGTCCTTGACGTCCTTGACCCAGTGGCGCAGCACAGGGGCCTCGCCGGAGATCTCGGTCTTGGCGGTCCGCAGGAAGTTGCTCACGCTGACGCCGGGGACCTCGACCGGGTACTGCATGGCCAGGAACAGCCCGGCCCGGGCGCGCTCGTCGACCGTCATCGCCAGGACGTCCTCGCCGTCGAGCGTGACGGTGCCACCGGTGACGGTGTACTTGGGGTGCCCGGCGATGGAGTAGGCCAGCGTCGACTTGCCGGACCCGTTGGGCCCCATGATCGCGTGGGTCTCCCCGGAGCGGACCGTGAGGTCGACGCCCTTGAGGATCTCCTTGGCCTCGCCGTCGGCGGTGACGCTGACGTGCAGGTCGCGGATCTCGAGCGTGGTCATGCGGTGGTCTCCTCGGTACGGGTCGGGGTGATGTCGTCGGCTGGCGGTCGCCTCGGCCAGGGCGGCGTCGGACAGGCGGCTCTCGACCACGTCGAGCAGACGCTGCTCCACGTCGTCGATGCCGATCTGCTGCAGGATCTCCGCGAAGAAGCCACGGACGACCAGGCGGCGGGCCTGGAGCGGGCGGATGCCACGCGCCTGCAGGTAGAACAGCTGCTCGTCGTCGAACCGTCCGGTTGCGCTGGCGTGGCCCGCGCCCTCGATCTGCCCGGTCTCGATCTCCAGGTTGGGGACGGAGTCCGCACGCGCGCCCTCCGTCAGGACGAGGTTGCGGTTCAGCTCGTAGGTGTCGATCCCCTCGGCCTCCTTGCGGATCAGCACGTCGCCGATCCACACGGTGTGCGCGTCCTGGCCCTGCAGCGCGCCCTTGTAGACGACGTTGCTGCGGCAGCTGGGCGCCGAGTGGTCGACGAAGAGCCGGTGCTCGAGGTGCTGGCCCGCGTCGGCGAAGTACACGCCGAAGCACTCCGAGCTGGCGCCGGGGCCGGTGTACTCGACGTTGACGTCGAGCCGGACCAGGTCACCGCCCAGGCTGACCGCGATGTGGCGGAAGGTGGCGTCACGGCCCAGGACCGCGTCGTGCTGGCCGACGTGGGTGGCGGTGCGGTCCCAGGACTGCAGCGACACCACCGTCACGTCGGCCGATTCGCCGACGCGGATGCCGACCGTCCCGGCGTGGTGGGCGTCACCGGTGTGGTCGAGGACCACGGTGGCGCGGGAGAAGGCACCGACATCGACCACCAGGTCCACCGCACCACGACCACCGGTCCCGACGAGGTCGACACGGACCGGCTCGGCCACCACCGACTCCGGGCTGATCCTGACGCTGCGCCGGACGGCGGCAGAGGCCTGGGCGACGGCAGCCACCCGGTCGCCCGGCCGGGCGACGGCGTCCTCGGGCGCCGTGGTCCACGACGGTCACGGCGGGGTCGTCCAGCGGACGGTGACGGTGACGGCACTCGCGTCCTCGGCCGCCTCGAACATCTCACGGACCCTGGCGAGAGGGGTGAACCGCCACTCCTCCTCCCGACCGGTGGGCACCGGGAAGTCGGACACCTCGCGAGAGCGCACCCGGTCGGCCCGGCTGATGTCGGGGACCGTGGAGTCGGTGTAGGACCGCACCACCGCGAGGGCGGCCTCGACCGGCTCGGGCGAGGTCGGCTCCGTCGGGTCCACCGGCTCCGGCGCCGTGGGCGCCGGACGCAGGCCGTTGCCGCCGTGCTCGTCACCCGGCGTGAGGTCGGCCGTCGGGTCGACGTCCAGGCCGTCGCCGTGCTCGGGCAGCGTGCGGTCGGCGCTGGTGCTGGTCTGACCAGTGGTGCTCGTCGTCACCCGACGGCCCCTTCCATCTGCAGCTCGATGAGCTTGTTCAGCTCGAGGGCGTACTCCATCGGCAGCTCGCGGGCGACGGGCTCGATGAAGCCACGGACGATCATCGCCATGGCCTCGCTCTCCGGCATGCCGCGCGACATCAGGTAGAACAGCTGGTCCTCGGACACCTTGGAGACCGTGGCCTCGTGGCCCATCCGCACGTCGTCCTCGCGGACGTCGACGTAGGGGTAGGTGTCGGAACGGCTGATCGTGTCCACGAGAAGGGCGTCGCACAGCACGTTGCTCGCGCTGTGGTGGGCTCCCTCGAGCACCTGGACCAGGCCGCGGTAGGACGTGCGGCCACCGCCGCGCGCGATCGACTTGGAGATGATCGAGCTCGACGTGTACGGCGCGGCGTGCACCATCTTCGCGCCGGCGTCCTGGTGCTGGCCCTCGCCCGCCATCGCGATCGACAGCGTCTCGCCGCGGGCGTGCTCCCCCATGAGGAAGACGGCGGGGTACTTCATCGTCACCTTGGAGCCGATGTTGCCGTCGATCCACTCCATGGTGGCGCCGGCCTCGGCGACCGCGCGCTTGGTCACGAGGTTGTACACGTTGTTCGACCAGTTCTGGATCGTCGTGTAGCGGACGCGGGCGCCCTTCTTCACGACGATCTCGACGACCGCGGAGTGCAGCGAGTCGGACTGGTAGATGGGGGCGGTGCAGCCCTCGACGTAGTGCACGTACGAGCCTTCGTCGGCGATGATCAGCGTCCGCTCGAACTGGCCCATGTTCTCGGTGTTGATCCGGAAGTAGGCCTGCAGGGGGATCTCGACGTGCACGCCGGGCGGCACGTAGATGAACGACCCGCCGGACCACACCGCGGAGTTCAGGGCGGCGAACTTGTTGTCGCCGACCGGGATCACGGAGCCGAAGTACTCCTTGAACAGCTCCGGGTGCTCCTTGAGCGCGGTGTCGGTGTCGAGGAAGACCACACCCTGCTTCTCGAGCTCCTCGTGGATCTTGTGGTAGACGACCTCGGACTCGTACTGCGCGGCAACGCCGGAGACGAGCCGCTGCTTCTCGGCCTCGGGGATGCCCAGGCGGTCGTAGGTGGCGCGGATGTCCTCGGGCAGCTCCTCCCAGGAGCGCGGCCTGCTTCTCGGTCGAGCTTCACGAAGTACTTGATGTTGTCGAAGTCGATGCCGGACAGGTCCGAGCCCCACGTCGGCATCGGCTTGCGACCGAACAGCGACAGCCCCTTGAGGCGGAGCTTGAGCATCCACTCCGGCTCGCCCTTGCGGGACGAGATGTCGCGGACGACCTCCTCGCTCAGCCCCCGTCGCGCGCTGGCGCCGGCGCTGTCGGAGTCCGACCAGCCGAACTGGTAACGACCGAGGGCGTCGAGCTGCTCGGCCTGCGTGGGGGCCTCGGGGGTCGTCGTCATGACGGGTCCTTCCTGACGTTCGGGGTGGGGACGAACGTGGTGCAGACGTGCTCGCCGTGGGCGATGGTGGCCAGGCGCTGGACGTGCACGCCCAGCAGCTCGGAGAAGACGCGGGTCTCGGCGTCGCAGAGCTGGGGGAAGCGCGCGGCGACCGCGTGCACGGGACAGTGTCCCTGACACAGCTGGACGCCGCCGACCGGGGCGGCCGACCCGGGCCGGGGCGCCATCGGTGACACGGCGACGGTCCTCGCGCTGGCCGCGAAGCCGTCACCGGACAGCTGGCGCGCCAGCTCCTGGCCCGCTCGCGCGGGTCGGGGCCGGCGGCCTCGATGGCCGGGGCGTACCGGGCGGCCAGCTCGCCGAAGCGGCGTTCGGCGAAGTCGCGGACCGCGTGCTCCCCCACCGTGTCGTGCAGGTACCCCAGCACGGACACCGCGAGCGCGTCGTAGTCGCCGCGTCCGGCCCCCTGGCCGCGCTCGGTGGCCACGAAGACGCGGGCAGGGCGACCCCGCCGACCGGTGGTCGGTGCCGTGCGCGGCTCCAGCAGCCCGTCGTCGACCAGCGCCTCCAGGTGCCGGCGCACCGCGGCCGGAGTCACACCGAGCCGTGCCGCCAGGGCGGCGGCGGAGACGGGACCGTGCTCGAGGACTGCAGCGAACACACGCTCGCGGGGGGCGGGCACTGCCGTGCGGTCGGAGGTCGCCGTGCGGTCTGAGGTCGCTGGTGCGTCGGAGGCGTGCGGAGGTCGCCGTGCGATCGGGGGGCAGGTCGCCGGTGGCAGGCCGCTGGGCCTGCTCCGCCACCTGTCCCGTCGCTATTTGCACCACCGAAGTATGACGTAATTGCCGACCGATGGCCAACCGGTCGACTCGTACGATCGTCTCCGTGACCACCCACCCGGTCCGACCGGCGACGCCGCCGGTGCGGACCCCTGCCGACGCCCGTACAGGCACCCCTCCTGTGCTGGTCAGCGGTGTGCGCAGGGTGCACCCGGCGCGGCCACGTCCGGTCGTCGCGGTCGACGGCGTCGACCTGCGGGTGGAGTCCGGCGAGGTGGTGGCCCTGTGCGGTCCCAACGGCGCGGGCAAGACCTCGCTGCTGGACTGCGTGAGCGGGATGCGCCGCCCGGACGGAGGATCCGTCACCGTGGTCGGTGTCGACCCCTACCGGGCCGGGCCCGCCACCCGCGCCCGGGTGGGCGTGGTGCTGCCGGACCTCGGCCTGCCCGCCGCAGCCCCGGCCGGCGCGGTCCTCGCCCACCACGCCGGGCTGCACCGTCGCCCCCGGTCGCACCGGCGACCTCGCGGAGCGCCTCGGGGTGGCCGGGCTCGGGCGGACACCGGTCCGGCGGCTGTCCTCGGGTCAGCGGCAGCGGCTCGCGGTGGCCTGCGCCCTCGTCGGTCGGCCGGACGTCCTCCTGATGGACGAGCCCACCGCCGCACTCGACCCGGAGGGTCGCCGGCGCGGTCCTCGCGCTGGTCGCGGAGGCCGCAGGCGACGGCTGCGCCGTGCTGTGGTCGTCCCACTCGCTGCTCGACGTCGAGCGTGCCGCCGACCGGGTGGTCGTGCTGGCAAGGGGGCGGGTCCTCGCCGACGGGCCGCCCGACCGGGTGCGGGGCGAGGAGGTGGTCCGCTTCGAGGCCCCGCCCGGCTCCCCCGTCGACGGGCTGCGCTGGCAGCCCTCGGTGCCGGCGCGGCGGTCGTCGAGGCGTCGCCGGGCTGCTTCGAGCTGCGCGGCCCGCACGGACCGCAGGAGCTGGTGAGCATCGCCTCGTGGCAGGCGGGCAACGGCGCACGCGGCGGCATCAGCTTCGCCCGGCCGAGCCTGGAGGAGCTCGTGCTGCGCCTCGGCGACGAGCAGCAGCACGGCGTCGGACCCTCGGCCGACGACCACCCGCAGGCCGCCCCCGGCCGGCGCGCCTCGTGAGCCCTCCCGACGCACGTCACCGCACCCGACCGCCGGGGTCGGACCGCCAGCCGCCGGCACCGGCGCCGGTGCTCAGCCGGGTGGGCCGGCAGGCGGTCTGGGACCTGCTGGCGGTGCTGCGCAACGGCGAGCAGCTGCTCGTCACGTTCGTGCTGCCGGTCGGGGTCCTCGTCGGCGTCCTGCGGACCGGGGTGCCGGACCTGTCGCCGCTGCCCCAGGGGCAGGCCGGCCTCGCCGGTGCGCTCGGTGTCGCCGTCGTCTCCTCGGCGTTCACCGGGCAGGCGATCGCGCTGGCCTTCGACCGGCGGGCCGGCGTGCTCCGCCTGCTGTCGACGACGCCGCTCGGCCGCGGCGGCCTGGTGGCGGCCCGGGTGCTCGGCGTGCTCGCGGTCGTGGCCTGCTGCAGTCGCTCCTGCTGCTCGTCGTGGCAGCGGTGCTCGGCGTGCCGGTCGCCGCGACGACGCCGCTGCTGCTCGCACCGGTCCTCGTGCTGGGGACCGCCGCCATGCTGGGCGCCGGGATGCTCCTGGCGGGGACCGTCCGTCCCGAGGGGGTGCTGGGGCTGGCCAACCTGGTCTGGGTGGCGGTGCTCGTGGCCGGTGGGCTGGTGCTGCCCGTGCGACCAGCTGGCCGAGCGGCCGCGCCCGGCGGCGGTCCTGCGGGCTGCTGCCCACCGCTGCCCTGGGCGAGGCGCTGCGGGCCGCCACGCGACGGCGACCCTTCGCCGCGGCGCAGGACCTGCTGCTGCTCGCCGGCTGGGCCGTGGTGCTGAGCCTGGCTGCGCGCCGCTGGCTGCGCTGGGACTGAGGCCGGACGGCGGGAGCTGGACCTGCCGTGGGTGCGGACCCACCGCGGGCGCGACGTGGCCGGTGGTCCCGGCCCGTCCTGTCGCCAACCGGGCCTCGCGTGCGAGCGCAGCGTGGACTCCAGCCGGACGCTCGAGCCGGACGGGTGCAGCGCGCGCCGCCGTCCCGGGCGCGGGGCGGCGGACCTGGCACCTGGCTGCATCCGACGGCGGCACCGCGGCCGTAGCAGGGGTGTCATGACCACATGGTCAACGGGCTACGGCCCGCCTGCTCCGACCGGAAGGGACCACCATGCGGACCATCCTCGCCGCCACCGGAGCACTGCTGCTGCCCGTCGCCTTCGCCGTCCCGGCCACCGCGGCCAGCACCGACGCCCAGGTCTCCGTGTTCCACGGCGTGCCCGGCCTCACCGTGGACGTCTACGCCAACGGGGACGCCATCCTCGAGGACTTCGAGCCCGGCACCATCAGCGACACGCTGACCCTGCCTGCGGGCGACTACGACCTCCAGGTCTTCCCGGCCGACGCGGACCCGTCCGGCGACCTGCCATCGAGGCGACCGCGTCCGTGCCGGCGGGTGCGAACGTCACGGTCGCGGCGCACCTGGACGCCGACGGCAACCCCATCCTCACCCCGTTCGTCAACGACGTCTCCGCGCTGGACGCCGGCCAGGCACGCTTCACCGCCCGCCACACGGCAGCCGCTCCTGCCGTCGACGTACGGGCCGGCGGCGACGTGGTGTTCCCCGGGGTGACGAACCCGAACGAGGGCGTGACCGAGGTGCCCGCCGGGACGGTCAGCGCCAGCGTCGCGCTCGCCGGGACCGAGACCGTGGCCATCGGCCCGGCCGACGTCGCGCTGGGCGAGGGTGCCAACACGATCGCCTACGCCTGGGGCTCGGCCGCGGACGGGAACCTGGCCTTCGCGGTGCAGACCATCGACGGCCTGCACAGCAGCCCCACCGGGGTGCCTTCCGGCACCGGTGGCCTCGTGTCCGACACCCTCCCGTGGCAGCTCGCGATCGTCGGCCTCGCCGGTGCCGGGGTGCTCGTGGCGCTCGGGGGACGCGCCGTCGCCCGGTCCCGCTCCTGAGACCTCGCCGGGGGCCGGGCGACCGGCCCCCGGCGCGGACGACCACCATCCGCCTGCCGCACCGCCACGAACCAGCACCAGCACCAGCACCAGCACCAGCACCAGCAGCCAGGCCCCAGACGTCGCTCGGCGTCCCGGCCCGACCAGAGGAGGACCGCTGTGACCAGCCAGGGCAACGGTCGGCGTGGGGCCCGGACCACCCGGCGCCGCGCCTCCCGGTGGACGCTGCTGCTCGTCGCCGCCGCGGTCGTAGCTGCCCTCAGCCCCGTCGCCTGGCTGCTTCAGCGACCTGCCGACGCGGTCGGGCTGCCGCTCGCGGACGCCCTCGAGGCGACGGCCCTCGCGGATGAGGCGGACGCATCACCCGCTCCGGAGACCAGCCGCGCACCGGCCTCCGCGACCCCTGTCCCCGTTCCGTCGTCGCGCGTGGTCGAGCGGCAGGTGGGCGGGCAGGTCGCCGCCCGGGACGCGTCGCCGACCGCCCTGCCCCAGCCCGGTCCGGCGCCCACCAGGCTGCAGGTGCCCAGCCTGGGGATAGACGCGGCCGTCGACGCGGTCGGGGTGGAGGAGGACGGGTCGATGGTCGTCCCGGCGGAGGTCGACCGTGTCGGCTGGTACCGGTTCGGACCGGAGGCCGGCGCAGCCCAGGGCAACACCGTGATCGCCGGGCACGTCGACACGATCGCCCAGGGGCCGGGCGCCCTGTTCGAGCTGCGCACGGTCGAGGTGGGGGCCGAGGTCCTCGTCACCGACGAGGCGGGGACACCGCACCGGTACCGCGTCGTGGGCCGGGAGAAGATCGAGAAGCCGAGCCTGCCGGTCGAGCGAGATCTTCGCTCGGACCGGAGAGCACCGCCTGGTGGTCATCACGTGCGGCGGGGAGTACCTGCCGGGCTCCCGCCGGTACGCTGACAACGTCGTCGTGACCGCCGTCCCGGTCGTGCTCCCGTGACCGACCTGCTGCGCCACCCCGACCCGCGGAGCGCCGTGGGGTCTCGCCCGGTCCACCGGCGCGGCGACGTCGGCCGACCACATCCCGACCTGCCGCCGGACGGGTCCCGCCCTACCCTCAGGCTCGTGGATGCCGTGCAGCCCCCTCTGGCGTCGGGACCGCGCGGCAGCGCGGAGACCGCGCGCCTCCAGGCGTCCACGGCAGGGGCGCACACCGCCCCCGCCATCGTGCCCGCCCCTCCCGCCGACCGGTCCCGGTGCGATGAGGTGGAGGTGGCCCGCGCGCTGGTCGCCGGGCACGAGTGGGCGCTGGCCGAGGCCTACGAGCGCTGGGCAGGTCTCGTGCACGGGGTGTCAGCTGCGAGCTCTGGCCGACCGCTCCGACGCCGAGGACGCCACGCAGCAGGTCTTCGTCCGGGCCTGGCGTGGTCGCGAGACGTTCGACCCGGCCCGCGGCAGCATCGTCGCCTGGCTCGTCGGCATCTCACGGCACGTCTGCGCCGACATCTGGCACCAGCGTGGCCGCCAGGCCCGCCAGGCCGACGCCGCGAGGGCCGTCCTCGGTCCCCAGACCGCACCGGACCACCGAGTCACCCGAGCAGGTGGTCGAGCGGCTCGCCGTCCTCGACGCGATGGCCGGTCTCGACCAACCGGCCCGTGGTCTGGTCGAGCTCGCGTTCTTCCACGACCTGACGCACAGCCAGATCGCCGAGCGGACCGGCCTGCCGCTCGGCACGGTGAAGAGCCACATCCGTCGCAGCCTGCTCCGCCTGCGCGACTGCCTGGAGCTGAACCGTGCAACCGCACCCTGACGAGGACCTGCTCGCCCTGCACGCCCTGGGCGAGCCAGTCCTGGACGAGGCGCAGCGCGAGCACCTGACCCGGTGCCAGGCGTGCGCCGTGACCGTCGCCGGCCTCGTCGGCGTGGTGGACAGCGTGCGTGGTCCCGGCCACGACCCGCACCAGGTGGCCGCGGAGGCGGTGCCCGCGTACGTCTGGCAGGGCATCTCCGACGAGCTCGGCCTCGACCCGTCGGTGCGCCCGGCGTCGGTCGGGCCCTCCAGCCTCCGACCACGGAACCGCCACACCCGCCACACCCAGGACACCCGGCCCAGCCCGGACCGCCAGCGCGTCGGCGACACCCAGCGGGCACCGGACGGCGGCCGGTCCGAGGGCGAGAGCGTCGGACCCCTCGGGGCTGTCGGCGTCCCCGCCCACGGCGGCTCCGGCGCCCTCGGCCACGCCGAGGACACGAACTCCTCCGGCAGGTCGCCATCGGTCGCCCCGGTCGCGGTAGACGCACCCGCAGCCGGCCCGTCGCATGGGCTGTCGCGCTCTGCCCGTCGGTCCCGGCGCACCGGCCCACCGGTGGTCCGCCTGCTCGCGGTGGCAGCCGCGGGGCTGGCCATCGGCGCCGCCGGCGCCGCGTACCTGCTCCCCCGGTCCGGCGCCGAGCCGGCGGGAGGCCGACCGTCGGTGCTCGCCGCGGCCGACCTCGACGCCTTCGGCGCCGGTGCGGGCACCCCGGTGACCGGGTCCGCCCGCCTCACGGCGCTCGGTGACACGGCCGGCGTCCGAGACGGGTGCTCCAGGTGTGGCTCGACGAGCTCCCGGACACCGGCGAGGGCTTCTTCGAGGCGTGGCTGATCGACCCCGCCACCGGTGCCATGGTGTCCCTCGGCCCGGTACCCACCGCTGCGCCCGGCCAGGTCACGGCGGAGCTGCCGGTGCCGCGCGGCCTGGACGTCAGCGCCTACGACCTCGTCGACGTCTCGGCCGAGCCGCTGGACGGCGACCCGACGCACTCCGGCGTCAGCCTGGTGCGCGGCACCCTCGGCACCTGAGCCGCAGCGGCAGCCCCCGGCGGGGAGCCCGCGCCGGGGCGGCCTATCCTCGTCCCATGGCCGCACCTTCCGCCCGGGTCCCCCGGGTCGTGACGATCGCGGTGGTCGTCAACCTCGTGGTGCAGGTCGGGCATCGTGGTGACCGGTGGCCTGGTGCGCCTCACCGCGTCCGGTCTGGGCTGCCCCACCTGGCCCGAGTGCGTCCCCGGCTCGTTCACCCCCACGGTGGAGCAGGAGCTGGGGATCCACCCGGTGATCGAGTTCGGCAACCGCACGCTCACCTTCGTCGTCGCCCTCGCCGCGCTCGCCGTCGTCGTGCTGCTGTGGCTCCACCGCCGCCGGCTCGTCGGGTACGGCCTGGCAGTGCTGCTGGGGACGGCCGCCCAGGCGGTGCTCGGCGGGATCACCGTCCTCACCGGTCTCCACCCCGCCACCGTGGCCGGCCACTTCCTGGTGTCCGCGGCGCTGGTCGCGGTCTCCACCGCGCTCCTGCTGCGCCTGCACGAGCCGGACGGCCCGCGGCGGCAGCTCCTGCCCCGGTCGCTGCGGTCACTGAGCTGGGGTCTCGTCGTCGTCGGCGCGGCCACGGTGGTCCTCGGCACCCTGGTCACCGGCTCGGGCCCGCACTCCGGCGACGCCGAGGTGCCCGTTCGGTTCGACCTCGAGCCGAGGGCCATCAGCACCCTGCACGCGGAGTCGGTGATCCTCTTCCTGGGCCTGCTCCTCGGCCTGCTGGCGGCCCTGCACGCCGTGGGGGCACCGGCCCCGCTGCGCCGCAGGACGTGGGTGCTGCTGGCCGTGACCGTGGCCCAGGGCGGCCTCGGCTACGTCCAGTACTTCACCGGGCTGCCCCGTGCCCTGGTGAACCTCCACATGCTCGGAGCCTGCCTGCTGGTGGTCGCGCTCGTGGCCGTGGTCCACTCGACCCGTGACCGCCGCGTGAGCCTCGTACCGCCCGAAGGGACCGTGGACGACGTGGCAGGCAGCGCGGCACCGCCCGCCCCGGCAGACGCGGCGCAGCGCGGTCAGCTGGTCGGCTCGTGAGCGCATCCTCCATCCAGACAAGCACCGCGAACCCCGACGTCGGCCCCCCGCGCCGGGGCCGGGCGGCCGCCTACCTCGCGCTCACCAAGCCGCGGATCATCGAGCTGCTGCTGGTGACCACGGTGCCGACCATGGTGCTCGCGGCCGACGGGCTCCCCGGGTGGACGACCATGGTGGCCACCCTGGTGGGTGGGTCGCTGGCTGCCGGGAGCGCCAACACGCTGAACCAGGTCGCCGACCGGGACATCGACGCCGTCATGCGGCGTACCAGGCACCGCCCCATCGTCACCGGCGAGATCGCGCCGCGGGCCGCGCTGCTCTTCGGGCTGGGGCTGGGCGCGGCGTCGGTCCTGGTTCTCCTGCTGTGGACCACGCCGCTAGCCGCAGCGCTCGCCGTGCTCGCAGTCTTCTTCTACGCCGTCGTCTACACCTTGATCCTCAAGCGCCGTACCTCGCAGAACATCGTGTGGGGAGGTGCAGCCGGCTTCATGCCCGTCCTGATCGGCTGGGCGGCCGTCACGGGGAGCCTGTCCTGGGCGCCGGTCGTCCTCGCCGCGGTGATCTTCTTCTGGACGCCGCCGCACTACTGGCCGTTGTCGATCCGTTACCGCGACGACTACGCCGCGGCGGGGGTGCCGATGCTGCCGGTCGTCGGGTCGGCGTCGTCGCTGGCCTGGCAGACCCTGGCCCACACGGTCGCCATGGTGGCGGCCACGCTGCTGCTGGTCCCCGTCGCCGGCATGGGCCCGGTGTACACGGTCACCGTCG
This sequence comes from uncultured Actinomycetota bacterium, assembly GCA_963759255.1. GTDB lineage: Bacteria > Actinomycetota > Actinomycetes > Actinomycetales > JBBAYJ01 > Aquipuribacter. Next base: position 860,446 of record CAVWYQ010000002.1, read on the forward strand.
TCGCTGCCGGGGCCGGCTTCACCAGCGCGGTGCTCCGCCTGTGGCGTCAGCTGCGGTCAGGGTCGGCGCTCCAGCCGATGCGCGTCTTCCACCTGTCGATCACCTACCTGTCCGTCGTGTTCCTGGCCGTCGCCGTGGACCCTTTCCTCGGCTGAACGGCGGCCGAACCAGGCCTCCACCACCAGCAGGTCCGGTCCGCGGACGAAGTGGTGCTCCGCCGCTGCGTCACTAGGGTGGTCGCGCACCCGCAACGCCTCGAGGGGTCGGATGCGACCCGGATGGAGTCCCGCTGTGAGCGACGCCGGCACCAGCACGAGCGCACCCCTGCCCCTTGTCTGGGAGGACGTCGACCGCACGGCCGTCGACACCGCCCGCGCCCTTGCGATGGACGCGGTGGAGAAGGCCGGCAACGGTCACCCGGGAACCGCCATGAGCCTGGCGCCGCTGGCCTACCTGCTGTACCAGCGGGTCATGCGTCACGACCCGGCGGACACGACCTGGGACGGCCGAGACCGGTTCGTGCTGAGCGCCGGCCACTCGAGCATCACCCAGTACGTCCAGCTGTACCTGTCGGGCACCGGTCTGGAGCTGGACGACCTGCAGGCGCTGCGGACCTTCGGCTCCCAGACCCCCGGCCATCCCGAGTACCGCCACACCGCGGGCGTCGAGACGACGACCGGCCCGCTGGGCCAGGGCCTGGCCACCGCGGTCGGCATGGCGATGGCGGCCCGCCGCGAGCGCGGGCTGCTCGACCCGGACGCGGCTCCCGGCGAGTCCCCGTTCGACCACCACATCTGGGTCATCGCCTCCGACGGCGACATCCAGGAGGGCATCACCTCGGAGGCCTCGTCGCTCGCGGGCCACCAGGAGCTCGGGAACCTCGTGGTGGTCTACGACCAGAACCAGATCTCCATCGAGGACGACACCGACATCGCCATGTCCGAGGACACCGCCACGCGGTACGAGGCGTACGGCTGGCACGTCGTCACGGTGGACTGGCGCAAGGGGCACGACTCCGGGGACGGGTACGTGGAGGACGTCGACCAGCTGTACCGGGCGCTCGAGGAGGCCAGGCGCGACCCCCGTCCGTCGTTCGTCGTGCTGCGCACCGTCATCGCCTGGCCGGCGCCCAACGCGCGCGACACCGGCGCGTCGCACGGCTCGGCCCTGGGGGCCGAGGAGATCCGTGCCACCAAGGAGCTCATGGGGCTCGATCCCGAGGCCAGCTTCGATGTGCCGCAGGACGTCCTGAGGCACACTCGGGCCGTCGGCGAGCGGGGCGCGAAGGCGCACGCGGAGTGGACCCAGCGGTTCGAGGCCTGGCGCGCGGCCCACCCCGAGCGCGCCGAGCTGCACGACCGCATGGCCGAGGGCCGGCTGCCGGAGGGCTGGACCGACGCGTTGCCCACCTTCGAGGCCGGGAAGAAGCTCGCCACCCGCGCAGCGTCAGGTGAGATCCTGTCCGCCCTGGCGAGCACGCTGCCCGAGCTGTGGGGTGGCTCTGCCGACCTGGCCGGCAGCAACAACACGACCATGAAGGGTGAGCCCAGCTTCGTCCCCGAGAGGTGGGCGACCGACAAGTTCCCGGGTGACCGGTACGGCCGCACGCTGCACTTCGGCATCCGCGAGCACGCCATGGGGGCGATCCTCAACGGCATCGCCGTGCACGGCGGCACCCGGCCCTACGGCGGCACGTTCCTCGTGTTCAGCGACTACATGCGGCCCGCCGTCCGGCTCGCCGCGATCATGGGCCTGCCCGTGACCTACGTCTGGACCCACGACTCGATCGGCCTCGGCGAGGACGGCCCGACCCACCAGCCGGTCGAGCACCTGGCCGCCCTGCGCGCCATCCCCGGCCTGTCCATGGTCCGCCCCGCCGACGCCAACGAGACCGTGGTCGCGTGGCGCACGGTGCTCGAGCGGGCGGCACCCGCAGGCCTGGCCCTGTCGCGCCAGGGGCTGCCGGTGCTGGAGCGGGGCGACGGCAACGGGGTCGCCCCCGCCGACGGGGTGGCCCGCGGCGGGTACGTGCTGCGCGAGGCCCAGGGCCTCGCCGAGGGGGGCAGCCCGACGTCCTGCTGCTGGCCACCGGCTCCGAGGTGGAGATCGCGCTCGCGGCGCAGGACCAGCTGGCTGCCCAGGGGGTCGGCGCGCGCGTCGTGTCGCTGCCGTGCCTGGAGTGGTTCGCCGAGCAGGACCAGGACTACCGGGACTCCGTGCTGCCACCGTCGGTGCGTGCGCGCGTCTCCGTGGAGGCCGGCGTGGCCATGCCGTGGCGTTCGCTGGTCGGCGACGCCGGCCGGTGCGTCAGCCTCGAGCACTTCGGGGCGAGCGCGTCCGCGAAGGTCCTGTACCAGGAGTTCGGCTTCACCCCTGAGGCCGTCGTCAGCGCCGCGAACGAGAGCATCGACGCGGCCGGCGCGACCACAGGCTGAGCGGCGGGGTCACGCCGGTTCCCCCGGGTGCCGCTGCGTGACTGCACCGGACGCCCCGGGGGTACATGGTCGCCAGCACGACCTCCGCCACCACCGGAGCACCACCCGAGCCCCATCCGTCAGCAGCACTGAGGAGCGTCACGTGAGCACAACGCCGTCCGTGTCCGAGCCCGTAGCCGCCCTCGCCCGTCACGGCGTGTCCGTGTGGCTGGACGACCTCTCCCGGGACCTGGTCCGCAGCGGGGACCTGCAGCGCCTGCTCGACCGGGGGGTCGTCGGCGTCACCAGCAACCCCACCATCTTCGCCTCGTCCCTGGCCAAGGGGAACGCGTACGACGAGCAGGTGGCCGAGCTCGCCGCCGCCGGCGCCGACGTCGAGGCCGCGGTGGCAGCCATCACCACCACCGACGTCCGCGAGGCGTGCGACGTGCTGGCACCGCTGCACGAGGCCACCGACGGGGTCGACGGGCGCGTTAGCCTCGAGGTCGACCCGCGCCTGGCGCACGACACCGAGGCCACGCTCGAGCAGGCCAGGGCGCTGCACGCCACGGTCGATCGACCGAACGTGATGATCAAGATCCCCGCCACCGTCGAGGGTCTGCCCGCCATCACGAGTGCCCTGGCCGACGGGATCAGCGTCAACGTCACGCTGATCTTCTCCCTCGACCGGTACCGCGCGGTCCTCAACGCCTGGCTCGACGGCCTGGAGCGGGCGGTGGAGAACGGCAAGGACGTGCGCACCATCCACTCGGTCGCCTCGTTCTTCGTCAGCCGGGTGGACGCCACGGTGGACAAGCAGCTGGACGCTGTCGGCTCCGAGGAGGGTCGGGCCCTGCGCGGCAAGGCGGCCGTGGCGAACGCCCGGCTGGCCTACCAGGCGTTCGAGGAGATGCTGTCCTCCACCCGCTGGAGCGACCTGGCGGCCGCCGGGGCCCACTGCCAGCGCCCGCTGTGGGCCTCCACGGGCGTCAAGGACCCGGCGTACCCGGACACCAAGTACGTCGTGGACCTGGTGGCGCCCGACACGGTCAACACCATGCCGGGTGCGACGCTCGCCGCCACCGAGGACCACGCGGAGGTGGCCGGCGACACCGTGAGGGACACCTACGACGACGCCTCCGCGACCCTGGACGCCGTCGAGCGGCTGGGCATCGGCTACGCGGACGTCGTCGCGGGTCTCGAGCGCGAGGGCGTCGACAAGTTCGAGGCCAGCTGGGGCGAGCTGCTCGCCACGGTGGAGCAGGCCCTGGCCGAGGCCCGCCGGTGAGCGGTAGCGCGGTCACCGTCGAGGTCCACGGCGTCGTCGCCGACGGGTCGCAGGACGCCCTGGACCGGCTCGTCGCGGCCCGGGTGGCCTCGCGGACCAGCGCCGGCGACGCCGACGTCTGGGGCCCCGAGGCCAGCGAGGAGGCCGCCATCCGACTGGCGTGGACGACGCTGCCTGCCACGTCGCGTCCCCTCGTGGCGGAGCTGGTCGCGCTGCGCGAGGAGCTGCGGGCCGAGGGCGTCGACCGCGTCGTGCTCGCCGGCATGGGCGGTTCGTCCCTCGCACCGGAGGTCATCTGCGCAGCGCACGGCGTGCCGCTGGTCACCCTGGACGCGACCGACCCGGGCCAGGTGCGGGACGCCCTGGTGGGGCTCGAGCGCACGGTGGTCGTGGTGTCGAGCAAGTCCGGCGGCACGGTCGAGACCGACAGCCAGCGGCGGGTGCTCGAGGCCGCGTTCACCGAGGCGGGCATCGACGCCCTGCGACGCATCGTCGTCGTCACCGACCCCGGGTCACCGCTGGACAGGACGGCCACCGACGCCGGATACCGGGCCGTCTTCCGCGCCGACCCGCACGTGGGTGGGCGCTACTCCGCGCTCACGGCGTTCGGGCTCGTGCCTTCCGCGTTGGCCGGTGCCGACGTGGCCGCCCTCCTCGACGAGGCGCTCTCCGTGGTGGACGTCTGCGCAGCCGACTCCCCCGACAACCCCGCCCTCCGTCTGGCCGCCGCTGTCGCCGGCGTCCGGGGCGACGACGGCGGCCTCCGGGACAAGCTGGTCCTCCTGGACGACCCCGCCTCGGGGCTGCCCGGTCTGGGCAACTGGGTCGAGCAGCTGGTGGCGGAGTCCACGGGCAAGCAGGGCCGGGGCGTGCTGCCGGTCGTGGTCGGCCCCGACGGCCCCCGAGGCCACCGGGCTCCTGCCGGACGCGGTGCGCGTGGCGACCGCCGCCACCTCCGTCTCGGCACCCGTCGGTGCGGACGTCGAGGTCACGGTCACCGGGCCGCTGGGGGCGCAGCTGCTCGTCTGGGAGCACGCCACCGCCGCGGCCGGCTTCCTGCTGGGCATCAACCCCTTCGACCAGCCCGACGTGGAGAGTGCCAAGAACGCCGCCCGCGGGCTGCTGGAGAAGACCCCCGAACCCATGCCCGCCCGGTTCGCGGACCGGGGCGTCGATGTGGTGGCGGACGACGCGACGCTCCCGGACGGGACGGACGAGGACCTCGACGCCGCGGTCGACGCGACCCTGTCGCACCTCGGCTCGACCGAGGGGCGCGGATACGTCGCGGTCATGGCCTACCTCGACCGGCTCGCCCACGCCGACCTCGTGTCGGTCCGTGACGCCCTGGCGGCGCGAACCGGCCGACCGGTCACGTTCGGGTGGGGGCCGCGCTTCCTCCACTCGACCGGACAGCTGCACAAGGGCGGGCCCGCCGTCGGCGTGTTCGTCCAGCTGGTCGGCGACCTCGCGGAAGACCTCGAGGTGCCCGGCCGCGAGTTCACCTTCGGCCGCCTCAAGGCCGCCCAGGCGGCCGGGGACGCGGACGTGCTCCGCGGCCTCGGCCGCCCGGTCCTCACCCTGCGCGTCACCGACGCCTCCGGCCTCGACGCGGTCGCGGGCGCCCTGGGGCGCGCCGGATGAGCCTCACGGGGGCGCGCGAGCCCTCGGACAACCCGCTGCGGGACCCCCGCGACCGTCGACTGTCCCGGATCGCCGGCCCCGGTGGGCTGGTGATGTTCGGCGTCACGGGCGACCTCGCCAAGCGCAAGCTCATGCCGGCGATCTACGACCTCATGCAGCGTGGGCTGCTGCCGCCGGGCTTCGCCCTGGTCGGCTTCGCCCGACGGGACTGGGACCGGCAGGACTTCGCCCAGGTCGTCCACGACGCCGTCAAGGAGAACGCGCGCACACCGTTCTCCGAGGAGGTCTGGCACCAGCTCGCCGACGGCCTGCGGTTCGTGCAGGGCAGCTTCGACGACGACGACGCCTTCGACGAGCTGGCCCGCACGGTGCGCGAGCTCGACGAGCACCGCGGCACCCGAGGCAACCACGCCTTCTACCTGTCGGTGCCGCCGAGCTCGTTCCCGGTCGTGGTCAAGCAGCTCGCACGCAGCGGCCTGTCGGACTCCGACGCCGACGCGTGGCGACGCGTCGTGGTGGAGAAGCCCTTCGGGCACGACCTGAGGAGCGCCCGGGAGCTCAACGAGGTCGTGGAGTCGGTGTTCCCGGCCGACTCGGTCTTCCGCATCGACCACTACCTGGGCAAGGAGACCGTCCAGAACCTCCTGGCCCTCCGCTTCGCCAACCAGCTCTTCGAGCCGGTCTGGAACGGGAACTACGTCGACCACGTGCAGATCACCATGGCCGAGGACATCGGCATCGGCAGCCGCGCCGGCTACTACGACGGCATCGGCGCAGCCCGCGACGTGATCCAGAACCACCTGCTCCAGCTCTTCGCGCTGACCGCCATGGAGGAGCCGGTGAGCTTCGGCGCCGACGACCTGCGGCTGGAGAAGGAGAAGATCCTGTCGGCGGTCCGGCTGCCCGGGGACCTGTCCACCGCGACCGCCCGGGGGCAGTACGCCGCCGGCTGGCAGGGTGGCAGCAAGGTGAAGGCGTTCCTGGAGGAGGACGGGATCCCCGAGGGGTCCACGACGGAGACGTACGCGGCCATCCGGCTCGACGTGGACACCCGCCGCTGGGCCGGTGTCCCCTTCTACCTGCGCGCAGGCAAGCGCCTGGGGCGCCGGGTCACCGAGATCGCCGTGGTGTTCAAGCCGGCTCCGCACCTGCCCTTCGAGCAGTCGGCTGCGGGCGGGCTGGGCAAGAACGCCATCGTCATCCGGGTGCAGCCCGACGAGGGCGTGACCATCCGCTTCGGCTCCAAGGTGCCCGGGACCGCGATGGAGGTCCGCGACGTGACCATGGACTTCGGGTACGGGCACAGCTTCACGGAGTCCTCCCCGGAGGCCTACGAGCGGCTCATCCTCGACGTGCTGCTCGGTGACCCTCCGCTCTTCCCGCGTCACGCCGAGGTCGAGCTGTCGTGGAAGATCCTCGACCCCATCGAGGAGTTCTGGGCCACCCAGGGGCAGCCGGAGCAGTACGCCTCGGGCACGTGGGGTCCCGCCGGGGCCGAGGAGATGATGGCCCGGGACGGCCGGACCTGGCGGCTGCCATGACGCCGCCCAGCCATGGGGACGTGGTCCCCGACCATCGCGTCCCCGGCGTCGCCGCCCCCGGTGACAAGGACGCCCGCCTCATGGCGGCGACGCGAACCCTCCCGACCCCAGAGGCGGCCCGCCGATGATCCTCGACCTCCCCGACACCTCGACGTCCCGCATCAACCGCAGCCTTGTCGACCTCCGGGCCAGCGCGGGGTGCCGTGGCGCTGGGCAGGGTCCTGACCCTCGTCGTCCTCACCCCGGCAGCCGGTGCGGAGGACGCGATCGCAGCGGCGACCGACGCCAGCCGGGAGCACCCGATGCGGGTGCTCGTCGTGGTCTCCGAGGACCCCGGGAACCACACCGGGCTGGACGCGCAGATCCGGGTGGGTGGTGACGCCGGAGCCGGTGAGATCGTCGTGCTCCGCCTCAAGGGTGAGCTGTCGGGCCAGGGGGCGTCCGTGGTGGTCCCGCTTCTGCTGCCGGACGCGCCCATCGTCGCGTGGTGGCCGGGCGAGGCGCCCGAGGACGTCTCCGAGGACCCGATCGGCCGCCTCGCCCAGCGTCGTATCACCGACGCCGCCGGGTGCGGGGACCCCCATGGCGCGCTGCTCACCCGGGCACGGCACCACAGCGACGGGAACACCGACATGGCCTGGACCCGGATCACCCGGTGGCGGGCGCTGCTCGCCGCGGCGCTCGACCTGCCACCGCACCAGCCGGTGGACCGGGCGGTGGTCCGAGGGGCCGCTGACAGCCCGTCGACGGACCTGCTGGCGGCGTGGCTGCACGGTCCGGCTGGACTGCCCGGTCGACCGCGAGGTGGCCGGGGAGCACGGGCATGCACTCGGTGGAGCTGCTGCGGGAGGCGGGCGCCATCGTGCTGTCCCGGCCGGAGGGCGCCCAGGCGGTGCTGAGCCAGCCGGAGGAGCCCGACCACCGGCTCGGCCTCGCGCGACGCTCCGTGGCCGAGTGCCTGGCGGAGGAGCTGCGCCGGCTGGACCCGGACGTCACCTACTGCCAGGTGGTCAGGTCGCTCGCCCCGGACCGGGACCAGGCGGCATGACGGCCCCCGTGTCGGTCGTCGTCCACACCGACACCTCGACGCTGGTCGCCGCGGCGGCGGCCCGGTTCATCACCACCGTCACGGACGTGCAGGCGGCCGGGGTCGTGCCGCACGTCGTCCTCACCGGCGGGTCGACGGGCATCGGGATGCTGGAGGAGCTCCGGCGCTCGGCCGCCCGGGCCGCGGTGGACTGGTCGCGGCTGCACGTCTGGTTCGGAGACGAGCGGCACCTGGCCGCCGGTGACCCCGAGCGGAACGAGACCAAGGCCTGGGCGGCGCTGCTCGACCACGTGGACGTTGACCCCGCGCTGGTGCACGGCGTCGCTCCGGCGGGCTCCCCCGACGGCGCCACCCCGGAGGACGCGGCGCTGGCCTACGCAGCGGAGCTGCGCCGGCACCGCCGTCCTGGCGACCGGCTGGACGTCCCCAGGTTCGACGTGGCCGTGCTCGGCATGGGTCCTGACGGCCACGTCGCCTCGCTGTTCCCCGAGCACCCTGGCCTGCACGCGACCGGGAGCGTGACAGGCGTCCGCGGCGCCCCCAAGCCGCCGCCGGAGCGGGTGAGCATGACCTTCGCCACGCTGCGGGCCGCGACCGAGGTGTGGTTCCTCGTCGCCGGTCAGGACAAGGCTGTCGTCACAGCGATGGCTCTCGGTGGGGCGGGCGAGCAGCAGGTGCCCGCGGCGGGCGCGTACGGAACCCGCCGCACGGTGTGGCTGCTCGACCGGGGGGCCGCGTCGAGGCTGCCTCCTGGGCTCGCTCGCCTCGCGTCACCCTGACACTCACCTCCGCCGCGACACGACGACCGGGACACGACGACCGGGACACGACGACCGGGACACGACGACCGGGACACGACGACCGGAGGACACGACGACCGGGACACGACGACCGCGACACGACGACCGCGACACGACGACCGGGAGACGACGACGGCCGGCGCAGGGTCCGGCGTACCGACCCGCGGCACGTTCTCGTGGCACGGGCACGAGCAGACGGCCCCGGCGCCTGCTGCGGCAGGCCAGGGCGTTGACCAGCTGGCCCACGGCGACGGCCGTGACCGTGGTGCTGGTCGGCGCACGCGGTGGAGGGGTCCAGCCCACCGGAGGCCCCGGTGCACAGCGCCCACAGACGGAGGCCCCCGGTGCACTGCACCGGGGGCCTCAGTCTCGTCGTGGCGACGACCTCAGACGATGATCTTCCGCTCACGCAGCCGTGTGAGGGCCTCGTCGAGGATGGCCGCACCGTCGGCGTCGCTGCGGCGCTCCTTCACGTAGGCCAGATGGGTCTTGTAGGGCTCGACCTTGTGAGGTGCCGGCGGGTTCTCCGGGTCGCGCCCGGCGGGGAAACCGCAGCGCGGGCAGTCCCACTGCTCGGGCACCTCGCTACCGCTCTCCTCGGCGAAGGAGGGGCGGACGGTGTGCCCGTTCGCGCAGTAGTACGTGACGTTGACCCGGGGGGCGGCGTCGCCGCGTTCTGCCTCACCCATCGGGCCTGCCCCGACCCTGCTGCCGCGGATCGCACTGCCGCCTGCCATCGAGTTCCTCCTGGTACTGGTGTTCTGATGCGGTGCCGAAGTCGGTGCCGTGACGGGCGAGAGGACCGGGTGCGTCTGTGCTGGCCCCGCCCACGCCGCCGTCGGCGACGCCTAGATGTCGAAGCGGGTGAGCAGGTTCAGCAGGACGATGACGACGCCCCAGATGAGCCCCACCGAGATGGTGAGCCGGTCGAGGTTGCGCTCGGCGATGCTGGTGCCGCCCATCCCTCCGGAGGCGCCGCCGCCGAACATGTCCGACAGCCCGCCTCCCCTGCCCTTGTGCAGCAGGATCAGCAGGATCAGGATCAGGCTCGTCACCGCCAGGATGACCTGGAGGACGATCGTGAGGACGTCGGTCACGGTCGGGGTCTGTCTCCGTCGTAGGTGGTCGCCGGCCGGCGGGGACCACAGGCTGGGCTGCGGGCGGGTCGACGACCCGCACGAGCGAGGATACGTCACGCGGTCGGGTGCTCCCGGAACCGAACGATCCCGGCGAAGTCCTCCGCCGCGAGCGAGGCGCCTCCGACCAGGGCGCCGTCGATGTCGGGCTGGGCCATGATGCCGGCCACGTTCGACGGCTTCACGGAGCCGCCGTAGAGCACGCGCACACGGTCGGCGACGCCGTCGCCGTGGGCGTCGGCGATGCGGGCAGCGGATCGCCGCCGCAGACCTCCTGCGCGTCGTCGGCGCCGCACGTGAGCCCGGTACCGATGGCCCAGACGGGTTCGTAGGCCACGACGGTGCCCGCCACCTGCTCGGCGGTGAGGCCCGCGAGAGAGCCGTCGAGCTGGGCGAGGGTGTAGGCGACGTGCTCGGAGGCCTCCCGGACCTCCTGCGGCTCGCCCACGCACACGATCGGCACGAGGCCGTGACGGTGGGCGGCGGCAGCCTTGGCCGCCACGGTCGCGTCGTCCTCGCCGTGGTACTCACGCCGTTCGCTGTGGCCGACGCACGCGTAGGTGCAGCCGAGCCGCGCGAGCATCGCGCCGGACACCTCCCCCGTGCGCGCTCCCGAGTCCTGGGCCGACACGTCCTGCCCGCCGGTACGGATCGGGAGGTCGTCGGCCTCGACGAGCGTCTGGACGCTGCGCAGCGCGGTGAAGGCGGGCAGGACCGCAACCTCCACCGAGGCGCTGTCGTGGCCGGCGTCGCGCAGCAGCCAGGACAGCTTCTGCACGAGGTGGGTCGCCTCGAGGTGGTCGAGGTTCATCTTCCAGTTGCCGGCCATCAGGGGGGTCCGGGTCGCCATGCTGCTCCTGTCGGGGTGGGGTCGAGGGATGCGCCGGGGACGGTGGCGCCCCGGCGAGGGGGCGCGGGCGTCCGGGCGTGGCGGCCCGGGCACCCGCGCCCCGGCGGCTCAGTCCTGCAGGACCGCGAGCCCGGGCAGGGTCTTGCCCTCGAGGTACTCCAGGCTCGCGCCCCCGCCGGTGGACACGTGGCCGAAGTCGTCGTCGGAGAACCCGAGGGCTCGCACGGCCGCCGCGGTGTCGCCACCACCGACGACGCCGAGAGCGCCGAGGCCCTCCAGCGCCGCCAGCGAGGTCGCGACCGCCCGCGTGCCTTCTGCGAACGGCGCCATCTCGAACACACCCATCGGGCCGTTCCAGAAGACGGTGCGGCAGTCGGCCAGCGCCGCGGCGAAGGACGCCGAGGACTCCGGGCCGATGTCCAGACCGATCCGGTCCGCGGGGATGGCGTCCACGCCGACGACGTCGTGCTCGGCGTCCGCGTCGAAGGCCGTCGCCGCCACGATGTCGGTCGGCAGGACGACGGTGACGCCCCGGTCCTCGGCCGTGGCCAGGTAGCCCTTGACCGTCTCGACCTGGTCCGCCTCCAGCAGGCTCTTGCCCACCTCGTGGCCCTGGGCCTTGAGGAAGGTGAAGACCATGCCGCCCCCGACGAGGATGCGGTCGGCCGTGCCGAGCAGGTTCTCGATGACCGCCAGCTTGTCGGAGACCTTCGCGCCGCCGAGGACGACCGCGTACGGCCGCTCGACGTCGTCGGTCAGCCGCCGCAGCACCTCCACCTCGCGCAGGACCAGCCCGCCGACCGCGTGCGGCAGCCTCTGCGCGACGTCGTAGACGCTGGCCTGCTTGCGGTGCACGACCCCGAACCCGTCGGAGACGAATGCGTCCGCGAGCGCGGCGAGCTGGTCGGCGAAGGCGCCGCGCTCGGCCTCGTCCTTGCTGGTCTCCCCCGCGTTGAACCGGAGGTTCTCCAGCAGGACCACGTCACCGGGCGACGCGGACGCCACAGCCTTCTCGGCCTCGGGGCCGACCGTGGTCGTGACGAAGGTGACGTCACGACCGAGCAGCTCCCGCAGCCGGGCGGCGACGGGGGCGAGGGAGTACCTCGCCTCCGGGACACCCTTGGGTCGACCGAGGTGGGCGCACACGACCACCACGGCGCCGGCGTCGGAGAGCTGGCGGATCGTCGGCACCGACGCGCGGACACGCCCGTCGTCGGTGATGACAGGCGTCCCGCCGGAGTGGTCCAGGGGCACGTTGAGGTCGCTGCGGACCAGCACCCTGCGGCCGGAGAAGCCGCCGAGCGAGCGGCCCAGCTGGTCGACGTCCTGCACGTCGCGCCTCAGAGCGAGCGGCCGACGAGGGCGACCAGGTCGACGAGGCGGTTGGAGTAGCCCCACTCGTTGTCGTACCAGCCGACGACCTTGACCTGGTTGCCGATCACCTTGGTCAGACCGGCGTCGAAGATGCACGACGCCGGGTCGGTGACGATGTCGGAGGAGACCAGCGGGTCCTCGGTGTAGCGGAGGTAGACGCCGTCGGCGGCCTTCTTGACGGCCGCGTTGACCTCCTCGACCGTGACCTCCCGGCTCGAGCTCGACGGTGAGGTCGGTGGCGGAGCCGGTGGGGATCGGCACGCGGACCGCGTAGCCGTCGAGCTTGCCCTTGAGCTGCGGCAGCACGAGCGCGATGGCCTTGGCCGCCCCGGTGGAGGTGGGCACCAGGTTGACGGCGGCGGCGCGGGCGCGGCGCAGGTCCTTGTGGGGCGCGTCCTGCAGGTTCTGGTCCTGGGTGTACGCGTGGATCGTCGTCATCAGGCCCTTGACGATGCCGAACTCGTCGTCGATGGCCTTGGCCATCGGGGCGAGGCAGTTCGTGGTGCAGGAGGCGTTGGAGATGATGTGGTGGCTGGCGGGGTCGTAGTCGTCGTCGTTGACGCCCATGACGAGGGTGACGTCCTCGTTCTTGGCGGGGGCCGAGATGATGACCTTCTTGGCGCCGGCCGCGATGTGCGCCTTGGCCTTGTCCGCGTCCACGAAGATGCCGGTGGACTCGATGACGACGTCGGCGCCCAGCTCGCCCCACGGGAGCGCAGACGGGTCACGCTCGGCGAGGGCCTTGAAGGTGTGCCCGCCGACCGTGATGGAGTCCTCCGAGTAGCGTCACCTCGGCGTCGAGCCGGCCGAGGATGGTGTCGTACTTGAGCAGGTGCGCGAGCGTGGCGTTGTCGGTGAGGTCGTTGACCCCGACGACCTCGATGTCCGCCCCCGCCGCGAGCGCGGCCCTGAAGAAGTTGCGGCCGATTCGCCCGAACCCGTTGATGCCGACCCGTACGGTCACGTCGTTCCTCCAGGTGTGGTGTCGCTTGCTGTTTGTGGGTACCGCCCGGGCCGTGCCGCCGGGCGTGCTGTTGCGAGCAGGAGTGTCGTCCTCGTCACACCGGGCTCGACCCTACAAGCGCGGCGCGCGGCCGGGTAATCGCCGTCCGTCCTGCGGGGACCTCCGTCCTGCGGGCCCTCAGACCTCGAGCATGTCCGGGGTGAGGTTGGCGTCGGTGCCGGGCAGACCCAGGTCCTCGGCCTTCTTGTCGGCCAGCGCCAGCAGCCGGCGGATCCGGCCGGCGACCGCGTCCTTGGTCATCGGCGGGTCGGCGAGCTGGCCGAGCTCCTCGAGGCTCGCCTGCTTGTGCGCCAGGCGCAGGTGGCCCGCCTCGCGCAGGTGCTCCGGGACGTCGTCGCCCAGCAGCTCGCAGGGCGCGTTCGACCCGCGCCCGGCGGCGACCGCGGCCCGCGCGGAACGGCGCAGGTTCGCGTCGTCGAAGTTGGCGAGCCGGTTGGCGGTGGCACGGACCTCGCGGCGCATCCGCCGCTCCTCCCACACCATGACCGCGTCGTGGGCGCCGAGCCGGGTGAGCAGGGCACTGATGGCCTCGGCGTCACGGAGCACGACCCGGTCCACGCCGCGGACCTCGCGGGCCTTGGCCTGGATGCCCAGCCGGCGACCGGCGCCGACGAGCGCCAGGGCGGCCTCGGGGCCCGGGGCGGTGACCTCGAGCGAGCTCGAGCGGCCGGGCTCGGTCAGCGAGCCGTGGGCGAGGAAGGCGCCGCGCCAGGCGGCCTCGGCGTCGCAGACGGCGCCGCCGACCACCTGCGGGCGGCATGCCGCGCACCGGGCGGCTGCGAGGGTCGAGCAGCCCGGTCTGCCGGGCGAGCGTCTCGCCCTCGCGGCTGACCCGGACCACGTAGCGGGTGGCGCGGCGCAGGCCGCCCGGCTGCAGCACCAGCAGCTCGCTGGGGTGGCCGTAGACCTCGCCGATCTCGCGGCGCAGCCGGCGGGCGGCCTGGGCGGTGTCGAACTCGGCCTCCACGACCACCCGGCCCGCGACGATGTGCAGCGCGTTGGAGAACCGGAGCATCGCGGTCACCTCTGCCTTGCGGCAGCACACCCGCGTCACCGGCAGCCGGCTCAGCTCGTCCTTGACCGATGCCGTGAGCGCCATGGCGCCATCCTGCCAAAGGATCGGCGGCTCACGTCCGACGGACGGTCCGACCGCGCTCGCCCGGCGAACGACGTCCGGCAGTAGCGCACGCGGCGCAGTGCGTAGCGGGTGAGTGACGGGCGGTGCACCGTGCCGTCGCCACGACCACCGGACGTGCAGCGACGGCGCCGAACCGGGCCGCCGCGGCTGCAGGGCCGGCGACGTCGTCGACCGCCGACGGGTCGGCGACCACCGCGTCGAGGGTCAGGCCGGGGGGCCAGGTCGCCGAGCACCTCGAGCAGCTGCTCCGCGCGGTAGCCGGCGGTCTCGGTGCCGCCGGCGCTCGAGGTTGAGGGTGACGCAGCGCCGGGCGGGCGTGGCGCTGCAGCGCCTCGGCGAGCTCGGGCACCAGCAGGTGCGGGCAGACGGAGGTGAACCACGAGCCGGGGCCCAGCACGACCCAGTCCGCGTCGAGCACCGCGGCGACGGCCTCCGGGTTGGCGGGGGCTCCGGCGGGCACGAGCCGGACCGGCTGCCACCCGGTCGGTGGTGGTGGCGACCTCGCCCTGGCCGCGGACGACGTGCGGGCGCTCGCCGTGCGACGTCGAGCGACGTCGGCCTCGATGGTCAGCGGGTCGTCGGACATGGGCAGCACCCTGCCCTCGGGCCCCCAGCAGCTCCCCGACCACGCCGCAGGCCGTCCGACCGGGTCCGTCGAGCAGCTGCCAGAGGGCCACGATCAGCAGGTTGCCGACCGGGTGACCGCCGAGCGGCCCGTCGCCGGCGAACCGGTGCTGCAGCACGTCACGCCACAGGTGCCCCCACCCGGAGTCGTCGCACAGCGCCGCGAGCGCCATCCGGAGGTCGCCCGGCGGCAGGACCCCGAACTCCTCACGCAGGCGCCCCGACGAGCCGCCGTCGTCGGCGACCGTGACGACGGCCGTCAGGTCCTCGGTGACGTGGCGCAGGGCCTGCAGCGACGCCGACAGGCCGTGGCCCGCCGCCGAGGCGCGGTGACGGCGGACCCGACCCCCACGCGCTTCCGCGTCGACCGGGCGGCGGGGCGCCACCGCTGCCAGGTCGACGGGGCGCTCGCGGCAGCGACCCGGCCACTACTCCCGCCCGAGGTCGCGGTGGACGGCGTGCGTGACGACGCCGTCGCCGGCCAGCCGCGCGGCCAGCGCCTCGGCGACCGCGACGCTGCGGTGCTTGCCGCCGGTGCAGCCGACCGCCACGACGGCGAACCGCTTGTTCTCCTCGCGGTAGCCGTGCGTGATGACCTGCAGGCAACGGGTGTAGGCGTCGACGAACTGCTCGGCGGCGGGGTCGGCGAAGACGTACGCGGCGACCTCGGCGTCCATGCCCGTTGCGGGGGCGCAGCTCCGGCACCCAGTGCGGGTTGGGCAGGAACCGGACGTCGGCGATGTTCTCGGCGTCGACCGGCACGCCGTGCTTGAAGCCGAACGACAGCACGGTCAGGTGCAGGTCGCCGGAGGCGGCCCCGTCGGGGCGCAGCGCGCCCGCGGACCTTGGCCGCCAGCTGGTGGACGTTGGTGTCGCTGGTGTCGATGTAGATGTCCGCCATCTCGCGGACGGGCTGCAGCAGCTCCCGCTCTGCGCTGATCGCGTCCAGGATGGTGCCCGGGGGCTGCAGCGGGTGGGGGCGGCGGACGGACTCGAACCGGCGCACCAGGACCCGGTCGGCCGCGTCGAGGAACATGACGACCGGGGCCAGCCCCTTGGCCCGGACGTCGTCCAGGGCCTTGGCTCAGGTCCGGGGTGAACGTCCGACCCCGCGCGTCGATGGCCACGGCGAGGCGAGGCACCGCTCCCGCCGGCCCGGATGCTGAGCTCGGCCAGCGGCGGCAGCATCTGCGGCGGGAGGTTGTCCACCACGAACCAGCCGTCGTCCTCGAGGACGTTGGACGCGGTGGAGTGCCCCGCACCGGACAGCCCGGTGATGATGAGGACCTCGGCGTTCTCGCCCGGGAGCTTCTCGGTCACGCTGGGGCTCCTGCTGGTGGCTGGGGGTGACGGTCACGGCCAAGCATGCCGGGTCTCGACCGGCTGAGCATCTCGCCGGTCGCCATGTCGACGGTGCCGAGGTCCACCGCGGCCCCGTCGTGACCGGGCTGAACGGGTGCGCGGCTGCCCCGGCCCGCAGGCGCCGCGACCACCGCGGCCGCCAGCGCCGGACCGATGCCCTTGACCTGGGCGATCTCGTCGGCATCGGCCTGGCGGATGGCGCGCACCGAGCCGAACGCGTCGAGCAGGGCCTTGCGCCGGGCCGGGCCCAGGCCCGGGACGGCGTCCAGCTCGCTGGCGGTCATGCCCTTGGTCCGGCGTGCGCGGTGCCTGCCGATGGCGAAGCGGTGGGCCTCGTCGCGCAGCCGCTGCAGCAGGTACAGACCCTGGGAGGTCCGCGGCAGCACGAGCGGGTGGTCGTCGTCCGGGAGCCACACCTCCTCCAGCCGCTTGGCCAGCCCGACGACGGCGACGTCGCCGACCCCCATGTCGGCCAGGGCCGCCGCTGGCCGCGGCCACCTGGGGGGCGCCGCCGTCGACGACGACGAGCTGCGGCGGGTAGGCGAACCGGCGCGGTCGACCCGTCGTGGGGTCGATGGCCCCTGGACCGCCGGGGGCCTCGTCCTCCGGGTCAGGACCCATCTCAGGTCGCCGGCCTGCTCGCGGTCCTCCAGGTAGCGGCGGAAGCGCCGCTGCAGCACCTCGCGCATGGCGGCGGTGTCGTCGTCACCGTGGTCCCCGCGCACGTTGAAGGTCCGGTACTCGCCCTTGCGGGGCAGCCCGTCCTCGAACACCACCATGGAGGCCACCCGGTCGCTGCCCATCAGGTGCGAGACGTCGTAGCACTCGATCCGCAGCGGTGCCTCGGGCAGCGCCAGCGCCTCCTGAAGCTCCTGCAGCGCGAGGCCGCGGGTGGTCAGGTCGCCCGCCCGTCGGGTCTTGTGCAGGGCGAGCGCCTGCGTGGCGTTGGCGGCGACGGTGTCCATGAGGGCCCGCTTGTCGCCTCGCTGCGGCACCCGCACCTCCACCCGCGAGCCCGCGGCGCGCGCTGAGCCAGTCGCGGACCTCGTCGGCGTCGGCGGGCTCGACGGGCACGAGCACCTCACGCGGCACCGAGCCGGTCGACTCGGCGCGTCCACACCGCCGTAGACCTGCTGCAGCAGCCGCTCGACGAGGTCGGGCGTAGAGACGTCCTCGACCTTCTCCACCACCCAGCCGCGCTGGCCGCGGATCCGTCCCCCGCGGACGTGGAAGACCTGCACGGCGGCCTCGAGCTCGTCCTCGGCGAGCGCGAACACGTCGGCGTCGGTGGCGTCGGGCAGCACGACCGCGTTGCGCTCGAGGGCCCGCTGCAGGGCGCCGATGTCGTCCCGCAGCCGAGCCGCCCGCTCGTAGTCCTGGACCCCGGCGGCCTCTGTCATCCGGGCCTCGAGGCGGCGGACGAACCGGGCGGCGTCCCCGGCCATGAAGTCGACGAAGTCGTCGACGAGGGCCCGGTGCTCCTCGGCACTCACCCGCCCGACGCACGGTGCTGAGCACTTCTCGATGTATCCCAGCAGGCAGGGGCGCCCGACCTGGCCCGCGCGCTTGAACACCCCCGAGCTGCACGTGCGGACGGGGAACACCCGCAGCAGCAGGTCGACGGTCTCCCGGATGGCCCAGGCGTGGGAGTAGGGGCCGAAGTACCTCGTGCCCTTGCGCTTGGCCCCGCGCAGCACCTGGACCCGGGGGTACTCCTCACCGATGGTGACGGCCAGCCACGGGTACGACTTGTCGTCGCGGTACTTGACGTTGAAGCGCGGGTCGAACTCCTTGATCCAGGAGTACTCCAGCTGGAGTGCCTCGACCTCGGTCCCCACGGTCGTCCACTGCACCGACGCTGCGGTGAACACCATCTGCTGCGTGCGCGGGTGCAGCCCGGCGGGGTCGGCGAAGTAGGAGTTCAGGCGCTGCCGCAGGCTCTTGGCCTTGCCGACGTAGATGACCCGGCCGTGCGCGTCGGAGAACCGGTAGACCCCTGGCTGCTCCGGGATCTCCCCCGTCCTGGGACGGTAGGTCGACGGGTCCGCCACGCCAGCAGGCTACGTCCTCAGACCGACAGGACGACGAGGTCCCCCTCGATGGCGGCCGGCACGGACGGCAGGGGGTCCTGCGCGGGACCGTTGACGACGGCGGCCCCGTCACCGGCGTCGAACCGGCTGCCGTGGTTCGGGCAGCGCAGCTCCAGCCCACCCACGGCCTGGACCACCGTCCCGGCGTGCGTGCAGTTCGCGGAGAAGGCCACGACCGCGGCCTCCGACGGCCGGGCGACGACGACGCGGGTGCCGTCGACGTCGACGACGACGGCCTCCCCCACAGGCACGTCGGCGAGCGGCACGGACGCACCTGCCGACGCGCCGTCAGCCTCACCGGCGTCGTCCGCACCGGTCCCCGCACCGTCGGTCCCCGCACCGTCGGTCCCCGCACCGTCGGTGACGTCTCCCGCGGTCGGCCCGCCCGCACTCCCCGACCCTGCCCCGGACCCGGCCGACCCGCCGCCGCAGGCCGTCAGGACGCCGGCCGCGATGGTGGTCACGCCGACACCGGCCAGAGCGCGGAGAACCCCGCGCCGGGAGTAGCAGTCGAGCTCCTTGAGGTCCATGTCACGATGATGCACGACCGGGGATACGGCGCCCACGCCGCCCTGGACGGGTGTCCAGGCGTGGCCGAGGAGTCAGCCTGCCTTCCGGCGGCTGCCCCGCCGGGCGGCCTCGGGTGTGACGAGCCCGGCGAGGAACTGCCCGGTGAAGCTCCCCGCCGAGGCGGCGACCTGCTCGGGCGTGCCCTGGGCGATCACGCGTCCGCCGCCGGACCCGCCCTCGGGCCCCATGTCGATGACCCAGTCCGAGGACTTGATGACGTCGAGGTTGTGCTCGATGACGATCACGGTGTTGCCCTTGTCGACCAGGCCCTGCAGGAGCTCGAGGAGCTTGCGGATGTCCTCGAAGTGCAGCCCGGTGGTGGGCTCGTCGAGCACGTAGACCGTCCGGCCGGCCGAGCGGCGCTGGAGCTCGGTCGCGAGCTTGACACGCTGCGCCTCACCGCCGGACAGCGTCGGGGCGGGCTGGCCGAGCCGGACGTACCCGAGCCCGACGTCCACCAGGGTGTTGAGGTGCCGGGCGATGGCGGGCACCGCGGCGAAGAACTCGGCCGCCTCCTCGATGGGGGCGTCGAGGACGTCCGCCACCGTCTTGCCCTTGAAGTGGACCTCGAGGGTCTCCCGGTTGTAGCGGGCACCGCCGCAGACCTCGCAGGGCACGTAGACGTCGGGCAGGAAGTTCATCTCGATCTTGAGGGTGCCGTCGCCCTGGCAGTGCTCGCAGCGCCCGCCCTTGACGTTGAAGCTGAACCGACCCGGCTGGTAGCCGCGGATCTTGGCCTCGGGCGCCTGCGCGAACAGCTTGCGGACGTGGTCCCACACCCCGGTGTACGTAGCCGGGTTGGACCGCGGCGTGCGCCCGATCGGGCCCTGGTCGACGTGCACCACCTTGTCCAGCAGCTCCAGCCCGGTCACGGTCTTGTGCCGGCCCGGCACCTGGCGGGCGCCGTTGAGCCTGTTGGCCAGGACGGTGTAGAGGATGTCGTTGACCAGCGTCGACTTGCCGGAGCCGGAGACCCCGGTCACGGACACCAGGACACCGAGCGGGAAGTCGACGTCGACGCCCGTGAGGTTGTGCTCGCGCGCGCCCTTGACCGAGACGACCCGGGCCGGGTCCACCGGACGACGGACCTCGGGCGTGGGGATCGAGCGGCGACCCGACAGGTACGCCCCCGTCATCGACGCGGAGTTGGTGAGGAGGTCTTCCAGGGGGCCGGAGTGGACCACCTGCCCGCCGTGCTCGCCTGCGCCGGGGCCGATGTCCACGACCCAGTCCGAGGCCTTGATCGTGTCCTCGTCGTGCTCGACGACGATGAGCGTGTTGCCGAGGTCGCGCAGCCGGGTCAGCGTCCCGATGAGCCGCTGGTTGTCCCGCTGGTGCAGTCCGATCGACGGCTCGTCGAGCACGTAGAGCACCCCGACCAGCCCGGCGCCGATCTGGGTGGCCAGGCGGATCCGCTGGGCCTCGCCACCGGACAGGGTGCCCGCCGCGCGGTCCAGGCTGAGGTAGTCCAGGCCCACGTCCAGCAGGAAGCCGAGGCGCGCGTGGATCTCGCGCAGCACGCGGTCGGCGATGGCGTGCTCGCGCTCTGACAGCTCGAGGTCGCGCAGGAACCCGGCCGCCTCGCCGATGGTCAGCGACGAGACCTCGGCGATGTTGCGGCCCGACACGGTGACGGCGAGCACCTCCGGGCGCAGCCGGGCGCCGTGGCACACCTGGCAGGGCACCTCACGCATGTAGGCCCCGTAGCGGTCCTTGGCCCACTCGGAATCCGTCTCGGCGTGCCGGCGGCGGATGAACGGCAGCACGCCTTCGAAGCCCGCCCGGTACGCCCGTTGGCGGCCGTGGCGGGTCTTGTAGCGGACGTCGAGCTGCCCGTCGAGCCCGTGCAGCACCGCGGTCCTCGCCCGCTCGGGCAGAGCCCGCCACGGGGTGTCCATGGCGAAGCCGAGCGCCTCGGCCAGGCTGCTGAGCAGCTTGTCGAAGTAGTCGACGCTCTGCGTCCCCGACGCCCAGGGCGCCACGGCTCCCTGCCGCAGCGACAGGTCGTCGTCAGGGATGACGAGCTCGGGGTCGACCTCCAGGCGGGTGCCCAGACCGCTGCACTCGGGGCAGGCGCCGTACGGGCCGTTGAAGGAGAAGGTCCGCGGCTCCAGCTCCTCCAGCGCGACCGGGTGGTCGTTGGGGCAGGCCAGCCGCTCGCTGTACTTCCGCTCCCGGGCACCCAGCGGGTGGTCGTCCGCGCCCGCGTCCCCCGGGGCCGGGACGTCGATCAGCTCGACGACGACGATGCCGTCGGCGAGGCCCAGCGCGGTCTCGACGGAGTCGGTGAGGCGGCGCTTGGCTCCGCGCTGCCGCTCGTCCTCGCCCTCGGTGCGCGACACCAGCCGGTCCACGACCACGTCCACGTCGTGCTTCTTCTTCTTGTCCAGCGTGGGCGGCTCGGCCAGCGACACCACCTCGCCGTCGACCCGGGCCCGGGAGAAGCCCTTGCCCTGCAGCTCGCGGAACAGCTCGAGGTTCTCCCCCTTGCGCCCTCGGACGACCGGGGCGAGCACCTGGAAGCGGGTCCCGTCGGGGAGCTCGAGGAGCCGGTCGACGATCTGCTGCGGGGTCTGGCGGCCGATCGGCTCCCCGCACTGCACGCAGTGCGGGCGCCCGGCCCGGGCGTACAGCAGGCGCAGGTAGTCGTGGATCTCGGTGATCGTGCCCACCGTGGAGCGCGGGTTGCGGTTCGTCGACTTCTGGTCGATCGACACCGCAGGCGACAGGCCCTCGATGAAGTCCACGTCCGGCTTGTCCATCTGGCCGAGGAACTGGCGCGCGTACGCGCTGAGGGACTCCACGTAGCGCCGCTGCCCCTCGGCGAAGATGGTGTCGAACGCGAGGGACGACTTGCCCGACCCCGACAGGCCGGTGAAGACGACGAGCGAGTCCCGTGGGAGGTCGACCCCGATGTCCTTGAGGTTGTGCTCCCGTGCACCACGGACGACGAGACGGTCTGCCACGGCCCCATCGTAGGTCGGACCACCGACAGGACCGACCTCGAGGAGCCGGGCGGACCGCGACGGCACCGACCGTCGAGGGCCCGAGGACCCGGACGACCGGACTGCGACCGTGAGGCGCCGGCACCGCTCTCCCGGGTAGCGTCCGAGGGTGACCTCCGCCCCCGCGGTCCCCATCGAACGGTATGCCCTCCTGGGCGACCTGCACTCCGCCGCGCTGGTCTCCGACCGCGGCAGCATCGACTGGCTGTGCTTCCCCCGGTTCGACTCCCCCGCCTGCTTCGCGTCGTTGCTGGGAGACCCGGACAACGGCCGCTGGCTGCTGGCGCCGTCGGACCCGGACGCCGTGGTCGAGCAGCGCCGGTACCGCGAGGACACCTTCACCCTGGAGACGGTGTGGCGGACGTCGACCGGGCTGGCGCGGGTGCTGGACACCATGCCCGTCGGGGGCCGACGGGCAGACCTCGTGCGTCGTGTCGAGGGCCTGGAGGGGACCGTCCGGATGCGGCAGGAGCTCATCATCCGCTTCGGCTACGGCCGCGACGTGCCGTGGGTCCGTCGCATCCGTGACGACGGCGCGGCCGTCGACGCGGCGTTCGCCCTGCCGGCACCGCGTCCGGAACGTGTCCGGGGGGTCGGCTCCGGTCCGAACGCGGCCACGTCGGCGACGTCCGGGGGCGGCGCCCAGGCGCTGCTCGCCGTCGCCGGCCCCGACGCGCTCCTGCTGCGCTGCGACCCCCTGCCCGTGCCGGTGGACCACCGTCACGTCGGCCACGTCGACGTCGCGGCAGGGGGGCACGCCGACCTCGTCCTCACCTGGTACCCGTCGCACCGGCCGCCCCCCGGCCCGGTCGACGCCGCGGCGGAGATCGCCCGCACCGAGCGGTGGTGGCGGGAGTGGGCCTCCGGCTGCCGCCACGACGGCCGGTACGCGGGTCCGGTCCGACGCTCCCTGCTGACCCTGCGGGCCCTGAGCCACGCGGACACCGGTGGCATCGTCGCCGCCCCCACCACGTCCCTGCCGGAGGAGGTCGGCGGCAGCCGCAACTGGGACTACCGCTACTGCTGGCTCCGCGACGCCGCCCTCACCCTGGAGGCGCTGCTGGCGCACGGCTACCTGGGCAGCGCCGAGAGCTGGCGGTCGTGGCTGCTCCGCGCGGTCGCGGGAGCACCGGAGGACGTGCAGATCATGTACGGGGTCGGCGGCGAGCGCCGGCTGGAGGAGTACACGCTGGACCACCTGCCCGGGTACGAGCGGTCGAGTCCCGTCCGGGTCGGGAACGCGGCCGCCGCCCAGCTCCAGGTCGACGTCATCGGCGAGGTCATGGTCGCCCTGCACGCGGCGCGGTGCGCCGGGCTCCACACCGACGTCTTCAGCTGGTCGCTGCAGGCGGCGCTCCTGGACCACCTCGCCGAGGTCTGGGACACCCCCGACAACGGCATCTGGGAGATCCGGGGCGAGCTCCGCGCCTTCACGCACTCGCGGATCATGGCCTGGGCGGCCTTCGACCGGGGGGTGAGGGCGGTCGAGGACTACGGCCGTCCCGGCCACGTCGAGGTCTGGCAGGCCACGGCCGACACGATCCGCGCGCAGGTGCTCCACGCGGGGGTCGACCCCGAGCGCGGCACACTGGTCCAGTACCTGGGCGGCACGTCGGTGGACGCCGCCCTGCTCCAGGCCGCCCAGGTGGGCTTCCTCGACTGGGACGACCCCGTCATGCTGGCGACGGTCCGTGCCGTCGAGGAGGACCTGATGCGTGACGGGCTGGTTCTCCGCTACCGGACGGCGACGTCCGTGGACGGGCTCGACGGGGACGAGCACCCCTTCCTCGCCTGCTCGTTCTGGCTGGTGGAGCACTGGGCCCGCACCGGGCGTCGCGTCGGAGGCGGTCGCGCTGATGGACCGGCTCTGCGGGCTCGCGACGCCGGGCCTGGGGCTGCTGGCGGAGGAGTACGACCCGCACGCCCGACGCTTCACCGGCAACTACCCGCAGGCCTTCAGCCACCTCGCGCTCGTGCGGGCCGCCGAGGCGATCGACCAGGTCCACGAGGTGAGGAGCGAGTGGTGACCGACCTCATCTCCCCCGGCGACCCCGCCCTGCCGGCCCTGCACGTCGTAGCGGGGGGCGGCGCGCTCCACGTCGACCTCGGCCCGGCGCTGCTGAGCAAGGCCTCGGTCAGCGAGCAGGACAACTGCTGCTACGTCGCTCACGTGTGCCGCGACGGGAGCGCAGCTGCTGGTCGACGCCGCGGACGACCCCCGGGCCGTGCTCGCCCTGCTCGCCGAGGCCGCCGAGGCGGCCGGCCGGGCCGTGACCGACCCGGTCGCGGTGCTGACGACGCACGGTCACCGGGACCACCACCGGGCGCTGCCCGAGGTGGTCCGGGCCACCGGGGCCGCGTGCCTGGTCGGTCGGGCCGACGCGGGTGACCTCCCGGTCGCCGCCGACCGCCTGCTGGACCACGGGGACCGCGTCGAGGTGGGACGGCTGGTCCTGTCGGTGGTCCACCTGCGGGGGCACACCCCGGGCTCCGTCGCCCTCGTGCTCCCGGGGGCGGCCCCCTCCGCCACGCTCGCGCTGACCGGCGACTCGCTCTTCCCCGGTGGGGTGGGCAACACCTGGGACGACCCGGACCGCTTCGCGGCCCTGCTGGAC
Source organism: uncultured Actinomycetota bacterium (assembly GCA_963759255.1). Classification (GTDB taxonomy): domain Bacteria; phylum Actinomycetota; class Actinomycetes; order Actinomycetales; family JBBAYJ01; genus Aquipuribacter. Next base: position 884,966 of record CAVWYQ010000002.1, read on the forward strand.
GACGTGTCGGTGCGGCTGTTCGAGGCGTGGCCCGATGACACGCTCGTGCAGCCCGGCCACGGTGACGGGACGACGCTCGGGCGCGAGCGACCCTCGCTGACGGCGTGGCGCGAACGCGGGTGGTGACGCGGTGCCCCGCTACGAGGAGTGGCCCCGCCTGCTCGCACGCGTCCGGGAGCACGCCGAGAGCTACCTGACCGGGCTGCCGGAACGGCGGGTGGTGCCTGCGGTCCGCGCGCCGGAGGGGCTCGCCGGTCTGGGCGGGGAGCTGCCCGACGGACCCACCGACCCGGTCGACGTGGTGGACCTGCTGGCTGCCGCGGCCGCCGACGGGATCACCGCCACAGGAAGCGGTCGCTTCTTCGGCTTCGTGATCGGGGGCGCCGTCCCGGCCGCGGTCGGCGCCGACATGCTGACCAGCGTCTGGGACCAGAACGCGGGTCTGCGTGCCCTGGCGCCGGCCGCCACCGCCGCGGACGACGCGGTCGAGCGGTGGTCGCTGGACCTTCTGGGGCTCCCGCGCGGCGCCGTCGTGGGGCTGGTGCCGGGCGGCATGTCGGCCAGCTTCACCGCGCTGGCCGCGGCCCGTACCGCAGTCCTGCGTCGGGCCGGGTGGGACCTGGACGCCGAGGGGCTGCATGGCGCACCGAAGGTCCACGTCCTCGCCAACGCCGACCGGCACGAGGCCGTGGACCGGGCGCTGCGCTTCCTCGGTCTGGGCCGGCCCGTGCCGGTGGGTACCGACGAGCACGGCCGGATCCGTCCCGAGGCGCTGCAGGCGGCGCTGGCCTCCGTGCCGGAGGGCAGCCCCCTGGTCGTCAGCCTCTACGCCGGGCACATCAACACCGGTGCCTACGACGACTTCGCCACGCTCGTGCCAATGGTGCACGACCGCGGCGGGTGGGTCCACGTCGACGGCGCGATCGGCTTGTGGGCCGGGGCCTCGGATCGGCTCCGCCACCTGGTCCAGGGCGTCGGGCTGGCCGACTCCTGGGCGACGGACGCCCACAAGACGCTCAACGTGCCCTACGACTGCGGGCTGGCCATCGTCGCGGACCCGCAGTCGATGGGCGCAGCGATGTCGATCCACGCGGACTACATGATCACTGCGGACGGGTCGCCGCTGGAGCCCTACGCCCGCACACCGGAGTGGTCCCGTCGCGCTCGCGGCTTCGCGACCTGGGCGGCGCTGCGGTCGTTGGGCCGCAGCGGTGTGGCCGCGCTCGTCGACGGCCTGCACGACAACGCCGTCGCCATGGCCGCCGGCCTGGCGGCCATCGACGGTGTGACGGTCGTCAACCGGGTCTGGTCGACCCAGGTGTGCGTGATGCTGCCGACCGACGCTCACACCCTCGCCCTGGTCGAGGAGGTGCTGGGCGACGGGCGGACGTGGATCTCGGGCTCGCGCTGGCACGACCGGGCGGTCGTGCGGGTCTCGGTCAGCAACTGGATGACCGACGAGGACGACGTGACCACGACGCTGGACGTCGTCCGGGCCGCCACCGCGCGGGCGCTCGCGCGCCGGTAGTCAGACCCCGGCGGCCTGCATGCCGCGCAGCTCCTTCTTGAGGTCGCCGATCTCGTCGCGCAGCCGCGCCGCCACCTCGAACTGCAGCTCGGCGGCCGAGGCGTGCATCTGGTCGGACAGCTGCTGGATGAGGTCGGCCAGCTCGGCCTGCGGCATTCCCTCGTGCCGCGACGACCGGCAGCGGGGACACCGCGCCGTTCTGGGCCTTGCCTCGGGACTGACGGCGGCCGGACCCGCCCAGCAGCGACCGGGTGTCCTCGTCCTCCCGGGCGATGAGGTCCGTGATGTCGGCGATCCGCTTGCGCAGCGGTGTGGGGTCGATGCCGTTGGCCAGGTTGTGGGCGACCTGGATCTCTCGCCGACGGTTCGTCTCGTCGATCGCCTGCTCCATCGACGGCGTGATCTTGTCCGCGTACATGTGGACCTCGCCGGAGACGTTTCGAGCGGCCCGCCCGATCGTCTGGATGAGCGACGTGGCCGAGCGGAGGAAGCCCTCCTTGTCGGCGTCCAGGATCGCGACGAGCGACACCTCGGGCAGGTCGAGGCCCTCACGCAGGAGGTTGATGCCGACCAGCACGTCGTACTCCCCCATCCGCAGCTCCCGGAGCAGCTCCACCCGCCGGAGGGTGTCGACCTCGGAGTGCAGGTAGCGGACCCGCTCTCCCTGCTCGAGCAGGTAGTCGGTGAGGTCCTCGGCCATCTTCTTGGTCAGGGTCGTGACGAGGATGCGCTCGTTCTTCGGCGGTGCGCTCGCGGATCTCGGCGAGCAGGTCGTCGATCTGGCCCTTGGTCTGCTTGACGACGACCTTCGGGTCGACCAGACCGGTCGGCCGGATGATCTGCTGGACGACGTCGCCCTTGACCCGGCCGAGCTCGTAGGGGCCGGGGGTGGCCGACAGGTAGACGGTCTGGCCGATCCGTTCCTGGAACTCCTCCCAGCGCAGCGGCCGGTTGTCCATCGCCGACGGCAGCCGGAAGCCGTGGTCGACCAGGGTGCGCTTGCGGGACATGTCGCCCTCGTACATGCCACCGATCTGCGGCACGGTCACGTGCGACTCGTCGATGACGAGCAGGAAGTCCTCGGGGAAGTAGTCGATGAGGGTGTTCGAGGCCGACCCGGGCGCCCGACCGTCGAAGTGGCGTGAGTAGTTCTCGACGCCGGCGCACGTGCCGACCTGGCGGAGCATCTCGATGTCGTACGTGGTGCGCATCCTCAGCCGCTGCGCCTCCAGCAGCTTGTTCTGCCGCTCGAGCTCGGCGAGGCGGTCGGTCAGCTCGGCCTCGATGGTGCCGACCGCCCGCTCGAGCCGCTCGGGCCCGGCCACGTAGTGCGACGCCGGGAAGATGTAATCTCCTGCTCCTCGCGGACGATCTCCCCCGTCAGCGGGTGCAACGTGTAGATGCGCTCGATCTCGTCGCCGAACAGCTCGATCCGGACGGCCAGCTCCTCGTACTGCGGGATGATCTCCACCGTGTCGCCGCGGACGCGGAAGGTGCCGCGGGTGAAGGACAGGTCGTTGCGGGTGTACTGCATGGTGACGAACTGCCGCAGCAGCTGGTCGCGGTCGACGGTCTGACCGACCTTGAGCCGCGCCATCCGGTCGACGTACTCCTGCGGCGTCCCGAGGCCGTAGATGCAGGAGACCGTGGCGACGACGATGACGTCGCGGCGGGTCAGGAGCGAGTTGGTGGCCGAGTGCCGCAGCCGCTCCACCTCGTCGTTGATCGAGCTGTCCTTCTCGATGTAGGTGTCCGTCTGCGGGACGTAGGCCTCGGGCTGGTAGTAGTCGTAGTAGGAGACGAAGTACTCGACGGCGTTGTTCGGCAGCAGCTCGCGGAACTCGTTGGCCAGCTGGGCGGCCAGGGTCTTGTTCTGCACCATGACCAGGGTCGGGCGCTGCACCTGCTCGACCAGCCACGCCGTCGTCGCGGACTTGCCCGTCCCGGTCGCCCCCAGCAGCACGACGTCCTTCTCCCCGCGGGTGACGCGGCTGGCGAGCTCGGCGATGGCCGTGGGCTGGTCCCCGCTGGGCGAGAACTCGCTGACGACCTGGAAGGGGGCGACGGAACGGGTGATGTCGGTGACCGGACGCACTCCCCTACCGTAAGCCGCCGCTCCGACAGTGCCGACGGGCGGCAGCCTCAGTCCCAGCCGCCCCGTCCCTGCTTGAGGCGTCCGCGCTGCTTCTTGGCGGCGATCCGCCGTTCGACGGACCCCCGGCTCGGCCGTGTCGGACGGCGCTCGCGAGGCGGCGGCGCCAGCGCCTCGGCCAGCGCGGCCGCCAGGCGGGCCCGTGCCGCAGACCGGTTGCGGAGCTGCTGGCGGTGCTCCGACGCCACGACGGTCAGCACACCGTCCACCATCCGGCCGGCCAGCCGCTCCTGGATCCTGCTGCGCCGCACGTCGTCCAGCCCCGGCAGGTCGAGCGGGCGCACGGACAGCTCCACCCTGCTGTCGGCGGTGTTGACACCCTGCCCGCCCGGCCCCGAGGACCGGCTGAAGCGCCACGCCAGCAGCGTCGACGGCACCACGAGCCGACCAGTCACCCGGAGGTCACCCGCGGGGTCGTCGGTGCGCACACCCGTAGTGTGCTCCGCCCGCGCGCGGCGAGGTCCTACGTCGCAGGGCGGAGGGCGCGTCAGGTCTGCGACGGACCCCCCGCTGGACCGGCTGCCGGGTCGTCCGGTCCCTCGGGCGGCCTCCACCCCGTCCGGTCGGCCCACGCCTGCATCCGCGGCCAGGCGACCTGGGACAGCCACGGCTGTTCGGCCTCGACGAGCTCGTCCCGCGAGACGAGCGTCACGGCGAGGCGTTCTCTGACCGCCGCGTAACCATCCCGCTCGGCCGGCTCAGCGCGGAGCCAGTCGCGCAGCAGCAGCGTGTGCCGGTCCACGGGCGACCCGGCCGCGCGCACGTGGAGGGTGACCGCCTGGCCCGGGTCGGCGCTGCCGTGCCGGTGCTCGGCCCAGCCCGCCGTCCCGCCGGGCGCCAGCACGCTGCGGCGGCTCCCCTGCCGCGGGAACCCGGCCTGCGCCAGCTGGTCCTCCATGGCGTCCGCGACCGCGAGGTCCGCCACCACGAGCTGCAGGTCGAGGACGTCCTCGGCCGGCAGCCCCGGCACCGCCGTGGGCCCGACGTGGTCGACCCTGACCCCAGCGTCCCCCACGGCGCGGGCCACGCGTGCGGCCAGCCGGGCCCCGGTGGCCGCCCAGCCCGGCTCGGGCGCTGCGAGGACGAGACCAGAAGGCGGCGGGACCGGCGTGCGGAGGCGGACCGCCGCCTCGAACGGCACCAGCCGTTCATGCCACAGCCGGTCGACCTGCTCCAGCAGCGCGTCCTGGCCACCGGTGTTGGTCAACCACACGTCTGCGGCTCGACGGCGGGCGTCGTCGTCGGCCTGGGCCGCTACCCGCCGTCGGGCGTCCTCCTCGCTCGAGCCGCGCTCCTCGACGAGGCGACGCACCCGCTCCTCCACGTCGGCGTGGACGACGACGGTCAGGTGGTAGCGGTCCTCGTAGCCGAGCTCGACCAGCAGCGGCACGTCGTGCAGGACGACTGCGTCCTGCGGCGCCGCCCGGAACCGCTCCTCGGTGAGGGAACGGATGCGGGGGTGCGTGATGGCCTCGAGCCGGGCGCGGGCGGCAGCGTCGCCGAACACCCGGGCGCCGAGCGCAGCCCGGTCCAGGCTGCCGTCCCCGGTCAGCACCTCCGGCCCGAACGTCTCCACCACCTCGGCGAGACCGGCGGACCCCGGGGTGACGACCTCCCGCGCGACCAGGTCGGCGTCGACGACCACGGCCCCGTGGAAGGCCAGCCGTCGGGCGACGGTGGACTTGCCGGCCCCGATGCCGCCGGTCAGCCCACCCTCAGCACGCGAGCGAGTGTGTCACGGGCGGTTGCCGGCCGGTCGGCGAACCTTCCCGGCAGAGCGACGGCCCGCCCCCCGAGGGAGGGCGGGCCGTCGTGGTCCGGGAGTCAGGCCGTCAGGCCCGCCGCGTCAGCGACCGGTGAGCTTCTCGCGGAGCGCCGCGAGCGCCTCGTCGGAGGCGAGCGTGCCGCCGCCGCCGGCTCGTCGTCCCCGCCGCTGGCGTAGGACGTCGCGCTGGAGCTGGTGCTGGAGCTCGCGCTGGAGCTGCTCGCCGACGTGGCCGACCCGGCCTCGAGCTCGGCCTTCTGCGCGGACACGACCTGCTCCTTGTGCGCCTCCCAGCGCTTCTGCGCCTCGGCGTACTGCTTCTCCCACTCGGCCTGCTGGGTCTCGTAGCCCGGGAGCCACTCGCCCGTCTCGGGGTCGAAGCCGTCCGGGTACTTGTAGTTGCCGGCCTCGTCGTACTCCGCCGCCATGCCGTACAGCGTGGGGTCGAACTCGGACGACTCGTCGGCGATGCCGCCGTCGTTCGCCTGCTTGAGCGACAGCGAGATGCGGCGACGCTCGAGGTCGACGTCGATGACCTTGACGAAGATCTCGTCGCCGACCTGGACGACCTGCTCCGGGATCTCCACGTGGCGCTCGGCCAGCTCGGAGATGTGGACCAGGCCCTCGATGCCGTCCTCGACGCGCACGAACGCACCGAAGGGGACCAGCTTGGTGACCTTGCCGGGCACGACCTGGCCGAGGCCGTGGGTCCGGGCGAAGTGCTGCCACGGGTCTTCCTGGGTGGCCTTCAGCGACAGGGAGACGCGCTCGCGCTCCATGTCGATGTCGAGCACCTCGACCGTGACCTCCTGGCCGATCTCGACGACCTCGGTGGGGTGGTCGATGTGCTTCCAGGACAGCTCGGAGACGTGCACCAGGCCGTCGACGCCGCCCAGGTCGACGAACGCGCCGAAGTTGACGGTGCGAGGAACCACACCGGTGCGGATCTGGCCGCGGGCGAGCTGCTTGAGGAAGCGAGGTGCGGACCTCGGACTGGGTCTGCTCGAGCCAGGCGCGGCGGGACAGGACCACGTTGTTGCGGTTCTTGTCCAGCTCGATGATCTTGGCCTCGAGCTCCTTGCCCACGTAGGGCTGGAGGTCGCGGACGCGGCGCATCTCGACCAGCGACGCCGGCAGGAAGCCGCGCAGGCCGATGTCGAGGATGAGGCCACCCTTGACGACCTCGATGACGGTGCCGGAGACGACGCCGTCCTCCTCCTTGATCGTCTCGATCTTGCCCCAGGCACGCTCGTACTGCGCGCGCTTCTTGGACAGGATGAGGCGACCTTCCTTGTCCTCCTTCTGGAGGACCAGGGCCTCGACCTCGTCGCCGACGCTGACGACCTCGTTGGGGTCGACGTCGTGCTTGATCGAGAGCTCGCGGGAGGGGATGACGCCCTCGGTCTTGTAACCGATGTCGAGGAGGACCTCGTCGCGGTCGACCTTGACGATGGTGCCGGAGACGAGGTCGCCGTCCCCGAAGTACTTGATGGTCTCGTCGACCGCTGCGAGGAAGTCCTCGGCGCTGCCGATGTCGTTGATCGGCGACGATCGCGACGCGGGAGCTGCTCGCAGGCGCGGTCGTGGTGGTGGTCATGAAGTAGGGGCTCCGGATGATGGATTAGAGGGGCGGTGAGCACACGGACGTGCGCGACAGCAGACTACTGATCTGCGACACATGAGGTCAACGCGGGTCGACGTGGGTCCAACGTGGGTCCGAAGGCGCGGTCTGGGAGGCTGGCGCCGTGAGCGAAGGGGTCGACCGGCCGGGCGAGGTCGTCGAGGCTCCTGCCCCGCGACCCACCACCGCCGGCGTCGAGCCCGGCCCGGCCCCGCTCGAGGTGACCAGGGCGACGCGGGCCTGGTGGGACCGTGAGGCGGTCGCGTACCAGGCCGAGCACGGCCGGTTCCTGGCCGGAGAGCGAGGGTCGCCCGGCCCCACCGCGCCGTCGGAGCTCCCGGGCCGCCTCGTCTGGGGTCCCGAGGGCCTCGACGAGGCCGACGTCCGGTGGCTCGGGCGAGGGCTGGACCTGCCCGGGCCGGACGTGCTGGAGGTCGGTGCCGGAGCCGCCCAGGGCAGCCGATGGGTGGCCGAGCAGGGTGCCCGGGCGGTCGCGCTCGACCTGTCCGCCGGGATGCTCGCGCTGCGCGGCGGCGAGGTCCCGGCCGTCGTGGCCGACGCCTGCCGCGCTGCCGCTGCGCCGACGCCTGGTGGACCTGGCCTTCTCGGCCTACGGTGCGCTGCCCTTCGTCGCCGACGCGCGTGCGGTCCTCGCCGAGGTGGCCCGGGTGCTACGCCCCGGCGGCCGGTTCGTGCTGAGCACCACGCACCCCTTCCGCTGGGCGATGCCCGACGACCCCGGGCTGGGACGGCCTACGGGTGTCGATGTCGTACTTCGACCGCCGTCCCTACGTCGAGCGTGGTGCCGACGGCGGGTGGACTACGTCGAGCACCACCGGACCGTCGGTGACTGGGTGCGCCTGGTGCGCACGGCCGGCCTGGTGCTCGACGACCTGCTCGAGCCGGAGTGGCCGCAGGACAACGAGCCGACCTGGGGCGGCTGGTCGCCGCTGCGCGGGGAGTACCTGCCGGGGACGCTGGTCCTCCGCACCCACCGTCCGTGAGCCGAGCCAGCCGGCGCACACCGCCTAGTGGGCGGCGTCGAACCAGGACCGGCCGAGCCCGACCGAGACCTCGAGCGGCACGGCCAGGTCGGCAGCGCCGCCCATCTCCGCCACCACCAGGTCCTGCACCTGCTCCAGCTCGCCCTCCGCAACCTCGAGCACCAGCTCGTCGTGGACCTGCAGCAGCATGCGGGAGCGCAGCCCGGCCGAGTCCAGGCGGTCCTGCACCCGCAGCATGGCCACCTTGATGAGGTCCGCGGCCGAGCCCTGGATCGGGGCGTTGAGCGCCATCCGCTCGGCCGCCTCGCGACGCTGGCGGTTGTCGCTGGTCAGGTCGGGCAGGTACCGGCGCCGCCCGAGCAGCGTCGCGGTCCAGCCGTCCTTGCGTGCCTGGTCGACCACCCCGCGCAGGTAGTCGCGCACGCCCCCGAAGCGTAGGAAGTACTCGTCCATCAGCCCCCGCGCCTCCTCGACCGGGGTGCGGAGCTGGCGTGAGAGCCCGAAGGCGCTGAGCCCGTAGGCAAGGCCGTACGACATGGCCTTGACCTTGGCCCGCATCTCGGGGGTGACGTCCGCGGGCTCCACCTGGAACACCCGCGAGCCGACGAACCGGTGGAGGTCCTCACCCGCGGTGAAGGCCTCGATGAGCCCTTCGTCCCCTGACAGGTGCGCCATGATCCGCATCTCGATCTGGCTGTAGTCCGCGCTCATCAGGCACTCGAGCGGACCGGTCGCGTCGGAGCCGACCACGAAGCCGCTGCGGATCCGTCGGCCCTCGTCGGTGCGGATCGGGATGTTCTGGAGGTTCGGGTCGGTGGAGCTCAGGCGCCCGGTGGCGGCGATGGTCTGCTGGAAGGTGGTCCGGATCCGGGCGTCCTCCCCCACGGATGCCAGCAGCCCCTCGACGGTCTGGCGCAGCCGGATGGCGTCCCGGTGCTCGAGCAGGTGCAGCAGGAACGGGTGCTCGGTGGACTCGTACAGGTCCTGCAGCGCCTCGGCGTCGGTGGTGTACCCCGTCTTGGTGCGCTTGGTCCTGGGCATGCCGAGCGTCTCGAACAGGACCCGCTGGAGCTGCTTGGGCGACCCGAGGTTGATCTCCTCGTCGATCTCGACGAAGGCCAGGCGCGCGGCCTCGGACACCCGGACGTCGTAGTGCTCGCGCAGCTGCTGCAGGTGCTCGACGTCGACGGCGATGCCGGTGCTCTCCATCCTCAGCAGGACGCGCTCCAGCGGGAGCTCGAGGTCGGCGAGCAGCGCCGTGCCCTCGCGCTCGGCGAGCTCGCCCAGCAGCACCGCGTCGAGCTCGGCGACCGCGGCGGCCCGGATCCCGGCCCTCAGGTCGCGACGGGCGCGGGCCGCGTCGGCGAGGTCCTCCGGCGTCTGCTCCGCGGGGGCCTCGGCCTCGTGCGCGTCCAGCCCCAGGCTGAGCTGCTCCTCCACCGCCTCCCCGGCCACGACCGGCTCGGCGGTCACCAGCGTCCGCCCCAGGTGCCGCACCGAGAGGTCGGCCAGGTCGTAGGAGCGCTGGTCGGGCCGGCACAGGTACGCCGCGAGCGAGGTGTCACCTGCGGGCAGCCCGGCGACCGCGGCGGTGAGGCCGTGTGCCCCGGTCGTGCCGTCCTCGCTCACCGGATGCGGACCTTCGGGGGTGTCGGTCCGGGCCCACGCGGCCCGCGCGAGGGCGTGCAGCTGGGGCTTGGCGTCGTGCATGACGAGCGCCGGACCGTCGGCGGAGTCGACCCAGGCCAGGAGGTCGCCGACCCCGAGCACCGCGACCGTGCCGTCGGGTGCCGCGACCGCCACGCCGTCCAGGGCAGCCGGTCGAGACGGGTTGCCGGGTCCGGTCAGGTCGGCGGCCAGGACGACCTCGGCGCCGACCCGGGCACCGGCGGGCACCCGGGCGGTCCAGGCCGCCACGTCGTCCGCGCCCGGCCGCACCACCTCGATCGCGAAGCCGCCCGTCACCTCCGGCTCGTCGTTCTCGAGGGTCTCGAACAGCCGCTCGCGCAGCACGCGGAACTCCAGGCCGTCGAACACGGTGTGGATGGCTTCCCGGTCCCAGGCCGGCCGCCTGAGCTCCTCGACCTCCACCTCCAGCGGCAGGTCGTCGACGAGCCGGTTGAGGCGGCGGTTGCGCTGGACGTCGGCGACGTGCGCGCGGAAGCTCTCTCCCGCCTTGCCCTTGATGACGTCGGCGTGGGCGACGACGCCGGCCAGCCCGTCGTACTGGGTGAGCCACTTGGCCGCGGTCTTGGGCCCGACGCCCGGGACACCCGGCAGGTTGTCGCTGCTCTCCCCCACCAGCGCCGCAAGGTCCGGGTACCGCTGCGGGGGGACGCCATAGCGGGCGAGGACCGCCTCCGGCGTCATCCGGGTGAGCTCGGAGACCCCCCGGACCGGGTACAGCACGGTCACCTGCTCGTCGACGAGCTGGAAGGCGTCCCGGTCTCCCGTGACAACGAGCACCTCGTGGCCCGCCGCACGCGCCTGCCTGGTGAGGGTGCAGATGACGTCGTCGGCCTCGAAGCCCTCGGCGGTCACCATCCGGACGCCCATGGCCCCCAGCACCTCGCGGATGAGCGGGATCTGCCCCGGGAACTCCGGCGGGCTCACCGAGCGGCCCGCCTTGTACTCCGGGTACTCCGCCAGCCGGAAGGTCTGCTTGGAGACGTCGAAGGCCACCGCGAGGTGCGTCGGCTCCTCGTCGCGCAGCACGTTGATGAGCATCGACGTGAAGCCGTAGACCGCGTTGGTCGTCTGACCGGTCGAGGTCGAGAAGTTCTCCGCGGGCAGGGCGTAGAAGGCCCGGTAGGCCAGCGAGTGTCCGTCGACGAGCAGCAGGCGTCCCACGGCGGCAACCCTAGGCTCTGGGGGTGACCGAACCCTCGAGCGCTCTGCAGACCGTCCTCGACGCACTCCCCGGCACGCTCATCGAGCGGATGGGCATCGAGTTCGTCGAGGTCTCCGCCGAGCGGCTGGTGGCGACGATGCCCGTGGAGGGCAACACCCAGCCCTACGGCCTGCTCCACGGCGGGGCCTCGGTGGTCCTCGCCGAGACCCTCGGCAGCTGGGGAGCCATGCTGAGCGCCGGCGAGGGCCGCGTGGCGGTCGGCGTCGACGTCAACGCGACCCACCACCGCTCCGCCCGGGCCGGTCGGGTCACGGGCGTGGCCACCCGCGTCTCGGCGGGACGGACGCTGGCCAGCTACGAGGTCGTCGTGTCCGACGACGAGGGCCGCCGGGTGTGCACGTCACGGATCACCTGCCTGCTGCGTGACGCGGTCCCCGGGTCGTGACCCGGCCACGCGGCTCGCCGGCACGCCGCCCAGGACCGCGCCTGGACCCCGCGCCGCCTCCCGGTGCAGCACGGCCTCGGGTCCGCCGGTGACCCCCTTCATCGGAGCGGGGACCGTCCTGAACGTCAGCACGGTGCTGCTGGGCGGCACCATCGGCCTCCTGCTGGGAGCCCGGCTGCCCGAACGGGTGCGCCTGGTGGCCATGGACGCCCTCGGTCTGGGGACCCTGTCGATCGCCGTGCTGTCGATCCTCGACGTCACGGCGCCGGAGCTGGCCGAGGCGGTGGGACCGGGCTCGGCGCTCGTCGTCATCGCTGCCGCGCTGCTGGGCGGCATCGTCGGGGCCCTGCTGCGCGTGGAGGACCGGCTGGAAGGGCTGGGCCACGGGCTGCGCCGGGTGCTCCTGCGCGGGCAGGCGGACGCGCCCCCCGCGGGAGCCGGGGACGTGCCCGCCGCAGCACCAGGGCAGGCCGCGTCCCAGGAGGCGGCCACCGCCGGGGAGCCACGGCACGGCGCGGCACGGTTCGTCGAAGGCTTCGTCACCGCCTCGCTCGTCTTCTGCGTGGGGCCCCTGACCGTGCTCGGGGCCATCAACGACGGCCTGGGACGGGGTGTCGACGAGCTGGCGGTGAAGTCCCTGCTGGACGGTGTGGCCGCCGCCGCGTTCGCGTCGGCGCTGGGCTCCGGGGTGCTGCTGAGCGCTCTCTCGGTCGCGGTCGTCCAGGGGCTGCTCACCGTCGTGGGCTTCCTGCTCGGGGACCTGCTCGACCCCGCCCAGACCGCTGCGCTGTCGGCGACGGGCGGCCTGGTGCTGCTCGGCGTCGGCCTGCGGCTGCTGCGGCTGCGCGACGTCCCGGTCGGCGACCTGCTCCCGGCGCTGCTGCTCGCCCCCGTCCTCGTCGCCCTCGTCCGCCTCGCCCCGGTATGAGTCGGCACAGCCGCCGGCTGAGCGCACGCACGACTAGTCGACCTCCTGGTCTATCCGGTCAATTCCGCCCGGCGTGGTCACAGCCTGCGTGTCAGTCGCTAGGGTTCGGCGGTCTACCCCGCGGTCTCCCTTCGGGCTGACCCCTGCCGCAACTCCCTGCCGACCCAACGGAGGAACCAGGGTGCGACTACTTCTCGCGCTCATCGGGCTGTTCCTGGCCCTGACAGTCGCCGGTCCAGCAGCAGCGCTGCCGGCGGCCGGCGACCCGCCCACCGCCCTGCTCCCTGCCACCTCGTCGGCCGAGCCGACCACCGAGGCGTCCGCTGGTGCCGAGGAGGAGGGGCCGGAGGCGATCAACGTCCGCGTCCTGAACGGTGAGACCCGCGAAGCCGTCGAAGGGGTGGGTGTCGCGATCCGGTCCGAGGGCGAGACGGTCGTCGAGGGTGAGACCGACGCCGACGGCCTCGCCTCCTTCCCGGTCGGCGGTCCCGGCGACTACGAGATCGAGCTGGACCTCGACTCGCTGCCCGCCGAGCTGGAGGGGTACGGGGTGCCGCAGAACCCGTTCGCCACCCGCGTGGACCCCGGGACCCCGCGGACCGTGGCCTTCCGCCTGACCCCCGACGCCGGAGACGGTGGTGCGGGCGTCGACGCCGCCACGCCCGGCTTCCTGGCCGACATCCCGTGGCGCCTGGCGCCCCAGTACGCGGTCTCGGGCCTGCGGTTCGGCCTGATCCTCGCCCTCGCCGCCATCGGGCTGTCGCTCGTCTTCGGCACCACAGGGCTGACGAACTTCGCCCACGGCGAGCTCGTCACCTTCGGCGCACTGGTCGCCTGGGCCCTGCACGTCATGGTGGGGCTCCCACTGCTGGTGGCAGCACCACTGACGATCGTCCTCGCCGGCGCCTTCGGCTGGTTCCAGGAGACGTTCATCTGGCGGTCCCTGCGGCGCAAGCAGGTCGGCCTCATCGCCGCCATGATCTTCTCGATCGGCCTCAGCTTCTTCCTCCGGTACGGGTTCCTCTACCTGTTCGGCGGAGAGACGCGCTTCTACCGTGACTTCAGCGGCCAGGCGGGCATGGTGCTCGGACCGGTCCGCATCCCCCCGTCGCACCTGTTCAGCATGGGGCTGGCGATCGTCATCCTGGTCGCCTTCGCCCTCGTGCCTGCTCTACACCCGGACCGGCAAGGCCACCCGCGCGGTGTCGGACAACCCGGCCCTGGCCGCGGCGAGCGGGATCGACGTCGACGGCGTCATCCGCGTCGTGTGGGTGGTCGGTACGGCGCTCGCGGCGCTGTCCGGCATCCTCTTCGGGCTCACCCAGGGGATGGACTTCCAGCTCGGGTTCCAGGTGCTGCTGCTGATCTTCGCCGCGGTCGTCCTCGGCGGCCTGGGCACGGCATGGGGCGCGATGGTCGGGGCGATCCTCGTCGGTCTGCTCATCGAGCTCAGCACGCTGGTGATCCCGGCGGAGCTCAAGAACGTGGGGGCCCTCGCGGTGCTCATCATCATCCTGCTCGTCAGACCCCAGGGTCTGCTCGGGCGAAGCCAGCGGGTCGGCTGAGGCGGGACTGACATGGACTTCGGAAGCATCTTCGGCAACGCCGCTTCGCAGCTGTTCGGCATCGACACCCTGGTGTTCTGCCTCGCGGCCATCGGCCTCAACATGCACTTCGGCTACACGGGCCTGCTCAACTTCGGCCAGGCGGCGTTCGTGGCGCTCGGCGCCTACGGCGTCGGCATCACGGTCACGTACTTCGACGGTCCGCTGTGGGTCGGCTTCCTCGTCGCCATCGCGGCCGCGGCGCTCCTGGCCCTGCTGCTAGGCATCCCGACCCTGCGGCTCCGGGCGGACTACCTGGCCATCGCGACCATCGCCACGGCGGAGATCTTCCGCTTCGTGGTGCGGTCGTCGACCTTCGACGACTTCACCGGTGGCTCCAACGGCATCAACGGCATGGCCCGCGAGTTCTACGCCATCAACCCGTTCCCGGACGCCACCTACGGCTTCGGACCGTGGGAGTACTCGAACCGGGGGCTGTGGATCCGGGTCTTCGCCCTGATCCTCATCGTCATCTCGCTGGTGGTCGTGTCGCTCCTGGTGCGCAGCCCCTGGGGCCGGGTGCTCAAGGGCATCCGCGAGGACGAGGACGCGGTCCGCAGCCTGGGCAAGAACATCTTCGCCTACAAGATGCAGGCGCTCGTGCTCGGCGGCGTCATCGGGGCCCTGGCCGGGATCGTGCTCAGCCTGTCCCGCGGCTCCGTCCAGCCCGACAACTACGCGACGCAGCTCACCTTCCTCGCCTACACCGCGCTGCTGCTCGGCGGCGCGGCCCGCGTCATGGGGCCGATCCTCGGGGCCATCATCCTGTGGGTCACCCTGTCCTTGACGGACACGCTCCTTCGCGGGGCGGTGGGCGCCGGCTACATCCCCACCTGGCTGATGGACGGTGTCCAGGTGGGCCAGGTGAGGTTCATCCTGGTGGGCCTGGCCCTCATGCTGCTCATGACGTACCGCCCCCAAGGAATCCTCGGCGACCGGAGAGAGCTGGTGCTCGATGCCCGCTGACACGACCACGACCCCCTCGGACGACGCCCGCAGCGGCGCGACCGCCGTCTCGACCTCGGACGTGCCGGGCTCGGGCACGGCCTACCGGGACCGCGCGACGGCGGCCCTGGCCGACGTCGAGCAGGTGCCGGGCGCCAAGAAGCCCGACCCGATCCTGGTGGCGGACGGCGTCGTGCGCCGCTTCGGTGGCCTGACGGCCGTCGACGTCCAGCACGTGGAGATCCAGCGCAACGCGATCACCGCGCTCATCGGCCCCAACGGGGCCGGGAAGACGACGCTCTTCAACCTGTTGACGGGCTTCGACCGACCGGACGAGGGTTCCTGGACCTTCGACGGGCAGACGCTGTCGAAGGTGGCGGCGCACAAGGTGGCCCGCAGGGGCATGGTCCGCACGTTCCAGCTGACCAAGGCGCTGTCCCGGCTCACGGTCATCGAGAACATGCGGCTCGGAGCGCAGAAGCAGCGGGGCGAGGGGCTGTTCTCCGCGCTCGTCAAGCCGCTGTGGGCCAAGGAGGAGCGCGACAACACCGCGCGCGCCGACGACCTGCTCAAGCGGTTCAAGCTCGACGCCAAGCGCGAGCGACTTCGCCGGTTCGCTCTCGGGAGGGCAGAGGAAGCTGCTCGAGATGGCCCGTGCCCTCATGAGCGAGCCGCGGATGGTCATGCTCGACGAGCCCATGGCGGGGGTGAACCCGGCGCTCACCCAGTCGCTGCTCGGCCACGTCAAGGACCTGCGGGAGCAGGGCATGACCGTGCTCTTCGTCGAGCACGACATGGACATGGTGCGGGACATCTCCGACTGGGTCATCGTCATGGCACAGGGCACCATCGTCGCGGAGGGTCCGCCGGACGCCGTGATGGCGAACCCGGCCGTCATCGACGCCTACCTCGGCGGTCACCACGACGAGCCGCTCGACGCGGACGACCCGCTGGACGGGGCGGCAACGGACACGGAGGGCCAGACCCGATGAGCGCACCCACCCAGAGCGGGATCCACCGTCGTGGGTCGCGACGACCACCTGGCCGGAGCGGAGGACGCGATCCTGCGCGTCGACGAGCTGGTCGCCGGGTACCTCCCCGGTGTCAACATCCTCAACGGCACGGACCTGTACGTCGCCCCCGGCGAGCTCGTCGGCATCATCGGCCCCAACGGGGCCGGCAAGTCGACGCTCCTGAAGGCCATGTTCGGCCTGGTCAAGGTGAGGCAGGGAACCGTGACCCTGAGGGGTGAGGACATCACCGGCCTCAAGGCGAACAAGCTCGTCACCAAGGGCGTCGGCTTCGTCCCGCAGACCAACAACGTGTTCCCCTCGCTCACCATCGAGGAGAACCTGCAGATGGGCTGCTACCAGTCGCCCAAGAAGTTCAAGGACCGCTTCGCCGTCGGTCACGGACCTCTTCCCCACCCTCGGCGAACGTCGCGCGCAGCGCGCCGGGTCGCTGTCCGGTGGTGAACGCCAGATGGTGGCGATGGGGCGGGCGCTCATGATGGACCCCAGCGTGCTGCTGCTCGACGAGCCGTCAGCAGGCCTCTCCCCCGCCAAGCAGGACGAGGTCTTCGTCCGCACCCGGGAGATCAACAAGACCGGCGTCTCCGTCGTCATGGTCGAGCAGAACGCCCGGCGCTGCCTGCAGATCTGCGACCGCGGCTACGTGCTGGACCAGGGCCGCAACGCCTACACCGGCGCCGGCAGGGCCCTGGCCAAGGACCCCAAGGTGATCGAGCTCTACCTGGGCACCCTGGCCAAGGTGGACTGAGCCGACACCCGCCACGACGCCCGGCCCCCTGGTGGGGGCCGGGCGTCGTGCTGTCTGCCCGCGTGCCGGAGCCCTCGGTGAGAGCCCCGGGCGTCATGGTGTCTGCAGGGACGTGGCTCGAACCCTGGCCGCAGCCGCTCATGGCGCTTACTGCGAGGGGGGGCCATGGCCGTCCGCCAAGGCCGGGCAGCGCGCCGCCTCGGCGATGCCGGTCGGCTGCTCGCCGGGGGCAGTACGGCACCCCGGGTGGAACGTCGGCGCGGCGGGCACTGTGCAGACCACGGTCGTGCGATCGCCCCCGGTGCGGCGAGCTCGCCGCCGCCAGGGCCGTCCACCGCCGCGTCCGCTGCGGCCCCTGCTGCACCAATCAGTGTGCTGGCGTCCCCACGCAGCAGGCCCCCCACCCCGGGGGGTGGAGGGCCTGCTGCGTCAGCCAGGTGCCGAGCAGGCACACCGCCAGGGTCAGCGACTCAGATCGTGCCGGAGAGGCTGTCGACGCGGGTGTAGGTGTTGTTCTCCGCGCCGTACTGGAAGATGCCGATGGTGGCCTCGGTGGGGTCACCGGCGTCGGACATCTCGATGGGGCCGGAGACGCCGTCGTAGTCGATGTCGGCCGCGGGTCGGCCTCGAGCAGTCGGCGCACCCGTCGAAGTCGCGCACTTCTCGCCGCCACGGGTGACGTCGGGCAGCGCCGCCGCGATCTGGACGCCGTCGTCGCTACCAGCCGCGATGGTGGCCAGGGCGATCGTGACGACAGCGTCGTAGGACTCGGCCGCGTAGGAGAAGTCCGTCAGCGACGGGTCCACCTCGAGGAGCCGGGCCTGGAACTCCTCCGACGCCTCTGCAGCCGGGAGCGTGCCCTTGCTGCCCTCGAGGGTGCCCGCGGGCAGGTCGTCGCCGTAGTTGGAGAGGTTGCCGTCGACGAAGTAGATGGGCGATCTCGGTCGGAGCTGAGGCCCTGGGCGAGCATCTCGGTGATGATCTGGGCGGTCTCGGCGAAGCCGATGAGCACGACGCACTCCGGGTTCGCGTCAGCGACCTGGGTGACCTGGGCAGAGAAGTTGTCGGTGCCCTCCGGGTACTTGATCGGGTCGGTGGCGAGCTGGCCGCCGCCCGCCTCCAGCGAGCGCGTGAAGTTGTCCGCCAGGCCGGTGCCGTACGGGTCGTCGAGGACGATGGCCGCAGGAGCCAGGCAGCCGTCCCGCACGAGCAGGTCACCGAGCACGCGGCCCTGGAGCACGTCAGACGGCGCGGTCCGGAAGTACAGGCCGTTGTCGTCGTAGTCCGTGAAGTCAGGGCTGGTGTTCGCGGGCGAGAAGTGGACGACGCCGGCGCCCGTGATCTGGTCGATCACGGTGAACGACACGCCGGAGGACGCGGCGCCGACGATCGCGTCGACGCCCTCGCCGAGCAGGCGGGTCGTGGTCTGGGTGGCGATGTCGGTGGTGGTGTCACCCGAGTCGCCGTCGATCTTGGCGACGTCCGCGCCGAGCACGCCGCCGTCCGGCGTTGATCTCTGCGATGGCGAGGTCGACGCCCGCGAACTCCGGCGGCCCGAGGAACGCGAGGCTGCCGGTCTCGGGCAGCAGCGTGCCGATGGTCAGGATCCCGTCGCCGCTGCCGGCTGGCCCCGGTGGCACCCTCGTCAGAGGAGCTCGCATGGGCCGGCCGCGGCGTCGTCGGCGGTGTCGCCTGCTGTCGGGAGTATCGGTGTCGGCGTCGCCGTCGCCGCATGCGGCGAGGGCGAGACCGGCGATACCGAGGACGGCGACAGACTGCCATCCACGACTGCGTCGGATCATGTGGTGTGCTCCTTCGGACAAGGACCGAGACCACCCGGACGGTGGACTCTTGTCCGCAACGTAGCCGACCGAATCGGTCGGCGTCATCGGTCGCCGCGCACCCTTTACCGAGGCGTTGCAGGTTCGTGACCTGCGACGACGCCGCCGAGGGAGAGCGGGGCGCCGGCGTCGTCGGGCGTAACGCTCAGCGAGGGCCCGACTTGCCCGCGTTCCGCCGCTGCGGCCAGCACCCCGGAGGCGACCTCACGCATCGACAGCCGCCGGTCCATGGACGTCTTCTGGATCCAGCGGAACGCCTCGGGCTCGCTCATCCCGTAGGTGGACTGCAACGCCGCCTTGGCGCGCTCGACCAGCTTGCGGGTCTCGAGCCGGTCGGCGAGGTCGGCGACCTCGTCCTCGAGCTGCAACAGCTCAGAGTGCCGGCTGATGGCGATCTCCAGGGCGGGCAGCAGGTCCGCGGCGGTGAAGGGCTTCACCACGTAGGCCATGGCACCGGCGTCCCGCGCCCGTTCCACGAGCTCGGTCTGGCTGAACGCCGTCAGCAGCACGACGGGGGCGATCCGGGCCGTGGCGATGCGTTCGGCAGCGCTGATCCCGTCCAGCTTGGGCATCTTGATGTCGAGCACGACGACGTCGGGGCGCTGCTCCTCGGCCAGGCGCATGGCGCTCTCCCCGTCGCCGGCCTCCCCCACGACGTCGTAGCCCGCCTCGGTGAGCATCTCCACCAGGTCGAGGCGGATGAGCGCCTCGTCCTCGGCGACGACCACGCGACGACGGGTCGTCGCGCTCGGCGACGGCTCCTGCGCCGGGGCGGTCGGCGGGCTCCGTCCGAGGAGGGAGGAAGGGGTCGTCCACGCCGGTCGCGTCGTCGCTGTCAGCCACGGCGGTAGCCTAGCGGCCGGTCGAGCGCACGATGCGCCGCGACCGCAGGGGTGCCTCACCCCTGGGCTGGGCCGGCGTGGTGGAACGGCAGACACGGCGCACTCAAAATGCGCTGCTCGAAAGGGCATGCGGGTTCGAGTCCCGCCGCCGGTACCGACGACAGGGCCCCGACCGACCTCCAGGTGGTCGGGGCCCTGCTGGTCGTGGCGGGCCGGGCGGCCTTCAGCCTCGGTAGGCGGGCATCTGCGCGGCCACGGCCTCGCCGACGCGGTGCACGCGCAGGGCGTTGGTCGAGCCGGGGATGCCGGGGGGCGATCCGGCGACGATGACCACCTCGTCGCCGTAGGAGCCGAGACCGCTCTCGATGCAGCGAGCTGTCCACCTGACGCACCATGTCGTCGGTGTGCGACACGGTGGGCACCAGGAAGGCCTCGATCCCCCACGACAGTGCGAGCTGACGGCGCGCCTCCGCCGAGGGGGTGAAGACCAGCAGGGGGATTCTGCTGCGCAGCCGGCTCATCCGCTTGGCGGAGTCGCCTGACTGGCTGAAGCAGCAGAGGTACTTCACGCCGAGCTGCTTGCCGACCTCGGCTGCGGCCCTGGTGATCGCACCGCCCTTGGTGCGGGGGGCGGTACCCAGCGGGGCGATCCGGTCCAGACCGTGCTCCTCGGTGTTCTTGATGATGTCCGCCATGGTGCGGACCGTGTCGAAGGGGTAGGCCCCCACGCTGGTCTCGCCGGACAGCATCACCGCGTCGGCGCCGTCGAGGATGGCGTTGGCGACGTCGCTGGCCTCGGCGCGGGTCGGCCGCGGGCTCGTGATCATCGACTCGAGCATCTGCGTGGCCACGATGACGGGCTTCGCCTGGCGCCGCGCGAGCTCGACCGCGCGCTTCTGGACCAGCGGAACCTCGTACAGCGGCAGCTCCACACCCAGGTCGCCGCGGGCCACCATGATGCCGTCGAAGGCGTCGACCACCTCGCGCAGGTGCTCGACGGCCTGAGGCTTCTCGACCTTCGCGATGACCGGTCGGCGGACCCCGACCTCGTCCATGATCGCGCGCACCCCGTCGGCGTCCACGGCGTCGCGGACGAAGGAGAGCGCGACCATGTCCACCCCCAGGGACAGGCCGAACCGCAGGTCCTCGGCGTCCTTGTCCGTCAGCGCGGGCACGCTGACCGCCACGCCCGGCAGGTTGACGCCCTTGTTGTTCGAGATCTTGCCGCCGACGACCACCTGCGTCGTCACGCGGGGACCGTCGACCGACAGGACCGTGAAGGCGAGCCGGCCGTCGTCGACGAGGATGTCGTCGCCGGCCGAGACGTCACCGGGCAGGCCCTGGTAGGTGGTGGACACCTGGTGGACGTCCCCGGGGACGTCCTCGGTGGTGATGACGAACTGCTCACCCACCTGCAGCTCGACGGAGCCATCGGTGAACCGGCCGATGCGGATCTTGGGGCCCTGCAGGTCCAGGAGGATGGCGACGTTGCGCCCGGTGGCCTCGGCGGCCGCACGGACATCGGCGAAGTTGGCCTCGTGGTCGGAGTGGTCCCCGTGGCTGAAGTTCATCCGGGCGACGTCCATGCCCGCCTCTACGAGGCGTCGGATGTTGTCCCGGCCGGCGACGGCGGGACCCAGGGTGCAGACGATCTTGGCGCGGCGCATGGGTCCCACGCTAGTGCCCGGGAGGGCCTGGAGCCGCTCCCCGGTCCGAGCAGCGGACCGGGGGGTCCGAGCAGCGGACCGGGGAGGCCGCGCTCCCCCCGGTGGTCCTACGCGGGTGCCACGATCCGCCGCCACACCTCGTCGCCACGAAGGTCCAGGCCCTCCTCGCGCGCCTGGGCCAGCACGCCGGTGACCCGCCGGAACTCCCGCGGCACCACCTTGCGCACCCGCGCCCGCAGCACGTCGGGCTCGACCACGAGGTCCTCGGCGACCAGCGAGCCGGTCTCCTCCACGTGGCGCCGCAGCAGGGGGAGCAGCAGGTCGACGTCCGCGTCGGACACGGGCTCGATGTCCACCAGCTCCCGGTTGACGCGGCCCTCCCGCAGGTCCAGGACGTAGGCCACCCCGCCCGACATGCCCGCGGCGAAGTTGCGCCCGGTCCGCCCGAGCACCACGACGGTGCCCCCGGTCATGTACTCGCAGCCGTGGTCGCCCACCCCCTCCACCACGACGGTGGCGCCGGAGTTGCGCACGCAGCACCTCTCCCCCACCTCGCCCTGGATGAGGATCTCGCCGCTGGTCGCCCCGTAGGCGATGACGTTGCCGCCGATGATGTTGCGCTGGGTGTTGAAGCGGGTGCCGCGGTGCGGCCGCACCACGATGCGCCCGCCGGACAGGCCCTTGCCGACGTAGTCGTTGGCGTCCCCCCACAGCCGAAGCGTGATGCCCGGCGGCAGGAACGCGCCGAGGGACTGCCCGGCCGAGCCCGTCAGGGTGACGTCGATGGTGTCGGCCGGAAGGCCCCGCTCACCGAAGCGGACGGTGACCTCGTGGCCGAGCATGGTGCCGACCGTGCGGTTGATGTTGCGGACGGGCACGTCGATGCGGACCGGCTCCCCGCGCTCCAGGGCGTCGCCCGACATCTGGATCAGCGTCTGGTCCAGCGCCTTCTCCAGGCCGTGGTCCTGCGCCACCGTGCGGTGCCTCGGCTGCGTCGGCGGCGATGCCCTGCGGGGAGTGCAGCACCGGCGACAGGTCGAGACCGTCCGCCTTCCAGTGCTCGACGGCCTTGCGGGTGTCGAGCAGGTCGACGCGACCGACGGCCTCCTCCAGGGAGCGCAGGCCCAGGGCGGCCAGGTGCTCGCGCACCTCGGTGGCGACGTAGCGGAAGAAGGTCTCGACGAACTCCGGCTGCCCGGAGAACTTCGCCCGGAGGCGCGGGTCCATCGTCGCGACCCCCACCGGGCAGGTGTTGAGGTGGCAGACCCGCATCATGATGCAGCCGGACACGATCAGGGGGGCGGTGGAGAAGCCGTACTCCTCGGCCCCGAGCAGCGCCGCCACGACGACGTCCCGGCCGGTCTTCATGGCCCCGTCGACCTGCACGGTGATCCGGTCGCGCAGGCCGTTGAGCATGAGCGTCTGCTGCGTCTCGGCCAGGCCGAGCTCCCACGGCGCACCCGCGTGCTTGAGGCTGGTGAGCGGCGAGGCACCCGTGCCGCCGTCGTGGCCGGAGACGAGCACCACGTCGGCGTGCGCCTTGGAGACGCCGGCCGCGACCGTCCCCACGCCGATCTCGCTCACCAGCTTGACGTGGATGCGCGCCGACGGGTTGGCGTTCTTGAGGTCGTGGATCAGCTGCGCGAGGTCCTCGATGGAGTAGATGTCGTGGTGCGGCGGCGGGGAGATGAGCCCGACGCCCGGCGTGGAGTGCCGGATCTCCGCGATGAGCGGGTAGACCTTGTGACCGGGCAGCTGCCCGCCCTCGCCGGGCTTCGCGCCCTGCGCCATCTTGATCTGGATGTCGTCGGCGTGGGTCAGGTACATGCTGGTCACGCCGAACCGGCCGGAGGCGACCTGCTTGACCGAGCTCCTCCGCTCGGGGTCGAGGAGCCGCTCGACGGCCTCGCCTCCCTCGCCGGTGTTGGAGCGCCCGCCGATCCGGTTCATGCCGACCGCGACGGTCTCGTGCGCCTCGGGGCTGATGGAGCCGAAGCTCATGGCACCGGTCGCGAACCTCGTCATGATCGACTCGACGCTCTCGACCTGCTCCAGCGGGACGGCCCCGCGGGAGTCCGGCCGCAGCTCGAAGAGCCCGCGGAGGGTGCCCAGCCGCTGCGAGCGCTCGTCGACGGCCCGGCTGTAGTCGCGGAACACGTCGTAGCGCTGGGCGCGGGTGGAGTGCTGCAGCCGGAAGACGGTGTCGGGGTCGAAGAGGTGGACCTCGCCGTCCCGGCGCCACTGGTACTCCCCGCCCTGGGCGAGCATCCGGGTCACCGGCGCGCCCTCCGGCGGGTAGGCCACGGAGTGCCGACGGGCGACCTCTTCGGCCACGACGTCCAGGCCGATACCGCCGAGCTGGCTCGTGGTGCCGGTGAAGTACCGGTCGACGAGCTCCTGGCCGAGCCCCAGCGCCTCGAAGACCTGCGCACCGCGGTAGGACGCGACGGTGCTGATGCCCATCTTCGACATGACCTTGAGGACGCCCTTGCCGAGCGCCTTGATGAGGTTGCGGACGGCGACGGCGGGGTCGACGTCGCCGAGGGTGCCGCGCCGGCACGAGGTCCTCGACGGACTCCATGGCCAGGTACGGGTTGATCGCGGCGGCGCCGTACCCGACGAGCAGGGCGCAGTGGTGCACCTCGCGGACGTCACCCGGCCTCGACGAGCAGGCCGACCCGGGTGCGGGTCCGGGTGCGGATCAGGTGGTGGTGGACGCCGCCGGTGAGCAGCAGCGACGGGATCGGGGCCAGGTCGGCGGTGGAGTCCCGGTCGGACAGCACGACGAACTGGACGCCGTCGGCGATGGCCCGGTCCACCTCGGCGCAGATCTCGTCGAGCCGCCGCTCCAGGGCGCGGCCCCGCCACCGTGCACGTCGTAGAGGCCCCTGACCACGGCGGTCGCCGCGCCACCCTCGGGCGTCCTGGATGTGGACGATCTTGGCCAGCTCGTCGTTGTCGACCACCGGGAACGGCAGCACGACCATCCGGGAGTGCTCGGGGGTCGCGTCGAGGATGTTGAGCTCGGGCCCGATGGACGCCGCGCAGGCTCGTGACGAGCTCCTCGCGGATGGCGTCCAGAGGCGGGTTCGTGACCTGGGCGAAGAGCTGGGTGAAGTAGTCGAACAGCAGCCGCGGGCGCTGGGACAGCACCGCGGGCGGGGTGTCGGTGCCCATCGAGCCGATCGGCTCGGCCGCGTTGGCGGCCATCGGGGCGAGCAGGATCCGCAGCTCCTCCTCGGTGTAGCCGAAGGTCTGCTGGCGCCGGGTGACCGACGCGGCGGGGTGGACGACGTGGACCCGCTCGGGCAGCTGCCTCCAGCGCGATCCGGTTCTCCTCCAGCCACCGGGCGTAGGGCTGCTCGGCGGCGAGCTGGGCCTTGACCTCGGCGTCGTCGATGATCCGGCCCTGGCCGGTGTCGACCAGCAGCATCCGGCCCGGCTGCAGCCGGCCCTTGCGGACGACCCGGTCAGGGGCGATGTCGAGCACACCGGACTCGCTGGCCATGACGACCAGGCCGTCGCTGGTGACCCAGTAGCGGGCCGGTCGCAGGCCGTTGCGGTCCAGCACGGCGCCGATGACCGTGCCGTCGGTGAAGGTGACGGACGCCGGCCCGTCCCAGGGCTCCATGATGTCGGAGTGGTAGTCGTAGAACGCGCGCCGGGCGGGGTCCATCTCGGCGTGGTTCTCCCACGCCTCGGGGATCATCATGAGCACGGCGTGCGGCAGCGACCGGCCGCCGAGGTGCAGCAGCTCCAGCACCTCGTCGAAGCTCGCCGAGTCCGAGGCGCCGACGGAGTTGATCGGGAACAGCCGCTCGAGGTCGCCGGGGATGACGTCGCTGGCCAGCGTGGACTCCCGCGCCCGCATCCAGTTCCGGTTGCCGCGCACGGTGTTGATCTCGCCGTTGTGGGCGATGAGGCGGAACGGGTGGGCCAGCGGCCACGACGGGAACGTGTTGGTGGAGAACCGTGAGTGGACCAGCGCCAGCTCGGTGGCGAACCGGCGGTCGGACAGGTCGGGGAAGAACGGCTCGAGCTGGCCCGGTGGTGAGCATGCCCTTGTAGACCATGGTCCGGCTGACTGAGCGACGGGAAGTACACGCCGTGGTCGTTCTCCAGGCGCTTGCGGACGCAGAACGCGTACCGGTCCAGCGCGACGCCCGGCGAGCCCCTCGGCGGGACCGCCGGGCCGGGGGACGAGGAAGACCTGGCGGAAGGCGGGCATGACGGAGCGTGCGGTGGGACCCGACGAGGTCGGCGCCCACCGGGACGTCGCGCCAGCCGAGGACCCGCAGGCCCTCCTGCTCCGCGACGGTGCCACGGCGGTGACCGCCAGGGCCTGCTCGTCGGCCTCCACGGGCAGGAACGCGGTGCCCACCGACGTAGGCGCCGGCGCGCGGGCAGCCGGATGACCCGAGTCGGCGCGGCCTGGCGCGCAGGAAGCGGTCCGGGACCTGGGTGAGGATGCCCGGCACCGTCGCCGGTGTCCGGCTCGGAGCCGACCGCACCGCGGTGGTCGAGGTTGCGCAGCGCGGTCAGGGCGTGCTCGACGATGTCGTGCCCGGGCGTGCCGCGCAGGGTCGCCACGAAGGCCACCCCGCAGGCGTCGTGCTCGGTGGCGGGGTCGTACAGCCCCTCGTGGGGGCGCGGGGCGAAGCGCTGGAAGGCCGACGGTCGTCATGCTCACCATCCGGTCTGTGCAGGTCTGACAGGGTGCGCGGCAGGGCTCGCTGGGGCGCATCCGGTACAGGCACGCGAGGTCTCAGGGTACGCAATCGCCGACCGGGCTCCGGCTGGTCGCCCGTGGCGTGACACTCGGGTGGCCGGCAGGAGCAGACCGGGCCGGAGATCCGCCGGGTCACGGCCGTCTCAGGTGCGGATGCGGACGCCCTCGGCGAGGCGGGCGGCCAGGGCCCCGGCGCGCCGCGGGACCGCCCGGGCCGCCGTCGGCGCCGCTCAGCGCACGGACCAGGGCCGAGCCGACGATCACGCCGTCGGCGAAGGCCGCGACCTCCGCCGCCTGCTCGGGGGTGGACACGCCGAGCCCGACGCAGACCCGCTCCGCCCCGGCCGCCCGGGTGCGCGCCACCAGGTCCGCGGCGCCCGCCGCCGACGGTGGTGCGCTCACCCGTCACGCCCATGGTGGAGGCCGCGTAGGTGAACCCGGTGCTGGCCCGGGCGGTCATGGCGATCCGCGTCGTCGGTGCTGGACGGGGCGACGAGGAACACGCGCTCCAGGCCCTAGGCGTCGCTGACCGCGAGCCACTCCGCGGCCTCGTCGGGGATGAGGTCGGGGGTGATGAGCCCGCTGCACGCCCGCCTCGACGAGCCGGCGAGGCGAAGCGTCCTGCACGCCCGTGCGCGCGACCGGGTTCCAGTAGGTCATGACCAGACCAGCGCGTGCCCGGGCTGGCCTCGGTGCACGGCGGCGGACCGCGGTGAAGGTGTCGGCGAGCCGGGTCCCCTGCCGCAGCGCGTGGTCGGCCGCCGCCGCGATGAGCGGGCCGTCCATCACGGGGTCGGAGTAGGGGACGCCGATCTCCAGGACGTCGCAGCCGCTGCGGGCGAGCGCGACCATGGCGTCGATCGAGGTGTCCAGGTCGGGGTAGCCGACCGGCAGGTAGCCGACCAGGGCCGCCCGTCCCTCGGCCACCGCGGCGTCGACCGCCGTGGCAGCCCGGACGACGCCCGCGGGCGCCGCCGTCACAGCGCGAACCACTCGGCGGCGGTGGCGACGTCCTTGTCCCCGCGGCCGGAGAGGTTGACCAGGACGATGCCGTCCGGCCCGAGGCGGCGGCCCTCACGGATCGCACCGGCCAGGCCGTGGGCGGTCTCGATGGCCGGGATGATGCCCTCGGTCCGGCAGAGCAGCCGGAAGGCGTCCATCGCCTCGGCGTCGGTCACCGGCTCGTAGCGCGCCCGGCCGGTGGCGTGCAGCCACGCGTGCTCGGGCCCGACACCCGGGTAGTCGAGCCCGGCGGAGATCGAGTGGCTGTCGACGGTCTGGCCGTCGGAGTCCTGGAGCAGGTAGCTGCGCGCACCGTGCAGCACCCCCGGTGCCCCGCCGGTGATGGAGCTGGCGTGACGGCCGGTCTCCACGCCGTCGCCCCCGCCTCGAGACCGAGCAGCTCGACCCCGGGGTCGTCGAGGAACGCGTGGAAGATGCCGATGGCGTTGCTGACCGCCGCCCACGCAGGCCGCGACGACGTCGGGCAGCCGGCCGTGCTCGGCGAGCACCTGCTCGCGCGCCTCGAGCCCGATGACCCGGTGCAGGTCACGGACCAGGGTCGGGAACGGGTGCGGCCCGGCGACCGTGCCCAGCAGGTAGTGGGTGTCCTCGACGTTGGTCACCCAGTCGCGCATCGCCTCGTTGATCGCGTCCTTGAGGGTGCGGGAGCCGGACGTGACGGGGACCACCGTGGCACCCAGCAGGTGCATCCGGGCGACGTTGAGCGCCTGGCGCTCGGTGTCCTTCTCTCCCATGTAGACGACGCACTCGAGCCCCATGAGCGCCGCGGCCGTCGCGGTGGCGACGCCGTGCTGCCCGGCACCCGTCTCTGCGATGACGCGGGTCTTGCCCATGCGACGGGTGAGCAACGCCTGCCCGAGGACGTTGTTGATCTTGTGGCTGCCGGTGTGGTTGAGGTCCTCGCGCTTGAGCAGCACCGTCGCGCCACCGGCGTGCTCGCCGAAGCGCCTGGCGTGCGTGATGGGGCTCGGGCGGCCCGTGTAGCTGCGCTGCAGCTCGTGCAGCTCGGCCATGAAGGCCGGGTCGAGGCGGGCGGAGGCCCATGCGGCGTCGAGCTCGTCCAGGGCCGCGACCAGCGCCTCGGGGACGAAGCGCCCGCCGAACTCACCGAAGTAGGGCCCCACGTGGTCCTGCAGCCGCGTGCTGGTGGCGGCCTCGAGGCGGGTGGCGTGGTCGGCCGTCGCCTCGCGTGCGGGGTCGGTGGTCGTCACGGGCGTGCCACCCTGCAGGCTCGGGTGGGAGCCGGCGGCGACGAGGTCGGCGACCGCTCGTCGCGGGTCCGGTTGACGGACGAGGGTCTCGCCGACGAGGACGGCGTCGGCGCCGGCCCTGGCGTAGTCCATGACGTCGTTCGGCCCGCGGACCCCTGACTCGGCGATCCGGACGATGCCGTCGGGGATGAGGGGCGACAGGCGGGCGAAGTTGGCCCGGTCCACCTCCAGGGTGCGCAGGTCGCGGGCGTTGACGCCGACGACCCTGGCGCCGGCGTCGACCGCCCGCTTGATCTCCTCGCCGTCGTGGACCTCCACCAGCGGCGTCATCCCCAGCGAGGTGACCCGCTCGACGAGGGAGACCAGAGCCGGCTGGGCGAGGGCCATGGCCATGAGCAGCACGAGGTCGGCACCCGCGGCCCGGGCCTCCCACACCTGGTAGGGCGTCACGACGAAGTCCTTGCGGAGGACCGGGACGTCCACGGCCGCCGAGACGAGCTTGAGGTCGTCGATCGAGCCGCCGAACCGACGGCCCTCGGTGAGCACGCTGATCACGGACGCGCCTCCGGCGGCGTACTCGCCTGCCAGGGCGGCGGGGTCCGCGATGGGGGCGATGTCGCCCTTGCTCGGGCTCGCGCGCTTGACCTCGGCGATGACCTTGACGCCCTGGTGCACGGTCAGCGCCGCCAGCCCGTTACGGGCCGACGGCATGCGCTGGGCACGCTCCTTGACGATCTGCAGAGGAAGCTCGGCCTCCCGGATGGCGACGTCTTCCCTGACGCCGTCGAGGATGCTGTGCAGCACGCTCACGTCCGCCTCCCTCACCCTGTGCGGTCCGGGCGATCGTACGCGGGCCCGAGGGCCGCTCATGACCATGGGCGCGCGGCAGCACCCGAGCGGGTGACGCCGCGTCGGGCGTCGTCCCGCGACGGTGCCCGACCGGGCGGGTGCCGGTCGTCCGCGGCAGCGCCGCCGGACGCGGCTGCCATGGTTCAGCCCGGGGCGAGGACACCCATGCCGGGCAGGTTGCGGAGCACGGCGTAGGCCAGCGTGACCACGAGGAACACCCACACGACCCAGCCGGGCATGGGGGCGCCGCGTGGCCGGCCGGTGACGCCACGGACGACCCAGCCCAGCCAGTACGCGACCAGGGCCACGATCATGAGCAGGCCGAGGGGGTTCATGGCCGCGGCGCCGGACAGGTCCCCGTCCCCGAGCTCGTGAAGCATCCGCAGGCTGCCGCAGCCGGGGCAGAACCACCCGGTCAGGGCCAGGAACGGACAGGTCGGGTAGTGCCCCGGCTCGGTGGGGTCGAGCACCTGGAGGGCGGCGAGCACACCTCCGGCGAGCGCGGCGACGCAGACCGGGCCGACCAGCGTGCCGCCCCACAGGTGCCGCGCCCTCGCCGACGCGGCCGGTGCGTTGTCCCGCCGGGGCAGCAGCTGCGTCACGGCACGATGGTCACATGCTGCTGGACGAGTCGCTCAGCGCTGCAAGCCCACCGAGGGCGAGGAGCACTACCAGGGCGAGGACGAGAAGCACGACGCTGATGACGGCCCCCCACAGGGCCCACTGCTTGGCCTTGCGCGAGCTCTCCATGGCCCCGGCCATGTCACCGGCCGCCCACTTCCCGTTGACCTGCGTCGCGTTGACGATGCTGACGATGCCCGCGACCAGGCCGACCACCCCACCACCGCAGAAGACCAGGACGAGGATGCCCCACACCAGGTTGGACGACGGTGGCTCGCCACCTGCCGGACCGACGGGCACTGACTGGTACGGCGTGGACATGGTCTCTCCCCCGGTTGCTGTGGTTCGGGCTGACCCGAGCACGGTAGCCGGGTCGGCGGTGCTCGGGACGGTGCTTCGACGTGACGCGCCGCGGGAGCGGGTCGCGACGGCCTGGCCCCACGGGCAGCCGCTCCCTAGCGGACGGCGCGCTTCTGGCCCGTGAACTCGCGAGCCCCGGAGGAGTCCCCGTAGCCGGCCCGCGTGAGCACCGGTCCGGACAGCGCGGCCAGCACGATGATGACCGCCCCGACGACGATCACCGGCATCCACTGGAAGATCATGGCCACGGAGACGACCAGGGCACCGAGGGTGACGCCGAGCGTCGCGGTCCACGCAGCGACCGACGTGCCGTGGCCGCCGTGGGCGACCTGGGTGTCGTGCGGGGCGTCGGTGTCGGGCCGGGGGTCGGGTGCGGGGGTGGTCTCGGGCACGGGCCCTCCTCGGTGTCGGCTCGGCGTGCCCGTCCATCTTGCCAGGCCGACGGACCTGGGTCAGGTCGGGGTAGCGGCGACCCGGGCTCGCTGCAGGCCGCCCGTGACCACCCCGCTGGCCCACCCCGTTACGTCGGGTCCTGGCCGGCGTCGAGCGCACGCCACAGGTCGGCGGGCTCGTCGACCCCGACGTCGGCGGCCGCCTGCGACCGTCCGGGCGGGTCGGCCGTCGGTACGCGGTCCGTCCCCGCACGGCGTGCAGCTACCGCTGCCAGGACGCCCAGGAGCGCCCCCCCGGCGGTGACGAGGCAGGCGAGGGCCGCTACGGCGGGCACCAGCGTGACCTCGCCCTGCTCTCCCGCACCACCCGGGAGCAGCACCGCGACGGCGGAGCCGGCGGCGACGACCCCGGCCACGGCCGCGACCGTCAGCGCGCCGGCGCGCCACCAGCCGCGCAGGAGCAGCGCCACCACCACGACGGCAGCGGTCCCCGGGACCAGGGCCGCCACCAACGGCGCGACGTCCCGTCCGCTCAGCGCCTCCACCTGGGCGGCCGAGGCCTCGCCGAGCGGCCCCGACGCGTCGCGCCGGACCCAGGTCAGCCCGAGTGTCGAGAGCGCCAGCAGGGCGGCTGCGGCACCCAGCGCGGCTGAGAGCGCCGACGTCCGCGCAGTCACGGCTGGGAGGGCAGGGGCCGCAGGGACGCGGCCCGCCGCTGGGCGGTGAGCACGGCGGCGGCCTTGTGCCGCGACTCCTCGAACTCCCCGTCCGGCGTGGAGTCCGCGACGACACCGCCGCCGGCCTGCACGTGCAGCCGGCCGTCCAGGAGCAGTCCGGTGCGGATGGCGATGGCCAGGTCGAGGTCGCCGGCGAGGTCGAAGTAGCCGACGACCCCGCCGTACAGGCCGCGTCGGGTGGGCTCGAGGGAGTCGATGAGCTCGACCGCACGGACCTTCGGCGCCCCCGACAGCGTCCCGGCCGGGAACGTGGCGGTGAGGACGTCGACCGGGTCCGCGTCGTCCCGCAGCGTCCCGGTCACGGTGGACACGATGTGCAGGACGTGGCTGAACCGCTCGATCTGCATGAACTCCACGACGTCGACGCTGCCGGGCTCGCACACCCGGCCGAGGTCGTTGCGGGCCAGGTCCACCAGCATCAGGTGCTCGGCCCGCTCCTTGGGGTCGCCCAGCAGCTCCTCGGCCCGGGCCGCGTCGACCGCCGGGTCGCCCGAGCGGGGGCGGGTGCCCGCGATCGGGTGGGCGATGACCGTGCCGTCCTCGACCGTCACCAGCGCCTCCGGCGAGGACCCCACGACGTCGAAGCGGCGCCCGCCCGGGGCCCTCGAGCCGCACCAGGTACATGTACGGGCTGGGGTTGGTCAGGCGGAGCGCCCGGTAGAGCGACAGGGCGTCCACGTCGGTGTCGACGCTGAAGCGCTGCGACAGCACGACCTGGAAGACCTCGCCGTCGACGGATGGCGCGCTTGCCGTGCTCGACCATGTCGTGGAACTGCTCGCGCGTCCTGGTGGACGTCGGCTCGTCCGCGACCTGGCCCCCGTGCAGGCCCCCGTGCGTGCCGGCCACCGCGCCGCCGACGGCCGCCGAGGACGGGGTGGGCCGGGCCAGGTCGGCGGTCATGGCGTCGAGGCGGGCGACCGCGTCGGCGTAGGCCTCGTCGACCCGCTCGTCGCGTGCCGTCGGAGTTGACGGCGTTGGCCACCAGCCACACCGTGGCGTCGCGGTGGTCCAGCACCGCGAGGTCGGTGGCGAGGCAGCAGCGCCAGCTCCGGCAGGTCGAGGTCGTCCTCGGCGGCCCACGGCAGCAGTTCCCAGCGGTGCACCACGTCCCAGCCGAGCATGCCGACCAGCCCGCTCGTCAGCGGCGGGCAGCCCGGCCACGCGCGGCGTGGCCAGCACCCGCAGGGTCTCGCGCAGCATCTGCAGCGGGTCGCCGGAGGTGGGCACGCCCAGCGGGGGGCACCCCGATCCAGCAGCCGTCGTCAGGGCCTCGCCCTCTGCTGGTCAGGACGGCGGCCGAGCGGGCCCCGACGATCGACCAGCGCGCCCACGAGCCGTCGTGCTCCGCGGACTCCAGCAGGAAGCTGCCGGTCCGGTCCGCCGCGAGCTTGCCGGTACAGCCCCACGGGGGTCTCTCCGTCGCCGAGGAACCGGCGGACGACGGGCACCACGCGACGGCTCCGTGCGGCCTCGCGGAACCCCTCGAGCGTCGGCCAGGTGCTGCCGAGCGGCACGTCGAGCGGGCCCTGGGCCGCAGCCCCGGACGCCCCGGACGCCCCGGACGCCCCGGGCGCGCCGGTCATGCGGGCACCTGCGACTCGAGGAGCACCCGCGGCGTCGAAGCAGGTGCGGGTGCCGGTGTGGCAGGCCGGACCGACCTGGTCGACCTCGAGCAGCACGGTGTCGCCGTCGCAGTCGACGGACACCCTGACCACGTGCTGGACGTGGCCGGAGGTGTCGCCCTTGCGCCAGCGCTCCTGCCGCGACCGGCTGAAGTACGTGCCCCGGCGGCTGGTCAGGGTCTCGGCCAGGGCCGCCCGGTCCATCCAGGCCACCATCAGCACCTCCCGGCTGTCGTGCTGCTGCGCCACGGCCGCGACGAGGCCGTCGGCGCCGAAGCGCACCCGGTCCGAGCAGCGCCTCCAGCGAGTCCTCCACCCCGTCAGGGCTACCGGTGCTCACACGTCCACCTCCACGCCGTCGGGCCTCACGTCGTCGGGGTCGGCCACCACCCCGCTGCTGCGCTGGGCCACCCAGCTCGCGTGCAGCCTGGCGTAGACGCCGTCCGGCCTGCACCAGCTCCTGGTGGGGGCCGACCTCCACGACGCGCCCGGCGTCGACCACGACGACGAGGTCGGCGGCCTCGGCGGTCGACAGCCGGTGGGCGATGGCCACGCTCGTGCGACCGCGGGTCAGCCCGTCCAGGGCGCGGTTGAGCCGGACCTCCGTCGCGGGGTCGACGGCCGAGGTCGCCTCGTCCAGCACCAGCAGGTCGGGGTCGGCGAGGTAGGCGCGCGCGACCGCGACCAGCTGGCGCTCCCCCGCCGACAGCGACTCGCCCCGCTGCCCGACCCGGGTGTCCAGGCCGTGCGGCAGCCCGGCGACCCACGGCTGCAGCCCCAGCTCGGTCACCACGAGGTCCACCTGCGTCGTCGTCGGCCTCCGGCCGGGCGAGCCGGATGTTGTCGCGCAGCGGAGACGTCGAAGAGGAAGCCCTCCTGCGGGACGAGGACGACCCGGCTGCGCAGGGAGGCGAACGGGCACGTCGCGCAGGTCGACGCCGTTGAGCAGCACCCGGCCCGACGGCCGGGTCCTGCAGCCGGGTGAGCAGCTTGGCCAGGGTGGTCTTGCCCGAGCCGGTCTCCCCGACGATCGCCACCCGGGCCTGCGCCGGGATCTCCAGGTCGATGCCGCGCAGGACCGGGGGGCCCGCCCGGGTAGGCGTAGGAGACCCCCTCGAACCGGGCGGTGACGGGCCCGGCGGGGATGGGCCGGGCGTCCGGGAGACCGG
Organism: uncultured Actinomycetota bacterium; assembly: GCA_963759255.1. GTDB lineage: Bacteria > Actinomycetota > Actinomycetes > Actinomycetales > JBBAYJ01 > Aquipuribacter. The sequence goes on from CAVWYQ010000002.1 coordinate 918,652, forward strand.
CGGGGTCGGCGACGTCGGCGGGGGTGTCGAGCACCGCGATGACGCGGCGCCAGCCCGCGATGCGCGTTCTGCAGCTCGTTGAGCATCTCGGTGGCGATCTGCACCGGCTGGGTGAACAGCTGGACGAGGAAGAGGAAGGCCAGCAGCTCACCGATGGTGAGCGAGCCGCCGGCGCCGAACCACACGCCGACCCCGACGACCGCGGCCACGGCCAGCCCGGAGACCAGCGTGCCGGTGGCGAAGATGCTGGAGGCGAACACCCCGGCCCGGGTGGCCGAGCGCCGGTGCTCCTCGACGCCGGCGTCGATGCGGCGCTGGGTGCGGGCCTCGGCGCCGTAGGCGCGGATGGTGTCGGCGCCGACGACGGCCTCGCTGATCCCGCCCAGCATCAGCCCGACGTTCTCGCGGACCCGGCCGAAGCAGACCGACAGCAGCTTCTGCAGCGGGCCGCAGGCTGAGGAACAGCGGCAGGAACGCCCCCCACACCAGCAGCGCGAGCCACCAGGAGTAGACGAACATCAGCACGCTGGCCACGACGATCTGCCCCAGCGAGATGAACAGGATCAGCCCGCCGAACTGCACGAACGTGGAGATGGTGTCGACGTCGCTGGTGACCCGGGAGACCAGCGCGCCGCGCCGCTCGGTGTTCTGGGTCAGCGTCGACAGGTCGTGGATCCGGCGGAACGCCTTGATCCGCAGCGTGGCCAGGCCGGCCTCGGTCGCCTTGAACAGCCGGACGTTGACCGCGTAGGCGCACAGCGCCGGTGACCGACGACCGCGCCGGCCGCGAGCAGCACGAGCGCGACGATCCGGCGGACGTCCGGGCCGCCCTCGGCGTTGATGCCGGTGTCGACGGTCTGCTGCACCCCGACCGGGACGACGACCCGGCCGATCGTGGACACCGCGGCCAGGGCCAGCGTGAGCCAGATGCCGTGGAGGATCTCCGGGGACAGCGGCGAGCCGCGCGCCGGACCGTGGCCCAGGCCACCCGCCGGTCGGAGGCGCGTGGCGATCCGCCCGGACGCGCGGTGCGGCGGCCCTCGTGCGACCCGGGCTACGGCCTCGCTCACCGGTCGAGCCCCCGCCGGCGGCCAGCTGCTCCCGCTCGGCGGCGTCGCGGGCGTAGGCCTCGACCAGGTTCCGGTAGGACTCGTCCCGGCCCATCAGCTCCGCGTGCGTGCCGGAGTCGACACCCGGCCGTGCTCGACGTGGACGACCGTGGTCGGCCAGGGAGATCGTGGAGCGGCGGTAGGCGACCACGACGACCGTGACCCCGCCGGTCGTCGCGCAGGCCGGTGAGGATCTCCTGCTCCACCGTGGGGTCGACGGCGCTGGTCGCGTCGTCCAGCACCAGCACGCCCGGGCGGCGTACCAGGGCCCGGGCGATGGCCAGGCGCTGGCGCTGACCACCGGACAGGCTGGCGCCCCGCTCGCCCACCCGGGTGTCCAGGCCCTCGGGCAGGGCCGCGCACGAAGGCCTCGGCCCGCGCGGCCCGCAGCGCCGCCCAGACCTCGTCGTCGCCGACGGCCAGCGGCCCGTCCTCCAGGCCCGAGGGTGATGTTGCCGCGCACGGTGTCGTCGAAGACGAACGTCGACTGCGGCACGTAGGCGACGGTCGCCGCGAGCCCGCCCGGGCACGACGTCGCGGACGTCGGTGCCGTCCAGTGGTGATCGCGCCCGCGCGACCGGGTCGACCAGGCGGACCAGCAGCGAGGTGAGGGTGGACTTGCCGGCGCCCGGTGGAGCCGACCACCGCGACCGTGGAGCCCGGCGGGGACGTCCAGGCTCGACGGCGTGCAGCAGCCGCTGGGTGCTGCCGTCGGGGTCCACGACGTCGTGGTCGACGCGCCCGGACCCGCACGCGCCCGGCCCTGCGGGCGCCTCCGGCAGCCGCGCCGAGCCGTGGTCCATCCGTCCCGTCGCGCCTCGAGGACGGCCCCGACCCGCCGCCAGCCCACCGCGGAGCGGGGCAGCTCGGCGAGCACCCAGCCGATGGCGCGGACGGGGAAGGCGAGCAGGGTCAGCTGGTAGGCGATCTGCACGACGGTCCCGGCGTCGATCGGCCCGGACGGCCACCCGCAGGGTGCCGACCGCCAGGACCACCAGGGTGCCCAGCGTCGGGCAGGGCCTCGATGACGGGCTCGAAGGCCGCCCGGGCCCGACCGACGGACACGTTGGCCGCGCGCAGCTCGCTGGGAGCGGCCGCGCGAACCGGTCCGTCTCCTCGCGCCTCGCGGCCGAGGGTCTTGACGACCAGGGCGCCCTCGAAGGACTCGTGGGCCACGTCGGAGACGTCGGCGCGCAGCTGCTGCGCCCGGGCGACCCGTGGCGACATGGCCCGCTGGTAGAAGCCGTTGGCCACCACCAGCAGCGGCAGCACCGTGAACGCGACGCGCGGCGAGCACCGGGTCGGCGTCGAACATCGTCACCCCCGCGACGAGCGAGCATGACCGCGACGCCGAAGCTGAACGGCAGCGGGCGCGAAGATCGCGAAGGCGGCCTCGACGTCGGCGTTGGCGTTGCTGAGCAGCTGCCCCGTCGGGTGCCGTCGGTGCCAGGCCAGCGGCAGCCGCAGGTACTGCCGGCTCACCGAGCGGCGGTAGCGGGCCTGCAGGCGGTACTGGGTGACGGTGGCGTAGCCGCGCCGGATGATCACGCCGACCGCCGTGAGCACGCCGACCAGGGCCATCGCCCCGGCGGCCAGCCCACGCGTCGGAGGCGGAGACCTCGCCCTGCTCGAAGGCGGGGACGAGGCACGGCGTCGGTCACCTGGCCGAGCACCCAGCCGCTGCCGGCCAGGGCACGCGCCGAACAGGGCGCGAGCCGAGCACGGCCAGGGTGAAGGTGCGTGGTTCGTCCCGGATCCCCCGGGCGATGACGCCGAGCCCCTCGCGGAACGTGGGAGCTTCGGGCACCTGCACCCAGGGTGCCACGCCCCGACCGACGGATCGCGGACCGGCCGCGGCCCCGGGCCGCACCCGGTCGCGGGCCGGGTGCCCGTGCCGCGAGGCATGACGGCATGACCGCAGGTCGCGCGACGAGCGCCAGGCCATCTGCGACACCCTGCTCGCCGCCGGCCCCGACGCCCCGACCCTGTGCGAGGGCTGGGCGGTGATCGACCTCGCCGCCCACCTGGTGGTGCGGGAGCGCCGGCCCGACGCGGCGGCCGGGATGGTCCTGCCCCCGCTGGCGCGCCCGGCTGGAGCGGGTGTCGCGGCCGACACGACGGCCGAGGTCTGCCCGCGCTCGTCGAGCGGTTCCGCCCGGGTCCGCCGCGCTGGTCCCCGCTGCGTCTGCCGCGGGTCGAGGCCAGGCCGCCAACCTCGCCGAGCTCGTCGTCCACCACGAGGACGTCCGCCGTGCCGCGGGGATGGGCCCGCGCCCGGACGTCGACGACCTGCAGGAGGCGGTGTGGCGCGCGCTGCGGGCCGCGGCGCTCGTCACGCTGCGGCGCAGCCGGGTGCCGGTCGTGGCCGTCTCGCACCGACGGGCGCCGTCAGGTGCTGCGGCCCGGCCCGCACCCGGTCGTGCTCACAGGCGAGCCGGTGGAGCTGCTGCTGCGGCTGTTCGGCCGACGGGCGGCCCGAGGTCGACGTCGGCGGCCCGTCAGCCTGTCGGTCGCGCGGTTCGAGGCCGCGCGCACCGGGGTGTGACGGCGGCGTTCGCACCGCCTGGGCAGGGCCGCCCGGCCCGACACGGGGGTGCACCTTCCGCACCGGGTGACCTGCGGCGGCCAGCGCGGCCTTGACCTCGACCACCTCCAGCTGGCCCGAAGTGGAACACCGACGCCGCGAGCACGGCGTCGGCGCCCGTGCCCACCGCCGGCGGCGAAGTGCTCCAGCGCGCCCGGCCCCGCCGGAGGCGACGAGCGGGACGTCGACCACGGCGCGGACCGCGCGGAGCATGGCCAGGTCGAAGCCGTCCTCGGTGCCGTCGGCGTCCATGGAGTTGAGCAGGATCTCGCCCGCGCCGAGCTCGGCGCCCCTGCAGCGGCCCAGGCCACGGCGTCGATCCCGGTCCCGGTGCGTCCGCCGTGGGTGGTGACCTCCCAGCCGCGGCGGTGCTGGTCCCGGGGCGGCACGGCCGGGCGTCGACGCTGAGCACCAGCACCTGGCTGCCGAAGCGGTCGGCGATCTCGGCGATCAGCTCGGGCCGGGCCACGGCGGCGCTAGTTGACGCCCACCTTGTCCGCGCCGGCGCGCCAGCAGCCGCTGCACGTCGCCGGTGGAGCGGACGCCCGCCGCCGACGGTGAGCGGGACGAACACCTGCTCGGCGGTGGCGCGGACCACGTCCAACGTCGTGTCGCGACCCGCCGAGCTCGCGCTGACGTCGAGGAAGGTGATCTCGTCCGCCCCCTGCGCGTCGTAGCGACGGGCCAGCTCGACCGGGTCCCCGGCGTCCGCGCAGGCCCTCGAAGTTGACGCCCTTGACGACGCGCCCGGCGTCGACGTCGAGGCAGGGGATGACTCGGACCGCCACGCTCACGCCGGTATCCTGGCAGGTCGGTCCCGTGCCCCGGGACCTGGGTACGACCGTCGCCGGGAGGACCACGGGATGTCTGACGAGGGCGGCTGGGGCAACGCCTTCGCCCGGCGCCACCGACGCCTCACGACCCTCGGCGTCGTCGTCGTCGGCCCTGCTGGCACTGTCCGCCGGGGCCGTGGCCGAGGGCCTGCTCGCAGAGGGCACCGACCCCTGGACGGCGGGACGGCCGCCGAGGGCCGGTGCACGGGTGCGCGCTCCGTCCGGGTCGTCGCCGACCCCACCTTCGTGCCGACCCTGCGCCGGGTGGCTGCCGAGGCGTCGGGCTCGCTGCTCAGCACGGGCGTGTGCGTCGAGGTCGAGGTCGAGGCCGGGGCGTCCGCCCAGACGGCGGCAGCCGCTCGCTGCGGATCCGGCGTCGGTGACCCCCGACGGCCCGCCGCGACCTGTGGATCCCCGACTCCTCGACCTGGCTCGGCCGGGCGGTCACCGCACCAACGGCCGACGACGTCACCCTCACCGACCTCGGCTCGCTGGTCTCGACCCCGGTGGTCGTGGCGACCAGCCCGCAGGTCGTCGTCGACACGGGCTGGGCGAGCGGCGAGCCCCACCTGGGAGCAGGTGCTGGCCTCAGGGCGCCCGGTCGCGCTGCCCGAGGTCGCCACCAGCTCCGCAGGCCTGCAGGCCCTGGCGACCCTCACCGCCTCGGTGCCCGACCCCGACGCCAGGGCACGGGCGTTCGCGAGCGCAGCAGCCGCGCTCCGGCGGGGCACGGTCGCGCAGGCAGCGGCGGCGTTCAGCCAGGTGGTCGACGCCGGTGGCTCGGCGCCGCTGGTCCCCACCACGGAGCAGCAGGTGTTCCAGGCCACCCGGGGCGACGTCCGCCCGCCGATGGTCGCGGTCCGCCCGGCAGGCGCGCGGAGCAGCCTGGACTACCCGGTCGTCCGGGTCGACACGGAGGAGCGGGAGGCCGGGGTGGACGCGGCCGCGGTCGAGGGCGTGGTCCGGCTGCTGGAGACCCAGGGGCGCGCGGCGGCCGTCGTCGACGGCTTCCGACGGCCCCCCGGCCCGGGCAACGGTCCTGCACCGGGGCTCGCTGCGGCCGGCGAGGCCGGCGTCGTCCCGGTGGCACGGTGGTCCGACGCCGAGGTCCTGCTCCAGCAGCTGGCCGAGCTGGGCCGGCCGTCGCGGCTCCTCCTCGTGCTCGACGCCAGTGCCTCCATGCGCGCGGTCACCGTGACGGGCGCCACCCGGGCCCAGGTCGCCCAGGACGCGGTGGCCCGCGTCGTCGAGTCGCTCCCGGAGACAGACGCCGCCGGGCTCTGGTTCTTCGCGGCCGGGGTGGGCACCGGCCCGGACGGCGCTGCCCTGGACCACGTCGAGGTGGTGCCGGTCCGGGCCGTGGACCCGACTGCGGCCGGGCTCGAGCAGCGCGCGGCCCTCCTCGCGGGCACCGCGCAGCTCACCGGGCGGCTCACCCCCGGGGGGACCGGCCTGCTCGACACGGTCCTGGCGTCGGTGCGCACGGTGCGGGAGGGCTACGACCCGGCAGCGGTGAACACCGTGGTCCTGCTCACCGACGGCGGCCAGGGCGACCCGGGTGGCCTCGGGCTCGACGAGCTCGTGGCCACGTTGGCGGCCGAGAACGGCCGAGCGTCCCGTGCGTGTCGTCGCGGTGGGGGTCACCGCCGACGTCGACCCCGCCGAGCTCCGGGCCGTCGCGGACGCAACGGGCGGTGCCGCGTACCTCGCCGAGCAGCCCGAGGACCTCCCGCTCGTGCTGGCTGACGCGCTGCGTCGACGCTGAGGAGTGGGCGACGCCCACCAGCTGACGACGCCGTCCAGCGGACGACGGGCACGAGGGCGACGCGGCAGCTGGCCGACCCAGGCCGGCGCCACCGGGGCAGGAACGCGCCCTGCGGGCCCTACCCCAGGACGAGGATCAGGTCCCCGCCCTCGGCCTGCTGGACGTCGGCGACCGCGACCCGCGCCACGGTGCCTCCGCGCGGTGCCGTGATCGCGGCCTCCATCTTCATCGCCTCGATGCTCGCCACGGTCTGGCCCGGCCTCGACCGACGTCCCCGACGGCCGACCCGGAGCGTGACGACACCGGAGAAGGGCGCCGCGACGTGGCGGTCGTTGCCCGGCTCCGCGCGCTCGGTGGGCTTGGAGTCGACCTCGACGGCGCGGTCGCGCACCTGCAGCGGGCGCAGCTGGCCGTTGAGGGTGGCGAGGACGGTCCGCATGCCCTTGGCGTCGGCGTCGCCGACGGCCTCGAGCCCCGCGATCAGCTGGACGCCCTTGCCGAGCGAGATCGTGTGCTCGGCCCCCGACCGGAGGCCGTACAGGTAGTCCAGGGTGTCGAGCACCGACACGTCGCCGTAGGTGTCCCGCACCTCGGCCAGGCTCGCCGTGGGCCCGGGGAACAGCAGCCGGTTGAGGGTGTGCCGGCGCACCGCCGGTTCGACGTCCGGCTGCAGGCGGGACTCGTCGTCGGGCTCCAGGACGGCGTCCCGCGAGGGTGGGGTCCGTCCCGCCAGCGCTCGGGTGCGGAACGGCTCCGGCCAACCGCCAGGAGGGTCGCCCAGCTCTCCGGCCAGGAACCCGACCACGGAGTCGGGGATGTCGAATGCGGCCGGGTCCTCGGCGAACACCTTCGGGTCGGCGCCCACGGCCACCAGGTGCAGGGCGAGGTCACCCACCACCTTGGAGCTCGGGGTCACCTTGACCAGCCGGCCGAGGATGTCGTCGGCGGCGGCGTACATGCGCTCCACCTGCTCGAACCGCTCGCCGAGGCCCAGCGCGATCGCCTGCTGCCGCAGGTTGGACAGCTGCCCGCCGGGGATCTCGTGGTCGTAGACCCGGCCGGTCGGGCTGGTCAGCCCGGACTCGAAGGGGGCGTAGACCTTCCGGACGACCTCCCAGTACGGCTCGAGGTCCTGGGCCGCGCGCAACGAGATGCCGGTGTCGAGGTCGGTGTGGGCGGTGGCGGCGACGAACGCCGACAGCGGCGGCTGGCTCGTGGTGCCGGCCATGGTGGCGGTGGCGACGTCGATCGCGTCGGCCCCGGCCTCGACCGCGGCGAGCAGCGTCGCGAGCTGGCCGCCCGCGGTGTCGTGGGTGTGCACGTGCACGGGGAGCTCGAAGCGCTCGCGCAGCGCCGTGACCAGCCGACGGGCGGCGTGCGGGCGCAGCAGCCCGGCCATGTCCTTGACGGCGATGACGTGCGCTCCGGCGGCCACGATCTGCTCGGCCAGGCGCAGGTAGTAGTCGAGGGTGTACAGGTCCTCGGCCGGGTCGAGCAGGTCGCCGGTGTAGCAGAGGGCCACCTCTGCCACCGCGGTGCCGGTGGCGCGGACGGCGTCGATCGCGGGGCGCATCTGCGCGACGTCGTTGAGGGCGTCGAAGATCCGGAACACGTCGATGCCCGTGCGGGTGGCCTCCTCGACGAAGGCCTCGGTCACCCGGGCCGGGTACGGGGTGTACCCGACGGTGTTCCGCCCTCGCAGCAGCATCTGCAGGCAGAGGTTCGGCATGGCCTCGCGCAGTGCGGCGAGGCGGTCCCACGGGTCCTCCCCCAGGAAGCGGAGGGCGACGTCGTAGGTGGCCCCGCCCCAGCACTCGACGCTCAGCAGCTGCGGCATGGTGCGCGCCACGTGCGGGAGCCACGGTGAGCAGGTCGGCGGTGCGGACCCGGGTGGCGAGCAGCGACTGGTGGGCGTCACGGAACGTGGTGTCCGTCACCTGCGGCGCGGTCGCGGCGCGCAGGTGGGCGGCGAATCCCTCGGGCCCGAGGTCGAGCAGGCGCTGCCGCGAGCCCGGCGGCGGTGGGACCGAGAGGTCGGTGGGCGGGAGCTTGACCGACGGCGGCAGCTGGACCGGGACCTCGCCGTGGGGCCGGTTGACCGTGACGTCGGCCAGGTAGGTGAGCAGCCTGGTCCCCCGGTCGGCGCCCGGGCTGGCGGACACCAGGTGCGGACGCTGGTCGATGAAGGACGTCGTGAAGCGCCCGGCCCGGAAGTCCGGGTCGGCGATCATGGCCTGGAGGAACGGGATGTTGGTCGCCACGCCACGGATGCGGAACTCCGCGAGGGCGCGCCGGGCCCGCGTCACCGCGGTGGAGAAGTCACGGCCCCGGCAGATGAGCTTGGTGAGCATCGAGTCGAAGTGCGGCGAGATCTCGGCGCCGGCGTAGGCGGTGCCGCCGTCCAGCCGGATGCCCGCGCCGCCGGGGTTGCGGTAGGTGGTGATGCGGCCGACGTCGGGCCGGAAGCCGTTGGCCGGGTCCTCGGTGGTGATGCGCAGCTGGATGGCGGCGCCGTTGACCCGAAGCGTGTCCTGCGACAGCCCGAGGTCCGCCAGGCGGGAGCCGGACGCGACGAGCATCTGCGAGGTGACCAGGTCGACGTCGGTGACCTCCTCGGTGATGGTGTGCTCGACCTGGATGCGGGGGTTCATCTCGATGAACACGTGCTCACCGGCACGCTCGCCCTCCGTCGCGACGAGGAACTCGACCGTGCCGGCGTTGCGGTAGCCGATCGCGCGGGCGAAGGCGACCGCGTCCCGGTGCAGCGCCTGGCGGGTGCCCTCGTCCAGGTCGGGTGCGGGGGCGATCTCGATGACCTTCTGGTGCCGGCGCTGGATGGAGCAGTCGCGCTCGAAGAGGTGGACCACCTCGCCGTCGGCGTCGGCGAGGACCTGCACCTCGATGTGGCGTGGGCTGAGCACGGCACGCTCGATGAAGACCCGGGCGTCGCCGAAGGCGCCCTGCGCCTCGCGCATCGCGGCGGCGAGCGCGTCGGGCAGGTCGTCACGTGCGTCCACCCGCCGCATGCCGCGGCCGCCGCCACCGGCGACCGCCTTGACGAAGACCGGGAAGCCCACCTCGTCGGCGGCCGCGAGCAGCGAGGCCGCGTCGTCGGACGGGTCGGTGGACTCCAGGACCGGCAGGCCCGCCCGCCGCGCCGCCGCGATGGCGGTGACCTTGTTGCCGGCCATCTCCAGCACCTCGGCCGAGGGACCGACGAAGGTGATGCCCGCCTCCTCGCACGCCCGCGCGAGGTCGGGGTTCTCGGACAGGAAGCCGTAGCCGGGGTACACGGCGTCGGCCCCGCACTCGCGCGCCACACGGATGATCTCCGACACGTCCAGGTAGGCCCGGACCGGGGCGCCCCGCTCACCGATCTGGTAGGCCTCGTCGGCCTTGATGCGGTGGACGCCGTTGCGGTCCTCCCACGGGAAGACCGCGACGGTCCGGGCGCCGAGCTCGGTGGCGGCTCGGAAGGCGCGGACGGCGATCTCGCCGCGGTTGGCGACCAGGACCTTCTGGAACATCGTGATCCCCCGGGAGGCTCGAGGCACGGGGCCGGTGCACGGCCTGGACGGTGCCCGAGGCTAGCGGCCGCCGGCCGCCGGGGTCCTCCCGGGTCTCACCGGGAGGACCGGACCCGGGTCAGCCGACCGACCACCAGGCGCGCTCGAAGGACATCAAGTCGTTGACAGCGATGAAGCCGCCGCCCGCCGTCCCGACGGGCACGTCGAAGCAGTAGGTGGCCGTGAAGGTGTCACCGGCCGTGAGCTCGACACCTGGGGATGCGAACGGTGAGTTGGGGGTGTCGGCGACGCACGAGTCCTCGCCGTACCCGCGGGCGTCCTGGCCGACGTACCTGATCTCGAGGTCCGCCAGTGGCATGCCCCCGCCGGTGCCGTTGTAGGTGGCCGAGACGTCGACGAGGACGAAGCGCCCGGCGGGTGGGGCGTTGAGCTCGTTCGTGGCGGCGACCGCGGCGTCGCCGTCGGCATCGACCGCGAGCACCGTGACGTCGTAGTCGCCGATCACGGCGGCCTGCCCGAGGCTCAGGTCCACCAGGTCCGTGGGCGCGACCGGGGCCTCGGACGCCACGTCCAGGTCCCCGGGCTCAGCCGCGAGGTCCTCCCCCGCGAGGTCCTCCCCCGCCAGGTCCTCCCCCGCGACGTCGACGGGGGGCTGCGCCTGCGCGACCTCCTCTGCGACGGCGTCCATCTCCTCGGCGACACCGACGGCCGCCAGCGACAGCAGCACGGCGGCGACCGCGACCGCGACCGTGAACAACGCGCCGAGCACGGTCCCCGCGACAGCCAGACCACGGCCGGCCCGCTTCCTCGGCCCGGTCCGGGTGAGCGCCACGATGCTGACCACCAGGCCGACGAACGGCAGGAGGAACGCGAGGACGAGTCCCGTGACCGCGAGCGGGTCGGTCCCCTTCGGCTGCGGGGCGGGAGGAGCAGCCGGCTCGAACGAGGGTGCGGAGTAGCCGGGGGGTGCGACAGACATGGGGACCTCTCACCAGACGGGTGCCGCGGACGCAGGCGCACGTCGACGGTAGGGATCCGGCGGGAGCGAGCGGTGCGGAACAGGGACCAGCTCCTCCCAACGGAGGAGGTCCTCAGCCGTCCTGCTCCACCAGGTGGGCAGGGAACCCTCCCGTGGCCACCGGTCCCCAGCGGGTCGGCGTCACCCGCAGCAGGCACTTGCCCTGCTCGGCCATGGCCTGCCGGTACTCGTCCCAGTCCGGGTGCTCACGACCGAAGGACCGGTAGTAGTCGACCAATGGGTCGAGCGCCTCGGGCAGGTCGAGCACCTCGCACCGGCCGTCGACCTGCACGTACGGACCGTCCCAGTCGTCGGAGAGCACGACCAGGCTGACCCGTGGGTCGCGGCGGGCGTTGGCGACCTTGGCCCGCTGCGGGTATGTCGAGATCACGAAGCGACCCTCGCCGTCGACGCCGCACGACACCGGCGAGGACTGCAGGCTGCCGTCGCCCCGGTACGTGGTGAGAACTACGTGGTGGCGGTCCCGGCAGAAGGCCAGCAGGCCGTCGAGGTCGGTGCGGGCGGCGGTGGCCGCAGTACGTGGGCTCACGGCCACGACGCTACCGCCCCGCCACCGGCGCCATCCGACGGCCGCCGGTGGGCACGGTGCTGCCAGCGGTCGGGACGGCGTCGACGTCGCCGACGTCGCCGACGTCGGTGGCGACCTCGGCGCCTGCCTCGGCCTCCCCGAACGCGCTCACCGGGGGACACGCGCAGACCAGGTTCCGGTCGCCGTAGGCGCCGTCGACCCGGCCGACCGGCGGCCAGTACTTGGCCCGCGACGTACCGGAGGGGTACACCCCGAGACGGCGTCCGTACGGCCTGTCCCACTCCTCGGTGAGGTCCTCGGCCGTGTGGGGCGCCCGCCGCAGCGGGGACTCCGCGACGGCCCACTCCCCCGCCTCGACGCGGGCCACCTCGGCCCGGATCTCGATCATGGCGTCGCAGAACCGGTCGAGCTCGGCCTGGTCCTCGCTCTCGGTGGGCTCGACCATCAGCGTGCCGGCCACCGGCCAGCTCATGGTCGGTGCGTGGAAGCCGTGGTCGACCAGGCGCTTGGCGATGTCGTCGACCGTGACCCCCGCACTCCTGGCGACGGGCCGTACGTCCAGGATGCACTCGTGCGCGACAGTGCCGTTGCGACCGGTGTAGAGGACGTCCCAGTGCCCTCGGAGCCTGCCCGCGACGTAGTTGGCGGCCGCGATGGCCCGCGTGGTGGCCTCGGTGAGGCCCTCGGCACCCATCATCCGGACGTAGGTCCACGGGATGGTGAGGATGCCGGCCGAGCCGTACGGCGCGCCCGACACGGGCCCCACCACGTTGCCGGCCAGGGTGGGCTCCAGCGGGTGCCCGGGCAGGAACGCGCGCAGGTGCTCACGGACACCGATCGGCCCCACCCCCGGCCCACCCCCGCCGTGGGGGATGCAGAAGGTCTTGTGGAGGTTGAGGTGGCTGACGTCGGCGCCGAACCTGCCCGGACGGGCCAGGCCGACGAGCGCGTTGAGGTTCGCCCCGTCGAGGTAGACCTGTCCGCCGGCCTCGTGGACCGCGTCGCAGATCTCGGTGACGGTCTCCTCGAACACCCCGTGGGTCGAGGGGTAGGTGATCATGAGCGCGGCGAGGGACTCCCGGTGCGCCTGGATGCGGGCGCGCAGGTCGGCGACGTCGACGTTGCCGTCCTCGTCGCACGCCACCACGACCACCTTCATCCCCGCCATGACGGCGCTGGCGGCGTTGGTGCCGTGCGCGCTGGAGGGGATGAGGCAAACGTCGCGCCCGGCGTCGCCGTTGGCCCGGTGGTAGGCACGGATGGCCAGCAGCCCGGCGAGCTCGCCCTGGGCGCCGGAGTTCGGCTGCATGCTCACCGCGTCGTACCCGGTGACCTCGGCCAGCCAGGTCTCCAGGTCCGCGACGACCTGGCGCGTGCCCTCGGCCTGGTCCGCGGGGGCGAACGGGTGCAGGTCCGCGAACTCCGACCAGGTGACGGACTCCATCTCGGTGGTCGCGTTGAGCTTCATCGTGCACGAGCCGAGCGGGATCATCCCGCGGTCCAGGGCGAAGTCGGCGTCGGAGAGCCGGCGCAGGTAGCGCAGCAGACCGGTCTCGGAGCGGTAGCGGGAGAAGACCTCGTTGGTGCAGAAGGGGGTCGTGCGCGCCAGCGCGCCCGAGACGCCGACCGGCGGCGAGTACGCCACCCGGCCGCCCTGCCCCACCGCCCGGGCCAGGGCAGCGGTCACCGCGGCGACGTGCTGGTCACGGGTCGTCTCGTCCGTGGTCACGGCCACCCGCGTCCCGTCGACGCGGCGCAGGTTGACCCCGCCCTGCAGGGCGTCGGCCACGACGGCGTCCGCGTCCGGCACCTCGATCGTGACGGTGTCGAAGAACGCCGTGGTCTGCACCGTGAGGCCCGCCGCTGCCGCGAACCCCGCGACCTGGGCGGCCATCTCGTTCGCGTGCTCGGCGATCCGCCGCAGCCCGTCCGGCCCGTGCCACACCGCGTACATGCCGGCCATGACCGCCAGCAGGACCTGGGCGGTGCAGATGTTGCTCGTCGCCTTCTCACGGCGGATGTGCTGCTCACGGGTCTGCAGCGCCAGCCGCAGCGCGGGACGACCGGCGGCGTCCTTGCTGACGCCGACGAGGCGGCCGGGCAGCAGCCGCTGCAGCCCGTCGCGCACGGCCATGTAGCCGGCGTGGGGCCCCCCGTAGCCCATCGGGACGCCGAAGCGCTGCATCGACCCGACCGCGACGTCGGCACCCCACTCGCCGGGCGGGGTGAGCAGGGTGAGCGCCAACGGGTCGGCGGCCACCGCGACCCGGCCGCCCGCTGCGACCACGGCCTCGGTCACCGCGCGCAGGTGGCGGACCTGGCCCGAGGCCCCCGGGTACTGCAGCAGCGCCCCGAAGACCGGCCGTCCGGCCAGCGCACCGGTGACCAGGTCGGCGCCGGTCGCCACCTCGTCCCCCTGCTCGTCGCGCTCCGCCAGCACCCCGGCTCCCAGGTCCAGGTCGACGAGCTCGATACCCAGCGGCTCGGCGCGGGTCTGCAGCACGGCGCGGGTCTGCGGCAGCACGTCGGTGTCGACGAGGAACACGGCGTCGTCACCGCCGCCCTTGGCCGCGCGGCGCAGCAGCGTCATCGCCTCGGCCGCGGCGGTGGGCTCGTCGAGCAGGCTCGCGTTGGCCACGTCGAGGCCGGTGAGGTCGGTGACGAGGGTCTGGAAGGTGAGCAGCGCCTCGAGCCGACCCTGGCTGATCTCCGGCTGGTACGGGGTGTAGGCGGTGTACCAGGCAGGGTTCTGCAGCACGTTGCGGCGGACGACCGGAGGGGTGACGGTGCCGTGGTAGCCGAGGCCGATCATCGGCTGGACCACCCGGTTCCTCGCCGCGATCCCCCGCAGGGCGGCCAGCGCGTCCTCCTCGTCGAGGGCGGGCGGCAGGTCGAGCGGCTCGCGCATGCGGATCCCGGCGGGCACGGTGGCGTCCACGAGCGCGGCCAGGTCCTCGTGGCCGGTGGCCAGCGCGTACGCCTGCGGGTCCGGGACGTGGCCCAGGTGGCGGTCGACGAACGAGGTCCGCGGGCTGGGGTGCCCGGGCTGCTGGGGGCTGGTCTGCACGCTGGCTCCTGGTGGCGTCCGTGAGCCTCCGGCGAGGCTCGTCCGTCTCGGACCCCGACAGTCGGGCGCAAGCCCTCCTGCGTGCCTGTTCCCTGCGGTCCGGGTGCCTGAGAGGTTCCGGGGAGTTGCCCCTTCGGCGCCGCTTCGCGGTCTCTCCCGCAGGGTGTGTGCAGCGTGGTCAGGGTAGCAGCGGCCCCACGTCCGGCCGGTACGGTGCGGCCGTGATCGTGCTGAGCGTGAGCAGCCTCAAGGGCGGCGTGGGGAAGACCTCGGTCACGCTGGGCCTGGCCTCCGCCGCTCTCGCCAAGGGCGTCCCCACGCTGGTGGTCGACCTGGACCCGCAGGCGGACGCGACGACCGGGCTCGACGTCGCGGCCCGTCGGGAGTCGACGGTGTCCGACGTGCTCGCCAACCCCCGTCGCGCCGAGATCGCCCGGGCGGTCGCACCCTCCGGCTGGGCCGGGGACCAGCCCGGGGTGCTCGACGTCATGCTGGGCTCGGAGGCGAGCACCGACCACGAGTACGCCACCCGCCCCCGGGCGATGCGGGCCCTGGCGACGGCCCTGGGCAAGCTGCCGGGCTACGACCTCGTCCTGGTCGACTGCCCGCCCTCGCTCGGGGGGCTCACCCGGACCGGCCTCATCGCCAGCGACCGAGCCCTGGTCGTCAGCGAGCCGGCGATCTTCTCGGTCGCGGCTGCCGACCGGGCGTTGCGGGCCATCGACGCCCTGCGCCGCGACGGAGCGCCCCACCTGCAGCCGCTCGGGATCCTCGTCAACCGCTTCCGCGAGCGCTCCCCGGAGCACCGGTACCGCCTGGAAGAGCTTGCCGGGCTGTTCGGCCCCCTGGTGCTGCGGCCGCCGCTGCCCGACCGTTCGGCGGTGCAGCAGTCCCAGGGAGCCACCACGCCCGTCCACCGGTGGCACGGGCACGGCGGCCCGGAGCTGGCCGCGGCCTTCGACAGCCACCTGGAGCGCGTGCTGCGAGCCGGCGCGACACGCACCTGACCCGCGGGCGGCCGCTTCAGCCGGCGTGGCGGGCGGCGCGGCGCTGGGCCAGCTCGTCGCCGGGGACCGGCACGGTGTCCTCCTCACGCTCGGCCGGGAGCTCGGCGAGCGTGCCCTCGACCTCCTTCCAGACCCGACCCACCGCTATCCCGAAGACGCCCTGCCCCCCTTGGACGAGGTCGACGACCTCTTCGGCGGAGGTGCACTCGTAGACGCTGGCGCCGTCGGAGATCAGGGTGATACCGGCCAGGTCCTCCACGCCCCGCTGGCGCAGCACCTGGGTGGCCGTGCGGATCTGCTGCAGCGAGACCCCGGTGTCGAGGAGACGCTTGACGATCTTGAGGACGAGGATGTCGCGGAAACCGTAGAGCCGCTGGCTGCCGGAGCCGCTGGCGCCACGGACGGCCGGCTCGACCAGGCCGGTGCGGGCCCAGTAGTCGAGCTGACGGTAGGTGATCCCTGCTGCCCGGGCCGCGACCGGACCGCGGTACCCGGCCTGCTCGTCGAGGGAGGGGAGCCCGTCGTCGAAGAGAAGACCCTGGTCACGGGTACGCGACGGCACCGCGGCGCCTGCGCCGTCGGCCTCGTGCTGTGCCATGCCTGGCTCCCTTCGAGACGTCGTGGCCGGATCCTGTCGGACCCGGTGCCCCGGCGTCGTCCTCGACGGTAGGGACACCTCGACCAAGGGTCAACCACCGGTGGAGGGTTCTGTGGGCGTGTCGCGCGACCTCGCCCGTGCCGGTTCAGCCGGCCGGTGGACGGCCACCGCCGGCGGAGGGGTCGTCGTCCGGCTCCACGTCGGGCTCGTCGCCCTCAGGCTCGCCGTCCGGGTCCTGGGCCTCCTCCCCCTCGAAGTCCTCGGGGCTGATGCTGTCCAGGAACTCGCGGAACTTCTCGACCTCGACCTCCCCCTCGTCCTCGTCCGGCACGGGCACACCGACCTCGTCGAGGACGTCCTCGGCGCAGACGATCCGGCAGCCGGCCCGCAGGGCCAGGGCGACGGCGTCGGAGGTGCGGGAGCCGACGGTCAGGCCGCCGTCGAGCACGAGCTCGGCGTAGAAGATGTTGTCCCGGTACTCGGTGATGCGGACCTCGGTGACGCTGCGCCCCAGCGCGGCCACCACGTCCAGCAGGAGGTCGTGGGTCTGGGGGCGGGGGGGACCAGGCCCTGCTGCGCGAACGCGATGGCGCTGGCCTCGGCCGCACCGATCCACACCGGCAGGTAGCGGTGCCCCTCGCGCTCCCGCAGCAGCACGATCGGGTTGTTGGAGGGCGTCTCCACCCGGATGCCGACCACATCAAGCTCGCGCACGGCCCCACGCTACCCCGCGGTGATCGCGACCCCCACGGCCTGGCGTCAGCGGCGACCGAGGGAGCCGGCCACCAGGGCGGCGTGCAGCCTCAGGCAGGTCGCGGCGACCTCCCGGGCGGTGTCGGCCGCCTCGCCCGCGGCGCCCGCCCGACCGGAACGGCGCAGTGGTGCCGACCACCTGCTGGACGAGGTCGACCTCCTTGTCCGCCGCCTGGCGGAAGCCCCGCAGGTGGCGCGGCTCCAGCCCGTGGGCGGACAGGGCAGCCGCGGCCCGGACCACCTCGACGTCGTCCGGGGAGAACCACCCGTCGGCGGCCGGCCGCACCAGGCCGTGCCGGACGAGCTCCTCGACCAGGTGGAGGTCGACGCCCGCGGCGTCGGCGAGCGTGGCCGCGTCCGGCGCGCCCCGGCCACCTGCCTGCGCGCCCGCCTGCTCGGCGGCCTCCAGCACGCGGACGAACGGTCCGGGACCCGACGGTGGTGCCGCTCCCGGCGCACCGGCGTCGAGCTGCTCGCGGATGACGCGCAGCGGGAGGAAGTGGTCGCGCTGGAGGGTGAGCACGTGACGCAGCCGCTCGACGTGGTCGTGCGAGAACTTCCGGTAGCCCGAGGGGGTGCGGTCCGGCTCCACGAGACCCTGCTCCTCAAGGAAGCGGATCTTGGAGATGGTCACGTCCGGGAACTCGGCGCGCAGCACGCCGAGCACCTCCCCGATGGTGAGTGCGACGGGGCGCGGCCGGCCCGCGAGGGCGGCTGTCACGCCGGCGTACCCTCACCGTCCGCGGGCACCAGGTGCTGCCGCGAGGGGTGGTAGACCAACCGGTACTTGCCGATCTGCACCTCGTCGCCGGCGTTGAGCACGGCCGACTCGATCCGCTGCCGGTTGACGTAGGTGCCGTTCAGGCTGCCCACGTCCACCACCCGGTACCCCTCGCCGACCCGGCCGAACTCGGCATGACGCCGGGAGACCGTGACGTCGTCGAGGAAGATGTCGCTGTCCGCGGCCCGTCCGGCCGTCGTCCGCTCGGAGTCCAGGAGGAACCGCGCACCTGCGTTGGGACCACGCTGCACCACGAGCAGCGCCGAGCCCTGGGGCAGCGCCTCGACCGCCCGCTGGTCGTCCCGCGTCAGCCCGCTGCCGGGGTCGGTGTCGGTCGCCTGGGCGTAGGTGATCGTGGTGTCGACACCCTGCCCCGGGGTCACCGGGATCGCAGCGGTCCCCCGCTGGCGGGGGGTGTCCGGGGTCTGAGTCATCTCTTCCTCCTCGGTTGCCGAGCAGCCTAGTGCTCAGCCTCATGCTGAGGTCGACGTCCAGGGGCGAGTCACGCGTCCGTGAGGTCCTCGGTAGCCCTTCGCGTCCAGGAGCTGCTCCACCTGGGCCGGCGTCCTCGAGGCGGACCTCGAACATCCAGCCCTCGCCGTACGGGTCGCCGTTGACCGTCTCGGGCGCCGCGTCCAGCGCGTCGTTGCGGGCGGTGACCGTCCCGGACGACCGGGGAGTACAGCTCGCTGACCGACTTGGTGGACTCGACCTCGCCGCAGGTCTGCCCGGGCTGGACGGCCGGTCCCGGGCGCGGGGAGCTCGACGAACACGATGTCGCCGAGCGCGTCCTGGGCGTAGTCGGTGATGCCGACCCGGACCACGCCGTCACTCGCCGTCGCGCACCCACTCGTGCTCGTTGGTGTAACGGAGCCCTTCAGGAACCTGCACGTGCTCACCGCTCTCTGCTCTGGTCCGTCACTCGGCGGAGCGCCGCACGAGCAGTCGGTCACTCCTCGGGCTGGGCCGGGCGAGCGTACTCAGGGGCCGCGACCACCCGCAACGCGTCGACCACCACGACGTCGAGCTCGGTCACCGTGACCCTGTCCTCGTTGCGGGTGAGCCGCGGGCACGACGCCGCCGGGGATGCGCAGCGCCGGCTCCAGCACGTCCGGGTCACCGATGGCGCGCACGGTGTACGGCGAGCGGACGACGGTCCCGTCGACGGCGATGCCGCGACCGGTCCGGGGTGTCGACGAAGGACGTGCTGGCGACCACCCGCACGTCGCCGATCTGGACCGCCTCCGCCCCCGCGTCCCGCAGCTCCTGCAACGCGTCGAGCATGAACGCGGCGTCGATCGTCCGCTCGCCCTCGTCGCGGATCGACCATCGTGATCCCCGGGCCCTGGGCGGCTGCGGTGCCCGGCGAGGATGGAGTAGACGGCCAACCGCTCCCGGGCGGCCCGCTCGGCCTCGGCGCTGGCGTCGGAGCTCGTGAGCAGGGCCTCCGCTGGGCCTGCAGCTCGAGGGCCTCGTCCTCCAGCCGCTGACGTCGCTCGCTCACGTCGTCGAGCAGCCGGACCAGCTCGGTCTCGCCGCAGCGTGCGACAGCCCCGCCTCGGAGGTCTGGCGGCGCCTGGGTGACGACCGCGAAGCCCAGCACGAACGAGCAGGACGGCGGCGAGGACCTGGAACCGACCCGGCCGACGCCCGGCCCACGCCTTGCCAGCCGCCGCCACGCCGAGCGGCGGTCTCGACGTTGTCCGGGTGGTAGCTCATCGCGGCCCTCAGAGCCCCGAGCAGGTGGCGCCGGATGGCCGCGGCGTTGGAGAAGATCCGGATGCCCAGGACGACGACGACGCCGGTGCTCAGCTGGGCGCCCACGCCCAGCTGGTCCCCCAGGAAGACGACGAAGGCCGCGATGACCACGTTGAACACCAGCGACACGACGAAGACGCGGTCGTCGAAGATCCCCTCGATCACCGCGCGGAACCCGCCGAACAGGGCGTCGAGCGCCGCGACGATGGCGATCGGCAGGTAGGGCTGCAGGCACGGCGGGACGGTCGGCTCGCAGGAGGATGCCCGACGGCCACGCCGAGCAGCAGCCCGAGGATCGCGATCACGACTGGCCCGCCTCCTCCGGCTGCGCCGGCCCCCGGCGGTCCTCGGCCGCGGGCCACGCCCGACGCGTGGCGCAGCGACAGCCGGGACGCCGCCGGTAGCGCGAGGTCGTCTGCGGCCTGCCACCGACACCGAGATACCGTAGCTGTCCCGCAGGAAGGCGGCGTACCGCCCGGCCGCGCCGGTGCGCGCCTCCTCCAGCAGCGCGGTCGGTGTCGCCGACCGCGCGTGATCGTGTAGGGCCGGGCCAGCTGGCGCAGGTCGACGACGATGGCGTCCCCGGCGTGGCGGATCGTGCTCAGCGAGGTCAGCCGCTGGCCGTTGACGGCGATGCCCTCGGCCCCGGCGGCCCACAGCCCGTTGACGACGGTCTGGACGTCGACGTCGCGGACCCGGCCGTCGTCGGAGATCGGCCGTCCGTCCCCGACCCGACGCTGGTCGCCCGGCGGCGTCGTCCAGCATCGACGACGACCCCGTCGCCGGTCGACCGGGACGGCCCCGGTCGACCACGGCCAGCTCGCTCGGTGGCGTCCAGCAGGCTGCTGCGCCCCCTCGCCGATGCCTGCGGCCTGCTCGGCCTCGATCTCCTGCCGCAGCTCGCGCGTTGTCGTCGGCGAGGCCGTCGGCCAGCGCCGGTCCGCCGCTCGACCTCGGCCTCGAGCACCGCCCGGTCCTGGGCCTGCAGCGGCCGGCCGCGCAGCTGGGCGACCCCGGCCCGCGGCCACCACGCCGAGCAGCCGGCCACCCGACCGCGGCGACCACGAGCGCCAGGGGGCGCGCGCCGGCTCCGCCGGGAGGACCGGACGGCGTCGGCCGCTGCGTGCCGTCCGGCCGACCCGCGCTCGGCCCGCGCTCGGCTCACGCGGCGGCGGGCCGCGGCGGCGTAGCCCGGGTCGAGCGGGCGCTGCATGATCTCGGTCAGCAGGGACGAGGACGAGAACGACGGACCTAGCCACCGCGACACCACCGCGGTGGGGTCCGCGCCGGCGCGGACGCGGCCCACCAGCACCCAGGTCTGCCGCAGGTAGCCCACGGCCGCCCACCAGTACAGGGCGGTGCCCCAGAGCACGCACCGCCCAGGCGCAGCGGGCGGACGACGACGGCCACCGGCTCGGCGGTCTGGGCCAGCAGCAGCAGGGGCAGGGCCACCAGCAGGACGAAGGTGGCGGTCTTGCCCACCAGGTGCGGCGGAAGCGACGACAGCCCGTGACGGCGCAGGACGAGGACGTTGAGCGCTGAGCACGAGCTCGCGGGCGACGATGGCGGCCGACCAGCCACCAGGGCAGCACCTCGCGCCACCCGAGGCCCAGCAGGGCCGCGGTGACGTACAGCCGGTCCGCGGCGGGGTCGAGCAGCTGACCGAGCCGGGTCACCTGGTTCCAGCGCCGGGCCAGGAGCGCCGTCGACGTAGTCGCTGAGGCCCGGCGAGCAGCAGGACCACCAGGGCGGCCGAGGTCGCGCCCGGCGAGGATGAGCAGCGCGAAGACCGGGACGCAGAGCAGGCGCGCCAGGCTGATGGCGTTGGGCAGGGTGAGGACGCGGTCGCTGACCTGGCCAGGCGTCACGCCCGACGAGGACGAGACGGGGTTCTCGTCGAGCTGCTCGTCCGCGGTCGTGGTGGCGAGCTCCCTGGCGGCCTCGTGCTCACCGGCCGGTCTCATGGAGCCGGTTCCCGCAGGTCGGCGCGGCGACCCGGCCGCGGGTGGCCGCACCGGGACGTCCCGCCTGCACTCACGGCGACCACGATACGGAACGCGGGAGAGCCGTCCTGACGGACGGGGCAGCCCACGAGCCGTCCGGGAGCCTCCGATGGGCGGCGGGCTGGTCGCCCCCGTCCAGTCACGACGTCGTCCGGTCGCTGGTGACCCAGAGGACCGCAGGACGCTCCGACGCCTCGACCGCCCCACCGAGGAGTCGGACCGCGCTCCCGGGCGGCACGCCTGAGCGGCTGTCCGGTGAGCTGTCCGGCTGCCGGCCCCGCCACCACGACGAGCAGCGCTGGGGTGGATGCCCCTCGTCCTCGCAGTTCTCCCGTCGGGACGGCGGGATTCGAACCCACGACCCCTTGACCCCCAGTCAGGTGCGCTACCAAGCTGCGCCACGTCCCGGATCGGCCACGTTCCGCGACCGCCGCCGGAATCTATCGCAGCCTCAGGTGCGCTTCCGCCGCTCCCGGGCCCGGACCGTCACCTCGATGGGCGTGCCCGCGAACCCGAACTCCTCACGCAGCCGCCGCTCGACGAACCGCCGGTAGCCGGCCTCGAGGAACCCGGTGGTGAACAGCACGAAGGTCGGCGGGCGCACCCCGGCCTGGGTGGCGTAGAGGATGCGCGGCTGCTTGCCACCCCGGACCGGGTGGGGGTGCCCGGCCACGATCTCGGCGACGAGGGCGTTGAGCCGGCCGGTCGGGACCCGCTGCTCCCAGGACGCGAGCGCCCGGTCCATCGCGGGCACGAGCCGGTCCAGGTGGCGGCCGGTCATGGCCGAGAGGTTGACCCGGGGCGCCCACGGCACCTGGACCAGCTCGAGTCTCCAGCTCGCGCTCGAGGTAGCGGCGACG
This sequence comes from uncultured Actinomycetota bacterium, assembly GCA_963759255.1. Taxonomy (GTDB): domain Bacteria; phylum Actinomycetota; class Actinomycetes; order Actinomycetales; family JBBAYJ01; genus Aquipuribacter. Next base: position 940,865 of record CAVWYQ010000002.1, read on the forward strand.
CTCCTCGTCCACGAGGTCCCACTTGTTGACCGCGAGGACGACCGCCCGGCCGGCGTCCACCGCGTTCTGCACCACGCGCACGTCCTGCTCGCTCAGCACCTCGGAGGCGTCGAGCAGGACCACCGCGACCTCGGCCCGCTCGATCGCGGCCTGCGTGCGGAGCCCGGCGTAGTAGTCGGCGCCGACGCTGCTGCGGTGCTTGCGGCGGATGCCCGCGGTGTCGACCACGCGCCACGTCCGCCCGCCCAGCTCGACCATCTCGTCGACCGGGTCGCGCGTGGTGCCGGCGACGGCGTCCACCACGACGCGCTCGCTGCCCACCAGAGCGTTGAGCAGGCTCGACTTGCCGACGTTGGGTCGGCCGACCAGCGCCACCCGACGCACGGCCGAGGACTCCGCGGGCAGCGACGTGCGTTCCGGCAGAACCGCCAGGACGGCGTCCAGCATGTCCCCGCTGCCGCGGCCGTGCAGCGCCGAGACGGGGTACGGCTGACCCAGCCCCAGCGACCACAGGGCCGCCGCGTCGGCCTCGCCGCGGGCGTCGTCGACCTTGTTGGCGACGAGCACGACCGGCTTCCCGGAGCGGCGGAGCATCTTCACGACCGCCTCGTCGACCGCGGTGGCACCCACCGTGCCGTCGACCACGAACACCACGGCGTCGGCGAGCTCCACGGCTACCTCGGCCTGCTCGGCGACCTGTGCTGCGAGCCCCTCGACGCGGGCGTCCCAGCCTCCGGTGTCCACGAGGGTGAACTGCCTGCCGGCCCAGTCGACCGGGTAGCTGACCCGGTCGCGCGTCACGCCGGGGACGTCCTGCACCACGGCCTCGCGGCGCCCGAGGACCCGGTTGACCAGGGTGGACTTGCCGACGTTCGGGCGACCGACGACCGCCACGACCGGACGGACGTCCTGGGGCTCGTCAGTCGTGCCGTCGAGGCCGCCGCCGAGGACCGCGAGGTCCTCCTCCGCGAGGTCGTAGTCCGCGAGCTGGCTGCGCAGCACGCGCTCGGCGTCGGCGTCGGGGATGCCCGTCGGCCCTGTCACGGGGGCGTCCGTGGCCACGCCGGCGGGACCGCCGTCGGCGCGGGTCCCGCCGGTGCTGCCGCTGGTGTCGCTGGGGGAGGTCACGTGCTCAGCCTGCTCTCGCGGGGGTGTCAGGGGTTCCGGGGGTTCCGGGGGTCCCGGGGGTTCCGGGTGTGCCAGGGGTGCCGCCGTCCTGCGGGAGCGGCTCTCCGGTGAGGGTCGACGGCGTCGGTCACGTGCTCGACCAGACGGACCCGGACCTGCTCCGCCGCCATGGCCAGCGCCTGCTTGCCGGGCACGCCGCGGGGCGCTCGAGGACGGAACGGCTCGCCGTGCACCACGTGGAGCCGGCGGCGCAGCCGCGGCAGCCCCCCGGGACGCTCGCCGGTGCGGCGGGTGCCCAGCACCGCGACCGGGACCACGGGGGCCCCGGACTGCAGCGCGATCCAGGCGATGCCCGTGCGGACGGCCGCGACGTCCCCGCGCCCGCGGGAGCCCTCGGGGAAGATGCCGGCCGCACCGCCCTCGCGCAGCACGGCCACGGCGGCGCTCAGCGCGGCGCGGTCGGAGCCGGACCGGTCGACCGGGATCTGCCCGACCTGGCGCAGCACCCAGCCGAAGAAGCCGCGGAACATCTCCTTCTTGACCAGGAAGTGCACGCTGCGCCGCCAGTTGCCGGAGTACACCAGCGGACCGTCCAGCACGCTGACGTGGTTGACGGCCAGCAGCACCGGCCCCTCCCGCAGGTGCTCCAGACCGCGGACGCGCGTGCGCCAGAGGACGTGCGCGACGACGAAGCCGCCACGAGCCGCCCCCACCAGCGGCCGGGGGCGCCGGCGCAGCGGGGGGCCGGGCCTGGTGGGCCCCGGCCGCCTCACGCCTGCCCGGTGAGCCCGGACGGTGGACCCGCGTGGGTCGCGGCGTGCCCGGCGGACACGAGGACCGCCCGTGGTGAGGTCGACCCGGTCCTCGAGGGCTCGTCGGGTGCAGCGCGCCCCGCGGCGTCGGCCTGCCTGGGCGCGGCGACGAGGGCGAGCACGGCCTGCCACCGTCTGCTCCAGGTCCAGGCCGAGGAGTCCAGCTCCAGCACACCGTCGGCGGCGCTGCGGAACGAGGTGACCCGGGAGTCCCGGCGTCGCGGCCCAGCACTGCCGTGCGTGCACCTCCGCCAGCGCGGGCGGTGCTGCCACCGTCGGCGCCCGGGTCCGGCCGAGCTGGCGGGCGCGGCGGCGGACGCGGGACGTCCGGGTCGGCCGTCAGCAGGACCCGTACGTGCGGCGTCAGGGGCCACCACCGTCGTGATGTCCCGGCCCTCGGCGATGCAGCCGGTCGGCGCGGCGTCCATCGTCAGGCACGCTGGCGCGGTCCGCAGCTCCTCACGGACCGGGGGGTGCGAGGCGAAGGCGGAGACCGCCGCGGTGACGCCGCACCGCGGATGGCGGTCGGTGACGTCCGACGCCGTCGACGACGACTCGCTCGCAGGTCGGGGTCGGTGCTCAGGTCGACGACGACCGAGCGGGCCAGGGCGCCCGTGCTGACTCCGCGTCGGCCACGTCGACCCCGTCGCGCAGCGCGGCCCAGCAGGCGGCGCGGTACATGGCTCCGGTGTCGAGGTACGACAGGCCGGCCCGACGGGCGACCTCGCGGGAGACGCTGGACTTGCCGGAGCCCGGAGGGCCCGTCGACGGCGACGAGGACACGGCGGGAGAGGGCGGGCACGAGCGGGCACCTGGGGCTGGGGGACGGGGGGCACGCCGGAGGTGGCAGCGGGCGCCGGGGGGGCTCAACCGGGCCTGCGGGGTCCGGGCGACCCCCCAGGTTACCCGCTGCTCACGCCGGGACGGACCAGCCGCGGTCGCGCAGCTCCCCGACGAGGCGGTCTCGCTCGGCCGCGGAGCACGGCCAACCTCGGCCACGCCGGTGAGCCGACCGGGGCTGTGCTCGATGCGCAGGTCCTCGATGTTGACGCCGACCTCGCCGATGGTGCCGATCAGGGCCGCGAGGGCGCCGGGACGGTCCGGGACCAGGACGGGCACGGTGGCTAGACCGTCGGGGCGCTCCGTGCTTTCCCGGGACGGTGGCGCGCCCTGCGTTGCCGTCGGCCACCAGCCGGGCCAGCACGCCGACCGACGCCTGGGCGCGCGGCCCCCGGTCGTGCACTCCCCCCGGCCCGGCGGGGGCCTCGGGCACAAGGCCGTCCAGCAGCTCCAGCGCCTCGAGGGTGCGGTCGAGGTCCTCCCGCAGCAGGCGGAGCTGGCGGGCGAGCGGGGCGGCGTTGCCCGCGAGGATCTGCGCCCACAGCACCGGGTCGCTGGCCGCGATGCCGGGTCACGTCGCGCAGCCCCTGGCCGGCGAGCGCGACCGCCTGGGCCGGGCGCCCCGACCAGCCGGGCGGCCACCAGGCTGGCGGCGACCTGCGGCAGGTGCGAGACCAGGGCGACCGCCTCGTCGTGGCTGGCGAGGGTCCAGCTCGACCACCACGGCGCCGAGCCGCGCCGCCGTCTCGCGCACGAGCGCCTTGGCCGCGGGCGAGGTCCCCGTCAGCGGGGGTGAGGACCCAGGGACGGCCGACGAACAGGTCGCCGCGCGCCGCCATCGGGGCCCGGACTTCTCCCGGCCCGCCATCGGGTGGCCGCCGACGTAGCGGGCGGCCTCGGCGCCGGCCGAGGCCAGCACCTGCGTCGACCACGGCCGTGCTTGGTGCTGGCGACGTCGGTGACCACGGCCCCGGGGTAGCGACGGAGAAGGTCCACGACCAGGTCGGCGGTGACGTCCGGCGGGGCCGCCACGACGACCAGGTCCGGCTCGTCGGCGTCTCCGCGGGCGCCGGGCCCCAGCAGCCGACCGGCACCCAGGTCGGCGGCCACGGCGGCCACCGTCGGCGAGGCGTCGCGCAGCAGCACGTCGGTGCCTGCCGGGGCGCAGCCCCAGGCCGACGCTGGCACCCGACCAGGCCGGCACCGACGACCAGCACCCGGCCGGGGACCACGTCGGCCACGGCCCCGTCGGTCACCACGGCCCCGTCGGTCACTGCGCGATGTCCCTGCGCAGCGCGACCGCACCCGCGGAGGTAGACGTGCTGCACGTCGTCCCGCGCCCGGTCGGTCTCGACGTGGGCGAGCAGGCGGACCACCCGGGGCATCGCCCTGGGCACGTCGACCTCGACCGCGCACAGCAGCGGGACGGAGCCGAGCCCGACCTCTCGGGCCGCCACGGCCGGGAACTCGCTGACGAGGTCCGGCGTGCACGTGAAGAGCACGCTGATCAGGTCTTCCGGCGAGAGGTCGTTCGCGAGCATGACCGCGGTGACGAGCTCCCGGGTGGAGTCGAGCAGGTGGTCCCGCTCGTCGACGTCGAGCTGTACCGCTCCCCGGACCGCCCTCACCGACATGGCGACGACGCTACCGAGGCCCGTGCGACACCGAGCCTCACAGGCCCACGTCGCGGAACAGCCCGGCCACCTCGCCGGCGTTGAGCGGTCGGGTGCGCCCGGGAGGCAGCTCCCCCAGCCGGATGGAGCCGATGCGGGTCCGGACCAGCCGCTCAACCGGGTGGCCGACCTGCTCGAGCATCCGGCGGACGACGTGCTTGCGCCCCTCGTGGATGACGATCTCCAGCAGCGCCTTGCCGGGGGCGGAGTCCACCACGGAGAACTCGTCGACGGCCACGGGGCCGTCGTCGAGCTCGACACCGGCCCGCAGCGTCGCGCCCCAGGTCGCGGCCCGACCGGCCCGGGGACCTGGGCGAGGTACCACTTGGGCACGCCGTAGCTGGGGTGCTGGAGCCGGTGGGCCAGGTCGCCGTCGTTCGTCAGCAGGAGCAGACCCTCGGACTCCATGTCGAGCCGGCCGACGTGGAACAGCCGCTCGTCGCGGTCCCGCACCAGGTCGCCCAGGTTGGGACGGCCCTCCTCGTCCTCCATGGTCGAGACCATGCCGACGGGCTTGTTGACCGCCAGGTAGACCGCGCGTGGCGTCGACCTGGACGCGCAGTCCCGTCGACGTGGACGACCTGGGTCGGCCCGACGCGGGTGCCCAGCTCGGTGACGACCTGGTCGTCGACGGTCACCCGGCCCAGGGCGATGAGCTGCTCGGCGCGGCGGCGCGAGGCCACGCCCGCCTTCGCCAGCACCTTCTGCAGGCGCTCTCCCGTCGGGTCGTGGACGTCGGTCGGCAGGGGCGGCCTGTCGGCGGCGTGCGCGGCCCGCTGGGCGGCGCCACGGTCCTGGCGCATCTTGCGACGGTCGGCTGGGCCGGGGCGCGAGCCGCCCGAGCCGGCGGCCGGGCCCCGGAGCGGCCCGGTCCGCCGGGCGCCTGGCGGGCGGGCTGCTTGCGGCCGCCGCGGGAGCTGGTGGGGCTCATCGAGAGGCCCCTGCGATGTCGTCGAGCACGTCGGCCTCCGGCAGGTAGGGGGCGAGGGGGGCAGCTCGTCGACGCTCGTCAGACCCGAGCCGCTCGCAGAACTCACCCGTCGTGACGTACAGGATCGCACCGTTCGCGGCCTCGGTCCCGCTCTCGGCGACCAGACCCCGCTGGAGGAGGGTCCGGATGGTCGCGTCGGCGCTCACGCCGCGGATGCTGGACACCGTCGCCCGGGCCACCGGCTGGCGGTAGGCGATGATCGCCAGGGTCTCCAGCGCGGCCCGGCGACAGCCGGGCCGTCGCCCCGTCCCGGACGAAGCGCTCGACCACGTCGGCGAACTCGGCACGGGAGTACACCCGCCAGCCGGTGGCGCTCTCGCGGCAGCTCGAAGCCGCGACCGGCGTCGTCGTAGTCCGCGGCGAGCTCGTCGCAGCAGCCGCCTCGACCCGCTCCAGGGGCAGCGCCAGCGCCGCGGCGAGGACCAGGGCGGGGACGGGCTCGTCGGCCACCATGACCACGGCCTCCACCGCCGCCCGCGCCCCGCCGGGAGCGTGTCGACGTCCAGGCCTTCCTGCAGGCTCACGCCTCCGCGTCCTCCTCTCGAGGTCGGCTCGTCCGCGGTCGTCCGGGTCGCCGTCGGCGCGCGGTGGCGCGTGCGCGGGCTGCTCGGGCCGGAACAGCCGGACGGACAGCTCTGCCATGCGGACCGGCCTGCTCGAGGCGACACTAGCTCCTCCCGGTACAGCTCCAGCACCGCCAGGAACCGGGCGACCACCGACGGGCGGCCCCCGGCGTCGGCGACCAGCTGCCGGAAGGACACCGCCGCGCCTCGCCTGCAGGCGGCCGCAGCAGCTCCGGCGCTGCTCGGCGACGCTGACCTCGGGGGCGTGCAGGTGGTCCAGGCCCACGGTCGGCACCGGCTTGGGGCGCGAGCGCCTCGGCGGCCGAGCGGGCGAAGGAGGCTCGGGTCGGAGGTCCAGCACCAGGTCCGGGCAGCAGCCCCGCCGCCGCCGGGTCGTCACCGCGACGACGGGGGTGCCGGCCGGCGACGTCGTGCGAGCCGGTCGCTCGATGTCGCGCGGCCGCGGTCCGGAACGCCCGGTACTGCAGCAGCCGGGCGAACAGCAGGTCCCGCGCCTCCAGCAGGGCGAGGTCCTGCTCGTCCTCCACCTGGGCGCCGGGCAGCAGCCGGGCCGCCTTGAGGTCCAGCAGGGTCGCCGCGACCAGCACGAAGCCGGTGACCTCGTCCAGGTCCCACGCTGTCCATGGCCCGGATGTGGGCGACGAACTCGTCGGTGACGCGCGGCCAGGGCGACCTCGGTGACGTCGAGGCGGTGCTTGGCGATCAGCCCCAGCAGCAGGTCGAAAGGGCCGGTGAAGACGTCGAGGTGGACCTCGAAGGACGAGGTCGGCGCGTCGTGCTCGCGGGGCCCGGCTCGCCCCGCCGGGGCGCCCACGGGGCTCAGGCGACCAGGCCCCGGGCCACCAGCTCGCGGGCCAGCTGGCGGTAGGCCTGGGTGCCCGGGTGGGTGGGGGCGTAGCTGCGTCATGGGCTGCGAGGCGGCGGAGGAGTCGGGGAACTTCACGGTGCGGGCGATGACGGTGTGGAAGACCTTGTCGCCGAACACGTCCACCAGCCGGGCCACGACCTCGCGGCTGTGCAGGGTGCGCGGGTCGTACATGGTCGGCAGGACGCCGTCGATCTCGAGACCGAAGTTCAGCCGGTCGGTGACCTTCTCGATGGTCTGCTGCAGCAGGGCGACGCCGCGCAGGGCGAAGTACTCGCACTCCACCGGGATCAGCACGCCGTGCGCGGCGGTCAGCGCGTTGACCGCGAGCAGGCCCAGGCGACGGCTGGCAGTCGATGAGGACGACGTCGTAGTCGTCGAGCAGCGGGCCGCAGCAGCCGCTTGAGCACCATCTCGCGGGCGACCTCGGAGACCAGGTGCACCTCGGCCGCCGACAGGTGGATGTCGGTGGGCAGCACGTCGATGCCCTCGACCGTCGGTGGTCCGCGGACGACGCTCGCGGACGTCGGCGTCGCGGTCGACCAGCAGCTGGTACAGCGACGGCTCGTCCTCCTCGGGGCGCACGTCGAGGCCGGCTGACAGCGCGCCCTGCGGGTCGAAGTCGACCAGGAGCACCTTGCGGCCGTACTCGGCCAGCGCAGCGCCCAGGTTCATCGTGGTCGTCGTCTTGCCGACGCCGCCCTTCTGGTTGCACAGCGCGATGACCCGGGCGGGGCCGTGCGACGCCAGGACCGGCGGGACGCCGAAGTCGGGCAGCGGACGACCGGTCGGTCCCAGGCCCTCCGGCGTGTCCGCCGGCGACGGCGTCGGTCGCAGAGGTCACGGGATGACCCTAGTCCGCGTGACCGGGGCGCTCCCACCACCACGCCGCAAGGCCGCCACGCCTGCCGTGCCGCCGTGCCGCCGTGCTGGCGTGCCGCCGTGCCGCCGTGCTGCCGTGCCGCGCGGTCAGCGGGCCCGGGGGTGGCTCGTGGCGTACACCTCGCGGAGCGCGTCGACGGAGACGTGCGTGTAGACCTGCGTGGTCGACACCGAGGCATGGCCGAGCAGCTCCTGCACCACGCGGACGTCAGCCCCGCCCTCGAGCAGGTGGGTGGCGAAGGAGTGGCGCAGCAGGTGGGGCCCGACCGCCGGTCCGCCCGGCTCGGGCAGCCCGGCGGCCGCGGCGGCCCGCTGGAGCACGACCCAGGCCGACTGCCGGCTCAGCCGGCCGCCCGCGGGAGTTGCGGAACAGGGCCCGGCGGTCGGTCGTGGCTCCCTAGCGAGCGCGGCCGCGGCCCGGACGAGGTAGGCCTCCAGCGCCGCGCGGGCGTGGCTGCCGACCGGCACCTCGCGCTGCTTGTCGCCCTTGCCGGTCAGCCGGAGCACCGTGACGACGAGGCCGTCGGTGGCCGACGACGTCGTCGACGTCGAGCCGGACGATCTCGGAGATCCGCGCTCCGGTCGCGTACAGCAGCTCCAGCAGCGCCCGGTCCCGCAGCCCGAGCGGGGTGGTGGTGTCGGGGGCCTCGAGCAGCCGCTCCACCGCGGCCACGCCCAGCGCCTTGGGCAGGCGGCGCGGCAGCTGGGGTGCGCGGACCAGGCGGGTGACGTCGACGTCGACGAGCGCCCTCCGCCACCCAGAACCGGTGCAGTCCCCGCACGGCGGCCAGGGCACGGGCGGCAGAGGCGGCCGACAGGGGCCCGGCGCCGTCGCGCGGCGCTGCGCAGGCGCACGACGAAGGCCGCCACGTCGGCCTCGGTCACCTCCCGGGGGCTCCGGCGCCCGAACCGTGCAGGTGGGCGAGCCAGCGGGCGACGTCGCGCCGGTACGCGGCCAGGGTGTTGGCGGCGGCCCCCGCTCCACCGCCAGGTGCGTCAGCCAGGTGGCCGCCGCGCCGTCCAGGGCCGACTGCGGCGCCGGACGGTCCCGGGCCTCGCCCACCTGTCCCCCGACCTGTCCCCCGCCGACCTGTGCCCCGGCGGACCGTCCCCCGCCCGCCGTCGGCCCGCCCGTCGCGCCCTGGCGGGCACGACGGGCTGGGTCGCCGCGGGCTGGGGTGCCACGTCAGGCCAGGACGTCCGCCAGGGCGGTGTGGTCCATCCCGTGCGCCACCGCGACCGGCTCGTTGACCACGGCCCCGGCGTGGGTGTTGAGGCCCAGGGCGAGGGCCGGGTCGGTCGCCGAGCGCCTCGCGCCAGCCCAGGGTGGTCAGCGCGGAGGCGTACGGGCAGGGTGACGTTGGTCAGGGCGTAGGTGGAGGTGTTCGGCACGGCACCCGGCATGTTGGCCACGCAGTAGAAGACCGAGCCGTGCACCGGGAAGGTCGGCTCGGCGTGCGTGGTGGGCCTGGTGTCCTCGAAGCAGCCGCCCTGGTCGACGGAGATGTCGACGAGCACGCTGCCCGGCCGCATCCGGGACACCAGCTCGTTGGTCACGAGCTTCGGGGCCTTGGCCCCCGGGACGAGCACGGCGCCGATGACCATGTCGGCGGCGAGCACGGCGCGCTCGAGCTCCAGGGGGTTGCTGGCCACGGTCTGCACGCGGCCCTGGTAGATCCGGTCGGCCGCGCGCAGCCGCGAGACGTCGCGGTCCATGAGGACGACCTCGGCCTGCATGCCGACCGCGGTGGCGGTGGCGTTGAGCCCGGACACCCCGGCACCGATGACGACGACCTTGGCGGCGTAGGTGCCCGACACCCCGCCCATGAGCACACCGCGCCCGCCCGCGGCCCGCATCAGGGTGTGGGCGCCGACCATGGGGGCCAGCCGGCCCGCGACCTCGCTCATCGGGTACAGCAGCGGCAGCGCCCGGTCGGCGGTCTGGACGGTCTCGTAGGCGACGGCGGTGACCTCCCTGGCCACCAGCTCCTCGGTCAGTCGACGGTCGGCGGCCAGGTGCAGGTAGGTGAACAGGGTCAGGCCCGGGGCGCAGCCGGTGGTACTCCTGCTCGACCGGCTCCTTGACCTTGAGCACGACGTCCGCACGGCCCCAGACCTCGTCGGCGTCCTCGACGACCACGGCGCCCTCGGCGCGGTAGTCGTCGTCGCTGATCGAGCGACCCGGCGCCCGGCCCCGGACTGCACGAGCACCTCGTGGCCGTGGGTGCGCAGCTCGTGGACACCCGAGGGGGTCAGCGCGACCCGGTACTCGTGGTTCTTGACCTCTGCGGGAACGCCGACGACGGTGGCGGTATCAGTCACGGGCGCACTCTAGGGCCGTACGGTGGGAAGGTGGCCGAGGAGGGCCCGACGTGTCGGAGCCACCCCGGCGCACGGCGCCGACCGCGGGGCGACCGTCCGCCCGGGAGGGTTCGGGACCAACCGGGCACACCGGCTGCTCTGGTACGCCGAGACCCCGGCGCGCCGGGCCTCGCAGGTGACCGGCAGACGTGCTCTTCATCGCATGGTGCGTCGTCTGGGTCGCTGGTCGGCGTCGCCGTGCACGCGTGCCGTCTCGGCGCTCGTCGGTGCCCGACGCTGGCCCTGGCCGACGGCGCCGGACCGGACCGCGCGACCAGCTGCGAGACGGCGGGGACGGCCTCTCCGGCATCCCTCTCGTCGGGGACGACGCCGCCGCGCCGGTCATGCGCGGCGGCCGACGCGGTCGCGCGGCTGACCACGAGCGCCACGGGCCTCGCCGCCCAGGTGCGGCGACCTGGCCGTCCTGCTCGGCGTGCTGGTCCCGCTGACCCCGCGTCAGCGTGGTCCTGCTGCTGTGGCTGCCCGCCCGGCTGCGCACCGCGCGGCGCGCGGGCGCGGCCCGGCCTGCTGGACGCCGGGGCGGACCCCAGCTGTTCGCCCTGCGGGCCCTGGCCACCCAGCCGTTGCACCGGCTGGCTGCGGTGTCCGCGGACCCGGTGGGCGCCTGGCGCCGGGCGACCCCGCGGTCACCGCGAGGTTGGCCGGCCTCGAGCTCGAACGGCTCGGCCTGCGCCCCGAGGGCCCGGCCTGAGCCCGACCGGGCCGGGTGGGGGTCAGCTGGTCCGGTCCGGACCACCCGCTGCCGGCGGTCCGCCTGCGGCGGGGACCACGTGCGGGCGTCGGCGTCGGCACCTGCTCACCGGAGCGGATGTCCTTGACCTGGCCCGACAACCGGTCCTGCGCCGTCACCGGGGAACCACACGAACGGGATGCCGGAGCGGTCGGCGTGCCTGATCTGCCGTCCGAACTTGGCCGCGGTCGGCGCGGTGTCGCGGGGATGCCGCGGGCCCGGAGGGCACGGGCGACCGCGTCGCTGCGGGCGCGGTCGGCCTCGTCGACCACGGCCACGAGGACGGCGGTCGGGACGGGCCGGGTGGCCGCGACCACGCCGTCGCGCAGCAGCCGGGAGACCAGCCGGCTGACGCCGATGCTGAGCCCCACGCCCGGGTGGCGCGTGGACCCTCGCTCACCAGGTCGTCGTAGCGGCCGCCGGAGCAGACCGACCCCAGGTCCTCCTGCCCGACGAGCTCGGTCTCGTAGACGCTGCCGGTGTAGTAGTCGAGGCCCCGCACGACCGCCAGGTCGGCGACGACGACGCCCGGGGCGACCTGCTCGGCCGCGTCGACCAGCGCCTGCAGGTCCGGCAGCGCCGCCGCGAGCGCGGCGTGAACCTGCGCCCAGGGCGGTGGCCAGGGCGTCGACGGCGGCCAGGTCCGTGCCGGTCACCGCGGCCAGCGACGAGGACGGCGTCCGCCTGGTGCGGCGGTCGCGCCGGCGCGCTCCCGCAGCAGCGTCCCCGACGGCGGCCGGACCGATCTTGGCGAGCTTGTCGACGGCGGCCAGCACCGCCGGGACGTCGGCCAGCCCGAGCCCCAGCACCAGGGCCTCGACGACGCGCCGGTCGTTGACACGCATCCGGACGCTCGCCGACGTCGAGCGCGCCGCAGCGCCTCCACCATGACCAGCGGCAGGTCGACCTCGTAGTGGCGCGGCAGGGTGTCGACGCCGACCACGTCGACGTCGGCCTGGACGAACTCGCGGAACCGGCCGTCCTGGGGCCGCTCGCCGCGCCACGAGCGCTGGATCTGGTAGCGCTTGAACGGGAAGCCCAGGTGACCGCCGTGCTGCAGCACGTAGCGGGCGAAGGGCACCGTCAGGTCGAAGTGCAGGCCCGAGCGTGTCGGCGTCGACGTCGGCCCCGTGGCGTCCTCGGCGTGCAGCCGCCGCACGACGTAGACCTCCTTGTCGATCTCGCCCTTGCGGAGCAGCTGCGACAACGGCTCGACCGAGCGGGTCTCCACCGGGGCGAACCCGTGCAGCTCGAAGGTGTCGCGCAAGGTGTCCAGCACGTGCAGCTCGACGGCACGATCGGCCGGCAGCCACTCCGGGAAGCCTGACAGGGGGGCGATCCGGGCCATCAGCCACGTCCCTCCGGAGAGCTGGCGCAGGTACGGGTTGGACGCCCGTTCGCGGGCCATCGTCGTACTGGGACCGTGCCCGGGCAGGACCACGACGTCGTCGCCGAAGCGGGGCAGCACCTCCAGCAGGGAGTCACTGCATGGCCGCGGGTCGCCGCCGAGGAGGTCGCAGCGACCGATGGACCCGGCGAACAGCAGGTCCCCGCTGAGCAGCAGGCCGTCGCCGTCGCCGTCGGCGTCGTCGACCGCCCCGGGCAGGTGGAAGACGACGGAGCCCTCGGTGTGGCCCGGGCGCGTGGTGCACCTCCAGCGTACAGCCCCGCCACCTCGAGCGGGGCAGGACCTGCACCGGCCGCCCGTCGAGCTCGAGGACACGGTCCGGCTCGTGCCAGCGCTCCGCCGGGCCCGAGCATCGCCTCGACAGCATCGGCGGCAGCTGCGCGCCGAGCTGGGCCAGCGGGTCACGGAGCCGGTACCGGTCCTCGGCCGTGGACGTGCACCGCGACCGGGTCCCCCGCGGTGCGGCAGACCGGCGTCACGGACCAGACGTGGTCGGCGTGAGCCGTGGGTCAGCAGGACCGCCGCAGGGCGGAGCCGGTGCTCCCGCAGCAGCTCCTGCAGCGGCCCTCCAGGACGCCGAACCCGGGGTCGACGACCAGGCACTCCTCCCCTGGGCCGACCGCGAGCACCCAGCAGTTGGTGCCGAACGCCGCGGCCTCGATCGCGCGCACCAGCATGATCGGGAGCGTACTTGCCTATGCTGTCGTCCCTGCCCGCAGGCGGACGGCAGGACCGTGTCCTCCGTGCCGTCGTCACCCAGGAAGGACACCGCACCCGTGACGTCCAAGCGCGAGCACGAGCTCGCCGGCACCCGGCGCCAGCCGCCTCAGGCAACCGGGTCGGCGCCGGCGAGGACCCGCGGCCGAGACGCAGGTCGCGCCGTGGTCGACCGTCGTCGTGGCGGCTCGTCGTCGCGGCTCCTGGCGCGGTCGGCGGCGACGTCGCGAGCTGGCCGACGCGGCGCCGCCGAGCCGGCAGCAGACCCCGGCCTCGGCGTCGACGCTGGCGAGGCGGCCGCCGGTCGACGGAGGCCGGACGGCCCCCCGGTCCCGCCGGTCGCCAGCCCTCGCAGCGAGCAGTGCCGCCGCCCGCCCAGGGCAGGCGTGGACGGTCACCCTCGCCACGACGTGCGGCGACGTGGTCGTGGGCTGGACGCGCGACGCCGCCCCCGCAGGGGGTCGGGCAACTTCGTCGGCCTGGCGAGGCCGGCTGCTACGACGGCACCCCGTGCCACCGGCTGACCACCCAGGGGATCTTCGTCCTGCAGTGCGGCGACCCCACCGGGACCGGCCTCGGTGGTCCCGGCTACACCTTCGGCCCGATCGAGAACGCCCCCGCCGACGACGTCTACCCCGCCGGGACCGTCGCGATGGCCACGGGTCGGCGGCGACGGTGAGAGCATGGGCAGCCAGTTCTTCCTCGTCTACGAGGACTCCACCATCCCGTCCGACGCCGCGGGGGGCTACACGCGTCCTCGGTCGGGTCACGGAGGGGCTCGAGATCGTCCGGCTGGTCGCCGAGGGTGGACTGGCCGCGGACGGCGTCGCTCCCGCCCGCAGCATCGGAATTGTCAGCGTCACCGCGGAGGAGTCAGCGTGAGCACCGAGCCCAGCGAGACCGGTCCCGACAGCAGAGCAGGCGGTCGAGGCGGACGAGCCACCGAGCCCGAGGTGACGCCGACGCAGAGGTCACCCCTGAGCCGCAGGCGGCCGGCGCCCGAGCCGCCGGCGCAGACCCGAGCCGACAGGCGGGCGTCCGACACCCGCGCACGGAGCCCGTCGAGCCCCAGCACCGGAGACCGAGCCCCAGCCGCGAACCCCGCGGCGGCACGTCGCGCCGTCCGCAGGGGCGGTTGGTCCTGCAGGTCGACGAGACGTCGCCTGAGACGGCGCGCCGCCGACCGAGACGACCGACCGAGACGCCGACCGAGGCGTCGCCCGCGCTGACGACCCCGAGGCGGTCGCCCGACGGAACCGCGAGGCGGCGCCGAGGAGCTCCCGCGGCGACACCGACGGCTGACGTCCCCCACGAGGCCGACCACGCCCCAGACGCACCGCCCGGGACCGGCTCCGGACGCCGCTCCGGGACCGCCGACGGCGTCCGCCGCCGACGCCGCGGCCCCCGGCTCCACGCCCCCGCGCGCCCCGGCACCGTCGCCCGCGGCCGATCCCGCGCCCTTCGCGTGCGCCGGGGCCGGGCAGCAGCCCCGGCACCGACGGCGACCGCGCCGTCACACCGCCGCTGGCGGTGGGAGCCGCGGCCTTCGGCCGGGTGGACGAGGCCGGCGCGGTCCACGTCCGCGACGGCGACACCGAGCGTGAGGTCGGTCAGTACCCCGACGTGCGCCCGAGGAGGCGCTGGCGTTCTACGTCCGCAAGTTCGAGGACCTCGCCGGCGCAGGTCCACCTGCTGGGGCAGCGCCTGGACAACGGCACCGTGCCGGCCAAGGAGGCGCGCTCGTCGCTCGGCCACGCTGCGCGAGCAGGCCACCGACGCCAAGGCCGTGGGCGACCTGCCGGCGCTGCGGGCCGAGCTGGACCGGCTGGACGGCCTCGTCGCGGAGCGCAGCGCCGGTGGAGGAGGCCCAGCGGGCCGCAGGCCCGGGCCAAGGCGCTCGCCGAGCGCGAGGCCATCGTCGCCGAGGCCGAGCAGATCGCTGCCACCCCGGCGGCGAGCATGCACTTCAAGAACGCGGGCGAGCGTATGCAGGTCCTGCTCGACGACCTGGAAGGCGGCTCAGCGCTCGGGCACGCGGCTGGACAAGCGCAGCGAGGACCCGCTGTGGAAGCGGTTCGCCGCGGCCCGGTCCACGGTCGACCGGCTCCGGCGGGCCCACTTCTCGCAGGTCAGCGAACAGCGCTCCAGCACCAGGTCGGAGAAGGAGGCAGCTGATCGCCCGGGCCGAGGAGCTGCAGACCTCCACCGACTGGCGTGCTGCCAGCGACGAGTACCGCAGCCTCATGGACCGCTGGAAGGCTGCCGGGCGGCTGTCGCGCAAGGACGACGACGCCCTGTGGGCGCGGTTCCGCGCGGCGCAGGACGTGTTCTTCGCCACCCGCACCGCGGCCAACTCCGCCCAGGACGAGGAGTACCGGGGCAACCTCACGGTGAAGGAGGGCTCCTGGCCGCGGAGGCAGAGGCGCTGCTGCCCGTGACCGACGTCGCGGTGGCGAAGCAAGTGCGCTGGCCTCGATCCAGGACCGGTGGGACGACGCGGGCCGGGTTCCTCGTGATGACCTGGACCGCATCGAGGCGCGCCTGCGCGCCGTCATGGAGAAGGTGCGCGAGGCGGACAGTGCCAGCTGGGGCAAGGGCAAGCCCGAGGTGGTGCAGCGCGGCTCCGGACTCGATCTCCCAGCTGCGGCAGCAGGTCGCGGACCTGGACGCCAAGATCGCTGAGGCCGAGGCCCGAGGCGACGCCCGGACCGCCCAGCGGGCGGCTAGCGAGCGTGACACCAAGCAGACCTGGCTGGCCCAGGCGGTGTCCTCGCTGGACGATCTGTCCCGCTGAACCGGAGCCACCGAGGCTGACCAGGCTGCCCGACCGGGCCTGGCCGCGGACGAACCGGGACGGCAGCACAGGTGGTGCGGCTGGCCCCGTGTCCACAGGGCGCGGGTGAACGTCCGCGTCCCCAGCCAAGCCGCTCAGCCCCGCCCATCCCCTCGACGCCGTCGATGATGCAGCGGTGACGTCGACGACGCGGGCCGCACCCGCCACTACCGCCGAGGCCCTTCCGTCCTGGGTGGAGCGTATCGGCGGCCTCGCGGGCGACCCGTGCCCGCCCGCGCCGCTGGTGCTCTCGGCGGAGATGTGCCTGCCACCAGGCAGCAGGACCGAGGGCGCTTTTCACGTCATCGGTGACGTCCTCGCCATCGCGCCCGAGGTGTCCGTCGCGCACCGGGCTGCGGCCCTAGCGCTGGTCGTGCGCCGTCGGCACGGCGTGGTCGTCCGAGCCAGCGCGGCGTGGGTGTGGACGGGGGCCAGCAGCGTGCGCCCCTCGCGGGTCGACCTCGCCGACCCGGTTCCTGCCCCGCGGCTGCCAGGACCGACGCCGGCCGCCTACCGTTCCCTGCCCGTGCGCCGGACCAGGTGGACCGAAGGGGCCACCTGGGGCCTGGTGTCGGGCGTGGGCGTCACCGACCCGACGACGACGGCCGCGCAGTGCGCTCGGTTCCTGCCGGCAGCCGCGGCCCGGCGGTGCGTCGAGGCTCTCGTCGACGTGGCGGGCGTCGACCCACGTGAGGTGGTCCGGCTCCTCAGCTCCAGCGCCGCCCCCGGCTCACGGTCGCGACCAGGTACGGCCGAGGCGCTCGACCTCGCTCGCTCCTACGTCGGGACATGACGGGTGTCGCACTCACACGTCGTGCATGAGCGACAGGGACCGGCCCCGCCTGCGGCGTGACGGGCGCACCGCAGGCGGGGACTGCCCGGTCAGGAGCTGCCCGGGCAGCGGTCGACCCACGGGCCGCTGCTCAGTCTGCGGCGACGTCCCGCTGGACGCCGGACGTCACCCGGTACACGTCGAAGACGCCCTCCACCCTGCGGACCGCCCCCAGAACGTGGTCGAGGTGCTGCGGGTCCCCCATCTCGAACGTGAACTTGGACAGGGCAACCCGCTGGTCGGAGGTGCTGACCGACGCCGACAAGATGTTGACGTGGTGGTCCGACAGCGCCTTCGTGACGTCGGAGAGCAGACGGCTGCGGTCCAGCGCCTCCACCTGGATCTGGACGAGGAACACGCTGGTGGACGTCGGCGCCCACTCCACCGCCAGCATCCGTTCCGGCTCACGCTGCAGCGTGGACACGTTGCCGCAGTCGGTGCGGTGCACCGACACGCCCTGGCCCTTGGTGACGAACCCGAGGATCTCGTCACCGGGGACCGGCGTGCAACAGCGGGCGAGCTTGACCCAGACGTCGTCGGCGCCCTTGACGACCACGCCCGACTCGTTGAAGCGGGGCCGGGCCACCCGACGGCTCGGCGTGGTGACCTCGGCGAGGTCCTCCTCGGTGCCGTCTGCGCCGCCGAGGGCGGCGACGAGCCGCTGCACGACCGTCTGCGCGCTGACGTGCCCCTCGCCCACCGCCGCGTAGAGGCCGGACACGTCGGCGTAACGCATCTCCTGAGCGAGGGCGACCAGCGCCTCGTGGCTGAGCACCCGCTGGATCGGCAGGTTCTGCTTCCGCATCACGCGGGCCAGGGAGTCGCGGCCGGCCTCCACCGCCTCTTCCCGGCGCTCCTTGGAGAACCACTGGCGGATCTTGTTGCGGGCCCTGGGCGAGGCCACGAAGGACGCCCAGTCGCGGCTCGGCCCGGCCCCTGCAGCCTTGGACGTGAAGATCTCCACGACGTCGCCGTTCTGGAGCTTGCTCTCCAGCGGCACCAGCCGGCCGTTCACGCGAGCGCCCATGCACCGGTGGCCCACCTCGGTGTGGACGGCGTAGGCGAAGTCGACGGGGGTGGAGCCCGCCGGCAGCGACATGACGTCACCGCGCGGGGTGAAGACGAAGACCTCCTGGGCGGCCACCTCGAACCGGAGCCCGTCGAGGAACTCCTCCGGGTCACCGGTCTCCGCCTGCCAGTCCAGCAGCTGTCGCAACCACGACATGTCGCTGGGGTCGGCCATGACGCTGCTGGTCGCACCGCCGGGCCGCTTCTCCTTGCCGCCGCCGGTGTCCTTGTACTTCCAGTGCGCGGCCACCCCGTACTCGGCGCGACGGTGCATCTCGAAGGTGCGGATCTGCACCTCGACCGGCTTGCCGCCGGGCCCGATGACCGTCGTGTGCAGCGACTGGTACATGTTGAACTTCGGCATGGCGATGTAGTCCTTGAACCGCCCCGGGACGGGGGTCCAGCGTGCGTGCAGCGCACCCAGCACGGCGTAGCAGTCCCGCAGGGTGTCCACCAGGACCCTGGCCGCCACCAGGTCGTAGATGTCGGCGAAGTCGCGGCCCGCGCACGATCATCTTCTGGTAGATCGAGTAGTAGTGCTTCGGGCGGCCCGTGACGCTGGCGCGGATCTTGGCCTCGCGCAGGTCCCCGGCGATCTGCTCCCGCACCTTGACGAGGTACTCCTCGCGCGCCGGTGCGCGCTCGGCCACGAGCCGGACGATCTCGTCGTAGACCTTGGGGTAGAGCGTCGGCGAAGGACAGGTCCTCCAGCTCCCACTTGATGGTGTTCATGCCCAGCCGGTGGGCCAGCGGCGCGTAGATCTCCAGCGTCTCGCGGGCCTTGCGCTGCGGCGGATCCCGTGGAGACGAACTTCCAGGTGCGGGCGTTGTGCAGCCGGTCGGCCAGCTTGATGACCAGGACGCGGATGTCGCGCGCCATGGCGACGACCATCTTGCGGACGGTCTCGGCCTGGGCGGCGTCGCCGTAGGTGCACCTTGTCCAGCTTGGTGACGCCGTCGACGAGCAGCGCCACCTCCTCGCCGAAGTCGGCGCGGAGGTCCTCCAGGCCGTAGGCGGTGTCCTCGACGGTGTCGTGGAGCAGCGCCGCGGCGAGGGTGGAGGTCGGCATGCCCAGCTCCGCCAGGATCGTGGCGACCGCGACGGGGTGCGTGATGTAGGGGTCGCCGCTCTTGCGCATCTGTCCGGCGTGCGCCCGCTCAGCCACCGCGTAGGCCCGCTCCAGCAGGGAGGTGTCGGCCTTGGGGTCCGCGGCTCGGACCGTCACCAGCAGCGGCTCAAGGATCGGGCTGACGTCTGACGGCCGGCCCCCCGGCGCCCCCAGCGGTGCAGCAGCCGCCCGGTCCCGGTCGTGACTCGACGGCCGCGTCCGCAGCGAGCTCGGGCGTCGGCTCCGGCGCCGCAGCCACCGGCACAGCCGCGTCGGAGGGCGCGCCACACCCGCGCTACGACCAGTCGACTCGTCCACGTCTGCGCCTCCCACCGTGAAGTCTAGCGCGTGCCCACCGCAGGAGGCCGTCACCCGGCCACGGACGGCCGGCGCCGGGCACGTCGACTGCTCAGCGGCGGCTGCGTGGTGGGCGCCGGGGCTGGACCCGCTTGCTCGGCTGGTGCTCGCGGATGGCGGAGCGGTCGTAGCGGTAGGTTGGCTGCGCCCGTCGTCGTCGCCCTCGGCGACCAGGACGGAGCGTCCCGGACCGGTCCCCACCCTCCACCGCCGGGACGAGCCGGGCGGCACGCTCGGCACGCTTGGCCGTCAGCTTCTGCTCCAGCGCCATGATGGCGGGCTCCTTCTCGCGCAGCTGCACCAGCAGCGGGGTGGCGATGAAGATCGAGGAGTAGGTCCCGAAGGCGATGCCGATGAACAGCGCGAGGCTCAGGTCCAGCAGCGTGCCGGCGCCGAGCAGCAGGGCCCCGATGAAGAGGATGGAGCCCACCGGGAGCAGCGCCACGACGCTGGTGTTGATGGAGCGGACGAGGGTCTGGTTCACGGCGCGGTTGGCGGCCTCCCGGTACGTCACGGCGTGCGTGTCCAGGCACGTCCTCGGTGTTCTCCCGCACCTTGTCGAACACGACGACCGTGTCGTACAGCGAGTAGCCGAGGATCGTGAGGAAGCCGATGACCGTCGACGGGCGTGACCTCCAGGCCGATCGAGGCGTAGATGCCGACGGTGATGACGACGTCGTGCAGCAGCGCGACCAGCGCGGCGACGGCCATCTTCCAGGTGCGGAAGTACACGGCGATGACCAGCGCCGACCAGGACGCAGGAAGACGCCGAGCGCCAGCAGGGCACGCTGGCTGACGTCACGCCCCCAGGCCGGGCCGATGAAGCTGCGAGCTGATCTCCTCGCGCGGGACGTCGTAGGCCTCGGCGAGGCGTCCACGACGGCGGCGCTGTCTGCGGTGGTGACCTCACCGGTACGGACCCGGAGCGTGTCGCCGCCGACGACGGCGGCCTGGACCTCGGTCGGACCGAGCGCCGTCCCACGGCCTCGTCGGCCGCCTCGGCCGTGCTCACGTCGCCGCTGCAGCCCGGTGACCCGGAACTCCGCCCCACCGGTGAAGTCGATGCCGAGGTTGAGGCCCGCGAAGCAGGAGCGCGAGCACGCTGACGAGGACGATGGCGGCGGCCACGGCGTACCAGGTGCGGCGTCGACCGACGAAGTCGTACGACGTCTCGCCGGTGTAGAGGCGGTTGCCCCACTGGTCGATCTTCACAGCACTGCTCCTTCGTCGGCGGCGCGGCTCGCGGCGCCGCTTGCGCTCGGCGAGGGTCGGGCCGTTGCCGACCGGTGGTCGGCGGGCCGCGCCACGGACCGCGCGTCGGGCCACGACCGAGCCGAGGTGCTCGGGGTCGAAGCCGGACAGGCGGTGGCCGCCGGCGAAGAAGGGCAACCGCGCCAGCAGGGTGACCAGCGGCTTGGTGAACAGGAACACGACGAGGAGGTCGATCACGGTGGTGAGTCCGAGGGTGAAGGCGAAGCCGCGCACCCCGCCGACGGCCAGCAGGTACAGCACGACCGCCGCCAGGAACGAGACCGAGTCGGAGGCGAGGATCGTGCGCCGGGCCCGCTCCCAGCCCCGTTCGACCGCGACCTCGAGGCTGCGGCCGTCGCGGACCTCGTCGCGGATGCGCTCGAAGAAGACGATGAACGAGTCGGCGGTGATGCCGATGGCGACGATCAGGCCCGCGACGCCGGGAAGGCTCAGCCGGTAGCCCTGGCGCCAGCGAGCAGCAGGAGCATCCCGTAGGTGATGCAGGCCCACCACGAGCAGCGAGGCCACCGTGACCAGACCGAGCGCCCGGTACTGGATCAGCGAGTACACGACGACCAGGCCGAGCCCGATCAGCCCGGCGACCAGGCCGAGCCGCAGCTGTTCCGTGCCGAGGGTCGCAGAGACCGAGTCGATGGACTCCTCGGTGAACGACAGCGGCAGGGCGCCGAAGCTGCAGCTGGTTGGCCAGCGTCTCTGCCGACTCCTCGGTGAAGTTGCCGGAGATCTGCGCCTGCCCGTTGGCGATGATGCCGTTCATCGTCGGCGCGGAGATGACGAGGCCGTCCAGCACGATGCCGAACCGGTTCTGGTCCCCGGTGAGGGCGAACAGGCGGCGGCTGACGTCGGTGAACTCGCGGCGTGCCCTGGCCGTCGAACTCCAGGTCGACGACCGGCTGGCCGGTGGACACGCCGGTCTGGCTGCTGCCGAAGCCCCACTGGGCGTCGGCGATGCGCTCACCCTCGACCTCGACCGGGCCGAGCACGTACTTCTCGGAGCCGTCGTCCGAGCAGGCGACGATCGGCCCGTCAGGATCGCCCTGCTCGACCCGCGTGACCGGCCTGCGGGTTGGCCGGGTCGACGCACACCAGCGCCTGGAAGTCGGCCAGCACCTCCGGCGTCAGCTGGGCCAGGTCGGAGGGGTCCGTCGGCTCGGGCCGAGGGGACGGCCGGGACGGCCGCGTCCGAGCGGCGCGGGGACGGGCGGCTACTGCATCGGTGGGGGCGCCGGCGGTGGGCTCGGCGGCGGTGGGCTCCGGCCTGGAGCTGCACCCGGGGAGCCGCGCGCCCGTTGGTGGCAGGGGCGGTCGGCCCTGACGGCGGAGGCCCGGGGTGGTGGCCTCCACCGTCGCGGCGGGGTCCGCCGGGCCGGCCGACGCCGCCGGGTCCGAGGACGCTGCGGGGTCCGGCGGCGCGAGCGGCCCGACCGGAGGCGCCGCCCGACGGCTCCACCGAGGGCTGCAGCAGGGCTGGGGTCGATGCCGCTGCCGCTGAGCAGGACGGGGCGGAACTCCAGCTGCGCGGAGGCGCGGACGAGGTCGAGGGTCTCCTCGTCGGCCTGGCCGGGGATGCGAGACGACGATGTTGTTGTCGCCCTGGCGCGTCACCTCGGCCTCGGTGACGCCCGTGCCGTTGACCCGCTGACGGATGACCTCGACCGCCTGGTCGATCGACTCCGAGGGGACCGTCTGCGCCCTCCTCGGCCTCTGCGGCCAGGATGATCTGCGTCCCTCCCTCGAGGTCGAGCGCGAGGCCGGGGGTCCACCGGGCGTCGGAGAGGAAGTAGCCGCCGGCGACGGTGCCGAAGATGATCGCCACGAGGACGGCGAGGACGATCAGGGTGCGCAGCGGGCGCGACCGCCGGGTGGTCGTGGTCACGGTGCTCTCTCAGTCCTGTGTGGTGCGAGCCGGAGGTGCCAGGGGCCTGGTAACGCGACGCCAGCGGGTCGGTCGTCGTCGAGGACGCGGAGGACGGCGGCGGGACACCCGACCGGGTGCGCTGTCCGTCCTCGCCGGCGATGGTGACAGAGGTGTCCGAGGTCTCGACCACCGTGCCGATCATCCCGGAGGCGGTCATCACCTCCGCACCCACCGCCAGCGCGGCACGGGTGGCCTTGGTCTCCCGCTGCTGACGACGGACCCGGGAACTGCAGCAGCAGGATCAGCCCGAGGCCGGCGACGAGCAGCGAGAGCGGGTTCCACGTCTGTCCTTCCGGTAGCGCCGGCGGCTCGCGACGGCGCGCGCGGGGCTCTCGGTCCCGGAGCCCCCGCGGGAGTCTAGGCGAGTCGTCCACCCGCTCCGTACTCGCGCCACAACGGTAAGTCGTCATCCTCATCTCCGTCTGCCGAACCCCGGACCCCACCCGCACCGGTGGCCAAGACTGTCGTCCCACCCGCTCCCTCGGCCGTCTGGGCGGGGGCCGTGAGCCCGAGGTGCTGCCACGCGGCCGGCAGTCGCCACCCGACCTCGGGGGGTCCGGGCCAGGAAGCCCTGCCGGAGCAGGAAGGGCTCGCAGACGGTCTCCACCGTCTCCGGCTCCTCCCCCACGGTGAGGGCCAACGTCGACAGCCCGACGGGCCCACCGCCGAAACGGCGGCAGACGGCGTCGAGCACCGCGGTGTCCAGCCGGTCCAGGCCGAGGGAGTCGACCGCGAACAGCTCGAGCGCGGCCCGCGCGTCGGCCAGGCCCACCGCCCCGTCGCCCGAGCCGTGCACCTCGCCGTAGTCCCTGACCCTGCGCAGCAGCCGGTTCGCGATACGAGGCGTGCCGCGCGACCGTCCGGCGATCTCGCGGGCGGCGTCGGGGGCCAGCTCCACGCCCAGCAGGCGGGAGCTGCGCTCGAGCACCCGGGTCAGGTCGGCGGCGTCGTAGAAGTCGAGGTGGCCGGTGAAGCCGAACCGGTCCCGCAGCGGCGAGGGCAGCATGCCGGCCCGCGTGGTGGCCCCGACCAGGGTGAACCGGGGCAGCGGCAGCGGGATCGCGGTCGCGCCGGGGCCCTTGCCCACGACCACGTCGACCCGGAAGTCCTCCATCGCCAGGTAGAGCATCTCCTCGGCGGCCCGGGACATCCGGTGGATCTCGTCGAGGAACAGCACCTCGTGCTCCTCGAGGGACGACAGGATCGCCGCCAGGTCGCCCGGCGTGCTGCAGCGCGGGACCGCTGGTCACCCGGACCGGCGACGCCCAGCTCCACGCCGACGATCATCGCCAGGGTGGTCTTGCCCAGGCCGGGCGGACCGGCGAGCAGGACGTGGTCCGGCGCCCCGCCGCGCCGCCGGGCGGCCTCCAGGACCAGGCCGAGCTGGCGCCGGACGACCGGCTGGCCGACGAACTCCGCCGAGCGAGCGCGGTCGCAGCGCCGACTCCTCTGCCAGCTCCCCGGGCGCGACGGCCGGGTCCACGTCCCGCACCTCCGCCCCGGTCACCCCGGTGACGTCGTCGGCCTCGTCCGCGCGGCTCACGTGCGGGCCAGCCCGCGCAGCGCGGTGCGCAGCAGGTCGGCCGGGTCCGGTCCGGTGCCGCCGTCCGCCGCCGTCCTCGGCGCCAGGACGGCGTCGACGGCGTCCTCCGACTGCTTCTGCGCCCAGCCCAGGCCCGACGAGGGCGGCGACCACCTGCTCGCGCGCGCCGCCGGGCGTCGAGCCGGCCGGTGCCGGCCCGGCGTGCCGGCGGCCGTGGTGGTCGACGCCGCGGGGCGGGCCGAGCCGGTCGCCGAGCTCCAGCAGCATCCGCTGGGCGCCCTTGCGCCCGATGCCGGGCACCCGGACGAGCGCGGCCACGTCCTCGGCGGCCACGCGCCCGCCGCAGGTCGTCCGGATCCAGCACGGCGAGCACCGCCAGCGCCAGCCGCGGGCCCACCCCGCTCACGGTCTGCAGCACCTCGAAGACGTCCCGCTCGTCGTCCTCGGCGAAGCCGAACAGCGTCAGGGAGTCCTCGCGGACGACCAGCGAGGTGGCCAGCCGGGCGTCCGAGCCCGCCCGCAGCCCCGCCAGCGTGCGGGGCGTCGCACGGACCAGCAGCCCCAGCCCGCCGACCGGCGACGACGGCGCCGTCGAGCCGGGTGGTCAGCACCTGGCCGCGGACCTCGGCGAGCATGGGACCTCCGGTGCGTGGCCGTCAGCACGAACGACTGTACGAACACGACGAGCGGGTGGCGACACGGTAGCGCCCCTCAGCGCAGCCGTGACCGGGACGCGCCGACCGTGGCGGCGCTCAGCCGGGCCGTCGCCCTGCCCCGCCACAGCTGGCACAGCGCCAGCGCCACCGCGTCGGAGGCGTCGGCCGGGCTCGGTGCCTCGGCGAGCCCGAGGATGCGCGTGACCATGGTGCCGACCTGGTCCTTGTCTGCCCGACCCGAGCCGGTGACCGCGGCCTTGACCTCCGACGGGGTGTGCATGGCGAGGCGGACACCGGCCTGCGCGGCCACGAGCATGACCACGCCTGCGGCCTGCGCGGTCCCCATGACGCTGCGCACGTTGTGCTGGGCGAAGACGCGTTCGACGGCGACCACGTCGGGTCGGTGCTCGGCGACGAGCGCCTCGACCGCGGCGTGCACCTGCGCCAGCCGGCACGCCGGTCGTCAGTCGACGCGAGGTGCGGACGACGCCCACGTGCACCAGGGCCGCCCGGTGGCCGGTGCCGCCGTCGACCACGGCCACCCCGCAACGGGTCAGACCCGGGTCGACCGCCAGCACACGCACGCCCCCACCATGCCGCGCGGCAGCGGGGCAGGGCGCCAGGCGCGCGGGCGACAGCGCCCGGCAGAGCCTCAGCCGGCCGCCTCGAGCTCGGCCATGACCTCGTCGGACACGTCGCAGGTTGGCGTAGACGTTCTGCACGTCGTCGGAGTCCTCGAGAGCGTCGATGAGCCGGAACACCTTGGCGGCGTTCTCCGCGTCCACCGGGACCTGGTGGCCGGGACGAAGGAGGCGTCGGCGGAGTCGTAGTCGATGCCCGCCTCCTGCAGCGCGGTCCGGACCGCGACGAGGTCGGTGGCCTCGCTGACGACCTCGAAGGAGTCCCCGGAGTCGTTGACCTCCTCGGCGCCAGCGTCGAGCACCGCGGCGAGCACGTCGTCCTCGCCCAGGCCGCCCGGGTGAGGTCCTGCTCCTTGGAGACCACGACGACGCCCTTGCGGGTGAACAGGAACGACACGCTGCCCGGGTCGGCCATGGTGCCGCCGTTGCGGGTCACCGCGACCCGGACGTCGCTGGCGGCGCGGTTGCGGTTGTCGGTGAGGCACTCGATGAGCACCGCGACGCCGCCGGCGGCGTACCCCTCGTACATGATCGTCGCGTAGTCGGCGCCGCCGGCCTCGGCACCCGAGCCGCGCTTGACGGCGCGGTCGATGTTGTCGTTCGGGACGGACGACTTCTTGGCCTTCTGCATGGCGTCGAAGAGCGTCGGGTTGCCCGCGAGGTCTCCCCCGCCCGTGCGTGCAGCGACCTCGATGTTCTTGATGATCTTGGCGAACAGCTTGGCCCGCTTGGCGTCGACCGCCGCCTTCTTGTGCTTGGTCGTCGCCCACTTGGAGTGACCCGACACTCGACCTCCTCCAGATCCTCGGCCCCGTACGTTACACGCGGGGGGCGACCAGGTCGGCGGGTGCACGTCGATGCACCGGTGAGCCGCCCACAGGCGCGGGCGGCTCACCGGTGGCTCGTCAGGTCAGCTTGATGCGGCGCCACTGACCGCTGATGGGGTCGCATACGTGAACGCTGTCGCCCGGCAGGATGCTCGGTTTGGTCTTCTGGCTGCAGGCCTGCAACTCCCGGCACGTGTAGTCCAGCCAGGGCCAGTAGTGACACGTGGTTGTCCGGCAGTCGCGTGTCCGCCACTGGTACGAGCTGCAAGACGCAGTCGCGTGCTCGACGCCTTCCACATCGTCAAGCTCGCCACCGCCGTCGTCGACGTCCCCCGCAAGCGGGGGTACCCCCAGTCCGCCGCTGCGTCCAGCGAGACACCACCGGCCACCGAGGCCGCCGCGACGACCCGCTCTCCCGGATCCGCAACATTCTCCGCGCCGGCGAAGAGAACCTCACCGACCGACAGCAGGACAACCACGCCGCCGGACGACGCCTCACCGAGACCGTCCTCGCCAACTTGCCGACGTGTCCGATCCCCGAGGTCGCCCGACCCGGCCGCACCCTGAAGCAGTGGCGCGAGGCGCTCCTCGGCTACTTCGACACCTACGGCGCGAGCAACGGCGGCACCGAAGCCGTGAACGGCGTCATCGAGCTCCACCGACCCATCGCCCGCGGCTTCCGCAACCGCGACAACTACTGACTCACCATGCTCCTCTCGCTGGCGGCCTGAACCCATGACCACACTCACCGGCGAAGAGCCGTCAGTCCCGGGCACCGGCGCCGACCCTGGTGGTGCTCCGGAAGCGCCGAGCGACAGACTCACAGATCACGCAGTGACCGCCCTCATCTACAACCCCATCAGCGGGATGCGTATGGTCCGTCCGTCCACGGGGTTGCATGCGTGGATTGCTACGCGCGGCTGGATGGCCGCCGGAGACCGGCCGCAGCTGACCAGCTGCGCCAGGTTGTAGCGCTGCCACGGCCCGTGCAGGCAGCTCCAGCGAGAGTCGCATCTCCGGAAGTGGGTCGCGGTACCGACATGCGCTGACTGCGTAGCGCACCGGCCCCCTGACCTGATCTGTCGCTTGTAGTCGGTTACCATCATGCTCTTGAACTGGATCTGTTCTTTGCCCCCTGAGATGAGCACGAAACCACTGGTCCGCGTCCAGGGAGCCGCGCCGACCGCCCTCCAGGTGTTGTCGCAGCCCTGGACCGCGGCACTCGCCGGCGTGACGTGCCCAAGCATCACCATCACGGTGATGACTGCCATGACGATGCCGATACTTCGTGACTTCACTGCGGCTCCTAATGCAGGGGAGGATGGGATTACAGGGGACTTGAGTCGACCCGCTGGGTCAAGTGTGCGATCTCACGGTTCACCCGCTCGATTCAGCGCGAGGCATCACTAGAGGGGTCCTCTTGCTCCGCGTGACATCCCCCCACTCCTTGCGACGTAGAGCCCGTGAGTGTCAGGGGGCCACGTCTGTGGTCGCCCCCTCTGCGAGCGTCGATCCCGGGCCGGGAACCCTGAGCTGAGCGGCGGCGTGCGGGAGCAGCCGCGAAACCGACATGGGAGCGAGTCGCCTCCGCCCAACGACGACCTGCTGAACGCAGCATCGTGACAGGACCCCGCCCGCATCCCCGTACAGCAGGCGGACGTCCCGCCGCGCATCACGACGATGTCGCAACCAGGATGACTTTCTCACTCGTACCCTGACGACACCGCTCGCAGGTGCCCCGCTCGCCGTTGTTCCCATTCTGCGGGACCGCCACAGAAAGCAGGAGGCCGACGCGACACATCCGATGCCATTGTGCCCACGCAGCCCCAGCGCTCGACACGGGAGTCCACGGCCGGGCGTCTGCACATGCGGGGCTGCCACAGCTGGTGACAATATTCACCACGAAGGCGTTGCGAAAGCACCGGCCGCGGCATAGATGCCCTTGACAAATCAAGCGGCATCAGTGCTGGAGGTGCGGATGCGGGCCGTCAGGGGAGTCTTCCGGTCCCTCGTACCTCGCGGGCCAGGTCGACGAGCACCCGGTGCACCCGGTCGTCTCCGGACACCTCGGGGTGGAAGTCGGTGGCGAGCAGCGCCCCCTGCCGGACGGCGACGACGGCAGCGGCCGCGTCCGGGCCGGTGACCGTGGCGAGGACCTCGACGTCCGGTCCCACGTCGACGACCAGCCGAGCGCGGAGGAAGTCGGCGTGCGGCGGTGGCCCGGGCAGGCCGGGCATCCGCACCCGGTCTCGAAGCCGTCGACCTGGCGGCCGAACCCGTTGCGCCGGACCGTGACGTCCATCCCAGCGAGGGTCTGCTGGCCCGGAGCGGCGCCCTCGACCCTGTCGGCGAGCAGGCTCATGCCGGCGCAGGACCCGAGAGCCGGCATCCCGGCGAAGAGCCGCTCGCGCAGCGGCACGTCGGGCCCGAAGGCACGCAGCAGCCGGTCCGTCGCGCTGTACCCGCCACCGGGCAGCACGAGGGCGTCGACGACGGGGAGCTCCTGTTCACGACGTACCGTGACCGCCTCCGCCCCGCACCGGTGCAGCGCGGCGAGCTGCTGCGCCCCGAGACCGACGCCCTCGCCGAGCGGGTGGTGGGCGTCGACGTGCCCCGCTCCGACCTGCGGCTCGTCGGCGGCATCGTCGTCGCGGACGCAGTCCTCATCGTGGTCGGCGTCGCCCTGCTGAACGGTCGTTCCACACGGGAGAGGGCGACCGGGTCGGCGGTGTTGCGCGTCGGCGCACCGGTGAGCCGCCCACAGGCGCGGGCGGCTCACGGGCGGCTCGTCAGGTCAGCTGGATGCGCCGCCACTGACCGCTGATGGGGTCGCATGCGTGGATGCTGCTGCCCGGCAGGATGCCCGGCTTGACCTTCATGCTGCAGGTGTCCAGCGCCGCCCACGTGTACGGCTTCCACCCCGAGTAGGTACAGGTGGCGGTGGAATCGCAGACACGGATCCGCCACTGGTGCGCACTACCGACACGCGCTGTCTGCTTGGTGCACCGGCCGTCCCTGTACGCCGGTCGGGTGTAGGTGAGGTGTTGATAGCTCCTGAACTGGATCGTCTCTCCGTGCCAAGCCCCTGACGAGTACATCAAAGGACTGGTTCGGTCCCAGCGGGCCCCGCCTGCCAGCACCCAGTCTCCCCTGCCGCATGTCGCGCCAGCGGCGGCACTGGCTGGCGCCACGTGGCCGAGCATCACGATCACGGTGATGACTGCCATGAGTATGCCGATACTTCGCGACTTCATTGCGGGCTCCAGAGGCAGAGGACGATGTGATGACAGTGGATGTGAGGTCACCCGCTGGGTCAAGAGGGCGATCGCACGGTTCACTCGTTCGTTTTAGCGCGAGGCACCAGCTGAGGCTTTTCGTTACTCCGCGTGAGACCTTCGCGTCGTTGCGACGTGGATCCCGAGCCTCAGGGCGCCGCCCATGTGCTCGCCCCCCTGGGAGCGTCGGCCCCGAGGTCGAGAACCCTGGGTCGAGCGACGGCGTGCGGGAGCAGCCGAGGAACCGACATGCGAGCGAGCCGCCTCCGTCCGGCGTCGACCCGCGGAACGTGACAGCGTGACAGCAGAGGCGGGACGACAGCACCGCACGCGGCATGGCCGCCCTTGACGAGCGGTGCGACCTGAGCGCGCCAGGTGCGCCTTCCGGGGCGTCAGGCGGGTCGCCCGGTCCCTCGCACCTCGCGGGCCAGCTCGAAGAGAACCCGGTGCACCGGTCGTCTCCGGACACCTCGGGGTGGAAGTCGGTGGCGAGCAGCGCCCCCTGCCGGACGGGGCGATGGTATCGCCCACGTACGGGTCGGCGTCGCCCTGGGGGATAGCGGTCGTTCCACACGCGAGAGGGCGACCGGGTCGGCGGCTGCGCGCCGGTGCACCGGTGAGCCGCCCTCAGCTGCGGGCGGCTCACCGGTGGCTCGTCAGGACAGCTTGACGCGCCGCCACTGACCGCTGATGGGGTCGCACGCGCGGATGCTGTTGTCCGGCAGGATGCCCGGCTTGACCTTCATGCTGCAGACGTTCAGCATCTCTTTCGTGTAACCCTGCCACGGCCAGTAGCTGCAGGTGGAGAACCGGCAGTCGCGTATCCGCCACTGGTTCGCACTACCGACGCGCGCTGTCTGCTTGGTGCACCGGCCGTCTCTGTACGCCTGCCGGGTGTAGGTGATCTGGTGACCGCTCCGGAACTGGATCTGCTCTCCGCGTGACAACGTCCCTGAGCTGTACAGCAGAGGAGTGGTTCGATCCCAGGAGGACGCGCCGACTGCCACCCAGGTTGTCCTGCCACAATTCGCGCGTGTCTCGGCGCTCGCCGGCGCCACGTGCCCAAGCATGACAATCACGGTGATGACTGCCATGACGATACCGATGCTTCGCGACTTCACTGCGGCTCCTAAGCCAGAGGACGAGGGAGTTACAGGGGACGTGACTCGACCCGCTGGGTCAACGGTGCGATCTCACGGTTCACCCGTTCGATTCAGCGCGAGGCACCACTAGAGGCATCTCGTTGCTCCGCGTGACATTCCCCCACTCCTTGCGACGTAGAGCCCCTGAGTCTCCGGCGCCGCATGGTCTCGGGCCGGGAACCCTGAGCCGAGCGGCGGCGTGCGGCAGCAGCCGAGGAACCGACATGGCAGCGAGTCGCCTCCCCCCGACGACGACGTGCTGACATCAGCCTTGAGACACACCCACCCGGATGCCCTTGGCACGTGACGCGTCCTGAGCACGGCGGGTGTGGACCCGGGCCGTCAGGCGAGTGGTCCGGTCCTGCGCACCTCGCGGGCCAGCCCGACGAGCACCCGGTGCACCCGGTCGTCGCCGGACACCTCGGGGTGGAATGCGGTGGCGAGCAGCGCCCCCTGCCGGACGGCGACGATGGCATCCCCCGCACCAGGGACCTCGACCGTGGCGAGCACCTCCACGTCCGGGCCTGCCTGCACGACCAGGGGTGCCCGGATGAACACGGCGTGGACCGGGGGCCCGGGCAGCCCCGCCATCACCAGGTCGGTCTCGAAGCTGTCGACCTGTCGGCCGAACCCGTTGCGCCGCACCGTGACGTCCATGCCACCGAGGGTCCGTTGCCCAGGGGCGGCCCCCTCGACCCGGTCTGCGAGCAGGATCATGCCCGCGCAGGACCCGAGCGCCGGCATCCCGGAGCAGAGCCGTTCGCGCAGGGGACCGTCCAGGTCGAAGGCGCGCAGCAGCCGGTCGATGGTGCTGGACTCCCCCCCGGGCAGGACCAGCGCGTCGACCGCGTCGAGCTCGGACGCCCGTCGCACCGTGACGGCCTCGGCGCCGCAGCGCTGGAGCGCCGCAAGGTGCTCCGCGACGTCCCCCTGGACCGCCAGGACCCCGACGCGAGGAGACCGCGCGCGGGGCGCGTCACGACCCTCCACGTGGACCTCCTCGTGTCACCATCGCACTCGTGGCCATCGCGACCCTGTGGGTGATACAGGCACTTCTCGTCGCCCTGTCCGTCGTGCTGTTCCGTGGCGGCACCGACGCGCTGGCCGAGCGGGTCGTGGACGTGGAGGTGCGTCGCACCGACCTCCGGCTCGTCGGCGGGATCGTCGTCGCCGCGGCCGTCCTGCTCGTGCTCGGCGTCGCGCTGCTCGTCGGCCCGCTCCACGCCCTGGCACTGGTCGCGGTGTCCGTCCTGGCCGGCGTGGGCGCCGAGGCGCTCGCCCGCCGGCTGGACCGTCCCGACACCCAGACCGCCGCGATGAGGTGGCTTGAGCGGACGCTGCTGCGCAGCCAGGACCTCGGCCGGGCGGGCAGCGAGCAGGCCACCCGCCTCGGCCGGGACGTCACCAGCCGCGCTCGGCGAGCCGGTGCGGGGCGGGCAGCTCGTCGACGTTGATCCCGACCATGGCCTCCCCGAGGCCGCGCGACACCTTGGCGATGACGTCGGGGTCGTCGTGGAAGGTGGTCGCCTTGACGATCGCCGACGCGCGCGCCGCCGGGTCGCCGGACTTGAAGATGCCGGAGCCGACGAACACGCCGTCGGCGCCGAGCTGCATCATCATGGCGGCGTCGGCGGGGGTGGCGATGCCGCCGGCGGTGAACAGGACCACGGGGAGCCGGCCGGCCTGGGCGACCTCGCGGACCAGGGGCAGCGGGGCCTGCAGCTCCTTGGCGGCCACGTAGAGCTCGTCGGCGCTCATCGACGACAGCCGTCGGATCTCGGCCCGCCGATGGTCCGCATGTGGGTGGTGGCCTGGCTCACGTCGCCGGTGCCCGCCTCGCCCTTGGAACGGATCATGGCGGCTCCCTCGCCGAGGCGCCGAAGCGCCTCCCCGAGGTTGGTGGCGCCGCACACGAAAGGCACCGTGAACGGCCACTTGTCGATGTGGTGGCTGTAGTCGGCCGGGCTCAGCACCTCGGACTCGTCGACGTAGTCCACGCCGAGGCTCTGCAGGACCTGGGCCTCCACGAAGTGGCCGATGCGGGCCTTGGCCATGACGGGGATGGAGACGGCGCCCATGATCGCCTCGATCATGTCGGGGTCCGACATGCGGGAGATGCCGCCCTCGGCACGGATGTCGGCGGGGACGCGCTCCAGGGCCATGACGGCCACCGCACCCGCGTCCTCGGCGATGCGGGCCTGCTGGACGTCGACGACGTCCATGATGACGCCGCCCTTGAGCATGTCGGCCATGCCGCGCTTGACGAGGTCGGTGCCCGTGACGGCTGGTGCAGTGGCGCCGGTCGCGGCGCCGTGCTGGGTGCTGGGGTCGCTCATGGGTCCATCGTAGGTTCGCCGCAGCGCCCCCCCGGCCCACCCCCCCGCACTCAGCGGAGCGTCGGCCCTGTGCCTTCGTCCGTGTACACGACCCAGGTCTGGCCGGCGTCGAACCGCAGCTCCTCACCCGACGCGCTCGTGAACACGGTGGGGTCCTCGACGCCCGGGCGCGACCACCGCCCCTCGAACGCCTTCCCGTCACGCAGCACCACCACCGCCCCCTCCCCCACCGGACGCACCTCCGGGCTGCGGGACCCGTTGACGTCGACGTACTCCGACGGCACCACCGGCACGGACTGGAACACCACGGTGTCCGCGCCCACCCGACCGCCCTCGGCCACCTGCGAGGCCCGGCCGTCCATGCTCTGCAGCCAGCGCCCCTCGGCCGAGGACCACTCGAAGTCGATCTCCGCCGAGCCCCAGGAGTAGGAGCCACCGGAGACCGGCCTGCCGCCCGCGGGCGGGGGCCCGAACCGGAAGCCGATGTCCACGGCCACCCCCGCGTCCGGCACGCGGGCCAGCAGCTGACCCGCGTTGCCCATGACGTCGTAGGGCGCCGACCGGGCGGACGAGCGGGCGTAGCCCTCCCGGGCGGTGTCGAAGGAGACCAGCGAGAGGTCGGCGTCCTGCAGCTGGCCGACCACGCCGGAGTTGCCGCCGGAGAAGGCGAACCCGGGCGATGCGTACGGGCCCAGGATGCTGATGTCGCTGGTGCGGGCGCTGCGGACGGGACCGACCTCGCCCGGCAGCTCCGTCTGGAAGACCGTGAGCAGGCGGGTCACCCCACCCTCCACCTCCTCGACGTACACGACGTCGGCCTGGCTGAGCCCGGCCTGCGGGTGCGCCGACGTGGTGTTGTCGATCTTGACGGCGAGGACGCGGCCGTCGGGCACGTCCTCCCCGGTCAGCCAGTTGGTCTTCGTCGTCGCCTCGACCCGCGCCGCGCTCGCCACGGGGACGGGCAGGTCCGCAGGGGCGGTGACGGCTGGCTGCTCGGGCAGCGCGTCGCCGGGACCGGACAGGACTCCGCCGCACCCGGCCAGGAGCGCCGCGGCGGCCAGGAACCCCGGCAGCAGCCTGGGGACCAGGCGGGACGGAGCGGGTCGCTGCTCGGGCACGAGCCGAGGGTAGGGCAGCCGGACGGCGCTGCGAGGGAGCCCGCGACGACCCGCGCGCCGCGCCCGCCGTGGGGTCGACCGGCCGGCGCCGGGAGCCCCTCACGACGGGTGGAGCCCGTGGTCAGCACCCCCCGGTCGAACCCGTCACGCCCCTCGTCGAGCCCGTCGAGGGCGTCGTCCAGCTCACGGGTCCGGGTGCCGTGCCGGCGGGCCCGGTCGTTGAGCAGCGCACGGACGTCCCGGACCAGGACCGTCTCCCGCACCAGCGCGGCCCGCACCGTCGGCGGCAGGGTCCCCGACCGGACGAGGGCTGTGAGCCGGCTCTGGGCGTCGCCGTCCCCCGGGTCCGACGCGGCCAGGGCGACGTGGCGCAGGGCGGGCCGCCAGTCGAGCGCCCCGCGGGGACCCTGCTCGTCCCTTCCCCGACCCCCCGGCCGTGGCGTGCCCGTGGAGGGGATGCCGTCGCCGGGCGGCTGGTCGAGCGCGAGCGCCCCGGCCGCGGTCGCCCGTCGACGCAGCGCGGCCTCCAGCTCGTGCTCCAGCGCAGGGCCTCCGGCGCGGATCCTCAGCGCGGTGTCGTACAGCGCACGCCACCGGGCGGCCACCACCGGGATGTCGAAGTGCTCGGCCCTGCGGCGACGGGCCGCGGCGGCACCGCCCGCAGGGCTCGGCACGCCCGGGCGTGCCACGGCCTCGCCCGTCCCCCGAGCGGCCCGGTCCTCGGGGCGGGCCTGGTCCGCGAGCTCCGCGAGGACCGCCACAGCCAGCCGTACGGGGTCTCCCGGCGGCACCAGTCGACCGTGCCCGGCGAGCACCGCCCGGAACGCCGGGAGGTCGGACGCCACGACGGGGGTCCCGGCGGCGAGGGCCTCCACCAGCACCAGGCCGAAGCTCTCCCCCCACGGTGCGGGGCGACCAGCACGTCGGCGTCGGTGACGAGGCGTCGTTTGGTCGCCTCGTCCACGGCGCCCAGCAGGTGCACCCCGTGCCCGGGAGACCGCAGCCCCGCAGCAGGACCCACCACGAGGAGCCGGGCTGCGGGACGGGCCGCCCGTACCTTCGGCCACGCCCGGAGCAGCACGTCCAGGCCCTTGCGAGGCTCGGCGCGCCCCAGCACGACCACCGTGCCGCCGTCGTGGGGTGGTGCCGGTCGAGGCGCCGGCGGCGGCCAGGAGGCGACGTCGACGGCGTTCGGGACCACGAGCGGGACCCGGCCCAGGTGGTCGACGAGGGTACGGCGCGCGTGCTCGCTGACCGCGGTCAGCACGTCCACGCCTCGCAGCACGCCGCCCACGTGGCCGGCGGCGGAGCGGAGGCTGCGGGACCGCCCGGCGGGCGCGGAGGACAGGGCGACGTGGACGGTGGCCAGGACCGCGGGGCCGGGCAGCCCCAGGTCGCGGTCGGCGGCCAGGCGACGGAGCACGCTGTGGCCGATGCCCGGAGGGATCGGCTCGTGCACGTGCAGCACGTCCAGCCCCGACAGCGCCCACCGGGTCGACCGGCGACGCGAGACCGGGTCCAGCGCCAGGCGCGCCGTGGAGCCGTTGGTGGGCAGCCCCAGGGCCGGGCCGGCCGTCACCACGTGCACCCCGGCCACGACCTCGTGCCGAGCGGCACCACGGGCCCGGGGCGCGAGCACCTGGACGTCCTCGCCCAGCCGGGCCATGGCACGGGCCAGGCCGAGCACCTGCTCCCGCACCCCGCCGGGCACGTCGATGTCGTAGGGGCAGACGAGCCCGACCCGGAGCGGCCTCGCCGGTGGGTCACCGGGCACGGGAGGCTCCCGAGGGGCCTGTCACCAGGGCGCCGGTTCGTGGCCGACGTCGGCGACGAACACCGCCTGGAGCATGTGCCAGTCGACCGGGGAGGAACGGATGCTGACGGACAGGTCGTCGGCCAGGCGCTGGCTGGCCGCCGCGACGGCGCCCGGCGAGGCGTCGGGCACCTCGAAGGGCGCGTGGAACGTGATGAGCGTCCCCCAGCCGGAGGGCGACAGCCCGGTGCGCTCGTAGGTGATGCCGATCGCCAGCAGCAGCGCCCCGGTCCGGCCGGCGAGGACGGCCGGTCCGCCCGCCACCCGCGCAGGCTCCCCCAGCAGGTCCACCACGACCCCTCGTCCGGACAGGTCCCGGTCGGCCAGCAGCGGCACGAAGACCCCGGCGCGGAGCCGCTCCTCGAGCACGGCCGTCACCGAGGGCCCTGCGGCCTCCCCGGGGAGGGACGGCCCGGCGAGGGACGGGTGGGCGAGGACCTCGATCCCGAGCCGCTCACGGAAGGCCAGGAACTGCTGGAAGACCGAGTCCGGCCGCAGCCGCTCCGCGACCGTGGTGACCGGCGCCAGGCGCTCGCGGGACCAGGCCCCGGCGTGGTCCCAGTTGCCCAGGTGGGCGAGGGCGCCGACGACACCCCGGCCGGAGGAGAGGGCCTCCCGGACGGCGAGGTCACCGACCGTCCTCACCGGCTGGACGACGCGGTCGGTGTCCCAGTCCGGCAGCCGGAACGCGTCCACCCAGTAGCGCAGGTACGACCGCATCGCCCGGCCGGTCAGCAGCCGCATCTCCTCCGGTGCCGCACCGGGGACGGCCCGTGCGAGGTTGTCCCTGAGCCGCCGCACGCCGCGGCCGCCGCGGGCGGTGACGCGGTCGGCCACGCGGTCCCCGAGGGCGTAGGCCGCCCGCTCCGGCAGCAGGCGCACCATCCGCCACGCGACCTGGTAGGCGAGCGACGCGAGGTGCTCGCCCACCCGGGTCGGCAGCCGCGTGGTCACCTCGCCGCGGGGTCCGGCACCGCAGGGCCCGATGCCGGGTCCGCAGCCGCATCGGGGGTGGGCGTCCGACCCACGGCACGGTGCACACGAACGCCGCGCTGGACCGTGGTGACGAGGCTGGCGGCGAGCAGGAGCCCGAGGACCACGTGCAGCACGACGACAGGCACGCCCAGCGCCTGCGTGGACCAGGTGGCGAAGATGCCGAGGGCCAGGCGGTCGCCACGCTCGGCGATGCCGTTGTCGGCGACCACCCCGACGCTCTCGGCCTTGGCGCGGGCGTACGGCACGAGCGCCCCGGCCCCCACCACGGCGACCGACAGGACGGTGCCCACGGTGTCGCCCTGCAGGTGGAAGTAGACCGCAAGCGCCCCGAAGATGCTCGCGTCGGCGACCCGGTCCAGCGTGGAGTCGAGGAACGAGCCCCACAGCGTCGACCTGCCCGACAGCCGGGCGACCGTGCCGTCGAGGGAGTCGAACATCGCGAAGGCGAAGATGAGCCAGGCGCCGACCTCCAGCCGGCCCGCCGGCCAGAACACGAACGCGCTCACCACGACGCCCAGGGTCCCGGCGACGGTCACGGCGTTCGGTCCGATGCCCAGCGCCACCAGGGCACGCGCAGGTGCGGAGAGCAGGAGCCGTACGGTGCCGCGCAGCCGACGGGCTAGCACGCGTCCGCCCAGGCGTCCGCCAGCAGGGCGCGGGTGTCGGCGAGCAGCACCGGCACCGCCTTGGTCCGGGCCACGACCGGGAGGAAGTTGGAGTCCCCGCCCCAGCGCGGGACGACGTGCTGGTGCAGGTGCGCGGCCACGCCGGCACCGGCGACCGGGCCCTGGTTCATGCCGAGGTTGAACCCGTGCGGGTGCGACACGTGCCGCAGGACGCGCATCGCCGAGCGCGTCATCGACGCCACCTCCGCCACCTCCTCGGTCGTGAGGTCGGTGTAGTCGGCGACGTGGCGGTAGGGGCAGACCAGCAGGTGACCGGGGTTGTACGGGTACAGGTTGAGCACGGCGAACACGTGCTCGCCGCGGGCGACCACGAGACCGTCCGCGTCAGGCAGCGACGGCACCCGGCAGAACGGGCACTGCTCGGCCGAGTCGTCGGCCGGCTTGTCCTGGCCTTGGAGGTAGGCGTAGCGGTGGGGCGTCCACAGCCGTTGGAAGGCGTCGGGGACGCCGGGGAAGAGGCCGGGGTCGACCGGTCCACCGGGACCCTCGCCCGCGACGTCGCCGCTCACACCTGGACGCGGTCGCGCACGGCCTGCACGATCCGCGCCACCGCCTCCTCGACCGGCACCGCGTTGTCCTGCCGGCCGTCGCGGTACCGGAAGGACACCGCCCCGGCCGCCACGTCGTCGTCTCCGGCGATGAGCTGGAACGGCACCTTGGCCTTGGTGTGGGTGCGGATCTTCTTGGGCATCCGGTCGTCAGAGGCGTCGACCTGGACCCGCACGCCCTGGGCCCGCAGCCGGGCCGCGACCGCCTGGAGGTGGTCGACGTGCTCGTCGGTGACCGGGATGCCCACGACCTGGACGGGGGCGAGCCACGGCGGGAAGGCCCCGGCGTAGTGCTCGGTGAGCACGGCGAAGAAGCGCTCGATCGAGCCGAACAGGGCACGGTGGATCATGACCGGCCGCTGCCGGGTGCCGTCGGCGGCCTGGTACTCCAGCTCGAAGCGCTCGGGCAGGTTGAAGTCCAGCTGGATGGTGGACATCTGCCAGGTCCGCCCGATCGCGTCGCGGGCCTGCACGGATATCTTGGGCCCGTAGAACGCGGCACCGCCGGGGTCCGGCTCCAGGTGCAGCCCGGACGCCTCGGCCACCTCCTGCAGCGTGCGGGTGGCCTCGTCCCAGGTGTCGTCGTCACCGACCGACTTGTCGGGGTTGCGGGTGGACAGCTCGAGGTAGAAGTCGTCCAGGCCGTAGTCCTTGAGCAGCCCGAGCACGAAGCCGAGCAGGTCGGTGAGCTCGGCCTTCATCTGCTCGCGGGTGCAGAAGATGTGGGCGTCGTCCTGCGTGAACCCACGGGCGCGGGTCATGCCGTGGACCACGCCCGACTTCTCGTAGCGGTAGACGGTGCCGAACTCGAACATCCGTAGCGGCAGCTCCCGGTAGGAGCGACCACGGCTGCGGAAGACCAGGTTGTGCATCGGACAGTTCATGGGCTTGAGGTAGTAGTCCTGCCCCTGCCTGCGGACCTGGCCGTCGGCGCCGCGCTCCTCGTCCAGGTGCATGGGCGGGTACATGCCGTCGGCGTACCAGTCCAGGTGCCCGGAGGTCTCGAACAGCTGGGCCTTGGTGATGTGCGGGGAGTAGACGAAGTCGTAGCCCGCCTCCTCGTGCCGGCGGCGGGAGTAGTCCTCCATCTCGCGCCGCACGATGCCGCCCTTGGGGTGGAACACCGCCAGGCCCGAGCCGATCTCGTCGGGGAAGCTGAACAGGTCGAGCTCGCTGCCGAGTCGGCGGTGGTCGCGGCGCTCGGCCTCGGCGAGGCGGTCGGTGTAGGCGGTCAGCTCGTCCTTGGTCGGCCAGGCGGTGCCGTACACCCGCTGGAGCTGGGGGTTCTTCTCCGAGCCGCGCCAGTAGGCGGCGGCGGTGCGCATCAGCTTCCAGCCGTTGGCGAGCATCCGGGTGGTGGGGACGTGCGGCCCGCGGCACAGGTCCTTCCACGCGACCTCGCCGCCCCGGCGGACGTTGTCGTAGATGGTGAGCTCGCTGCCGCCGACCTCGGCGTCCGCGCCCTCGGCCGCTCCGGCGGCGTCGGGGCCCTTGAGGCCGATGAGCTCGAGCTTGTACGGCTCGGCGGCGAGCTCGGCGCGGGCCTCGTCCTCGGTGACGACCCGGCGGCGGAAGGCCTGGCCCTCCTTGACGATGCGCTGCATCGCCTTCTCCAGCGCCTTGACGTCGTCCGGGGTGAACGGCTCGGCGACATCGAAGTCGTAGTAGAAGCCGTCCCGCACGGGCGGGCCGATGCCCAGCCTGGCGTCGGGTCGCAGCTGCTGGACGGCCTGGGCGAGGACGTGGGCGCAGGAGTGGCGCAGCACGGCCAGGCCGTCGTCGCTGGCCGCGCTCACCGGCTCGACGGTCTCGCCGCCGACGAGCAGGTGGTCGAGGTCGCGCAGCACGCCGTCGACCCGCGCCACCACGACGTCGCGGTCGAGCCGCCCGGCGGCCTCGAGGGCGTCGGACGCCGTGACGGCCTGAACCTGGCTCTCGTCCACCGTCACCGTCACCGTCTCTGCCAGCGTCGCTGCCGCCGTCGAGTGGTTCGACCCTGGGTCGGTCGCGGCCTCGGCCGGGGTGCTCTGGTCCGGTACGGGGACGGTCTCGGTCATGGGCGCCACGGTAGTGGGGCGAGGCGGGAGGCCGTCGCCGGCGCCGCCGTCACGGGCCGCTGGGGCCACGACTGCTCAGGCGACCTGCTCCGCCGCGACCGCCTCGAGGACCCCGTCCCCGTAGGTTGCCAGCTTGGCCTCACCCACCCCGCTGACCTGCGCGAGCTCGGCCAGCGAGCCCGGCCGCTCCAGCGCGACCTGCCGCAGGGTCGCGTCGTGGAAGATCACGTACGCCGGGACGCCCCGCTCCTTGGCCGCGGCGGCCCGCCAGCTGCGGAGCCGCTCGAACACCTGCTGGGCCTCCGCGGGCAGGTCGGCCGCGGCGGCAACGGCGGCGGCCCGTCGGCTGCGCGCGGCCGGACGCGGCTGCTCCCTGCGCAGCGGGACCTCGCGCTCCCCACGCAGGACCTGCCCGCTGGCCTCGGTCAGCGCCAGCACGCCGTACTCCCCCTGCACCGCGAGCAGCCCCTGCGCCAGCAGCTGACGGACCACCCCGCGCCAGGCCGCCTCGCTCAGGTCGCTCCCGATCCCGAACGTGCTCAGCGCCTCGTGGCCGTGCTGGGCGACCTTGGGCGTGGTCCGGCCCAGCAGGATGTCGACCGACTGCCCGGCCCCGAACGCCTGGCCCCGCTCCCGCTGCAGGCGCAGGACGGTCGACAGCAGCTTCTGCGCCGCCACCGTGCCGTCCCACGTCTCGGGCGGCTCCAGGCACGTGTCGCAGTTGCCGCACGGCTCCGCGCGCTCGCCGAAGTAGGCGAGCAGCTGCACCCGACGGCAGGTCGCCGTCTCGCACAG
This sequence comes from uncultured Actinomycetota bacterium, assembly GCA_963759255.1. Taxonomy (GTDB): domain Bacteria; phylum Actinomycetota; class Actinomycetes; order Actinomycetales; family JBBAYJ01; genus Aquipuribacter. Next base: position 981,699 of record CAVWYQ010000002.1, read on the forward strand.
GGCGAGCATCGCGTCCAGGTGCGCACCCAGGGCGCGTCGCCGGGCGAGGTCCCCGTCGGAGGTGTCGATCATCCGGCGCTGCTGGACCACGTCGGCCAGGCCGTACGCCAGCCAGGCCGTGGCCGGGAGGCCGTCCCGGCCCGCGCGGCCGGTCTCCTGGTAGTACCCCTCGACCGACTTGGGAAGGTCGAGGTGGGCGACGAACCGGACGTCGGGCTTGTCGATCCCCATGCCGAACGCGATGGTCGCGACCATCACCACACCGTCCTCGCGGAGGAACCGCTGCTGGTGGGCCAGCCGGGTCTGCGCGTCGAGCCCCGCGTGGTACGGCAGCGCCGTGACGCCGGCGGCCACCAGCTGCTCTGCCACCTTCTCCACCGAGGCACGCGACAGGCAGTAGACGATCCCGGCGTCACCGGGGTGCTCGGTCCGCAGCAGCTCCAGCAGCTGGGCCCGCGGCTCCGACTTGGGCACGACGCGGTAGCGGATGTTGGGCCGGTCGAAGCTCGCGACGAACTGTCGCGCCCCGCCGAGGTCGAGCCGCTGGACGATCTCCTGGCGCGTCTCCGCGGTCGCGGTGGCGGTCAGGGCGATCCGGGGCACGTCCGGCCAGCGCTCGTGCAGCACGGACAGCGCGAGGTAGTCCGGCCGGAAGTCGTGGCCCCACTGGGCGACGCAGTGGGCCTCGTCGATGGCGAACAGCGAGATGCGCGCCCGGTCCAGCAGCCGCTGGGCGCCCTGGCCACGCAGCGCCTCGGGAGCCAGGTACAGCAGGTCCAGCCCGCCCGCGACGAACGCCTCCTCGACCGCGCGCCGCTCCTGGGGCTCGAGGGTGGAGTTGAGGAAACCGGCCCGGACACCGGCCGTCCGCAGCGCGTCGACCTGGTCCTGCATGAGCGCGATCAGGGGCGAGACGACGACCGCCGTGCCGTCCCGGACCAGCGCCGGGACCTGGTAGCAGAGCGACTTGCCGCCACCGGTGGGCATCAGGACCAGGGCGTCGCCCCCGCCGACCACGTGGTCGACCACCTCGCGCTGGCCGGGCCGGAACGCGTCGTACCCCCACACCCGCCGGAGCACCGCCAGCGCCTCGTCGACGGACTCGACCGCCTCGACGGCACGGGCGGGTGCGGTTTCGGCAGGCACGCGGGCAGTCTAGGGAGGCAGTCGGCCCGCGGTCGGTCTCCGACGTGGGCTGTGGACGAGGACGGCCGCCACGACCGCGGACGCCCGCAGCGACGAGGAGGTCGGCGCATGGTCTTCGGCAACGTCACCCCGGCCGGGGAGGAGACCGCCGGGTACTCCTACCGCGCTCTGGTGGTGCGCGCCCAGCGCGAGGAGGTGGTCGACCAGGCCCGGATGCTGCGCGTCACCGGCTGGGTGGGTCCGCAGGAGGGCCCCCACGTCGTCGTCGTCGCCGAGGGCGAGCGCCTGCTCGTGGCCAAGGGGGGCCGGGACCTGGAGGACGTGGGCGCCGCGCTCAGCGTCCGGGGGCCCGTCCTGCTGGTGACGGTGCTGCGCGACCGGCTGCTCGCCCTGGTGCTGCTGCGCAGCGGCCAGGAGCCGCTGAGGTACCTGAGCGAACCGTCGGTGCTCGACCCGGAGGACTACGACGAGCCCCGGGGCCAGCACCACGCCCACGCGCTCGCCGGCACCTTCGGGGTGCCCGAGGCCGCTGCCGAGCTGCGGGCGGTGCTCGGCGAGGCGCTGGACCCCGAGCACTACATCGAGTCCGAGCGGCTCGGTCGGGTGCTCGCCCTGCTGGAGCTGCCGGGATGGCTGGTGTCCAGCTGGACGCTGCCACGAGCCATGTCCGTCGGCCCAGCTCCGTCACAGCTCGTGCGGCTGCGTGCCGGACGCACCGGGGTGGCCGGCCTGCTGGCGTCGTGGCCGGCCTCGCGCGGCCGGCGGCTGCGTCAGACCCTGTCCCGGCGACCGGACGGCCCGCGCCCGGACGGCCTGGCCGCCGGTCCGCCAGGGGACTTTCCGCCGGAGGACGTGCCGTGGTGAACGGCCCGGCCGGTCCGGTGGCTCGCCCCGGCAGCCGTCCCACCCTCGCGACGTCGGCGAACCAGCGGGCGCTGTCCTTCGGCAGCCGCTCCGGGTCGACGCCTGCGGCCGGTGTCAGCGGCAGGGCGACGAGGAGGCCCGGCTGCAACAGTGGTCGGCATGACCCGACCCGCCCACCTCGAGGACGTCTCCCCCGGCTCCGGCGCCCGCAGCGCCCCCCGCGCCCGGGTCACCAGCGACGCCCCGTCCCTCGACCTCTGCGGCACCTGGCGGTTCCGGCTCAGCCCGCACGCCGACCCGGACGGCGAGCCGTGGCTGGTCGACCACGACGTCTCGGGCTGGGACGACCTCCCGGTGCCGTCGCACTGGGTGCTGCACGGCGACGGCGCCTACGGTCGGCCGGCGTACACGAACGTGGTCTTCCCCATCCCGGTGGACCCGCCCCACGTCCCGGACGAGAACCCGACGGGTGACCACCGGCGCACCTTCGACCTGCCCGACTCCTTCGCCGGCGCCGAGCGGGTCCTGCTGCGCCTGGACGGGGTGGAGTCCTCGCACCGGGTGTGGCTCAACGGGACCGAGGTCGGCACCGGGACGGGGTCCCGGCTCGTGCAGGAGTACGACGTCACGGCGGTGCTGCGGCCCGGCACCAACGTGCTGCTCGTCCGGGTGCACCAGTGGTCGGCCGCCACGTACCTGGAGGACCAGGACCAGTGGTGGCTGCCGGGCATCTTCCGCGACGTCACCCTGCTCGCCCGACCCGCCGGCGCGCTCGACGACGTCTGGGTGGAGGCCGGCTACGACCACACCAGCGGCCGGGGCACGCTCCACGTGCAGGTCGAGGCCGGGGACGCCGCGTGGCCCGTCCGGGTGCGCATCCCGGAGCTGGACCTGGAGCACACCGTCGACGGCCCGGGCCCCGTGGACCTCCTCGACGCCGGCGACGTGGCGCCGTGGAGCGCCGAGAGCCCACGCCTGTACGAGGTCGAGGTGCGCTCGCGCGGTGAGGTCGTCCGGCTGCGCACCGGCTTCCGGACGGTGCAGGTCGTCGGTGACCGGCTGCTGGTCAACGGCGCACCGCTGGTGTTCCACGGGGTGAACCGGCACGAGGTCGACGCCGACGCCGGCCGGGTCTTCGACCCCGAGCGGGCCCGGGCGGACCTCCTGCTCATGAAGCGGCACAACGTGGACGCCATCCGGACCAGCCACTACCCCCCGCACCCCGGCGTGCTCGACCTGGCCGACGAGATCGGCCTGTGGGTCGTCGACGAGTGCGACCTGGAGACCCACGGCTTCGAGCCGCTCGGCTGGCGTGACAACCCCAGCGACGACCTGCGGTGGCGCGAGGCCTACCTGGACCGCATCCGGCGCACGGTGGAGCGGGACAAGAACCACCCGAGCGTCGTCATGTGGAGCCTGGGGAACGAGGCGGGCACCGGCCGCAACCTCGCGGCGATGTCGGCCTGGGTGCACGACCGGGACCCGTCCCGACCGGTGCACTACGAGGGCGACCACACCGGCGCCTACACCGACGTCTACAGCCGCATGTACCCCGCCCTGGAGGAGGTCGAGACCATCTGCGCCGAGGTCGGCGCCATCCGCTGGACCACGCCTGCCGAGGCCGCCCGGGTGCGCCGCCAGCCCTTCGTCATGTGCGAGTACCTCCACGCCATGGGCAACGGGCCCGGCGCCGTGCAGGACTACACCCGCCTCGTCGACGCCTCGCCCCGGTCGGCCGGCGGCTTCGTGTGGGAGTGGAAGGACCACGGCATCCGCACCCACACCGACGACGGCACGGAGTTCTTCGCCTACGGGGGGGACTTCGGCGAGGTGGTGCACGACGGGAACTTCGTGATGGACGGCCTGGTCCTGTCCGACGGCACGCCGTCGCCCGGCCTGGTCGAGCTGGCGCACGCCTTCGCCCCGGTCCGCGCCGACGTGGTGGTCGGGGACGACGGGCAGCCGCGGCTCGTGGTCCGCAACGCCCGCCACAGCACCGGCACGGCCGACCTCGCCGTCCGCTGGGTGGTCGAGGTGGACGGGGAGCCGGTCGCCGACGGCACCGTCGAGCTGGCCGACGTCCCGCCCGGGACCCACGCGGACCTGCCGCTGCCGGACCCGCTCGTCCACGCCCTCGCCGACGCCGGGGGCCCCGGCAGCCCGCCGGGCCCCAGGACCGAGGTCTGGGTCACGACACGGGTCGAGCAGGCGCGGGACACCGCCTGGGCACCGGCCGGCCACGTCGTGCGTGCCTCGCAGTGGGACGCCACGGTCCGGGTCCGGCCCGGCTCGTCGGCCCTGGACCGTCGGGCGGCCGTCCCGCGCCGGGGCGACGGCACCCCCAGGGTCGTCGACGGCGTCCTCACGCTGGGCCCCGCCCGTCTGGACGCGCGCACCGGCCGGCTGCTCGAGCTCGGGGTGATGCCGGTGGACGGGCCGCAGGTCGAGCTGTGGCGAGCACCCACCGACAACGACCGCGGCGCCGCACCCTACGGCTACGAGCGCAGCGACCCGGCGCTCACGGGAGGGATCGGCGACCCGCTCGCCCCGTCCTCGGAGAGCCTGTGGCGCGCGGCCGGGCTGGACCGGCTCGTGCACCGCACCATGTCCGTCGACGTGCTCGCCGACCGGGTGCGGGTCCGGGTCCGAACCGGCTCGGCGACGACGTCGCTCGGTGCGGAGACGCTGCTGACCTACCTGCTCGACGGCGACGAGCTCGTCCTGAGGGCCGACGTGCGCGCCGTCGGCGACTGGCGGACGACGTGGCCCCGGGTCGGCGTCCGGCTGGACCTGCCGCGGGACCTCGTCCACGCACGGTGGTTCGGGCCGGGACCGCACGAGTCCTACGCGGACTCCTGCGCCGCGGCGCTGGTCGGTCGGCACGCCATGGCCGTCGACGAGCTCGTCGTGCCGTACGCGCGGCCCCAGGAGAGCGGGCACCGCCCGGACCTCCGCGTCCTCGAGCTCGACCCGGCCGGCGACGGTCCGGGGCTGTCGGTGCGCTCGCTCACGCACGAGGTCGGCAGCGCGGCGCCCGTCGCCCGGGTCGGCTTCACGGCACGGCGGCACACCGCCCAGCAGGTGGACCGGGCCGCCCACCCGCACGAGCTGCCGCCCGGCGAGCGCCTGCACCTGTACCTGGACGCCGCCCAGCACGGGCTGGGCTCCAGGGCGTGCGGACCGGACGTCCTGCCGAGGCACGCGCTGTGGCCGGGGGCGCACGCACTGGCGGTGGCGCTGCGGGTGCGGTGAGCGGGTCGCGCACGAACACCCGGGACACCCGCATGTCCTGAACCCCCCACCTACTTCTGCCCAGGTGGGGGGCTGCCTGTCGTGGTGGGCGGTACTGGACTCGAACCAGCGACCCCGTCGGTGTGAACGACGTGCTCTACCAACTGAGCTAACCGCCCGCAGCCGCAACGCGACCGAGGAGCATCGTAGGGGATGCGCAGCTCACTCGACGCCGGGCACCCGGGCGAGCAGGCGCGCGGCGGGGTCGGGGATCCAGCCGGGCACCCCGGCCAGCAGCAGCGAGACCCACCACGCGAAGGCCAGGCACACCGCGACGAGCAGGACGAGCCCCGTCGACAGCACCGCCCGCCGGCCGGGTGAGGCTGCGGCGTAGCTCTGCCGGGCCTGCAGCAGTCTGTCCCACAGGTGCGTGCGGGCCCGGTGCGCCCAGCTGAACTCCGTGGACAGGATTGCCAGGGCCAGGAACACCAGGGCCCAGCCCTGGCCGGGACCCGGGATGGCCAGCACCCCGACGACGAGCAGGAGCCCGCCGACCAGACCGACGCCGATGCGCCACCCCACCCGGCCGGCCGTCGTCCGCCGCACGCGGGCCCGGACCGCCCGGATCCGTGCCCGGAGCCGACGCCACCAGCGCCGGCGACGACGGCCACGTGCGGCGGCAGCGGCGGCCTTGTCCCGGTCCCCGACCGGCTCCTGCACCGTCCGCTCCACGGCACGAGAGTAGGCGGGTTGTGACGGACGGTGCGCATCGGCCGCAGGAGGGTGGCCACCGCTGCTCCAGCCGGGTGATGAGGGGTCCTGGATGTGTTTCGTAGGGTCAAGCACGGGGAATGTGTCACCACACGAGCTCGGCCGGTCGCCCGCCGGTCGACCGCCGAGGAGGAGAGACCCGTGGTCGAGAAGCACAAGGTCGATGTCGACGTCGAGGTCACCCTCCGTCTGGTGGTGCCTGACGCCGGGCCGGTCCCCCTGCCGGTGTCGCTGCGGTACGTCGCCGCCGACCCCTACGCGGTGCGGGCGCTGTTCCGTGGCGGGGACGGGGAGACCTCGGTGGAGTGGGTCTTCGCCCGCGACCTGCTCCTGGACGGCCTGGAGCGTGCCACGGGCCTCGGCGACGTCCATGTCTGGCCGTCCCGCGGCACCGAGGGCGACATCGTAGTCCTCGCGCTCTCCTCGCCCGACGGTCGCGCCGTGCTGCACGCCGACGCCGATGACCTGCGGCTGTTCGTCGGGCGGACCCTCGAGGTCGTGCCCACCGGGACCGAGCAGCACCACCTGGACCTGGACGACGTGGTCGCCCGCCTCACCGCCTGAGCGTTTTGGCACCCGCGGTCGGCTGGGCTAGTCTGCTCCAGCACCGCACGGAGCGGCTCAGGCCAGGTCGTGCGGGTATGCGGATGTAGCGCAGTTGGTAGCGCATCACCTTGCCAAGGTGAGGGTCGCGGGTTCGAGTCCCGTCATCCGCTCGAAGCCGTCCCGCACGGTGCCGCTCGACTCGCGGGTACCGGCACGTGGTGGAGTGGCCGAGAGGCGAGGCAACGGCCTGCAAAGCCGTGTACACGGGTTCGAATCCCGTCTCCACCTCTCATGCACGGACGCGTAGCTCAGTTGGTTAGAGCGCATCCCTGACACGGATGAGGTCGGAGGTTCGAGTCCTCTCGCGTCCACCCCGGTTCCACGTCTGGCGGACTTGCTCCTGACCGCCCCGGACGGCCGCGCACGGTCATCCCCCACGCCCATCGAGCTTCGACGGGCCGTCCTCAGGGCACCCCCGGCTCGAGTGGCCGGCGGCGTGGCGCAGGTGCCCGCGTCCCGACAGCTGGACATCGCGGTCGCCGGGACAGCCGACCTGCTGGGCACGGCCGCGGCCGAGGACCTGCAGGACCCCGGCGCGGTGTCGGCGGGCCACCCCGGCCCGGCGAGCGGCCGGCCCTGGGGCGCCAGGCCGCGCTCGTCCTGGCGGGAAGCCCCGATCCGGTCGCCGAGGCGTTCCTCCGCCCGCGTCTGGACCCGTCGGGCGCACGAGGACTGGCGACGCTCCCGCTGGGTACACGGCAGGCGGCTCTGGTCGTCGACCGCGCCCTCGGTGACGGCTGACGCGGCGCCCTGGACGGCTGGCGTGGAGAATGCGAGTCCCGGTCGGGCGTCCGACCGGGGGTGACCGACGATGCAGAGGACGAAGCAGTGATGGATGTGTGGCCGGGCAGGTCGTACCCGCTGGGTGCGACCTACGACGGGAGCGGGACCAACTTCGCGGTGTTCTCCGAGGTGGCGACGAAGGTGGAACTCTGCCTGCTGGACGACGCCCGACGGGAGCGCGAGCGGATCCAGATGCCGGAGTCCGACGGGTACGTCCACCACTGCTACCTGCCCGGCGTCCAGCCCGGGCAGCGGTACGGCTTCCGCGTGCACGGCCCCTACGACCCCCAGCGGGGGTTGCGGTGCAACCCGAGCAAGCTGCTGCTCGACCCCTACGCCAAGGCCATCGAGGGCATGGCCGACGGCGACGAGTCGCTGTACTCGTACCGCTTCGGCAAGGATGAGAACCGCATCCAGCGCCTGGACTCCCGGCTGCACACCATGCACTCGGTCGTCATCAACCCGTACTTCGACTGGGGAAACGACCGGCCGCCGCGCAAGCAGTACCACGAGACGGTCATCTACGAGGCGCACGTGCGCGGCATGACGCAGCAGCACCCCGGCATCCCCGAGTCCATCCGCGGCACCTACGCCGGGATGGCCCACCCGGTGATGATCGAGCACCTCCGCGACCTCGGGGTGACCGCCGTCGAGCTCATGCCGGTGCACCAGTTCGTGCAGGACGGGCACCTGCAGGACAAGCGGCATGCGCAACTACTGGGGCTACAACACCATCGGGTTCTTCGCCCCCCACAACGAGTACTCCGCCACCGGCCAGCGCGGCCAGCAGGTGCAGGAGTTCAAGGGCATGGTCAAGGCCCTGCACGAGGCCGGCATCGAGGTCATCCTCGACGTGGTCTACAACCACACCGCCGAGGGCAACGAGAAGGGCCCGACGCTGGCCTTCCGGGGTCTGGACAACCAGGCCTACTACCGCCTGGTCGAGGAGGCGCCCAAGCACTACTACGACACCACCGGCACCGGCAACAGCCTGCTCATGCGTCACCCGCACGTGCTCCAGCTCATCATGGACTCGCTGCGCTACTGGGTCACCGAGATGCACGTGGACGGCTTCCGGTTCGACCTGGCCTCCACCCTGGCCCGCCAGTTCCACGAGGTGGACCGGCTGAGCGCGTTCTTCGACCTGGTCCAGCAGGACCCGGTCGTCAGCCAGGTCAAGCTGATCGCCGAGCCGTGGGACATCGGCGAGGGCGGCTACATGGTCGGCAACTTCCCCCCGCTGTGGACCGAGTGGAACGGTCGCTACCGCGACACGGTGCGCGACTTCTGGCGCGGCGAGGCGGGCTCGCTCGGCGAGTTCGCGGGCCGGATCACCGGCTCCTCGGACCTGTACGCCCACTCCGGCCGCAAGCCGATCGCCAGCATCAACTTCGTCACCGCCCACGACGGCTTCACCATGAGCGACCTGGTCTCCTACAACGAGCGCCACAACGACGCCAACGGCGAGGGCGGCAACGACGGCGAGAGCCACAACCGCTCGTGGAACTGCGGCGTCGAGGGCCCCACCGACGACCTGGACGTGCGTCGCCTGCGCGCGCAGCAGCACCGCAACTTCCTGGTGACCCTGCTGCTCAGCCAGGGCGTGCCGATGCTGCTGCACGGTGACGAGATCGCCCGCACCCAGGGTGGGAACAACAACGGCTACGCGCAGGACAACCCCATCACATGGATGGACTGGGACCTCGACGGGGAGCAGGAGGTCCTGCTTGAGTTCACCCGCCGCCTGGTCGCGATGCGCAACGGGCACCCGGTGTTCCGCCGGCGACGGTTCTTCTCCGGGACGGGCGGAGCGGACGCGGACACCGGCGCAGGCACCACCAACACGCTGGCGGACATCGCCTGGCTGACGCTGGCCGGCACCCGGATGGGTCGGGAGGACTGGGACAACGGGTACGCCCAGAGCGTCATGGTGTTCCTCAACGGTGACGCCATCGCCGAGCCGGACACGCGCGGCGAGCGGATCGTCGACGACAGCTTCCTGATGCTGTTCAACGCCTCGCCGCAGGACCTCGACTTCTGCCTGCCCACCGCCGAGTACGGCGAGAACTGGCACGTCGTCGTCGACACCGGGGACCCCGGGCACCTGCCGCCGCGGACGCACTCGTACACCTCGGGGTCGGCGGAGTCGAGCCGGCTGTCCAGCGGCCGTGACGCGCAGCGACTGCCGCAGCTCGCGCCCGGAGACCGTCGCACCGTGGTGGCGCGCTCGGTCGTCGTCCTCCGCTCCGACAAGCGGCTGCACCCGTGAGCGCAGGCCCGACCGCCGGGACCGACGCTGCAGGTCCCACCCCTGGTGGAGCACGTCCGGTGCTGTCCACCTACCGGTTGCAGATGCGGCCGGAGTTCGGGTTCGCAGACGCCCTGGCGATGGTCGACCACCTCGTCGACCTCGGGGTCTCGCACGCCTACCTGTCACCGGTCCTCACCGCCGCACCCGGGAGCGCGCACGGCTACGACGTCGTCGACCACTCCCGCATCAACCCGGAGCTCGGCGGCGAGGCGGGCCTGCGGGCCCTGGCGGAGGCGCTGCACGCCCGCGGTCTCGGGGTGGTCGCGGACGTGGTGCCGAACCACATGGACGTGCCGACGCCGCTGTGGCACAACAGGGCCATGTGGTCGGTCCTGCGGGACGGCCCGGGCTCCGGCTACGCCCGCTGGCTCGACGTGGACTGGACCGTGCCCCAGCGGGCCGTCCTCATGCCGGTCCTGGGCTCGCGCATCGGCGAGGTGCTGGACGCGGGCGAGCTCGAGCTGGCGACCGAGGCGGTCCCGGTGGGCGAGGACGGGGCATCGGTGACCGAGACGGTCCTGCGGTACTACGACCACGTGCTCCCGGTCCGGGCCGGGACCGAGGGCCTGCCGATGGCCGAGCTCGTGGACCAGCAGTGGTACCGGCTGGCCCACTGGCGCGTCGCCGACGAGGAGCTCAACTACCGGCGGTTCTTCGACGTCGACACCCTGGCCGCCGTCCGCGTGGAGGACCCGGCCGTCTTCGAGGCCACCCACCGGGTGCTGCTGGACCTCTTCGCCGAGGGCGTGCTGGACGGCTTCCGCATCGACCACCCCGACGGCCTCGCCGACCCGCGCGGCTACCTCCGCCGCCTGGCCGAGGCACGCGGGCCGTCGGGCACCCGGCCGTACGTGGTGGTGGAGAAGATCCTCGAGGGTGAGGAGCAGTTGCCCTCGGACTGGCCCTGCGACGGCACCACCGGCTACGACACGCTGCGGCGGATCAGCGGCGTCCTGGTCAACCCCTCCGCCGAGGCCCCGCTGACGCTGCTGCACGCCGAGGTCGGCACCAGCACCGGCGCGTCGGTGGGCGACTTCCACGAGCTGGTCGACACCGCCAAGCGCGAGGTCGTCCAGGGGGGGCAGTACGCCGAGGTCCACCGCCTGGTGGACCTCCTGGTCGACATCTGCGCCGACGACATCCACCTGCGGGACCACACCCGCCGCGCGCTGCACGACTGCGTCGTGGAGCTGCTGGTGGCGATGGACCGCTACCGCGCCTACGTCGTGCCGGGCGAGGCGCCGGACGCCGAGGCCGTCGCCGTGATCTCCGAGGCCGCGCACCGTGCGCGCCAGCGGCTGCCCGAGGACCGGCGCGACACCCTGGACCTCGTGGCGGAGCTCGTGCTGGGCCGTGACCTCGTCGCGGGCTCCGAGGGCGCGCTGCCCGAGGGCTCCACGGAGCAGGGCGGCTCGGCCGGGCTCGCCCGGCGCCGCGAGCTCGTCGTCCGGTTCCAGCAGACCTGCGGCCCGGTCATGGCCAAGGGCGTCGAGGACACGGCCTTCTACCGCTGGCAGCGCTTCGTCGCACTCAACGAGGTCGGCGGTGACCCGGCCCGCTTCGGCGTGACCCCGGAGGAGCTGCACGCCGCCGCCGAGCGCCTCGCGGCCACGTGGCCGGCGACCATGACGACCCTGTCCACGCACGACACCAAGCGCAGCGAGGACGCCCGGGCGCGGCTGCTCGCCGCCGTCGAGGACCCCGAGCGCTGGGTCGGGGCGGTGCGGGCGTGGCACGAGATGGCAGCCCCGCTCCGCCAGGGGGACCTGGTGGACGGCGACACCGAGCTGCTGCTGTGGCAGACGCTGGTGGCGACGTGGCCGATCAGCCAGGAGCGGCTCGTCGGCTACCTCGAGAAGGCCACCCGTGAGGCGAAGCTCCACACCACATGGACCAGCCCCGACGAGGCCTACGAGGCCGCCGTGGTGGACCTCGCGCGGGGGGTGCTCGGCGACGCGGACCTGTCAGGTGACATCGCGGCCTTCGTGGACGCGGTCGAGCCGTGGACCCGCGCGGTCACGCTGTCGCAGAAGGCGCTGCAGCTCGTGCTGCCCGGTGTCCCCGACGTCTACCAGGGCACCGAGCTCGTCGACCGCTCGCTCGTGGACCCCGACAACCGTCGCCCGGTCGACTACGACGACCGCCGCAGCCGGCTGGCCCACCTGGACTCCGGTGGCGCGCCGCGCGACCTGGACGACGAGAAGCTGCTGGTCACCAGCCGCGCGTTGCGGCTGCGCAGGGAGCTGCCGCACGCCTTCACCGGCCCGGACGCCGGCTACGAGCCGGTCGCGACGTCGACCGGGAACGCACTGGCCCTGGCGCGGGGGCCGGTGGGCGACCCCCAGGTCGTCCTCGTGGTGACCCGCCGCCCGGGCGAGCTCGACCGCCTCGGCGGCTGGGGCCGCCACACGGTGTCGTTGCCCGAGGGACGGTGGGTCGACGTGCTCGGCGGCAGCGGCTTCGACGGGGGCAGCACGGCTGCGGCGGACCTGCTCGCCTCGCTGCCGGTCGCCCTCCTGCGGCGCTCGTGAGCCTGCTCACGTCGGTCGCGCCGGGCGTGCACCGTGTCGCCCCGGCGGGGGCGCTCTGGCAGAGTCGTCGGCGATGAGCCACACCTTCGCCGTCTGGGCGCCTGACGCCTCCACCGTCGACCTCGTGCTGGTGCGTGACGCCACGGGTCCGGACGACGGGCAGCGCACCTCGCGCCCGATGAACGCCATCGACGGGGGCTGGTGGCACCTCGCGGTCGGCGGCACCGGGCACGGCAGCGACTACCTGTTCGCCGTCGACGGCGGGGACCCGGTGCCGGACCCCCGCTCGGCGTGGCAGCCGTTCGGCGTGCACGGCCCGAGCCGGCTGTTCGACCCCTCGCTGCACGCCTGGGCCGACGACGGCTGGCGTGGCCGGGACGTCCGCGGCGCCGTGCACTACGAGCTGCACGTGGGGACGTTCACGCCCGAGGGGACCCTGGACGCCGCGGTGGACCGGCTCGACCACCTCGTGGACGTCGGCGTCGAGGTCGTGGCGCTGATGCCGGTAGCCGCGTTCCCGGGGCGCTGGGGCTGGGGCTACGACGGCGTCCACCTCTTCGCGGTGCACGACCCCTACGGCGGTCCCGCCGCCCTGCAGCGCTTCGTGGACGCCTGCCACGCCCGCGGCCTCGCGGTGTCCCTCGACGTCGTCTACAACCACCTGGGTCCGGCCGGCAACTACACCTCGGTGTTCGGCCCGTACTTCACCGACGCCCACGAGACCCCCTGGGGGCAGGCGGTCAACCTCGACGCCGAGCACTCGGCCGAGGTCCGCCGGTGGATCTGCGACAACGCGCTGCGCTGGTTCCGTGACTTCCACGTCGACGCGCTGCGGCTGGACGCCGTGCACGCGCTGGTCGACGACTCCCCCCGCCACGTCCTGGCCCAGCTCTCCGAGGAGACCGCCGCGCTGTCCGACGGGCTGCGCCGGCCGCTGTCCCTGGTCGCCGAGTCGGACCTCAACGACGCGGTGATGGTGACCCCCACGGCCGATGGCGGCCTGGGGATGACGGCGCAGTGGGACGACGACGTGCACCATGCCCTGCACTCCTTGCTGACCGGCGAGCGCCAGGGCTACTACGCGGACTTCGGCAGCGTCGAGGTCCTGCGCACGGTGTGGCGGGAGGCGTTCTGGCACGCCGGTCGGCACTCGAGCTTCCGCGACGAGGTGTGGGGGGCGCCGGTGCCGCCCGGCACGTCGGGGCACCGCTTCCTGGCCTACGACGCCAACCACGACCAGATCGGCAACCGGGCGGTCGGCGACCGGCCCGCCGCGACGCTGTCCGACGGCGAGGTGGCCGGGGCGCTCGCCCTGGTGCTCACCTCCCCTTTCACCCCGATGCTGTTCATGGGCGAGGAGTGGGGCGCCCGCAGCCCGTTCCAGTTCTTCACCGACCACGGCGACCCCGACCTGGCGGCATCGGTCAGCGAGGGTCGCCGTCGGGAGTTCTCCTCCCACGGCTGGGACGCCGACGCCGTTCCCGACCCGCAGGACCCCGCCACGCGTGAGGCCTCCGTGCTCCGCTGGGACGAGCCGGAGCAGCCGGTCAACGCCGGGCTGCTCGCCTGGACCCGGGACCTGCTGAGGCTGCGGCGCCAGGAGCGCGACCTGCGCGACGACGACCTGACGACCGTCGAGCTGGAGGCCGGTCCCCCGGACGAGGGCCGGGACGACGGGCGGCCCGAGTGGCTGCTCGTCCACCGCGGGGCCTGGCGGGTCGTCGTCGTGCTGGCCGAGGGCGAGCACGAGGTGCCCCTGCACGGCCACGGCACCATCGAACGCCACTGGGCGCCCGCCTGGACCACGGGCCGCACCGTGCGGCTCCAGGGGCCGGGCGCGGCCCTGGTGCGCCTGCAGGGGTGACGTCCGCGGGCACCGGCGCCTACGTCGGCGTCGGCGTCACCGCCCTGCCGCCGTGACGTCGGGGGCGGGTCGTCCTTCCCGGGCCAGCGCCGTCAGCCGGCTAACCGCACGCAGGTACTTCTTGCGGTAGCCGCCGCGCAGCATGTCCTCGGAGAACAGGTCCGACAGCGGGGCACCGCCGGCCCTCAGAGGCAGGGCGCGGTCGTACATCCGGTCGGCGAGCACCACCAGGCGCAGGGCCACGTTCTGGTCGGGCACCGCGGACACGCAGGTCCACCCCACCTGCTCCACCCCGTCCAGCAGAGCCCCGTAACGGCTGGGATGCACCCTCGCCAGGTGGGCGCACAGGTCGCCGAAGTCGTCGAGCGTGGCCCCGGGGCGGGCAGCGAGTGCCTCCAGCTCCTCGGCCGTGGCGGGCCGGGGCGCCGGCGGCGCTCCGCGGTGACGGTAGTCGTCCCCGTCGACCGTCACCGCCTCGAACAGCCGGCCCACCGCCTGGATCTCGCGCATGAAGTCCTCGGCGGCGAAGCGGTCGGCTCCCAGGGCGCCGGGCAGCGTGTTGGACGTGGCAGCCAGCCGCGCGCCGGAGTCCGTCAGCTCGCGCAGCAGCCGGGCCATGAGGACCGTGTCGCCCGGGTCGTCCAGCTCGAACTCGTCGATGCAGACCAGGTCTGCTCCGCGCAGGGCGTCGACGGCACCACGGAACCCGAGTGCCCCGGCGAGATGCGTGTACTCGACGAAGGTCCCGTAGTGCTTCCGGCCGGTGGCCTCGTGCCAGGCTGCGGCGAGAAGGTGGGTCTTGCCGACACCGAACCCGCCGTCCAGGTACACCCCGCGCGGGCCGTCCTCGCCCTTGGGACGGGCGCCGAGCAGCCGGGCCAGCCCGCGGCCGGTCCCTCCTGGGCGGTCCTCGACGGTCGCGGCGAAGGCCTCGAGCCGGTCGCGGGCGTGGCGCTGGCTGGGCTGCGCCGGGTCGGGCTCGTACGTCGCGAAGCGTGCGCCGACGAAGCGCGGCGGCGGCACCAGGTCCTGCACGAGCCGGCCCCGGTCCAGGGCCGGGTGCCGGTCGACCAGCCGCGCTACCTGCGTCCCCACGGGGCAGCACGGTACGGGGCGAGGCCCGGTCGGGCGCGACAGCGGCAGGTGGACCGTCCCCGGTCCACGCCGAGCGAGCCGCACGGCCGGGCCCGGCCGTCGGTGGACGGTGCGTAGCATCCCGGCATGGCGCGCTCGGCTGACCCTGGTGGGGCTCTGTCGCGCGGGACGACGCGAGGCGGCCGCCGCCTCCCGGTGACCACCCTGCTCCTCGCCGGCCTGCTGGCCGGCTGCGGCGACGGGCAGCCGTCGGCGCTGCAGTCGTACACCGGCCCGGGCGACGCCTGCGAGCAGGCCCTGTCCGCCATCGGGTACGCCGACGCCGTCCTGGTCGTCCTCGGCCAGGAGCGGTACCAGGACTTCGACGACGAGTCGACGAGCCGTCTGGCCGCGGTGGCGGGGACCCTGCAGCTGGAGGCGCGCGACTGGCCGGACCGCGCCACCCGGGCGCGTGCCCGGGAGGTCGTCCCGCTGGCCGAGGCGGCGGCGGACCTCGACCCCGAGGACCCGCTGGCGCGCGAGGAGTCGCTCGTGCGCTACCGCGCTGCCGCCGCAGGGCTGGTGCTCGCGTGCCAGGAGGCGGCCGGCCGCTACCGGTGAGGGCTGCCGTGCTCGCCGCTGCGACACGCCCACCCCCCGGTCGGGGAACGGTGGGCGCCCCGCCGGTGTTGCCATCCTTCGACAGCCGGGACGACCCCGCTCCCGGCCCGCGACCTCGAGGAGACCGCAGTGCCCACCGAGCACGACACCGACCCCACGCTCGCCGCCTACGCGCACCCTGACCGTCTGGTCACCACGGCCTGGCTCGCGCAGCGGCTCGGCACGCCCGGCCTGGTGGTCGTCGAGTCCAGCGAGGACGTCCTGCTCTACGACACCGGTCACCTCCCCGGAGCCGTCAAGATCGACTGGCACACCGAGCTCAACGACCCGGTGACGCGTGACTACGTCGACGGCGAGGGCTTCGCCTCGCTGATGCGCGCCAAGGGGATCGCGCGTGAGGACACGGTGGTCCTATACGGGGACAAGAACAACTGGTGGGCGGCGTACGCGCTGTGGGTGTTCACGCTGTTTGGCCACGAGGACGTCCGGCTGCTGGACGGCGGCCGCACGAAGTGGGAGGCCGAGGGCCGCGGGTACAGCACCGAGAAGCCGTCCGTTCCGGCCGCGGAGTACCCCGTGGTGGAACGGGACGACAGCCGGATCCGGGCCTTCCTCCCGGACGTGCTCCAGCACCTCGGCCAGCCGATGGTCGACGTCCGCTCTCCCGAGGAGTACACCGGCCAGCGCACCCACATGCCGGCCTACCCCGACGAGGGCGCCCTGCGAGGCGGGCACATCCCCGGTGCGCAGTCGGTCCCCTGGGCCCGCGCGGTGGGTGAGGACGGCGGTTTCCGGTCCCGCGAGGAGCTGGAGGCGATCTACCTCGGCGAGAAGGGCCTGCAACCCACCGACGACGTCGTGGCCTACTGCCGCATCGGCGAGCGCTCGAGCCACACCTGGTTCGTGCTCACCCACCTGCTCGGGTTCGAGAAGGTCCGCAACTACGACGGGTCGTGGACGGAGTGGGGCAACGCCGTCAGGGTGCCGATCGCGGTCGGCGAGGAGCCGGGGCAGGCATGAGCGAGGTCTCGACGCCCCTGCCGGGCGGCTTCGACGCCGTGGTGGACGACTTCCAGGCGCTGGAGGAGCCGCAGCGGCTGGAGCTGCTCCTCGACTTCGCGAACGGCTTGCCCGAGCTGCCGGAGCGGCTGCTCACCCACCAGGAGGTGATGGAGCCGGTGCCGGAGTGCCAGTCACCGGTCTTCGTGCACGTCGAGGTCGAGGGCACCGGCCCGACCGCGCCCGTCCACGTGTACCTGTCGGCCCCCCGTGAGGCGCCGACCACCCGTGGCTTCGCCGCCGTGCTCGCCGAAGGCCTGGCGGGGCTGGACGCCCAGGGCGTGCTGAGCGTCCCGGACGACGTGCCGCACCGCCTCGGGCTCGACCGGGCGGTCAGCATGCTCAGGCTCCGCGGCATGTCCGGGATGCTCGGCCGGATCCAGCGGCAGGTCCGCCAGAAGGCCGAGGTCTGAGTGGAGGTCCTCCTGGGTGGTCCTGACGCACCGGTCGGCCCGCTTCCCGCCGGGGAGCAGGAGGCCGCCCGGCGGCTCGCCGGGCTGTACGCGTACCCGGCCGCGGCCGACCAGGGCCGCGCCTGGGTGCGAGCGAACATGGTGACCAGCCTCGACGGTGCGGTGTCGGGGGGTGACGGCCGATCGGCGTCGGTGAGCAGCCCCGCGGACAAGCAGGTGTTCCACGTCCTGCGCGGGCTCGCCGACGTCGTGCTCGTCGGCGCCGGCACCGCACGGACCGAACGGTACGGACCCGCTGACCCGCACCCCGTGCTCGCGGCGGGGCGCCGGGCAGCGGGACGCCGGGAGGCCGCGGTCGTCGTCCAGGTCACCCGCTCGGGACGGGTCCAGGCCGGGAAGGACATGTTCGCCACGCCGGGAGCGGCCCTGGTCGCCCTGCCTGCCGGCGACGACGACGCGTACGCGCGGGCCGTCGCCGACGCCGGGAGTGACGCCGTCGTCCTCGCCGGGCACGTCGACCGCGGTGGCACGGACCTGGGGCTCCTGCTGCGGGAGCTGGCCGGGCGAGGCCTGACCCGCGTGCTGTGCGAGGGCGGGCCCTCGCTGCTGGGCGCCCTGGGGGCGGCAGACCTGCTCGACGAGCTCTGCCTCACCACCAGCCCCGTGGTGGTGGCCGGCGGAGGTCCCCGCGCGGTCGTCGGCGAGGCGGTCGGCCCGCTCGGGTTCCGGTTGGCAGGGCTGCTCCACGCCGACGGCACGCTGCTCGGGCGCTGGGTGCGCGAGCGTGAGCGTGCGGTGAGCGACGTGGGCTAGGGCAGCGCCCCGCCCAGCTCCGCCCGCAGGTAGTCCTCCACCACCCGCTCCCACCGCTCGGGGTCGACGTTCCACTCCTGGCAGTGCCGGGCCCCCCGGAACGGGACGTGGGTGACGAGGTCGGGGCGGGCCTGGGCGAGGAGGCGGGTGGGCCCCGAGGGCACGAACTCGTCGTCGTCGGAGTGGATCACCAGCATGCGGTGGCGGAGCTCGTTCGCCCGGGCCACCCAGTCGAACCGGTCCAGCTCGACCGGCCCCTCGACCCCGAACAGCCGGGCGGCCTGCCGGCGCCCGAGCAGCTCCAGGCCGAGCCGTGCCACCCACACGGGCACCCGGTTGACCTTGGCCTGGTGGTCGAGGACGTCGGCCCACGACACGACCGGCGCGTCGAGGACCACCGCCCGCACGACGTGCAGCAGCCGGGACCTCGACATCAGCTGCAGGACGATGGCCCCGCCCATCGACCAGCCCATGAGCACCACGCCGGTCGCGCCCCGTCGCATGGCGAGCCGGACCGCGTGCTCCACGTCGGCCCACTCGGTGTCCCCGAGGTGGTAGCGGCCGCCGGGCAGCGCCGGGGCGTCGGCGTCGTTGCGGTAGCTCGGCACGACGGCGGGCACACCCATCCGGTGCAGCACGGGCAGCGCCCGCAGGCACTCCTCGCGGGTCGCGCCCCGGCCGTGCACCAGCACCGCCCACACGCCGGACGCCGACGCCCCTTCGGCCGGCGGCACCACCCACGCCGGCAGCGGCCCGACCTCACCGTCCAGGACGACGTCCTCGTACGGCAGGCCGAGCGCCGACATCGGCTCCCCCGCGTAGTAGTAGGGGTTCCAGCGCGCCGGGCCGACCTTCATCGGGCCGTCCACCTCGACGAGCTCACGGGTCACCGTCGGTCCGTCGGCACGGATCACCTCGCCCAGCAGGGCGTGGCTGGTCCCGCCCTGCAGGCGCAGCCCGAAGCGACCGCGGGCGACGGTCTCGTCCGTGGCCCGGACGGTGAGCGTCCCCGGACCCACGCTGAGGACCTCGGTGTCGTCCGGCTTGAGCCGCTCGGGGGTCAGCACCTTGCGGACGAAGTACGCGGCGACGGCGCTCACCAGCGCCGAGAACAGCACCCCCGCCGCGAGGGCGCTCCCGCCGACGACCAGAGCCGTGGCCAGCGCGCCGCCCCGCCGCGGCCTCTGCCGTGCCGAGCCTGGCCCCGGGAGGATGTCGGCCCCATCGACCTCAGACGTCGGCTCGCGGGAGCCAGGGACCGGGTCGGACGCGATGGTGCCGTCCGCGCGGAGGGTCGTACGGCCGGTCAGGCTGGTCACGGTCTGGGCAGCGTCGCCGAGGCGACGTCGCGTTCGGAGGGTCGGCACGACAGGAGTCTCCCAGCCCCGACCGGTCCGCGCTGGTCCCGGGCGGTGGCAGCCGCCCCCGTCGCGGTGCCTGGCGGAACAGCCCGCACCGGCTCCTCGTTGACGTCCGCAGGACGCGTCGTGCCCGCGGCGCCCCGGAAGGAGACCCGATGCTCGGCTTCACCCGACCCCGTCAGACCCCGGACGACCCCGCCTCTGCAGACGCCCCCCGGACGTACCCCAAGGCCCGGACCGACGAGGAGTGGCGCGCGGCGCTCAGCCCGGAGGAGTACCAGGTGCTGCGGCTGGCCGGCACCGAGCGCGCCTACACCGGCGAGTACACCAGCACCCACGACGTCGGCGTCTACTCCTGCCGGGCCTGCGGCACGGAGCTGTTCCGCAGCGAGCAGAAGTTCGACAGCCACTGCGGGTGGCCGTCCTTCTACTCCGCGCTCGCGGGCGACCGCGTCGAGGAGATCGAGGACCGCTCCTTCGGCTCGGTGCGCACCGAGGTGCGCTGCGCGGCCTGCGGCTCGCACCTGGGCCACGTGTTCGCCGGTGAGGGGTACGGCACCCCGACGGACCTGCGCTACTGCATCAACTCGATCAGCATGCGTTTCGAGCCCAGCGCCACCGAGGGCTGACCGGTCCCGTCGGCCCGACGGTGCGCGACCCTGCTGGTCCGAGGTTTCGACCCCGGGCTCGGCGGGGGCCCACGGCGGGCGAACTGCCTGCGTCCGGTTCGTCGTGAGCAGCGGCATACGTCGGCTCCACGCCGTTCGGCCGTGCGCCCAGGGCGGTGTCGCACTCCCCGACCACGCCGACAGAGGAGCACGTGTGATGCGCCGTACCGGGAAGGCTCAAACCGCCTACGCTTCTCCACTCATGAGCCTCACGCTCGGAGGATGGGTGGAGCAGCGGGCACAGTCGCGACCTCAGCGTTCGGCCGTGCCATGACGGCGGTGCGGCAGACATCGAAGGACAGCGTCGTCGTCTGCATCGTTGTCCATGTCATCTGTGACGGACGTCTTCTGTGGAGCGTGTATGCCTGACCCAGCCGTCACCGCTCTGTCCCACGTCGTCTCCCGCCTGCACGACCCGAGCACCGGCGTCCACGCCCACCTGTGCGAGGGGTCGCCCGCGGACGCCGTGGCGTGGGGCTCCGCGGACGTCACCGTGCGGTGTGCCGCACGCGGCGGCGACGAGGTCTGGGTCTTCGCTGGGTCAGCCCTGCTGCTACGGGTCGTGGCCGACAGCGAGGGTGGGTTCGACGACCTCGAGGCGGTGGTCCGGGGCATCCTCCAGGGTCGCGCACGCGAGCTCCTGGTCCAGCGCGGCCCCGCCACGGTGGCACGGGGGTACGACATGGTGCTCGAGACCGGGGCCAGGTACGCCGGGGGTCTCGCGGTAGACGACGCAGACGGCATCCTGCCCCTGGTCGGCCACGTCGCCTCGTTGCCGCAGGTGTGAGCGTCACCACCATGTCCGACGGTGCACCTACCCTGCTCGCCGTGGGACCAGAGACCGTGCGGGCACGCTGGGACGAGCTGGACGTGCACGCGGCCTACGCGATCCTCCGGCTGCGCAGCGACGTGTTCGTGGTGGAGCAGGCATGCGCGTACCCCGAGCTGGACGGCCGCGACACCGAGCCGACCACCGAGCACCGGTGGGTGCACGAGCCGGGGCGGCCGACCACCGTGCTGGCGTACCTCCGGGTGCTCACCGACCCTGCCGGCCTGCGTGTCGGCCGCGTCGTGACGGCTCCTGCGGCCCGAGGCCGCGGTCTCGCCGGGGTGCTCGTGCAGCAGGTGCTCACCGACCACGGCGCCTCGTCCGCCGTCGTGCTGGACGCGCAGAGCCACCTCACGGGCTGGTACGCGCGGTACGGGTTCGTCCGCGACGGCGACGACTTCGTGGAGGACGGCATCCCCCACACCCCGATGGTCCGTCCCGCGGGCTGAGGCTCCGACGCGGCCCGGTGACTCAGGGCAGCTGGGCGACGAGCTGGTCCAGGCCGACCCGAGGACCGGTGTAGAACGGCAGCTCCTCGCGGACGTGGCGGCGGGCCTCGGTGCTCCGCAGGTCGCGCATCAGGTCGACGATGCGGTGCAGCTCGTCGGCCTCGAACGCGAGCAGCCACTCGTAGTCGCCGAGCGCGAAGGCCGAGACCGTGTTGGCGCGCACGTCGGGGTACGGACGCGCGGCCTTGCCGTGGTCCGCGAGCATCTGGCGGCGCTCCTCCTCCGGCAGCAGGTACCACTCGTAGCTGCGGACGAAGGGGTAGACGCAGCAGTAGCCGCGCGGCTCCTCCCCCGCCATGAACGCCGGCACGTGCCCGCGGTTGAACTCCGCCGGGCGGTGCAGACCGACGACCGACCACACCGGCTGCAGGTGGGCGCCGAGGCCGCTGCGCCGCAGGGCGTGGTAGGCGGCCTGCACGGTCTCCACGGCAGGCGCGTGCCACCACACCATGAGGTCCGCCTCCGCGGTCATCCCGCCCAGGTCGTACCAGCCGCGGACCACCAGGTCCCCGTCGGACACCAGCGGCGCGAGGGCCGCGTCCACCTCTGCGGCGAGCGCGGACCGGTCGGCGGGGCCCAGCGTCCCGGGGACCGCGAACACCGACCAGGCGGTGTAGCGGACCGTGGCGTTGATCTGCTCGGCGGCGGCCTGGGCCTCGGGGGTGTCGTGGTGGCTCATGCGTCACATCCTGCCCCGCCGCCTCCCGCTCACCCGACCGCGGGCTCCGGACTCCTGGCGACGCGTCAGGTCGACAGCAGCCGGGCCACCTCCACCCGGGCCGAGCGCACGCAGGCGGGGACGCCCACGCCGTCGAGGAACGCCCCGGTCACGGCCAGGCCTCCCGCGCGGGCGACGGCCGCACGCAGGCGGGCGACGCGGGCCAGGTGGCCGGGGGCGTACTGCGGCAGCGCGCCGCCCCAGCGCGCCACGACCGCCGGCGCCGGCCGCGAGCGCCGACCGGTGGCCCTCGCCGAGCAGGGTGGTGAGGTCCCGGCGCACCAGGTCGGCGAGGGCGGCGTCGTCCCGCTGCAGGACCGACTCCTCCCCCGCGCGGCCTAGCGAGGCGCGCAGCACGCCGCGACCAGCGCCGGACGGCCCGGCGACCCACTCCCACTTGGTGCCGGAGAACGTCACGGCCTTGACCGCCACACCGGCGGCCCGTGCCTCCACCGGCGGCACGAGGAGGCCGGAGGTCTCGGCCTCCAGCCCGTGGACGGCCAGGGCCACGACGGCGACGCTCGCCACCTCCACCCCGGCCAGGGCGGTGCCGGCGTCGGGCACCGGTCCGGCCAGCAGCCGCGCGGTCGTCGTCGTCGGCAGCCCGAGGACCACGGCCGCCGCCGCCAGGGGGCCGTGCGACGTCTGGACCCGCCAGCCGCCGGGCTGCTGCTCCAGCCCGGTGACGAGCACCCCGGTCCGCGACGTCGACCCCGCGGGCCTGCAGGTGCGCGGTGACCGCGACCGGCAGGCGGGCCATCCCACCTGCCAGGCCCGTGAACACCGGCGCACCGGAGCCCGCCCTCGAGCTCGGGCCAGAGCCTGCGCCGGCCCCCGACTGGTCGGCCGCCGCAGACAGCGGCTCCCCACGTCGCAGCGCGGCCGCGAGCGCGGGCACGGTGGCGGCCAGCGACAGCCGCTCGGTGCGTCCGGCGTAGACCCCCCCCAGCAACGGCTCCACGAGCAGGTCGAGGACCGGTCGACCGCTGTCGGCGACGACGGCATCGGCCACGCTGACGTCACCCACGCCGGCCTCGCCCGCGCTGGCGCCGGCCTCGCCGACGTCGGCGGCCGCGGCACCCCGGGCGGGGACGTGGGGCCGCTCCGCCCGGCGGCGCGCGGCGTCGGCGCGGGCGCGGTCGGTCTGGGCGAGCTCGTCCGCCCGCAGGACGGCTGACAGGTCGGTGCGGCTGCCCGGCACCCCCATCACGGTCCCGGCGGCAGCGGCCGGACGCCGTCCGTGCGCCAGATCGCCGGCCGGGCTGCGGTGGGGCTCACCAGGAGGTCGGCCAGGCCGACCTCCCGGGCCAGGTCCACGCCCTCGGGCCTGCGGGCGAGCATGGCCTCGGCACCGAGGTCCACCCGCACACCCGTCGACCTCGCCGGTGCGGAGCAGCCCGCCGCTACGTCCCGAGGCCTCCAGGACCACGACCTCGGCGCCCGCCGCTCGCAGGGCGTGCGCCGCGGCCAGGCCGCTGATCCCGGCGCCGACGACGACGACGCCGGTCAGGGGCGCTCATGCGACACGGAGCGGTCGAAGCCGTGGACCAGGTCCACCAGCCGGGCGAGCTGGTCGGGGTCGGTGCTGGGCAGCACCCCGTGACCGAGGTTGAAGACGTGCGCCGGGGGCCGCCAGCCCTGCCCGCAGCACCTCGCTGCCGCGTGCTCGGCCACCACCGGCCAGGGCGCGAGCAGGATCGCGGGGTCGAGGTTGCCCTGCACCGGCCGGGGCTGTGCCGGCGCGCTCGCAGCCGCTCGACCGCCTCGTCCAGACCGAGGTGGAAGTCGACCCCGACCACGTCGGCGCCGGCTGCGGCCATCGCCGGCAGCAGGTCCTGGGTGCCGATGCCGAAGTGGATCCGTCGGGACGTCGGCCACCGCTGCCAGCACCCGGGCGGAGTGCGGCGCGACGTGGCGCTCGTAGTCCCGGCGGGACAGGGCTCCGGCCCAGGAGTCGAACAGCTGCACCGCAGCGGCCCCGGCGTCGACCTGCACCCGCAGGAAGCGCGCGGTGATGTCGGCCGACGGCCGACAGCAGGGCCCCGAACAGGCCCGGGTCGGCGTGCATCATCGCCTTGGTGGCTGCGTGGTCGCGGCTGGGCCCGCCCTCGACGAGGTAGCTGGCCAGGGTGAACGGTGCCCCGGCGAAGCCCAGCAGCGGCACCTGGCCGAGCTCCGCGCGGGTGAGCCTGACCGCCTCGGTGAGGAACCCGAGGTCCGCCGGCGGCAGCGCCGCCAGGGCGTCCACGTCGGCGGGGGTGCGCACCGGGGCTCCCATCACCGGCCCGGTGCCCGGCACGATGTCGACGTCGACGCCTGCCGCGTGCAGCGGGACCACGATGTCGCTGTAGAGGACCGCGGCGTCGACGCCGTAGCGGCGGACCGGCTGCAGGGTGATCTCCGCGACCAGCTCCGGGGTGCGGCAGGCCTGCAGCATCGCGGTGCCGCCGCGGGCGACCTTGTACTCAGGCAGCGAGCGGCCCGCCTGCCGCATGAACCACACCGGGGTCAGCTCGACGGGCTCACCACGGGCGGCACGGACCAGCAGCGGGGTGCTCGGGGGGCGTCGTCCACCGCCTGATCGTCCCACCTGCCCCGACGTCGACCGGGACCACCCGGCACCGCCCGACACGCCCGGCGCAGGGTCCGGCCGCTGACCCACCGGCGACCTACGCTTCCCAGGTGACCTCCATCCGGTCCTCGGCGCCGGCCTCCGTCGTGTTCGACGACGCGGTGGCGGCGCTCCGAGCGGCCCAGGTGCGCCCGGAGGTCGTGCTCACCGAGATCTCACCGCCGCGGCGGGTCGCCCCGTTCGCGCACGCGGTGGAGGGCCACGTCGACCTGGTGGCCCTCGGCGCGGCGGACGACACCGCGGACGAGCCCGAGGAGGCCGGCGGCCGGTTCGTCCTGCTGCACGACCCCGCCGCGCCCGAGGCCTGGGGCAGCGACCTGCGGGTCATCGCGCTCCTGAAGGCGGTGGTCGAGCCGGAGCTCGCTGCGGACCCGATGCTGGCCGAGGTGGTGTGGGCGTGGCTCGGGGAGTCCCTGGTCGGTCCGGACGCCCCCGCGTACCGGCTCGGCGGGACGGTCACGCGGGTGGTGTCGGAGAGCTTCGGCTCCCTCGCCGACCGCCCCGCCGCCATCCAGGTCGAGCTGCGCGCGTCGTGGACCCCGCTGGGACCGGTGGACGCCCAGCTCAGCGCCTGGGTCGACGTGCTCTGCCGCCTGGCCGGGCTGCCGCCGCTGCCCACCGGTGTGAGCCCGCTGCCTCGTCGCCGCTGAGCAGCTCCGGCTCAAGGTGGGCCCGCGCCGGGCCGATGGTCTCCTCCATCGAGGGTGATCGCTCTCGCGGACCCAGGAGGCACCCATGACCACCGTGGTCAACGACCGGGCACGGATCCCCCTCGCACGGGGGCGTTTCCATGCCGCTGTCGTCGCCGGGTCACCGGGTCTGCGCGAGTCCCTCGCGCGCGTCCTCACGTCCCTCGGAGCGGCCGACGTCGTGAGCGCCGGCGCTGTCAGCGAGACGCGGACGCTGGGCCGGGGCACCCCGACCTCGCTGGCGGTCGTCGAGTGCCAGCTGCCCGACGGCTCGGGCATCGCCGCGGTGGAGGTGCTGCGGTCGCTCGGCTGGACCCGCACGGTGCTGCTGTCCCAGTCCACCGACCCCTTCACCGTCCGTGGCGCCCTGATGGCGGGGACGCGGTGCTTCCTCGTCACCAACCGTCCGAGCACCCCCGAGGGCCCCAGCGGCCACAGCGACCCCGGGGTGGACCAGCTGTCCGGCCGTGAGGTCGAGGTGCTGGCCCTGGTCGCCGACGGCCGCTCGAACAAGGAGGTCGGGGAGCACCTGGGGCTGTCCGCGCTCACGGTCAAGAGCCACCTCGCCCGCATCGCGCGCAAGCTGGGCACGGGCGACCGCGCCGAGATGGTCGCCATGGCCATGCGCGCCGGCGCCGTCAGCTGAGGTCAGCGCAGCCGCACCGGTGAGGGGTCACTAGGGTGGGCGTCGTGGCCGACGACGTGGACGACGCCGCGCCCGTCCCACCGGTGCCGGTCCTCAGCGCCCCGCGCGACGGCACCCCCGACGTGGTCACCACCCAGGCCGCCCTCGACGCGGCGGTCGAGCTGCTCGCCGAGGCCGACGGACCGGTGGCGGTCGACGCGGAGCGTGCCTCCGGCTACCGCTACGGCCAGTCGGCGTACCTCGTCCAGCTGCGCCGCGCGGACGGCCCCATCGTCCTCGTCGACCCCGTCGCCCGGCTCGACCTCCACGGTCTGGCCGAGGTCCTCGACGGTCCCGAGTGGGTGCTGCACGCCGCGTCGCAGGACCTGCCCTGCCTCGCGGAGCTGGGCCTGCGACCCCGGACCATCTTCGACACCGAGCTCGGTGCGCGGCTGGCGGGCCTGCCCCGCGTCGGGCTGGCCGCGGTCACGGAGCACTTCCTCGGCATCGGCCTGGCCAAGGAGCACTCCGCGGTGGACTGGTCGACCCGGCCGATGCCGACCTCGTGGCTCAACTACGCCGCCCTGGACGTGGAGCTGCTCCTGGACGTGCGCGACGCCCTGGAGGCCGAGCTGGAGCGGCAGGACAAGCTGCCGTGGGCCCGGGAGGAGTTCGCCGCCGTAGTCGCCGCCGGCCCGCCGCCGCCGCGGGTCGACCCGTGGCGCAAGACGTCCGGGGTGCACAAGCTGCGCTCGCGTCGGGCCCAGGCCGTCGTCCGGTCCCTGTGGACCGCGCGGGAGGAGCTGGCCAGGACGCGGGACGTGTCCCCCGGGCGGATCCTCCCCGACTCCGCGGTCATCGCCGCCGCGACGGCGCAGCCACGCACCACCGCCGCCCTGGCCGGGCTGCCCGTCTTCTCCGGTCCGGCCAACCGACGCCTCGGCCGGTACTGGCTCGACGCGATCGACGCCGCCATGGCACTGCCGGAGTCCGAGCTGCCCGGGCAGGCTCCCCGCGGGGACGGTCCTCCCCCGCCGCGCGCCTGGGCCGACCGCGACCCCGCCGCCGCCGTGCGACTGGTCCGGGTCCGGGACGCGCTGTCCGTCGTCTCCACGGAGCTCGACCTCCCGCTGGAGAACCTGCTCACCCCGGACACCGCGCGGCGGCTGGCCTGGGACCCGCCCGGCACCGATCCCGACACCGTGGCTGCGTTCCTGCGGGACCGCGGGGCCCGCGACTGGCAGGTGGGGCTGACCGCCGCGCCGCTCGCCGAGGCGCTGCTCGCGGCGGCGTCGGACCCGCTGCCGGAGGCGCGTCAGCGAGGGTCGACCCCGGTAGTTACCGGGGAGTAGCGCCCTTCACCCCCGGACCGGGGTCACCCTCGGGGCGCTGTCCGTTGACGTTGCGCACGAGGTCGAGCTCGGGCAGGAACAGCCAGGGCCACGGCACCTGCAGCGTCTTCGCGACCGTCTCGATCTCGCCGGTGCGCCACTCCACCTCCCCGCCGAGACGGTTGCTCATCCCGGAGGACGACAGGCCGAGGGCGAGGGCGAGCCGGCGGGCCGACGTCTGCCTCTTGCTGATGAGGTAGCGGACGTTCTCACTGACGCGGGCCTGGAGCCGGCCGACCTCGGCGAGCTCTCCGCTGGGCGTGCTCATGGTGGTCATGCGTGGAGCATGGACCGCTAACAGCACAACTGCCAAGCACAACAGCATAAGTACACGCCTGTCATTCACTTTCGTGCTTGACATGCTCCGCTGAGCGGAGCATGCTTGCCCCATGCCCACCATCACACCGGCCACCGGAGCAGCAGAACGCATCGGCCGCAACGTCGCCGCTGAGCTGACCCGCTACCGCGTCACCCAGGCTGACGCAGCCGCCGAGGTCGGCCTGTCCCGCCGGGCGTTCCTGGCCCGCATGGCCGGACGCCACGGCGGCCTCACGCACGACCACCTCGACGCACTCGCCCTCATGCTCGGCATCCCCGTCGAGACCTTCCACGCCCGTCACCCCGCCGACCGCGAGGCCGGCACCGCGGACATCGAGGTCGTCGGCCTGCTCGCGGCCGCCATCCTCCTGGTCGCCGCCATGTGGGCCGCCATCGTCGGGTTCGGGCGCCTCGTCCTCTGGCTGGCCGGCGTCACCGACGCCGCCACCCTGGCGGCCCTCGCCGTCGGTCTCGGTGGCGCCATCGGTCTCGGACACCTCGCCGCGACCGCGGCGCAGGCCCTCTACCGCCGCCGCGCCGACCGCACCACCACATGACCCCGGTCGGCGGCGGCCGGACCCCCGAGCCCCCGCCGCCGACCGGCACCCACCCGCCCACCACGACCACGGAGGCACCCGTGCTCAACCTCATCACCGCCCTGCGCACCGAACGACACGAGCGCGCCGTCGACAAGGTCCGGCGCCTGGCGGACAACAGCGCCTGGCTCGCCTTCCTCAACGCCGCGGACCCGGTCCCGCACGGCCTGACCGCCCGGTGCGCCCGCACCGTGGAGACCGTGACCGCCGGTCCCGTCGGTGCGGTCGGCCTCGGCTCCGAGCGCGTCGAGGTCACCGGCTACCACGAGGACACCTACGCCGACGACGCGCAGGAGCCGTGCTCCCGGTGCGAGGACACCGACTACGACGGCCTCCTCGACGACTGGGGTCTCTGCCAGGGCTGCCTGGACCGGCAGGCCGACGACGCCGCCGACGGCTACGACCGAGCGGAGGACTGACCCATGACGACCCTCACGCCTCGCTCCTTCGCCATCGAACGCTGGGCGCCCGAGCAGGCCACCCCCGCCCAGCAGCGCCAGGCCGACGACCGCCGCGACGACGCAGGCCTCACCGCCGACACCGTCGTCCTCGACACCGACCGGTTCACCCGCGAGGTCCTCGCCTGGTGCGAGTGGAACGGCGGCAACAACCTCAGCGCCGGCGTCGTGCTGCAGCTGCTCGCCGACAACGCCGTCCCCGTCGAGCAGGCCGAGCCCGAGGTCGTCGGCTACCGCGAGCGGGACACCGGCGCGTTCGTCGGCCACCGCCGTGACCGGTGGGTCGGACCCGAGGAGCAGGCATCGAGCGCAGCCGGGCCCGCGTGCCCCTCCTGCGGCAGCGACGACGTCACGCATCACACCCACGGCGAGCAGTGGGGCGACGTGACGACCACCACCTGCCAGGGCTGCGACTGGTCGGAGGTCGGGTGATGACCGCAGCCCACAGCGAGCCGATGCCCACCGTTGAACGCTGGGACACCGTCACCGGCCGACCCCTCGCCCCCTACTCCGGCACCAGCGACCCCCGGCTCGGCGCCGACGAGCAGCTCGCCGTCATCGCCGCCGACATCGCCGCATCCCCCCGCACCCTGCAGGTGGAGCTCGGCCCGTCCGAGGTTGGCCACCCGTGCGCCCGCCGCGTCGGCTACGCCCTGCTCCGCTACCCCGAGCGGGACCAGGGCCCCGCGTGGCTGCCGTACATCGGCTCCGCCGTGCACGAGCAGCTGGCCTGCGCGTTCCGCGCCGTCAACACCGGGCTCCGGGCCGCCGGCGGGCACGACCGGTACCTCGTCGAGCACCGCGTCGAGGTCGCCACCCCCGCCGGGCGCACCATCGCCGGGCACCTCGACCTGTACGACGCCGCCCTCGCCGAAGTCAGCGACTGGAAGGTCGTCGGCGCCACCACCCTCAAGGCCGCGAAGGCCGGGAAGATCGACGCCGGATACCGCCGGCAGATCGGCCTCTACGCCTGGGGCCTGCACCTGCAGGGCCACCGCGTCGACCGCGTCCGCATCCACTTCCTCCCCCGCAACGAGGTCAACCTCACCAAGGCGCACGCCTGGTCCCTCGACGTCACCGTCGACGACCTCGAGCAGGGGTCCGTCGACACCCTCGCCCGGTACGACCGGGTCGCGGACAACGTCGAGCAGTTGGGCCCCGCCGCCCTCGCCGGGCTGCCACCGGTGGACGCGCACTGCGGGTTCTGCCCGTGGTTCACACCCGGCAGCACCGACCCGATGCTCGGCTGCCCCGGCGCCGACGGCGTCGTCAAGGCCCCCGCGGACGTGGCCACGCGCCAGCTCGCCGGGCTCGTCCCCGCCTGAGCGACCCACAGACCCCCCGCGGCGCCGCCGCGGGTGCACTACCTCACCGCATCACAGTCACCCAGGAGAACAGCCATGACCACGACCACCCCCTCCGTCGCCGACGTCCTCATGGGCGGCAAGGGCGCACCCACGGCCAAGTTCGACCAGCCGGGGGCCACCATCGGTGGGCGCATCGTCGCCACGCCGCGCGTGTACCACGAGCGGAAGTCGTCAGGAACAACCCCGGCAACGGCCCCCTGGCCTACTACCCCAAGTCGGGCGACCCGATCATGTCGGTGTCCGTGGACGTGCAGACGAACCTCCGCGACCCGAACCTCGACGACGACGACGGCACCCGCCGCATCTACATCGAGGGGCAGCGCATGAAGGCCGCCGTCCGGGAGGCGTGCGCCGCTGCAGGGGCGCCGCAGGGCGTCGAGGTCGGCGGCGAGCTGCACGTCATGTTCACGGGGTTCGGCACGGCCGAGGCCGGACTGAACCCCCCCAAGGAGTACCAGGCGCGGTACACCCCGCCGGGCGTCACCGCGGCCAACGGGGTCCTCATGGGTGGCCAGCCTCAGCAGGCGCCCGCGCAGGGCACTCCGGTCGTGCAGCAGCAGGCGCCGGGCTACGCAGACCCGTGGGCGGCCCCGCTGCAGCTGCACCGGCCACGGCACCCGCCCCCCAGGCGGCCGGCCCGGTGCGTCCGTCGGCTGTGCCCGAGGCGGTGTGGAACACCCTGACGCTCGAGCAGCAGCAGGCCACCGCCGCCGCCGTTGCGCCGTTCTGACCGGCACGGCACCGGCAGCACCATGACCACCGACGACGCCGCCCGGGGCCAGCGCGCCCCGGGCGGCCGGCCCCTCGGCCAGGTCCTCGACGAGGCGAAGGTCGCCGCAGGCCTGTACCACCAGCAGCAGCGGCTCGCCGCGTGGGCGCTGCTGCACGGCCTGGCCCGCGTCCACCACGCCGCCTCCGCCAACGCACAGGCCTACGCCCTGCAGCTGGACGCCCTCGACCGCGAGGCGGTCCGGGTGGCGTGGGTGGCGGAGGACGGTGCCGCGTGAGGGCCCTCATCCACCGGGCAGGCATCCCCCTCCCGGCCGGCCCCTGGTCCCACACCCGCGAGGCGTACGCCCTCGCGTGGGTGGTCGCCGGGTGGGTCTGGCGCACGCACACCAACCGCACCACTACCCGTCGCACCACGAAGGGACCCGATGAGCACACCGAGACCGCCCACAGGCTGGGCGAGAAGCACCCCACCAGGGACCTGTACCGCATCGTGGCCGAGCGCGACCTGCCCCGCTTCGGCGTGGAGGCGGGTGACGTAGGAGGATGGGTGCAGTCCTCGGCGAACGTCTCCGGCAACGCCTGGGTCTCCGGCAACGCCCGGGTCTTCGACAACGCATGGGTCTTCGGCGACGCCCAGGTCTCCGGCGACGCCCGGGTCTCCGGCGACGCCCGGGTCTCCGGCGACGCCCGGGTCTTCGACAACGCCCACTGCACGACCCTTGTCGGCCTGCCGTCCGGCAACGCCACCCTCACCCCAACCGCCGCCGGAGGGAACTGGCTCGTCGTGGGCTGCTGGTCCGGCACGACGGCCGACCTGCGCGAGCTGGTCGCGGGTGACGACTGGCCCGAAGCGGAGGGCGCCGAGCGGGACCGTCGACGCCCCGGACTCCTCGCACTCGCCGACCTGTGCGACGCGATCATCGCGTCGTGGGGTCCGATCCCCACGGACGGTGCCGCATGAGCGCCCACGGCATCACCCCGACCACATCGGCCGTCACGCGACCGCCGTCAGCGTCCACGTCGACGGCACGAGGCAGACCACCGAGGGCGTCATCACGGGCGTCCGCCCGCTGGGTGTCTTCATCGGCAACCGTCACGTCGTCGGCTCCGACAACGACGACCCCTGGGCGCCCCCAGGCTGGACGGCCACCATCACCCTCACCAGCCTGCCCGTGCCCCCGAACCCCGGCGCGCGGATCGTGCTGACGGACGGGCGGAAGGCGGTGCGGACGTGGGGCCCGGACTACCCGTGGGTGGACAGCGACGACTGCCTGCTGACCGCCGAAGACATCGCCGACATCGGCATCGCCCGGATCGACTCGGACGGGTGGGACGAGGCATGAGCGGGAGGCACTGGCAGACACCGGAAGGCGGATACCGCTGCGGCGGGCTGGCGGTATCCATCGACGACGGCGAGTGCTCGGCCTGCGGTGGACGGCTGGTCGACTACGAGCCCGACCCCGCCCCCGCCGCACCCGAGCCTGTGCAGGGTCCCGGAGAACTCCCGGGAAACCTCGCCGCACCCGAGGGGCAGGTGGAGACGCTGTGCGTCCTGTTCCACGACGCCTACGAGGCCGCAGCGGTCAAGGCGGGCTGGGAAACGCAGGAGCGCAGCCGAAAGCCGTGGGCGGACGTGCCCGAGGCCAACAAGGAGACGATGCGCGCGACCATTCGCGCCGTCCTCGCCGCCATCGCCGCTGGCCGTGTCCCCGGCGTGCAGGTGGTCGGGGACGGGCAGGTCGTGGTGGACCGGGAGGACGTGCGCTGGGCCGCCGACCTGCTTGGCCCGTCCGCATCCGACATGCCGAACCGGGGTGCGATGGTATCCCGCCTCCGTGCCGCCCTCGACGCTGGTCGTGTCCCCGGCGTGCAGATGGTCGGGGACGGGCAGGTCACCGACGACGAGCGCCACGTCATCGGCATCCTGCGAGACCGCGAGAGCCCGTTCCGTGAGGACGTGCTCGACGCCCTGCCGCACGCCCTCCGTGCCGCCCTCGACGCTGCGGGTCCCTCGTGAGCGGGGACCGGCGCGTCGTGGCGGCGTGGGCGCTGGTGATGCCTTCCGGCGGCGTCCGCTTCACGGGCGCTCGCGTGGAATGCGAGCAGGCGCAACGTAACTGGGCATGCGACCGTCACGACCGCTTCGACGGGATCATCCGCCCCCTGGTCAACCTCACCGCCGCCGCCGCGTCCGACGATTGGCGTGAGGTGGTCGCGCGGGCCGTCGATGCCGCCGCCGTGGATCACCCCGCCTGGGAGACCGCGCACACGTCCCGGCAGGACTTCACCGACGAGGGCGAGGGCAACTACGCCGCGTTCGTAGAGGACATCACCCGCGCCGTCCTCGCCGCACTGGCCGCACACGCCGAGGCCACACCATGACCCGCGCCCGCCGCCTCGCCGTCATCACCGCAGCAGCCGCCGCCGCGACCTGCGCCGTGCTGGCGTGGGCCGGCGTCGTGAACATCGGGTGCGACGGGGGGAGACGTGACTGAGCAGCTGCACCTGGACCTCACCCCCGGCGACCACCCCCTCGCCGTCATCCACCCCGACACCCGCTTCCCGACCGGCAGCGGCCACGGCAACTTCGCCGTCACCACCCCCGGCCCCCACCCCGCCGACGGCGCCTGGTGCGACCTCGGCACCGAACTCCACTGGTGGGCCCACACCAGCATCCGCCTCAACCGCCAAGCCGCCCGCGACCTCGCCGCCGCCCTCACCGCATGGGCCGACCGACCCGACCACACGGAGCCACGATGACCACCGACCAGCGCACCGGTCGAGTCCGCCTCGACGACATCGACTACCACCCCCACAACGTCCGCGTCGACCTGGGCGACCTCCGCGACCTCACCAGCAGCATCCGCCGCTTCGGCGTCCTCCAACCCGTCGTCCTCGAACAGCGAGGCCAACGGCTCCGCATCCGCGCCGGACACCGCCGCGTCGCCGCCGCCCGCCTCGCCGGGCTCCTGCGGGTGCCGGCCGTCATCCACGCCAACGCCCTCGACGACGACGAATGGCTCATCGCCGCCGTCCACGAGAACACCCGCCGCCGCGACCTCGACCTCGCCGACCGCGTCCGCACCGTCCGCGCCATGCGCGACGCCGGCATGACCCTGCACGGAATCGCCACCGAGTTCGACGTCTCGACCGACACCATCCGTAGCTGGTGCAAGCAGCACGACGGCAACACGGCAGGGCTCAGCGACACCGTGGGCGGATCCGCCATCGGAGCACGGAACGCCGAGGCCATCGCGCGGGAGGACGTCCGCGACGACCGGACCGGCGAGCGACCGTCCTCCCGGGTCCTGGCCGAACGCCTCGGGGTGTCCTCCCGCACCGTCACCCGCCACCGCACCGGCAGCCGCCCGCCGGGCCGCACCCCCCTCCGCCAGGTGACGTTCCGCTCCTTCGCCGCCCAGCTCCGCGAACGCGCCCAAGCCGAAGGGTGGTCCACCGACCGCGTCCTCGACGCCATCGACCGGTTCGGGCAGACCGGCACCATCAGCGGAGCCCTCCCAGCCCGCACCGACGAACGGGAGACAGCATGAACATCACCGAGGCCCACGCCGTCGACAAGGTCCTCACCGCCCTCGACCGGGAGTTGAAGCGGCCTCGAGGGTGGGGCGAGGTGCTCACCGAGACCGAGCAGGCCGCCGCGCAGCTGCTCCGCGCACGCGCCGGCAAGGCCCTCCAGGTCACGCCCGCCGACATCGGCCGCACCCCGTGAGCCCCACCGTCGTCGGCATCGACCTCTCCCTCACCTCCACCGGCCTCGCCGTCGTCAGCCCCGACGGCGTCCTGTCCGTCGCGCGAGTCCAATCAACGGGCACCGCCGCCGACACCCTCGCCCAGCGAGGCGAGCGGCTGCAGCGGGTCGCCGCACAGGTGTCCGGCCAGGTCATGGCCGCACGTCACGTCGACCTCATCGTCATCGAGGCCCCGGCGTACTCCGCAACCTCTCCGGCACCTTCGACCGGTCCGGCCTCTGGTGGCTCCTCGTCACCGAACTCCACGACCTCGCCCCCGTGGTCGCCGTCCCCCCGAACCTCCGCGCCAAGTACGCCACCGGCCGCGGCAACGCCGGCAAGGACGAAGTCCTCCTCGCCGTCGCCCACCGCTGGACCCACGTCTGCCAGCCCGACGGCAACGACACCGCCGACGCCCTCGTCCTCGCCTCCATGGGCGCCGACCACCTCGGCCACCCACCCGTACACCTCCCCGCCACCCACCGGGAGGCCCTGACGAAGGTCCCCTGGCCCCTCGCCGCGCCGTAGGTGCTCCGCTCAGCGCAACACCGCACCGCCCACAGGACTACCATCACCGGAACGCCGTCCCCGCAGACGGCAGCGAACCCCCGACCAGGCACGGCCAGGGGTTCGCGTGACGCTCACCACCAGGAGAGGCGACTCCCGCATGGCAGCCACATCGTACCCAGCAGACCATCGCGACACCGCGCACGCGCTCTACCGGTTCTACAGCGACAGCGGCCAACTCCTCTACGTCGGAATCACCAACGACATGCCCCGCCGCCTGGCCCAGCACGGCGACACGAAGACCTGGTGGCGCGACGTCGCCGGAGTCACCGTCGAATGGCACCCTGACCGGGCCACGGTCCTCGCCGCCGAGAAGCGCGCCATTCTCGTCGAATCGCCCCGCTACAACGTCGTCCACGCCAAGCAGCGGCAGCAACGGCCACACGCCGTGGTCCCCCGCACCCAACCCGCCATGCAGCTGCTCTGGACGTGCGCCGCCTGCCAGCAGCCCATCGACGACCGCGCCGGCTACGTCCACATCGACCGGACCGCCGTCCACGTCGTCGAGGAGGCGTGGACGGCCTACGAGCAGCGCGAACGCGAGGACCACTGCGCCACCGTCGACGGCTTCACCGTCGTGGACTGGCACGCCCTCGCAGCGCTCCCCGCCGACGCCCGCTGGCTCACCCACCACGCCGACTGCGACCCCGACCCCGACGGCTGCGACTACTGGTTCGGCGTCGAGCGTGCCCGCACCCACGCGCACCTGCTCGACTGGACCTCGCACCTCATGCAGAAGCCCTGGCTCCGGTTCACCGACTGGCCCGAGTTCATCAAGCGCGCCGCCCGCGTCGACGCATGACCGACCTGCTCACCACCGCACTCGCCTACGCCAACAACGGGTGCACCATCGTCCCCCTCGCCACCGACGGCAGCAAGATGCCCGCCATCGCATGGAAGGCCTACCAGGACACCCCACCCGACACCGTCCAGCTGCTCGCTTGGTTCGCCAAACCCACCACCGACGGCCTCGGCCTCATCGCCGGCGCCGCCTCCGGCAACCTCGAGATGCTCGAGGTCGAAGGCCGCGCCGCCCACCTCGCCGACCGCCTCGCCACCCTCATGGCCGACCACGGCCTCAGCGACCTCTGGCACCGCATCGACACCGGCCACCGCGAAACCACCCCCTCCGGCGGCATCCACTGGCTCTACCGCGTCACCGACGGTCCCGCCAACCGCAACACCAAGCTCGCCCGACGCCCCGCCACCCCCGACGAGCTCGCCGCCAAGCCCGCCGAACGCATCAAGGTCCTCATCGAGACCCGCGGCGAAGGCGGCTTCACCGTCGCCGCCCCCTCCGCCGGCCGCAGCCACCCCACCGGCGGCGCCTGGACCCTCACCGAGGGCGGCCCCACCACCATCCCCGACGTCACCACCGAGAGAACGCGACAGCATCTACGCCGTCGCCGGGATGCTCGACGAGATGCCCACCGAGGTCGACACACCCCGGGCCCCCGTCGCCCACGACCCCACCCGCGACGGCACCCGCCCTGGCGACGACTACAACGCCCGAGCGTCCTGGGACGACCTCCTCACCCCGCGCGGGTGGACGCGCGCCCGCCACTTCGGCGGCACCTGCTACGGGTGGGCACGCCCCGACAAGACCGACCCCGGCATCAGCGCCACCACCGGCCAGCGACGACGGCCGACAGGCTGTACGTCTTCTCCTCCTCCACCGAGTTCGAGCCCGAGAAGGCCTACAGCAAGTTCGGCGCCTACGCCCTCCTCGAGCACGGCGGGGATCACTCCGCCGCCGCAAGAGCCCTCCGCGCCGCCGGGTACGGCAGCCGGCCCCCCGCCATCAGCGGCCCCGCCCACGACTCCCTGGCCGGTCTCCTACCCACCGGCACCGACGCCCACCGCGAGCAGCCCCTCGCCACCGTCCACACCCTCCGACCGGCTCCAGAAACGCGCAACGCCCCCGACCAGGGCCCCACCGAAGACGGCACCGCCCTCGCCCTGGTCGACGCCCACGGCCCCCACATCCGCTACTGCCCCCAACGCGGATCCTGGCTCACCTGGAACGGCCACAAGTGGGTATGGGACGAAGCCGGCGCCGTCCGCGAGCACGTCCGCCAGCTCGCCCGCGCCCTCCCCGAAGACGACGGCTGGAAGTCGTACAAGAAGCGCGCCCTGTCAGCGACCGGCGTCACCGGCATCCTCCGCCACGCCCAGACCGACCCCCGTGTGGTCGTCCACGTCCACGACCTCGACGCCCGCCCCTACGAGCTCAACACCCCCGCCGGGATCGTCGACATGCGCACCGGCACCCTCCGCCCCGCCGACCCCACCGCCCTCCACACCCGCACCACCGGAGCCTCCCCCGACTTCGACACCCCAAGCCCCCTCCTCGAGCAGTTCCTCACCGACACCTTCGGCGAGGACCCGGCCGTCGCCGGCTACGTGCAACGCCTCCTCGGCGTCGCCGCCATCGGCGCCGTCCTCGAGCAGGTGCTGCCCTTCGCGCACGGCACCGGAGCCAACGGCAAATCCACCCTCATCGAAGCCGTCATGACCGCCCTCGGCCGCGGCCCCGGCGGATACGCCATCGCCGCCCCCGCCGAGATGCTCATGGTCCGCAAGCACTCCGAGCACCCCGCCGAGCTCGCCCAACTCGCCGGGGCCCGCCTCGTCGTCTGCTCCGAGCTGGAGGACGGGCAGAAGTTCGCCGAGGCCCGCGTCAAGCAGCTCACCGGCCGCGACACCATCAACGCCCGCTTCATGCGGCAGAACCCGTTCGACTTCACCCCCACCCACACGTTCCTCCTGATCGGCAACCACGTCCCTTCCGTCACCACCGGCGGGCCCGCCTTCCGCCGCAGGATCAAGCTCATTCCGTTCAACCACGTCGTGCCTGAGGAAAGGCGCGACCCGCGCCTCGGAGAAAGGCTCGCCGAGCAGGCCCCCGCCATTCTCGCGTGGCTCATCCGTGGTGCCGCCGACTACGCCGAGAACGGCCTGCAAGAGCCTGCAGCGGTCGCCCAGGCCACCGACGTGTACGCCGCCGAGCAGGACACCGTCGGCCGGTTCCTCGAGGACTCCTGCCACATCGCGCTCGGCGGCGACGGGGTCGTCGCCACCCCCGTCCGGGACCTCCGACAGGCCTACGAGTCGTGGTGCCACGACGTCGGAGAGAGCCCCGCGAACACGAAGCGCCTCACCCAGGAGCTCGCCCAGCGGGGGATCGAGTCCCGCAAGTCCAACGGAGTCCGCCGCTACGTCGGCGTCGCCCTGCTCGACGACGTAGCGGGGATGAGCAGGGCCAGGAGGAGTGGTGGAAGGCGTGAAGCAGGGTCAGGAGGGTCACGTGCGTGAGGGTCACAGGGTCGGCAGGGTCACGTGTTCCGGGTATCGCGCTTCGCGCGCACACGCGAAGCCGTCAAGCCGGAACACCCGACCCTGTGGACACAGCAGGGTCAGGAGGGTCACGTGTAGTCGTTCCTCCGCTACGCGGGCACGCGAAGCGTTCAAACGGGAACCGCGGAACACCCGACCCTCCCGACCCTGGGCCACGTCATGACCCCCCGAACGAAGGCCACCCCGCAGCAGCTCGCCATGGCCGTCGGCGCCGGCCACCTCGACGGCCGCACCCACACCGGGCGCACCGCGCGCCCACGCACCTGCCCCACCTGCCACGCCCGGGTCCTCGTCGGCGACGACAACCACATCGCCGCCCTCACCGCCACCGTCGACCCCCAACCCCTCACCCTCGCCGACGAAGCCCTCACCCTCGCCACCGGCCGGCGCACCTACACCGTCCGCGACCTCGACGGCGCCCGCCCCGAAATCACCCACCGCGTCATGCGCCACGCCGGAATGCCCGCACCCCAAACCAACCCCCGCGAATACCAGCGCACCCCCGGATACACCGTGCACGCCGAACACACCTGCAACGCCCGCCGCAGAATGGAAAGGACCGCCATGAGGAACGCGCGCCGAAACGACGAGACCGCATCATGATTCCCGGGCAGGTCCTCACCGACAACCGCGGCCGCGAGTACGTCACCCTCACCGGCAACACCGTCCGCCTGCGCTACGGCACCCTCGTCGTCCCCACCTCCTGGGTGCAGGACCGCTACGGCCCCCTCGTCCCCACCGAGACCACCGGCGGCACCCCATGACCATCATCAAGGCGTCCTGCCCCCTCTGCGGCGACATCGAACTCCACCCCCGCGACGTCCGCCTCGTCGTCTACACCGACCCCACCCGCAGCCACTACACCTTCACCTGCCCCGGCTGCCACGACCAGGTCGAGAAGCCCGCCGACCCCGACGTCATCGCCCTCCTCCGCACCGGCGGCGTCCACCCCGAACACTGGACCATCCCCGCCGAAGCCCTCGAGCTCCACGTCGGCCCCCGCATCGCCCACGACGACCTCCTCGACGCCCACCTGCAGCTGCAGCACCCCGACGTCGACGTCCTCGCCCTGGCCCTCACCGACGCCCACCCGAGGAGCCCCTCGCCGATGTCGAACCCAAGGAGCCCGGCGTGAGCGCGGCTCGGTGCAAGGCGAAGTCGACGACGACCGGTGAGCAGTGTCGGAAGCCGCCGACGCCCGGCACGACGGTGTGCGCGGCGCACGGGTCCAAGGCCAAGCAGGTGCGTGCCGCGGCGAAGCGCCGCCTTGAGGAGGTCGCGGCACGCAAGCAGCTCGCGGTCCTGGGCGAGCCCATCGCGGTGGACCCCGGCGCCGCGCTGCTCGGCCTGGTCCACGCGAAGGCCGGTGAGGTGGCGTGGCTTCGGCTCCTGGTGCGCGAGGTCGTGCTCCGCGACGACGACGGCCAGGAGCTCGCCGAGCCTGACGCGCAGCGTCTCGTGTGGGGCATGACCCGGCAGAAGACGGGCGGTGACGACGCCGGCACGACGGAGGAGGCCAAGCCCCATGTCCTGTGGGTGATGCTCCGTGAGGCCGAGCGGGACCTCGCCACGTACGCGACGGCCGCGCTCAAGGCGGGCATCGAGGAACGCAGGGTCCGTCTCGCCGAGGACCAGGGGCTCCTCGTGGCCGGGGTCATCCGGCGCACGCTCGACGGGATGCTCGACGCTGTCCTCCTCGCGCTCCGGGCGCTCGGGCTGACCGAGGTCGAGGCGACGGCCCGGCTGACGGAGGCGTGGCGGGTGGCGGTGGCCGAGGTCGTGCCGCGCGAGCTCCGCGCGCTCGAGGCGGGAGGGCCGACGTGAGGCTGACGACGCTCGCCTTCGACTGCCCGGACTGTGCTGTCAGGGCGGGGCAGCGGTGCACGAGCCTCGCCGGCGGGCGCGGGCACCGGACGAACCTGCTCTCCCACCCCCGGCGGCTCGCTCTGCTGGCCGCTGCCCGTCACGAGGAGCGTGCCGCCGCGGCGCGCTCCCGCGCCCGACGCACACCGATCGAGGAGAGGACCACCCGCCCATGACCGACCAGCCCACCACGACCAGCGACTGGGTCACCCAGCACAGCGGCACCGTCAACTGGGGGCCCTGGCCCATCGCCGACCCCGACGCCTACAACCTGTTCACGCCCGAGCATGCGGCGGGCATCTCGTGGTGCGTCACCCGCGGCATCGACATCAACAGGGTCCCGTTGGACGCCCACCCCGAGTACGGCACCGACGAGCACGGCCGCCGCACCGTCACCCTCGGTCTCTTCATGCTCGACGACACCGGGCGCAAGATCGTCGACGAGACGTGCGAGGTAGACGACGAGGGCCGCCCCCTGCCAGGGCAGCACGTGTTCCTCCGCGAGCGGGTCACAGTCGCCGACGAACCGCCCAGCGGCCACGACCACAGCGAGCACGTCCACGCCGCCCTGAGCGGAGGTCGCCCGTGACCGGCCAGCCGACACCCCGCGACCTCGGGTGCACGCACCCTGCCCGGCAGCGGGTGTCCCTCGTCGACCAGGTCGTCACCGAACGGTGCCGCCTCTGCGATGTCGTCCTCGTCACCGACCGCCGCACCGGCACCACCCGAGTCGAGGTGACCGGGAGGTGACCGGCAGCGTCTGGTGGCGACCCACCACCGACACGGACGATGACCTCCTCCGTGCCGACGCCGCCTGGCAGGAGATCACCCGCTACGTCGACGACGTCCGTCTCGGCTGGGGCACATGGCCACCGGAACGGGTTGTCGACGTCACCACCCTCGCCGGGAAGCGGTACGCCCTCAGCAAGGTCGACGGGCAGCCCGGGCTTACCGCCACCGCCCTGCCCGACCGTCAGGACGGCGACGTCATCCCAGGCCCCGACGGCGCACCGCTCGCCGTGATCCGACGAGGAGGCACCAGGTGACCGACCCCACGCCCACCGGCGAGTCCGTCGACCCCGCCCGCTGCGCCCACCCCCGAGCCGTCGCCGCCGCCACCCTCACCCGCCAACACCCCCAATGGCTCTGCCGCGCCTGCCGCACCGACCTCACCAACCACGTCCCCACCCCCCTCCCCTGGCAGCCGGCCGACGACCCCACACCCCCGCCGGCCGCCGCCGGCGGCGCCCGCGGCCCCGAAGCCCGCATCCGCGCCGCCCTCGACCGCATCACCCTCGCCTGGC
This sequence comes from uncultured Actinomycetota bacterium, assembly GCA_963759255.1. Lineage (GTDB taxonomy): Bacteria > Actinomycetota > Actinomycetes > Actinomycetales > JBBAYJ01 > Aquipuribacter. Next base: position 1,023,519 of record CAVWYQ010000002.1, read on the forward strand.
CCGCCACCCTCGACCCACCCCGCACCGTCGAGTCCTCCACACGCATCGTCTACGGCCCCCGCAGCCCCGGCCCCGGCGACGCCCTCGCCGCCCGCACCTCCACCACCCGCGACCTCGGCGTCATCGCCTGGCACCTCCGCACCCGCCTCAACCTGGCCACCGTCCTCGACGGCCTCGACATCACCCAGACCACCGACCTCCTCTGGACCCACGCCGACTCCCTCGCGATCCTCGACAGCACCGCCCTGCCCGTCATCGAGGCTCACGCGAAGGCCCTCGACGAGATCGTCGCCCAGACCCGCCCGTCCCGGATCCGGGTCGCGGACTGCCCGCGCTGCGCGAGCGGGGTCCTGTACGCGGCGTTGCGGGCGGAGGACCCGGAGCAGCTGGGCAACGTGATCGCCTGCGACAACCGGGACCAGGTCGACGTCGTGGAGGACGGGGTGCATGTGCGGCGGCCGGTGTGCACGGCGGCGTGGACGTCGTTCGAGTGGCGGGCGTGCTGGCGGGAGGTCCGGTCGGTGTACGGGCCGTCCGGGCGGCGGACGGGTAAGCCGACCCGGTGGGATGAGTCCGGGGTACGGGCGATGCTGGCCGCGATCCGCGGTCGGCATCGGCCGGTGTCGGAGTCCGCGGGCCGGGACTCAGCCCGGGTGATGGCCGGGCTGCTCGAGGACGAGCAGGAAGGCTAGGACCGCTTCGCGTACCGCTCCAACGCCCGCCGGATCACGTCCGACAGCGTCTCGCCCCGCTCCTCGGCCTTGGCCTGCGCCGCCTGCCACACCTCGTCCGGGACGCGCACGGTCCGGCGCGGGGTCTTCTCCTGGTTCGGCACCTTGCCGACGGTAGCGGGTGTCATGACGAGGTGCGCAGGGCGTCGCGGAGCCGGTAGAGCGCGTGGCCCTCCTTGCCAGCGGCGGTGAGGTCGGCGATTGCGCAGCCGAGGTCGGACCGCTTGCACCACCTGGTCGGGTAACCGGCGACGACCTGGGCGACGGCCTCGTCTTCGTCGTCGTTGAGGTGTTCGATGCAGGGCGCCTCTTCGGTGCAGTCGTCGCAGCCGTTCTCGGGGCCGGGCACGGGCGGCCACACCTGGTCGTCGTTGATGACGACCCTGACCGCGGGGACGTCCTCGCCGGGACCGAACGACTCGACGTCGATGAGAATGGTGCCGCGGTCGATCGAGGACTCGTGGACGGCGACGCTGAGCTCGCCGACCAACGCCATCGCCACGGTGACGGGCGTCCCGTCCGGGTGCGGGTCGCCGGGGGTGGTGTAGGCGCCGGCAGGGATCTCGGGGTAGGCCTCGCCTGTGGTCGGTGTCATGACACCTACACTAGCAGGTGTCATGACACCGCGCTAGGATGGGTGTCATGACAACCGTTCAGCGACGAGCCCCACGGCACACGCCAGCCGACGCCTGCTGCTACCCCGACTGCGTCCGCGGCCGCTCCACCGTCATCCCCCACCCGCTCTGCCCTCAGCACGCGCAAGCCGTCTACCTAGACATCGCCGACCTCGTCGACGCCACCAGTCCCGAGCTGCGCTCCGCCGTGCTCGGCACCACCGGCCGCGCCCGCCCCTACCAGCAGCCCACCCCGCAGGCGCACGCGGGCGTCGTCTACTACATGCGCTTCGGCGACCTCATCAAGATCGGCTTCACCACCAACCTGCCCGTCCGCCAGCGCACCCTCCGCCCCGACGAGGTGCTCGCCACCGAGCCCGGCACCATGGACCTGGAGCGCGCCCGGCACATGCAGTTCGGGCACGCCTACGTCCGCCGCGAGATGTTCCGCTGCACGCCCGACCTCCGCGAGCACGTCGAGCGGCTGGCCGCCGGATGACTGAGTCGGTCTTCTGGCTGTCCGCGCGGGACATCGCTCACCTGACCGGGGTCCCGCTGCGCACGGTGCAGCGCCGCGCGAAGGCCGACGGGTGGCCGCGGTGGCGGCGGCACCAGGTGTGGGTCTACGACTACGACGCGGCGTGTCGCTCCCTCGGTCGGTAGGAGTGGCGCGCTAGGTGCTCTACGCTCGCGCTAACGCGAGGCCTGACCCCGGCCCCGGCCGGGAGGCCCAGATGACCACCCTCTGGGAGACCGCCGCCCGCCAGTTCGACCCCCCCACCCCCAGGTGGGCCACCCCCGGCGACCTCGCCCGCACCCTCAACCCCGGACCATGCAGACCCCGGCGCTCGACCTCATCGACGCCGCGCTCGTCGACCTCGCCGACCACCCCGACGGCCGGCTGATCATCTCCATGCCCCCGCAGGAGGGGAAGTCGGCAGGGTCGCCGGCGGTTCCCCCTGGGGGCTCACCCAGACACCCCGACGCCCGCGTCGCCGTCGCCTCCTACGGGCGGCCTCGCCACCCGCAACGGCCGCGCCATCCGCGACGACATCCCCAGCCACCCCGACCTCGGCCTGCGCATCGCCCCGACAACGGCGCCGCGCACGAGTGGACAGCTCGCCGGGCACGACGGCGGCGTGTTCGCCGCCGGCATCGGCGGCGGCTTCACCGGCCGCCCCGTCGACCTGCTGATCATCGACGACCCGATCAAGGACCGCGAGCAGGCCGACTCCCACATCTACCGCGAGAACGTGTGGGACTGGTGGACCGACGTCGGCGCCGCCCGCCTCGCCCCCGGCGCCCCCGTCATGCTCATCCTCACCCGCTGGCACCACGACGACCTCGCCGGCCGGCTGCTCGCCGCCGACGACGGCGCGACTGGCGGGTCCTCAACATCCCCGCCCAGGCCGACCACCACCCCGCCAAGGGCGAGACCGACCCCCTCGGCCGCGCGCCCGGCGAGTTCATGGACCTCGGCCCGCGGGCGCACCCGGCCGCAGTGGGAACGCCGCAAGCGGATGGCCGGCTCCCGCACCTGGGCCGCGCTCTACCAGGGCCGCCCGGCCCCCGACGCCGGCAACCTGTTCAAGCGCGACTGGTGGCCCCGTACGACCAGCCCCGTGGGTCGACCGCGCCGACGGGTCCCGCGTGTCCCCGGCGCGGACCCGGCGACCTCGAGATCATCCAGTCCTGGGACATGACGTTCAAGGACACCGCCGCACCGACTACGTCGTCGGGCAGGTGTGGCTGCGCCGCGGCGCCGACGCCTACCTGCTCGACCAGGTGCGGGCCCGCATGTCGTTCACCGCGACCTGCCAGGCCGTCCGGCAGCTGACCGCGCGGTGGCCGCAGGCCGTCGCGAAGCTCGTCGAGGACAAGGCCAACGGCCCCGCCGTCATCGACGCGCTCCGCCGCAGCGTGCCGGGCTCGTCCCCGTCGAGCCCGAAGGGCCGCAAGTACGCCCGCGCGGCCGCGTCGCCCCGTTCGTCGAGGCCGGCAACGTGCACCTGCCCGACCCGGAGATCGCCCCGTGGGTCGGTGACCTCATCGAGGAGGCGGCCGGCGTTCCCGAACGGCGCGCACGACGACCAGGTCGACGCCCTGTCCCAGGCCGTGCACCGGCTGCTCCTCGTGCCGCTCCTCGACGGGACGTCGCACCGCGGACGACTTCCTCGACGACGACGACGACGACACGTTCGCGTCCGCTATGACCTGACCCACCGACCCGGGAGGGCCCTGGCCGACCTCCCCACCGCTCGGTCCCCCCCCGAGCAGCCCCGGCAGGCCGAGACCTCTCGAGATCCTGCGCGAGTCCCTCACCGCCTCGAGCCGCCCTGGAGGACCGCGGGTGGAGAGGGAGGACCACGCCGCCGCCGGCAGCTCCCGCAACGGCCGACGCCGCGAGCCAGGTCGCCCGCGTCATGGCCGTCGCGAACCCCCTGATCCAGCGCGGCCTACCCTGCGCACGCGTACGTGTGGGGCCAGGGCGTCGAGATCACCGGCCCCACCGGCGACGACGGCCCCAGGACGTCAACGCCGTCGTGCAGGCGTTCCTCGACGACGAGGGCAACGGGCCGCCCTCCCTCCGGCCAGGCCCACGAGGAGCACGAGCGGGCCCTGGGCACCGACGGGAACGTGTTCCTCGCCTGTTCACGAACCCCCGCACGGGCGTGTGCAGGTCCGGTCGATCCCGTTCGACGAGATCGACGACGTCATCACCAACCCCGACGACCGGGACGACCCCTGGTACTACAGCGGGAGGTGGACAGCGAGGAGCGTGCACCGCGACGACGGACGGGGCGCCACGACCGCGGACCGGGCGCGGACCGCGTACTACCCGGCGCTGACGTACCGGCCCCGCCCCGCCCCCGCAGGGTCGACGGGCACCCCGTGCTGTGGGACGCACCGGTCCGGCACATCGGGGTCAACCGGCTGGACGGGTGGGCGTTCGGGATCGGTGACGCTTACGCGGCGATCGCGTGGGCCCGCGCGTACCGGGACTTCCTCGGGGACTGGGCGGTCCTGGTCAAGGCCCTGTCGCAGTTCGCGTTCCGCGCACACGTCGAAAAGGGGGTCGAAGGCGCAGAAGGTCCGGGAGGGGCTCGCCGACGGCGCCGGGTCCGGGGAAACACGGCGGTGCGACCGCGGTCTGGGCCCGGACGCCACGTGGAGGCGATCCCGAAGACCGGCGCGACCATCGACTCCGAGTCGGGGCGGCCGCTGGCGGCGATGGTCGCCGCCGCCCTGGAGTCCCGGTCACCATCCTGCTCACCGACCCGGGGCAGACCGGTGCGCGGGCCGTCGCGGAGACCCTGGACAAGCCGACCGCCCTGGGATGGGGATGCGGCGCGGCCTGTGGGCGGACGCCGAGCGGGAGGTCCTCGGGTACGTCATCGAGCAGGCGGTGAAGGCCCCGGCGGGCCGCTGCGGGGCACGGTCCTGCGGGACCCGGTCACCGGTCGGGAGGTCATCGCCCTGGCCGGGGACAAGGACCGGACGGTGGAGGTGGAGTGGCCGCCGCTGGACGAGGCGGACCCGAAGGTCCTGGTCGCGGCGATCGTCGCAGCGGACTCGACGGGAAGCTGCCCCCGGTGGAGGTCGCGAAGCTGCTCCTGCAGGCCCTGGGGGTGAAGGACGTCGACTCGTCCTCGAGCAGTGGTCGACGAGGACGACGCCTGGGTCGACCCGCTCGCCGCGGCCGCCGCGGCCCGGGAGCAGGCGGTGGGGGCCGGTCGATGACGACCCGGGGGCCGGGCCGGCGGTCCCGGAGGAGACGGCGTGACCGACGAGGTCGTCGTGCTCGGCGGGCCGGGCGCGATGCTGGCGCCCCGGCTGCGAGGACGTCCACGGCATCCGCATCGAGGGGCCGGGCGCTTGGACATGGGACGGCGACGAGGTGTCCCCGACCATCAGCCCCAGCCTGCTCGTGCGCATGCGCTTCACCGTCGAGTTCGCCGACCGGGTCTGCCACTTCTTCGTGCGCGCCGGGCAGTGGGAGTTCCTCACCGACTCCACGCACGCCCGCGCCGGGCAGACCGTTCCGTGCGCGCCGACCCCGACGCCGGTCGCTGACCGTGGCGGTCACCGCCGAAACGATCCGCCTCCGCGGCCGCATGCGGATCCACCTCGGGGAGACCGTCGACGCCACCACCTCCGACCTCGTCCGCGCGTGGGCCCGCGCCTGGACCGAGATCCGCGCCGAATGGTACGCCGCCATCATGGACCTCGCGACCGCCTCCGAGGCCGGTGGCCCACCGTGGCCCAGATCGCCCGCGCCGAACGAGCCCAACGCGCTCCCGAACGATACCCGCGCCCGCCTCACCGGCGTCGCCCACGACGCCCTGGTCCGGATCCTCGAGGACGTCCCCACCGTGACGGGGCCGCCCCCGAGTGGCACGCCCGCCTCATCGCGTCGCAGATGCCCGCGCCGGCCGGTACCCAGGTCGACCTCGTCGCCCGCTTCAACCGGGTCGACCCACTCCACTCGAAGCGATCGTCGCCCGCACCACCGAGCAGGTCACCAGCCTCACGCTGCCCTGTCCGTGGACGCCATGGCCAGCGGCAGGCCGAACTCATCCGCGGGATCGCCGTCGGGGACAACCCGCGCCGGCCGCCGCCCGGATGGTCGCCCGCGTCGAGGGCGCCTTCAACGGGGGCCTCAACCGGGCCCTGGGATCGCCCGCACCGAGATGTTGGACGCGCACCGGGCCGCCGGCGCGCAGCAGGACTTCGCGAACGCCGACGTCATGGCCGGGTGGACGTGGGCCGCGACCCTCGACACCCGCACCTGCCCGTCGTGCTGGGCGATGCACGGCACCGACTACGACCTCGAGTTCCCGGCCCCTACGACCACCAGCAGGGCCGGTGCGCGCGGCTCCCCCGGACGAAGTCGTGGCGCGAGCTCGGGTTCGACCTGGACGAGCCGGCGTCGCTGCTCCCGGACGCGGAGACCGTGTTCGAGGCGCTGCCCGCCGACGATCAGCTGGCCATCATGGGCGGCGTACGGTTGGAGCTGCTCCGGCCGGGCGGGCGTCGGGGGGGACCTGTCGTCGCGCCGGTCGACGTCGGGGTGGCGGGACTCGTTCGCGCCTACTCCGGTGCGGGACCTGGCCGCGGCGTGACGAGCCGCAGGCCGCCGCACACCGTGCACCGTTCCTCGACCTGGGCGCCCCGGCCGGCGAGTGCCAGCCCGGTCGTCCGCCAGTCGTGACCAGGGCAGTCCTGGTCGTCGTCCTCCGGCAAGATGGCCCCTGACCTGCAATAATGGGTCCAGAAGTGGCCCCCCGGTGCTGGAACACCGGAGGGCCTACCGACCACCTGGCTAGAGGTGAACGGCGTGACCAAGGCTACCTGCGCGACCGACGGATGCGACGAGAAGTCGCACGCCCGAGGCCTCTGTCGACGGCACTACGGAGCCGCGCGCTACGCCGAGCACCGCGACCACATCCGCTCCGTGCAGGCCAAGAACCGTGCTCGGAACAGGGCTCGGGACAACGAGCGGGCCCGCGCGTGGCGCCTCGCCCACGTCGACCAGGTGGCTGCTGCCAATCGGGCGTACCGAGAGGCCAACGCTGACCTCCTCCGGGAGCAGCGCCGGGTCTACCGTGACGCGAACCGGGACCTCATCCGTGCGCTCAACAACCGCCGCAAGGCGCTGCAGCGCGACGTCCCCGTCAACGACCTCACCCCCACGCAGTGGCGCCAGATCGTCGCCGCCTGGGGCGGCCGGTGCGCGTACTGCGGCTGCATCCCCACCGTCCTGACCATGGATCACGTCATTGCCCTCAGCCGCGGTGGCCACCACACCGCGAGCAACGTCGTCCCCGCCTGCGGCCCCTGCAACAGCCGCAAGAGCGACGGTCCTGCACCCCCCTTCGTCCGCCCGCCCGCCTGACTCACCCCTCGGAGGTGACATGACCACCGTCGACCTCCACGAAGCCGTCACGCTGGCCGCCACGCCCCAGCCGTCCGGACGCATGGTCATCCAGGTCATCAACCGGGATGGGGCAGCAGCGGCTACTACTCCGCCGAGGCGCTCGAGTCCGCCGCCCGTGACCGGGTGTTCCCCGCGGGCACGAAGTGCTTCCTCGACCATCCGTCGGAGTCGGAGCGGTTCGACGGCCGGAGCGGTCCGTGAAGGACCTCGCCGCCGTCCTCACCGAGGACGCCCGCTGGACGGGTGACGGGCTCGTCGCGCCGGTGCAGGTGTTCGGCCCGTTCCGGGACGTGATCGCGGAGATCAAGGACGCGATCGGTGTCAGCATCCGCGGCGGCCGCGGAGGTCACCGAGGGCGGGGAGGCGGAGGGCCGCACCGGCCGCATCGTGGACCGGATCGTCGAGGGCGTCTCCGTTGACTTCGTCACGACCGCCGGCCGCGGGGGTCGGATCCTGCAGGTCCTCGAGTCCGCCCGCGCGAAGCCCGTCGAGCGGGCCGTGCGCCGCGGGGTCGCCGAGGCCACCGCGAACGAGACCCGCGAGCAGCTGCAGCAGGCCCTCGTCGACGCCTACGGCGCGGACAAGACGTGGATCTGGGTCCGCGACTTCGACGACACCCAGGTCTGGTTCGAGGTCGAGACCCCCGACCACCGGTACCGGCACAGGCGTACAGCACCACCGACGGACTCCGTCACCCTGTCCGGCCAGCGCATCGAGGTGCGCGCCGAGACCCGATACGTCCCGGTCAACCCGGCCGGACGAGCAACGCCCACCGAGGAGTCCCGGGGAGGACACCATGCCCCAGATCGAGGAGGCGCGACTGCGCCAGCTCGAGGCGGACGCCGGCCGGTGACCGCGCTCGAGTCCGAGCGCGACACCGCCAACGCCCAGCGTGACGCCGTCGCCCGCGAGCTCGCCACCGAGCGCGCCCGCAACACCGCCACCACCCGCGCCCGCACCCGGGTCGTCGAGGCCAACGCCACCCTGGCGCCGGCCACCGTCGACCGGATCGTCGCGCAGGCGACCGCCGCCGTCCCGCTGACCGACGCCTGGGCAGCTCGACGAGGCCGCCCTCGACACCGTGACCGACACCGCCCGCACCGCCGAGGAGGCGTACGTCGCGTCCCTGGCCGAGGCGTCCGGCGCCGGCACCGTCCGCGGCCTCGGCGGCGACACCCAGGTCGACGAGTCCGTCGACGTCAACGCCATCGTGGCCGGCGCGTTCGGCCGCACGACCCGGGAGGTCTGAGCCATGCGCAACGAGCGACTCCACGACGGCGAGCGGATCACGCTCCCCGTCCCCACCGGCACCCTGTCCGGGGCCCCGGTCAAGTCCGGCCCGTTCATCGGGGTCTGCGCCACCAAGGAGGGCGAGGGCGGCAACATCGCCGGCCGCGCCACCGTCTGGCGCGTCGGCGAGTTCGACCTCGCCGTCACCGACCAGATCACCACCGAGGGCACCGCGGTGTACATCACCAGCGGCAACGCCCTCACGACCACGGCCACCAGCAACACGCTGTTCGGCTACACCCACGCCGACGCCGACGGTCTCGGCGCCACCAAGGCAGCCGGGGCGGGCACCGTGCACGTCATCCTGGCCAAGGTCTGAGGAGGACCACCGACATGAGCCTCATCACGCTCGCCGAGTCCTTCGGCGTCACCGAGGCCGGCCTCATGGCCGGCTCCACCCCCGCCGCGCTCCGCGAGCGCCGGGACCCCCGCCGCGTCGCGGAGGCCGCCAAGCTCCTCGGCGCCGCCTGGCAGGGCAACGTCATGGCCGGCGTCGCCGTCCACGAGGCGCTGTCCACGTCGGACCTGTTCAAGTCCGCCACCGGTGACGTCCTCGACGTCGAGATGCTCGCGCAGTACAACGAGCAGCCCACCCAGTGGACGAAGTTCGCGGCCCGCACCACGGTCCGCAACTTCAAGCCGAAGCTGCTCCGCGAGCTCGCGGGCGGCCGGACCCGCTTCGAGCGCGTCCCCGAGCTGTCCGAGTACCCGTCGGCGGACTACTCCGTCGCGGAGCGGTCCATCACCGTCGGCAAGTACGGCCGCCGGTTCGGCTACTCGTTCGAGGCGAAGGTCAACGACGACCTCGACGAGCTGCAGCAGGTCCCCGGCAACTTCGCCGTCGGGGCCCGCGCCACCGAGGACTACGTGGCCCTGTCCCGGCTGGTGACCCCGGCCACCGGGGCCCCGAACACGGCGTTCTTCAACGCCGGGAACGGGAACATCGGCACCGGCGTCCTCACCCAGGCCCGCCTCCAGGCCGCCATCACCACGGTGTCGACCAAGCGGGACGAGGCCGGGACCCTGCTGTCCCCCGGCCCGCTGCAGCTGGTCGTCGGCCCGGCGCTGCAGTTCGACGCGCAGCGGCTCCTCGCTTACAACGAGATCCGGGACGTCGCGGGCAACGCCACGATGGTCGGCCCGAACCCGCTCGCGGGGCGGATCACGCTCACCGTGCTGGAGAACCTGCCCGGCACGGCCTGGTTCGTCCTCCCCACCCCGCAGGCCCCGCGGCCGGCGTTCTACGTCGGGTTCCTCCGTGGGTACGAGACCCCGGACCTGCGGTACAAGAACGACCAGGGTGCTCGCGCCGGTGGCGGCGCGATCGGCGCCGACGAGGGCGACTTCGACGTGGACGCCGTGTACTGGCGTGCCCGTCGCATCGTCGGCAGCGCGCAGGGCGACCCGAAGTTCACCTACGCGTCCGACGGGGTCGGCGCGTGAGCCCGGTGAAGGGGTCGGACCTCTACCAGGAGGCCGACTTCGTCAAGGTCGTCGACCAGGCCGGCAACGTCCAGGCCGACTCGGTCCCCAAGGCGTGGGTCGGGACCGACCTCCTCCCCGCCGGGTGGAAGCAGGCCACCGCGAAGGCCGCCGCCGACGCCGACAAGGACTCCCCCGAGTCCTGACAGGCCCCCCGGGTCGCCCGGGTCGCCCGGGTCGCCCGCCCGCACCGTCCCGCTGACGGTCGCGGGCGGGTGACCACCCCACCCTCCCCACCGACCACACGACGAGGAGGGGGACACCCGTGACCGACCCCACCCTGTACCTGCCCGAGCCGCAGGACCAGGTGCGGCTCCTCATCGCCGACATCGACCCCACCCGGCGGGTCTTCACCGACGGCGACGTCCTCGGGTTCCTCGCCATCGAGGGCGGGTCCGTGAAGCGCGCCGCCGCGGCCGCCCTCGACACCATCGGCACGTCCGAGCTCCTCGTGTCCAAGGTCATCCGCACCCAGGACCTGCAGACCGACGGCGCGAAGGTCGCCGCCGAGCTTCGCGCCCGCGCCGCCGCCCTCCGCGGCCAGGCCGACGCCGCCGACCAGGCCGCCCTCGCCGCCGACGGCGAGTTCTTCGACGTCATCGCCGGCCCGCCGGTCGGGGTCGAGCTCACCGAACGGTGGCGCTGACGGTGCCCCTGCCCGGCACCCGCCTCATCCACCCCGCCTGGGCGGAACACCACACCCCAGTCGCGGCCGGCGCCATGACCGCGACCTGCGAGATCCGGGACCCCGCCACCGCGACCACCTCGTTCGACCGGGCCACCGGGCAGACCCTCGCCGTCCCCGGCCCGGCCGTGTACGCCGGGCCGTGCCGGGTGCAGGCCCTGTCCCGCCGTGAGCAGCAGGTCGACGCCGCCGGGCAGGACGTCACCGCCCCCCCGTACATGGTGGAGCTCCTACCCGACGCCGCCGAGGTCGGCGAGGGGTGGCCGGTCCTCGTCACCGCCTGCCAGGACGACCCGCAGCTACCCGGGCGGACCCTCACCGTCAAGCAGGTCGTGTACGGCACGCAGCGGTGGACCCGCGTCCTGTTCTGCGACGACGAGTAGGGGGGTGGGGCGGGTGGGCAGTGTCTGGTTCGACGGGGTCGACGACCTCAACCGCCTCGCCGTGGACCTCGGCGCCGCCGGCGGCCAGGCCGCAGCCCTCGCCCGCCTCGCCGTCCGGAAGACCGCCACCGACATCCGCGCCACCGCCATGACGTTCGTGCCCGTCGACACCGGCAACCTCCGCTCGAGCATCACCTGGGACGCAGCCGACAGCGACGACGGCGCCGCGGCCGAGGTCGGGCCCACCGCGGCGTACGGCGCGTACGTCGAGTACGGCACCTCGACGCAGGCCCCGCAGGCGTACATGGGCCCGGCGTTCGACCAGCACGCCGGCACCCTGCAGGACGTCCTCGCGCAGATCGTCGACCGGTTCCCCAGCGCATGAGCATCGACGCCTACGACGTCCACGCCGCGCTCCTCGCGCACCTACGCGCGGCCCTGCCGTCCGGGCAAGTCCACGACGGTGACGTCACCGACCCGACCGTGGACGCCACCGGCCACGTCCAGCCGTACTGGGTCCTCTGGTTCGCGCCCGGCACCGACCCGGACCGGCCCCTCACCCGGGAACGCACCACCACCGAGCACCAGCTGCAGCTCACCGCCGTCGGCGCCGGCACGAGCAGCACCCTGTGGGCCGTCGACGCCGCCACGACCGCCCTCGACGGGCTCCACCTCGTCACCGACGTCGTCGACGTCACCGTCCGCTGGCCCGACGGGTTCCAGCCACCCCCCGCCCGCGAGGACCGCGACGTCGACCCGTCTCGCTGGTTCATCCCCCTGCAGTTCACCGCCGTCGCGGTCTGAGGTCCCCGCCCTCGGCGGGTGCACCACCCACCCACCAGTCCGAGGAGGACAGCCCATGCCCGCGAACCTCGTGACGTCCGGCACAAGGGGACCGGCCAGAAGGCCGTCATCCCCGAGGCCGCCCTGCGCCACCTGCCCGACTACCAGAAGACCGCGCAGCAGCTGCGGCGCGACGACATCCCCGACGGCACCGCCTTCCCGGCGGACACCGCGCCCACCGACCAGCCCACCGCGAAGGCCGCGACCGCGGCGAAGGAGTCCTGACCGATGCCCAAGATGCTGTCCGACGCTCGCCGCAAGCTGGTGTGGGCGCCCACCCTCGCCGTCCCGTCCACCCCCGTCCTCGCCGAGCTCGCCGGCGGGTCCGTCCTCGAGCTGTCGTGCCTCGTCACGGCCAACAACTTCCAGCTCGGCGCGACCGGCGAGAACGCCATCGACGACCCCGCCCTGTGCGCCGAGGGCAACGACCAGGCCCCCGGCCGCGTCACCTACGGCGCGGCTATGGACTTCTTCCGCTGGACCACCCCTGCGGAGGACACCGCCTGGACCACGTTCCAGACGTCCGGGCAGTCCGGGTTCCTCGTCATGCGGATCGGGAAGGACTACCGGAACCCGTTCGTCGCCTCCGACGAGGTCCAGGTGTACGAGGCCATCACTGGCCGCCCCATGATCCTCACCCCGGACGCCGGCGGCGGGTTCGAGAAGTTCCGGCAGAACTTCTACGTCCAGTCCGGCGGCACCGACGAGCGCGCCGTGGTCGCCGCGGCCTGACCCCTCGGGCCCCCTGTACGGGGCCGGCCGGGCTGACGGGTCCCGGCCGGCCCTGCCCCACCCAACCCGTCACCCGCCCCACCCACCCGTCACCCAGAAGGGCACCACCATGAGCGAGATCCCCGAGACCTTCGTTGGCGCCGACATCACCGGCGACCTCGACCCCGCCGCCTTCAACTTCGACCACTTCATCGCCGGGATCCGCCCCACCGTCCGCGCCGTCCGCGTCTACGCCCGCCCCGACCTCGAAGGCGACATCGACGCCCTCAAGGACCGGCTCCGCGTGGCCACCGGCGTCCGCGACGAGGACCGCGCCATGTCCGACGACAGCCCCGAGTCCCTCCGGCAGCAGCTGCGGGCCCTGGCCGGGCAGTTCGAGGCCGCGTCCGTCCTGTTCAAGGTCGAGGCCCGCTCCGACAAGCGCGTCGCGCAGGTCGAGCAGGTCGCGAAGGACGCCGGCGTCACCGACGAAGCCGACCTCGAGCTGCACCGCCTCGTCGACGCCATCATCGAGCCGGCCGGGATCACCGTCACCCACCTGCAGGCCCTGGCCGAGGTGTCCGAGATCCAGGTGAAGATGCTCGTCGCGGCCAGCTCGTTCGCGAACAACCAGCCTCCCCGGGTCGACCTCCCTTTCTCGTCCGAGCCCTCCAAGCCCCAGCGGGCGCGCCGGTCATCCTCGCACTGCAGACCGCCCGCCAGTGGGGGTGGCGACCGACGGCCATGTGGAAGGTCGCCGCGGACCAGCCCACCGAGACCGACATCCTCCTCGCGCAGGCCCTGACCGGGTACGAGCAGTCCCTCTGCCCGGGGTGCGGGGAACCGAAGCACACGGCGTGGAACCCGGACGCGGCCGGCTGGTACGAGGTGGACTGCGACATCGAGTGCGCCGGGTGCGCCGCCCTGGAGACCGAGCGCCGCAAGGGCGACGGCAAGGACGGGAAGCAGCACGCGCCGGGCGTCAAGATGCGACTGACGAACACCCTGCCCGACGGGCACCAGCTGGCGCCGTGGACGCCCGGTCAGGTCAGGGACGGGCGCTGACCACCGCACGCACGGTGATGCCGGCGACGAGGAGCCCGACCCCGAGCAGCGCGACCAGCGTGGGGAGCGGCTCCCACCCGTAGGTCACCACGTTCGCGCCACCCCAGAACGCCAGGAGCACCCCGAACACGATCATCGCGACCCCACCACGGGGCCGCCTGGTCCGCTGCTCGACCTGCCGTGCCGCGTCCGGCTGTACGTCCATCCGCCCAGTGAAGCACCGACCACGCCGGGGGGAGGCCTTCATGAGCGACCGCACCGTCGTCGTCCGCCTCCTGGCGAACATCGCCGACTACAAGGCGAAGATGCTGGAGGCCGAGAAGGCCGCCGACCGGTACGGCACGAAGCTCGACGCCAACGGCAAGAAGCTCGACGGTGTCAGCGCCCGCGCCGACACATCCCTCGGCCGCCTCGTGCAGTCCGCGGACAAGAACCGGGAGGCGTGGGACCGCGCCGGTGGCACCCTCGTCGCGTTCGGTGCCGTCACCGTCGGCGCGCTCGGTGCGTCCGTCAAGGCCGCCATCGACTGGGAGTCCGAGTTCGCCGGCGTCCAGAAGACCGTGTCGGGCACCGCCGACGAGATGCGCGCCCTCGAGGGCGACCTGCGGTCCATGGCCCGCAGCCTCCCCGCCACACACTCCGAGATCGCCGCCGTCGCTGAGGCGGCCGGGCAGCTCGGCATCAGCCGGGCCGGGATCACCGGGTTCACCCGCACCATGGTCGACCTCGGCGAGACCACCAACCTGTCCGCCGACGAGGCGGCCACGGCCATCGCCCAGATGGCCAACGTCATGGACACCTCGGTCAACGACATCGACAACGTCGGGTCCGCCCTGGTCGCGCTCGGCAACAACGGCGCCTCCACCGAGCGGGACATCGTCCAGATGGCGCAGAGGATCTCCGGCGCGGGACGCCAGATCGGGCTCACCGAGGGCGAGGTACTCGGGTTCGCGTCCGCCCTGTCCTCCGTGGGCATCGAGGCCGAGGCCGGCGGGTCCGCCATCTCTCGCGTCATGATCGAGACCCGCACCGCAGTCGAGAACGGCGGGGACGCCCTCGACACCTTCGCCCGGGTCGCCGGAGTCAGCGCCGCCGAGTTCCGCCGCGCCTTCAAGGACGACGCCGGCGGCGCGATCATTTCGTTCATCCAGGGCCTGGGCGACATGGAGTCCCGCGGGGAGTCCACCACCGCCGTCCTCGACGAGCTCGGGTTCTCCGACCTCCGTGTCGCCGACGCCCTCCGCCGGGCCGCCGCCGACTCCGACGGGTTCACCGCCGCCCTGCAGCTGGGTAACCAGGCGTTCGCCGACAACACGGCCCTCGCGCAGGAGGCCGCCACCCGGTACGACACCACCGCCGCGAAGATCGCGATCACCCGGAACAACATCGAGGACGCCGCGATTTCCTTCGGCGACGTGTTCCTGCCCGCCGTGGCCGGGGCGTCAAGGGCGTAGCGGACTTCGCCGGGTGGCTGTCCGACCTCGACGAACGACAGCAGGGTCTCGTGGCCACCCTCGCCGGGACGGCGGGCGGCGCGGCCCTCGTCGGTGGCGCGTTCCTCCTCGCCGCACCCCGCGTCCTGGACACCTACCGGGCGTTCAAGGACCTCAAGGACGTCAGCCCCGGCACCGCCTCCAACCTCGGGAAGGTCGGGAAAGCCGCCGGGGTCGCCGCGGCCGCCGTGACTGCGCTGGCCATCGCCGACGACCTCTTCTCCGACTCCGGGATGGCGCAGACCGCGGCCGAGGCGTCCGCCGACCTCACCGACATGCAGCTGTCCGCCGACGACCTCGACCGGACGGTCGCCGGTCTCACCGACGGCGTGCAGACCCTGTCCAACTTCGGGGAGGCCCGCGGCTTCGACTCCCTCGCGCCGGCCTGCGCAGCATGGCCAACCCCAACGTCCTGGACCGCCTCGCCGACGTGAACCGTGAGATCACGTCCCTCGGTGCGTCTGAGGGCCGCGCGGAACGGGACGTCCTCATCCGGCAGCTGAACGCGCAGGGCCAGGCCCTCGCGTCCCTCGCGCAGCCCGGGAACACCGAGCTAGCGGCCGACCAGTTCGAGCTCTTCGAGGACGCGGCCCGCGCGGCCGGTATGCCGCTCGAGGACCTCCTCGACCTCATGCCCGCGTACCGGGACGCCCTGGCGGACCAGACCGCGCAGGACAACCTGGCGGGGATCGGCCGGCTGTCCGGGGAGGCCCGCGCAGCTGTTCGGACTGGCAGAGCAGGTCGACGCTGTCGGGGTCCTCGCGCCTCGCATGGCGGAGGGCACGACCGACGCGACGAAGTCCATCCGTCTGCTCGGGGACGTGTGGGGTGGACTGAGGAACAGGTCACCGAGGCCACGGAGGCCATGGAGGCGTGGCGGCAGACCCTGCAGGAGGTCGCGTCGTCGTTCGTGGAGCCCCTCGCCGTGTACGAGGGCCTCCTCGACGAGAAGACGCAGGCGGAGCAGGACGCGGCGCAGGCCACCGCCGACGCCACGGAGGACGCGTCTGACTCGTGGGAGGACTACGCCGACGAGGTCGACGTGTCCCTCGGTGAGTTCACGGAGCGGCTGCAGGAAGTTCAACGAGGACCAGGAGACGTGGCGCGACGACCTCATCCTCATCGCCGGGCGAGGGCGGGCCGGCTTCGCGGAGCAGCTGGCCCTGCTAGGCCCGGAAGCGGCCGGTCTGGTCGCGGACGTCGCCTCGGCCACCGACGAGGAGTTCAACGCCCTCGCCGACGAGATGATCCGCGACGCGGGTTCGGTCGGACGGTGCCGCGGCAGCCATGAACCTCGGCCTGAAGGTGATCGCCGCGGTCGCGCGGGCCGGGTCGAGGGCCACGGTCGCCGGCATCGCGGAGGAGCTCGGCCTGGGTTTCGATCGGGTCCGGGGATCGCCGCGCAGTACGGGGTGCGGCTGGCGGAGGGCATCAACCCGCTGCTGAACGCGATCGGGAAGGACGGGGTCCGCCCGGTCCTCATCTCACCCGCGAGTACAGGCAATGGCCGACGGCGGGTGCCACGAGGACCACACGGCCCACATCGCCCCGGGCGGGACGTGGCGGACGTTCGCCGAGCCCGAGACCGGCGGTGAGGCGTACATCCCCCTGTCCCCGGCGAAGCGAGCCCGGTCGGTGGGTATCTAGCGGGAGACGGGCCGGCGGCTGGGTGTTCCATGGACGGCCGCGCGGACTTCGCCGACGGCGGGTTCTACACCGCGGCGGACGTACCGGCCCCTCCGTCGACGTCCCCGTTGGGCCGCCCGTGTCCACGGCCGCAGCCGCGACGATGGGGAAGGATCAAGGAGGTACGGGACTGGCTGGGCGACTACGCCTTGACCGCGCCCGGCAGGGGGTCCCGGTCGCCGCGCTGGTCGCGTCGGTCGGGCGTTGCGTGGATGGGCCTGTCGGTGTCGGAGGACGCCGCGCTGGGTGACGCGCCCCGCGCGGGCGCGCACTCCCCGACCGGCTCCACTACCGGTTCGGTGGGTCCGGCGCCATCGACGTCAACGCCGGCGCCGGGGATCCGACGCCGAGAAGCGCCGCCTGTCCCCGGTCGTCCGCAGGCCCTCCGCATGGGCTTCGGTGTGCAGTGGCTCGCGCCCGGCCACTACAACCACGCCCACTTCGACGTCGGCTCCTACCGCCGCGTCGGGGACATCCCGCTACATGGCCAAGGGCGGCATCCTCAACCCCCACGTCCGGGACCAGGGCGGGCCGCTCCTGCCCGGGTACACCCTCAACGCGACAGGCGGCCCCGAGCACGTCGTCGCGCCCGGGCGGGTGTTCGACGCCACCAGCTCCTACGCAGGCGCCGTGGGCGCGTCCCGCACCGAGGTCAGCATCCCCGTCACCGTGACCGCCGACGCGCCCCTGGCCGCGCACTACGCCCGGCGCGTCGCCGATCAGACCGTGTCCCGCCTCGAGGACGCCATCGCAGCCAACGGCCTGGCCGGCATCGCGAACGGAGCGCACGGGTGAGTCCCCTCCTCGGCGTCGGCGTCCCCATCCCGCCACCCACCACGCCCCCGGTCCCGTTGCCCTCCGGTGCCCCGATCCGCACGCCCCTGCGGCACCTGTGGCGGGGGTGGAACGGGTCGACGTTCGACCTGACCGGCCGGGACCCGACCGGGGTTTTCTTCCGCCCCGGGGTGCGGGGCATGAACGCCGCGAAGGTCCAGCCGTACCTGTCCGAGCTGGCCGGGGTGAACGGGTCCCGCCCTCGTGGGCACCGGCTGCCGTCCCGCGAGGTGTTCTGGCCGATCAGCGTGTGGGCGGAAGGCGACTCGCAGGCGTGGATCGACTACGACGCAGCGTTCTGGACGACCCTGCAGCCCGGCAGGGTCGGCGTGTGGGAGGTGCAGCAGCCCAACGGTGACGTGCGCCGCCTGCGGTGCACGTTCGTGTCCGACGGCGACCACGCCCACGACTGGGACGGCGCCCAGCGCGGCTGGATGCAGTACGGGGTGTACCTGCGCGCTGACCAGCCCTTGTGGGAGGGCCTGCCGGTGCGTCCCCCGGCGTGGGCTGCGGGTGGTCAGGAGAACTTCTACGGCGGGAACGCTGGCGGCGGGTTCGGTCCGCCCTACTACATCTCTTCGGCTCTGACCCTGGCGAGTGCGGTCATCGACAACCCCGGGAACGTGCCGGCGTCGGTGCTGTGGACGATCCAGGCGCAGCCCGGGGCCGGTGGTGTCACCAGCGCGGCGGTCGGGGTCGGGGGTCGGGTCGTGGAGGTCCCCTTCACCATCGCGGCCGGCTACCAGGTCGTCGTCGACACGGACCCGACCGCGCAGACGGCGCTGTATGGGCCGATCCCGGCCGCGGGTGAGGCGTTCGTGGGTGCGGAGCGCACGAGGGACCTTGGTGCGGCGGCGTTCGCGTCGGTGCCGGACGGGAAGTCGCAGGCTCTGTCGCTGAGCATGGTCGGCGTCGGGACGGTGCAGGCGGAACTGACGCCGCGGTACTACCGGGCGACCGGCTGACATGCCGCACGACTTCGAGGACGCCCCGTTCACGATCGCCGTCTACGACAAGACCCTGCGTCGGGTCGGGTGGGTCGGGGACCCGGTCAGCCTGACCGTGACCCCCAGGCACAACCGGCAGCCCACGGCTGCGCTCACCGTCCGCGCAGACCACGGCCGGCTGCCGGACCTGGCCGCGAAGGGCGCCCGCCTCGTCCTGTCCTACGACGGGTCGCAGATCATGTCCGGGCGGGTCCGGCTCCGGCAGGGCAAGGGCCCGGCCAGCCAGGGCGAGGTGACGTTCCAGGTTGTCGACGACTGGCGGCTGTTCACGCGGGTGCGGGCGCGGCCCATCCCGGCTGGCGGGCTCGCGCAGGGCACTACGGAGACGTACGACGTCCGCACGGGCACCGCGGAGGCCGTCGTCCGGCAGCTGGTGCAGGCCCACCCGATCACCCGCCTCGGGATGCCCGTCACCCTTGGCCCCGACGGCGGCCGTGGTGGGCAGGTCCGCGTGCAGGCCCAGTGGGAGACCCTGGCCGATCTCCTGTTCCCCGCCGTCGACCAGGCCGGGATCGGTGTCGCGGTCCGGCAGGTCGGCACCGAGCAGCAGGGCACCGGTCTGCGGGTCGACTGCTACGCCCCGGCCACGTACCCCCTCGACCTCACGGAGGAGTCCGGGATCGTCCAGGAGTGGGGGTGGTCGCAGGCCGACCCGGACCTCACCCGCATCACGGGGGCGGCGACCGGCGACGGCACCGCCGTGTCCTACCGCGAACTCATCGACGCCGCCCGCGAGGCCGACTGGGACGACCTCATCGAAGGTCACCGGGACAGCACGGGCGCCCGGACCAGCGACCCGACCTGGCAGGCCGACCTCGACGCTGAACTCCTGGAGGCGCTGACCGAGGCGGCACCCCGGGCGGGCCTGTCGGTGAAGTTGGCCGAGACGTCGACGTTCCGCTACGACCCCACCGGCCAGGCAGGTGTCCGTGTCGGTGACCGGGTCCGCATCGCGGTCGGCCCCGGTGTCGTCGTCGACGACGTCCTACGCGAAGCGACTCTCACGTGGTCCGCCGAGGACGGCTTCGACGTGACACCGACGGTCGGGGAACGCGCCGACTCCACCACCACCCTCGCCCGCGCCGTGGCCCGCATCGCCCGCGCCGCGTTCCGCCGTCCCCGCCCGTGACCCCAGGAAGGACCGACCCATGACGCTGACCGCGACCGGGTTCCCAGGCACCGTCGACAGCGTCCAGATGGCGTCCATCGCCCGCGGGTTCGGGTCCGCGTGGAGGTCGACGGGGAGAATGACTTCAAGGTCACCGTGACCGCGGGGACCGCACGGTCCGCGCCGCGGCGGGCGTGGCGCACGCGGGCGGGGTCCGGGTCCGCTCCGACGCGTTCGAGTCGGTGCAGCTGCCGTCTGTGGGGTCCGGGTCCCGGTGGGACCTCATCACTTTGCGGCGTACCTGGACTGACCCGGGGTCGGTCGACGTCACCTACGTGCAGGGCACCCCCGCGCAGGGCATCCCGGCCGCCGCGAAAGTGGGCGTCGATTTCCTCGGCACGGAGCACGACCAGCCCCTGGCCCTGTGCCGAGTCACGGCCGGGCAGACCGCCGTGCAGGAGATCATCGACCTCCGGTTCAAGGCGGGGAAGGTGTACGCGGGCGCCTCGCTGCTCGGGCTCCCCGACGAGGCCGGCGCGGAGGCGGTCGTCGGAGGCGTTCGGTACCGCTGTCAGTCCGCTGGCGGCAACCTGGTCTGGCTGCCCGCGGACGACGACACCCGGGCATGGCACGCCCGGCGCCCCGCCACCGACAACGTGCAGGGCGCCACCCTAGGGACCGCGGCCAGCATCCTCGTCCCCACGGTGGCCCGCGGCACCTACCTCGTCAACGCCACCCTCGTCTACCAGACGAACATCCGTAACGGCGTCCGCGCGAGGATCGCCCGCGACGTCAGCACGGTGCTGTCCAGCGTGAACGTCACCTCGTCGACCGAGCGATCCATCCTCTCGCTGTCGGGGTTCTGGCAGGAGGGAACCGGCACGCCGCCGGGCTCGCGCCTGTTCTCGCTGCTGGCCGGCGCCGACGGGGGTTCCGCCATCGTGAACCTGCACGACGGCTCCCACATCACCGTCACCCGGGTCGGCTGATGGCGCGCGACCCCGGCTCGGTCTGGCGCCCGCTGCCCGAGGCGGGCGCCCCGGACGGCCACACCAAGACGCAGTGGATCGTGCACTCCACCGGCACCCTCGCCACCGCCCGGAACAACGCTGCGTTTTCGCCCGCCCCGAGGTGCGGGAGGAGTCGACCTTCATCGTCGGCCTCGACGCCTCCGACCCGACGTTGCAGGTCATGGACTCCACCGACAAGGCCGCACGCCAACACGACCGCTTCGCGTCGCGCCATCGCCGTGGAGATCGTCGGCACCGGCGACATGCCCTTCACCCCCCCCCAGGTCGGCGAGCTGATCCGCATCGGCCGCTGGGCCGCCTGGAGCATCCGGCATCGCCGCCAGGGTCTGCCGCACTCACGACGACCCGGCTGCGGCGGCACGTCATGTTCGGCGCCCCCGGCCCCTGGACGACGGTCGTGGGGAAGGTCTGCCCCGGCCGGTCCCGCATCCACCGGCGACAGACCGTGGTGTTCCCCGCGATCTTCACCCCCAGCACGCCGGAGGACGACGACATTCCCACTGCCCAAGAGGTCGCGGACGCCGTGCTCGAACCGGCTCGTACAGGTCGGCGCCTACGGTCCCGGCCCCGTCATCAACGCCGTCGGGCACGCCGCCCACCACTCCGAGCGCGCCGCGAACGGCGTGGCGCTGCTCCTGGCCCGCGCCGGGGACGTGACGAGGCCGCCCTCGCCCGGGAGCTCGCGCCGTTGGTCGCGTCGAACCTGGCGGCGCTGTCCGCGAAGGACGTGCCGCGGAACGCGCAGGCCGTCGCCGGCGCGGAGGCCGGACGCCTCGCGTCGAGCCGGGAGGGCTGAGCGATGGCGCTCGCGCTGACGCGCGAGATCGACGTCAACGGCACCCCCACCACGTTCTAGGCGGACGGCTCGGAGCCGGTGGAGAACGAGACGACGGACGACCGCGCGAGCAACGTCGTCGTGTCCTTCACGGACCTGGCCGGGAACCCGATCACGGTCCGCAACGCGGACACCCTGGCTGAGGTGTCGACCCTGACCTCGTCGGCCGTGAACGGCGGGCTGCCGTCGTCTACTCCACCGAGGGTGGCCTGGTCATGGTCACGTCGGTAGACGCCCAGATCCGGTGGAGCCCGGATACGTGAACCTGGTGGGCGCGCTCGATGCTGCCCTGGCTGACGTCGCCACCGCCCGTCAGGCCGCCGAGGACGCCCGCGACCAGGCGACTGCCGCGCAGGACGCACTGTCGACTGCGACCGCCGCGTTCGTGCTGATGACGACGGGCGAGAAGGAGCCGATGGTCGCGTTCTTCGAGGGGGAGTCGACGGCGAACCTGCCCCGGCCGGCCCTGTTCGCGGAGTTGGAGCGGTGAGTCCTGGCCTGTTCCAGGTCACGGCGTCGGGCTCGATCTTCAACATGGAGACGGGCGTGGTGCGCGTCGGTGGCGGCGGGCAGCCTGACGTCCCGGCTGGTCAGGTGCCGACGGTCGAGTTCGACCCGGTGCTGGTGGACACGTCCGAGGTGCTCCTGTCGTTGACGGGGGCGGGTGCGTCGTCGTGGCTGGTGACGTGTGGGCTGCGCGGTGACAGGTCGTCGATCACGGAGCCGCGCACGCAGACGTTGCCGGGGACCGCGAGCATCGTGAGCCGTGGCCTCGAGCCGTCCGGCGACTACCGGGCGTCGATCGTGGGGTCGAACTCGGCGGGGTCGTCGGTGGTGGACGTCATCGACTTCACGACGCCTGCGGTGATCCCGACTCCGGTGGGCTTCACGGTCACGCTCAAGGCGGGGGACACGAACGCCGCTGCGAACCTGGCCGCGCTGCAGGCTCCGCTGCCGCCTACGACGCGATCACGGTCACGGGTGGGGTGGCAGCGCCGACGTCGGACCGGTGGGAGGTGGCGCACCGCTGCACGTCGGTGACGTTCACGGCGGGCACGGGCCTGGACTGCATCAAGGACAACGCCTCGGTGATCGCCCGCATCGGCACCACAGACGACTACGTGCCCGTCACGGCGCCGGTGTCGGCGGGGTCGTCCGTGTTCCAGTCGGCCACGGCGTTCAACGTCGGTGACTGCGTCGTGGTCCTGTCGAAGGACTTCGGGCACATCGACGGAAAGTCCAAGCGCGGATACCTGCGTCGAGACGGCCCGCACCGGGTCCGGCCCGTTTATCTACACCGTGGACAAGGCGTGGCCGCGAGCGATGTCCACGTCTGTGGTCGTACCCGCCACCGCTCGCCCCGCCGCTCGCGGTGACGGGTGGACGGTGCTCGCAGCGCCGCCCTGAGAACGCGTTCTTTCTCCGATCGTGGACGTCCGCGCGGCCCGTCGCTTCGCGCTCAGGAACGCCGAGGTGACGTCGGCGGCTATCCGGGGTGTACCTCTACAACTGCTACGACTGGACCGTCGGCGACGGCCGCATCCACGACCTTCTGGATAGCGACGTGTTCGCCACGGGCGGTGTGGTGCAGACGCAGGGCGCGATCCGAGAGGACGGCGCGAAGCTGCCGGCGCGGTTCAACATCACGCAGGCGCAGGGTCACTACGGCTACGGCATCGACGTCGTGTGCGCGACCCGGAAGGGCGAGTGCACGGGCGGCGAGAGTGCGTGGACGCGACACGCCTTCACGAGCAACGGCAGCAGCGGGAACGCGAAGATCAACTCGCTGATGTCGAAGAACTACGGCGAGTGCGGCGAGCCCGAGGAGATCGACTTCTCTACCAACGTCCGGGACTGCACGAGCGCGAACATCAGCCCCCACGAGCAGGGCATCGACTACTACTTCCACGACTTCACCAGCACGAACCCGGGCCGCTACCAGAACGACTACCCGGCGCGGGTCAACGACTTGCAGGAGGACCCGGACCACTTCAACCTGCGGTCTTTCTCGGCGCGGGTGGAGAACGTCACCTGCCGGAAGGCTGCGGGGAAGTCCACGGCGAAGTCGGGCGGCATCACTACGCAGGATGTGGTGTCGGGTGCACGGGTGCAGGTGCTGTTGAAGAACGTGCTGATGGAGGACGTCGCAGTCGCCATCGACAACCGGGGCGATTTGACCCTGGACGGTGTCACCCTGCGCCGCGTAGCGAACGTGGGGATCTTGCAGCAGGCGCACAGCCTGTCCGGCACGAACGTCCTGCTGGACGGGGTCCCGACCGGGATCTCGGCCACCAGCAACAGCACGTCGGCGTCCCTGACGAACGTTCGGTTCGTGGGCGTCGGCAACAAGGTCGTGGGCCCCGCGACCGTCACCGAGGGGGCGCGTCCGACCGGCGGCTCCGGGAACGTCTAAGGGAAGGAGCCCCGCATGGCGACCGTTGCAATCACCGTCCTCGACAAGACCGCCGTCACAGCGGCAGAGCAGCGGTGGGTGGACCTGGTCACCGCGAAGGGGCACGCCCCGCGCCTGCACATCGGTGCGGAGGGGTCCGCGATCACGTCGGGCGCATCCCTCGTCATCGTCACGGGCGACGCGAACGAGGGCGGCATCCCCGTCCGGGACGCCGCCGTGCCCATCCTGTGCGCGAACTTCTCCCGCACGACCGCCCTGGCCCTGACCACGACGGTGGGCACCCCACCCACGAACACCTCATGGACGCCGTCCTCCGGCGCGACGGGCTCCCCGTTCCTGGCTGGCCTGTCCGGGCCGACGGAGGTGTGGTCGTCCGCTCAGGGTCACCGCCACACCGACACCCCCTGTTCCGGCGCCCAGCGCATCTGGGACCTCGGCGGCAACTCTGCCCGCTGTGTCGCGCTGTACGTCCCGACCGGTGGCCTGCTGACGACTGGGCAGGCGGCAGCGGCACCCCGGTACGCGATCAGCCTGCAGGGTGCGGCGATGACGTCGGGGTACACGGCGACGACCGGCGCGCTCATGTCGGCCGCTCTCGACCAGCTCATCGCCACCGGGACCGGTGTCGATCCGCTGGTGGTGGTCGTGGCGGACCAGGCCGTGGCCGGTGGCGACGAGTACACCCTCACCGCGAACGTGTCCGGTGGTGTCGCCCCGTACGCCTACGCCTGGACCGCGCCCGCCGCGGCCCTGGCCCCCGCAACTCGACCACGACCACCGCTCGGGCGGTCATGCCCGCGACGGGCGGCTCGCACGCCTGGTCTCTGACCGTCACCGACCAGGCCGACACCACCGCCACGGACACGGCCACCGTGACCGGCTCGCCCGGCAGGTGTACGGCCTCGGCGCGTCGACCCTCCCCGCAGGTTGGACAACCTCGTCCGGGTCCACGAACCCGACGACGGTCCTGGACGACATCACTGACGGTCCTGGCCTCACCCCGGCCGACTTCGTGACCATCCCGGGCGGCACGCAGACCATCACCATCCCCGTGACGGTGCCCAGCACGGCGGCCACGTCCGGCTGGGACTTCTACCTGGACCTGCGCCTGCCCGCCACCGTCGCATCCGGGTCCGTCACGGTCGACCTGATGGAAGGCGCGACCGTCCGGGGCGCCGAGACGCCCGCGCTGGTGCTGACGCAGACGACCGTGCAGCGACTGAAGGCCACCTTCACGTCGGCGGAGTGCGCGGCCATCACCAACCCCGCGTCGGCTGCGGTGCGGATCACGACGGTGCTCCCCGCCTGATGGCTGACGCAGAGCTACGCCGTCACCCCGGTAGCCGAGTCCGGGACCGGCCTGACCGGGACCGCTGCCACCGCGCAGCTCTACGCCGTCGTGCCGGTCGCTGAGGCGCCGGTCGCCTCGTCCACCCGCGCCGAGCTGTACACGGGTCGCGTCGATGGCGGCGACCGAGGTGTCCCTGACCGGCCGTCGCATGGGCTGGATCCGCGCGGACGGGCAGCAGCGCAGGGTCCGTCTCGGGCAGGTGCGCATGGACGGAACGCTGCTGTACTTCGACACGCTCACGGTGGTGCAGCCCCCACCGACGCCCACCCCGTCGCTGCAGGTGTCGTCAGGCACCCTCGGGCCGCAGCGGAACACGCAGCAGGAGGTGACGTTCACCGTCGGCCCCGACGGCGTGGCGGTCACCCGCAAGTTCGAGACGCGCGAGGCCGGCGCGCAGACCTGGTCGGACCACGTCCAGACGAACCCGCGCACCGACCCGACGCACACCCTCACCGCGACGGGCCTCGCTGCGGGCACGACCTACGACTGGCGGGCGACGTTCACCGCGTCCGGCTACGACGCGGTGGTGGTAGAGGGCACGTTCACCACCCTGGCCCCGGTGACCGTCCCCAGCAACGCCCTGTCCTGGTCGCCGCCGACCCTGGTCGAAGCCCGTCCTGTGTGGAACGTGTCGGCCACCAACCGGACGCTGGTCACCACCTCGGACCGGGACATCCGGATGGTGTGGCCGAGCACCCCGCTGGACATCAAGGGCGGCCTGGAACTCACGGGCGGTCGGAACGTCGTCTCCATCGGCGGGGAGTACAAGGTCGACACCCCCCTGGTACCTGCCGGAGTACAACGTCATCAACGGTGTGCCGACCCGGCAGGAGCGGCCCTGACGAACCGCTTCCTCAAGATCAGCGGCGTCGCGAACACCGCCCCCCGCACGATCCACATCGAGGGGTTGAAGGTCCACGGCGCCGAGCTGTTCGAGGGCATCAACTTCAAGGCCAACCGCGACACCCGCGTCACCATGCGCCGCCAGAACGTGTGGGTCGGCAGGCTGCGGGCGTTCGTGCCGAACCCTGTGAACGGCGGCCAGCACGACGGCGGCGACTGGGACCAGCCCATCGAGGACCCGTACATCTACCAGATCGACCGGGAGTGGCTGTCGGAGCAGGACTACCAGGCCCTGTTCCTCCAGCCGACCGCGTTCGGTGACGCCGGCCGCACCCTCGGCACCTGGGACTTCCGCCGCCTGCAGATCATCGGCAGCGACGGCACCCGCGCCCAGCTGCTCGCCATGAACGGCAGCGAGCCACCACCCGAGCGGCGACTGCTGACCGACGTGTGGGTGCAGCCGTCGGCCGGGCAGACCAACGCACAGGCGATCAAGGGCGTGTGGAACGGCGTCAACTACGGCACCAGCCCCGTCCAGTTCGTCGACCCGGCTGCCGTCGGCATCGCCTACGTCTCCCCCGGCTACGCCTGACCCTCGCACCGCCCAGCCCCGCCCCGCCATCGCGACGCCGACCGAGAGGGACCTTCTCCATGCCCAACAACCAGGTCTGGGACCGCATCCCCGTGATCGGCTGGTACTCCTCCGTGTCTGGCGGGGTGGACCCCGGACGGGTCAAGCTGACCGTCACCGAGCGCGTCCGCCGGATCGACGCCGACGGCCGCGGCCGCATGATCTACGCCGGAGGCGCCGCCGAAAGCGTCACCATCGGAGACACCAGCCAGCACGACCTGATCGCGAGGAACCTGGTCCGCCAGGCCATGCGCGACGAGGCCGAGGCAGCGACCACCACCGCCGGCGGCACCTTCGACGGGCCCGCCTGGGACGCCGCGTGGGACGCCGCACTCGACCGGATGGTGTGCGTGTCGTTCCCCGCGAACGACGACCCCGACATCACCCCGCAGGGCTGGCAGGTGAAGGTCGACGAGACCCTCAACTCCGGCGCCGGGAGGGTGTACTACATCGAGCCGTCGCTCGTCGTCCTGGCGCAGACGGTGCCGTGTCTCAACCTCGCCGACGTCGACGTTCCCCCGGGGACCCCCACATCCCCGGCGCCCGTCTACGCGAAGGGTCAGCCCGGTGGTGTGGCCGCGCTGGACGCCGACGGCGACGTCAACGACGCGGCCGGTCAGAAGGTCGGCGTCGGCGGCTACTCCCCGCCCGCCGGCGGCATCCCCGAGACGGACCTCGCGGCAGCGGTGCAGACCAAGCTCAACGCGCCCGTCGATCAGGTCGCCCGCGACGCCGCAGCCAGCAAGGCCACCGCAGCCGAGGCGGCCACGGCAGCACCGGTGCAGTCGGTCGCGGGCCGGACCGGCGCAGTCACGGTCACCTCGACAGACCTGACGGACTCCACCGCGACCGGTCGAGCGGTGGTGACCGCCACCAGCCAGACCGCCGCACGGACCGCCCTCGGCGCGGGCACCTCGAACCTCGCCATCGGCACCACGAGCACCACGGCAGCGGCCGGCAACGACTCCCGCCTGTCCGACACCCGCGCCCCCACCGACGGCACCGTCACCAACGCGAAGGTGGCGACCAACGCCGCCGTGTCGCTGGACAAGACCGCCGACAGCGCCACCCGCCTCGCCATGACTTCGGCCGAGCGGACGAAGCTGACGGGCGTGGCGACCGGTGCCACCGCGAACGCCACCGACGCGCAGCTCCGCGACCGGGGCACGCACACCGGGAACCAGTCCCTGGACACGACGACCGACAGCGCGACGCGATTGGCCCTGTCCGCCGCCGAGCGGTCCAAGCTGGCCGGCCTCGCCACCGTCGCCACGACGGGCGCGTACCCGGACCTGACCGGCCGCCCGGCGCAGACCGAGCTCGTGGCAGGCGCCAACGTCACGCTCACGCCGGGGACCGGGACGCTCACCATCGCGGCCGCTTCGGGTGGCGTCTCGGCGGCGGTGTCGACGGGCCGTGCCTACAAGTCCGGCGCGAACCAGAACATCACGGCGTTCGCGTCGACCACCATCACGCTCGAATCCACCTCGGACATCGCCGGCGCCAACGTGCAGGCCGCGACGAACGGTGTCCGCGCCGTGGCGGCCGGCGCCTACCTGGTGTCCGCCACCGCCAACCTCGTCGGCGGCGCGTCGGGTGAGCGGAGCGTGTCCATCAGGGACGGCGCGACAGCCCTCCGGGAGTTCGGCGGCGGTGTAGCCGGCCGCTACGCCTTCTCCGACGTCCTCATCCTCGCCGCCTCGGCGACCCTCACCATGACGATCTACTCGGCAGTCGCGGTCACGGTGAACGGGGCGGCCGTGAAGGACACCGGGCTCACGCTGACGTACCTCGGGCCGACCGCGTGAGCGTCCTCACCTACCAGGGCACAGAGCTGGCGCACCAGGGCCTGCAGGTCATTCCGCCGTGGCCAGCGGCGTCCTTCTACTCCGGCTGGGCCGGTGACGACGACCACCCGGAGACCCGCCGCGACATCAGCGGCACGTGGATGAACCTGCAGGGCGCCGACGCCGCCGAGGGCTGGGATCGGATGGACTTCGGCGCCTGGGTGTACGACCCGGTCGACGGGGCCTCACGGTGGATCGCGGACCCGACCAACGACACGAAGCCGTTCCTGTTCAACGTCGGGCTCATCCCCCGCGACATCAGCCCCGGCAAGGACAACGCCACCGGGCGCAAGGCACGCTGGGATGCCCTCTTCGACGACCTGCTCGCCGGGAACCGCGACACCGAACTGTTCAACCACGCCACGCACTGGGCGATCCAGGGACCCAAGAACGCGCCGATCTACGCGGCCGTTCTGTGGGAAATGAACCAGTACTCGGCGGATATGGACCCGGCCCGGTACCGCGCCGCGTACACCCGTGCGGTACCGATCTACCGGGCCGGCTTCGCGTCGGTCGCGGAGCCAGGGCAAACGCTCATGATCGGCCAGTCTGGGATGGGCTCCCTGCAGGCGTCGGCGTTCCAGTACCTGCCGTCTGACCTGTCCCTCGTCGACTTCCTCGCCCACACCCTGTACGCCGGCGTCTACCAGACCACCGCGGCCACCGAGACGCAGGTCCGCACCTTCGTCACCACCACCCTCGACGCGCTGGCCGCCAAGGGACGAGAGATCGGGTGCCCGGTCGGGCTCACCGAGTACGGCAACTGGGCCACCAAGGTCGGCGTCACCGGGAATGAGACCCGAGGGCTCGGCGACTGGCCGGAGCTCATCGACATCGTCGCCGACTGGGCCGAGACGCCCGCGAACAACGTCGACTTCCTCGTCCACTTCGACATCAACCACGGCGCGAGCAACAACGATCTCAAGCTGTCCGACACGCCGCTGACCCTGGCGCGCATGGCCCAGCGTTTCCCGCCCGCGGTGGGCTACCCCGCCACCTACCCCGCCACGTACTGAGGAGTCGTCATGCCAGTCACCCAGTCTCTCCCCGACGGCCCGTTCACCACGGGCGCGGGCACCCCGGCCGCGGACATGGCGGACGTCGTCGCTTTCCTCGGCCAAAAGGGCACCGCGACGGACGCCGAGCTGGCCCCGGCCGCACGGCAGGTCACCGCAGGCACCGGCCTCACCGGCGGCGGCGACTTGTCCGCCGACCGGACCCTGGCCGTGACCTACGGCACCACGGCGGGCACCGCCGCGCAGGGCAACGACTCGCGGCTGTCCGACGCTCGCACTCCCACGGCGCACACTCACACCGCCTCCCAGGTGTCCGACTCGACCACGACGGGCCGGGCCGTCGTGACGGCGGCGGACGCCGCTGCTGCGCGGACAGCCATCGGGGCCGGCACGTCCAGCCTCGCCCTGGGCGCCACGTCGAGCACAGCGAAGGCGGGCGACTACGCGCCGCCGGCGGCCTCGACCACAGTCGTCGGGACGGTCGAGCTCGCCACCACGACCGAGACGACCACCGGCACCGACACCGTGCGGGCCGTCACGCCGGCCGGCGTAAAGGCGGTCGCCGACACCAAGGTCACCACCACGACCCCCGGCCTGCAGATCGACCGGGTCACCGCCCTGCCCGCGCCGGGCAACGCCGGCCGCATCGTCATCCTGGTCCCCGCATGAGCACCTGGCTCGACCGCGGTGCCGACTGGCTGAACCTCGCCACCGGCGCCACCTCCACCGGCGGCGCCCCGGCGGTCGCCACCCGCCCCATGCCGCTGGTTCGAGTCGTGGACTCGGACGAAGCCCCCTACAACTCCGAGACGCCACTGCGGACACCTACGACCGACTTGGCCGGTTACGGCTTCAACGGCTGGGTCTCGTACTTCGGGCAGCAGCATCGCGTGGAACGGGCGGATGCTCCACGTAGCCGCCGGCCACGCCGCCGACCCGGTGAACCTGCTGGTAGCGCCGAAGCAGTGGTCGCGGCGGACGTCCGGTTCGATCTGCGACAACCTCCCCGCCGCGTGGAGGCCAGCTTCGTGGAACTACTACCAGGAGCCCGAGGACGACCTCACGTCGCGGACCGAGATCGCGGACTACCGGGCGAAGGAGTCTGCCGCGTTCCACCGTCCTGGCCGAGTACCGTGGGCGCGGCGCCGACCTGGCCGCTGAGCTGGCCGAGTACTGGGCCGGTATCGACCCGACGCACACCGCCAAGTTCATTCCGGAAGATCCGGCCGACTACGGCGGCATTCCTATCATCATTCCTTCGAGTACAGCGAGAACGCCGGTATTCTCCCGACTGGACACGAAGGTCGCCAACGTCGGCAACTTCAGTGCGCAGCCTACGCACCCAGGAAGCCGTGGGAGATCATCAGCGTTCCTGCTTCACCCTGGAGGGCACCCCGTCGGCGCAGGCGAAGGCCGACCAGGCGACGTCGGCTTCGAGAGAGCTACACCCCGCTTGAGGGCAGCCAGCTGCACCCGCTCGGCCTGGTACAACGTCAACTTCGCGGGCACTGGCGGCGCGGCCGGTAACGGCAAGGTCGAGTCGAACCCGGCCGCCGTCACCGAGCTGCAGGCCATCGCCGCCGCCGGTCACACCGTCCCCGTCCTGACCGGCAACGGAGGGGTCACCCCGTGAGCGTGACCTACGTCGGCGGCGCCGCCTACGCCACCCCGGCCGGCAGTGAGCAGTCCACCGCCCTCACCATCCCCGCCGCAGCCCAGGCCGACGACGTCGGGCTCCTCATCATCGCCGGGCAGAACACCGGCACCCACTCCGTGACCGGCTGGAGCCAGGTCGGCGCGGTGACGGACTGAACGGCATCCGGCCCGCACGACCGTCTGGCGCCGCACCCTGACCGGCGGTGGTGGCACGGTCACCGTGGACAGCGGCCTGGTGCAGCGCTTCGCCACCTGCCTGGCCATCTACCGGGGCGTGGACGTCGCGGCAGGCTCAGGCGGAGTGCTCAGCTCCACCGCCGAGCCGGAACCGGGCACGGACGCAACCCACAACTCAACCGCAGTGCCGTCGCCACCCCAGCGTCGCCGTCCACCTCGTCGGCGAGCGCACCGCGAACCCGTCAACGTCCTACACGCCCCCGGCTGGCGCGACCCTCCGGCAGACCGCCGCCGGGCAGCAGACATCCACACCAACAGCGCCGCCCTCGCCGACAACCTCACCCCGTCGTCCACCTCGGTCGGCGGGGGGACGTGGACGGCCAGCGCGGCGGCCGCGAACGCAACCGCCTGGACGGTGGCCCTCGCCGAACTCGCGACCGGGCCCACGACCACCGCGCACTGGTACTACGACACCGGCACCGCCTGGGTCGACGTGACCGACGGCCTCCGCTACGACACCGGCACCGCGTGGGTCGCGCTGTGATCCTCCTCGGCGCCGTCACACCCCCCGAACCCACACCGGACCACGACACACCCCTGGCCGACGCCCTCACCCGGTACGCGGCGACCACCGGCTGCCGCCTACCTCCGAGACGCCACCAGCGCATGGACGGCCAGCGGCGACACCACACCCCTGGCCGACGCCCTCCGCCGCAACCTCGCCACCACCAACTGCCCCGCCTACCTGCGCGCCGCCGCCGAACCGTGGCTCACCGCACGAGAGGACACCGCATGGCAGCCCCACAGGCGGATTCACCCGCCCCGTCATCGAGACCAAGGTCCAGACCGCCATCGGCGGCACCCTCGCCGGCGGCATCGTCGGCAGCTTCGTCCTATGGCTGCTCGGGGTGATCGTGTGGGGCGCCCAGTGGGACGCCTTCCACGCCGACGACGCACTCCGAGCCGTCCCCGTCCACGTCGCCCAGCTCGTCCTCCTCGGTGTCTCCAGCATCGGGACATTCGCCGGGGGCTGGCTGGCAAGCACACCGCCCGCCCAGACCTGGACGCGGCACCGGACCACGCACGGTAGCGGCGCCGAACGCGCCGCCCGCCGCATCAGCCACAACGTGGCCGCCTACCTCGGCCGGCGAGGCACCGTCCTCCTCGTGTTCGGCGTCATCTGGGCGCTCATCGCGTCCGGCGTCGCCACCGGAGCGTCGGAGGAGATCATCGACCCCAACACCGCATGTTCCACCTGCTGATGCCCACTGGGGTCGCGTCGCCCTGTGGGCCGGCGCCGCAGCCCTCGCCGTCCTAGCCGCCCTCGTCCTCACCCCACGGTTCCAGGCCGTCGGGTTCGTGGCCCTGTTCATCCCACCCGCCATCCGGGCCCTGTCCTACGGCGGCGGGTGGTGGGTCGCTGCTCACCGAGGACTCAGGTGTGCCCGGCGCCTGGGTGCAAGGGCTCGTCTGGTCCGCCGTGGCCACGTTCGTCATCATCGAGGCCCGCACCCGCGAGCATGGCTGCCGGCCGTGCGGAGGCACCCGGGGGGCACCACGTGACCGAACAGACCGCCTACGTCATCGTGGGCGTGGTGACGTCCTTCCTCCTCTTCGCCGGAGCGTGGGTCACCGCCCGCGCATCCCGCAAGGCCACCGACGGCACGACCGCCGTGGAGGGCTTCGACAAGCTCACCGGCCGCCTCGAGACACGCCTCGCCGAGGTCGAGCGCGGCCAGGCCGCCACCGAGCAGCGCCTCAACGACACCACCCGCGTCCTGTACGTCGCCATCGGGCACGTGCAGGAACTCCTCGACTTCATCGGCCGGCACCTGCCCGGCAGCCCCGACCTGCCGCCGATGCCCGACGAACTCGCCCAACGACTGCCGGGCACCCGACGACCAGCCGGCTCGGGCTGACCCGAGCGCGCAGCACCCGCGCCCCCCGCCTTCACTGGCGGGGGCGTTTCGTGCGTTCCGCCACCCCCTCCCGCGACGGGCCGACTGCCACGCCCGCACCGTCTCCGGCCACCACCACGGCGTCACACCGACCCGGCCGTCCGGCTGTGGCATCTGCCCCCGCGCGGCCCACGACCGGACCGTGGACGCGGCGACGCCGAGGTGGGATGCCACCTCGGCGGTCGACCACTGCTCGCCGGTCACAGCCACCGGGCGACCTGCGCGGCCACATCGGCAAGGTCGGTGCCCTCGCTGTAGGTCTGCTGGGGGTTGTTGTCCTCGTCGTACCGGGTTGCGGCGTAGCACCCACCCTCGTCGAACTCGCCACCATCGGGGCCGATCACGATGGCGATCTCGCCGAGGAGGATAACGACCTCACTCGTCGGGGCCAGCGATATGTCCAGGGCGGTGGTGTCGACCCCGGCGGCCTTGAGCGCGGCGGTCACGGTGTCCAGCTCGCGGGTGGCGGCGGTCTCGGTGAGGTCCTGAGCCATCTGTCTGTCCTCCTGTCGGGGCGGTGTCTCCGTCCCTCTGAGAAGAACGTTACAGCAACCCGCTGTCAGGTGCAAGGGTTCCCACCAGCGCGGGCCACCACGGCCACCAACAGGGCAGCGCCCTACGTCCGTTCACGCCACCCGCGGCATCGTCAACCGCCCCACACCCTCCGACACCCGCTCGTCATCCACCGCCAGATACGCCGCCGTGTCCGCCAGACTCGCGTGCCGCATCGCCTCCTGCACCACCCGCGCATCCACCCCCGCCCGCAGCAACCGCGTCGCGAAGCTGTGCCGCAACTGGTGCGCCGTCGCATCCACCCCCGCATCACGCATCAACTCCGACAACACCGTCCCCACCCGCGTCCCCGTGATGTGCCCCGTCCCCGCCGGATTCGGGAACCACCACCCCCGCCGCGGCATCCGCTGCGCCAACCGCCACACCACCCGATGCGTCGGCACGTACTGCTCCGTCCCGCCCTTCCCCAGCACCCGTATCGTCCGCTCCGTCACCACCTCCCCCCGCATCCGCGCGATCTCCGACACCCGCAACCCCGCGAACGCCCCCAGCAGCACGAACGCCCGCGTCCGCCCGTCAGCCCGCTCCAACACCAACGCCAAGTCGTGGTCAGCGATCGCCCGCGGATGCCGCTTCGGGGTCCGCGGACGCTTCACCCACCGCATCGGATCGTCCTCCTCACCGAGGACCCCCGCGCAGATCAGATGGTCACACCACGACCTCATCGACGAGTGGTACGTCAACCGCGTCCACTGCGCCGCCTGCCCCGCCAACCACTCCACGATGTCCTCCTGCGCCGGCGCGAGCGCGTCACCACCAGACCCCACGAACGCCCGCAACGCCACCGTCCTCGTCCGCAGCGTCGCCGCCGCGCAACCCGCCGCCCGCATCCGCTGCTCCCACGCACGCACCTGCAGCTGCACCTGCCCCGGCAGCTCCGCCATGGTCGCCACCCGCCTCCCCTGCCCGTCCTCCCGGGCCTGCCGGCCGGCGAGCCCGGGGGCGACGCTATGGAGTCGGCGGGGTGCGCGTGAGGCTTGATCCACAGGAGGACCCGTTCAGGCGACCGCGGCGAGGCCGGTAACGGCACGCCTGCGGTGTCCGAACGGGCTGGTCAACGACTCGGACAGAAGATACCGGGGAGTAACATCGGCGCGACGCCCGTGAGGACGCGGGTGAGCGAACCGACCCTGGAGGCCCAGTGCCCACCACCGTCAGAGATGTCGTCTTCGTCGACGGCGTCCGCACCCCGTTCGGCAAGGCCGGCGACAAGGGCATGTACGCCCAGACCCGCGCCGACGACATGGTCGTGCGCTGCATCCGCGGCCTGCTCGAGCGCAACCCCGGTCTCCCCCCGGAGCGCATCGACGAGGTCGCCGTGGCCGCCACGACGCAGACCGGCGACCAGGGCCTGACGATCGGGCGCACCGCCGCCCTGCTGGCCGGTCTCCCCCGGTCCGTCCCCGGCTTCGCCATCGACCGGATGTGCGCGGGCGCCATGACGGCCGTCACCACGACGGCCTCGGGCATCGGCTTCGGCGCCTACGACGTCGCGGTCGCAGGCGGCGTGGAGCACATGGGGCACCACCCCATGGGCGAGGGCGTGGACCCCAACCCCCGCTTCGTCGCCGAGCGGATCGTGGACCCGTCGGCCCTGGTCATGGGGGCGACGGCAGAGAACCTCCACGACCGTTTCCCCGCCATCACCAAGGAGCGCGCCGACGCCTACGCCGTCGCGAGCCAGGCCAAGCTGGCCGCCGCCTACGACGCCGGCCTCGTGCAGCAGGGTCTGGTCACGATGGCCACCCGGCACGCCGAGCGCGGCTGGGGTCTGGCCACCGCCGACGAGCCGCCCCGCCCCGGGACGACGGTCGAGGACCTCGCGACGCTGCGGACGCCGTTCCGCCCGCACGGCCGGGTCACCGCGGGCAACGCCGCCGGGCTCAACGACGGCGCCACCGCCTGCCTGCTCGCGGAGGCGGGCACGGCCCGCGAGCTCGGGCTCACGCCGAGGATGCGCCTGGTCGGCTACGCCTTCGCGGGCGTGGACCCCTCCGTGATGGGCGTCGGACCCGTCCCCGCGACCGAGAAGGCGCTCCGGCGGGCAGGCCTCACCATCGACGACATCGGCCTGTTCGAGGTCAACGAGGCCTTCGCGGTGCAGGTGCTCGCGTTCCTCGACCACTTCGGCATCGCCGAGGACGACGAGCGCGTCAACCCGTGGGGCGGCGCCATCGCCGTCGGCCACCCGCTGGCCTCCTCCGGCGTGCGGCTGATGAGCCAGCTCGCCTCGCACTTCGAGTCCCACCCCGAGGTCCGCTACGGCCTGACGACGATGTGCATCGGCATCGGCATGGGCGGCACCGTCATCTGGGAGAACCCGCTGCACGCCGAGGCCGGCGGCTGGGCTCGGCCCGCCAGCACGCCCACGACCACGAACCAGGAAGGTGACGCCGCGTGAGCGCGACCACCAGCACCGACAGCACCACCGACGGCACCACCGTGACCTCACCGGCGCGCTACGACCGCGAGGAGATGACGCGCCTGTTCGCCGACGAGGTCGTCACCAGCACGCACGTCCAGCTCGTCCCGCTGGTCGACGGCGGCAGCCTCGCCCTGCTCACGCTGGACAACGGGCACGACCACACCAAGCCGACGACGTTCGGTCCGGCCGGCCTCTTCGGCATCGCCGACGCGCTCGACCAGGTGCAGCAGGGCGTCGACGCCGGCGAGGTCCGCGGCGTCGCCCTCACCGGCAAGCCGTTCGTGTTCGCGGTGGGGGCCGACCTCAAGGGGACGGCGCAGGTCGTCACCCGGGAGCAGGCCCTCGCGGTCGCGCGGCTCGGGCACGACGTCTTCCGCCTCCTCGGTGAGCTCCAGGTGCCCTCCTTCGCGTTCGTCAACGGCGCCGTCATGGGCGGTGGACTGGAGGTCGCCCTGCACTGCACCTACCGGACCATCTCCTCCGGCGTGCCCGCGGTCGCGCTGCCCGAGTGCTTCCTCGGCCTCGTCCCCGGATGGGGCGGCACCTACCTGCTCCCCCGGCTGGTCGGGGCCCCGGCGGCGCTCACGGTCATGGTCGACAACGCCCTCAACCAGAACCGGATGCTGTCCGGGCCCAAGGCCTTCGGGCTGGGCGTCGCCGACGCCATGTTCGAGCCCGCCGACTTCCTCGAGCACTCGATCGCCTGGGCCGGCGACGTCATCGCCGGTCGGACGCAGGTGGAGCGCACCGACCACACCGCCGACGCCGCGACCTGGGACGGTGCCGTCGCCGCCGCGCGGAAGCAGGTCGCGGCCCGGCTCGGTGGGTCGGCGCCCGCCGCGCCCCGGGCGCTGGACCTGGTCGAGGCCGCCCGGACGGCCGACCGGGACGGCGGCTTCGCCGCTGAGGACGAGGCCCTCGCCGACCTCATCGTGTCCCCGCAGTTCCGGGCCGGCATGTACGCCTTCGACCTGGTCCAGCGCCGGGCCAAGCGCCCGGTAGGCGTGCCGGACACCACGCTGGCCCGGCCGGTCGGTGCGGTCGGCGTGGTCGGGGCGGGGCTGATGGCCTCCCAGCTCGCCCTGCTCCTCGTCCGCCGGCTCAAGGTCCCCGTCGTCATGACGGACCTCGACGAGACCCGCGCCCAGGCCGGTGTGGCCCGGGTCCACGGCGAGGTCGACACCCTGCTCGGCAAGGGGCGGATCAGCGCCGACGAGGCCAACCGGCTCAAGGCCCTCGTGAGAGGTGGTACCGACCACGCGCTGTTCGCCGACGCCGACCTGGTGATCGAGGCGGTGTTCGAGGAGATGACGGTCAAGAAGCAGGTGCTGGCCAGCCTGGAGGGGGTCGTCCGTGCCGACTGCGTCCTGGCGACGAACACCTCCAGCCTGTCGGTCGCCGAGATGGCCGCCGACCTGCAGCACCCCGAGCGCATGGTGGGCTTCCACTTCTTCAACCCGGTCGCCGTCATGCCGCTGGTCGAGGTGGCCCGCACCCCGCAGACCGACGACGCCACCTACGCCACCGCCTTCGCCGTCGGCAAGCAGCTGAGGAAGTCGTGCGTGCCGGTCGCGGACGCGCCTGCGTTCGTGGTCAACCGGCTGCTCATCCGGATGCTGTCGGAGGCCTTCGCGGCCATCGACGAGGGGACCCCGCCGGACGTCGTGGACGCCGCGGTCCGCCCGCTGGGGCTGCCGATGAGCCCGCTCGTCCTGCTGCAGCTCGTCGGCCCGGCCGTGGGCCTGCACGTGCTGGAGAGCCTGCACGCGGCGTTCCCGGACCGCTTCAGCGTCTCCACGACCCTGCAGAAGGTCGTCGCGGCCGGCCATCCCGGCATCTGGTCCTGGGACGAGCGCGGCAAGCCGTTCCTGTCGCCGGAGACCACCGCCCTGCTGCCGGTCGGCGGCACGCCCGGCACGCCTGAGCAGGTCCTCGACCGTGCCCTCACCGCCCTGGCGGAGGAGGCGGGCCTCATGCTCGCCGAAGGCGTCGTCGCGGACCCGCGAGACCTCGACCTCTGCATGATCACCGGGGCCGGCTGGCCGTTCCACCTGGGCGGCTTGACCCCGCTGCTGGACCGCGAGGGCTACTCCGGACGTGCCGCGGGTCGGCGGTTCCTGCCGCCGGGGGTGGCGAGCCTGCCCGCCTAGGTCGAGCTGTCACCGAGGGTGCTGGAGGCCGCACCGAGACTGGGACGTCCCGTCAAGGGCACGCACCCTGCGTGACCGAGGCCCCGGCAACCGGGTGACGTCCGTCCGGGAACGAGCGCGTCGGGTTTGCGACCCCAGGGCCAGCGGGGAGCCTCAGGTCGTGACGCCCGACGCCGTGCCCTCCGCCGGGGCCGTTGCACGTCGGGTCGAGCTGAGACGGGTCGTGCTCGCGCTGGCGGTCATGGAGGACGTCGACCTGACGCCCCGCGACGACGGCGTCGAGCTGGCGGCCGGCGGCCGGCTCGGCTGGGACGACGTCGCCGCCGCGGTCGGCTCGTGGGCGGCTCTGCCCGACCACCCGGTGACCCGGCTCCGGCTCCGGTTGGCCGCAGAGGTGGTCGGGGTGCTCGCCGTCGGCGGGGTCGACGCCCTGCTGGCCGCCTGCCACGCCCACGGTGAGCCGACCGACCGGGCCGCCATGGCCTGCGGCCCCGGCTGGGTGCGGGAGCGCGTCGGTGGCTCTCTGGTCCTGGGCCTGGGGGTGAGCGACCTCGCCGGCGTCCAGGGGCCGCACCCGCTCCCGCCCCTGCCGGGTCTGGCCCCCGAGGTGCGGGCCCGGCTGGACGCCCGG
Source organism: uncultured Actinomycetota bacterium (assembly GCA_963759255.1). GTDB lineage: Bacteria > Actinomycetota > Actinomycetes > Actinomycetales > JBBAYJ01 > Aquipuribacter. The sequence goes on from CAVWYQ010000002.1 coordinate 1,062,926, forward strand.
TGGGCGGAGGTCAGGCAGGACCTCGAGCGCCTCGGCGGGCTCGTCGAGGCGCGGGTGGACCGGGACCGTGCCGAGGGGCGCCCGCTGGTGCTCCGGCCCACCGGCACGGCCGACGTGGTCACGCTGCTCGGGTCCCGACGCCTGCGTACGGCGCTGGCGTCCGAGGACGGCACGGGGATGCGGGCCGTCGCCGTACCGGTGCGGGACCGGGGCTGGTTCGACCTGGCGAGGATCGACCCGGCCTACGTCCGCGTGGCCTGGACCGCGTCGGACCCGCTGGAACGGGCCTTCGACACCCCGGTGCTCGTCACCGCCGACGCGGTGGACGCGCCCGCCGCCTCAGGCGACGTCGTCACCACCGTCATGCTCGACCCGGCTGGCCGCAGCGTCGACCGGCACCTCCGCCGACGCTGAGCGCTCAGCGACGGCCGCGGCACCACGGGTGGCGACCTCGACCACGCGGAGGCTGATCGCCTGGGGGGTGAGGCCGCTGCGGGCGAGCAGCGCGGCCCTGGGCATGTGCTCGGGGAACTCGTGGGAGATGCCGAAGCCCACGACGAGGGCGTCCACGTCGGCGTCGGACAGCGCCTGCCGGACGGCAGCGCCGACGCCACCCACGCGGATGTTGTCCTCCACCACCGCGACCACCCGGTGACGGCGGGCGAGATCGACGAGCGACGGGTCGACGGGCTTGACCCAGCGAGGGTCCAGGACCGTGCAGTCCAGGCCGTGGGCGGCCAGCCGCTCGGCAGCCTCCAGGCAGACGCCGGCCATCGCACCCACCGCCACCACGAGCACGTCGGGATCGGCGCTGCGCGGCTGGTGGAGGACGTCACCGACGCCGTGACGACCGACCGCCGGGACGGCCGGAGGCAGTGCGCCCTTGGGGAACCTGACGACCGTCGGGGCGTGGTCCACGTCGAGGGCCTCCCGCAGCTCGGCCCGCAGCGTGGCCTCGTCACGCGGGGCCGCCAGCCGCAGCCCCGGCACCACCTGCAGGATCGACATGTCCCACATGCCGTTGTGGCTCGCGCCGTCGTCCCCGGTGGCCCCCGCCCGGTCAAGGACAAACGTCACCCCGGCCCGGTGCAGGGCGACGTCCATCAGCACCTGGTCGAAGGCGCGGTTGAGGAAGGTCGCGTAGACCGCCATCACCGGGTGCAGGCCCGCCAGCGCCATCCCGGCCGCACTCGTGGCGCCGTGCTGCTCCGCGATGCCCACGTCGACGATCCGGTCGGGGTGGGCCGCGGCGAACCGGTGCAGGCCCACCGGGATGAGCATGGCCGCGGTGATGCCCACCACGTCCGGGCGCTCCCGGCCGACGTGGACCATCTCGTCGGCGAAGGCTGCGGTCCAGCTCGGCGCCGACGGGCTCAGGGCCGCGCCGGTGACCGGGTCCATCGCCGCGACAGCGTGGAACTGGTCGGCGTCGTCGGCCTCGGCGAGCGCGTACCCCCGGCCCTTCTGGGTGATGACGTGCACGAGCACGGGCCCGCCGTAGCGACGGGCCCGCCGTAGGGCGCGCTCCACCGCGGGGCGGTCGTGGCCGTCGACCGGCCCGACGTACTTGATGCCGAGGTCGGTGAACATGCCCTGCGGGGCCAGGTAGTCCTTGACGGCCGCCTTGGTGGCGTGGAGGGCGTCGAAGAGCCACCGCCCGACGCGGCCCCGGCGGGTGAGGCTGTCCCGCCCCCAGGTGAGGACCCGCTCGTAGCGGCGGTCGGTGCGGATGCCCTCCAGGTGCGCGGCGAGGCCACCGATCGTCGGGGAGTAGGAGCGCCCGTTGTCGTTGACGACGACGATCACCGGCCGCGTCGGGTCGTGGGCGATGTTGTTGAGGGCCTCCCACGACATCCCGCCCGTCAGGGCCCCGTCCCCGACGACCGCGACGGCGTGCCGGTCGCGGACGCCCTGCACGTGGAACGCCCGGGCGATGCCGTCAGCCCACGACAGGGCCGTCGAGGCGTGGGAGTTCTCGACGACGTCGTGCTCGGACTCCGCGCGGCTGGGGTAGCCGGACAGCCCACCCTGGCGCCGGAGCATGGAGAAGTCCTGGCGGCCGGTGAGCAGCTTGTGGACGTAGGCCTGGTGCCCGGTGTCGAAGACGATCCGGTCGCGCGGGGAGTCGAAGACCCGGTGCAGCGCGAGGGTCAGCTCGACCACCCCGAGGTTGGGGCCGAGGTGGCCACCGGTCGCGGTGACGGTCCGCACCAGGTGCTCGCGGACCTCCTCGGCGAGGGTGTCCAGGTCGTCGGCGCCGAGCTCCTTGAGGACGGCCGGCGAGGTGACCAGGGGCAGGACCCGGGCGGGCCCGACGCTCGCGCCGGGCGCTCCGGGGACGGCGTCCGCGGCGGGCGCCCTGGGCACGGCGGGCGTCGGGGGAACCGCGTCTGTTCCTGCACGGGTGCCTTGGTCGTCGTTCGTCGTCACCACTCCCTCGGGTGCCGCGGGCTGGCTCGCCCGCACGCGACCCCGGCCTGGGCCCGCTCGTCCACGATACGGTCCGCTGACCGGCCCCACCGCCCCAGCGCGCCCGACCACCGCGGGATCTCCACACCGCCTCCTCAGAGCCGCGGCACCCAGCGGACGCCCTGCAGGGCGCCCGCGAGCAGCTCGCAGGAGCGGGCGGCGCCTCGCAGCCGGACGCCCTCGCTGTGGAGCACCTCGAGCACCTCCTCCACGGTGCGCAGGTCGGTGCCCGTGCCCGACAGCTCGGCCCGGGCCTGGGCGAGCGCCGTGGCCGTCGCGGCCGCCTGGGCCTGCACGTGGCGCACGGCGAGCCAGGCCAGGACCGGCGGGTGGCGCAGCAGCACCTGGTGCTCCCGGTACTCGGGCGGGCAGACGTCCAGCAGCCAGCCGACCGCCCGGTCGACGAAGCCCGGCGCCCCGGGAGGCGGCACCAGCCGGGGCCAGCCGGGCGGGACCGGGGTGCTCACGGCACGTGCGGGTGGGCCGCGACCAGCTCCCGCAGCGTGCCGATCGCCGCGGCGGCGTCCTCCGCCCCGTACACCGCCGAGCCGGCGACGAACACGTCGGCCCCGGCCTCCGCGCAGCGGGCGATCGTGGCCTCGTTGACGCCGCCGTCCACCTGCACCCGGACGTCGAGGGCGGCCGCGTCCACCGCACGACGCACCCGCCGCAGCTTGGGCAGGACCACGTCGAGGAACTCCTGGCCGCCGAACCCCGGCTCCACGGACATCACCAGCACCATGTCGAACTCCGTGAGCAGGTCCTCGTAGTCGTCGAAACCGGTCCCCGGGCGGAGCGCGAGCCCGGCCCGTGCGCCGGCCGCGCGCAGGGCACGGGCGGTCCGTACCGGTGCGGCGGAGGCCTCGGCGTGGATGGTCACCCCCATCGCGCCGGCCTCGGCGTAGTCCAGGGCCCAGCGGTCGACCTCGGCGATCATCAGGTGGCAGTCGATCGGGATCGGGGTCACCGCGGCGAGCGCCGCGACCACCGGCACGCCGAGGGTGAGGTTGGGCACGAAGTGGTTGTCCATGACGTCCACGTGGGCCCAGTCGGCGTCCGCGATGCGGGCCAGCTCGGCCTGCAGGTTGGCGAAGTCGGCGCTGAGGATGCTGGGGGCGATCAGGGGTGCGGCCACCCGCGGCAGACTAGGCGCACCGGCTGACGTCCGCCCGGCCCCGCGGGCGCGGACGCCCGTCGTTGACGAAGGCGTCAGCGTCCTCCGACGTCCCCCGTCCACGACCGGACGCTGGTGGGCTGTCGCCAGCCATCTGCCTCCACGCTGTCTGCGGACCAGCCGCCGTCGACCTGGTGCACCGCCGCCCCCGCCCCCGCGTCCGGCGCGCTCCACGACGACGTCGACCACCACGACGTCGCCGCGGTCACGTCCCTCCCGAGGACAGGCGTGGGCCGTCCCTCCCAAGGACGGCCGTGGGCCGTCGGTGTACACGTCGGCGCGGACCGCTTCCCCAGTGCCGCGCCGGCGCCAGGCGCCGGCTCGCGCTCATCCACCCGACTGTTCACCAGAGGAGTTCCACCATGACCACGTCGTTCACCCGTGGCGCGGCTGCCCTGACGGCTGCCGTGTCCCTGTCCTTCGCCCTGGCTGCCTGCGGTGAGGCCGCCAGCACCGCCACGAGCGGAACGGGCACCGAGACCACAGCCACCTCCAGCGGCGATCCTGCTGCGGCCGGCGGCTTCCCCACCACGGCCGAGGAGGTCCAGGGCCCCAGCAACGAGGCCGACGTGACCTTCGCGCAGGGGATGCTCCCCCACCACCGTCAGGCGGTGATGATGTCGGAGCTCGCCGCGGACCAGGCGGAGGACCCAGAGGTCCTGGCCATCGCGGAGGAGATCGCGGCGGCCCAGGAGCCGGAGATCCAGACCCTGACGGCACTGCTCGAGGCCTGGGCGGCCGAGGTGCCCGCCGACGACATGTCGATGGAGGGCATGACCGGGATGATGAGCCCGGAGGACATGACCGCCCTGGGGTCCGCCGAGGGTGCCGAGTTCGACGAGATGTTCCTGCAGATGATGGTCGAGCACCACGAGGGTGCGGTGGACATGGCCGAGACTGAGCTGGAGGAGGGTGAGAACCCCACCGCCCTGGAGCTGGCCCGGACGATCATCGCCGCCCAGGTGTCGGAGATCGAGCGCATGCAGGGCCTGCTCGCCTCCTGATCTGCCGACACCCGCAGCACCCGCCCGTCGGGCACGCCGCGGTCCCCGTGAGGCCGGTCGTGAGGCCGGCCTCACGGCTGGTCGTGCCCGGAGGGCCGGGCGCCTCGGCCGCACTGCTGGGCTCGAACGGCCCGGGACCGCCGGACCGGGACAGGACGCCACCGTCCTGCTGCTCGACCGCGACGCCCCGAGCGCGGCCGCCCTGCGCAGGTGGCGCGGCATGCTGCAGGTGGTCATCCGGTTCCTCCGGTGCCGGGGGCCGGGGGGACGGGCGCACTCGTCGCGGCAGGACTGCTCCGGCCGGTTACGGGGATGGTCGGGTCGCCGGGGAAGAAGCGGCGTCCCGCCCAGAGGCAGACGTAGACCAGGCCGACCAGGACGGGGACCTCGATGAGAGGGCCGACGACCCCGGCCAGCGCCTGCCCGGAGGTGACGCCGAACGTGCCGATCGCGACGGCGATGGCGAGCTCGAAGTTGTTGCCGGCCGCGGTGAAGCTGAGCGTGGTGGTCTTGGCGTAGTTCAGCCCGATGGCCCGGCCGAGCAGGAACGCACCGCCGAACATCAGGGCGAAGTAGGCGAGCAGCGGCAGCGCGATGCGGGCGACGTCCCACGGCTGGGACGTGATGGCGTCACCCTGCAGGGCGAACAGCATGACGATGGTGAACAGCAGGCCGTACAGCGCGAACGGCCCGATCGTGGGCAGGAGGCGCTCCTCGTACCAGGTCGCGGCCGCGGGCCCGCTCGCCGAGGGTGCGGGTCAGGAAGCCGGCCAGCAGCGGGATACCGAGGAAGACCAGGACGCTGAGCGCGATCGCGGCAGACGGAGAAGTCGGCGCTGGTGGTGGACAGCCCGAGCCAGGAGGGAAGGACCTGCAGGTAGAACCAGCCGAGCGCGGCGAACGCGACGATCTGGAAGACCGAGTTGATGGCCACGAGCACCGCGGCGGCCTCGCGGTCCCCGCAGGACAGGTCGTTCCAGATGAGGACCATGGCGATGCAGCGGGCGAGGCCGACGATGACCAGGCCGGTCCGGTACTCGGGGTGGTCGGGCAGCAGGAGCCAGGCCAGCGCGAACATCAGGGCGGGGCCGACGACCCAGTTGAGGACCAGCGAGGCGATCAGCAGGGGCCTGTCCCCGGTGACGCGGCGGGTCTCGGAGTAGCGGACCTTCGCCAGGACCGGGAACATCATGAGCAGCAGGCCGACCGCGATGGGCAGGCTGACCGAGCCCACCTGGACCGCGTCCAGGGCGTCGGCCAGCCCCGGGACCCAGCGGCCGAGGGCCAGACCCCCGACCATGGCGGTGACGATCCACACCGGCAGGAACCGGTCCAGGGTCGACAGCCGCGACAGCACCGGCCCGTCGGGGCGGACCGGGCTCTCGGTGACGACGTCGCTCATGCGGCGGGCTTGGTGGCGCGGACGATCGCGCCGTGCAGCCCCGGGGCGACCTGGTGGGTGAAGGAGACCGACGGGTCCTGGAAGCCGGCGGCAGCCAGGCCCTCGAGGTACTCGGCGCGCGACAGGGCGCCGGCGATGCAGCCGACGTAGGAGCCCCGCTCGGCCCGCTCGGCCGGGCTGACGTCGTCCTCGGCGACCACGTCGGAGATCCCGACCCGCCCGCCGGGGACGAGCACCCGGAAGGTCTCAGCGAGCACGGCCGGCTTGTCGGTCGACAGGTTCACCACGCAGTTGGAGATGACGACGTCGACGCTGGCGTCCGGCAGGGGCAGGTCCTCGATGGTGCCGAGCAGGAACTCCACGTTGGTCGCACCGGCCTCGGCGGCGTTGCGCCGGGCCAGCTCCAGCATCTGCGTGGTCATGTCCACCCCGTAGGCGAACCCGCGTGGCACCGACCCGCGCGCGCGGACAGCAGCACGTCGATGCCGCCGCCGGAGCCCAGGTCCAGGACCCGCTCCCCCGCGCGCAGGTCGGCCACCGCCGTCGGGTTCCCGCAGCCGAGGGACGCGAGCACCGCCTCGGCGGGCAGGCCCCCGGTCGAGCCGTCGACGTACAGGTCCGCACCGAAGCGCCCGTCGACCTCGATCGCGGCCGCGGGGCTGCAGCAACCACCCCCGTCGCCTCCGCCCACGGCGGTCGCCGCCTCGGCGTAGCGGGCCCGGACCTGCTCCCGCAGGGTGTCAGCCTCGGTGGTGGTCGTGCTGTCCATGGCTGCACTCCTGTCATCGACGTCCGTCGATGACAGCGTGCCGCGACACATCGACGGTTGTCAACATTGACGCAGATGAATGAACGGGGTCATGCTGTGCGGCATGCCGCAGACCGAGCAGGGCGCGCCCGACCGCTGGCGTCGCGCCGAGCATCTCGTCCGGCCTCGCCGGCTGCGCACCCCTGGTCCGGGAACCCCTCGGCGCCGCCGACGCGGCCGTCGTTCGCGCGAACCCTCAAGGCCATCGCCGACCCCGCCCGGCTGAGGCCTGCTGTCGCTGGTGGCGGCCCACGACGGCGGCGAGGCGTGCGTCTGCGACCTCACAGAGCCGCTGGGACTGTCGCAGCCAACCGTCTCCCACCACCTCAAGGTGCTCGTCGGCGCCGGGCTGCTCACCCGGCAGAAGCGCGGCGTGTGGGCCTACTTCACGCTGGTCCCCGGGGCGCTGGATGCCGTGGCGGACGTGCTGAGGACGAGGACCACCGCCTGACGAGCCGGCTGGCACGACGGCCCCGACGACGCCGTGGCGCGGAACTGCCGCAGACCTGGCGGGTCCTCGACGCCACCCCGCTCGACCAGGAGCCCGACGGAGGCGGAGTCAGCAGCTGGTGACGGCGACCACCGGTGCGTCGAGGTCGGTGGCATCCACCACGACGTGGGCCGCCCCTCGACGGGAGGGACTGACGCCTGCAGCTGCGCCGGCGGGTCGCCGCGGTCCAGCTGGACGATCGGAGCACCCGCGGCCGGCCGCGCCTGCCGTCCCGTCGGTGAGTACCCACACGACCATGGATCCTCTCGCCTCCGTCTCGCCTTCCACCGGTGACGCGATGCCTGACACCTGTTCCTACACCCTCCGGCCCCGCGTCGCCGCCCCGCCCTCGTCCCACCGGAGCGCCCGACGACCGACGCGGCGGAGTTCCCCGGGCACGGTCCTGGCCGTCCCGCGGTCGGCCGGGCTGCCGCCCATGCTCCTACCGGGCTGCTGGACGTCCTTCGCCGGCGGTGCCCGTCCTGCTGGCTGTGTTCCTCGCCAGCGTGCTCAGGGTCGGTCACGGGCCTGAGCGCTGGGCGGTCGGCAGCCCGGCAGCCGACCGGCGGCTGTCAGCGCCGGGCGCCAGGCTCTCGCGACCGGCACCCTCGGTCCAGCCGCAGATCCGTCACCGGCGAGACCCTCGGGGCCCCCACCCTTCTTCCCTGTCGCACGGCCGTCCGGTCGGCGGGGCGGATCCTGGGCCGGCGAACCGTGGGCACCACGACGGTGACCGGCTCAGGTCCGGCGTCGCAGCAACGCGAGGAACATCCCGTCGGTGCCGTGCGCGTGCGGCCAGAGCTGGACGTACGGGCCAGCAGCGGCACCGGGCACCTCACGGTCGACCGCGGCCTGCAGGACCCGGGAGGCGTCGAGCACCTCGACGTCGGCACCGTCCCTGCCGGCCCGGCGGACGGCGTCCTCCACGACGACCGTGGTCTCGGCGAGGTGCGGGGAGCAGGTCACGTACGCGACCACGCCGCCGGGACGGACGGCCTGCAGGCCCGAGGCCAGCAGCGACCGCTGGAGCGTCGCGAGCCCGGCGAGGTCGCCCGGCGTGCGACGCCAGCGCGCCTCCGGACGGCGACGCAGCGCCCCCAGACCGGTGCACGGGGCGTCGACGAGGACCCGGTCGTAGGAGGCCGGCTCGTCCTGCCCGACGGCGCGTCCGTCCCCGGTCCGGACCTGCCACACCTGCTCCGCACCACGGACGGCCTGCTCCACCAGGCGGGCCCGGTGCTCGGCCAGCTCTACGGCCACCCCGCTCGCGCCGTCACGCAGGGCGAGGGCCGACAGCAGGGCCGACTTCCCGCCCGGACCGGCGCACAGGTCCAGCCAGCGCTCGCCGGCGCGGTCGGCGGCGTCGGTGACCTGCGCGGGCTCCGCACCGTCCAGACCTGCGCCGACGAGAGCGGCCGCGACGAGCTGGCTGCCCTCGTCCTGCACCCGGGCCCGGGAGTCCCGCACCGCGCGGAGCCCGCCGGGGGACCCGGAGGACATGGTGACCGCGAACGGCGACCAGGCACCGGGGCGCCCGCCGTCGGCGAGCAGCTCGTCCTGGGTCAGGAGCCCGGGGCGGGCGAGCAGGCAGACGTCGGCCGGCTCGTTGTCGGCCGCGAGCAGGGCCTCGAGCTCGGCGGAGGCACGGCCGTGGCCGACGAGCGCCTGGCGCATCGCCCGCACGATCCACCCCGGGTGGGAGTGCCGGACAGCCAGGGTGTCGTCGGGCACGACGACGGCGTCCCCCGCGGGCGGACGGGGCGCCACGAGGTCGGCCCAGCCGTCGAGGTCGTGCTCCGGGACCTTCCGGAGCACGGCGTTGACCAGCCCCGACGCACCGATGCCGATCTCCTGCCGGGCCAGACCGACCGTGGAGGCGACGGCGGCGTGGTCGGGGACGCGCATGGCCAGCAGCTGGTGGACGCCGAGCCGGAGCACGTCGAGGGTCGCCGGGTCGAGCATGTCGAGCGGCCGGTCCACGAGGGTGGCGAGGACCGCGTCGTACAGGCCCCGCATGCGTAGCGTCCCGTACGTCAGCTCGGTGGCGAAGCCGGCGTCCCGGCCGGCCAGCCGGTGGCGGGCCAGCACGCCTGGCAGCACGAGGTTGGCGTAGGCGTCCTCCTCGTCGACCAGCCGCAGCACCTGGTAGGCGGCCGTGCGCGGGGCGTCCGCCTGCCGCAGCCGCTCACGCGCCGGGCGTCGGAAAGCCTCTGGGCCGGCGCCGGCGCCGGCGCCGGTGCGACGCGGCGCGTCATCCCGGGTTGGACCACCATCTCGGCGCTGACGGTTGACGCGAGCGGGTCCGGAGGGGTCGTCAGTCACGGTCGTCCTCGTCGGTCGGCGGCGGGTCGGGGCGGCCCAGGACAGTGCCGGGGATGGGGCGCGCGCCACGGGCCCAGTCTGCGGCGGGCATGGGCCCCCGGCCCTCGGGCTGGACTGCGCCCAGACGCACAGGCGCGGTGCCGGTCCCGACGAGCACCTCGGCGCCGGCCACCCGCAGCTCACCGGGGGCGAGCGCCTCGACCAGGCCGGTCACGGGCTCGACCGGACCGAGCTTGAGCCGTCGACCCTCCAGGGTGGTCCAGGCGCCGGGGGCCGGCGTGCAGCCGCGGACCAGCCGGTCCACCGCCACGGCCGGGCGGGCGAAGTCGACCCGGGCGTCGGCGGGCAGGAGCTTGGGGGCGAGGCTGACGCCGTCCTCCGGCTGGGGCACGGCGACGGCGGTGCCGCCCTCCAGGGCGTCGAGCACGTCCACGAGCAGGCCCGCCCCGGCACCGGCGAGCCGGTCGAGCAGCTCGCCCGCGGTGTCGCGGGGCCGGACGCGCTCGGTCATCGTCCCCAGGACCGGACCGGTGTCCATGCCGGCCTCGAGCCGGAACACCGAGGCGCCCGTGATGTCGTCACCGGCGATGACCGCCCGCTGCACGGGCGCCGCGCCGCGCCATGCGGGCAGCAGGGAGAAGTGGAGGTTGACCCAGCCGTGACGTGGCACCTCCCGGGCCGCCCGGGGCACCAGGGCGCCGTAGGCCACGACGGGGACGCAGTCCGGCTCCAGCGCCCGCAACGCCTCCACGAACTCCGGCTCACGAGGGTGGGCCGGGGCGAGCACCAGCAGGCCGTGCTCCTCGGCGACGACGCGGACAGGGCTCGGCCGCGAGCGACGGCCCCGGCCGGCTGCGGCGTCGGGCCGGGTGACGACCCCGACGACCTCGTGGTGGGAGGCCAGCAGCGCCCGCAGGCTGGGGACGGCGACCTCGGGGGTGCCGGCGAGGACCAGCCGCACTCAGCGCGCCGCACCGAAGGTGGAGTGGGGGCTGACCTTGACCACGGGGGCCTGCGCACCCGCCCACTCCGCCTCGCGGATCATCCGCATGGCCTGCTTCTTCTGCTCCCGGTCCAGCCGGTCGATGAAGAGGATCCCGTCGAGGTGGTCGGTCTCGTGCTGCACGGCGCGGGCCAGCAGCGCGGACCCCTCCACCACGAGGGGCTCACCGTGCATGTCCTGGCCCTTGGCGACGACGCGCATGGCCCGCGGGGTGTCGGCGTAGATGCCGGGGAACGACAGGCAGCCCTCCTCGCCGTCCTGCAGCTCGTCGGACAGGTCGAGGGTGGGGTTCACGAGGTGGCCCAGCTGGTCGTCGACGTACCAGGTGAACACCCGCAGCCCGACACCGATCTGCGGCGCCGCGAGACCGGCGCCGGGCGCCTCGAGCATGGTGTCCTCGAGGTCCTTGACGAGCTGGCGCAGCTCCTTGTCGAACGTGGTGACCTCGGTCGCGGGGGTCCGCAGCACCGGGTCACCGAACAGCCGGATGTCCTTGAGCGCCATGGGTCTCAGTGTAGGAGGGCGCGACGTGCCTCCCGGTCGGCGACGCCCGGCGTCGGCGCACCGCTCGGTCCCCGCGCGTCTCAGTCCAGGTCGTGCGGGTCCAGGCGCACCACCAGGCGGCCGGGTGCCTTGGCCGCCGACCGGGTCGCGAGCAGCTCTCGTACGGCGCGACGGACGTCCACGGACTCCCCCGCCAGGAGCAGCTGCCAGGTCTCAGCCTCCACGGTCGGGGCCGGCCCCAGCACCTGCACGTGCCCGCCCGTCACCTCGGAGCCGGACGCACCGAGCAGGGTGCCCTCGTGACGCAGCGCCGCGGCCACGTCGGCCAGGTCGTCCGTCGAGCCGAGCAGCCGGGCCACGGTGCGGGCCGGCGGCAGGCCGGCGTCCGCCCGCTCGGCCAGCAGGCGGCTCGCGAGCAGCTCCGGCGCGTCCTGGACGAGCGCCTGGACCACCCGGTGACCCGGCTGGGCGACGACCGCGACGCGACCGCCGGCCGAGGCCGGCCGCACGAGCGACGCGACGCTCAACCAGCGGTGCAGCGTCTCCTCCTCCACCGCCAGACCGCGACGCGCCAGGGACAGGTCCCCGTCGAGCAGCAGCGCCGCCGCGTACCCGCCGTCGGCGGCCGGTTCGGTCCCGGGGGTGGCGACGACGACGCGGGGTGAGCCGTCGACGGGGCGCGGCCCGGTGACCTCCGCGGCTCAGCACCACCGGCGTGCCGGGGAAGGCCCGCCCCCACTCCTCGGCGGAGCGGACCACCCCGACCACCCCCGCCCGCACCGCGCGGCCGGCACACTCCGGGCACACCCACCCGGCGGTCGTCCGGGCGCACCAGCGGCAGACGAGCGGCCCCGCTCGGGTGTCCCGGGCGGCACCCGTGGGCACCGCGGTGGTCGAGCCGGAGACCGCCAGCGGCCCCGAGCACACGGGGCACCGGACACCCTGGCGGCACCGGGCGCACTGCAGGGCGGTGGCGTACCCGGTGCGGGGGACCGAGACCAGCACCGGTCCGGCGCGCAGCCCCTCGGCCGCGACCCGGTGCGCCTGTCGCGGCACCCGGGCATGGGCCTCCAGCGGGTCGGCCGGGTCGGGGACGACGACGAGCGGCGCGCCGGAGCGACGCCGCGACCGGTCCGGGGCGATGTCCTTCAGGCGTCCGCGGGCGACCCAGGCCTGGGTCCGGACCGACCGGCTCCGGGAGACGAGGGCGAGCGCGGCCCCGGTCGCCTCGGCCCGCAGCGCGGCCACCAGGGCGCTGTCCCAGCCGGGCGAGTGCGGCTCGACGTGGCCGTCGTCACCGTCGTCGACCACGACCACCAGCCCGGGCCGGGCCAGCGGGGCGAAGACGGCGGACCTGGTGCCGAGGGCGACCCGGGCCTGCCCGGTCCGCAGCCGCAGGAACTCCTGCCAACGAGCCGCGGGCCCCAGTCCGGAGTGCAGCAGGGAGACCCTCGACTCCTCCCCCAGCCCCGGCTGGAGCACCGCAGCGCACGCCGCGACGTCGGCCACGTCGGGCACGACCACCACGGCGTCCCGGTCGGAGGCGAGCGCAGCCGTCACCGCGACCAGGACCGCCCGCCACGGGTCGACGTCCAGCGGCAGCCGGACCGCGGCCAGCGGCCCCTCCCCCGACGCGGTCCGACGCAGGAAGGCCTCGCCACCGACGCAGGCAGACCACGGCCCCGCCACGAGCGCACCGGCGGACTCAGGCAGCCCGGCGGTCGGCGCGGCGCCGGACGGGACCGGGACCCCCGCCCCGAGGAGGGCCTTCTCCGCGGCGGCGTGCCGGGGCGGGACGGCCGCGCGCAGCACGTCCACCAGCGTCCCGGCCGTGACGTCGGCCACGGCCCGGGCGAGTGCGGCGACCTCCGGGGTCACGGGGGCCAGCGGGGTGGTGACCCGGCGTACCGGGCGCAGCCCCGCCAGGGGGCCCGCAGCGACGTCGAGCACCCAGCCGTCCTCCGCCCGTCCCGCGAACGGCACCTGGACCCTGGCCCCCGCCACCACGAGGTCGGTCAGCGCCGTCGGCACCGCGTAGCTGAACGGGTGGTCCAGATGGGGCAGCGGGACGTCCACCGCAACCGAGGCCACCGGTCCCACCTCGGCCGAGGGGGCCGGCGGCGCCGTCCTGCGGCGACGCGGGGCCGGTCCGAACAGCGTCGCCTGGGCGGGCTCCCCCGGAGTCACCGTGGTGCGGGGCTCAGGCGTTCAGCTGGGCCACGGCTCCGGCCCGCACCCCGGTGGCGGCGCGCAGGGCCTCCACCCGGTCGGTCGCCTCCCAGGTCATGCCGGGCAGGTCACGCCCGAAGTGCCCGTAGGCGGCGGTCTGGGCGTAGACCGGCCGCAGCAGGTCCAGGTCGCGGATGATGGCGGCCGGCCGAAGGTCGAACACCTCGCGCACCGCGGCGCTGAGCCGGTCGAGCGGGACCGTCTCGGTGCCGAAGCACTCCACGTACAGCCCGACGGGCGAGGCCTTGCCGATCGCGTAGGCGACCTGCACCTCGCACCGCCTCGCGAGCCCCGCCGCCACGACGTTCTTGGCCACCCAGCGCATCGCGTACGCGGCCGACCGGTCCACCTTGGAGGGGTCCTTGCCGGAGAACGCCCCGCCGCCGTGCCGGGCCATGCCGCCGTAGGTGTCGACGATGATCTTGCGCCCCGTCAGCCCGGCGTCACCCATGGGGCCGCCGATCTCGAAGCGACCCGTCGGGTTGACCAGCAGGCGCATCCCGGAGGTCTCCAGGCCGGCCTCGGCCAGGACGGGCCGCACCACGTGCTCCTCGATGTCGGGGCTCAGCATGCTGTCCAGCGAGATGTCGGCGGCGTGCTGCGTGGACAGCACCACGGTGTCGACCGCGACAGGGGTGGTCCCGTCGTAGGCGACGGTGACCTGGGTCTTGCCGTCGGGGCGCAGGTAGGGGAGGACGTTGTCCTTGCGCACCTGCGACAGCCGCGCCGAGAGCCGGTGGGCCAGCGCGATGGGCAACGGCATGAGCTCCGGGGTGTCGTCGCAGGCATAGCCGAACATGAGGCCCTGGTCACCGGCGCCCTGGGCGTCCAACGGGTCCTCGGCCCCGGAGGTACGGAGCTCGTATGCCTTGTCCACGCCCTGGGCGATGTCCTCCGACTGCTGCCCGATCGACACCGACACCCCGCACGAGGCCCCGTCGAACCCCTTGACCGAGGAGTCGTACCCGATCCGCAGGACGGTGTCCCGGACGATGCGCGGGATCTCGACGTACGCCATGGTGGTGACCTCGCCCGCCACGTGCACCAGCCCGGTCGTCACCAGGGTCTCCACCGCGACGCGCGAACGGGGGTCCTGCTCGAGCATGGCGTCGAGGATCGCGTCGCTGATCTGGTCGCAGATCTTGTCCGGGTGCCCCTCGGTGACGGACTCGGAGGTGAACAGGCGCACAGTCATCGGATCTCCACGGGTGTGACGGGTAGGGCGGGTGCTGGTCTCCAGGCGGCGATGGGCCGGGGGCAAGCCTAGGGCTGGACGCCCGGCGCTCCGGTGTCGGCCGCCGCCCGGCTGTGCACGACGGCGTCCAGCACGGTCTCGGCGACCTCCCGCTTGGTCAGGGTGCCGGTCGCGGCGACCTCGACGGGCCGTCCGGCCGGCCCGCCTGGGGCGAGCACGACGATGCGGTTGTCCTCGCTGCCGAACACGGCCCCGCCGGACACGTCGTTGACCACGAGCAGGTCGCACCCCTTGGCAGCCAGCTTGGCCTCGGCGTGGCTGCGGACGTCCCCACCGGCGTCACCGGTCTCGGCGGCGAAGCCCACGACGAGCAGCCCGGGGTGGGGGCGATGGTGCGAGACCGCGGCGAGCACGTCGACGGTCCGCACGAGCCGGATCGTCGGCACGTCGTCGTCGCCGGTCTTCTTGATCTTGGTGTCGGCGGCGTGGTCGGGACGGAAGTCGGCGACCGCAGCCGCCATGACCAGCACGTCGGCCTGGTGCACGGCAGCCACGACCGCGGCGTGCAGCTCGGCGGCCGTGCCCACGCGCGTGGTCCGTACCCCCGGCGGCAGTGGCACCTCGACGTGTGCGGCGACCAGGTGCACCTCGGCACCCCGGTCCCGGGCGGCCTCGGCGACGGCGATCCCCTGCCGGCCGGACGAGGCGTTGCCGAGGAAGCGGACCGGGTCCAGCGGCTCACGGGTCCCCCCGGCACTGACGACCACGCGGCAGCCGTCGAGGTCACGTGACCGGTCGAGGGACCTCTCGCCGGCGGGCTCGCTGGCGACCGTGGCGCGGGGCCGGTCAGGGCCCGCGCCCCGCGCGAGGAGGAGCGCCCGCACCTCGCGCAGCAGGTCCTCGGGCTCGGGCAGCCGGCCCGGCCCGGAGTCGGAGCCCGTCAGGCGACCGACCGCAGGCTCGACCACGACGACACCGCGGGACCGCAGGGTGGCGACGTTGCTCCGCGTCGCGGGGTGGGCCCACATCTCGGTGTGCATGGCCGGTGCCAGCATGACCGGGCAGGTGGCGGTGAGCAGCGTGGACGTCAGGAGGTCGTCGGCGAGGCCGTGCGCAGCCCTCGCCATGAGGTCGGCCGTGGCCGGGGCGACGACCACGAGGTCCGCCTCACGACCGATCGCCACGTGCGGCACCTCGTGCGCGTCGCTCCAGACGTCGCTGGCCACCGGGTGGCCGGACAGCGCCGACCACGTCGGCTCACCCACGAAGCGCAGGGCCGACTCGGTGGGCACGACGGTGACGTCGTGCCCGTCGGCGCGCAGCAGCCTCAGCAGCGTCGCGGCCTTGTACGCCGCGATGCCTCCGGCGACCCCGAGGACGACCCGCAGAGGTCTCAGTCCTCGGCGGCGGGCGGGTTGGCCTGGATCGTGAGCAGGCCGGCGTCGATCTCGCGGAGGGCCACCGACAGCGGCTTCTCCTGGACGTGGGTCTCCACGAGCGGGCCGACGTACTCCAGGAGGCCCTCGCCCAGCTGGGAGTAGTACGCGTTGATCTGCCGGGCACGCTTGGCCGCGTAGATGACCAGGGAGTACTTGGAGTCGACGGTGCTCAGCAGGTCGTCGATCGGCGGGTTGGTGATGCCCTCGGGGGCTGCGGGTGTTCCAGGCACGGGTTCTCCAGACGTCGGGGTTGCGGTCGTGCGGTGGGGGGTGCGGACGGGCGCGCCCGCACAGTCCTGGGTGAGCCGGGACTCAGCCGCGGACCGGCAATCCCATCAATGATACGAGGTCGTCGGCCGCCCGCCGGACGTCGTGGTTGACGATGGTCCGGTCGAACTCCGGCTCGGCCGCGAGCTCGACCTTGGCGCTGCGCAGCCTGCGCTCGCGCTCCTCGTCGTCCTCGGTGCCCCGGCCGACGAGCCGGGTCACCAGCTCCTCCCACGACGGCGGCGCGAGGAAGACGAACTGCGCCTGCGGGTAGGTGGTACGGATCTGGCGCGCGCCCTGGATGTCGATCTCCAGGAGCACGGGCCGCCCGGACGACAACGCCGTCTCCACCGCATGACGTGGTGTGCCCGAACGCTGGCGACCGTGGACCAGTGCCCACTCCAGCAGCTCACCACCGGCGATCATGGCGTCGAACTCGTCCTCGGTGACGAAGTGGTAGTGCACGCCGTCCACCTCACCGGGCCGGGGTCGGCGGGTGGTGGCCGACACCGAGATGGCGACCTCGGGGTACCGGGACCGGACGTCGGCGGAGACGGTGCCCTTGCCGACCGCGGTCGGCCCGGCGAGCACGGTCACCCGCGGGCGACCCGCAACGGTCGGACCGGTCACCTGCCGCCGAAGCGCTCGATGAGGGCGGCGGTCTGGTTCGCGCCCAGACCACGGACCCGGCGGGTCTCGCTGATGCCGATCTCCTCCATGACCGCCTTGGCACGGACCTTGCCGGTGCCTGGCAGCGCCTCGAGGAGGGCGGCGACCTTCATCTTGCCGACGACGTCGTTGGTCGAGCCCTCGGTGATGACCTCCGACAGGCTCGCCGAGCCGTTCTTGAGCCGGTTCTTGACCTCGGCCCGTTCCCGTCGAGCGGCCGCGGCCTTCTCCAGGGCGGCGGCGCGCTGCTCGGGGGTGAGGGTGGGAAGGGGCACGTGACACCTCTGTGGTCAGGTCGGGGCGGTCTGTCGGGGACGGTGTGGCGGGTGGTGCGGCTGCTCTTCTCGCTGAACGTACCCATGCCGTCGCCGTGGGTCCAACGCACCGACGACCCGGTGCGGAGGCAGGCTCAGGAAGGCGCGGCGGACAGCTCCGCGGCGAGGTCGCCGGCGAGCCGGTCGGCCTGCTCACGCAGCGCCGCGATGCCGGGCCCGGCATGGAGCACCTCACGGCTGGCACTGGGCACCAGCAGCGGCGCGAGCCCTCCCAGGTGACGCGCGACGTCCGCCGGCCTCGCCCCCTGCGCGCCGAGACCGGGCAGCAGCAGGTGCCCGCCCACCGCGGCCAGGTCGACGCCCGTACCGGCCAGCTGCTCGCCGATCGTCGCCCCCACGACCAGGCCGACCGGCCCCGGCTGCCCGGGGGCGGCCAGCCGGGCGTTGTCCGCGCCGGCCTGCGCGGCCACCGCGGCCGCGACGCTGGGCCCCGACCCGTCGACGGGACGGGCGTGCTGCACCGAGGCCCCCTCGGGGTTGGAGGTCAGGCAGAGGACGAAGACCCCGCGACCGTGCGCGGCGGCGGCCTCCACCATGGGGGCCAGGCTGCCGTAGCCGAGGTACGGCGAGACCGTCACGGCGTCGGCGGCCAGCGGAGAGCCGGGGTCGAGCCAGGCGTCGGCGTAGCCGGTCGCCGTGGAGCCGATGTCGCCCCGCTTGGCGTCGGCGAGGACCAGCTGCCCGACGGACCGGCAGTCGACCAGCAGGCCCTCGAGCACCGCCAGGCCGGCGGAACCGTGGCGCTCGAAGAACGCGACCTGGGGCTTGAGGAGCGCGGTCCGGCCGGCCAGGGCGGCGACGACCGTCCCGGAGAACCGGCGCAGGCCCTCGACGTCGTCCGGCAGCCCCCAGCGCGCCAGGGTGGCGGGGGCGGGGTCGACGCCCACGCAGAGCGGACCGTGCTCACGCAGGGCCGCGGCCAGCCGCGGCGCGAACGCGGCGCTCATGCGTGGCCGCCGGAGCGCACCGCGTCGTGGGCCCGCCCGACCAGCGCGGCGAGGGAGTCCAGGCCGTGGTGGCGGACGACGGCGGCGAGCTCGTCCCGCACGCGCACCGGGGCACCCGGGTCACCGAAGGTCACGGTGCCGACCTGGACCGCGCTCGCGCCGGCCAGGACGAGCTCGGCGGCGTCCCTGCCGGTCCTCACGCCCCCGACCCCGACGACCGGGACCGTGGGCAGCAGGCCCGCGCGCATGGCCGCCGTCACCTGCCAGACGCAGCGCACCGCGACCGGACGCACCGCGGGCCCGGAGAGCCCGCCGGTCACCCGCGACAGCACCGGGGCGCCGCGCTCCACGTCGATGGCCACCCCGAGCAGCGTGTTGATCATCACGAGGCCGTCGGCGCCCGCCGCGAGGACCGCGCGCGCGATGGCGACGACATCCGTGACGTCGGGCGACAGCTTGGCCAGTACCGGCACCCGCGGGTCGGTGACCGCCCGGACAGCGGCCACGACCTCGGCCGCACTGCCTGCGTCACAGGCGAACACCAGGCCGCGGTTGGCGACGTTGGGGCAGGAGATGTTCACCTCGACGGCGGCGAGCACACCACCGCCGGTGCCTGGCCGTCCGAGCACCCCGTCGGCACCGGTGGCCCGTCCCAGCGCCGCTGCGACGTCGACGAACTCCTGGACGTCCTCCCCGGCGATGCTCACCACCGCACGGGCGCCGCGCTCGGCGACCCACGGCAGGTCCTGGGCGAGGAAGTGCTCGACACCCGGCCCCTGCAGCCCGATGGAGTTGAGCATCCCCGACGGCGTCTCCGCCATCCGCGGCGTCGGCCGCCCGGACCGGGGATCGCGCATGATCGTCTTGGTGACGACACCGCCCAGGGCGGTGAGGTCCAGGAAGGGGTCCAGCTCGCGGCCGGCCGCCGCGCAGCCGCTCGCGGTGAGGACCCCGGCGACCAGGTCGACCGGTCCGGCAGGTGCGACCAGGCGCGCCGTCATGTCCGGTGCCGTGCGGGTCCGGGCCGTGGGGGCCGGTACCTCGGGGACCGGCGCCGTGGGGCTCACGCCGCACCGCCGACGGGGGCGCCGACCGCGTCCGCCGGGACGGCTGCGCCGTGACCGCCGACGCAGTCCCAGCGGACGGTGGAGGCGTCGAGGACCGGGCCGTCGGTGCAGGCGCGGAGCATCCGGGTCACGCCGTCGGCGCCGCGGACGGGGAGCACGCACGTCATGCAGATACCGATGCCGCAGGCCATCGCCTCCTCGACGGCGACCTGGACGTCGACCGGCTCTCCCGTCCGGGCCGCGGCGTCGGCGGCGGTCCGGGCGACCGCGGACAGCATCGCCATCGGCCCGCAGGCGGCGACCGTGACCGAGGTGGCCCGGCGTACCCCGGCACCGGAGTCGGAGTCGGAGTCGGCACCCGAGTCGGCACCTGAGTCGGCACCGGCAGCGGCACCGGCACCGGCACCGACGTCGGCACCGGCACCGGCACCGGGGTCGGCGACCGCGCCACCACGGCCACCCAGCAGCCGGGCCAGCGCGTCGGTGACGCGCCCCCGCTCCCCTGCGCTGCCGTCGTCGGTGGTGAGCAGCACCTGCCCGCCCGCCGGCTCGACGACGGCACGGGTCCCGTCGACGTCGCACAGCCGACGGGCGTCCCCGGCGCCGACGACCGCGTCGACCCGGACACCGGCCGCCACGGCCGCCTCGGCCGTCCAGGCGAACGGCGCAGCGCCGTAGCCCCCCCCGACCAGCACGAGGTGCCCACCGGCCGCCGGCAGCGAGAAGCGGGTGCCGAGCGGACCGACCACGTCCAGCTCGTCGCCCACCTGCCGCCCGGCGATCCAGGCGGTGCCGGCACCGTGGGCCGCCACGACCACCTCCAGGGTGCCGGCCGCAGGGTCGGCACGGTGCACGCTGAACGCCCGTCGCAGCAGCATCGAGGACTGCCTGTCCCCGACCGCGACCGCCACGAACTGACCGGGGGCCGCCTGAGCGAGCACCGGGTCCGCCAGCACCAGGCGCGTGTAGGCGCCGAGCGGTTCCGCCAGCACCACCGGCGCCCGGACCTGTGCCGGTCGCGCCGGGGCAGCCGTGCCTGCGCTCACCGGTGCGTCTCGCGCTCGGCCGAGATGTCCCTGGCGTGCTGCTGCAGGCTGGCCACCGCGAACCCGCCGTCGGCGATGGCCTCGATGCCCTGCACGGCCGCGGCCAGCTGCTGGACGGTGGTGATGATCGGCGCGTCGACCGTGGTGGTCGCGGCCCGGATGTCGTAGCCGTCGGCCCGGGCGGCCCGCCCGGAGGGCGTGTTGACGACCATGGCCACCCCGCCGTCGAGGATCAGCCGGGTGATGGTGGGCTCACCGTCGGGGCCCGGTCCCTGGCTGTGCTTGCGCACCACGGTGGAGGCGATCCCGTTGCGGCGAAGGGTCTCCGCCGTGCCGGCCGTGGCGAGGATCTCGAAGCCCATGGCCGCCAGCCTGCTCATCGGGAAGAGCATCGCCCGCTTGTCGCGGTCGGCGACGGAGACGAAGACGCGTCCGCTGGTCGGCAGGCCCCCGTAGGCGGCCGCCTGCGACTTGGCGAAGGCCCGGGGGAAGTCGACGTCGATGCCCATGACCTCCCCGGTCGAGCGCATCTCCGGTCCGAGCACCGAGTCGACGACCGCCCCGGTGGCCGTGCGGAACCGCTTGAAGGGCAGGACCGCCTCCTTGACCGACACCGACACCGGCGGGTGGCTGGCGCCGTCGCCGACGGCCGGCAGCATGCCCTCGGCCCGCAGGCCCGCGATGGTCGAGCCGGTCATGATGCGGGCCGCGGCCTTGGCGAGGGCCACGTCGGTGGCCTTCGACACGAAGGGCACCGTCCGGCTCGCCCGGGGGTTCGCCTCCAGCACCATCACGGTGTCGCCCACCAGGGCGTACTGGACGTTGAGCAGGCCCCGGACGCCCACGCCGTGGGCGATGGCCTCGGTCGCGTGGCGGACCTGCGCGAGCACGGCCGCGCCGAGCGTGACCGGCGGCAGCACGCAGGCGCTGTCGCCGGAGTGCACCCCGGCCTCCTCGATGTGCTCCATCACCCCGCCGATGAACACCTCGGTCCCGTCGCACAGGGCGTCGACGTCGATCTCCACGGCGTCGTCGAGGAACCGGTCGACCAGCAGGGGGTGCTGCGGGCCGACGCGCACGCCGGTGGCGCCGGCGCGGGTGACGTAGCCGTCGAGGGCCTCGGCGTCGTCCACGACCTCCATCCCACGACCGCCCAGCACGAACGACGGCCGCACCAGCACCGGGTAGCCGATCCGCTCGGCGACCTGGCGGGCCTCGTCGAAGCTGGCGGCGGTCCCCCACATCGGCGCCGGCAGCCCGGCACCGGCGAGCACGTGCCCGAACGCGTCGCGGTCCTCGGCGAGGCGGATCGCGGCAGGGCTCGTGCCGAGCACCGGCACGCCGGACGCGGCGAGCTCGTCGGCCAGGCCCAGCGGGGTCTGGCCGCCCAGCTGCACGATGACCCCCAGCAGCTCGCCGGAGCGCTGCTCGGCGTGGACCACCTCCAGGACGTCCTCCACGGTCAGCGGCTCGAAGTACAGCCGGTCGGAGGTGTCGTAGTCCGTGGAGACGGTCTCGGGGTTGCAGTTGACCATGATCGTCTCGAAGCCCGCGTCCCGCAGCGCGAACGCGGCGTGCACGCACGAGTAGTCGAACTCGACGCCCTGACCGATCCGGTTGGGCCCCGAGCCGAGGATCACCACCTTGCGGCGGTCGGAGGCGACCACCTCGTCCTCCTCGTCGTAGGAGGAGTAGTGGTACGGCGTGAGGGCCGCGAACTCCGCGGCGCAGGTGTCCACGGTCTTGAACACCGGCCGGACGCCGAGTGCCTGGCGAAGGCCGCGGACCACCGGCTCCGACAGCCCGCGCAGCGCCGCGACCTGCTCGTCGGAGAAGCCCAGGCGCTTGGCGCGCAGCAGTGCCGCCCGGTCCAGCGCCGGGGCAGCGGCCACGTCGCGGGCGACGTCGTCGATGAGCTCGATCTGGTCGAGGAACCAGGGGTCGATGCCGGTGGCCTCGTGGACCTGCTCGACGCTCGCCCCCGCCCAGAGCGCCTGCTGCACCGCGACCAGCCGGTCGTCGGTCGGCTGGACGGTGGCCGCCAGCAGGGCGTCGAGGTCGACCTGCTCGGGGTCGACCGCTGGGAACCGGAACGCCGACCCGCGCCGCTCGAGCGAGCGCATGGCCTTCTGCAGCGCCTCGGGGAAGCTCCGCCCGATCGCCATGGCCTCGCCGACGGACTTCATGGTCGTGGTGAGGGTGCGGTCGGCGGCCGGGAACTTCTCGAACGCGAACCTGGGGATCTTGACGACGACGTAGTCCAGCGTGGGCTCGAAGCTGGCCGGCGTGGAGCCCGTGATGTCGTTGGGGATCTCGTCCAGGGTGTAGCCGATCGCCAGCCGGGCGGCGATCTTGGCGATGGGGAACCCGGTCGCCTTGGAGGCCAGCGCGCTGGAGCGCGAGACGCGCGGGTTCATCTCGATGACCACCACACGCCCGTCGCGGGGGTTCACCGCGAACTGGATGTTGCAGCCGCCGGTGTCCACCCCCACCCCGCGGATGATGGCGAGGGAGATGTCGCGCAGGCGCTGGTACTCCCGGTCGGTCAGCGTGAGCGCCGGCGCGACCGTGATCGAGTCTCCGGTGTGCACGCCCATCGGGTCGAAGTTCTCGATCGAGCAGACGACGACCACGTTGTCGGCGCGGTCGCGCATGAGCTCGAGCTCGTACTCCTTCCAGCCCTTGATGCTCTCCTCGACGAGCACCTCGTGGGTCGGGCTGGCGGCCAGGCCGGCGACGATCATCCGGCGCAGCGTCGTCTCGTCCTCCGCGAAGCCCGAGCCGAGGCCTCCCATGGTGAACGAGGGCCGCAGGACGACCGGGTAGGAGTACTCGGCCGCCGCGGCCAGGGCGCCGTCGAGGTCGCGGACGATGCGGCTGCGGGCGCTCTCGGCGCCGGCCGCGGCGACCACCTCCTTGAACTGCTCGCGGTCCTCGGCCCGGTGGATGGCGGGGATGTCGGCGCCGATGAGCTCGACGCCGTAGCGGTCGAGCACACCGGCCTCGGCGAGCTGGATGGCTGCGTTCAGGGCGGTCTGCCCGCCCAGGGTCGGCAGCACCGCGTCCGGCCGCTCCGCGGCGATGATCCGCTCGATGACCTCGGTGGTGATCGGCTCGACGTAGGTGGCGTCGGCGAAGCCGGGGTCGGTCATGATCGTCGCCGGGTTGCTGTTGACGAGGACGACCCGCAGGCCCTCCTCGCGCAGCACCCGGCAGGCCTGCGTGCCGGAGTAGTCGAACTCCGCCGCCTGCCCGATGACGATCGGCCCCGAGCCGATGACGAGGACGCTGGAGATGTCGGTGCGGCGCGGCATCAGGCGGTGCCTCCGTGGCTGTGGGTCTGACTCTGGGCGGCGGGCTGGGACATGAGGTCGACGAAGCGGTCGAACAGGTAGCCGGCATCGTGCGGACCTGCCGCCGCCTCCGGGTGGTACTGGACGCTGAAGGCCCGCCGGTCGAGCAGGTTCAGCCCCTCGACCACGTCGTCGTTGAGGCAGACGTGGCTCACCTCCACCCGACCCAGACCACCGGCCGGAGCCTCGACCGGCCCGTCGAGCGGCGCGTCCACCGCGAAGCCGTGGTTGTGCGCGGTGATCTCGACGCGCCCGGTGCGGCGGTCGACGACAGGTTGGTTGATGCCGCGGTGGCCGTAGCCGAGCTTGTAGGTGCCGAGACCGAGCGCCCGCCCCAGCAGCTGGTTCCCGAAGCAGATGCCGAAGAACGGCAGGTCCCGTTCGAGCACCTCCTGGAGCAGCCGGACCGGACCCTCGGCGGCTGCGGGGTCTCCCGGGCCGTTGGAGAAGAACACCCCGTCGGGAGAGACGGCGAGGACGTCGTCGATCGAGGCGCCGGCGGGCAGCACGTGCGTGTCGACGCCCCGCTCGGCCAGCCGGCGCGGCGTCATGGCCTTGATGCCGAGGTCCACCGCGGCCACGGTGAACCTGCGCTCACCGATGGCCGGGAGCAGGTACGCCTCGTCGGTGGAGACCTCCCCCGCCAGGTCTGCGCCGCTCATCAGCGGGGACTCGCGCACCAGCCGCAGCAGCTCCTCGACCGGGCGGTCCGCGGCGGGGCCGGAGAAGATCCCGGCCCGCATCACCCCGCGCTCGCGCAGGTGGCGGACCACCGCACGGGTGTCGACGCCCCCGATGCCGACCGTGCCCTGCGCGAGCAGCTCGTCGGCGAGGCTGCGGGTGGCGCGCCAGCTGCTCGGCCGCGGCGCCGGGTCCCGGACCACGTACCCGGCGACCCAGACCCGACGCGACTCCTGGTCCTCGTCGTTGATGCCCGTGTTGCCCACGTGGGGGGCGGTCATCACGACCACCTGCCGGTGGTAGCTGGGGTCGGTGAGGGTCTCCTGGTACCCGGTCATGCCGGTGGAGAAGACGGCCTCCCCCACCGTCTGGCCGACGGCTCCGAAGGCCTCGCCGCGGAACGCGCGACCGTCCTCCAGGAGCAGGACGGCCGGGGGCGGCCCGGTGCGGGGGGTGCTGGTGCTGGTCATGCTCGGCCTCCCGGGACGAGGGACTGGAGGGTGGCGGCGAGGACGGCCGAGGTGGCCCACTCGCGGGGGCGGAAACCGGTGTCGAGCTCGACGGGGTGCGTCGGGGAGGCGCCGTCGACCACGCCGGTGCGCCAGCGGACGACGAGCAGCCCCTCCCCGATCGTGTACTTGCCGGCGATGCCGCTCTCGACGCGGACGGCGAGGACGTCGGAGGCGGGGACGAAGAGGTCGCGGGCCCCGGTGCGCGAGAACCACAGCCCGGCGTCGCCGGAGTGCAGCACGGCGTCGGAACGGACCCCGAGGCCGTGGACGACGACGCGGTCCAGCCACTCCCCCGCGCGGACGGTCGAGACGTACAGCCCCTCGACGGGGTCCAGGAGCGGGACGCCCAGCCCGGTGGCCGGCGGGGAGTCGGCGGGTGCGGGGACGTCCTGCTGCCGTCGGGCCCGCCCGCGCCAGCCCCACCACATGAGGCCGAACACCAGCGGCACGACGAGGAGCACGAGCAGCCCCGCCACCCACTGGCTCACCACTGGTCCGGTCCCGGTGGCGCCGTGTCGCGCTCGACGACGGCGCCGTGGAGGACCGTCGGGCTGCTCCGCAGGAACGTCGCCACCACCCGGCCCGGCAGGGTGCGGCCGCGGAAGGGGCTGTTGCGCCCGGCGGTCTGGTGCGCCGCCGGGTCGACCACCGTGGGCGCGGCGGGGTCGTACAGCGTGACGTGCCCGGGGGCGCCCACCTCGAGCCCGAGGCCGTGGGCTCCGAGCCCCAGGGCCCGGTCGTCCAGGCGGCCGATCCTGGCCGGGGCGACCGACATCCGCTGTGCCACGCCGGCCCAGTCGAGCAGGCCCGTGTCGACGAGGGTCTCCTGCACGACGGCGAGGGCGGTCTCGAGCCCGGTCATGCCCATCGCCGCCGCCGCCCACTCACAGTCCTTGGCCTCGGTGGGGTGGGGGGCGTGGTCGGTGGCGACCACGTCGACCGTCCCGTCGGCGACCGCCTCACGCAGCGCCTGGACGTCGGCCGCGGTCCGCAGCGGCGGGTTGACCTTGTAGACGGGGTCGTAGCTGCGGACGAGCTCGTCGGTGAGCAGGAGGTGGTGGGGGGTGACCTCGGCCGTGACCGGCAGGCCGCGCTGCTTGGCCAGCCGGACGATCTCCACGCTGCCGGCGGTGGAGACGTGGCACACGTGCACCCGGGAGCCGACGTGCGCGGCGAGCAGCACGTCGCGGGCGATGACCGCCTCCTCGGCCACCGCGGGCCAGCCGGCCAGCCCCAGCACCGAGCTCACGTCGCCCTCGTGCATCTGGGCGCCCTCGGTGAGCCGGGGGTCCTGGGCGTGCTGGGCGACGACGCCGTCGAAGGCCCGGACGTACTCCAGGGCGCGACGCATCAGCACCGGGTCGGACACGCAGTGCCCGTCGTCGCTGAACACCCGGACCCGCGCGGTCGAGGTGGCCATCGCCCCCAGCTCGGCGAGGCGGCTGCCGGCCAGGCCGACGGTCACCGCACCCACCGGGCGCACGTCGCACCAGCCGGCCTGGCGCCCGAGCCGGTAGACCTGCTCCACGACTCCGGCGGTGTCGGCGACCGGGCTGGTGTTGGCCATGGCGTGCACCGCCGTGTACCCGCCCGCGGCCGCGGCCCGGGTGCCGGACTCGACGGTCTCGGCGTCCTCGCGGCCCGGCTCGCGCAGGTGGGTGTGCAGGTCCACGAGCCCCGGCAGCGCGAGGAGCCCGTCCGCGTCGACCACGGTGGTGCCGGCGCCTGCGTCGAGCGAGCCCGCAGCCCCGCGCTCGGCCAGCACCCCGTCGCGCAGCAGCAGGTCCACGACCGAGCCGTCCGGCAGGGCAGCCCCCCGCAGCAACCAGCTCATGCCTCGCTCCCCTCTCCGGCCAGCAGCAGGTACAGCGCGGCCATCCGGACCGCGACGCCGTTGGTCACCTGGTCCAGGACGACCGCACGCGGGCTGTCGGCCGCGTCGGCGCTGATCTCCAGGCCGCGGTTCATCGGTCCGGGGTGCATGACGATCGCGTGCTCCGGCAGCCGCCGGAGCCTGCGGGCGTCCAGGCCGTAGCGGCGGGAGTACTCACGCTCCGACGGGAAGTAGGCGGCGTTCATCCGCTCGCCCTGGACCCGCAGCATCATGACGGCGTCCACCTCGGGCAGGACCGAGTCCAGGTCGAAGGACGTCGCGCACGGCCAGCTCCCCACCCCCCGGGGCAGCAGCGTCGGCGGGGCCACGAGGGTGACGTCGGCACCCAGCGTGCGCAGCAGGTGCACGTTGGACCGTGCGACCCGGGAGTGCAGCACGTCGCCGACGACCGCGACGCGCAACCCGGCCAGGTCGCCCTCGCCGCCGCGCAGGTGCCGCCGCAACGTGAACGCGTCGAGCAGCGCCTGGGTCGGGTGCTCGTGCGTGCCGTCCCCGGCGTTGAGCACCGCACCGGTCGTCCAGCCCTGCGCCGCCAGCCGGTGAGGAGCGCCCGAGGCCGGGTGACGGATGACGACCGCGTCCGCACCCATGGCCTGCAGCGTCTCGGCCGTGTCCTTGAGGCTCTCGCCCTTGGAGACGCTGGAGCCCTTGGCCGAGAAGGTGATGACGTCCGCGGACAGCCGCTTGGCCGCGGCCTCGAAGGAGATCCGGGTCCGGGTGGAGTCCTCGAAGAAGAGGTTGACGACGGTGCGTCCCCGCAGGGTCGGAAGCTTCTTGATCTCCCGGCGCTGGGTCTCGGCCATGGCCTCCGCGGTGTCGAGGAGCGCGACGGCAGCCGCGTGGTCGAGGTCCGCGGTGGACAGCAGGTGCCTCACGCGCGACCCCCCGCCGCTCCGGCGACCCCGGGCACCGGCGGCACGGGCGGGACCGGCGGGACGGGCGGCACGGGCGGCACGGACGGCACGGACGGCACGGGTCGGAGGATGTCGACGCCGTCGCTGCCGTCGGTCTCGTGCAGCCGGACGGAGACCTTCTCGTCGGCGGCGGTGGGCAGGTTGCGGCCCACGTGGTCGGCGCGGATCGGGAGGTCACGGTGGCCGCGGTCGACGAGCACCACGAGACGGACGGCCCGGGGCCGGCCGAGGTCGGCCACCGCGTCGAGGGCCGCCCGGATGGTGCGGCCCGAGAAGAGGACGTCGTCGACGAGGACCACGACACGATCCGTGACGTCCACCGGGACGGCCGTCACGGCGAGTCCCCGCGTCGGGTGCTGCCGCAGGTCGTCCCGGTACATCGTGACGTCCAGGGAGCCGGTGGGGGGCCGCAGCCCGTCGACGGCCTCCAGCGCCGAGGCGATCCGTTCGGCGAGGGGGACGCCACGGGTGGGCACGCCCAGCAGGACGAGGTCGGCGGCGGAGCGGTTGCGTTCCAGCAGCTCGTGGGCGATCCGCTGGACAGCACGGTCGATGTCGTCCGCGCTCACGACGGTCCGTTCGAACATGGGGCCGGTCGTGGGAGGGGTCTGCTGCTCGGGCACGGTCGGGTGGACCTCCTTCCCCGCCTCACGGGACGGGACTTAAAGGACGTCGGTCGGCGAGCACACTAGCGCGCACCGGGAGGCGCCCCGGTCACGGCGTCAGAACGTGAGCAGGGGCCGATCGGACTAGCCCGTCCCAGTGACGCTCCGTGGTCAGATGCTTGACCGCGGGCGTAACTCTCCGTGATCCTGGGGCCATGGCAACCGACTACGCACGCGCACTCGGCTCGCGGCTGCGCGCGATCCGTACCCAGCAGGGTCTCTCGCTCCACGGGGTGGAGGAGAAGTCCCAGGGCCGGTGGAAGGCCGTCGTCGTCGGCTCCTACGAGCGTGGCGACCGTGCCGTCACCGTCCAGCGGCTCGCCGAGCTCGCCGACTTCTACGGCGTCCCCGTGCAGGCGCTGCTGCCCGACGGCGCCCCTGCCGGCTCGGGCGAGCCACCGCCCCGCCTGGTGCTCGACCTCGAGCGTCTGATGAACGTGCCCGCCGAGAAGGCGGGGCCGCTGGCCCGGTACGCGCAGACGATCCAGTCCCAGCGCGGCGACTACAACGGCAAGATCCTGTCGATCCGGGCCGACGACCTGCGCTCGCTGGCGGTCATCTACGACCTGGCACCGGCTGCCCTCGTCGACCAGCTCATCAGCTGGCAGGTGCTGGACGCCGACGCCCGCCGGGCGGTCCTGGACTGACTGCGCGCCGTCTGGAGGCATGGCTCGACGCTAGGAAGGCGCCCGGACACAACCCAGGGTCAGGCCTGCAGCGTGGCCTTCAGGCTCCGGATCCGCGCCAGCAGCCCGTTGACGAAGGCCGGCGAGTCGTCGGTGGACAGCTCCGTCGCCAGGGTGACGGCCTCGCTGATCACGACGTCGTCCGGGACGTCGTCGTTGTGCACGAGCTCCCACGTGCCGATCCGCAGGATCCCCCGGTCCACCGACGGCATCCGGTCCAAGGTCCAGCCGTGGGCGTACGTGGCCAGCGCCTCGTCGATCTGCGCCTGGTTGGCCACCACGCCCTCGACGAGCACGGCCGCATACTCCGGGACGGGCGGCTGGCCGCCGGCGATGCGCTCGGCCAGCAGGCCGATCGGCTCGACGCGCCGCTGCTCGGCCTCGAAGAGGATGTCCAGGGCCCGCTTGCGCGCCTTGTGCCGCGCGCTCAGCTGACGCGCCCGAGGTAGTCGCCGGACCGGGTGTCCACCTTGACCTTGGTGCCGGTCTCCAGGAACAGCGGCACCTGGATCTCGCGACCGGTCTCCAGCGTGGCCGGCTTGGTGCCGCCGGTGGAGCGGTCCCCCTGCAGGCCCGGGTCGGTGTGGCTGATCACGAGCTCGACGGAGGCGGGGAGCTCGACGTAGAGCACGGTGCCCTCGTGGACGGCGACGACGGCGTCCTGGTTCTCGAGCAGGAAGTCGGCGGCCTCGCCGACGGTGGCCCGGGGCACCTGGAGCTGGTCGTAGGTGCTGGAGTCCATGAACACGTAGTCGTCACCGTCGGCGTACAGGTACTGCATGTCCCGCTTGTCCACCGTCGCGGTCTCGACCTTGAGGCCGGCGTTGAAGGTCTTGTCCACAACCTTGCCGGACAGGACGTTCTTCAGCTTGGTGCGGACGAAGGCCGGACCCTTACCCGGCTTGACGTGCTGGAACTCCACCACCGACCACAGGTTGCCGTCGATGTTCAGCACAAGGCCGTTCTTGAGGTCGTTGGTCGTCGCCATGGTCGGCGATCCTATCGGTCGCCGGCTGCGCCACCGGCCGCCCGAAGAGCCACCCCTGCCCCCGCTCGCAGCCCACGCCGGCCAGCAGCGCCACCTGGCGCTCGTCCTCGACCCCCTCGGCGGTGACGCCCGCCCCCGATGCCCTGGCCAGGTCGACGACACGCTCCACCGCCCCCAGCCGGCGGCCCGACAGCTCGACCCCGCTGACCAGCGACCGGTCGACCTTCACCCAGGACGGGCGCAGGAGGCGGACGTGGTGCACGGTCGTGGCGCCGGAGCCCAGGTCGTCGAGCACGATCTGCACCCCGGCCAGCCGCAGCCGGCGCACGTCGCTGCCGAGGAGGACCAGCTCGGCGAGCGTGAGGTCCTCGGACAGCTCCAGCATCACCCGGTGCCCGTCCACCTCGTGCTCGCGCAGCACCGCCAGCACCGCCGTGACGAAGCCGCGGCTGAGCATGCTGGTGCGGGACACGTTGGTGCTCTCGCTCAGCAGGGAGGGGTCCGCGGCCAGCCGGCGGCAGGTGGCACGCAGCACCTGCAGGTCGATCTCGGCGGCCGCTCCCACCAGGTGCGCGAGCGGCAGGAACCGGGCGGGCAGGAGCAGGCCGAGGCGAGGGTGGCGCCACCGGACCAACGTCTCGCTGCCTCGCACCTGACGGTCCTCCAGCGTGACGATCGGCTGGTGGGCGACGTGCAGCAGCCCGCGCCGGACCGCATGGACCATCTCGGCGCGGCTGGGGGCGCCGGGGGGCGCCTCACTGCTGCCCTGCTCCAGACCTGCGCCGTCCACCCGGGGATCGTCACCCACGTACCGTCACGCCGTGAACACGCTCACACACAGATGGTACGAACGTCGGTGGTGGGACTCACCCGTTCGGAGGAGGTCAAGAACCCCCGGGACGTGCTGCGGCCCGCAGCGCCAGTGCGTAGCCGGCTACCCCGAAGCCGGCCACCACCCCCGTCGCGACGGGGCTCACGACGCTGTGGCGGCGGAACGACTCGCGGGCGTGGGGGTTGGAGATGTGGACCTCGACCAGGGGCAGCCCGGCGCCGGTGACCATCGCGGCCGCGTCCCGCAGCGCGTAGGAGTAGTGCGTGAAGGCTGCCGGGTTGATCACCACGGGTCGCCGGGTGTCCACCGCCTCGTGGAGCCACCGCACGAGGTCCGCCTCGTCGTCGCTCTGCCTGACCTCGGCGCGGACCCCCAGCTCGTCGGCCGCCTGCGCGACGAGCGCGACGAGACCGTCGTGGTCGGTGCGGCCGTACACGTCCGGCTCGCGGGAGCCGAGCCTGGAGAGGTTCGGCCCGTTGAGGACGAGCACGTCCACCTCGTGCACCGGGGTGGCCGGGGCGTCGCTCACAGGTCGCTCACCTCGACGTACGCCGCCTGGAGCAGCGCGGGGTCCGGGCCTTCGAGCCGTGTCGGGCGGCCGGAGCCGTCGAGCACCACGAAGCGGAGCAGGTCGCCGCGGGTCTTCTTGTCCCTGCGCATCGCCTCGTACAGCGCCGACCAGCGGTCGCCCCGGTAGGCGATGGGGAGGCCGAGCCGGGCGAGGATGCTGCGGTGCCGGTCGACGACCCGTTCGGGCAGGTGGCCGGCGAGTCGGCCGAGCTCGGCGGCGTACACCATCCCGACGCTGACGGCCGCGCCGTGGCGCCACGAGAACCGCTCGACCAGCTCGATCGCGTGCCCGAACGTGTGCCCGTAGTTGAGCACCTCCCGCAGACCCGTCTCCATGAGGTCCTCCCCCACCACCGCGGCCTTCACGGTGACGGAACGCTCGACCAGCTCGGCCAGGACCGGGGAGTCCCAGCGGACGGCCTCGTCGGGACGCTGCTCGGTGAGGCTGAGGATGTCCGGGTCGGCGATGAACCCGCACTTGACCACCTCGGCGAGACCCGCCCGCAGGTCGAACTCCGGCAGCGTCTCCAGGGCCGACAGGTCGGCGAGCACCCCGGCGGGCGGGTGGAAGGCGCCCACCAGGTTCTTGCCCTCGGTGGTGTTGATACCGGTCTTGCCCCCGACGGCCGCGTCCACCATGCCGAGCAGCGTGGTCGGGACGTGGACCACCTTGACCCCACGCAGCCAGGTGGCCGCGACGAAGCCGGCCAGGTCGGTGACGGCACCACCGCCGACGCCGACCACCGCGTCGGAGCGGGTGAAGCTCGCCTGCCCCAGCACCTGCCAGCAGAAGGACGCGACCTGGGCGGTCTTGGCCTCCTCACCGTCGGGCACCTCCGCGGTGACGGCCTCGTACCCGACCGCGGCGAGGTCCTCGCGCACGGCGTCGCCCGTCGCACGCAGCGCCCGTGGGTGGACGACGAGGACGCGCCGGACGTCCTCCCCCAGCATCGACGGGAGGCGGTCGAGCAGGCGGTGCCCGATGAGGACGTCGTAGGGGGCGGTCCCCTCGACCCGGACGACGGTCGGCGTGCTCACGGCGTGGGGACCTCCAGGTCGGGGAAGGCGGCAAGGACCTGCTCCACCACCTGGTCGGGAGCCAGGGCGGTGGTGTCCACCACCACGGTGGCCAGGTCGGTGTACACCGGGCGCCGGACGTCCATCAAGCGGGTCCAGGTGGCCCGGGGCGCGTCGAGCAGGAGGGGACGGGGGGCGTCCATCCCGATCCGACGGGCGGCTGCGGCGAGGCCGACGTCGAGGAACACGACCCGGTGCCCGCGCAGCCGCTCCTGCGTGGCCGGGTCGACGGGGGCGCCCCCGCCGAGCGCGAGGACGCCGAGGTGCTCGGTCAGCGCCGTGGCGACCGCGCCACGCTCCAGCTCGCGGAACGCCGGCTCACCGTCGTAGAGGAAGACGTCGGCGATCGCCCGGCCTGCGGCGGCCTCGACGTCGGCATCCGTGTCCCGCACGGGGGCACCGAGCCGTCGGCCCAGAGCGGCCGCCACGGTCGACTTGCCGGCGCCGGGAGGGCCGACGAGGACGACGAGCGGCGCGTCCACCCCGGGGCGAGGCGCTGTGGGGCCGTCGGTCATCGGATCGTCAGGGCTTCCAGGTAGCTGTGCACGTTGCGCGCCGTCTCGACCACGCTGTCGCCACCGAACTTCTCGAGCAGCGCCTGCGCGAGGACCAGTGCGACCTCGGCCTCCGCCACGACCCCGGACGCCGGCACCGCGCAGACGTCGGAGCGCTGGTTGATCGCCACGGCCGGCTCCCCCGTGGCGGTGTCGACCGTGTCCAGCGCCCGCGGCACGGTGCTGATCGGCTTCATGGCCGCCCGCACGCGGAGCACGTCGCCGGTGCTCATGCCGCCCTCGGTGCCGCCGGCCCGGCCGCTGCGCCGACGCAGCCGGCCGTCGGCGCCGCGCTCGATCTCGTCGTGGGCCGCGGAGCCGCGACGGCGCGCCGTGGTGAACCCGTCGCCGATCTCCACCCCCTTCATGGCCTGGATGCTCATGACGGCCCCGGCCAGGCGGCCGTCCAGGCGGCGGTCACCGTGGACGTGGCTGCCCAGGCCCGGGGGCAGCCCGTAGGCCAGCACCTCGACCACACCGCCGAGGGTGTCGCCGTCGCGACGGGCCGCGTCGATCTCCTCGACCATGGCCTGGCTGGTGGCCGGGTCGTGGCAGCGCACGAGGTCCGCGTCGAGGGCGTCCACGTCGTCCGGCCCGGGCAGGGGCGCCCCCTCGGGCACCGCCACGGTGCCGATGGCGACGGTGTGGCTCACCAGGCGGGCCCCGGCGGCCTGCTCGAGCAGCGCCGCGGCGATCGTGCCGAGCGCCACCCTGGCCGCGGTCTCCCGGGCGCTCGCCCGTTCCAGCACGGGCCGGGCGTCGTCGAAGCCGTACTTCTGCATGCCCACCAGGTCGGCGTGGCCGGGGCGCGGTCGGGTGAGGGGGGCGTTGCGGGCCAGGCCGGCCAGCGCCTCCGCGTCGACCGGGTCGGGGCTCATCACCGTCTGCCACTTGGGCCACTCGGTGTTGGCGACCTGGACGGCGAGGGGGCCGCCCATGGTGACGCCGTGCCGGAGACCGCCCAGGAAGCTCACCTGGTCCTGCTCGAACTTCATCCTCGCGCCGCGGCCGTAGCCCAGCCGGCGGCGCGCGAGCACGGCAGCCACGTCGTCGGAGGTGACCCGGACACCGGCCGGCACCCCTTCGACGACACCGACCAGGGCGGGGCCGTGGCTCTCCCCGGCGGTGATCCAACGCATGGCGTCATGGTGTCAGACCGGCCGGACGCACCAGCGCGGTGGCCGTCGTGCGGACGGCCACCGCGCGGTGGTGGTGCCTGTGGTGGGGGTGCTGCTTCAGCGGGGGCCGAGGCCGATCCTGCTCCCCGTGGGCAGGGACCAGGACGAGCTACCGAAGTCGAACCGGACGGTCTCCTTGGTCGACGGGGCTACCGGGGCCGTGTACCCCAGGTACTTGAACACCTCGAGGAACTCGGCACCCTCCTTGACCGTCTGGTCGGTGCCGTTGACGCGGAAGACGGCGGTGCTGTCCCCGGTCACGATGGGGTCGGGGTCGGTGACCGAGACCACCTCCACCCCGTAGGCGAAGCGGTCGACCATCTGGACGGGTCCGGCGGTGGTGGCCGTGACCGTCGGCCCGGGAAGGGTCTGGGTGACGACCGGCCCCGGCACCGCCACGGTCTGGGTCACGGCCGGGAGCGGCAGCAGCAAGGGGCTGGACGTCGGGGCCCTCGTCGGGACCGGGATCGCGGTGGGCGCGGTGGCGGGAGCCGCGGCGGCCACCGGGTCCGGCACCGGGCCGGAGGCGGCGGAGTCGGCCTCCACCAGGGGGACGAAGACGTTGCGCCCCTGGACCGCGGCGGTGGGCAGGGGGGCCGCCGGCGCCGACGGGGCCGCGGACGGCTCCACGGTGGCGACCGCGGCGGGCGGCAGCGCCGTCGACACGTCGTCACCGTCACCACCGCCGATCACCAGGGCGGCGACGCCGCCCAGCACGCCGAGGGACAGGACGCCGGCCGCGACGGCGACGACCACGGTCCGCCTCCCCCGCGGGGGCTCGGACGACGGGGGCTCCGGGGGACCGGCCACGGCGGGGGCACCGAAGGCGGGTGGCTGACCGAACGATGGTGTGCTCATGGGGGAGGCTCCTGACTCGTCTTCGACGTCAGCCGTCGGAGGAGGGGGACGGGGTGGCGTCGGGCAGGTCGGTGACGACGGGGATCTCGGTCGGGTCGACGAAGACGAACACCCGCCCCGTGACCACGGTCTGGACCGTGCCGCTGGCGTTCTCGTCGCCGTCGACGAGCGACAGCGCCACGGAGTCGACGAGCAGCGCCCGCGGCAGGTCCGCCTGGAGCAGCTTGAGCAGCAGGGTGGTGCTGGCGAAGTCACCGGTACCGGTGACGACGACGGGCAGCGCCGCGAGCACCGGCTGCTGGGTAGCCCCCGGGGTGACGGGCTGGCCGACGGCGCCGGGGTCGGACGGCGGGGTGGAGGGGGCCGCCGACGGCTCGCTGGACGACTCCGACGACGGCTCCTCCGACGGCTCGGGCGTCACCGGCGCGGCCAGGGCGCCGGCGTCGACCACTGCCGCGGGAGCACCGGTGGTCACCGAGTCCAGCACCACGCCGGCCTCGGTGCTGCGGGCGTTGACGTCCCTGATGAGCTGCGCGAGGCCGGGCTCCTCCGGCAGGGCCAGTCGGATCGCCGCGAGCTCTGCCTGGCGGGTGGGAAGCTCGGCGTACTGCTGCTCGAGCTGCTGGATCTGGACCACGAGCTGGGCGTTCTGCGTGACGGCCGCTGCGGTGAGGGAGCGGGCTTCCGCAGCCTCGGCGCGCTGCGGGGCGACGAGGCCGAACCAGCTGCCCGCCGTGATGGCGACGCAGAGGCCGGCCGTGCCGAGCGACCAGCCGGCTGTCTTGGTGATCTTCATGTCACTCCGCCTCGGGGACGTAACGGTAGGAATAGGCGTCGGAGAGCAGCTTCGCGCTGACCTGGAAGTCGACGAAGGGCTGCTCGGCGCTGTCGGCGTCGAAGGTGGCCGAGCTGAACAGCACGTGGTCCAGGCCGGTGACGCCCTCGAGGTTGTCCATCCACGTGGCGACGTCGTCGTAGGTCAGGGCACGCCCGACGGTGGTGACGTCGCCGACCGCGTCCAGCGGTGCGAGGGGGTCACCTCCCGGGGCTCCGGTGGCCGGGGTCGAGGTGAGCGTCACGGTGGTGAACCAGACCCCCTCCGGTGACACGCTGCCCAGCTGCGACACGTAGCGGTACCACTCGATGTCGGTGGCCATCGCCGTCTCCAGCGCGGTCTCCGCGCGGTCGACGCTGGCGAGGATGGCCGGCACCTGGGCGTACTTGGCGGCCTCGGCGTTGAGCTCGGCGGTGACCGCACGCTCCGCGGTGAGCTCGGCAGCGGCGTCGTCGGCGTCGGCCGAGGCGAGCGCGAACGCGCCGCCGCTGACGCCGACGACGCCGACCACGGTCAGTGCCATCCAGCCGCGTGCCCGGGCGAACCGGCGGTCCGCGAGGACTTCCGGGGGCATCAGGTCGACCCGGGCGAGGGGGTACTCCGAGGTGAGGGGGACGACCGTGGGTGTGGTCTGGCTGTCCACGCCGGGCGAGACGCTCACTTCACCGCTCCCATCGCCAGGCCCACGGGAACCGCGGCCAGCGGCCGGACGAGGCGCAGCTGGTCGTCGTCGAGGCCCGTTCGGCCGATCGTCATGTTCTGCATCGGGTCTCCGAGACAGACCGGGATCCGCACGGACTGGCCGAGGCGTTCGGCGAGCCCCCGCAGGAGCGAGCCCCCTCCGGACAGCACCACGCGGTCGACCGGTCGGCCGGGGGTGGTGGAGGCGTAGTAGTCGAGCGAGCCGCGGATCTCGTCGACGAGCGACTGCGCGGTGGCGTCGACCGCGCGTGCGGCGGTGGCGAACTCGGGCCCGGCTCGACCGTCCATCCCGACGGTCTGCTTGAGGCCCTCGGCCTCCGACAGCGACGTCCCCACCCGCTCGGCCAGAGCGTCCGTGATGTCCTGCCCGCCCATGAGGAGGATGCGGACGAAGCTGGGGACCCCACCGACATGCACCACGATGTTCGTGACGCGGGCACCGACGTCCACCAGCACCTCGGTGGCCCCGTCGCCGAAGCCGCCGGCTCCCAGCGCCCGGAGCACCGCGAAGCTCGTGAGGTCCACGCTGGTGGGGCGCAGGCCGGCCCGCTCGGCGCAGCGCACGTTCGCCAGGACGGTGTCGCGAGCCGCGGCGACCAGCAGGCCACGGACTCGCCGCCCCTTGTCGGTGGTCACCTCCTCCAGCGGGTGGAAGTCGAGGACGGCCTGGTCGACCGGCATGGGCAGGAGGTCCGCGACCTGGAGGCCGAGGCTCCGGCGCAGCTCAGGCACCGGGAGCCAGGGCAGCTCGACGCTACGCACGACGACGCGCTGGTTCGCGACCCCGAGCACGACCTTCTTGGAGGAGAAGCGCGTCGCGCCCCACAGCTCCCTGATCGCCTCGGCGACGCTGACGGGCTCGACGACCTCGCCGTCGCGGACAGCACCGGCTGGCACGGCGACCTGGCCGAACTTCTCCAGCCTCACCCCGTGCTTGCCGAACGTCAGCTCGGCGGCGCGGACACCCGAGGTCCCGATGTCCAGACCGATGGCGGTGCGTGCTGCCACGGTGCATCTCCTTCACGTGGTCCGACTCTGCTGCGGCCGCGGGGGCCGCCCGTCCTGTGATCGGCCACCGACCCAGGGCCTTGACGCGAGTCGTGGCGGCGACCCGCCTTCCGGGGGATCAGTCACCCGTGCGGAGCAGTCGGGGCCGGCGCCCTGGGCGGTGGGTCAGGCCAGGCCGACGGAGCGGAGGTAGAGCCGGGCGACGTCCTCGCCCCACACGACGGCGCACCAGGCGCCCACGATCATGTACGGGCCGAACGGGATCATCGACTTCCTGCTCCCGCGACGCGTGACGACGAGGAGCACGGCGTACACCCCGCCCAGCAGGAACCCGGCGAACCCGCCGACGGCGAGCGCGGCCCAGCCGAACCACCCGAGCAGCATGCCGAGCACCCCGGCGAGCTTGACGTCCCCGAAGCCCATGCCGGCGGGGTGCACGACGGCGAGCGCGAAGTAGAAGCCGAAGCCCACGGCCCCGCCCAGCAGGGCTCGCACGAACGGCCACCAGTCGCCCTCGGCGAGGCTCGCGACGCCGAGGAGGACGACCAGGACGACGTAGGACGGCAGGACGATGGCGTCCGGCAGACGGCGCACGT
The DNA here is from genome assembly GCA_963759255.1 of uncultured Actinomycetota bacterium. Classification (GTDB taxonomy): domain Bacteria; phylum Actinomycetota; class Actinomycetes; order Actinomycetales; family JBBAYJ01; genus Aquipuribacter. The sequence continues at coordinate 1,101,199 of CAVWYQ010000002.1, forward strand.
CGAGGTCGATGAGCGACAGCGCGATGCTGACGGCCGCGGCGTAGAGCAGGGCGGGCAGGACCACGGGCGTCCGGTCACCGGTGATCGCGAACCACGCCACCAGGCCGAAGGCGACCGCGGTCGCCGCCTCCACGAGGGGGTAGCGCACGCTGATCGGTGCGCGGCAGTCGCGGCACCGGCCCCGCAGCAGCAGCCATCCGAGCACGGGCACGTTGTCCCGCGCCCGGATGCGGCTGCGGCAGCCGGGGCACGCGCTCGGCGGGTGGACCACCGAGTCCCCGGTGGGGACCCGGTGGACCACCACGTTGAGGAACGACCCGATGAGCAGGCCGACCACCGCGGCGACGACGACGCCGACGGTGAGGAGGTCCAGCCCACCGGCTCCCGCCTGCGTCACGGGCAGCTGGGTCACGGACATCTGTCTACCGCACGCCGAGACCGCGACGACGACGCCTCACCCGATGTTCTCGCGCTTGTAGACGACGTCCAGGGTGTAGCCGGTGAGCACGGTCTGCTGGTTGGCGATACCAAACACCGGCAGCGGCTTGTAGTACATGGTCAGCCGGTTGTCGATGGTTGCCGTCCCACCCGCGTAGATCTGCCCGAAGTGGTCCGCGTTGTTGGCCTTGCGGACGTTGCACTTGCTGTACAGCAGGAGGTCGACGGAGGCCTCCAGGGTGACGCGGTTGTCCAGGGACACGCCGGAACCACAGCTGGGCGCGTTGTAGGGCTGGATGAAGTACAGGTTCCGCTGCTGCGACGCGTTGGTGGAGCGAATCGTCAGCGAGTTCGAGATCTCGAAGCCCCCGTCAGCGAACACGGCGAGGTTGTTCTTGAGGGCGACCAGGTTGTTCTGCTTCTGGATCTTCACGTTGCAGGTGGTCCGCAGGATGGTGGGCTGGGTGAGGGTCGCGGCGTTGTCCATGATCCACTTGCCCGGGCCGTTGGAGTCTCCCAGCGTGTTGCAGCTGTTGTTGGTGACCACGTTGACGTACCCCGCCGCCGCCCACGCGGCCTGGACGGTGCCGTCCCACGTCAGCTGCGGGAACGCCTGCGCCGGCGGCATGCCGGGGCTGGCGTTCTGGATGCACTTGGCGGGGCAGTTGCGCGTGCGCCACTGGTTGCCCGTGATGGTGCCGCTCGTGGTGACCGTCCCGGCCACCGTGGCGCCCTGGGCGTTGAAGACGGCGTTGCCGTTGCCCACCTTGACGTCGCCCTTGATGGTCACGCCGGTGTTGTCGGCCCGGAACCCGGTCCCGGCCCAGGCGTCCACGTCGACCGTGCACGTGCTCGCCATGCTGATCTGGCCCTGGGCGTAGATCGATCCGTGGAAGTCCTGGTTGTTGTTGCAGGTGAAGCTGCCGTTGGTGTAGACGTCGGCGTCCGGAAGGCCGTTCTGGCCGAACACCTCGCCGTTGTTGGCCAGCGCCACCCCGGAGTTGCCGAAGATGGCCTTGTCGAGGCCGTCGATCTCCACCGTCGGCGTGAGCTTGATGAGCGTCTCCACGGTCCGCTCCGCAGGAGCCGCACCGGCGAGCGCCTGACTCGTGGCGGTCGTGCTCACCAGTGCCGACGTGACCTGGCCGGCCGGGCCGGCCGCCGAGCAGGCCACCTGGTTCCCCGCGGCGTCGTAGTACGTGACGGTCGTCGTCGCGTCGATGACGTCGGGCCCCGAGACTGCTGACTGCCCGCTGCCGTTGCACGGCAGGGTGCTGGGTGAGGAGGACTGGATCCGGGCGAGCGTCGTGTCGACCTGGCCCTCGGCGAACTGGACGGCCTCCGCGCGCTGCCGTTCGCGGCCGGAACCGCGGGTCTCGGCGACCGTGAGCGTGACGAGCGTGACGCAGAGGATGGCGACGAGCGAGGCGACGCCGACGGCCACGAGGAGGGCCACCCCGTCCTCGCCGCTGGGTCGCCGGCCCGCGAGCCTGGTGAGCAGGGTCATGGTGTGGACCTCTCTGCGGCTGGAGCCGCTCATGCGGCCGGGACGGGCAAGCACACGCCCGGGTCGTACCCGTAGTTGGTGTTGCGACCCGACAGCGACCCTTCGATGACGGTGGGGGTGCCCCGTCGTTCGTCGACAGCGGCGAGCCGGACGTCGAGCAGGCGGGAGTCGTAGACGGTGTCGGCGCCCTGCAGACGGAACGGCAGGGTGGCCGGGGTCGCCGCGGTCGGCACCTCGAGGTCCCGGGCGATGACCGACCAGTCGGACACGTTGCCCGTGGTGGTCCAGTTCTGCGACCAGGAGCGGCTGCGCAGCTCGGCGGTGCCTGTCCCGTCGGCGAGCACCTGCCACTGGACGCAGCGCTGCTCCCCGTTGGCCTGCGTGTAGATGCGCATGCAGGAGCCGGAGTTCGTCGCGGTGCTGCCCAGGCAGCCGGTGGTCGTCTCCCCGGCCGGGCTGTACAGGACGTTGCCCGAGCGGGCCTGACGGTCGATCGTCGCCAGGGCCAGGCGCACCTCCCCCACCGAGGATGCGGTGTCCTCGAGGTCGTTGACCTTGCGCTGCACGAGGATGACGGCCGGGAACACCATGGCCATCGCGATGCCGAGCACGATCATCGTCGTGAGGAGCTCGGTGAGCGTGAAGCCGGCGTCACCGCGCGGTCGCGCGGTCCGCAGGGGTCGGGACCTCAGCATGTCGTCGGTCCTCAGCTGGCCGGGGCGGCCTGGTAGTAGGTGGTGGCCGTGACCGTCCCGAGGTCAGCGACCACGACGAACCTCGTCACCTCGGTGCCGGGGTCGCTGGCGGTGTCGAAGCGGGTGACGACGTACTCGACCTGCGCCGCCAGCGCCGTGTCGGAGGAGGCGGAGGACGTGCACTCCCCCGTCGTGTCGTTGCACGGCAGGGTGTTGGTCTGGGCCTTCTTGACGGCCCCCACCTGGACGACGGCGCGCGCGGTCACCTGCAGGTAGGGCGGCAGGCCCAGCACGTTGCGGTACGTCGCCGTGGCGTCGGGCAGGGCGTACGTGCTGCCGGCAGCCAGGCTGCTGAGCGGCACCGAGGCGTATCCGCTGCCGTTCCAGTACTGCAGCGTCCCGCCCCTGGTGAGCTGCGGTACCCGGGCGCCGTGCCCGGACTCCGACCTCGCGCTCTCCGTCAGGCCCGTGACCCGGACCAGGGGGTCGCCGTTGGCGAGGCCGGCCGGCAGCTGGTCGTTCGAGCGCAGACGGGCCGGGAAACCGCCGAGGGTGATGGTGCCGAGCGTGCGCGACGTCTCGGAGAAGGAGCAGCCGTCGCCGCTGGTGCCGGGGCAGTGACCGCCGTTGGTGGACACCAGCCGGCCGGACACCGAGCGCGACGGCGTCCCGCTGGTGTCGACGGAGGCGAGCGTCATGCTCGGCACGCCGGCCACGAGGAACGCGGGGTCGACCGGGTCGTAGGTCAGGGACGCCGCGGTGGCCGACGAACGGATGCCCGCGCTGGCGCACGGCTGACCGGTGGTCATCGGCACCCCCGCCACGGACGTGCACAGAGCCCCGGTCCCGGCGACCTCGCTGCTCACCGTCGCCTGGTGGACCTTGGACGGCACGGCCGTGAACATGCCGGCCGTCCCGGTCAGCGTGAGGTCGGGTGCGCTGGGCTCGGTCACCACGGTCGACCCGCTGCTGTTGCTGCCGTTGCTGGGGCTCGACGGGTCGGTGTCGGCGTTCGAGGACCAGGTGAGCCCGCCGGAGGTGGACTCGGCGGACGTCGTGCGGTTCCCCGCGCCGACGGTCCGGGCCGACGCGGAGACGGTGACCGTCTGCTCGACCGCGCTGTTGGTGGACAGACCGGCCATGTCGAGGGCGAGCAGCGAGCCGCCGGTGCCCGGCACGACGGCCGTGGAGTCGGTGGCGTTGGAGACCGTGATCCGGCCCGACGTGATCCCGCCGACGGCGCTGAAGCCGGCCTGGCAGGGACCCGAGAAGGGGCGGTTCGACAGCGACAGGCACCCCTCGGCGGAGTAGGCGGTGGAGCGCTGGACGATCTGCCGGGGGGTACCGCTGGCCGCCTGGGCCCACGACACCACGCTCGTCAGCTGGTAGCTCGGGTTCGTCGTCGACCCCTGGGTGACGTAGACGGCCACGGTGTAGGCCACCCCGTCGACGGTCTCGACCCGGCGGTGCGGGTAGAGCGGCTGCTGGGTCTGGGTGCTGCTCAGCACGAGCTGCTCGCTGATCCCGTTGAGCACGAGGCGTCGGGGCGAGCTGCCGCTGACGTTCGCGTCACCGGCCAGGTCGCCCGAGTTGAGCCCGGCCCGGATGACGTCGTAGGGCAGCGCCCGCAGCCGCTCGAGGTTCTGCGTGGCGACGGCGGAGGCAGCCTGCCGCTGCTTGGCCGCGACCGTGGTGCCCAGGCTGCCGACGTACAGGGTGAGCATCGCCGACATGACGACGAACACGATGACCATGGCGATCACCACCTCGACGAGCGTGAAGCCGTCGTCGCCCCGACGGGGCGCGCGGCACACGCCGGAGCGCCAGGTGCTGGCGCTGCGGGGGCGGTCGGTCACGTCGTCCTCCAGAGGTCGGGTCGTCCCCAATGTCGACGGAACGTCGAGCGCGCTTGACCCGTTCGGTGCTGGCTCGCCCGAACAGCCGAACGGGGTGGCCGCCTGGAGGGCGGCCACCCCGTCGGGTGGGTCAGGTACGGGAGTGGATCAGCACGCCGCGGACTGCAGGCCGTCCTGGGCCGAGTAGCTCCAGATGGTGTTGCCCTCGGAGCCTTCGGTGTTCTCGAACGACACGCACCACGTCGTGGCGGTCGCGGCCGCGTCGACGTCCTGGTTCAGCGTGACGTTGTTGCTGACTGCACCAAGGTCGATCGGGTTGGTGAGGTCGCCAGCCGTCAGGACGTAGCGGTCAGTCGCGTCGGAGATGGACGGGACGTCCGTGCCGTCGACGTAGTAGGTCGCGATTTCCTTGCCGACGGTAGATGCGTCGGCCTTGGTGGCAGAGTCCTGAGCCTTCTCACGCTGCGAGAGGAAGACCGGGATCGCGATCGCGGCGAGGATGCCGATGATGATCATGACGACGAGGAGCTCGATGAGCGTGAAGCCCGAGTCCTTCTTGGCCATGGCCTTGTTGATGCGAGTGAGCATGTGGGTGTGAGTCCCTTCGGAAGACCGGTGAGCGGGTGACCGGACCCTCGCGACGCCGGGTGGCGCCGGCCGAGGCAGCTGGGCTGGCCGCAGGGCCCCCTGGCTTTGCGACCCCGCCTCGCGACGGGAGTGCCGTTTCTGGCCGTGCTCGATGACACCGGGAGCATCGGCGCCGCCCCGCGGCGCTTGACCGGTCGGGGCTCTCGTCACCCGTGCGGAGCAGAACCGCAGGTGGGAGGCCGGAATAAGCGCCGGCCCGCTCACCCGTCTGGGTGAGCGGGCCGCGGCGAGAGCAGACCGACCTACTCGATGAGCTCGAAGACCCCGAAGATCGGCATGTACAGCGCGATGATCATCGCGCCGATGAGCGCCCCGAGCACCGCGATCATCAGCGGCTCGATGAGGCTCGTCAGCGCCTCCGTGGTCGCCTCGACCTCCTGGTCGTAGAACTCGCTGATCTTGTACAGCATGGTGTCCATCGCGCCGGTGTCCTCGCCGACGGCGAGCATCTGGACCACCATGGACGGGAACACCTTGTGGTTGGCCAGCGGGCCGGAGAGGCTGTCGCCCTGGCGGACGCTGTCCTGCACGTCGCGCACGGCCTTGGTCAGCACGAGGTTTCCCGTGGTGTCCGCCACGATGTCCAGGGCCTGGAGGATCGGGACGCCGGAGCGGATCATCGTGCCGAGGTTCCGCGAGAACCGAGACAGGGCGATCTTCTGGATGAGCCCGCCGAAGATCGGCAGCTTGAGCGTCAGGGGGTCCACGACCGCCCGGACCCGTTCCTGGTGCTTGACCCGGCCCCATACGACGGTGCCCGCCACGAGCAGGACGGCAGACAGGGGCGCGAACCAGGTCATCGCGTCGGACAGGAACACGAGCACCTTGGTCGGTGCCGGCAGCTCACCACCGAGCGAGGTGAACATCCCGGCGAACACCGGGACGATGAACAGCAGCATGCCGACCACGGCCAGGATCGCGATGACGAACACGACGACCGGGTACGTCATCGCGGACTTCACCTTGTTCCGGAGCTTGACCTCCGCCTCGTAGTTCTCGGCGATCTGGAGCAGCACGGCGTCCAGGAACCCGCCGACCTCACCGGCCCGGCACATGTTGACCATCAGCGGGGGGAAGACCTTGCGGGTGCTTGGCGAGGGAGGCCGACAGGGACTGCCCGGTCTCGACGTCGGCCCTCACCTCGCTCAGCGTCCTGGCCAGCGTCTTGCTCTCGGTCTGGTCGGCCAGGATCGACAGCGCGCGCAGCAGCGAGAGCCCCGAGTTGATCATCGTGGCGAACTGCCGCGACATCACGGCCAGGTCCTTGAGCTTGACCCCGTTGCCCCAGGGCAGCGTGATCTCGGTGTTCATGCCGCCGCCGGACTCCCGGACGCTGACCGGGGCGTAGCCCATCGACTTCAGCTTGGAGACCAGCACGGTCTCGTTGGCGGCGTCGAGCTTGCCCGAGGTCAGCTTCCCCGCGCGGTCGCGGACGCTGTACTCGTAGGTCTTCGTGCCGGCCATGGTGGTCTCCCTGCGTCCTTCTCCGTGGCTCAGCCGCGCCCGGTCAGGCGCTGGTAGTCCTCGACGTGGTGGCACTTCTCGAGCCCGTGCTCCCAGGTGATCTGCCCGGTGCGGACGAGCTCGGCCAGGTGCTGGTCGAGGGTGTGCATGCCGTGCTGCGCACCCGCCTGCATGGCGGAGTAGATCTGGTGCGTCTTGCCCTCGCGGATGAGGTTGCGGATCCCGGGGGTCGCGATCATGACCTCGGTGGCCACCACGCGGCCCCGCCCGTCGGCCCGCTTGCACAGGGTCTGGCAGACGACGCCCTGGATGGCCCCGGCGAGCTGGGTGCGGACCTGCTGCTGCTGGTGGGGCGGGAACACGTCGATGACGCGGTCCATGGTCTGCGCCGCGTCCTGGGTGTGCAGGGTGCCGAACACCAGGTGGCCGGTCTCGGCGGCGGTGAGGGCGACGTGGATGGTCTCCAGGTCGCGCATCTCGCCGACGAGGATGATGTCGGGGTCCTGGCGCAGCACGTGCTTGAGCGCGTTGGCGAAGGACTTGCGTGTCCTCGCCGACCTCGCGCTGGTTGACGATGCAGCCCTTGTGGCGGTGGAGGAACTCGATCGGGTCCTCGACGGTCATGATGTGGTCGTTGCGCGTCCGGTTCGCGTGGTCGACCACCGGCGCCAGCGTCGTCGACTTGCCGGAGCCGGTCGGGCCGGTGACGAGCACCATGCCGCGCGGCAGGCCCGCGAAGTTGTTGACCACCGGCGGGACGCCGAGCTCCTCCAGCGGCTTGATCTCGAACGGGATCACGCGGAAGGCGGCGCCGACCGACTCGCGCTGGCGGTAGACGTTGACGCGGAAGCGGGACTTGCCGGGGACGGAGTAGGCGAAGTCGAGCTCGAGGTTCTCCTCGAACTGCTCGCGCTGGCGCTGGGTCATGATCGCGTAGAGCACGCGCTGGGTCTCCAGCGGCGTGAGCTTCGGCAGGTCCTCCAGCTGGTGCAGCTCTCCGTTGACGCGCATCGCGGGCGAGGCGCCGGTCGTCACGTGCAGGTCCGACCCGCCGGCGTCGAGGAGCTGGACGAGCACCTCGTTGAGGTCGAACTCCCGCGCGTCCGCGTCGGGCGCGTCGACCTCGACCGCTGAGCCGTCGTGACCGTCGAAGCGCGACGCGACGGAGCCGAAGTCGCCTCGATGTCCGAGACCGCCGGGTCGTCGTAGCCGGAGCCGGGGCCCAGGTCGCCGCCGCCGGACCGCCGACCGACTCGTCATAGGCAGGCGACACGACGCGGTGACACGGCGGGGGTCCAGGCCTGCGTCGCGGGCGGCGGGAGCGGGCTCCGGCCGGCCCGGTGACCGGCTGGTACGCCGGTGGCGGAGGTACGGCCCCGCGACTGATCGAACGGTCGAAGGCGAAGGCGTTCGGCTGGTAGCCCTGCTCGCTCACGTGTCATCCCTCGTCGTCGTCGGTGCGGGCACGGGTGCACCCGGTCGCCGGCTTGCGTCGGACGCCGCCGGGCCGGCCTTGAGCGCCCGGCTCACGCGACCACCCGAAGGATCTCGTCGATGGTGGTGACGCCCCGCGCGGACCTTGGCCATGCCGTCCTCCCGCAGCGTCACCATCCCCTGCTCACGCGCGACGGCGGCGATCTCCGTCGCCGAGGCACGCGCCACCGTGAGCCGCTCGATCTCCTCGCTCACGAGCATCACCTCGTGCAGCGCCAGCCGGCCCTTGTAGCCGGTCTTGGAGCACGGCGGAGCAGCCGACCGGACGGCACAGCGTCGGCACCGGCTCGTCGTCGCGCAGGCCGAAACGGACGGCGCGCAGCTCCGCCCGCTCCGGGGTGTACTCCTCGGCGCACTTGCGCACAGCTTGCGCGCCAGCCGCTGCGCCAGCACGGCGTCCAGGGCGGAGCCGACGAGGAACGGCTCGACGTCCATCTCGGTCAGGCGGGTGACGGCGCTGGGGGCGTCGTTCGTGTGCAGGGTGGACAGCACCAGGTGACCGGTCAGGGCCGCCTCGATGGAGATCTGCGCGGTCTCGTGGTCGCGGATCTCGCCGAGCAGCACGACGTCGGGGTCGGAACGCAGGATCGAGCGGAGCGCGGCCGGCGAACGTCAGCCCGGCCTTGGGGTTGACCTGCACCTGGTTGATGCCGGGCAGCCGGTACTCCACCGGGTCCTCGACCGTGATGACGTTGATCTCGGGCTTGGAGACCACGTTGAGCGTCGCGTACAGCGTGGTCGACTTGCCGGAGCCCGTCGGTCCGGTGACCAGGATCATCCCGTAGGGCTTGACGTAGCTCGTCTCGAAGCGGGCTAGGTTGCCCGTCGCTGAAGCCCGAGGTCCTGTCAGACGCCATCCGCGTGTTGGAGTTGTCGAGGATGCGCATGACGATCTTCTCGCCCCACACCGTGGGCAGGGTCGCCACCCGCAGGTCGATCTTCCGGCCGTTCGCGCTGATCGACAGGCGGCCGTCCTGAGGCTTACGCCGTTCCGCGATGTCGATGTCGCTCATGATCTTCAGGCGGCTCGTCACGCCCGAGGCGATCGCCTTGGGCGAGCGCATGATCTCGTGCAGCACGCCGTCGATCCGGTAGCGGATCCGCAGGCAGTCCTCGGCCGGCTCGACGTGGATGTCGCTGGCGCGGTCCTGGATGGCCTGCGTGATGAGCATGTTCACGTACTTGACGATCGGTGCTTCCTCGACGATCTCGCGGACCTTGGCGAGCTCGTCCTCGAGCTCGTCGGCGTGCTCATCGCGCTGGTGATGTCCTCCATGTCGGCGTCGGCGCGGCAGTAGCGCTCGATCGCCGCCAGCAGGTCGTCGCGCGTGGCGACGATCGGGCGCGGCTCGCTGCCGGTGATCTGCCGGACGTCGTCGAGGGCGAACACGTTGCCGGGGTCGGCCATGGCCAGCATGAGCCGGCCCTGCGCGTCGTAGCCGATCGGGAGCACCGTGTGCCGGCGGGAGATGGCGGGGTTGAGCACCGCGACCGCCGTCGCGTCGACCGGGTGCTCGACTGAGGTCGACGAAGTCCAGGCCGATCTGGCTGGCCAGCGCCGCGACCAGCTGGGACTCGGTGATGTGGCCCATCTCGACCAGGATGCGCCCAGCGGGCGGCCCGACCCGTTCGTGCTCGTGCCAGGCCTCGTCCAGCTGGGACGGGCTCGACGAGCCGCTCCTCCAGCAGGATGTCGGTGAGCTGCTTCATCGCGCTCACCTGCGTCCCGCCGGGGGTGCCGGGGCCAGGGAGATCATGGTGACAGGGATCGGTGCCCGCGGTGGCGGCGCTTGACGTCAGGCGCGGAATCTCGGGTCGCACCCCGGCGAGCGCCACCCGCATGGCGGACACCGGTGGCGGGCGCCCGGTCATGAGCCGCACCTGCTCCACCGCCTGGTGCAGCAGCATGAGGCTCCCCGGAGCCACCGGACCCCCGGCCTGCGACCAGCCGCCGGCCAGCGGGCCCGGCCACGGGTCGTAGACGACGTCGAGGAGCGTGCCGGTCACCCTGTCCGGCAGCGCCTCGGCCACGGCGGCCGTCGACCCGGCCGGGGTCGTCGCGACGACGGCGTCGGCCACCGGCCAGGGCGGCGGCGAGGCCGGGGGTCGTCGGCCAGGGCTGCACGTCCACCGTGACCCCGCAGCGGTCGGCGGCAGCCAGGACCGGCCCGGCCCGGGCCGGGTCGCGGACATGGACCACCGGGGTCCGGCAGCCCAGCCGCAGCAGGGCCAGCACCGCCGAGGCGGCCGTGGCCCCCCCGCCGAGCACGTGCGCGTGCGGCAGCTGCGCCGGACCCGGACGACCTCGACGAGCGCGCGGACGATCGCCGCCACGTCGGTGTTCGCGCCATGCGCCGACCCGTCGGCCAGGAGAGGGTGTTGCAGGCCCCGGTGACGCGCACGTCGTCTCCTCGACGTGGTCCAGGAGCGGCAGCACGGCCTGCTTGAGGGGCATGGTGAGCGACAGGCCGGCCCAGCGAGCCGTCCAGGCCCGCGACAGCCCGGGCAGCCCCCGCTCGTCCACCTCGATCGCGTCGTAGGTCCAGCCGTCCAGGCCGAGGGCGGCGTAGGCCGCCCGGTGCAGCAGCGGCGACAGCGAGTGGGGGACGGGGCTGCCGAGCACCGCCGCACGGCGCGGCCCGCCCCGCTCACCTGCCGACAGCTCAACCACAGGACTCAGCCACCGGGTCAGCCACAGGTCAGGGCGCCCTCCTCGTCGGTGTTCTCCCGCTGCCAGGCGTTGAGGACCTCGACGTTGGCCAGGTGCTGCTCGTACGTCTCCGCGAACGCCGTCTCACCGGTGCAGAGGTCGACGGTGACGAAGTACAGCCACGGACCGGGCGTCGGCGCGACGACCGCCTCGATCGCCTGCCTGCCCGGCGACTTGATGGGGCCCGGCGGCAGACCGGGCCACCGCGTAGGTGTTGAACGGCGAGTCCGACGCGCGCTGCTCGGCGGTGGTCCGGGTGTCGAAGGTCTGCGTGGCGTAGTTCACCGTGGAGTCCAGGCCCAGCGGCTGGCCGATCGCCAGCCGGTTCTCCACCACCTGGGCCACCTTGCCGAAGTCCTCGTCGAGACGGGCCTCTCCCTGCACCAGGCTGGCCTTGGTCAGCACCTCGAGCTGGTCCTCAGGGGCCACCCCGAGCGAGGCCAGCTCCTCCTGCCCGCGGTCGATCATGGTGGTGACCACCTGCTCGGCGGTCGGGTCCTGCCCGAACTGGTACCCGTCGGGGTAGAGGAACCCCTCGGCCGGGTTCACCAGCCCCGGCAACTGCCGGGCACCTGCCGGGAGCTCCGCGGCGTCGAGGGCGGCCTGCAGCTCCGGCTGCGGGATGCCGGTCGCTCGGCGGACAGCCGCTGCAGGATCTGCTCGACCCGCAGCCCCTCGGCGATCACCACGGTCTCGTTCGACCGGTTGGCCGGGTCGAGCAGCGCGGCCACCGCGTCGACCGCGGGCAGCTGCTGCGGCAGCGTGTACGTGCCCGGCTGCACCCGGGTGAAGTCAGGGTCGACGTTCGCGGCCGCCATGAACGCCTCGACGCTGGCGACCACGCCGGCGTCCAGCAGCGTGCGGCCGATCTCGGCCCCGGTGTCACCCTGGGAGACGACGACCTCCACCGACCCGCTGCCGGCACCGGTGTAGTCCTCCGGTGCGTCGAAGAAGTCGATGGCCTGGATGTCGGACAGGAGCGGCCGCAGGGAGTGGGTGGCGAACCAGGCCGGCGACCTGCGACCACGCCGACGACGAACACGAGGGTGAGCAGACCCACCCAGCGCGGGCGGCGGCGACGGCCGGTCGGGCGGGGGGGACGGGGACGTAGCCGTCGACGACCGGGTCGCCGAAGACCTCGTGGCCCACGGGCTCGGCGAAGGGATCGGCCACGTACCCCTCCTGGGCCGCCGGGTCGACGTACCCGTCAGGGCCCACCGGCTCGACGTACCCGGCTGGGCCCGCCGGCTCGACGTGCCCGGCAGGGCCGACCGGCTCGACGTGCCCGTCAGGGCCGACCGACTCGACGTAGCCTCCGGTGCCCACCGGCTCGACGTACCCGTCGGGGCCCGTGGGCTCGCCGTCCGGGTCCGCCACCGTCGCCCCGCCGCGCTCCTGGGCCAGCCGAGCCTCCCGGCGAGGGCTCACCGGCCGCGCCGCCTGCTCGTCAGCGGACGCCGCGCCACCGCTCGGGCCCTCGCTCATGCATCGCTCCTGTCGGCCGGACCGTCCCTCGGCGGGACGGGTTCCCCGAGTGCTCGGTCCCCCGGGGCGCCCGCCGCCCCGGCTCCCGCCTCGGCGTCGAGCACGGTCTGGAGCAGGATGGCGGCGGCCGTCCTGTCCACCACCGTACGGTGTCGGCGGCCGGGCCGCCCTGCTGCGTGCAACGCCTGGTGCGCGGAGGTCGTGGTGAGCCGCTCGTCCACCAGCCGCACCGGGAGCGGCGCCACGTGGTCCGCCAGCCGCTGCGTGAACTCCCGGACCGACGCCGCCGCCGGCCCCTCGCGCCCGGACAGGCCCACCGGCAGGCCCACGACCACGTCGTCCGCCTCCCGTTCGGCGGCGATCGCCGCGATCGCCCGCAGGTCGGACCCGTCCTTGGCCCTGGCCACCGTGTCCAGGGGGACGGCGACCGTCCGCCGGGGGTCGCTCACCGCGACGCCGATCCGTACCGTCCCGACGTCCACGGCCAGGCTGGCACCCACGGCGTCAGGCTCCGACGGCGGCCGCGACCTCGCGCCGTACCGCCTCCAGCGCGTCCGCCACCTTGGTCGGGTCCTGCCCGCCGCCCTGGGCGAGGTCGGGCTTGCCGCCCCCGCCACCGCCGAGCACGCCGGCCGCGGTCTTGACCAGCGCCCCGGCCGACACGCCGGCCGAGCGGGCCGCGTCGTTGGTCGCCACCACCACGAGCGGACGCCCCTTGGCGACGGCGGTCAGCGCGACGACCGCAGGCCGCTCGCCGAGCCGGCCACGCACGTCGAGCACGAGCGAGCGGACGTCGTCGCCGGCCACCTCGCCGACGTGGGCCCCGACGAACCGGGTGCCGGCCAGGTCTGCGGCCTGCGCGGCCAGCTGAGGGGCTGCCTGGAGGACCTTCTCCGCCTGCAGCCGCTGGAGCTCCCTCTCGGCGTCGCGCAGCCGGGTGAGGAGCGCCTCGACCCGCTCGGGGGCCTCGTCCGGGCGGACCTTGAGGACCTCGGTGACCCCGGCGAGCAGGACGTGCTCGCGCGCGAGGTGGGCGTAGGCGTCCACGCCGACCAGCGCCTCGACCCGGCGCACGCCCGCGCCGATGCTCGCCTCGCCGAGGAGGGTCACCACGCCGAGCTGGCCCGAGCGCTCGACGTGCGTGCCGCCGCAGAGCTCCCGCGCCCAGTCACCGACGCTCACCACGCGCACCCGGTCGCCGTACTTCTCCCCGAAGAGGGCCATGGCCCCGGAGGCTCGCGCCTGCTCCTGGCTCATCACCTCGGCGCTCACCTCGAGGTCGTCCGCCAGCAGGGTGTTGACCCGCTGCTCGACGTCGCGCAGCACGCTCGGCGGCACCGCACCGGAGGCGGAGAAGTCGAAGCGGAACCGCCCGGGCGCGTTCTCGGAGCCGGCCTGCGTGGCCGTGTCGCCCAGCGCCTCGCGGATCGCCTTGTGGACCATGTGGGTCGCGGTGTGCGCGCGGCTGATCGACCGGCGTCGCTCGACGTCCACCTCCGCGCGGACGGTGTCCCCGAGGAGCACCTCGCCGGCGGTGACGCGGCCGCGGTGCACGACCAGGCCGGCCACCGGGGACTGCACGTCGACCACGTCGACCACGGCGCCGCTGGTGGTACGGACGGCGCCGGCGTCGGGCAGCTGGCCACCGCCCTCGGCGTAGAAGGGCGTACGGTCCAGGACCAGCTCGACGTCCTCGCCCTCCGCGGCCGCGGGCACGGCGACGCCGCCGGCGAGCAGGCCGACGACGGTGGCGTCACCCGCGGTCTGCTCGTAGCCGGTGAACGTCACGGCCGTCCCGAGCGAGTCGCCGACCGCGCGGTACACGCTGGTGTCCACGCCGCCCGTCTTCTTGGCCCGGGCGTCCGCCCGGGCCCGTTCGCGCTGCTCGCCCATGAGTCGGCGGAAGCCGTCGGCGTCGACCTGCAGGCCCTGCTCGGCCGCCATCTCCAGGGTGAGGTCGAAGGGGAAGCCGTACGTGTCGTGCAGCGCGAAGGCCTCGGCGGCGGACACGGTGCGCCTGCCCTGCGCCCGGGTGCCGTCGGCGGCGGCGGCGAACCGCGCGGTGCCGGAGTCGAGGGTGCGCCGGAAGGCCTCCTCCTCGGCATAGGCGATCGTCGAGATGCGCCCGAAGTCGGTCGGCCAGCTCGGGGTAGGAGCGGCTCATCCGCTCCATGCTCACCGGCAGCAGCTCGGGCAGGACCGGGGTCTGCACGCCCAGGAGCCGCATCGCCCGGACCGCCCGACGGACCAGGCGGCGCAGCACGTAGCCAGCGCCCTCGTTGCCCGGACGCACCCCGTCACCGATGAGCATGAGCGCGCTGCGGACGTGGTCGGCCACCACGCGCAGCCGGACGTCGGTCTCGTCCGCGCCGCCCGTGCCGGCGCCGTACGTGACGCCGGCCAGCTCCGCGGCGCGGTCGAGCACCGGACGCACCTCGTCGATCTCGTACAGGTTCTCGACGCCCTGCAGCAGCAGCGCCACCCGCTCCAGGCCCATGCCGGTGTCGATGTTCGTGCTCGGCAGCTCGGCGAGGACGCGGAAGTCCTCCTTGCTGCGGACCTGGTCGATCTCGTACTGCATGAAGACGAGGTTCCACACCTCGAGGTACCGGTCCTCGTCGGCGACCGGGCCGCCGTCCTTGCCGTAGGCCGGTCCGCGGTCGACGTAGATCTCCGAGCAGGGACCGGCCGGGCCGGGCTGGCCGGTGGACCAGTAGTTGTCCGAGCGGCCGCGGCGCTGGATCCGCTTCGACCGGGAGCCCGGCGACCTCCTGCCACAGCCGGAACGCCTCGTCGTCCTCCTCGTAGACCGTCGCCCACAGGGTGTCGGGGTCGAAGCCGTAGCCGCCGTCGTCCTGGCTGGTGGTGAGCAGCTCCCAGGCGTAGCGGATCGCTCCCTCCTTGAAGTAGTCCCCGAAGGAGAAGTTGCCGTTCATCTGGAAGAACGTGCCGTGCCGGGTGGTGCGGCCGACCTCCTCGATGTCGAGGGTGCGCACGCACTTCTGGACGCTCGTGGCCCGGGCGTAGGGCGGCGTCTCGCGACCGGTCAGGTAGGGGATGAACGGCACCATCCCGGCCACGGTGAACAGCAGCGACGGGTCCGGCGAGATGAGCGAGGCGCTGGGCACGACCGTGTGGCCGCGCTCGGCGAAGAACGTCAGCCACCGGCGTCGGATCTCGGCGGTCTCCATAGGTGGGTCCTCTCAGGGGCCCGCGGCGGCGGGCGGGCGGTGTGCTGGCGGCAGCCGGCGGCCGGCGTACGAGGGTGTCGGGTGCCGCTGCCGGGGACCCCGACGGCGCTCAGCCGGCGTGGCGCCCGTCGACGGGCTGGGTGGGGTGCTCGAGCAGGTGACGGGCCTCGTCGGGGTCGAGCCCGCCGGTCTCGACGTCGACACCCAGCGCGCTGCGCAGCAGCTCCTCGCGCTCGGCGCCGCCTCGCGCACGGCGGCGGCGAAGTCGGCGACCGCGTCGCCCAGCCGGAGACCTGCTCACCCAGCCCGTGGGAGGCGTTGCGGCCCACCGTGGCGGCGAAGCGGGTGCTCGCGTCGGCCACGGACTCCGGGGTGGCGCGCGACGCGGCGGCGCTGAGCCTGCGGACGATGACGGCGCCGAGCCACGGCGCCGACGCGGCCAGACCAGCAGACGGCGTCACCGCGGCTCCGTCGTCCGGCCCGGCGGCCCGCGCGGGCACCGGTCACGGCCTGGCGCACGCCGTAGGTGAAGGCGGCGACCCGGATGATCGGGCTTCCCAGGGTGGCGGCGAACAGGGCCGTCAGGGCGGACACGTTGGTCGTGGTGGAGGCGACGTTGCTCGTGATGACGTCGACCTTGCCGAGCTGGGCGTTGGTCGAGGCTCACGGTGGTCGTGACCTCCGAGATCAGCGGGGTCGTCTCGTTCGACAGGTTCCGCACGCGTGATCCGCGCCTCGTCGATCGCGGAGCCCAGCTTGAGCAGGGGGACGCCGAGGAGCAGGACCAGGACCAGGAAGGCGGCGGCCGCGAGCAGCCCAGCGACATCACCTAGATCGACCAGCATGCGGGGGACCCTACCCGCTGGGCCGACGGCCCAGCAGCGCCCGCAGCCGCTGCAGGCGCTCCCCCAGCCGTGCTCTCCGCACCCCGGTCCGTCGGCCGGTAGTAGACCGCGCGTCGACGAGGTCGTCGGGCAGGTACTGCTGCGCCGCGACGCCGTGGGGCTCGTCGTGGGCGTACCGGTAGCCCTGGCCGTGGCCGAGGCTGCCTGCGCCCGGAGTAGTGCGCGTCGCGCAGGTGGGCGGGCACCTGGCCACCGAGGCCGGAGCGGACGTCGGCGATCGCTGCGTCCACCGCCAGGTAGGCGGCGTTGGACTTGGGCGCGGTGGCGAGGTGGACGACCGCCTGCGCCAGGACGATCCGCGCCTCCGGCATGCCGATCATCGCGACCGACTGCGCCGCGGCCACCGCGGTCAGCAGCGCCGACGGGTCCGCCATGCCGACGTCCTCCGACGCGGAGATCATCAGCCGGCGCGCGACGAAGCGCGGGTCCTCGCCCGCCTGGAGCATCCGCGCCAGGTAGTGCAGCGCCGCGTCGACGTCGCTGCCCCGCACCGACTTGATCAGCGCGCTGGCCACGTCGTAGTGCTGGTCGCCGTCGCGGTCGTAGCGGACCGCGGCGACGTCGACCGCGGCCTCGGCGTCGGCCAGGGTGACGGTGACGGTGCCGCCGTCGTGGTCGTCGCCGTCCTCGCCTCGTGCCGGGCGAGCGCCGCCCCGGCGGCGGCCTCGAGGATGGTCAGCGCCCGCCGTGCGTCGCCGCCGGCCAGGCGTACCAGGTGCGCCCGGGCGCCCCGGCGCCAGGCGGACCAGGGCCGGGGCCCGGCCAGTCCTCGAGGGTCCGCCCACCGCGCCGGTCGACGAGGCCCTGCGACGTCGACGTCGCGTCGAGCGGGCGCAGCGTGAGCACCAGCGAGCGCGACAGCAGCGGCGAGACCACCGAGAACGACGGGTTCTCCGTCGTCGCGGCGACCAGCACCACGAGCCGGTTCTCCACCGCCGGCAGCAGGGCGTCCTGCTGGGAGCGGCTGAAGCGGTGGATCTCGTCGAGGAACAGCACCGTCTCGGACTGCTCGAGCCCGTCGCGGGCGTGGCGGGCGTCCTCGATCACGGCCCGGACGTCCTTGACCCCGGCGGTGACCGCGGACAGCTCGCGGTAGCGGCGGCCGGGGACGGAGGCCACCAGGTGCGCGATGCGACGTCTTGCCGACCCCGGGCGGCCCCCACAGCACCACCGAGGAGGGGCCGACCCGCGGGCGCCGGGGCGGGCCTCGACCAGCCGGCGCAGCGGCGACCCGGCGGCCAGCAGGTGCTGCTGGCCGACGAGCTCCTCGACCCGTGCAGGCCTCATCCGCACGGCCAGGGGCAGGGCGGGGTCTCCGGTCGGCGTCCACTGCTGCCAACCTATCGGTGTGCTCGGACGTCTCGGTGGCCTCGTCGGCCACCACCCCTGGTTGACCGTGGTCGACCTGGCTCGCTGCTGGCCGCGGGCGGTTTCGCGCTCGCCAACGGCGCCTTCGGCAACCAGTCGCTGTTCGACCGGCTGGTCTCGGGGAGCCCACGGTGCCCGGCGAGGCGCAGACCGCCGCCGGACCTGCTGGACGAGGCGTCGGACACCGGGGCGCTGCTGTACGACCCTGCTGGAGGGCGTGGACCCGGCCGACGAGACAGCTCGCCGACCTGGTGCGGCGGCCCGCGAGGACCTCGGCCGACCTGCCGGGCGTGCAGGCGGTGCTCGACCCGTACGCCTCAGGCCCGAGGACCCCCGGGGCCAGGCGTACGTGTCGACCGACCGGGACGCCGTGGCGGTGGTGTCGTCCCCGAGGAGGACGCATCGCCGGCGCAGGTCGAGGCGGGCGTCGACGCGGCTGGACACGCTGGTCGACCGACGTGGCGCGCGAGGTCCCGGCGCGCCCAGGGAGAGGTCGGCGGCGTCGACCAGCTGGTCGAGGCCATCACCGGCCAGGTCGAGGAGGACCTGCGCGGCGGGGAGCTGATCGCCCTGCCGCTGTCGCTGGCGGTCATGGTGTTCGTCTTCGGCGGGTTCCTGGCCGCCGGCATCCCGATCATCGGGGCCGTGGCCTCGGTCGCGGGGGCGCTGGCCAGCCTGCTCGGCTTCTCCTACCTGGTCGAGATCGACTCCTCGGTCGTCAGCATCCTCACCGTCCTCGGGCTCGGCCTGAGCATCGACTACGGCCTGCTCATCGTGTCCCGGTACCGGGAGGAGGCCCGGCGCCCGGCCTGGCGACCCTGGCCGCCGGAGGCACCAGGTGCCGGGCACTGCGGCACCGCCACAGCGCAGCGGGAGCAGCGGGTCGACGCGCTGCGCCGCACCATGGCGACCGCGGGCCGGACGGTGATGTTCTCCGGCATCACGGTGGCGCTCAGCCTGTCGGGGCTGCTCCTGTTCGAGGCCTCGATCCTGCGTGCGGTGGGCGCGGCGGGCCTCAGCGTCGTCGTCGTGGCGCTGCTGGTGGCGCTCACCCTGGTCCCGGCGCTGCTGACGCTGTTGGCGGGGACCGGCTGCTGCGCCCGGGCGTCGCTGCGCCGCGTGCCCGGGCTGCGCCGGCTGACGGCCGCCTTCGGTGACGTCCCGCCGGAGGCCGGCTTCTTCTCCGCGCTGGCCGCGCTGGACGCAGCGGCGGCCGTGGCTGGTGGCGCTGTCGGCCAGCGCCGTGCTGGTGCTGCTGGCGGTGCCCGGCGCTGGACATGCACGCTGCGCTCCTCCGGCGTCGAGCTGCTGCCCGGCCGGCAACGCGCAGCGCGAGCTGTTCGAGACCCTCGACGAGGACTTCCCGGCCCTGTCGGCCCCCGACGTCACCGTCGTGCTCGACTCCACCGACGAGGCCGTGGTGGCGCGGACCTGGCGTCGCGCAGGCCGAGGCAGGTGGACGGCGTCGAGCGGACGTGCGCGCCCGCCCAGGTCAGCGGGGCGAGCTCACGCGTCGTGGACGTCGACCTGGAGGTGGACGACGCCGTCCTCGGCCGAGGCGCGCTGGCCGTGACCGAGGAGCTCCGCGGGCTCGACGTGGGCGCCGAGACGTGGGTGACGGCAGGCCGCGGCGTCGCTGGACGACTTCACCGACTCGCTGGTGGCGCGACGCCCCGCTGGCGGTCGGCGTCGTCGTCCTGGCCACGTTCGTCCTGCTGTTCCTGATGACGGGGTCGCTGCTCATCCCGGCGAAGGCGCTCCTGCTCAACGTGCTGTCGCTCGGCGCCTCCTTCGGCGTCCTCGTCCTGGTGTTCCAGGACGGCTCGGGCAGGACCTGCTCGGCTTCACCTCCACCGGCGGGCATCGAGGCGTTCATCCCGCCGCTGGTCCTCGCCCTGGGCTTCGGGCTGGCGATGGACTACGAGGTGTTCCTGCTGGCGCGCATCAAGGAGCTGCGCGACGGCGGCCTGGGCAACGACGAGGCCGTCGCGGCGGGGCTGCAGCGGTCCGGGCGGATCATCACCTCGGCCGCGCTCATCATCGTCATCGTGTTCGCGGGCTTCGTGACCGGACGAGCTGCTGATCATCAAGCAGACCGGCGTCGCGCTGGCCACGGCGGTCGCCATCGACGCGACCCTGGTCCGCATCCTGCTGGTCCCGGCGACGATGACCCTGCTCGGGGAGTGGAACTGGTGGGCGCCGGCTCCGCTTGCGCCGGCTGCACGACCGGTTCGGCGTGAGCGAGTGACCCCGTCCCCCGGCACGGGCGCCACGCTGGGTCGCCCGGTCGTGGCGGGAGGCGGTGCGGCCTCAGCAGCGGCGACGCGTTCGTCGCCCAGCACCTGGGGCCGGCCGCCGTCCGGGAGGTGCGCATGCCGGTCGAGGGCTGGTGGGCGGTGCGGCTTCGGGCCCACCTCGTACTTCGACCGGGGCGGCCTGCTGGTCGGCGGCGACGTGCCGGCGGTCACCGACGTGCTCGAGAGCCTGTGCGCCCGGCTGCGGCCGCCCGAGGTGACCGTCGACGCAGGCGTGCCGCTGCCCTTCGCCGACCCGGACCGCAGCTCCTCGTGGGCGTGGCTGCACACCACCCGCCCCCTGGCCCGGGTGGCGGGCGAGGACAGGGTGCGGTTCACGGCGCCGACCGAGGCGTTGGAGTCGCTGCTCGCGCAGGCCAACCCCGACGCGTCCCTCCGACCGGGCACGCCCGGGGTCCTGCTGTGGGCGTCCGTCGCCGACGCGGACGGCGCCCTGCTGGCCTGCGGCGCGGCCAGGCCGCACACGCCCGGCGTCCCGCACCTGTCCTCGATCGCCGTGCACCCACGGGCACGGCGACAGGGGCTGGGCTCAGCGGTGACCACGGCGATGACGCGACGCCTGCTGCGCCGGTACCCCGCGGTCAGCCTCGCGCTGTGGTCGGGGAACTCGGCGGCCCGGGCGCTGTACGACTCGCTCGGCTTCGTCGGCGGGCACGACTACACCACCTGCGCGCTGAGCTGAGCCCGAGGGGCGCGAGCACGGCGCGCGACCGGCGGCGGCAGGCGGTCAGACCGGCGCGGCCGCCTCCGGCCGGGCGTCGATCCCGGCCTCCTTGCGCTGCTGGGCGGTGATGGGCGCCGGGGCGTCGGTCAGGGGGTCGTGGCCACCGCCGGACTTGGGGAAGGCGATGACCTCGCGCAGCGACTCCGCCCCGGCGAGCAGCATGACGACGCGGTCCCAGCCGAAGGCGATCCCGCCGTGCGGCGGCGCACCGAAGGAGAACGCGTCGAGCAGGAAGCCGAACTTCTCCTGAGCCGCCTCGGCGCCGATTCCCATGAGCGCGAACACCCGCTCCTGGACGTCCCGGCGGTGGATACGGATGGAGCCGCCGCCGATCTCGTTGCCGTTGCAGACGATGTCGTAGGCGTAGGCGAGCGCGTTGCCGGGGTCGGTGTCGAAGGTGTCGAGGAACTCGGGCCTGGGCGAGGTGAAGGCGTGGTGCACCGCGGTCCACTCCCCCGAGCCGACGGCGACGTCGCCGGCGGCGCTGGCGCTGGCCGCCGGCTCGAAGAGGGGCGCGTCGACCACCCAGACGAACGACCAGGCCTTGCCGCCCGGCGGCCGCGTCCGCGGCCTCGATGAGCCCGGTGCGGCGGGCGATCTCGTTGCGTGCCGCGCCGAGCAGCGACCGGGCGTCCGACGCGGGCCCGGCGGCGAAGAACACGCAGTCACCCACGGCGGCGCCGACGTGGGCGACCAGGCCGGTCCGCTCCGCCTCGGACAGGTTCTTGGCCACGGGACCACCGAGCTCGACCGCGCCGTCCTCGGAGGCGTCGACCAGCACGTAGGCGAGGCCCTTGGCACCGCGCTGCTTGGCCCACTCCTGCCAGGCGTCCAGCACCTTGCGCGGCTGGGAGGCCCCGCCCGGCATGACGACCGCGCCCACGTGACCGCCGGAGGCCTTCTGCTGGAACACCCGGAACGGCGTCCCGGCGAAGTAGTCGGTGCAGTCGACGAGCTCCAGGCCGAAGCGCAGGTCCGGCTTGTCGCTGCCGTAGCGCGCCATCGCCTCGAGCGTAGGAGATGCGCGGCACCGGCGTGCTGAGCTCGTGGCCGACGAGCGCCCACAGGGCGCGCAGCACGTCCTCGCCGACCGCGATGACGTCGTCCTGCTCGACGAAGCTCATCTCCACGTCGAGCTGGGTGAACTCCGGCTGCCGGTCGGCGCGGAAGTCCTCGTCGCGGTAGCAGCGGGCGATCTGGTAGTACCGCTCCAGGCCGCCGACCATGAGGAGCTGCTTGAACAGCTGCGGGCTCTGCGGCAGGGCGTAGAACGACCCGGGCCGCAGCCGTGCCGGCACGACGAAGTCCCGGGCGCCCTCGGGCGTGGAGCGCGTCAGGGTCGGCGTCTCGACCTCGACGAACCCGTGCTCGTCGAGCACCGTCCGCGCGGCCTTGTTGACCTCGCTGCGCAGCCGCATGGCGGCGGCCGGCCCCGGCCGTCGCAGGTCGAGGTAGCGGTGCTTCAGCCGCGCCTCCTCGCCGACCTCGACGTGCTCGTCCACCTGGAAGGGCAACGGGGCGGCGGGGCTGAGGACCTCCAGCCGGGTGACGTCGACCTCGATCTCGCCCGTCGGCAGCGCCGGGTTCTCGTTGCCTGCGGGGCGTCGGCGGACCGTGCCCAGCACCTGCACGCAGTACTCGTTGCGCAGGTCGTGGGCGCCGGAGGACGCGAGCACCTCGTCGCGCACGACGACCTGCACGACCCCCGAGGCGTCACGCAGGTCGACGAAGGCGACACCGCCGTGGTCGCGTCGGCGAGCCACCCAGCCGGCGAGGGTGACGTCGGTTCCGGTGTCGGCGGCGCCGAGGGCGCCGGCCGTGTGGGTGCGAAGCAACAGGTGTCCTTCGAGGGTCGGGGAGGACCGGCCGCCGTCCAGGTGCTCGGCCGCGGGCGGTCCTCGGGAGGGGCGAGTCTAGGCGCTGGGCCGGTCGTGCCCGCGCGGCACGGGGCGCCGGGTGGGGTGCATGGGCCACGGCGAGTCCACCGGACGCAGCGTCGACCAGCCGGCACGGCGCGCGGCGTCGGCCGCCAGGATCGCGATCGCCGCGCCGGGGTTCTGGATCCGGCCGGCCAGCACGTCGGCGACGGCCTCGTCGAGCGGGACCCAGGCGGTGATGATGCCCGCCTCCTCGTCGCTGCGGGTGAAGCGGTCCCCGACGGGCACCTCCTCCACGTCCCGGGCGAGGAAGACGCGCTGCGCCTCGTCGGAGCCGCCCGGTGAGTTGAGGAAGTCCACCAGGAGGTCGTAGCGCCCGGCGCGCACGTCTACCTCCTCCCACAGCTCGCGGGCCGCGGCCGCGACCGGCTCCTCGCCGTCCATGTCGAGCAGCCCGGCCGGGAGCTCCCACAGCTCGTGACGTGCGGGGTGCCGGTACTGCCGAAGCAGCAGGACCCGTCCCGCCTCGTCCATCGCCAGGACGCTCACCGCCCCCGGGTGCTCGAGGTACTCCCGCCGCACGCGCGTGGCCTCCGGGGAGCCGGGGACGTCGTCCTCCTCCAGCAGGAAGGTGTCGGCGACGACGTCCCACTTCTTGCCGTCCACGAGCCGCTCGCGTGCTCGACCACGGGGCGGGGGGCCCACCGGTCCGTCGGGCATGTCAGGCGCCCGCCACGCCGGCACCGGCGTGGAGGCTCGACGTGCGTGCTCGGTGGGCCGCGTCGAGGTCGGCGTGGCCGGGCCGCCTCGTCCAGGTCGAGCCGCTCCTCGGCCTGCCGCTCGCAGCGCCGCTGCGACCAGCCCGGCGAACAGCGGGTGCGCCCGGGTCGGCCGGGACCGGAACTCCGGGTGGGCCTGGGTGCCGACGTAGTACGGGTGGACGTCGCGCGGCAGCTCGACGAACTCGACCAGCGCGCCGTCCGGGCTGGTGCCGGAGAACGACCAGGCCGGCCTCGGCGAGCCGGTCGCGGTAGGCGTTGTTGACCTCGTAGCGGTGCCGGTGCCGCTCCACGCAGGTCGTGGTGCCGTACGACCGCGGCGACGACGCTGCCCTCGGCCAGCCGGGCGGGGTAGGAGCCCAGCCGCATGGTGCCGCCCAGGTCGCCGGCGCCGGCGACGATGTCCTGCTGCTCGGCCATCGTCGCGACGACCGGGTGGGGGGTGCCCGGGTCGAACTCGGAGCTGCTGGCGCCCTCGAGGCCGACGACGGTGCGGGCGTACTCGATGACCATGCTCTGCAGGCCCAGGCACAGGCCCGAGGGTGGGGACCCGGTTCTCGCGCGACCAGCGCAGCGCGCCGAGCTTGCCCTCGATGCCGCGGATGCCGAAGCCGCCCGGGCACGCAGACCGCGTCGACGCCCTCGAGCGCGCGCCGGGCGCCCGTCGGGGGTGTCGCAGCTGTCGGCGGGCACCCAGCGGAGCCGGACCCGGGCGTCGTTGGCGAAGCCGCCGGCCCGCAGCGCCTCGGTGACCGACAGGTAGGCGTCGGGCAGGTCGGTGTACTTGCCGACCAGCGCGATCTCGACCTCGGGGGCGGGGTGGTGGACCCGTGCGCGAGCAGGTCGTCCCACTGCGGTCCAGTCCACGTCCCGGAACGACAGCCCGAGGCGACGGACCACGTAGGCGTCCAGGCCCTCGGCGTGCAGCACCTTGGGGATGTCGTAGATGCGACGGGGCGTCGATCGCGGCCACGACGGCCTCGACGTCCACGTCGCAGGAGTTGGCGATCTTGCGCTTGACGGAGTCGGGGACGTGGCGGTCCGCGCGGCAGACGATCGCGTCGGGCTGGATGCCGATGCTGCGCAGCGCGGCCACCGAGTGCTGGGTGGGCTTGGTCTTCTGCTCCCCCGACGGGCCGATGTACGGCACCAGCGAGACGTGGACGAAGAACACGTTGTCGCGGCCGACGTCCTGGCGGACCTGGCGGGCGGCCTCGAGGAACGGCAGGGACTCGATGTCGCCGACCGTGCCGCCGATCTCGGTGATGATGACGTCGACGCCGGAGCCGGCCTTGGCCCGCATCCGCGCCTTGATCTCGTCGGTGATGTGCGGGATGACCTGCACGGTGTCGCCCGAGGTACTCGCCGCGCCGTTCCTTGGCGATGACCGCGGAGTACACCTGGCCGGTGGTCACGTTGGACGGCCGCGTCGAGGTCGATGTCGAGGAACCGCTCGTAGTGGCCGATGTCCAGGTCGGTCTCGGCCCCGTCCTCGGTGACGTAGACCTCACCGTGCTGGAACGGGTTCATCGTCCCCGGGTCGACGTTGAGGTAGGGGTCGAGCTTCTGCATGACGACCCGCAGGCCGCGGGCCCGCAGCAGCCGCCCGAGGCTGGACGCCGTCAGCCCCTTCCCCAGGGAGGAGGCGACGCCTCCGGTGACGAACACCTGCTGCGTGACCCCGCGCTCCACCACGGAATTCCACGTTATCAGCCGGGCGCGGGGCCGACGGGTCGCCGGGCGCCGCGGCCGGCGACCGGGCGCACGGCGCAGGCCTCGGCGTAGGCGGCGAGGACGTCGGCGGCGACGTCGTCCTCGTCCGGCAGGGACCGGGCGCGGGCCGCCGCGGCCCGGGCAGCCGCTGGGCCCTGGCCGGGTCGCCGAGCAGCAGCGCGACCTCCAGGGCGAAGGCCTCCAGGTCCCCGGGGGGCACGAGGACGCCGGTGTCACCCAGCAGGTCGGGCACCCCGCCCACGGCGGTCGCCACGACCGGGAGGCCCGCCCGCATCGCCTCCTGCACGACTGAGCGCCGGGGCCTCCCAGCGCGAGGTGAGGACGTACACGTCGGCAGGCGTGCATCAGCTCGCCGATGTCGTCCCGCGCCCCGAGCAGCCGCACCGGCAGCCGCTCCTCGGCGATGCTCCGCCGCAGCCGGGCCACCGCGGGAGCGGCGCCGACCCCCACCAGGAGCACCTCGGGGCTGGGGTGGAGCCCGAGCCACCGTCGGGCGGCCTCCAGCAGCAGCCCGTGGTCCTTCTCCGGGACGATCCGCCCGACGGTGAGGATCCACGGCACCTCGCCGCGTAGCCCGAGCTCCTCGGCCAGCGCGCGACGCAGCTCCTCGCGGTCGGTGCGGGGTCCGGGAAGCGTGGGCGCGGCGACGGGCGACAGCCGGGCGCGAGCGGCACCGACCTCGTGCGAGCCGCGCGAGCACGTCGGCGCTGGGGGCGAGCGTGACGTCGCTGGAGCGCGCCACGAGCCGGGTCGCCTGCCCCGACCGCCACCCGGCCCGACGCGCCCGGCGTAGGGCAGGGCGTGCCAGGTGGTGACGAGGGCGGGCCGGGGTCTCATCAGCCGGACGGCGAGCGCGGCCACCGCCCCGGCGCGGAAGCCGTGGGCGTGGACGACCCGGGTGCGGCCGGGTACGAAGCGGCGTGACGGAGCGCGGTGGCGGCGGCAAGGTCGTGCGCAGGGCGGAGGTCCTCGCCCAGCGGGAGGACGATCCCGTCCCGCGTCGACGTCGAGCAGGTCGGCGAAGGTCGCGAGGACCGCGCGGGGCCCGGCCAGGCGCACGTCGGACACCGGCGCCGAGGAGCCGTGCGACCAGACCGCGGACGTGCACGCGGACAGTCTTGGTCGGCGACGTGAGGACCACGACGACGCTCTCGGGCGCGGTCGGGAAGGTGCTCGTCGCCACAGCCCTGACCTCCGTCGTGCACGGTCGGACCCGGGGCCGACTTCTCCCCCGAGCGGTCCGACGTCCGAGGGACGACGGTAACCAGGTCGGACGGACGCCGCGCGGGCAGGGGGGCCGGTCCTAAGCCGCCCCCCGGGGGTGGCTCGCCACCGGCGAACGCGACCGACGCAGTCGCCCCTTCGCCGGTCGAGCCGTCCATGCTCAGCTCAGCCGGGTGGCCACCAGCCGGCCGGTGCCCGCCGGAGGGCCAGCCGCGGGCGGCCTCGGCCACCACGCCCAGCTGGTCCTGCCCCCAGGGGTCGCGGCGGCGCACGGCCAGGGCGAGCGCGACCAGCACGAGCAGGACGAGGGACCAGCACCCACCGGACCGGCGGGGCTGGTGGAGCCGGGCGACGGTGGCGGCGTCGACCACGGTGCCCCCGGCCCGGAGCCGGGTGAGGAACGAGCTCGCCGCCCCGGCCCGGCCCCGGTCGAGGAACTCCTCCAGGGTGGCGTGCGAGCCGACGGTGACGATGCAGTCGGCGCCGTTGCCGTGGGCCAGCAGGATCGCGGTGTCCTCGGTGGTCAGCCGCGACTGGAAGAGGGTGGTGCCGGGGTCGGCCGGGCCGGTCGGGTGGGGCTCGGCGCCGGGGCGGGTGTGCACCACGACGTGGGCACCCGGCGACATGGCCTGCACGCCGGCCGAGCCGTCGCGTGCCGTCGGCGTCGGTGACCACGACGTCGGGGCGCAGCCCCGCTCGACGCAGGGCGTCGGCGCCGCGGTCCACGCCGACCAGGACGGGCCTGCGGTCGGCGACGAAGGACCGCAGCCGGCGCAGGTCCTCGGCGTGGCCGTAGCCGCGGACGCAGACCACGACGGGTCGGCCGGCCAGCCGGACCGGCAGCGGCGGGCACGCCTGTCGCCCTCGAGCAGCAGGTCGCGCTCGACTGGAGCAGGACGGCCGCGGTGGTCTCGCGCGAAGGCCTCCAGCTGTGCGGTCATCGCCCGGGCGCGCCTGCTCGGCGCCGCGGTGACGGTGTCGAGGTCCTGCTCCCGCCCGTGCAGCGGGACCTGGGGTGTCGACCCAGCGGTCGCGGCCCGGCACCGACCATCACCCGGCCGCCGTCGACCCGCACCGTGACGCCGTCGCGCAGCGGCTCCAGCAGGTGCGGGCCCAGCCCGTCGACCACGACGGACGCCGGCTTGCGAGGAGCAGCTCCGGGCCGCGGTGGGGGTAGCGGCGCGAGGTCGCCGGACCGGCGAGGAGCACCGCGGCCGGGCGCGTGCTCGAGCAGCCGCGCGGCGGTGGCGGTGTCCAGGTGCGGCAGGTCGAGCACGGCCACGTCGCCCTCACGCCAGCGACCGCCGGGCAGGCGGCCGGGGTCGGCGACCCGTGCGGTCCCCACCACCCCGGCGTCGTCGCGGTCACTGCACGGCGCCGTCGGACCCCGCACCGGACCAGTCTGTCACGCCCGGGCGCCGACCCGTCCGACGTGCCGTGGTCCGGGGCGCTCCTGGTCGCGGGTCGCCCCGCCTGCTCCGCGCTCGGGTCGCTCGCAGCCGGTGCCGTCCGTCGACGTGTGGGACAGCAGCGGCCCGCCGCGGTGCGAGAGCTCGCCGGCGTGGGCGGGGGCTGTCGACGTGCCGAGCCCGGCCAGCATCCGGGCGACCTCCTGCACCCGGGCCTCGCCCGGGCACGGCACGCACGGCGGAGACCGTGACCGGTGCCGTCGTCGGCCTTGGTCACCACGAGGTGGTGGTCGGCGAAGGCCGCGACCTGCGGCAGGTGCGTGACGACGACCACCTGCCCGGCCTCGGCCAGGCGCGCCAGGCGGCGACCGATCTCCACCGCCGCCTCACCGCCGACCCCGGAGTCGACCTCGTCGAAGACGTACGTCCCGATCGGCTCGCTGCGCCGTGGTCACGACCTCGACGGCCAGCATGACCCGGGACAGCTCGCCGCCGGAGGCCGAGCGGGCGAGCGGTCGCGGCTCGGCACCGGAGTGCGCCGCGAGCAGGAAGGTCGACGTCGTCGGCGCCGTCCGGCCCGGGCTCGACGGCGCCGACGTCCACCCGCAGGCTGCGCCCGGCCCAGCGCCAGCTGGGCCAGCTCGGCGGTCACCGCCAGCGGCGAGCCGCCCGGCGGCCGCCGCCCGGGAGGCGTGCACCTGGGCGGCGAGGCCGTCGCAGCCGGGCCTCGGCCTCGGCGACCTGCTCCCGCAGCCGCGCCGGCAGCCCGTCGTCCTCCAGCTCGTCCAGGCGGGTGCGGGAGCGCTCGGCCCACCGGCCTGCGCGGTGGGCAGGTCGCCGTGGGAGCGCAGCAGCGGGTGGAGGTCCGCGCGGCGGGCGTCGACCTCGGCGAGGCGGCCGGGGTCCGCGTCCACGCCGGAGGCGTAGCCGGCCAGGTCGGTGCCGAGGTCGGTGGTCAGGTACGAGAGCTCGGCGACGCGGTCGGCGAGCTCCGCGGCGGCCGGGTCGTGCTCGCGGACCGCCGACAGGGCCGCCCGGGCGGCGGCGAGCAGCCCCTGAGCGCCTGGCGTGGTGCCCTCGTCGTCCCCGGCGACCGCCTCCAACGCCTCGGCGGCGGCCCGCTGCAGCTCGTCGGCGTGGGCGAGGCGTTCCCACTCCCGGCGCAGCTCGTCGTCCTCGCCCTCGCGGGGCGCGACCCGGTCGTACTCGGCCAGGGCGAGCCGCAGCATCTGCGCCTCCTGCGCCCGTTCCCGGGACTGGGCCTCAAGGACGTCGAGCTCTGCCCGCAGCCGACGCCGGCTCGGCCCAGGCGGTCGCGGTAGGTCTCGAGCAGGGCCAGGTGGGCGGCACCGGCGTAACCCGTCGAGCAGCTCACGCTGGTGCGTGCCGGACCGCAGCCTGAGCTGGTCCGACTGCCCGTGCACCGTGACCTCCTGCTCGGTGACCGCGCCGAGCACCGACACCGGGACGGCCCTGCCACCGGCCCAGGCCCTGGCCCGCCCCTCGGCCGGGACCGAGGCGGGCCACCAGCAGGGCGTCCTCGTCGAGGTCGCCCACCCGCCTCGCCGGCGAGCCGCGCGGCCTCGGCGTCGGGCGCCACCCGGAGCAGCCCGTCGACGGCGGCCGCCACCGCCCCGGCCCGCACCAGCCCGGGGTCGGCGCGCGCGCCCAGCAGCAGCCCGAGCGCGGTGACCACCATGGTCTTGCCGGCGCCGGTCTCACCGGTGAGGACGTTGAGCCCGGGGTGCAGGGGGACGGTGGCGTCGGCGATGACGCCGAGGTCGCGGATCCGCAGCTCCTCGATCACGTGCCCACCCCCGGGCCGCGCCAGCCGTTGACCGGCAGGCGGAAGCGCTGGACGAGCCGTTCGGTGAAGCCGGTGGCGGCGAGCCGGGCCAGCCGGACCGGGACCTCGCCCCGGCGGACCTCGACCCGGGCCCGCTCCGGCAGCTCCACGGCGCGCCGGCCGTCGGCCCACAGCACGCCCGCGCCGCCCAGTCCCGGCACCGTCTCCACGGCGACGATGCTGCTGGTGCCGACCAGGAGCGGTCGCGCGAAGAGGGCGTGGGCGCTGAGCGGGACGACGAGCATGGCCTCCACCTCCGGCCACACGACCGGCCCCCCGGCCGAGAAGGCGTACGCGGTGGACCCGGTCGGCGTGGCGACCACCAGCCCGTCGCAGCCGAACCGGGTCAGGGGTCGACCGTCGACCTCCAGGACGACCTCGAGCATGCGCTGCCGGCTGGCCTTCTCCACGGCGACCTCGTTCAGCGCCCAGGTACGGGCCACCTCTCGGCCGTCGTCGAGCACCACGACGTCGATCGGTCATCCGCTCGTCGATCTCGTAGTCGGCCGCGAGCAGCCGGTCCACGGTGTCGGCGAGACCGTCCAGCTCGCTCTCGGCGAGGAAGCCGACGTGCCCCAGGTTCACCCCCAGCAGCGGCGCCGGGGTGCCGCGGACGATCTCGGCGGCCCGCAGGATGGTCCCGTCGCCTCCCAGGACGAGCACGAGGTCCACGTGGTGCAGCACGTCGGCCGACGGAGCCCCGACCTCGTCGACCGGCACGGGCCGGAAGGTGCCCTCCACCTCGGCGGAGCGCATCGCCGTCGTCAGCACAGGCGCCTGGTCCTCCCCCACGACGACGTCGACCCCGGCCGCCGCCAGCGCGCACACCACGGACACCGTCGCCTGGAGTGCCTGCTCCCGACCGGTGTGGGCGATCACGAGCACGCTGCGCGGCACCGCAGCAGGCCGGACGGTCACCGGGTGCCGCCCCGGCCCGTCGGGGCCGTACCGACGTCGGGAGCTGCACCGGCCACGGACGCTGCACCGGTGTGCGTGGCCGTCGCGGGCCCGGCGACGTCGGCCGCGCCAGCGGGGTCCCCGCAGGCAGCTGCGGTCCCGGGGCCAGCGGAGGTGCCGGAGGCGGCCGCGGCCCCGTCGGGGCCGTCGGCGACCGCGCGGGACACCTCGGCGCGCACCTGGTCGGGGGTGCCCGACTCGCCGGGGGCGAGCAGCACGAAGTACTCGACGTTGCCAGAGGGGCCGGGGAGCGGGCTGGCCGTGGCGGCCACCAGCCGTCGACCGAGCCCCCGGGCCACGTCGACCACGGACAGCACAGCCTCGGTGCGCAGGGCCGGGTCACGGACCACACCACCGGCGCCGACCTTGTCCCGGCCCACCTCGAACTGCGGCTTCACCATGAGCAGCAGCTCCGCCTCCGGAGCCGACGTGGCGAGCAGCGGGGGCAGCACCAGGCCGAGGCTGATGAACGACAGGTCGGCCACGACCAGCGCCGGCGCTGGGTCGAGGGACCCCTCCCCCAGGTCGCGGACGTTGGTGCGCTCGTGGACGACGACCCGCTCGTCGGTGCGCAACGGCCACGCGAGCTGTCCGTAGCCCACGTCGACCGCATGGACCAGACGCGCGCCCCGTCCCAGCAGGATCTGCGTGAACCCGCCGGTGCTCGCACCCGCGTCCAGGCACACCCGTCCTGACACCGCAGGCGCGACACCGCGGGCGGCGAGCGCGGCCAGGGCGCCGTCCAGCTTGCCCGCGCCTCGGCCCACCCAGGAGTCCGAGGGCTCCGGGTCGGTGACGAGGACCGCCGCAGCCGCCTCCACCTGCGTCGCCGGCTTGTCGGCCCGGCGGCCGCCGACGCTCACGCGGCCGGCCCCGACGAGCTCTGCCGCGTGCTCGCGGCTGCGGGCCAGGCCCCGGCGGACCAGCTCGACGTCGAGCCGACGTCTCACGCCCGTCCGGCCCCTGGGGCGGTGGCGACCGGCACGAGCCGGGCGTCGAGCGCCTCTGCGCTGGCCTCCAGACGAGCCACGGCGGCCGTGAGGTCGTCCAGGTCCTCCACCGCCGCCCTGCCCTCCGCCGCCTGCTGCTCCTGCATGAGCCAGACGGTACCCGCGACCCCGGACACGAACCCGTTCACCGCGCGGCTGGGGACAACCTCGCCGACCAGTGCGCCGAGAGCAGCCGACCGTCCCCCGCCCTCCGCGCCGTCCGTCGCGTCCAGCGCCGCCCAGGCGTCGTGGAGGCCCCGGGTCGCCGTCTCGGCGTCGGTCCGGGTCGGCGAGTCCCACAGGTCGGCGAGGGTGAGCAGGATCCGGTCAGGGCGGGAGGCTGGCTCAGCGGCGAGGGCGTCGTCGAGACCGTGGACCCCCGTGAGGACCAGGGCGGTGGCGAACCCGGCGGCGCGCCCGCCGGCGATGTCGGTGTCGAGCCGGTCACCGACCACCAGGGGTGAGGTCGACCCGGCCGAGCGGGCGGCAGACGGGAACAGGAACGGCTCGGGCTTGCCCGCGACGAAGTCCGGTCGCCGACCGGACGGCCTCGGCGACCGCGTGCACCAGCAGGCCGTTGCCGGGAGCGACACCGGTCGCGGTCGGGATCGTCAGGTCGAGGTTGGACGCCACCCAGGGCACACCGGAACGGACCCAGGAGGTCGCCGCCGCCAGCTGCAGCCCAGGCCAGGTCCGGCGAGAAGCCCTGGACGACCGCGTCCGGACGGTCGACGACGTCCAGCACCGGGACGGCTTCCAGGCCGACCTCCGCCACCGCCCGCAGGAGCCCGGCGCCACCGACCACGGCCACGACGCTGCCAGGCAGGAGACCCGACCTGCTCCACGAGCAGCTCGGCCGCGGCACCGAGCGGAGCCGAGGACCTCCCCGGCCGTGGCCTCCACCCCCACGGAGCCGAGCTTGTCGGCGACCTGCTGGGGGGTGCGCGAGGCGTTGTTGGTGACGAACCGGATGGGCGGTGCCCTCGTGCCGGAGCCGGGCGAGCGCCTCGGGAGCTCCGGGCACCGCCTGGTCGCCGGCGTAGACGACGCCGTCCAGGTCCAGCAGGACCGAGTCGGGCTCCGTCGGGTTCACCTGGCAGTCCTGTCGTCGTCCCTGTCATCTTTCCTGCCATCGTCCGCGCCGACCACCGCGCGGGCGCGCTGCAGGAGCTGTTCGTACTCTGCCCGGCCCGGCCGCATGACGGTCGCCATCGTCAGGTGGGGCAGAGCGTCCCGGTACCGGCCGAGCCGGACCAGGCTCGCACCGAGACCGAACCGGGCGTAGTCGGAGTCGGGCACCAGGTCCACCAGTGCCGCGAACATGTCGCGGGCGGCGACGAACCTCCCGGCCTCGAACTCAGCACGGGCCAGCGTCTCGGTCGAGCTCTGCGTGATCCCGGTTCCTCCTCGTGGGCATGACGCAGCAGCGTCGCAGCCGCACCGGCGTGCCCACCCGCCAGCAGGTCACGACCACGAGCGACCCAGTCGTACACGTCCCCCGCGGGCCGTCGTACGTCGTCCTGGCGCCTCCGCGCCCCGTCACCGGTCATCATCGCCACCTCTTCACCGCTGCTCGTCACGCTCGCCCCCGAGGACCGTACGATGCCTCGCATGATCACCGGGACGGCGGGGGTCTCGCCGGTCCGGCTGCTCCATCCTGACCCCGAGGCGGCCCGGCAGGACAGCCGCCTGGGGGCCCTGGGGTGGTCCGCGTCCGGACGCGACGTCGTCGCCCCGCCTGCGGTGTTCGCCGTCGAGCTGGACTCCCCCGCTGGCCAAGGTCAGGGGTGTGGTGGCGGCGTGGGACGTCCTGGACCCGCCCCAGGCGGGCGGGCTGGTCCCGCACGAGCAGACCGACGTGCGCGCGGTGCGTCGCCGGGTGAAGGCGCTGCGTACGGCCCACGTGGACCGGGACCCGCTGCTGCTGACCCACCGGGGCGGCGGTGAGGTCGGCGGCATCGTCGACGGCGGGGCCACCCCGGTCTACGAGGTGACCGACCGGCAGCGCCACGTCCGCGTGCTGCAGCTCCCGGAGCCGGCGGGCGAGAGGGTCCTCCGCCGGCTGGCAGGCGAGGCGTACCTCGTCGCCGACGGCCACCACAGGTTGGCGGCAGCCGCCGGCCTGCGGGCTGAGGGGGTGCCGTCGCAGGTGACGGCGCTGGTGGTCGACGCCGACGACACAGCGCTCGTGCTGGGTCCGATCCACCGGGTCCTGCTGGACGAGCAGGGGCGGGACCATGTGCACGAGGACGCCGTGACCTCGGTGCTGGAGCGCTGCCGGGCGGCCGGGGCCGTGGTGGTGCGCCAGGACGACGCCCGGGCCGGGGACGCGTCCGTGGTGCTGGTGCACGAGGGCCGACGCTGGGCCGTGACGTGGCCGCACCACCCGCGCACCGACGTCACCACGCTGGTCGAGCACGTGCTGGCCGACACGAGCCGGGCCCGCACACGTCGCGAGCCCGACACGGACATCGCCGTGGCCGCCGCGGAGCACGGCGCCCTCACGTGCCTCCTGCCGTCACCCGACCTCGACGAGGTGCTGGCGCTGGCCACGGGCGGCCGGCTCCTGCCCTACAAGGCCACCGCCTTCGAGCCCAAGCTGCCTCCGGGCGCCCTGGTCAGGCCGCTGCCGTCGTGGAGCCCTCGGGACTGACGTCCCCGCGAGGACTCAGCCGACCCCCCAGCGACGACGGCGAGGCAACCGTGTCAGCGAACCGTGTCAGCGCTGCCTCCCCCGCCGGTCCCCGCCGGACGGTCCGGCGTCGTCCTGGTCGTCCGGCCCGAGGTCCACGAACTCCCCCACGCCTGCCGCGGCGTCGTACGCCGACGGGTCGTCCTGGGCGACACCGTCCCGGTCGTAGGCGACCGTGCCGCTGTCCACCTCGTCCACGCCGTCGGGTGCCGCGGGGTGCTGTGCTGCGGTGGCGCGCCACCGTTGCGCGTCTTCCGCCCGGCCAGCGGAGGCGAGCGCGTCGGCGTAGGCCGCGACCAGGCGGTAGTGCCACTCCTGCCTGTGCGAGCCGGTCAGCTCGGGGACCTGCAGGGTGAGCACCGCAGCGTCCTGCTGGCCGAGGTCCTGCCGGGCCCCGGCCGCGACCAGCAGCATCTCGACTCGGCCCTCGAGGTCCAGGCGGGACGCCTCCGCGGATGCGGCCAGCTCCAGTGCCCGTTCGGGCCGGCCGAGGCCCCGCTCGCAGTCGGCGAGCACGGGGAGGGTGTCGGTGCCGCCACCGATCCGGCGTGCGGCCTTCAGGTCCTTGGAGGCCAGCTCGTACTCACCGCACCGGTAGGCGATGATGCCGGCCGCCTCGCGTGCGGCGGCCAGCCGGGCACCGACCACGCGGACGACGGCCACGTGCGACAGGGCCGTGGCGACATCGCCCTCCTCCTCAGCGACGTACGCCGCAACCAGACGGCGGGCGACCTCGCTGGCCCGTCTCTCCCCCAGCGCCTCGAACTCTCGGAGGACATGCCGGTCCAGCGCGCTCTCGGTCGCCCAGTCGGGGATCGGTGGTCCATAGGGGACAACGGTCCGCTCGTTGCGCTCGTCCCGCCCGTGGGGGGAGGCGCTGCCTGCACGCTGACCGGCTGCGGCTCCGGCCGGGCGCCCCGTGCGGGACGACCGGTCCGGCGGACCACTCCTCGCATCGGAGTCACGGCCGCGAGCGGCGTCAGGGCGGCTGCTCCGGGACCCGTAGGCGGCGCTGCGACCGGGCGAGGAGGACGCAGGTCCCCCGCCGCGACGCTCCGGCCCGCTGGCTCGCGACGCGTTGCCACGAGGCCCGCCCGGACCGCCGGGTCGTTGCTCGTCGGACTTCTGCCGCCGGGGGCCGCCACCATCAGGCGCCTGAGAGGCGTCACGACGAGGCCCACCCTGACCGCGGTATCCACCGCGCTCACCACCGGCGTCGTCACGACGAGGCCCACCCTGACCGCGGTATCCACCGCGCTCACCACCGGCGTCGTCACGACGAGGCCCACCGTGCCCCCGATATCCACCGCCGCCGCCGGGTGCGCCACCGGAAGGACCGCCACCTGAGCGACCGCCTCGTTGCGCACCGGAACCACTGGGACGACCTCGACCCGAGGAGGGGCGCGAGCCGCCGGAGCTGTTCGGGCGTCGGTCGTTGTCCATCTTGTCTCCTAGGTAACGCACGATAGGCCGCCCCTGTGGGGCGGCCTATCGTGTAAAGGATGTCCGGCGGTGACCTACTCTCCCACCCAGTGTCCCGGGCAGTACCATCGGCGCAGAAGGGCTTAGCTTCCGGGTTCGGAATGGGACCGGGCGTTTCCCCTTCGCCATGACCGCCGTAACTCTATCGAGATATCGCAGACCCGACCAGCACCCGACACGCAGCACCCACCAACAGGCAGACACCACACACCAGACACCAGACAGAGCCCCCGTTCCCGGGAACCGCACAGTGGACGCGAAGCACACAACAAAAAATCTGAGTAGAGAAGTCATCGGCTTATTAGTACCGGTCAGCTGCACGTGTTACCACGCTTCCACCTCCGGCCTATCAACCCAGTAGTCTAGCTGGGAGCCTCTCGGTCTCGAAGACCACGGAGATCTCATCTTGAAGCAGGCTTCCCGCTTAGATGCTTTCAGCGGTTATCCCTTCCCAACGTAGCTAATCAGCGGTGCTCTTGGCGGAACAACTGACACACCAGAGGTTAGTCCGTCCCGGTCCTCTCGTACTAGGGACAGCCCTTCTCAAATCTCCAACGCGCACAGCGGATAGGGACCGAACTGTCTCACGACGTTCTAAACCCAGCTCGCGTGCCGCTTTAATGGGCGAACAGCCCAACCCTTGGGACCGACTCCAGCCCCAGGATGCGACGAGCCGACATCGAGGTGCCAAACCATGCCGTCGATATGGACTCTTGGGCAAGATCAGCCTGTTATCCCCGGGGTACCTTTTATCCGATGAGCGACCGCGTTTCCATTCACCACGGCCGGGTCACTAGTTCCGACTTTCGTCCCTGCTCGACTTGTCAGTCTCGCAGTCAAGCTCCCTTGTGCACTTACACTCAACACCTGATTGCCAACCAGGCTGAGGGAACCTTTGAGCGCCTCCGTTACATTTTAGGAGGCAACCGCCCCAGTTAAACTACCCACCAGGCACTGTCCCTGATCCGGATTACGGACCGAAGTTAGATGTCCAGAACGACCAGAGTGGTATTTCAACGTTGACTCCACCAGCACTAGCGTGCCCGCTTCACAGTCTCCCACCTATCCTACACAAGCCGTTCCGAACACCAATACCAAGCTATAGTAAAGGTCCCGGGGTCTTTCCGTCCTGCTGCGCGTAACGAGCATCTTTACTCGTAGTGCAATTTCGCCGAGTCTGTGGTTGAGACAGTGGAGAAGTCGTTACGCCATTCGTGCAGGTCGGAACTTACCCGACAAGGAATTTCGCTACCTTAGGATGGTTATAGTTACCACCGCCGTTTACTGGCGCTTAAGTTCTGGGCTTCGCCGTGAGGCTAACCCGTCCCCTTAACGTTCCAGCACCGGGCAGGCGTCAGTCCGTATACGTCGTCTTGCGACTTAGCACGGACCTGTGTTTTTAGTAAACAGTCGCTTCTCCCTGGTCTCTGCGGCCATCAGCGCTCTCACGCCTCCGGCCCCCCTTCTCCCGAAGTTACGGGGGCATTTTGCCGAGTTCCTTAACCACAGTTCACTCGATCGCCTTGGTATTCTCTACCTGACCACCTGAGTCGGTTTGGGGTACGGGCGGCTAGAACCTCGCGTCGAAGCTTTTCTAGGCAGCATAGGATCACCCATCTTCCCGCATACACGGTCACTGTCGCGCCTCAGGCACCCAGAGCACGGATTTGCCAATGCTCAACCCTCGGACACTTAGACGTGGACAACCATCGCCACGCGGAGGCTACCTTCCTGCGTCACTCCTGTTAATACGCTTACCTACTACGGATCTGGGTCGCACGATCCACCACCCCCAGCAAGCTGGGAACGACTTCATGGTGCTCAGCATCGTCCGGTCCGGTATGGGCGGTTCTTCGCCGGTACGGGAATATCAACCCGTTGTCCATCGACTACGCCTGTCGGCCTCGCCTTAGGTCCCGACTTACCCAGGGCGGATTAACCTGGCCCTGGAAACCTTGGTCATTCGGCGGAGGAGTTTCTCACTCCTCTTTCGCTACTCATGCCTGCATTCTCACTCGTGTGGCGTCCACGACTGGGTTACCCCGCCGCTTCACTCGCCACACGACGCTCCCCTACCCATCCACACGCCTGGACACCCACAAGGGGCATCGGGCACAAGTGTGAACGTCACGGCTTCGGTGGTGTGCTTGAGCCCCGCTACATTGTCGGCGCGGAATCACTTGACCAGTGAGCTATTACGCACTCTTTCAAGGGTGGCTGCTTCTAAGCCAACCTCCTGGTTGTCTGGGCAACTCCACATCCTTTTCCACTTAGCACACGCTTGGGGACCTTAGCCGGTGATCTGGGCTGTTTCCCTCTCGACTACGGAGCTTATCCCCCGCAGTCTCACTGCCTCGCTCTCACTTACCGGCATTCGGAGTTTGGCTGACGTCAGTAACCTGGTGAGGCCCATTAGCCATCCAGTAGCTCTACCTCCGGCAAGAAACACGAGACGCTGCACCTAAATGCATTTCGGGGAGAACCAGCTATCACGAAGTTTGATTGGCCTTTCACCCCTACCCACAGCTCATCCCCCAGGTTTTCAACCCTGGTGGGTTCGGTCCTCCACGCGGTCTTACCCGCGCTTCAACCTGGCCATGGGTAGATCACTTCGCTTCGGGTCTAGAACACGCGACTCAGACGCCCTATTCGGACTCGCTTTCGCTACGGCTCCCCCACACGGGTTAACCTCGCCACGTATCACTAACTCGCAGGCTCATTCTTCAAAAGGCACGCTGTCACCCCGCAAGGCTCCAACGGCTTGTAGGCACACGGTTTCAGGTACTATTTCACTCCCCTCCCGGGGTACTTTTCACCTTTCCCTCACGGTACTTGTCCGCTATCGGTCATCAGGGAGTATTTAGGCTTACCAGATGGTCCTGGCAGATTCGCACGGGATTTCTCGGGCCCCGTACTACTTGGGATCCCTCCAGGGCCGCCATGCCATTTCGCCTACGGGGGTCTCACCCTCTGTGCCGGACCTTCCCAGATCCTTCGGCTATGACACGAACGTCACCCTGCTGGAACGGCAGTCCCAGCCAGGAGGTCCCACGACCCCGCCCACGCAACGCCTGCCGGCTATCACACGTGAACGGTTTAGCCTGTTCCGCTTTCGCTCGCCACTACTCACGGAATCACTGTTGTTTTCTCTTCCTGAGGGTACTGAGATGTTTCACTTCCCCTCGTGCCCTCCACGCACCCTATGTGTTCAGATGCGGGTGACTGGACATGACTCCAGCCGGGTTGCCCCATTCGGAAATCCTCGGATCACAGGTCGGTTACCACCTACCCGAGGCTTATCGCAGGTTCCTACGTCCTTCATCGGCTCCTGATGCCAAGGCATCCACCGTGTGCCCTTATCAACTTGGCTACAAAGACTCTTTGATAAAGATGCTCGCGTCCACTGTGCAGTTCTCAAGAAACGGGAGGCCCCCCACGACTCACCGACGCCTACCCCAGCACCACCACCACACCCCCACCCGAAAGCAGAAGCACGACACCAGCACCAGAACGGTTCATCGACCGTGGAGTCCCCGGAGATCATGGCCACAGCCACTCCCTCAGGACCCAACAGCGTGCCAAGCAACCAACCACCACCAGACGACGTTCCATCCCCCACCCGAAGGCGACACCCA
Source organism: uncultured Actinomycetota bacterium (assembly GCA_963759255.1). Taxonomy (GTDB): domain Bacteria; phylum Actinomycetota; class Actinomycetes; order Actinomycetales; family JBBAYJ01; genus Aquipuribacter. Next base: position 1,140,623 of record CAVWYQ010000002.1, read on the forward strand.
CCCCCCCGAAGAGGGACAAGCACAGGAGTACTAGACGCCAGCCGCAGCCAGCCACCAACTAATCGATGATCCAACCCATGAGCTCCCCTCGAGGACAGACGCCCCGACAGAGGACTGGACCCCGACCACCCACAGGCGACCAGAGCCAGGTGCTCCTTAGAAAGGAGGTGATCCAGCCGCACCTTCCGGTACGGCTACCTTGTTACGACTTCGTCCCAATCGCCAGTCCCACCTTCGACGGCTCCCTCCCACAAGGGGTTGGGCCACCGGCTTCGGGTGTTACCGACTTTCGTGACGTGACGGGCGGTGTGTACAAGGCCCGGGAACGTATTCACCGCAGCGTTGCTGATCTGCGATTACTAGCGACTCCGACTTCATGGGGTCGAGTTGCAGACCCCAATCCGAACTGAGACCGGCTTTTTGGGATTCGCTCCACCTCACGGTTTCGCAGCCCTTTGTACCGGCCATTGTAGCATGCGTGAAGCCCAAGACATAAGGGGCATGATGATTTGACGTCATCCCCACCTTCCTCCGAGTTGACCCCGGCAGTCTCCTATGAGTCCCCGGCATAACCCGCTGGCAACATAGAACGAGGGTTGCGCTCGTTGCGGGACTTAACCCAACATCTCACGACACGAGCTGACGACAACCATGCACCACCTGTACACCGACCTTGCGGGGCACCCATCTCTGGATGTTTCCGGCGTATGTCAAGCCTTGGTAAGGTTCTTCGCGTTGCATCGAATTAATCCGCATGCTCCGCCGCTTGTGCGGGCCCCCGTCAATTCCTTTGAGTTTTAGCCTTGCGGCCGTACTCCCCAGGCGGGGCGCTTAATGCGTTAGCTGCGGCACGGAATCCGTGGATAGGACCCCACACCTAGCGCCCAACGTTTACGGCATGGACTACCAGGGTATCTAAGCCTGTTCGCTCCCCATGCTTTCGCTCCTCAGCGTCAGTTACGGCCCAGAGATCCGCCTTCGCCACCGGTGTTCCTCCTGATATCTGCGCATTCCACCGCTACACCAGGAATTCCGATCTCCTCTACCGCACTCTAGTCCGCCCGTACCCACTGCAGATCCGAGGTTAAGCCTCGGACTTTCACAGCAGACGCGACGAACCACCTACGAGCTCTTTACGCCCAATAATTCCGGACAACGCTTGCACCCTACGTATTACCGCGGCTGCTGGCACGTAGTTAGCCGGTGCTTCTTCTGCTCCTACCGTCACTTTCGCTTCTTCGGAGCTGAAAGAGGTTTACAACCCGAAGGCCGTCATCCCTCACGCGGCGTCGCTGCATCAGGCTTTCGCCCATTGTGCAATATTCCCCACTGCTGCCTCCCGTAGGAGTCTGGGCCGTGTCTCAGTCCCAGTGTGGCCGGTCGCCCTCTCAGGCCGGCTACCCGTCGTCGCCTTGGTGAGCCATTACCTCACCAACAAGCTGATAGGCCGCGAGCCCATCCCCCACCAAAAAATCTTTCCAGCACCAGACCATGAGGCCGATGCTCGTATCCGGTATTAGCACCGGTTTCCCGGAGTTATCCCAGAGTGAGGGGTAGGTTGCTCACGTGTTACTCACCCGTTCGCCACTGATCCACCCCGAAGGGCTTCACCGTTCGACTTGCATGTGTTAAGCACGCCGCCAGCGTTCGTCCTGAGCCAGGATCAAACTCTCCGTAGATGCATAACCCCCAACCCAGCAGAACCAGGCGGGACATCTGCGTGTTCGAACCAAGCAGACAGACCCAAAGGCCCATCCAAACGAAACGACCAGAAACAGCACCCCACCCGAAGACAGGACACCGAAACCAGCCGCACATATCTGGCATCAATTTTTGGCACGCTGTTGAGTTCTCAAGGAGCAGATGCGCACCAGATGGTCCCGTCAGGGAGGTCTCTGGGGCTTTGGGTGGCCGCCCGGGTTGGTCCGCCTCTCGGCGTCCTGACCTCTGCGGGGCCCCGTCCACCTCGCGGTGTCCGGCGCTCCCCGTGGGGCGGCGAAGAGAAAGTTACGTCTATGCGTCCGGCGGGTCAAATCGGCTGGTCAGGGGAGCCCTGTCCGGGTCACTGCGGCCAGCGTCTTGCGTCCTCGGCGCAGCACCGCCACGCGGCCGTGGACGAAGTCCTCCGGGCCGAGGACGGCGTCGTCACTGGTGACCTTGACGTTGCCCACCGACACCGCGCCCTCGCCGATGGAGCGACGCGCAGCCGACCGGCTCGGGCGACAGGCCCGTGGCCGTGAGCGCGTCGACCACCGACGAACCCTCGGGCAGCGCGGCCGACGGCAGCTCGGCGGCGGCGTCGACCAGGGTCTCCTCGTCGACGGCCCGCAGGTCCTCACCGCCGAACAGCGCCCTCGCGGCGGCCTCGACGGCATCCCGGACGCGGGCGCCGTGGACCAGCGCCGTCAGCTCGGACGCCAGGCGCCGCTGCGCAGCGCGCAGGTGCGGCCGTTCGGCGAGGTCGAGCTCCAGCTGGCGCTCCTCGTCCAGGTCGATGGAGGAGAAGTACCGGACGTAGGACACGACGTCCCGGTCGTCGCTGTTGAGCCAGAACTGGTGGAAGGCGTAGGGGCTGGTCATCGCCGGGTCGAGCCAGACCGCGCCGCCCTCGGACTTGCCGAACTTGGTGCCGTCGGCCTTGGTGACCAGGGGCGTGCCCAACGCGTGCACGGCCTGCCGCTCGACCCGGTGGATGAGGTCCACGCCGGCAGTGAGGTTGCCCCACTGGTCCGAGCCACCCGGTCTGCAGCCGCACCCCGTGCCGGCGGTGCAGCTCCAGGAAGTCCGCCGCCTGCAGCAGCTGGTAGCTGAACTCGGTGTAGCTGATGCCGTGCTCGCTGTTCAGCCGGGCGCTCACGGACTCCTTGGCCAGCATCTTGCCCACCCTGAAGTGCTTGCCGACGTCTCTGAGGAGCTCCAGGGCGCCCATGCCCCCCAGCCAGTCCAGGTTGTTCACCATCGTCGCGGCGGCCGGTCCGTCGAAGTCGAGGTAAGGGTGTCAGCTGCGCCCGGATCCGGTCCACCCACTCGGCCACCTGGTCGGCCGGGTGGAGGGTCCGCTCCGACGTGGGCCGGGGGTCGCCGATCAGCCCGGTCGCTCCACCGACCAGCGCCAGCGGCCGGTGCCCGTGCTCCTGGAAGCGGCGCAGCGTGAGCACCTGCGTGAGGTGGCCGACGTGCAGGCTGGCCGCCGTCGGGTCGAAGCCGCAGTACAGCGACACCGGTCCTCGGGCGAGCTCGGCTGCAGCGCGTCCACCGGCGTGCTCACCGCCACCAGCCCTCGGCGCTGCAGGTCGTGCCAGACCGCTCCGGTCGACGTGGTCACGTGTGCTCCTCCTGGTGCCGCGGGACCCCCGCCGTCCGGCTGCAGGCCCTGGGCGGGCTCCGGATCCGGGTGTGCGGTGCGCGGCGACCGCGTGCGGGGCTGGGCTGCACGGTACGCGGACACCGCAGCGCTACGGGCGTCCCACCATCGCCAGGGCGTCGGCTGCTCCCTCGCCTGCGACACCGACCCGTGGGCCGTGCCGGACCAGCACCGGTACCTCGGGCGGATGCAGCAGCCTGACCCGGGACGTGGGGTCGAGCAGGTCGGTGCCGTCGTCCTCGCCGGTGATGCCCAGGGCCGTCGTGAGCCGAGCGGGCCCACGGGCGAGGTCCCTGTCGCTGGTGGCCCGGGGGCGACGCGCACGTGCCAGGGCGACGCCGTCGACCACCTCGGCGGCTCGGACCAGGACGGCACCGGCCGGACCGGCGTCCTCGGACCCACCGCGACCGGCCCCACCACGCCCGTCCTCTGCCGCCGGCACCGGGTGGGCCACGACGTTCGCGCACCAGTGCATCCCGTACGTGAAGTAGACGTAGAGAAGCCCTGGACGACCGAACATGGACCCGTTCCGACGACGACGGCCCCGGTGGGCGTGAGACACCGGGTCCTCGCCCACGCCGGCGTAGGCCTCGACCTCGGTCACCCGCGCGACGACCTCCCCTTCGTCGGAGGCGGCCACCAGCAGGCTCCCGAGCAGCCGCGGCGCCACGTCCTGCGGCCGGCCCCGGAGGAGCCGGCCGAGGTCGCCGACGGTGTCGTCGGTCACCGGTGCTGCGGCTCCCGCGCCCACGGCCGGCGCCTGCGACACAGCTGCTCGCGCAGGTCGTCGCGCTGCTCGGCCACCCGCACCGGGGCGGTGCCCCCCGACGGCGTCGCGCGAGGCGATGGCCCCGTCGACGTCCAGCACCTCGCCGCACGTCGGGGCGCAGGTGGGGGCTGATCGCGGCTCAGGTCGTCGTCGGACAGCTCGTGCAGCTCGAGACCACGCTGCTCGCAGGTACGGACGCAGGCCCCCGCGACCTCGTGGGCGACCCGGAACGGGCACGCCCTCGCGCACCAGCCACTCCGCGACGTCGGTGGCCAGCGAGAACCCCGCGGGCGCCAGGGCGGCCAGCCGGTCGGTGTCGAAGCGCATGGTGGCCACCATGCCCGGCCATGGCCGGCAGCACCAGCGAGCAGCTGGGCGACGGAGTCGATGACCGGCTCCTTGTCCTCCTGCAGGTCCCGGTTGTAGGCCAGCGGCAGCGCCTTGAGCGTCGCGAGCAGGCCGGCGAGGTTCCCGATCAGCCGCCCGGTCTTGCCCCGCGCCAGCTCGGCGATGTCGGGGTTCTTCTTCTGCGGCATGATCGAGCTGCCGGTCGCCCAGGCGTCGTCGAGCCGGGCGAAGGAGAACTCGTGGGTCGTCCAGATGACGACCTCCTCCGCCAGCCGCGACACGTCGACCGACGGTCATCGCCAGCACCCATGCGGCCTCCGCGGCCAGGTCACGGGAGGCGGTCCCGTCGATGGAGTTCTCCACCGGTCGGGCGAAGCCCGAGCTCGGCGGCGACGAGCGCCGGGGTCGAGCCCCAGCGAGGTGCCGGCCAGCGCGCCGGAGCCGTACGGGCTGGCGTCGGCCCGGGCGTCGAGGTCCCGCATCCGGCCGACGTCGCGCAGCAGCGCCCAGCCGTGCGCCTGCAGGTGGTGGGCGAGCAGGACCGGCTGGGCGTGCTGCAGGTGCGTGCGCCCGGGCATGGGGGCCTCGGGGTGGGCTCGGCCTGGGCGAGGAGGGCCTCGACGAGGTCGCCGACCATGACCGGCCACCTGACGCAGCGCGTCGCGCAGCCACATCCGCAGCAGGGTGGCCACCTGGTCGTTGCGGCTGCGGCCCGGCCCGCAGCCGCCCGCCGAGGTCCGGACCCAGCCGTTCGATGAGTCCCCGCTCGAGGGCGGCGTGCACGTCCTCGTCGTCAGGTGCGGGGGCGAAGTCCGCCGTCCGCGACGTCGGCCGCGAGGGCGGCGATCCCGGCGAGCAGGCCGTCGCGCTGCTCGTCGTCCAGCAGCCCGGCGCGGTGCAGGACCAGCGTGTGCGCGGCCGAGGCCCTCAGGTCGTACGGGCGCCAGCACCCAGTCGAAGTGGGTGGAGACGCTGAGCGCGGCCAGGGCGTCGGAGGGGCCGCTCGCGAACCGTCCGCCCCACAGGGCGCCCTGCGTGGTGCCGCCGGGCGCCGCGTCGGACGCGCCGGCGCTCACGGGGCCTGGACGGGGCTGGTGGCCCGCGCGTCCACCACGTCGAGGTCGGCGGTCAGCCTGGCGGTCCGGGCGGCCGCGAGCTTGCTGGGCAGGCCCCACAGCTCGATGAAGCCCTTGGCCAGGCTCTGGTCGAACGTGTCCCCGGCGTCGTAGGTGGCCAGGCCGAAGTCGTACAGCGCCGACGGGCTGCGACGGCCGGTGACGACCGCGCGACCGCCGTGGAGGGTCATCCGGATGTCGCCCGTGACGTGCTCGGCGGTGTCGGCGATGAAGGCGTCGAGGGCGTGCTTGAGCGGAGAGCTCCACAGCCCGTCGTACACCAGCTCGCTCCAGCGCTGCTCGACGCCGCGCTTGTAGCGCGCCGTCTCGCGCTCGAGGGTGACGTTCTCCAGCTCCTGGTGGGCCGTGATGAGCGCGATGGCGCCCGGCGCCTCGTAGATCTCGCGGCTCTTGATGCCCACGAGCCGGTCCTCGACCACGTCGATCCGGCCGACCCCCTGGGCGCCGGCGCGGGTGTTGAGCTCCTCGATCGCCTCCAGCATCGTGACGGGGCGGCCGTCGATGGCCACGGGCACGCCGCGCTCGAAGCTGAGGAGCACCTCGTCGGGGTCCCGGGGGGTCGCCGGGTCCTGCGTGTAGGAGTAGACGTCCTCGATCGGCCCGTTCCAGATGTCCTCGAGGAACCCGGTCTCGACCGCCCGCCCCCAGACGTTCTGGTCGATGGAGTAGGGCGACTTCTTGGTGACGTCGATGGGCAGGGAGTGCTCGGTCGCGTAGTCGATCGCCTTGTCGCGGGTGAGGGCGAGGTCGCGGACGGGGGCCAGGCACGCGAGGTCGGGTGCCAGCGAGGCGATGCCCACCTCGAAGCGGACCTGGTCGTTGCCCTTGCCGGTGCACCCGTGGCTGACGATGCCGGCACCGTGCTGGCGCGCCGCCTGCACGAGGTGCCGGACGATGACGGGCCGGCTGAGGGCCGAGACCAGGGGGTAGCGCTCCATGTAGAGCGCGTTGGCGTGCAGGGCGGGCAGGCAGTACTCGTCGGCGAACTCCTCGCGCGCGTCGGCGACGTAGGCCTCGACCGCACCGCAGGCGAGCGCGCGCTGCCGGATGCTCTCCAGGTCCTCGCCCCCCTGGCCGACGTCGACCGCCACCGCGACGACCTCCGCACCGGTGGCGCTCGGCGATCCAGCCGATGGCCACGGAGGTGTCGAGGCCGCCGGAGTAGGCGAGGACGACCCTGCCGGAGGTGGTGTCGGGGGTGGGGCTGGTGCTCACGGGTGTGCTCCTGTCGGTCGGGTGCTCGGGGTGGGAGGCGCCGGGTGGTCAGGGTGGTCAGGGCGTCGGGGGCGGGGAGGCGCTGAGGTCGAGGAAGCGTTCCGCGACGGCCGGCGCCGCCGAGGGGGTCACGGGTGATCACGAGGACGGTGTCGTCACCGGCGATGGTGCCGAGGACGCCGTGGACGACGGCGTGGTCGACCGCCGAGGCGAGGAACTGGGCTGCGCCCGGCGGGGTGCGCAGCACCACGAGGTTGGCCGTGGCCTCGGCGCTGACCAGGAGCTCGGCGCAGCGGCGGGCGAGCCGGGCGGCCAGGACCTCCTCGCCGACGTCGGAGACCGGGGTGGCGTCACCGCCCTCGCCGGGAACGGCGTAGACGAGGCTGCCGTCACCGTGGCGGACCTTGACCGCCCCGACCTCGACGAGGTCGCGCGACAGCGTGGCCTGGGTGACGGTGTGGCCCGCGGCGGCGAGCGCCTCGCCGAGCTGGGTCTGGGAACGGACGGCAGTGCGGCTGATCACGTCGACGAGGACCGCCTGCCGGGCCGCCTTGCTCCGGACGACCGACGCCCGCGGCTGCTCCACCGGTGACGCGCTCACGAGCCCGTGCCGCAGCAGCCAGACGAGCAGGGCCTTCTGGGCGTGCAGCCGGTTCTCGGCCTCGTCCCAGACCGCCGAGCCGGGGGCGTCGATGACCGAGGCGTCGATCTCCTTGCCCCGGTAGGCGGGCAGGCAGTGCAGCACGACCGGGTCGGTGCCGGCGGCGGCCACGGCGGCCTCGCGTGAGGGCGTACGGCACGAAGGGCGCCGAGCGGTCCAGCGCTCTCCCCCTCCTGCCCCATGGACACCCAGGTGTCCGTGGCGAGCACGTCGGCACCGTCCACCGCCGACGCGGGCGTCCTGCTCGACGGTGACGGAGCCGCCGGTCGCGGCCGCGCGCCGGCGGGCGTCGGCGACCACGTCGGGGCGGGGCAGGTACCCGTCGGGCCCGGCAGAGCCGCACGTGCATGCCGGCCGTTGCCCCGGCGAGCGCGTAGGAGTGGGCCATGTTGTTGGCGGCGTCACCGAGGTAGGCGAGCGTGAGCCCGGCCAGCGCGCCCCGCCGCTCCCGCACCGTCTGCAGGTCCGCGAGGAGCTGGCAGGGGTGGAAGTCGTCGGTGAGGGCGTTGACGACGGGCACCCCGCTCACCGCGGCCATCCGCTCGATCCGCTCGTGGGCGCCGGTGCGCCAGACGATGGCCGCCACCTGGCGGTCGAGGACCCGGGTGGTGTCCTCGACCGGCTCCCCGCGCCCCAGCTGGGAGCCGGCGGCGTCGAGGACCAGCGGGTAGCCGCCCAGCTGGGCGACCCCCACGGAGAACGAGACCCGGGTGCGGGTGCTCGGCTTGTCGAAGAGCACCGCGACGGCCCGGGGGCCCTCGAGCGGGCGGTACGAGAACGGCTGGGCCTTGAGGGCGTCGGCCAGGTCGAGGACCTCCGTCAGCTCCTCGGGCGACAGGTCGTCGTCACGCAGCAGGTGCCGGGTCATGCGGGGCTCCCCTCGGGGGCGACGGCGTCCAGGACGGCGGGCAGGGCGTCGACGAAGGCCTGCGCCTGCGCGTCGGTGAGGACGAGCGGGGGCGCGAGGCGGACGGCGTCCGGGGCGACCGCGTTGACCACGAAGCCCGCGTCCAGGGCGGCCGCCGTGACGTCGGCGGCCGCGGCCCGGGTCAGGACGACGGCCAGCAGCAGCCCCTCGCCGCGCACCCCGTGGAGCAGGGGGTGCTCGATCGCCCCGATGCCCTCGCGCAGCAGGGTGCCGAGGTGGCGCGCCCGGGCGAGCAGGTCGTCACGCTCGATGACGTGCATGGTGGCCAGGGCCGCCGCGGCGGCGACGGGGTTGCCGCCGAACGTCGTGCCGTGCTGACCACGCGAGAGGAGGCCGGCCACCTGTGCGCCGTAGGCGACGACCGCCCCCACGGGGATGCCGCCACCGAGGCCCTTGGCCAGCGTGACGACGTCGGGACGCATGCTCGGGTCCGTGGCCGCCGCGTCGCCGAGGTGGTGGGGGTGCTGCCACGCCAGCCAGGTGCCGGTGCGCCCGGCCCCGGTCTGCACCTCGTCGAGGACCAGCAGCGCACCGTGGTCCCGGGTGAGCCGGCGGACCGCGGCCAGGTAGCCGGCCGGAGCGGGACGGACCCCACCTTCTCCCTGCACCACCTCGAGGACGACGGCGCCGACCGGCCCGGTGCCGGTGTCGGACAGGGCTGCTGCCATGGCGTCGACATCGCCGAAGGGCACGTGCTCCACCCCGGCGGGAAGCGGCTGGAAGGGCTCCCGGTAGGCGGGCGTGGAGGTGAGGGCGAGCGCACCCATGGTGCGGCCGTGGAACCCGCCGTGGGCGGCGAGGACCCGGGTCCGTCCCGTACGACGGGTGATCTTGAACGCGGCCTCGTTGGCCTCGGCGCCGGAGCTGCAGAGGAAGACGCGGCTGCCCTCAGGAGCGTCGCAGGTGCGGAGCAGCTCCTCGGCGAGGGTGACCTGCACCGGGGTGGCGGCGAGGTTGGAGACGTGGCCGAGGGTGGAGAGCTGGGCGGTCACGGCGCCGGTGAGGGCGGGGTGGGCATGCCCGAGGGCGTTGGTGGCGATGCCGGCCAGCAGGTCGACGTAGCAGCCGCCGTCGGCGTCCCAGACGAGCGCGCCCTCGCCGCGGACCAGGACGCGGGCAGGCCGACCGTAGGTCCCCATGAGCGCCGAGGCGTGGCGGTCGAGCCACTGCTCGCCCACCGGGCGCTCGAGCGAGCCGGTCGCAGCGGTCACGGTCATGTGCATGACTATACATGCCACCGTATGACGGATCGACGGATCGACGGATCGACGGGCCGTCGCGCCGTCGGTGTGGCAGGTTCGTGGTGGTGCCCGACACCCCGCCGACCGACGGCCATCCGACCCACCGACAGCCCTCCTCCGCGGACGAGCCCGATGCCTCGCGGATCGTCTCAGCCGCCCGGCCGGCGGCCGTGACGGTGCGCAGCGGCGTCGTGGAGTGCCTCCACCACGGGGTCGGGGCAGCTGTGAGGCTGACTGCCGGAGACGGCGACGGCGTTGGCCCAGAGGTGGTCTCCTCGCTCGGGGACGCCTCGCTGGTCGTCCTGCCGCGGTCGGCGCTCAAGCTGCTGCACGCGGTCGCGTTCCTCGAGGTGGGTCTCGACGTGGACGACGAGATGCTGGCCATCACGTGCGCCAGCCACTCCGGCGAGCCACGGCACCTGGAGGTGGTGCGACGCCTGCTGGGCCGCGCGGGGCTGACGGAGGCCGACCTGCGTGGCACCCCGGACCTGCCGATCAACGACGACGCCTCCTTCGCCTGGCGGGCCGCAGGCGGGGCGGCGTCGTCGCTGACGCAGAACTGCTCCGGCAACCACGCCGGGATGCTCGCGGCGGCCGTCGCCGCAGGCTGGCCCACCGAGGGCTACACCGCGCCCGACCACCCGGTCCAGCGCGCGATCGCGGCGACCACGGCGAGGCTGGCGGGAGGCGTCTCGGCCGACGTCGCCGTCGACGGCTGCGGCGCGCCGGCGTTCGGGACGACCGTCGCCGGGCTGGCGCGCGCCTACGCGGCGATCGGGGGTGCCCCTGCGGGCACGCCCGAGGCGCGGGTCCGCGACGCCGTCCTGGCCCACCCGTGGCTGGTGGGCGGCACCGGCCGGCGCAACACCCGGCTCATGGACGCGCTGCCCGGGGTCGCGGTCAAGGACGGCGCCGACGGCGTCATCGCTGCCGGGTGGGCCACCGACGACGGGGCCGGCGTGGGGGTGGCCGTCAAGGTGCTCGACGGCGCCGACCGCGGCCGGGGCGTCCTGCTCGCGGAGGGGATGCGCCGGGCAGGGCTGGACGTGCCCGTCACCACCCCCGGCGTGACCGACGCGGTGCTGGGGCACGGTGAGCCGGTCGGGTCGGTCGTCGCCCTGCCGTGGCCGTGACCGGGAGGCCGACCGAGTGGGCGGGCCCCGACGAGGGCGAGCAGGCACTCACCTGGCCACCGCTGGAGGTGGAGCACGTGGACGGCTGGCAGCGTCCTCGCGGCTGCCGGACGACCTCCGGACGGGCTGTCCGTGACCGTCAGCGGGTCCCCAGGACGCGCGTGGCTGCGCACCTGGTGCGAGATCGACGGCCCGGGGACCCCCGAGGGGGCCGAGGTCGCGGGACGGATCATGGCTGGGGCGCCGTCGTGGTACCTGACGGCTCACCTGCGTGACGGCGCCACCGGCACGGCGGGACCGGTGGTGGGCGTGGCCAGGGCGACCCCGGTCGGGACGGCGGTGGCGCTCGCCTGCATCGCCGTCACCACGACGGTCCGCCGCCGTGGCGTGGGGCGGGCGCTCGTCGCCGCCGCCGTGAGGACCAGCGACGGCGCAGGGGTCGCCTGGCTGCAGGTGCTGCGGAGCAACCGCGCCGCGGGGTCGCTCTACGAGCGGCTGGGGTTCCGGCAGGTGGGCGGCTACTCCTACCTGGAGGCGCCGACCGGCCGGCCGGTCGTGGTGCCCGCGTCGGGCGTCGGTGAAGACCTCGACGAGCAGGCGGCGCGGACGCCGTAGGCACGCGGTACCCTCCTGAGCTTCGCCGCGCCTGAGCGTGCGTGGCCTCAGCAGAACGGGCAGGAGTGCGGCGTCCCCAGGACCAGCACGACGACGGGCACCAGGGCCGAGAGGCGCTTGCGGCGGTTGAGCCAGTCGACGGTGCGCGTCTGCCAGGGCAGGGAACCGGGCGCGGCGTCGGTCCCGCCGGTGGCCATGGACGGCACGGTACGACACGGACCTGGGAGGTCGGCCCCGCAGGGAGCGCCGGAGAGCGCTGGCGTCAGGGCGTCACCATGGTGCCCGCGCCGGCGTCGGTGAAGACCTCGACGAGCAGGCTGTGCGGACGACGTCCGTCGACGACGTAGGCCCGAGGCACCCCCCCGCGCACGGCGTCCAGGCAGCCGGTCATCTTGGGCACCATGCCGGTCTGCAGCGTCGGGAGCATCTCCTCCAACGCGTCGGCCGTCACCTCCGACAGCAGGCTCTCCCGGTCCGGCCAGTCGGCGTACAGGCCCTCGACGTCGGTGAGCACCACGAGGCGGCTGGCCTGCAGCGCCACCGCGAGCGCCGCCGCGGCGGAGTCGGCGTTGACGTTGAGGACCTGACCGGTCAGCTCCCCCGCGGCGTCGACCTCCGGGGCGACGCTGGAGACCACCGGCACGCGGCCGGCGTCGAGCAGGTCACGGACGGCGCTGGGGTCCACCCCGACGACGTCGCCCACCAGGCCGATGTCGACCTGCTCGGCGGCCGTCCTCGCCGGTCACCGTGGCGGTACGGCGCGGGCGGTGAGCAGGCCCGCGTCCTCGCCCGACATGCCGACGGCATAGGGGCCGTGCGCGTTGACGAGCCCGACGAGCTCCCGGCCGACCGCGCCGGTGAGGACCATCCGCACCACGTCCATGGCCTCCGGCGTGGTGACCCGGTACCCGCCACGGAACTCGCTGACGATCCCCAGCCGGTCGAGCATCTGGCTGATCTGGGGACCACCCCCGTGGACGACCACCGGCCGCAGCCCGGCGAGGCGCAGGAAGACGATGTCGGCCGCGAAGGCGGCCTTGAGCGCCTCGTCGACCATCGCGTTGCCGCCGTACTTGACGACCACCAGGGCACCCTGGAGCTGCTGCAGCCAGGGCAGCGCCTCCACCAGGACCGCAGCCTTCTCCCCCGCGGCCTCGAGCTCGTCGGCCCGACGCGCGGTGCCGCTCACGAGGAGTACGCCGAGTTCTCGTGCACGTAGGCGGTGCGTGAGGTCGTTCGTCCACACGGTCGCGTGCTCGGTGCCCGCGTGCAGGTCGATCACGAGGTCCACCCAGCGGGGCGCCAGGTCGACGGCAGAGCGGTCCACCCCCGGCCCTCCCGCCACGCAGACCGGCACCCCGTTGACCGTGACGTCGACCTCCAGCGGCTCGAAGGCCGCGGTCGTGGTGCCGACCGCGGCGAGGATGCGGCCCCAGTTGGGGTCCCGGCCGAAGATGGCGGTCTTGACGAGTGCGGAGCGCGCCACGGCACGTCCCACCTGGACCGCGTCGTCCTCGGTGGCCGCCCCGACCACCCGGACCGCGACGTCGTGGTCGGCACCTTCGGCGTCGGCGAGCAGCTGCATGGCGAGCTCGTGGCACAGCGCCGTCAGGGCGGCGGTGAAGGCGGTGGCCGTGGGCGCGACCCCCGAGGCGCCGGAGGCCATCAGGGTCACGGTGTCGTTGGTCGACATGCAGCCGTCGGAGTCCAGCCGGTCGAAGGTCTGGCCGGCGGAGGCCCGCAGCGCCTCGTCGGCCTCGGCGCTGGTGAGCACGGCGTCGGTGGTGAGGTGGACGAGCATGGTCGCGAGTCCCGGGGCAAGCATGCCCGCGCCCTTCGCGGCCCCGCCGATGCTCCAGCCCGCGTCGTCGACGTGGACGGCCTCCTTGGTCCGCGTGTCGGTGGTCGTGATCGCCGAGGCGAAGCCGGTCCCCTGCTCGGCACCCCCGCCGAGCACGGTGGCGGCGTCGTCGATGCCGTGCAGCACGGTGCCGGCGTCCAGCGGGACGCCGATGATCCCGGTCGAGCAGACCAGGACGTCGATGGCGCCGACCTCGCGCTCGGCCGTCCCCAGCAGGACGGCGACGCGCTCGGCGGTGGCGTGGGTGACGGAGAAGCCGTCGGGACCGGTGTAGCAGTTGGCGTTGCCGGCGTTGACGGCCACCGCGCGGGCCGTGCCCGTCCGCACCGCCTGCTCGCTCCAGAGGACCGGGTGCGCGCGGGCCCGGTTGCGCGTGAACACCGCGGCCGCCACGTCGAGCGGGCCGTCGTTGACGAGCAGCGCGATGTCCGGCCGGCCGGAGGCCTTGAGCCCGGCGGTGGCCGAGCCGGCCCGGAAACCTGCCGGGCGGGTGACGCTCACGGCGCCATCCCCGTCGTCGCGAGCCCGGTGGTCTCCGGCAGGCCGAGGGCGAGGTTGACGGCCTGGACGGCGGCGCCCGCGGTCCCCTTGACGAGGTTGTCGACGGCGGCGACGGCGACGACGCGCCCGGCGCGGGCGTCGAGGGTGACCTGCAGGTGCACGGTGTTGGCTCCCAGGGTGTCGGCGGTCCGGGGCCAGCGGCCCTCGGGCAGCAGGTGGACGAACGGCTCGTCGGCGTAGGCGGCGGCCCAGGTGTCCCGCGACCTGCTCGGCGGTGGTCCCGGCGACGACCCGGGCGGTGCAGGTGGCGAGGATGCCGCGCGACATCGGGCGCCAACGTCGGGGTGAAGGAGACCTGGACCGGACCGCCGGCGGCGAGGGCGAGGTTCTGCTCGATCTCCGGGGTGTGCCGGTGGCCGCCGCCCACGCCGTACGGGCTCATGGACCCCATCACCTCGCGAGCCCAGCAGGTGCGCCCGCGCGGGAGCGGCCCGCACCGCTCGTGCCCGAGGCCGCCACGACCACCACGTCGGCGGGCTCGAGGAGTCGCGGCGGCGAGGCCGGGGGCCAGGGCCAGCGACACCGCGGTCGGGTAGCAGCCCGGCACGGCCAGCCGACGCGGGGCGGCGGCAGTCGACGCCGGGCAGCCGGTCGCCGCTGGCGGGTGCCGTCGGCGTGGAGCAGCTCCGGCAGGGCGTAGGGCCAGGACCCGGCGTGCTCGCTGCCGTAGAACCTCTGCCAGGCGGCGGCGTCGACAGCCGGTGGTCCGCCGCGAGGTCGACGACCAGGACGTCCGGGCCCAGCTCGCTCCGCCACCTCGGCGCTGTGGCCGTGAGGCAGGGCCAGGGCGACGACGTCGTGGCCGGCCAGCATCTCGGCGCTCGTGGGGCTGAGCGGGACGCCCGCCAGGTCCACAAGGTGCGGGTGGTGCTCGCCGAGCGGGCTACCGGCGCTGGAGGCAGCGGTGAGCGTGCCGACCTGGAGACCGGGATGGCCCAGCAGCAGGCGGAGCAGCTCGCCGCCGGCGTACCCGCTCGCGCCGGCCACCGCCACGGTATACGTCACAATGCATGACCATACACCGAGGGCGGACGCACCAGGCTCCCCGCCGCGCATCACGACGGCGGACGTCGGGGACCGCCCCTCGCTGCCCTCAGCGTGCCCGCCCCGCCCTGGCGCTGGGGCTCGGGCCGCTGCGGCCTCAGGCGCGCAGGGTCGCCCCCACCGCCTCGGCCGCGCGCAGCGCACCCTCGCGGGCACGGTGCACCTCCTCGGCGGTGAGCGTCCGGTCTGCCGCCCGGAACCGCAGGGCGTACGCCAGCGACTTGCGCCCCTCACCCACCTGGGCCCGTGTAGACGTCGAAGAGCCGGATGCTCTCCAGCGTGCTCACCGGCCCCGACGACGAGGGCGGCCTCCACCGCCGCAGCCGGCACGTCGGCGCCGACGACCAGGGCGAGGTCCTCCTTGGCGACCGGGTGCCGCGACAGCGGCTCGGTCAACGGCTCCCGGACGGCACCGGCCACGACGAGGACGTCCAGGTCCACCTCGACCGCGCACGCGCGCGCGGGCAGGCCCAGGGCGGCGACCACGCGCGGGTGCAGCTCGCCCGCATGCCCGACCAGCGTCCCCGCCTCACCGGCAGGCCCGTCGACGGCCAGGGCGAGCCGCGCGCAGCGGCCGGGGTGCCACGGCGTGTGCTCGGCGTCCGCGGCCACCGTGACCGGCACCCCGGCCACCGACGCGACCTGGCGGGCCAGCTCTACCGCGTCGTCCCAGCCGACCGCTCGGCCCGGACCCCACCATCCGGCGGGCTCGGCCTGCCCGGCGAGCACCGCCGCCAGGCGGCGAGGCTGGTCCGGCAGGGCCGCGTCGAGGGCCGCGAGCTCGGCGTCGGAGGGGCGCCCGTCCGACCCCGGGCACGCGGGCGTCGGGGGCGTCCGGGCGGGGCCGCACCACCGAGCCCGACCTCGAACACCGCAGGTCGGCCTCGCCACGGCCCAGGTTGCGGACAGCCGTGTCCAGCAGCGGGGTGAGCAGGTTGGTCCGCATCTCGGGCTGCTCGTCGCTCAGCGGGTTGGCCAGGCGCAGCGCCCGGCGGCGCGGGTCGTCGGCCGGCAACGCGAGCGCGTCGTGCGCCTGCGGGGCCACGAACGGGTACGACAGCACCTCGACCAGGCCCCGCGCGAGGCCAGGTGCTCCCGGACCCGGCGCACCGTGCGCTGGGCGGCGGTCAGGCCCCCGCCCGGCGGCGGGGTGGGGACCCGCTCGGGGATGGCGTCGTAGCCGCGCAGCCGGGCCACCTCCTCCACCAGCTCGGGCGGGCCGGTCAGGTCGGGTCGCCAGACGGGGGCCGTGACGACGAGCGTGGACACGCGGCGGGCCCGTCGAACTGGGTCCAGTTCCGCTCGACGGTGCAGCCGATCTGCTCGAGCGTCTCGACGACCTCGTCCTCGGTGTAGTCCACGCCGACCAGCCGCGCCGGGTAGCCGGCGTCGAGGCTGACGGGCTCGACCGGCTGCGACGTCGTCGACGTCGGTCCAGGCCGGGTCGGCCGTGCCGCCGCCGTGCTCGACGAGCAGCCGGACGGCCAGCTCCGCGGCCGCGGGCGCCAGCTGCGGGGTCCACGCCGCGCTCGAAGCGCCGGCTGGCCTCGCTGGGCAGCCGGTGCCGCCGGGCGGTGCGTCCGACGCTGACGGCGTCGAAGTGCGCGGCCTCGACGAGGACGTCGCGGGTGGCGTCGGTGACCTCGGTCTCCGCACCACCCATCACCCCGGCCATGCCGAGGATCGCGGGAGCCGGCCTCGCCGAGGCCGCCCGCGGGTCCTGCCCGCTGTCGGTGATGAGCAGGTCCTCGGGGTCCAGCGCCCGCTCCACGTCGTCGAGGGTGCGGAGCCGCTCCCCCGCACGGGCGCGCCGGACGACGACCGGCCCAGGACAGCAGGGCGAGGTCGTAGGCGTGCAGCGGCTGGCCGAGCGCGAGCATGACGTAGTTGGTGACGTCGACGGCAAGGCTGATCGGCCGCATCCCGGCCTGCGTGAGCCGGCGCTGCACGCCAGGCGGGGCTGGCGGCGGTGGGGTCGACGCCGCGCACGATGCGGGCGACGAACCGGTCGGCGCCGACGCGGCCCACGCACGGGCACGTCGTCGGCGACCGGACCTCGTACCCGGGACCCTGCCGCAGGGGCGGGCTCGAGGTCCGGCGACCGGGTCGGGGAAGGCGTGCTCCGGTGGCGTGGGAGTACTCGCGGGCGACGCCGCGCACGCTCAGGCAGTAGCCGCGGTCGGGCGTCACGTTGACCTCGACCGTCTGCTCGGCCAGCCCGAGCAGACCGAGGGCGTCGTCGCCGGGCGCGAGCGCCGCCCAGGTCGAGGCCGAGCCGGTCCAGGACGATGATGCCCGTCGTGGTCCTCCCCGAGGCCGAGCTCGCGGCGCGGAGCAGATCATCCCGTCGGAGACGTGGCCGTACGTCGTGCGGGCGGCGATCGCGAAGCCCCCGGGCAGGACCGCGCCGGGCAGCGAGACCACGACGAGGTCGCCGGGGGCGAAGTTGTGCGCGCCGCAGACGATGCCGCGCGGCTCGCGCGGTGCCGTCGGGCCCGTGCGGGCCGACGTCGACCGTGCACCAGTTGATGGTCTTGCCGTTCTTCTGCGGCTCGGGCTCCATGGTGAGCACACGGCCGACCACGACGGGCCCGGTCACGTCACCGCCGGAGATGCCCTCCTCCTCCAGGCCGACCCGGACCAGGTCCGCAGCGACCTGTCGGTCGCCGTGGTCCCCGGGCCAGCTCCACGTGCTCAGCGAGCCACGACATCGGTACGCGCATCAGGCCGATCCCTCCCAGCTGACGGGCGAAGCGGACGTCGCCCTCGACCATGTCGCGCATGTCGGCGACGCCGTCGCGGAACATCAGGGTCCGCTCGATCCCCATGCCGAACGCGAAGCCGGAGTACCGGTCCGGGTCGACGCCGCAGGCCACGAGCACGCGCCGGGTTGACCATGCCGCAGCCGCCCCACTCGATCCAGCCGGTCCCGCCGCAGGTGCGGCAGGCGGGGTCGACCTCGCCGGTCCGCGCCACGCAGACGAAGCAGCGCAGGTCCATCTCCGCGCTCGGCTCGGTGAAGGGGAAGTACGCGGGGCGCAGCCGCGTCGTGACCGCGTCGCCGAACATCGCCCGGGCGAGGTGGCGTCAGCGTGCCCTTGAGGTCGGCCATGGTCAGGCCCTCGTCGACGGCCAGGCCCTCGACCTGGTGGAAGACGGGGGTGTGGGTGGCGTCCAGCTCGTCGGTGCGGAAGGTCCGTCCCGGCGCGACGACGTAGACGGGGACGCCGCGCGATCAGCAGCGAGCGGGCCTGCACGGGGCTGGTGTGGGTGCGCAGGACCAGGCTGGACCTCGGGCGGGTCGACGTAGAAGCGTGTCCTGCATCTGCCGGGCCGGGTGGTCGGCGCCGATGTTGAGGGCGTCGAAGTTGAACCACTCGGCCTCGACCTCGGGCCCCTCGGCGACCTCCCAGCCCATGGCCGTGAACACGTCGGCAGATCCGGTCCATGAGGGCGGTGAGCGGGTGCACGGCCCCGGGGGCCCGGCGGGCGGTCGGCAGGGTGACGTCGACGGCCTCCTCGCGCAGGATCCGCTCGTCACGCTCGACCTCGAGCTCGGCCTGCCGCTGCTGCACCGCCTGCGGCGACCCGGCCGCGGGCCTGGCCGACGAGCTTGCCGGCTGCGGCCTTCTGCGGTCCGGGCAGCTGTGCCGATGGACCGGTTGGCCAGGGCGAGCGGCGGAGCGGTCGCCGACGTGCGTCGATGCGGGCCTGCTTGAGGGCGTCGAGGTCCCCTGCCGCGGCCAGCGCGACGAGGGCGGCCTCGACCGCGGCGGTCACGGCCTCCTCCGTCGGGGCCGTCGGTCCGCTCGTGGGGTCGGGGTCGGACGGGCTGGTGGTGGGGTCGCCGGGCACGGGGGCGGAGTCTAGGTGCGCCCGCCAGGGGGACGCTCACCGGATTCCGCCCCCGGCGCGTGCACGCCGGTCAGGCGGGCGAGCCGCCCGCGCGCCTCAGCCGAGCGCTCGGCGGGCGCGCGCCGAGGCGTACAGGCAGACGGTCGCGGCCATCGCGAGGTTGAGGCTCTCGGCGCGCCCGAGGATGGGGATCCGGACCCGGTGGTCGGCGCGGGCGGCGTCGGCGGCGGGCAGACCCCACGCCTCGTTGCCCATCACCCAGGCGTGCGGCTCGGTGAGCGCGCCCCGACCGGTGGCGGCCTCGTCCTGCAGGTCGTCGAGGTCGGTGTCGCCGTCCGCGGCGGTGGCCAGCGTCCGGACCCCGGCAGCGTGCAGGTCGGCCAGCACCTCCTCCAGCGGCACCCCGCTCACCACCGGGACGTGGAACAGGCTGCCGGCGGTGGAGCGGACCACCTTGGGTGCGTGGACGTCCACCGACCCGGTGGTGAGGACGACGGCGTCGGCTCCGGAGGCGTCTGCCGCCCGGATGACGGTACCGGCGTTGCCGGGGTCGCGGACCTGCGCGAGCACGACGAGCGTGCGCGGCCGGCCGCCGAGCACCTGCTGGAGGCCGACGTCGACGCTGTGCGCCACGGCCAGCACCGGTTGCGGGGTGACGGCGTCGGCCATGACAGCCATGACCTCGCTGCTCGACGGTGCGCACCTCGACCCGGGCCGCGGCGGCCGCGCGGGCGTAGGCGGGGTCGGCGTCCGGGCCGACGTAGAGCGTGTCGACGACCACGCCGACCCGGGTGTCCGGGTCGGCGGCGGCCGCGAGCAGCTCGGTGACGGGGCCGTGGCCCTCGACGAGGAACCGGCCCTTCGCCTGACGCAGCCGAGCGCCCGGAGAGCCGGGCCACCGACCGCACCCGCTCGGCGCGGGGGTTGGTGAGCTCCGGCGCCTCCGGGCGCTCGGTCGTGCCTGTGCTGCTGATGCTGCTGCTGACCGCTCAGGCAGCCTGGTCGTCGCCGACCGGGGTCCCGGAGGGCAGCGCGGCGCGGGCGGCCTCGACGAGCACCGAGAACGCGGCGGCGTCGTTGACGGCGAGCTCGGCGAGCATGCGCCGGTCGACCTCGATGCCGGCCAGGCCGAGGCCCTGGATGAACCGGTTGTACGTCATGCCGTCCGCGCGTGCGGCGGCGTTGATGCGCTGGATCCAGAGCCGGCGGAAGTCACCCTTGCGCGCCTTGCGGTCGCGGTAGGAGTAGACGCCGGAGTGGAGGATCTGCTCCTTGGCCTTGCGGTACAGGCGGGAACGCTGACCGCGGTAGCCGCTGGCCTGCTCGAGGACCTCGCGACGCTTCTTGTGGGCGTTGACGGCCCTCTTCACACGTGCCATGTGCGGTGCTCCTGGTGGATCGTCGGGAGGGTCGGCTCAGCGACCCTGGGGCGGGCGGGCTCAGATGCCGAGGAGCTTCTTCGCGGTCTTGGTCGCCGACGGCGAGAGCTCCTTGTCGACGGGCGAGCTTGCGCTTGCGGCGCGAGGTCTTCGACTCGAACAGGTGCTGGTTGTTCTGCTGCTCGCGCATGATCTTGCCCGTACCCGGTGACCTTGAAGCGCTTCTTCGCACCGGAGTGCGTCTTCATCTTCGGCACCGGAGTGCTCCTGTCTGTTCTGGGGAGGGCGCTCGGTCCGCTG
The DNA here is from genome assembly GCA_963759255.1 of uncultured Actinomycetota bacterium. GTDB lineage: Bacteria > Actinomycetota > Actinomycetes > Actinomycetales > JBBAYJ01 > Aquipuribacter. Next base: position 1,161,033 of record CAVWYQ010000002.1, read on the forward strand.
GTGCGGTCCTCAGGCCTCGGTCGTGTCGTCGGTGGTGCTGGGGGCGGTCTCGGCCGCAGGGGCCGGGGTGCTCGTCGGGCGGCTGTGCCGCCGCGTCCTTCTGGGCCTGCTTGGCCGCCTTGGCCTCGGTCTTGACCTCGGCCTTCTTCTTGTGAGGGCCGATCACCATGACCATGTTGCGACCGTCGACCCGGGGGGTGGACTCGACCGAGCCGAGGTCCTGCACGTCGGCGGCGACCCGCTGCAGCAGCCGCAGGCCCATCTCGGGGCGCGACTGCTCGCGGCCACGGAACATGATCATGACCTTGACCTTGTCGCCGCCCTTGAGGAAGCGGGTCACGTGGCCCGTCTTGGTGGCGTAGTCGTGGTCGTCGATCTTGAGGCGGTAGCGGATCTCCTTGAGGACCGTGTTGGCCTGGTTCTTACGGGCCGCACGCTCCTTCATCGCCGACTCGTACTTGAACTTGCCGAAGTCCATGAGCTTGACGACCGGCGGGCGGGCCTCGGGAGCCACCTCGACCAGGTCGAGCTCGGACTCCGTCGCGAGCTTCATGGCCTGTTCGATGCGGACGATCCCGACCTGCTCGCCGTTCGGGCCGACGAGTCGGACCTCGGGGACGCGGATGCGGTCGTTGATACGTGGCTCGGTGATGTGTGTGCTCCTCGGTGAGGGTCTGTGGTCTGGCGGCGGCCGGTCGACCCGGCGGCTGCCCCCTGGGCGGGCATCGGCCGGGTCCGACGGCGTCTGCGACACCCGGTCTCCCGGTGCGTCGCGTCGCTCGCCAGGACAGGCGACTCGCGCCGCACGTCCCTCGGACCGGACCCGCGTGCACCAGTGGGTGCTCGGGTGGGAGTTGGCCTCCGCTTGCTCGCTCGCCCGGTTACCCGGACGCGCTGGTCAGCTGGAAGGGTAGCAGGATGAGTCCCGACCCCCTCCCCGGCGCTGCGCGCGACCTCGCGGACGTCCCCGCCGTCGAGGTCGTCACGACCGCCGCCGTGCACCTGATGAGCGCCGCCGCCGTCAAGTGCGGGCTGGTCGGACCCGGCGGACCTGGAGGGCGCCGACGGGTGAGGACGGGCGTGCCGCTGCACCCCCGCGGACCTGATGGACCTCGCCGAGGCACGGAGCCTGATCACGGCGCTGGCCGGCCTGGTGACCGCTGCAGCACCGGAGGTCGGGTCGCAGCACGCGCGGGCGCTGCGGGACGGGCTGCGCTCGCTGCAGCTGGCCTTCCGCGAGGCCTCCGTCGTACCCGACGCGCCGGGGCAGGGCCCCGGCGAGAAGCTGACGGGTCCGGTGCGCTGAGGGTCGTCACCCTCAGGTGGTGAGGTCGTGCGCCGGGGTCGGCGCCGCGGCGGGTGCGGCCGGTCCCGCCGCCGCCACGCGGCCACGGTGTCGTCGCACCAGGCCCAGCCCGACCACCGCCAGCACGCCGGAGACGAACCCCACCAGCACGAACGCCGTCCACGGCCCCACCGTGTCGGCCATGGCGCCCGCCAGCGGGGCACCGAGGCTGAACCCCGCCGTCGTGGACGTGCCGTGCCAGCCCATGGCCTCGCCCCGGTTGCGGTCCAGCGTCCTGCGGCTCACGCCGTCCGCGCTGGCCGACAGGGTGGGGGCCACCAGGACCCCGGCCGGCACGACGAGGACCAGCAGGAGCAGCGGCGTGGTGGCGACGGCCAGCGGCACCGTCGCCACCGACAGCCACGCCAGCAGGACCAGCGGGCTGGACGCGCCACGTCGCATCGCGCCGTAGACCAGTCCCCCGACCCCTGAGGCGACGCCCCACACCGCGAACACCCAGGCGATGAACTCCACCTGATCCGAGCCCACGGAGCACGGCTATCACGCCCACCTCCGAGCCGGAGAGGACGAACGCGGTCCCGAACGAGCAGGCGTACATGGCGAGCAGGCCGGGCGTCATCCACCGGGGCAACGGCGAGCGGCGCCGTGCCGGCCGGTCAGCACCGGGGGCGCCCACCTCCGGGGGGTCCTCGTGGTGACTGCCCTGCGGGTCGTCCCGCAGCCGCGGGTTGAGCCACGCCAGCACCACCCCGGCCAGCGCCTCGCCGATGCCGATGCCGATGAGCGCGACCTCGGGCCCCACCTGGGTGACCACCACGACGACCGTCGGCGGGCCGGCGACGAAGCTGGCCTCCACCAGGACCGAGTCCAGCGCGAAGCCGGCCCGCCGGGAGTGCTCGGGCACGATCACACCGATCGCCTGCCGGACGACCGTGAACACCGGGACGGCGAGCAGGCCCGCCAGCAGGGCGACAGGCAGCAGGAGGGCGTACGGGCTGTAGGCCGCGACGGTCCACAGCACCGGCATCGAGACGATGCTCGGCACGAGGGCCCGGCGCAGCCCGACCCGGTCCACCAGCCGCCCGCGCCAGGGGCTGCCGAGCGCGATGCCGACGGTCAGGGACGCGGTGACCAGGCCGGCCTCGAAGTACCCGCGACCGAGCCCCTCGACCACGTACAGCGTGAGGGCGAGCCCTCCCCCGACGTGGGGCAGCCTGGCCAGGACCCCCACGACGTAGAGCGACGGCATGCCGCGGACGGCGAGGACCCGGCGGTACGCGGCGAGCCCCCGCGCCTCCGTTTCGCCCTCGAGGTCCGGGGAGGTCTCACGCACCGGACCATCCTCCGGCACCGCGGCGACCGTTGTGACCGGGATATCTGGCCTGTCCCGATCCACTAGGTGACGGGTGGCCTGCCCGCGACGCGACGGCGGGCGACGGCGACGGGGTCTGCCGTGCCTCAGCCGGCGACGGCGAGCGCCTCGGGCAGCGTGAACGCGCCCGCGTAGAGCGCCTTGCCGACGATCGCGCCCTCGACGCCGCGGCCGCCCATCGCGCGCAGCGCCTCGAGGTCGGCGAGGCTGCTGATGCCGCCGGAGGCGACGACCGGCCGGTCGGTGGCGGCGCACACCTCGGCCAGCAGCTCCACGTTGGGCCCGCGCATGGTGCCGTCCTTGGTGACGTCGGTGACCACGTAACGCGCGCAGCCGTCGGCGTCGAGACGGGCGAGGGTCTCCCAGAGGTCGCCGCCCTCCTGCGTCCAGCCGCGCGCCGCGAGCGTCGTGCCGCGGACGTCCAGCCCGACGGCGATCCGGTCACCGTGCTCGGCGATGGCCCGCCGGGTCCAGGCCGGGTCCTCCAGCGCCGCCGTGCCCAGGTTCACCCGCCGGCACCCGGTCGCCAACGCCCGGGACAGCGACTCGTCGTCGCGGATCCCCCCCGACAGCTCGACCTTGACGCCGGCCTCGTCCACCGCCCGCACCACGAGGGCGAGCGCAGCCGCGTTGCTCCCCCGGCCGAACGCCGCGTCCAGGTCGACGAGGTGGATCCACTCGGCACCGTCGCGGACCCACGCCATCGCGGCGTCCATGGGGTCGCCGTAGGCGGTCTCGGAACCGGCCTCTCCCTGCACCAGGCGGACCGCCTGGCCGTCGGCCACGTCGACGGCCGGCAGCAGCTCCAGCCGGCGGGACAGCGAGCCCTGGGCGGGGCGGTCGGAGGCGGGGGCACGGCGGATGGCGGCGTCGTCGGGCGTGGTCACGGGTGCCGACGGTAGCGGTCCCGGCCTCAGGACCGCAGCGAGGCCACCCAGCTGGCGAGCAGGGCAGCGCCGGCGTCTCCGGACTTCTCCGGGTGGAACTGCGTGGCCGACAGGGCCCCGTTCTCCACCGCCGCCACGAAGCGCACCCCACCGTGCTCGGCGTAGGTGACGGCCGGTGCGGCCATCCGCTCGCTGCCCAGGTCGGCGACGTGCTCGGTGTCGGGCTCCTCCCCGGCCACAGGCGCCTGCCCAGGTGCCAGGACCGCGTAGGAGTGCACGAAGTAGAACCGCTCCCCCGCCAGGCCTGCGAACAGCCGGGAGCCCTCGGCGGGCTGCACCGTGTTCCACCCCATGTGCGGGACGCGGGCGGTGGGCAGCCGACGGACGGTGCCGGGCCACTGGCCCAGACCCTCCCGGTCGCCGGCACCCGGCTCGGTCGAGGCCTCGAACAGGACCTGCAGCCCGACGCAGATGCCGAGCACCGGGCGCCCCCCGGCCAGGCGGCGGCCGATCGTCACGTCGCCCTGGACGGCCCGGATCCCCCGCGTGACCGAGGCGAAGGCACCGACCCCCGGCACGACGAGCCCGTCCGCGGCCATGGCGGCCTGCTGGTCGGCGGTCAGGGACACATCGGCGCCGGCCCGCTCCAGCGCACGGACGGCCGAGCGGACGTTGCCGGAGCCGTGGTCCATGACGACGACCGACGGCCTGGCACCGGCGGCCGGGGTCACAGGGCGCCCTTCTCGCTCGGCACCCCGCCCACCCGCGGGTCGGCCTCGACGGCCGCCCGGAACGCGCGGGCGAGCGCCTTGAACTGCGCCTCCACGACGTGGTGCGGGTCCCGCCCGGACAGCACCCGGACGTGGACGGCGATGCGGGCGTTGTGGGCCAGGGACTCCAGCACGTGGCGGGTCAGCGAGCCCACGTAGCTGCCGCCGATGACCACGTGCTCCTGCCCCGCAGGCTCCCCCTCGTGCACGCAGTACGCCCGTCCGGCCAGGTCGACGGCCGCCATGGCGAGGCACTCGTCCAACGGCACCGTGGCGTCGCCGAAGCGCCGGATGCCGACCTTGTCACCCAGGGCCCGGTCGATGGCCTGGCCGAGCACGATCGAGACGTCCTCGACGGTGTGGTGGGCGTCGACGTCGACGTCGCCGGTCGCGGCCACGGTGAGGTCCACGAGGGAGTGGCGGGCGAACGTGGCCAGCATGTGGTCGAAGAACCGGACGCCGGTGGAGACCGTCGAGCTGCCCGGTGCCGTCCAGGTCGAGCTCGACGCAGACGCTGCTCTCCTTGGTGGCCCGGTCGATGCGGGCGGTCCGGGCGGGCCTGCTCACAGGGGTGCTCCTCGAGGGGTCGGGCGGCCGGGTCGGGCGGCCGGGTCGATCGGCTGGGTCGAGCGGGTGCAGGCGGTCGGGGACCACGGTAACGGGGAGGTCGGGCCCCCGCCGCTCGAGCGCAGGGCGGCGAGGGCGTCGAGGACGGCGGTGGTCTCGGCCCGGGTCCCCGCCGTGATGCGCAGGTGCCCGGCCAGGCCGACGTCGCGGACCAGCACGCCGCGCTCGAGCAGCGCCTGCCAGGCCGCCCGCTCGTCGTCGAAGCCGCCGACGAGCACGAAGTTGGCGTCGCTGGGCACCGGGCGCAGGCCGAGCGCGGCCGTGCCGGCCACGAGCCGGTCGCGCTGGACCTTGGTCGTCCTCGACCGCGGCGAGCAGGTCGTCGGCATGGGCGAGCGCGGCCCGCGCGGCCGACCTGGGTGAGGGTGCTGAGGTGGTACGGCAGCCGGACCAGACGCATCGCGGTGGTCACCGCCGGGTCGGCGGCCAGGTAGCCCAGCCGGGCGCCGGCGAAGGCGAACGCCTTGCTCATGGTGCGGCTGACGACCAGGCGGCGACGGCCGGGGAGCAGGGTCACCGCGCTGGGCGTCCCGGCGCGGGCGTACTCCGCGTAGGCCTCGTCGACGACCACGACCGCGCTGGGCGCCGCGTCGTGGACGGCGGTGACGACGTCGAGGTGCAGCGCCGTGCCCGTGGGGTTGTTCGGCGAGCAGAGGAACACCACGTCAGGGTCGTCGTCCGCGGCCTGGGCGGCGGCGGCCTGCGCCGACAGGTCGAAGGGGTCCTCGTCGCTGCCCGGCCGGAAGCCGTCCACCCAGCGGGTGCCGGTGCTCGCGGCGATGACCGGGTGCATCGAGTAGGCGGGCGTGAAGCCGAGCGCCGTCGCGGCCGGGACCACCGAAGGCCTGGAGCAGGTGCTGGAGCACCTCGTTGCTGCCGTTGGCCGCCCAGACCTGCTCGGGGCCCAACGGCTCCCCGGTGGTCCGGCCGAGGTAGCCCGCCAGCGTCCTCGCGCAGCGCGCTGAACTCGCGGTCGGGGTAGCGGTTGAGGTCGGTCGCGGCGGCCGACGACGGCCTGGACGACCGCCCGCACCACGGGCGGGGGCACCGGGTGGGAGCTCTCGTTGGTGTTGAGGCGCACGGGGACGTCCAGCTGCGGGGCCCCGTAGGCCGAGGCGCCGCGCAGGTCGTGGCGCAGCGGGAGCCCGTCGTCGTCCAGCCGGTGCGTCTGCGCACCGGCGTCCGGCAGCGCCCCCGGCGTCGTGGTGGTGCGGGCGCTCACCGGCCGGCCGGGGCGCCGGGGAACCGGGCCCGGACCGCCTGGCCGTGCGCCGGCAGGTCCTCGGCCTCGGCCAGGGCGACGACGTGGTGCGCGACGTCGGCGAGCGCCTGCTCGTCGTAGTCGACGACGTGGATGCCCCTCAGGAAGGTCTGCACGCGACAGCCCGGAGGAGTGGCAGGCGCACCCCCCGGTGGGCAGGACGTGGTTGGAGCCCGGCGCAGTAGTCGCCCAGGCTCACCGGCGCCCACCGGCCGACGAAGACGGCGCCGGCGTTGCGGACCCGAGACGGCCCGCTCCCGCGCGTCGGCGGTGTGGATCTCCAGGTGCTCCGCGGCGTAGGCGTCGACGACCTGCATGCCGGCCTCGAGGTCGTCCACCAGGACGACGGCGGACTGCGGTCCGGCCAGCGCGGTGGCCACCCGGTCCCGGTGCCTGGTGCGGGCCACCTGCGCCACGAGCTCGGCCGCGCACCGCCTCGGCCAGCGTCGAGCGACGGGGTGACGAGCACGGCGCCGGCCATCGGGTCGTGCTCGGCCTGGCTGATGAGGTCGGCGGCGACCTCGGCGGGCACCGCCGTGTCGTCGGCGAGGATGCCGATCTCGGTGGGGCCGGCCTCGGAGTCGATGCCGATGACGCCCTTGAGCAGCCGCTTGGCCGCGGCGACGTAGATGTTGCCGGGACCGGTGACGATGTCGACACCCGGCACCACGAGCGTGCCGTCGGCGTCGCGCGCGCCGTAGGCGAACATGGCCACGGCCTGGGCGCCACCGACCGCGTACACCTCCTGGACCCCGAGCAGCGCGCAGGCGGCCAGGATCGTGGGGTGCGGCAGCCCGCCGAAGTCCTTCTGCGCGGGGCTGGTGACGGCGATCTGCTCGACGCCGGCCTCCTGGGCGGGGACGACGTTCATGACGACGCTGCTGGGGTAGACCGCCAGCCCGCCGGGCACGTAGAGGCCCACCCGCTCCACCGGCACCCAGCGCTCGGTGACGGAGCCGCCCGGGACCACCTGGACCGTCGAGTCGGTGCGGCGCTGGTCGGCGTGGACGAGCCGGGCCCGGCGGATCGACTCCTCGAGGGCGGCACGCACGGCGGGGTCCAGACCGGCCAGCGCGTCGAGCAGCGCCTGCGCAGGGACCCGCACGTCGGACAGCCGGACCCCGTCGAACCGTTCGGTGGCCTCGAGCACCGCGGCGACGCCTCGGGCCCGCACGTCGTCGCAGATCGGGCGCACCACCGCCAGGGCGCCCTCGACGTCCAGGGCGGCGCGGGGCACCACGCCGCGCAGCTCGCGGTGCTCCAGCGTGCGTCCCCGCAGGTCGAGGGTCCGGACGTGCCCCGCGGCGACGGCGCCCTCGGCCGCGGCCTCGACCTGGTCCGCGGCCGCTGCGTGCGCCTGCGGCAGCAGAGCGGCGTCGGCGGGGGCGGTGGGCGTGGGCGGGGCGGTCTGCACGGGCCCATGGTAGGCGGGGGCCCAGGTCGGTACCGTCGCCCCGGTGAGCCGACGGACCACGGCTGCCCCGGGTGGCACCCCCGCGACGACAGCGCTGGAGCAGGCCGGTGTCCCCCACACCCGCCACAGCTACGCCCACGACGCCAGGGCCGTCGCCGACGGCGGCTCGTACGGCACGGAGGCGGCGCAGGCGCTGGGTCTGGACCCCGCGACGGTGTTCAAGACGTTGCTGCTCGTGCTCGACGGCGCCCCCCGGCCGGGGCTCGGGGTGGCCGTCCTGCCCGTCACCCACCAGCTGGACCTCAAGGCGGCCGCCCAGGCGCTCGGGGTCAAGAAGGTGGCGATGGCCGACCCGCGGACGGCGGAACGCTCGACCGGGTACGTGGTGGGCGGGATCTCTCCCGTCGGCCAGCGCACGCCGCTGCCCACCGTTCTGGACGCCTCGGCCCACCAGCACGCCACGGTGTTCGTCAGCGGCGGCCGGAGGGGCCTCGACCTGGGCCTGGCCCCCGCGGACCTCGTCAGGGTGACACGGCGGTGCGGCGACCGTCGCCCGCTGACGCGGCTCGGGGGCGACGCCTGCCCGTCCGTCCGCCCGTGGGCCCGCTCGTAGGCCCGCTCGTAGGACCGCTCGTAGGACCGCTCGTAGGACCGCCCGTCGGGCGGGGCCCGCTGAGCTGCCCGCCGGCCGCCCCTGGAGAGGGCTGGACGTCCGACATACCCTGACGCGATGCGGACCACGGTGCCCCTGTTCCCGCTGGGCACGGTCCTGGTCCCCGGTCTGGTCCTGCCGCTGCACATCTTCGAGCAGCGCTACCGGACGCTCGTCGCCGACCTGCTCGCCGCGCCGGAGGTGGACCAGCGCTTCGGCGTGGTGGCGATCCGGTCGGGGTTCGAGGTCGGTGACGGCGCGGCCCGGGCGCTGCACGAGGTCGGCACGCTCGCCGAGCTGACCGACGTCGACGCCCTGCCGGACGGCCGCTACGACGTGCAGTCGGTGGGCACACGCCGGTTCCGGTTGCTGTCGGTCGACGAGGACTCCGGTCGCCCGGACGCCGACGTCCCGTACCTGCGCGGGGAGATCGAGGTGCTGGAGGAACCCGCCGGTGACACCGCGGCCCTGCTCGCGGGGTCGGTGAGGGCCGCGTTCGAGCGGTACCGGACCACCCTGCGTGGCGGCGACAGCCCCCTGCCCGGCGACCCGCTGCTGCTGTCCTACACGGTGGCCGCGAGCATGCTGCTCGACCTCGTCGACAAGCAGCGACTGCTCGAGACGCCCGACACCGCGACCCGGCTGCGGCTCGCCCTGCGGCTGCTGGCCCGGGAGGAGGTGCTGATCCGGCTGCTCCGGGCGGTGCCTGCCACCGACGTGGCGCGACGGGCGCCCGGGCTCAACTGACCCGCCCAGGACCGACGGTCACCGCAGGCGCACCTCCTGCCTCGGTCGGTCGTCGTCGCGTCAGCCCCGCTCGTCGTCCCGCACGAACGTCCGCCACACGACCTCGCGGAGCGTGTCGACCGCGACCAGCAGCGCGACACCGAGCGGCCAGAGCAGGCACCCGGCGACGACCGCCAGGCTGGGTCGGGGCCGGACCAGCCCCGCGACCACGTCCGGCGGTACGTCACCCACCTGCAGCGGCACGGCCAGAGACAGCAGCAGACCGGTCAGCCAGGCCAGCACCGACGCCAGCACCCCGCCCACCAGCAGCCCCACCAGCCGGGCCACCCCGCGGAGGTCGACGTCCTCCTCGCGCGCCAGCACCCACCCGACACCCGTGACCGCCCCCGCGAGCAGGCAGGCGACGGCGAACCCGGCGTCCGCCGCACCCACGGACTGGACCAGGTCCAGGTACGTCGTCCCCCGGCCTCCGACGCCTCCCAGGGACGTCGCCCACCAGAGGAGCCCGACCAGCGGTCCGGCGGCAAGGGACAGGGCGGCGGCCGGGACCGCCGAGCGGCCCGGACGGCGGCGCGCGCGACGCCGCTGCGGGTCCCCCCGCAGCTCCTCCGGAGCGCTCACCCCAGGCACGCCGGCCCCAGCAGGGCCTTGAGGTCGCCGAACAGGGCGGGGGTGACCGTGACGCGCAGGCCCTCGTCCAGGCGCATGAGGGTGTCCCGGCCCGGCTGCTGCAGCCGGAGCCGCACCTCGGTGGTGCCCGGGTGGGTGTCGAGCACCCCCCTGAGCCGCTCCACGACGACAGGGGTGCAGCGGGCGAGGTCCATCTGGATGGTCACCGGACCATCGGTGCGGGAGTCGATGTCGGGCAGCGTGATCTCCGTCGCCCGGACGCTCACGCCGTCGTCCCCGCGGTTCAGGTCCCCCTTGACCACGACCACGACGTCCTCGCCGAGCACCGGACCGGCGATCTCGTACTGGCTGGGGAACACCAGCACCTCGACCGACCCGGCGAGGTCCTCGACCGTGACGATCGCCCAGGTCTTGCCGGCCTTGGAGATCTTGCGCTGGACCCCGGTGACCAGGCCGGCGATCGTGACCTTGGCGCGGTCCTTGTACGTCTCGTCGGTGGCGAGCTGGGCGATCGTCACGTCCGCGAGCCGGGCCAGGATGCCCTCGATGCCGCTCAGCGGGTGGTCGGACACGTACAGCCCGAGCATCGACCGCTCCCGGGACAGCAGCTCCTTCTTGTCCCACTCCGGCAGGTCGGGCACCACCACGCTGACGCCCGTGGCGATCGCCTCGGCGCCGTCGGCAGGTGGTCCGTCGCCCATCAGGGCGGCGAACATGTCGTACTGCCCGCGGTCCTGCTTGCGCTTGAGGGCCACCGCCTCGTCGACGGCCTCCTCGAAGACCGCGGTCAGGGAACGCCGGGTGTGCCCGACGCGCGTCGAAGGCCCCGGCGGCGATCAGCGACTCCACGGTCCGCTTGTTGCAGACCTGGCGCCGGCACCTTGTCGAGGAAGTCGCGGAAGTCGGCGAACGCCCCTCCTTCGGTCGCGGGCGGCGACGATGCGGTCGACGACCGCACCGCCGACGTTGCGCACCGCCTCCAGGCCGAACCGGATCGAGCCGCCCGACCGGGGTGTAGTCACGGGCGGAGGTGTTGACGTCCGGCGGCAGCACCTCGATGCCCATCCGCCGGCACTCCTGCAGGTAGATGGCCGACTTGTCCTTGTCGTCGCGGACGCTGGTGAGCAGGGCGGCCATGTAGGCCGCCGGGTAGTTGGCCTTGAGGTAGGCCGTCCAGTAGCTGACCAGGCCGTAGGCCGCGGAGTGCGCCTTGTTGAACGCGTAGTCGGAGAAGGGGACGAGGATGTCCCACAGGGTCTTGATGGACTCGTCGGAGTAGCCGTTGGCCTTCATGCCGTCGCGGAAGCCGACGAACTCCGCGTCCAGGACCTCGCGCTTCTTCTTGCCCATGGCCCGGCGCAGCAGGTCGGCCTTGCCGAGGGAGTAGCCGGCCAGGCGCTGGGCGATGGCCATGACCTGCTCCTGGTACACGATCAGGCCGTAGGTGGTGCCGAGGATCGGCTCCAGGGCCTCTGCGAGCTCGGGGTGGGGGTAGCTGACCGGCTTGCAGGCCGTTCTTGCGCAGCGCGTAGTTGGTGTGGGAGCCCGCCCCCATCGGGCCCGGGCGGTACAGGGCGCCGACGGCCGAGATGTCCTCGAAGTTGTCGGGCTTCATCTGCCGCAGCAGCGCCCGCATCGGGCCCGCCGTCGAACTGGAACACCCCGAGGGTGTCGCCACGGCCCAGCAGCTCGTAGGTCGGCCGGGTCGGTCGGGTCCTTGCTGAGGGCGTCCAGGTCGATCTCGACGCCGTCGCTGGCTCGCACGTTGTTCAGCGCGTCGTCGAGGATGGTGAGGTTGCGCAGGCCCAGGAAGTCCATCTTGACCAGGCCGAGCGTCTCGCAGCTCGGGTAGTCGAACTGGGTGATGACCTGGCCGTCCTGCTCCCGGCGCATGATCGGGATGACGTCGAGCAGCGGGGCGCTGGACATGATGACGCCTGCGGCGTGCACGCCCCACTGACGCTTGAGGTTCTCCAGGCCGCGGGCCCGGTCGATGACGCCCCTGGCCTCGGGGTCGGTGGCGTACAGGGTGCGGAACTCGCCGGCCTCGGCGTAGCGCTTGTGCTCGGGGTCGAAGATGCCCGACAGCGGGATGTCCTTGCCCATCACCCCGGGCGGCATGGCCTTGGTGAGCCGCTCCCCCATCGAGAACGGGTGCCCCAGGACCCGGGAGGCGTCCTTGAGGGCCTGCTTGGCCTTGATGGTGCCGTAGGTGACGATCATGGCAACCCGGTCGTCGCCGTAGCGCTCGGTGACGTAGCGGATGACCTCCGAGCGGCGGCGCTCGTCGAAGTCGATGTCGAAGTCGGGCATCGACATGCGCTCCGGGTTGAGGAACCGCTCGAAGATCAGACCGTGCTGCAGCGGGTCCAGGTCGGTGATCCCCATGGCGTAGGCGCACATCGAGCCTGCACCCGAACCACGGCCCGGGACCGACCCGGATGCCGTTGCGCTTGGCCCAGCCGATGAAGTCGGCGACGACGAGGAAGTACCCCGGGTAGCCCTTGGAGACGATGACCTCGGTCTCGTACTCGGCCTGGGTCCGCGACCGCGTCCGGGACCCCGCCGGGGTAGCGCAGCGTGCAGCCCGCGCTCGACCTCCTTGACGAACCAGGAGGTCTCGTCCTCGCCCTCGGGGCAGGGGAAGCGGGGCATGTAGCGCCCCTCGCCCTCGGTGAAGGAGACGTCGCACCGCTCGGCGATGAGCAGCGTGTTGTCGCAGGCCTCGGGGAGCTCGCGGAACAGGTGGCGCATCTCCGCCGGGGACTTGAGGTAGTAGCCGTCGCCGTCGAACTTGAACCGCTTGGGGTCGTCGAGCCGGGAGCCGGACTGCACGCACAGCAGGACCTCGTGCGCGGCGGCGTCGGCCTGGGTCGTGTAGTGCAGGTCGTTGGTGGCCACCAGCGGGCAGGTCGAGGTCCGGGCGATCCGCAGCAGGTCCTCGCGGACGCGGTGCTCGATGTCCAGGCCGTGGTCCATGAGCTCGCAGAAGACGTTCCCCGCGCCGAACAGGTCCTTGAGCTCTGCGGCCGCCCGGACGGGCCTCGTCGTACTGGCCGAGCCGGAGCCGGGTCTGCACCTCCCCGGACGGGCAGCCCGTGGTGGCGATGAGGCCCTGGTGGTAGCGTCTGGAGGATCTCCCGGTCCATCCGGGGCTTGAAGTAGAACCCCTCGAGGCTGGCCAGGCTGGAGAGCCGGAACAGGTTGTGCATGCCCTCGGTGGTCTCGGCCAGCAGGGTCATGTGCGTGTAGGAGCCGGACCCGGCCACGTCGTCACCGGGGCTGGACGTCGCGTCCCCCCACTTGACCCGGGTGCGGTCGAACCGGCTCGTCCCGGGGGTGATGTAGGCCTCGGTACCGATGATCGGCTTGATGCCGGCCTTGGTGGCCTTGGACCAGAACTCGTAGGCGCCGAACACGTTGCCGTGGTCGGTCATCGCCACCGACCGCATGCCCAGCCGGTCCGCCTCGGCGAAGAGCTCGCCGATGCGCGCGGCCCCGTCCAGCATCGAGTACTCGGTGTGGACGTGGAGGTGGGCGAACGACTCGGCTGACATCGTCGCGAAGTCTAGGTCGGCCCCCGGACGCTAGGGACGTCCCACGCGGGGGCGCTCACGACCACGCCCGCACGGTCGTCGTCCTCGTCGGTCGCCGGACGCCCCACCGCCGAGACGGCACCCGCTGCACGCCGCGTCGCTCTCCGCGTGACGGGACTGCCTGCTCGACGCCCGGTGAGGGGGCGACACCGGGTGGGGGGACGGGTGACGGCGCGGGGTGGCCGGGCCCCTAGGGGGCCAGGAGCTCCAGCGCGCGCACCAGGTCCGGCGGGTAGGGCGACTCCAGCCGGACCCGCTCCCCGGTCCCGGGGTGGTCGAACCCCAGGCGGTGGGCGTGCAGCCACTGGCGCTGCAGGCCGAGCCGCTGGGCGAGGGCGGGGTCGGCGCCGTACGTGAGGTCGCCGACGCAGGGGTGGCGCAGGGCGGACATGTGCACCCGGATCTGGTGCGTCCGGCCCGTCTCGAGATGGACCTCCAGCAACGAGGCGGCAGGGAAGGCCTCGAGGGTGTCGTAGTGGGTGATGCTCGGCTTGCCGTCCTCCACCACCGCCCACCTGTAGGAGTGGGTGCGGTGGCGACCGACGGGTGCGTCCACGGTGCCCGAGCTGGGGTCCGGGTGGCCCTGGACGAGCGCGTGGTACGTCTTGTCGACGGTCCGCTCGCGGAACTGGTCCTTGAGCGAGGAGTACGCCCGCTCCGACTTGGCCACTGCCATCAGTCCGGAGGTCCCGACGTCCAGACGGTGGACGATGCCCTGCCGCTCGGCCGCCCCGGAGGTGCTGATGCGGTAGCCGGCAGCGGCGAGGCCGCCCACGACCGTCGGACCGGTCCAGCCGGGGCTGGGGTGGGCGGCCACGCCGACCGGCTTGTCGACCACCACGACGTCGTCGTCGTCGTGGACCACCGTCATCCCCGGAACCGGCTGGGCGGCGGCGGGTTCGTCCGCCTCGTCGGGGATCTCGACCTCGAGCCACGCCCCCGCGAGGAGGCGGTCCGACTTGGCCACCGGGCGGCCGTCGAGCAGGACGTGACCGTCGGCCGCCAGCTCGGCGGCCCGGGTGCGCGAGACCCCGAGCAGGCGGGCGACACCCGCGTCGGCCCGGTCGCCGTCGAGCCCGTCGGGGACGGGCAGCGCCCGGTGGCTCACGAGCCACCCGCCGGACGCCCCGCCGGGCCTGGCGTCCCGGTCGCTCGTCACCGGGCTCGGCGCCGGCGCCGGCGCCGGCCGAGAAGTCGACCCCGAGCAGCGACAGCAGGACGATCGACAGCGCCCCGGTCACCACGGCCATGTCGGCGACGTTGAAGATCGGGAACGAGAAGGGGATCTGGATGAAGTCGACGACCTCGCCCCGACCCACGCCCGGCGGGCGGAGCACCCGGTCGACCAGGTTGCCCAGCGCGCCGCCGAGCAAGGCCCCGACGGCGACGGCCCAGCGCAGGCTCGTCGTCCGCCGGAGCGCGACGACCATCGCGACGACCGCCAGGCAGGCGAAGGCGGTCAGCACGGGGGTGATGCCGGTCCCGAGGCTGAACGCGGCCCCGGAGTTGTAGAACAGCCGGAACCCCAGCAGGTCCCCGACGACGTCCAGTCGGACGCCCGGCTCCAGCTCGGCCTCGGCGACCCACTTGGTGACCTGGTCCACCGCCAGGACGACTGCGGCGACCACGACCCCGAGGGCGAGCAGGCGCGCGCGCGACCTCGGGGGCGTACGGGTGGGACTGGTCAGGACTGGCCACCGAAGGGGAACCCGCCGGCCGCGGCAGCGTCCTCGCCACCCGCGCTCCGGGAACCGCCCGAGGACCCCGGGGTCCGGCCAGGAACGACCTGGCCCTTGCTGTCCAGGTCCCTGAGCTGGTTCTCCAGGTAGCTCTTGAGGCGGCTGCGGTAGTCGCGCTCGAAGCCGCGGAGCTCGTCGATCTTGCGCTCGAGCAGGGACCGCTCCTGCTCCAGCGACCCAAGGGTCTGCTGCTGCTTCTCCTCGGCCTCACGGACCATCCGCGACGCGTTCTCCTGCGCCTCGGTGATGAGCCGGTCACGCTCCTGCTCGCCGTTGCGGACGTGCTCGTCGTGCAGGCGCTGCGCCAGCGCGAGCATGCCCGAGACGTCACCGGTGGGCTGGCCGGCGGCGGCGGGCTCGGCGGGCTCGGCGGGAGCCGGCGGGAGCCGACAGGTGCGGAGGCGGGCGCGTCGGCCTCTGCCGACGCGGGGGCTGACGTGACCGGGCCGCCTCCCGACAGCTCGGAGACGCGTCCCTCGCACTGCGTCAGCTGCCTGCGCAGGCCCTCGGTCTCCTCGTTCAGCCGCCGGAGCTCCGCGACGACCTCGTCGAGGAAGTCGTCGACCTCGTCCTGGTCGTAGCCCTCCCGGAACTTGGTGGGGTTGAACCGCTTCTGCACCACGTCGTCTGCTGTCAACGGCATGTCGTCACCTCGTCGAGTTGTCGGTGGGGGCCAAAACCCCCGTCACGGTAGCGGACTGCGGTCCTCCGGCACGTCAGCGGCGGGTGGCTCAGACGGACCGGGCGAGGCTCATCAGCACGTTGTACAGGATGATCGTGACGAAGAAGAGGATCATGAAACCCAGGTCCAGCCTGATCGACCCGATCGTCAGCGGTGGGATGACCCGGCGCAGTGCGTTCAGCGGCGGGTCCGTGGCCGAGAAGACGACCTCGAGGACGACCACGAGCGGCCCACTGGGCCGCCAGTCACGGGCGAAGACACTGATCCACCCGATGACCAGGCGGGCGAACAGGAGGATCAGGTAGAGGAAGACGACGAACGCAAGTATCCCGAAGACGACGCCCACGACCGCCAGCCTAGGTGCCGCTGAAGCGGTCGCGGACCGGACCGGGGATCAGGACTGGTTGAACAGTCCCGCCCCGGCCGTGATCTCGTGCTTCTCGTTCGTCACCTCGACGGCGGACGGCGACAGCAGGAAGACCTTGGCGGTGACGCGCTCGACCGCGCCGTGCAGCCCGAAGACGAGCCCGGCCGCGAAGTCCACCAGCCGCTTGGCCTCGACGTCCGTCATCTCGGACAGGTTCATGATGACCGGCACGCCCTCGCGGAAGTGCTCGCCGATGATCTTGGCGTCGTTGTACGTGCGGGGGTGCACGGCGGTGATCCGCTGGAGGTCGCCCGCGGCACGGACGGCGCTGGGCAGGTGCGTCACGGTGGCTCCTGTCCGGGACTCCTCGTCCCGCACCCGGACGGGGCGGCGGTCCTGCTCCTGCTCGCGCTCCTCGACCTCGTACTCGTCGTACTGCTCGTCCTCGGCCAGGCCGAGGTACACCAAGGTCTTGCGTAGTGCGCCCATGACGCCCTCCTCCTGACTGGCCTGCACCCGTCCGGACGACGGCTACCGGGGCGGTTCTCGCGTGCTCGACGCTAGCCCGTCGGGGGGCGCCGACCGAGCACCGCCGCCCCGACACGCAGGTGTGTCGCGCCGTGGGCGATTGCTGCTTCCAGGTCATCGCTCATGCCGGCGCTCACCGCACGGGCTGCGGGGTGCGCCGCCACCACCGCCGCCGACACCTCGGCCAGGCGCGCGAACGACTCGCCGGGGTCGGTGCCGAGCGGGGCGACCGCCATGACCCCGAGCAGGGCGAGCCGCTCACGTCCGGCGACCTGGTCGCACAGGGCCTCGACCCCGTCGAGGCCGACACCACCACGCGCGGGGTCACCGTCCAGGCTGACCTGGACGAAGCAGCCCAGGGTGCGCCCCACGTCCGCCGCTCCCCGGGCCAGCGGCTCCACCAGCCGCGGGTCGTCCACGGAGTGCACGACGTCGGCGAGCCGGCCCACCGACCGCGCCTTGTTCCGCTGCAGCCGCCCGACGACGTGCCACCGGAGCGACGGGGCCACGGAGCCCTCCCCCGGCCCCTCGACGGGGTCGAGGCGGCTGCGCTTGTCGCGCAGCTCCTGCTCCCGCGCCTCACCGACGTCACGGACGCCGAGCGAGGCCAGGACGGCGAGGTCGGAGACGGGGTAGGTCTTGGTCACCACGACGAGGGTGACCTCGGCCGTCGAGCGGCCCGCGTCGGCGCAGGCGGCCGCGACCCTCGACCGGACCCGGCCGAGGGCCTGCACCAGCTCGACCCGACGGGGACCTTCCGAATCCGAGAGCTCGGGAGCTCACGGCAGGATCACGACGATGCCGGCGTGCCGGCCCGTCGGGGCGCTGCGGCGGTGGCTGAACCACTCGGGGTCCTCCATCGTGCAGGCCGCCCACGAGTCGTCGATGTGGATCTCGACCTGGGCCACCGAGGCGGCCGCGGCCAGCTGGAGCCGCACCCCGGCGGGGATGTCCACCGACGGGGTGCCGTCACGGGTGGTGCCCGCGGCCGCCGGTACGAGGGCGGCGACCTCGTCGCGCATCTGCTCCGGCACCTCGTAGCAGCTGCCGCAGACCGTGGGACCGAGCCGCGCCAGCACGCTGGTGGCGCCCAGCCGGGCGAGCTCGGAGACCGCGACCCCGACGATGTCGGCCTGCAGGCCCCTGCGGCCGACGTGGACGGCCGCGGCCAGGCCGCGTTCGCCGTCGCCGAGCAGGAGCGGCATGCAGTCCGCCGCCCGCACGGCGGCGGCGGAGCCCGCCGTGGTCACCACCAGACCGTCGGCCTCGGGGACCTCACCAGCCCACGGCCCGTCCACGACCAGGACCCCGGCGGAGTGGACCTGTCGAGGCAGCAGCAGCCGGTCCGCCTCCACGTCGAGCTCTCGGGCGAGCCTCAGCCGTGCCGAGCCGGCCTCCGGGGCGTCGTCACCCAGGTCGACGCCACCGGTCACGGCGAACCGGACCCGCCCCTCCGTCGCGTCGTGACGGAGCGCGCTGCGGACCGGGACGCCGCCCGACGTGCTCACCGGGGGCTCACGTGGCGGGCTTGACGAAGTCCGGCACGTCCAGGTCGTCGTCGTCCAGGAACCCGGGACGGCGCCGACCGTCGGAAGGGAGCTCGACGACCCGAGGGGCCTGGTCCTGGGCCTCGCGGCGCTGCTCGGCGACCGGCGCGCCGTCGTAGCGAGGCTCGGGACGCGGCTCGTACCGCTGCCCCTCGCGGGGCTCGGGCCGCTGCTCGTACCGCTGGTCGGGGCGCTCCTCGTACCGCGGCTCGGGGCGGTGCTCCTGCCGCTGCTCCGGACGGTGCTCCTGGCGCTGCTCGGGCCGCGGCTCGTAGCGGGGCTCCTGGCGTGCCTGGACGGCCTCCGGCGCGGGCCGGGCACCGGCCTGGACCTCGGCGATCTGTGCCGGCAGCGGCTGGCGGGCCTGCGCGGACGCCTTCGCCACCGCCTGGCGTCCGCCGGTGACCTCGGGGGTGTCGTCGTCGTCGAACCCGGCGGCGATCACCGTGACGCGCACCTCGTCGCCGAGCGCGTCGTCGATGACGGCACCGAAGATGATGTTGGCCTCGGGGTGCGCGGCCTCCTGCACCAGGCGCGCCGCCTCGTTGATCTCGAAGAGCCCGAGGTCCGAGCCGCCCTGGATGCTCAGCAGCACGCCCTGCGCGCCGTCGACGCTCGCCTCGAGCAGCGGCGAGCTGATGGCCATCTCGGCAGCCATGACCGCGCGGTCCTCGCCCCGGGCCGAGCCGATGCCCATGAGGGCGGTGCCGGCCCCCTGCATGACGCTCTTGACGTCGGCGAAGTCGAGGTTGATGAGTCCGGGGGTCGTGATGAGGTCCGTGATGCCCTGCACACCGGAGAGGAGGACCTGGTCGGCGGACCGGAACGCGTCGAGGACGCTGATGCCCCGGTCGCTGATGGACAGCAGGCGGTCGTTGGGGATGGTGATGAGGGTGTCGACCTCGGCCTGCAGGGCGGCGATGCCGTTGTCGGCGCTCAGCGCCCGACGGCGGCCCTCGAAGGTGAAGGGGCGGGTGACGACACCGATGGTGAGCGCCCCGAGCGAGCGCGCGATCTTGGCGATGACGGGGGCTCCGCCGGTGCCGGTCCCGCCACCCTCGCCCGCGGTGACGAAGACCATGTCGGCCCCGCGCAGGACCTCCTCGATCTCCTCGGCGTGGTCCTCGGCGGCACGGCGGCCGACCTCGGGGTCGGCGCCGGCGCCGAGGCCGCGGGTCAGGTCGCGGCCGACGTCGAGCTTGACGTCGGCGTCGGACATGAGGAGGGCCTGGGCGTCGGTGTTCACGGCGATGAACTCCACCCCCCGCAGCCCGACCTCGATCATGCGGTTGACCGCGTTCACGCCGCCGCCGCCGACTCCGACGACCTTGATGACGGCTAGGTAGTTCTGCGGTGCGGCCATGGGCGTCCCTCTCGTTCGTCGCGAGCCCCCGTGCGGGACGCCGCCTTCCGTCGAGCCCTAACCCTCCGGTAGAGGGTTAATGTTATGTCAGCCCGACGTGCCAGGAAGGTAGGCAGCGACGCCCGCAGCCACAACGACCGACACGGGTGTGTCGCGGGCCTGTCGAGATCGTGGGCCCCGGATCCCCGTGTCAGGGCGTGACGGCGGGCGCCGACGGCGCCGACACGTCGTACACCGACGCCGGGCACGGTGGCCAGGAGCCCGGTCAGCACCTCGACCTTGCGTGCCGAGTCCTCCGCGGTCCCCCACCGGACCTGCTTGCCGTCCACCACCAGCCGGACGTCGGCGGGAGAGGTCGCCGACACCTCACCCGTGCGCTGCTGCAGCTGCACCGGCATGGCCGCCAGCACCGCGCGGGCCGCGGCCAGCGTGCCCGCACCGTCACGCTCGACGTCGACCCTCAGCAGCGGGACCCCGGGCGGGGGCTCCGGCTGGGTGGCCAGGACCACACCCTGCTCGTCGACCACGGCGACGCCGCCGGCGGCGGGGACCGCAGCCACGGCGACGCGCTCGGTGACGACGACCTCCAGCGTCCGGGGCCAGCGCCGCTCGACGGCGACCTCGAGGACCAGCGGCATGGCGGCCACCTGCTCGCGCACCGAACCGACGTCCACCACGGCGAGCGGTCTGCCGAGCGCGGCCTGGCCGGCGATCGCCTCCACCTGGGCGGCGTCGACCCGGACGGTCCCCGTCACCACGACCGCCGGGTGTCCAGGTGACCGGCGTCCCACGCCCACCAGCCGGCCCCGGCCAGCCCGGCGACGACGGCGAGGAGCACCACCGCCCCCAGGAGCCGGGCCCTGCGCCTGCCCGCCCGGAGGTCCGCGACGGTGTCCTCGAGCCAGGTGACGCTCACGTGCTCACCCCCCGGCCCTCGAGCGCAGCCACGATGCGGGGGCCGAGCTCGGTGACGTCACCGGCCCCGACGGTCAGGACCAGGTCGCCTGCGCGTGCCATGCGTGCGAGCAGGGCCACGGCCTCCTCCCGGTCGGGGACGAAACGTCCGCCCGGTACCAGGTCGGCGACCAGTCGCCCCGCTCACCCCGGGCTCCGGCTCCTCCCGGGCCCCGTAGACGTCGAGGACCACGACGGTGGCGGCGTTCTGCAGGGCGGTGCCGAAGCCGTCGGCGAAGAGGCGGGTGCGCGAGTAGAGGTGGGGCTGGAACAGCACGTGCACCTTGCCGCGTCCGGCCACCGTCCGGGCGGCCGCCATGGTCGCGGCCACCTCGGTGGGGTGGTGGGCGTAGTCGTCGACGACGCGCACGCCCGCGGCCTCGCCGACCCGCTCGAAACGGCGCCGTGCGCCCGTGAAGCCCGCGAGGCCCTCCGCCACCGCGGTCGGGTCCAGCCCGAGGCCGAGCACCGCGGCGGTGAAGGCCAGGGCGGCGTCGGCGACGTTGTGCCGACCCGGCACGCGCAGCCGGAGCCACCACTCCCCCGGCGCCGGGGCGTCGCCCGCCGACGTGACGACGCGGGCCGCGGCCAGCACGCCGTCCCCGGCCTCCGCCGCGTCCTCGGGGACGACCCGGACGTCGGCGTCCGCGGCCTCCCCCACCGTGACGACCCGGGGACCCGACGGCCCGCCCAGGCCGCGGACCAGCGCCCGGGCACCGCGGTCGTCGGCACCGACGACGAGCGAGACCCCCGGGCCGCACCCGCTCGACGAAGCGCGCGAAGGCCGCGTGGACGGCGTCGACGTCGCCGTAGTGGTCGAGGTGGTCGGCCTCCACGTTGGTGACGACGGCCACGTCGGGCCGGTAGGCGAGGAAGGAGCCGTCGGACTCGTCGGCCTCGGCCACGAAGACCGGGTCCCGACCGCGGCGGGCGTTGACGCGGTCGAGGACGAGGTCTCCCCCGATGGCGTAGGAGGGGTCGAGCCCGGCGGCCCGCGCGGCGACCGCGAGTCATGGACGTCGTGGTGGTCTTGCCGTGGGTGCCGGCCACGGCGACCACGCGGTCGCCGTGCATGAGCCCGGCCAGGGCGACGGAGCGGTGGACGACGGGTACGCCGGCGGTGCGGGCGGCGCGACCTCCGGGTTGTCCTCGCGGACCGCGGTGGACACCACGACGAGGGCGGCGCCGTCGACGTGAGCGGCGTCGTGGCCGACGTGGACCCGCGCCCCGCCGGCTCCGCAGCGTCGTGCAGGGTGGCCGAGTCGCGGGCGTCGGAGCCGCTCACCGGCACCTGGTCGTCCAGCAGGAGCCGGACCACCGCACTCATGCCGGCGCCTCCGGCCGCGACGACGTGGACCGGTCCGCTCCGCAGCCGGGCGAGCAGGTCCGCGCCGTCCAGGGGCTCGCCGACGGGGGTGGGGGCTCACGAGGTGCTCCGGTGGCGGCGCGGACGACGAGGTCGGCGAGACGGTCGGCGGCGTCGAGCACGCCGTGGGCGCGGGCGGCGTCGGCCATGTCGCAGCCCTGCGGCCGGGCTCGCGCAGGACCGGCAGCATGGTGGTGCGCACCCACGCCGGGCTGAGGTCGGCGTCGTCGACGAGCAGACCGCCGCCTGCGGCGACGAGCGGCTCTGCGTTGCGGCGCTGCTCGCCGTTGCCGACCGGCAGCGGTACGTAGGCGGCGGGGATGCCGAGGGCGGACAGCTCGCAGACGGTCCCGGCGCCGGCCCGGCACACCACGGCGTCGCAGGCGGCGTAGGCGAGGTCCATCCGGTCGACGTAGGGCACGACCACGTAGCGGGGCTCGGGCGTGGTCCGCGGGTTCCGGGGTCCTCGGCTCCGCGTGCCGTGCGGCAGCCTGACCTGCTTGCCGCGACCGGAGACGTGCAGCACCTGCACCCCGGCGGCAGCCAGCACGGCGGCGGCCCGGGCATGAGTCGTTGAGGCGCTTGGCCCCGAGGGACCCGCCGGTGACCAGCAGGGTGACGAGGTCGGGCTGCAGCCCGAAGATGCTCGCGCGCCTGGGGGCGCAGGGCCATGCGGTCCAGCCCGCGATGGCCGCGCGCAGCGGCAGCCCGACCCGTCGCGCGCCTGCGCAGCGGGGTGCCCGGGAAGGTGGTCGCCACGTACGGGGTGAGGCGGGCGCCGACCCGGTTGGCGAGCCCGGGCAGGGCGTTCTGCTCGTGGACCACGACGGCACGCCGGGCGCCGGGCCGCCAGGTACGCCGGGGTGGCCACGTAGCCACCGAAGCCGACGACCACGTCGGCGTCGACGTCTCGGCCAGCACCTGGCGCACCGTGGCCACGGCGCTCGCCAGCCGGCGGGGGACCCGGAGCAGGTCGAGCGAGGGCGCCGGGGCAGCGGCACCCGCGGGCAGCACCCGCAGCTCGTGCCCGGCGTCGGGCACCAGCCGCGACTCCAGGCCCTCCGCGGTGCCGAGCACCGTGATGCGGGTGCGGGGGTCGCGTCGCCGCAGGGCCTCGGCGGTGGCGAGCAGCGGCGACACGTGACCGGCCGTGCCGCCGCCGGCGAGCACCACGGACAGCGGGCCGGGCCTCGCCGGCGCGGGGGCCGCGCCGGCTGAGACCGGCTGGCGGCGGGGCAGCCGGACGTCGGCGACGACGGCCGCGCCTGATCGGGCGCTGCGCGCGCTGGTGGCCAGCGCCTCCCGGGCCCCGGCTCGGCGCGAGCGAAGGACATGACCATGCCGAGCGCCACCATGGTCACCACCAGCGACGAGCCGCCGCTGGAGACCAGCGGCAACGGCACGCCGATCACCGGCAGGACGCCGATGACGACGCCGATGTTGATCAGCGCCTGGCCGAGCACCCACACCATGACACCGGTCGTCGCGATGACGACGAACGGGTCCTCGGCGCGCTGCGCGACCCGGACCATGCCGACGGCCAGCGCCACGAGCAGCAGCAGGACCGACAGGGTGCCGGGCAGCCCGAGCTCCTCACCGACGATGGCGAAGATGAAGTCGTTGTGCGCCTCGGGCAGCCACGCCCACTTCTCGCGGCTCGCCCCCAGACCCAGGCCCCACCAGCCGCCCGAGGCCAGCGCCCACATGCCGTGCGTGGGCTGCCAGCACTCGCCGTAGATGTCGGCGCACTGCTGGCCGGAGAGCCAGGCCTCGATGCGCGTGATGCGGTGCTGCTCCTGCAGCACCAGGGCGGCGACACCCACCAGGGCGACCCCACCACCGAGGACGAAGTAGCGCAGCGGGGTCCCGGCCGCGAACAGCAGGCCCGCCAGGGTGAGGAGGATGACCAGTCCCGTCCCGAGGTCGTGGCCGGCGAGCACCAGCCCCAGCGCGAGCGCCCCGACCGGGACGAGGACCGGGACGAGGACGTGCCCGAGGCTGCCGAGCAGGTCGCGCTTGCGGGCCAGGATGGCCGCCGCCCACACCACCAGGGCCAGCTTGATGGCCTCGCTGGGCTGGGCGGTGAACCCGGCCACCCTGATCCAGTTCCGGTTGCCGTTGACCTCGATGCCCGAGCCCGGGACGAAGACCATCGCCTGCAGCAGCGAGCGCAGCCCAGCAGCAGCGGCCAGGCCAGCCGCTTCCACCAGCGCACCGGCGTCCGTGCCGCCACCAGCAGCAGCGGCAGGCCGACGGCGGCGAACATGATCTGCCGGCCGGCGATCGCCCACGGGTTGCCCGCCGTGGCGTAGGACTCCACGCTGCTGGAGCTGAGGACCATGAGCAGGCCGAACACGAGCAGCAGGGCCGTCGCGGCCGAGACGAGCACGAACGACGTCACGGGGGTCTCGAGGGCGTCGGCCCAGCGGCGCAGCGGCCGCGGCAGCCACGACACGGTCTGCGCCGCGGCCGGACCGCCCTGGCCTGGGACCCGACGGCCGCCCAGCGCCCCGTGACCGGTCGCGCCGACCGACGAGCGGCCCCTGGGGCGGGGATCCAGCGTCGTCACTGCGGAGTCCGCCCGGCCCCGGCGGCACGGTGCACCGCGCCGGCGAAGGCCTCGCCGCGGGCGACGTAGGAGGCGAACTGGTCCATCGACGCCGCGGCCGGGGCCAGCAGGACCGTGCTGCCGGGCCGGCCGCGAGCGCGGCGGCCTCGGCGACCACCAGGTCCATGAACTGCGCCGCACGGCGGCGTCGTCGAGTGCTCCCACCCGCCCAGTGTCGGGCGGGTCGACGAAGCGGAGGGGGACCTCGGGCGCGTGTCGGCGAAGGGCTGCGGCGACCACGTCCCGGTCGGCGCCGATGAGGACGACCGCGCGCAGGCGTCCGGCGTGCCGGGCCACGAGCTCGTCGTAGGTCGGCGCCCTTGGCCAGCCCACCGGCGACCCAGACCACGTCGGTGGCGGAGCCGAGCGAGGCGCCCGCCGCGTGCGGGTTGGTGGCCTTGGAGTCGTCGACGTAGCGGACACCGGACACCTCGGCGACCGTGGCGGCGCGGTGCGGGGGAAGGTCGGCCCCGCGCAGCCCGTCCCTCACCGCCTCGGCCGGCACGCCGAGCGCGCGGGCGAGCGCGGCCGCGGCCAGGGCGTTCGCCACCACGTGCTCGGGCACGGGGCTGCCGGCCAGGCCCGCGAGGTCCTCGACGCGGGCGAGCTCGGCCGCCGCTCGGTCGCGTTCGGCGATGAACGCGCGGTCGACGAGCAGGTCCTCGACCACGCCGAGGTCACCCTGTGCCGGGGCACCGAGCCCGAAGCCGACCGCCCGGCAGCCTTCGACGACGTCCGCCTGCCGGACCATCTGCTCGGTGACGGGGTCGGCGAGGTTGTGCACGCACGCCACCCGGGTCCGTTCGTAGACCCGGGCCTTGGCGTCCCGGTACGCCGAGGCGCCGCCGTGCCAGTCCAGGTGGTCGGGCGCCAGGTTGAGGCACACCGAGGCGTACGGCGACACGGTCCGCACCAGGTGCAGCTGGAAGCTGGACAGCTCGACGGCCAGCACGTCGTGACGCGCGAGGCCGTCGGGGCCCACGTCGCGCACGACGTCGACCAGGGGGGTCCCGATGTTGCCGGCGGTCCTGGTCCGCAGCCCGGCCGCCCGCAGCACCTGCCCCAGCAGCTCGACGGTGGTCGTCTTCCCGTTGGTCCCGGTGACGACCAGCCACGGCGGCCCGAGGACGCCGCCCTGGAGCCGCCAGGCGAGCTCCACCTCGCCCCACACCGCCAGGTCGGCGGCCTCGGCCGCGACGAGCACGGGGTGCGCCGGTCTCCAGCCGGGCGAGGCGATGAGCAGGTCCGTGCCGTGGACCAGGTCGGCCGGGTCCGCGCCGGTGGCCGCCCCACCCACGACCAGGTGCGCCCCGAGAAGGTCGAGCAGGCGGGCCCGCTCCGCGGCGGCGCTGCCGGCGACGAGCGTCGTGTCGTCGACGACCGTGACCTGCGCACCGCGCTCGAGCAGGGCGTCGGCGGCCGCGAACCCCGACAGCCCCAGCCCGGCCACCGTGGCGCGCAGGCCGCCGAGGTCGCAGGTCAGCCCGTCGACCCGGGCCGCGGCCGCGGCGCTCACGAGCCGGCGACCCACTCGGCGTAGAAGACCCCGAGCCCGGTGCCGACGCAGAGCCCGGCGATGATCCAGAACCGGATGACGATGGTCACCTCGTTCCAGCCCTTGAGCTCGAAGTGGTGCTGCAGGGGCGCCATGCGGAACACCCGTTTGCCGGTCATCTTGAAGCCTGCGACCTGGATGATGACCGAGGCGGTGATGATGACGAACAGCCCACCGAGGATCACGAGCAGCAGCTCGGTCCGGGTCGTGATCGCCAGGCCGGCGATGGCCCCGCCCAGGGCGAGCGAGCCGGTGTCGCCCATGAAGATCTTGGCCGGGGAGGCGTTCCACCAGAGGAACCCGAAGCAGGCCCCCAGCAGCGCGGCAGCCACCACCGCGAGGTCACGGGGGTCGCGCACCTCGTAGCACTGCGAGGTGGCGTCGATGGCCGAGCAGGACTGCCCGGACTGCCAGACGCCGATCAGGGTGTACGCGCCGAACACGAACAGGCTGGCCCCGGTCGCCAGGCCGTCCAGGCCGTCGGTGAGGTTCACGCCGTTGCTGGTCGCCGCGATCATGAGGTAGGCCCACACGATGAACAGGACGGTACCGAGCACCCCCCCGGCAAAGGCGAGGTCGAGGACGGACACGTCGCGGATGAAGGAGATGGCGGTCGAGCCCGGCGTCCGTCCCGCGGCGTTGGGCAGCTGGAGCGCGAGGACCGCGAAGACCACCGCCACGAGCAGCTGGCCGACCAGCTTCTGCCACGACCGGAGCCCGAGGCTGCGCTGGTTGCGGATCTTCGTGACGTCGTCGGCCAGGCCCACCAGGCCGAGCCCGGTCATGAGGAACAGCACGAGCACCGCGGACCAGGTCGGTGGCGTGAGGGTCACCAGGTGCGCGACGGCGTAGGCGAGCACGACGGCGACGATGACGACGGTGCCGCCCATGGTCGGGGTGCCGCGCTTGGTGTGGTGGGTCGTCGGGCCGTCGTCACGGATGAACTGCCCGTACCCCTGGCGCACCAGGACCCGGATGAACAGCGGCGTGAACAGCAGCGTGAGGACCAGGCTGGTGCCGGCGGCCACGAGGACGGTCCTCATCGGGGGGTCTCCTCGTCGGGGGCGGGGGGCTCGGTGCGGTCGGGTGCGGTCCCCCCGTGGGCGAGCTCGTCGGCCAGCCGCCACAGGCCTACCGAGTTGCTGGCCTTGAGCAGCACGACGTCCCCCGGTCTGACCTGCTCGCCCAGCAGGCGGCGGGCGGCGGCGATGTCCGCCACCAGCACCGACTCCTCGCCCCAGCTCCCCTCCTGCCGGGCCCCCTGGTCCACGTGCAGCGCCCCGTCGCCGACGGCGACCAGCCGGTCGATGTTGAGCCTGACCGCGAGGCGGCCGATGCGGTCGTGCTCGACCCGGCTGTGCTCGCCGAGCTCCAGCATCTCCCCCAGCACGGCCCAGGTGCGGCGGGGCGGTCGAGCCGCGCGCCCCATGTGCGCCAGGGCCCGCAGCGCGGCGGCGACGGCCTCCGGGGAGGCGTTGTAGGCGTCGTCCACGACCCGCACCCCGTCGGGACGGTCGACCACGGCCATCCGGTGCGGGCTGGCGGGTACGGCGGCCGACAGCCCGTCGGCGACCGCCGCGAGCCCCACGCCGAGCTCCAGCGCGGCGGCCGCGGCGGCCAGGGCGTTGACGAGGTGCTGCTCACCGACGAGCCCGAGCCTGACGGGGACTGCGGCGGGCTCCCCGGCCCCGGGACGACGGTCGAGCAGGGAGAACACCAGCCTGGCGTCGGCGTCGAGCTCGACGTCGAGCGCACGGACGTGGCTGCCCGCACCCTCCCCGACGAGGACCACCGGGGCCTCGGTCCGGGCGGCCATGGCCCGCACGGCCGGGTCGTCGCCGTTGAGGACCGCGACGGCTCCCGGCGAGCCGGCCTCCAGCGCCTCGACCAGCTCGCCCTTGGCCGCGGCGATGGCCTCCTTGCTGCCGAACTCGCCGAGGTGGGCGCTGCCGACCCCGAGGACGACCGCGACGTCGGGCCGGGCGGTCCGGCACAGGTGCCGGATGTGGCCGGGCCCACGAGCCCCCATCTCCAGCACGAGCACCCGCGTCGCCGCCCCGGCCCGCAGCACGGTGAGCGGCAGGCCGATCTCGTTGTTGTACGAGCCGCGCGTGGCGACGAGGTCGTCGGTGTGGCCGGCATGGCGCAGGACGGCGGCCAGCAGGTCCTTGGTCGTCGTCTTGCCTGCGCTTCCGGTGATGCCCACCGTCCGCAGACCGGCGGCCCGTAGGGCGGCATGGCTGCGCGCCGCGAGCGTGGTCAGGGCGGCCACCCCGTCCTCGACGACCACCACGGGCCCTGCCAGCGGTCGCTCCGGTGCCCGTTGCGCGAGCACGGCGGCGGCTCCTGCGGCCAGCGCGTCCGCGGCGAAGTCGAGCCCGTCGACCCGTTCCCCCGGCAGGGCGACGAACAGGTCGCCCGCCCCGACCGACCGCGAGTCGACCGTGGCCACCCCGGTGAGCAGGGTCGGCCCGCCACCTGGCGCGTCGGTGCCCGGCGCCACCAGCCGTCCCCTCAGGAGCCCGGCCAGCCCGGTCGCGTCGCGCGTGATCACGAGGACGCCCCCGGACGCTCGGCCACCCAGCGGTCCAGCGCGGCGCGCGCGACGTCCCGGTCGTCGAAGGGGCTGAGGACCCCGGCCACGTCCTGACCGGTCTCGTGCCCCTTGCCGGCCAGCAGCACGGTGTCGGAGGGGCCGTCGCACCGCTCGAGCGCGACGCGCACCGCCTCCGCCCGGTCCGCCACCTCGATGCCCTGCACCGTGACACCGGCCAGGACGGCGGCGCGGATCGCGGCCGGGTCCTCCGTGCGGGGGTTGTCGTCGGTGACGACGACCAGGTCGGCGGCCGACGCGGCGGCACCCATCGCGACGCGCTTGCCCTGGTCGCGGTCACCGCCGGCACCGATGACGACGACGAGGCGACCCGGGGTGGCACCGCGGAGCGCGGCCACCGCGCCACCGACCGCGTCCGGCGTGTGGGCGTAGTCGACGACCACGAGCGGGGCGGGCTGCCCATCCGCGTGCACGACACGCTCCATCCGCCCCGGCACGCCGGGCAGGGCGCCGACCAGCCCGGCGACCTCGCGGGCCGGGACCGGGCGACCGGCGACCAGGCCCCCCTCCAGCAGCAGGTGCACCGCGGCGAGCGCGAGCGCGACGTTCGACTGGCGTTGAAGGCCCCCGGCATGCCCAGCTCCACCCGCAGGGTCTCGGGGGTGCCGCCCTCGCCGAAGGGCCCGTCCAGCTCGACCTGCTGGGCGCCGGAGGCCGCGACCTGCACCACCCGGACGCCGACGTCGGGTGGGGTGCCGCGGCGTCCCGGAGGTCCGGTGACGGTACCGACGGTCAGCACCCGCACCCCCGCCTCGCGAGCCAGGGTGGCCACCTCGTGGCCCCAGGCGTCGTCGACCGCGACGACGGCGGCGGGGGCGAAACCGCCGGTGAACAGCCGCAGCTTGGCGGCGAAGTAGGCGGCCAGCGTCCCGTGGAAGTCCAGGTGGTCCCGGGAGAGGTTCGTGAACACCGCGAGGGCGAAGCGGGTGCCGTCGACCCGGTGCTGGGCGAGTGCGTGGCTGGAGACCTCCGTGGTGGCGGCCGTGCAGCCGGCGTCCACCATCCGGCGCAGGAGCGCCTGCAGGTCTGGCGCCTCCGGGGTGGTGAAGCTGCTCGCCAGCTCCTGCTCGGCGATGCGGGAGCGGATGGTGCCGATGAGCCCCGTGGTCACCCCGAGCGCCCGGAGCAGCTCGTCGACCAGCGTCGAGACCGTCGTCTTGCCGTTGGTGCCGGTCACGCCGACCAGCGCGAGCTGCTCGGACGGCCGGCCGTGGACGTCCGCCGCGAGCGGGCCGAGGACCTCGCGCGGGGAGTCCGCGACGAGCAGCGGCACGGCACCACCCGCCGCCTCCTCGACCAGCCGGGCCCCCTCCCCGTCGGTGAGGACCGCGACGGCCCCGGCCTGCAGCGCCTGGGCCGCGAACCGGGCGCCGTGGGTGGTCCCGCCGGGCAGCGCGGCCCAGAGCTGACCTGCGCCGGCCCGTCGGGAGTCGAGGCAGACCCCGGTGACCGGCTGGTCGACACCACCTGCCTCCGCCGCGGCACCGCCGTCCGCGCCCTGCCCGCGGCGGGGCGGCCGCAGCCGCAGGTGGTGGCGCTCCGCGAGGTCGCGGACCGTCAGCGGTGGGGTCGGCACGGCCCGGAGGCTACCGTCCGTCCGCCCGACCGGGCTGCCCACGGCCGGCGCACCGCTCACCACGTCAGGGGGAACGGCTCGTGCTGGGTGGTGGATGCGGGGACGCCGTCGGCGGCGAGCGCCGCGCTCATGATCCTCTGGAACACCGGTGCCGCAGTGGCCCCGCCGAAGATCGCCGCTTGGGGTCCTGGACCATGACGGCGACCACGATCTCGGGCGCCTCGGCCGGCGCGAAGCCGACGAAGCTGGCCGTGTAGCCGCAGTAGCCGCCGCAGGCCTGGCTCGTACCTCTGGGCGGTACCGGTCTTGCCCGCCACCCGGTACCCCGCCACCGCAGCGTTCTCAGCCGGTGCCGCTCTCGCCGGAGACGGCGGACTCCAGCATGCTGCGCACCGTCGCGGCGGTCTCGCTGGTGATGACGCGCTCGGCCTCACCGGTGGGACGAGGGAGCAGGGTCGCCGTCGCCGTCCCGGGTGCCGACCACGATCGACGGCTCGACCCGGACGCCGTCGTTGGCGATGGTCTGGAACACGGACGCGATCTGGATGGCGTTCACGCTGACGCCCTGACCGAACATCACGGTGTAGCGCTGCGAGCCGGACCAGACGTCCGGGGTCGGCGAGCAGGCCGGGCGACTCGCCGGGCAGGCCGAGCCCGGTCGGGCTGCCGTAGCCGAACGCGCTCGAACCAGGCGTGCAGCTGCTCGTTGGTCATCGCCTCGCCGGTCGAGGATGGTGCCGACGTTGCTGGACTCGGTGAGGATGCCGGCGACCGTCAGCCGTTCGACGGCGTGGCTGTGGGAGTCCTTGAAGCGGGTGCCGCCGCGGCCGATGGTGTCAGCCACCTCGAACGGCGTGGTGGGGGCGACCACGCCCTCCTCGAGGGCAGCAGCGATGGTGATGACCTTGGACGTCGACCCGGGCTCGAAGATCTCGCCCACCGCCCGGTTGCCGCGGTCGTCGGACTCGGCCGCACCGGGGTCGTTGGGGTCGAACCCGGGGGCGTTGGCCATGACCAGCACCTCGCCGGTGTCCACGCGCATCGCGATCGCGGTCGCGGACTCCGCCCCGGAGCTGCTCACCGCCTCGGTGAGGGCGTCCTCGGCCATCCACTGCAGGTCCCGGTCCAGCGACAGCACGACGTCGGACCCGTCGACGGGGTCCTTCTCCTCGGTGGCGCCGCCCGGGATGGGGCGGGCCGAGCGGCTCTCGCCGCTGACCTCGTACCGGAGGTGCCCGTCCTCGCCCGACAGCTGCTCGTCCAGGCTCATCTCCAGCCCCGCCAGGCCGTGGCCCTCGTCGCCGACGAAGCCGACGACGCCGCCCGCGAGCGGACCGGCCGGGTAGGTACGACGGCTGGCCTGCTCGCTGAAGATCCCGACGACGCGCAGGGCGGCGACCTCGCGCCACACCTGCGGCTGGACGTCCTTGACGACGTAGGCGAACCGCTTGTCGCCGTCGAGGGCCTGCGTGAGCGTCTGGGCGTCGACGCCGAGCACGGGCGCGAGCCTGGCCGCGGCGGCACGAGGTCCGGCGCGACGAGGGTCGTCGGGGTCGACGTAGGTGGCGACGAGGGTCTGGTCGACCGTGATGTCGCGCAGCTCGACGGTCGAGGCGAGGACCTGGCCGTTGCGGTCGAGCACGTCGCCTCGCTGGGCGAGCAGAGGGACGCTGCGCAGCCGCTGCGCGAGCGCGTCCTGGGCCAGGGCGCTGGAGTCCAGGGCCTGGATCTGGAACAGCTTGCCGCCGTACAGGCTGGCGACGACGCAGACCACCACCAACGTCAGGCGCAGCCGAAGCGGTGTCCGGCCGGTCCGCGGCCCGCGTCGGACCCGGGTGGCTCCGGATCGCGGGTCCCGTGGCGGGCGGCCCGCGGCCTGACCGGCGGGCCGCCCGCCCACGCCCTGGCCCGGTGTGCGGGCCATCGTCCGCGTCGTCATCCGCGCCTACTCTCCGTGCTGATACGTACACCCCGCGTGAAGGTGCTGGTCCAAGGTATGAATCAGGGAGCGGGCGGCGCGGGAGGCGCGCCGGTGCCGTCCGGTGCCAGGACGATCACCTGGGGAGCCGGGACCATGCCGATCGCGCGGGCCCTCGCGGCGAGCTGCGACGGCGTGCCCTGCACCAGCAGCTGCTGCTCGAGCGCCTGCTGGGAGTCCACGAGGACGCTCTCCTGGGCGTGGAGGTCGGCCAGGGTGAAGGCGTTGCCCGAGATCGCGACGTTGAGCAGGAGCAGGCCCAGCATCAGCGCGCCGAGCATGGCCGTGCAGGTGACGGCGAAGCCCACCCGGCGGCTCCCGGTCCGGGGTCGTTCGAGCACACGCACGCGGCTGCGGGGCGCAACCCCGGCACCGGCACCCGGCAGCACGCCCGGCAGGGCTAGCGCCGTCGCACCCACGGTGGCCGCTGCCGCACCGCGTGATGCCCTCGCCTGGGTGGTCCGGGCCGCCGGGCCACGGCCGGGCACCGGCGATGCGGTGGTGGCCCTGGGACCGGACGTCCGGGGGCTCGCCGTCCGGGGGCTCGTCGTGCGCGCGGCGCCGGGGGTGCGCGCGGCGCCGGGGGCACGCACGGCGCCGGCCCTGGCGCCGCCGGGGCGTGCGGGCGCGGTGCGCTGCACCGGTCGGGTGGGTCGGCCGGGGGCGACCGGACGCGGGGTGGCCGTGGGTGCGCTCATGCGAACCTCCTCCTGACCGCGCGCAGCCTGACCGAGGCGGCGCGGGGGTTGTCGTCGATCTCCTGGCTGGTGGCCTTGACCGCCCCGCGGACCAGGGGCTCGTACGGCGCCGGCTGGGGCTCGACCGGCAGGCCGTGGGGGACCTCGAGCGTGGTGACGGCCGCGAAGGCACGCTTGACCAGACGGTCCTCGCCCGAGTGGTACGACAGGACGACCATCACCCCGCCCGGCGCCAGGGCTTCCAGCCAGGCCGGCAGGGCGCGCTGCAGGCCGGCGAGCTCGTCGTTGACCTCGATCCGCAGCGCCTGGAAGAGCCGCTTCGCCGGGTGCCCACCGGTGCGTCGCGCAGCGGCCGGGACGGCGTCGTACACGAGCTCGACCAGGCGGCCGCTCGTGGTGAACGGCGCGTCGGCCCGGGCAGCCACGACCGCCCTGGCGATGCGGTCGGCGAACTTCTCGTCGCTGTGCGACCGCATGAGTCGGACCAGGGAGCGCGCGTCGTACGTGTTGAGGACGTCCGCGGCCGTCATCCCGGCCGCGCCCATCCGCATGTCGAGGGGGGTGTCGCGGGAGTAGGAGAAGCCGCGCTCGTCCAGGTCCAGCTGCATCGAGGAGACGCCCAGGTCCAGGAGCACCGCGTCGACCTGGTGCGCTCCGGCCTCGTCGAGCACGTCCTCGACCTCGTCGTGGACCGCCTCCACCCCGAGGAACCGCTCACCGTGGGCCGCGAGGCGCCGACGGGCCTCGGCCAGGGCGACGGGGTCACGGTCCACCCCGACGAGCCGGGCCGCGGGGGCCCGGTCGAGCAGGACGGCTGCGTGGCCGCCCAGCCCCAGCGTGCCGTCGACGACCACCGCTCCGTCGTGCTGCAGGGCCGGCAGGAGCAGGTCGACGCAGCGGTCGAGCATGACCGGGACGTGCGTCGAGGCGGCCGCCGCGCTCCCGAGGTCGTCGGACATCCTGACCTCCAGCTCGTCGTACGGGTCGTCGTGCAGGTACTTACTCTCGGTGATCGCGACAGTACGCATAGCCACATACGGATGCGGGGAGGCGCGGCGGCCGACAGGCCGGGTCCCTCGCCGCCGAAGGCCGGCCTGGCACCGGGGAAGGTGCGCCAGGACGGCATCGGCGGCGGGAGACCCCACCGGTCGGGCGGGGGCAGGGGCGGCGGCACTGGAGACCGCAGCGGTGCTCACAGCACACCCGGCAGGATCTCGGTGGAGCGTTCGGCGAAGGCCTGCTCGCCGGAGGACTGCAGCGCCTGCCAGGTCGCGGCGTCCCAGATCTCCAGCCGTCGACCGACGCCGAGGACGGCGAGCTCGCGACTGAGGCCTGCGTACTCCCGCAGCAGCGGCGCGATGGTGATGCGGCCCTGCTTGTCGGGCACCTCGTCCTGGGCTCCGGCCAGCAGCATCCGGGAGTAGTCACGGGCGTCCCTGTTGGTCAGCGGCGCCCCGGCGAGCTCGTCGACGAGGGACTCGAAGGCCGCCCGGGGGAAGGCGAAGACGCAGCGCTCCTGACCTCTGGTCATGACGATCCCGCCCTCGAAGGAGGGCCGCCACTTCGCAGGAAGGATCAGCCGGTTCTTGTCGTCGAGGCGGGGGGAGAACGTCCCGAGGAACACGCGCGCCCTCCCCACTCATGTCGTACGGTCCAGAAGGCTCCACGGTACTCCACTTCACTCCACCAAGCCGGTCAATTCCTCCACCCACGTGAGCGCGTGTGACGTCTGTCCAGGTCAGGGCCGAGATCACAGCAGCGGCGCGGCGATGTTCGTCGACCTCGCGCGCGTCGTCGGAACTGCCGGTCTGCCCCCGGTCGACGCGCGCAGCCAGGCGCTGCCGGGGCAGTGACCTGGGATTCCTGTCAGCACCGCCGGACCTGGTCGGCTCAGCCGGAGGGAGGGCGGGGCGACGGGTGGAGCGTGGTGGAGTACGCGGTCTCCGCACGGGCGCCGGAGGGTCCGTGCGACCATCAGCGGCAGGACGGACGACAGCCCGGACCTGGTCGGGGACGACGGAGGGCTCGATGACGACGGTGCAGGGGCAGGCGCCCACGCTGGCCGAGGCGACGGTGACGGCGATGGCCGTCCGGGAGGCGGTCCGGCAGGTCGTGGTCGGCAAGGAGGAGGTCGTCGACCTCGCCCTGGTCGCCCTGCTCGCCGAGGGGCACCTGCTGGTGGAGGACGTCCCCGGGGTCGGCAAGACCCTGCTGGCGAAGGCGCTCGCCCGCAGCATCGACTGCTCGGTGCGACGCATCCAGTTCACGCCGGACCTGCTGCCGAGCGACGTCACCGGCGTCAGCATCTGGAACCAGGAGCGGGGGGACTTCGAGTTCCGCCCCGGCGCGGTGTTCGCGAACGTCGTCATCGGCGACGAGATCAACCGGGCCTCCCCCAAGACGCAGTCGGCGCTGCTGGAGTCGATGGAGGAGCGGCAGGTCACGGTCGACGGCTCGACGTACCCGCTGCCGCCGCCCTTCCTGGTGGTGGCCACCCAGAACCCCGTCGAGATGGACGGCACCTACCCGTTGCCGGAGGCCCAGCGGGACCGGTTCATGGTCCGGGTCGCCATGGGCTACCCGCGCGCCGAGGACGAGCTCCGGCTGCTGGACACCCACGTCGGGCAGCGACCCGCTGCTGTCGTTGTCGCCGGTCGCCGACGCCGAGGCCGTGCGGCGGGCGGTCGCCGCGGTCGCCGGGGTCCACGTGTCCGACGCCCTGCGGCGCTACGTGCTCGCGCTGACCCAGGCCACCCGCGAGCATCCCGACCTGCGGCTGGGGGCGTCCCCCCGCGCCGGGCTGCAGCTGGTGCGCGCCGGTCGCGCCCTGGCGGCGCTGGCCGGTCGGGACCACGTGCTGCCCGACGACGTCGCGCCGGCTGGCTGGGCCCGTCCTGGCCCACCGGCTGCTGCCCAGCGCCCGTGGCCGCACCGCCCGCAGGGACCCCTCCACCGTGGTCCACGAGATCGTCGCCGCCACACCCGTGCCCGGGCGCCCGGGGCTGAGGGGGCCGCGGTGGGCCTGGCGGACCTGCGCTCGGCCTGGTCGGGGCTGACCAGCCGGGGGACGTCGTTCCTGACCGCCGGTGCCGTCGCGTTCGGCTGCGCGGTCCTGCTCGGGCAGGCCGACCTCGTGCGCGTCGCGGGGCTGCTCGCGCTCCTGCCGGTCGTCGTCGTCCTCGCGATGGCCGCGCGGCGCCTCGACCTGGCCGTCACCCGGTCCACGGAGCCGCCCCGCGGCTCGGTGGGCGAGCAGGTCGAGGTCCGGGTGGAGGTGGTGAACCGGTCCGGCCGGCGGACGCCGGTGCTGCTCTTCGAGGACCAGCTTCCGCCTGGGCTGCGGGCCGGCACCCGCGTGGTGCTGCCGCCGCTGCGGCCGATGGAGTCGGCGCGCCGTCAGCTACCGGTTGCTGGCCGGGCGCCGTGGGCGCTTCATCGTCGGGCCGGTCACGGCTGCTCAGCGTGGAGCCCTTCGGCCTGGTCGAACGGACCTGGGAGGCGACCGTGCCGGGACGAGCTGCTGGTCCGTCCGCAGGTGCACGCCCTGAGCGCCGTGCTGCCCGTGCGGCGGACCGGCCGGGGCGGGGACTCCGACCTCGGCGGCGCCGGTGTCGTCGGGGACCCGGACCTCAGCGTGCGCGAGCACCGCCACGGCGACGACCTGCGGCGGGTGCACTGGCCCACCACCGCCCGCCGCGGCCAGCTCATGGTGCGTCCCGACCAGCACCCCCAGGACCACAACGCCGTCGTCCTGCTCGACACCCGGGCCGACGGCCAGCGCGGCGCGGACGAGCTCCTCGACCCTGGAGCTGCTCGTCAGCGCCGCCGCCTCGGTCGTCGTCCACGCCGCCGACCTGGGGCAGCGGGTGGTGCTGCTGGGCGACGGGCAGGACCCCGTCCTCGGCTCCCACGACACGGCCCACCGCGACGACGCGATCGACGACCCGGTCGAGGAGGCGCTGGACCGGCTCGCGGTGCTCGTTCCGACGGGGGCGGACACCTTGGCGGCCGCGGTGGAGGCCGTCCCCAGGTGGAACCCGTCGCTGGTCGTCGCCCTGCTGGGCGAGGTGGGCCTGGAGGACGTCGAGGTGCTGGCCGGGTCCGCCCGAGACGCGGTCCGCGCCGCCATCGTCTGCCGCAGCACGAGCTTGGAACGGCTCTCGCCGTCGCGGCAGCGGCTCCTGGACGACCGCCACGACGCCGCGGTCGCGCGCCTGCAGGAGAGCGGCTGGCGCGTGGCGCGGTGGTCCGGGCGGGCGGGTCGGTCGTGCAGGCCTGGGAGAGCCTGGAACGCACGGGGGTGATGGCATGACCCGTGACGTCCGCGCCGCCCTGCTGGCGCCGGTCGCCGTGACCTGATGACCATGCTGTGCCTGACCCCGCTGCTGGCAGGGCGCGAGCTGGCTGCAGCCCGTCGTCCTCGTGGTCGCCGCCGTCGGCCTCGCCGGAGCCGCGGTCGCCGGGGCCGACCTCCCGCGCTGGCTCACCACTCCGGTGTCGGCACTCGCGGCGCTCGTCATCGCCACCGCCCTGCTCGTGCCGTCCCAGGCGGCGCTCGGCGGCTTCGTCCCCACCCCGGCAGCGTCCGCGCCCTGTGGATCCTGCTGCGCAGCGGGCTCGTGACGACCCAGGCCGTCGCACCGCCGGCCGTGCCGGACGCGGGCGTCACCACGCTGCTCACGCTGGCCGCCGGGGTGGTGGCGGTGCTGACACGCTCACGATCGCCGGGCCCCTGCGCCGTCCGGGTGCGGCGGGCCTGCCGCTGCTGCTGGTCGTCTGCGTCGCCACGGCCCTGGCGCCGGGCGGGGTCGGGCGTCCTGGGCTACCTGTCCGCAGGGCTCGGATACCTCGGGCTCACGCTCGTGGACGCCGACAGCCGGGTGCGGGGGTGGGGGGAGGTGCTCCGGCGTCGCACCCGAGCGGGCCGGGAGATGTCCTCCGGGGTGGCCGAGGACCTTGCGGCGGCCGCCGCCGGGACGGCGGTCGTGGCGCTGGCCGTCGGTGCCCTGCTCCCGGTCGTGGTGCCCGGCAGCGGGGGCGAGCGGTTGCAGGCCATGGTCATCGAGCGGTTCGGCGGTGGCGCGGACGAGAACCTGCGGACGCTCGACCCGTTCCTCGACATCCGTGAGGACCTGCAGTCGCAGGACGACACCGTGCTCATCAGCTACGCCACGACCGACGTCGACCCGGACCCGCTGCGCGTGCTGACGGCGGACGAGTTCGACGGCAACGTGTGGCGCCCGTCGCAGGTCTCCCTCGATGCCGGCGCGCTGGCCGCCGACGGCCTGCCGTCCCCGCCCGGGGCCTCGCCCGAGGTGCTGTCGGCTGCCGAGCAGGTCAGCACGTCGCTGGGCATCGGCCCGCTCGCCCAGCGGTACCTGCCGCTGCCCTACCCCGCGGCCAGCGTCGACGTCGCCGGGCGGTGGCTCGTACGACGCCTCGACACTCAACGTCGGGGCGCCGGAGGAGACCACGGAGGGCATCACCTACGGCGTCACCTCCTACGACATCGACCCCGAGGCCGCCCTGCTCGACGAGGTCCCCCCCGACCAGCTCGACCCCCGGTGGACCCAGCTGCCCCCCGGGATGTCGGACGTGGTGCTCGAGCGAGGCGCTGGACGTGGTGGGTGTGGCCGGCGCCGAGAGCCGCTACGACCAGGCGCTGGCGTTGCAGCAGTGGTTCCGCAACGGGGGCCGGTTCACCTACTCGCTGGATGCTCCGGACACCAGCGACCGGGACGCCGTGGAGGCGTTCCTCGAGGACCGGCGCGGCTACTGCGTGCAGTTCGCCTCGACCATGGCCCTGATGGCGCGGGCGCTCGGCATCCCGGCCCGCGTCGCCATCGGGTTCCTGCCCGGTGAGCAGGTGCAGCCCAACCGGTGGCAGATCCGCGCCAACGACGCGCACGCCTGGCCGGAGCTGTACTTCGAGGGGGTCGGCTGGGTCCGTTTCGAGCCGACCCCCGCCACCCGGACCGGACGTCCGCCCGGCGTGGGCCATACCCCGCTCCGACGCCCCGGTGCCGACGCCGTCCTCCGCCGCGACCCAGGCCGCACCGCTGCCGCAGGAGGACCGGGACGCCGCGGCGGCCGCCGACCGGGCGGGGACCGGGACCTCCGCCTGGGACAGGACGCTGGACGCGCTCCGCCAGGTGCTGCCGGTGCTGGCCGGGCTGGCGGTGGCGGCGGTGCTGCTCTGCCTGCCGCGGCTGTGGCGGTGGTACGGAGCCGGCGGCGGTCGCGACGGGCCAAGGGTGACGACGTCGCCACGGCGCTGGCGCTGTGGCGCGAGCTGCTGGAACGGCTGGCCGACCGGGACGCCCTGCCCGACGGTCGCACCGTGCGCGAGCAGGTGGCCGACCTGGTCCGGCGGGAGCGGCTGGACGCCCAGGCACGCCAGGCCCTGGACCGCCTGGCCGAGAGGTGTGAGCGAGCGCTCTACGCGGTGGAGCCGGCACCGGCCGCCGACGGCGAGCGGGATCTCCGCACCGTGCTCGCTGCCGTGTCTGCGCGACGTAGCCGCCGTCAGCGATTCGCGGCCACGTGGTTCCCGGCGCCGGCGCCGGTGACGGACGCCCCGCGGCGTGGGCGTGCGGTGCAACGGGTGGGCTGAGGGGCCGAAGGCCGGGGGCGGCTGCATGCGTCTCACCGTGGGCCGGGTCGTGGCAGGCCAGACGGCCGCGCCGCGTGCCCGGCAGGCGCCAGGTGGCCGGGCTCCCAGGTGGTTGCGGGTCGGGCGAGTCGGTCGGGTGTCAGAGACCGCCGCTGCCTGAGCGGCGCTCCCACCGCTCCTCCATGCGCTGCACGAAGCTCGACCTGGCCTTCGGCCTGGTCCCCGCCGCGCGCGGGACGACCGGGGGCCGCCTCGGGAACGGTGCGGGGCGCGGGCGCAGCGACGGCGAAGACCACTCCCCCGAACATCACGACGAAGCCGATGACGCTCAGCCAGAGCTGGTCGACGGAGATGCCGACGATGATGAGGGTGAGGCCCACGGCGACGGAGGCGACGGCGACGAGGGCTCGGCTGACCGACCCGACACCCCGCTGTCGACCGGTGAGGGTCGTGGCGAACTTGGGGTCCTCGGCGTAGAGCGCCTGCTCCATCTGCGCGAGGAGCTTCTGCTCGTGGTCGGAGAGCGGCACCGCTGACCTCCTGGCTCTCTGTTGGTTCGGTAAGGATAGACACGGCAGACAGGCCGCGACACCCGGTGGGTCCTATCGGGACAACGACGGGCGGGCTTCACCGGTGCCCGGTGCTCCGGCCCCGTTCGGCTGACCGCCGGTCGACGAGGGTCCCGGGCCTCACCACCCCCGCACCGAAGCGTCTGCTGAGGTCGTCCACGGCCCGTTCGGCGTCCCGCCAGCCGTGCTCGGGCGCCCCCAGCTCCAGCTGCATCGGGGCCGTCTCCAGCCGGCTGCAGGCCCTCGGCCTTGACCCCTACGAGACGGATCCGTGCGCGGTCCAGGCCCAGGCCGTCGAAGGCCGCGACCGCTGCGGCGTGGACGTCCCGGGCGAGGTCGGTGGGCTGACGAAGGGTCCGCGAGCGGGTGATCGTCGTGAAGTCGGCGAAGCGGACCTTGAGGACGACCGTCCGGGCCACCATCCCCTCGCCCCGGACCCGGGCGGCGACCCGCTCGGAGAGCCGGAGGATCTCCCGGTGCACGACCCGGGGGTCGTCGACGTCCCGGGAGAAGGTCTCGTCGGCGCTGATGCTCTTGCCCCGGGTCTCGGGCACGACAGCACGGGGGTCCCGCCCCCACGACAGCTCGTGCAGGTGCCGACCCCTGCGCCTGCCCGAGCGCACGCTCGAGGGTGCGGAGCGGGGTGTGGGCGAGGTCGGCGACCGTTCGCAGACCCAGCCGGGTGAGGACCTCGTGGGTCTTGGGCCCGACCCCCCACAGGTCGGCGACCGGCAGCGAGTGGACGAAGGGCACGGTGTCGGCGACCCCGACCACGAGCAGGCCGTCGGGCTTGGCCGCGGAGCTGGCGAGCTTGGCCACGAACTTGGACGGCGCCACCCCGACCGAGCACGGTGATGCCCTGCTCGTCGGCGATCCGGTCACGCAGGACCGTCGCGATGGCCGTCGGGCGGCCCAGCCGCCGCATCGAGCCGGACACGTCGAGGAACGCCTCGTCGAGGCTCAGCGGCTCCACGGCAGGGG
This sequence comes from uncultured Actinomycetota bacterium, assembly GCA_963759255.1. GTDB lineage: Bacteria > Actinomycetota > Actinomycetes > Actinomycetales > JBBAYJ01 > Aquipuribacter. The sequence goes on from CAVWYQ010000002.1 coordinate 1,202,033, forward strand.
TGACGGACCGGAAGACCTCCATGACGCCACGCGAGACCTCGGAGTACAGGCCGTGGCTCGGCTGGATGACGACGGCCCGGGGGCACAGCCGGCGGGCGCGCCCCATCGGCATGGCGGCGTGGACCCCGCTGCGCCGGGCCTCGTAGGTCGCCGACAGCACGACCCCTCGGGTGCCGCCACCGACGATGACGGGCAGGCCCTTGAGCTCGGGGCGGGAGCGCAGCTCGACAGAGGCGTAGAAGGCGTCCATGTCGGCGTGCAGGACCGTGCAGCCGGTGTCGTCACCTCCCAGCCCCAGCGCAGCCGCGCGACCGTCCGCCCGACCCACCTGGCGGCGGCTCACGACACCACCCCGGTCCCGCGCGCCCCGGTCCCGCGCGCCCCGGTCCCGCGCGCCCCGGTCCCGCGCGCCCGGCTGGTGGCGGCGCCTGCCACGTCAGCGCCGGACGGCGTGCCAGTGCAGGTGGGACGCCACGCCGCGGAGCTCACGGTGGTCGGCCGCAGCCACCTCGAGCCGACGGAGCACCTCGCGGCTGCGCGGGGAGGCGTCCAGGGCGGCCTCGGGGACGACGTCGGCCAGGACCGGCACACCGGTGACAGCGACGACCTCGAGGCCCGCGTCGTCGAGCAGCCCCGCGACGGCGTCGGCGTCCAGCCGTCTCTGGAGCGGGTCGTCGTGCCCGCTGCGGCCGTCGGGGTCGGTGAGCACTGAGTGGGCCTCCTCGAGCCGGCCCATGGCGGCGCGGAGGGCGACCGCACCGCTGCGTTGGGCGGTGAGCAGGCTGAGCACCGCGCCGGGGCGCATGGCCGCGGCGACCTCTGCGAGGGTGACGGCCGGGTCGTCGACCAGCTCGAGGACGTCGTGGCAGAGCAGGACGTCGACCGGTCCGCCGCACAGCGTGGGCAGCGACCGGGCGTCGCCCTGGTGGCCGCGGACCCGGTCGCCGACACCGGCCTCGCGGGCGCGGCGGGCGAGCGCGGCCAGGGCGTCGGGGCTGGGGTCGACGACGACGACGTCGTGGCCGAGCCGGGCCAGCTCGACCGACAAGGCACCGGCGCCACCGCCGAGGTCGACGACGAGCGAAGGCCCCCCGTCGGGCGCGTGCGCCTCCAGCAGCGGGGCGACGAGGGCCGCGATGGCCTCCAGCCGCAGCTCGGACCGACCGGAGCGCCGGTCACGTCTGTGGGTGGAGGGGTCCGGCACCTCGACAGCGTACGAGCACGGACGGTCCGTGGGGCCCCGCCCACGCATCCGCCCACGCATCCGCCCAGGCCCAGGCCCAGGCCCAGGCCGCGACCGAACCGGGGCTGGGGGCGACTGCTCATCGGCCGGAGCTCCCTGGGCTGGCGTGCCAGAGCCGCCGCGGGGCGTCGCCGGCCCCGCGGGCCCTGGCCTTGGCGGCCTCCTCGGCGAGCTTGCGGGGGTCGGTCCCGCTGACACCCGCCGGCTTGATGTCGGCGTAGGGGGACTGCTGGAAGCCGCTGGCGTGCACGAGCACCCGTCGCCTCCCGCCGCCCATGCCCCCGGCGTTCTCGCGCTCCTCCCCGACCGCGCCCGCGACCAGCGGCAGGCCTGTCGGGTGGGCGCTGGGCCCCGTGGGCGGCCGGGCGAGCACCGGGCGGCTGGCCCGGCTGGCGGCGGCCCCGGCGACGGCGCCACCGAGGCGGGCCGGGTCGTCCTCGAAGCCTGCGGGCACGGCGGCCATGAGGGCGTGGACGGCCTCCACCCCGCCGTCCTTCCAGCAGGCCCACAGCGCGGGCAGCTCCCACGCCCCGGTCGCCCGCAGCGAGACCCCACGCGGTCCGGTCCGGCGCAGGACGCCGCGCACGAGCAGCAGCCACGAGTGGAACACCGTGGCGGCGTACGGGCCCTGGACGTCCTCGAAGAACGTCGCGTCCACCGCCCCGGTGGCGTCGTCGAGGGTGAGGAAGACGACGCGGCGCCCCGAGCGGATGGGCGGGGTCTGGGTGGCGACCTTGACCCCGGCGACCAGCAGCTCGCTCCGGCTGCGCTGGCGCACCAGGTCCGGGCTGCGGGTCACGCCGAGCGCCTCGACGAGCGGGGTGTAGAAGTCGAGCACGTGCCGGGAGGCGTCGAGGCCGAGCACGTCGAGCTCGGCGACGACCCGCTCGGCGCTCGTCATGTCGGGCAGGTCGGTGCTCTCGGTCTCGTCGGGGGCGTCCCCGAGGTCGAAGCTCAGCTGGGTCTCCGGTGCCGGGGCCACCACCCCGGCGGTCCCGGCGGTCCCGCGGCGGACCACCGGGGCCCCGCCGCGACCCACCGCTGCCCGGGCCACGCCGCGGCCGCCCTTCGCGACCACGGACCGGCTCCAGCGGTCGAGCTCGGCGACCTGGAGCAGCAGGTCCCTGCGGGTGGTGCGGCCCCGTCGGCGGCTCGGCACCTGGTACCCCGCTCCTCCGCCGGGGCCGGGACGGTGGACCCGGCCGGTCAGCCCGTACAGCTCGTCGAAGCCGCCGGCCATGACCAGCCGCTCGACGACCGGGCGTGACACCCCGGCGCGGTGCCAGAAGTCGGCGAGCGAGCCGTAGGGCCGCCCGGCGACGATGCGTTCGACCTCCGCGTCGGAGATGCCCTTGACGTCCGCGAGCGAGAGCCGGATCCCGTACTCGCGCCCGTCGGGCAGCCCGTCCAACGTCGGCGCCTGGCGCGCCGGGACACCGAGGACCTCCGGTGGCGGCTCGTCCCTGGGGGTACCACCCGCTTGCGGGGGCGAGGCCACCTTCTCCACCCGGTAGGTGCCGTCGGAGGAGTTGACGTCCAGGCCGAGCACCGCGATGCCCAGCTGGCGGGCGTCGTCGAGCAGCAGCCGCTTGGGGTACATGCCGGGGTCGTGGGTGAGCACCCCGGACAGGAAGGCCGCCGGGTGGTGCCGCTTGAGCCAGGCCGACTGGTAGGTCGGCAGGGCGAAGGCCGCGGCGTGGGCCTTGCAGAAGCCGAACGAGGCGAACGCCTTGAGCACCTCCCAGAACCGCGACACGGTGTCCGGGGTGTAGCCGCGACGCACGGCGGTCGGCACGTACCACTCCTTGACCGCCTCCTGCCCGTCGCGCGAGCCCATCGACCGGCGGATCTCGTCGGCCTCGGCGAGCGTGCAGCCGGTGGTGACCGAGACGATCCGGATGACCTGCTCGTGGAAGACGACGACGCCGTAGGTCTCGGCGAGCACGGGCGCGAGGTCCGGGTGCAGGTACTCCGGGGCGTTCCAGCCCTGCCTGGCCCGCAGGAACGGGGTGACCATGTCGGACTTGACCGGTCCTGGCCGGAACAGGGAGATGTCGGTGACGATGTCCTCGAAGCAGTCGGGGGCGAACTTGCCGACGAGCTCGCGCTGGCCGGGTGACTCGATCTGGAAGACGCCGAGCGTGCGGGTGGTCCGGATCAGGGCGTAGGTGTCCGGGTCGTCGAGGGGGACCTGCTCGCGGTCGTCGACGTCGACGTGGACCCCGTCGACCCGCTGCGATCTCCGCGGTGGCGTGGGCCATGGCCGACTGCATCCGGATGCCGAGCACGTCGAGCTTGAGCAGGCCGACCTCCTCGACGTCGTCCTTGTCGAGCTGGGTCATCGGGTAGCCGTCGTAGCTGGGCTCGACCGGGGTCCGGTCGAGCAGGCCGGCGTCGGACAGGATCACCCCGCACGGGTGCAGCGCGACGTGGCGCGGCAGGCCGTCGACACCTTCGACCAGGTCGAAGAACTGGTCCAGGTCGGAGCTGCCCAGACCGGAGGCGCGCAGCTCGGGCAGCTCCTCGATCGCCTTGCGGGCGTCGCGGGCGCGGATGTGCGGGAAGGCGGTGGCGATGGCGTCGACCTCGCCGGGCGGCATGCCGAGCGCGGCCCCGACGTCACGGACCGCGTGGCGGACCCGGTAGGTGTCCATCATCGACACGCACGTCACCCGGTCGGCGCCGAACCTCGCGAGGACCGCGTCGTAGACCTCCATGCGGCGGTCGGACTCCACGTCGACGTCGACGTCGGGCAGCGTCGCCCGCAGCGGGGACAGGAACCGCTCCATGAGCAGGCCGTGCCGGACCGGGTCGACCCCGCTGATGCCGAGCACGTGGCAGACCAGGCTGCCCGCGCCCGACCCGCGGGCGGCGACCCGGATGCCGAGGCCGCGGGTCAGGTCGCACACCTCGGCGACGGTGAGGAAGTACCCGGCGAAGCCGAGCTGGTCGACGACGGCGAGCTCGTCGTGCAGGCGGGCCTCGATCGCCGCGGGTCCGACCGGGCCGACGGGTGAGCAGACGGTGCGGCTGCCGTAGACCCGGTCCAGGCCCTCGCGGCAGCGGGCGGCCAGCACGGCCTGCAGGTCGGTGGAGGCGGAGTAGCCGAGCACCTCGGCCTCGGGCAGGTGGACCGAGCCGACGGACAGGTCGGCGGCGGGGTCGAGGCGGCAGCGGTCGGCCGAGCGCGGCGGTGGTCCCGAGCAGGCGGGACGGCGGTCGCCGCGGCGCCGCGACCGGTCTCGGCTGCCGGGCAGGGCGGCGGCGAGGTCGGCGACCTCGCGGGCCCGTCGGGCCATGTCGTCGGGCGCCGGCGAGGTGCCCGGCGGACGTGGTCCGGTCCAGGTGGCGGGGGTCGAGGGCGACCAGCCGGCGGGCGGCGTCGAGCACGTCGACGACCAGGCCCTGGTCGGGGTCGACGTGGCGCACGGCGTTGGTCAGCACCGTCGGGCACCCCTGCGGCGTCGGCCACGGCGAGCATCCGCCCGGCCAGCCCGACGCTGCCGGGGGTGTCGCGGCGGCTGCGGTGGTGGACGAGCTCGACGAACAGGCTGCCGGCGGGCAGCCGGTGCTGCCCAGCGCCGCAGCAGGGCCACCGCCAGGTCGTCGCGGCGGGCCAGCACGGCCCGGCCGACCTCGGACTGCGGGCCGAGCAGCACCGCCAGGGCCGGGGCGCCGGCGCCGTGCCGCCCGTGCCGGTCGACCACACCTGACACGCCGGAGGTGTCCACGGCGTGCGCGGCCAGCGAGGTCCTCGGTCGCCACGGGCCGCCCGCGGGTGCTGCGGGCGTGGGCGGCGCTCACCAGCCGGCACACCTGGGCCCACCCGGCGGCGGCCGGCAGGCCGGTCGCCGGGTCGGCCGCCAGCGCCAGGACCGTGACCCGGGGGTGGCGGGGGTCGACCTGGGCACCGCCGCGGGCCGGGCTGCGGCGGGCCCCGGCACCCGACCCGGCGCCTCCCCCGCCCCCGCGTCCGCGGCGGCCCCTGTCCCCGAGGGGTCGGCCCACGCAGGCAGCCCGTGCAGCAGGCCGGACGGCTCGAGCGCGAGGTCGACGCCCGAGCAGCGGGTCGATGCCCGGCGGCAGCGCACGCCGTCGCGAACTTGACCGCGCCGTAGCAGCCGTCGCGGTCGGTCAGCGCGAGCGCGTCCATGCCCAGCTCCGCGCGCGCGGGCCACCAGCGCGGCAGGGGTGGAGGCCCCGTGGCGCAGGGAGTAGCCCGAGGCCACGTGCAGGTGGGTGAAGGTCATGAGCAGGTCCTCGTCATCGGCACGCCCCTCAGCGGGACGCCGCCACGACGTCGGGCAGCACCGGCCGCCACGGCAGCGACAGCACCCGGGTGACGGCGCGCAGGAACAGCTCGGCGTCGCGCAGCAGGTCGTCGGCGGCGCGGGCCCGGTCGCTCGAGGGTCGACCCGCACCGGCAGCGCTGCAGCGAACCGAGGAACACCGCCCACTCCGTCAGCTCGGGGGCCAGCCGGGGCAGCACCTGCCACACGCTGCGCGGCCGCGAGCGGGCGGGGCCCGGCCGGCCCCGAACGGCAAGGACCGCGGTGGCCGCCCGCAGCGCGGCCAGGTGCGCCCCCGCCCAGCGGGACCGGGCGTCGAGCTCCGCCGCGGCCGCCCGCAGCCCCTCGCGCGAGCGCTCGAGCAGCGCGACCACGGCCGCGTTGACCTCTGGTCCGCCCACCTGGACGGTCACGGGCCCGTCGAGGACGACGAGGTCGTCGTGGGCAGACGTGTCGTCGTGGGCAGACGTGTCGTCGTGGGCAGACGCGGCAAGGCCGGACTGCGCGGGCGCCTCCATCAGTCGAGGTGGCACAGCAACCACCAGTCCTCCTGCGCGGAGGCCTGGTGCGTGCCCCCGTCGGCCCCGGACCGCCGGCCATCGCCGGTACCGCCGCAGCGGGCACGCCTGGGCCAGGTCGTACACACCGGTGCCGAGCGCCCGGCCGGCGCCCGCCTCGACCCGCCACACCGTCCGCTCCGGCACCCCTCGCCCACCTGAGGCCGCCTGGCTCCCACCAGGCCTCGCGTTCCAGCCAGACGCCAGCACCTCACGTACGACGTACAGCCGGTTGCGCCACAGGAAGGCGTCCGGGACCGGACGCCCCCGCCGTGGGTGCCGTCGGGGCCTTCGCTCAGCCTGACCTGGACAGGTTCGTCGTAGCGACGCACGATGGCCTCCCGCTGCCGGTGTTCGAACCCCTGGCGCTCGAACGTGTGTTCGAAGAGTAGGCCGGACCCCTGACCGGCGTCCACCGTCCGGCGAGTCGCGCGGCAGGGTGGCGCATGGCGCCGACGGGACCCAGGTCCGGCGCCCCGCACCGCCTCCTAGGCTCCCCGCATGAGCGACCAGCCCTCCCCCGCCACCGCGCCGGACGACCTCACCGAGCCACCCCGGCCTCAGCCGGGTCCGGGCCGCACTGGCCGCCGCGGGCGTCCCCGACCGGGTCGTGGTGCTGGACGCGCACGCCCGCACCGCAGCCGAGGCCGCGGCCTCGCTGGGGGTCGCGGTCGGCCCAGATCGCGAACTCGCTGGTTTTCGTGCGCCCACCCGACCGCGACCCCACATCCACGGAGACAGGCCAGCACAGCGCTCAGGGACCCCTACCCCGTGCTCGTCCTGGCCTCCGGCGGGCACCGGGTCGACACCGGCGCTCGTCGCCCGGCGCTGGGGGTGGCCGAGGTCGGCCGGGCCACGCCCGAGGTGGTCGCGCGCCACGGGCTTCGTCATCGGCGGGGTCGCCCCGGTCGGGCACCTGCAGCCCGCTGCCGACCGCTGGTCGACGCTGACCTGGCCCACCATGCGCGAGGTGTGGGCCGCGGCCGGGCACCCGCGCACGGTGTTCCCCACCAGCCACGACGAGCTGGTGCGGCTGACCGGCGGGGACCAGCGCCGTGGTGGCCTCCGCTGCCGGCCGGGATGAGCGGCCCGGCCTGGACTAGGTCGCATGCCCGGCGCGACCGTGGAGCGACGCCGGCGCCGCTCCCGCGGTCGCGCCCTGGCCCTCGCGCTCGGCCTGGCCCTGCGACCGTCCTGGTGCAGATCAGCTACCCGCTGCTGGACGGCCGCGCCGCTGGTGGCGGCCACCATCGCGACCGTCGTGCTGTTCTGCCTCGCGAGCCTCGCCCACGCCACCGCGACCGCCGGGCCACGGACGGCGCTGCTCGTCCTCCTGGTGGCCGGCGGGGTCGGGCTGCGTGGCCGAGGCGCTGGGCACGGCGACGGGCTTCCCGTTCGGCGCCTACTCGTACTCCGGCACGCTCGGCTGGGAGGTCCTGGACGTCCCGGTCGTGATCCCGCTGGCCTGGACGATGATGGCGTGGCCGATGCTGCTGCTGGGCCGGCGGCTCTCGTCGGCGTCGCTGGCGGCTGCCCGCGGAGGCGCGACCTGGGACCGCGCGGCGGCGGGCCGGGCTGACCGCCGGTGCTGGGCGGTCTCGGTCCTGGCCTCCTGGGACCTGTACCTGGACCCGCAGATGACCGACGGCCGGCCACTGGGTCTTCGCCACCCCCGAGCCCGGGCCTGCCCGGCGTGCCCGGCATCCCGCTGACCAACTACGCCGGCTGGGCTGCTCGTCGCGGTGCTGATGGTGGCCCTGCTGGACGCGGTGGTGCCCCGCACCGACGTCGACGAGACGGTGCCGGCGCTGCTGCTGGCCTGGACCTGGCTGGGCTCGGGGCTGGCGAACCTGGCCTTCTTCGGCCGCCCGGAGGTCGCCGCCTACGGGCTGCTGGGGATGGGCGTGCTCGTCGGGCCGTACCTGCTCCTGCTGCCGACGCTCCGCCCGGGGCGCTCGCGACCGGCGCCGGCGGCCTGGACCGGCGCCGCGTCGACGGCGTGACCCGGAGCGCCGCACCGCCTGACCGGGCCGGCACCGCCCTGGCCGTCGCCCTGACCGCCCACACCGCGTGGAACATCGACCCGGCTCCGCCGACCGCCCGTCGAACCGCCGCCGACCGACGAGAGCGGTCAGCGTGCTGGTGCCGGCCCGTGACGAGGAGGCCGTCCTGCCCGCGCTGCTGGACTGCCTGGCCGAGCAGAGCGGCGTCGCCCGACCTCGAGGTGCTGGTCTGCGACGACGGCAGCACCGACCGACCGCCGAGGTCGTCGCCGACGCCGCGCGACGTGACCCGCGGGTCCGCCTGGTGCACGGGGACCCGGCGTCCGGGCGGGTGGCTCGGCAAGCCGTTCGCGTGCCACCAGCTGGCCGCGAGGCGCACCGGCTCGGTCCTGCGTCTTCGTCGACGCCGACGTCGTCCTCGCCCCGCACGCGCGTCGCCGCCACCGTGGCGCTGCTCCGCGACGAGCGGCCTGGACCTCGTCTCGCCGTACCCGCGCCAGCTCGGCGGTCGGCCCGTGGCCGAGCGGCTGGTCCAGCCGCTGCTGCAGTGGTCCTGGCTGACCACGCTGCCGCTGGACCGGCCGAGCGCTCCCCGCGGGCGAGCCTGGCCGCCGCCAACGGCCAGCTGCTCGCCGTCGACGCGGCCGCCTACCGCGCGGGCCGGGGGCCACGCCGCGGTCGCCGGCGAGGTGCTGGAGGACATCGCCCTGCTGCGGGCGGTCAAGCGCAGCGGCGGCCGAGGGGTGCCGTGCGACGGCTCCACGGTCGCCTCCTGCCGGATGTACACCTCCTGGCCGCGAGGTGCGGGACGGCTACGCCAAGTCGCTGTGGTCGGCCTTCGGCTCCCCTGCCGGGGCCGCGGCCGTCTTCGCGCGTGCTGGGGCTGGCCTACGTGTGGCCCGCCGCGGCCGCGCTGCGCGGCTCGACGCGTCGGGGCGGTCGGGCTCGGCGCCGGGGTGCTCGGGCGCTACCTCACCGCGGAGGCGACCGGTGCCCGCTCCCTGCCCGACGCCTGCGCCCACCCGGTGTCGGTGCTGGCTCGCCGCCGCCTCGCCGCGGCGTCGTTCGTGGGACGGTACCGGGGCACGCTGCGGTGGAAGGGGCGGGAGGGTCGGATGAGCAGGGTCGTCGTCGTCGGGGCCGGACTGGGCGGGCTGGCGGCCGCCGACCGGCTGGCGCACGCCGGCCACGAGGTGACGGTGCTGGAGCAGGCCCCGCAGGTGGGTGGCAAGCTCGGCCGGTTCGCCCGCGACGGGTTCGGCTTCGACACCGGACCCTCGCTGCTGACCATCCCCTCGGTCTACGAGGACCTGTTCGCCGAGACCGGCGTCCCGCTGCAGCAGCGTGCTCGACCTGGTGCCCCGTCGACCCCGCGTTCCGGTACCGCTTCGCCGACGGGACGGTCCTGGACCTGCCCGACGGAGGCGGCGACCCGACCGCGGCCGCCATCGAGGCGGCCCTGGGAGAGGGCACCGGCGCGCAGTGGCGGGCCTTCATGGCGCGGGCCGGGCAGATCTGGGAGGCCACCCGCGGGCCGTTCCTGGGCGCCCCGCTGGACGGCGCCCGGGGCCTGCTGCGCGAGTCCTGCAAGGTCGGCGACCTGGTGACGATCGCCCCGTGGCAGAGCCTGCGACTCGCTCGGGCGGCACTACCTCAAGGACTCCCGGCTGCGGATGCTGCTGGACCGCTACGCCACCTACACCGGCTCCGACCCCCGCCGGGCGCCCGCCGCGCTGGCGACCATGCCCGTACGTCGAGCAGACCTACGGCGCCTGGTACGTCGCGCGGTGGCCTGCGGCGCTCTCGGCGACGCCGTCGCGCAGCCGCGCGCTGGAGTGCGGCGCCCAGGTCCGGACCGGCGCCGACGTCGCCGAGATCATCGTGCGGGACGTCCCCGGACCGGTCGGCTGGCGGACGACCGGGCGTCCGGCTGCGCGACGGCAGCACCGTCGAGGCCGACGTCGTGGTGTCCAACGCCGACGCAGCCCACACCTACCACGAGCTGCTGGCCGGGCCCTCCCGGCGAGCTCGGCCGGCGTCGGCTGCGCAAGGCCGACCCGTCGCTGTCCGGCTTCGTGCTGCTGCTGGCCCTGCGCGGGCGGACACCGGAGGGGCTGCGCACCACACCGTGCTGTTCCCCACCGACTACGACGACGAGTTCGACTCGGTCTTCGGCACCGGCAAGCACCGCGGCCGCGCCCGCCCGGCGCCCGACCCGACCGTCTACATCGTGCGCCCCCGACGACCCGCCCTGCGACCGGACGAGGACTCGCGAAGTCGTGGTTCGTGCTGGTCAACGCCCCGCGTCACCGGCCCGGAGAGCCCGGCCAGAGGGGTGGACTGGCACAGCCGACGGGCTGGCGGAGACCTACGCCGACCGGGTGCTGGAGGTCATGGCCGAGCGCGGCCTGGACGTCCGTGACCGGGTGCTGTGGCGGGTGGTGAGGACCCCGGCCGACCTGGAGTACGAGACCCGCAGCGTCGGCGGCTCCATCTACGGCAGCTCGAGCAACGGCGCCCGGTCGGCGTTCCTGCGACCGGCCAACACGAGCAACGTCGAGGGCCTGTACCTCGTCGGTGGGTCGGCCCACCCGGGCGGCGGGATCCCGCTGGTCGGGATGAGCGCGGCGATCGTCGCCGACCTGGTGGGCGGACCGGACGGCGGCGAGGTCGTCGAGCACGACGAGGACGTGCCGGAGGCGTGACCTCGTCGTGCTCCGACGAGCCGCGTCCGCCGGCCGTCAGGCGGTGACCGTCCGAGCCCCGGCCAGGCCCAGGTTCCCGCACACCTCCAGCGTCGCGGTCGAGGAGTTCAGCGTGTAGAAGTGCAGCCCGGGCGCCCCCGCCGACAGGAGCCGCTCGCACAGCAGGGTCGCGGCCTCCACGCCCACCGCCCGGACGGCGACCGGGTCGTCGGCCACGGCGTGGAGCCGCCCCACCAGCGTCGGAGGGCAGCGCGGTGCCCGACAGCTGGGCGAACCGCTCGATCTGACGCAGGTTCGTCACCGGCATGATCCCCGGCAGGACCGGCAGGTCGACGCCCTGCGCGGCCACCGCGTCGACCATCCGGACGTAGGCGTCCGGGTCGAAGAAGAACTGCGTCACCGCGAACCGTGCGCCCGCACGGGCCTTGAGCGCGAGCACCCGCGCGTCGTGCGCCCCGGAGGCCGACTCGGGGTGCCCGTCGGGGAACGCGGCCACACCCACCGCGAACGACCCCAGGCCCGCGACCAGCTCGACGAGCTCGATCGCCCGGTCGAGGCCGCCCGGGGTGCGCTGCCACGGCGTGCCGGGACCGCCGGGGGGGTCGCCGCGCAGCGCCAGCACGCTGCGGACTCCGGAGTCGGCGTAGGCACCGATGACCTGGCGCAGCTGCGACGTGGTCCGCCCGACGCACGTCAGGTGCGCCACCGGCGACAGCGAGCTCTCCCTCGCGATGCGCTGCGTCGCGCGGACGGTCCGGTCCTGCGTGCCGCCACCGGCCCCGTAGGTGACGGACACGAAGTCCGGCCGCACCGTCTCCACGCGCCGGACCGCCCGCCACAGCACCCGCTCCCCGTCCTCGTCGCGGGGCGGGAAGAACTCGAAGGACACCGTGGGGCGGCCCTCGGCGCGGGCCGCGGCGATCGCCTCGGGCACGGTGCGCTGCCGCTGCGGCATGACGGAGGCCTCGGGCACGTCCCCAGGGTAGGCGGCGGCGCGCCGGGGGGCCGGTGTGCCCGCGACCCCGCGGCGAACTTACGCTGCTGCCATGAGCAGCGCTGTCCCCGCCCGGCCCTCCCACCGCGCCGGTGGCGGTGGGCGGCCCTCGCGGCCCGGGCCGTGCTGGACCGCCGAGGACCTTCGCAGCCGGGTCCAGAAGGCCCTCGACGACGTCCTCTCCCGACAGGTCACCACGGTGGAGGCCGTCAGCCCGCACGCGGCCCCGCTGGTGGAGTACGTCGTGGACCTGCTGGCCGGTGGGAAGCGGCTGCGTCCGGCCTTCGCCTACTGGGGGTGGCGGGGCGCCGGCGGCCCGGACTGCGCCGAGATCCTCGTGGCCGCCACCAGCCTGGAGCTGTTCCAGGCCGCCGCCCTCGATCCACGACGACGTGATGGACGACTCCGACACCCGTCGCGGCCGGCCCGCGGTGCACCGCCGGTTCGCCCAGCTGCACCGGGGCGCCGGCTGGCACGGCGACACCGAGCGCTTCGGCATGGCTGGCGCCGTCCTGGCCGGCGACCTGTGCCTGGCCTGGTCAGACGAGGTGCTCGCGGGCTGCGGGCTGCCCGCCGACGCCGTCGCCCGGGGCCGCGTGGTGTTCGACCGGATGCGGACCGAGCTGATGGCCGGTCAGTACCTCGACATGCTCGAGCAGGCCACGGCGGGCACCACCGAGGTCGACGCGGTCGAGGGGGCCCGCACCGTGATCCGCTACAAGAGCGCCAAGTACACGATCGAGCACCCGCTGCTGCTGGGCGGCACCCTCGCCGGGGCACCCGCGTCCCTGCTGGCCGCCTACTCCGGGTACGGCCTGCCGCTCGGCGAGGCGTTCCAGCTGCGCGACGACCTCCTCGGGGTCTTCGGCGACCCGTCCGAGACCGGCAAGCCGGCCGGGGACGACCTGCGCGAGGGCAAGCGCACCGTGCTCGTCGCCCTCGCCATGGAGCGCGCCACACCGGTCCAGGCCTCCCAGGTCCGGCAGCTGCTCGGTGACCCCGGGCTGGGCACCGACGGCGTGGCCACCCTGCGGGAGATCCTGCTGGAGACCGGTGCCGCGGACCGGGTAGAGGCCATGATCGCCGAGGACGTCGAGGCGGCGACGGCCGCCCTGGCCCGGGCCGACGTCGCCGAGGACGCACGCGCGGTGCTCGAGGGCCTCGTCGTCGCAGCGACGGCTCGCAGCACCTGAGAACCTGGCACCCGGCCCAGGCCGCATCCGAGCAGGCGCCCTGCCGGACCGCACCAGACGAGCCACCCGAGCACGTCGACGAGACCGGAGCACCGCATGAGCGCCGTCCTCACCCCCGCCCGCCTCGCCGGCTGGCTGCCTGGCCGGGTCCGCACCGTCCACGGCCCCACCGACCACGTCGTCGTGGTGGGCGCCGGGCCTGGCCGGGCTGTCGGCAGCGATGCGGATCGCAGGGGCGGGCCGGAAGGTCACCCTGCTGGAGCGGGAGGACATCCCCGGCGGGCGGGCGGGCCTGGTCGTCAAGGACGCCCCCGACGGCAGTCGGGCAGTACCGCTTCGACAACGGACCGACCGTCCTCACCATGCCGGACCTCATCGCCGACTGCTTCGACGCCCTCGGCGAGGACATGCACGACTGGCTGGACCTGGAGCCGGTGTCGCCGCTGTACCGGGCGTTCTACGCCGACGGCAGCCACCTCGACGTGCACGCCGACACCGAGGCCATGTGCGCGGAGATCGAGCGGGTCATCGGCCCCGACGAGGCGGCGGGCTACCGGCGCTACGTGGAGTTCGTCGCCAAGCTCTACCGGTACGAGATGCGGGACTTCATCGACCGCAACATCGACACCCCGCTGGACCTCCTCACGCCGAACCTGCTGCGCCTGCTGGCGATCGGCGGGTTCGGCAAGCTCGCACCCAAGGTCGAGCAGTTCCTGTCCGACCCGCGCACGCAGCGCGTCTACTCCTTCCAGGCCCTCTACGCCGGGCGTCAGCCCCTACGACGCCCTGGCCATCTACGCCGTCATCGCCTACATGGACTCCGTCGCCGGGGTGTTCGCGGCCAGGGGGGGGATGAACGCCATCCCTGCGGCCATGGCCGCCGCGGCGGAGAAGCACGGCGTCGACATCCGGTACGGCACGACGGTCACGAAGGTCGAGCACAGCGGCGGCCGGGCCACGGCCGTCATCACCAGCACGGGCGAGCGGATCGCGGCGGACGCGTTCGTCCTCAACCCCGACCTCCCGGTGGCCCACCGGGACCTGCTCGGCCGGGCCCCGCGTCGACACAAGAGCCTCACCTACTCCCCCAGCTGCTACCTCATGCTGGCCGGGTCGAACCGCTCCTACGACTTCACCGCCCACCACAACATCCACTTCGGCGAGCAGTGGAAGGGCGTCTTCGACGACCTCACCCACGGCAGGCTCATGAGCGACCCGAGCATCCTCGTGTCGCGGCCTACCGCATCCGACCCATCACTGGCGCCGGCGGGCAAGGAGATCTACTACGTCCTCTTCCCGACGCCCAACATGACCGCTGGGATCGACTGGGCCGAGTCGGCGCCCCGGTACCGCGACCACGTCCTGCAGCAGCTGGAGTCCCGCGGCTACGAAGGCTTCGGCGACGCCATCGAGGTCGAGGACGTGACGACCCCGCTGGAGTGGGAGCAACGCGGCATGGCCGCCGGGGCCCCGTTCGCCAGCGCCCACACCTTCGGCCAGACCGGACCATTCCGCCCCGGCAACCTGTGGGGCGAGAACGTCGTCTTCACCGGCTCCGGCACCCAGCCCGGTGTCGGCGTGCCCATGGTGCTGGTGTCCGGGCGGCTGGCCGCCGAGCGCGTCCTGGGCAAGGACCCGAGCTACCGGTCACGGGCCTGGCGCGGGATGTGACCGGCGACGCCGTCGAGGTCGGTGCGGGCGCCCGGTTGGGGATCGGGCTGGCCGCGGTGGCCCGACCGGCGTACATCACCTCCGGTCGGGGCGAGGACCTCGGCGGACGACGAGGCGTCGAGGACCTGCGGCAGCGGACCTGGCACGTGCTGGACGCCGCCGTGGCCGCCGGTGTGCGGTACGTCGACGCCGCGCGGTCCTACGGGCACGCCGAGGACTTCCTCGCCTCGTGGCTGGCGGCCCGACCGGGCGCCGCCGTGGAGGTCGGTTCCAAGTGGGGCTACCGGTACGTCGGGGACTGGCGGCTGGACGCGCAGACCCACGAGGTCAAGGACCACTCCCTGACCGCGTTCCTCCGGCAGCGGGACGAGACGGTCGGCCTGCTCGGCGACCGGCTCACCGTCTACCACGTCCACAGCGCCACCCTGGACACCGGCGTCCTGGACGACGCCACCCTGCACCGGGCGCTCGCCGACCTGCGCGACAGCGGTGTGGCGGTGGGGATCTCCACCTCAGGCCCCGACCAGGCGGCGGCCGTACGACGGGCCGCCGCGGTGGAGGTCGACGGGCGACCGCTGTTCACCTCGTTCCAGTCGACGTGGAACGTGCTGGAGACCTCGGTCGCCGACGCCCTCGCCGAGGTTGCCGCCGCAGGTGCCCGCGTGCTGGTGAAGGAGGCCGTGGCCAACGGACGGCTCGCGCCCGGGGGCGAGGACTCGACCGCCTGCACGCGCGTCAGCGACCTCGCCGCGTCGCTCGGCGTCGAGCGGGACGTGCTGGCGCTGGCTGCCGCGCTGGCACAGCCGTGGGCCTCGATCGTGCTGTCCGGGGCCGTGACGCCGGAACAGGTGGCCAGCAACGCTGCGGCGCTGCGGCTGCGGCTGCCCGAGGCCGTCCGGGCGGAGCTGGAAGGGCTCGCTGAGGACCCGCACGCCTACTGGAGGGCCCGCTCGCGCCGTCCCTGGCGCTGAGCACCGCCGCACCGCGGAACGCGCGTCACCCCGGGCGTCAGGGCCCGGGTGACCGGGCGACGGTGCGGGCGGCCAGCAGCTGCACCAGCGCCGCCCGGAGGTCGTCGGGCTCGCGGGCCGGCACGGCCTGCGCGGGCCCGCCGCCCGACGCGGCCGCCGCCACCTGCTGCAGCGCGGCCAGGTCTGCGTCGGGACCGAAGCCGACGGCGACGAGCCCGACCGGTCGCGCGGGGTCGGCCGCCTCGGCGAGCGAGGCGCGCAGGGCGTCGAGGGACAGGCCGTCGCTGTCCTCGTTGCGTCCGTCCGTGATGAGCAGGACCGTGGTGACGACGTCGTTGCTCCAGCCCTGCCTGGCCGCAGCCATGGCGGCGTCGACGGTGCCGTACAGGGCGGTACCGCCGCCGACGGTCGCACCGGGGATCCCGGCGACGGCCTCGTCCACGGCGGCCCGGTGGGGGCGGCCGTCGCTGACGGTGCCGAGCTCCTGCACCGGTGCGACCTCGACGTGGTCCGTGCCACCGTCGAGGTCCGAGGCGAAGTACCAGACCCCGACCCGGGTGGTCGACGGCAGGTCGGCCAGCGCCCGCTGGAGCGCCTCCGCAGCCACCTCGGCGCGGCTGAGCCCGCCGGTCACCTGCGCGTCCATGGAGGCGGACACGTCCACGGCGACGAGCAGCCGCGACGGCGGTGCCAGCCGACCCAGGTCGGCCACCAGGGCGCTCACGCGGTCGGGGTCGGGCTGCACGAACGGGCCACCGACCGGCAGCATCGGCGGCGAGCCCGGCAGCGGCGCCATCCCCTGGTCACGGAGCCCGGCCGCCAGGGCCACCGCCCTCCTCGACACCCCGCTCAGGGCGGTGAGCACCTGGTCGACGGCGACCTGCTCGTCGTCGGTGCGCGGCCGCGACGGCGGCACGGCCAGCACCGGGTGGTCCAGCACCGGGGTGCCACCGCGCGGCCCCACCGCGGTGACGAGCACCCGCTCCGCCCCTGCGGCCCGACGCAGCACCTCCTGCTCGGAGGTGATGACCAGCGGCGCGTCCGCGCCGTCCAGGGCGGCGCGGGTCATCCCCTCCGACGGCGTCAGGCCGCCCGCACGCTGTCGCGCCAGGACCGCCTCCACCACGACGGCCGCCTCCTGCCCGGTGGTCTGCCTCGCCAGGTCGATGGCCATGAGCGCGCCGGCGCTGTCGGCCAGGTCGGGCACCGCGAGCGCCCGGTCGGTGCTGAGCACGTCCGCCCACGTCGGGGGGGTCTCCTGCCACCCCAGCTCCTCGAGGACCTCGGTGCTGGAGGCCACCACCACGGGCGAGGAGCCGAGCCGGTCCACCTCCTCCACCGCGACCCCGGCGTCGCGGGCGCGGGTGGCCCACAGGGAGGAGTCGGGGATCCAGACGTCGGGGCGCCGCTGTCCGTCCACCCCGATGACGAGGGAGGCCAGAGCCTCTGCCGGCCCCAGCTCGATCATCCTCGGCTGCGCGCACACCCCGGTCGGGCTCGGGCCCAGCGGGAGCGCCTCCACCGTACGCAGCGCGGGCACCAGCGCGCCGGAGGCAGCGACCCGCACGTGCACGACCCGGTCACAGCCCTCGGCCTGCGAGCCCTGACGCTCGAGCCCGGCGAGGACCCGACGCCCGGCCTGGGTGAGAGGGCTCCCACCCGGCAGCGCGGCGAGGGCCGAGGTGCACGTGACAGCGAGCACGAGCACGAAGACGGGGACCCCGAGCCGGAGCGCGCCACGGGGCCGTCGACGGCGCACCCGTGGGGCCGGCACGTCGGCATGACGACCCACCGTGACCTCCGCACCTCGTCCGTCCAACCGGCCCAGCGACCGACCCCGGCGGACCATAGTGTCGATCAGTCGTCGTGTCACGGCCGTCAGCGAGCCCACCACGCAGCGTCCTGGCACGCTCACCTCGCGTCGTCCGGCCCGCCATCGTGGGGCCGCATCCGGTCAGCGCCCGTCCTGAGGCAGGATCGCCCTGTGAGCACCAAGGACCTGGACGCCGCCGGCATCACCGACCCCGCGCTGCGCACGGCGTACGAGACGTGCCGCGAGCTGCACGCCGGCCACGGCAAGACCTACTACCTGGCGACGCTGCTGCTACCCCGCGGCAAGCGACCGTTCGTGTGGGCGCTGTACGGCTTCGCCCGCTATGCCGACGAGTTCGTCGACTCCCTCACCGAGCCGGACCCGCTCGCCCTGGTCCGCTGGGGGGACGCGTTCCTGGCCCGGCTGCAGACCGACCCACCTGCAGCCAGCGGGCCTCGACCCCGGGAAGGACGCGGTCGGCGCGGCCATGGAGGACACCATGCGTCGCTGGGGCATCCCCCGCGCGCACGTCGAGGCGTTCCTGGAGTCCATGCGGATGGACATCACCGAGACCGGCTACCGCACCTACGCCGACCTCGAGCACTACATGTACGGCTCGGCCGCCGTGATCGGGCTGCAGATGCTGCCGATCCTGGAGCCGCTGACCCCCGAGGCCGCGCCCCGCGCCCGCGCCCTGGGCGAGGCGTTCCAGATGTCCAACTTCATCCGCGACGTGGGCGAGGACCTCCGCCGCGGCCGGGTGTACCTGCCGCAGGAGGACCTGGACCTGTTCGGGGTGACCACCGCCGACCTCGCCGCGGGAGAGGTGACCTTGCCCGTCCGTCGGCTGCTGCAGTTCGAGATCGACCGTACCCGGGCGCTGTACGCCTACGCGGAGCCCGGCATCGACATGCTCGACCCGACCTCGCGGGACTGCATGCGCACCGCCTTCGAGCTCTACGGCGGCATCCTCGGCGCGGTCGAGCGCGCCGACTACCAGGTGCTGACGCAGCGGGTGAGCGTCTCCATGCCTCGGCGGCTGTCCGTCGCGGGGCCCGGCCTGCTCCGGGCCGTCCGCGCCCGGCGTCGCCGCGACGAGCCGAGGCCGCCCGACGTGGGCAGGGACGGGCTCAGAACCCCAGCGCCTGCGCGCGACGCCTGATCTCGGTCTTGCGGCCCGGCCAGCAGCGTGTCGATCGGACGTCCTTCCCGCAGGGTCTCGTCCGGCGTCCACAGCCAGCGGATCGCCTCGGCCGTCGTGTAGCGGGCGTCCTCCAGCACCGTCAGGGTGCCCCGCAGGTCGTGCAGCGGCGCTGCCGGCGCGCCGTCCGCGGCCGTCCACGAGAAGCAGGGCCGGGACCTTGAGGACCCCGCCGACCCGCACGGCCGCCAGCTCGCCGTCGCCGAGCAGCCGGCGGACCTTCATGATGTCGGTGCCCATCCGCTCGGCCACGTCGGGGACGGTGAGCCAGTCCCCCACCAGGGCCTCGAGCGCCTCGAGCTCGGTGGGGTCGACGGTCTCCTCCGGCACCGGTCGCAGACCGGGCGCGGGGACGTGGGGGCGTCGGTCTCGGGATCGGGCCACGGCGGCAGGGTGCCACGTCCGCCGCGCAGGAGCACAGGCCGCCCCGGGTCCCGGCCGTCGCGCCTGACCCGACGCCGCCTCGCCCGCTCCGTAGACTCCCGGCGTGGACGTCCACCGCCCGCGACCCCCTGGTGGGACGCGTCGTGGCGCAGCGCTACCGGGTCCTGGCCCGGGTCGCGCGCGGCGGGATGGCCACGGTCTACCGGGCCGAGGACGACCGGCTGGGCCGTGAGATCGCGCTGAAGGTGATGCACCCGCACCTGGCCGAGTCGCGCCGAGTTCGTCGAGCCGGTTCCACGACGAGGCCCGGGCCGTCGGCCTCGCTGTCAGCACCGCCACGTCGTCGCGGTCCACGACCAGGGTGAAGACGGCGAGCTGGTCTGGCTGGCGATGGAGCTGCTGCCCGGCCGGACGCTGCGCGACGAGCTCCGGGAGCGGGGCGCGTTCACCCCGGCCGAGGCGTTCGACGTCCTCCAGGCGCTGCTGCTCGCCCTGGCCGAGGCGCACGCCACCGGCCTCGTCCACCGCGACGTCAAGCCGGAGAACGTGCTGCTCGCCCGCGGACGGCACCTGGAAGGTGAACGACTTCGGCCTCGCCCGGGCGGCGTCGTCAGCCGCGGACGGCGACCGGGCTCGCTGCTCGGCACGCCGGAGTACATCGCCCCCGAGACCGCCCGCACCGGGCAGGTCGACGCACGCGTCGACCTGTACTCCGCCGGCATCATCCTGTTCGAGCTGCTCACCGGCCGGCAGCCCCACACCGGCGACGTGCCGTTCCAGGTGGTGTGGTCGCACGTCACCACCGACGTGCCCGCCACCGTCCCGCTGGGCCCCTGACCTGCCTCCGGCCGTGGACGCGCTGGTCGCTGACGCGTGCGAGCGCGAGCCGGCCCGACGAACGCCGGGGGCCGCCGAGCTGCTCGAACGGCCTGCGCCGGGTCTGGTCGACGCTGCCCCCGGAGGTGCTGGACTCACGGCCCGACGCGCCGGCCCCGGCGGGGGCGGAGGGGGTGACGGCGGTGATCCGGCGCACGGGTTCGGCCCGCACCGGCACCGGCACCGGCACCGGCACCACGACGCTCGCGACACGAACCGGCGAGGCACGACCCGAACCGCACGGGCCTCTCCCCGACGACCCCTCCCACGGGGACGACGGCTGGAGCGACGTGCTGGGCTCCCACCCGTCCGCCGTGCGTGGCGACGGACGGGCGGGCTCCAGCACGACCGAGGTCGACCTGCCCCGACGGCGCCGGCGACGGCCGGGGATGGCCGCGGTGCTCCTGGTCCTCCTGCTGCTCAGCGTCCTCGCCGCGGGCGGCCTGTGGTGGACCGAGGCGGGTCCTGGTGCCCAGCGGGAGGTTCCGGACCTGCGAGGACGCACGGCAGAGGCCGGCGCCGAGCAGCTGGCGGCCATCGGTATCGGTTCTTCGACCACGCCGGTGTTCGACGACGTGGCGCCGGCCGGTGTCGTGGTCGACACCCGCCCCGGCCCCGGCGGCAGCGTCCACAAGAACGGCTCGGTGGTGCTGGTCGTCTCGGCGGGCCCCGAGCTCTTCGCGGTACCCGACCTCCGCGGACGCAGCCAGGAGGAGGCCGCCGCAGACCTCACGGCCGCCCGTCTGGGCCTCGGTGCAGTGACGGAGGCGTACGACCCCCAGGTGGCGGCGGGCCAGGTGGTGTCCTCCGACCCGCCGGCCGGCGACGAGGTCCGCGAGGCCACCCCGGTCTCGGTGGTGCTGAGCCTCGGCCCGCAGCCGGTGCCGGTGCCCGCGGTCACCGGTGGCACCACCGACGACGCCCGCGCTGCGCTCGAGGGCGCCGGCCTGCGGCTGGGCGGGCGCACCGAGCGCTTCGACGACGCCCCGGCGGGCACCGTGGTCGAGCAGGTGCCTGCGGACGGCACGCTGCTGCCTGGAGCCACGGTCGAGGTGGTGGTCTCGCTCGGGCCCGAGCCGGTGGAGGTGCCAGCGGTGTTCGAGCAGCGCTTCGACACCGCGGCGGCGACCTTGCAGGAGCTCGGCTTCGTGGTCGAGCGACGAGGGTCGGACATCTTCGGTCGGGTGGTCAGCCAGGACCCGACCGCGGGGACGGAGCTGCCGCCGGGCTCGACGGTGGTCCTCACGACCTTCTGAGCGAGGCACGACCGCCCGACGGCGGCCGGTCAGGTCCTGAGGACCTCCGCCAGCACCTCGCCTGCCCGCCGGGTCGCCTCGTCGTCGACGTCGAGGTGGGTGACGGCCCTCAGCATCCGGGGGCCGAGAGCGGACACCCGCACGCCCCGCGCCGCCGCGGCCGCGGCCAGGTCTGCCGCGCTGCGGCCGCCGGTGTCCAGCACGACGATGTTCGTCTGGACCGAGGCAGGGTCGACGCAGCCGGGCAGGGCCGCGGCGCACGCCTCGGCGAGCCGGTGGGCCCGGGCGTGGTCCTCGGCCAACCGGTCCACGTGGTGGTCGAGGGCGTACAGGCAGGCAGCACCGAGGACACCCGCCTGACGCATCCCGCCGCCGTACCGCTTGCGCAGCACGCGGGCCCGGGCGATCCGCTCGGCGGAGGCCACGAGCACCGAGCCGACCGGCGCACCCAGGCCCTTGGAGAAGCAGACCGACACCGTGTCCGACAGCGACGCCGTAGACGGCCAGCGGAACCCCGGTCGCCACGTGGGCGTTCCACAGCCGCGCCCCGTCCAGGTGGACCGCGACACCGGCCTCGGCGGTGCCCGCGCGCAGCGCCTGGAGCTCGGTCGAGCGGCTGGACGGTCCCGCCGCCGAAGTTGTGCGTGTTCTCGACCGCGACCGCCGCGGTGGACACCAGGTACGGGCCCGCGTCCGGCGTCATGAGCGCCAACGGGACCGCAGCCTCGAGGGACCGTCCCGGGTTGCGGCGGTCGACGAGCCCGTCGGACCAGGTGCGCGTGGTCACTCCACCCAGGGCGCCGTGCCCGCCCAGCTCGGCCCGCAGGACGTGGGACAGCACGTCCGCCAGCAGCTCCTGGCCCGGCTCCACGAGCAGCCGCACGCCGACCATGTTGGCCATCGAGCCAGTCGGGAAGAACAGCCCCGCCTCGTGACCGAGCAGCGACGCCGTGCGCGCCTCGAGCTCGAGCAGCGTCGGGTCCTCCGCGTACACGTCGTCACCGACCACGGCTGCGGCCATGGCCTCCCGCATCCCCGGGGTCGGGACGGTCAGCGTGTCCGAGCGGAGGTCGACCACCGCACCACGGACCACCGTCACCGCTGGCCGAGCATCTCGGCGACGAGGAACGCCATCTCCAGGCTCTGCTGGTGGTTGAGCCGCGGGTCGCAGACCGACTCGTAGCGGGTCGCGAGCGCCGCGTCGGAGATCTCGTCGGAGCCCCCCATGCACTCGGTGACGTCGTCGCCGGTCAGCTCTACGTGCAGGCCCCCCGGCACGGTGCCCAGCGCCCGGTGCACCTCGAAGAAGCCCCTCACCTCGTCGATGACGTCGTCGAAGCGACGGGTCTTGTACCCGCTGGCCGACTCGAAGGTGTTGCCGTGCATGGGGTCGGTGATCCACAGCGGCTGTGCGCCCGAGGAGCGCACCTTCTCCACGACCGCGGGCAGGACGTCACGGATCTTCCCCGCACCCATCCGGGTGATGAAGGTCAGCCGGCCGGGCGTGCGCTCGGGGTCGAGCCGGTCGATGAGCGCGAGCGCGTCGTCGGGGGTGGTGCTCGGGCCCAGCTTGACGCCGATCGGGTTCTGCACCCGCGCCGCGAGCTCGATGTGGGCGCCGTCCAGCTGTCGGGTCCGCTCACCCACCCAGACGAAGTGCGCCGACGTCGCGTAGGGCAGGCCGGTGCGGGAGTCGATCCGCGTCAGTGCGCGCTCGTAGTCCAGCAGCAGCGCCTCGTGGCTGGCGAAGAACTCCACCCCGCGCAGCGCCTCGAAGTCCGCGCCGCAGGCGGCCATGAACCGCATGGCCTTGTCGATCTCGCGGGCCACCACCTCGTAGCGGGCGTTGGCCGGGTTGGTCGTGAAGCCCCGGTTCCACTCGTGGACCTGGCGCAGGTCGGCGAAGCCACCGGTCGTGAAGGCCCGGATCAGGTTCAGCGTCGACGCGGCCGTGTGGTACGCCCTGACGAGCCGCTGCGGGTCGTGGGCCCGGGCGACCTCCGTGAACTCGTAGGCGTTGACCGCGTCACCGCGGTAGGCGGGCAGCGTCACCCCGTCGCGGGTCTCGGAGTCGTTGCTGCGGGGCTTGGCGAACTGCCCCGCCATCCGGCCCATCTTCACCACCGGCAGGCCGCCGCCGTACATGAGCACCACGGCCATCTGGAGGATCGTCTTCACCCGGCGGCGGATGGCGTCGGCGGTGGCGTCGGCGAAGGTCTCGGCGCAGTCGCCGCCCTGGAGCAGGAAGGCCTCGCCGCGCGCGGCCGCGGCCAGCCGCTCGCGGAGGTTGTCGCACTCGCCGGCGAACACCAGCGGCGGGTAGGTGCGCAGCTCGGCGGTCGCGGCGGTCAGGGCGTCGGTGCCGTCCCAGGACGGCTGCTGGGCCGCCACGAGGTCTGGCCAGGTCAGGGTCACGGGCCCAGCGTAGGCCGGAGGCGGGCTGCTACCGGGCGGGGTCCGGCTGCTGGGCCGAGGGGGTACCGGGCTCACCGTCGTCCTCGACCACCGTGGCCGCGGCGTCGGCAGGGTCCGGGTCGTCTCGGACCGGGTCGTCGTGGTCCGGGCCGTCGGGGACCGGGCCCGCGGCCGCCGCGTCCCCGGCCGGGGCGGGCTGCTCGCGGTCGGCCCCCGGGGACGTGTAGTCACCCGGCGAGAGGTCGTCACCGAAGAGCCGCTCGGACAGCCGTGAGGTGTCGCGCCCGGTGAGCCGTTCGACCGTGCCCAGGACGTCCCCGACGACCCTGGCCCGCTTCTCGGCGGCGATCCGCTCCTTGGCCACCGAGGCGTACTCGTCGACGTACTCCTGGCCCGACAGCCGCATCAGCTCGTACATGATCTCGTCGGTGACCGAGCGCAGGACGTGGCGGTCGTCCCCCATGCCGTCGTACCGGGAGAAGTCCAGCGGGCGGCCGATGATGATGCCGACCCGGTGGATGCTCGGCAGCTTGCTCCCGATGGGCTGCACCTTCTCGGTGCCGATCATCGCGACCGGGATCACCGGGACGCGGCTGTCCAGCGCCATCTTGGCCACGCCGACCTTGCCGCGGTACAGCCGCGCGTCGGGGGAACGGGTGCCCTCGGGGTAGATGCCGAGCAGGTCGCCCCGACGCAGCACCCGTAGACCCGAGCGGAGGGCGGCCTCGCTCGCCTTGCCACCGCTGCGGTCCACCGGGAGCTGGCCGACGCCCCGGAAGAACAGCGCCTTCGCGCGGCCCTTGACGCCGGTGCCGGTGAAGTACTCCGCCTTGGCGAGGAACGTGACCCGCCGCTTCAGGACGACCGGCAGGAAGATCGAGTCGGAGAACGACAGGTGGTTGGAGGCGAGGATGGCGCCACCGGTGCCGGGGACGTTCTCCCCGCCGCGCACCCAGGGCCGGAACACCGAGCGCAGCACGGGGCCCAGCACCGTCTTGAGCAGCCAGTAGAACCACACCGTCACCCGCGGATGCTGTCACACCTGCGGCTGCCGCGGAGGGCTGCGCGTACGCGGACCTGGGTGCTCATGGTGGTGGGGGCCGGTCCGTGCGACCATCGACCTGTGCCGATCCTCCCCGGAGCAGAGCCGTTCCAGGCAGACGGCGGCGACGTCGCCGTCCTGCTCGTCCACGGCTTCACCGGGACGCCGCAGTCGCTGCGGGACTGGGCCGAGCACCACGCCGCTGCCGGCCTCACGGTCCGCCTGCCGCGGCTGCCGGGGCACGGGACCCGGTGGCAGGAGCTGAACCGCACCCGGTGGCAGGACTGGTACGCGACGGTCGAGCGGGAGCTGCTCCAGCTGGTCGCCTCGGGGCACCGCGTCGTGGTCGGCGGGCTGTCGATGGGCGGCGCCCTGGCCCTCCGCCTGGCCCAGCAGCACCCGGACCGGGTCGCGGGCCTGGTGCTGGTCAACCCCGCCGTCCTGTCCGAGGACCGGCGGGTCGCCATGCTCCCCGTGCTGCGTCACCTCGTGTCGTCCTTTCCCGCGATCGGCAACGACATCCGTAAGCAGGGCCCGACCGAGCTGGCCTACGACCGCACCCCGCTCCACGCCGCCTGGTCCACCCTCCAGCTGATGGCCACGGTCAAGGCGGACCTGGTGCGGGTGACGGCCCCCCTGCTCGTGCTGCACAGCCCCCAGGACCACGTGGTCCCGCCGTCGTCGACGGCCGCGGTGCTGGCCGGCGTGTCCTCCGACGACGTCAGCGACGTGGTCCTCCCGAACTCCTACCACGTGGCCACGCTGGACCACGACGCCCCGGTCGTCGTCGAGGCCTCCCTCCGGTTCGTCGAGCGCGTGACGGCGCAGGTGCAGGCGTGAGCGGCGACGAGCGCCGTGGCACCGACGGCGGCGAGCACCCGCTCGACGTGGACGCACGCTTCGCCGACATCGTCGCCCACTTCCACGACGGCGAGCCGGCCCCACCACACGTGGTCGACGACGGCGCCGGTCGCGAGGACCCCACGCAGAGCACGGGGCGCGGCGCCACCGACTCGCTGTTCCCACCGCCGGTCGACGAGCGGGACCAGCCCCCCCACGGCGTGGCACCCGGGGTCAAGGCACCGCAGGACACGTCACCGCAGGACAGGTCACCGCAGGACAGGGCGTGGAGCCCGGACGACGTGGAGCTGGCCGCCCAGGACGAGCTACGGGCCCGCCGGGAGCGCGAGGCACGGATCCACGCAGAGGTCGACCGGGCCGTCGACCGGGCCGTCGACCAGGAGCGGTTCGTCCCTGCCGAGCCGCCGCCGATCCCCCGCCCCGAGGACCTGCCCGGTCGCCTGGCGTGGGCGGCGGTGCTGCTGGGGCCGATCGCCCTGGTCCTGTTCGCCGTGCTCTGGGAGTCGGCACCGTCGTGGCTGGTCGGAGGGGTCGTCCTCGCCATCGTCGTGGGCTTCGCCTTCCTGGTCTGGCGGCTGCCTCGCACCCGTGATCGCGACGACGGCGGAGACGGTGCCATTGTGTGACGTGTGACCACGTCCGCACCCGCAGCCCACGGGCCCCGCGAGCTCGTCGAGCTCACCGGGCACGTCCTCGACACCGGCCTGTTCACCCTCGTCCTGGACGACGTGCGCGCGCTCGGGGGTGACTACGAGGTCGTCCGCTTCGACGTCGGCAAGGACGCCGGCGACACCAGCACCGTCCGGCTGGCCGTCACCGCACCGGACGCCAGGACGCTGGACTCCGTGGTCATGCGACTGCACACGCACGGCGCCAACCTCGTGCAGGTGGAGCCGGCCCGGCTGGTGCAGGTCGAGCGCGACGGCGTCTTCCCCGCGGACTTCTACGCCACCACCAACCTGCCGACCTCCGTCCGGGTCGGCGAGCGGTGGGTGGACGTCGAGAACCCCGAGATGGACTGCGGCATCGTCGTGGACCTCGGCCCCGGGGGCTCCGGTGAGCAGGTGCGCTCGGTCCGTACCGTCCCCGTCAGCGACGTCCGGGCCGGCACGCACCTGGTCTGCGGTGCTGCCGGTGTGCGGGTCACCCTGCCGCCGGCCAGGGGTGCGGGGTCCGGGTTCACGTTCATGCAGTCCGAGGTGTCCAGCGAGAAGCCGCAGGCGCTGGTCGTCCACCAGGTCGCCGAGCAGATGCGGGCCGTCAAGCAGGCCGGGCAGAAGGTGCTGTGGGTGCTCGGGCCCGCGGTCGTGCACACCGGCGCCGCCCCGTCCCTGGCCGCCCTGGTGCGCGGCGGCTGGGTCGACGTGATGTTCGGCGGCAACGCCATCGCCACCCACGACGTCGAGCAGTCGATGTACGGGACCTCCCTGGGGGTGGACCTGTCCGAGGGCAGCGGCGTCGAGCACGGGCACGAGCACCACCTGCGGGCCATCAACGCGGTGCGGGCGGCCGGCTCGCTGGCTGCCGCGGTCGAGCAGGGCGTCGTGACGAGCGGCATCATGCACGCCCTGGTGACGGGCGGGAAGCAGTTCGTCCTCGTGGGCTCCGTCCGCGACGACGGGCCCCTGCCGGACGTCCACACCGACGTCATCGAGGGCCAGCGCGCGATGCGCGGCGCCCTGGCCGACGTCGGCTTCTGCATCGTGGTGGCGACGATGCTCCACGGCGTGGCGACCGGGAACGTCCTGCCCGGGCACATCCCGCTGGTGTGCGTGGACATCAACCCCGCGACCGTCACCAAGCTCGCGGACCGCGGCTCGGCCCAGGCTCGTGGCGTCGTCACCGACGTCGGGCTGTTCTGCGCGGCGCTGGCCCGCGAGCTGACCGGCTCGGAGACCGGCTGACCCGCTGACCGGCTGACCCGCTGACCGGCCGACCCGCTGACCGGCCGACCCGCTGACCGGCCGACCCGCCGATCCGCTGACCCTCAGGGCAGCATCAGCTCGACCAGCGTCGGGCGGGCCGGGAGCACCGTGGCGAGCAGCACCGGCCGACGCCCCGGCTCCCCCGGCAGCCCCAGGGGCCGCACGCTGGCGTCCACCGCCCAGCAGGCCGAGGCGGGCGGCTGGCCGGCTGCGCAGCCGGTGTGGTGGGCGTGGCCCCCGGGGTCAGGTCGGCGAGGTGGCTGGCCAGGATGTCGCCCGCCGTGGTGCCGGGCAGCGGGCCCGACACGACGGTGGGCAGCCCCGTGCCGCTCGTCACCGAGGGCGCCACAGGTGGGCCGCCAGGGCCGCCGCGTCCGCATCGTCGCCCGCGGGCGTCCACGGTGGCCAGCCGGAAGGCCTCCCCACCGGTGAGACGGACCGTCGAGACCAGCGAGATCCGCCCCCGGCACCCCGGTGGGTCAGGGAGCGTGCGGTCGAGCCACCCGCAGGAGGTGAGCACCAGGGCACCACCGGCCGGGCGGCCCCCGGCCAGGACCACCAGCCCACGTCGGAGGCCAGCGCGCCCAGGCGGTGCCCGCTCGGCGGGTGCGTGGGCACGCGGTGCAGCAGCGACGACGTCAGCGGCGGCGTCGCGCAGCAGCCGGACCAGGCCGGCCCGGCTGCCGCGGAACCGGTCGACGTCCGCCGCACAGCACCCGTGACGGTGGGCCGCGTGCGCTCACTGCGAACCGCGCCAGGTCGCGCGGCGCCGACGAGACCGGCCTCGTTGCCGAGCTCGGCGAGGACGATGCCCGCGGCTGGGTCGGAAGCCCCGACCGGTCAGCTCGTGCGCGTAGGACTCGCGGGCCGGCCCCACCAGCAGGTCACCGGCGTCGGACACCCCGCCGCCCGATGACGACGACCCCCGGGTCGAGCAGCGCCACGAAGGTGGCGACCGCCGTGCCCAGCTGACGGCCGAGGTCGGCCAGCAGCTCCACGGCGTCGGGTCGCCGTCCGGGCGGCCTCGGTCACCAGCGGCCCGGTGATCCGCTTCACCTTGCCGTCGGCGCGGTCGAGCATGCCCGTGGCCAGCGGGGAGCCCGGCCTCGGCCAGCTCCCGGGCCTCCCGGGTCAGCGCGCGTGCCCGAGACGTACTGCTCCCAGCAGCCCCGGTTGCCGCAGCCGCAGCGGTGCCCGTCGGGGACGGCGCGGGCGTGGCCGAACTCCGCAGCGACCCCGTGGGCGCCGCGCACCAGCCTGCGGTTGATGACCAGGCCGCCACCGAGGCCGGTGCCGACGGTGAGCATGAGCATGTCGTCGAAGGCGCGGGCCGCGCCGAACTGGAACTCGCCCCACGCCGCGGCGTTCGCGTCGTTCTCGATGACGACGGGGACGTCGACCTGCGTCCTCGACCTGCGCCTTGATGGGGTTGTCGCGCCAGGCGAGGTTGGGGGCGAACATCACCGTCGAGCGCGCCGCGTCGATGTACCCGGCCGCGGCGACCCCCACCGCGGACCACCTCGTGGCGAGCGCCGCAGCTCGGCGATGCCGTCGGCGACCGCGCCGACGATCTCGTCCGGCCGCGAGGGCGGGTCTCGCGGCGGGTCCGGGCGACGACCTCGCCGTCGGGCGTGACCACCCCGAACGCGATCTTGGTGCCGCCGATGTCGACGCCGATCGTGCTGCTCATGCCTGCTCCTCGTTGCCCCGAGCGGGGTCGGTGCTCGCGTGGATCGGCTCGTCCGTGCCGCGGTGGTCTCACCGGGAGTCCTGCGTGCGGCCCCGGCGGCCCGGGCGGTCCGGCGCCCGGCCGTCTCGGCGCCCGGGTCGGCGCCTCGTCCGGCCGGGGACCGTCCGGCCCGACTCCGGCGGGCGCCCCGTCCGTCGACGGGCCGTGCCGCCGGGCACGCCCGCGCCGAGCGCGGCCAGCAGCTCCCGGCCGGCGGCTGACGAGGTGGCCGACGGCCCCTGCAGGTGCTCGGCGGTCGCGGGGTCGAGCCGGCCCGCCGTGGCGGTCAGGCGGCAGACCGGGCAGCCCGGGCAGCGCGGCGGCGTCGCCGCCGCCGAGCGCCGTGCCAGCCGTCCCGCAGGGCGGCCAGCACCCAGGTCGGGCGCGTGCGGTCGTCGGCGCACCGCTGCTCCTCGCCTACTGCTCATGTCCGATCCTCCCGGCGCTCATCGCCACGCGTCCGGGTCGGGGGTGAACCGGACCTCGAGGCGGTCGGCGACCACTGTGGCAGCCGGCAGGTCGCAGCGGGTCAGCGCGGCAGGCAGCCGGAACACGCGCCGCCGAGCCTCGAGGCCACCTGGCAGGAGCCGGCGCCCCGCCACAGCAGCGGCCGGGACCCCGCCGGCACGGGCAGCTGCCACAGGCAGCCGCCGTCCACCGCCCGCACGGCCACGCAGGGGCGCGCCGCGGTGGCAGGGGCCGCCGCGTCGACCGTCGGCAGACCGAGCGAGCCCGGACGGGTGCAGCCGTGCGGCGGTGCTGCTCGGGATGCCCGACGGCCGCGGCAGACTCCGACAGCGACCGGGCGGCGAGCAGGTCGGGCCGCAGGGCCAGCAGCTCCGCCGACGTCACTGCCGCGTCGGGGTCCGTCGCCGACGGTCGCCGCCAGCGCGTCCAGGCGCGCGTCCAGGACCTGGAGCAGCAGGTCCGGGGCATCGAGCAGCCCGCCGACGTCCCGTCTCCCACGTCGAGGACGACGACGTCCCAGCGGTCGGCCTCGAGCTCGCCTGCCCACCTCGGCCCAGGTCCGCATCTGGCGGGCGAGCGGCACCGTCACCCCGGCTGCGACCGCGCACAGGTGCAGCCCCAGGAGCCCGGCGACGCGGCCGGTCCAGGCCTCCCCCTCCTCGTGCTGCCCGGGATGGTCTCGCCGCCCCTGACGCCGTGCCCGTGACTCCCGCCCAGGCCGCCCAGGCCGCCCGGCTCGCCCGTGTCGGCCGCCCGGACCACGACCGCCTTGCCGCCCGCTCGTTCCACCACCCGCCCGGGCCGCGACCCGGCGGGGCAGCAGGCCAGGTCGAGGACGACCGGTGTGCGACCGCTCAGCGCTCGACGCGCTTCTTGAGGTCCTTCAGGGCGGCGTCGGTGATGACCTTCTCGGCCTTGCGACGCAGCAGCCCCGGCATGCTGATGGTGACGTCGACCTCGAGCCGGTAGGTGACGCGGCGTGCCCGCCCCGGTGGCGACGAGCTCGTAGCTGCCGTCCATCCGCGAGGTGACGCGACCGGGCTCCGCCAGGGACCAGGAGACCGTTCCCGGTCCCGGTCGTGGTGACGGTCCAGTCGTAGGCCACGAGCAGGCTGTCGCGGACAGGTCCGGAGCTCATCGTCAGCCGGCGGCCGACCGGGCGGCCGGCGGCGTCGGTCCCGAGGACCTCGACCGCGGTGATGCCACCGGCCCACGTCGGGGTACTGCTCGAGGTCGACGAGGACCGCCAGCACCTCGGCCGGCGGGGCCTCGACGGTGATGGACGACTCGGTGCGCTGGGCCACGTCAGCTCCTGTGGTCGTCGGCCGCGCCGCCGGGGTCCCGGCGTGGGTCTGACCCGCCGAACCTACCGCCGCCCGTGCGCGGGCACCGTCCCGAGCGCACCGACGGCCCAGCGCGTCAGAGCAGGAGACCCACGAGGGTGAGCAGCCCCACCAGGAGCCCGACGAGGATGACGGCGGCCCCGCAGCCGAGCGCGACGCGGACGCCCCGGCTGGTGCCGCGCCAGAGGCCCTCGCCGAGCGGCCTCTCGCCGGCCGCGGTGGCGGCCAGCTGGGCCAGCATCGCCTCTGCGGCCAGGGCGGGCGTCCCCTGGTCCGGCCCGTCCGGCGGGGTGCCAGGGGTGCCAGGGGTGCCAGGGGCGCCAGGGGTGCCCGGCGCGCGAGCGTGCGGGCTGCCGGGCGCGCCGGTCTCCTCGCCGGCCCCTGTCACCGCGGGCACCGCCCCGGCGCCGTCTGGCTCGACCGCGGCCCCGAGCGGGCGCAGGCAGAGGCTGCACCACTCCTGCCCGGGCACGACCCGGGCCCCGCGCCGCGGGCAGCCTGCCCACGTCCGCGGCGCGCCCGCCGCCGTCAGCGGCGCTCACGTCCACCGATCCCCCTCCAGGCCGTCCTTCCAGCGTGTGGAGACCACGCTTCCACGTCCGGCGCACGCCGGTCGGGGAGGCGCCGGGCGCGTCGCCCGGCGACGGCTCGGCCGGCCGGCCGCGCCCGCGGGTCCAGGCGGACGTACAGGTGCACGACCGTCCCACCGGGCACCTCCTCCAGCCACACCTCGGCGGAGCCGACCAGGCGCCGCCGCGGGTGCCGGGCGGCCAGCGCATCCCTGCCTCGCCCCGGTCACTGACCCCGAGCAGACCAGCTCGGGCAGCCAGGAGGCACCAGCCGGCCCCGTCGCGCGCGCACCTCGGCCCGCGGCAGGCGCGGACGAAGGTGTCGTCGAGGACATCCACCAGCGGCACGATCGCCAGGATGCCCCCCCGGGACCGGACGTCCGGACTAGGCTGACCACCACCCAGCGCCCGTCTCGACGAGGAGCAGCCAGTGCGCGAGTTCACCGTCCCAGCCGGCCGTCGAGCCCTACCCCGGGATCCATGGCCGACGTCGTCGTCGAGCGCGCTCGCGCCACCCCGGACGCGGCCATGTTCTCGCGCCGTGACGGTGAGTCCTGGACCGACGTCACCGCCGCGCAGTTCCTCGCCGAGGCCACCGCGCTCGCCAAGGGGCTCATCGCGGCCGGCGTCCGGCCGGGGGACCGCGTCGGGCTGATGTCACGGACCCGGTACGAGTGGACCCTGGCCGACCACGCCATCTGGTTCGCCGGCGCCGTCACGGTGCCGATCTACGAGACCAGCTCCGCGGAGCAGGTCGCCTGGATCCTGTCCGACTCCGGCTGCCAAGGCCGTCTTCGTCGAGGCGGACCACCACGCCGGCGCCGTGGCGAGCGTCGCCGAGCGGGCGCCCGCCTGCACGCGCGACGTGGATGTTCGACGGCGGCGGCCTCGACGCGCTCGTCGACTCCGGCGCCGACGTGCCCGACGACGCCGTCGACGCCGCCCACGGCGGCCGCACGCCCGACGACCTGGCGACGATCATCTACACCTCGGGCACCACGGGCCGCCCCAAGGGCTGCGAGCTGACGCACGGCAACTTCATCGACCTGTGCCGCAACGCGGAGTCCGCGTTGTGGGAGGTCCTCCACATGGAGGGCGCCTCGACGCTGCTGTTCCTGCCGCTGGCGCACATCTTCGCGCGCTTCATCCAGGCGCTGTGCGTGACCACGGGCGTGCGGATGGGACATCAGCCCGACCCCAAGGACCTGCTGCCCGCGCTCGGTACCTTCCGCCCGACGTTCATCCTGTCCGTGCCGCGGGTCTTCGAGAAGGTCTACAACTCCGCCGAGCAGAAGGCGACGGCCGAGGGCAAGGGCAAGATCTTCGCCGCGGCCGCCCAGACCGCGATCGACTGGTCCACGTCGCAGGACACCGGGGGGCCCGGGCTGCTGCTGCGGGCCAAGCACGCGGTCTTCGACAAGCTCGTCTACGTCAAGCTGCGCGACCGACTGGGCGGCCAGGTCACGTACGCCGTGTCCGGCGGGGCACCGCTGGGCGAACGGCTCGGCCACTTCTTCCGCGGCATCGGCCTGATCGTCCTGGAGGGCTACGGCCTGACCGAGACCACGGCCCCCAGCACGGTGAACGTCCCCGAGCGCGTGAAGATCGGCACGGTCGGCAAGCCGATCCCCGGGTGCGCGGTCCGCATCGAGGACGACGGCGAGGTGTGCCTGTCGGGCGTCAACGTGCTGCGCGGCTACTTCAACAACCCGACCGCCACCGCGGACGCCATCGTCGACGGCTGGTTCCACACCGGCGACATCGGGGAGCTGGACGACGAGGGGTACCTGCGCATCACCGGGCGCAAGAAGGAGATCATCGTCACCGCCGGCGGCAAGAACGTCGCCCCCGCCCAGCTCGAGGACCGGATCCGGGCCCACCCGATCGTCGGGCAGTGCATGGTCGTCGGGGACCAGCGCGCCTTCGTCGCCGCGCTGGTCACCCTCGACCCCGAGATGCTGCCCATCTGGCTGCAGAACGCACGGCAAGCCCGAGATGACCGACCGCGGCAGGCGGCCGAGGACCCCGACGTCCTGGCGGCGATCCAGTGCGCCATCGACGACGCCAACACGCTGGTGTCCAAGGCGGAGTCCATCCGCAAGTTCTCGGTTCTCCCCGTCGACTTCACCGAGGAGAGCGGCCACCTCACCCCCTCCATGAAGCTCAAGCGCAACGTGGTCCTCAAGGACTACGAGGCGCAGGTGGAGAAGCTCTACGCCCGCTGAGCGGCCGCCTCGCGCCGCCGGTGCGCCTGCGCGCCGTCGCGCCTGTGCCACGGTGTGCGGGTGAGCCGGGAAGAGCTCGTCGACGGGCCGGTGCTGCCGCTGCTCGTCCGCGGCGTGCTGCTGGCCGTTGGTGCGGGCCTGCTCAGCGCCGGTGCGGCTCCGTCCACCGCGCTCGGCCCGTCCCTGGCCCTGCTCATCATCGTCTCCGTCGGCTCCGTCCGGCTGCCGGGCGCCGTCGCACGGGTCGTGCAGGCGTTCAGCGAGACGGCCCTGATCGCCCTGGTCATCGGGAGCGTGGGCGAGGACGGACGGGTCTTCCTCCCTCTCCTGCTGCTGTCCGCGTTCACGGCCGGCCAGCGCGGCGGGCTGGCGGTCGGAGCGGCCGGGGGCTTCGTCGGGAGCCTGATGTGGAGTCTCGGCGTCCTCAGCACGACGACGGCCTCGGGGCTCGCCGCCGGCCTGCGCGAACCCCTGCTGTGGGTGGTGCTGCTGGTCGCGACCGGGCTCATCGGTGGCTGGGTCCGCCGCCTCACGCTGGAGAACCGCAGCTACAGCGACGACGCCTACGAGGACGCCTTCCGGCTCCTCACCGAGCTGCAGGAGGTGGCCCGCGACCTGAGCCTGGGCCTGGACCCGACGACCCTGGCCCGCACCCTCATCGACGAGGTCGCCCTGCTGGCGCCGGGGACCGTCGGCGTGCTGTCCGTGCGGACCGGTGAGGGCAGGCTGGCCCCGCTGGTCGGCGCGCCCGGACCCGAGAACCACGAAGGCGGCAGCGAGCGTGCGTGGCAGTCGGGGCACCGGGTGACCACGACCTCGGCCGACGGCACCCGACGGGACTCCTTCCCGGTGCGGATGGGTGGTGACGTGGTGGCCGTGCTCGACGTCAGCGGACCGGCGGAGGCCCTCGGCGCCGACCAGGCGAGGGTGGCCGAGGTCGAGCGGCTCGTCCGCGAGATCGGCCCCAAGCTCGCCGCCGCCCTCGTGTTCGACCAGGTGCGGCAGCTGGCGACCGTCGACGAGCGTCTCCGCCTGGCCCGGGAGATCCACGACGGTGTGGCCCAGGAGCTCGCCAGCGTCGGCTACATGCTCGACGACCTGACGGGACGGGTGCCCGAGGAGGCCGCGACAGAGCTGCTGGACCTCCGGTCCCACGTACGCCGGGTGGTCGGCGAGCTGCGCCTGAGCATCTTCGACCTCCGGTCCGGCGTCGACGACTCGATCGGCCTCGGGACCGCGCTCAGCGAGCACGTGCAGCGCGTGGGGCAGCAGAGCGACCTCGTGGTGCACACGGTGCTGGACGAGCACGGTGGGCGGCTGCCGGCGGGGGTGGAGGTGGAGCTCCTCCGCATCGCGCAGGAGGCGGTGACCAACGCGCGCAAGCACGCCCAGGCCAGCAACCTGTGGGTGGAGTGCACGGTGGACGCGCCCCGCGCCTGGGTCAGGATCGCCGACGACGGCATCGGGCTACAGCCGGCGCGACCGCAGTCGATGGGAATCCGAGGCATGCGCGAGCGCGCACGCCGCGTCGGCGGTGACCTGACGGTCACCGACCGCGCCGGGGGCGGCACGGTGGTCGAGGTGACGATCGGGGACTGGGGAGACGACATGCAGGACAACCAGGACGGGGACGACCGCCACGGCCCGGACGACGTGGCTGACGTGGGGAACAGCCAGGGCGCGGGCGCGACGGGCGAGCTGGACGACGAGGACAGGAGAACGACGTGACGGGGACCTCCGCGCAGGACGGGGCACCGGGGCAGGGGCAGACGCAGAACGGTGCACGACGACGGGCCGAGGACCGCGTCCCGGCCGACGCCACCCGGGTCGTCCTCGTCGACGACCACCAGCTGATCCGGCACGGGCTGCGCCGGGCGTTCGAGCGGGCCGGGGACTTCGTGGTGGTCGGCGAGGCCGCGTCGCTGGCTCAGGCCACGGTGGTCCTCGCCCGTGAGCGCCCGGACGTGCTCGTCACCGACGTCCGGCTACCGGACGGCAGCGGGATCGCCCTGGCCTCGAGCGTCCGGGCGCAGAGCCCCGGCATGGGCATCGTCGTCCTCACGATGTACTCCGGTGACGAGCACCTCCTGGGCGCCCTGGAGGCCGGTGCGAGCGCGTTCGTCAACAAGGACGCGCCCAGCGACGACGTCGTGGCCGCGGCCCGGCACGCCGTGGCGGCGCCGCGCGCGTTCGCGGCCGAGGACCTGGCGGGGGCGATGCAGCGGCGGATGTCCGCCCCGAGGGGCCCTGCCCTGTCCCCCCGGGAGAGCGAGGTGCTCCACCTGCTCTCAGACGGCCTGTCGGCCAGCCAGATCGGCAAGCGCCTCTTCATCAGCGAGTCCACGACCAAGACCCACATCGGGAAGATCTACGACAAGCTCGGGGCCACCAACCGGGCTCAGGCAGTGATGATCGCGGTGAGGTCCGGGCTGGTGAAGGCCGACGGCGCCCGCCCCTGGTGACCATCGTCCTTTCGATGGACCACGTCGTCCGAAAGGACGACCGCGGGTGGTCCGTACCGCCGATCCGTACCGGCGGTGGTCCGGACATGCTGCTCATCTACGGCACCGAGGGCGTCGTGGTCGGTGCCTGCGGAAAGGAAGCGCTCCATGCTCACTCGCAGCCATCCGGTGGTCGGACGCCGGGACGGGGGCGCTTCTGTGGTGGAGTACGGCCTGCTGATCGCTGCCATCGCTGCCGTGGTGGTGGTCGTCGTCTTCGCGCTGGGCGGGGTGGTGCGCGAGGTCCTCTCGGACCCGTGCGAGACCGCCACGTCCAGCCCGAGCAGCGGGTCGAGCTGCCCCACGGCGACGACGGGCTGAGCAGCCTGGTCGAGCAGGAGCAGCACAGCAGCCCCGACCCCGCTCCCGCCGCCGCCATACTCCTCCTGTGAGCACCGCCCCGGCCCCAGCCGCCGGCCCGCCGGCCGAGCCCGTGGTGCCGCTGGGACGCGGCCCCCACTCCCCCCCGCTGGTCCTGCTCGGCTGGCTCGGCGCCCGCGTCCTCGTGGCGGTCGTGTACGTCTCCGTGGACTTCGCCGGTCGTTCCCTGGCCTGGGGCGACCTGGCCCTCTACCAGACCTGGGCGGGCGAGATCTCCGGTACCCGGGCCATGCCGGACGGCGTGACATGGATGTACCCGCCGCTGGCCGCGCTCGTCCTGCTGCTCGCCGACGTCCTCCCCGGTCCCTACGGCACGGGCTTCGTCACGCTCATGCTCCTGGCGGACCTCGTCGTGCTCGCGCTCCTGCTGTCGGCCCACCGCCGCGGCACCGCGCACCCTGCCGGGATGTGGGCATGGGTGGTGCTGGTCCCCCTGCTGGGGGTCATCTCCTGGGCCCGCCTCGACCTCGTCCCCGTGGTGTTCGCGGCAGCGGCCCTCCTGCTGGCTGTGCGGCACCCGGTGCTCGCCGGTGCCATGGCCGCCCTCGGGGCGGCGGCGAAGGGCTGGCCGGTGGTGCTCGGGCTGCTGTTCCTGCGCGAGCGTCGGTGGCTCGCGGGGGCGGTGGTCACCGGCCTCGGGGTGGCGCTGGTGTCGACGCTGCTGCTCGAGGGCACCTGGTCCTTCCTGCGCAACCTGTCGGGTCGAGGGATCCAGGTCGAGTCGCCGATGGCGTTGCCCTGGACCATCCAGCAGGTGCTGGGGAACCCAGTCGACGGGGACTTCGTCAACGGCACCTACGAGGTCCTGGAGCCGGGGACGGCGGTGCTGGCCCGGGCGGCCACCCTGGTCATGCTGGCGGCCGTCGGCGGAGGGCTGTGGCTGTCGCGGCACCGGGCACCCGCGCTGCGCTGGTACGTCGCCGTGTGCGGCCTGCTGGCCACGAGTCCGTTGCTGTCGACCCAGTTCACGCTCTGGCTCGTCGGCGGGGCCGCCGTCGCCGCCGCCGTCCCCGGGGAGGACGGCGCCGTCGCCCGCCGGACGCTCCCCGCGGTCACGGTCCTCGTGCTGCTCACCCACCTCACCTTCCCGCTCCAGTGGGGCGGCCTGGTCGGCGACGGCGTGCTGGCCGGGGCGACCCTGCTCCTGCGCAACGGGCTCCTGCTGGGCCTCACGGGCTGGCTCCTGGTGGCGGTGCGCGGCTCTGCCGGCGGGTCGTCCGGGGCGGAGCCCCTCGAGCGCTCGACCGGCGGCTGACCGGGCGACCGTCTGCAGCGGCGCGGCCGAGCCCGGTCAGGCCCGCTTTGCGCCGCAGGCGTCGGCCTCCCGGGAACGAGTGCACCCACCGGTCGAGCCCGCACGGAGCAGGAGCGCGGACGGGGGCCACCGACGGCGGCCCCGCACGGCGTCGGCTGCGACCCCCACGAGGAGCTGGACCGGCGGGAGCCGTGGCTGCGCTCGGCGGGCGCGAGACCTAGGGTCCGGCGGGTAGAAGCGGGCGGCCAGCGTGAGCGCACACCGGGACGCCAGCATCCCCACGCGGGGACCGTCGGGGCGACGGCGGAGCCGGGCCCGACGCTCCGCGGGCCCGACGCTCCGCGGGCACGACGCTCCGCGGGCACGGCGCTCGGCGGGTGCTGCCCGATCACCTCACCAACGGGGCACGACCTCGCCCTCCAGCAGCGCGTCCAGTCTGGCTGC
The DNA here is from genome assembly GCA_963759255.1 of uncultured Actinomycetota bacterium. GTDB lineage: Bacteria > Actinomycetota > Actinomycetes > Actinomycetales > JBBAYJ01 > Aquipuribacter. The sequence goes on from CAVWYQ010000002.1 coordinate 1,240,347, forward strand.
GGTGCGGTCCCACGTCCACGCCGTCTGCACCCAGGCCTGTCCCTTCTGGCCCAGACGTCGACGCAGGGCATCGTCAGCAAGCAGCCGAGACACGGCATGGAGCAGCTCGTCGTGGTCCCTGGCGTCGACCAGCATCCCGGTACGCCCGTCGAGCACCGCGTCGGTCGTGCCTCCCGCCCGCCCGGACACCACGGGCAGGCCGGCCGCGGCCGCCTCGAGCAGGACGATGCCCAGCGACTCGGTGACCAGACCGCCGAGCCGGTCGGCGACCGGCAGGACGAACAGGTCGGCGCCCCGGTAGAGCGCCGGAAGGTCGGGGTCCGGCACGCGACCGAGCACCTCCACCCCCGCCAGCCGCTCCGCCGACCGGCGCAGCCCGGGCAGCTCGGGACCGTCGCCCGCGAGCACCAGCCGCGCCGACGGGTGCAGCCGCACGAGCGCCGGCCACAGCGAGAGCAGCCGCGCGTGCCCCTTGCGGGGCACGGCCCGAGACACGCACAGCACGACAGGACCAGGCTGTCGCGCGTCCGCACGGCCGTGCTCGCGAGGTGCTGCGGCCAGCGCGCGGGGGCCGGTCTCGGCGTGGGTCGCGAGGGCGGGCGCCGCGAAGCGGGCGGCGTCCACACCCGGTGACAGCAGCACGACGCGGGCGGCCGCTCCCGGTCGCAGCCCTCGGCCGATGGGCCGCCGGACCGCCGCGGAGTCGACCGTCAGCACGTCGACCGCGTCACCGATCACGCGAAGCGCCGTGCGGCTCACCGGCACCCGCGCCCACCACACCTCGTGGCCGTGCGCGCTGGCCACCACCCGGCGGACACCGGCCCGTCGCAGTCCGGGGGCCAGCAGGGCCAGCGGTGCAGCCGAGGGGAACCAGACGACGTCGGCCCCATGGGCGCGGGAGGTCGCCCGGACCCGCGCGGCCAGTGCAGGGCCGGGCAGGAGCAGCCGGTCGGGGTCCCGGACCACCGGGTAGGGCAGGGTCGCGTCGTGCGCCTCGGCACCGTCCTGCGCGCAGGCGTGGACGACGACTCGCGCCGGGTCCAGACGGCCGACGAGCGCCTGGACGTAGGTCTCGATCCCTCCGGACCTGGGGGGGAAGTCGTTGGTGACGACCAGGACCCGGCGGTAGCCCGTCATGCGGTCGCGAGGTCGGACAGGTACGCCCTCCATCGTGTCTCGAACGCTGCTCGCCCTTCACCCGTCGCCGCCACCAGAGCGCCGTCGAGGCGTTCCGCCGGCGACCCCGGCCCCTCGGAGGCGGCCTCGTACAGCCCCAGCAGGCCCTCGAGCCCGAGCTCGTCCTGCAGCAGCAGCGCCGCCAGCCACGCACCCTCGTAGGCGTCGCCGACCACGTCGGGGTCGGCGGAGGAGAAGTCGTCGGCGTCCGGGAGATCTGCCTCCGCCGTGCCTGCCCTCACCCGCTCGAGGAGCCGGGCGGCGACCCGCTCGCGGCCGGCCGTCCCCGGCACCACGTCGGACCACCCCACCAGGTCAGCCAGCCCCTCGGCGAGCCAGATCTCCTGGCCGTCGCCGTAGCGCGCCCCGGAGGCGACGTGGACGAGCTCGTGGGTCATCGTGACCTGCCACGTCTGCGCGACCAGCTCCTCACGGGCGGTCGGGTTGAGCACGACCAGGTCGCCCACCCCGTCGGGGGTCTCCACGTCGGTCGTGACCGCGGCGAAGACGTCGGGCGCCGTCGGCGCCGGGCCCGGGACCAGGGCGTCGTACTGCGCCGTGGTCGCCGGAGCCAGCAGGAGGGTGGTCCGGGGCCACCCCGTCCCGAGGTAGGAGTCGACGACCACCGCGCCGTGCTCCACCCAGCCGGACACCTGGCCGCCCCAGGCCTGGGCGCCCTCCAGCTGCCCGACGGACCTCGAGCCGTCCGCGGCCCCCCGGTCCACCCAGGACAGCACGACGCCACGGTTGCCCACCGTGGCGTGCACCTCGCCGAGGTCCCACGGTGCGGTCGTGCCCGCGTCGCCGACCTCGGGGTAGGCGGCCCACGACACGACCCGCCAGCCAGCGTCCTCCCTCGGCCGGGCAAGACGCACCGAGTCGGAGCGGACCACGTCCTCGGCGCCGGCCACCCCGTAACGGGTCTCGACCCTCGCCTGCCACCCCCCACCGGCCCCGTCCTGCACGGCCTGCACGGTGCCTGGGACCACGGAGGACTCGAACCGGGTGACCGGCAGCGACATGAGCACGGTGAAGGAGCCGTCCGGGAGGTCGGTGTCCGTCGGGTCCGCACTGACAGCCGTCCAGACCGCGCCGTCCCCGGACAGGACCGCGCCGTCCCGCTGACGCAGGAGCTCGCCGAGCGCCGCCGCGACCGCCTCAGCGCGATCCGGCGGCGGCGCCTGGAGGTCCTCGCGCGGAGGTGCCGCCTGACCCGGCGCTGGGCGGCCCTCGGACGCCGCGGCACCGGTCCCCGGGCCGTCGAGAGGCGCCACGACCGACTCTCGGTCGTCAGCACTGACCCTGAGGACGAGACCATCTGGTCGCACGACCAGCGCGGCCACCAGCAGCAGGAGCAGCACGGCCGCGGTCGAGGGGCCCAGCACCTGCCACGGGCTGGGCATCACGTCGCGGCGGCGCGCCCGGCACCGCTGGTCCGTCACCTCCCCACGGTAGCCGTCGTCAGGGTGGCGGCCTCGCGGCCGGGTGGGCGGGTCCGGCGGCGAGGGAGGTCCCGCGGTCAGGCGGTGCCCGCGGCCCGGCGGCTCCCGCGGCCCGGCGGCTCCCGCGGCCCGGCGAGTCCTTCGCCCCGGGCCACGCCTCAGCCAGTTCGGCTGCGGCCGCCACGACGCCCTGACCGTCCTGCGGCACCGGTGACCGGTGCCGCAGGCGCGGGCCGGGACGGTGTCACCAGTCGGAGCGGCGGTACGAGCCCGCCCGCGGACAGGACCGCCACCGCGGCGATCTCCGACTCCGTCAGCTCAGGTGAGGCGGGGCCGTGCCGGGCCGGGGCCTGGTCGTCGGCGGCCACGCCGGCGCCCGGCAGGTCCGTGGCCGCCGCGCCTGCCGGCGCGGCCCCCGATGAGCGGTCACCCGCGGCCGGCCATGAGTCCTCGGTGCTGCGGTGGTCGGGGCCCACCTGCAGCAGGTGGGTGACGATGCAGTCGCCGCAGGCTCGCGGCCGGGCGGTGCAGGAGTCGCAGTCGATGAGCATGCCCGGGACGGTAGGAGGGACCCTCGACACAACCTGGGCCGCGCGCCTGAAGAGCTGTGTCCGGCCCCCGGCCTACCGTCCCGGCCATGAGCACCATGACCGTGCAGGGCAGCTTCGAGGACCTGGGCCGCCCCCTCCGCGAGACCACGTTCTGCGTGGTGGACCTGGAGACGACCGGCGGCAGCCCGGCCAAGGACAGGGTCACGGAGATCGGCGCGGTCAAGGTCCAGGGCGGCGAGGTCGTCGGGGAGCTGCAGACCCTCGTCGACCCCGGCATCCCGGTCCCCCCGCAGATCGCGCTGCTGACCGGGATCACCACCACCATGCTGGTCGGTGCGCCCACGATGGGCGCCGCGCTGCCCACCTTCCTCGACTTCGCCGCCGGCAGCGTGCTGGTCGCGCACAACGCCGGCTTCGACATCTCGTTCCTGCGGGCGGCGTGCCCGCGCAGGGCCGCCCGTGGCCACGCTTCGAGGTGGTGGACACGGTGGCCCTGGCCCGGCGGCTCGTCACCTCCGACGAGGTGCCGAACCGCAGGCTGGGCACGCTCGCCGCGGTACTTCCGGGCGAGCACCACCCCGGTCCACCGGGCGCTGGCCGACGCCCGGGCGACGGTGGACGTGCTCCACGCCCTGCTCGCCCGGGCGCGCGGGGTGACGACCGTGGAGGACCTCCTGGAGTTCTGCCGCACCGACGACGGTCGGCGTTCCCGTCGGCACCTCGCGGACGGGCTGCCGAGCTGTCCGGGGGTCTACCGCTTCGTGGACGCCGGCGGCCGGGTGCTCTACGTCGGCTCGTCCTCGGACATCCGCGGCAGGGTACGCAGCTACTTCACCGCCTCGGAGAAGCGGCGACGGATGACGGAGATGGTGCGGGTCGCCCGCTCGCGTCGAGCACGTCGTGTGCGCCACCGCCGTGGAGGCGCAGGTGCGGGAGCTGCGCCTCATCGCCGAGCACCGGCCCGGCTACAACCGGCGCTCGACCCGTCCGGAGAAGGCCGCCTGGCTCAAGGTGACCGACGAGCCCGTCCCCCGGCTGTCGGTCGTACCGCGGCCCGGCGGGGACCACCCGGTCGCCGCCTACGTCGGCCTGTTCTCCTCGCGGGCGCGCGCCCAGGAAGCCGTGGCGGCCGTCCACACGGCTTTCGACATCCGCCGGTGCACCCCGCGCCTGTCGCGCCGCGGCGGTGGTACCGCGTGCGCGCTGGCTGGGATGGGCCGGTGCAGCGCCCCCTGCGTCACCGGCCCTGACGACGTCTACGGCCGGGTCGTCGACCAGGTCCGCTCGGCCCTGGCCGGCGACCTGTCACCGCTCGTAGGGACGGTGATGGCGCGGGTCCACCGCCTGTCGGACCAGCAGCGCTACGAGGAGGCGGCCGCCGAGCGCGACCGGCTGGCAGCGTTGGTGCGCGGGGTGGACCGGGCCCAGCAGGTCCAGGCGCTCACGGCGACCGGCGAGCTCATCGCCGCTCGGCGGCAGGCGAGCGGGGGGCTGGGAGCTGGTCTGCATCCGCCACGGCCGACTCGCCGGCACTGCCGTCACCCGGGCCGGCGAGCCCGTCACCCCCACGCTAGATGCCTTGCGCGCCACCGCGGAGCACGTCGAGGCGCCACAGGGGCCCGGCTCGGCTGCACTTCCGGAGGAGACGACCCTGCTGGTGCGGTGGCTGGAGACGCCGGGCACCCGGCTCGTCAGCGCCGACGGCGGGTGGTCGCTCCCGGTCGGGGCCGCCGCCCGGTGGTCGCAGCTGCACCTGGTCGAGGGCGGCCGTCGGGGCACCTCGTCGTGGCGGGTGCCTGGAGACCTCGGGTGACGCCGGCGCCGGAGATCAGCCGAGCCACGACTGGAGCACGCCCAGCGCGGCCCCACCCCTCAGCGACTCACGCGCCCGGTCCAGGAACGGCGCCAGGGCACGGGGCAGGTCGGCGGCCACGTCGGCCGAGCTCCGGCCGTCGCCCACGAGCTCGAGTGCGAGCAGGCCGGCGGCCGCGTTGAGGACGACCACGTCCGCCACGGGGCCCTCCTCGCCGGACAGGACGTCACGCACGACGGCGGCGTTGCGTACCCGGTCACCGCCGCGCAGGCTCGCCAGGGTGGTCGGGCTCATGCCGATGTCGGCCGCCTCGAGCACCGTCTCGACCACCTCTCCACGGACCACGACGCGGACGCTGGTGGGGGCGGTGGTCGTGAGCTCGTCCAGCCCGTCCTGGCCACGGACCACGAGCGCGGTCGTCCCACGGGCAGCCAGCACCCCGGCGATGATCCCGGCGTGGCGGGCGTCAGCCACGCCCAGCGCCATGGCCGCCGGGCGAGCGGGGTTCGTCAGTGGTCCGAGGGAGTTGAACACGGTCCGGACGCCGAGCGACCGGCGGACCGGACCGACGAACCGCATGGCGGGGTGGAACACCGGCGCGAAGGCGAACGTGATCCTGTGCTCCAGCGCCGATGCGGCCACCTGGTCGGGGTGGGCGGCGAGGTTGAGCCCCAGCTCCTCGAGCACGTCGGCGGTGCCGCAGCGTGAGGACGCCGCACGGTTGCCGTGCTTGACGACGGTAGCCCCCGCCCCGGCCGCGACCAGCGAGGCCATCGTGGAGATGTTGACGGTGTGCGCACCGTCCCCGCCCGTACCGACGATGTCGACGGCCGGTCCGGTCACGCGCAGGGGCACCGCGTGCGACAGCATGGCCTCGGCGAGCCCGCTGACCTCCTCGACGGTCTCGCCCTTGGCCCGCAGCCCCACCAGGAGCCCGGCCAGACGAGCGTCGTCGGCCTCGCCGCGCATCACGGCGTCCAGCGCCCAGCGCGTCTGGGTGTGGTCCAGGTGCCGGCCCGAGACCACGGTCTCGAGCACGCCGACCCAGCCGGTGACGGCCTCCGTCTCGGCCGGTCCGCTCACGCGGGAGGAGGTGTGGCGGCGCGGAGCCGGGCGAGCGAGGCGACCGCGTCGGCGACCGCACGCGGGTCCAGCGGGTGCGGCACAGCCGCGGCGGCACGCGACCAGGCGGCCAGCCAGGCGTCCTGCGGGCGACCGGTGAGCACGAGGACGGGGGGGCAGTCGTAGATCTCGTCGTGCAGCTGCCGGCACACACCCAGCCCGCCTGCCGGTGCCGCCTCCCCGTCGAGCACGAGCACGTCGAACCGTCGTGAGTCCACCGCACGGAGCAGGGCGGGCAGCGTCGCGAACTCGGAGAGCTCGACCAGGGGGAGGTCCGCAGCCGGGCGGCGGCCGACAGCACGCCGCACCTTGTCGCGGGTCGTCGACTTGTCGCTGTACAGGGCCACGGCCAGGCGCCGGCCGTCGTCACCGGCCGCCCCTGCGGCCGTGGTGGGCCGGTGCTGGGAACCGGTGGCGGACCCCGCCTGGGTGGCAGCTGTGCTCATGGGCGGAAATCTACCCGGCACCTGCTCGTCCCACGCGGAACCGGCCCGAGCAGCGCCCCGACGGCCACGATGCGGCCGCGTGGCCGTTGCCTGCTGGTCTCGTCGCCCGAGGGGACGGGGCACGTCCGGCGCCGGGCCGGGGGGTGGTCGTCCGTTCCGGGCCTGCACCCATTAGATTGACGCCGTGGCAGCAGCAGCAGCAGTCAGCACGGGCGCACCGGCGGTGGTGAACCGTCCCAACCTCACGTCGGTCGGCACGATCGTGTGGCTCGCCAGCGAGCTCATGTTCTTCGCGGCGCTGTTCGCGATGTTCTTCACGCTCGGCTCGATCCGGCCAGAGGCATACGCAGCCGGCCAGGAGATGCTCAACATCCCGTTCGCCGCGGCGAACGCCATCATCCTCGTGTCGAGCTCGGTGACCTGTCAGTTCGGCGTCTTCGCTGCCGAACGCCTCCAGCCCGCGCGGACCGGCAGCCTGCTGCAGTTCACGCGGTGGGGGATGCGCGAGTGGTACGTGCTCACGTTCCTCCTCGGAGCGGTGTTCGTCTCCGGGCAGGTCTTCGAGTACGCGGAGCTCGTGCACGAGGGTCTGACGCTCGCCTCGTCGCCGTTCGGCTCCACGTTCTTCCTCACGACGGGCTTCCACGGCCTCCACGTGACGGGCGGGCTGCTCGCCTTCCTGGTCGTGATCGGCCGCACCTTCGCGGCCAAGCGCTTCGGGCACGCGGAGGAGACCGCGGCCGTCGTCACGTCGTACTACTGGCACTTCGTCGACGTGGTCTGGATCGCACTGTTCATCTCCGTCTACTTCAGCTGAGCCGGACAGACGTGAACACAGTCATGCGCCACCGCCGCCACCCCCTCGCGCTGGCCGTCGTGCTGCTGGCCGGCCTGCTGGTCGCCGGCCTCGGCCTACGCGGCCTCGCGCCCACGTCCGCCCAGGCGGGCGAGGCGTACGGCGAGGACGAGATCGCCCTGGGTCAGGAGCTCTTCCTGGCCAACTGCTCGTCGTGCCACGGCACCGACGGCGGGGGCGGTGAGATCACCGCCGAAGGCGTGCAGTCGGGCCCGTCCCTGTACGGCGTGGGCGCTGCCGCGGTGGACTTCCAGGTCGGGACCGGGCGGATGCCGGCCCAGGCGTCCGGGCCCGCAGATCCAGCAGCGTGAGCCGCAGTTCACCCTGGAGGAGACCCGCGCGCTCGCGGCGTACGTCGCCAGCGACCTTCGGTCCGGGGCCCGCCATCCCCGATGAGCGGTACCTCGACGTCGAGGGCGGCGACGTGGCGGAGGGTGCGGAGCTGTTCCGGGTCAACTGCGCGATGTGCCACAACTTCGCCGGGTCCGGCGGCGCCCTCACCCGAGGCAAGTACGCCCCGCCGATCGTCGACGTGGCTCCCGTCCACGTCTACGAGGCCATGCTCACCGGGCCGCAGTCCATGCCGGTCTTCAACGACCAGACCATCTCGCCGCAGCAGAAGAACGACATCATCACGTACCTCGCGTACATCGAGAACACCCCCCCGGCAGGCGGCCTCTCGCTGGGGTCGATCGGCCCGGTCGGTGACGGGCTGTTCATCTGGGTGGTCGGGATGACCGCACTCATCGCCTGCGCCGTCTGGTTGGGAGCCAAGTCCTCATGAGCGGAACCACGGACGAGCACTCGGGCGCCACCAGCCCCAACCGCAACGTGGTGAGCAACGCTCCCACGACCACCGGCGCCGGCACGGCCCTCGAGCAGCCTCGCTCGGCCTCTCCCGAACGGTTCGAGAACCCCGGGCTTCCGCCGCACGTAGACCGGATGGCAGACACCGACCCCAGGGCCGCCAGGCGGGCTGAGCGTCAGGTGGCGTTGCTGTTCCTGCTGTCCATGGCCGGCACCGTGCTGACCATCGTGGGGTACTTCGCGGTGCCGCTGCGCGACGACACGTCCGCCTCCGCCGTCCTGACGTCGAACATCCTCCTCGGGCACGGGCCTGTTCCTCTCCCTGTTCGGGATCGGCACCGGCGCCGTCCACTGGGCGAAGACCCTCATGCCGGACCACGAGGAGGTACAGGAACGCCACCCGATCGAGGGCACGCCGGAGGAGCAGGCCGAGGCCGCCAAGATCATCACCGACGGGGTGAGCGAGTCGGGCATCGGGCGGCGGCCGCTGATCCGCAACACGCTCGTGGGTGCCCTCGCGCTGGCGCCGCTGCCGGCGATAGTCCTCCTGAAGGACACCGGCCCCAACCCCGAGGGGGTCCTCAGCGAGACCGTCTGGACCCCTGGCACCCGCCTGGTGACGGACCCCACGGGCGACCCGGTTCGCGCGGCCGACCTCGACATCGGCAGCATCGTGCACATCCAGCCCGAGGGGATCGAGGAGTCCAGCCACTTCCTCGACGAGAAGGCCAAGGCGGCCGTGCTCGTGATGCGGCTGGAGCCCGAAGAGCTGAGCGAGGAGTCACGTCCCGGCAGCTACGCCGGAATCGTGGCGTACTCCAAGATCTGCACCCACATGGGCTGCCCGGTGGCGTTGTACGAGCAGACGACGCACCACCTGCTCTGCCCCTGCCACCAGTCGACCTTCGACGTCACGCAGAACTGCAAGGTGATCTTCGGCCCGGCTGGTCGCGCCCTCCCCCAGCTGCCCATCTCCGTGGACGATGAGGGATACTTGGTGGCGGTGTCCGGCTTCTCCGAGCCGGTCGGGCCCAGCTACTGGGAACGCGAGAAGGACGAGCAGCGAATGAGCGAGGAGTTCTGATGACTGCACCGACGGTCCGCCAGACCACAGGGCGTGACTCCCGCCCAGCTCAGTCGTCCCCGCAGGCCAAGCTCGCCGGGTTCGCGGATTCCCGCCTGGGCCTGACAGGTGCGATCAAGGAGAACGCCCGCAAGATCTTCCCGGACCACTGGTCGTTCATGCTGGGTGAGATCGCGCTCTACAGCTTCGTCATCTGCCTGCTCACAGGCGTCTTCCTCACGTTCTTCTACGTGCCCAGCGTCGGGTCTCATCGAGTACTCCGGACCCTACGAGCCCATGCAGGGCAAGCTCGTGTCAGAGGCCTTCGCCTCGACCGTCAACCTGTCGTTCGAGGTGCGTGGCGGCCTCCTCATGCGCCAGATCCACCACTGGGCGGCTCTGGTGTTCGTCGCCGCGACGGTCGTCCACATGATGCGGGTCTTCTTCACGGGGGCTTTCCGCCGGCCCCGCGAGCTCAACTGGGTGATCGGCGCCATCCTCGCCCTGCTCGCGATCTTCGAGGGCTTCGCCGGCTACTCCCTCCCCGACGACCTGCTGTCCGGCACCGGTCTCCGTATCGCGGCGGCGATCATCCTGGCGATCCCGGTCATCGGGACGTACATCCACTTCTTCGCCTTCGCCGGCGAGTTCCCGGGCGAGGCGTTCATCCCCCGGCTGTACACCATCCACGTCCTGCTCCTGCCTGCGGTGTTCCTCGCGCTCATCGCGGCCCACCTGTTCCTGGTGGTGCTGCACAAGCACACCCAGTACCCGGGGCCCGGTCGCACCAACTCCAACGTCGTCGGGTACCCGCTCCTCCCCGTCTACGTCGCCAAGGCCGGTGGGTTCTTCTTCATCGTCTTCGGCATCCTGGCCCTGATCGCCGCCACCGTGCAGATCAACCCTGTCTGGGCCTACGGGCCGTACGACCCGTCACCCGTCACCGCCGGCTCTCAGCCGGACTGGTACATGGGGTGGCTCGACGGTGCCGTCCGCGTCATGCCGGGGTGGCTGGAGGTCGTGATCTTCGGCTGGACCCTCAGCCTCAACATCCTCATCCCCGCGGTGGTCCTGCCGGGACTGCTCACCACCGCGCTCGTCGCGTACCCGTGGATCGAGCGTCTGGCCACGGGTGACGCCCGTGAGCACCACCTGCTGGACCGCCCCCGGAACGCCCCGACGCGCACCGGCCTGGGAGTCATGTCGCTCACGTTCTACGTGCTGCTGTGGGCCAACGGCGGTAACGACATCCTCGCGACACACCTCAACCTGGCCATCAACGACATCACCCGGTTCGTCGGGGTCATGATGTTCGTCGCGCCGCCGCTGGCGTTCATCATCACCAAGCGGATCTGCCTGGGGCTCCAGCGTCGTGACCGGGAGAGGGTCCTCCACGGCGTCGAGACCGGCCAGGTCTTCCGGCTGGACACCGGCGAGGTGCTCGAACGCCACGCGCCGATGTCCGCCTACGACCAGTGGACCCTCGTCCAGTACGAGTCCTACGCCCCGATCGAGCCGGGTCCTGCCACGGACGCCAACGGGGTCCGCCGCAAGGGAGCCTGGGCCGACGGGATCCGTCGACGCGTGTCGCGGTTCTACTTCGAGGACCGGGTCGAGCCGGTCACCCCGGCCGAGCTGTCCGCGGCCCACAGCCACGGCGACCACGACGCCATCGACGCGGCCGCACGGTCACGACGGTCTCGACAGCGAGAACGGAGACCCGCCGAGAGGTGGGCTCCGGCCAGGCCTGACCCGCACGGCACCACGCACCCGATGCCCCGGACGCCTCTGAGCGGACGGGGCATCGGTGTGCGGGGGCGACCGCACCTCACGCTGCGGGCGGTCGTGACACCATCGGCGCATGTCGAGCCCGCTGCTCGGCGCCCCCGGCGCCGACAACTCCGTGCGCCCGGCCCGGGAGGCCGACCTGCCCGCCATCGGCGCCGTCCAGGCCCGGTCGTGGACAGGGCCGTACGCCGGGGTCCTGCCGCCGCCCCTCGTGGCCGCCATGGCGCCTGAGCTGCTCGCCGAGGCCTGGGCAGGAGCGGTGACAGCACCACCCTCGCCACGGCACACGGTGCACGTGGCTGTCGGGGACGGGATCGTCACGGGGTTCGCGGCATCCATGCCTGCCTCAGACGACCCCGTTCCCGGTGACACCCAGGCGGACGAGCAGCACGGGGCGCCGGTCGGCTCGGTCGTCGAGCTGGTGGCCCTCGAGGTCGACCCGCTCCACCACCGGCGCGGCCACGGATCACGTCTGCTGGCCGCAGTGGCTGACACCCACGCAGCCGCTGGGGCGCCTCCGGCTGCAGGCCTGGGTCCACGTCGACGACGCACCCCGGGCTGCGTTCTTCCGCGGCGCAGGGTTCGCGGTGGACGGCGCCCGCCGTCGCCGTGCCCTGCTCGGCGGGGACCCCGACGACCCCGGCCGTGTGGCCGGAGGTGCGCCTCGTCGCGTGGCTGGGCGGCGAGGACCCGGCGCCGTGAGCAGGGCGTCGCAGGCAGCGGCGCGACCGCGGCAGCGGCGCGACGGGCAGCGGCACGGCCGGCCCGACCCTTCCCCGGTCGCGGCGCCTGGTCGGGGTGGACGCAGCCCGGGGCCTGGCCCTGCTGGGGATGATGGGCAGCGCACCTCTGGACCGGGTCGGTCCGTCGGGACGAGGAGCGCTGGGTCTTCGCCCTCGTCGACGGCCGGTCGTCCGCCACGTTCGCGTTGCTGGCGGGTGTCGGGCTCGCTCTGGCGGACGGCGGCCACAGGGCGCCACGGACACCCGCCCGGTCGGATGGTGGCCCGGACCACGGTCCGGGCCGCTCGTCATCCTCGTCGTCGGGCTGCTTCCTGGCCGAGCTGGGCCCTCCCGTCGCGGTCATCCTCCAGTACTACGCCGTGTCGTTCGTGCTGCTCGCGCCGTTGCTGCGGCTGCGCGCGGCCGTCCTCGGTGCAGGTGGGCTGCTGTGGCTGGGGCCTGATGCCGTTCGTCTCGCACGCGCTGCGCGCAGCCGGGGGCTCGAAGGGCCTGGTCCGCAGGTCGGGCTGAGCGCGCTGCTGCTCTCCCCGGTCGACTCCCTGGTCACCCTGCTGCTCACCGGGTACTACCCCGTGCTCACGCTGGTTCGGCTACCTCCTGGTGGGTGCCGCCGTCGGTCGGCTGGCCGTGAGCAGGGTCCAGGTGGCCGCTGCCATCGCCGCGGCGGGTGCTGTGCTCCTCGCTGTGGCAGCGCTCGGGTCCGGCCTGCTGGTCACCACGGCCAGCGGCCAGGCTGCCCTCACCGAGGCCGTCGCCGCGTCCGACCGGGCCGCGACGGGCCGTTCTACGGGACGACACCGACCACGTCATGGTGGTGGCTGGCGCTGGACATGCCGCACTCCGGCACCCCGCCGGACCTGCTGGGCACCGCCGGGGCGGCCCTGCTGGTGCTGGGTGCCTGCCTGCTGCTGGCGCGCACGCCGGCAGTGTGGCTGCTGCGCCCCGTGGCCGCCGCCGGGTCCATGACCCTGACGCTCTACGCCGTCCACGTCGTGGCCGTGACGCCGGGCCTGCCCGACGCCTCGGACGGCGCCGGCTGGACGACGCACGCGGTGGCGGCCCTCGTGGCGGCGACGCTCGTGCGGGCGGTGTGCGGACCGGGGTCCGCTGGAGGCGCTGACGGCCGGGATCGTCGACACCCTCGCCGGCTCGGCCACGACCCGCCCTGCGGGCGACGTGCCCGCGACGGCGCGCCCGGACCCAGAGCCGTAGCAGCGGCGACGGCAGGGGCGACGGCACCGGGCACGCGCCCAGCCGGACAGCCACAGCCAGCAGCCACAGCCGGCGTGCACGTACGGGAGCTCAGCCGGGGCCGCGCTCCGCGTCCCGGTGAAGCCTGACCGCGTGCCGGGCGGCCGCCCGGGCCCGTCTGCGGTCGCCGGCGCTGTCGTAGGCCAGCGCCAGCCGAAACCAGGCCCGCCACGAGGCCGGGTCCGGCCTCGACCTCGTGCCGGTACCGGGCGAAGGCCTCGTCGGCCGCCGCCCTGTCGACGCCGGCCGTCACGCGAGCGTGGCACCGCCTCGGGCAGCGCCCGCCTCGTCGGCCAGCGTCCGGCCGAGGCGCTGCGTGGCGCAGACCGAACCGCAGCTCGGCCACCGACCGCCACCGACCGCGATCGCCCACGAGACCACCATGCCGCGGCCAGCAGCCAGCCGAGCACCCCGCCGTCCTGCACCACGGCCCAGGACCGCACCAGCAGACCCACCAGGTAGAAGCCGAGGACCAGCGAGCAGCACGGCGATCGCAACCTTGGTGCGGGTCACAGGTCGAGCCAGTGCTCCAGGCCGACGGTCAGGCCGGGGTGGTCGAGCCGACCTGCCGTACCGCCAGCAGCACGCCCGGCATGAAGGACGACCGGTCCAGGCTGTCGTGGCGCAGGGTCACGGTCTCCCCCTGGCCGCCCAGCAGCACCTCCTGGGGGGCGACGAGGCCCCGAAGGCGGACCGCGTGGACCGGGACCCCGTCGACGTCGGCCCCGCGAGCGCCGGGCAGCGAAGTTCGTCGCGTCGGGCCCGGGCCCAGCCCGGCCTGGGCACGGGCCGCGGCGATCAGCCGGGCGGTGCGCACCGCTGTGCCCGACGGGGCGTCGACCTTGTCGGGATGGTGCAGCTCGACGACCTCGACACGACTCGAAGAACCTGGCTGCACGGACGGCGAAGTCGGTGACCAGCAGCGCCCCGACGGAGAAGTTGGGGGCGACGAGCACTCCGACGGACGGCGCGGCCCTCAGCCGGTCCGCGAGCGACGCCAGCCGCCCGTCGTCCCAGCCGGTGGTGCCCACCACGGCGTGGACGCCCGCGTCCACCGCGGCCGCGACGTGGCCGGGCGAGCTGTCCGGGCACCGACAGGTCGACGAGCACGTCCGCGCCGGCCAGGGCCGCCGCGAGGTCGTCGCCCCGACCGACCCGGCCCGTGCAGCTCCAGGTCGTCGGCGCGGCCTCGACCGCCGCGCAGGCCGCCGTGCCCATGCGGCCGGAGGCACCGGCGACGACGACCCGCAGGAGGCTGCTCACCGGCGTCCGAACCCGTCGCCAGCCGGCTGTCACCGCGCTGACCCGAACGTGCGGTCCGGGTCGAAGGGACCGACGACGGCGAGGCTGCGGGGACGGGCGACGAGCTCGGCCGCCAGCTCCTGCACCTGCTCCGCCGTCACCGCCTGCAACCGCGCCAGCGTCTCGTCGAGGTCGGTGAAGGCGCGGTGCACCAGCTCGGCCTTGCCCAGCCGAGACATCCGCGACCCGGAGTCCTCCAGGCCCAGCGTCATGCCGCCGGACAGCTGGCCCACGGCGCGCTCGAGCTCGCCGGGTGCGAGCCCGTCGGCGGCCAGACGCTCCCACTCCGCCCCGAGCAGGTCCACCACGGTGTCCACCTTGGCGGGGTTGCATCCGGCGTAGAGCCCCATGTACCCGCCGTCGACGTAACCGGCGCGTGAAGGAGTACACGCTGTACGCCAGGCCGCGCTTCTCGCGCACCTCCTGGAACAGCCGGCTGCTCATCCCGCCCCCCAGCGCGGTGTTCATCACCGACAGGACGTACCGGCGCTCGTCGGTCGCGGCCAGGGCCGTGGTGCCGACGACCACCTGCGCCTGCTCGATGTCGCGCCGCACCACCACGTCACGACCCGATGGCCGCCGCTCGTGCGCCACCGGTCCGGCCGGGCCTGGGCGAGGCAACCGCGTCCAGCCAGCCGGCCCGGTGCAGCTCGGCGGACACCGCGGCGACCACCTCGTCGTGGTCGAGCCCGCCCGCGGCGGTGACGACCAGCGTCGGGCGCCTCGTAGTGGCGTCGGTAGTGCGACACCACGTCCTCGCGGCCAACACCCTTGATCGTCTCCGGCGTGCCGCCGATCGGACGTCCCAGCGCGTGGTCCCCGAGGACGACCTCGGCGAAGCGCTCGTGGACCACGTCGGACGGGTCGTCCTCCGCCATCGCCAGCTCCTCGAGGATGACCTCGCGCTCGGACTCGAAGTCGTCGGAGCCGATGGTGGAGCTCGTCACCATGTCGGTGATGACGTCGATCGCCATCGGGGCGTCACCGGCCATCACGCGGGCGTAGTAGCAGGTGTGCTCCTTGCCGGTGACCGCGTTCGCCTCGCCACCGACCGCGTCGAAGGCCTCGGCGATGTCCAGCGGGGAGCGCCGGCCGGTGCCCTTGAAGAGCAGGTGCTCCAGGAAGTGGGTGCTCCCGTGGTGGCCGTCGGCCTCGTCACGTGAGCCGACCCCGACCCACATCCCGACGGTGGCCGAGCGCAGCCCGGGCATGGACTCGGTGAGGACGCGCACCCCGGAGGGCAGCACGGTGCGGGCGACGACGGAACCGCCGTCGGCGGCGACCAGCAGAGGCTGGCCACCGCCGACGGCGGGGGTCGTCGATCGTGAGATCGACGGGGGTCATCAGGCCTCGAGCGGCCTCGACGGACTGCACGGCGTCGCTGACGTCGACGGATGCGGCGGTCGGCCGTCAGCCGTGACCACCGACAGGGACAGCTTGCCGCGCTGGTCGATCTCGGAGATCTCGACCTGGACCTTCTGGCCCACGCTGACCACGTCGTCGACGTTGTCCACGCGCTTGCCGCCCACCAGGTCGCGCATCTTGGAGATGTGCAGCAGGCCGTCCTTGCCGGGCATGAGGGCGATGAAGGCGCCGAACGTGGTCGTCTTGACGACCGTGCCCAGGTAGCGCTCGCCGACCTCCGGCATGGTCGGGTTGGCGATCTGGTTGATCGCCGTGCGGGCGGCCTCGGCCGAGGGGCCGTCGACCGCGCCGATGAACACGGTGCCGTCGTCCTCGATGGAGATGTCGGCGCCCGTGTCGTCCTGGATCTGGTTGATGATCTTGCCCTTGGGCCCGATCACCTCGCCGATCTTGTCCACCGGGACCTTGACGGTGATGATCCGGGGCGCGAACGGGCTCATCTCGTCGGGGCGGTCGATGGCCTCGGCCATGACCTCGAGGATGTGCAGCCGGGCCTGCTTGGCCTGGGTGAGCGCCGAGGCCAGCACCGAGGCGGGGATCCCGTCGAGCTTGGTGTCGAGCTGGATGGCGGTGACGAACTCCTTGGTGCCGGCGACCTTGAAGTCCATGTCGCCGAAGGCGTCCTCGGCACCGAGGATGTCCGTGAGGGCGGCGTAGGTGGTCTCGCCGTCGACCGTGTCGGAGATCAGGCCCATGGCGATGCCGGCGACCGGGGCGCGCAGCGGAACCCCGGCGTTGAGCAGCGACATGGTGGAGGCGCAGACCGAGCCCATCGAGGTCGAGCCGTTGGAGCCCGAGCGCCTCGGAGACCTGGCGGATCGCGTAGGGGAAGTCCTCGCGGCTGGGCAGGACCGGGGTCAGGGCGCGCTCGGCGAGCATGCCGTGGCCGATCTCGCGGCGCTTGGGGCTGCCCACGCGGCCGGTCTCGCCCGTGCTGAAGGGCGGGAAGTTGTAGTGGTGCATGTAGCGCTTGGTCTTGACCGGCCCGAGAGAGTCGATCTTCTGCTCGAGCTTGAGCATGTTGAGCGTGGTGACGCCCATGATCTGGGTGTCGCCGCGCTCGAACAGCGCAGAGCCGTGGACGCGGGGCAGGACCTCGACCTCGGCGGACAGCTGCCGGATGTCGGCCAGGCCGCGCCCGTCGATGCGGACCTTGTCGGTGAGGACGCGCTGGCGGATGAGGCGCTTGGTGACGGCGCGGACGGCGGCGGACAGCTCGCCCTCGCGCCCGTCGAAGCTGCCGCCCAGGGACTCCAGCGTGCTGGCCTTGATCTCGTCGAGACGGGCCTCGCGCTGGAGCTTGTCGGCGATCTGCAGCGCCTCGGCGAGGTCGGCCTCGGCGGCGGCGCTCACCGCGTCGTAGGCGTCCTGCTGGTACGCCGGGAACAGGGGGTAGTCACGCGTCGGCTTGGCGGCGGCGTCGGCGACCTTCTGCTGGGCCTCGATGAGGACCTTGAGGAAGGGCTTCGCGGCCTCGAGCCCACCGGCGACGACCTCCTCGGTGGGGGCCTGGGCACCCATGGAGATCTTCTCGAAAGCCGTGTCCGTGGCCTCGGCCTCGACCATCATGATCGCGACGTCGCCGGTGTCGGTGACCCGGCCCGCGACGACCATGCTGAAGGTCGCCTGCTCGATCTGGTCGTGGGTGGGGAACGCGACCCAGGTGCCCTCGACGTGAGCGATGCGCACGCCGGCGACCGGGCCGGAGAAGGGCAGCCCGGCGAGCTGGGTGGACAGCGACGCGGCGTTGATCGCCACGACGTCGTAGGAGTCCTGCGGGTTGAGCGACAGCACGCTCGACGACGACCTGGATCTCGTTGCGCAGGCCGTCGACGAACGACGGGCGCAGCGGGCGGTCGATGAGACGGCAGGTGAGGATCGCCTCGGTGCCGGGACGGCCCTCGCGGCGGAAGAACGAGCCGGGGATCTGGCCGGCGGCGTACATGCGCTCCTCGACGTCCACCGTCAGGGGGAAGAAGTCGAAGTGGCTCTTGGGGTTCTTGCTGGCCGTCGTCGCGCTCAGCAGCATGGTCTCGTCGTCCAGGTAGGCGACGGCGGAGCCGGCGGCCAGCTTGGCGAGGCGGCCGGTCTCGAAGCGGATGGTGCGGGTGCCGAAGCGACCGTTGTCGATCACGGCCTCGGCGGTGTGGACGTCTACCACGATGGTGTTCTCCGTTCTGCCCCCGTCGGGGGCACCCCGTTCCTCGGGGCTCTCGTCGGCGAGAGGGCGGCGCGGGCGGCACCGGCGGTGCTCCCGCTGCGTGCGCGCGCTCTCAGGTCGTGCTGCCGTGCTGTCGTGCGGTTGGCGCAGGTGGTGCCGGTCGTGCGGGTGCTGCACGAAGGGCGGCTCCCCCTGCGGGGAGCCGCCCTTCGCGTGTCAGCGACGCAGTCCGAGACGCTCGATGAGCGAGCGGTACCGCGTGATGTCGGTGCGCTGCAGGTACTGCAGCATCCGGCGGCGCTGCCCGACCAGGAGCAGCAGCCCCCGGCGGGTGTGGTGGTCGTGCGCGTGCAGCTTGAGGTGCTCGGTGAGGTCGGCGATGCGCTTGGTGAGCATGGCCACCTGGACCTCGGGAGACCCGGTGTCGGCCTCGTTGGCGCCGTACTCGGCGATGATCTGCTTCTTGACGGCAGAGTCGAGGGGCATGCGAGGTCTCCTTGAGGTCGTTGCGCGGAGCGCCGGGGGCTCGTCCACCCGGGCATACAGGTCCGCGGCCGGTTCACGGCGTGGCCCAGGGTAGCAACGGCGCAGCCTGCGACCCTAATCAGCCTGGCTGGGACGGACCCGCCCGGCCCGGCTGAGGGATGCTCACGGCACCGAGCCCCTCCCGGGCCTCGGCGACGTCGCGCGCCATCTGCTCCACCAGCGCGCCGACGCCGTCGAAGCGCAGGGTGGGCCGCAGCCGCCCGACGAGCTCCACACGGACCGGCAGGCCGTAGAGGTCGAGGTCGTCCCGGTCCAGCACGTAGGCCTCGACCCGTCGCTCCAGGCCGTCGAACTGCGGGTTGGTGCCGATCGAGACCGCCGCTGGCAGCCGCCCCGAAGCGCCGGCGCCGGCACCGGCGTCGGCACCGGCGTCGGCACCGGCGTCGGCACCGGCCGGGAGGACGGAGAGCCAGCCCGCGTAGACGCCGTCGGCCGGCACCAGGCCCTGCAGGTCCGGCCCCAGGTTGGCGGTCGGGTACCCCAGCTCCCGACCGCGGTGGTCACCGTGGACCACCGTGGCATCCAGGCGGTGGAGGCGCCCCAGGACCTCGGCCGCGCCGGCGACGTCGCCCTCGGCCAGGCACGCGCGCACCCAGCTGGAGGACCAGCGTCGGCCCTGCGGCGCCGCCACGTCCTCCAGCGCCACCACCTCGAACCCGAGACGCAGGCCCAGCTCGCGCAGCGTCGACAGGTCGCCGGAGTTCCGGCGGCCGAAGCGGACGTCGGTCCCGATGACGATGGTCGTGCAGCCCAGCGCCCCCACGACCGTGCCCGCCACCCACTCCTGCGGGCTCTGGCTCGCCAGCGCCAGGTCGAAGCGCTGCACCAGCAGCCCGTCAAGACCGGTCGCGGCGAGCAGCTCCACGCGCTGCGCCGGGCTCGTGACGAGCGGCGGCGCGATGTCGGGGCGCAGGACGTGCAGCGGGTGCGGCTCGAAGGTGATGGCGGTGGCGCGGGCGCCACGCTCCCGGGCGATGTCGATCACCTGACGCAGGACGGCCGCGTGGCCGCGGTGCACCCCGTCGAAGTTGCCGACGGTGACGACCGCCGGTCCGCCCCCGGCAGGGACGTCGCCCAGCGCTCTCCACACGTGCACGGGCGACAGCGTGCCAGGTGGCCGCGGCCCGTACCGTGCGCGGGGTGAGCATCCGCAGCGCCCGTACCGTCGCCGCCCCCGCCGACCGGGTCCACGACCTGCTCGTGGACGTCGACGCCTGGCAGCTGTGGAGCCCGCACGTGGTGTCCGTCGACCCGCCCGGCGGGCGGGTCGTGACCGGGTGGTCGGGCCGGGTCCGGCCGTTCTTCGGCCCCTCGACGACCATGCGCGTCGGCGTGGTCCGCCCCTGCGGCGGCTACTCCTGGTCGACCCGGGCGCTGGGCCACCGGCTCGACTACGACTGGTCGGTCACCCCGTCTGGAGGGGGACCGGTGCGAGGTCGTGGTCTCCGCCGAGGTGCACGGGCCGGCCGGGCGCCTGGTGGAGCGGGTCGTCGGACGGGTGTCAGGGTTCGGCCAGCGCCGACGGCTCGAGCGCCTGGCGGTGCTGGCGGAGGGCTGGCGGCACGCCTGACACGGCCCTACTCCTGGGTGGCGCTCGTCGCCCGCCTGGCGCGGTAGGCCGCAGCGTCCGCGCGGTTGCCGCACCGGGTGCCGCAGTACCGCCGGGACCGGTTCCGGGACAGGTCGACGTGGAGGTCGTCGCAGTCCTCCGCGTCGCACCGCTTGAGCCGGTCCAGCTCACCGGCGCGGACGACGTCGAGCAGCGCCATGGCCGCCTCGACCGCCATCCGCGTCCCCAGCGGCTGGTCGGGCGCGGTGGCATGGAGGTGCCAGTCCCAGCCGTCGTGGCGGACGAGCTGCGGCAGCGCTCCCCCGTCGGCGAGCAGCCGGTTGACCTCCCCGGCGACCACGT
Source organism: uncultured Actinomycetota bacterium (assembly GCA_963759255.1). GTDB lineage: Bacteria > Actinomycetota > Actinomycetes > Actinomycetales > JBBAYJ01 > Aquipuribacter. Next base: position 1,260,751 of record CAVWYQ010000002.1, read on the forward strand.
CGGCGTCGCCCGCGGTCCAGAGCCGGACGAGCACCTCGCGCAGGTCCCTGACGGCGGCCAGCTCGTCGGTGCGCGCCTCGTCGGCTACCCGGCTGCCCGTGACCGCCCACTCCGTCACGAAGGCGTCCAGGTCCGCGACCGAGCTCAGCGAGTCGCCCGCCCCGTGGCCCGCCCGGGTGTTCGCCAGGGCGGCCGCGGCGACCAGGGCGACCTCGGTGTCATGGGCGAATACCACTGTGCTCCTGACGTCGCGTCGGATACCGTCAGTACCGAAGTAGAGGTTACCCCTGACGACCCTGACGACCCTGACACCCGAACGAAGGTCCCCATGCCCGCCGCCCCCTCCCCCGCCCCTCGCTGGCCTCCGGCGTGTGGCTCGCGCTCGGCTCGGCGGCCGCCTTCGGCAGCTCCGGTCCCTTCGCGAAGTCCCTGCTGGAGGCGGGCTGGAGCCCGGCGGCCGCGGTCACGGCCCGGATCGTCGTCGCAGCGCTCGTGCTCCTGGCTCCCGCGCTGGTCCTGCTGCGCGGCCGGTGGCACCTGCTGCGCCGCAACGCGGTCCTGCTGCTGACCTACGGCGTCGTCGCGGTGGCCGCGGTCCAGCTCGCGTTCTTCACGGCGGTGAGCACCCTGTCGGTGGGCGTGGCGCTGCTGCTGGAGTACCTCGGCGTGGTGCTCGTCGTCCTGTGGCTCTGGGTCCGGCACGGGCACCGGCCACGCCGCTGGACGGTCGTGGGCATCGCCCTGGCGGTGGTGGGCCTCGTCCTCGTGCTCGACGTGCTCGGCGGCATGCGTGTCGACGGGATCGGCGTGCTGTGGGCGCTGGGCGCCGCGTTCGGCCTCGCCGCGTTCTTCGTCCTCTCGGCCCGGGCGGACACCGGCCTGCCGCCCCTGGTCATGGCCGCGGGTGGCCTGCTCGTCGGTGGCGTCGCGCTCGTGCTGGCCGGCCTGGTCGGGGTCGTCCCCATGGTCGTCACGACCACGGACGTCGAGCTGGCCGGGCGGACCCTGCCGTGGTGGCTGCCGGTCGCCGGGCTCAGCCTGCTCGCCGCCGCCTTCGCCTACGCCTCCGGCGTGGCCGCGACCCGTCGGCTGGGGTCCAAGGTGGCCTCGTTCGTCGGGCTCACGGAGGTGCTGTTCAGCCTGCTCTTCGCCTGGCTGCTCCTGGGCGAGCTGCCGCTGCCGGTCCAGCTGGTCGGGGGCGCCTTCGTGGTGGCCGGGGTGGTGGCGGTCCGCTACGACGAGCTGACCCGCTCCGACGCCGCCACCACCGGCGCGGACGAGCCGACCACCGCGACGCTGTCACCGGTCGAGCCATGACGCCTGTGGACACCGGCGGACACCGGGGGCTCATCGCATCACCGCTCAGCCCGGCTCGTCGGCCTCGTTCTGCACGACGTCGGCGTCCTGGCGCTGCTGCTCCTCCATGACGTGGCGGTGCGACGGCTCGAACATCTCCACGAGCTCACCGAACATCCCGCCGCCGGCGCGGGGCGCGGCCCTCCGGCGCCGCCAGTAGAGCCACCCCCGCGACTCCGCCCACAACGCCAGCCGGTCCACCCCCAGCAGCCCCGCGACCACGGCGGCTGCGACCCAGGGCCACGTCACGGACGTCCCCGCCGCGACGCCGCGACCTGCTCGAGCACGCCTGGGTCCTCGGTCGTCGAGGGCACGGCCGGGCGCCTGCCGTCGGCGATGTCGCTCATGGTGCGGCGACGCCCGGCCAGGAACAGGGTCAGCAGGCTCGACAGGTCCTGGGCACGCGCCAGCTCACCGGTCGGGTCCTGCCTACTGACGGCGCGGACGGCGGTGGGCGCGGTGGACACCACCGAGGCCCGGTGCTCCTGGACGACGCGCCGGAGCACCGCCGCGTCGGGCGTCCCGACCGGCGTGCCCTCGCACATGACCGTGGTCGCCCCGACCAGCAGGGGCCCGTGGACGATGCAGGGGTGGCCCACCACCCAGCCGACGTCGCGGGCGGTGCACATCGTCTCCCCCGGCGGGAGCCCGCAGACCACCTGCACCGACCACGCCAGCGCCACCGCATGACCCCCGTTGTCACGCACGATCCCCGTGGCCCACCCCGTCGTCCCGGAGGTGTGCAGGAGGTGCAACGGGTAGGCGTGGACCGGGACGCAGCCGACGGGCCCGGCCGCCGCCGTCAGGTCCGTCAGGTCCGTCAGGTCCGTCAGGTCCGTCAGGTCCGTCAGGTCCGTCAGGTCCGTCAGGTCGACGTCACGCCCATCCGTCATCTCCGCCCGCAGCTGTCCCCTGGCGGGCACGGGGCCCGCGCGGCGCGCCGGCGAGGAGTGCGACCTCGTCGAGCAGCTCCGCCCGGGTGAGCGCGGTGACGGTCCCGGGGAGGCGTCGACGTCCAGGACCTGCTCCGGCCCGTGCTCGGACTCCACCAGGGCTGCAGCGGGAGGCGTCTCGTCGTCGAGCACCCGGTCATCGTGGACCCGCCCCGGCGCGGTGTGAAGCCCGTGCCGCAGAGCCGTCGACCGGCGGGGGCCGTGGACCGCTGGACGCTCGGTGCGGGAGGCTCACCACCGTGACGCCGACCACGACGACGATGTCGGCCCGGTCGGGGCGCCTCCCCGCGGTGCCAGGCTGGGGGTGGGCGGCGCTCGTCCTCGTCGTCGTCCTCCTCGCGCTCGCCGGCCGGTACGGGTTCCACCGGGACGAGCTCTACTTCGTCGAGGCCGGCCGTCACCCGGCGCTCGCCTACGCCGACCAGCCAGCGCTCGTCCCGCTGCTGGCGAGCGCCTGGTACCGCCTGGTGGACGGTTCGCTGTGGGCGTTCAGGCTCCTGCCCGCCCTGGCCGCCGGGGGCGTCGTCGTGGTGGCCGCGCTCACCGGGCGCGAGCTCGGCGCGACCACCCGCGAGCAGTCCTGGGTGGCGGTCGTCACCGCCACCTCGACCACGCTGCTGGTCACCGGGCACCTGTTCGGAACCACGGTGCTCGACGTCGTGGCCACGTCCGCGCTCGTGCTCGGGCTGCTGCGGGCGGTCCGTACCGGTACCCCCCGGGCGTGGCTGGTCGTCGGTGGCGTCGCCGCCGTGTCGCTGCTGGTCAAGACGCTGCCCGCCACCGTGCTGCTGTGCGCAGCCCTGGCGCTGCTGCTGGTGGGGCCCAGGACACCCTTCCGCGCCCCCTGGGCGTGGGCTGCGGCAGGCGTGGCGGCGCTCGGGCTCGCGCCGACGGTGGTGTGGCAGCAGAGGAACGGGTGGCCGCAGCTGGCCCTGGCCGAGACGATCGCCGACGGCGGGTCCGGGACGTCGGTCGAGCGTGCGCTCGTGCTGCCGATGCTCCTCACCCTCACCGGTCCGCTGACCGCGGGCGTCCTGGTGGTCGGCGGTGTGGCGCTGTGGCGTGCTGCGGGCCGGCGGTGGGCGGTGGTCACGGCCGTCCTGCTCGTGCTGGTCGTGCTCCTCACCGGCGGCAAGCCCTACTACGTGATGGGCGTCGTCCCTCTGCTGGTGGCTGCCGGGGTGCCCGGGTGCCTCCGGTGGGCGGCGCGGGGGTCGAAGCCCCGCCGGCGCGGCCTGCTCGTCGGGCTCGTGCTCGTCAACGCCGTGGTCGGCGGGGTCATCGCCCTGCCCCTGCTGCCCGCGCGGCTGGCCCCGGTGGACGTGGTCTACGACCACGGCGAGCAGGTCGGCTGGGACGAGCTGACGGACGCGGTCGGCGAGGCGGCGAGGGCCGGCGACGCCGAGGCCGTGCTGGCCGGCAACTACGGGCAGGCAGGTGCGCTGGACCGGGCCCGCGACCGCGGCGCGGACCTGCCGCCCGTCGTCAGCGGCCACAACGCGTACTGGTGGTGGGGTCCGCCGGAGGGCGAGCCTCAGGTCGTCCTGGCCGTGGGGCGCTGGCCGGAGGGGCGGCTCGAGGCCTGGTTCGCCTCGTGCGCGCCGGCCGGGCAGGTGGCCAACGACGCGGGGCTCGACAACGACGAGGCCGGCACGCCGCTCCGCCTGTGCCAGGGGCCGGTCTGGTCGTGGGCGGAGCTGTGGCCGCAGCTGCAGCGGCTCGGGTGAGGGACCCGGTCAGCGTGTCCGTCCCACCGCCGGGGGCGCGCGTCCCTACCGTGGCCCGGTGAGCCCCGCCCTGCCCCCGTCCCCCGGCCCGTCCTCACCTGCCCACGCCAGCGCAGTGGACCGTCACGCCGTGGACCGTTACGCCGTGGACCGTTACGCCGGCGACGTGCTCGCCGCCCGCCGACGTGCGCCCGCGGTCGAGGAGGTGCCCGCCGAGCCCGGGCTCGTCGTCGAGGAGGTGACCACGGGCTGGTGCGGGGCCGTGCTGCGGTGCGAGAAGGCCGGCGGCATGCACGTCGTCGTGCTGGAGGACCGGCGGCTGCGGACCCGGACCTTCCCGCTCGGGCCCGACTTCCTGCTCGACGGGCGTCCCGTCACGCTGGTCCGTCCCCGCGCCGCCGCGCCCCCGGCGACACTCGCCCGGACCCGGACCGCCAGCGGGTCCGTCGCCGTCACCGGGCAGCGCGCACGGGTGGCGAGGTCGAGCCGGATCCTCGTCGAGGGGAAGCACGACGCCGAGCTGGTGGAGCGGGTGTGGGGCGCGGACCTGCGCGTGGAGGGCGTCGTCGTGGAGGCGCTGGACGGGGTCGAGGACCTCGCCGACGCCCTGCGCGGCTTCCGGCCGGGGCCGGGTCGCCGGATCGGGGTGCTGGTCGACCACCTCGTCGCCGGGTCCAAGGAGTGGCGCGAGGCCGAGGAGGTGTCGCGCTCGCCTGCGCTGCGCGAGCACGTGCTCGTCGTCGGCCACCCGTACGTCGACGTGTGGCAGGCGGTGAGGCCGCAGCGAGTCGGCCTGGACACCTGGCCCGTGGTCCCGCGGGGGCAGCCGTGGAAGGAAGGCGTGCTCGCCCACCTGGGGTGGCCGCACCGCACCGCCCAGGACGTCGGCCGCGGCTGGGGCCGCATCCTCGGCTCCGTTCGGTCCTGGACCGACCTGGAACCAGAGCTCCTGGGACGGGTCGAGGAGCTCATCGACTTCGTCACAGGGGACGACGCCGACCGGTAGGACGTAGCGTGGCGCGGGTGACGCAGTTCCAGGGCTTCGGCGAGGACCTCCCCCACTTCTTCGACGGGCTCGAGGCCGACAACTCGAAGGCGTACTGGACCGACCACCGCGACGTCTACGAGCGGCAGGTGCGTGAGCCGCTCGTCGCGCTGCTGGCGGACCTGGAGCCGGAGTTCGGGACCGGCAAGGTCTTCCGCCCGTACCGGGACGTCCGCTTCTCGAACGACAAGAGCCCCTACAAGACGCAGGCCGCCGGCCACGCCCACGGCCGGGACGGTCACGGCTCGCTCTACCTGCACGTCTCTGCGGACGGCCTGTTCGTGGCCGGCGGCTACTGGCGGATGGAGCGCGACCAGGTGGCTCGCTACCGCGCCGCGGTCGACGACCCGACGACCGGTCCGGCACTGGTCAGGGTGGTGCGGGCGCTCGAGCGCGAGGGCTGGTCCCGCGACGGGGACCAGCTGACCAGGGCGCCGCGCGGCTACCCCGCCGACCACCCCCGGGTGGAGCTCCTGCGCCACAAGGGCCTGGCCGTGTCCCGCAGCTTCGACGCCGAACCATGGCTGTTCCACCCGGAGGCGGTCGACGTGGTGGCCGGGCACTGGCGCGCGCTCGCCCCGCTCAACCGCTGGCTGCACCGCCACGTCGGGCCGCACGTGCCCGAGGCAACGGACCGCGACGAGGCGCAGCGGCGCTGACGCGCGGGGGGACAGCCGGGTACGACCACCGGGGGCAGGATGGCCGGCGACAGCGGCCAGGTGCCTGGCTACCGTGCCCCGGTGAGCACGACGCCGGCGGTGGCCGCCGCACGACGCGACGGGATCGGGCTGGGCCTGCTCGGGGTGTACGGGGTGAGCTTCGGCGCGGTGGCGGTGGCCAGCGGGCTCAGCCCGTTGCAGGCCGTGGTGCTGTCGGCGGTCGGCTTCACGGGAGGGTCGCAGTTCGCGTTCGCCGCCGTCGCCGCCGCGGGCGGCGCCCCCGCGACCGCGCTGGCCTCCGCGTGGCTGCTCGGGGTGCGCAACGGGCTGTACGCGGTCCGGCTGTCCGACGTGCTGCCCCGCCGGCCATGGGCCCGCGCGCTCGTGGCGCCGCTGGTCATCGACGAGACCACGGCCATGGCGGTCCGGCACGAGACAAACGGGCTCGCCGCGGCCCGGGCCGGGTTCCTCGCCACCGGCGTCGGGCTGTTCCTCACGTGGAACGTCACGACCGTGCTGGGCGCTTACGGCGTGCAGGCGCTGGGCGACCCCACGACCTTCGGCCTGGACGCCGCGGCCCCGGCCGCGTTCCTCGGGCTGCTCTGGCCGTACCTGACCGTGCCCCGGACCCGGGCGCTGGCCGCGACGGCGACGGCGGTGGCCCTGCTCCTGTCCTTCGTCGCCCCGGCGGGCGTGCCGGTCCTGGCCGGTGGAGCCGTCGCGCTGGTAGGCCTGCTCCCGCGGTGGCGGTCGTGAGCTGGCTCGCGGTGTGGCTGTGCGCCCTCGGACTGCTCGGGCAGAAGGTGGCCGGGGCGTTCGTGCCGCGCGGCTGGGTCTCAGGGGTGCGCGTGCGGGCCGTCCTCGCGCTCCTCCCGCCGGCCATGCTGGCCGCCCTCGTCCTCACCCAGACCCTCGGCGGCCCCGACGGCCTCGTCGTCGACCTACGGCTGGTCGGGCTCGGTACGGCAGCTGCCGCCCTGGTGCTGCGGCTCCCGTTCCTCGCTGTGGTCGTGGCTGCCGCCGTCTCGACGGCCGTCGCGCGTCTGCTCCTCTAGCAGCGGGTCTCCTCAGCCACCGGCGCGCGCGACGCGCTCGGCACCCGTGGGGTGGCTGCCGAACCACCACTGCGCCCAGCCTGGCGGGGAGGGGTCGCTGCGGTTGGTCACCAGCAGGGTCTGCACCGCCTGCTGCCACGCGAGCGGGTCACCGGTCAGCGTCACCGCGCTGATGTCGGCGGTCCGCTCGACCTGCCGGCTCACGAGCGACTCCACCGGGGTCGCCACCACCTGCACGAGCGTGACCACCAGGACGAGGGCCCCCGCCGCAGCCGCCCCACCGACCGCTCCGACGGGTCCCGCCGCACGGCCCCTCCTGACGGCCTGCGCCTGCCACGCGAGCGCCCCGGTGCCCAGCAGCAGGACGAGGGAGGCGGTACCCAGCGCCCCGAGGGCGGTGCCGCGGACCACGTCGTCCTCGGCCGCGTGGCCCACCTCGTGGGCCACGACGGCCACCACCTCTTCGGGAGCCATGGCCGCCAGCAACGTGTCCTGCAGGACGACCCGCCGGGTCGGTCCCAGCCCGGACACCGACGCGTTGAGCGTCGTGGACCGGGTCGAGGTGTCGGCCACCAGCACGTCCCGGACCGGGGTCCCGGCCCGGTCGGCGAGCGCCTCGACCTGCTGCCGGAGGGGGCCGTCCGGCAGCGGGGTGTGCTCGGCGAAGACCGGCTCCACGACGACGGGGTAGAGCAGGGACAGCAGCACCACCAGTGCGGCCCCGCCCGCCGCCGCCAGCGCCGGCCACCAGCGAGGCCACCGACGGGCCAGCAGCACGACCACGAGCAGCGCCACGGCGAGCAGACCGGCCTCCATCCCGGCCGCCAGCAGCCGGTCCCGGACGAAACCGGTCCAGCTGCGCACCGACAACCCCTCGTCCCGACGCACCGCCTCCGCCCACACGCCGAACGGCCAGCGCACCACCACCGCCAGCGCCAGCACGAGCAGCACCTGCGCCGGCACGGTGACGACCAGCCCCCCGGGCAGCCGCCGCACCCGTGCCAGCAGTCGGCGTCCGGCGGGGGCGAGGACGACGACGACGACGGACGAGGACCCCGACCACCAGCGAGAGCATGCCCGGCCAGCGCAGCCGGGCCGCCACCCGGGCCGAGGCGTCCACGAGCTCGGGCGGCAGGCCGGCCGAGGGGTCCACCGGACCGGGTGGCGCCGACGTCCACGGCACGAGCAGCCATCCCAGGTCCACGGTGACCGCGACGACGACGAGCGTGAGGCCGACCAGCACCGGCGGCACCCCGAGTGGCCCGGCCGTCCGACCAGGCGCGCCCCTCGCTCTCGTGCTCACGCCGACCAGCGTCACACGCCGGGATCCCGGTACACGAGGCGGGCGTCAGGCCCGCAGGACAGGCGGGACGACGAGCACCGGGCGGGCGAGGCCGTCGACGTCACCGACCAGCGCGACCAGCCGGCCCGAAGGGTCCAGGGCGGCCACCACGGCGTCTCCGGTGCCCCAGCCCGGCAGCCGGCGACCGTGCCCGAGCAGTGTCGCGGTGGCGGCGTCGACGTCACGCACCTCGAAGCACCGGCGGGCCGCGGTCGGCAGGTCGAGCAGGTGCGGGGGCAGGGCCGCACGGACCTCCTCGAGCTCGTCGTCCCCCGCCCGCCGCCCAGGCAGCCGCGCGAACGCCTCACCGACCCCGAAGGGACCCGACCGGGTCCGGCGCAGGGCGGTCAGGTGCCCACCCACCCCGAGCACGCCGCCCAGGTCGCGGGCCAGCGCCCGGACGTAGGTCCCCGACGACACGTCGGCCACGACGTCGACGTCGAGCACGGCCCGCTGCTCGGGCACCGCCACCTCGCCGGCACGCGCACCCAGGACGTCGAGCCGGTGCACCGTGACGGGGCGGGCCTTGAGGGCGACGTCCTCTCCGGCGCGGACCCGTGCGTAGGAGCGCCGGCCGTCGACCTTGATGGCGCTGACTGCGGACGGCACCTGCAGCACGTCCCCACGCAGGGCGACGAGGGCTCGCTCGACGTCCTCGACCGCCAACGCCGAGGCGTCAGCCCCGCCGATCGCCTCGCCCTCCGCGTCGTCCGTCACCGTCGAGACCCCGAGCCGCACCGTGGCCTCGTACGTCTTGTCGTGCCCGACCAGGTAGGTGAGGAGCCGGGTGGCCCAGCCCACGCCCAGCACGAGGACTCCGGTGGCCATCGGGTCCAGGGTGCCCGCGTGGCCGACCCGGCGGGTGCGGAGCAGCTTGCGGACCCTGGCGACCACGTCGTGGCTCGACACGCCCGCAGGCTTGTCGACCACGATCAGGCCCACCGGGCCCGACAGCTCCGCCGAGGCGTTCAGGAGCGCTCGGGCCGCTCGGTCGAACCGTCGCCGAGGGCGTCGTCGGCACGCATCGCCTCGCCCAGCTCGCGGGCGTCCAGCTCGGCGGTGTCGGCCACTGCGGTGTCGTCCACTGCGGTGTCGTCCACTGCCTCGTCGTCCACTGCGGTGTCGTCGGAGTCCTCCGCGGCTCGCGGCTGCCGGTACGGGTCTGCCTCCCCTGCCGGCTGCGCACCGAGGGCGGCCTCCGCGATCTCGGCGTCCCGTGCCCGCGCGGCGGCCAGCACGTCGTCGATGCGGCTCGCGGCCTCTGGCACGCCGTCGAGGACGAACTCCAGCGTCGGGGTCAGCCGCATCCCGGTCTGCCTGCCGACCTCGGCCCGCAGGAGACCGCGAGCAGACTCCAGCGCGGCGGCCGTGCCCTCGCGCTCCTCGTCCCCGCCGTAGACGGTCCAGAAGACCGTCGCGTGCTGGAGGTCGTTGGTCACCCGGGCGTCGGTCAGGGTGACGAACCCGAGACGGGGGTCCTTGATGCGCTTGTCGAGGGTCTCGGCGACGACCACCTTGATGCGGTCCGCCAGCCGTCGCGCGCGTGCTGGGTCAGCCATGTCGTTGTCCTCCTCGTCAGGCGGCCCTGGGGCCTGCGGTGAACGGCGCAGGCGCCGCCGGGAACGTCGTCCCGACGGCGCCTGACCTTGGTGTGTCCTGCGGAGCGGATCAGGCTCGCGGCTTCTCGCGCATCTCGAAGGTCTCCACCACGTCGTCGGTCCGGATGTCGTTGAACGACCCCAGCCCGATACCGCACTCGTAGCCCTCGCGGACCTCCGTGGCGTCATCCTTGAACCGGCGCAGCGACTCGATCTTGAGGTTGTCCCCCACCACGACGCCATCTCGGACCAACCGCGCGCTGGCGTTGCGGCGGATGAGCCCCGAGCGGACCAGCGCACCGGCGATGTTGCCGAACTTGCTGGAGCGGAACACCTCACGGATCTCGGCGGTGCCGAGCTGGACCTCTTCGTACTCGGGCTTGAGCATGCCCTTGAGGCCCTGCTCCACGTCCTCGATGGCCGCGTAGATGACCGAGTAGTAGCGCATGTCCACGCCCTCCCGCTCGGCCAGCTGCGTGGCCGGGCCGTCGGGGCGGACGTTGAAGCCGAGCACGATTGCGTTGGACGCGCTGGCCAGCATGACGTTGGTGCGGGTGATGGCACCCACGCCGCGGTCGATGATGCGCAGCTGCACGTCGTCGCCCACGTCGATCTTGACCAGGGCCTCCTCGAGCGCCTCGACCGAGCCGGAGACGTCGCCCTTGAGGATCAGGTTGAGCGTCTCCACCTTGCCGGCCTGCAGCGCCTGCGTGAAGTCCTCCAGCGTGATGCGCTTGCGCGCCTTCGCGAGCATCGCGTTGCGCTCCACCGCCTCGCGCTTCTCGGCGATCTGGCGGGCCGTCCGGTCGTCCGGCGCCACCAGGAAGGAGTCCCCGGCACCGGGCACGCTGGTCAGGCCGAGCACCTGGACCGGACGTGCGGGCAGCGCCTCCGGGAGCGTGTTGCCGTGCTCGTCGAACATGGCGCGGACGCGGCCGTACGCCGTCCCGGCGACGATCGCGTCACCGACCTTGAGCGTGCCGGACTGGACGAGGACCGTCGCGACGGGGCCGCGGCCCTTGTCGAGGTTCGCCTCGATCGAGATGCCCCGCGCGTCCTTGTCGGCCCGGGCCCGCAGGTCCAGCGCCGCGTCGGCCGTGAGGAGCACGGCGTCGAGCAGCTCGTCGATGCCGAAGCGCTGGAGCGCCGACACCTCGACGAACATGGTGTTGCCGCCGTAGTCCTCGCTCACCAGCCCGTACTCCGACAGCTGGCCCTTGACCTTGTCGGGGTTGGCACCGGCCTTGTCGATCTTGTTGACGGCCACGACCACCGGCACGTCGGCGGCCAGGGCGTGGTTCAGCGCCTCCACCGTCTGCGGCATGACGCCGTCGTCGGCGGCGACCACGAGGATCGCGATGTCGGTGACCTTCGCACCACGGGCACGCATGGCGGTGAACGCCTCGTGGCCCGGGGTGTCGATGAACGTGATCGCGCGGTCGACGTCCTCGTGCAGGTGGCGGACCTGGTAGGCACCGATGTGCTGCGTGATGCCGCCGGACTCGCCGGCCACAACGTCCGTGCTGCGGATCGCGTCCAGCAGCTTGGTCTTGCCGTGGTCGACGTGGCCCATGACGGTGACCACCGGCGGGCGGGCGACGACGAACTCCTCGTCGTCCTCCTCGTCCAGGTCGATGTCGAAGCCGCTGAGGAGCTCGCGGTCCTCGTCCTCGGGCGACACGATCTGCACGTCGAAGCCGAGCTCCGTCCCGAGCAGCGCGAACGTGTCCTCGTCCAGGCTCTGCGTGGCCGTGGCCATCTCGCCGAGGCCGAACAGGACGCGCACCAGCGAGCCGGGGTTCGCGTCGATCTTGTCCGCGAAGTCCGTCAGGCTGGAACCACGGCGCAGGCGGACCACGGTGCTGCCGTCACCGCGGGGGACGTCGAAGCCGCCCATCGTCGGCGCGGACATGTTGTCGAACTCCTGGCGCTTCGCCCGCTTGGACTTGCGCGCCCTGACCGGTCGACCACCACCACGGCCGAACGCCCCCTGGGTGCCACCGCGGCCGCGGCTGCCCTTGCCGAACCCACCGCTGGTGGGCATGCGGCCCGGGCCACCGGCGCCGCCGGGACCTCCGGGGCCACCAGGACCGGCACCGGGACGACCACGGCCTGGCGCACCACCGGGACCACCGGGGCCACCGGGACGACCGCGGCCGACGGGACCACCAGGGCCACCCCGGCTGGGGACCGGGCGCGGCGGCATCATGCCGGGGTTGGGCCGCGGCGGCATGCCGCTCGGGCTCGGGCGCGGACCACCAGGACCGGCCGCACCACGGTCGGCGGGCCGGGGCATGCCCTGGCTCGGCGCGAACGGGTTGTTGCCCGGACGAGCCGGGGCGCCGGGCCGCGGCATCCCCTGGCTCGGCGCGAACGGGTTGTTGCCCGGACGGTTGGGCGCGCCCGGACGAGGCCCCGCCGGGCGGGCCGGGGGGCCGTCAGAGGACGGCTGCGCCGGTGCCTCGGCTGCGGTGTCCGGCGCCGGCTGCGGTGCGGCCGGAGCCTGACCTGCGGGTGCCTGGGCCGCCGGAGCCTGAGCCGCCGGAGCCGGGGCCGCCGGAGCCTGAGCCGCCGGAGCCTGCGCTGCGGGGGCCTGCTGGTCGGGCGCCGGCGCAGCGGCGGGAGCCTGCGGGGCGGGCCGGGGCCCCGGTCGGGGGCCACCTGCACGGGACGGCGCCGCCGGAGCGGCGGCGGAGGCCGCCGTCGCAGGGGTGCTGGCCTGCGACGACACGGGGACGCCTGCGGCCGTGGCCGGCGTCGTGGCCTCAGGTGCTGACGGCGTGGCCGCAGGGCTGGCCGGCGTGGCCGGGGCCTTGGGAGGGGCGCTCGACTCGAAGTTCTCGCGGACCTTGCGGACCACGGGCGCTTCGATGGTCGACGACGCCGCACGGACGTACTCGCCGTTGTCCTGCAGCCAGGACAACAGGTTCTTGCTGGTGAGACCGAGCTCCTTGGCGAGCTCGTGCACGCGGACCTTTGCCACTTCTCTCCTGTCTGTGGTCCGCAGCCAGGAGGGCACGGACCGGGTTCAGCGGGTGCTGTTCATCGCAGCGCGCTCATGGGGTGCTCATACCTCGTCGACCCACTTCCGGTTGTGTGGACACGTGCGGTGGCGCTGTCCCCTCCGGCTCCCGGGTCTCCCCGATCAGCCTGTGGACGGCCGCCAGGTCGACGAGGCCGGGGACCCGTAGGGCCCGGGCGACCGCCTTCCGGCGTTCGGCGAGCTCCACGCACCCTCGGTCCCGGTGGACCCAGGCACCGCGCCCCGGTCGCACGGCCGCGGGGTCGGGGACGGCAGTGAGCCGACCGTCGACCTCGCTCCCGACGATCCGGAGCAGGACGAACCTCGACGCGGTGCGACGGCACCCGATGCACGTGCGCACAGGTCCACCTGACGAGGAGTCGGGCGGCTGCACGCGCGCTGTCGGTCCCGGCACGCCTTGCGAGGCCTCGATGAGTGTAGCCCTGTCCCGGCCTCGACCGGACCTCGACGCCCTCACGACCGCTCGGTACCCGCACTCGCCTCGTCGGAACGGATGTCGATCCGGCAACCGGTGAGCCGAGCGGCGAGCCGGGCGTTCTGCCCCTCCTTGCCGATGGCCAGGGACAGCTGGTAGTCGGGGACCACCACGCGCACCTGCATGGTCGCCGGGTCCACCAGCTCGGTGGACAGCACCTTCGACGGCGACAGGGCCGCCGCCACGTAGCGGGCCGGGTCCTCGACCCAGTCGACGATGTCGATCTTCTCGCCCCGCAGCTCGGACATCACGGCGCGCACCCGTTGGCCCATGGGGCCGATGAAGGCGCCCTTGGCGTTGAACCCCTGACGCGGCGAGCGGACCGACACCTTGGAGCGGTGCCCGGCCTCGCGCGCGACCCCCATGATCTCCACGGTGCCGTCCGAGAGCTCTGGCACCTCCAGCGCGAAGAGCCGGCGCACCAGGTTCGGGTGGCTGCGCGAGAGCGTGATCTGCGGACCCTTCATGCCCTTGGCGACGGACACGACGTAGCACCGGACCCGCTGGCCGTGCCGGAGGTCCTCGCCCGGCACCTGCTCCGCCGGGGGCATGATCGCCCTCGACGTCACCGAGCAGGACGCGGACGTAGCGCGGGTCGCGGCCCTGCTGGACCTCTCCGGACACGATGTCGCCCTCGCGACCCCGGAAGTCACCCAGGACGCGCTCGTCCTCCGCGTCACGGATCCGCTGGAGGATCACCTGCCGGGCGGTCGACGCCGCGACGCGCCCGAAGCCGGTCGGGGTGTCGTCCCACTCACGGACGACGCGCTCCGGTCTCGTCACGCTCCTGCGCCATGACCGCGACCCGGCCGCTGCTGCGGTCGAGCTCGATCCGGGCGTGCTCCTCGGAGCCTTCGGTGCGCTGGTAGGCGAGCAGGAGCGCCTGCTCGATGGTGCTGAGCAGCACCGCCAGAGGGATCTCGCGCTCGGCCTCGATGAGGCGCAGGGCCTGCAGGTCGACGTCCATCAGGCGTCCTCGTCCTCGTCCTCAGGGTCGGCGACGGCCTCGTCGGGAGCGACCTTGCGGAACTCCACCTCGACCACCCCGCGCCGTACGTCCGCCCACGACAGCTCGACCCGCTCCTGGTCCGTCCCGGTCGCGACGAGCAGCACCGGGCCCGCCTCGCCGACCTCGACCAGGCGGCCCGTGACCGGCTCGAGGCCGTCTCGCTCGGCGCGGACCAGGCGGGTCCGGGCCCGCAACCAGTGCCGGCGCTCGGTGAGCGGCCGGTCCACCCCGGGAGTGGTGACCTCGAGGGCGTAGGGGGCCTGCCCCAGGACGTCGCCCGTCGTCGAGCGCGTCGCCGACGGCTCGTGAGACCTCGGCCACCCGGTCCAGGTCGACGGCACCGAGCTCGTCGTCGGGCAGGTCGACGACGACCCGGACGAGCCGGCGGCGGCCGACGGAGCTGACGACCACGTCCTCGAGAACGAGACCGGCGCTGCTCACCACCGGGTCGAGCAGCGTGGTCAGCTGCACGTCGTTCGTGGGCACGGTCGTGGCCTCCTCGGGCATGGGCGTGCGAGCGGGACCTCACAGTATCCAGCCCCGGGGAGGTGCCCCGCACCGTCGTCGCCTCCCCGTCTGGGACGATCGGGCGTGCCCCCGACGCGCCCGCACCCCGGCTCCGGGTGGTCCCGTCGCTCGGTGCTGCGGCTGCTCGCGCAGTCGGGGCTGGCCTCGGCCGCCGGGGTCGCCGTCACGGGATGCTCCGCGTCGGGGCGGGAGGCGCTGCTCGACGTCGACCCGCGTCGGGTGCGGCTGGACGGCGAGGTCCTGCCCGGTGCCACCCCGGACGTCCCGACCGCCCGGGAGCGGCGCCGCCGCTCCGTCCGGGCGGGCAGCCTCGCCGCGCTCGCCGCGTACCAGGCGGCCGGGTTCCCCACCCCGCTGTCGGGCCGGCACGGTGGTGCCGCTGACCTGGAGGCGGCGACCCAGGTGCACCGGGTGCACGCCGCGGTCCTCGCCGGCGCTGCGGCAGGCCCGGCACCGGCAGGGACGACGGCTGGTCCGGCCGACGGGGAGGTGACGACCGACCCGGGTGCCGCGACCGGACGGCGGCTCCTGCCCCCGCCCGCTCCCGACGAGGGCGGCCCGACGCTGGCCCCCGAGAACCGTCTGGCGGCGGTGCTCACCACGGGGGCGCAGGCGGCGCTGCAGGCAGGCCGGGAGGAGCTCGCGGCCGGCGACGCGCAGCCGTCCCTGGCCCTTCTCCTCGCACGTGTCGCGGCTGCGCGGTCAGCGCAGGCCGCCGGGGTGTCGGGGGCACCCGCACCGGCACCGGCCTGGCCCACCACGTCAGCCGACGAGCGCGTGGTGGCCGCACTGCAGGGTCTGCTCGCCCAGGAGCACCGCGCCCACTGGTCCTACCCGGTCGTGATGGCGTGGTCCGACGGGCGCAGGGACGACGCCGGGGCCGCCCGGGACGACCACGCCCAGCGGGCCGAGCGGCTCGAGGAGGTGCTGAGGCTCCTCGGTGCCGAGCCGGTCCTGGCGCTGCCCACCTACGCCACCGACGACGCCGGCACGCCCGTCGACGGACCGACGAGCGCAGCGGCCCTCGCGCTGCGCCTGGAGGACGCGGTCACAGCCGCCGCGGCCGCCGTGCTCGCCGCTGCGGTCGAGGAGCGCTCGGGGCGGTGGCTGTCGCCGGCGGTGGCACGGCTGGCGGAGGCGGAGCGCGCCCGATGGTCCTGGGGCGGCCCACCGGCCCCCTGGCCGGGTGCCGGACCGGGGTGAGCCGCAGCCCGGCTAGGCGACGAGGTCCCATGCCAGCCGAAGCGCGAGACCTCCGACGACGACGAGGAACACCGCCCGGACGAACGCGGAGCCCCGGGCGATCGCGGTGCGGGCCCCGAGCCAGCCGCCCAGCAGGTTGAGCGCCCCCATCATCAGCCCGAGGCTCCACAGCGGGGCGCCCTGCAGCGCGAAGACGGCGAGCGCGGCCAGGTTGGTCACGGCGTTGGCGATCCTCGCCAGGCCCGTCGCGGACAGGAACTGGTACCCGGCCAGGCCGACCAGGGCGAACACGAACAGCGTCCCCGTGCCCGGCCCGAAGACACCGTCCCACACGCCCACGCCGACCCCGATGCCGGCAAGCAGGGCGCCGAAGGAGACGTTGCGCACCCGGTGCCGTTCCACCAGGCCCAGCTGCGGCTTCGCGACGGTCACGACGCCGATGACGACGACGAGCACCAGGACGAGCGGGGTGAACAGTCCGGGCGGCACCAGCGCGGCGAGCGCCGCACCCAGCGCGGACCCGGCTCCGGCCGACAGCACGAGCACGCCGGTCGCCCGCGGTCGTCTGGGCAGCGTGCGGGCGTAGGTCACCGCGGCGATCGAGGTCCCCCACACCCCGGACAGCTTGTTCGTCGCCAGCACCTGGACGGGCGCAGCGGAGGGCAGCGCGAGCAGGAGCGCCGGGAGCTGCACCAGCCCGCCGCCGCCGACCACCGCGTCCACCCAGCCTGCCGCCAGCGCCGCGAGGAGCAGCAGCGCGAGCACCTGCCAGGACACCTCGGGCATGCCCGGGAGACCGGCGAGCGCGCCGGCCTGCACCGCGGTGCTCACCCCGGCAGGCCGAGGCGGGCGGGAAGGGCGTCGAGCGCGACGTCCTCCCGCTCACCCGTGCGGCGGTCCTTGACCTCGACGAAGCCCTCCGCGAACCGCTTGCCGGCGACCACGATCGTCGGCACCCCGACCAGCTCGGCGTCGGTGAACTTCACGCCGACGCTGGCCTTGCGGTCGTCGAGGATGACGTCGAGGCCGGCGGCGTCGAGCCGCGAGGCGAGCTCCTCGGCGCCGCGGGCCACGGTCTCGTCCTTGCCGGCCACGACGAGGTGCACGTCGGCAGGGGCGACCGCTGCTGGCCACACGAGACCGGCACCGTCGTGCCCGGCCTCGGCGATCGCCGCCACGGCCCGGCTCACCCCGACGCCGTAGGAGCCCATCGTCACGGTGACCTGCTTGCCGTCGGCGTCCAGTACCTGCAGCCCGAGCGCCTGGGCGTACTTGCGGCCGAGCTGGAAGACGTGCCCCATCTCGATGCCCCGCGCGGACTCCAGCGTGCCGGTCCCGCAGGCCGGGCAGGGGTCGCCGTCGCGGACCTCGGCGGCCTCTACCGTGCCGTCGCTGCCCGGCTCGCCCACGGCCGGGAAGTCCCGACCTGCGACCAGGTCGAACACGTGGTGACCGGCGCTGTCGGCGCCGGTGAGCCAGGCGCTGCCCACGACGACGCGAGGGTCGAGCAGGTACCGGATACCGGTGCTGCCCGAGGTGCCGAGCGCGCCGGGTCCGATGTAGCCCTTGGCGAGACCCGGGTGCCGGGCGAAGTCGGCATCGCCGAAGGGCTCCACCTCGGCCGGCTCCACGGCCGCCTGCAGGCGCTTGGCGTCGACCTCACGGTCACCGGGCAGCCCGATCGCGACCGGCTCGCGCGTCCCGTCGGGGTGCCGGAGGACGACGAGCACGTTCTTGAGCGTGTCGGCCGCCTGCCAGGGCCGGTCCTCGCGCGGGAACGCCGCGTTGGCGTGGTCGACGAGGCTCTGGATGGTCGGTGTGCCGGGGGTGTCCTCGACGTGGGCGACGGGCAGCCCGTCCAGCGCCCGAACGGCCGGGGCCGGGGTGGTGACGGCCTCGACGTTGGCGGCGTAGTCGCACGAGGTGCACCGGACGTAGGTGTCCTCCCCGCTGGGGCTCGGGTGCAGGAACTCCTCGCTCGCCGAGCCACCCATGGCCCCGGACACCGCCGCCACCGCGACCACCTCCAGGCCGAGGCGGTCGAACAGGCGCAGGTAGGCCGCACGGTGCTGCTGGTAGCTCCGCTCGAGGCCCGCGTCGTCGACGTCGAAGGAGTAGGAGTCCTTCATGACGAACTCGCGACCGCGGAGCAGGCCCGCCCGCGGCCGGGCCTCGTCGCGGTACTTCGTCTGGATCTGGAAGAGGTGCAGCGGCAGGTCCTTGTAGCTGGAGTAGAGGTCCTTGACCAGGAGCGTGAACATCTCCTCGTGCGTGGGCGCCAGGAGGTAGTCCTGGCGCCTGCGGTCCTGCAGCCGGAAGACGTTGTCGCCGTACTCGGTCCAGCGGCCGCTCGCCTCGTAGGGCTCGCGGGGCACCAGCGCCGGGAAGTGGACCTCCTGCGCGCCGATCCGCTCCATCTCCTCCCGGACGACCTGCTCGACCTTGCGGAGCACCCGGTAGCCGAGCGGCAGCCACGAGTACACGCCGGGAGCCGCGCGACGGATGTACCCGGCGCGCAGCAGGAGACGGTGGCTGGCGACCTCCGCGTCGGACGGGTCGTCGCGCAGGGTGCGCAGGAAGAGGGTGGACATCCGCATGAGCACGACCGTGAGGGTACCGGCGGCCGGGGGTCGCCCCCGGTGGTGCGCGCCGCCCTCGCGCAGCGCCTGGTCGCGGGACCACAGGTACGGACCCGACGGGCTGCGGGGGCCGGCTGACGGCCTGGACGACCACGGGTCCGTGGCGATGGCTCGACGTCCTCGGCGGTGACAGGGGCCACATGAGGTCGACGCCGTGACGCCCTTAGAGCAGGACGGTCGCGAAGGCGCCGTGGTGCATGAAGCCCACACGCTCGTACACGCGCACCGCGCGGGTGTTGTAGTCGTTGACGTACAGGGAGGTCCGCGCCCCCAGGTCGCGGTGCACGGCGGCGACGACAGCGGCGACCGCGGGCGCGGCCAGGCCCCCGCCTCGGCGGGCCGGGGCCACCCACACTCCCTGGATCTGGGCCACGGCACCGGTCACGGCGCCGAGCTCGGCCTTGAAGACCACCTGAGGGCTCCCGTCGGGACCGGGCTCGACACGGACGAACGAGCGCCCCAGACCGACCATCTCCGCGACCCCCGCCCGGTACCCCGCTCCCCCGTCCACCCCGAGGGGGGAGTACCCGATCTCCTCGGTGAACATCGCGACCGAGGCGGGGAACAGCGTGTCCAGCTCTGACGGGCGGGTGCGCCGGACGCGGGGGTCGGGCTCGACGAGCGGGGTCGTCGCACACCATGAGCGGCTGGCGTGCCCGCACCTCGCGCGACGGCCCCCAGGTCGACTCGATGCCTGCCCACATCCGCAGCACGTCCTCGCGGGGGCCGAACAGGGACGAGCTCCGCCGGGGCATCCGTCGGGCCCGCGCGGCGAAGGCGTCGGCCGCCTCGCCGGCTGCCTGCACCGGGACCATGTTGGCGCCCACCCAGCACAGCGAGACCAGCTCGGAGCCTTCGTAGAAGCCCCACACCTCGGCGTGGCGGGCGTCGCCGAGCAGACCGGCCACCAGCCGCGAGGACACGAACGCGTGCGACACGGGGTCCTGCGCGCAGACCGCCACGGCCTCCTCGAGGTCCTTGGCGCCGAGCACCCGGACGGACGGTCGCAGCACCGGGCCATCGTGGCCCATCCGCGCCTCCGGCGCCCGGAGCGCCCTGGGCTCGCTCGCGGCGGGGACCCTCAGGAGACGCTGACCACCGGGGAGCCCTCGGCCTCGGGGTCCACGCCCATCTCCTCGGCGATGCGCATCGCCTCCTCGATGAGGGTCTCGACGATCTGCGACTCCGGGACCGTCTTGACGACCTCGCCCTTGACGAAGATCTGCCCCTTGCCGTTGCCGGACGCGACGCCGAGGTCGGCCTCGCGGGCCTCCCCCGGACCGTTGACCACGCAGCCCATGACCGCCACGCGCAGCGGGACCGTCAGCCCCTCGAGCCCGGCGGTGACCTCCTCGGCCAACGTGTACACGTCGACCTGGGCGCGGCCGCACGACGGGCACGACACGATCTCGAGCTTGCGGGGGCGAAGGTTCAGCGACTGGAGGATCTGGTTGCCGACCTTGACCTCCTCGACCGGCGGCGCGGACAGCGAGACGCGGATGGTGTCCCCGATGCCCTTGCTCAGCAGCGCCCCGAAGGCCGCCGACGACTTGATCGTGCCCTGGAACGCCGGGCCGGCCTCGGTGACGCCCGAGGTGCAGCGGCCAGTCGCCGCGCTCGGACAGCAGCTCGTAGGCGCGGACCATGACGACGGGGTCGTTGTGCTTGACGCTGATCTTGAAGTCGTGGAAGTCGTGCTCCTCGAACAGCGACGCCTCCCACACCGCGGACTCCACCAGCGCCTCGGGCGTGGCCTTGCCGTACTTGGCCATGCAGGCGCGGGTCGAGGGAGCCGGCGTTGACGCCGATGCGGATCGAGACGCCGGCGTCCTTGGCGGCGGCCGCGATCTGCTTGACCTGGTCGTCGAACTTGCGGATGTTGCCGGGGTTGACCCGGACGGCCGCGCAGCCGGCGTCGATGGCCGCGTAGACGTACTTCGGCTGGAAGTGGATGTCGGCGATGACCGGGATCTGGGACTTCTTGGCGATGACCGGGAGGGCCTCCGCGTCGTCCTGGGAGGGGCAGGCCACGCGGACGATGTCGCAGCCGCTGGCGGTGAGCTCGGCGATCTGCTGCAGCGTGGCGTTGATGTCGGTCGTCGGGCGTGGTCGTCATGGACTGGACGCTGACCGGGGCGTCGCCACCGACCGCGACGCGAGCCGACCTGGATCTTCCGCGAGCGGCGACGGGGGGCGAGGACCGGGGGCGGCGCTTCGGGCATGCCGAGACTGACGGAGGTCACCCGCCCAGTATCGCCCCGGCGGCGGCCAGGGCGCGGACCGGATGCCCCGCAGGGCGGTGCGTCAGCCCGTCAGCCGGACCGGGTTGACCAGGTCGGCGTAGATGAGCACGACCGACAGGCCGAGCAGCAGCACCGCCACCCCGTAGGCCACGGGCAGCGCCTTGGCGACGTCGACCGGGCCAGGGTCCGGCAGCGAGCGCAGCCGCGCCCACACCTTCCTGACGCCCTCGAGGAGCGCGCCGGCGACGTGGCCGCCGTCCAGCGGCAGCAGCGGGATCAGGTTGAACACGAACAACGCGATGTTGAGCCCGGCGAGCACCTGGAGGATCGAGGCGACCCGCTCGTCGAGGCCCGACCAGGCCGGAGGGGTCCTGGTAGGAGGCGATCTCCCCGGCGAACCGGCCGACCCCCACGACGCTGATCGGCCCCTCGGGGTCGCGCTCGCCGCCGCCGAAGGCGGCATCGGCCACGCCCACCATGTACTGCGGCAGCCTCACCAGGACCCTGGCGGTGCCGACCACGGCGTCGGCGACCATGCCGGGCACCACGGTGACCGGCTGCGGGACCAGGTCCTGGGTGGGGCTGACGCCGAGGAACCCGCCCTGGACCATGGCGAAGCTGCCGTCCTCCTCCAGCACCGGCTCACCGGAGGCGTCGAAGGCGACGATGTCGGTCCGGCTGGGCTCGGCGAGCAGCCGGACCTGCTGGCCGTCGCGTTCGACCAGGATCACCAGGTCCTGGCCGGCAGCGGCCCGGATCGCCTGCTGGACGTCGGACCAGGACTCCGCCGGCACGCCGTCGACGGAGAGCACCCGGTCACCGGGCAGGATGCCGGCCGCGGCGGCAGGCGCTGCGGGGTCCTCCGGCGAGCACTCGCCGTTCCGGCGCGTCCAGCGGGACGATGCACTGCGACACGGTGCCGATCGTGGTCGTGGACTGGATCGCCCCGAAGCCGACCGCGACCACCGCGAGCAGCACCGTGGCCAGCACGAGGTTCATCACCGGCCCGCCGAGCATGACGACGAGCTTCTGCCAGACCTTGAGGTTGTAGAACGTGCGGTTCTCGTCCCCGGGGCGCAGCTCCTCCAGGGACTCGGCGCGGGCGGACTCCACCAGCGAGGCGACGGGGTTGCTCGAGCCGGCCGACACCATGCCCGTCGGGTGTGCCGCGCCGCGGCGGGAACATGCCGATCATGCGGATGTAGCCGCCCAGCGGGACCGCCTTGACGCCGTACTCGGTGTCGCCCCGCTGCCGCGACCACAGCGTCGGGACCGAAGCCGACCATGTACTGGGTGACGCGGACGCCGAACCGCTTGGCCGGCAGCAGGTGGCCGATCTCGTGCAGCGCGATGGAGACGCGCGATGCCGACCACCACGGCCAGCACCCCGAGCAGGTACAGCAGCACGTCGTCTCGCGCCTGGCCCCCTCGCTCGTCCGTCCTGCCGCGCCGTCAGCGGCGCGCCAGCCGTCCCAGTGTCGCAGCCGCCCGGTCGCGGGCCCACGCGTCCGCGGCCATGACGTCCTCGACGTCCCGCGGTGCCGGCAGGCCGGCGTCGTGGGCCTCGTCGAGGACATCGGCCACCGTGTCGACGATCTGGAGGAAGCGGAGGTTCCCGGCGAGGAACGCCGAGACGCACACCTCGTTCGCGGCGTTGAGGACCGCCGGCATGACGCCGCCCGCCGCGCCGGCCGCACGGGCCAGCGCGAGCGCCGGGAAGGTGACCTCGTCGACCGGCTCGAAGGTCCAGGTGGCCGCCTCGGTCCACGACGCAGCCGGGCGCCGCGTCGGGCACCCGGTGGGGCCAGGCGAGGCCGAGGGCGATCGGCAGCCGCATGTCGGGCGGGCTGACCTGGGCGAGGGTGGAGCCGTCGACGAACTCGACCATCGAGTGCACGACGGACTGCGGGTGGACCACGACGTCGATCCGGTCGAACCCGACGCCGAAGAGCAGGTGGGCCTCGATCACCTCCAGGCCCTTGTTGACCAGCGTGGCGGAGTTCGTCGTGACCAGCGGCCCCATGGACCAGGTCGGGTGGGCGAGGGCCTGCTCCGGCCCGACGTCGGCCAGCGAGGCGCGGTCCCGGCCGCGGAACGGCCCGCCCGAGGCCGTGAGGACCAGCCGTCGGACCTCCGCCGAGCGCCCACCCCGCAGGCACTGGGCCAGCGCGGAGTGCTCGGAGTCCACGGGGACCACCTGGTCCGGCGCTGCCAGCGCGTCGCACCAGGTCGACCCCGACGATGAGGGACTCCTTGTTGGCCAGCGCCAGCACGTGGCCGGCCTCCAGCGCAGCGAGGGTGGGGCGCAGGCCGACCGCGCCGGCCAGGCCGTTGAGCACGACGTCGGTCGGGACGGCGGCCAGCTGCGCAGCGGCCTGCTCGCCGGCCAGCACCTCGACCCTCCGGCCCGCGCCCCGCAACGCAGCGCGGACCTCCACGGCGACCGACTCCTCGCGGACCGCCACGACGGGTGCGTCGTGGGCGAGCACCTGATCCACCAGCAGCCGCGGGTCACCGCCGCGCGCGGCCAGACCGGTGACGGCGAAGTCGTCGCGGTTTCGGGCGACGACGTCGAGCGCCTGGGTGCCGATGGAGCCCGTGGAGCCAAGCACCGTGACGCGTCTCATGCCGCGGAGTGTGCCAGCGGCGACGGGACCCGCCGTCACGGACCCGCAGGCCGGACCGGGGCGCCCGCCCCGGTCGCGGACGCGTGGGTCCGACCACGACCACCCCGGACAGCCAGCCCGACGCCGGGGTGGATTCCGCCGCTCAGGGCTACCGAGGCCGCGGAATCCGCCCGTATGCTCCGACCATGACGACGGGAATCGTTGACAGCCGCGCCCACGTCGAGAGCACGCGGACGTCGCTCGCCGACGTCGCGACCGTGGCCGGCGTGGAACAGGTCCGCCGGTTGGTCACCGAGGTCCCCGGTCCGGCCTCGCTCGCCCTGCGCGCCCGCCGCGACGCCGTCCTCCCGTCCGGGGTCGGCATGACGCTGCCGGCGTTCATCTGCCGGGCGGGCGGCAGCGTGCTCGTCGACGTCGACGGCAACAGCCTGCTCGACCTCGGAGCGGGCATCGCCGTGGTCAACGCCGGTCACGCGCACCCGCGGGTGGTCGAGGCGGTGCAGGCCCAGGCGGCGAGCTTCCTGCACACCTGCTTCATGGTCACCCCGTACGAGGGCTACGTCGCCGTGGCCGAGCGGCTGGGCCGGCTGGCCCCGGTGGACGGGCCGACCAAGACCGTGCTGCTGAACTCCGGCGCCGAGGCCGTGGAGAACGCCGTCAAGGTGGCCCGGCACGCGACCGGCCGGGGCGCGGTCGTCGTGTTCGACCACGCCTACCACGGCCGCACCAACCTGACGATGGCCATGACCGCCAAGGCCAACCCGTACAAGCGCGGCTTCGGGCCGTTCGCCGGCGAGGTCTACCGGGTGCCGATGTCGTACCCGTTCCGTGACCCCGAGGGCATGACCGGCGAGCAGGCGGCGGAGCGGGCGGTCGGGAGCATCGTCACCCAGGTGGGGGCCGAGCAGGTGGCGTGCGTCGTCATCGAGCCGGTCCAGGGCGAGGGTGGCTTCGTCGACCCGGCGCCCGGGTTCCTGCCGGCGGTCGCCGCCTGGTGCCGCGAGAACGGCGTCCTGTTCGTGGCCGACGAGATCCAGACCGGGTTCGGGCGGACCGGCGACGTGTTCGCCCTCGACCACGAGGGCGTCCGCGCCGACCTGGTGACCGTGGCCAAGGGCCTGGCCGACGGCATGCCCCTGGCCGGCGTGGTCGGGAGGGCCGGGCTGATGGACGCGGTGCACCCCGGCGGGCTGGGCGGCACCTACGGCGGCAACCCGGTGGCGTGCGCCGCGGCCCTGGCGGCGATGGACGTGCTCGAGCAGGAGGACCTGGCCGGTCGCGCCCGCTGGGTGGAGTCCGTGGTCCGTCCGGTGCTGGAGCGGGCGGCGGCCGAGCACGGCACCATCGGCGACGTCCGCGGTCGCGGCGCCATGCTCGCGATGGAGTTCGTCCGGCCAGGCACCAGCGAGCCGGACGCCGCCGAGGCCGGCCGGGTGGCCAGGGCGTGCCACGCGGCGGGCGTCGTGGTCCTCACCTGCGGCACGTACGGCAACGTCATCCGCCTGCTGCCCCCGCTGGTCATCACCGACGGACCTGCTCGCGTGACGGGCTGCGACGTGCTGGTGGCGGCCATCGGCGGGCGGGCGTGACCAGCCGGCGTCGGCACGCGCTCGACGGCGGGGGTGGCGCCTTCGCGGGTCGCCGAGCTCCACGCCCGGGCCGTGCCGCACCTTCGAGTCGCAGCGGCCCCGGTCGAGGCGGCTGCACGAGCGCGCGGTGGCGTCCATGCCGGGCGGGGTGCCGATGTCGTGGATGGTCAAGTGGCCGGGTCCGTGGCCGACGTTCGTGGACCGGGCCGAGGGCGCGCACTTCACCTGCGTGGACGGGATCGACCACGTCGACCTGTGCCTGGGCGACACCGGCGCGATGACGGGGCACTCCCCCGCCCGACGGTGCGTGCGGTGACCGAGCAGCTGTCGCGCGGGATCACCACCATGCTGCCCGGGGAGGACGCCGTGGCCGCCGCCGAGGACCTCGCCGCCCGCTTCGGGCTGCCGCAGTGGCAGTTCACGCTGACCGCGACCGACGCCAACCGGCACCTGCTCCGCTACGCCCGCCACGTCACCGGCCGACCGAAGGTGCGCGGTCGTCGACTGGTGCTACCACGGCAGCGTCGACGAGTCCTTCGCGACGCTGGGCGCCGACGGGCGGGTGGTGGCCCGCCGCGGCAACATCGGCCCGCCGGCGCCGCTGGACCTGACCACCGTCGTGCTCCCGTTCAACGACGTCGAGGCGCTTCAGGCGTCGCTCGCCGACGGCGAGGTCGCGTGCGTCCTGCTCGAGCCCGCGATGACGAACGTCGGCATCGTGCTGCCCCACGACGGCTACCTGGCCGCGGTGCGCGAGGTCTGCGACCGCACCGGCACGCTGATGATCGTCGACGAGACCCACACCCTGTGCGCCGGCCCGGGCGGCTGCACCCGGGCCTGGGACCTGGGGCCCGACGCGGTGGTGGTCGGCAAGACGATCGGCGGCGGCATGCCGGCAGCGGCCTTCGGGATGACGGCGGACCTGACCTCACGGGTGCAGCGCTCGGTCGAGCTGGAGGACATCGACGTCGGCGGGGTCGGGGGCACGCTCGCCGGTAACGCGCTGTCCATGGCGGCGGTCCGGGCCACCCTCACCGAGGTGCTGACACCGGCCGCGTTCGAGGCCATGACCGAGCAGGCGGTGCGGTGGACCGATGGCGTCCAGGCCGGGATCGACGCCGCGGGCCTGCCGTGGCAGGTCACCCGGCTCGGTTGCCGCGCCGAGTACACCTTCCGGCCCACCGCTCCGCACGACGGCGCAGAGGCGGCCGCGGCCGACGACTTCGAGCTGCAGCAGCTCCTGCACCTCCAGGCGCTGGTGGACGGCGTCCTGCTCACCCCGTTCCACAACATGGCCCTGATGAGCCCGGCGACCACGAGCGAGGACGTCGACCGGCACACGGCGTCGTTCGCGTCCGTCACCCGGGCGCTGGTGGGCTGAGCCCGACCACCCGGGTCGGCTGGTCGGCGGGTCCCGGGCCGGAGGTCAGCAGGGTGGGGGGCGCAGACCCACGTGCAGGTCGAGCGTGCCTCCTCGTAGGCCGACGCCGAGGAGGGTGTGGACCGGGACGGCCGGGGGCCACGTCGCGGCGTGGTCGACCAGGGCGCGGTAGCCGGGCAGCTGGAGGCGTTCCCTGTCCAGCCACGCCCCCACCGACCACGCGACCGACGCCTCGGAACCCAGCAGCTCCGTCGCCGCCGCGTAGACGCTGACCACGCACTCCGTCGAGCCTCGGACCTTCGCCACGCTGGTGCCGTAGGTCGCCTCCGGGAGGGTGCGGCGCCGCGGGCCGGCCAGGTCGGCGACCACCTGGCACAGCCGCGACGACTGCTCGGGCGGCACATGGTGCTCGAGCACCGTCCGCAGCGTGGCCCCCGAGCGCCCGGCGCGGCAGTACGCCTCCACCCGGTCGCGTCGCGGCTCGTAGCCGACGACGTGCATGGTCGACACCTCACGGTCGTGGAGGACCCCGTCGCCGAACAGCCGGTCGGCCACCTCCCGGCGCCCCGTCGGGCCCAGCTCCCGAGGGACCTCCGCGTACAGCTTGTACGCGTCACCGTCCGCCCCGTGCCGGCCGCTGACCCACGCGCCGAAGCGACGGACCGGCACCGCCTGCAGCCGGCGGAGCACGAGCTCGACGTCGTGGTCCACCGGCCGGCCCGCCTGGTCCATCGCCGCGCGTCACGTGGGCCGGTTCGCCCTTCTCCGGTGGCCGCTCGGCGCGTTGCCCGTGGTGCTCGGGGTCATGGGCCTGCGCAGGTCACGCCGCACCGGGAGCCACGGGCGCGGCCGAGCGTGGTCCGGCCTCGTCGTCGGCGTCCTGACCCACGCCGGCGGGGCTGTGGCTCGTCGCCTCGCCCGCCCTGGCCTGCGACCGGGCTCGGGTCCTCAGGCGGAGGGCCCGCGCTCCTCGCAGCCCCACGGCGAGCGGTAGCCGTCGCGCAGCAGGTCCAGGAAGGGGACGGCGTCGAACGCCTCCGGGCCGAGCACCCCCACCCCCGACCACACGCCCGCGGCCAGCAGCTCCAGCGCCACGGCGGGGTTGACCGCGGTCTGCCACACGACGCACTGGGCGCCGTACTCGGCCATGGACCACTCGTTGTCGACGACGTGGTGCAGGTACACCTCGCGCGGCTGCCCGTCCTTCCCGGTGCCGCTCACCCACAGCCCCGCACAGGTCGCACCGCGCATCCGGTCGCCCAGCTGCGCCGGGTCGGGCAGGCAGGCCGCGACGACGTCGCGCGGGGACACCTCGACCCGCCCGGCTGACGAGGGCACGGACACCGGCGAGGTCGAGTCCAGCCCGAGCATGTGCAGCGTCCGCAGCACGCCGATGAACTCCTGGCCGAGACCGTACTTGAAGGTCACACGCTCCGCTTCGAGCCAGCGGGGCATGAGGAGGACCTCCTCGTGCTCGACGTTGACGCACTCGACGGGCCCGATGCCCCCGGGGAACACGAACGTCTCCGGCTCGCTGAACGGCGCCGTGGTGAACCAGCCCCGCCCCTTCTCCCACACCACGGGCGGGTTGAGGCACTCCTCGATGGTGGTCCAGATGGAGAACGACGGGGCGAACTCGTAGCCGTCGACGGTGAGGTTGGCCCCGTCCCGGGTGCCGAGCTCACGGACGTGGCTGAACAGGTGGTCGACGGCGTAGCGGGCGAACACGTCCGACAGCCCCGGCTCCACCCCCATGCCGACCAGGGCCAGCCGCCCCTCGCCCGCCCAGTCCTCGGCGAGCGCGAACTGCTCGTCGCCGAGCTTGACGCCGGTCTGCTCGTACGGCTGCTCCGGGTGGGGGCGCGACAGCGACATGGCCATGTCCAGGTAGTCGGCCCCGGCGGCCCGGGCGCCGCGGAAGACGGGCATGACGAAGCGCGGGTCGACGGCGTTCATCACGTGCGTCACGCCGTGCTCGCGGGCCACCGCCGCGACCGATGCCTCGTCCGAGGCGTCGACCTGGACGGCGGTGAAGCGGGACTCCCCGGGGTGCCGCTGGAGCACGGCGGCCACGGTGCGCTCGGCGCGCGCGTGGTCGTGGTCGGCGACCACGACGGCGTCGAAGAAGTCGCGGCGGGCGACGATCCGGGCGAACGCGTCGCCGACGCCGCCGGAACCGACCAGGAGGATGCGCACGGGTGGGACTCCGATGTCAGGGGGCGGACAGGGGCGGGCCGACGTGGGTCAGGTGGTGCGGGCGCGGCGCACCGCCACGAGCCGGCCGGCCAGCACGACGAGCAGCGACAGGGCGAACATGGCCGAGCCGATGACGTAGGCCTGGGCCGGGATGCCGCGGGCCGCCGCCACGTACACGAACTTCGGGAACGTGTCGGTGTTGCCGGAGTTGAAGTTGGTGATGATGAAGTCGTCGAAGCTGAGCGAGAACGACAGCAGGGCCGCCGCCGCGATCCCCGGCACGAGCAGCGGCAGGGTGACCCGCCAGAACGTCTGCAGGCTCGATGAGTACAGGTCGGCGGCCGCCTCCTCCAGGCGCGGGTCGAGCGTCGCCACGCGCGCCTTGACCGTCACCACGACGAAGCTGATGGTGAACATGGTGTGGGCGGCGACGATGGTCCAGAACCCGAGGGTGGCCCCCACGTTGAGGAACTGCGCCAGCAGCGAGGCGCCGAGCACCACCTCCGGGGTGGCCATGGGCAGGAAGATCAGCACGTTGAGCGCCCCTCGCGCCCGGAACCGGAAACGGACCAGCGCGTAGGCCAGCAGCGTGCCCATGACCGTCGCCGCGACGGTCGCGATGACCCCGATCTGGATGCTGTTGACCAGCGCCTCGCACACGCCGGGGGCCCCGCACGGGTTGCGCCAGTTGTCCAGGGTGAACCCGCGCCAGATCAGGTTGGACCGGCCGCCGTCGTTGAAGGAGAACGCGACGACGTAGCCGATCGGCACGAACAGGTACCCGAAGGCGACCACGGCGAAGGCGATGAGCAACGCGTCCCCGGGGTTGCGCCGCACCGTCGTGACCAGCCGGCTCATACCAGGTCGTCCGTCCCGGATCGACGCACGTAGACGAACACCAGGACCAGGATCGTCGCCATGAGGATGAACGACAGGGCGGCTGCCGTCGGGTAGTCGACGATGCGGAAGAACCGGGACTCGATGACGTTGCCGATCATCTGCGTGCGGGAGGTCCCGAGCAGGGCTGCGTTGACGAAGTCGCCCGAGGCGGGGATGAACGTCAGCAGCGTGCCGGCGACCACCCCGGGCAGCGACAGCGGCCAGGTCACGGTGCGGAACGTGGTCCAGGGTCCCGCGTAGAGGTCGTGCCCGGCCTCCACGTAGCGCAGGTCCAGCCGCTCGAGCGAGGCGTAGATCGGCAGGGTCATGAACGGCACGAAGTTGTACGTGAGTCCGGCCACGACCGCGAACCAGGTCGCGGTGAGGCGGCCGTCCTCGGGAAGCAGCGACAGCGCCTGGAACACCTGCACCACCACGCCCTCGTCGGCCAGGATCTGCCCCCACGCGATCGTGCGCAGGATGAAGCTGGTGAAGAACGGGGCGATGATCAGCACGAGCAGCAGCGCCTGCACGGTGGGGAACCGCCGGGCCTTCACCGCCACCACGTAGGCCAGCGGGTACCCGATGAGCAGCGCCGCGACCGTGGCCGCGAGGCCGTACAGGAACGAGCGCAGGAACGTCGGCCAGTACTCCGCCAGCGCCTCGGTGTAGTTGGCGACGCGGAACGCCGGCATGAACTGGCCGATGTCACCGCCCGGCACGGGCACCATGAGCGAGGTCGAGAACAGCAGGGCGATGGGCAGGGCGAAGAACAGGGCGAGCCACGCGAGCCCGGGGACCGTGAGCAGCCAGCCCCCGGACCACGCCGCCGACGGGCCGCCGGCCGCGCCGGCGCAGCCGAGGGTGCGGGGGGGTCTGCGCGGGTGACGGTGGCCACGCCGCTCAGGCCCCGGTGCGGGCCGCGGCCCGCTCCCTGCGTGGGCGCCGTGGCCCCTCGCCGGGCGCCGACATCCCGGCGACCGGAGGGTCCTGCTCCTCGGCGAGCACCGGGACGTCGTGACCGGGCAGCAGGAAGCCGTGCTCGACGGCCCAGCACAGGTGCACCTCGTCGCCCACCGACGGGTCGACGCCGTCGCCGACGTTCTGGTGGAAGACCGACAGCCGCCCCGCCCCGGGCAGGTCCACGAGGTACTGCATGCTGACCCCGGTGTAGGAGCGGTCGACCACACGCGCCGGGCCCAGCACGTCGGAGCCCGTCGGGGACCCGCCACCGTCGGAGAGCAGGGACACCTTCTCCGGCCGGACGCCGAGGAGGACCTCGTCGCCGACCGCCACCGCCTCGGGGCAGCGTCGGCGCGACACGACGAGCCCGGACGTCCCGGACCCGGCGACGGCGCCGGGCATGTCGGGCCGGACGTCGACGCGGTCGCTGCCGACGCCGGTCACCGTCGCGGGCAGCAGGTTGCACTGGCCGAGGAACGAGGCGGTGAACGCGGTGGCGGGGTGGTCGTACAGCTGCTCGGGCGGGCCCAGCTGCTCGATGTGGCCGGCGTTCATCACCGCGACCGTGTCGGCCATGGTCATGGCCTCCTCCTGGTCGTGGGTGACGTGGATGAACGTCAGCCCGACCTCGGTCTGGATCCGCTTGAGCTCGGTCTGCATCTGCCGGCGCAGCTTGAGGTCCAGGGCACCCAGGGGCTCGTCGAGCAGCAGCACGTCGGGTCGGTTGACCACCGCGCGGGCCAGCGCCACCCGCTGCTGCATGCCGCCGGACAGCTGGGCCGGCTTCTTGTCCGCCACCTGGGCGAGCTCGACCAGCTCCAGCGCCTCCA
The DNA here is from genome assembly GCA_963759255.1 of uncultured Actinomycetota bacterium. Classification (GTDB taxonomy): domain Bacteria; phylum Actinomycetota; class Actinomycetes; order Actinomycetales; family JBBAYJ01; genus Aquipuribacter. The sequence goes on from CAVWYQ010000002.1 coordinate 1,292,091, forward strand.
TGGCCCGGGCCCTGGCGTCGGCGACCTTGCGCCGACGGAGCCCGAACATCACGTTGTCGAGCACATCGAGGTGCGGGAAGAGGGCGTAGGACTGGAACACCGTGTTGACCGGCCGCTGGTACGGCTTGGTCCAGGTGACGTCCTTGCCGCCGATGGTGATCGACCCGCTGTCGGGGTGCTCCAGCCCGGCCACCATGCGCAGCGTCGTCGTCTTGCCGCAGCCGGACGGGCCGAGCAGGGCGAAGAAGGACCCGGCCGGGACGTCGAGGTCGATGGCGTCGACCGCGACGGCGTCGCCGAAGGCCTTCGTGACGCAGCTGAGGACCAGGCCGGCGCCCGAGGCCTCGGTCACCGACCGATCACCTGCTGGAACTGCTCGTTGTAGCTCGTCTCCTGCTCCGGCGTCAGGCTGCGTGAAGATCGAGACGTTGGACAGGAACTCGTCCGTGGGGAAGATGAACGGGTCCTCGGCGAGCTCGGGGTCGATGGCCATCATCGCCTCCTGCGCCCCCTGCACCGGGCAGATGTAGTTGACCCAGGCGGCCACCTGCGCCGCGACCTCCGGGTCGTAGTAGTAGTTCATCAGCGTCTCGGCGTTGGTCTTGTGAGGGCTGCCGATCGGGATCATCATGTTGTCGCTCCAGAGCGTGCCCCCGGAGTCGGGGAGGGCGAACTCCCACCGGTCGCCGCTCTCGAAGTTGATCTGGGTGATGTCACCGGACCAGCCGATGACCGCCAGCGCGTCGCCGCTGACCAGGTCCTCCTTGTAGGAGTTCCCGACCACCTGGCGGATCTGCCCCGACTCGACCTGCTTCTCCAGCTCCGCGAGGGCCGCACCGAACTGGTCGTCGGTGAAGTCCCCGGAGATGTCGACGCCCTGCTCGAGCAGGATCAGGCCGACCGTGTCGCGCATCTCGTCCAGCACCTCGACCCGGCCCTTGAGCTCGGGGCGCCACAGGTCCGACACCGAGGTCAGGCCGTCGGGGAGCTGTTCCTTGTTCCACGCGATGCCGGCGAAGCCGGACTGCCAGGTGAGGGAGTTGTTCCGGCCGGGGTCGAAGTCGACGTCGGCCAGGTTGGGGAGGATGTTGTCCTTGTTCGGGATGGTGGCCGCGTCCAGCTTCTGGGTGTAGCCCAGGCGGATCATGCGCGCGGCCATCCAGTCGGTGAACACGACGATGTCCTGGCCGATGTCGTCGCCGTTGGCCAGCTGGCCCTGGATACGGCCGTAGTAGGAGTCGTTGCCGTCGATGTCCTCGGAGTAGTTGGCCGTGATGCCGGTCTGCTCCTCGAACGCCTCCAGCGACGGGTAGCTCCGGCCGTCGTCGCTGACGTCCAGGTACAGCGTCCAGTTGGCCCAGTTGACGACCTGCTCCTCGGCCGACAGGTCCTCGGCCGCGGCTGGCCCCTCGGACGACGACGCCCCCGTCGAGGAGCCACCGGTGCCGCAGGCGGCCAGGCCCAGGCCGACCCCGGCAGCGCCCATCCCCCGAAGCACCGAGCGACGCCCGAGCTGGGCCCGGACCAGGGCACGGACCTCCGGCGTCAGGGTCGAGGGGTCGGGACGACGGCGCGGCTGACGTCGCTGCAGGGGTCGAGCGCTCACAAGGGGTCTCCTCAGCTGCTGATGTTGGTCATGACGTGCTTGACGCGGGTGTAGTCGTCGAACCCGTACATGGACAGGTCCTTGCCGTAGCCGGAGTGCTTGAACCCGCCGTGGGGCATCTCGGCGACGAGCGGGATGTGGGTGTTGACCCAGACGCACCCGAAGTCCAGGGCCTTGGACGTGCGCATGCCGCGGCCGAGGTCGGTGGTCCAGACGCTGGAGGCCAGGCCGTAGCGCGTGGCGTTGGCGAGCTCGACCGCCTCGGCCTCGTCGGTGAAGGTCTGCACCGTGATGACCGGCCCGAAGATCTCCTCGACCGTCACCTCGTCACCCTGCCTCAGCCCGGAGACCACGGTGGGGCTCACGAAGAAACCGTCACCGAGCTGTGACGCCCGCCCGCCGCCGGCGTCCACGCTCGCGTGGTCCGGCAACCGGTCCAGCATGCCCAGCACGCGGGAGAGCTGGTCGGGGTTGTTGACCGGTCCGACGTCGACCCCGGCGTCGCGCGGCATGCCCAGGGTGGTGCCCCGCGCGGCCTCGGCGAGGGCGGCCGTGAAGTCCGCGGCGACGGACGCCTGGACGAGGACCCGGGTGGCGGCCGTGCAGTCCTGCCCGGCGTTGAAGTAGCCGGCGCCGGCGATGCCCTCGGCCGCGGCGGCCAGGTCGGCGTCGTCGAACACGATCACCGGGGCCTTGCCACCCAGCTCCAGGTGCACGCGCTTGAGGCCGTGGCTCGCCGCCTCCGCCACCTGCATCCCGGCCCGGATCGACCCCGTGACGGCCACCATGTCCGGCCGGTCGTGCGAGACGATCGCCCGGCCGGTGTCGCGGTCGCCGACGACGACGTTGAACACACCGGGCGGCAGGAACTCCGCGGCGATCTCGGCCAGCAGCAGCGTGGACTGCGGCGTGGTGTCGCTGGGCTTGATGACGATGGTGTTGCCGGCGGCGATCGCGGGGGCGAACTTCCAGGTCGCCATGTTGAGCGGGTAGTTCCACGGCGTCACCTGCCCGATCACGCCGACCGGCTCGCGGCGGACGTAGCTGGTGTGGCCCTCCAGGTACTCCGCCGCGGCCCGACCCTCGAGCATGCGGGCGGCACCGGCGAAGAACCGGATCTGGTCGACGGTCGGCGGGATCTCCTCGGCCATGGTGAGCTCGTACGGCTTGCCGGTGTCCTGCACCTCGAGGTCGACGAGCTCGGCGGCGCGCGCCTCGACCGCGTCGGCGATCCGCAGCAGGGCGAGCTGCCGCTGCGACGGGGTGGTGTCGCGCCAGGCCGGGAAGGCCGAGGCCGCGGCGGCGTAGGCGGCGTCGACGTCCTCGGCGCTGCTGCGTGGGGCGCGGGCCACCACCTGGGCGGTGGCCGGGTCCACCAGGTCGTCGACGCCGTCGGTGGTGGCCGCCACGTGCTGCCCGCCGATGAAGTTGCGCAGCAGGGGCGTGGCGGACGACCGGACGTCGGGTGCTGTCGTCATGGAGCGGGACACTAACGGGGTCGCCACGGAATCGGTAGATCCTTGCCCGTGACAATCACGTTTCGGTCTATCCAGGGGCACGAGGACTGCGGTTTCCGTCGCACCTAGGCCTCTCCCTACTTGCCATCCGCCGACCGGGACCCCCACCATGCTCGGGTGTCGACCCGGGTCGCGAGCAACGGCTCGCTCGTGCTCGACGACGTGTCCAAGCGCATCGTCGAGCTGCTGCAGGCCGACGGCCGTCGCGCCTACGCCAGCATCGGCAAGGCCGTGGGCCTGTCGGAGGCCGCCGTGCGCCAGCGCGTGCAGCGGCTGCTGGACGCCGGGGTGATGCAGATCGTCGCGGTCACCGACCCCTTGCAGCTCGGGTTCCGTCGCCAGGCCATGATCGGCGTCCGCTGCGCCGGGGACATGCGCCCGGTGGCCGAGGCGCTGGCCGCGATGCCGGAGGTCGACTACGTGGTCCTCACGGCCGGCTCGTTCGACCTGCTCGTCGAGGTCGTGTGCGCCGACGAGGACCACCTCATCACCCTGCTCAACGAGCAGATCCGCACCCTCGCGGGGGTCTCGACCACCGAGACCTTCGTCTACCTGAAGCTGCACGGGCAGCGCTACGACTGGGGCACCCGATGACCACGACACCGCAACTGACCGACCAGGGCGTCACCACCACCGGCCCGGACCGTTCCGCAGAGCTCACCCCGCGAGGCACCCCGCGCCAGCAGGCCGCCCGCGACCACCTGTGGCAGCACTTCGCACGGCACTCCACCTACGAGGAGGGCGGTGAGGTCCCGGTCATCGTCAAGGGCGAGGGCGCCCGCATCTGGGACGACCGCGGCAAGCAGTACCTCGACGGGCTGTCCGGGCTGTTCGTGGTGCAGGCCGGGCACGGCCGCCGCGTGCTGGCCGAGGCCGCCGCCAAGCAGGCCTCCGAGCTGGCGTTCTTCCCGCTGTGGTCCTACGCCCACCCGGCGGCCATCGAGCTGGCCGAGCGGCTGGCGCACCACGCCCCGGGCGACCTCAACCGGGTCTTCTTCACCACCGGAGGCGGCGAGGCGGTGGAGACCGCGTGGAAGCTGGCCAAGCAGTACTGGAAGCTCATGGGCCGACCCACCAAGCACAAGGTGATCAGCCGGGCCGTCGCCTACCACGGCACCCCGCAGGGGGCGCTGTCGATCACGGGCATCCCGGCGGCCAAGGAGATGTTCGAGCCGCTGGTCCCCGGCGCGTTCAAGGTGCCCAACACCAACGCCTACCGCGGCCCCGAGCACCTGCGCGAGGACCCCAAGGCGTTCGGCCGCTGGGCTGCGGACCGGATCGAGGAGGCCATCGAGTTCGAGGGGCCCGAGACCGTCGCCGCGGTGTTCCTGGAGCCGGTGCAGAACTCCGGTGGCTGCTTCCCGCCGCCGCCCGGGTACTTCGAGCGGGTCCGCGAGATCTGCGACGCCCACGACGTGCTGCTGGTGTCGGACGAGGTGATCTGCGCGTTCGGCCGGATCGGGTCGATGTTCGCCTGCGACGACTTCGGCTACGTGCCGGACATGATCACCTGCGCCAAGGGGATGACGAGCGGCTACTCCCCCATCGGCGCCATGATCGCCAGCGACCGGCTGTTCGAGCCGTTCACCAAGGGCACCACGAGCTTCGCCCACGGCTACACCTTCGGCGGGCACCCGGTGTCGGCGGCGGTGGCCATGGCCAACCTGGACATCTTCGAGGCCGAGGGCCTCAACGCCCGGGTCAAGGAGAACGCGCCCGCGTTCCGGGGCACGCTGGAGAAGCTGCTCGACCTGCCGATCGTGGGCGACGTCCGCGGCGAGGGCTACTTCTACGGGATCGAGATGGTCAAGGACAAGGCCACCCGGGAGACGTTCGACGACGACGAGTCCGAGCGGCTGCTGCGGGGGTTCCTGTCCAAGGCCCTGTTCGAGTCGGGCCTCTACTGCCGCGCCGACGACCGCGGCGACCCCGTCATCCAGCTCGCGCCGCCGCTGGTGTGCGGGCAGGCGGAGTTCGACGAGATCGAGCAGATCCTGCGGGGGGTCCTCACCGAGGCCTGGGCCAGGCTCTGAGTGGACCCAGCCACCGAACGCACCCGCATCCGGCGCTCGCCCGACACGCAGGACCGTGACGTCGCGGCCCGGGACGCGGTGCTCGGCGCGGCCCTGACCGGCGTCGTCGCGGTCGTCGACGACGGGCAGCCGTTCGCGCTGCCCGTCGCCGTCGCCCCGGACGCCGACCCGGTGACCGGGCAGGCACGGCTGCTCGTCCACGGCTCGACGGGCTCCCGGCTGTTCCGCCTGCTCGCGACCGGGGCGCCCGCCTGCCTGACCGTGACCCTGCTCGACGGCCTCGTGCTGGCCCGCAGCCAGTTCGAGTCGTCGATGCACTACCACAGCGTCGTCGCGCTGGGCCGGTTCTCCCCCGTCGCAGCCGACGACGTGGGTCGCGCGCGGGACGTGCTCACCGAGCACCTGATGCCGGGCCGGACCGTCGACGCCCGCGCCGCCTCACGCAAGGAGACCGCGGCGACGCTGCTGCTGGCGCTCCCGTTGGACGAGTGGTCGCTCAAGGTGTCCGCGGCGGACCCCGACGACGACCCGGCCCACCTCGACCGTCAGGTGTGGGCCGGCGTGGTGCCGCTGCGGCAGGTGTGGGGCGAGCCGGTCCCCGCGCCCGACCTGCGTCAGCCGATGCCGGTGCCCGGGTACGTGGCCGCGTGGCCGGAAGGCCGCGCGTGAGCGGGCACCGGTCGCTGTCGCTGTGGCACGAGCAGGTCGGCGAGGCCGGGGACCCGCTGGTGCCGACCGACGTGCTCGACGGCGACGCCGAGGCCGACGTGTGCGTGGTCGGGGCCGGCTACACCGGCCTGTGGACCGCCTACTACCTGGCCAGGGCGCGACCGGACCTGCGGGTGGCGGTGGTGGAGTCCCACATCGCCGGGTTCGGGGCCAGCGGGCGCAACGGGGGCTGGTGCTCCGCGCTGTTCCCGGCGTCGGTGAGCGCGCTGGAGCACCGCCACGGCCGTGAGCAGGCGCTGGCCATGCGCCACGCCATGAACGGCACGGTGGACGAGGTGGGGCGCGTGGTCGCGGCCGAGGGCATCGACTGCGGCTGGGAGCGGGGTGGGACGGTCGTGCTGGCCCGCAGCGAGGCGCAGCTGCGCCGGGCCCGCACCGAGCACCAGGTCGACCAGTCCTACGGCGGCATCGACGGGGTGCAGCTGCTCGACGCGGCGGGCGCCTCCTCCCGGTTGGCGGCGACCCGCGTGCGGGGTGGCACGTGGACGCCGTGGTGCGCCCGGGTGCAGCCGGCGGCACTGGTGCGCGGGCTGGCCGAGGCGGTACGCCGGCTCGGCGTGCGGGTGCACGAGAGCACCCGGGCCACGGCGGTGGAGCCGGGCTGCGTGCGCACCACCCGCGGCACCGTGAGGGCGGGCCACGTGGTGCGGGCCACGGAGGCGTGGACGTCGTCCCTGCCCGGCAGCAGGCGCGCCGTCATCCCGGTGTACAGCCTGATCGTCGCCACCGAGCCGCTGCCGCCGTCGGTGTGGGAGCAGGTGGGCCTCGCGCGGTACGAGACCTTCAGCGAGCACCGCCACCTGGTGGTCTACGGCCAGCGGACCGGGGACGACCGGCTGGTGTTCGGCGGCCGGGGCGCCCCCTACCACTGGGGCTCCGGCATCCGGCCGGCGTTCGACCGCGACGAGCGCGTGTTCGCCCGGCTGCGGGCCACGCTGCACGAGCTGCTCCCCCAGGTGGCGCCCTACGCGGTGACCCACTCCTGGGGTGGTCCGCTCGCGATCCCCCGCGACTGGCACGCCAGCGTCGGCCTGGACCCGAGGACCGGGCTCGGCTGGGCGGGCGGCTACGTGGGCGACGGCGTCGGCACGGCCAACCTCGCAGGGCGCACGCTGGCCGACCTGCTGCTCGGCGCAGACACCGCACTCACCCGGCTGCCCTGGGTGCAGCACCGCTCGCCGGGGTGGGAGCCCGAGCCGCTGCGCTGGGCGGAGGTGAACGCCGGGCTGAGCATGGCCAGCGTGGCCGACGCCGAGGAGCGGCTGACCGGGCGGCCCGCGGTGACGGGGACGGTGCTGGGGAAGCTGACGGGGCACTGAGGCGGGCGGTCCGCGTCGCGCGGCGGGTTCCCGACAGGGGGTGGGTTGCTGGGGATCCCTGCGCACGACTTCGTCAGCCCGACCGGGCGTCATCACGACAGGGGCAGGTACAGCGCGGTGCGGTTGGCGGCGGGGTCGCCGTCGGGCGTGGGCGCGGTGAGGTAGGCCTCCCAGTAGCCGGGGGCCGGACTCAGCCCCTGCTGGGCCACCCACCTCAGCAACCCCTGCCATGACTGGCCCAGGCCCTCGTAACCACCCTGGTGGACGACCGTGGCGACCCGACCACCCGGCAGCCGCGACGCCACGACGTCACCGCCACGCGCGGCCTGCTGGACCTGCTCGACCCGCCCGTCGACCGGGAAGCCGACCTCGAGCTCGCTCACGTCCCCTGGCGAGCTCGAGTAGTGGGCGAACGCCGGTCCGGACGGCGTCACGCCCAGTTCCGCCATCGCGGCACCGAGCGCGGCGAAGGACCGGTCGAAGAAGGACGGCAGCTCGCTCGTCGGCACGACACCGCGCACGACCGCGGTGTCCACCGCCGGGATCGTCGTCAGCTCGGGCTCGGACATCGCATCAGCGGGGCTCATCGGCCCACCACCTCTCGTCTCGGGGCTGGGGCACACCGCCCCACCGCAACCCAGACCGCGGAAACGGTGAGAACTCATCGCACGCACTGCGAGGTGGAGCTGCGCAGCAGGTGACACGTGACGAGTGCTTGCCCGACCGGCGATCGGCATGCGGAGGCTGCCGGTGACCGATCGCCAAGCGGTGAGAGGAGAGCGGGTGCTCACCACCGTCGCGGGCCGACCGAGCGCTCGTCTCGTTCCGGTCAGCCCACGAGCCTGGCGCTCGTGGGACCACCTCGCCCTCGTCAACCCCCGCGCCGGCCGGCAACGGGGAAGTCGCTTGCGCGAGGAGCTCGACGCGCCTTGGGTGGCGGGCGTGAACATCGTGCTGAGGACGCCCAGGAGCGACGAGCTCGAACCCCTGGCCGCGACACTGGGTGCCTGGCAGACCGACGACGGACCGATGCACCTGCACCCGGGCGACCTGGGCTGGTACTCCCTGCGGGGTCCCGAGGCCACCGCGCGTGCCCTGCGCGCATGGTCGCGCGAGGGCCAGCTCGTCGCGCTCGGGCTGCTGGACGGTCCCGACGGTCTGTTGCGGCTGGCCTTGCGCCCGGACGTCCGCGACGACGACGAGGTCGCACGGCAGCTCTGCTCCGACATCGTCGACCCGACGCGCGGTGTCCTGCCCCAGGGGGAGGCGATCGTCGAGGGACGAGGGGCGACAGCCCTGCAGCGCCTCCTGCTGAGCCAGGGGTGGCAGGTCGACGAGCCGTGGACACCGCTGCGCCTCGCGCTGACCGTCCCCCTGCCGGACGCCTTCGTCACGAACGGTGGTCTGCACGTGGAGGTGATCGGACCTGACCGAGCGGCCACCTGGATGGAGGTGCACTGGTCAGCGTTCAAGGGCACCCCGCTCGGTGAGACGGACAGGCGCGACGTCGTGGGCGGCTGGTCCACGATGATGCGTGGACCCTTCGCCGACCGGGGCAGGTGCCTCGCCGTCCTCGACCCGGACCGCCGCGCTGTCGCCGTCGCGGGCGTCTGGTCCGCCGGACGTGGCCGTCCCGGGGTGATCGAGCCCATGGGGGTGCACCGCGACCACCGGGGCAAGGGCTACGGGGCCGCTGCCTGCCGGGCCGCAGCCTCGGCGTTGCTGCAGATGGGCTCATCCAGCGCGACCGTGTGCGCCGAGACCTCGAACGGGGGCGCCGTGGCCACCTACACCTCGGCGGGCTTCACCGCGGACGCACCCGTGTCCGATCTGCGCCGCGGTTGAGGTGCGGCCGTCGCCGCCTGCGCCGCGGAGGAGACCGGGAACGAGACGCCGATCCGCCCCCGGGCGCGCCACCTGGGGTGGACCGCCCGTCTGAACTCGCCATCGGTCACTGGCACGCTGTGAGTGCCGATCGTCCGTGGGACGGCGGGTTGAGCCCTGAGCCTCCTCCGGCAGGGCCACTGGTCGCCGGTGGCCGGTCGGCATTCGGGACAGCCTGGCCGCACAGGCTGCGTGTCACCTGCCCGTGCAGCAGACCCGACCGCACCCACCGGGCGGTGTGCTCATCCCGTCTCGAGCAGCGACCGCAGGACCTCGAGGTCGGCGAGGACCGCTCTGCAGTCCCGTTCGAAGTCCTCCTCGCTCATGCTCGTCCGGCGACGAACGGTGAAGACGACCTCGCACGCCTCGCCGTCAGGGATGACACGACACGGGTTGAGGACCTGCTCGCTGGTCGGCAGCGTGACGGTGTGGTCGAGGACCCCGAGCGTGTTGGCGGGCGTGAAGTCCACTCGCACGACTCCCATCGGGGAGTCAGCGACCCAGTGGTCGCCGGCCCGTTCCACGGTGCTCTGGGCCAGGCCCGCCGCCCACGCCGGCAGGTGGGACGGGTCAGCGGCGTAGGCGTACACGGACTCCGCGGAGGCGCCGATGGGAACGCTGAGGTGGCGGGAAGGCGTCATGGCTCGGGATGGTGCCACCTGTCCGTTCGGCGGTCTCGTTCGTGCCGCACGCCCACCGTCGGTTGGCCGGGTGTGCGCCCTGGAGGACATCCGCTGCCCGCGGCCAGAGGCGTGAGGGTCAGCCGTCGCGACGACCCGGGCCGTCGAGGCGGCGCGACCAGAGCAGGTGGGCGTGCTGCCGACAGCGGCACGCGGCGCTCGTCCTGGCTTGCTGGCCGCCGAGAGGTCGACGACGGCTACGGCCCTGCCACGGCGGCCAGTGCGGCGCTGAGCCGCGCGGCGGCGTCGTCGGCGACCGGCTGCAGCTCCGGTCGACCCGGCAGGTTGACCATGACCTGCGGGTCGAGGGCCTGCACGAGAGTCTCGTCACCGCTGCGGCGGACCACGACGTTGCACGGCAGCAGCAAGCCGATCCCGCGCTCGACCTCCAGCGCCCGGTGTGCGAGTGCGGGGTTGCACGCCCCGAGGATCAGGTACTGCTCCATGTCCAGGTCCAGCTTGTTCTTCAGCGTGGCCTGGACGTCGATCTCGGTCAGCACCCCGAACCCCTGCTCCTGCAGGGCCTCCCGGGTGCGTGCCACTGCGTCGTCGAAGCTCAGGTCGGTGGTGATGGTGATGCCGTAGTCCATGGTCGTCTCCTCTTCGGCTGTGCTCGGGTCCGCGTGCTCATCCTCGTGTCGTCAGCACCGTCCATCCAGCTGCGTGGGGAGCCTTCTCGTTCTCGGGCGCCCACCACCTGTCACGCGACGGTCGCTGGTGGCTCGCCCCGCGTCGTCCACCTGCGGGCGTCGACCGCCCGGTCGGGGCACGACGGCCACGACCACCGTCACGACGCCCACGGCCGCGCCGACGGCGAGGGACCCGAGCATGGGTGTCCCGAGCACCGAGCCCGCCTGCTGCGAGAGGACGAACACGCCCATGACGACCACGAACCAGCCGAAGCCGCGTCGGAGGGCATCGGCGGGGATCCTGCCCGTCAGGGTGCCGCCCACCAGCGACCCGATGACGGCGGCGCCGGTGACCCCGGCGGCAAGGCCCCAGTCGATCTGCACGCTCGCGAGGTAGCCGCCCAGGCCGGCGAACGACTTCATGGCGATGACCAGCAGCGACGTGCCGACGGCCGCACTCATGGGCAGTCCGCCCAGCAGGACCAGGGCCGGGACGACGAGGAAGCCGCCGCCGGCCCCGACCATGCCGGTGACGAGGCCGACGACGCCGCCCTCGACCAGGACCAGCCCGACGCGCATGCCGCCCTCGTTCTCCTCCACCTCGCGTCGACCGCGGATCATGGCGACGGCGGTGGCGAGCATCATCAGCGAGAACGCGATGAGCAGGACCTCTCCGGGGATGAACCCGGCCAGCCGGCCGCCGGCGTAGGCCCCGACCATCGCCGCGGCGCCGAACACCAGGCCGGCGCGCCACCGGACCCGACCGGCGCGGGCGTGAGGGACCAGCCCCGCCAGGCTGGTCACGCCCACGACGAACAGCGAGGTGGCGATGGCCTCCTTGCTGTCCAGGCCCGCGACGTAGACCAGCAGCGGCACGGCCAGGATCGAGCCGCCGCCGCCGAGCAGGCCGAGCGACACCCCGACCGCCACTGCGAGCATCAGCACCAGCCAGAGGGTGCCGGTGGCCAGCTCGGTCAGCACGGGCCTGAGACCGTGGCGGGGGCGGCTAGCTGCCCCACGAGGTCCTCGCCGTGCTCGGCGCCCATGAGGTCCGGACGCCCGGTCGAGCCGTGCAGCAGGGAACCGCCGGTGAGCACCACGGTCTGCGCGCCGCTGTCGTCCCCGGCGGCAGTGACGGCGTAGGACAGGTGGGTGAGGGTGTGCCCGGGGGTGGCCATGGCGCGGACCACCAGGTCGCCGGCGCGGATCCCGTCGCCGTCGCGCACGGGGGTGCGCTCGAAGGAGACTTCGTCCTCGGCGTTCAGGCGGTGGTCGGCGCCGACCTCACGGGCCAGGGCGTGGCCGCCGGTCACGTGGTCGTCGTGGGTGTGTGCCTGGAGCACGTGGGTGATCCGAACGCCGCGCTCGGCGGCCAGGTCGGTGACCCGGTCGGTGTCCCGTTGCGGGTCCACGACGACGGCGACCGCGACGACGGCGACCGCGCCGTCGGTGACGGGGTAGCTGCGGTCCCCCAGGGACGACGTCTCGATGGTGAGCACGTCGATCCCGGCTGCTGAGGTCCTGCCGGTGTCGGCGGTCGTGCGGGTCGAGGTGTCGTCGGCGGCGCGGCGCGAGGGTCCGGCGCTCACGGCCGCGCGCCGGAGGTGACGGGGTGACCCGCCTGGATCCAGCCCCTCGTGCCGCCCCGGACGGACACGGCGTCTGCGCCGGTGGCGCGGAGGACCTTCGTGGCGGCCTTGCTGCGAGTGCCACCGGCGCACAGCAGGAAGACGCGTCCGCCGCCGCCCGGCACCTGGCCCGCACGGGCAGGCAGCTGCGACAGCGGGATGTTGACGGCTCCTGGAACGTGTCCCTCTGCGTACTCGCGGGGCTCTCGGACGTCGACGACGGCGGCGCCCTCGGCGTGGGCGCGAACCAGGTCGGCCAGGTCGGTCTCTCGTGTCACGGCTGGGTCTCTCCTCGTGGTGGCGTGGGTGTGGCGTCATGGCCAACCACAATGTACGTACATTTAGTCCTGCGGAACGACCGCTCTCCTGCACCGTCCGCATATCGTTGGCACGCGGCCCGATGCACCGGGCGAGGGCAGCCGAGGTGGTGGTGACCGTGACAACCCGCTCCATCCCTGGTGACGGCCCCCTCTGGTCGCGCGTCGAGGCAGACGTGCGGTCCCGTATCGACGCCGGGGAGTTCCACGGCACGTTCCCGGGTGAGCACGCGCTCACCGCCGAGTACGGCGTGAGCCGGCACACCGTGCGTGAGGCGCTGCGCCGCATCCGGCGTGACGGCCTGGTGCTCGCAGGACGGGGTCGGGCCCCGAAGCTCGCCGACGACGGCGTGCTGCACCAGCCGCTGGGCGCGCTGTACAGCCTCTTCCGCTCCGTGGAGGACAGCGGGCGCAGGCAACGCAGCCACGTCCGAACGCTCGACGTCCGCCACGACGAAGCCGTCGCGACCCGGCTGTCACTGCCTGCCGACGCCGCCTTCACCTACCTCGAGCGGCTGCGGCTGGCCGACGAGGAGCCCCTCGCCGTGGATCAGGTGTGGCTGCCCGCCGCGCCCACGGCGGCTCTGCTCGAGGCCGACCTCTCGCACACCGCCCTGTACGACGAGCTGCGAGGACGCTGCGGAGTCGTCGTCGCCGGCGGGGTCGAGACGATCCGAGCCGTTCTGGTCGACGACCCGGAGGCGGAGCTCCTCGGCGTCCCTCGACCGTCCGCCGCGTTCCTGGTGGAGCGCACCGGTCGCGTCGACGGGGCGCCGTTCGAGTACCGCCGCACGCTCGTGCGGAGCGACGTCTTCGCGCTGACGGCTGAGTACTCGCCGGAGCAGGGGTACCAGCTGGTCCAGGACCGTCGCGCGACGGCCGGGTGACGCTGCCAGCTCGTCATGCGTGCTTCGGGCTCGGTGGCCAGGCGACGCCGTCAGACCGTGTGCGGCCCTGCCTGGTCGATCTGCGCCCAGAACGTGTCGGCCCACGTCGCGTGGCCCCGGTCGTTGGGGTGGAAGAGGTCACGGGAGGTGTGCGCGAGCGTCGCACGCAACCCCTCGGCCCGGAGCCGCTCGTTGAGGGGGACGACCACGAGCCCGGCACCCGACGCCGCCTCCCGGACCACCCGGGCGGCCTGCGTCGAGCGTGTGCGCCAGCGGCCGTACCGGAAGTGCGGGACGTCGGCGACGAACGAGCCCGGCGGCAGGCCGGCGACGAGCCTGGCCGCGTCGGCAGCAAACCGGGCCGGGTCGTAGCGCAGCACGTCGTTCCCTCCGACGGCCACCGTCACCACGTCGGGCTCCAGCCCTGCGAGCCGCGGCAGCTGGTGCTCGACGACATCGGCCATACGGGCCCCGGACACGCTCAGGTTGACCACCTCGACCGGCTGGCTCGTCGTCTCGCGCAGCCGGTCCGCCAGGAGGCCGACGTACCCCTTGTCCGGACCGCTGGCGCCAACGCCCTGCGCGGCTGAGTCCCCGAGGGCCACGTAGCACAGCCCTCCCCGAGCACCCCTGGGACAGGACCAGTGGAGCCGGGCCCGTGCCACGCTCCGCTGGACGCCGAGGACCCGGACCACCTGGAGCGCCAGCCCGGAGGCCAGCAGCCCCGCGGCGGCCCTGATCGCTGGTTGGCCGTGTCGCCTGCTCAGTCGCTGGATCATCCGGTCATGGTCACCCGGGCGGGGCAGCCACCGCACCACCCATCACGACGTGCTCCACCACCGACGCCTGCGCCGGTCTTCTGCCCACCCGCGGGGTGTCCCGCCCGCGGGCCGCCCCCGACCGAGGACGGAGCGACGACCGCCCCCCGCACCGGCGACGGCAGCTGTCCAGGAGTCTGCGCACCGACCTCGCGCTCGGCTCGCTGGAGTCGTCATCGGCTCCTGACACACTGCGCCTGTGATGGGCCGATGGCACGGCGAACCTCGTCGGCTGCGCGCCACGGTCCTCGTCTTCGTCGGGCTGCTCACCTACGGCACCGCCGTCCACGTGTTCCAGCTGTTCGCCAGCGGCGGCCGACCGTACCCGGACGTCCCCGCCCTGCTGAGCGGCTACTTCATCTCGCTGACTGTCCTTGACCCGCTCGCTGCCGTCCTGCTGGCCCGCCGTCACCGCAGCGGCGTCGCCCTGACGGTCGCTGTCCTGGTCACCGACGCCGCGGCCAACGCCGTGGCCAGCTACACCCTCGACTCCGCTGCCGGCGTCACCGCCGGGCGCGTCGGCCAGGCAGTCATCACGTGCGTGGCCGTCGCCGCACTGGCCACCGCCCCGGCGATGTGGCGTGCCGCGGCCCGCCGCGGGTCGGCCCGGTGACGATCGCCTGGATGCAGGAGTCCGCGACACGATCGCACCTGCCCCACCCCCATGACCATCCACGAGAGCGGCCCGTGCGGTTCTCCCGCTCGCCCACGACCAACGGTGCCACCTCACGCCCCGCATGCGTGTTGACGATGGGCCTGCCGCACGAGGGGCTCGCGCCCAAGACGGCTCGTCGCGCGGGCCCCCAACGCCTGACGGGGTGCCCCCACCGGTGGCTACAGGCCAGGATGGCTCATGCCTTCGCGCACACGACTGCTCGCAGCCGCCGGTCCGCTCGCCGCCGCCGTCGTCGGGGGTCTGGCCACCGACCCCGACAGCCGGTGGTTCCGATCCCTGAGGATGCCGTCGTGGTATCCCCCGCCGCAGACCTTCGGCATCGTCTGGACCGGGCTGTACACCGGGACGGCATGGGCGGCCGGTGAGGTGCTCACCCGGACCGACGCCGACCAGCGGCGGGCGTTCGGCCGGGCGTACGCGGTGAACATGGTCCTGAACGCCGGCTGGAGCGTGCTCTTCTTCAAGGTCCACCGGCCCTGGCTGGCGACCGTGGAGTGCGCGGCCCTCACCGTGTCCACGGTGGACCTGGTGCGCCGGGCGGCCCCGGCCAGCCGTTCTGCGGCCGTCGTCCTGACCCCCTACGCGGCGTGGACCGCGTTCGCGACGGTGCTCAGCGGGGCCATCGCCCGCCGCAACTGAGAGACCGGCCCCCGACGGCCCCCGGCACCCTCGAGGCGGCCGACGGGCTGCCCCGTCGCACGGACCGGAGGCCTTCGCCGGCTACGGTCGCTCGCTCGGACCATGTGAACGCGCCTGCCCCGGCAAGGTCAACCTGCGGGAGCGGCCCGGACGGCCCCCCGACCTGCGGGCCTCAGGGAGGACGACCAGGTGAGACACCTCCGGTACTCGATCAACGTCACGCTCGACGGCTGCTGCCACCACGAGGCCGGGCTCCCCCCGGACGAGGAGACGATGCGTCACTGGACCGCCCAGCTGGCGCGGGCCGATGCCCTGATCTTCGGCCGGGTGACCTACGAGATGATGCGGTCGGCGTGGCGGAGGCCGGCCCCGGGCACGTGGCCGGCCCGGATGAGCGAGGCGGACATCCGGTTCGCCGAGACGATCGACCGGTCGAAGAAGCACGTGGTCTCCAGCACGTTGAGCGAGGTCGACTGGAACGCCGACCTGCTGCGCGGCGACGTGGGAGAAGCAGTCCAGCGGCTCAAGCAGCAGCCAGGCGGAGAGCTGTTCGTGGGTGGCGTGACGCTCCCCCTGGCGTTGGCAGACCTGGGTCTCATCGACGAGTACGAGCTCCTCGTCCACCCGGTCCTGGCCGGGCACGGTCCGCGGCTGCTCGCCGGGCTGCGCGAGCGCATCCAGCTCGAGGTCGTGGACCGCCACGCGTTCCGGTCGGGAGCGGTCGCCGTACGGTGCCGGCCCGCGCGAGCGGTGGCATGACGTGCGACCCGAGCGGCCCGCATGGTCGGTGGTCGATGGCCGACCGACCGCAAGACCTCGTGACGGCGAACCAGTCGGACCGCCGCAGCGACTCTCAGGTCGTACGTGGTGTCGAGCGGGCGGGAGGATCGCATGCAGGGTGACCGGAGCGACGACCTCCTGGTCGTGCGGTGCCAGCTCGGGGAGCGGGCCGCCCTCCGCGAGCTGGTCGACCGCGGGCACGACCCGTTGTGGCGCTACCTGCGCGGCATGGTCGGCTCCCAGGACCTCGCCGACGACCTCGCCCAGGAGGCATGGGTGGCCGTGGTGCGGGGGTTGCCGCCGACCGGACGCGGGCCGCGTTCGCCGTCCTGATCGGCCTGGGGCTCGCGTGGGCAGCCCTCGCGGTGACGGTCCTACGGCGCCGCCGTCCGCTCTTCGCGCACGACCTGGTCGTCGCGGCCCGGCTGGCTGTCGCGGCGAGCGGGCTGTTCCTCCTCGCCGGCCTGGCGGTCGCGGCGGCACGGGGCAACAGCGCCGACGCCGTGACCGTCACCGTCACCGGTGGCGTCGCTGTCGCCGTGGCCCTCGGTGCCACCGCTCGCGCGCTCGCACGACGACGCCGGCTCAGACGCCTGCGACGCGACCTGCAGCAGCAGCCGTGACTCCCCCGGCCTGGGCGACGCAGCGACCACGCAGGCACTCCTCGAAGCCGACGGCGACGTCGACGGCGACGTGGACCGGCTGGGGTCGCGGCTGCCCCGGCGTGACCCGGACGTCGCCCCCAGCCACGAGCGTCACGGCTCCCAGTAGCCGACCGCGCACAGCAGGCGTGTCTCGTCGTCCGCACCGGCGGGTGGCTGGATGGCCGGGGGGAAGACGCCCCACTGCCGCCACTGGTCGGCCTGGGGGACCACGTGCTCCTGCAGGCCGTCGATGAGCTCGGACGAGAGGTGGAAGGGGATCTGGAGGTGCTTGGCGATGAGCCACGCCTGGAACGCCCGGTAGGTGGCGAGGTGGGCGAACCCCTCTGCCGCCGGGTAGTCGCCGTACTGGAACCGGAACACGGTCCCGGGCTCGACGCCTCGGCGGACGGCGGCGGTGGCGGTGTCGTGGAGCGCGTCGTAGGCGCCGATCGGGTCGTCGCCGAGCAGGTCGGCCTCCCGGAGGTCGTCACCGTCGGCGATCGACCGCCCCTGGAGCACCCCGGGCACCCAGGCCTCGTCGTAGGCGTGGGCGAAGAGGATGTCGCGGACGGTGGGCTCGGGGGTCCTGGTCCACTCCTGCGGTGCGGGCCGGCTCAGGTCCGCCGGGTCGATGCGGTCGATGACGCTGCGCAGCGCGGCGTCGGAGGCCAGGAAGAGCTCAACGGTGTCCATGCGCGAGACCGTAGGTGCAGCCTCCGACAGCACCGACGCCGCCGGACGCCGGCTACAGCGCGATGCCGACGTACTTGGTGTCCAGGTACTCCTCGATGCCCTCGGCGCCACCCTCGCGCCCGAAGCCGCTCGCCTTCACCCCGCCGAAGGGGGCAGCAGGGTTGGACACCACGCCCTGGTTGAGGCCGACCATGCCCGTGTGAAGGGCCTCGGCCGTCCGGATGGCGCGGCTGACGTCGCGGGTGAAGAGGTACGACACCAGGCCGTACTCCGTGGCGTTGGCCAGCGACACCGCCTCCGCGTCGTCGCTGAAGGTCATGACGGGCGCGACCGGTCCGAAGATCTCCTCGTGCTGCAGCCGGGCGTCGGCCCCCACGCCGGTCAGCACCGTCGGGGCGTAGAACGACCCCGGCCCGTCGAGGCGCTCCCCGCCGGTCAGCACCGTGGCGCCGCCCTCGACCGCATCGGCGACCAGGCGGTGCACGCCCTCTCGTGCCTCCCGGGTGATGAGCGGGCCGACCTTGGTGGCCGGGTCGGTGCCGCGCCCGACCGGCATCGCCGCCAGCCTGTCCGCCAGCCGCCGTGCGAACTCCTCGGCGACCGACTCGTGGACCAGGAAGCGGTTGGCCGCGGTGCAGGCCTCGCCGATGTTGCGCATCTTGGCGAGCACCGCCCCCTCGACGGCCGCCTCGAGGTCGGCGTCGGAGAACACCAGGAACGGGGCGTTCCCGCCGAGCTCCATCGACACGCGCTGCAGGTTGTCCGCGGCCTGGGCGACCAGCCGCTTGCCGACGGGGGTGGACCCCGTGAACGTGACCTTGCGCAGCCGCGCGTCCGACAGCAGCGGCTCGACCAGCGCCCCGGCGTCCGTGGTGGGCAGCACGGCCAGGACGCCGTCCGGCAGACCAGCCTCACGGAGGATGCCGGCGAACGCCAACGCGGTCAGCGGGGTCTGCGCGGCGGGCTTGAGGATCATGGTGCAGCCGGCTGCGAGCGCCGGACCGATCTTCCGGGTGGCCATGGCGAGCGGGAAGTTCCAGGGCGTGATGGCCAGGCACGGCCCGACCGGCTGCTTCATGGTCAGGAGCCGGGTCCCGCCGTCGGGGGCGGTCGACCACCGGCCGTAGGCGCGGACGGCCTCCTCGGAGAACCAGCGCAGGAACTCCGCCCCGTAGGTGACCTCGCCTCGGCTCTCGGCCAGCGGCTTGCCCATCTCCAGCGTCATGAGCAGCGCCAGGTCCTCCGCGCGCTCGGTGGTCAGCTCGAAGGCTCTGCGCAGGACCTCGCCCCGCTCCCGCGGCGCGGTCGCGGCCCAGCCCGCCTGCGCGGCCAGAGCGGCGTCCAGGGCGGCCAGGGCGTCGGCCGGCGACGCGTCGGCGACCTCGGTCAGCACCTCACCGGTGGACGGGTCGTCCACCGCGAGGCAGGCCCCGCGCTCCGCGTCACGCCAGGTCCCGCCGATGAGCAGACCGGTCGGCACGGCCGCGACGACGGCACGCTCGCGGGTGGGGTCGAGGGGGGCGGGGGCGTCGCTGGAGGTGGCCACGACGGGACGCTAGTCCTGCGGCCTGCGTCCTGCCTGCGTGAGAGGGTTCTCCCCGTGCCGATGGACCCCCTGGACCTCCCGGAGGCGGCCCTGGCGTTCCTCACCGAGCGCCACCTCGCGACGTTGTCCGGCCTGCGCGGGGACGGGAGCATCCACACCGTCCCCGTCGGGTTCACCTGGGACGCGGCGACCTCGACCGCCCGTGTCATCACCAGCGCCGGGACGCAGAAGGCCGCGAACGTGGCCCGGGGCTCACGCGTCACGCTCTGCCAGGTGGACGGCTGGCGCTGGCTCGCCCTGGAGGGCACCGGGGCCGTCGTCGACGACCCCGGCCGCGTCGCCGACGCGGTGGCCCGCTACGCCGCCCGCTACCGCCCGCCGCGGGTCAACCCTCGTCGGGTCGTCCTGGAGATCCAGGTCGACCGGGTCCTGGGCCTGGTGGAACGGAGCGGTGGCTGAACGTCAGTACGAGCCCCGCCGGCGCATGACGTCGACCACGCGGTCGAGGTAGGCGTCGACCGCCGACTCCCGGTAGCCCCGCGAACGGCGTCCCACCCGGAACACCGACGTGCGCACCTCGTCGACGGTCAGCGCCCGACCCAGGACCAGGTGCTCGCGCACCCGCCGGCAGAGGCGGTCGACCTCCTCGACCCGGTAGCCCGCCCGCAGGCCGGACTCGCGGGGGAACCGGTTCCCGTCCTCCCGCTCGAGCCGGTCGAGGACCGCGTCCTCGGTCTCCTGCCGGCTGGACGGTCCGTCCCGCTCCTCCCGGGAGACGAAGGCGTCCTCGACGCGGTCCAGCGCACTGTCGACCGCAGCCACCAGGTAGCCGTCCCGCCGCAGGTCGAAGCCCACCGTGCGGACGTGCCACGACGTCAGCCCCCCGGGCGGGCCCGCCCGCGTCCCAGACCTGCTGCGCCCGGGCGAAGAAGGCCTCCACCTGCGGGCGCGAGTAGCCCTTCCGCAGCCGACCGGTCCGCTCGAACAGGTCCCCGCTCACGTGCCGGCGACGTCCGACGCCGGGGCGCCCTCGCGCGGCTGGACGAGGTCCTGCGCGGCGAGCTGGCCGCACGCACCGTCGATGTCGCGGCCACGGGTGTCGCGCACGGTGGTGGCGATCCCCGCGTCCCGCAGGCGTCTGCACGAACTGGTGCTCCACCCGCGGGTCGGAGGCCGTCCAGATCGACCCCGGCGTCGGGTTGAGCGGGATCGGGTTGACGTGCACCCAGCCCCGGCCGCGACGGTTCAGCTCGCGGGCGAGCCGGTCGGCGCGCCAGGCGTGGTCGTTCATGTCACGGATGAGCGCGTACTCGATGCTCACCCGGCGGCCGGTCGTCTCGAAGTACGCCCTGGCCGCGTCGAGGAGCTCGCCGACCTTGTGCCTGGTGTTGATCGGGACCAGGGTGTCGCGCAGCTCGTCGTCCGGGGCGTGCAGGCTCACGGCCAGCGTGACCGGCAGCCCTTCGGTCGCCAGCCGCTGGATCGCCGGGACCAGGCCCACCGTGGAGACCGTGATGTGGCGGGCGGAGATGCCGAGCCCGTCCGGTGCGGGGTCCGTCATGCGCCGCAGGGCCCCGAGCACCGCGCCGTAGTTGGCCAGCGGCTCCCCCATGCCCATGAACACGACGTTGCTCACCCGCGTGCCGTTGTCGGCGCTGGCCCGCACCACCTGGTCGACGATCTCGGCCGTCGACAGGTTGCGCGTGAGGCCCTGCTGGCCGGTGGCGCAGAACGGGCACGCCATCCCGCACCCGGCCTGGCTGGACAGGCACAGGGTGGTGCGGTCGGAGTAGCGCATGAGGACGCTCTCGACCAGCGAGCCGTCGAACAGGCGCCACAGCGTCTTGACGGTGTTCCCGTGGTCGCCCTCGAGCCGGCGGACCACGTCGAGCAGGCCGGGCAGCACGGCAGCGGCGACCGCTTCGCGCTGGCCCGCCGGCAGGTCGGTCATCTCGGCGGCGTCGCTGGTGAACCGCGTGAAGTAGTGACGGGACAGCTGCGCGGCGCGGAACCGGGGCAGACCGGCCGACACGACGGCGTCGGCCCGCTCGGCCACCGTGAGGTCGGCAAGGTGCTGCGGCGGCTTGCCACGCCGCGGCGGGGCGAGTACGAGCTCCAGGGGCACGGCCCCAGTGTGCCAACGATCGCGACGGTGGCGGTACCGCCGTGTCGTGTGCAGCCTGCTGTTGTGCCGGAGCACGGGTCGGGGGTCTGATGGAGCCATGGTGGACACCGAGCCCGAGCTGACCGTGCAGGCCGCCCGGGTGGACGGTCGTGAGGAGTACCTGCCGGCCGAGGAGCTGGCAAGCCCTGCAGTGCCTGGTGGCGCGCGGCGAACTACCTGTCGGTCGGGCAGATCTACCTGATGGGCAACCCGCTGCTGCGTGAGCCGCTGGTGGCCGAGCACACCAAACCGCGCCTGCTGGGCCACTGGGGCACCACGCCGGGGCTCACCTTCGTCCACGCCCACCTGAACCGGGCGATCCTCGCCCGGGACCTGAAGGTGCTGAACATCACCGGTCCCGGCCACGGCGGCCCCGGTCTGGTGGCGGCGGCCTGGCTGGACAAGCACCTACTCCGAGGTCTACCCGGACGTGTCCTACGACGAGGCGGGGATGCAGCGGCTGTTCACCCAGTTCTCGTTCCCCGGCGGCATCCCCAGCCACGTGGCGCCGGAGACGCCCGGGTCGATCCACGAGGGCGGGGAGCTGGGGTACGCGCTGTCGCACGCCTTCGGCGCCGCCTTCGACAA
Organism: uncultured Actinomycetota bacterium; assembly: GCA_963759255.1. Lineage (GTDB taxonomy): Bacteria > Actinomycetota > Actinomycetes > Actinomycetales > JBBAYJ01 > Aquipuribacter. The sequence continues at coordinate 1,313,868 of CAVWYQ010000002.1, forward strand.
CCCGGACCTGGTGGTCGCGGCGGTCGTGGGTGACGGAGAGGCCGAGAGCGGCCCGCTGGCCGCGCAGCTGGCACTCGACCAAGTTCCTGGACCCGGTCGGTGACGGCGCGGTGCTGCCGATCCTCCACCTGAACGGCTACAAGATCGCGAACCCGACCGTCCTGTCGCGCATCCCGGAGGAGGAGCTGCTCGACCTGCTGTCGGGGTACGGCTGGGAGCCGCGCGTGGTCTCCGGCAGCGACCCGGAGCAGATGCACCACGCGTTCGCCCGCGCGCTGGACGACTGCCTGGACGAGATCTCACGCATCCAGCACGACCGCCCGCACGCAGGGCCGCAGCGGTCGGCCCCGCTGGCCGATGATCGTGCTGCGCTGCCCCAAGGGCTGGACCGGCCCCGAATCCGTGGACGGCCTGCCCGTCGAGGGGCACTGGCGCTGCCACCAGGTGCCCTTCGCCGACGCACGCACCAACCCCGAGCACCGCGAGGTGCTTCGGGCGTGGCTGCAGCTCGTACCGGCCGGAGGAGCTGTTCGACTCCGCCGGTGTCCCGGTCGAGGCGTGCAGCGGCTGTCGCCGGTCGGCGAGCGACGGATGTCCGCCGTCCCGCAGGCCAACGGCGGGGTGCTGCGCAAGGCGCTCCGGCTGCCGGACTGGCGGGACCACGGCGTCGAGCGTGCCAGGCGCCCGCGACGACCAGCACCGGGGCGACGGCCGTGCTGGGACGGTACCTGCGCGAGGTGATGCGGCTGGACGAGCCCAGCCGGTCCTTCCGCATGTTCGCGCCCGACGAGCACAACTCCAACCGGCTCCAGGCGGTGCTGGAGGTGACCGGCCGGGCGTGGCAGGAAGGGGTCCTGGACACCGACACCGGTCTGGCCCCCGACGGGCGGGTGATGGAGATCCTGTCCGAGCACACCTGCCAGGGCTGGCTCGAGGGCTACCTCCTGACGGGGCGCCACGGCTTGTTCTCCTGCTACGAGGCGTTCGTCCACATCGTCGACTCGATGGTCAACCAGCACGCCAAGTGGCTCAAGACGACCCGCGAGATCGAGTGGCGGCGCCCGGTCGCCAGCCTGAACTACCTGCTGACCAGCCACGTGTGGCGGCAGGACCACAACGGCTTCTCCCACCAGGACCCCGGCTTCATCGACCACGTGGTGAACAAGAAGGCCGAGGTCATGCGGGTGTACCTGCCGCCGGACGCCAACACGCTGCTGAGCGTGGCCGACCACTGCCTGCGCAGCACCGACTACGTCAACGTCATCGTCGCCGGCAAGCAGGAGGCGCCGCAGTACCTGTCGGTGGAGGCCGCGGACGCCCACTGCACGCAAGGGCATCGGCGTCTGGGGCTGGGCCAGCACCGACGCAGGGGGTCGAGCCCGACGTGGTCATCGCCTGCGCCGGCGACGTGCCGACCATGGAGGCGCTGGCCGCGACGGAGCTGCTGCTCGGGTTCTTCCCCGACCTGAAGGTGCGCTTCGTCAACGTCGTGGACCTGATGCGGCTGCAGCCCGCAGGCGAGCACCCGCACGGCTGTCCGACGGCGAGTTCGACTGCCTGTTCACCCGGGACAAGCCCGTGATCTTCAACTACCACGGCTACCCGTGGCTGATCCACCGGCTGACCTACCGGCGCACCAACCACGACGAACATCCACGTCCGCGGGTACATCGAGGAGGGCACGACGACGACGCCGTTCGACATGTGCGTGATGAACCGCATCGACCGGTTCCACCTGGCGATGGACGTCATCGACCGGGTGCCGCGCCTGCAGCCGGTCGGCGCGCACGCCCGTGCGGCCCTGCAGGCCAAGCTGGTGGAGCACCACCGCTACACGCGGACCTACGGCGAGGACATGCCGGAGGTCAAGGACTGGGTCTGGTCACGCTGAGCCGGCGGGCCCGGACCGCCGTCCGGGCCGGCGCCCTCGTCGCCTCGCTCAGGCCTCGGCCAGCACGGCCCAGCCGCGAGCCGGGAGGCTGACCCGGCCGTCCCTGGGCCGGGCCTCGCCGAGCACCACCTGCCACGCGCCGGCCGGGACCTCGAGGTCGACCGGCTCGTCGTGCAGCGACAGGGTGACGAGGAGTCGCTGCGGACCGGAGCTGCTCACGTAGGCGACGTGCTCGTTGGCCAGGGCGCCCACCTGCGTGGTGCAGGTCTCCAGCCACGGGTGGCGGCGGCGCAGCGCCGCCAGGTCTCGGTACCGCTCGAAGGTCCCGTCGACCTCGGGGACCAGGCTGAGCGGGTCCTCGGGGAACGCCGGGCGGATCGCGTCGTCTCCCCCGACCCGTTCCTCCTTGACCCCGCGCAGACCCTGCTCGTCGCCGGCGTAGACGCTGGGCACGCCGGCCACCGTGAACAGCACGACCTCGGCGTGGGGCAGGAGCTCCACGTCCGGTACCTGGCTCGCGATGCGCGTGACGTCGTGGTTGCCCAGGAACGTCTGGGGCGCCGCCCCACCGGTGAGGCCGGGGTGGCGACCGAGGGCGTGCGCCAGCTCCCACATGTTCCGGTCGACGAGGCTGCTCCAGACGGCCTTCCACAGCTGGTACTGCGTGACGGCGTCGAGACCCGCCGCCCCGGCCACCGCGGCGTAGTCGCCGTGGATGACCTCCCCCAGGAACCAGCTGCCGGGACGCTCGGAACGGGCGGCGTCGGTCACCGTGCGCAGGAAGGCCGGTGATACCGCGTAGGCCGCGTCCAGGCGCCAGGCTGTCACCCCGACCTCCGCCCAGCGCTGCAGGGCACCCAGCACCAGGTCACGGACCGCCGGCTCGTCGTGGTCGAGCGCGACGAGACCGCCGTGCCCCTCGAAGGTCTCGTACCCGGGCTCGCTGCCGGGTCCCCGCCACCCGCCCTCGGGCCAGGTGAGCCGGAACCACGACGCGTACGGCGAGGAGGGCCCCGTCTCCAGGACGTCCTGGAAGGCCCAGAAGTCCCGCCCGACATGGTTGAACACGCCATCGAGCGCGACGGCCACGCCGCGGTCTCCGGCGGCCCGGACCAGGTGCGCGAGGTCGTCGGCGTCCCCCAGCCGCGTGTCGACCAGGTCGAAGGAGACGGTGTCGTAGCCGTGGCTGCTGCTCGCGAAGACGGGTCCGAGCAGGAGACCGTCGGCGCCCAGGGCGACCACGTGGTCCAGCCAGCGTTCCAGCCGGGGCAGCCGGTGGACGACGGAGGACCCGGCCGGCAGGGCGTCCGGCTCGGCACCCAGGAACGTGAGCGGGTGCAGCTGCCACCACAGCCGGGCGGGCGAGGGCGTCATCCTGCCCCTCCTGCCGGTACCAGCACGGTGAGCAGGATGTAGGCCACGGGAGCAGCCGGGAGCAACGAGTCCAGACGGTCCATGATCCCGCCGTGACCGGGCAGCAGGCTCCCCATGTCCTTGATGCCCAGGTCCCGCTTGAGGAGGGACTCCGACAGGTCCCCCACGGTGGCGGTGAGGACGATCGCCAGCCCCAGCACGACGCCCGCCCACCACGGCCCGTCCAGGGCGAGCGTGACGCCGGCGACGCCCAGCACCACGGCGAAGACCGCAGAACCGGCGAGACCCTCCCAGGACTTCTTGGGGCTCACCGACGGCGCGAGCGGGTGCCTGCCCCACACCACACCGAAGGCGTAGCCGCCGATGTCGCTGCCGATGGCCACGATGAGGAAGGCCAGGACGCGGTAGGCGCCGTCGGGCTGGGCGAGCAGCACCACGGAGAAGCCGGCCAGGAACGGCACGTAGGCCGCGGTGAAGACCCCCGCCGTGACGTCGCGGACCGGGTTGGGCCCGTCCAGCACCCGCCACATGAGGACGGCGAACGCCGTGAGCGCGAACGTCACCAGCAGCGCCTCCACGCCGTTGACGAAGGCCGAGGCCAGCATCCCGACCGCGCCGATGACGACGGGGATGACCGGGATGCGGATGCGCCGGGCGCGGAAGGCGTTGGACAGCTCCCACACCGCCAGCACGATGGCGGCGGCGGCGAGGACGACGAAGGCCTCCTTCCGGACGAACAGCGACACCGCGACGAGGGCGCCGAGACCGCTGCCCACGGCGACGGCCGCCGGGAGGTTGCGGCCGGCCCGGCGGTCCCTCAGGCGCCGCCCGGTACGGACCGCGGGCGAGACCGGCGTGGCGGCCTCCAGCGCGGCCACCGCGAGCGGGCTGTGGGCGGCGGAGAGGGCCATCGGGACCTCCGCGGCGCTCAACGGCTCCCCACCGTCCGGTGGGGTTCCGTGGCCCGTCGCGCTCGACATCCCTCAGACCGCCAGGAGCTCGGCTTCCTTGCCGCGGAGCAGCTCGTCGATCTCGTCGACGTGCCGTCGCGTGAGCGCCTCCAGCTCCTTCTCCGCGCGCGTGACCTCGTCCTCGCCGGCCTCGCCGTCCTTGACGATCCGGTCGAGCTCCTCCTTGGCGCGACGGCGGATGTTCCGCACGGAGATGCGGCCGTCCTCGGCCTTGCTGCGAGCCAGGCGGATGTAGTCCTTGCGCCGCTCCTCGGTGAGCTGCGGCAGGTTGAGCCTGATCGTGGTGCCGTCGTTGTTCGGGTTGACGCCCAGGTCGCTCTCGCGCAGCGCCCGCTCGATGGCCGGCATCGACGACTTGTCGTACGGCGTGACCAGCACGGTGCGCGCCTCGGGGATCTGGAACGAGGCGAGCTGCTGCAGCGGGGTCGGGGCGCCGTAGTACTCGACGACGACCTTGGTGAACATCCCCGGGTTCGCGCGGCCCGTACGGATGCCGGAGAAGTCGTCCTTGACCACGTCGATGGCCTTCGACATCTTCTCCTCGGCCTCGAACATCGCCTCGTCGATCACGTCGTCTCCTCCGTCGCGGTGCGGTTGTCGCGGGTGGTGCCCATCGCCTGCCGGCAGCCTGCGAGCAGGACCTACCCCGTGACGAGCGTGCCGATCCTCTCACCGACGAGCGCCCGCGTGACGTCGCCCGCGCCCTCCATGCCGAAGACGACCATGGGCAACCGGTTGTCCATCAGCAGGCTGAAGGCGGTCGCGTCGACCACCTTCAGGCCCTGGCGGAGCGCGTCCTGGTAGCTGAGGTCCTCGATCTTCGTGGCCGACGGGTCCTGGTGGGGGTCCGCGGTGTACACGCCGTCGACGCCGTTCTTGCCCATGAGCACGACCTCGGCCTTGATCTCCAGAGCCCGCTGGGCGGCGACCGTGTCGGTCGAGAAGTACGGCAGGCCGGCGCCGGCGCCGAAGATGACGACCCGGCCCTTCTCGAGGTGCCGGATGGCGCGGCGCGGGATGTAGGGCTCGGCGACCTGGCCCATGGTGATCGCCGTCTGCACCCTGGTGTCGCAGTCCGCCTGCTCGAGGAAGTCCTGCAGCGCGAGGCAGTTCATGACCGTGCCGAGCATGCCCATGTAGTCGGCCCGCGCTCGCTCCATGCCTCGCTGCGAGAGCTCGGCCCCGCGGAAGAAGTTGCCTCCGCCCACGACGATGCCGATCTGGACCCCCTGCGAGGCGGCCTTGGCGATCTCTCGGGCCACCCGGGAGACCACGTCGGGGTCGACCCCGACCCGGCCGCCCCCGAAGGCCTCGCCCGAGAGCTTGAGCAGCACACGGCGCCCCCGGGGGTCCGGGGACGCAGTGTCGCTGTGGGAGGACAGCACCGGGGACATGTCCTGCTCCTCCGTCGTCACAGGCTCAGGAGCCGACCCGGAAGCGGGCGAAGGCCGTGGCGGTCAGCCCCGCCTCGCCGAGCACCTGTGCCACCGTCTTCTTGTTGTCCTTGCTGAACGGCTGCTCCAGGAGGACGTTCTCCTTGAGGTAGCCCTTGACGCGCCCCTCGACGATCTTGGGCAGCGCCTGCTCGGGCTTGCCCTCGTTGACCGCGGTCTCGTGGGCGATGCGGCGCTCGGCCTCCAGCGTCTCCTCCGGTACGTCGTCGGTGGACAGCACGCTGGGGGACATCGCCGCGATGTGGAGCGCGACGTCGCGGGCGGTTGCCTCGTCCTCGCCCTCGACCGCCAGCAGCACGCCGATCTGCGGCGGCAGGTCGGGGCTGGTGCGGTGCAGGTAGGACGCGACGTGGCCCCCGGCGAGGCGGGCCACACGACGGACCTCGATCTTCTCCCCGAGGGTGGCGTTGCCGTCGTCCAGCAGGGCCTTGACGGTGGTGCCGCCCTCCACGGCAGCCTGGGCGAGGGACTCGGCGTCCGTGGCGCCCGAGGCGACCGCCGCGGCCAGGACCTGGCCGGCGAGCTCGCGGAACCGCTCGCCCTTGGCGACGAAGTCTGTCTCGCAGTTGACCTCGACGAGGACGCCCGTACCGCCGTCGACCTGTGCGGCGACCAGGCCGTTGGTGGCGCTGCGGCCCTCGCGCTTGGTGATGCCCTTGAGACCCTTGACGCGCAGGATCTCCACGGCCTTGGCGCTGTCGCCCTCGGCCTCGTCGAGCGCCTTCTTGACGTCGAGCATGCCGGCTCCGGTGCGCTCGCGCAGGGCCTTGATGTCGGCGGCTGTGTAGCTGGCCACGGTCAACTCCTCCGGGGTGGGGTGCGTCCTGCCGGGTCGGTCCGCGCAGGCCGCGTGTGGTCGCTGCGCACGGCAGCAGGTTCGGCTGGTGGCGGGCTCGCCCGCCTGCCCGGGTTCTCACCGGGCAGGCGGGCGTCAGCTCGCCCGTGGAGCGGACGCCAGGAGATGGCGCCGGGGGCCTCAGGCGTTGTCGTCGCCCTGGCCGGGGGTCTGCCCGGTGGTGGCCGAGGCCAGCGTCGGGGTCTCGGAAGCAGGAGCCTCGGTGACGGGGGTCTCGTCGGCCGGGGTCTCGGCGACCTCGTCCGCTGCCACGGCGGCCGCGGGGGCGGCGTCGGTCGAGGCAGCGGCCTCGAGGCCCACGGGGCCCTCGCCGGCCGGAGCCTCGGCAGCAGGAGCCTGCACCGCCGTGGTCTCAGCCGCCGGGCCTCAGCCGCCGGGGTCTCAGCCGCCGGGGCCTCAGCCGCGGGTGCCTGGGCCTCGCTCGTGGCGAGGAGCTCGCGCTCCCACTCCGCCAGGGGCTCCTCGGCCGTGGCCGTGCCACCACCGGAGCGGGCCACGAGGCCCTCGGCGACGGCGTCGGCGATCACGCGCGTGAGGAGAGCGACGGAGCGGATCGCGTCGTCGTTGCCCGGGATCTTGTAGTCGACCTCGTCGGGGTCGCAGTTGGTGTCGAGGATCGCGATGACCGGGATACCGAGCTTCTTGGCCTCGCTGACGGCGAGGTGCTCCTTCTTGGTGTCGACGATCCACACCGCGCTGGGCACCTTGGTCATGTCGCGGAGGCCGCCGAGGGTCTTCTCCAGCTTGTCCTTCTCGCGCCGGAGGACCAGGAGCTCCTTCTTCGTCATGCCGGAGCCGGCGACGTCGTCGAAGTCGACGGTCTCGAGCTCGCGCATCCGCTGGACACGCTTGCTGACCGTCTGGAAGTTCGTGAGCATGCCGCCGAGCCAGCGCTGGTTCACGTAGGGCATGCCCACGCGGGCCGCCTGCGAGGCGACGGGCTCCTGCGCCTGCTTCTTGGTGCCGACGAACATGATGCTGCCGCCGTGCGCGACCGTCTGCTTGACGTAGTCGTAGGCGACGTTGATGAACTCCAGCGACTGCTGGAGGTCGATGATGTAGATGCCGTTGCGCTCGGTGAAGATGAAGCGCTTCATCTTGGGGTTCCACCGACGGGTCTGGTGCCCGAAGTGGACGCCGCTCTCGAGGAGCTGGCGCATCGTGACGACGGCCATGCCGACGCACTCCTTCCGACGCCTCGCTGGGCGCCCTGTCCGGTTCCGTCGCGACGCCGGTCGGCGCCGCTTCCTGGCGTCCTGGGAGGTCCATCCCGGCGACACCGCGTGAACGGGGCTGCCGGGACCGGGGACCTCTCCCGCACGAGGTGCGGTCAGAGGGCGCGCGAGCTGACCGGGCACGCCCGGTCGCGGTGTCATCGTACGGCCCCCCGGCGGGTGGGAGAACCAGGTGCGGCGACCAACCGGTCCGTACCCACAGGTCCAGCCCGCCGGCCCCGTCCACAGCGCGGCCGCCACGGCCGGCCGCAGCGCGTCCCGGCGGGCGAGGCTGGAGCGGTGGACGAGCCCGGGCGTGACGTGGTCGAAGCGAGAGTGACGCCTCGGAAAGGGCGGTCCGGTGGGTCAGGTCGGGCGCGGCAGAGGTCTCGAACGGGCCGGACGCGTCGCACAGGGACCCGCGGCACGCGCACGGCGCGGCGGGGACGCGGCGTGCTCCTCGCCGCGCTCGTGGTCGCGCTGCTACCCATTGCCTCCGGGCACGCGGCGCCGGGCCCGACCGCCATCCCCCCGACCGCCATGTCCCCGACCGCCATCCCCCCGACCGCCATCCCCCCGACCGCCATCCCCCCGACCGCCATCCCCCCGACCGCCATCCCCCCGACCGCCATCCCCCACCGCCATCCCCCCGACCGCCATGTCCCCGACCGCCATGTCCCCGACCGCCATGTCCCCGACCGCCATGTCCCCGACCGCCATGTCCCCGACCGCCATTCCCCCGGCTGCCGGCAACCGACGCACCGGAGGACCCACCGCAGCACGCCCGGCACGCCTGGCCCGCCTGTCACACCTGGCACACCTGGCACACCCGGGGAGCGCAGAGCCCACACGGCGCCCTCCGGTAGACGGTGCCGTGGTGAGGCCGTTCCAGGCTCCGGCGCACGAGTACGGGGCCGGTCACCGCGGTGTCGACCTGTCCGTGGCGCCCGGGGCCGCGGTGAGCTCACCGGCGGCCGGCGTCGTCACCTTCGCCGGCCCGGTCGCCGGTCGCGGTGTCGTCGTCGTCCGGCACGCGTCAGGGACGCTGAGCTCGTTCGAGCCTGCGGTAGCCACCGTTGCGGTCGCAACGGTGGTTCGTGCGGGGGCGACGGTCGCGGTCGTGGCCGACGTGCCCGCGCACGCCGGCTGCCCGGGTCGGTGCCTGCACTGGGGCGTCCGGGTCGAGGGGCGGTACGTCGACCCCCTCTGGTGGCTCGGCGGTGACCGGACGGTCCGTCTCCTACCCCTGGGCGGCCCGCGGTGACGGCCGGCGCGGCCGGCGAGCGCGCCGGTCGTCGACGACGCGGGGAGCGCCGATGATCGCAGCCCTCAGGGGCCCGTCACCTCGTGGACCGTCGTGGTCCCGGAGACGTCGTCGGCGACCATGAGCAGAGGAGCCTTGCTCGGCGGGTCCTGCGCGGTCACGAAGGCCAGCCCCTCGGGCCTGGAGTCGCTGCCGTCCGTCGCCAGGTCCCCGGAGAGGTCCCGCATGCTGACGTAGTCCGCGGACGCCGACCGGCTCGGCACGGTGACGTCGTGCCCGGCGACGCCCCCGACCCGCTCCAGCTGGTCGCCGGGGCTGAGGGCGACGCTGACGAGCACGAGCGAGGCCAGCGCGGCCGCCGGTGCGGCCGCGAGAGGGACCGCAGAGTCACGGGCAGGTCGGGGCGCAACGAGAGGGCTCATGCCGCCGAACCTGCCGGGGCCGGATGTCAGGGCACCCAACGCGCCGTGAACGCCGGGCGACGGACCGGTGTCGAGACGGGTGGAGGGGCGCTCAGCCGTCGCCGGCGGCGCTGAGCTTGGCCCGCAGCTGCATGACCGCCTTGGTGTGCATCTGGCAGATCCGCGACTCGGTCACTCCGAGCACACGGCCGATCTCGGCCAGGGTGAGGCCCTCGTAGTAGTAGAGGGTGACGACGATCTTCTCCCGCTCGGGGAGCAGGTTGACGGCCCGAGAGAGCAGGAACTTGGTCTCCTGCGTCTCGAAGGCGAGCACGGGGTCCTCGGCCCGGGTGTCCTTGAGGGTGTCCCCCAGCGTGAGGGAGTCTCCCCGCTCGCCGCCCGCGTGCATGAGCTCGTCCAGGGCGACGACGTTGGCGTACGACACCTTGGAGAAGATCTGGTGCAGGTCACCGATCGAGATACCGATCCGGTCGGCCACCTCCTGCTCGGTGGGGCTGCGGTGCAGCTCGGCCTCGAGCTGGGCGTAGGTGCGCTCGACCTCGCGGGACTTGCTGCGCACCGAGCGGGGGATCCAGTCGATCGAGCGGAGCTCGTCGATGATGGCGCCCCGGATGCGCGAGATCGCGTACGTCTCGAACTTGATGGCCCGTTCGAGGTCGTACTTGTCGATGGCGTCGATGAGGCCGAAGACCCCGTAGGACACGAGGTCCGCATGCTCCACGTTGGGGGGCAGCCCGACGCCGACCCGTCCCGCGACGTACTTCACCAGCGGCGAGTAGTGGACGATCAGCCGGTCGCGGACGGCCCGGTCGCTCGTGCGCTTGTACTCCACCCACATGGCACGCACCAAGGACTCGGCGTCATCCACCGTTCGCACCCCCTGGTCGGTGGCGCCGGCCGAGCCGCTGCGCGAACGCGGAGGAAGCACCGTCCCCCGGGCGTCGGCCGGGCCTCCCTCGTCACCACCGACGTCCTCACGCGCCACGCCACCCTCGCCGTCCTCGGCGCTGCTCTCGTCGATCTCTCTGCCGCCGTCCTCGTCGCGCTGCGCAGGGCCGAGGCCTGCGGGTCCGGTACCGGCCACGACGAGCGGACGCTCGGGCTCCGCTGCGAGCGTCGCGTCAGCACCCGAGGTCTCCCCCGAGGTGTACACCGCTCTCACCATGGCTCACCTCCCCGTCTGCTATGCCCGCGGGTGCGCCTGATGGTAGGCAGCCAGCAAGCGAGCCTGCGACACGTGGGTGTAGATCTCAGTCGTCGTGAGCGTAGCGTGACCGAGCAGTTCCTGTACGCACCTCAGGTCAGCTCCTCCGTCGAGCACGTGCGTGGCCGCGGTGTGGCGAAGCGCGTGCGGGTGCACGTCGGGCAGCCCGGCCGCCCGAGCGGTGCGGGCCACCGCCTCGCGCGCCTGGCGCTGGTCGAGCCGGCCGCCCCGACGGCCGAGGAACAGGGCAGGCGGTGACCCGGCGACGGCCAGGGCCGGCCGACCCTGGCGCACCCACCGGTCGACTGCGCGCAGCGCCGGTGCCCCCAGGGGGACGACGCGCTCCTTGTCGCCCTTGCCCGTCACCCGCAGGGCCTGCCGCTCACGGTCCACGGCGCCGAGGTCCACCCCGACGGCCTCCCCGACCCGAGCACCGGTGGCGTACAGCAGCTCGACGAGCGCATGGTCCCGCAGCCCGACGGGGCCTGCGCCTGCCGCGGCCTCAGCGGCCTCGCACAGCCGGCGCGCCTCGGCCTCGTCGAGCACCCGGGGAAGGTGCCGGGGCCGCCGCGGGCTCACCAGCCTGGCTGCGGGGTCGGTCGCGAGCAGGCCCTGCCGCAGGGCCCAGGAGGTGAAGGTGCGGGCAGCAGCGCCCCGCCGGGCCGTCGTGGCCCGCGACCAGCCGGCGCCCTGCCCCGCGCCCAGCCACGAGCGCACGTGGGCGGTCCCCAGCTCCCCCACGGCCGTGACGCCGAGGGTGGTGGCGTGGGTCAGCAACGCCGTGACGTCGGCCCGGTACGCCCTGACGGTCGCCGGCGAGCGGTTCCGCTCCCACTCCAGCCACCCGACGAACCGGGCCAGGACGTCGGGCGCGTCCTGGGGCATCGGTTCCCCAGCAGCCGCCGCCGGGCTCGCAGACGCCCCGGTGTCGGCCACGTGCTCATGGGACCACGCCGCGCCGGCCGGTGGCCGCGCCACGCCGCCAGCGTTCGCCATCGGCGCCCCCGTCGCGTTCGACGGCGCCCTCGAGCTCGAGCATGGCCAGCGCCGTCGCGACCTCGCGGGTACCGGCGCCGACCGCCACGACGAGGTCCGCGACCCGCCGCGGCCGCCCACCCTCCAGGGCGTGCCAGACCCGGACGGCGTCGTCGCCCAGGTGCTCGACGGCACGCACCGGCAGCTCGGGCGGCGAGGCAGGGTCCCGACCGAGGGTCGTCGCCTCCCGGCACGACGGGAAGACGCCCAGCCGCCCGAACAGCTCCACGACGTCGTCGGCGCCGGTCACGCACGCCGCGCCGTCGCGGAGCAGGCGGTTGCTGCCGGACGCGGTCTCCGAGGTCACCGGTCCCGGCACCGCCGCGACCTGGCGGGACAGCTCCCCCGCAGTCCGGGCCGTGCTCAGCGCCCCCGACCGCAGGGATGCCTCCACCACCACGGTGCCCAGGGTCCAGGCGGCGATCAGCCGGTTGCGCAGCAGGAAGCGGTAGGCCGCCGGTCGCGTGCCCGGCGGCAGCTCCGACACCACAGCCCCCCCGCGCTCGACCACCCGGTGCAGCAGCCTGTCGTGCCCGGCCGGAGAGGCGCGGTCGACCCCGCCGGCGAGGACGGCGACCGTGGGCAGGCCGGCGTCCGTGTCCACGGCCAGCGCGCCCCGGTGCGCGGCGGCGTCGATGCCGTAGGCCGCTCCGGAGACGACGCTCCAGCCCCGGGCCACCAGCCCGGCGGCCAGGTCGTCGGCGACGTGCTGGCCGTAGGCGGACGCGGCCCGGGACCCCACCACGGCCGCCGCGGGAGGGGCCGTCGCGATGGCCGGGAGCGCACCCCTGACCCACAGGCACACGGGGGCACCGCCGTCCGGACCGCCTCGTGGTCCCGGGTCGTCCAGGTCGTCCAGCCCGCGCGGCCAGGCGGTGTCCCCGGGCACGAGGAGCCCGATCCCGATCCGGCCGGCGGTCGCCAGCAGCGCCCGCGTGGGCTCGGTGAGCCGGCCGTGCCGGGCCTGCCACACCTCGCCGCCCAGCCCGAGGCGGAGCCCGTCGACCAGCTCCGTGGCGCTGCGCTCCTGCAGCAGCCGCCGCAGCCGCCTGTCTCCCGGTTCGACCACCCGCGACAGGTGCGCGCGCGCGGAGCGGTCGTCGTCGCACCCGGCCGCCGGGTCGGTCCTGGTCATGACAGGGACGCCAGGGTGCGGAACGACACGGCCTCGGCGATCTCGTCCGCCCCGGGGACCTGTCGACCGGCCAGGTCGGCCAGGCTCCACGCGACGCGCAGGGCCCGGTCGTACCCGCGCGCGGTGAGCGTGCCGCGGTCGACGCCGCGCACCAGCGGGGCGAGGACGCCGGAGGGTGGGCGGTGCCGGCTCGAGCGCAGGACCGTCCCGGAGACCTGCGCGTTCGTCGGCCCGGCCTGCCCCCACCTGCTGCTGGCTGCGGAGCGCGCGTCCCGCACACGGGCCGCGACCACCGCCGTCGTCTCGCCGGGCTCGGCCGAGGCCCAGCGAGCGGCGCTCACCCCGGGGACCTCCACCTGCACGTCGACGCGGTCGAGCAGCGGGCCGGAGAGCCGACCGAGGTAGGCCCGGCGGGTCGGTGCGGTGCAGCGGCACCTGTCGCCCCGCTCGCCGACGGCGGCATTGCCGCACGGGCACGGGTTGGCCGCCAGCACCAGCTGGAACCGAGCCGGCAGCCGGGCGAGGCCCTTGGCCCGCTGCACCTCCACGACCCCCTGCTCGAGGGGCTGACGCAACGCGTCCAGCACGCCCCGGCGGAACTCGGGGCACTCGTCGAGGAACAGGACCCCGGCGTGGGCGCGGCTGGCTGCCCCGGGACGCGGGAGGCCGGTCCCGCCGCCTACGACGGCACTCACCGTCGCGGTGTGGTGAGGTGCCTCCAGGGGCGGGCGACGCAGCAGCCGCTTGGAGGACAGCGTGCCGGCCAGGGAGTGCACGGCGGTGGCCGTGAGGGCGTCGTCGTCGTCGAGGTCCGGGAGCAGTCCGGGCAGCCGGGTCGCGAGCATGGTCTTGCCGGACCCCGGCGGGCCCAGCATGAGCAGGTGGTGTCCGCCCGCGGCGACCACCTCCACGGCCCGGCGACCCATCTGCTGGCCGACGACGTCGGACAGGTCCAGGTGCGGTGGCTCCGGCGGCCCGGCCCCGACAGCGGCCGCGGAGGGCCGCGCCGTCTCCGGCAGCGGTTCCCACGGCTCCCCCCGGTGCAGCGCGACGGCCTCGGCGAGGCAGCCGACGCCGACGACCTCCGCGCCCGGCACGAGACGGGCCTCGTCGAGGTCGGCGCGCGGCACGACGACCCGCTCCACCCCGGCGCGGACCAGACCCAGCACCGCGGGCAGCACTCCGGGCACGGAGCGGACGGCCCCGTCCAGACCGAGCTCACCGACGTGCCCGACGGACGCGACAGACGCCGGCACCTGCCCCACGGCGGCCAGCACGCTCACCGCGACGCCGAGGTCGAAGGCCGTACCGGTCTTGGGCAGCCCGGCCGGGGAGAGGTTGACCGTCACCCTGGCCTGCGGCGGGGCCTGCCGGCTGGCCACGAGCGCCGAACGCACCCGGTCCCGCGCCTCCAGCACACCGGTGTCCGGCAGGCCGACCACGACCCACTGGACGAGGCCGGGCGACACGTGCGCCTCCACCTCCACCACGTGCCCCTCCAGCCCCACGAGGGCCGCGCAGAGCGTCCGCCCCAGTCCCATCAGCCGACCCCGTGCACGTGGGTGACGTGGCTGGGCCCCTGACGGTGCAGCTGCACCGCCACCACGTCGATCCGCGGGCCCCCCGTGTGGCTCACCCGGCGAGAAGGGTCCTGCGAGCGCCACCAGACGCCGCACAGCCGGCGCAGCCGTCGGAGCTTGGCCGGCGTCACCGACTCCAGCGCCGTGCCGCAGGACGTGCCCCGCCGGGTGCGCACCTCGACCACCACCAGGACCCCGGCGGGGTCGAGGGTGATGAGGTCGAGCTCGCCCGGGCACTCACGCGTCGTGCTGCGCCAGTTGCGTTCCAGCACCGTCCAGCCCTGCTCGACGAGCCGGCGCGCGGCGAGCTCCTCACCGAAGGCTCCGACGGCTGCCTTGCTCCCGCGCCAGACGGCGGGCACCCCGACCGCAGGCGCCTCGCCCCTGGGCGGCCGGCCCACCTGAGCCGCCCCCACCTGGGGTCGGACCGTCCCTACCCGAGCCGCCCCCACCTGGGGTCGGACCGTCCCTGGCCTCGCGTCACTGTCCACGGGACGAGGGTCGTTCGGCGGCCGACCCGGAGCGGCTGTCGGTCAGCCTGCTGTGGGCACGGCGTCGCCTGGCGCCCTGTGCGCACAGCAGGCCGGTCCTCAGCCCTCGAAGCCGCCGGTCTTGGGCACCTCGAGGTCCGCCTTGGCCATCTCCTCGACGTTGACGTCCTTGAACGTGACGACCCGCACGTCCTTGACGAAGCGGGCCGGGCGGTACAGGTCCCACACCCAGGCGTCGGTGAGGTGGACCTCGAACCACACCTCGCCGTCGTCACCGCGCGGGGTCACCTGCACCCCGTTGGCCAGGTAGAAGCGACGCTCCGTCTCCACCACGTAGCTGAACAGCCCCACCACGTCCCGGTACTCCCGGTAGAGCTGCAGCTCCAGGTCCGCCTCGTACTTCTCCAGGTCCTCGGCGCTCACCGACCCATCGTGTCACCGCGAGGAGCGGACGCCGACCAGCGCACCCGGGGCGCGCCATGGGCGTCAGTCCCGCACGCTGGTCGGCGACAGCCCATGGTCCTCCGGCGTTGCGCCACCGCGCAGGTCGAGCGGCTCCCCGGGCCGGACGCCGGTCGGGAGCCGCCACGAGCGGCGGTGCCAGGCGCAGGGGCCGTGCTCGGCCAGGGCCGCCAGGTGCTCCGGCGCGCTGTAGCCCTTGTTGTGCTGCCACCCCCAGCGGTGGTCCTGCCGGCCGAGCTCGCTCATCAGCCGGTCCCGCTCCACCTTGGCCAGCACCGACGCCGCCGCCACGGCCGCGCAGCGGCGGTCCGCCTTCGGCAGCAGGTCGACCGGGGGCGCGACACCGGCCAGGGCGAGCAGCTCGACAGGACCGCCGGACGGTGGCGGTTCGAGGACGTCGAACAGGGTCTCCTCCCGGGGTACGGGGACCGGGCGGTGGAGCCAGTCGTAGGTCCCGTCCAGGAGCAGCCGTTCCGGCGGTTGCGAGAGCCCGGCGAGAGCCCGCAGCCCCGCCACGCGCAGCGCGACGAGGATGCCCCAGGCGTCGATCTCGTCGTTGGAGGCGTGCCCCACGGCCCAGGCGGGGCCCAACGGGCCAGCAGCGGGGAGAGCCGCTCCCGCTCCGGCCGCGCTGAGCCGCTTGGAGTCGTCGAGACCGGGCGGGGCGCTGCGGGTCGCGGCGTCGACGACCACGACCCCGACGCTGACGGGGCCGGCCAGAGCGCCCCGCCCGACCTCGTCCATCCCGCCGACGCGGACCAGCGAGTGGCCCGCATGGCGCCGCGGGCCAGCCGCAGGGACGGCCGCCGACCGGGTCGCGCGAGATGGGCCGCCGACGGCCCTGGGGCCGGACGCTCAGGGCGGCCGCGGCGCGACGCGGCCCGGCCGACGCGGGTCACGAGACGCCTTCGAGCCCGCCGACCCCGTCGAAGACGGCCTCGGGGGTGGGCAGCGTGCCGAACCGGTCGAACGGCCACATCACGAGGACGGCCCGTCCGACGACGTTGTCCAGCGGGACCATGCCCCGCGCCGGGCTGGCCCAGCTGGTAGCGGGAGTCCTCGGACACCGAGCGGTGGTCGCCCTGCACCCAGATCCGGCCCTCGGGGACCTCGACGTCGAACTCGATCGTCGAGGGCACGTCGCCCTGGTACAGGTACGGCTCGTCGAGCGGCTCACGCGTTGACCATGCAGCCGGCCGTGGTCGTCGCAGCAGGCCGACGGTGTCGCCCGGGAGCCCTATGACGCGCTTGATGAGGTGCTCGCCGGAGTTGGCGGGCAAGGAGCCCGACGAACGTCAGCGCGCGGATGTCGAGCGCGGGCTCGGTCGAGGCAGGCGGAAGCCAGCCGCCCGGGTCGACGAAGACGACCACGTCACCGCGTTCGAGCGTGCCGGGTCCGGGCTCCAGCTTGCTGACCAGCACGCGGTCCCCGACCAGCAGGGTCTGACTCCATCGACTCCGACGGGATGAAGAACGGCTGGACGAGGAAGGTCTTGACCACGACCGCGATGCCAGGGCGACGAGCACGGTGGCACCGACCTCACGCAGGTCGCGCCAGACCCGGGACAGCAGCCGGTGGGTCGGTGCTGTCGGCAGCACCGGGTCGGGACCACCCCGGACGTCGTCGTCGGCCGCTCGTGCGGGCGCCAGGCCCACGAGGGGCTGCCCGGCCGGATCGCCGTGCTCTGACGGACCGCCGGTCCGCGCGGTCCGGCACAGGCTCTCCTCGGCTGCTGCGCACCCGGCGACCCGGGCACGCGTCGACCGGACGGGTCGCCCCGGTACCCGCGAGGCCGCGGGCACCTGGCCCTCGGAGACCGCTCAGCCCTTGGCGGGGACGGCGTCGCGGCGCTCGCGGATGCGGGCCTTCTTGCCCCGGAGGTCGCGCAGGTAGTACAGCTTGGCGCGGCGGACGATGCCGCGGCTGGCGACCTCGACCTTGTCGATGATCGGGCTGTGCAGCGGGAAGGTGCGCTCCACGCCGACGCCGAAGCTGATCTTGCGGACCGTGAAGGTCTCGCCGACGCCACCGCCGTGGCGGCGGATCACGACACCCTGGAACACCTGGATGCGGGAGCGGGTGCCCTCGACCACCTTGACGTGCACCTTGACGGTGTCGCCGGCGCGGAACTCGGGGACGTCGGTGCGGAGGCTGGCGGCGTCGAGGTTGTCGAGGATGTGCATGCGGCCTTCCCGGTCGGTGCCACAGGCCACCGGCCTGCCGGGCGGGCCCGGCGTCTGGGTGTGTCGGAGGAGTGAGCGGTAGGGCGGGCGCGTGGAGCACCAGGGCCCGGGGCGGCCGGCGAGCCCCCTGCGGCAGGTGGACCGGCAACCGGTAGAGGATGCCACAGCCGCGGGCTGCGGCGTGAATCGCGCCGCGCCGGCCCCGGCGCAGTACCGCGGTGGGACCGGCGTCGCACCCCGTCGACCGGGAGCCAGCCGAGCTCCGGCCAGCAGCGCGAGGTCACTGCGGTCGAAGCCGGCTGCGGCGGTGCCGTCGAGCAGGTCGGGCCGACGTTCGGCGGTGCGGCGCAGCGACTCCTCGCGCCGCCACCGGGCGACCTGCGCGTGGTCGCCGCTCGGTGAGCACGCCGGGACGGCTCGAGGTCCCGCCAGGTCGCGGGACGGGTGTACGCCGGGGCCTCGAGCAGCCCGTCGCTGTGGCTCTCCTCCACGACGCTGGCGGCGTTGCCCAGCACTCCGGGAAGCAGGCGACCCGACGGCCTCCACGACGACGAGCGCGGCGGCCTCTCCCCCGGCCAGCACGTAGTCACCGATGCTCACCGGCGTCACGCGGTGGCGGCGGCGCGGCGTCGTCCAGGACCCGCTCGTCGAGGCCCTCGTAGCGCCCGCAGGCCAGCACGAGCCAGGGCTCGGCGGCGAGCCGGGCGGCCATGGCCTGGTCGAAGCGGTGCCCGGCCGGCGACATGACCAGCAGGTGCGGCTCGACCTCATGCGCCGAGCCCGAGCCTTGCCGGCGGCGCGGACCGGGTCGAGTGCCTCGCCCCACGGCGGGGGGGTCATGAGCATGCCCGCCCCGCCGCCGAACGGGGCGTCGTCGACCGTGCGGTGGACGTCGTGGGTGAAGGCCCGCAGGTCGTGCACCGCGAGGTCGAGGGTGCCGCGCTCGCACGGCGCGGCCGATCAGCGACAGCCGCAGCGGGGCGAGGTACTCGGGGAACACGGTGACCACGTCGACGCGCACGGGCTCAGAGCTCTCCGTCGGAAGAGCCCGCCGGGCGGGTCGAGGCGCACCACGGCCGCCCTCGACGTCGACCTCCGGGACGAGCGCCCGTCACGAAGGGCACGAGGACCCGGCCTCGGCCGGTGTCGACGACGAGCAGGTCCTGGGCCGCGCCGGCCTCCAGGGCCGACGACCGTGCCCAGCGTCGTGCCGTCCACGTGCTCGGCTCGCAGGCCGACCAGGGCGGCCACCGGCCAGGCGTCCTCCTCGGGCTCGTCGAGGGAGGCGTCGACGAGGAGCTCCACGTCGCGCAGACGCCTCGGCGTCCTCCCGGCTGAGGACGTCGGCGAAGCGCAGCACCCACCGGTCGGTGTGCCGGCGGGCGGCCGCCAGGCTGAGCACCCCGACGTCGGGGTCGGTGAGGAACTGCGCGCCGCGGACGAAGCGGCCCTCGGCGTCGTCGGTCCGGACGGCGACGGTCAGCTCGCCCTTGAGCCCGTGGGGACGACCGAGGCGACCGACCACGAGCAGCGTCTGCCCGGTGTCGGCCGCCTCGGGCGGGCCAGGTGCCACGTGCACGGGCTGTCAGCGACCGTCGAGGTCGACGATGTCCACACGCACCGGACCGGAGTCCGAGAGCGCGTTGACAACCGTGCGCAGCGCGGTGGCGGTGCGACCCGCCCGCCCGATGACGCGGCCGATGTCGTCGGGGTGCACCCGGACCTGGACCAGAGGACCCCGACGGGTGCCGCGCTCGACGACGCTCACGTCCTCGGGGTGCTCGACGATCCCGGTGACCAGGTGCTCGACGACGTCGGCCAGCA
The DNA here is from genome assembly GCA_963759255.1 of uncultured Actinomycetota bacterium. GTDB lineage: Bacteria > Actinomycetota > Actinomycetes > Actinomycetales > JBBAYJ01 > Aquipuribacter. The sequence goes on from CAVWYQ010000002.1 coordinate 1,333,229, forward strand.
CGTCAGGAGTCCTTCGCTGCGTCCTCCGCCGGGGCGACGGCCTCGGCGGGGGTCTCGGCGGGGGTCTCCGCCGCAGCAGGCGCCTCGGCCGCAGGAGCCTCAGCAGCAGGAGCCTCCGCGGCGGGAGTCTCCGCGGCAGGCGCCTCAGCAGCAGGCGCCTCAGCAGCAGCGGCCTCCGGCTTGGCCTCGGCCTTGGCGGCCTTCTTGCGCGGGGTCGTCGCGTCGGCGTCGGACTTGGCGTCACGCATGGCGGCCTCGTAGGCGATCTTCTTGTCCGCCTTGGGCTCGGCCACGCGGAGCGTGCCCTCCTGGCCGGGGAGGCCCTTGAACTTCTGCCAGTCCCCGGTGATCTTGAGCAGCACCTCGACCTGCTCGCTCGGCTGCGCGCCGACACCGAGCCAGTACTGGGCCCGCTCGGAGTCGATCTGGATGAGCGAGGGCTCCTCGGTGGGGTGGTACTTGCCGATCTCCTCGATGGCGCGCCCGTCACGACGGGTGCGGGAGTCCGCGACGACGACGCGGTAGTAGGGGGCGCGGATCTTGCCGAGGCGCTTGAGCCGGATCTTGACTGCCACGAGCGGATGGTCTCCTGAGTCTGGGTGGTTGCCCGTGCGGCGCCGGGTGGGGACCGGGTCCGGGTGGGCAGATGGACTCGCGCCGTCTCGGTGAGAGGGGCCGGGGCGGGCGGGTACAGCCGCCTAGTGTGCCACGACGGCGTGCCCGCCGAGGACGACCGCCCGCGGGCGGCGCAGGGTGGCCGGGTCGAGGAGCGGGTCCTCGTCCAGCACGACCAGGTCTGCGCGAGCGCCCTCGACGAGGCCGTCCCGACCGAGCCAGCGCCGGGCGTCCCAGCTGGCCGCCCCTACGGCGGCGGCGGCCGGCAGCCCGGCAGCGACGAGCTCGGCCACCTCGGTCGGCGACGAGCCCGTGCGGCAGCGACCCTCCGGCGTCGGTGCCGACGAACAGCGGCACGCCGGCCTCGTGCAGCGACGGCGACGGTCTCTCGCCGCCGGGCGTGCAGCGCGCCGCATGTGCGCCGACCAGGTCGGGAAGCGCTCCTCGCCCGCGTCGGCGAGGCCGGGGAACGTGGCGATGTTGACCAGCGTCGGGACCACCGCCACCCCGCGTGCCGCGCCTCGCTCGATCGTGGTCGGCCGTGAAGCCGGTGCCGTGCTCGATGCCGTCGATGCCCGCGGCCAGCAGGTCGGGCAGGCTGTCCTCGGCGAAGCAGTGGGCGGTGACCCGGGCGCCGGCCTCGTGCGCGGCGGCGATCGCCTCGACGAGGACGTCGGCGGGCCAGCAGGGCGCCAGGTCACCGAGGTCCCGGTCGATCCAGTCCCCGACGATCTTGACCCAGCCGTCACCTCTGCCCGCCTGGTGGCGGACCTCCTCCACCAGGGTCTCCGGCTCGATCTCCACGGCGAAGTTGCGGATGTAGCGCCGGCTGCGGGCGATGTGGCGGCCGGCCCTGATGATGCGTGGCAGGTCGTCACGCGAGTCCATCCACCGGGTGTCGGCCGGCGAGCCCGCGTCGCGGACCAGCAGCGTGCCGGCGTCCCGGTCGGTGCGGGCCTGCGTCTCGGCGGTGGCGGCGTCCACCGCCCCGTCCGGCGTCCAGGCCGATGTGGCAGTGCGCGTCGACCAGGTCCGGGAAGCACCCAGCCGTCGAGCACCTGGACGTCTGGCCCACCGCGGTGGGACGCTCGAACGTCAGGCGCCCGTCCGAGCACCCACGCCTGGTCGCGGACGTCGTCGGCGTCGAGGCGGACCGGGCCGCGCAGGTGCAGGACGTCAGGCACAGGGCCTCCCGGCGACCCGGCTCAACGGCCGCCGAGGGCGTCGCGGAAGCCCTCGGGCAGCCCGGCTGCGTCCAGGTCCGGCCGGGTGGGCTGCGCCGAGCCCGAACGCCGACCCGCCCGCGGCGGGCGCGGCCGGCAGGCCCGCCTGCTCGGCGGCCCGCTTGGCCGGGTTGCCCGAGCGGGAGCCCTTGCGCTGCGGCTGCTGCTTGCCCTTCTTGCCGCGCTTGCCGGGTCCGACGCACCACCCATGCCGGGCATCCCCGGGACGCCCGGCATCCCCGGCATCCCGCCGCCGTTGCGCATCTGCCGCATCATCTTCTGCGCCTGGCCGAACCGCTCGACCAGCCCGTTGACGTCGCTGACCTGCGTGCCGGAGCCCTTGGCGATGCGGGAGCGGCGGGACCCGTTGAGGATCTTGAGGTCGTCCCGCTCGGCCGGCGTCATGGACCGGACGATGGCCTCGACGCGGTCGAGCTCGCGCTCGTCGAACTGCTCCAGCTGCTGCTTCATGTCTCCCATGCCGGGGAGCATCTTCAGCATGTTCTTCAGCGGGCCCATGCGGCGCACGGCCTGCATCTGGTCGAGGAAGTCGCTCAGGGTGAAGTCGTCGCCCCGCTCGCAGCTTGCCCGCCATCTTGGCGGTCTGCTCGGCGTCGAACGCCTTCTCGGCCTGCTCGATGAGGGTGAGCACGTCGCCCATGTCGAGGATCCGGCCGGCCATGCGGTCGGGGTGGAAGACCTCGAAGTCGGTGAGCTTCTCGCCCGTGGAGGCGAAGAGGATCGGGCTGCCGGTCACGGTGACCACCGACAGCGCCGCACCACCGCGGGCGTCGCCGTCGAGCTTGGTCATGACGACGCCGGTGAGCGAGACGCCGTCGTCGAACTGCTTGGCCGTGTCGACCGCGGACTGGCCGATCATGGCGTCCAGGACGAAGAGCACCTCGTCGGGCTGCACGGCGTCGCGGATGTCCGAGGCCTGCTGCATGAGGTCGGCGTCGACGCCGAGGCGTCCGGCGGTGTCGACGACGACGACGTCGTAGCCGCGGGACCGCGCGTGCTCGACGCCGCGGCGGGCCACGTCGACCGGGTCCCCGACGCCGTTGCCGGGCTCGGGGGCGAACACCGCGACCCCGGCGCGCTCGGCGTTGACCTGCAGCTGGGTGACCGCGTTGGGCCGCTGGAGGTCGCAGGCCACCAGGACGCGGCGCGTGGCCCTGCTCCTTGAGCCAGTGCCCGAGCTTGCCGGCCAGCGTCGTCTTGCCCGGCGCCCTGCAGGCCCGGCCAGCATGATCACCGTCGGCGGGTTCTTGGCCAGCCGGAGCCGTGCGGGACTGCCCGCCGAGGATCGCGACGAGCTCCTCGTTGACGATCTTGACGACCTGCTGGCCGGGGTTGAGCGCCCTGCTGACCTCGTCACCGAGCGCCCGTTCGCGCACGGCGGCGGTGAAGGCCCGGACGACGGGCAGCGACACGTCGGCGTCGAGCAGGGCGAGGCGGATCTGCCGGACGGTGGCGTCGACGTCGGCAGGGCTCAGCCGGCCCTTGCCCCGGAGGGTCTTGAAGGTCGACGTCAGGCGGTCGGAGAGAGAGGCGAACACGGAAGTCCTCAGCAGTCGGCGGTGTCCGGCCAGGGTAGCCGCGCCCGCGGCGGGTGCCTCGCGTCAGTGCCTCGCGTCAGCTCCTCCTCGGTGCGCGGCACCCGTGCTCGCGGCCAGCTCGGGGTCGGCGGCCTCGAGCAGCGCCGCGACCACCTCCCCGACCCGCGGCGGGCTGAGCGGCGCCCCGGTGCTCGCCTCCACCACGTAGAGGACGTCGACCGCCTGCCCGGCGTGCGTGGCGACGTGCGCGGAGCGGATGTCGACGGCCGCCTCGGCCAGGGCCCGCCCCAGCGCGGTGAGCAGACCGGGCCGGTCCTGGGAGCGGACCTCGAGCACCGTCGCGGTGTCGCTGGCGTCCGGTACGACCACCACCGCGGGTCGGTCGTCGGCGGAGCGACGCAGCCGCACGGAGGCGTCCCGGCGGGCCAGCCGCTCCAGCACCGACGTGTCCCCGGCCTCCAGCCGCTGCAGCGACACCCGCAGCACCGCCGGGTCGGGGACCTCGCCGCCCGGCCTCCACCCACCAGGTGTCCACCGCGGTCCCGTCCAGGGTGCGCACCAGGGCGGAGCGCACCCCGAGCCGGTGCACGGCCAGCACCCCGGCGATGTCGGCGAACAGCCCTGGCCGGTCGGGTGCGACGACGGTGACCGCGAGCAGGCCCTCGAGCTCGCTGACGCTGACCCGGCTGCCGCCGTCGACCGCGCGCGGCCCGGACCAGCTGCTACCTCGGCCTCGGTGAGCGGGGCGGGTCCCGGGGCTGGTTCCCCGCGCAGCATCGCCCGGGCCCGCTCGACCAGGTCGTCGACCAGGCGTGCCCGCCACGGGCACCAGGCCGCAGGGCCGGCGGCGAGCGCGTCTGCCTCGGTGAGGGCGCGCAGCAGGGTGAGGACGTCGGCCCGGCCACCGACGGCGGCCACCAGCGCCTCGACGGTGCTGGGGTCGTCGGGGTCCCGGCGGGTGGCGAGGTCGACGAGGGTGAGGTGCTCGAGGACGAGCCGCTCGCACCACCTCGACGTCGGCTGGGGGGAAGCCCATCCGCGGTGACCACGGCCCGGGCCAGCGGCGCCCCCGGTCGCGGGCGTGGTCGGGGCCCCGGGGCGCTTGCCGAGGTCGTGGAGCAGGCAGGCGAGCAGCAGCAGGTCGGGACGCGACACCTCGCGCAGGAACCGCTGCGCCTCCACGCAGGTCTGCACCTGGTGCCGGTCGACGGTCCAGCGGTGCACGGCGTTGCGCTGCGGCCGGTTGCGCACCGGGCCCCACTCCGGCAGCCAGCGCGATACCAGGCCCTCCAGGTCCAGGGACTCCCACACCCCGGGAAGCGCCTCGCCGGCGGCGAGCAGCTCCACGAAGGCCTCGCGTGCGGTCGCCGGCCACGGTTCGGGCAGCCGGGGCGCGGCCTCGACCCAGGTGCTCGGCCGTGACCGGGCTCAGCGGCAGACCGGCGCGGGCGGCGGTGGCGGCGGCTCGCAGCGCCAGCGCGGGGTCGCCGTCGGGCGTGGTGCCCGCGCCCAGCACCAGCTCGCCGTCGTGCTCGACGAGGCCGTGGCCCAGCGGGCGGAGGCTGGGCCGGCGGGGCCCGGGGCGCCAGCGACGCTGCGGCAGGCGACTGGCGGGCCCGGCGGACCGTCGTGTCGACGGCGTAGGCGATGGTCCGGCCGGCCTCGGCGACTCGGGCGAGCAGGGCGTCTGCGTCGGCGTCAGCCGCAGGACGGCGGCGACCGCGTCCTGGTCGGCCAGGCCGAGCCGGTCCCCGGGCTCGGCCGGTCACCATCTGCAGGGCGTCGCGGGCGTCGAGCAGGAACGCGTGCCCGCTCGTCGATGTCCGGTCCGTGAGGGCGGTCGGTGAGCCACGAGGCCGCCATGCGCCCGCAGCGTGGTGACGTCGCGCAGGCCGCCGCGGGACTCCTTGAGGTCGGGCTCGAGCAGGTAGGCGAGGTCGCCGTGACGCTGGGCCCGCTCGGCCAGGCAGTCCAGCACCTGCGGCAGCCGGCGTCGGGCCGAGGCGCGCCAGTCCTGCAGCAGGACGGTCCGGGCGTGCGAGACCAGCGAGGCGTCCCCGTCGACCAGCGCGACGTCGAGCAGCCCGACGGCTGCGGCGAGGTCACCCGCGGCCACCTCGCGGCACTGGGCCATGCGTGCGCACCGAGTGGTCCAGGCGCAGGCCCGGCGTCCCACAGCGGGTACCAGAGCGCGTCGGCCAGCTCCGCCGAGCCGCTCGACCGGCAGCCGGCGGCCCTCGTGGAGCAGGAGCAGGTCGACGTCGCTGGCCGGGCCGGAGTCACCCCGGGCCAGGCTGCCCACCATGGCGAGCGCGACCCCGGGCGGGCCCGGCAGCGTCGGGGCCTCGGACCCTCCTCCCGCGCCGTCCGTCCCCGCCGCCACCGCGACCCCGGGCCGCCCTGAGCCCAGCCCGGTGGTGCGCAGGGCGTGCTGCCACACCTCGGCCAGCCGGGAGACGAGCAGGTCGCTGTGCGCCCGGCGCCGCTCCGGGCCGGCCAGCGTGGACCGGACGGAGGCGGCGAGCAGGTCCTGGCCATGTCCCGTGGCAGCGGTGGAGCGCTCTGGGTGGGCGGTTCGGTGCGGCTCACGTGGTCATCCCCCGAGGTCTCACGTCATGGCGGTGGCGAGGGCCCAGGCGCCTCCCCCGGGCGGGCCTGCGCCGGCGTGCGGGTGCACGCCGGCGCAGGGTTCTCCCGGAGCAGGTGGCGCGGGGCTCAGATGGCCTCGACGCCCCGCTCACCGGTGCGGACCCGGACCACCTCGTCGACCGGGCTCGCCCAGACCTTGCCGTCACCGATCCGACCGGTCTGGCTGGCCTTGACGATGACGTCGAGCACGTCGGCCGCGCCGGTGTCGTCGACGAGGACCTCGATGCGCACCTTGGGGACGAGGTCGGAGGTGTACTCCGCCCCCCGGTAGACCTCGGTGTGCCCGCGCTGGCGGCCGTAGCCGGAGGCCTCGGACACCGTCATGCCCTGGACCCCGAACGCCTCCAGGGCGTTCTTCACGTCGTCGAGCTTGTGCGGCTTGATGACTGCGGTGACGAGCTTCATGCGGACACCTCCGACTTGCTGGGGGACTCGGTCGAGGAACGGGGGCTGAAGGCGCGGGCGCCGATGCCGGAGAACTCGTAGGCGGACTCGGCGTGCTCGGCACCGTCGATGCCCTCGGCCTCGGCCTCGGCGCTGATGCGGAAGCCCATGGTCTTCTGGATCGCGAACCCGATGACCAGGGTCACCACGAAGGAGTAGCCGAGGACCGCGAAGGCACCGATGGCCTGACGGGGCAGCAGCTCCAGGCCGCCGCCGTAGAAGAGGCCGGCGGGGTAGCCGTCGTAGGCCGCGGCGACCGACGGAGCGGCGAAGAAGACGACGAGCAGCGTGCCGAGCAGGCCGCCCACCAGGTGGACGCCCACGACGTCGAGCGAGTCGTCGAAGCCGAGCCGGTACTTGAGCCCGACGGCGAACGCGCACACGACACCGGCGATGAGGCCGATGAGGATCGCGCCCACCGGGGTGACGGCGCCGCAGGCGGGGGTGATCGCGACCAGGCCCGCGACGACGCCGGAGGCCGCACCCAGCGAGGTCGAGGTGCCGTCGCGCAGCCGCTCGACCACGAGCCAGCCGAGGATGCCGGCGCCCGTGGCGACCAGGGTGTTGACCCAGACGTAGGCCGCGATGCCGTCGGCGGTCAGGAAGCTGGCGCCGTTGAAGCCGAACCAGCCGAACCACAGCAGCCCGGCGCCGAGCATGACCAGGGGCAGGTTGTTGGGTCGCATCGGCTCCTTGCCGAAGCCCTTGCGCTTGCCCAGCACGATGGCGAGGGCGAGCGCCGCGGCCCCGGCGTTGATGTGGACCGCGGTGCCGCCGGCGAGGTCGATGGCCTCGATGCCGTCCGCGATCCAGCCGCCCTCGCCGTCCTGGAACGCGAAGACCCAGTGCGCGACCGGGAAGTAGACGACGGTGGCCCAGATGCCGGCGAACACCATCCACGCCGAGAACTTGGCGCGGTCGGCGATGGCGCCGGAGATGAGGGCGACGGTGATGATGGCGAAGCAGGCCTGGAAGGCCGCGAACGCCATGTCGGGGTAGGCCCCGACCGTCATGGTCTCGCCCGCCAGCTGGTCGGCGTCGGGCATGAGACCGGCGAAGCCGAAGTACTCCAGCGGGTCGCCGAGCAGGCCGCCCTGGCTGGTGCCGAAGGCCACCGAGTAGCCGTAGAGCACCCACAGGACGCTGATCAGCCCGAGGGCACCGAAGCTCATCATCATCATGTTGAGGACGCCGCGGTGGCGGTTCATGCCGCCGTAGAACATCGCGAGGCCGGGGGTCATGAGCAGCACCAGCGAGGCGCTGGTGAGGATCCAGGCGGTCGTGCCCGTGTCCACCATGTGGTTTCACCTTCCGAGTCGTGGGACGACCAGGGGGGAGCGCCCGGCCGGTCAACGGGGTAACGGTGACGCCGGCGTGTTTCCTGGGTGACCGCGGGGTGTTACAGGCACGTGACGACGGGCGCCGCCGTGTGAAAGGTGCGTGACGCGGGAACTCCGTGCGACCGAGCGGTCGCTGCCCGGTGTGCGTGGGCGTCGGCGGGTGGGCGGCCGGAGGTCTGCCGGCTCACTCCAGCAGCGCGTCGACGAACTGCTCCGCCTCGAAGGGGGCCAGGTCGTCGGCACCCTCCCCCAGACCGACCAGCTTGACGGGCACGCCGAGCTCGCGCTGCACCGCCACGACGATGCCGCCCTTGGCGGTGCCGTCCAGCTTGGTGAGGACGATGCCGGTGACGGCGACGGCCTCGGCGAACACCCGCGCCTGGGTGAGTCCGTTCTGCCCGGTGGTGGCGTCCAGGACGAGCAGCACCTCGTCGACGGGGCCGTGGCGCTCGACGACCCGCTTGACCTTGCCGAGCTCGTCCATCAGGTCGCGCTTGTTCTGCAGCCGCCCGGCCGTGTCGACCAGCACCACGTCGGCCTCGAGCTCGGCGCCGGTCCTCACGGCGTCGAAGGCCACGGCGGCGGGGTCGGCACCCTCGGTCTGCGAGCGCACGGTGGGCACGCCGACCCGCTCCCCCCACGTGGTCAGCTGCTCGGCCGCGGCGGCACGGAAGGTGTCCGCGGCGCCGAGCACGACGTCCTTGTCCTGGGCCACGAGCAGCCGGGCCAGCTTGCCCACGGTGGTGGTCTTTCCGACGCCGTTGACGCCCACCACCAGGACGACCGCGGGCCGGTGGGGACCGCCGTCCGCAGCGGGGGTGGGGGTCACGGCAAGGCTGCGGTCCAGCGATGGGTCGACGGCCCGGACGAGCTCCTCCCGCAGCACCGCCCGGACGTCGCTACGACCCTCGCCGGCCAGCCGGGTCCGGAGCCGCTCGACCAGCTCCAGGCTGGGGCCGGTGCCGAGGTCGGCCCCGATCAGGGTGTCCTCGACCTCCTCCCAGGTGGCCTCGTCGACGGTGTCACGGCTGAGCAGGGCGAGCAGGCCCTTGCCGAGCGCGGTGTTGGACCTGGCCAGGCGGGCCCTCAGCCGGCCCAGCCGCCCGACCGCCTGGTCGGGGACGTCGAGGGCGGCGAGCTCGTCGAGCAGGCGAGGGTCGAGCGCGTCGATCGCGGTGCTGCCCGCCCGCTCGTCCTCCGGCAGGCTCAGCGTCTCCACCTGGCGGACCGGGGTGTCGCGCGGTTCCTCCGCGTCGTCGCCGACCCCGGGTCGGTAGTCGATCCCCGCCTGCGGCCGTCCGTCCTCGCGCCGGCCCGGGGCCCGCCGTCCGCGGCGGGCCAGGCCGACACCTGCGCCGACCAGGGCCGACACCGCGAGGACGGCGGCCACCACGATGCCCGTGACCTCGTCGGGGGCCAGCGCCGACAGCGCGAGGACCGGGTCCAGCCCGAGGTCGGCCGGCTGGAGGAGCGTGAACGGGGTGGCGAGGGGGGGAGCGACGACCATGCGCCCATCCTCGCAGCCGTTCCCGGGCACCCTCGGCGCAGGCATGCGGTCGGCCCGCCCCCTGGCCGGGGGCGGGCCGGTGACGCGGTCGCCCGTCAGAGGTCTCGCGCACCCGTGAGCTCCGGGCGGGTCAGGAGCAGCAGGCCGAGGACCAGGTACCCGACGAGCAGGTGAGCCCCGCCGACCCACCACAGCGCCCCACCGGACAGGACGAACGCCGTCACCGAGACCGGTCCCCAGCTCTCGGCCACCAGGGGCCAGGCACGCACCAGGCCCCTCCAGCGCCCCGCCAGCGCCACCTTGACGCCGATGACCGCCATCCCCAGCATGGACAACGGCCAGAACGCGTCGAGGACGCCCAGCCAGAGGTCGTCGCGGGCCGCGGGGACCAGCGCGTGGACGACGGTCCACAGCGTCGCCAGCGTGAGCAGCACGTACTCGACCCGGAGCAGCGCCACGGCGCCCCTGCCGAGGCCCGTGGCCCGGGTCCTCAGCTGCAGCGTGATCAGCGCGAAGAGGCTCGCCTGGAACGGCAGCGCGCCGATGTCGCTGATCATGATGCCGACGGAGCTCTCGGGGTTCGGGGTGACGGCGAAGGTCGCCGCCGACCACACCACGGCCCCGACCGCCACGGCGGCCCCGACCTGCCTCGCGCTGCGGGTGCTGACCGGCGGCAGGGCCGCGGCGCGGGCGGCGAGGACCTCGGCCCGCCGGTCCTTGCGTCCCTGCCGTGCGTCCGGGACCCCCGCGGCACCGCGGACGTCGTCACGGGCGGGGGCCGGGCTGGTGGTCGTGCTGCTCATGGGGTGCTCCTCCGGGTCGTGGTCGGCACCACCTCGGTGCCGTCGACGAGGACTGTCCGGGCGCGGCGTCCCGGGCGGGCAGGGTCACCGGTCCTCGATGCGGTCCCGTCACCCGCGGCCGGCAGGGACACCGGTCGGGACTCGCACCGGGACACAGGTCGGGACACCGGTCCCGCCCCAGGCCGCGCTCGCTCCGTCACACTCGTGCCGTGCACGAGACGACCGGCCCCGTCGTGACGGGCGAGCCCGAGGCCAGGGGCGTACCGACCGCCTCCTCCCCGGCCCAGCGCCCAGGTCGACGTGACGCCTGGGCGACGGCCGCCGTCCTGCTCGTGGTCGCCGTGAGCGCGGCCACCGCCGTGCTGGACGCCCGGAACGACCCCGACCTGCGGGACCTGCTGGTCGGCGACCTCGGGTGGACCGCCGGTCTGGCGGGCACCGCCCTGGTGGTGCCGGGCACCGTGGTCCTGCGCCGCTCCCCCCGGCATGTCCTGGGCTGGGTGCTCGTCGTGGCCGGGCTGCACTGGGCCATCGACGGACTGGCCTCGTCGTGGCTGGTGGCAGCGGTGCAGGCCGACCCTCACCTCCCGGGCGCGGCCGTGGCCTTCTGGACGTACCAGCGGCTCGGGGCCTTCCTCCTGCTCACGCTGCCGCTGGTGCTGCTGCTCTACCCCGACGGCCGGCTGCCCGGTGGACGCGGCTGGCGCACCGCCTCGCTCCTGAGCCTGGCCGCGACCTGCGTCCTGCCCGTGACGTCGCTCGTCGTCCCGGCCCGGCTGGCCTACGCCGCCGACGGGAGCACGGCCGGGGCCCCGGCCGTGCTGGCCGGGGTGCCGCTGGACCCGACCACCGCGCGCTGGCTGCCGGACGCCTTCTGGGAGGCGGTGCTCCCCGTGGCCTTCGGGTTGGTCGCCGTCAGCCTGCTGGTCCCCTTCGCCGCGGCCGTCCGGCGCTACCGGACCGGGGGGGCCGAGGACCGCCGGCAGATGAGGTGGCTGCTGTGGGCCGGCCTGGTGTCCGTCCTCGTCATGCTCTCCAGCACGGTCCTGCCCGACGCGTGGACGTCGCTGGGGCTGCTGGCGGCGGTGACCGTGACCGCCACCGCGGCCGCGGTGGGCATCGTGCGTCCCGGCCTCGTCGACGTCGACGCGCTGCTCGGTGGCACGGTGGTGTACACGCTGCTCGGCGCCGCGCTGCTGCTCGCCGACCTGGCCGTGCTCGCCGGCACCGGTCTGCTCCTCGGCGACCGGGTCGGCGAGCGGCAGGCCGCCCTGCTGGCCCTCGCGCTGGTCACCGCGGTGTACCTGCCGCTGCGGGACGTGCTGTGGCGGTCGGTGCGCCGGGTCGTCGTGGGCGGGCGCGAGGACCCGTACCGAGTGGTGTCGTCGCTGGCCGAGGAGCTCGAGCGGTCCGAGGGGACGCAGGCAGAGCTGGAGGCCGTGTCGCGGGCGGTGGCCCAGGCCTTCCGCGCGCCCTACGTGCGGGTCGAGGTCGACCAGCCCGACGGCACCCGGCTGCTCGCCACCACCGGCAGCGAGCCGTCGGCGACCAGGGTGCTGCCGGTGGGCTACCGCGGGGAGGAGATCGGCCGGCTCGTGCTGCCGGCCCGCGGGGCGGCCGGGGAGCGGCTGTCGCGCCGCGACCAGCGGCTGCTGACCGACGTCGTCCGCCAGACGGCGGCGGCCGCCAGGGCCGCCCACCTCGCCGCGCAGCTCCAGCGCAGCCGGGAGCAGATCGTGGTGGCCCGCGAGGAGGAGCGCCGCCGCCTGCGCCGTGACCTGCACGACGGCCTCGGCCCGACGCTGGGGGCGGTCGTCCTGCGGGTCGGCACCGCGCGCAACCTCGCCGCGGCCGGGTCCCGCGAGGACGCCGACGCCATGCTCCGCGACGTGGCCGCCGACGTGGCCGGCGCCCTCACCGACGTCCGGCGCCTCGTCCACGACCTGCGTCCGCCCGCGCTGGACGACGTCGGCCTGCTCGCCGCGGTCGAGCAGCAGGCGTCCCGGCTCACCGGGCACGGCTACCCGGCGGTCCGCGTGCGCGCAGAGGGAGACCTCTCGACGCTGCCCGCGGCCGTCGAGGTCGCCGCCTACCGGATCGCCTCGGAGGCGCTGCACAACGTCGTCCGGCACGCGCACGCCACGCGCTGCGACCTGGTGCTCGCCCGCAGCGAGGACCAGCTCGAGCTCACGGTGACCGACGACGGCGACGGCATCACCGCCGACGCGGCCGCCGGGGTGGGCCTGCAGTCGCTGCGGGAGCGGGCGGCCGAGCTCGGCGGTCACTGCCAGGTGACCTGCCCGGGCACGGGGGGCACCGTGGTCCGGGCGGTCCTCCCGCTCCAGCGCGGGGGCACCGGCACCCCTGCCGGGGAGAAGGGTCTGGTGGGCGCATGAACCGCGACGAACCCGTCCGGGTGCTGGTCGCCGACGACCACCCGGTGTACCGGGACGGGCTCGCGGCGCTGCTGCGGACCGTGGCGGGCATCGAGGTCGTGGGCACCGCGGCCGACGGGCTCGACGCGGTCGCCGCGGCCGAGCAGCTGCAGCCCGACGTCGTCGTCATGGACGTGCAGATGCCGCGCCTGGACGGGGTGGAGGCGACGCGCCGGGTGACCACCGCCTCACCGTCGACCGGGGTCGTGGTGCTCACGATGTCCGAGGACGACGACACGGTGTTCGCGGCGCTGCGGGCCGGCGCCCGCGGCTACCTGCTGAAGGGGGCCGACGCCGAGGAGGTGGTGCGGGCCGTCACCACGGTCGCCGCGGGCGGGGCCGTGTTCGGGCCCACCCTGGCCGCCCGGATCGCCTCGTTCTTCACCGCGGTGGCGTCGCCCGCCGGACCGGGCACAGGCGCACCCACCTCTGCCGGCGTGCCCCTGCACGCCGCCGAGGCGTTCCCGGGCCTGACCGCCCGCGAGCGCGAGATCCTCGACCTGCTGGCTGCCGGGCGGTCCAACGGCCAGATCGCCGAGGGGCTGTTCCTGTCGCCCAAGACGGTGCGCAACACCGTCTCCAACGTCTTCGCCAAGCTCCACGTGGCCGACCGGGCGCAGGCGATCGTCCGGGCGCGGGAGGCGGGCATGGGCAGGCTCTGACGGCTCAGCTCACCTCACGCAGCCGCTGGCTCACCACCGTCGTGACGCCGTCGCCGCGCATCGTCACGCCGTACAGCGCGTCCGCGGCCTCCATGGTCCGCTTCTGGTGCGTGACCACGATGAGCTGGCTGGAGGCGCGCAGCTCCTCCATGAGGACCAGCAGACGCCCCAGGTTGGCGTCGTCGAGCGCGGCCTCGATCTCGTCGAGCACGTAGAACGGGCTCGGGCGGGCCTTGAACAGCGCCACCAGGAACGCCAGCGCGACCAGGGTCCGCTCCCCGCCGGACAGCAGGCTCATCCGCTTGACCGTCTTGCCCGCGGGCCTGGCCTCCACCTCGACCCCCGTGGTGAGGATGTCGTCGGGCTCGGTGAGCACGAGCCGCCCCACCCCGCCGGGGAACAGCCGCGGGATGATCTGCTCGAACTCCCTGGCGGTGTCGGCGTAGGCCGCCGTGACGACCTCCTCCACCCGGGCGTCCACGTCCCGGATGATCCCCAGCAGGTCCTTCTTGCTGCTGCTCAGGTCCTGCTGCTGCTGCAGCAGGAAGCGGTGGCGCTCCTCCAGCGCCGAGAACTCCTCCATGGCCAGCGGGTTGACCGTCCCGAGCTCGGCGAGGCCCCGCTCTGCTGCCCGCAGGCGGCGCTGCTGGCGGGTCCGGTCGTACGGCTCGGGCTGTGGCGCCGGCTCGCCCTCGGCACCCTCGACCGGTACGGGGACGTCCGGCCCGTACTGCTCGAGGAGCGCCTCGACCTCGAGGCCGTGCTCGTCGCGGGCCGTGTCGACCAGCTGCTCCAGCCGCAGCCGTTGCTCGGTGCGGGCCAGCTCCTCCGCGTGGGAGGCGTCGACGAGCCGGGCGTGCTCCCCCGACAGCGCCTGGAACGACGCTGCGGCGTCACGGGAGCGTGCCTGGACCGACTCCCGGTCCCGGCGGGCGGCGGCCTCCCCGGCCTGCACCCGCTCGAGCACCCGCCCCGCCGCCTCGACGGCGTGCGCGGCGTCGGTGAGGACCTCACCGGCCTCGGTGGCGGCACGGCTGCGGGCGGCCTGGCGCTCGGCGGCCGCCTGCTGCTCCTGCGTCGCACGGGCGAGGGCCGCCCGGGAGGCCTGGGCCCGCTCCCCCGCCGCCCGGGCCCGCTCCTCGGCCGTGCGGACGGCCAGCCTGGCCTCGGTCTCGGCCTGGCGGGCCAGCCGGGCTGCGTCGGCGAGCGCCTGCAGGTCGACACGGCCGTCCGGCCCGTCACCGTCCTGCTCGTCCTCCTCCCCCGCGGCCGCCTGCACCAGCGCGGCCTCGGCGGCCGCGAGCTCGGTGCCGTAGCCGGTGCGGCGGACGTCCACCTGCTCGGCCTGGGCCCGAGCCCGCTCGGCCTCGTCCGCGGCCGCCCGCATCTGGGCGGACACCGCACCCAGCTGCTGGGCGAGGGCGCTCATCCGGGCGTCCAGGGCGCTGCGGGCGGCCTCGGCGGCGTCGAGGCGCTCCTTGGCGGCGGCGGTGGCCTGCCGGGCGGCGGCCACCTCCTCGCTCGCGGCCGACAGCACCGTCGCGGCCGCCACGAGCTCACGCTCGGCCTGGTCGAGCACGGCCTGCCGTTCGATGAGGGAGGGCGCCGCCCCCGAGCCGCCCCTCAGGCCGTCGACGGTGACGACGTCACCCAGGAGGGTCACCACCACGACGCCGTCCGCGTCACCGTCCGCCTGCAGCCTCCCGAGCAGGGCACGGGCGCAGGCCAGGTCGTCCACGACCACGGTCCGGGCCAGCCGGTGCCGGGCCCACGCGGCCACCTCACCGCCCCCCAGCACCAGCCCCGAGGCGGGCCGGGCCCCGGCGGTGCCCACGACGCCGTCGAGCTCGCCGAGGCCCGGCAGCGGCCGGTCGCTCGCGTGCGGGGCGGCCGACGGGACGACGATCGCCACCCGGCCGCCGTCGTGGTCGTGGAGCCGCTCCACGGCGGCCGCGGCCGCGTCGAGCGAGGCCATGGTGACCGCGTCCGCGTCCGGACCCAGCGCCGCTGCCAGCGCGTGCTCGTGCTTGGGCTCCACCCGCAGCATCGACGACAGCAGGCCGAGGACGCCGCCTGCGGAGCCGAGCACCTCCGCGGTCGCGTCGACCGGGACCGTCGTGGAGGCCAACGCGTCACGACGGGCGAGCAGGGCGGCCCGCTCACGCTCGGCCACCCGCTCCCGCTGCTCGCTCTCCCGCTGGGCGTCGGCGGCCACCGTGTGCGCGGCAAGGGCCTGCTCGTGGGCGGCCACCGCCGCGGCGGCGGGGTCCGCCGGGCGCTCGGTGGATGCCTCGGCACCGTCCGCCCCCTCGGCACCGTCCGCCCCCTCGAGGCCGTGCGCCCCCTCGCGTCGGAGCTCCTCGAACCGGCCCGCCGCCGCGGCCCGCCGCTCCTCCGCCTCCGCGAGGGTGCGCCCCAGCCGCTCGGCCTCCGCGTCCGCGGACTCGACCCGGCCGCGCAACGTGGCCACCTGCCCCCGCAGCCGCATGACGGCCTCGGAGCGGCGGGCACGCTCGGCCGCCAGCTCGCGGGCGGCACGCTCGGCGGTCTCCTGCCCCTGCTCCGCCTCCTGCCGGGCGAGGCCCGCCGCCTCCAGCACCGCGTGCGCGGTGCCCACCTGCTCCCCCAGGCCATCGCCGTCCGCCTCGGCACGGGCCAGCGCGGCGGCGAGCTCGTCGAGGTCCGCGCCCGGCCCGGCCACGGGCTCGGCGAGCAGGCGCGCACGCTCGTCGGCGAGGCGGGCGATGCCCCGCAGCCGGTCGTGCACGGTGCGGGCGCGGACCAGCTGCTCGGCCCAGGCGTGGGCGCGCGGGCGGACCCGGGACTCCTCGGCCTGCGCCCGGGACGCCGCGACCTGCGCGTGCTGGAGCCGCTCGGCCACCTCGGCCAGACGCAGCGCCGTCGGGCCGGGGCCGTCGTGACCGCCCAGGCCGGTCCGGACCGCGGCCACGTCGTCGGCCAGCAGGCGCAGCCGCGCGTCCCGGGCGTCGGCGGCGATCTGGCGCGCGCGCCGGGCGGTGTCCGCCTGGCGGCCGAGCGGCTTGAGCTGCCGGGCGATCTCGGTCGTGAGGTCGGCCAGGCGGACCAGGTTGCCGTCCATGGCCGCCAGCTTGCGCAGCGCCTTCTCCTTGCGCTTGCGGTGCTTGAGGACGCCCGCGGCCTCCTCCACGAAGCTGCGCCGTTCCTCGGGGGTGGCCTGCAGGACGGCGTCGACGCGGCCCTGCCCGACGACCACGTGCAGCTCGCGGCCGATGCCCGCGTCGCCCAGCAGCTCCTGGACGTCCAGCAGACGGCAGGCCCGGCCGTTGATGGCGTACTCGCTGCCACCGGTGCGGAACATGGTCCGGGTGACCGAGACCTCGGCGGTGCCCTCGCCGAGCAGGCCGTCGGAGTTGTCGAACGTGAGCACGACCTCGGCCCGGCCGAGCGGGGCCCGGGTCGCCGTGCCGGCGAAGATGACGTCGGCCATGCTGCCGCCACGCAGCGTACGGGCCCCCTGCTCCCCCAGCACCCACGCGATCGCGTCGACGACGTTGGACTTGCCGGAGCCGTTCGGCCCCACCACGCAGGTGATCCCCGGCTCCAGGCGCAGCGTCGTCGACGAGGCGAACGACTTGAACCCGCGCAGGGTCAGCGAGGACAGGTGCACGCGTCGGAGGCTAACGCCGGCGAAAGGTCCCGGGTGGCACGACACCGCCGCGCCTACGCTCTTGTCGTGGGCTCAGAGGACCTCGTGCGCGTCGTCTCGCAGATCGCCGAGGGGCTCGACCTCCCCGTCGTCCTGGACCGGCTGGTCGAGGCCGCCCGCGACGCGACGGGCGCCGGGTACGCAGCCATCGGCGTCCTGGGTCCCGACGGGCTCCACGAGGAGTTCCGTCACGTCGGGCTCACGCCGGAGCAGATGGGGTCGATGGGGGAGCTGCCCCGCGGGCACGGCGTGCTGGGGCTCATCACCCGCGAGCGCCGCCCGGTCGTCGCCGCGGACATCGGGTCGCACCCCGCCTCGGTCGGCTTCCCGCCCGGTCACCCGCCGATGCGCAGCTTCCTGGGGGTGCCCCTGCGGGTGCGGGGCGAGGTGTTCGGCAACCTGTACCTCACCGACAAGCCGGGCGGCTTCGACCTCGACGACCAGGACGCGATCGAGGCGATGGCCGCGGCCGCCTCGGTCGCGGTGGACAACGCGAGGCTCTACCGCAGCGCCCGCAACCGCGAGGAGTGGTCCGAGGCATCAGGGCAGGTCACGGCCGCGCTCCTCGGTGGGCTCGAGGAGGAGGAGGCGCTGCAGGTCGTCGTCCGCCACGCCTGCCAGGTCGCCCGCGCCGACGCCGCGGCGCTGGCCATGCCGGGCCGCGACGGCACCCTGGTCGTGGAGGTGGTCGCCGGGGGAGTCGAGGAGCAGCAGCTGCTCGGGCTCGGCCTGACCGCGCTGCGGGGGCTGGGCGACACGGTGTCCTGCCCCCTGACGGACGGCGAGGGCGAGGCCGGCGTCCTGGTCCTGGTCCGGGGAGACGGGCACCGCCGGTTCGGTCACGACGACATCGCCGGCGCCGAGGGCTTCGCCGCGCACGCCTCGCTGTCGCTGCGGCTGGCCGCCGAGCGCCGCTACGGCGAGAGCCGCGTGCTGCTCGACGAACGGGCGAGGATCGCCCGGGACCTCCACGACCTGGCCGTGCAGCAGCTGTTCGCGGTGGGCATCGAGCTGGGCAGGGTCCGCGAGGAGCTGCCCGACGGCGAGCTCAGCGAACGGGTCGAGGCCGCCCTGCGAGGGCTGGACACCGCGGTCGACCACATCCGCACCACGTTGCGGCCGCTGCGCCCGGGCTCCCGGACCGTGAGCCACCACCAGCAGCTGGCCACCACCGTGTCCGACGCCGCCGTGGTGCTCGGCTTCGAGCCGGTCCTGCAGGACCGCACCGACGCCGACGACGTCGCCGGGTGGGACCCCGTCCTCCTGCACGACCTGCGGGCGGCGCTCGGCGAGGCACTGGCCAACGTCGCCCGTCACGCGCGCGCAGGGTCCGCGCAGGTCCTGCTGGAGGTGGTCGACGACCTGGACGGGGGCCCGAGCGCCGTCCGGCTGGTCGTGGAGGACGACGGCGTCGGGGTGCCCGAGCGTCCCTCCCGGACCAGCGGCCTGGCCAACCTCGCCGCCCGGGCCCGGCAGCACGCCGGCAGCTGCACGGTCTCGGCGCGACCCACCGGTGGGACCCGGGTGGAGTGGACCGCCCGGCTCGGGTGAGCCGCCGGCCCTAGCCGTGCCGGGCCTGCGTCGCGACCCACGCCGCGACCTGGGTGCGGCGCTTGAACCCCAGCTTGGCCATGACCGCGGTGACGTGGTTCTTGACGGTCTTCTCGCTGACCCCGAGGCGCTCACCGCTCTCCCGGTTGCTCAGCCCGTCCCCGATGCACCCCAGCACCATCCGCTCGGTCGGGGTGAGCACCGCCAGCGGGTCGTCGGCCTGCGAGCGACGCCGCTGCAGCGCCCGCTCGTCGAGCAGCACCCGCCCAGCGGCGACCGCGAGGACGGTCTCCACGATCTGCGTGCCACGCACGGTCTTGAGGACGAACGCCCTCGCCCCCACCGCGAGCGCCTCGAAGGCGTAGTCGTCGTCGTCGAAGCTCGTGAGGACGACGAACCGCGTCGTGGGCGTGGTCTCGGACAACCCGCGCATGACGTCGATCCCGGTGCCGTCCGGGAGGTGCAGGTCGACGAGGGCGACGTCCGGTCGGACCGCGGCCCCACGACGCAGCGCCTCGCCCACGCTGGCCGCCTCGGCGACCACCTCGATCCCGGCCGCCGCGGTGCAGAAGTCCACGACCCCCCGACGGACCACCTCGTGGTCGTCGACGACCATGACCCGGACCTCAGGATCCGCCATGGTGCGAGCGTAGCGAGCGAGCCGCCGCCGGCCCGCGAGCCACCGCGAGCGAGCCGCCGCCGACCTCAGCCGCGGGCCCGCCGCGGCCTCGGCTGGCAGGACGGGCACCGGAACGAGCTCCGGTTGGTCCACGCCTCCCGGACGATCGCCGTTCCGCACCGGCCGCACGGACGGCCCTCGCGGCCGTACGCGGCCAGCGCGCGGTCGTAGTACCCGGACTCGCCGTTGACGTCCACGTACAGGGCGTCGAACGAGGTGCCACCGGAGGCCATCGAGGCCGCCATCACGTCACGCACGTGGCCGAGGAGCTCGACCGCGCGCCCCCGGGGGAGTGTCTCGGTGGGTCGCGCCCAGTGCAGGCGGGCGCGCCACAGGGCCTCGTCGGCGTAGATGTTGCCGATGCCCGAGGCCAGCGTCTGGTCGAGCAGGGCGCGCTTGAGGCCCGTGCGACGACCGCGGAGCCGCTTCGACCAGGCGGTCTCGTCGAACTGGGGGTCCAGCGGGTCGCGACCGATGTGGCCGGCCAGGGCGGGGACCGTGTCACCCACCACGTCCACGGTCGGCACCAGCTCGTCCACCTCCAGCCGGCCGAACATCCGCATGTCGACGAACCGGAGGTCCCGCCCGTCCGCCAGCTCGGCGACCACCCGGGTGTGGGGGTGCAGGGGCACCGTCCGGTCCAGGACCCGCACCTGACCCGACATGCCGAGGTGCACCACCAGGCCGTCCGACGCCCGGGCGGCCGCCGGGTCCCGCAGCAGCGGCAGCCACAGGAACTTGCCCCGCCGTCGCGGCTCGTCCAGCACGGTCCCGCGCAGCAGGGCGGCGAAGCCCTCGGGGCCCTCCGGCTGGTGCCGGACCAGACGGGGGTGCACGACCCGCACCTCCGCCACCCGGGCGCCGACGACCAGCCCGGCCAGGCCCCGCCGGACGGACTCGACCTCGGGCAGCTCGGGCACTAGGAGCCCGCGCGTGCGCGGAGCGAGCGGACGAGGTCGGCCGCAGCAGCCTGCTCGGCGCTCTTCTTGCTC
The DNA here is from genome assembly GCA_963759255.1 of uncultured Actinomycetota bacterium. Lineage (GTDB taxonomy): Bacteria > Actinomycetota > Actinomycetes > Actinomycetales > JBBAYJ01 > Aquipuribacter. The sequence goes on from CAVWYQ010000002.1 coordinate 1,353,376, forward strand.
CGGCCGGTCCCACGTCCCTCTGCGACCTCGGCGGTCCCGTCGGCGCTCGCGTCCTCTCCGCCGTCGGCGGCACCCAGCGCCACCACCGCGGAGAACTCCGGGTCGTGGGGTGGCCCGGTCCTGCTCAGCCGGTAGACCGGCGGCAGCAGGCCCTGCTCGGCGGCGAGCACCTGCAGGACGGTCTTGTGGTCGTGGGCCACGCCGGTACCCGGGGCCGCGTCGATCAGCGGGCCGGTGATCCGCAGCACGAGGTCGCGGGAGGCCTGCGGGCCCCGCTCGACGTGGACGACGCCGATCAGCGCCTCGACGGTGTCGGCGAGCAGCGAGTCACGGTCGCGCCCCCCGGTCATCTCCTCACCCCGCCCCAGCAGCATGGCCGGGCCCACGCCGAGCGCGCGGGCGACGAGGGCGAGGGCGGGGCGGCTGACCACGGCGATGCGCATCCGCGACAGCAACCCCTCGTCGGCCTCGGGATGGCGCCGGTACAGCTCCTCGGTGACGGCGAGCTGGAGGACGGCGTCACCGAGGAACTCCAGCCGCTCGTTGGTCGGCACCTGCCCGTTCTCGTAGGCGAACGACCGGTGCACCAGGGCATGGGTGAGCCCCTGGGGGGAGACGTCCACCCCGAGCGCCTCCGCAAGGGCGGTGCGTTCGGGGCCCGGGCCCCCCAGGGGCTCGGCCGGGGCCGTGGGGCTCAGGCCTGCTCTCGGTCGTTGCGCAGGGCCTCGGCGTAGCGGCGCTGGTCGTAGGCGCCGCAGGTCGGGCACGCCATGTGGGGGCGCCGCACGGCGCGGCACTGGGGGCACGAGGTCAGCGTGATCGGAGCCGCCTTCCAGTTGGCCCGACGGGACCGGGTGTTGCTGCGGGACATCTTCCGCTTCGGGACGGCCATCTCAGTTCGTCTCTTCCTCTGTGCCAGCGGGGTCGACGGCGGTCGCCGCCCCGTCGCCGGACCGGGCGTCTGCCCGGGCCGACTGGTGGGTGAACCCGGCGAGGGCGGCCCAGCGCGGGTCGTTGTCCTCGTGGGAGTGGTCGGGGTCGTCGAGCAGGCGCGCGCCGCAGCGGGAGCACAGGCCGGGGCAGTCCTCCTCGCACACCGGCTGGAACGGCAGGGCCGGCACCAGGGCGTCGCGGACGGTCGGCTCGGCGTCCAGGAGGTCGCCGTCCATCAGGGGCAGCGCGTCCGCAGCGGGGTCGGAGTCCTCGGGCGGGGAGTGCAGGAACAGCTCCTGCACCTCGACCTCGACCGGCTCGGTGACAGGGTCCAGGCAGCGGACGCACTCCCCCACCGCGTCGGCGGTCACCGTCCCGGACAGCAGGACACCGTCCATGACGGCCTCCAGGCGCAGGTCCAGCGACAGCGGCGAGCCTGGTCCGACACCGATGACACCGTTGCCGAGGTCCTCCGGGGCGGGGACCTCGCGCTGGAGGACCTGCATCGTGCCGGGCCGACGGCCGAGCTCGTGCGTGTCGATCACCAGCGGCGCACGCGGGTCGAGCCGCGCCTGCCGCACCGTCGGGGTCACGTGGAGCCTCTCTCGATGTCTGGTGGTGCAGTGCCGGTGCATGACGGTCCCACGCGGGCCGCGAAGGCCCTGGACCAGCCGCCAAAGGTACCGTCCGGGACGCGTCCGTCCCAAACCGGCGTCCTCAGCGGCCCAACCGCTCCGTCATCGGGCCCAGCACCAGGGGGGGCACGAGGTCGGAGACGTCGCCGCCGTGGCGCGCCACCTCCTTCACCAGCGAGGAGGAGATGTGCTCGTAGCGCGGCGCGCCGGGCAGGAACACCGTCTCCAGGCCGGACAGGTGACGGTTCATCAGGGCCATCGGCAGCTCGTACCCGAAGTCGGTCCCCCCGCGCAGGCCCTTGACCACCGCGACGGCCCCCACCTCCCGGCAGTAGTCGACGAGCAGCCCGCCCCCCACCACGTCCACCCGTACCCGCCGGGTGCGCTCGTCGTCGGCCAGCACGCTGCGCAGCAGCGAGGCCCGCTCGTCGGTGGTGAACAGCCCGCTCTTGGCCGGGTTGTGCACCACGGCGGCCACCACCTCCCCGAACAGGACCGCTGCGCGCGCGATGACGTCGACATGACCGACAGTCACCGGGTCGTAGCTGCCAGGGCAGACGGCGAGTCGGGAGGCGCTCATGCGTCCGACGCTAGCGGCGGCGGCGAGCGGAGCCTCCGCGAACCACAGCCTGGTCTCGCCGTAGGTCCGTGGCTCGAGCGGGGCGAGCCCGTCCGGCCAGCGGGGCTCGGGGCTGCGGGCGGACCGCTCGACCACGACGACCGCGTCCGGCTCGCAGCGGCGTGCCACCCCGTCGAGCACGTCCGCCAGCGCATCGTCGTCCAGGTCGTACGGCGGGTCGAGCAGGACGAGGTCGAAGGCCCGGCCCGGACCGGCGAGGAAGCGCGCGACCCGGTCGTGGACGACGCTGAGCGCGAGCCCGAGCGTGCGGGCGTTCTCGGCGGCCACCCGCGCGGCCGTCCGGTCGGCCTCGACGCCCACCGCCCCGGCCGCGCCGCGGCTCAACGCCTCGAGCGCGAGGCCGCCCGACCCGCAGTACAGGTCGAGGACCTCGGCACCGGCCACCGCGCGCCAGGCGTCGAGACGTCCGAACAACGCCTCACGGGTCCGGTCGGAGGTCGGTCGTGTGGTGGCGCCCGACGGGACGGCGAGCCGGCGCCCCCGGGCGGTGCCGGCGACGATCCTCATCGGCCGACCCGCTCGTCGTGGGTCTCGCACGCACCGGGGCGGGCGCCCGGCCGCTCAGCCACGGGCGAGCCACTCCTCACGGCCTCCGGCGAGGGCGACCTCGACCGCCTCGGCCAGCCCGGGGTGCCGTTCCAGCGCCGGGTCCTCGGCCAGCACGGCCTCCGCCTCGGCCCGCGCCGCCGTGATGACCTCGAGGTCGTCGACCACCCTGAGCAGCCGTAGCGACGAGCGGGCCCCCGACTGCGCGGCCCCCAGCACGTCGCCCTCGCGCCGGCTCCTCAGGTCGAACCGGGCCAGCTCGAAGCCGTCGGTGGTCCCCGCCACCGCGTCGAGCCGCTCGCGCGACTCCGCCCCGGGCGGGAGCGCGGTGACGAGCAGGCACAGCCCAGGGTGGCCACCGCGACCGATCCGCCCCCGCAGCTGGTGCAGCTGGGAGACCCCGAAGCGGTCGGCGTCCAGCACGACCATCACGGTGGCGTTGGGGACGTCGACGCCGACCTCGATCACGGTGGTGGCCACCAGCACGTCGACCGAGCCGGCGACGACGTCGGCCATCACGGCGTCCTTCTCCTGCCCGCTCATCCGGCCGTGGAGCATCGCCACGACGCAGCCTGCCAGGGCGGGCTGCCGAGCCAGCAGGTCCATGGTGTCGAGCACGGACGCGGCGGGCGGCCGCCCACCGTCCGCGCCCGGGTCCGCCTCCCGGTCCGGCGCGGCGTCCTCCTCGGCCGGGTCCAGGCCGATCCGGCCGCACACGACGAACGCCTGGCGACCGGCGTCGACCTCCTCCCGGACCCGCTGCCAGATCCGCTGCGCCCACGCCGGCCGCTCGGAGAGCCCCACGACGTGGGTGGTGACCGGGCGTCGGCCGGCGGGCAGCTCGTCCAGGACGCTGGTGTCCAGGTCCCCGAACACGGTCATGGCGACCGTGCGCGGGATGGGCGTCGCGGTCATCACCAGCACGTGCACCCCTGCCCCCCGGGCGCGCAGGGCGTCACGCTGCTCGACCCCGAAGCGGTGCTGCTCGTCGACGACGACCAGGCCGAGGTCGTGGAACTCCACGGTGTCGCTGAGCAGGGCGTGGGTGCCGACCACGATCCCCGCCTCGCCGGTGACGATGTCCAGCAGGGCCTGGCGACGCACGGCGGTCGAGGCACTGCCGGTGAGCAGGGTGACCCTCGTGCCGTCCGGGTCGCCGTCGAGCGTCCCCGCGCGGCCGAGCGGGCCGAGCGCCGTGGTCAGCGAACGGTGGTGCTGGGCGGCCAGCACCTCGGTGGGCGCCAGGAGCACCGCCTGACCGCCCGCCTCCACGACCGCGAGCATGGCCCGCAGCGCCACCAGCGTCTTGCCCGAGCCGACCTCACCCTGCAGCAGCCGCTGCATCGGGCTGCCCGAGGACAGGTCCGTCAACAGCTGCTCGCCGACCCGACGCTGACCAGCGGTCAGCGTGAAGGGCAGGCCGCCGTCGAATCGCTCGAGCAGACCACCTGGCCGCGGGACGTAGCTGGTGGCAGCCACCGTGCGCGCCCTGGCCCGGGCCCGGACCAGGCCGGTCTGCAGCACGAACGCCTCCGCGAAGCGCAGCGACGCCTCCCCCCTGTCCCGCTCCGACTCCTCGGCAGGGCGGTGCACCAGTCGCAGCCCCGCCAGCCGGCCGACCAGCCCGTGACGTTCGCGCACGTCCGCCGGCACCGGGTCCGGGACCTCGTCGTCGACGAGCGTGTCGAGCACCTGCTCCAGGGCCGCCTGGACGTGCCAGGTCTGCGCCTTGGCCGTGGCCGGGTAGACCGGGGTGAGCCGGCCCGCCCACTCGTCGGCGCCACCCTCGGCAGCCACCCGGTCGAACGCGTCCGAGCCGTGCAGCTGCATGTCGGGCTGCAGCAGCTGCAACCGTCCGCCGCGCCTGCTGACCCGGCCGGAGAAGAAGCCGGCCACGCCCGGCTTCAGCTGGCCCTCCCGGAAGACCTGGTTGAAGAAGACGAGGTCCAGCCGGGCGCGGCCGTCGGAGACGACCACCTCGGTGATGGTGCCCTTGCGCTGCCGCATCCGGCGGCTCGTGGCGCTGAGGACCTCGGCGTGGACGGTGACGTGCTCGGCCTCCCGGAGCCCCTCGAACGAGGTGAGGTCGCCGCGGGCCGTCCAGCGGCGCGGGTAGTGCTCCAGCAGGTCCGCCACCGTGCGCAGCCCGAGGCTCTCGAGCCGTTCCGCGGTCCTCGGGCCCAGCTCGCGGTCCAGCGGGGTGTCCAGCCGGCTCGGGACCTCCGGGGCAGCGGGAGTCATGCGTCCCCCCTCACTCGCAGCCCAGGAGAAGCAGGTACCGGGGCTGCCCGCCACCGACGACGTCCACCGCGACGCCACGGGCCGCGAGCCGCTCCCGCAGCGACCCGGCCACGTCCTCGCCGCCCTCGCCCGGGAGCACCGTGACCAGCTCGGCCCCCTCCCCCAGCCGGTCGACGACGCCGAGGGCGACCTGCACGGCGTCCCGGCCCACCGCGACCACCTCGCGCCCCACCGTGCCCACCAGCTCACCGACGTCGCACGGCCCGAGCGGGGTCGGCAGCGCGCGCGCCGCCACGGCGACCGCACCGTACCGGCACCCCGCGATCGCGGCGGCCACCGAACGGAGCGCCGTCGGCGCGTCTCGTGCCCCGAGGCCGCCGTCGAGCACCGCGAGCGCGGCCAGCACCTGGACCTGCGAGCGCGACCGGGCCACCACCGCGGTCACACCGTGCTCCTCCGCCGCCAGGACGGCGTGGTGGGCGACCGCGGCGCTCTCGCTGTCGTTGGGAAGGACCAGCACGCGCCCGGCACGGGCCCCGGCGACCAGCACCGCCTCGAGCACGTCGCCGGTGCTGGCACGGACGCCCGGGGCGCTGGGCACCACCGTCGCCCCGGCCCTGGCGCAGACCTGCTGGGTGCCGGCTCCGGCCGCGCAGGCCACCACCGACAGCCCCGTCCGGTGCGCCGCCGCGAAGTGGGTGATCCGGATGCTGCGCGGCGTGCCTGCCCGCACCCCCGCCTCCACGGCCGCACCAGGGTCGTCGGTGTGCACGTGCGCGTGCCACAGCTCCCCGGCACCGACGACGAGCACGCTGTCCCCGACGTCCTGCAGCTCGGCCCGCAGGCGCGCCACGCACCCGTCGCCACCTCGGGCGTCGACCTCCACCAGGTACATGACCTCGTACGCCGGTCCGGACGGGTCCAGGTCGGCGCCGGCCACCGCGCGTGCGGCCAGGGCAGCGGCGGTGCCGGTCTGCCGGTCGTCGTCGGCGGTGCCGGCCTGCTGCCCCGCCGGCGGGCGGTCCTCCCCGGGTGTCCCGGCCACCGGGTCGTCGTCGGCCCCCTCCACGACGTCCCGGAGCGCCTGCAGAGCGACCAGCAGCCCGGCACCCCCCGCGTCCACGACACCGGCCGCAGCCAGGGCCGGCAGCTGCTCGGTCGTCCGGTCGAGCGCCGCCGCCGCGGCCTCGCTGAGAGCGAGCACCACACCGGGCAGGTCCGCGCCCGCGGCCACGGCCCGCTCCGCCGCGTCGGCCGCGGCCCGGGACACGCTGAGCACCGTGCCCTCCACGGGCTCGCCGACGGCTGCCCAGGCCAGCTCGTCCCCGCGTCTCAGCGCCTTCGCGACGAGGTCGCCGCCGACCCCGGCACCCCGCCCACGTGCCAGCAGGACGTCGGTCCAGCCACGGACCAGCTGGCTGGCGATGACGCCGGAGTTGCCCCGGGCATGCACGAGCAGCGACCTGGCCAGGTCGTCGCCCCCGGCCGCCATCGCCCCGCGGACGGTGAGGACGAGGTTGGTCCCGGTGTCGCCGTCGGGGACGGGGAAGACGTTGAGGGCGTCGAGCCCGGCCCGGGCCAGGTCGAGGCGCAGCGCCACCAGACGGGCCCAGCGCCGGAGGTCGGCACCGTCCAGAGCCTGCCGGGCGGTCGGTCCACGACGCCCGCGCGGCTGGATCACGCTCGCGTCGCCGGTCATGCGCGGAGGATACGGACCCCGCCGGACAGCAGGCTCGCCCGCGCACCGGGACCGTGCCGCCCGGCCCCCGCGGCGGCCGGCAGGTCGGGAGGGGGCGACGGGATCGGGTACCCTGTCGTGGTTGCTCACCGGGATCCCGGGGACGCACGAGGACGGCCCGCACCCGGGTCGGACGCCCGCCGGGCCCTGGACAGGGCCCAGACACCGACCTCCCGAGGAGTTACCCGTGGCTGCCACCTGCGACGTCTGCGGCAAGGGCCCCGGCTTCGGCCACAGCATCTCTCACTCGCACCGCCGCACCAAGCGGCGCTGGAACCCCAACATCCAGCGGGTCCGGGCGATGGTGGGCGCCACGCCGAAGCGCGTCAACGTCTGCACCTCCTGCCTCAAGGCGGGCAAGGTCGCTCGCTGACCTCCGGGCGGCCCACGAGCCGCCGCGCACGACCTCACGGCCGCCGACCCTCAGGGTCGGCGGCCGTCGTGCTGCCGCCTGGTCGCCGGCATCGCCCGCCGTCACCCGGGGTAGTGCACCCAGCCCCCCGCGTCGGTGCGCCGGACCCCGTCCACCGTGACCCCGGTCCACCCGTCCTCGGCGTCGACGACCGCGCCGACGAGGACGAAACCGTCCGGCAGGGCGGCACCCGGAGGCAGCGTCGCGAGCATGGCGTGCTCCTCCCCGCCGGTCAGCACCCACTCGGTGGGGTCCTGGCCGAGGTGCCGACCGACGACCAGCAGGTCCTCCGACGGCGCGAGGGCCGCCGCGCCGAGGGCCAGCACGACCCCTGAGGCCCTGGCCACGCGCGTCGCGTCGCGGACCAGGCCGTCGCTGATGTCGATCATCGCGGTGGCACCCGCCCCCCGCGCCCGCGCCCCTGCGGCGTGGTCGACCTGCGGTGCGCGGTGGACCGAGACGACCCGTCGCAGGGCGTCGGCCTCCGGCCCGTCCCCGGTCGGCGCCTCGGCCTGCAGGACCGCCAGCCCCGCCGCCGAGCACCCCAGCGGCGCCCCGGCCGGGCCCAGCACCACCGCATCGCCCGCCCGGGCCCCGTCCCGACGCACCGGGGGACGGCCGCCCACCAGCACCCCGAACGAGGTCCCCGTGAGCACCACGGCGCTGCCGTCGGCGAGGTCACCGCCGAGCACGGTCGTACCCGCCCGGCGCGCCTCCTCCGCGAGCCCGTCGGCCAGGCGCAGGCACCAGTCGACGGACGTCCGTCCTGGGACGACCAGGGCGAGCACGATGCCGGCCGGCACCGCCCCCATGGCCTCGACGTCGGCGAGCACCTGCACGGCGACCTTGCGCCCGACCTCCTCCCCGCTCGACCAGTCCAGCCGGAAGTCGACGTCCTGCACCAGGGTGTCGGTGCTGGTCACCAGCGGACCGTCGAGCGCAAGGACCGCGGCGTCGTCACCCGGACCCACCAGGACGCGCGCCGGTCCGGCTACGCCGGGCCCCGGGGCCGAGAGCCGCTGGAGGACCGCCGCGACGAGCGCGTCCTCACCGACGTCGGCGACCGTGGGCCCGGGCCTACCGCCCGTCGGACCACCCGTGGGGCCAGCGCTCAGCAGCACGGTGGGGCTCCTCGCGATACCGTCGGTGGATGGTGCAGGCGTACATCCTCGTCCAGACCGAGGTCGGCAAGGCAGGCAGCGTCGCAGACGCCATCCGCAGCATGGCCGAGACCGTCTCGGTGGAGCACGTCACCGGGCCGTACGACGTCGTCGCCAAGGTGGAGTCGGACACCCTGGACGGGCTGGGCCGGCTCGTCGTCGCGCACCTGCAGGAGCTGTCGGGCATCACGCGCACCCTGACGTGCCCCGTCGTCCACGTCTGAGCGGCAGGCTCGAGGGCGGTCGCCCCGCGCGCCTGCTGGTCGCGGTGCCGGCCGCCGCCGTCGTGTGCGGCGGCCTGGGGGCGTGCGCCGCTCCGGTGACGGTGGAGGCCGCCCCACAGGGGTCGGCGCAGGCCTGCGGGGACGTGGTGGCCCTCCTGCCCGGTGAGCTCGCCGGGGCCTCCCGACGCGAGACCAGAGGAGGCGCGGGGACCGCCGCCTGGGGTGATCCGGCCATCCTGCTCCGGTGCGGCGAGGAGCCGGTCCTGGCGTCCACGCAGCCGTGCGTGTCCGTGCCCGGCGAGCCGGCAGCGGTGGACTGGGTCGTGCTGGCTTCGGACGACAGCGGGGCCATCGTCCGGACGTTCGGCCGCGACCCCGCCGTCGAGGTGGAGGTGCCGGCGACGTACGGTCCTGCTCCCCTCAGCGTCCTGCCGGAGCTCGCCGAGGCGGTGTCGACGGTCCCGGCGACTGCCGTGTGCACCGGCTAGGCCCGGTCCACGACGTGCTCTCCGCCCCGTGCGACTGCACCACGGAGACCGGGTCCGACGTGCTCGTGGACGTGTCCGAGGAGGACGAGGGACCCCGTCCCCACGGCGGCCGAGCAGCACCGCCGGGTCACCGCAGCCCGGTGCTGCGGCCCAGGCCCAGCTGCAGCAGGCGGTCGACGAGCTCCGGGTACGCGACCCCGGCCTCGGCCCACAGCCGCGGGTACATCGAGGTGGCCGTGAAGCCCGGCATGGTGTTCACCTCGTTCACGACGTACCGGGGCTCGGCACCGGACAGGTCCACGAACCAGTCGACGCGCGCCAGCCCCTCGCAGCCGAGCACCTCGAAGGCGCGCACCGACTCCGAACGCACCCGCTGCGCCACGTCGGCCGGCAGGTCGGCCGGGGTGTCCAGGCGGACGGCCCCGCCGTCGAGGTACTTCGCCTCGAAGTCGTAGAACCCGTCCGTCAGCACGACGACCTCACCGCAGACGCTGGCCTGCGGCGCCGCGCCGTCGAGGGCGCCCAGCACCCCGCACTCCACCTCCCGCCCCGCCTCGGCCCGCTCGACGAGGACCCGGGGGTCGTGCTCGCCCGCAGCCTCCAGCGCTGACAGCAGGGCACCGAGGTCCGAGGGGTCCTCGACCCGGGTGATGCCGAAGCTCGACCCCGCCCGGGACGGCTTGACGAACACCGGGCTGCCGAGCCGGGCCACGTCGCGGGCCACCCCGGCGAGGTCGGCGCGCCAGCGGGACGGCTGCACCATGACCCAGTCGGCGACCTCGAAGCCCTCGTACCGCAGGAGCACCTTCATCGTGTGCTTGTCCATGCACGCCGCAGAGGCGAGCACGCCGGACCCGACGTAGCGGGTGCCGGCCAGCTCGAGCAGGCCCTGCAGCGTGCCGTCCTCGCCGTACGGGCCGTGCAGCAGGGGCAGCACCACGTCGACCTGGCCCAGCGGCACCGGAGCGTGCCCGTCCACCACCCGCACCAGGCCGGTCTGCTCGGTGTCGGTGCGCGACAGCAGCCGACCGGGCAGCGCAGCCGAGGCGACCGTCACCTCGGGCAGGCGCCGCCCGTGCAGCGCCCACGCCCCCGGGTCGTCGTCGACCAGCAGCCACGCGCCGCTGCGCGTCACGCCGACGGCGACCACGTCGTAGCGGGAGCGGTCGATCGAGGCGAGCACGCCCGAGGCGGTGACGCAGGAGATGCCGTGCTCGGTCGACCGGCCGCCGAAGACGACGGCGACTCGGGGGCGGGTGTCGGCGACCGGGCTCATGACCCGCGAGGTTAGCCGTGCGACCTAGGGTGGAGCCGTGGAGCCGACCCCCGACGCGCCGCTCGCCCCGCAGACCCGCCTGGTGCACCTCGGCCGCCCGGAGCGGACCGTCGGCGGCCCCCTCAACCCGCCGGTGGAGCTGTCGACCACGCTGCACGCGGGCACCGACGACGTGGGCCGCGCGCCGTCGGACGTCGTCAACTACGCCCGCTCCGGCGTACCGACCTGGCAGGCCCTCGAGGACGCCCTGGGGGACCTCGAGGGCGGCACGGCGCTGGTCCTCGCCAGCGGGATCGCTGCGGTGGGCGCGGCCGTGCAGGTGGTGCTCGACGAGCGCTCGGGCGGGTCGCAGGGGCGTCGTCCTGTCGTGGTGGCTCCCGCCCACGGCTACTCGGGAACCCTCGGCCTGCTGGAGCACCTGCGCAGGACCGGTCGGGTGGACCTGGTCCGGGTGGACCCCGCCGACGCCGACGCGATCCTGGCGGCCGTGACCGGTGCCGACCTGCTGTGGGTGGAGAGCCCGGTGAACCCCACCATGGAGATCACCGACCTCAGCGCCGTGTGCGACGCGGCACGCCGCGCCGGCGCCCGGTCGGTGGTCGACAGCACCTACGCCACCCCGCTGCTGCAGAACCCGTTGGCGCTGGGCGCGGACGTCGTCGTCCACTCGCTCACCAAGTCGATCGCCGGTCACTCCGACGTCCTCATGGGCGCCACGGTCACCGCCGACCCCACCCTGGCCCAGGCCCTGCACGAGCACCGCACCCGCAGCGGCGCCGTCCCCGGCCCGTTCGAGGCGTGGCTCGCCCTGCGTGGGCTGCGCACCCTGGACGTCAGGCTGCAGCGCGCCCAGGAGAACGCGCAGGAGCTGGCAGGGCGGCTGGGCGGCCACCCCGCCGTGCGGCGGGTCCGCTACCCGGGCCTGCCCACCGACCCCGGGTACGAGGTCGCGCTGCGCCAGATGCGGGGTCCCGGCACCCTGCTGGCACTGGACCTGGCGGGTCCTCGCGAGGCGGAGGCCCTGGCCGCGGCGACCCGGGTGTGGACCCACGCCACCAGCCTCGGAGGGGTGGAGTCGCTCCTGGAGCGGCGCCGCCGACACCCCGGCGAGGTGGCGACGGTGCCGGAGGGACTCGTGCGGCTGTCCGTCGGGATCGAGCACGTGGACGACCTCTGGGCCGACCTGGCGCAGGCCCTCGACCAGGTCTAGACGGTATGGCGTGACCGCCCCGCCGGGGTGGTTGTAGGCCGGGGCCTCGCTCACACACTCTCGTGGGTTGCCGGGCAGGGCGGGCCTGCTCGGCCTATCCGACATGTGTGGGAGGCCCCGGTGTTCATCGAGCGTACGAGTGTGGGGCTCGACGTGCACGCACGATCCGTCGCGGCAGCGGCGATCGACGGCGTCACGGGCGAGCTGAAGCAGACGCGGCTGACGCCGAGTCACGAACAGATCATCGGCTGGCTGCGCGATCTGCCGGGTCCGGTCGCGGTGGCCCATGAGGCCGGCCCGACCGGGTTCGGGCTGTCCCGGGCCCTGAACGACGCCGGCGTCCGGTGCGTGGTGGTGGCCCCGTCGAAGCTGCAGCGTCCGGCCGGGGATCGGGTCAAGACCGACGCTAAGGACGCGGTGCACCTGTCTCGGTTGCTGCGCCTGGATGAGGTCACCGCCGTCGCCGTCCCGACCCTCGCCCAGGAGGCGGCGCGGGACCTGGTCCGGGCGCGGGAGGACGCGCGCGGGGACCTGATGCGGGCCCGGCACCGGCTGTCCAAGCTGCTGCTGCGCCACGGCCACGTCTACTCAGGTGGCAAGGCCTGGACCCAGGCCCACGACACGTGGCTGCGCCGCATGGGCCGCGAGCACTTCACCGACCCTGCCTCGCGGATCACGTTCGAGTCCGACCTGGACGCGGTGCTGATGGTCAGCGCCCGCCGTGACCGCCTCGACGTCGAGATCCAGGCCATGGCCGCGGCGAGTGAGTTCACGCCGATCGTGCGCCGGCTGGGCTGCCTGCGCGGGATCGGCACGTTGACTGGGTTCGCCCTCGCGGTCGAGATCGGGGACTGGCACCGCTTCACCGGCAGCAGCATCGGCTCCTTCGTCGGCCTCGTCCCCTCCGAGCACTCCTCCGGCGCCTCCCGCGCCCAGGGCGCGATCACCAAGACCGGCAACCAGCACCTGCGCCGGCTGCTGGTCGAGGCCGCCTGGCACCACCGCACCCAGTACCGGCCCTCCGCCTACATGCAGAAGCAGTGGGCCCTCGCCGGGCCCGACGCCCGGGCCCGCGGCGACGCCGGCAACCGGCGCCTGCACGCCCGCTGGGACCGCTTCACCGAACGGCGCAAGCGGACCGTCATCGCCAACACCGCCATCGCCCGCGAGCTCGCCGGCTGGTGCTGGTCTCTCGCCGTCCTGGACGAACCACCCGCCACGACCGGCGCCCGGACCACCGTCATGTCCGGCTGAGCGACCTCGAGACCGGCCTCGTCGACTTCACCCGGAAGGTGACAAGCGCGAGGAGCGACCCGCGACCGGGCTATGAGCAGCCAGCACGAGACGGCTTCCGTCTCCGGCACTGGCGACGCTCGATCTCTAGACACGCGGAGCGCTCCAGCCGAACGCACCGTCCTGCGGTAACCAACCCGCGCATATCAGTCTGACCGCGCGTCGACCACGACACGCTCACCAACCCGGGCGACCACGACGAGACCCAGAGGCGCCCGCCCCGCACCCAGCAGGGCGGGCGCCTCACCCTGCCCACTTGACAGGACCACCGTCCATATCAGCCCGCCTCCGCCTTGCGGGCGCGGCGGAACATCATGGCGGTCAGCTCGTCGGGTCGCAGCGCCCCGGTGACGACCGCGGTGACCGCCTCGGTGATGGGGACGTCGACGTGCAGGGAACGGCCCAGGGCCAGCAGCGACCGGCAGGACACGACGCCCTCCGCGGTCTGACGGGTGGCCTCGACGACCTCCGCGACGCTGCGACCGGCACCCAGCTGCTCCCCGAAGGTGCGGTTGCGGCTGAGCGGCGAGGTGCAGGTGGCGACGAGGTCGCCCATCCCGGCCAGGCCGGAGAAGGTCTGCGGGTCCGCGCCGAGGGCCGCTCCCAGCCGGGCGGTCTCGGCCAGGCCGCGGGTGATGAGCGAGGCCTTGGCGTTGTCACCCATCCCGAGCCCGACGGCCATCCCGACCGCCAGCGCGATGACGTTCTTCATGGCCCCGGCGATCTCCACACCGACCACGTCGGTGTTCGTGTAGGGCCGGAAGTAGTCCGTCGAGCAGGCGGCGGCCACCCGGTCGGCGAGCTCCTCCCCAGGCGCGGCCACCACCGTCGCGGTGGGCTGGCGCTGCGCGATCTCACGCGCCAGGTTGGGGCCTGACACCACCGCCACCCGGGTCGCGTCGACCCCGGCCGCCTCGGCGACGACCTCGCTCATCCGGCGGTTGGTGCCCAGCTCGACGCCCTTGGCCAGGCTCACGAGCACGGCCGAGGAGGGGATGACGGCCGCGAGCCCAATGAGGGTGTCGCGCATCACCCGGGACGGCAGGGCGAGCACGAGGACGTCCGCACGCCCGACCGCCTGGACGGCGTCGGTCGTCGCCCGCAGGCCGGCCGGCAGCTCCACACCGGGCAGGTAGGCGCTGTTGGCGTGCGCACCGTCGACCTCCGCGACGACGGACGGGTCACGACCCCACAGCACCGTCGGACATCCCGCGTCGGCCGTGACGGCGGCGAAGGCGGTGCCCCAGGACCCGCTGCCGAGCACGGTGACCCGGTCGTCGCTCACGAGGCGACCGCTCCGCCCAGGCCCTCCTCGAAGCGTCCCGTCTCCGGCAGCCCGGCGGCCTTGGGGTCGAACAGCTGGGCCGGCGGCGCCTCACCACGCTGCTCCGCGACGATGGCGACCAGGGCGGCCATGATGCGGTCGGTCGCCTGCCGGAGGACGTCGGCGTCGACGGGTCGGCCGCGGAGGTCGTCGAGGTCGACGGGACGGCCGGCCCAGACGTGCACGGTCTTGCGCGGGAACAGCCGCAGCCTCGTGCTGTAGCGCGGCAGCAGCTCATGGGCGCCCCACTGCCCGATCGGGACCACCGGCGCCCCGGTGGCCAGGGCGATGCGGGCGGCACCGGTCTTGCCGCGCATGGGCCACAGGTCCGGGTCGCGGGTGAGGGTGCCCTCGGGGAACACCGCGACCAGCTGGCCGGCCCGGACGGCGGCAACGGCGGAGGTGAACGCCTCGGAGGCGTTCTCGGTCCCGCGGTGCACCGGGATCTGCTCCGCGCTCCGGAGCAGGGCGCCGAGCAACGGCGCCCGGAACAGGCTCGACTTGGCGAGGAACCGCATCACCCGGCCGTTGCCGTGGACGAAGTGGGCGAAGGTCAACGGGTCCAGGTTCGAGGCGTGCACCGTCACCGCGACCACACCACCGCTCGCCGGCAGGTGCTCCCCGCCCCGCCAGTCCCGTCGCAGCACCAGCCGCAGCAGCGGGATGACCACCAGCACCGTCAGCCGGTAGCCCCAGCCCAGGCGGCCCTGCGTCTCACGGCGTCCAGCCACTGTCACCTCCATCGGTCGTGGCCCCGTCGGGCGTGGCCTGCGACGACGACGTCGCCGCCGAGCACCCTAACGGCGACGCGGGCCCTCGCACGCCGCCCACCCGTGAGGGGGGTGGGACCATGACCCCGATGGCGAGGACGAGACAGGCGCAGGGGGCGCCGTACACCGGCGCACCGGGGCGGTGGACCGTGGTGCTGCCGGTCAAGGGCGGGGCGGACGCCAAGTCCCGGCTCGTCCATCCGGCCCGCTCCGACCTGGCCGGCGCGATCGCCCTGGACACGGTCGACGCCGTCCTCGGCGCCGGACTCGTGCACCGGGTCCTCGTCGTGACCGCTGACCCTCGCGTCCGGAGCGCCCACACCGCCCTGGGGGCCGAGGTCGTCCAGGATCCCGGCCAGGGGCTCGCGGGCGCGGTCGCGGCAGGGCTGGCGGCTGCCGGACCGGGCGCGTGCGCCCTGCTCCTGGCCGACCTGCCGTCGCTGCGCGCCGCAGACGTGGACGACGTCCTGGACGCCTGCGGACGGGCCTTCGCCGTCGGGGCGCAGCAGGTCACGGTGCCCGACGCCGACGGCACGGGGACCGTCATGCTGGCCGCCGCGACGCCCGGGCGGCTGCGACCGCGTTTCGGCCCCGGCTCGGCAGCAGCGCACGCCCGTGACGCCGTGGTCCTGCTCGCGGCGCCGGCACGGCTCCGGCGTGACGTGGACACCGTGGCGCACCTGGCCGAGGCCGAGCGGTCCGGCGTCGGACCACGGACCGCGGCGGTCCTGTCCGAGGGCGGAGCTGCCTGGCCTCAGCCGCGCTCGACCATGGCGCCGAGGGAGGCGAGCTTGTCGCCGAAGCGCTCGTAGCCGCGGTCGATCAGGCCGATCCCCTGCACCTTGGAGGTGCCTTCGGCGGCCAGCGCGGCGATGAGGTGGCTGAAGCCACCGCGCAGGTCGGGCACGGTGATCTCGGCCGCGTGGAGCTTGGACGGACCGGACACCACGGCCGAGTGCTGGAAGTTGCGCTGGCCGAACCGGCACGGCGCCCCACCGAGGCACTCCCGGTACACCTGGATGGTGGCGCCCATCTCGCGCAGCGCCTCGGTGAACCCGAACCGGTTCTCGTACACCGTCTCGTGGACGATGCTGATCCCGCTGGCCTGGGTGAGCGCGACGACGAGCGGCTGCTGCCAGTCGGTCATGAACCCGGGGTGGACGTCGGTCTCCAGCACGATCGAGCGGAGGTCGCCGCCGGGGTGCCAGAAGCGGATGCCGTCGTCGCGGACGTCGAACTGGCCACCGACCTTCCGGAACACGTTGAGGAACGTCATCATCTCCGGCTGCGTCGCCCCTTCGAGGAACACGTCGCCCCTCGTGGCCAGGGCGGCGCAGGCCCAGGACGCGGACTCGATGCGGTCCGTCAGCGCGTGGTGGTCGTAGCCGCAGAGCTTGTCCACGCCCTCGATCCGGATGACCCGGTCGGTGTCGACGCTGATGATCGCGCCCATCTTCTGCAGCACGGCGATCAGGTCGCCGATCTCGGGCTCGATGGCGGCGTTCTTGAGCTCGGTGACCCCTTCGGCGCGGACGGCGGTGAGCAGGACCTGCTCCGTGGCCCCCACCGACGGGTACTCCAGCTCGATCTTCGTTCCCCTGAGGCCGTTCGGTGCGGTGATGCGGATACCGCTCGGTCGCTTGTCCACCACCGCACCGAAGCGTCGCAGGCTCTCCAGGTGGTAGTTGATCGGACGGTCACCGATCCGGCAGCCACCGAGGTCGGGGATGAAGGCTTCGCCCAGCCGGTGCAGCAGCGGCCCGCACAGCAGGATCGGGATACGGCTGGTGCCGGCGTGGGCGTCGATGTCCGCGCTGTGGGCGCTCTCGACGTCCGTCGGGTCGAGCAGCAGGGTGTCCTCGCCCTCGGTGGTCACGGAGACCCCGTGCAGCCCGAGCAGGCCGGTCACCACACCGACGTCCCGGATCTGCGGCACGTTGCGCAGCCGGCTGGGGGTCTCGCCCAGCAGGGACGCGACCATGGCCTTGGAGACGAAGTTCTTGGCGCCCCGCAGGCGGATCCGGCCATGGAGGGGAGAGCCGCCGTGGACGATCAGGGTGTCGGTCATCACCGGACCATGGTGGCTCATGCCGAGGTGCCCCCGGCACCAGCGCTGGCCCGGCGCGTCCCGTCGGCCGTCAGCTCGGGCTCCCGGGGCCGTCCGTCGCGGACGACGTGCCCGAGGGTCCGGAGGCGTCGGCACCGGAGGCCGTCGCGGTGGTGCCCGACCTGGACCCGGGGCTGCTGTCGACCCCCGGCGCCCGCCCGACAGCCGGGCGGCGGGCCGGCGTCGTCCCGGCGGCGCGCGGGGTGCGCGAGGTCGTGGTCGTCCTGGACGTCGTGCCCGCGGTCGCCGTCCTCCTCGGCGTCGTCCTTCTCGCGGTGGCCGTCTTCCGAGGCGTCGTCTTCTTGGCGGAGGCCGTCGTCCTGGCAGGCGTCGTCCCAGCGCTCGTCGACGTGCTCGAGGTCGTCGTCCCGGGAGGCGTCTCGGACGTGGCCACGTCGGCGACGGGCTCGGACGGTGACGGCTCGCCGGCCACGGCAGCCGTCTTCGCGGCGGTGGTGGTGCCGGCCAGCGTCTGCGGCGAGGGTGTCGGGTCGGCGTCAGGGGCGTGAGCCGTCGACGCCGCGGTCTCGTCGGCAGCGTTCTCCGGGGCAGCGGTCCCAGAGGCCGTCTCCGCAGCGGACGACTGCGATGCCGCCGGCTCGGGAGCGGCCGTCCCGGCCGTGGTCTGCGTCGCGGCGGTCTTCCTCGCGGCGGTCTGCTTCGCGGCCGTCTGCGTCGCGGCTGTCTGCTTCGCGGCTGTCTGCTTCGCGGCCGTCTGCTTCGCGGGCGTCTGCTTCGCGGCCGTCTGCTTCGCGGGCGTCTGCTTCGCGGGCGTCTGCTTCGCGGGCGTCTGCTTCGCGGCCGTCCCCTGTGCGGCCGTCATGTTCGCCGCCATCTCCTGTGCGGCCGTCGTCGTCACGTCCGCCTGCTTGGTCGGTGTGGCCTCCGCGGCGGTCTTCCTGGCCGGTGTCTTCTTGGCCGCGGTCGTCTCCGCAGGCGTCTTCTTGGCCGCCGTCTTCTTGGCCGCCGTCTTCTTGGCCGTCGTCTTCTTGGCCGTCGTCTTCTTGGCCGTCGTCGTCTCCGCGGGCGGCTCCTTGGCCGCCGTCTTCTTGGCCCCCGTCGTCTCCGCGGGCGGCTCCTTGGCCGCCGACTTCTTGGCCGCCGTCTTCTTGGCCGCCGTCTTCTCCGCGGGCGTCTTCTTGGCCGCCGTCTTCCTGGCCGCCGTCTTCTTCGCGGGCTGGGCGGCAGGCGTCGTCGCGGCCTGTCCGGTCGCAGCGCCGGCAGCGGCCTCGGACGGGCTGGTGCTCGACGTCGCCACGGTCGGGACGAGCTCGGGCGGGGCCGGCGGGGTCGTGGGACGCGACCGCTTCTTGCCGTACTTCTTCTCGGCCTTGGCCTGCGCCTTGACCGCAGCCTTCCGGACCTGCGAACCACCCTTGCCGTCGCTGACCGCGGCCGCAGCCACGGCGATGGCGTGCTCGCCCAGGCTGAGGGCCTCGTCCACCAGGACCCGGAAGCCCTTGGCCGGCTCGAACTTCGGGACGGTGACGCCTGCGACGTCACGGCTGCTGTCGGTGCTGGCCCGGTACGCACGCTCGAAGGTGCCCAGGCCGGTCACGGCCACCTTCTCACCGCGCGCGACGGCGTCCGTGATGGACTCCACGAGGGCGTCGACGGCCTGCTTGGCCTTCTTCTTGTCGCCGATGCGGTCGGCGATCGCGGCGACGAGGTCGGACCTGTTCACGGGGGGGCCTCCAGGCGGGCACGACGGCAGGGACGTGGAGCAGTGACGTGGTGCGCAGCCCGCCGCTCGCGCGACCGACCGTCGGCCACGCTAACGGCGTGGCGCGGACCGGTCCACGGGAGCCACCGTCAGCCCGGCACCGCCACCGCGTCCAGGCGGACGTAGTACTGGTCGAAGGAGCCGTCCTCGCGCCGGAGCGCCGCGACGCACCGACGCACCGCGTCCGCCTCGAAGTCCACCCGCCCGGGCGCACCAGCGCCGTCGTCCCCCCGCCCGTAGCCGGGCAGCACCTGGCTGCGCAGCCATGTCTCCAGCGCCACCTCATCCGCCATGCGGCGCCGCTGGTGGCGGAGCTCGAGCGACACCGGCCGCAGGCCGGCCCTCAGGAGGAGCCCGGCGGCCGTCGTCTCGTCGGGGAAGAACCACGGCGCGCCGCCCACCCCGTGCTCGCGGGCCACCTGGTCCAGGACCCTACGGGTGTCCTGGATCTGGCCGGCACCGCCCATGTCGAGGCGGAAGACCCCGCGCTGCCCGAGGGCCGATGCCACCTGGGCGAGGACCGTGGGCTGCTCCGCCTCGACGACCCAGTGCAGGACGGCGACCGACAGCACCACGTCCGCCCAGCCGGCCGGCACGACGGTGTCGAGATCCTGCGCCCTGGCGACCTCGTAGCGCAGCCCCTCGCGAGGGTGGCTGCGGCGGGCGTGCTCCACCTGCGAGACCGAGGCGTCGACCCCCAGCACCTCTCCCGGCGCCACGAGCTCGGCCACGCGGGCGGTCAGGTCACCGACGCCGCACCCCACGTCCAGGACCCGCATCCCCGCGCGCCACTGCACGGGCGCGAGCACCTCGGCGTCGTGGGCGCGGTGGTGCCCCGTCGCACCGGCGTACGCCGCTCCCGAGAACGGCGCGTCGGCCACGCCGCGCACCTCGGATGACGTCAGCGGACCGGCAACGTGGTCGGCCGCCACGGCGCCCGCTCCGCCTCGAAGGCGTCGATGGCCGCCGCGCTCTGCAGGGTGATGCCCACGTCGTCCAGACCCTCCAGCAGGCGGTACCGGGTGTAGTCGTCCACCCCCACCGGGAACACGAACTCCTGGCAGCGACCCTGTCGGGCCTGCAGGTCGACCGTCACGTGCGTCCCGGGATCCGTCTCGAGCATCTTCCACAGCATCTCGACGTCGTCCTGGGCGAGCTGGCCGGCGAGCAGCCCCTGCTTCCCGGCGTTGCCGCGGAAGATGTCGGCGAAGCGGGACGACAGCACGACCCGGAAGCCGTAGTCCTTCAGCGCCCACACCGCATGCTCCCGGGACGACCCCGTGCCGAAGTCCGGCCCGGCCACCAGGACGCTGCCGGCCCGGTACGGCTCGGCGTTCAGCACGAAGCCCGGGTCCTGCCGCCAGGCGGAGAACAGCCCGTCCTCGAAGCCTGTGCGTGACACCCGCTTGAGGTAGACCGCGGGGATGATCTGGTCGGTGTCCACGTTGCTCGCGCGCAGCGGGACGCCGACGCCGGTGTGGGTGGTGAACGGTTCCACGTCAGGCTCCTCAGCGCTGGGGCTCGAGCACGGGCCCGAGGTCGGCGGGGCTGGACAGGGTGCCGCGGACCGCGGTGGCGGCCGCCACGAGGGGGCTGACCAGGTGGGTCCGCCCCCCCTTGCCCTGCCGACCCTCGAAGTTGCGGTTGGACGTCGACGCGCTGCGCTCGCCGGGGGCCAGCTGGTCGGGGTTCATGCCCAGGCACATCGAGCAGCCGGCGTTGCGCCACTCGGCGCCGAAGTCGGTGAAGACCTTGTCCAGGCCCTCCGCCTCGGCGTCCAGGCGGACCCTGGCCGACCCCGGGACGACCATGACCCGGACGTCCGGGTGCTTCTGGCGACCCTTGACCACGGCGGCCGCGGCGCGCAGGTCCTCGATCCGGCCGTTGGTGCACGAGCCGATGAACACGGTGTCGACGGAGATGTCGCGCAACGGCGTGCCCGGGGTGAGCGCCATGTAGGCCAGCGCCTTCTGCGCCCCGGCCCGCGCGTTGGCGTCCGCGATGTCGGCGGGGTCCGGCACCGCCGCGGACAGCGGCAGCCCCTGACCCGGGTTGGTCCCCCAGGTGACGAACGGCTCGATGTCCGCCGCGTCCAGGACCACCTCGGCGTCGAACGTCGCGTCCTCGTCCGTGCGCAGCGTCTCCCAGTAGGCCACGGCGGCGTCCCAGTCGGCGCCCTGCGGCGCGTGGGGACGACCCTGCAGGTAGGCGTACGTGGTCTCGTCGGGGGCGATCATCCCGGCGCGCGCGCCGGCCTCGACGGACATGTTGCACACCGTCATGCGCGACTCCATCGACAGCTGCCGGATCGCCTCGCCGCGGTACTCCAGGACGTACCCCTGGCCTCCGCCGGTGCCGATCTTCGCGATGACCGCGAGGATGATGTCCTTGGACGTGGACCCCTCGGGCAGGGCGCCGTCGACGGTGACGGCCATCGTCCGGAAGGGCCTGAGCGGCAGGGTCTGGGTGGCGAGCACGTGCTCCACCTCGGAGGTGCCGATCCCGAAGGCGAGCGCCCCGAACGCCCCGTGGGTCGAGGTGTGGCTGTCACCGCAGACCACCGTGAGGCCAGGCATCGTGAGGCCGAGCTGCGGGCCGACGACGTGGACGATGCCCTGCTCGACGTCACCGAGAGGGTGCAGCCGGACACCGAACTCGGCGCAGTTGGTCCGCAGGGTGTCGACCTGGGTGCGGCTGACCTCGTCCACGATGGGGATGTCGCGGCCGACACCGGGGGTGGTGGGGACGTTGTGGTCCTCGGTGGCGATGGTGAGGTCCGGGCGGCGCACGGGTCGACCGGCGAGGCGGAGGCCGTCGAAGGCCTGCGGGCTCGTGACCTCGTGCACCAGGTGCAGGTCGATGTAGAGCAGGTCGGGCTCGTCGCCCTCGCCCTTCCGGACGACGTGCGCGTCCCACAGCTTCTCGGCCAGCGTCCTGCCCATGGTCGGTGCCCTTCTGCGACCCTCCGGCCGCGCTCCGTGCGCCAGCGCCGCCAGGGGAACCCCTAGACAGCGCTTGCCATCCACATGTCGAGACGGCAATATCGCTACGTGGACAAGAGTAGCGGAGTCGGCGTCCTGGACAAGGCCGCCATCGTGCTGGGAGCCCTCGAGGGCGGTCCCGTCACCCTCGCGCAGCTGGTGGAGGCCACCGGCCTGGCCCGGCCGACAGCCCACCGCCTCGCCGTCGCGCTCGAGCACCACCGTCTCGTGGGTCGTGACGTCAGCGGCCGGTTCGTCCTGGGCCCGCGGATCGCCGAGCTCGCCGCCAGCGCCGGCGAGGACAAGCTCTTCGCCGCGGCGACGCCCGTCCTCCTCGCGCTGCGCGACCACACCGGCGAGAGCGCGCAGGTCTACCGCCGCCAGGGCGAGCACCGGGTGTGCGTGGCCTCGGTCGAGCGGCCGAGCGGCCTGCGTGACACCGTCCCCGTCGGCGCGACCCTCACCATGCTCGCCGGCTCGGCCGCCCAGGTGATGCTGGCCTGGGAGGAGCCGGACCGCCTGCACAAGGGCCTCATCGGCGCCCGGTTCACCGCCACCACGCTGTCGCAGGTGCGGCGCCGCGGGTGGGCCCAGTCGGTGGGCGAGCGTGAGCCCGGCGTGGCCTCGGTGTCGGCACCGGTGCGCGGCGCCCAGGGTCGTGTGGTCGCCGCCATCTCGGTGTCCGGACCCATCGAGCGCTTCAGCCGCCAGCCCGGCCGCCTCCACGCGCCCGCCGTGATGGCCGCAGCCAACCGGCTCAGCGAGGCGCTGCGGCGCGCGGGAGGGGACGCCGTCTCGGTCGTCGCCACCACCCCCCCGGTGGGCCCGCTGCCGCCGGCACCCCCGGCCTACCGCACCGCCCGGACCACCCGGCCGGCGCACCGCCCGGAGCACGCCGTCGCCGCCCGACCGGCGCACTGAGCGCCCGGGAACGACGAAAGGCCCGCTCCTAAGGGAGCGGGCCTTCGCACCTGTAGCCCCGACCGGATTCGAACCGGCGCTACCGCCTTGAGAGGGCGGCGTCCTAGGCCACTAGACGACGGGGCCGTGCGTGCCCTTGCGGGCCGGTGAAGACTACCCCACACGCGGGGGCGGTCTTGCCGAGCTGGGGTACCAGGACTCGAACCTAGACTAACTGAACCAGAATCAGTTGGGCTGCCAATTACCCCATACCCCATGGGGACGGACCGTGCCGGAGCGCGGACGCGACCTGGCGAGGATAGCCGACCGCGGCAGGCCCTCCAAACCACCCCGCCCGGCTGCGCCGTCGCCGTCCACGTCGCGGCAGCACCTACGGTTCAGGCGTGCGGACCACCTCGTTGCTCGTGGCCGCGCCCCTCGGCGTCGCTCTCGCGTTCCTGCCCGTCATGGCTGCCGCCGGCCTCGCCCAGCAGGTGGGCGCGTGGTCACCCTGGACGGCCGCCGCCGCGCTCACCGTCGGCGTGGGCCTGGCCGCGGCGCTCCTGCCCCGCCTGCCGCTGCCCGTGCTCCCCTGGCGTGCCACGGCTCTGCTCCTGGCGCTGTGCTCCGGGTTCGGCGCGTGGGCGGCGCTCACGCACGGGGAGCACGTCGTGGTGCGACGCGACCCCGGCGCCTACGCCACCTACGCCCTGGCCCTGGCCCGGTACGGCGGCGTCCCGCTCGACCCGGGCCTCGACGCGTTCGGCCTCTCGGCCACGGACCCCTGGGTCCGGGTGAGCGCCGCCGCGAACTACGCGGCCGTCGGGGCGCCTGCCGCCGACGGCACGCCCACCCTGGAGGTGGTGCCGCAGTTCCTCGTCGGGGTGCCCGCACTGCTGTCCGGCGCCTGGTGGGCAGGGGGCTGGAGCGGACTGTTGACCGCGCCGGCGGTGGTGGCCGCGCTCGCGCTCGCAGCGTTCGCCGGTCTCGCGGCGAGGCTGCTGGGGGCCCGCTGGGCGGTGCTCGCGGTGCTTCTCCTGGGCCTGGCCCAACCGGTGCTGCTGGTGGCCCGGCAGACCTTCTCCGAGCCCTTCTCCCTGCTGTACGTGCTGAGCGCGGCCACGGTCCTCGTGGTCGCGGTGTCCACCGACGGCCACCGCGCCCGGCTGCCGGGGTTCGTGGCCGGTCTCCTGCTGGGCGCGAACCTCTTCGTCCGGGTCGACGCGGTCCGGGAGCTGGTCCTGCTGGTGCCGCTGGTGGCCCTGCTGGCCGGACGGCGCCACCCGGCGGCGGTACCGCTCGCCGCCGGGGCGCTCGCCTCGGGGGTGCCCGCAGCGCTCGCCACCACGTGGTGGGACTCGCCGTACATCGCCTCGGTGGCGAGCTCGCTGGGCCCGCTGCTGCTGGCCGGTGCCGTGCTGCTCGCGGTGTCCGTGGCCGCGCTGGTCGCCGGTCGTCGACTGGCGGGCGGATGGGCCAGGACGGGGGTGCCGCCGGCGCTGGGCCGCCTGGGCGGTCTGCTGCCTCCGGCCGCCGCGGCCCTGGTGGTGCTGGTCGGGCTCGCGCTCGCCTCACGACCGCTGTGGCTCGTCGACTCCCGGGAGCCCTACCTGCCGGGCATGGAGCAGTTCGTCGGGGCGCTGCAGTCCCAGCAGGGGCTGCCGGTGGACGGCCTGCGCACCTACGCCGAGGACAGCGTCACCTGGCTGGTGTGGTGGCTGGGACCGGTCACCGTGGTGATGGCCCTCCTGGGATCGGCCGCGTTGGCGGCCGTCGGGACCCGCACGGTCCTGAGAAGTGGTGAGCTGCCAGGCTGGCTGCTCCCCTTCCTCGTCGGTCTCGGGGTGACCGTGCTCAGCCTCTACCGTCCGGCGATCACGCCGGACCACCCGTGGGCGGACCGGCGCTACGTCACGGTCACGTACCCGTTCCTGGTCCTGGTGGCGACCGCGGCCCTGGGGCGGCTGTCCCGGGCGCCCGGCCACGGAGCAGCGGCTCCGAAGCGGGGCGCACGGCCGGGGGTGCGCCTCGGGCTGGTCGCCCTGCTCACGGTCGGCATGCTGCTGCCCACCGCCGCCGCCACCCTGCCGCTGGCCACGGCGCGTACCGAGGTCGGTCAGGTGGCCGCCGCCGAGGCGGTCTGCGACGCGATCGCGGAGGCGGGACCACGTCCCGCGCTGGTGAGCGTGGGATTCCGCGCCCGCGTGGAGTGGGCCCCGGTGGTCCGCGCCCGCTGCGGGGTGCCCCTGGTGGGCATCGAGGCGCCGACCGGCAGCACGGAGACCGTGGGCCAGGTCCTGGCGCGGGCCGCCAGCGGCGCCCGCGCGAACGGCTACCAGCCGGTGGTCATGGTGGGCGAGCTCGCCACCGCGCAGAAGGTGGCCGACCAGACCGGTGCGACCCTGACCCCGGTCGTCCGGCTGGACACACCGGGAGCCGCAGCGGCTGCTGGAGGAACGGCCTCTCGGCACGCGGGCCCTCGCGGTGGACGCCTGGCTCGCGGCGCTGCCCTGACGGCGGACCGGCCTCAGCCGGGCAGGGCCCGGGACAGCGCCCGCAGCCGCGCGAGCGAGGACTCCCGGCCGATCAGCTCCATGGACTCGAACAGCGGCGGCGACACCCGACGCCCGGTGACCGCGACCCGCACCGGCGCGAAGGCGAACTTCGGCTTGACGCCGAGCCCCTCCACCAGGGCCGCCCGCAGCGCGGCCTCGATCGAGGCCGTGTCCCAGGCGGGCAGGTCCGCCAGGGCCGCGGTGGCGGCGGCGAGCACCTCGGGTGCCTCGGGCCGCAGCGCCGCCACGCTCTCGGCGTCGTAGGTGAGCGCGGCGTCGGCCACGAAGAGGAAGCCCAGCATGTCCGGCGCCTGGCCGAGCAGCGTCATCCGCTCCTGCACCAGGGGTGTCGCCGCCGCGAGGAGCTCCTGCTGGCGGGGGGTCGGCGGGTCGGAGACGAAACCCTTCAGGTACGGCACGAGCCGGCGCGACAGCTCCAGGACCGGCAGCGCCCGGATGTGCTGGGCGTTGATGGCCTCGGCCTTCGCCACGTCGAAGCGGGCGGGGTTGGCGCCCACGTCGGCGACGTCGAAGGCGGCCACCATCTCGGTGAGGCTGAAGACGTCGCGGTCCTCCGCGATCCCCCAGCCGAGCAGCGCGAGGTAGTTGAGCAGCCCCTCGGGCAGGAAGCCGCGCTCACGGTGCAGGAGGAGGTTGGACTCGGGGTCGCGCTTGGAGAGCTTCTTGTTGCCCTCCCCCATGACGTAGGGCAGGTGTCCGAACCGCGGCGCGCCGGTCCCGATGCCGACGTGGTGCAGGGCCTCGTACAGGGCCACCTGGCGCGGCGTCGAGCTCAGCAGGTCTTCCCCGCGCAGCACGTGCGTGATGCCCATGAGGGCGTCGTCGACCGGGTTGACCAGCGTGTACAGCGGGTCGCCGTTGGCCCGGACCACGGCGAAGTCCGGCACGGTGCCCTGCGGGAAGCGGATCTCGCCGCGCACCAGGTCGTCGACGACGACGTCGGCGTCCGGCATCCGGAACCGCAGGACCGGGGTGCGGCCCTCGGCCAGGAAGGCGGCGCGGGCGTCGTCGGTGAGGTAGCGGTCGTGGTTGTCGTAGCCGAGCTTGGGGTCGCGGCCCGCGTCCTGGTGGCGCTGCTCGACCTCGGCCGGGGTGGAGAAGGACTCGTACAGGTGGCCGCGCTCGACGAGCCGGGCGATGGCGTCGTCGTAGAGGTGGCGCCGCTGGGACTGCCGGTACGGCTCGTGCGGGCCCCCCACCTCCGGGCCCTCGTCCCAGTCGAGCCCCAGCCAGCGCAGCGCGTCCAGCAGGGCGTCGTAGGACTCGACGGAGTCGCGGGCGGCGTCGGTGTCCTCGATCCGGAACACGAACGCGCCGCCCACGTGTCGGGCGTAGGCCCAGTTGAACAGCGCCGTCCGGACGAGGCCCACGTGCGGGGTGCCGGTGGGGCTCGGGCAGAACCGGACGCGGACGTCGGGACCGGTCACGTCGTGCGCGGGGCTGAGGACGAGGTTCACGCCGGCACCGCCCGAGCCGGAGTCGCGCACGGGGTTGCGGAGGACGCCGATGCCCTCGACCTCGACCTCGACCACCTGGCCGTCGCTCATCGGGCCGACGCCGGCGGGCGTGCCGGTGAGGATGACGTCGCCGGGCAGGAGCGTGAACGCCTCGCTCACCGCGCTCACCAGCGTCACGACGTCGTGGATCAGCTGCGAGGTGCGGCCCGTACTGGACGACCCTGCCGTCCAGCCGGGTGCTGATGGCCAGGTCGTCGACGGCCAGCTCGTCCGCGGTCACCAGCCACGGCCCGAGGGGGCAGAAGGTGTCGAAGCCCTTGGCCCGGGCCCACTGCAGGTCGCTCTTCTGCAGGTCCCGGGCGGTGACGTCGTTGGCGACCGTGTAGCCGAAGACCACCTCCGGCACCCGCTCCGGCGGCACGTCCTTGCACAGCCGGCCGATGACCACGGCGAGCTCGCCCTCGTAGTCGACGTGGGTGCTCTGCCACGGCAGGACGACGGGGTCGCCGGGCCCCACGACCGAGGTGTTGGGCTTGAGGAACATCGCGGGCTCCGCGGGCGCGTCCCCGCCGCCCATCTCGGCGACGTGGTCGGCGTAGTTCTTGCCGATGCCGACGATCTTGCTGCGGGGGATCACGGGGGCCAGCAGGCGCACCTCGGCGAGGTCATGGACCGGGCCGGTGCGCACCGGCTCGGCGTAGAGCGGGTCGCCCGCGATCTGCGCGAGCCGCTCCTGGCCCGGCTCGCCCTCGACGATCCCGAAGACCGGGTCCTCCCCTGCGGTGTACCTCGCGATGCGCACGGTCGGTGAGGCTACCCGTGCTGCCTACCCTGGTCGTCGTGCTGGTGCTGGAGGGACCGCGGTGGCGAGGGCTGCAGGAGCAGCACGGGGCCCGCGCCGCCTCGCTCTCCCAGGCCTACCGGGAGCGCCGCTCGACGGGGGCCACGCACGCCGTGGACGACTTCTTGTGGACGTACTACTCGCTGCGACCCGGACGGCTGGCTCGGTGGCACCCGGGGGCGGGGGTCGCGCTCGTCGGGCGGCGCGGGGTTCCGAGCGGGTACCGGGAGGTGCTCACCGAGCACGGTGCCGCGGTCACCGCAGACGTCCAGGGGTACCTCCGACTGCACCCTGGCGTCCTGGAGTGGGTGGGGGCGGTGCTCGGCGGGGTGGCCGCACGACCGGCACGCCACGACTGCTTCGGGCTGCACGAGTGGGCGATGGTCTACCGGGCCGACGAGCGCCGGCACTCGCTGCCGTTGCGCCTCGGGCGGGCGGGCACGGACGCGGTCGTGGACCAGCTGCCGCTGCGCTGCAGCCACGTGGACGCGTTCCGGTTCTTCACCGCCGACGCCGGGCCGCTCAACGCCTCGGTGCCGACCCGGGCGACGCAGCCGGACAGCGACCACGCCGGCTGCGTCCACGTGACGATGGACCTGCTCAAGTGGAGCCTGAAGCTCGGGCCGCTCGTTCCGGGCGAGCTGCTCCTCGACTGCTTCGAGCTGGCGCGGGACGCACGCACCCTCGACATGCGCGCGAGCCCCTACGACGTGTCCGGGTACGGGCACGATCCCGTCGCCGTGGAGACCGCCGCCGGTCGCTCGCAGTACGCGTCGCAGCAGCGCACCCTTGCCGCACGGGCGGCACCGCTGCGGGAGCGGCTGCTGCAGGTGTGCCGACTGGCCTCGACGGATCGTGCGCCCGCACCGTTGTGAACGCAGGATCCTGCGGCTAACGTGCTCGCCTCCGGTCAGACGTCCGGATTGTCGCTGACAGTCGCGATCGCACGACACCGACCCGAAGGACTCACATGCGCACACACGGGATGCTGGCGGCCGTGGCCGCCCTCGGGCTCGCCCTGGTCGTCGCCTCGCCCGCCGAGGCCATCCGCTACGGGACCTCCGACGACGGTGAGCACCCCTACGTGGGGATCATGGTCGGCGACGTCACCGACGAGGACGGCACCTCCGTCCCGCAGTTCCGGTGCAGCGGGACGCTCGTCTCCCCCACGGTCTTCCTCACCGCCGGGCACTGCACGTCCGGCGTCGACTCCGTGACGATCTGGTTCGACGAGGACGTCAACGACCGGGCGCAGAGCGGCTACCCGTTCGGGGGACCGACGTCGGTCGAGGGCACGCCCTACACCCACCCCGACTACGACGACGCCGCGTTCTACCTCCACGACCTCGGCGTGGTCGTCCTCGACGAGCCGGTCGTGCTCGAGTCCTACGGCGCCGTCCCGCAGCTGGGCTACTTCGACGGCTACTTCGTCAAGCGGGGCACCAGCAAGCAGACCTTCACCGCGGTCGGCTACGGGCTGCAGCGCAGCATGCCGGAGCAGACCGGGCTCACCGAGGCCTCGCTGGAGCGGCTGCAGGCCACGCCGATCCGGATCATCAACCAGGACGCGGCCTTCGGCGAGAAGAAAGCCGGCAGCTCGGTGCTCTTCTCGAACAACGCGAGCTCCGGGGGGACCTGCTCCGGCGACTCCGGCGGGCCGATCTTCGTCGCGGGCTCGAACGTCGTCGCTGCGGTGACCTCCTACGGGATCAACGCCCGCTGCGCCGGGACGGGGGTGGTTACCGCGTCGACACCGCGGACGACCTCGCCTGGCTGGCGACGTTCGGCATCGTCCCCGGGGAGAACTGGGGCTGACCAGCGCACCAGGACGCACGGCGGCGCCCCCTCGACCGGCCCGGTCGAGGGGGCGCCGTCGCGTGCGGGTGAGGGGCGCCGGGCGGTGGGGACGGCGACCATCAGGCTCCCCGTGCCGTCGGCCGCGGGCGCGTGACGACTCAGGCGCGTGACGGCACGTGCCGGTGCAGCAGGCCGTAGGCGAGGCCGTCCACGAGCGCCTCCCACGAGGCCTCGACCACGTTGGGCCCGACCCCGACGGTGGTCCAGGAGGACCCCGGGTCGGCGGTCTCGAGCAGGACCCGGGTGACGGCGTCGGTGCCGTGCGAGGCATCCAGGATCCGGACCCGGAAGTCGACGAGCTCCAGCTCGAGGAGCTCGGGGTAGGTGGGCGTCAGCGCGGTCCGCAGCGCGGCGTCCAGGGCGTTGACCGGGCCGTTGCCCTCGCCGGTGGCCACGGCACGCGCCCCGCCGGTGAGCAGCCGGACCGTCGCCTCCGACGTCGCGTCGCCGTGGCCGGCCCCCGGGCGCATCTCGGTGATGACGCGCCAGGAGTCGACGTGGAAGTAGTCCGGCACGTCCTCGCCGAGACCCAGCCCGCACGCCACCCGCCGCACGAGCAGCTCGAACGACGCGTCTGCCGCCTCGAAGGTGTACCCCTGCTGCTCCCGGGTCTTGACCGCGTCCGTCACCGAGGACAGCAACGTCGGGTCCGACAGGTCGAGGCCCAGCTCGCGACCCTTGAGCTCGATGCTCGCCCGTCCCGCCATCTCCGAGACGAGCATGCGCATGTCGTTGCCCACGCAGGTCGGGTCCACGTGCTGGTAGAGGTCGGGGTCGACGCGGATGGCGCTGGCGTGCAGGCCGGCCTTGTGGGTGAACGCGCTGGCGCCGACGTAGGGCTGGCGGGAGTAGGGCGGCACGTTGGTGATCTCGCTGACCGCGTGCGCGATCCGGGTGGCCTCTCCCAGGCCGCCGGGGCGAAGCACCCGGCGGTCGCGCTTGAGCTCGAGGTTGGCGAGCACCGTGATGAGGTCGGCGTTGCCGGTCCGCTCGCCGTAGCCGTTGAGCGTGCCCTGCACCTGCACCGCGCCGGCGTCGACCGCGGCAAGCGTGCTGGCCACGGCGCAGCCGGTGTCGTTGTGGCAGTGGATGCCGAGCCGGGCGCCCGTCGCGGCGTGGACCTGCGACACCAGGTCGGCCACCACGTCCGGCAGGTGCCCGCCGTTGGTGTCGCACAGCGCGGCCGTGGTCGCCCCGGCGCCCAGAGCCGCGTGGAGCACCTCCAGCGCGTAGGCCCGGTCGAGCAGCCAGCCGTCGAAGAAGTGCTCCGCGTCGAGGACGACCTCGCGCCCTTCGGCCACCAGGAACGACACGGTGTCGGCCACCATCGCGAGGTTCTCCTCCGGCGTGGTCCGCAGCGCGCGGGTCGACGTGGCCGACGTGGCTCTTGGCCACGAGCGTGACCACCGGGGCCTGGGAGTCGAGCAGCGCGCGCACCTGGGGGTCGGAGGCCGCCCTGCCGCCCGCTCGCCGCGTGGCGCCGAACGCCGCGAGCCGGGCGTGGCGCAGCGTCAGCTCCTCCGCCGCACGGGCGAAGAACTCCGTGTCCTTGGGGATCGCCCCCGGCCAGCCGCCCTCGATGACCCCGACGCCGAGGTCGTCCAGGTGCCGGGCGATCGCGAGCTTGTCACCGACGGACAGCGACAGCCCCTCCTGCTGCGCCCCGTCCCTCAGGGTGGTGTCGTACACCTCCAACGCGGTGCTCATGCCGGTGGCCTCATGCCAGCTGCCGCAACCAGCCGTGGGTGTCCGCGGTGCGGCCGTGCTGGATGTCGAGCAGCGCCTGCCGGACCCGCATCGTGACCGGGCCCGGCTCGGTCGCCCATGACGACCTCGCCCCCGTCCCAGGCCAGCCGGCCCAGCGGGGTGACCACGGCCGCGGTCCCGCACGCGAACACCTCGGTGATCTCGCCCGAGGCGACGCCGTCGCGCCACTCGTCGACGGAGACCCGGCGCTCCTGGGTCTTCAGGCCGAGCTCGTCGGCGAGGGTGAGGATCGACGAGCGGGTGACGCCCTCGAGGATGGTGCCGGTCAGCTCGGGGGTGACCAGCGTGCCGTCGGCGTGGACGAAGTACAGGTTCATCCCGCCCAGCTCCTCGACCCAGCGCTGCTCGGCCGCGTCGAGGAAGCACACCTGGTCGCAGCCGTGGACGAAGGCCTCCTGCTGCGGGGCGAGGCTGGCGGCGTAGTTGCCGCCGCACTTGGCGGCACCGGTCCCGCCGGGCGCGGCCCGGGTGTAGTCGGTGCTCAGCCAGATCGAGACCGGCTGGACGCCGCCGGAGAAGTACGCGCCCGCCGGCGAGGCGATGACGCAGTACGTGACGTGGTGGGCCGGGCGGACACCGAGGAACGACTCCGAGGCGAACATGAACGGGCGCAGGTAGAGGCTGGACTCCCCACCGGTGGGGACCCAGGCCACGTCGGCGCGGACCAGCGCCTCGACCGAGGCGAGGAAGAGCTCCTCGGGCAGCTCCGGCAGCGCGAGGCGGCGGGCCGAACGGGCGAAGCGGGCGGCGTTGGCGTCGGGCCGGAACCCCCACACGGTGCCGTCGTCGTGCCGGTAGGCCTTGAGGCCCTCGAAGATCTCCTGGGCGTAGTGCAGCACCGCTGCGGCGGGCGACAGCGTGATCGGGCCGAAGGCCCGGACCCGGGCGTCGTGCCAGCCGGCGTCCGGCGTCCACGTCGCGGTCACCATGTGGTCGGTGAAGTGCTTGCCGAAACCGGGAGCCGCGAGGATGCCGGCCCGCTCGGGGTCGGGCAGCCGGGCGACGTCGGGGTCCACGGCGAAGTCGAGCATCGGCTGCTCGACCGCCGCCGCGCCCAGGGCTGCGTCGGCGCCCGCGGCCGTCTGCGTGGGTGTCGTCTGCGTCATCTGCGCCTCCCGGCCCGGCCCCCGGACGCCCCGGGGTCCTGCAGAGCCTAGGGCTTCCCGCTCAGGCCCCGAGCCTGGCCAGCACGGCGTCGGTGACGGCGCGGGTGCCAGGGCGAGGGGCCGCGGGGTCCCGGTCGGCCAGCGCGGCCACGACCGCCGCCTGCACACGTGCAGAGGCCTCGCTCAGCCCCACGTGGTCCAGCAGCAGCGCCACGGACAGGATCGTCGCGGTCGGGTCGGCGACCCCCTGTCCCGCGATGTCCGGCGCCGAGCCGTGCACCGGCTCGAACATGCTGGGCGCCGTCCGGTCCGGGTTGACGTTTCCGCTGGCCGCCAGGCCGATCCCGCCGGTGACCGCCGCCGCGAGGTCGGTGAGGATGTCGCCGAACAGGTTGTCGGTGACGAGCACGTCGAAGCGCTGCGGGTCCGTCGTCAGGAAGATGGTCGCGGCGTCGACGTGCAGGTAGTCGACCGTGACGTCGGGGAACTCCGGCTGCACCGCCTCGACCGTGCGCCGCCACAGGTGCCCGGCGTGGACCAGGACGTTGTGCTTGTGCACCAGCGTCAGCCTCTTGCGCGGGCGGGCGGAGGCACGCGCGAAGGCGTCGCGCACGACCCGCTCGACACCGAAGGCGGTGTTGACGCTGACCTCGGTGGCGATCTCGTGCGGCGTGCCGCCCGCGGAGCGTGCCGCCGTTGCCGACGTAGGGGCCCTCGGTGCCCTCCCGGACGACGACGAAGTCGACCGGGCCGCGGTCCAGGACCGCAGACGAGAGCGGGCTGGTCGCCCCCGGGCAGCAGGACCGACGGGCGCAGGTTGACGTAGTGGTCGAGCGCGAACCGCAGCCGCAGCAGCAGCCCACGCTCGAGCACCCCGGAGGGGACGCCCGGGTCGCCGATGGCACCGAGCAGGATGACGTCGTGGCCACGGATCGCGGCCAGGTCGGCGTCGGTCAGGGTGTCCCCCGTGCGGTGCCACCGCGCGGCGCCGAGGTCGTAGCCGGTGGTGCGGACGTCGACGTCGTCACCGACCGCCGCCTGCAGCACCTCCAGGCCGGCACCGACGACCTCGGGGCCGATCCCGTCCCCGGCGACGACGGCCAGGTCGATGGTCGTCGGGGGGCGGGCGGCTGACGGCGTGGCGACCTCGGGCATGGGGCCGAGGGTAGACGCGGGCGCGGCCGACGCGGCTGGGTCGTCCGGCCGCTGGGCCGGGTGGTGGGCTCGTGCGGCGCTCAGCCGGACGGCTGGCCCACGGCCTTCCGCCAGGCCGAGAACGACTGCGCGGCTCCGGTGCCGGGACGCACGAGCCAGCGCCACGGGTACGTCCGGACGACGTCGACCCGCGCCGCCCGCCGGGCGAAGCCGGGCACCGGGGCGTGCGTGACGGCCACGGCTGTGCCCGCCAGGGCGTCCGGCACCGGGCCGAGGTGTACGTGGACCGTGCGCCGCTCCGCCAGCGAGGCGATGGTCTCGACCAGGAACACCAGGCGCTTGCCCGACAGCCGCAGGCGGGCGAGCAGCGGCTCGTCGAGCACCACGGCGACCGGCAGGTCGGGGTGCGCCTGCAGCGCGGGGTCGGCGTCGCCGAGCGACTCGAAGGTGAGCCAGACCGCGTCGGGCTGCTGCTGCCCCTCCGGCTGCGTCGGCCCGGCGAAGCGGGCGGGGGCCCCGGCGCGCAGCCCGTCCGGCTCGGCGTGGACGCGTGCCCCGCCGCCGTCGGGCGGCCAGTCCTGCACCGGGCACGCGGTGCGCAACGGGCAGCGCCCGCACAGACCAGGCGCCCGCTTCTCGACCTGCCAGCGGCTGAACCCGTAGGGCGTGCCGGTCCCCGCTCCCACCGTCCACTGCCAGCCCAGCCGGTTGGCGGCGCGGGAGCCGTCGAGCAGGTGCCGGAAGAACTCGTCCTCGCCGTCGCGCCAGTCCCGGCCGGCGCGGACGGTCCACTGCGAGGCCAGCCACATCCGGGTCTGGTTGACCAGCCAGCCGTCCCCGTGCAGCTCGTCGGTCACGGTCCGCATGCACAGCATGTCCTCGGACCAGGGCCCGTCACGGTCCCAGCCCTCCCCCGTCGGCGGCTCGTAGCGCAGCGGCCGCCGCATCCCGCTGCCGACCCGGGCGTAGACGTGGCGGGCGTACTCCTGCCACATCAGCTCGTCGCGGTACTTCCGCCGGTCGCCGGGCGGAGCGTCGCCCGCCGCCCGCCAGAGGGTCGGCAGGTCGAGGAGCCCGTGACGGACGTACGGGCTCATGCGCGAGGCTCCCCGGCGACCGGCCGGCCACACCTCGTTGCGACGCCGGGCGTAGCCGGTCAGGTCCAGGGCCGCCAGAGCGGTGTCGGCGGCGACCTGGCCGCCCCGGAACACCGGGCTGGCCCGGATGCCGTCGGGCCCTTCGAGCGCGAGGTGCCCGAGGTGCCGGGCGACCCAGGCGGTCGCCGCGGCGGGGTCGTGCGCGACCTCAGGGCCAGGTGTCGGGAGTCGGGTCGAGCCCGAGGGGCCTTCAGGTCCGGTGGTCACCGGCGAAGCGTCTCCCGGCCCGACGGTCGCCGCGACCTCGACCTCGACCAGGCGGCCCCGGCGGGCGCCCGCACCGTCCCTGACGGACGATGGTCGACGGGCGGTACGGCTGCGTCGGAGCTCAGCGGGTCCGACGCAGCCGTACCGCCCCCTTCGCGGTGCTCGGGTCGACGACGCGGCCCTTCTGGGTCATCTCCACCTCACCTCGGGCGACCAGCCGACGGGCGGCCATGCGGGCCGGTTCCATCAGTGACCGCCAGGCCTCCTCGGCGGCGTCCGGGCCGGCGACGGCGCGGGCCACCTCGCTGGGGCAGACGGTGGCCGTGCGTGCCCGTCCGTCCAGCAGCGCGAGCGTCGCCCGCTCGAGGTGGGCGTCCACGTCGTCCAGACCGCGGCGGCGGCAGCCCGCCGAGCAGTAGCGGACGTCCTCCCAGTCGCGCGCCCAGCGGGCCCGCCACTCCATCCGGCGACCGCAGACGGCGCAGGCCTTGGGCTCCGGCACGGACTGACGCCGACTCGACACCAGCCCATGGTGGGTGACTCCTCCCGGCGGCACATCTCGCAGCGTCCGCCGCGCGACGGGTGCGGGAGGATCCTCCGGTGCCCACCTTGCTGCTGCTCCGCCACGGCCAGAGCGCGTGGAACGCCGCCGGTCGGTTCGCCGGCTGGGTCGACGTCGACCTCACGCCGGACGGCGAGGAGCGGGCCCGCCGAGCAGGCCGGCTGCTGGCCGAGGCGGACCTGCTGCCCACCGTCCTGCACACCTCCCTGCTCAGCCGCTCGGCGTGGACCGGCGCGATCGCGGTGGCCGCAGCAGGGCGCGCCTGGCTGCCCGTCCACCGCTCGTGGCGGCTCAACGAGCGGTGCTACGGAGCGCTCGAGGGCCAGGAGCGCAGCGCCGTACGGGCCGAGCACGGCGACGAGCAGTACCGCCTCTGGCGACGGTCCTACGACGTCGCGCCCCCGCCACGCAGCGAGCAGGCCCACGCCGGGCTGCTCTCGGACCCCCGATACGGCGACCTGTCGCCGCAGCAGACGCCACGGACGGAGAGCCTCGCCGACGTCGTCGCCCGGCTGCTCCCCCACTGGGAGCAGGTGCTCGTCCCGCAGCTGCGCGCCGGGGAGGTCCCGCTGGTCGTGGGGCACAGCAACTCCCTGCGCGCCCTGCTGTCGCACCTGGACGCCATGACGCCCGAGGAGGTGCCGCACCTGGACGTCCCGACGGGGATGCCGCTGGTGCACGAGCTCGACGACGACCTGGTGCCCGTGGTGCGCGGCGGGCGCTACCTCGAGCCGGAGGCGGCCGCCCGCGCCGCGGCCGAGGTGGCCGCGCAGGGCGGCGACGGCGCGCCCTCCGCTGACTCCGCAGGACCAGGTCCCACCTAGGCAGGACCGGTGCCGCCGCCGCGCCTGCCGACCTGAGCGGCGGTTCTCCCTGCGCCCCGCAGCATCTGGGGGGCGACGTCGTCACGGTCGGGATCTTCGCCTGGCTCCTGCTCGCGGTGCTCGACGCGGCTGGTGCGTGGATCGCTCACGCACTCCTGGCTGCCCAGGTTCACCCCGCGGTGAGCGACGGGACGAGGTGGCGGGCGTCGCACGGCGGACGCTGGGGGTCCACAGGGCCCGACCGACGGGGCGCTACGAGGGGAGGCCCCGGACGACGACGGGCACCTCGAGGCGCCGTGGACCGGTGGGCGCCTGCCGGCCGGGGGCACCTTCCTCGTCGTCGTCCGCACGTCGACGTGACCGCCCCCGGCCCGGCGTCAGGGTCTGCTCAGCGGGCGGCGGTGCCCTCGGTGTAGTCGTCGTCCGACGTCGACACCCAGGCCATCATCTTGCGCAGCTCGCGGCCCGTCGTCTCGATCGGGTGCTTCTCCTGCTCCTCGCGGAAGGCCCGGAACTCCGGGGCGCCGGCGTCCTGGTCGTCGAAGAACCGCTTCGCGAAGCTGCCGTCGACGATGTCGGCCAGCACGTCCTTCATCCGGGCCTTGACGGAGTCGTCGATGACGCGGGGGCCGGACACGTAGTCGCCGTACTCGGCGGTGTCGCTGACGCTCCAGCGCTGCTTGGCGATGCCGCCCTCGTACATCAGGTCGACGATCAGCTTGAGCTCGTGCAGGCACTCGAAGTACGCCACCTCCGGCTGGTAGCCGGCCTCGGTGAGGGTCTCGAAGCCGGCCTGCACGAGCCGGCTCGCGCCGCCGCACAGCACGGCCTGCTCACCGAACAGGTCGGTCTCGGTCTCCTCGGCGAACGTGGTCCTGATGCCACCGGCCCGCAGGCCGCCGATGGCCCGCGCGTACGACAGCGCGAGCGCCTCCGCCTCCCCGGTGGCGTCGGTCTCCACCGCGACGAGCACCGGCACGCCGCGGCCCTGCGTGTACTCGCGTCGGACCAGGTGGCCGGGGCCCTTCGGGGCGACCATGCACACGTCGACGCCCTCGGGCGGGGTGATGTACCCGAAGCGGATGTTCAGCCCGTGGGCGAAGAACAGCGCCTTGCCGGGGGCGAGGTGGGGCTCGATCGACTCCGCGTAGACCTTCCGGGCCACCTGGTCCGGCACCAGCACCATGATGACGTCGGCCTCGGCCGCGGCCTCCGCGGGCGTCATCACCGTCAGGCCCTCGGACTCGGCGCGCTCCCGGCTCTTCGACCCCTCGGCCAGCCCGACGCGCACGTCGATGCCGGACTCCCGCAGGTTGAGCGCGTGGGCGTGGCCCTGCGAGCCGTAGCCGATGATCGCGACGACGCGGTCCTGCAGCACAGCCGCGTCGGCGTCGGCGTCGGTGTAGATGTGGGCCATGGGGTGGGTCTCCTCCAGGTCTGGTGGTGCTCTCGGGTGGGTCGGTGGACTGGGGGTGGCTCAGGCGGTGCGCAGCGACCGGTCGCTGATCGCGCGACCGCCACGGCCGAGCGCGACCGCACCGGACTGGACGATCTCACGCACCCCGAACGGGGTGAGCACCTCCAGCAGCGCGGCGATCTTCTCGGGCCGGCCGGTGGCCTCGATGGTCACCGCGTCGGTGGCGACGTCGATGACCGAGGCGCGGAACAGCGCGACGACCTGCACGACGTCCGCCCTGGTCGTGGCGTCGGCGCGCACCTTGACGAGGATCAGCTCGCGCTGGACCGACTGCTCGGGCTCCAGCTCGACGATCTTGAGCACGTTCACCAGCTTGTTGAGCTGCTTGGTGACCTGCTCCAGCGGCTGGGACTCCACGTCCACCACCACCGTGATCCGGGACACGGCGGGGTTCTCGGTCGGGCCCACCGCGAGGGACGTGATGTTGAAGGAGCGACGCGCGAAGAGCGCCGAGACCCGGGCGAGGACGCCTGGCTTGTTCTCCACCAGCACCGACAACGTGTGACGGCTCATTGCTCAGTCCTCCCGGTCCCAGGTCGGCGCGATGCCCCGTGCCACCTGGATGTCGTCGTTGCTCACGCCTGCGGCCACCATCGGCCACACCATGGCGTCTCGGTGGACGACGAAGTCCACGACGACGGGGCGGTCGTTGATCGCCAGGGCCTTCTCGATCGTCGCGTCGACGTCCGCCGCGCTCTCGCAACGCAGCGCCGCGCAGCCGTAGGCGTCCGCCAGCTTGACGAAGTCGGGGATCCGGACCGGCTCGTCACCCTCGGCCCGGCCGCCCACCCGCCCGGACTGCAGGTCCGTGTTGGAGTACCGGGACCCGTAGAACAGCGTCTGCCACTGCCTGACCATGCCTAGCGAGGAGTTGTTGATGACGGCGACCTTGATCGGGATGCCGTTGATCGCGCACGTGGCGAGCTCCTGGTTGGTCATCTGGAAGCAGCCGTCCCCGTCGACCGCCCACACCGTGGTGTCCGGCAGCCCGACCTTGGCGCCCATGGCCGCGGGGACCGCGTACCCCATCGTCCCCAGGCCGCCGGAGTTGAGCCACGTGTTCGGCTTCTCGTAGCGGATGAACTGCGCCGCCCACATCTGGTGCTGGCCGACCCCGGAGGCGAAGACGGCGTCCGGCCCGGACAGGGCCCCCAGCCGCTCGATCACGTACTGCGGCGACAGCGACCCGTCGTCGGCCTCGTCGTAGCCCAGCGGGTAGCGCGCCCGCAGGTCGTCCAGCTGCTGCCACCAGCCGGTGAGGTCCGCCGGCGCCCCCGTGCCGTGCTCGGCCTCCAGGGCCGCCGTCAGCTCGGTGATGACCTCGCGGGCGTCCCCCACGATCGGCACGTCGGCGAAGCGGTTCTTCCCGATCTCGGCCGGGTCGATGTCGGCGTGGACCACCTTGGCCAGCGGGGCGAAGGAGTCCAGCCGCCCGGTGACCCGGTCGTCGAAGCGGGCGCCGAGGGCGACGATGAGGTCGGCCTTCTGCAGCGCGGTCACCGCGGCGACGGTGCCGTGCATCCCGGGCATGCCGAGGTTGGCCGGGTGGCTGTCGGGCAGCGCGCCGCGGGCCATGAGCGTGGTGACGACAGGGGCCCCGCTGAGGTCGACCAGCCGGCGCAGGGCGCCCGCGGCCTGGGCCCGGATGACGCCTCCGCCGACGTAGAGGACCGGGCGGGCCGCGCCCGCGAGCAGCTGAGCAGCCTCGCGGACCCGCTTGGCGTGCGGCCGCGTCACGGGCCGGTAGCCCGGCAGGTCCACCCGGTCCGGCCAGCGGAACGTGGTGCTGGCCTGCAGGGCGTCCTTGGAGATGTCGACCAGGACAGGCCCCGGCCGCCCCGTCGAGGCCAGGTGGAACGCCTCGGCGACCACGCGCGGGATCTCGTCGGCGTCGGTCACCAGGTAGTTGTGCTTGGTGACCGGCATGGTCATGCCCGTGATGTCCGCCTCCTGGAAGGCGTCCGTGCCGATCGCGGCGCTGCTCACCTGGCCGGTGATGGCCACCATCGGGACGGAGTCCATGTGGGCGTCGGCGATCGCGGTGACCAGGTTGGTCGCGCCGGGCCCCGACGTCGCCATGCAGACCCCGACCCGGCCGGTCGCCGCGGCGTACCCCTCGGCGGCGTGCCCGGCGCCCTGCTCGTGCCGCACCAGGATGTGACGGACCTTCTCGGAGTCCATGAGCGGGTCGTAGGCGGGCAGGATCGCGCCGCCGGGGATGCCGAAGACCACGTCGACGCCGGCGTGCTCGAGCGAACGGACCAGGCTGGCCGCACCGGAGAGCGTCACGGGGTCCTGGACGGTTGCGCTGGCAGGGACCGCGGGCCCGTCGGTGGCGGCCCCCGAGGTCCGGGCGCGCTCTGTACGCACGTCGGTCATGTCACTCCTTCGCAGTTCGTGGGAGACCCCGCCGCCCGGTACCCCGGACGCACGACGACCCCTCGCCCGCCATGGGCTGAGGGGTCGCGCGTCGCAGGGCCGTGGCTGAGGGGCCGGGTCAGGCGACGCGCCTGCCGATTACGAGTACCTCGACGAGGAGGAGACGGGGCGTCCGTGCCACGGGATGGACGGTACGCCTGTCGTGCGACGGTGTCAGGACCGGGAGGGGTCCGTCTCGGCATGTGGGACGCCGTCCAGCCGCCGGACCGTCTCAGGCGCCCGGGCCTGCCCGTCGTGCACGAGGTCGGGCAGGCGCACACGCTCCGGCACGTCCTCCGGTCGCGTCGGGACCGCCAGCAGGAACCCCTGCGCCACCGTGCAGCCCAGCGACAGCAGCAGCTCCACCTGCGCCACCTCCTGCACCCCCTCCGCCACCACGGTCAGCCCCAGCTCCACACCGAGGGCGACGATGGCCCGCAGCACCACCAGGTCCCGCTCCGAGGTGACCGCGGCGCTGACGAACGACCGGTCGACCTTGAGGACGTCGATGGGCAGGCGG
The DNA here is from genome assembly GCA_963759255.1 of uncultured Actinomycetota bacterium. Classification (GTDB taxonomy): domain Bacteria; phylum Actinomycetota; class Actinomycetes; order Actinomycetales; family JBBAYJ01; genus Aquipuribacter. Next base: position 1,393,901 of record CAVWYQ010000002.1, read on the forward strand.
TGCAGGTAGGCCAGCGAGGAGTAGCCGGTGCCGAAGTCGTCGAGGGCCACGTGGACCCCGGTCTCGCGGAGCTGCCCGAGGACCTCGACCGCGGCGTCGAGGTCACGCAGGAGCAGGCCCTCGGTCACCTCCAGGGTCAGCCGGTCCGGGGGCAGGTCGCTGGTGGCCAGCGCCGTCCTGACCCGGTCCACGAGCTGAGGGTCCCCCAGCTGCACCGAGGACAGGTTGACCGAGACGCCGGTGTCACGGCCCTGCGCCCACCAGCGTGCGGCCTGCTCCACGGCCCTGGAGAGGACCTGCCCGCCGACCCCGACGATGAGACCGCTCTCCTCCAGCTGCGGCACGAAGTCCACCGGCGAGACCCGGGATCCGGGCCAGCGCAGCAGGGCCTCGACCGCGACGACCCGCCCGTCACGCATGTCCACCATCGGCTGGAACGCCAGCTCGAAGTCGTCGTCCGCGGCCGCCGCGCGGACCCGGCGGTCCATGGCGGTCCGGTCCACGACCGCCTGGAGCTGGTCGGGGTGGCTGAGCACGACCTGGTTGCCGCCAGACCGCTTGGCCTGGTACATCGCGAGGTCGGCGTCACGGAGCAGGGTGTCGGCGGCCTGGCCGGCGACCGCGACCGCGATCCCGACGCTGGCGGCGACCCGGACCCGGCGGGGACCGACCGCGTAGGGCGCAGCCACCTCGTCGAGGACCCGTTGCGCGAGGGCCTGGACCCGCTCGACCCCGTCGTCCCCCACGACCACCGCGAACTCGTCGCCCGACAGCCGCCCGACCGTGTCGTCCTCCCCCACGGCGAAGCGCAGCCGACGCGCGGCCGCCACGAGCAGCCGGTCCCCGACCGCGTGGCCCTCGGTGTCGTTGACGGCCTTGAACTCGTCGAGGTCGATGAACACCACCGACGTCGGCAGGCCCTGGTCGAGCCGCTCCGCCAGGGTGCGGCCGAACCACCACCGGTTCGGCAGGCCGGTCAGCGCGTCCAGCCGGGCCCGGCGCTCCAGCTCCCGCTGCATCCGCACCCGTTCGGAGACGTCCCGCATCACCAGGGTCAGCCCGCCCGGCACCGCGGCGGTGTCGTGCGGCTGGACACGCAGCTCGACGTGGCGCCAGCCACCCCCGACGCGGGCCACCCGGACCTGGTCGACCACCTCGACCACGGGCGCGGTCACCGACCGCGCCCGGCGCAGGGCCCCCGCGAGGTCGGCGCGGTCCGCCGCGTGCGCGAGGCCGATCAGCTCCCGACCCTCCAGCTCGTGCGGGCGCAGCCCGAGCACCGTACGGGAGGCGGGGCTCACGAAGCGGGCCACGCCGTCGGAGTCGCAGACCACCACCACGTCGGTCGAGCCCTCCACGATCGTCCGGTACCGGGTCGAGGCGTCGTGCAGGCGCCGGGCCAGGCGGGACTGGTCCCGCAGCAGCAGCACGACCTGCGCGATGACGGCACCCACCAGGGTGAGGACGAGGACCACCAGCTCGGGGCGGAAGCGCCCCGACACGGCGCCGTCGACCGCCGTGACGGCGACCACGACCCCTGCCGCGACGGCGGGCAGCCACGTGGCGGACTCCTCCTGGAGGACAGCGGCGTCACCGTCCGAGGCGCGGGTCCGTCGCTCGCCCCGTCCCGGGCCGGTCCCGCTCCTCCCCGCCGCTCCGCCCGCACCCGCCGGCGTCCCGACCACCAGTCCGCTGCCGCCCGCCGCGGCCGCGGCGCTGACCACGGCCAGACCCCACAGGCCGTCGGAGGCCAGGCCCGCCCAGCCGACGAGCCCGCCCCGCCAGGTGAGGGCGTCCGCCGCCGTCGCCGCAGCCATCGACACCACGAACGGCAGCAGCGCGAGCACCCGGCCGGTGCGCCGCATCAGCCCCACGAACAGCGCCAGCACCAGGAGGTCCAGCAGCAGCCACAGCCCGACCAGAGGCTGCTCGGCCCCCAGGACGCCGCCGCCGCGCGGCAGCAGGTCGCTGCCCTCGGAGGCCAGCAGCACCAGGGCGAACGGCCCGGCCACCAGCGCCCAGCCGTCGAGGACCAGGACCAGCGCCCGGTCGGCCCGCCGCCGGACGCCGGGCAGCAGGACGAACGCGACGACGAGGAGCACGCAGACCAGGCCCCGGGCCACCGCGCCCCACCCCGAGGCGCCGTGCTGCCCCGAGAGGACCACGACACCCGCGACCGGGGCGACGGTGACCGCCACCACCCACGCAGCCCGCTCCCTCGGGTCCGCACGGAGCGCCCGCAGCGCCAGCAGGACGGCATACACCGCCAGCGCCCCGGCCAGCAGCAGGTGCCGCAGCCCCTGACCGGCGTCGGGGTCCCCGAGCACGAGCCAGGGGAGCACCAGGGCGGCCGCGAACGCCGGCGCCACCAGGCCCAGGACCACGGCGCGCAACACCGCCGTGCCCCTGTCGCTCATGCGGGTCCCGTCCCTCGGTGGCGTCTGCCTCCCGATGATGGCTGATCGGCCCGCGGCGCGGACAGTGATGGGGTACATCCGCCCCTGGCGGGCGTCCCTGGTGGAGCCGTCAGGTGGTGACGGCCCCCCGGCTGGCCGAGCCCACGGTGCGCACGTACTTCGACAGCACCCCGCGCGGGGGCGTCCGCTCCTGCCAGGTGAACGCGGCACGACGCCGGTAGAGCTCCTCGTCGGGCACGAGCAGGTCCAGCCGCTCCCCGGCCACGTCCAGGCGGATGCGGTCGCCGTCGTGCACCACGGCGACGGGCCCGCCGTCGACGGCCTCCGGGGCGACGTGGCCCACGCAGAGGCCGGTCGTGCCGCCGGAGAACCGGCCGTCGGTCAGCAGCAGCACGTCCTTGCCCAGCCCCGCGCCCTTGATGGCGCCGGTGATGGCGAGCATCTCCCGCATCCCCGGACCGCCCTTGGGGCCCTCGTAGCGGATCACGACGACGTCGCCGGCGACGATGGTGCCGTCCTCGAGGGCGTCCATCGCGGCCCGCTCACCGTCGAACACGCGCGCCGTGCCCTCGAACACGTCGTCGTCGAAGCCGGCGCTCTTCACCACAGCACCCTCCGGCGCCAGGCTGCCGTGGAGGATCGTGATCCCGCCCGTGGCGTGGATCGGCTCGGTGAGAGCCCGGATGACCGTACCGTCCGGGCTCGGCGCCTTGAGCGCGAGCAGGTCCTCCCGCATGGTGCGGCCGCTGACCGTGAGCGTGTCGCCGTTGAGCAGGCCCGCGTCCAGCAGCGCCTGGAGGACGACCGGGACGCCCCCGATCCGGTCCACGTCGGTCATGACGTGGCGACCGAACGGCTTGAGGTCACCGATGTGCGGCACCTTGGACCCGATGCGGCTGAAGTCCGCGAGCTCGAGCGGCACGTCCGCCTCGTTGGCGATGGCCAGCAGGTGCAGGACCGCGTTGGTGCTTCCCCCGAAGGCCATGACGACCGCGATGGCGTTCTCGAAGGCCTCCCGGGTCAGGATCTGCCGGGCTGTGATGCCCTTCTCCAGCATGGCGACGACGGCCTCGCCGGAGCGCCTGGCGAAACCGTCACGGCGCCGGTCGACCGCCGGCGGGGCGGCACTGCCGAGCAGGCTGAGCCCGAGCGCCTCACCGACCGAGGCCATGGTGTTGGCGGTGTACATGCCGCCGCACGCGCCCTCGCCCGGGCAGATGGCGCGCTCGATGGCGTCGACGTCCTCGCGGCTCATCAGCCCGCGGGCGCACGCCCCGACGGCCTCGAAGGCGTCGATGATCGTCACCTCGCGCTCGCTGCCGTCGGACAGCGTCGCCGTGCCGGGCAGGATGGAGCCGGCGTAGACGAACGCCGCAGCGACGTCGAGCCGGGCGGCGGCCATCATCATCCCCGGCAGCGACTTGTCGCAGCCGGCCAGCAGCACGGCGCCGTCGAGGCGCTCGGCCTGCATCACGGTCTCGACGCTGTCGGCGATGACCTCGCGGCTGACCAGGCTGAAGTGCATGCCCTCGTGGCCCATCGAGATGCCGTCGGAGACGCTGATGGTGCCGAACTCCATCGGGAAGCCGCCCGCGGCGCGGACCCCGTCCTTGGCGCTGCCCGCCAGACGCTGCAGGCTGAGGTTGCACGGGGTGATCTCGTTCCAGCTGCTCGCGATGCCGATCTGGGGCTTGTCGAAGTCCTCGTCACCCATGCCGACCGCCCGGAGCATGCCGCGCGCCGCGGTCCGCTCCAGTCCGTCGGTGACGTCGCGCGATCGGGGCCTGCGGTCCACCTGCTCTGCCATGGGACGAGCCTAGGCGGCACGCGGGTGGTGGCGGCCCAGCGGTGTCGCCTGCTGCGCAGCGCGGCACGGCACGGCACGGCCCGGCACGGCGCGGCACGGCGCGGTCCGGCACGGCACGGCGCGGCGCGGCCCGGCACGGTCCCGCCGTGGGTGCCTTCCTCCCGCGCGCGCCCCCCTCCCGCGTGTGCCCCCCTCCCGCGTGTGCCCCCCTCCCCCGCGTGTGCCCCCCTCCCCCGTGTGCCCCCCTCCCCCGTGTGCCCCCCTCCCGCGTGTGCCCCCCTCCCCCCTTGGCAGGTGGGATGGTCGTGGATCGCCCGTCGACGGCCCGCGATCACGACCATCCGGCCTGCCAAGCAGGTGGATCTGGGCGCGCAGGCCAGGGCGCAGCGATGGGCCCGGTGCCGGTGCTGTGGATGAGGGGGGAGGCCGGGGCGCGGCTCACGGCATGGTCGGGGGGTGGACCCGCGGGTGGCCGAGGTGCTGAGGCAGGGCCACGGCGTGGCGTCGTACGGGGACCTGCTGGCGGCGGGCTGCACCCGGTCGTCGCTGCGGTGGGCCGTCGAGCGCGGTCGCCTCCGTCGGCTCTCGCCCGGGTTCGTGACGGCTACCGACGCGCTGGGAGGCGGCGGACCGGCGTGGCCGCCACCTCCTGCGGCTGCGCGCGGCGCTCGCCGCCGCCCCCGGGACGGTCGCCGCCGGGACGAGCGCGGCAGTGGTGTGGGGGCTGCCGCTGCCCGGTCCGCCGGGGACGCCGGTCGTGCTACGGCCCCGCAGTACGACGCGACCGCAGCACGGTGGACGGACACCCTCGACGGTGGTCCGCAGGGCCTGGCTGCGTACGGACGAGCACGAGGTCGGTCCGGGCGGGCTGCCGGTGACCACACCGTGCCGGACCATGGTGGACCTCGCGCGCAGGTCGAGCTTCGCGTGGGCGGTGGCGACCGCCGACGCGGTGCGCCGGGCGCACGGCTTCGGCGTGGCCGACCTGGTGGCGGCCGCTGCCCGGCAGGAGGGGATCCCCGGGGCGGCCAGGGCGGTCCGCGCGGCCCGCCTCGCGGTCCCGGACGCCGAGTCGCCCCTGGAGTCCCTGGCGCGGGCGGTGCAGGTGGAGCTCGGGCTCCCGGTTCCCCAGACGCAGGTGTGGGTCGGAGAGCACCGGCCCGAGTACCGGGTGGACATGCTCGTGGAGGAGTACGCCACCGTGGTGGAGGCCGACGGTCGCGTGAAGTACGAGGGCGCGGGGTCGCGACCGGGAGCGGCATGGTCGGAGAAGCGCCGGACCGACCGGCTCCTCGACCTCGGGTACGACTGCCACCGTTTCGTCGCCGGCGACGAGGCGCGGTCCGTGGCGTGGGGACGGTCGCTGGTGAGGGTCTTCGAACGCTCCCAGCGTCGTCGAGGTGAGCCGCCGCCCCGGCTTCACCTGCCGTGGCTGCGCTGACACGACCGCCCCCCCGCACCCCGCGCCACCACCCTCACCACCCGCGCCACCCCCACCCCCCGCACCACCCCCGCACCCCCACCCGCACCACCCCGCACCACCCGCACCACCCCCCACCACCCCCCGCACCACCCGCCGCACCCCCCGCCTTGGCAGGTGGGATGGTCGTGACTTTGCGCCTGGGGCGGCCGGATCACAGCCATCAGACCTGCCAAGCGGCAGGGCGGCGGTGCGGTCACCTCGCGGCCGGCGGGGTCGCGGGGCGGCGCGGTCCCGACGCAGAGTGGGGTCATGAGACGCGGGGCGAGGACGGCGGGACCGGTGCTGATGACCGTGGCGGTGGTGGTCATGGCGGGATGCGGTGGCGGCGACCCGTCCGCCCCGGCGCCGAGCGCACCGGGCCAGGTGTCGGTCGTGGCCGGGGCGATCCCGGCCGAGGCCACGGGGCCGTCTGCGACGCAGTCCGCCACCGCGGGCACCGTCCCGTCCCCGACGCCCCGCCCGTCGCCCTCCACGACCACCCGGACCAGCACCTCCGGCCAGCCGCAGGCCGCCGCCGCCACCGACGTGGTCACCGGGCTCGACGTCCCGTGGGACCTTGCGTTCCTGCCCGACGGCGACGCCCTGGTCACCCTTCGGGACCAGGCCCGTGTGCTGAGGGTGGGTGCCGACGGGACGAGCACCCCGGTGACCGCCGACGGCGACGACGGCCGGGTCGCCGGCGTGGTCCCGGACGGGGAGGGCGGGCTGCTCGGCATCACGACCGACGCCTCGGCAGACCACGTCTTCGTCTACGTGTCCGGCGCCGAGGAGAACCGGGTGGTCCGCTACGACTGGGGCGCCACCTCGGACACGCTGACGGAGCCCGTCACCGTGCTCGCCGGGATCCCCCGCTCGCAGGTCCACAACGGCGGCCGCATCGACCTGGGCCCGGACGGCATGCTGTACGTCTCGACCGGGGACGCCCGGGAACGCGGTGCGGCCCCGGACCCCGGCAGCCTCGCCGGCAAGATCCTGCGGGTCACGGTCGACGGTGACCCGGCACCCGGCAACCCCGACCCGGCGTCACCGGTGTGGAGCCGGGGCCACCGCAACGTCCAGGGGCTGGGGTGGTCCGCCGACGGCACCATGTGGGCGAGCGAGTTCGGGCAGGACACCACCGACGAGCTCAACGTCGTCCGTCCCGGGGCCGACTACGGCTGGCCGCGGGTCGAGGGGGCCGGGGGTGCCGAAGGGCTGAGCGACCCGGTGGTGACCTGGAGCACCGACGTCGCCTCGCCGAGCGGGATCGCCGTGGCCGACGACGCGGTCTACCTGGCGGCGCTGCGCGGGCGGCGGCTGTGGCGGGTGCCAGTCGGCCCTGGCGGAGCCGTGACCGGGCAGCCGGAGGTGGTGCTCGACGGTCTCGGTCGGCTCAGGCACGTGGAGGTCGCCCCCGACGGCAGCCTGTGGGTGCTGACCAGCAACACCTTCCGGGGCGAGCCGCGCGAGGGCGACGACCGGGTGGTGCGCGTGCCGCTGGTCTGAGGCGCGACGACCCTCAGCCCGCGGCGCGCTCCAGCACCAGCTCCCGCACCCGGGCCGCGTCGGCCTGGCCGCGCATCTCCTTCATGACCGCGCCGATGATCGCGCCCGGCCGCCTGCACCTTGCCGGCCCGGATCTTGTCGACCACGTCGGGGTTGGCCGCCAGCGCCCGGTCGACCGCCGCGTTGAGGGCACCGTCGTCGGAGACGACCTCGAGCCCGCGCGCCGTGGCGACCGCGCCGCGGGGTCGCCCTCGCCGGCCAGCACGCCGTCCAGCACCTGCCGGGCCATGGAGTCGGTGAGCCGGCCGGAGTCGACCAGGCCCTGCAGCTCGGCGACCTGCGCCGGGGTGACGGCCATGTCGGCCAGCTCGACCTCCGACGCCTTGGCCCGCCGGGCCAGCTCGCCCATCCACCACTTGCGGGCGGCCTGCGGCGTGGCGCCCGGCGGCGACGGTGGCGCCGACCAGGTCGAGGGCGTCGGCGTTGACGACGTCGCGCATCTCCAGGTCGGCGAAGCCCCACTCGGCCTGCAGCCGCTTGCGCCGGGCCGCGGGCGGCTCGGGCAGGCGGGAGCGCAGCCGCTCCACCCAGCTCCGCGTCGGGCTCGACCGGCACCAGGTCGGGCTCGGGGAAGTAGCGGTAGTCGTCGGCGTCGGACTTGGGCCGGCCCGAGGTGGTGACGCCGGTGTCCTCGTGGAAGTGCCGGGTCTCCTGGACGACGGTGCCGCCGGCGAGCAGGACGCCCGCCTGGCGGCCGACCTCGAAGCGGACGGCCCGCTCGACCGAGCGCAGCGAGTTGACGTTCTTGGTCTCGGTGCGGGTGCCCAGCGGGTGACTCCGGCGTGGGCCGCAGCGACACGTTGGCGTCGCAGCGCAGGTTGCCCCGCTCCATCCGGACGTCGGAGACACCGAGGGAGCGCAGCAGCTCCCGCAGGGTGGCGACGTAGGCCTTGGCGACCTCGGCGACCCGCGCCCCCGTCCCGGTCACGGGGCGGGTGACGATCTCGATGAGGGGGATGCCGGCCCGGTTGTAGTCGACCAGCGAGTGGTCGGCGCCGTGGATGCGGCCCGGTCGCCCCGCCGACGTGGGTGGACTTGCCGGTGTCCTCCTCCATGTGGGCGCGCTCGATCTCGACCCGGACGACCTCGCCGTCCTCGAGCTCGACGTCCAGCCAGCCGTCGTGGGCGATCGGCTCGTCGTACTGGGAGGTCTGGAAGTTCTTCGGCATGTCCGGGTAGAAGTAGTTCTTGCGCGCGAACCGCCCGTACGGGCGCGATCGAGCAGTTCAGCGCCAGCCCGATCGTGATCGCGGAGTCGACGGCCTGCGGCGTTGAGGACCGGCAGCGCGCCGGGCAGCCCCAGGCAGACCGGGCAGGTCTGGCTGTTGGGCTCGGCGGCGAAGGAGTGGGCGCAGCCGCAGAACATCTTGGTCGCCGTCGACAGCTCGACGTGGACCTCCAGGCCCGAGGACCGGGTCGAACCGCGCGACGGCGTCGTCGTAGCCGAGCACGGGCGTCGCGTCGCGGTGGCGTGCTCATGCGTGGGCTCCTTCGCGCAGGACGGGCCGGGAGTCGCCGGCGGGCCGGGCGGCGGCCGTGCACGGCCGGCGCCCGGTCCAGCAGCGGGCCGCCCCAGGCGTCGACCAGCCGGGCCTCCAGCGCGGCGCCGACCCGGTACAGCCGGGCGTCCTCGGCCACGGGGGCCAGCAGCTGGATGCCGGCGGGCAGGCCGTCCTCGTCGGCCAGGCCGCTGGGCAGCGACATGCCGGGCACGCCCGGCCAGGTTGGCCGGGATGGTGGCGACGTCGTTGAGGTACATCGCCATCGGGTCGTCGAGCTTGTCGCCGAAGCGGAACGCCGTGGTCGGCGCGGTCGGGCTGACGAGCACGTCGGCCTGGGCGAAGCAGTCGGCGAAGTCCCGCTGGACCAGGGTGCGGACCTTCTGCGCGCTGCCGTAGTAGGCGTCGTAGTAGCCGGCGCTCAGGGCGTACGTGCCGAGGATGATCCGGCGCTTGACCTCGTCGCCGAAGCCCGCCTCGCGGGTGGCGGCCATGACCTGCTCCGCGGTGGCGGCGGGGTCGGCGTCACCGACCCGCAGGCCGAAGCGCATGGCGTCGAACTTGGCCAGGTTGCGACTGGCCTCGCTCGGCAGGATCAGGTAGTACGCGGCCAGCGCGTAGCGGAAGTGGGGTGCGGACACCTCGACGACCTCGGCCCCGGCGGCGCGCAGGTGCTCCACCGCCTCGGCGAAGCGGGCCCGGACGCCGGCCTGGTAGCCCTCGCCGTCGAGCTCGCGGACCAGGCCGACCCGGACGCCGGTCAGGTCACCGGAGGCGCCCTGGCGGGCGGCGGCCACGACGGCCGGCGCCGGGCCCGGGCAGCGAGGTGGAGTCGCGCGGGTCGTGCCCGCCGATGACCTCGTGCAGCAGCGCCGCGTCCAGCACGGTGCGCGCGCACGGTCCGGCCTGGTCCAGGCTGGAGGCGAGCGCGACCAGGCCGTAGCGGGACACCCCGCCGTAGGTCGGCTTGACCCCGACCGAGCCGGTGACGGCGGCGGGCTGGCGGATCGACCCGCCGGTGTCGGTGCCGATGGCCAGCGGCGCCTCGAAGGCCGCGACGGCCGCGGCCGACCCGCCGCCGGACCCGCCGGGGATCCGCTCGGGGTCCCACGGGTTGCGGGTGGCGCCGTAGGCGGAGTGCTCGGTGGAGGAGCCCATCGCGAACTCGTCCATGTTGGTCTTGCCGAGCAGCGGGGTGCCGGCCTCGCGCAGCCGCGTGACCAGCGTGGCGTCGTAGGGCGGCACCCAGCCCTGCGAGGATCCGGGAGCCGACCGTGGTCGGCATGCCGCCGCGTGGCGACGACGTCCTTGACCGCGACCGGGACACCGGCGAGGGCGGGCAGCGTCGCGCCCGGCGGCGCGGGCCTCGTCGACGGCGCGGGCGGTGGCGAGCGCCTCGTCGGCGGCGACGTGCAGGAACGCGTGGACGCCGGCGGCGGCGTCGCCGTCGACGGCGTCGATGCGGTCCAGCGCGGCGCGTGGTCAGGTCCACGGAGCTCACGCGCGCCCGCGGCCAGGGCGGCGGACATCTCGGCCGCGCTCAGGCGGGTCAGGTCGTCGGCCATCAGTCCTCCTCGAGGATGCGCGGGACGCGGAAGCGACCCTCGTCGACGGCGGGCGCACCGGACAGCGCCTCGGCCTGGGTGAGCCCGGGAACGGGCACGTCCGGGCGGGTCGACGTTGCGCCAGCGGCAGCGGGTGGCTGGTGGCGGGCACGTCGGGCGGTGGCCACCTCCTGCACCTGCGCGACGGCGTCGAGCACCACCGACAGCTCGCCGGCGAGGCGGTCCATCTCGTCCTCGGTCAGCGCGATCCGGGCCAGACCGGCCAGGTGGGCGACGCGCTCGCGGTCCAGGTGCTCGGGGGCGCCGGTCGCCGGGGTGTCGGCCATGGGCGTGGAGTCTAGGAGGTCGACGCCGGGACCCGTCCCTCGCCGCGTCCGGGGAGTCTCGGCCCGTCGGGTCCCCGGCCGCGCCTGGCAGAGGCCGGCCCGCGCTCCAGCAGGGCCCGGAACCCGGCCTCGTCCAGCACGGGCACGCCCGAGCGACTCGGCCTTGTCGGCCTTGCTGCCGGGGTTCTCGCCGACCACGACCGCGGTGGTCTTCTTCGACACGCTGCCTGCGGCCTTGCCGCCGCGGGCCAGGATCGCCTCCTTGGCCTCGTCGCGGCTGAAGCCCTCGAGCGAGCCGGTGACGACCACCGTCAGCCCCTCCAGCGTGCGCGGCACCGAGCGTGTCCCGCTCGTCGGCCATCCGCACCCCGGCGGCGGCCCAGCGGTCCACCACGGCGGCCTGCCAGTCGACGGTGAACCAGTCGACCAGCGCCTCGGCGATGACGGCGCCGACGCCGTCGGTGTCGGCCAGCTCGGCGACGGCGGCGTCGCGGTCCTGCGCCGCTCGGCCACCTCGACCGCAGGCGCGCGTCATGGAGCCGTAGCGGGTGGCGAGCGCCCGGGCGGCGGTCGGGCCCGACGTGCCGGATCGACAGCGCGACCAGCACCCGCCACAGCGGCTGCTGCCGGCGCGGCGCGAGGTTGTCCAGCAGCCGTCGCCCGTTGGCCGACAGCTCGCCGGAGGTGTTGGTGAACAGCGGCACCCGCAGCAGCTTCGCCTCGTCCAGGTCGAACACGCCGCCCTCGTCGGCCGCCAGCCGCCCGGGTCCTGCTCGTCGGCGAGCACGCCGGCCTCCAGCAGCGCGGCGGCCGCCTCCAAGCCCATCGCCTCGATGTCGAACGCCTTGCGGGAGGCCAGGTGGAACAGCCGCTCGCGCAGCTGGCTGGGGCAGGTGCGCCGGTTGGGGCAGCGCAGGTCGACGGCGCTCTCGGTCTCCCGGCGCAGCTCGGTGCCGCACGAGGGGCAGTGCGTCGGCATGACGAACGCCCGCTCGCTGCCGTCGCGCTCCTCGACGATCGGGCCCGAGCACCTCAGGGATGACGTCGCCGGCCTTGCGGATCCAGACCGCGTCGCCGATGAGCACGCCCTTGCGGCGCACCTCGTCGCCGTTGTGCAGCGTGGCCATGGACACCGTCGAGCCCGCGACCAGCACCGGCTCCATGACGGCGAACGGCGTGACCCGGCCGGTGCGGCCCACGTTGACCTGGACGTCGAGCAGCCGGGTGCGGACCTCCTCCGGCGGGTACTTGTAGGCCGTGGCCCAGCGCGGCGCGCGGCTGGTCGTGCCGAGACGGCGCTGCAGCGCCAGCTGGTCGACCTTGACGACGACGCCGTCGATCTCGTGCACGACGTCGTGGCGGTGCTCGGCGTAGTGGGCGACGAACGCCTCGACCTCGGCCAGGGTGTCCACGCACGCGGTAGGTGTCGGCGGTGGGCAGGCCCCAGGCCCGCAGCAGGTCGTAGCCCTCCGACTGCCGGGTGGCGCCCGAAGCCGTCGCGCACGCCGATGCCGTGCACCCGCATGTCCAGCGGGCGCCGCGCGGTGACCCGGGGGTCCTTCTGCCGCAGCGACCCGGCCGCGGCGTTGCGCGGGTTGGCGAACGGGCTCCTGCCCGCCTCGGTGAGCTCGGCGTTGAGCCGCGGCGAAGGCCTCGACGGGGAAGAAGACCTCGCCGCGGACCTCGAGCCGGGCCGGGAACGGGTGGCTGTGCCGGCAGCGCAGCCGCTCCGGCACCGAGTCGATGGTGCGGACGTTGAGGGTGATGTCCTCGCCGGTGTACCCGTCGCCCCGGGTGAGGGCGCGCTCGAGCACCCCGTCGACGTAGACGAGGTTGACGGCCAGCCCGTCGATCTTGACCTCGCAGAGGTACTGCACGTCCTCGCCGGCGGCCGCGACGACCCGGGCGCCCCACTCGCGCAGCTCCTCGGCGCAGAAGACGTTGTCCAGGCTCAGCATGCGGGAGGGGTGGTCGACCGCGGTGAAGCGGTGGAGAACCCGCCCCCGACCTTCTGGGTCGGGCTCTCGGGCTGACGAGCACCGGGTACGCGGCCTCGAGCCGCTGCGAGCTCCGCAGCTGGGCGTCGTAGACGTCGTCGCCCACGCTGGGGCTGTCGCGCACGTAGTAGGCGAACTGGTGGGCGCGCAGCTGCTCGGCGAGCGCCGCGGCACGCACCCGGGCCGCCTCCGGCACGTCGGTGGTCTCCAGCGTCGGGTCGGCGCGGGTGTCCTGCTCGCTCACGAGGGCGATCCTGGCACCGACCCCGGACATCGCACCGCCCGCCCGCCCCCCGCCCGGAAACCCTCGCGCGCACGGTGCGCGCACCGTGCGGGTGGGGACGTGCGCCGGTCGTGGGTGCTCGCAGGCCTGCCGGGAGCCTGCTGGGCGCCGGGCTCGCGCAGGCCGGGGGACGCGGTGGCCCCGGCTGGTTCCTGCTGTCGCGGCTGCTGGGGCCCCTCGCGACCTTCCTGGCCGTGGTTCTCCGGTCGCCCCGCCCGCTCCGGGCGCCTCGACGCCCACCGGGGGCGGCAGCGGGAGCGGGAGGAGCGCCCCGCCGTCGGGCGAGGCCTGGGGCTGGGACACTTGCCCGGCCATGACCTCGCCCCAGATGCTCCCCGAGACCGCCGGCGTGCGGCTGCCCTGCCGCTGGCCGCGCCCGTCCCGCTGGCCGACGTCGTGGCCGGCACCGACCCGGACGCCGTGCTGGAACGGCTCACGGCGTGGGCGGCGGCCACGGGCCTCACCCTGTACCCGCACCAGGAGGAGGCGCTGCTCGAGCTGGCCTCGGGCGCGCACGTGGTGCTGTCCACCCCGACCGGCTCGGGCAAGTCGCTGGTCGCCGTCGGCGCGCACGCGCTGGCCCTGGGCGAGGGCCGGCGGACCTTCTACACCGCCCCCATCAAGGCGCTGGTCAGCGAGAAGTTCTTCGCCCTGTGCGAGGTGTTCGGCGCCGACCGGGTCGGCATGATGACCGGGGACGCCGGCATCAACACCGACGCGCCCATCGTGTGCGCCACCGCGGAGGTGCTGGCCAACCTCGCCCTGCGCGCAGGGCCGGGCGGCCGACGTCGGCCAGGTCGTCATGGACGAGTTCCACTACTACGGCGACCGGGACCGGGGCTGGGCCTGGCAGGTGCCCGCTCATCGAGCTCCTCGACGCCCAGTTCCTGCTGATGAGCGCGACGCTGGGCGACATGCGCCCGCTCGCGACGCGGATGGAGGAGCGGACCGGGCAGTCCCACCGCGCTGGTCACCTCGGCCGAGCGGCCCGTCCCGCTGGCGTTCGAGTTCTCCCTGGACCCGCTGCACGAGGCGGTCGAGCTGCTGCTGCGCGGGGACCAGGCCCCGGTCTACGTCGTGCACCCGACCCAGAAGGACGCCCTGGACCACGCCTCCAGCCTGATGAGCGGCACCGTCCGCACCAGGGAGCAGAAGGACGCCATCCGGGCGGAGGTCGGGCGCGTTCCGGTTCGGCACCGGCTTCGGCAAGACCCTGTCGCGCCTGGTCGCCGCCGGCGTCGGCGTGCACCACGCCGGGCATGCTGCCGCGCTACCGGCGCCTGGTGGAGCGGCTGACCCAGCGGGGCCTGCTCGCCGTGGTCTGCGGCACAGACACCCTGGGCGTCGGCATCAACGTGCCCATCCGCACGGTGCTCGTCGTGTCGCTCACCAAGTTCGACGGGCGCAAGGTGCGGCTGCTGTCGGCGCGGGAGTTCCACCAGGTCGCCGGCCGGGCCGGCCGGGCCGGCTTCGACACCTCCGGGCACGGTCGTCGTGCAGGCGCCGGAGCACGTCATCGAGAACGAGCGGACGGCGGCCAAGGCCAGCAACGACCCGGCCAAGCGGAAGAAGATCGTCAAGAAGAAGCCCGTCCCCGGCACGGTCACCTGGGGCGAGGAGACCTTCGACCGCCTGGTCCACGCGCAGCCGGAGCCGCTGACGAGCCACTTCCGCATCACCCACTCGCTGCTGCTCAACGTCGTCGCCCGTCCCGGCGACGCGGTCGCCGCCGTGCGGCACCTCATCGAGGACTCCGACGAGCCGCCGCGCCCGCCAGCTGCACCACATGAAGCCGGGCGATCTCCGCCTACCGCTCGCTGCTGACGGCCGGCGTCGTGGAGAGGGTGGACCCGCCCGACGCCGACGGGCCGCACGGTGCGCCTGACCGTGGACCTGCAGCGGGACTTCGCCCTCAACCAGCCGCTGTCGACGTTCGCCCTGGCCGCGATGGAGCTGCTGGACAAGGACTCCCCCGACTACGCCCTCGACGTGGTCAGCGTCATCGAGGCCACCCTGGACGACCCCCGCCAGGTGCTCGACGCCCAGCGCAGCGCGGCCCGGGGCGAGGCCGTGCAGGGCATGAAGGCCGACGGCATCGAGTACGAGGAGCGGATGGAGCTGCTGGAGGAGGTCACCCACCCCCGCCCGCTGGCGGAGCTGCTGGAGCAGGCGTTCGAGACCTACGCGCAGGGCCAGCCCTGGGTGAGCGAGTTCGAGCTCAGCCCCAAGTCCGTGGTGCGGGACATGGTGGAGCGGGCGGCGACGTTCACCGAGTACGTGCGCGCCTACGACCTGATCCGCTCCGAGGGCGTGCTGCTGCGCTATCTCGCCGACGCCTACCGCGCGCTGCGCCAGACCGTCCCCGAGGACGCCCGTACCGAGGAGCTGCGCGACCTCGTCGAGTGGCTCGGCGAGCTGGTCCGCCAGGTGGACTCCTCGCTGCTGGACGAGTGGGCGCAGCTGGCCGCCGGTGCCGAGGACCGGCGACGGCGAGGTGCGGCCCGGGTGCGTGGACGACGGGCCTCCCCCGGTCACCCGCAACACGCGCGCCTTCCGGGTCCTGGTCCGCAACGAGATGTTCCGGCGGGTGCGGATGGCGTCGCTGCGGCAGTGGAACTACCTGGGCGACCTGGACGCCGACTCCGGCTGGGACGCCGAGCGCTGGCGCGAGGTGCTCCAGGCCTACTTCGCCGAGCACGACGAGATCGGCACCGGCCCGGACGCCCGTGGCCCCGACCGGTTCATGGTCACCGTCGAGCCGGGACGGTGGCTGGTGCGGCAGGCCTTCGACGACCCCGCGGGCCACCTGGACTGGGGCATCAGCGCCGAGGTCGACCTGGCCGCCTCCGACGAGGCCGGCGAGGCGGTGGTGCGGGTCCTGGAGGCCGGCCGGATGTGATCCTGGTGGTCAGGGTCGACCGTCGTCCTACGCTGCCACCATGGTCGGGTCCGGAGCCGGAGCGGCACCTCGGGTCGCCAGGCTGCTCGAGCAGGTCGTGGGTACCTCGGGGCACGGGGCACCCCTTCGGGTGCGGGCCTGGGACGGGTCGGAGGCCGGTCCCGCCGACGGTCCTGTCCTCGTCCTGCGGCGGCGGCGGGCGCTGCGCCACCTGGTGTGGTCACCGGACGAGCTCGGGTTCGGGCGGGCCTACGTCAGCGGTGACCTGGACGTCGAGGGCGACCTGTACGGGGCCGTCGACGGGTTCCTGGCCGCCCGCACGGCCGCCGTCGTGCACGGCGGCGCCACCCCAGGACGGACCTCGCTCCTGCTGGACGCGCTCCGCGTCGGGGCGCTCGGTCCCAGGCCGTCACCCCCGCCCGAGGAGCTGCGCCGCAGACGGGGCCGGCTGCACTCGCGTGGGCGCGACGCCCGGTCGGTCCGGTCGCACTACGACGCGGGCAACGAGTTCTACCGGCTCCTGCTCGGGCCCAGCCTGGTGTACTCCTGCGCCTACTGGGACGACGGCTGGGACCCGGCCACGGAGGGCGACCTGGACCGCGCCCAGCGGGACAAGCTGGAGCTGGTGTGCACCAAGCTCGGCCTCGGCCCGGGGATGCGCCTGCTGGACGTCGGCTGCGGCTGGGGCTCGATGGTGCTGCACGCCGCCGCCGAGCACGGCGTGCACGCGGTCGGGGTCACGGTGTCGCCCGAGCAGGCCCGGCTCGCCCGGGAACGGGTGGCCCGGGCCGGGCTGGCGGACCGCGTCGAGATCCGCTGCCAGGACTACCGCGACGTCGCCGACGGCCCCTACGACGCGGTCAGCAGCATCGGGATGGCCGAGCACGTCGGCCGGGCCCGGCTGCCGGCGTACGCCGCACAGGTGGCGGGCCTGCTGCGCCCGGGCGGGCGGCTGCTGCACCACGTCATCGGCAGCCGTGGCGACGTGGGCCTGGCCGACCGCGACCACTCCTTCGTCGAGCGCTACGTGTTCCCCGACGGGGAGCTGCTCCCGGTCGCCGAGACGGTCACGCTGCTGCAGGACGCCGGGCTGGAGGTCCGCGACATGCAGGCCCTCCGGGAGCACTACGCGCTGACCCTGCGGGCCTGGGTGGCGCGGCTGGAGGCCCGCTGGGACGCGGCGGTGCGCCTGGTGGGGCCGGGCCGGGCCCGGGTGTGGCGGCTGTACATGGCCGGCTCCGCGGTCGGCTTCTCGGGTGGCCGCGTGGGGGTGGACCAGGTGCTCGCCGTCCGCTCCGACGGCGGGCGGAGCGGGCTGCCGCTGCGCCGGCCCACCTGACCGCCCCGTCCCGGCTGACCGTCGCACCGCCCCCTCGCGACCTCGCGCCCCCCTCACCCCCTCACCCCCTCGCGCCCTCGCCCCCTCGCCCCGGCCCGTCCGCCGGCTGGATGCTGCACCCCTACCTACGCTCGCGTAGGTTGGCGGGACAGTTGGCCGGCACGCCCCCGCCGGCCCGGGAGGAAGGACCCACCATGACGCTCTCGGACACCACCCGCCTGCTGCACGAGCTCGAGCCCGTCGTCGCAGAGAACCTGGACCGCCACCTGGCCACCACCAAGGAGTGGATGCCCCACGAGTACATCCCGTGGAGCCAGGGCCGCGACTTCGTCGGTCCGGACGGCGAGCCGTGGAGCGTGGAGCAGTCGCAGCTGACGCCGATCGCCCGCACGGCGCTCGAGCTCAACCTGCTCACCGAGGACAACCTCCCCAGCTACCACCGCGAGATCGAGCGCGCCTTCGGCAACGACGGGCCGTGGGGCACGTGGGTCGGCCGGTGGACCGCCGAGGAGGGCCGGCACGGCTACGCGCTGCGCGACTACCTGCTGGTGACCCGGGGTGTGGACCCGGAGGCCCTCGAGCGGGCACGGATGGCCACGATGACCGAGGGCTTCGACTCCGGCGACAAGCCGCTGCTGCGGGTGTGCGCGTACGTGTCGTTCCAGGAGCTGGCGACCCGGGTCAGCCACCGCAACACCGGCAGGTACACCGAGGACCCGATCGCCAACAAGCTGATGGCGCGGATCTCCATGGACGAGAACCTCCACATGATCTTCTACCGCAACCTGGTCACGGCGTCGCTGGAGATCAGCCCGGACGCCATGGTGCAGGCCATCCGTGACGAGGTCGTCGACTTCCAGATGCCGGGCGCGGGCATCGAGGGGTTCCAGCGCAAGGCGTTCCAGATGGCGCAGGCCGGCATCTACGACCCGCGCAACCACCTGGACGACGTGGTCATGCCCCTGCTGCGGCACTGGGGCGTCATGGAGATGACCGGTCTCGGGCCGGACGGCGAGCGGGCCCGCGCCGAGCTCGCAGCCTTCCTGTCCGACGCCGAGGCGGCGGCCTCGACGTTCGTCGACAAGCGCGAGGCCGCCGCGGCGCGCAAGGCCGCCAGGAGCGCCTGAGCAGCGCCGGAGGGCCCCACACCGACGGGCCGGGACAGCGGGAGGCCAGGCCGGGCGAGGCGCCGGACCGCTCAGACGCCGTCGCGCAGCAGCTCGGCGGCCCGCGCCGTCCGGGCGAGGTCCTGCCGGGACATCCCCCGCTCCGGGTCCGACGCCTCGGCACCCAGACAGACCAGCCGCACGAGGTCGCCGTCGATGCCCACCTGGGCGCACGGCCCTGCGACGAGGGCGGCCAAGGCCTCCGCATCCTCGGCACCCCGGGCCCCCTCGGGGGTGGCCACCACCGTCACGCCGACCTCCAGCAGGCCGGCGACCCGCTCCCACGCCGCGGCCCCGGGCCCGGACGCCCGGGCCGGGACCCGTACCGCCACCCCGTCCGCGGTGGTCTCCCCGAGCAGCGTGAGCGGCGCGTCGTCGTCGTGGCAGCGCAGCACCACGGCGGAGTCCGCCGCGTGTGCCGCTGCCACGACCGCGCGCAGGCCGTCGCGGACCTCCTGCGCCGGGACGGCACGGAGGCTGTCGTAGCCGCTGGCCGTCGCGACCCGCCCGAGGAGGACCGCAGGCAGGAACGGCTCGTCGAGGAGGACGACCGCACGGGCGCCGGACGCCGCGCGCCGGACGGCGCTCAGCACGTCCGACAGACCGACGGCCAGCGACTCCACGACGTCCCGGCGCGCCCCCCGGTCCGACACGGCGACCTCGCCGCGCTGGCGCTGCAGCGACGCCGCCAGCGTCCACGGTCCCAGCAGGCCGACCTGGAGCCCGGCCGCCTGGGCCGCCTCCTCCCCCCGCTCGGCGAGGGCGTCGAGGTCCTGCCCCCACCACGAACGACCGCGAGCGAGGTCGCGGCCCGGGTGGTCGACCAGCCGCCAGCCGGACGGCTGCAGGTCCACCGGCATGTCCACCAGGAACGAGGCCGTCCGCCCGACCGGGTCGGCACCGACGCCCCGGTCGGCCAGCTCGGGCACGAAGGGCAGGTGACCGGCCCCCAGCTCGCCGAGGACCAGGTCCAGCGCGTGGTCGGGGCGGGTGCCGGGGAGGGCACCGGGGGCACCCGCCCACGGGCCGGACGGCAGGCTCACCACCTGTCGTGCACCAGCGCGCGGACGTGCCGGTCGTAGACCGCCGCGACAGCGTCGCGCTGGTCGGCCGTGAGCGCGGGGCTGTCCGCCACCGCGGCGTTGCGGCGAGCCTGGTCGGCGTTCCGTGCGCCGGGGATCACGGTGGTGACGCCCGGGGTGTCGATCACCCAGCGCAGCGCCAGCTCAGCCAGCGGCCGGTCCTCCGCGACCTCCCGCAGGTCCTCCACCGCCCGCAGCCCGACCTCGAACGGGACGCCGGCGAAGGTCTCACCCACGTCGAACGCGCCGCCGTCACGGTTGTACGTCCGGTGGTCGTCGGCCGCGAACGTGGTGGAGGCGTCGTACCTCCCGCTGAGCAGGCCCGAGGCCAGCGGCACACGCGCGATGACGCCGACCCCGGCCTCCGCGGCCGCAGGCAGCACCTGCTCCAACGGCTTGAGCCGGAACGCGTTGAGGATGATCTGGACGGTGGCGACGCCCGGACGGGCGATCGCGGTGAGCGCCTCCTCCGCCCGCTCGACGCTGACCCCGTACGCGCGCACAGACCCGTCGGCGACGAGCTGGTCGAGCGCGTCGAAGACCGGGTCGCTCCCGTACACCGCGGTGGGCGGGCAGTGCAGCTGGACCAGGTCGAGCGTCTCGACCCCGAGGTTCTCGCGCGAGCGGTCGGTCCAGGCACGAAGGTTCTCGGCCGTGAACGCCTCGGGCACGTGCGGGTCGGCGCGACGGCCGGCCTTGGTGGCCACGAGCACGTCCGGGCGCCCGGCCACGGCCCGCCCCACGAGGTGCTCGCTGCGCCCGTCCCCGTAGACGTCCGCGGTGTCCAGGAACGTGACACCCGCACCCAGGGCGCCGGCGAGGGTGGCGAGGGCGTCGGCGTCGTCCACCTGGCCCCAGTCCGCCCCGAGCTGCCAGCAGCCCAGCCCGACGACGGACAGGGAACGGTCGAGGCGGGGGACGTGTCGGGACTCCATGCCGACGAGCCTAGGGCTGGGGCACCCCTTCGGCAGCGGCACGCTCCCGCGGCGAGCGCACCCGCTCCAGCAGGGCGAGCGCGTGCTCCGCCACCGCGAGGTCGGTGCTGCGCAGCACGGGCACCGAGGTGCGTCCGGCCACCTCGAGCGAGGCCAGCGGCGAGGCGGTGAACAGGCCCGTCAGCCCGAGCACGCGCCAGCCGGCGGCGCCGAGCCGCTCCGCGCCGGCGAGCGCACCCAGGGCGTCGCCGGCGGCGAAGAGGACCGCGTCGACGGCGTCACGCACCCGGTCGTCGGCGACCAGGGCTGCGGACTCCCGCTGGAACACGCCGTCGGCGATCTCCATGACGACGACGTCGTGACGGCCGCGGAGCTCCCCCAGCAGGCCACCGACGACGGCGACGCAGTCCTCGTGCGCCACGCCCGCCGTGGTCGCGTGCCCGACGTCGGTGAAGTCGAGCGCCTCGGCGCCGGCGTCGGTGAACAGCCACGGGTCGTTGCCCGCTGCGGTGCCGGTCACCTTGGCCGCCCCGACCGACAGCCCGGCGGACGTGAGGCCCGCCACCAGCATCGCCAGTGCCGTCGTCTTGCCCGCGTTCATGGCCGTGCCCACGACCGCGACCACCGGCGCCTGGCCGGGCGCCGCCGGGACCAGGGGCCGGGGGGCGACCGTCGTCCAGTCCCGCAGGGTGAGGCGCCGGCCGCCGGCGTCGGCCAGCAGGCCCGCGGGCTCCAGCGTGGTGGGCGCCGCCATCGAGGAGTGGGCCGACACCACCCGAGCGGCGATGCCGCCGGCGGCGACGAGCTCGCAGGGACCGAGGTCGCCCGGCACCTCGGCGAGGAACGCG
Source organism: uncultured Actinomycetota bacterium (assembly GCA_963759255.1). Lineage (GTDB taxonomy): Bacteria > Actinomycetota > Actinomycetes > Actinomycetales > JBBAYJ01 > Aquipuribacter. Next base: position 1,415,092 of record CAVWYQ010000002.1, read on the forward strand.
TCGGGGGCGTAGCGGTGGGCGTAGGCGAGGACCACCTCGTCGCCGACGAAGAGCCTGGCCCTGCGGCCGGTCGGACGCTCCACCCAGGTGTGCTGCCCCACCGCCGTGACCCGGGCCAGGACCAGGTCGCCGGCCGAGGGGACGATGCCCGCCCCGGTGAGCAGCCGCAGCGGCTCACCGGCGTGCAGGGGCACGACGTGGCGGGTGGCGTAGCTGGTCTTGGCGCGACGGAGGCGCTGGTCCAGGCTGCCGTCGATGGCCCGGTCGATCACCCGGGCGGCGGTGCGCAGCACGGCGGTGGCCAGCTCGGCGGGCGGGGGCGCAGCAGCGTCGCGGTCGTCCATGGGTCCCCTCCGGGAAGTGCGCGCCCTCGCGCGACGGCACATGGTGGCACGCCGCGGGAGGCCGCGGAAGGCGTCTGGCGACACCCGTGGGCGCCGCACCCGGACGGCTCCGCGCGCCGGTCGCTCAGGTGGCGCGGACGGCGCCCAGGACCCGGTCGCCGTCGTACAGCGCGACCGTCTGACCTGCGGCGACGGCCGGGAGCCGGGCCTCGGGCCGCAGCACGACCCGCTGGTCGGTGACGGTCAGCGCGGCGGGCACCGCGGGTGCGTGCGCCCGCACCTGCATGGCCACCGCCGACCCGGCGGGCGGGACCGGACCGTGCCAGACGGCGTCCTCGCCGACGACCTCCTCGACGAGCAGGTCCTCGGCGCTGCCGACGGTCACCGTGCGCGTCACGGGGCTGATGGACAGCACGTAGCGAGGGGCCCCACCGGGGGCGGGCCGGTCGAGCCGGAGCCCGCGTCGCTGACCGACGGTGAACCGGTGGGTGCCGCCGTGACGACCCACCTCGGTGCCGTCGCGGTCCACCACGGGCCCCGGCGCGTCACCGAGGCGCCGGCTGAGCCAGGCCGCGGTGTCACCGTCGGGCACGAAGCAGATGTCGTGGCTGTCGGGCTTGCCCGCCACCGACAGGCCCCGACGGGTGGCCTCCTCGCGCAGCCCGGTCTTGGACGGCACGCGACCCAGCGGCAGCACCACGTGACGCAGGCGCTGCGGGGGGACCGAGGCGAGCACGTAGGACTGGTCCTTGGCGGCGTCCGCGGCCCGGTGCAGCACGGGAACACCCTCGCGCTGCTCGAGGCGGGCCCAGTGGCCGGTGGCGACGGCATCGAAGCCCAGCGCCAGGGCCCGGTCCAGCAGGGCCGAGAACTTGATGCGCTCGTTGCAGCGCACGCAGGGGTTGGGGGTGCGCCCGGCCGCGTAGGCCGCGACGAAGTCGTCCACCACGTCCTGGGCGAACTGCTCGGCCAGGTCCCAGACGTAGAACGGGATGCCCAGCACGTCGGCGCTGCGCCGCGCGTCCTGCGCGTCCTCGACGCTGCAGCAGCCCCGCGAGCCCGTGCGCTGCTGGGCCGGGGAGCGGGACAGGGCCAGGTGCACCCCTACGACGTCGTGGCCCGCCTCGACCGCCCGGGCGGCGGCGACGGCGGAGTCCACGCCCCCTGACATCGCAGCGAGCACCTTCACGAGGCCACGGCTGTCCCGCTCACGCGCGCGGCGGCCGCCCGGGCCCGGCGGAGGATGCCTGGCAGCACCTCCAGGACGCGGTCGACGTCGGCATCGGTGCTCGTCCGACCGAAGGAGAACCGCAGCGCCCCCCGCGCCTCGTCAGGCGGGACGCCCATGGCGAACAGGACGTGGGACGGCTCCGGCACCCCCGCCCGGCAGGCCGACCCGGTCGACACCGCGACCCCCTCGGCGTCGAACAGGTAGAGCAGGGAGTCCCCCTCGCACCCGGTGAAGGTGACGTGGAGGTTGCCGGGCAGCCGCGCCCCCGGCACGTCGAGGGCGGCGCCACGCACGACGGCGGCGGGGTCCAGCGCGAGGACCCCCGCCGCCAGCCGGTCACGCAGCGCGCGGACCCGAGGGGCCTGCTCGGCCTGCTCGGCCACCGCCTCCGAGACCGCCACCGCCAGCGCCGCGGCCGCGGCCGTGTCCACGGTCCCCGACCGGACACCGCGCTCCTGCCCACCGCCGTGGACCACGGCCTCCAGCGGCACCCCGCGACGCACGAGCAGCGCACCGGAGCCGACCGGGGCGCCCAGCTTGTGGCCGCTGACGGCCACCGTGTCGGCCCCCAGGTCGGCGAGGTCCGTGAGGCCGGTGCCGAGCCAGCCGAGGCCCTGGACGGCGTCCACGTGCACCGGGACGCCGTGGGCGTGGGCGGCATCGACGAGCGCGCGAACCGGCTGCACGGTGCCGACCTCGTTGTTCGCCCACATGCACGCCAGGAGCGCGACCGAGCCGGGGTCCTCGCTCAGCAGCCGGCTGGCCGCACCGACGTCGACCAGTCCGCGGGAGTCCACCGGCAGCCAGTCCACGTGCGCCTCTCGCTCGGCGGCGAGCCACTCCACGCAGTCGAGGACGGCGTGGTGCTCCACGGGCGAGGCCAGCACGCGGACGCGACGGGCGTCCTCCCGGTGACGGGCGGCGAACAGGCCCTTGATGCCCAGGTTGTCCGCCTCGGTGCCCCCGGCGGTCATGACGACCTCGCTCGGCCCGACCCCCAGTGCCCGGGCGAGGCTCTCGCGCGACTCCTCCAGCACCCGGCGGGCGGACCGGCCCGGGCCGTGCAGCGAGGAGGGGTTGCCCCCCGCCAGGGTGGCCTCGCGCCAGGCGTCGACCGCGGTCCCACGCACCGGGGTGGTCGCCGCGTGGTCCAGGTACACGCTCACCGGGAAAGGGTATGCACGGTCCTGGCCCACCGCCTGACGGACCCGGGACACGCTCAGCCCTTGCGGCGGGAGATCTCCTCGGTGACCGCCGGCAGGATGGACGACAGGTCGCCCACGACCCCGAGGTCGGCCATCTCGAAGATGGGCGCCTCGGCGTCCTTGTTGACCGCGACGACGACCTTGGAGGTCTGCATGCCCGCACGGTGCTGGATGGCCCCGGAGATGCCGGCGGCCAGGTAGAGCTGCGGCGACACGGTCTTGCCCGTCTGCCCCACCTGGCTGCTGTGGGGGTACCAGCCGGCGTCGACCGCGGCCCGGCTGGCGCCGACGGCGCCGCCCAACGCGTCCGCGAGCGCCTCGACGGCGGAGAAGTCGCCGTCGGTGCCGCGCCCGCCGGACACCACGATCGAGGCCTCGGACAGCTCGGGTCGCCCGGTGGCGGGCTTGTCGTGGCGCTCGACGATGCGGGCCGCCTTGGCCTGCTCGGACACCGTGGGGGTGAGCGTGGTGGCCGTGCCCGCCGCCGGTGCGACCTCGGGGGCGACGGTGTTCGGCTTGACCGTGAGGACCGGGGTGCCGTGGACCACCGCGCACCGGGTGGTCCAGGAGCCGGCGAAGACGGACTTGGTGGCCACGACCTGCCCGTCGCAGACCTCGACGTCGACGGCGTCGGTGATCAGGCCGGACCCGCTGCGCACCGCGAGCCGGGCGGCGACCTCCTTGCCCTCGGGGCTGTTCGACAGCAGCACCGCAGCCGGGGCGCGCTCGGCCACCAGGTCCGCGAGCACCTCCGACTTGGGCGCGACGAGGTGCTCGGTGACGTCGGCGCCGCGCGACGAGGACGACCTCGGTGGCGCCGTGCTCGGCGAGGGCGGCGGGCGCCGTGGACGCGCCGGGGTCCGCCCCGAAGACGACGGCGACCGGGTCGCCGATGCGGCGCGCGAGCGTGAGCAGCTCCAGCGCGGCCTTGCGGACGGTGCCGTCGACGGTGTCGACGACGACGAGGACCTGTGCCATGACGGTTCCCTCTGGGCTCAGACGAGCTTCTGGGCGGCGAGGAAGTCGACGACGCGCGACGCCGTCGCGCCGGCGTCACCCTCGTCGACGACGACCGAGCCGGCCTGCTTGGGTGGGCGGGCGGTCGGCCTCGACGGCGCGGGCCCAGGCGGCGTCGAGTGCCGACCTCGGGAGGGCTCCACCCCGATGTCGGCGAGCGTGAGCTCGGTGACGGGCTTCTTCTTGGCCGCCATGATCCCCTTGAACGACGGGTAGCCGGGGCTCGTTGCACCTGGTCGGTGACGCTGACCAGCGCGGGCAGCGAGGCCTCGACGGTCTCGCTGGCGGCGTCACCGTCACGTCGGATCCGTACGATGCCCGGCGCACGAGCGTCGACCTCGGCGGCGTACGTGACCTGCGGCAGGCCGAGCCGCTCGGCGACCATGGCCGGGACCACGCCCATGCTGCCGTCGGTAGACGGCCATGCCGGTGAGCGACAAGGTCGAACCCGACGTGCTCGCAGCGCCTTGCGCCAGCACGAGCGAGGTGCCGACGGCGTCGGAGCCGTGGACGGCCTCGTCGCTGACGTGGACCGCGCCGTCCGCGCCCATCTGCAGCGCCTTCTTGAGGGCGTCACGGGCGTCGTCGGGGCCGACGGTGAGGGCGACGACCTCGATGTCGTCACCGGCCTCGCGAGCCGGAGGGCCTCCTCGACGGCGTACTCGTCGAGCTCGGACAGCAGCCCGTCGACCGCCTCGCGGTCGGTCGTGGTGTCGGCGGCGAAACCGCGGTCGGCCTGGGCGTCCGGCACGTGCTTGACGCAGACGACGATCTTCATCGGCCCTGCCCTCTCGTCTCGTGGCGGTGGTCCGCCCTCGGGTGCGGCGACGGCGCCGGACCAGTTCCGTCGGCAGCACCGCCTGACCGGCGGCACGGCGACGACCGCCGACGCTGTGGTCGGCCTGTGTCGGCCGACGAGTCAGCATGACGGCACGGCGCCCCGGTCCGGCGACCACGCCACCCGCCGGGCGCATCGGCCCGGTCGAGCGACGACGTCGTCGCGGAAACGCCCCCGGCGACCGCGTGCGCGGCCGACGCACGGTGCCACCGACCCGAGGTCAGCAGCCTCGCAGGACGCTCGAGCGCAGCCCGAGCCACGACCCCGGCCCGACCCGCACGGGGCTCTTGCGGATGCCCTGGTCCTTGACCGGGCGGTCGACGTCGTCGTGGACGTGGTCGAAGTCGGCCACGTAGCACCAGTCGGCCAGCAGGGTGGCCTCGCCGATGTCGACGTCGAGCCAGCAGGTGACCCGGACGTCGGAGCCCATGACGACCTTGTCCCGACCCGCAGCGTGCCCTCGTGCGCCCGCAGCACCGACCGGTCCCCGACGTGGACGAAGGCCCCCAGGTGCAGCCGGCCGTAGCCGGGGACGGTCTCCACCGCACGCCGCGCCCAGGAAGACCATGCCGTGCGTCACCACGTCGGGGTGCAGCAGCCGCAGCCGGAGCAACCGGCGCGTAGCGCAGCAGGTAGCCCGGGACCGACCGCACGGTGGCGTCCAGCACCCAGCGCAGCGCCTCCAGCGACAGGTGCGGGTACTGCTGCGGGATGGCGGCCCTCGCGCAGCCGCACGGCCCAGGCACGCAGCAGACGGGGGCGTGACGGGCATGGTCAGGGCTTCGTGCCGGTCACCGAGACGTCGTAGAACAGCGCGTCCGGCAGCACCCGGTTGAGGACCCGGTCGACCGCGCCGAGGCGCTGCCAGCCCCGGTAGGCGAACATCGCCCAGCCCCAGCCCAGCCGCTCGGGGTTGACCGCGGCCTCGAACGTCCGGACCGGCCAGCCCAGGAAGGCGGCGAGCAGCTCCTCCGTGGCGGTACGTCACGTCGACCGCTCCCGCGCGCAGGGCGGTCCGGGCGAGCTCGCCGGGGTCGAAGGTGTGCAGGTCGACGACGGCCTCCAGGGCGGCGGCGCGCGAGGACTCGTCGAGCTCCTCCTTGCTGCGCGCCCAGCGCTCGCGCAGCGGGGGCAGGTGGGTGATGCGGGTGGTGAGCGCCCAGGTGGCGCGGCCGAGCGCCCGGGCGTACCGGTCGCCGATCACGGTGGGCTCGCCCGCGAAGAGAACCGGCCGCCGGGGCGCAGCACCCGCAGGCACTCCCGCAGCCCGGCCTCGACGTCGGGGACGTGGTGCAGCACGGCGTGGCCGAGCACCAGGTCGAAGCAGTCGTCCGGGTACGGCAGCTCGGTGATGCCGGCCACCGCGCCGTCGACGTCGTCGAAGCCCAGGTTCGCGGCGTTGCGCCGGGCGACGTCGACCATGCCCGGCGGAGACGTCGGTGACGACGACCTCCTCCAGCCAGCCGGCCTGACGCAGGTTGAGGGAGAAGAAGCCCGTGCCGGCGCCGATCTCCAGCGCCCGGCCCGAACGGCCGGCTCGACCCGGCCGCGGCCGGCCCGAGCGCCGTGGCGAACCGGTCGGCGGCGAAGGCGATGCAGCGGTCGTCGAAGCTGATCGACCACTTGTCGTCGTAGGTGCCGGACTCCCAGTCGTGGTAGAGCACCTGGGCGAGGTCGGTGTCGGCCCAGGCCGCCTCGACCTCGGCCTCCGTCGCGCAGACTCGGTGCATCAGGGGTGCCAGGTGCTCGTCGGACGTCATCGTCAGCGCCCCTCGAACTCGGCCTTGCCGGGACCTCGCTCGACGAACGAGGCCAGGCCGTGCTGGCCGTCGCGGGTGCCGAACATGCCGGCGAACAGCGCCCGCTCCAGCTGCAGCCCCGACGCCAGGTCGGTGTCCAGGCCGGCGTCGATGGCGCTGCTTGGCAGCGGCCGACGGCGACGCGAGGCACCCGCCGAGGTAGCGCTGCACCCGGGCCCGCGCGGCCGCCTCGACGGTCCCGGGCTCGGCGACCTCGTCGACCATGCCGAGGGCCAGCGCCTCCTCCGCGCCCGACCATGCGACCGGAGAAGCACCAGGTCCTTGGTCCGGGCGCCGCCGACGAGCCGGGCCAGGCGCTGGGTGCCGCCGCCGCCGGGGATGAGCCCGAGCGTGATCTCGGGCAGCCCGACCTTGGCGTCGGCGTCGACGACCCGGAAGTCGCACGCCAGTGCGAGCTCGAAGCCTCCGCCGAGCGCGTAGCCGGCGATGGCGGCGACCGTGGGCACGGGCAGCGCGGCCAGCTCGTCCAGGGCGCCCTGCAGGTCACCGGACAGGCGGAGCACGTCGGCCGACGCCGAGGCCGGCCATCTCCTTGATGTCGGCCCCGGCGGCGAAGACCGTCGGCGGTGCCGACCACCACGAGCGCCCCGACCCCGCTGCGGCGCGCGTGCGCCGACGGCCTCGCGGACCCCGTCGCGGACCCCGCCGTCGATGGCGTTCATCGGGGGCCGGTCGCAGCCGGACCGTGCCGATCGTGCGTCCGGCCCCCGCCGCGGCACCCGACCCGGGGCCGCCGCCGGCGACCGGGGGGTCGGTCTCGAAGGTCACGTGCTCGCCGCAGGCGAAGGTCACGCAGACCGGTCCATGGACCCGAGTACTGCCAGCCGGCCCCGCGGGTGGGCAGACTGCATCCGTGGTCGACGACGCCCCTCCTGCCCCGCCGCGGGTGACCGGCCCCGGCCGGCCCTCGCCGTTGGGCGTCCGGCCGGTGCGGTGACGGGGTGGACGTCGCGGTGGTCGCCGAGCACGCCGACCGGGTCGAGCTGTGCCTGCTCAGCCGGGACGCCGACGGCCCCGTCCGGCTGGCGGGAGCAGCGGCTGGCGCTGCCGGCCCGCACGGACGGGGTGCACCACGGCCACGTCGCGGGAGTGGCGGCCGGGCCAGCGGTACGTGCTGCGCGCGCACGGGCCGTGGGACCCCGGGGCCGGGCACCGCTACAACCCGGCACAAGGCGCTGCTGGACCCGTACGCCCGGGTGGTCGACGGCACCGTCTCGCACGCCCCGGCGCTGCTGGACCACGTGGTGGTCGACGGCTGCCCCCAGCGACCTGATGCGCACCGTCTGGACAGCCTCGGCCACCCGCCGGTCGGCGTCGTGGTCGACGAGGCGGCGCCGCCCCACCACGACCGGCCCGGGCACCCGTGGTCGCGGACCGTGGTGCTGGAGACGCACGTCCGCGGCCTGACCATGCGGCTGCCGGCGGTGCCACCCGAGCTGCGGGGCACCTACGCCGGGCTCGCCCACCCTGCCGTCGTCGAGCACCTGCTCCGGCTCGGTGTCACCGCCGTGGAGCTGCTGCCCGTCCACGCCAGCGCCCCCGAGCTGCACCTGGCCCGCAGCGGGACGCGGTCAACTACTGGGGCTACAACACGCTGTCCTTCTTCGCCCCCGAGCCGCGCTACTCCGCCGCCGTTCGCCGCGGCGAGGACGCGAGCGCGCGGTGCTGGCGGAGTTCCGGCGACATGGTCGCCGACCTGCACACCGCGGGCCTGGAGGTGCTCCTCGACGTCGTCTACAACCACACCTGCGAGGGCGGGATCGGCGGGCCCACGCTGTCGTGGCGGGGCCTGGACAACGCGCTGTACTACCGGACCGACGGCGGCCGGTACCGCGACGTCACCGGCACGGGCAACAGCCTGGACTCCTCGCAGCCGGAGGTCGTCCGCCAGACGCTGGACTCGCTGCGCTACTGGGTGCAGCAGATGGGCGTGGACGGCTTCCGCTTCGACCTGGCCCCGGCTCTGGCGCGCGTGCGGGACGACGAGCGCGGCGACCGGCGGCTTCGACCCCGACCACCCGTTCCTCGTCGCCGCGCGGACCGACCCGGCCCTGGCCGGGCATCAAGCTCGTCGCCGAGCCGTGGGACATCGGCCCGTACGGCTGGCGGACCGGTCAGCTGCCCGTGCCGTTCGTGGACTGGAACGACCGCTACCGCGACGGGGTGCGCGACGTTCTGGCTCGACGGCTCCCGTGCGGAGCAGCAGGGCCGGCCCGGGCCAGGCGTCCGCGACCTGGCGACCCGCCTCGCCGGCTCGGACGACATGTTCGGCGGACCGCGGCGGACCGGGGTGCGCACCCCGCTGTCCGGGGTCAACTTCATCGCCGCCCACGACGGCTTCACGCTGGCCGACCTGGTGTCCTACGAGGACAAGCACAACGAGGCCAACGGCGAGGACAACCGGGACGGCCACGGCCACAACCTGTCGTGGAACCACGGCCACGAGGGCCCCACCGACGACCTGGCCGTGCAGGAGTCCCGCCGCCGCACCCTGCGGGCCATGCTGGGCACGCTGGCGGTGTCGACCGGGGTGCCGATGCTGCTGGCCGGCGACGAGCTGGGCCGCACCCAGCGCGGCAACAACAACGGCTACTGCCTGGACGACGACACCACCTGGCACGACTGGTCGCTGGCGCCGTGGCAGCGCGACCTGCTGGAGACCACGTCGTTCCTGCTGCGGCCTGCGCGCCGCTGCACCCCGTGCTGCGCCAGGAGCGGTTCTTCGGCGCCCGGCCGGTCCGCCGCCCCGACGGCACCCGCGACGTCGGCTGGTTCGACGGTGACGGCGACGAGATCTCCGAGGCCGGCTGGTCGGACCCGTGGCGCCGGACCCTGCTGATGTTCCTCAACGGCGACGGCGTGCCCGACGTCGCCAGGTCCGACGGGCAGCCGACGGGTCCCCGACCTGCGGCCCAGCTCGTTCCTCGTCGTCGTGCACGGCGGGGCGCACGGCCGGGAGGTCCAGCTGCCCGAGCCGCCGTGGGCGCGGTCCTACCGGCCCGTGTGGTCCAGCGAGCAGCCCCGGCCGCTGTGGCCGGCCGGCCCCGCCGGGGCGACCGCGGTCGCCCCGCCCGACGTGCTCGGCGGGGCCCGGCTGGCCGTGCCCGCCCGCAGCCTCACGCTGCTGGAGGCCGTCGCGCGGCCTGAGGCGGGGCGTGCCCGTAGCACGAGGGGCGCCGACCGGCCACGGTCGGCGCCCCTGCGGGCGTGCTGCGTCCCGGGCGTCAGCCGGCGTTGGCCACCAGGCCCATCTCGGCGGGCGACGCCAGCGCCGGGTGGGTCGGCAGGACCCGCACCGTGTAGCCGAAGGCACCGGTGCGGCGCAGCTCGACGGTGGCCGAGAACTTGTGACGGCCCGCCCTCGTAGGTCTCGGCGTGCTGCAGCGGGGCGCTACACGGTGTCCGTGAGCGCGTCCGCCTCGTTGACCCGGCCGTGCACGAGCTGCACGCCGACGTCCTGGGGCCGGAGGTCGCCCAGCGAGACGTAGGCGTCCACGCGCAGCGGGTCGCCGACCTGCGGGGCTGTCGGCGAGGTCGCCGGACTCCACGTGGTCCACGCGCACCGAGTGCCAGCCGGCGGAGACCGCGCCGCTTCCAGGCCGCCAGGTCCTTGGCGCCGGCGCGGTCCGGGGCCGCCTCCAGCGCGCGGGAGCCCCGCGCGCTGACGGGGCGTACAGCTCGGCGACGTAGTCGGCCACCATGCGGTCGGCCAGCACCTTGGGGCCCGAGGCGTCGCCAGGGTGTGGCGCACCATCTGCAGCCAGCGGCGCGGCAGCCCCTCGGCGTCGCGGTCGTAGAACCGCGCCGCGACCGAGGTCTCGATGAGGTCGTACAGCGCGGCGGCCTCGAGGTCGTCACGGCGGTCCGGGTCGTCGACACCGTCGGCGGTGGGGATCGCCCAGCCGTTCTCGCCGTCGAACCACTCGTCCCACCAGCCGTCGAGGATCGACAGGTTGAGGCCGCCGTTGAGGGCGGACTTCATGCCGGAGGTGCCGCACGCCTCGAGCGGGCGCAGCGGGTTGTTCAGCCACACGTCGCAGCCCGGGTACAGCGACTGCGCCATGGCGATGTCGTAGTTCGGCAGGAAGGCGATCCGGTGGCGGACGTCGTGGGCGTCGGCGAAGCGGATCACCTGCTGGATCAGCCGCTTGCCGGCCTCGTCGGCGGGGTGGGACTTGCCGGCGATGAGCAGCTGGACCGGCCGGGTGGGGTGGAGCAGCAGCGAACGGAGCCGCTCCGGGTCGCGCAGCATCAGCGTCAGCCGCTTGTACGTCGGCACCCGGCGGGCGAAGCCGATGGTCAGGACGTCGGGGTCGAACGCGTCCTCGACCCAGCCGAGCTCGGCGGGCGAGGCGCCGCGCGTCAGCCAGGAGCGGCGCACCCGGCGACGCGCCTCGAGGACGAGCTGCTCGCGCAGCGTCCGGCGCAGGGCCCAGATCTCCTCGTCGGGGATGGTCCCGACGGCAGCCCAGTCCACCGTGCCGCGGTCCGACCCGTCGCCCTGCACCCCGCCGTGGCGGGCGATGAGGTCGACGACCCGGGTGTCCACCCAGGTGGGGTGGTGGACACCGTTGGTGATCGAGCTGATCGGGGTCTCGGTGGGGTCGAACCCGGTGAAGAGACCCTCGAACATGTCGCGGCTGACCACGCCGTGCAGGCGGGAGACCCCGTTGGCGCGCTGGGCCAGGCGCAGCCCCATCACGGCCATGTTGAACACGCTGGGGTCGCCACCGGCGAAGTCCTCCGCCCCCAGGGCGAGGATCTGCTCGACGGGGAGGCCCTCCACGGCGCTGTCGCCGCCGAAGTACGTCTCGATCTGGTCGCGGCCGAACCGGTCGATGCCCGCGGGCACCGGCGTGTGCGTGGTGAACACCGTGCCGGCGCGGACGGACTGGAGCGCCTCGTCGAAGCTCAGCCCCTCGGTCGTGAGCTCGCGGATCCGCTCCAGGCCCAGGAACCCGGCGTGGCCCTCGTTGGAGTGGAACACCTCCGGCTGAGGCGCACCGGTCAGGCGGCTGAAGAGCCGGAGCGCGCGGACGCCGCCGATGCCGAGCAGCATCTCCTGCTGCAGGCGGTGCTCCTTGCTGCCGCCGTACAGGCGGTCGGTGACGGCGCGCGCACGCTCGTCGTTGGTGGGGATGTCGGAGTCCAGCAGGAGCAGCGGGACGCGGCCGACCTGGGCCCGCCAGACGTGGGCGTGCAGGTGGCGCCCGCCGGGCAGGCCGACGGTGATGGTCGCGGCGGTGCCGTCCTCCTCGCGCAGCAGCGTCATGGGCAGACCGTCGGGGTCCAGCACCGGGTAGGTCTCCTGCTGCCAGCCGTCGCGGCTCAACGACTGCTTGAAGTAGCCGGTCTTGTAGAACAGCCCGACGCCGACGATCGGCACGCCGAGGTCGGACGCTGACTTGAGGTGGTCACCGGCCAGGATGCCGAGACCACCGGAGTACTGCGGGAGCGCGGCCGCGATGCCGAACTCCGGCGAGAAGTAGGCGACCGACTCCGGCACGTCCTCCTGGTGCTGGTACCAGCGGTCGCTGGTGAGGTACTCCTCCAGCTCCTGAGCGGCAGCGCGCACCCGGGAGACGACCGAGCGGTCCGCGGCGAGGACCTCGAGCTCCTCGGGGCTCAGCAGGCCCAGCATCCGCGCAGGCTCGTGGCGGGCGTCCGGCCACTTCTTCGCGTCCAGCGAGGCGAAGAGGTCCCGCGTCGGCGCGTGCCAGGACCAGCGCAGGTTCAGTGCCAGCTCCCCCAGGGGGGCGAGCGGCTCGGGCAGCACGGTGCGGACGGTGAACCGCCGGATTGCTCTCACGTGACGGGAGCGTAAGCGCTCGCCGCCCCCCGCGGAACTCTGTCTCGCGGAACCATGTGCGCCACGCCTGGACGGACCCCGTGCCCGGGAGGCCGGTCCGGTACCGGCGCCGGCTCGCCCGGCGGGGGCCGCCCCCGTCGCCATGACTCCCCCAGGCGCGGGCGAGGCGGACCGCGTGGCCGTCGCTGGTGTCCGCGTGGCAGGTGTGATCAGCGTGGTCGACGCAGGAGCTGCCTCGCCGGAGTGGACCAGGGGGAGGGCGGCTCCGACTGGCCCGGTGGCTGCTCCGTCGTGGCGGTGCGGCTGGTGCGCCGTGAGCTGCGTCCGCGCACCGGACGCTGCCCGACGGTATGGCCGCCCGATGGCTCGCGACACTCCTGACCACACATGTTCTCGCAGGTCAGAGGCTTTGCATGTGTCTGCCGCACGACGTGAAGAGGTGAGGTTCGCCGAGTCCCGGGCGCGGAGCGGCCGCCTCGCGACGGCTTGGACGTGCCGCCCCCGTGCACGTCTCGGTACGGTCGAGGGGTGGTAGCCGACCAGACACCCTCCCGGCCCTCCTCCTCGACCGGTCCCACCGGTGGCTCCGGCCGTCGCGCTGCGGCACCGAAGGCACCGGCAGCGAAGGCGTCCGCACCGAAGGCGTCGGCACCGAAGGCGTCGGCACCGGCGTCGGCACCGGAGGCCTCACGGCACGGCACACCCGCCGGCGGCCCCCCGGGCGCGACGCCGGAGACGTCACGGTCCACGGCGTCCGTGGACCTCTCCGGAGGCGGCGTCGGTCGCATCCCGGTGCTGGACGTCACGCCCCGCGTGGACGACGGCCGCTGGCCCGCCAAGGCGGTCGTGGGCGAGGCCGTGCCGGTGGAGGCGACGGTCTTCCGCGAGGGCCACGACGCCCTGGCCGCGACGGCGGTCCTCACCGCACCCGACGGGACCGAGCAGGCCCGGGTGCGCATGGTCGAGCTCGCGCCGGGCAGCGACCGGTACGGCGCCGACGTCGTCCCCACGCCGTCGGGCGACTGGACCTTCCACGTCGAGGGCGCCGTGGGACGTCTACGCCACCTGGGAGCACAACGCCACCGTCAAGATCGCCGCCGGGGTCGACGTCGACGTCATGCTGGCCGAGGGGGTGCCGGTGCTGCGGCGCGCGCGTGGAGCTGGCCCGCGCCGCCGGTGACGACACCGGGCGCGGCGCTGCTGCAGGACGCCGTCGCGGCCCTGCAGGACACCAGCCGCCCCGGTGGTGCCCGCCTCGCCCCGGCCGTCGGCCCCGAGGTCGCGAGGCGGTCATCGCCGCGCCACCCGGTGCTCGACCTGGTCACCGCCTCGACCCCGCTGCGCCTGCAGGTGGAGCGCGAGCGCGCCCTGTTCAGCGCCTGGTACGAGTTCTTCCCCCGCAGCGAGGGGGCCCGCTGGGACGACGAGGACCACCGGCTGGGTCTCCGGCACCTTCCGGACCGCGGCCGAACGGCTGCCCGCCGTGGCGGCCGATGGGCTTCGACATCCTCTACCTGCCGCCCATCCACCCGATCGGCGAGGTCAACCGCAAGGGCCGCAACAACACCCTCGACCCCGGCCCCGGCGACCCGGGCTCGCCGTGGGCCATCGGGTCCAAGGACGGCGGCCACGACGCCATCCACCCCGACCTCGGCACGAGGAGGACTTCGCGTTCTTCGTCGAGCAGGCGAGGGCGGCTGGGCCTGGAGGTGGCGCTGGACTTCGCGCTGCAGGCGGCCCCCGACCACCCCTGGGCGACCGAGCACCCGGAGTGGTTCACCACCCGGATCGACGGCACCATCGCCTACGCGGAGAACCCGCCGAAGAAGTACCAGGACATCTACCCGGTCAACTTCGACAACGACCCCGAGGGCATCTACGCCGAGGTCGCTGCGGCTGCGTCGAGCTGTGGGTCGGGCCGCGGCGTCACGGTGTTCCGGGTCGACAACCCCCACACCAAGCCGGTCGAGTTCTGGGAGTGGCTCATCGGCCGGGTCAACGCCGCCCACCCCGAGGTCATCTTCCTGGCCGAGGCGTTCACGCGTCCCGCAGATGATGCGCACCCTCGGCAAGGTCGGGTTCCAGCAGTCGTACTCGTACTTCACCTGGCGCACCTCCAAGGCCGAGCTCACCGACTACGTCACCGAGCTGTCGACCGAGTCCGCGCACTACATGCGGCCCAGCTTCTGGCCCAGCACGCCGGACATCCTCCACGCGTTCCTGCAGTACGGCGGGCCCGCCGCCCACCGGCTACGGGCCGTGCTCGCGGCCACCCTGGTGCCCAGCTGGGGCATCTACTCCGCCTTCGAGCTGGGCGAGCACGTCGCGCGGCCGGGCGCGGAGGAGTACATCGACAACGAGAAGTTCGAGTACCGCCCGAGGGACTGGGCCGCCGCCGAGGCGCGAGGGCCGCTCCCTCGCCCCCCTCCTGACGCGCCTGAACGAGATCCGCAAGGCGCACCCGTCGCTGCAGCGGCTGCGCGGCACACGTTCCACCGCACCGACGACGACTCGGTCATCGCCTACTCCCGGCACGTCCCGGCCGAGGAGTCACCGACCGGTCGCGCGGACACGGTCCTGGTGGTCGTCAACCTCGACCCGCACGCCGCCCACGAGACCACGGTGCACGTGGACGCCACGACGCTGGGGCTCCCGGCGCACAGCCAGTACGCCGTCCACGACCTGCTCAGCGGGCACACCTGGGGCTGGGGCGGCGCCAACTACGTCCGTCTCGACCCGTACGACACGACGGCCCACGTGTTCGCGGTGCTCCCGCTGTAAGGCACCCGCCCGCCTGCCCTCACCGCCCCGACGACGCACCGCCACCAGGAGACTTCGCGTGCAGGGACTTCAGCTGTCCAGCCCCGGGCTGGACAACGACCCCAACTGGTACAAGAAGGCCGTCTTCTACGAGGTCCTCGTCCGGGCCTTCTCGGACTCCACGGGGTCCGGCTCGGGAGACTTCGCCGGCCTCATCGACAAGCTGGACTACATCCAGTGGCTCGGCGTGGACTGCCTGTGGCTGCCGCCGTTCTACGCCTCGCCGCTGCGGGACGGCGGGTACGACATCAGCGACTACTACGCCGTGCTGCCCGAGTTCGGCACCATGCCGCAGTTCACGGAGCTGGTGGCGGCCGCCCACGCGCGGGGCATCCGCGTCGTCACCGACCTGGTGATGAACCACACGTCCGACGCGCACCCGTGGTTCCAGGCCTCCCGCTCCGACCCGGAGGGACCGTACGGCGACTTCTACGTGTGGTCGGACACCGACGAGAAGTACGCCGACGCCCGGATCATCTTCGTCGACACCGAGACGTCGAACTGGACCTTCGACCCCGTCCGCCGCCAGTTCTTCTGGCACCGCTTCTTCTCCCACCAGCCGGACCTCAACTTCGACAACCCCGCCGTGCAGGACGCGATCATCGACGTCGTCCGGTTCTGGATGGACGCCGGCATCGACGGCTTCCGGCTGGACGCCGTGCCCTACCTGTTCGAGGAGGAGGGCACCAACTGCGAGAACCTGCCCCGCACCCACGAGTTCCTCGCCAAGGTCCGCTAGGTCGTGGACACCGAGTACCCGGGGCGCATCCTGCTCGCCGAGGCCAACCAGTGGCCGCAGGAGGTCGTCCCCTACTTCGGCGACGACGCTGCCCCCGAGTGCCACATGTGCTTCCACTTCCCCGTGATGCCGCGGCTGTACTACGCGCTGCGCGACGAGAAGGCCGGCTCGGTGCTCGACATCCTCGCCGACACCCCGGAGATCCCCGGCACCGGGCAGTGGGGCACGTTCCTGCGCAACCACGACGAGCTGACGCTGGAGATGGTGACCACCTCCGAGCGCGCGGCCATGTACGGCTGGTACGCGCCCGACCCCCGGATGCGCGCCAACATCGGCATCCGCCGCCGGCTCGCGACGCTGCTGGACAACAGCCGGGCCGAGATCGAGCTGATCCACGCGCTGCTGCTGTCGATGCCCGGCTCCCCCTGCCTGTACTACGGCGACGAGATCGGGATGGGCGACAACATCTGGCTGGACGACCGCGACGGCGTCCGCACCCCGATGCAGTGGAACCCGGACCGGAACGCCGGCTTCTCCACCGTCGCCGACCCCGGCAAGCTCTACCTGCCGGTCGTGCAGTCCCTGACCAACCACTTCGGCGGGGTCAACGTCGAGGCGCAGCTGGCGACCAGCTCGTCGCTGCTGCACTGGGTCCGCGGCATGCTCGCGCTGCGCAAACGTCACCCGGTGTTCGGCCTCGGGTCGTTCCGGGCCCTGCCGCTGGTGGAGCCGGGCACGGTCGTCACCGACGCCCCGGCCAGCGACAACGAGGCGGTCCTCGCGTTCCTGCGCGTCCTGGACGGCACCGTCCCCGGCGGGGAGCACGAGGAGCCGGAGACGGTGCTGTGCGTGCACAACCTCGCCGCCGCCCCGCAGGCGGTCACCCTGACCGTGCCGGAGCACGCGGGGGCGCGGATCGTCGACCTCTTCGGCGGCCAGGGCTTCCCCGCGGTCGGCGAGGACGGCCGGGTCACGCTCACGCTCGGCAGCCGCGACTTCTTCTGGCTCCGGCTGGTCGACGTGCGGGGTGCCGCGTGAGCCCGGCCCCGGGGCTCGGGGACGAGCTCACCCGGCTGCTGCACTCGTGGATGCCGGCGCAGCGCTGGTACCCGGCCAAGGGACGCGGGGTAGGACTTCGCGACCTCGGCGCACACGTGTGGCCGTCGTCGGAGCCGGGCGTCCAGGTCGTCACGCACGTCATCGGGCTGGACTCCGGCGACCGGCTGGACGTCGTGCAGGTGCCGCTCACCTACCGCTCCGAGGCGCTGCCGTCGGTGCCCGCCACCGCGGTCGTCGGTGTGCTCGGCGACGACGGCGAGTCCCGGCACGTCAGCGACGGCACGCACGACCCCGCGTTCGTCCGGGCGCTGCTGGGGGCGCTCCGCTCGGACTCCGGCGGGACCCCCGTCCCCCCGAGGCCAGGTCCCGCGTGCTGACGGGCGAGCAGTCCAACACGAGCATCATCGTCGAGCCGGTGGACGGCCCGCCCGCCATCGTCAAGGTGTTCCGGACGCTGCACCCCGGGGCCAACCCGGACGTCGAGGTCCTCGCGGCCCTCACCCGGGTGGGCTCCGGTCACGTGCCGGCCCTGCGTGGCTGGCTGGAGGGGACGTGGCTGCCCGCCGTCGGGGCCGAGCCCGTCTCCGGCCACCTGGCGGTCGCGGTCGAGTTCCTGCCGGGCAGCGAGGACGCCTGGCGCGTCGCGCTGGCCGCGGTGCGGGAACGGCGCGACTTCACCGCGGCGGCGCGGGACCTGGGTGCAGCCACCGCCCAGGTCCACGCCGACCTGGCGACCGCGTTCGGCACCACCGCGGTGGACGCAGACGGCCGTGAGCGCATGGTGCGCTCCCTGCAGGCCCGGCTGGCCTGGGCACGCTCGGCCGTGCCCGACCTCGACGTCCACGCAGCCGCCCTCGACGCCCACGCGGCCTCGCTGGAGGAGCTGCGCGACCTTCCGCCGATGCAGCGGGTCCACGGCGACCTCCACCTCGGGCAGGTCCTGCAGGCGCCCGGGAAGGGGTGGGTGCTGCTCGACTTCGAGGGCGAGCCGCTACGGCCCCTGGCCGAGCGCACCGTCCCGGACCTGGCCCTGCGGGACGTGGCCGGGATGCTCCGCTCGATCGACTACGCGGCAGGGCACGACACGGTCGAGGGAGGGGCGGACGCCTCGGCGGCTGCGGCCGCCGACACCTGGGCGGCCGACACCCGAGACGCGTTCTGCGAGGGCTACGGCGCGGTCGCCGGCCGTGACCCGCGCGAGGCGGCCGACCTGCTGCGGGCGCTGCAGCTCGACAAGGCCCTGTACGAGGTGGTCTACGAGGCACGGAACCGGCCGGGCTGGCTGCGGATCCCCCTGACGGCGGTCTCTCGCCTGCTGGGGTGAGCGAGGAGCCGCTGCGATCGCGTCCGAGGACCGCCGCGCGCGTTGTGGGACCGGAGCGGGCTCGTCGCCCGTTCCGCGCCCGCGGTGATCCCACGACCGTGACGTTCGCGCCTGCGGCGTCCTCGCGCCCGGCCCCGCGCCCGGCCCCGCGCCCGGCCCCTCGCCTGGCCCTCTGCTGTGGGACCCCGTCGGGGACCACGGCAGCCCTCACCCCGCGCTGGACCCACCACAGGCGCCTGCGCCGACGGCCCTGCCGTGATGTCCGGTTCCGTAGGGCTGCGCTGTCCACAGGCCGCCCTGGCAGCTGGCGGTCCTCAGTCCCTCCCGCGGCGACGTCTGGTGACGCCACGAGGGAGCAGCCTCCGTGCACATGGACCGCCGACTCATGCTCCTGCGCTCGCAGCCCTTCACCAACGCCGAGGCGGAGGGCCTTCTCACGCCGGACCAGCTCCGGGGGCCGGCGTACCGGCAGGTGATGCACGGCGTCCATCAGCCCTCGGAAGATGTCGTGAGCCATGGCCGCAGGGTGCTGGCCTTCCGCAAGAAGCACGGTCCTGAGCTGGTCCTGCTCAGCAGGAGTGCGGCCTGGGCCCACGGAGCGTCGTTCGCGGCCCCCGACGCAGCCGTGGTCGTCGCGATCCCGAGCCGGCACCGGCTCGCGCGCACGGCCACGGTCACGCCCGTGTTCTCGCCGCTGCGGCCGGACGACGTGGTCGTCACTCCCCTCGGCCCCGCCACCACACCCCGCCGGACGGCGGTGGACCTGGCTCGCGGAGTCGGGGAACGGCACGCCCCGCTGGTCGACCGGGTGGCCCAGGTGGACGCGCTGATCCGGGCGACGACCCTGTGCGCAGAGGAGGCACGGGACGCGGTCCAGGGGCTCGAGCGGTTGCACGGCCTGCCGTCCGCGAGGTCGGTCCTGTCCCTCTGCCGGGACGGCGTCGACTCCTTCCCGGAGACCCGCTTGCGCCTGCTCGTCGGGGACTCCGGGCTGCCCGAGCCGACGACCCAGTGCCCCGTGCTGCTAGGGGGGCGAACGGTGGCCCGGCTCGACCTCGGCTGGCCGGAGGCGAAGGTGGGGTGCGACTACGACGGTGCCGTCCACCTCGAGCCCGGCCAGGTCCGTGCTGACCTGCGGCGCCACAACCTGGTGCGCGAGGCCGGCTGGCTCGTCCTCCAGGTCGACCGGCACCAGATGCGGCACCCGGACGAGGTCGTCCGTCAGCTCGGGCGCCTGCTCGCCTGTCGTGTGCGAGCGGCTCCCACCCGCGCCATGTCCTGACGACGAGGACCCGGCACGGGTTCCTCGGCACGGGTTCCCGGCACACGAGGGCCGGGGGCGAAGGCCCGCCGCTGTTGTGGGACCGAGCCGGGGTCAACCTCGCGTGACAGCCCCACGTGGTCCCACGACGCACGCGGTGGAGGACTGCTCACCTCGACGCACCGGTGGTCCGCGCCGCGGCAGCGGTCGTGGGAGCGAACCGGGGCCGTACGCACGTCAGCGGCCCGGCCCCATCCCACAACGCGCCGCATCGCTGGAGGCCCGGCCTAGCGGTGAGCGCCTGGGCCCGCTCACCCCGGCTCCTGCCGGGTGTGGGAGCCTCTCGGGCCGGTGGGGGCAGCTTCGGCCCCGGCCGGTCCCACAACGGGCCACACGCCGAGCGGGGCGCGGACGCCGAAGGGGGCCGGGCGGGGCGGGTGCGGGCCCGGACGCCGAGGGGGCGGGGCGGGGCGGGTGCGGGCCCGGACACCGAGGGGGCGGGGCGGGGCGGGTGCGGGCCCGGACGCCGAAGGGGCGGGTCGGGTGCGGGCGCGGACGCCCTCAGCGGACCCGACGCACGGCGGCGGGGTCCAGGGTCAGGGCCCCGGGGTGCAGGACCGCGGCGAGCGCCTCCACGCCGTCCACGAGCCGCGGGCCGGGGCGGACGACCAGCCCGTCGGCGTCGATCGCCCACACCGGCACCTCGGGCAGCCCCGCATCCGTCAGGGCGGACGCGACCACCACGGCCTGCTCGGCCGCGGCGTCCAGGTGGTAGCCGCAGGGCGCCACCACGACCAGGTCCGGGGCCGCGGCGGCCACGTCGGCCCAGCTGGTGGCGACCGAGCGGGAGCCGGGGCGGCCGCAGACCTCGGTCCCTCCCGCGGCCGAGACCAGGTCGGGGACCCAGTGGCCCGCGACGAAGGGCGGGTCCACCCACTCGACGACCACGACGCGCGGTCGCGGGCGTGCGGCCAGGGACGGCGCGACGGCGCCGGCGACGGTGTCCAGACGTCCCCTCAGGCCTGCGACGACGGCCGCCGCCCGCTCCGGCACGCCGAGTGCCTCCCCGACGGTGAGCACCGTGCCCAGCACGTCCTCCAGGGACGACGGGTCCAACGCCAGCACCTGGGCCGCCGAGCAGCCAAGGTGGGCCAGCGCGTCCTCGACCACGTCGGAGGGCAGCGCGCACACCCGGCACAGGTCCTGGGTGAGCACGAGGTCCGGGTCCAGGCCGTGCAGCGCTCCCTCGTCCAGCGTGTAGAGGTCCTCCCCCGCCGCCGCCCGGGCGCGGACCGAGGCGTCGATCTCCGCCGGGGTCATGCCGGCGGTGTCCGCGCCCCCCACGACGACCGCCGCCCGGCTGCGGGCCTCGGCAGGGTGGTCGCACTCGAACGTCACGCCCACCAGCCGGTCCCCGGCGTCCAGGGCGTGGACGATCTCGGTGGCCGAGGGCAGCAACGAGACGACGCGGCCGGGCGGCTCGGCACGGGGCCCGACCGGCGCGTCCTGGTGGTCGTGGTGGGCGCGGGTGGCGGTCCTCGGCATGGCCGCAGGCTAGGTGCAGACCTCCAGGCAGCGCGCCTCAGGGTTTGCACCTGCTGCTCACCTCGGCAGGATGGGGGCATGACACCCCAGGAGACCGGTCCGCGCACGGCCGACGTGCCGCGCGACGTCCTCGCTGCGGTCGCTGCCGGAGCCCACCACGACCCCCACGGCGTCCTCGGTGCCCACGTCGGCGCCGACGGCGTCACGGTGAGGACGCTCAAGCCCTTCGCCCGCAGCGTCACGGTGGTCACCGAGGACGGCCGCGTGGAGGCGCACCACGAGCACGACGGCATCTGGGCGGCGGCGCTGCCCGGCACGCAGGGGCGCGACTACCGCCTGGAGGTCGTCTACGACACCAACGAGGGCCAGGCCGTCCACACGGTCGACGACCCCTACCGCTACCTGCCGACGCTCGGCGAGGTCGACCTCCACCTGATCGGGGAAGGCCGCCACGAGGAGCTCTGGAACGTGCTCGGCGCGCACGTGCGACGGTACGAGGGCCCCCTGGGCACCAGCGAGGGCACGAGCTTCGCGGTGTGGGCGCCGAACGCACGCGCCGTCCGCGTCATCAGCGACTTCAACTCCTGGAACGGGCGGACCCACGCGCTGCGCTCCCTGGGCGGCTCCGGCGTCTGGGAGCTGTTCGTCCCGGGCATGGGTGCCGGCACCCGCTACAAGTTCGAGCTGCTCGGCCGGGACGGCAGCTGGCACCAGAAGGCCGACCCGATGGCGCGGGCGACCGAGGTCCCGCCGTCGACCGCGTCGGTGGTCACCGAGTCCGGCTACACCTGGCGGGACGAGAGGTGGCTCGCCGAGCGCGCCACCAAGGACGTCCACAACGCGCCCGATGAGCATCTACGAGGTCCACCTCGGCTCCTGGCGGCAGGGCCTGTCGTACCGCCAGCTGGCCGACGAGCTGGTCGCGTACGTGTCCGAGCTGGGCTTCACCCACGTGGAGTTCCTCCCGGTGGCCGAGCACCCCTTCGGCGGCTCGTGGGGCTACCAGGTCACCGGCTACTACGCGCCCACCAGCCGGTTCGGCAGCCCCGACGACTTCCGCCACCTCGTCGACCGGCTCCACCAGGCCGGCATCGGCGTGATCATGGACTGGGTCCCCGCCCACTTCCCCAAGGACTCCTTCGCGCTGGCCCGCTTCGACGGCGAGCCGCTGTACGAGCACCCCGACCCGCGCCGCGGCGAGCACCCGGAGTGGGGCACGCTCGTCTTCGACTACGGCCGCTCGGAGGTGCGCAACTTCCTCGTCGCCAACGCGCTGTACTGGCTCGAGGAGTTCCACATCGACGGCCTCCGGGTCGACGCCGTGGCCTCGATGCTCTACCTCGACTACTCCCGCAAGGACGGCGAGTGGGAGCCGAACGTCCACGGCGGGCGCGAGAACCTCGAGGTCGTCGACTTCATCAAGGAGCTCAACGCCACCGCCTACAAGCGGGTGCCCGGCATCATCACCATCGCCGAGGAGTCGACCGCCTACCCCGGCGTCACGCAGCCGACGCACCTCGGCGGGCTCGGGTTCGGGCTGAAGTGGAACATGGGCTGGATGCACGACTCGCTCGGCTACGTCGCCGAGGACCCGATCAACCGGCAGTACCACCACCAGCAGATGACCTTCTCGCTGGTCTACGCGTTCAGCGAGCAGTACGTCCTGCCCATCAGCCACGACGAGGTCGTGCACGGCAAGGGCTCCCTGCTGCGCAAGATGCCGGGCGACCGCTGGCAGCAGCTCGCGACGCTGCGCGCCTACCTGGGCTACATGTGGTCCCACCCGGGCAAGCAGCTGCTGTTCATGGGCAGCGAGCTCGGTCAGGAGCCGGAGTGGAGCGAGTCCCGCTCGCTGGACTGGTGGCTGCTGGACACGCCCTGGCACCGGGGCCTGCACGACATGGTCGGCCAGCTCAACCGCACCTACCTGGAGAACCGGGCGCTGTGGGGCGACGACTTCACCCCCGGCGGCTTCCAGTGGCTGGCCGCCGACGACTACACCCACAACGTCTTCGCCTGGCTGCGGACCGCCGAGGGGTCCAGGCCGGTCGCCTGCATCACGAACTTCGCCGGCAACCCGCACGAGTCCTACCGGGTCGGGCTGCCGAGCGCGGGCCGGTGGCGCGAGATCCTCAACACCGACGCGCAGGAGTACGGCGGCTCGGGCGTCGGCAACCTGGGCGTCGTCGAGGCCACCGACGAGCCGTCGCACGGCCGGCCCGCCTCGGCCACGCTGCGCCTGCCCCCGCTCGCGACGGTGTGGCTCACGCCGGAGGACTGACCCCGGGCGCGGGTCCTCCCGCTGCGGGAGGACCCGCCACGCCCGGCGGGCGGCGAGCGGAAGCGAGCGGCGGGCGCCGAGCGACGGACACTGGGGGCCGAGCGCCCGGCGCTGGGCTCAGAACAGCGCGTTGGCGAGCGAGACCCGAGCCGCGGCCACGCGGGGGTCCTCCGACCCGACGACCTCGAAGAGCTCCAGCAGCCGGGTACGGACCCGGGCCCGGTCGTCGCCGGACGTGACCCTGACCAGGTCGACGAGTCGCGCGAACGCGTCCTCCACGTGGCCACCGAAGAGGTCGCGGTCCGCCACGGCCAGACCGGCGTCCACGTTCTGAGGGTCAGCGGCGGCCGCGGCCGCGAAGCCGGACATCACGGGAGCGGGCACCCCCGAGACGCGCGAGAACAGCTGCGCCTGCGCCAGGCCCGCCTTGGCGTCGGCGTCGGCGGGGTTCTCGTTGAGCGCCTGGGTGAAGGCGCGCACCGCCCGGTCGAAGTCACCCGACTCGAACGCCTCCGCCGCCTCGGCGTGCAGCGGCGGCAGGGGCGGCTCCACGGGAGCCTCGGACGCCTGCGGGGCATCGCCGACGGCGACGGTGCCGGTGACGCCGTTCTGCGCAGCGACCTCCAGGAGCTGGTCGACGACCTGGCGCGCCTGCGCCTCGGGCACGGCGCCGGTGAACATGGGGACGGGCTGCCCCTTGAGCAACGCCACCACCATGGGGATGGACTGCGCCTGGAACGCCTGGGCGAGGCGGGGGTTGGCGTCCACGTCGACCTTGGCCAGCACGAAGCGACCGCCGTACTCGACCGCGAGCCGCTCCAGGACGGGCGACAGCTGCTTGCACGGACCGCACCACTCTGCCCACAGGTCGACGACCACGGGCACGGTCAGCGACTGCTGCAGCAGGGCGTCGAAGTCCGCCTCGGTGATGTCGACGACCACGCCGCCCGGGCCGTCGGCCGCGGGATCGGCCACCGGTGCGCCCGGCGCTGGCGCGGGGGTGGCGGGACGGGAGAGGGCGGCCAGGTCGACCGCCCCGCGGATGTTGAGGCCGGGCTGCTGCGTCATGGGTCGATTGTCCTCCCTCAGGGAGCCGACGCCGACACGAGGCCGTCGCCGACCGCCACCAGCCGGAGCGCCCCCCGCTCGGCCGGCACGACGAAGGCCAGCGCCACCACCGAGCGCACCGTCACCCCCTTCGTCGTCTCCTCGACCCCCGTGGCCGCCCGCAGCTCGGGGCCGGGCCGCAGCACCCCGCTGCCCGGCCGGACGGTCATGGTGGTGGTCGTCTCGACCGCGGTGACCGCGAGCAGGTCGCCGTCCGCGGCCCGGGCCGCGTACAGCACCTCCGCACCGTCCAGCGGCGCGAACTCGACCGAGGTGCCGGCCACGGAGGCGACCGCGGCGGTCTCGGCCGCGACCCGGGTCCGGACCGCCGCGACGAAGGGGTCCGGCTGGAACTGCGCGGCGTAGGGGCTCGCGTCGCCGTCGGCCAGCACCGAGGCGTAGCGCGACGCCAGGCCGGTGGTCGCAGCCAGCAGCTCCTCGTCCTCGGTCGGCGGGTCCCCGTCGGCCGGCGAGCCGTCGTCGGCGGTCGGGTCCGCCCCGGCGGAGGACAGGGGCCCGGGCGCAGGACCGCCGGCCAGCGGCACGGCTCCCACCTCGGCCGCCGGGAACGCCGGCAGCTCGGCACCGGGGAGCAGCGTGAGCCGGGCCCAGAGGCGGTAGGGGAGCCGCACCTGCTCGGCGGTGTAGAGCTCGAGGACCGGCAGCTCCTGCACGACCGGCGCCGTGGTCCGCTCCGGCTCGGCGGGAGCGGACCCGGGGTCGGCCACGTCCCCGCCAGGGGCGGGCGCCGGGGTCGCGGCCGGGTCCGTCACGGTGGCGAACCAGCGCGGCCACCCCGCTTCCTGCGGCGCGAGGAGCACGGTGGCCGGCACGGGCTGCTCGGCGGAGGCGTCCGGGAGCGGTCCGTCCGCGGCCACGCGCGCTCTCTCCAGCAGTGCCGCCGGTCCGGTGGCTGCCTGGTCGACCAGCGCCGGGTCGCCGGCCACCCGGGCCGCGAGCAGGCGGGCGGCGACCTCGCCGCGGACGTGCTCGGCCTGCTCGGGCGCGACCGCCGGCGCGACCGTGGCGGCCGGCTCCGGTGCGGTGGCCGGCCCGGGCACGCCGGCGCAGCCCGCGAGCCCGAGGACCAGCACCAGCCCGGCGGTGGCGAGGGTCCCCTGCCCGCCGCGCCTCCGCCGCCCGGCACGCAGGTCGGCACGCAGGTCGGGCCGGCCGCCCGCGTCCGTGTGACGCGCCGACGTCATCGCCCGACCCGCCGGGCAGCCCGGAGTCGGGCGTTGAGGACCGCGAGCCACAGCAGGCCCAGGACCAGCAGGAGCACCCCGGACAGCAGCAGCGGCCAGCCACCCGGGTGCCGCGCCGGCCGGTCCCAGGTCAGGGTGGCCTCCGCCCCGGCCGGGGCCGAGACGACGAGGACCTGGTCCGCTGTCGGCCTCCGGAGCCGCAGGGTCGGGTCCTCACCGGACTCCTCGGCCTGCCAGAGGTCCGCGGCGACCGGGTCGGCGGGCGGGACGGCCACGTCCGGGTCGACACCGGGCCGCTGGCTCGTCAGCAGGGTGGTCTCCGTCGCCACGCCGTCGACCTGCGTGGCCGTCACACCGTCGAGCCAGGCGTCCACCTCGGCGGCGCGGCCCAGGCCGACGAAGGCCTCGCCGCGGACGTCGACCTCGACCCCGCGGCCGGTGAGGGCCAGCGCACCCGGCGCGGTCACCAGGAGCGGACCCGCCTGCGCGCTGCCCCCTACCTGTTGCGGCGGGGCGACGACGCTCAGCAGGACGAGGCCGACGACGAGGAGCACCAGCCCGACCGCCGCCACAGCCGTGGGGACGACACGAGGCACCACGCGGCGAGGATAGGGGCCCGGACCCCCCGTCCCGTGCACCCCGCGCCGGGCGTGTGGCCCGACGTCCGGGCGGCTCAGAAGCGTGCGGGCTCGGTGTACTCCCCCCACTCCCCCCGCAGCAGGTCGCAGATCTCGCCGAGCGTCGCCTCGGCCCGGCAGGCCTCGAGCATCGGGGGCACCATGTTGCGCCCGTCGCGCGCTGCGGCCAGCAGGTCAGCGAGCGCGGCCGCCACGGCCGCGCCGTCACGGGACGCGCGGCGTGCGCGCAGGGTGCCGACCTGCTCGGTCTCGACCTCGTGCCCCACCCGGAGGATCTCCAGCGGGGTGCTCACGGAGCCGGTGTGGCAGTTGACGCCCACGACACGCTTGTCGCCCTTCTCCAGGGCGACCTGGTAGGCGAAGGACGCGTCCGCGATCTCCGCGAGGAACCAGCCGTCCTCGATCCCGCGCAGCACGCCGGAGGTCATCGGGCCGACCTCGTGGGTGACGGAGCCGTCCGCCGCCCGGTCGCGCCCGGCCTCCCCCATGGCCTCGATCGTGGTGAAGATCCGCTCCGCCTCCGCCTCGATCCGGTCGGTCAGCGCCTCGACGTACCAGGAGCCGCCCAGCGGGTCGGCCACGTTGGCCACCCCGGTCTCCTCGGCGAGCACCTGCTGGGTGCGCAGCGCGATCTCTGCCGCCTGCTCGCTGGGCAGGGCCAACGTCTCGTCCAGGGCGTTGGTGTGCAGGCTGTTGGTGCCGCCCAGCACGGCCGCCAGCGCCTCCACCGCGGTGCGGACCACGTTGTTGTACGGCTGCTGGGCCGTGAGCGAGACCCCGGCGGTCTGGGTGTGGAAGCGCAGCCACTGCGCCTTGTCCGACGTCGCGCCGTAGCGCTCGCGCAGCCACCGGGCCCAGATCCGGCGGGCGGCCCGGAACTTCGCCACCTCCTCGAACAGGTCGATGTGGGCGTCGAAGAAGAACGACAGACCCGGTGCGAACACGTCCACGTCGAGCCCGCGCGACAGGCCGAGCTCCACGTAGGCGAAGCCGTCGGCGAGCGTGAACGCGAGCTCCTGCGCGGCCGTGGAACCGGCCTCGCGGATGTGGTAGCCGGACACCGAGACCGGCTTGAACCGAGGCACCTCGGCCGCGCAGTGCTCCAGGAGGTCGCCGATGAGGCGCAGGTGCGGCTCGGGACCGAACAGCCACTCCTTCTGGGCGATGTACTCCTTGAAGATGTCGGTCTGCAACGTGCCGTCCAGCGTCCGGGTGTCCACGCCTGCCCGCTCGGCGGCGACCAGGTACATGCAGAAGACCGGGACCGCCGGACCGGAGATGGTCATGGACGTCGTCACCGCGTCCAGCGGGATGTCCCGGAACAGGACCTCCAGGTCGGCGGCGGAGTCCACGGCCACACCGCAGTGCCCCACCTCACCGAGGCTGCGCGGGTCGTCGGAGTCCCGCCCCATCAGCGTGGGCATGTCGAAGGCGACGCTCAGCCCCCCACCGCCGCTGGCGAGGATCATCTTGTAACGGGCGTTGGACTGCTCGGCGTTGCCGAAGCCGGCGAACTGCCGGATGGTCCACGCCCGTCCCCGGTACCCCGTGGCGTGCAGGCCGCGGGTGAAGGGGTACTCCCCCGGCCAGCCGATCCTGGCGTCGACCTCGGCACCGTCGGCCGGGCCGTAGACCGGGTCGACCTGCGCCCCGGACAGCGTGGAGAAGTCGGCGTCGCGGACCCGCCCCGCGGTGAGGGCGTCGTCGAACCTGGCCTGCCAGCGTGCACGGGCGTCCATGTTGTCCTCCTCGCCGACGGCTGTGTCGGTCTCGGTGGGGATGGGTCCGTCCCGGGTCGCGGGACGACCCCGATGCTACGGCCACCCGATGGTCGTGGTGGGGCCAGGAACGCACGGGCGTGCGGGTGGGCGAGGGAACCGCCGACCGCGCCGCTGCGTCCCACCGACGAGACCCGACCGCCCCACCCTGACGTGGGGCCGGCGGCAGCGCAGGAGGACGTCATGAGCGGTACCGGAGGTACGGCGGCCACGAGGACCGGGCGACCTGGCAGGCGGCGGGTCGCCCTGGGCGTCGGTGGGGCGCTCCTGCTGGGCAGCGCGGTCGCGGCGGTCGACGTCGCCCGGGCGCCGTCGGCCCAGGCAGCCTCCCTGACCCGCTTCGACTCCTGCGAGGAGCTGACCGGCTGGTACCGCGACACCGCGCTGGAGCAGGTCGGCGCCTGGGGCTTCGGCGGTGGCGGCATGGTGACGTTCGACCGCGCCGCGGCCGAGGAGAGCGCCGGTGGTGCCGTGCCCGCGGCCGCCGCGGACTCCGCCGCCACCGGTGGCGCGGTCGGTTCCTCCGGCACCGGAACCAACGTGCAGGAAGAGGGGGTCGACGAGCCCAGCCGGGTGAAGCTCGCCGGCGGGCTGGCCTACACGCTCACCGAGAGCAGGCTCGTGGTCGTGGACGTGGCGGCCGGCCGCGTGGTCGGCGCCCTCGGGCTCGGCACCGACGGCGAGGAGGGCCGCTGGGCGTCGGAGCTGCTCCTGCTGGGAGACCGGGTCGTCGTGCTGGGCTCGGCGACCCTGCCGGCCCCTGCCCCGGTCGAGGGCACCGGCCAGACGACGAGCGACCTGCGGGCGGTGCCCGGCTGGTCCCCTGGCTGGGGTGCCGGGACCACCACCATGACCACCGTCGACGTGAGCGACCCCGCGGCGCCCGTCCTGGCCGGGCGCACCGAGGTCGAGGGCGACTACGTCTCCGCCCGGGCCAGCGACGGCGTGGTCCGGGTCGTCACCAGCTCCCGCCCGGTGCTCCCCTTCGTGGACCCGTGGCTGCTGCAGGACCGCGGCACGCCAGGAGGCGTGGCCGCGCCCGCAGACGCGGCCGCGGGACCGGACGACGCCGCGGGACCGGACGACGCCGCGGCCGAGCTGGTCGACCCCGTCGTGCCGGGTCCGGGTCCGGCGACGGGGCCGGACGGCGCCGCCGAGGAGGACGCGCGGGCCCGCAACGAGCAGGTGGTGCGCGAGGCGACCGCGGCCGACTGGCTGCCCGACCTCGTCGAGCGCGACGCGGACGGCACGGTGCGCAGCACCTCGCCGGTGCCGTGCGACGCGGTCGCCCACCCGCGCGAGGCGGCCGGTACCGGCACGCTCACCGTGCTCACCCTCGACCCGGCCGCCGCTGAGCAGCTGCTGGGCACGACGTCGGTCAGCGCGGACGGGTCGGTCGTGTACGCGGCCACCGACCGGCTCTACGTGGCCACCACCCGTGGTGGCTGGACCTGGGGGGTGCCCGGCGAGGACCGGGTCAGCACCGAGCTGCACGGGTTCGGCACGACCTCCGACGCGACGCCGTACCTGGGGTCGGGGCGCGTCGACGGCTGGCTGCTCGGGTCGTGGGCGATGGACGCCGCGGACGGCTACCTCCGGGTCGGCACCACCAGCCAGGCCCCCGCCTCGGCAGGCGGCGGAGGCACGGACCTGTCGGCGCCCGCACCCCGCACGAGCGACACCAGCTCCAGCGTCGTGGTGCTGCGCGAGACCGCCGACGGCCTGGTGGAGGCGGGCCGGGTCGACGGCCTGGGCCCGGGCGAGCAGATCCGTTCCCTGCGCTGGTTCGACGACCTCGCGGTCGTCGTGACCTTCGAGCAGACCGACCCGCTGTACACCGTGGACCTCTCCGACCCCACGGCCCCACGGGTGCTGGGTGAGCTGAAGGTCACGGGCTACTCCGGGTACCTGCACCCGGTGGGCGACGACGTCCTGCTCGGCGTGGGCCAGGCGGGCGACGGGGCCGGGACCCTGCTGGGCGCGAAGGTCGAGACCTACCGGGTCGGCGACGTCACGGCGCCGGGGGTGATCGGCGACGTGGTGTGGCCGGGGGCGAGCACCGCGGCGGAGTGGGACAGCCGCCTGTTCGCCTACCTGCCCGCGCTCCGGACGGCGGTGCTCCCGCTGGAGCAGTACGACCCGTTGACCGGCATCGGCAGCTCGGGGCTGGTCGCGGTCGTGCTCGGGGCGGACGGGACCCCGTCGGAGGCGGGGCGCTGGAGCGGCGGTGCCGGCGGCTGGACCGGCGCGCTGGCCACCGACGGCGACGTGGTGGTCGTCCAGCGGGAGACCTGGGGGGTGGCCGACGGGACCGACGGCGCGGTCGAGGACCTCGTGGTCGGGCAGCCGCGCCGCACCCTGGCCGTGCTCGACGCGGCCGGGCTGACGCTGCGGCAGGAGGTCGACCTCGGCTGAGCGAGGCGCCGGGCGGGTGCTGCGCGGTCCTGGTCAGCCGAGCAGCACGCGCAGCGGGCGGCGGGTCCGCCAGACCGCCACCAGCGGACCGACCAGCACGACGGCGAGCGCCACCCACGCAGCGAGGCGCACGACCAGCGGCGGGCCGGCCTGCGCCACGGCCAGCAGACCCCACCCGGCAGCGAGGGCGAACGGTCCGGCGGAGGTGCGCAGCCGCAGCGTGACGTCCAGCACGACGGCGGCCGCGGCCAGGAGCGCGACGATCCCGGCCCCCCGGGCGAGGCCGCCCTCGACCGGGGCTCCCAGGTAGACGCCC
The DNA here is from genome assembly GCA_963759255.1 of uncultured Actinomycetota bacterium. Classification (GTDB taxonomy): domain Bacteria; phylum Actinomycetota; class Actinomycetes; order Actinomycetales; family JBBAYJ01; genus Aquipuribacter. The sequence continues at coordinate 1,445,844 of CAVWYQ010000002.1, forward strand.
GTGACAGCCACCTGGGCCACGGTCGCGATGGTCACCCAGCCCAGCAGCAGCGACGCGGCCACGGTCGGCAGGACGCGGGCGAGGCCCTGCGGCTCGGGGTCCTGCAGCCGCCCCAGGGCCAGGGCGGTGGACACCACGACCACGACGATGAGCCCCTGGGCCACCAGCAGCCACGTGCCGTCCTGCGCGAACGCGAGCTCCCAGGCCGTGTTGCCGGCGAAGGCCACGGCCAGCGGCCACCCCACCCGGCGGTGCACCTCCCGGTCGAGCTGGGACGGCAGGGCCTGGTAGACCGCCCACGCCAGGCAGGCGCCGAAGATGGCGCCCCAGATGGCGAACGCGTACCCGGCCGGCGTGATGACGGTGGTGTAGGCGTCGGAGACGTCGGCGACCGACGCACCTCCCGGCAGCGCCTGGCCGACCGGTCCGCCGGCGGCCTGCGCCACGGCGGCCACCACCACGGCGCCGGCGCGGACCAGGTCAGCGGTGTGCCGGCGGGAGGAGGCGCCCGCCGGTGCCGCGCTGCTGGGGACCCCGGACGGGTTCGACGAGGAAGAGGCAGCCATGCGGGGCAGTGTCCTCGGTACGGCCGCCACGCGCTCGCCAGGCACCGTCCTGGCCAGGGCGGCCCTACGGTGGTCCGCCACGGCCCGGCCGGGTCGACGACAGGGAGCAGCACCAGGGTGGGAGGGCGCGTGAGCGGGAGCACGCCGGACAGCACGGTCGCCGAGGTGCTGCTGGGCGCCACCGAGGACCTCCCGGAAGGCGTCGTCGTGATCGACCGGGGGTCGCGGTACCGGTACGTGAACCCCGCCGCGGCGCAGATGCTGGGAGCGTCCTCCGAGGTGCTGGTGGGCCGCAGCCTGGACGAGGTGTACCCCGGGGCGACGGACACCGCGTTCGCCCGGGCCTGTTCCCAGGTGATGGACACGGGCCTCACCGAGGTGGTCGACGAGTTCTACGACCGGATCGACCGGTGGTTCCGCAGCCGGGTGCTGCCCTGCGGCCTGGGGGTGATCGTCTTCTTCACCGACGTCACCGAGGAGCGCCACCGCACCCGGCAGCTGCAGGACCTCCAGGTCCTCGAGCAGCTGGTGAACTACGCCGACGCCGTCATCGTGGTGCACGACCTGCAGGGGCGGTTCCTGTACGCCAACGAGGCCTGCGCGCTCTGGGCAGGATGGGGCGCCCGCGACATGGTCGGGCGGACCAGCGAGGAGGTGTTCGGCGCGGAGGTCAGCGGCAGGTCGCGCGAGCGCGCGCTCGCGGTGCAGATCACCGGCCGTCCGATGCACCTGCAGGAGAGCTACACCCTCCAGGACGGCACCACGACGACGTTCCTCAGCGTCCGCTTCCCGCTGTTCGACCGGGACGGGGTGCTGACCGCGACCGGGGCGGTCCTCACCGACATCTCGGGCTGGCAGCTCACCCGACGCGACATCGCGCTCGGCGAGCAACGCCTGCGGGACGTGTTCACCCACACCACGCTCGGCCACGTGGTGGCCGACCCCACGAAGAACCACGTCCTGGAGGCCAACGAGGCAGCCGCCCGGATGCTGGGGGGAACCGTGGAGCAGCTGGTGCGGGGCCGTCTCCCCCGCGTGGTCGACCCGGAGGCATGGTGGTCGCTGGCCCGGCGTGCCCGGGCACGGGGAGAGCACGGCTTCGAGATCGAGGCCCAGGTGTACCGACGTGACGGCAGCCTGCTCCCGGTGCTGGCCACGGTCACCGCCCTCGGTGACAGCGGGCTGGCCTCGTTCATCCTCCGCGACCTGTCGCCGCTGCAGGGCCTGCAGCGGCGGCTCGTGGACGCCGAGCGGCTGGAGGCGGTCGGCGCGGTGGCCGGTGGTGTGGCGCACGACGTGAACAACGTGCTGGCGGCGGTCGCGGGCTACGCCGAGCTGCTCGAGCTGGAGGTCCCTGAGAACGGTGCGGCGCAGCGCCACATCGCCGGGATCCACCGCTCGGTCGAGCGGGCGTCGGACTTCGTCGACCGGCTGCTCGCCTTCGCCCGTCGGCAGGAGCTGGAGCCCGCCGACCTCGACCTCGCGAGCACGGCCGCGGACCTCGCCGACATGTGCCAGCGGCTCCTCCCGGCCGACGTGGGGCTGGAGCTGCGCGGATCCCCCTCCGGGGTGCCCGTGCGCGCAGACGGCTCCCAGGTGCAGCAGGTGCTGCTGAACCTGGTCCTCAACGCCCGCGACGCGCTGCGCGAGCGCGGAGGGACCGTGACCGTGGAGGTCGACGACGTCGAGCTCGACCGGGAGTCCGCCGCTCACCTGCCCCCGGGCCGGTACGCCCGGGCGCGGGTGGGCGACGACGGCCCGGGGATGGCTCCGGAGGTGGCCCGGCGGTGCCTCGAGCCCTTCTTCACCACCCGCCGCCGCAGCGGTGGGCACGGCCTGGGGCTGTCGACCGCCTTCGGCATCGCCCGGCAGAGCGGGGGCGACCTGCGGCTGAGCACCGTCGAGGGCAGCGGGACGACGTTCACCCTGCTGCTGCCCCTCACGCCGGTCGGCGAGCAGACCGAGGGAGAGCGCGTCGAGACGGCGCCGACGGGCCCTGCGGCCGGCATGGCGTGGGACGCCTCGACGCCTCGCCCGCAGGGCGAGCTGCTGCGCCCGCGGGGGCCCGGCCCGGGCGAGGGCGAGGGACCCGTGGTCCTGGTCGTGGACGACGACGAGGGCATCCGGGAGGTGGTGGGCCAGATCCTGCGAGACGAGGGGCACGTGGTCCTCCTCGCGTCCGGGGGCCGGGAGGCGCTGCGGCAGGCCGTCACCCTCGAGGACCGGGTCGGGCTGCTGCTGACCGACCTGGACATGCCCGAGGGGGACGGCCCCACCCTCGTCCGTCTGATCCGCCAGCTGCTGGACCCGTCGCTGCCGGTGGTGGTGATGTCCGCGCTGCCCCCGTCACCGCCCCTGCCGGGCGCGGTGTTCCTCGCCAAGCCGTTCGCGCGCGACGTCCTGCTGCGCACCGTGGCGGGGCAGCTGGGCCGGGGGGGACCGACGTGAGGGTGCTCCTGGTGGAGGACGACCCCGACGTCGGTCCGATGCTGCTGGTCGCCCTGCGAGCTGACGGTCACGTGGTCGACCTGGTGCTGACCGGCGAGGACGCGGTGTGGCTGGCGGCGGAGCAGCCCTACGACGTCGTCGTCCTCGACGTCGGCCTGCCCGACACCGACGGGGTAGAGGTGTGCCGCCGGATGCGTGCCGGTGGCCTGTCGGCGGCGGTGCTCATGCTGACCGGCCGGGCCGACGTCGACGACCGCGTCGCCGGACTGGACGCGGGCGCCGACGACTACGTCACCAAGCCGGTGGCCCTCGCCGAGCTGCGGGCGCGGCTGCGCGCCCTGGGACGCAGGGGCAGCCGTCAGCTCGTCGCCGTCCACGTGGTCGACGGCCTCCTCGTCGACCCGGCCGCGCGCACGGTCCGCCGTGACGGCGTCGACGTGCCGCTCGTGGGCCGGGAGTACGCCTTCGTCGAGCTCCTGGCCAGTCACGCCGGCCGCATCGTCCACCGTGACACCGTGGTGGCGAAGCTGTGGGACTTCGGTGCCGACGTGTCACCCAACACCCTCGACGTCCTGGTGTCCGCGGTGCGCGCCAAGCTCGACCGGCCGTTCGCCTCGCCGCTGCTGCGCACCGTCCGGGGGGTGGGCTACCGCCTGGGCCCGGCAGCCCCCGCTGCTCCGGACAGGTGAGGTCGCCCGCCGCGGAGGTGGGCTCAGGGGCGCCTCAGGTTGGCCGTGGATCGTCGTCCTCCGTGAGCTCGCCCCCCACAGCCACCGACCCGCTGACGGTGCGCCTGTGCGTCGTCCACCCCTCGGCCACCGTGCGCTCCTCGGTCGTCGGTGCCTGCCCCGACGACGTCCCCGTGGTCTCGCACGCGAGGGCGGCCGACCTGGCCGAGGATCCGGTTCTGGCGCACGGCGAGGCGGTCCTCGTGGTCGCGCTGGACCCGGGTCGCACCTCGCCGGTGCAGGTCAGGGTGGCGCTGGGGTACCGGCCCCACGTCCTCAGCATCTCCGACCTCCACCTGGACGACATCGACCCCGAGGTCGACTCCCGGCTCCCGCGCCGACGGCTGGACGCCCGAAGCCTCGGGCGGCTGCTCCACGGGGTCCGGGGCGCGCAGCCGCTCCACGGCCACGCCCAGGGTCAGGACGCACGATGACGGGCGTACCCCTGCACACCCACGAGGCGGTGCGCGTGGGCACGCCTGGTGGTCTCCTCCTCGCCCTGCAGGCCACGCCCCACCCGGTCCTGCAGACCGTGACGTCGCTGGCGTGCCAGCTGCTGGAGCTGCCGGTCGCGATGGTCACGCTCGTGGACGACGAGGACCTGCACACGCTGGCCGCCACCGGCATGGAGCCCGTGCACCTGCCGCGCACGGAGTCGGGGTGCGGCTGGACCGTGGCGGTCGACGGGACGCTGCGCGTCCCCGACCTGCGGGCCGACCCGCGCTTCCAGGACGGGCCGATGGTCGCCGCCGGGCTGCGCAGCTACCACGGCGTCCCGCTACGAGGCCCGGACGGGCTGCCCGTGGGCGGCGTCTGCGTGATGGGCCGGGAGCCGCGCTCGCTCACGGCGGCGGAGGTCCGCACCCTCGCGGAGCTCGCCGAGGTCGCCTCCTCGCACCTGGAGCTCGTGCTGCGACGGGACGCGGAGACCGCATCGGGTGCTGCGGCCCGTGCCGTGCTGCGCGGCGGGGCCTGCTGGCCCCACGCGGAGGACCCGGAGCTCGCCGACGGCCTGGCCGCAGGTGAGCTCGTGCCGTGGTTCCAGCCGATCCTCTCCCTCGCCGACGACCGCGTCGTGGGCGTGGAGGCCCTGGCGCGGTGGGAGCACCCGGTCCACGGCCTGCTGGAGCCTGCCGCGTTCCTGCAGGCCGCCGAGGGCGGTGAGCTCGTCCTCGCCCTGGACGAGACGATGCTGGAGGAGGCCTGCCACCAGGTGCAGCTGTGGCGCACCACGCGGCCGGAGGTCGCGGACCTCGAGCTGTCCGTCAACGTCTCCGGACGTCACCTGCAGCGCACCGACCTCGTCGAGGTGGTGGCCGGAGCGTTGCGGCGCAGCGGGCTGCCCGCCCCGGCACTCACGCTGGAGCTCACCGAGACCGCCCTGGTCGAGGCCGGCACGCCCGGCGCCGAGGGGATGCTCCGGGGCCTGCGGGCGCTGGGGGTCGGCCTGGCCCTGGACGACTACGGCACCGGGTACTCCACCCTCACCTACCTCCAGCGGTTCCCGGTGACGCAGGTCAAGGTCGACCGCAGCTTCGTCGCCGGCCTCGGGGCGGGCCAGCGGGACGTCCTGCTCGTGGACTCCGTCGTCCAGCTCGCCCAGCGGCTCGGTCTCGACGTCGTCGCCGAGGGCGTGGAGACGCTGGAGCAGCTGGAGGTGCTTCGGGAGCTGGGCTGCGCCAAGGGCCAGGGCTACCACCTGCAGCGCCCGCTGGGGCCGGAGGAGCTCGAGCTCAGCGGCATGCTCGGCGACGCCGTACGCCGGGAACCCGTGCTCCTGACCGAGCTTCCCTCGACCCAGGACGACCGTCTCTGGGGGTCCTAGGGCCGCCCCAGCCGGGCTACGGCCTCCTCGAGGCGGTCGAGCTTGGCCGTCAGCTCCCCGTCGCGACCCGGTCGGACGTCGGCCTTGAGGACCAGCGAGACGCGTGGCGCCCGGGCGGTCAGCACGTCGATGCACCGGCCGATCAGCTCGGTGCACTCCTGCCACGTGCCCTCGACGGTGGTGAACATCGCGTCGGTGCGGTGCGGGAGCCCGGAGGCGCGCACGAGGGCGACCACCTCGGCGACGGCGTCGGAGACCGAGCCGTCCTCGCCGGACGTCGACGGGGCGAGGGAGAAGGCGACCAGCACCCCCTCAACCTAGCGGCGGCCGGCTCAGCCCTCGACCGCGGCCACCAGCCGGTCCGCGGCGGCGAAGGGGTCGAGACGGCCGGTCGCCACCTCGGTGGCGACCTCGTCGAGCATGCCTCCTGAGCCGACCCGGCCGAACGACCTCGTCAGCCTGGCCAGCGCGAGGGCACGCACCTCGACGGCCGCCCTGCGGCGGCGCAGGCCGTCGGCTCGACCCTGCTCCTGCGCCCAGGTGCGGTGGGCGTCGAGCGCGGTGACCAGCTCCGCCACGTCACCGCGAGCGGCCACCGTCCGTACCACCGCGGGCCGCCAGTCCCCCGGCCCCCGTCCGTCCGCCCCGAGGGCCACCGACTGGCGCAGCTCCCGCACGGTGGCGTCCGCACCGTCGCGGTCCGCCTTGTTCACGCAGAGCACGTCCCCCACCTCGAGGATCCCCGCCTTGGCGGCCTGCACACCGTCGCCCATCCCCGGCGCGAGGAGGACGACCGTGGTGTCGGCGAGCGCGGCGACCTCGACCTCGCTCTGCCCCACCCCGACGGTCTCGACCACCACGACGTCGACGCCAGCCGCCTCCAGGACCCGCACGGCCTGCGGGGTCGCGGCGGCCAGGCCACCGAGGTGACCGCGCGAGGCCATCGACCGCACGTAGACCCCCTCGTCCGTCGAGTGCCCGCCCATCCGCACCCGGTCCCCGAGCAGCGCCCCCCCGGAGAAGGGCGAGGACGGGTCGACCGCGAGCACGCCCACCCGCTGCCCCCGCTCCCGCAGCGTCGTGACCAGCGCCGACACCGACGTCGACTTGCCCACCCCCGGGGACCCGGTCAGGCCGACGACCCAGGCCGACCCCGCGTCGCCGTCGGCGAGCGCGGCCGCGACCTCCCGCAGCTGGGGCCCACCGTCGGCGACCACGGACACCAGCCGCCCCACCGCCCGGTGCGAGCCGCGGCGGGCGGCCGCGAGCTCGGCGGCCACGTCCAGCCGGCGCCGCTGGCGTGCCCCCCTCATCCCGAGCAGGCCGGGCGCGCAGCGCCCGCACCGGCGGCCGGCGGCACCATCAGGAGCGCGGGACGCGGAGCAGCAGCGCCTCGCCCTGGCCGCCGCCGCCGCACAGGGCCGCCGCCCCGACCCCACCGCCGAGCCGACGCAGCTCCAGGGCCAGGGTGAGCGCGAGGCGGGTGCCGGACATGCCGACGGGGTGCCCGAGGGCGATCGCGCCGCCGTGCACGTTCACCCGCTCCTCGACCTGCTGCGCGGTGAGCCCGAGGTCGGCGGCCGAGGCGAGCCCGACCGCGGCGAACGCCTCGTTGATCTCGTAGCGGTCGAGCCCAGCCGGGTCCAGGCCCTCGCGTCGGCACGCCTCACGGATCGCGGCGGACGGCTGGGTCTGCAGCGTGGAGTCCGGTCCCGCCACCATCCCGGCCGCGCCGACCTCGGCCAGCCAGGGCAGGCCGCGCTGCTCCAGGAGCTCCTTGCGCGCGACGACCACGGCCGCCGCACCGTCCGAGATCGGCGAGGACGACCCTGCCGTGATGGTGCCGTCGGGCCGGAACGCCGGCCGGAGCTTGCCGAGCGTCTCGACGGTGGTGTCCGGGCGGATCCCCTCGTCCCGGTCCACGGTGACCGGCTCGCCCCTGCGACGCGGCACCTGGACGGGCACCACCTCCTCGGCGAGGACCCCGTCGTCCCAGGCCTTGGCCGCGAGCCGGTGGGAGCGGGCGGCGAAGGCGTCCTGCTCCTGGCGGGTGAAGGTCCAGCGACCCGCAGTGGCCGTACCGGGCTCCCCGCCGGGGGCGCCCCGCTCGCCCACGGGGTCGACCGGGTCGTTGGCCTGCTCGGTGAGGGCACCCATCGACTGGCTGGTGAAGACGTCGCGCAGCCCGTCGTGGGCCAGGTGGTCCAGCAGGGTGACGTCGCCGTAGAGGTGGCCGCTGCGGCTGCCGGTCAGCAGGTGCGGCGACTGCGACATGGACTCCGTGCCGCCGGCCACGACCACGTCGGCCATGCCGGCGGTGATGAGGGCGTCGGCGAGCACCACCGCGTCCAACCCTGAGAGGCAGACCTTGTTGACCGCCATGGCAGGCACGGTCATCGGCAGGCCACCCGCCACGGCCGCCTGACGGGCGGGCGACTGCCCCACGCCGGCCTGCAGCACCTGGCCGATGAGGACCTGGTCCACCTCCTCCGGCGCCAGGCCCGACCGCTCGAGGGCAGCGCGGATGGCGACCCCGGCCAGCTGGGGGGCGGTCATGGTGGACAGCGCGCCCTGCAGCCGCCCCATGGGCGTGCGGGCACCGGCGACGACGACGGAGACCATGGCACCACGCTACGCCCGGGCGTGGACGAGCCGACGTACCGTGGGGGCGTGCCTGACGTCGAGCCCGCCGCCTCGTCCCCGCCTGCGGGACGGCAGGCCACCACGGCCGGCGCCGCCCCGGCCCCGGGGGGCCAGGCGGGGCCGACGGGGATCCCCGGGCTGCTCGCGGTCGACCACGTCGGGGTGGCGGTCGCGGACCTCGACCAGGCGGTCGCGTTCCACACCGAGGTGCTCGGCCTCGTGCTCACCCACCGGGAGACCAACCTCGACCAGCAGGTGTCGGAGGCGATGCTGGGCACCCCGGGCGCGCCGCCCGGCGCAGCCCAGGTCCAGCTGCTGGCACCGACCGGCCCCGGCTCGCCGCTCGCCCGGTTCCTGGACCGATCCGGTCCCGGCCTGCAGCAGCTCGCGTACCGGGTCGAGGACGTGGTCGCGGCTGCGGCGCACCTGTCGAGCCGGGGTGTGCGCGTGCTGTACCCCGAGCCCCGGCGCGGGACGGCGGGCAGCCTCGTGAACTTCGCGCACCCGAAGGACTGCGGGGGCGTCCTGGTCGAGCTGGTCCAGGCCGGAGACGGTCCCGCGCCGACCCCGCGGACGTCTACTCTCGACCCGACCGCCCGCACGGCCCACCACGAGGAGCCACGCCCGTGAGCGACACCCCGCAGAGCCACTTCGCCGTCGTCCTGCGCGGGTACGACCGCGGCCAGGTGGAGGCCCGGCTGGGGCAGCTGGAGCGTTCGCTGCGAGAGGCCCGGGCCCGGGTGCAGGACCTCGACACCCGCTCGATGACGCTGGCCGGCGAGCTGTCCGAGGCCCACCGTGAGCTCGACGAGGGCGCGCGGCCGTCCTACTCCGGCCTGGGGTCACGCATCGAGCAGCTGCTGCGGCTCGCGGAGGAGCAGTCCTCCGACGTCGTCTCCCGGGCCAGCGAGCACGCGGAGGAGATGCGGGAGCAGGCGCGCCTGGAGATCACGGAGCTGCGTGCCGCCGCGGCGGACGCCGTGGCCGAGAGCCGCGCCACGGCCTCCCGAGAGGCCCAGGAGACGCTCGACTCGGCCCGCACCGAGGCGGCGGAGATCGTGGGGTCCGCCCGCCACGACGCCGACCTCATGAGGGGCGAGGCGGAGCGCCTGCTGGCTCAGGTCACGGCAGACACCGACCAGCAGCGGGCGGACCTGGAGGTGGAGGTCGCGCAGGCGCGCGAGGACGCCGAGCGCGACGTCGCCGCGCGCCACGAGGCCGCCCTGGTGCAGGCGCAGACCCTCCTCGGCGAGGCCGAGGGCCGCGCCGCAGCCGCCGAGGCCAGGGCCGCCGAGGCGGCCGAGGCCGCCGAGCTCACCCTGCGTCAGGCCGACGAGCAGGCCAAGGCCATCGTCGAGAACGCGCGGCGCCACGCCGACGAGGCGGTCGCGCAGGCCCGCCTGCACGCCGAACGGGTTCTCACCGAGGCGCGGGCCGAGTCCGACCGCCATCGCGGCAGCGCACAGCGCGAGGTCGACGACCTCACGCGCAAGCGGGACAGCATCACCACGCACCTCAACCAGCTGCGGAGCCTGCTGAACGGGTCCGCACCGGCCGAGGTCGGTGAGCCCCCAGCGCCGCAGGCCCTCGCGGGCGGGCCCGCCCGCGCCTCGGACGGATCGGCCGAGACGGCGCGCGAGGAGTCCGACCCCGAGGACCGCACCACCGACGGCTCGACGTCGGACGTCGTGGACGGTGACGTGGTCGACGGTGACGAGGCGGACAGCGACGTCGTGGACGGTGTGCTCGAGGAGGCCCACGACCCGGTCCCGACGATCGACCTCGACTCCGCCACCGCGGACAAGGTCGTCGCGGGGACCGCCGACCGTCGCTGACGTGACCTCACCTGCCGGCGGGTCCTCGCCACGAGCAGCCGCCGAGTGCCGTACCCGGACCGGCACCGGGTCCGGGTCCGGGTCCGGCACCGGGTCCGGGTCCGGCACCGGGTCCGGCGGCCGGCACAGCCCGCCCCCCCGACGGCCCGCTGCCGTCAGGGTCCGCAGCGCCGACCGGCGAGGACGCCCCCCCGGACCCGCAGCCCCCGTCGTCGCGACCGCTGCGCACCCCGGTCGTCACCGTGCAGTCCGGCTCGCGGCACTTCTCCCCCTTCGCGATCGGCTTCTCCGGGGCGCTCGGCGTGCTGCTGGCGGTGGGGCTGGTGCAGGCGGTCGTGCAGGCCGGGCAGATCGTCACCCTGGTCTTCGCTGCGCTGTTCCTCGCCCTCAGCCTCGACGGGTTCGTCACCTTCCTGCAGCGGCGCGGTGTCCCACGCGGGGTCGCCGTCGCGGTGACGTTCAGCCTGCTCGTCGCGGTGGTCGGCGGCTTCATCGCGGCGGTCGCCCCGCTGGTCCTGTCGGAGTCCAGCCAGCTCCTGCGCGTCACCCCGATCTACATCCGCAGGCTCGAGCAGACCGACGTCTCGCAGACGCTCAACGCCCGGTTCGGGATCTTCGAGCGCATCAACCGTGAGCTGGAGAACCGGCTGTCGTCCAGCTCGACCATCGACGCGCTCTTCGGCGGGGTGCTGGGCGCAGGCCGGGCGGTGGTGACCGGCCTCTTCAGCGTGCTCCTGGTCCTCATCCTCACGCTGTACTTCCTGGCCTCCCTCAGGAGCATCACCTCCGGCGCCTACCGGCTGGTGCCCAGCAGCCGCCGCGAGCGCTGGCGCGAGATCGGTGACGAGGCGCAGCGCCGTGTCGGTGGCTACGTGCTCGGCCAGCTCGGTGTCGCGTCGCTGAACGGCCTCCTGTCGTTCCTGGTGATGACGGTCCTGGACGTCCGGTACTCCGTGGCGCTCGCGTTCGCGGTGGGTGTCCTCGGCCTGGTGCCGCTGGTGGGCGCGACGCTGGGGGCCTTCCTGGCCTGCACGGTCGCGGCGCTCGGCGACCTCGGCGACGGCGTCGTGCTGGCGATCTGGTTCCTGGTCTACCAGCAGGTGGAGAACTACCTCATCCTGCCGCGGATCATGGCCCGGACCGTGGCCGTGCCCAGCACGCTCGCGGTCGTCGCCGCCCTGCTGGGCGGGTCGCTGCTGGGGCTCATCGGTGCCCTGGTGGCGATCCCCATCGCAGCCACCGTGCTGCTCGTGCTGCAGCGGGTGGTCTACCCGCGGCAGGACCGGGTGTGAGCGACCACCGGTCCGGGGTGGGCGGCGGGGTCAGCGGAACCGGGTGGTGACCCGCTCGTAGGGCCCGTCCCACGTGGTCGGCAGGGGGTGCGCGGCGGGAGCCACCGCGGCCACCACGTGGTCGAGGACCACCCGCACGTGGCTCTCCCCCACGACCAGGTGCCTGGCGTCCACGAGGGGGACCACCCCCGCCTGCGGCACCACCGCGAAGCGCTGACGCGCCTGCGACGGGCGCAGGTAGTCGTCGTGCTCCGGGACCAGGGCGGTGATGGGCCGCCCGTCCTGCGCCCACCAGCGGAGGTCCGCCTCGGTGGAGTAGCGCAGCGGCGGCGACAGCAGCACCAGCTGCTGCACCAGCGGGTCCCGGGCGTGGCGCAGGCTGAGGTCCGTCCCGAACGACCAGCCCAGGACGGTGACCGCCGGCAGGCCGTGGTCCTCGACGAACGCCAGGGCTGCGGTGACGTCGTGGCGCTCGGCGTCCCCGGCGTCGAACGTTCCCTCCGAGGTGCCCCGAGGGCTCGTGACGCCCCGTAGGTTGAACCGGAGGACGGCCACGCCGGCCAGGGCGGGCAGCCGTTGCGAGGCCTTGAGGAGCACGTGGGAGTCCATGTAGCCGCCGTGCGTCGGCAGCGGGTGCAGGCAGACCAGCGTCGCCACCGGGTCGCGGTCGACCGGAACCGCGAGCTCCCCCACCAGCCGCAGGCCGTCGGGCGTCACCAGCTCCACGTCCTCGCGGAGCGCGGGCAGCCGCACCGCGGGCCCGAGCTCCACCGGTCCGTGCGAGGGGACGACCTGCTGGCTGAGGGACGGCGGCACCACGGTCGCCACGGTAGCCCTGCCCGCGGCGGGCGCGACCGCGCCGACGCTCGCTGCGGGGGCGGTTCGGCCGTGCTCGCGGCGCTCAGCGGCCCGGACGGTCCCGTTGCCCGTGGCGCTCAGCGGCCCGTGCGTCTCCGTCGTTCCCAGCAGGTGCTGTGCCAGTGCCGGCGGGCGTCGGCCGCCTCGCCGCCGAGCAGCGGCCGCTCCGCCGGCCAGGCGACGACGTGCGGGGTGGCCGGCCCGATCCGGGTGCTGCAGCCGGGGCAGGTGTAGTCCTTGGTGCTGGTGGCGCCGCTGATGCGTCGGACCACCCAGACGCCGTCGGGGTGGTGCTCCGTGGTGTCCGGGGTGCCCGGGCGCAGGGGCCGGTCCTGAGCCCCGGCGCGCTGCCACTTGCTCAGGCCGCGGGGGGGCCGGGACCGGGACGTCATGCCACCAGTGTCTCCCGCCGTACGCTGCCTGGCGTGCGGATGGTGATCGCCCGGTGCGAGGTGACCTACTCAGGGCGTCTGGACGCGTATCTGCCCCCGGCGCCGAGGCTGCTCGTGCTCAAGGCCGACGGCTCGGTCCTGGTGCACTCCGACGGTGGGTCGTACAAGCCCCTCAACTGGATGTCGCCGCCGTGCTCCACCAGGGTCGAGGCACCGGCCGAGACCGACCCCGAGGGCACCGTCGAGGTGTGGCGGGTCCGCGCCAGGAAGGGCGAGGACGAGCTGCGCGTGGTCATCCACGAGGTCCTCCACGACCACAGCGTCGAGCTGGGGGTCGACCCAGGCCTGGTCAAGGACGGCGTCGAGGCGCACCTGCAGGTGCTGCTGGCCGCGCACACCGACACCTTCGGGGAGGGGTGGCGGCTGGTCCGCCGCGAGCACATGACCCCCATCGGGCCGGTCGACCTGCTCCTGCGTGACGCCGCCGGAGGCCACGTCGCGGTGGAGGTGAAACGGCGGGGGGAGATCGACGGTGTCGAGCAGCTCACGCGGTACCTGGAGCTCATGAACCGCGACCCCCTCCTGGCCCCGGTGCGCGGCGTCTTCGCGGCGCAGGAGATCAAGCCGCAGGCCCGGGTGCTGGCGGTCGACCGCGGGATCGAGTGCCTGGTCGTCGACTACGTCGGGCTGTCGGGCCGCGACGACCCGACCGCCCGGCTGTTCTGACGCCACCCGGCGACGGGGTCGCGTCGCGGGCCGCGGACGTCCCGGGCCGCGCCCGTCACCGCTCAGCGCGTCACCGGCTGGTCAGCTGCAGGCCGACGACCCCGGCGACCACGAGGACGATGCTGACCAGCCGCGCCAGGGTGGCGGGCTCGGCGAACCAGACCATGCCCACCACCGCCGTCCCCACGGCGCCGATGCCGACCCAGACGGCGTAGGCGCTGCCCACGGGCAGGGTGCGCAGCCCCGCGTTGAGCAGGCTGAAGCTGACCACCGCCGCGGCCACGAAGGAGACGGTCCACCCGACGTTGCGGAACCCGTCCGACAGCTTGAGCGAGATGGCGAACACGGTCTCGAACAGACCGGCGACGACGACGAGCACCCAGGCCATGACGGCTCCCTCGGTTGCAGTGGCAGGTCCCTGACGAACCCGCTCCCCGACGGACCAGGCCGCGGGGCGGACAGCCCACCACCGTACGTCGGCGGCTCAAGGAGCGGTACGGAGCACCTCGCCGGCCCGGGCCACGTCAGCCGGGAAGACCATCACGCGAGGCCCGTCCGTGGTGGGGGCCAGCGTGGCGCGGATGCCCGCCGCGAGCAGCCGCTGCCGGAGCATCTCCGCCTCCACGAAGGTCGCCGGCTTGGCGACGGGTGCGAGCAGGCCGTACTCGTCCTCCGCACCCGCCGACGGACGGCGCGAGACGAGCGACCCACCCCGGGAGAACGTCCAGCGCAGCAGCAGCACCAGCACCAGGACGAGCCCCAGCGCCACGAGCGGGCCGAAGGCGTAGCTGTAGTTCTGCCAGAGGGGCACGCCCCCAGTGTGCGCCCCCACCGGTGCTGCCGCCGCCCGGTGGTGCTGCCGCCGCCCGAGGGGTGCTGCCGCCGCCCGGTGGTGCTGCCGGCGCCGTGCGGGCCACCGTCGTCACTGGCACCTAGGCTGCTCCCGTGGTCATCCTCTCCCGCATCTACACCAAGACCGGTGACGCCGGCACGACCGACCTGGGCGACATGTCGCGCACGCACAAGACGGACCCTCGGCTCGTCGCCTACGCCGACACGGACGAGGCCAACTGCGCGATCGGCGAGGCACTGGCCGGAGCCTCCCGCGCCGAGCTCGACGACGACGTCGTCGCGCTGCTGCTCCGGGTGCAGAACGACCTGTTCGACGTGGGCGCCGACCTGTGCACCCCGCTGCGGCCCAGCTACGAGTACCCGCCGCTGCGGGTGACCGAGGCCTACGTCGACGACCTCGAGGCGGCCATCGACACCTACAACGCCGAGCTGCCCAAGCTGCGGTCGTTCGTGCTGCCCGGCGGGACGCTGGCCGCGGCGCGGCTCCACACGGCACGCACGGTGGTGCGCCGTGCCGAGCGGTCCACGTGGGAGGCGCTCGAACGCTACGGCAGCGAGGCCGTGCCGGCCGAAGACGGCCCGGGCGGGGCCAGCACGCTCGCGGCGCAGTACCTCAACCGGCTGTCGGACCTGCTGTTCGTGCTCGCCCGGTACGCCAACCGCACGGTCGGCGACGTCATGTGGGCCCCGGGCGGGGGGCGGCAGGCCCGTCCCGACGCCGGCTCCACGGCGGAGGCCGGGTCCGGCACACCCACGACAGGGTCGTTCACGCCCTCCTGAGAGCGCGGCTCCCGAGGGCGCGCTCAGGCGACGAGGGCGCGCTCAGGCGACGTTGACGCCTCGGCCGGGAGGTCCGGACTCGGCCCACAGGACCAGCGCGGACGCCGACGACGGTGGGACGGCCAGCTCGACCGCGCGTCCTCGGACCGAGCCGATGAGGACCGTCAGCCCGGGCGGCACGCCGTCCGCGTCGGCGGCCGGGCGCCGTCCGGTCAGCTCCAGCTCGCTGCGCTGCAGGACGAGGGAGCGGGAGGCCAGGAGGGTGTACGCCGGGAACCACCGCAGCGTGGCCGGGTCGAAACGTGCGGCACCTCGACGCCAGCGCGCTGCCCGGCCGGTGGCACCGGGTAGCCGGACGACGCAGGGGAACGCCCCCAGGCCTGTGAGGAAGCGCCGCCACTGCACCAGGACCGAGACCACCGTCGTGACGAGGGCCACGAACGCACCGAGCAGCAGCGCCAGCCCGACGGAGACGTGCAGCACCGGGCACCTCGTCTCCGAGGAGCCCAGCCGCACCCGGGCCCAGGGGCAGTCCCAGCAGCGCGGTGTCCGTCGGCTTCCCCCGTCAGGCCTTGGCCGACCCGGACTGCACCGAGACCTGCTGCGCGACGATGGTCACCAGGTCGTGGTCGACGGACATGAAGCCCGACGAGACCTCGGCGACCACCGACTCCCCTCCGCTGCCGGTGACCGAGACCGGGCCGTCCGCCAGCAGCGACAGGAATGGCTCGTGGCCGGGCAGCACCCCGAGGGAGCCCTCGGGGGTGACCGCGGAGACCATGCTGGCCTCGCCGGACCAGACCTCACGGTCGGCGGCGACCAGCTGCACCTGCAGTGCTGACGCGCCTGCCATCAGGAACCGGTCTCCTTCTGGATCCGGTCCCACTGCTTCATGACGTCGTCGAGGCCACCGACGTTGTAGAACGCCTGCTCGGCCACGTGGTCGAGCTCGCCGTCGGCGATCTTGGAGAAGCCCTCGATCGTGTCGGCCAGCGGGAGCGTGGAGCCGGGGACCGAGGTGAACTTCTCGGCCATGTAGGTGTTCTGCGAGAGGAACTGCTCGATGCGGCGGGCGCGGTTGACGACCAGCTTGTCCTCCTCGGACAGCTCGTCGACACCGAGGATCGCGATGATGTCCTGCAGCTCCTTGTTGCGCTGGAGGATCTGCTTGACGCGGGTGGCGGTGCGGTAGTGCTCCTCGGAGATGAACCGCGGGTCGAGGATCCGCGAGGTGGACGTCAGCGGGTCCACGGCCGGGTACAGGCCGCGGGAGGCGATGTCTCGGCTCAGGGCCGTCGTCGCGTCGAGGTGGGCGAACGTCGTGGCCGGCGCCGGGTCGGTGTAGTCGTCGGCGGGCACGTAGACGGCCTGCAGCGAGGTGATGGAGTGACCGCGCGTGGAGGTGATCCGCTCCTGCAGCTGACCCATCTCGTCCGCGAGGTTCGGCTGGTACCCCACGGCGCTCGGCATGCGGCCCAGCAGGGTCGACACCTCCGAGCCGGCCTGGGTGAACCGGAAGATGTTGTCGATGAACAGCAGCACGTCCTGGCCCTGGACGTCGCGGAAGTACTCCGCCATGGTCAGGGCGGACAGCGCCACGCGCAGCCGCGTGCCCGGCGGCTCGTCCATCTGCCCGAAGACGAGGGCGGTCTTGTCGATGACGCCGGACTCGGTCATCTCCCCGATCAGGTCGTTGCCCTCACGGGTGCGCTCCCCGACCCCGGCGAACACCGACACACCGCCGAAGTTCTCGGCGACGCGGTAGATCATCTCCTGGATGAGGACGGTCTTGCCGACGCCGGCGCCGCCGAACAGGCCGATCTTGCCGCCCTGGACGTACGGGGTCAGCAGGTCGATGACCTTGATACCGGTCTCGAACATCTGGGTCTTGGACTCCAGCTGGTCGAACGCGGGCGCCGTGCGGTGGATCGGCCAGCGCTCCTTGACCTCGAACGTCTCCCCCTCCTTGAGGTTGAGCACGTCACCGATGGTGTTGAAGACCTTGCCCTTGGTCTGGTCGCCGACGGGCACGCTGATCGGGGCACCCGTGTCCACGACCGTGGCCCCGCGGACCATGCCGTCGGTCGGCTGCATGGAGATCGCCCGGACCAGGTTGTCCCCGATGTGCTGGGCGACCTCGAGGGTCAGGGTGCGCGTGTCCTCGCCGATGACGACGTCGGTCTTGAGCGCGGCGTAGATGTCGGGCATGGCGTCGACGGGGAACTCGATGTCGACGACCGGGCCGATCACGCGGGAGACGCGGCCGGTGCCGGCGGCCCCGGTCTCGCCCTGGGCGCTCTGACCTGTGGCGGTGGCGGTCATGGGAGGTCCTTCCGTCGTGCTGCGTCGTCGTTCTGGGTCGTCGGTGCGGAGGTCATGATTCGGCCCCCGAGGAGGCGAGGGCGTCGGCGCCACCGACGATCTCGCTGATCTCCTGGGTGATGGCGGCCTGGCGGGCGGCGTTGGCCTGCTGCTCGAGCTTGCGGATCAGGTCCGAGGCGTTGTCGGTCGCGGACTTCATGGCCTGCTGGCGGGCCGCGAGCTCGCTGGCGGCGGCGGACAGCATGGCCGAGTAGATCCGGCTCTGGATGTACTGCGGAAGCAGGGCGTCCAGCACCGTGGCCGGGTCCGGCTCGAAGGCGTACAGCGGCTGCAGGTCGGAGGTGGTCTCCTCCTGCACGGCGGCGACCTCGTCCACGACCTCGACCGGGAGCAGGCGGATGACGGTCGGCTCCTGCTTGACCATGTTGACGAAGCGGGTGAAGACGATGTTGATCTCATCGACCCCGCCGTCGTCACCGCCGCGGAGGAAGGCGTCGACCAGGGTCTGGCCGACCTCGCGCGCCACCTCGAACTGCGGCGCGTCGGAGTCGCCGGTCCACTGCTGCTCGATGTGGCGGCTGCGGAAGGAGTAGAAGGCGACCCCCTTGCGACCCATCACGTAGGGCACGACCTCCTTGCCGGCCTCGCGCAGGCGCTCGGCCAGGCGGTCCCCCTCACGGATGACGGCTGAGGAGTACGAGCCCGCCAGGCCCCGGTCGGCGGTGACGAGCAGCATGGCCGCCCGGCGGATCTCCGGGCGCTCCGTGGTCAGGGGGTGGTCGACGTCGGAGAAGCTCGACAGCGCCGAGACCGCCCGCGTGATGGCACGGGCGTACGGGGCGGCCTCCTTGCTGCGCTGCTGGGCCTTGACGATGCGCGAGGCCGCGATGAGCTCCATCGCCCGGGTGATCTTCTTGGTGGAGGTCACCGAGCGGATGCGCTGTCGGTAGACCCGCAGCGAAGCTGCCATGAGGGTGTCGCCGTCCTTCCGTGGCTTGCGAGGCTGCCGGAGTGCCTGTCGTCCGAGGGTGCGTCAGCGCTTCTTGCGGACGATCTGCTCCTGGTTGACGTCGTCCTCGTCGAGGGCGCCGACCTCCTCGTCGTGCCCGGGTGCACCGAGGGCGTGGTCGCCTCCGCTGCGGAAGCCCTGCTTGACCTCGGCGATGGCACGTTCGAGCTCGGCGACCGAGTCGTCCTCGAGCTTTCCGGTCTCGCGGATCACCGGGAGCACGAGGTCGTGGCGGCGCAGGTGGTCGATGAACTCCTGCTCGAAGCGCAGCACGTCCTCGGCCGGGACGTCGTCGAGCTGGCCGGTGGTCCCGGCCCAGATCGAGACGACCTGCTCCTCGATCGGGTAGGGCGTGTACTGCGGCTGCTTGAGCAGCTCGACGAGGCGCTCACCGCGGGCCAGCTGCGCGCGGCTGGCGGCGTCGAGGTCGGAGGCGAACATGGCGAACGCCTCGAGCGCGCGGTACTGCGCCAGGTAGGTACGCAGCGAGCCGGCGACGGAGCGCATCGCCTTGACCTGCGCCGCGCCGCCGACCCGCGAGACCGACACGCCGACGTTGATCGCCGGACGGATGTTGGCGTTGAAGAGGTCCGACTCGAAGAAGCACTGCCCGTCGGTGATCGAGATGACGTTGGTCGGGATGAACGCCGACACGTCGTTGGCCTTGGTCTCGATCATCGGCAGGCCGGTCATGGAGCCGGCGCCCATCTCGTCCGAGAGCTTGGCGCAGCGCTCGAGCAGGCGAGAGTGCAGGTAGAAGACGTCGCCGGGGTACGCCTCGCGGCCCGGCGGGCGGCGCAGCAGCAGCGACACCGAGCGGTACGCCTCGGCCTGCTTGGACAGGTCGTCGAACACGATGAGGACGTGCTTGCCGGCGTACATCCAGTGCTGGCCGATGGCCGAGCCGGTGTACGGGGCGAGGTACTTGAAGCCGGCGGGGTCCGAGGCCGGGGCCGCGACGATGGTGGTGTACTCCAGCGCGCCGGCGTCCTGCAGGGCACCGCGGACCCCGGAGATCGTCGACCCCTTCTGTCCGATCGCGACGTAGATGCAGCGGACCTGCTTCTTCTCGTCGCCGGACTCCCAGTTGGCCTTCTGGTTGATGATCGTGTCGATCGCCACCGCGGTCTTGCCGGTCTGGCGGTCGCCGATGATGAGCTGGCGCTGGCCACGACCGATCGGGGTCATGGCGTCGATCGCCTTGATCCCGGTCTGCAGCGGCTCACGGACCTCCTGGCGGTCCATGACGCCCGCGGCCTGCAGCTCCAGGGCGCGCCGGGCCTCGGGGACGATCTCGCCGAGGCCGTCGATCGGGTTGCCGAGCGGGTCGACGACGCGGCCGAGGTAGTTGTCGCCCACCGGGACCGACAGCACCTCGCCCGTGCGGCGGACCTCCAGGCCTTCCTCGATCCCGGTGAACTGACCCAGGACGACGACACCGATCTCGCGGACGTCGAGGTTGAGCGCCAGGCCGAGCGTGCCGGCCTCGTCGCCGAAGCGGACCAGCTCGTTCGCCATGACGCCGGGCAGGCCCTCCACGTGGGCGATGCCGTCGCTGGCGTCGGTGACGCGTCCGACCTCCTCGGTCGAGGCGCCGGTGGGCTCGTAGGACCGGACGAACTCGTCGAGCGCGTCGCGGATCTCCTCCGGACGGATGGTGAGCTCGGACATCTCGGTGCTCCTCGTGTCTGGTGTCTGGTGCCGGGCTGCTGCAGCGCCGGTGCCGGGTCCTGCGCCTGCGGTGCTGTGGGTGCTGTGGGTGCTGCGGTGCTGCGGGTGCTGCGGTGGTGGGCGTGGTTCGGGTGCTGGTGTCAGCGGCCGAGCTGGTCGGCGGCCTCGTCCAGGCGGCGCGAGACCGTGCCGTCGATGACGTCGTCCCCGATCTGCACGCGCATGCCGCCGAGGACCTCAGGGTCGACGTCGATCGCCAGGCGGACCTGGCGGCCGTACCTCTGGGTGAGCGCGGCTCCGAGCCGCTCCTGCTGCTCCTCGGTCGGCCACGCCGCGACGACGACGTGGGCCACCAGGCGCTGACGCCGGCGGGCGGCTGCCTGCGTGACGAACTCGAAGGCTGCCTCGGGGCGGCGGCCACGCGGGTTCGCCGCCATGCGGCGGACCAGGGTGGACGTCTCGGGTGCTGCCTGGGAGACGAGCCGGCCGACGAGGTCGGACTTGGCCCTCGTGCTGGCTCGACGCTCGAGCAGCGCCGACCGGACGCCCTGGTCGGCGGTGAGGAGCTGTCCGGCCCGGTACACCTCCACCTCGACCCGGTCCAGCCGGCCCGAGGCCTCGGCTGCTGCGAGCACGGTGTCCACGGCGAGGATCTCGATGGAGTCCGCGAGGTCGTGCGCGGCGCTCCACCGGGACCGCGCCGCGCCCGAGAGCAGGTCGGCGGCGTCCGAGGAGACCCTGCCCTGGAGCAGGCGCACCAGAAGCGTCGCCTTGGCCTCGCCGTCCCGGGAGGGGTCGGTCAGCGCACGACGCAGCGGGACGGAGGAGTCGAGGAGGTCGACGACCGCGAAGAGCTCGGTCCCCAACCGCTCCCGCGACCCGGCATCCGGGGTGCGGTCGAGCAGGGCCTCCAGCCGCTCGGCGGCCTCGGCGTGCGAGGTACGGCTGACTCCGCGCATCAGGCGGTGCCACCGTCCGTAGCGCTGGAGCCGGCGCGACCCGCAGCCTGGTAGGCAGCGTCGCGCTCGGCCGCCTCGCGGTCGGTCTGCGCCCTCGCGGCCACCGCCGCCCGCTCCTCGTCGCCGCGCTCGAGGTCGACCAGGAAGCGGTCGACGACCCGACGCTGGCGGTCGTCGTCGTCCAAGGACTCCCCGACCACGCGACCGGCGAGGTCGACGGCAAGCCGACCGACCTCCCGGTGCAGCTGCGTGATGGCCTGCTGCCGCTCGGCCTCGAGCTGCCGGTGGGCCTGCTCGGTGACCCGTGCAGCCTCGGACTGGGCCCGCTCACGCATCTCGGCGATGATCGCCGCGCCCTCGCCGCGGGCCTGCTCGCGGATGCGGCCCGCCTCTTCGCGCGCCTCGGCAAGCTGGTCGCCGTACTCCTTGAGCCGGGCGTCGGCCTCGGCCTGCGCCCGCTCGGCCCGCTCCAGACCGCCCTGGATCTTGTCCGCCCGCTCGTCCAGCACCGACAGGTACCTGGGGAGCACGAAGCGCCAGAAGAGGATGAGCAGGACGACGAAGACGACCGACGAGTAGAGGAGGTCGTAGTCCGCCGGGAGAAGGACGTTGCCGCCCTCCTCGCCGGAGGCGACGACCAGGCTGCGCACCCTGGACATCAGGACGTGAAGACGAAGCCGGCCGCGAAGCCGATGAGGGCGAGCGCCTCGGTGAAGGCGATGCCGAGGAACATCGTGGTCTGCAGGCGTCCTGCCATCTCGGGCTGGCGGGCCTGGCCCTCGACGGTCTTGCCGACGAGCACGCCGATGCCGATGCCGGGGCCGATCGCCGCGAGGCCGTAGCCGACGGTGGCGATGTTGCCGGTGAGGGCGGCGAGAACGGTGGTGTCCACGAGGGTTCCTTTCGGGTGGTGGTGCAGGGGTGGGGCCGGGCTGGTGGGGGCTCAGTGCTCCGGGTGGAGCGCGCCGCTGATGTAGACCGCGGTGAGCAGGGTGAAGATGTACGCCTGGAGGACGGCGACGAGGATCTCGAACAGCGTGAAGGCGAACCCGCCGACGAGGGTCAGCACGAAGAAGACGCCGACCGCGTTGCCGCTGAGGAGCTCACCGAGGAAGAAGTCCGTGGCCGAGAAGCAGAGGACGAGCAGCAGGTGACCTGCGATGAGGTTGGCCAGCAGACGGATGGTCAGCGAGAACGGGCGGATCAGGAACGTCGAGGCGAACTCGATGGGCGTCACCAGGACGTACAGCGGTTTCGGGACACCTGGGGGGAAGAGGTTGCTCTTGAAATACCCGCCGACCCCCTGCGCCCGGATGCCGACGACGATGAACGTCACGTAGGCGATGAGGGCCAGCAGCATCGGGACGCCGATCACGCTCGTGCCACCGATGTTGAGGAACGGGATCACACCCGTGATGTTGAGGGCGAAGATCATGAAGAAGAACGTGGCCAGCAGCGGCAGGAACCGGCGGCCGTCCTTCGCCCCGAGGATCTGCTCCGCGATCTGGGTGCGCACCAGGTCGAGCAGGAGCTCCACGGTGCTGCCGAACCGGCTGGGCAGGAGCCTCGCGCGGTTCACGTAGAGCGCGAACACCAGCAGCAGGACAGCCATGGCGATCAGCCGGACCATCATGATGCGGTTCATCTCGAAGGGTGTGCCCTCGAAGAGGAAGCCGGCGGGGAAGAACTCGTAGATGCCAGGGGGGTGGAACCCGCCCTCGGAGTCCTCGGCGGACATCGGTAGCGCGGCGAACGCGGTCAGCGTCGTCAGCGTCGACTCCCGGGGTCTGGCCGGCATGGGGACCGGCTTCTGGGCAAGGGGCCGAGGACGGGGATCACAGCACGGTGATCATCCGCCCGCGGACGCTGGGAACCCTACCAACACCCTCGGCCAGGGCCGAACAACGGTCAGCCTCCGCGACCCGAGGTGTCGACGTACGGGATGCGCGCTGCGGTGAGGGCGCGGAACTCCGCGCCGAGGGTGCAGACCATGCCGATGACGATGCCCACGAACAGGGCGACGGGGTCGTAGAACGTCGCGTCCCGCAGGGTGAACAGCACCACCCCGACCACCACGACCTTGACCAGCCACGACCCGAGGACCCACCCGGCGACCACCACGGGGTCGCCCCCGGCGGTCCTGGCCCCGACGGCTGCCGTGGTGGCGAGGAAGACGAGCGCGAGCGCGAACCCGAGCAGGGCACCCCAGACGCCGGCGGCCCCGACGAGCAGGTACGCGACGACCGCGGTGACGGCGGCGGCGGCCAGGCAGACGACCGTGGCGGTGCGGACGGCCCGGCGCAGCGCGGCACGCAGCGCGCGTCCGGCCTCGCCCCCCTCGGGCGCGCCGTGCGAGGGCCCCGCCGCGTCGGGGACGTCGGGCGTGGGATCGGTCATCGGGTCTCCTCCGGGGTGGTGACGGACGGGCGCCGGACCCTGCGGACCACGAGCGGCACGACCGTGAGGCCGGCCACCACCACGAGGACGGCCGTGGCGACCACGAGCACGTCCCGCCAGGGCCAGAACGCCGTGGCGACCACCCCGAACGCCAGCGCGGCGACCCACGCGTGCAGCAGGGCCACCGCCGCCCGGTGGCCGTGGCCGATCTCCAGCATGCGGTGGTGCAGGTGCTGCTTGTCCGGGGCGAACGGGCTGCGCCCGGCGGCGGTCCTGCGGAGCACCGCGAGCCCGACGTCGGCGACAGGGACGATGAGGGCGGCGACCGGCAGCAGGAGCGGCATGAACGCCGGGGCGAGCCCGCCGAACGCCAGCACGGCAGGGTCGATGCTGCCGGTCAGGCTGATCGTCGAGGCGGCGAGCAGCAGGCCCAGCAGCAGGGACCCCGTGTCACCCATGAAGATCCTCGCCGGGTGCAGGTTGTGGGGCAGGAAGCCCAGGCACGCCCCGACCGTGGCGGCGGTGACCAGCGACGCCGTGCTGGACAGGTCGTCCGGGCTGGCCTCCGCCGACAGCAGGTAGGAGTAGACGAAGAAGGCGGTGCCGGCGATGGCGACGATGCCCGCGGCGAGCCCGTCGAGGCCGTCGACGAAGTTGACCGCGTTCACCGTGACCACCACGACGATGACCGTCAGGACGGTGGACACCGGGCCCGACAGCAGCAGGATGTCCCCCGGACCCAGCGGGACGACGAGGAGCTGCACGCCGAAGGTCGCCATGACCACGCCCGCCAGCGCCTGGCCGACGAGCTTGGTGAGGGCGTCCAGACCCACGAGGTCGTCGACCACACCGACGACCGTGATGACCACGGCCGCCAGCAGGATCCCCACCGGACCGCTCAGCCCCTCCCCGAAGGTCCGGACGAGGAACGGCACCTGGGCCGCCGTGCCGAGCGCGGCCGCGAACCCCGCCAGCATCGCGACGCCCCCCAGGCGCGGGACCGGCGTGGAGTGCACGTCACGGTCACGGACGGGGCTGAGCGCCCGGACCTTCACCGCCAGGCCACGCACGGGCGAGGTGGCGAGGAAGGTGACGACGGCGGCGACCGCCATCACCAGCAGGTAGGCCCTCACGAGCCGGGGCCGCCCGCGCCGGGCTCACGGTCGGGCTCGGGGTCGGGTCCCGGCTCGGCGTTCCGGCTCGGGTTCCGGCTCGGGGTGGGCGAACGCCTCCTCGAGGGCCTCCTCGCCGTCCCAGCCGTGCGGGACGACCTCCCGGAGCAGCTCCTCGGCGATCGCCCCGGCTCGCAGCAGGACAGGGCCTGCCCCCGTGCAGTCGACGACCGTCGAGGCCAGGTCGTCCAGGCAGGCACCTCCGTCGAGGTAGACCGCCACGGCATCCCCGAGCATGTCGCGGGCCTCCGCCACCGACGGCGCCGCCGGTTCCCCCGTGGTGTTGGCGCTGGAGATCGCGAGCGGGCCGGTCCGCTCGAGCAGCTCCAGCGCGACGGGGTGCAGCGGCATCCGCAGCGCGACCGTGCCGCCGGTGTCCCCCAGGTCCCAGGCGAGGGTCGGCTGGGCGGTCACGACCACGGTCAGCCCGCCGGGCCAGAACGCCTCCACCAGCTGGCGGGCGTAGGCGGGCACACCGGTCGCCAGGCCGTCGAGGGTGGCCTCGTCGCCGAGGAGGACGGGTGGCGGCGCGTCACGCCCGCGGCCCTTGACCTGCAGCAGCGCGTCCACGGCCGCCGGGTCGAAGGCGTCGCAGCCCACGCCGTAGACCGTGTCGGTGGGCAGCACGACGAGCGCACCCCGGCCGACCGCGGCCGCGGCGGCGGCCAGACCCCGCTCGCGGTCGCGGGGGACGGCGCAGTCGAAGGTGCGGCTCACGGCCCGCATCCTCGCACCTCGAGGAGGCCGTGCCCCGTCCCCACGACCTCAGGCGCGGCGTGCGCTGGTCAGCCGGGGGCGACCCGTGAGGTCGGCATGGTGGACGACGTCGGTCCAGCGGCCGGCGCCCGCCAGCACCGCGGCCACGCCGTCGCACTGCGGCTCCCCGTGCTCCATCACCAGCAGCCCGCCGGGCACGAGCAGCCGCCACGCCACGGCGACGCAGGTCCGCAGCACCCGTAGGCCGTCGGGTCCGCCGTACAGGGCGGTCGGCGGGTCGTGCTGGGCCACCTCGGGGTCGACGGGGACGGCGTCGTCGGGGATGTAGGGCGGGTTGGCCGTGACGACGTGGCAGGCCCCCGACGAAGGCAGGCAGCAGCTCGGCGGTCGCGGCGACGTCGCCCAGGTGCAGCTCGAGCCGCTGCTGGCCCAGGGCCGCGACGTTGCGGGCGGCCCAGGCGTGCGCCGACGGGTCGAGCTCGACCGCTCCGACCCTGGCACCCGGGCACCTCGTCGACGACGGCGAGCGCGACGGCGGCCGAGCCGGTGCACAGGTCGACCGCGACGGGGTCGGGGACACCCGTGAGCGCGGCCACGGCCAGCCCGGCCAGGAGCTCGGTCTCCGGTCGGGGCAGGAACACGCCCGGCCCCACGGACAGCTCGAGACCACGGAACCAGGAGCGCCCGGTGAGGTGCTGCAGGGGCACCCGGTCCGCACGCTCGGCGACCAGCGAGGCGAACCGCTCGGCGGCGCCCTCCGGCCAGCCCTGCCGCATGATGACCAGCCGCTGCAGGCCGCCCCGGTCGGTGCCCGCGGCGTGCGCGGCCAGCAGCTCGGCGTCGGCGCGCGCGGTGGGGACCCCGGCGGCCTGCAGCCGCGTCGACGGCGCCGGCCAGGTCCGCGACCAGGGAGCCCGTCCCCGTGCCGCTCACCCCTGCTGCTCGGCGAGCGCGTCGTCCGTCCGCATCCGGAGCAGGCTCTCGGCGACGGCGTCCAGGTCACCGTCGAGGACGGCGTCGAGGTTGTAGGCCTTGTAGCCGCTGCGGTGGTCGACGATCCGGTTCTCCCCGAAGTTGTAGGTCCGCACCCGCTCGGACCGGTCGACGGTGCGGACCTGCGCGGCGCGCGCGGCCGAGGCGTCCGCGTCGGCCTCCGCACGGGCCCTGGCCAGCAGCCGGGCCCGGAGGATCCGCATCGCCTGCTCCCGGTTCTGCAGCTGCGACTTCTCGTTCTGGCAGGTGGCCACCGTGCCGCTCGGCAGGTGCGTGACCCGGACCGCCGAGTCGGTGGTGTTCACGCTCTGCCCCCCGGGGCCGGAGGAGCGGAACACGTCCACCCGGACGTCGGCGGGGTCGATCGCCACGTCGACGTCCTCGGCCTCCGGGTGCACCAGCACGCCGACCGCGGAGGTGTGCACCCGGCCGGCGGACTCGGTGACCGGGACCCGCTGCACGCGGTGCACGCCGGCCTCGTGCCGCAGCATGCCGTACCCGCCCTCGGGCGCCGCGACGGCCACGGTCGCGCTCTTCACGCCGCCGAGCTCGCCGAGCGTCGCGTCGATGACCTCCGTCCGCCAGCCCCGCCGCTCGGCCCAGCGCTCGTACATCCGCACCAGCTCCCCGGCGAACAGCGCGGACTCCGTCCCGCCCTCCCCTGCGCGCACCTCCACGATGGCGTCGCGGTCGTCGTCCGGGTCCCGGGGCACCAGGAGGAGCCGGAGCGTGTCGGCGGCACGGTCGGCAGCCGCCGTCAGACCGGGCAGCTCCTCGCGCAGTCCCACGTCGTGCGGGGCCAGCTCGCGGGCGGTCTCGAGGTCGTCGACGGCCTCCTGCCACCAGGCGTGCGCGGCGACGACCTTGCCGAGGACCGCGTAGCGACGGGCGAGCCGCCGGGCCAGCACCGGGTCCCCGTGGACGGAGGGGTCGGCGAGGGCCTGCTCGACCTCGGCGTGCTCGTCGAGCAGCGGTCTCACGGCCTCGAACACCTCAGCGCCTCCTCCGACTGCTGCAACGTACTGGTGCGGGACTGCTGCCCGGGACCCACGACTGAGGCCGTGGACGACAGCAGCGCCCGCCCGCGACCCCGGTGGGGGTGCGGACGGGCGCCGTGACGACTCCTACTTGGCAGCCTCGGTCTTGGTGCCGTACCGCTTCTGGAACCGGGCGACGCGGCCACCGGTGTCGAGCAGCTTCTGCTTGCCCGTGTAGAACGGGTGGCACTGGCTGCAGACGTCGGCGCTGATCGCACCCTTGGTCTCGGTGCTTCGCGTGGTGAAGGTGGTGCCGCACGTGCACGTCACGGTGGTCGTCACGTACTCGGGGTGGATGTCGGGCTTCATGGCTGCTCCTCCGGTCTGGGCGGTCGCCGGGTCGTCCGGGCGGACGTGAACCGGGACCAGGGCGCCACCAGTGTGGCGCATCTGCGGTGCTCCTCGGTCAATGCCTCAGGCGTCGTCCCTGTTCCCGCTGGGGGCGGTCTTGCCGACCGTGAGCAGGAACTCCGTGTTGGTGCGCGACTTCTTGAGCCGGTCCAGCAGCAGCTCGATGGCCTGCTGGGAGTCCAGGGCGCTGAGCACCCGCCGCAGCTGCCACATGACCCGCAGCTCGTCGGGGGCCAGCAGGACCTCCTCGCGCCGCGTGCCGGAGGGGTTGACGTCGACGGCGGGGTAGATCCGCTTGTCGGCCAGCTGGCGCGACAGCCGCAGCTCCATGTTCCCCGTGCCCTTGAACTCCTCGAAGATGACCTCGTCCATCTTCGACCCCGTCTCGACGAGGGCGGTGGCGAGGATCGTGAGCGACCCGCCGTTCTCGATGTTCCGCGCCGCCCCGAAGAACCGCTTGGGCGGGTAGAGGGCCGAGGAGTCCACCCCCCCGGACAGGATGCGCCCGCTCGCCGGGGCGGCGAGGTTGTACGCACGCCCCAGCCGGGTGATGGAGTCCAGCAGCACGACCACGTCGTGGCCGAGCTCGACGAGCCGCTTGGCCCGCTCGATGGCCAGCTCCGCCACGGTCGTGTGGTCCTCGGCCGGTCGGTCGAAGGTCGAGGCGATGACCTCGCCCTTGACCGTGCGCTGCATGTCGGTGACCTCCTCGGGACGCTCGTCGACGAGGACGACCATGAGGTGGCACTCCGGGTTGTTGGTGGTGATCGCGTTGGCGATCGCCTGGAGCACGAGGGTCTTGCCGGCCTTCGGAGGGGAGACGATGAGGCCGCGCTGACCCTTGCCGATGGGGGCGACCAGGTCGATGATCCGCGTGCTCAGCACGTTCGCCTCGGTCTCCAGGCGCAGCCGCTTCTGCGGGTAGAGCGGCGTCAGCTTGCTGAACTCGTCGCGGGTGCGGGCCTCGTCGACGCCGTGGCCGTTGACGGCGTCGACCTGGACGATGGCGTTGTACTTCCCGCGACGCTCGTCACCACCCGGCCGCTCCTGCTTGACCTGGCCGACGACGGCGTCGCCCTTGCGCAGGCCGTACTTCTTGACCTGGGCGAGGGAGACGTAGACGTCCGCCGGACCGGGCAGGTAGCCCGAGGTCCGGACGAAGGCGTAGGACTCGAGGATGTCGATGATCCCGGCCACGGGGACCAGGACGTCGTCCTCGCGCACCTCGGGCTCGTCCATCCCCCGCGGGTCTCGGCCCCCGAGCGGGCGACCGTTCCTGTCCCGCTGGCGGTTGCGACCGCGGCGACGCCGGCTGCCCCGGTCGTCGTCGTAGTCGTCGCGGCCCGCGCCGTCGGTGGCGGACCGGTCGTCGCGCTGGCCGGGACGCTGCTGACGGTCCGGCAGGTCGGCGCCACCGCGGTCCGAGCCGTCGTGGTCCTGCTGACGGTCCTGCTGCGAGCGGTCCTGCTGCGAGCGGTCCTGCTGCGGACGGTCCTGCTGCGGACGGTCCTGCTGCGGACGGTCCTGCTGCGAGCGGTCCTGCTGACGGTCGACCGGCTGGCGGTCGCGCTGCTGCCGCGGCCGGTCCTGCTGCGAACGGTCCTGCTGCGAACGGTCCCCCCGCGGCGGCAGGTCGGGGAGGATCGGCTCGGCCTTGAGGACGGCCTCCTCCACGGCCGCCGCAGCCTCGCGGAGCGCGCGCCGCCGGGCCCGGCTCGGGACGCGGCCCGGGACGTCCTGCGCCTCGGTGTCGCGCCCGTCGGGCTCGTCACGCCCACCCCGAGGCCGGCCGTCCTCAGCCGGCGACGAGTCGTGGGCCGGCGACGAGTCGTGGGCCGGCGACGAGTCGTGGGCCGCATCGGGCGTCCGGCCGGTGGCAGGTCCGGCGGCGGAGGGTCCGACCGTGGTCGAGGCTGCCCCGGGGGTGGCCTCGGCGTGTCCGTCGGCGGGGCTCGTGGCCGGCGCACCCGCCGGAGCGGTGGCGACGCGGCGGCGCGTGCGCGTGGGCCGGGTCGTGGCGCTCGGCTGCGCTGGTCCAGAGCTCTCGGGCGTCGCCCCTGCGGTGCCGTCGTCTGCGCCGGCCCCGCGCGAGGGGCCACGGCCAGACCCGTTCGAGGTCGCGTCCGGGGTGCCGTGCGAGGCGAGGTCGTCGGCCCCGCCGGTCGCCCGCCGGTCCGCCGGGCTGCCGTCGACCCCGGTGACCCGGGGAGCGCCGACGGTCCGGCCCCGCACCGCTTCCAGCAGCTCGGCCTTGCGCATCCGGCCAGCTCCGGTGATGCCGATGCGGGCGGCCAGGGCCTGGAGCTCGGCGACCTTGAGGCCGGAGAGGTCGGCCGGGGCGGTGGCGCCGGGTGCCGGAGCAGCCACGACGTCGTGGGTGTCTGTCACGAAGGTCCTTCCTTCGGGTGGGTCCGCAGGCCGAAGACGGGGCCGCGCGGCATGGGGCAGCGTGCTCGGGGGCCGGGACCGGGGAGACGGACCCCCGGACCAGCTCCCGGAGAGCTGCTGGACGGCGTCGTCGAGGCCCAGAGAGCCCCGGCCGTACCCCCGAACGGTAGCACCGGGGCGCTCAGGCGAGGGCGGGACCGCGCACAGCCGACACGGCCGGGGCACCGACCGCGTGGCCCCGTACGACCCAGCCGTCACCGGCGAGGGCGGCCACCAGGTCCCGCTCGGCGCCCAGGCACAGCAGCGACGGTCCAGCGCCGGACACGCAGGCAGCCACCCCGGCGGCCCGCAGCCGGGTCATGAGGGCGTGGCTGCGGGGCATGGCGCCCGCCCGCTGCTGCTGGTGGATCCGGTCCTCGGTGGCAGCCAGCAGGAGGTCGGCCCGCCCCCGGAGCGCCTGCACCAGCAGGCCGGTGCGGGCGCCCGTGAACGCCGCGTCGCCGTGCGGCACGGTCGCCGGCAGCAGCGCGCGGGCGACCTCGGTCATCAGCACCTCCTCGGGCACGCAGGTGACGACCGCCAGGTCCGGGGCGACGTCGAGGGCCGTGGCCCGGTACGTGGTGCCGTCGGACCAGGCGAGGACCGCACCGCCGAGCACGCTCGCCGCGGCGTTGTCCCCGTGCCCCTCGGCGGCCGACGACGTCGCCACCAGCCACTCGCAGCGCGACAGCCCGCCCACCTCGTCGACGTCACCGTGCACCAGCGCCCACGCCGCCGCCAGCCCAGCCACCACCGCGGTGGCCGAGGAGCCCAGCCCGCGCCCGTGGGGCACCACGTTGCGGCAGTCCAGGTGCAGGTCGACCAGGTCGGCGCCTGCACCCAGTCCGGCGAGGCCGCCGCGGACCCACCGCGCCACGAGGTGCCGCTCGTCCGTCGGCACGTCGCCGCTGCCCATCCCCTGCACCTGCACCGTGGTCCGCGGGGCGGTCGGGTCCGCAGCCGGGCTGCACAGGACCCGCACCTCGTCGCGCAGGTCGAGGGCGAGGCCGACGGCGTCGAACCCCGGTCCCAGGTTGGCCGAGGAGGCAGCGACCGAGACCTCGACCTCTCGCGGCGGCAGCGGCTCGTGCCGACCGGTCATCCCAGGCCCAGGGCGCGCGCGACCTCGACGACGTCCGCCTCGACGCGCGTGGGCAGGACCTCGTCCCCGTCGGCCGTGCGCAGCGCCCACTGGGGGTCCTTGAGCCCGTGGCCGGTGACCGTGCACACGATGCGCTGGCCGGGGTCGACCTCGCCGGCCGCGTGCGCCTGGAGCAGGCCGGCGACCCCCGCCGCGGAGGCCGGCTCCACGAACACGCCCTCGCGCGCGGACAGCCAGCGGTGCGCGTCGAGGATCTGCGCGTCGGTGACGGAACGGATCATGCCGCGCGACTCCTCGCGGGCGGCCACCGCCTGCTCCCAGGACGCCGGGTTGCCGATCCGGATGGCGGTGGCGATGGTGTCGGGCTCGTCGACCGGGTGCCCGAGCACGATCGGCGCCGACCCGGCGGCCTGGAAGCCCCACATCCGGGGCCGCTGCGAGGCGGGCCCGTCGTCGGCGTACTCGGTGTACCCGCGCCAGTAGGCCGTGATGTTGCCGGCGTTGCCGACCGGCAGGCAGTGGACGTCCGGCGCGTCCCCGAGGATGTCGACAACCTCGAACGCAGCAGTCTTCTGCCCCTCGATCCGGGCCGGGTTGACGCTGTTGACCAGCTCGACGGGGAACGCCTCGGACAGCTTGCGGGCGACCCGCAGGCAGTCGTCGAAGTTGCCGTCGACCTGCAGCAGCGTCGCGCCGTGGGCGACGGCCTGGGCGAGCTTGCCCATGGCGATCTTGCCCTCGGGCACCAGCACCGCGCACGTGATCCCGGCGGCGGTGGCGTACGCGGCGGCGGAGGCGGAGGTGTTGCCGGTGCTTGCGCAGACCACGGCCCGGGCGCCCTGCGCCACGGCGACCGTCATCGCCGTGGTCATACCCCGGTCCTTGAACGACCCGGTGGGGTTGCAGCCCTCCACCTTCAGCCACACCTCGCAGCCCGTGGTCTCCGACAGCACCCGGGCCCGGACCAGCGGCGTCCCGCCCTCGGCGAGCGTGACGTCCTTCGCCCCGGGGGCCAGCCCGGCCACGATGGGCAACCGGTCGCGGTACTCGGGGATGACCCCTCGCCACGGTGCGGCCATCAGCTGCTCACTCCCCCTCGACGCGCATGACGGAGGTGACGTCGAGGACGACGTCGAGGTCCGCGAGGTCGGCGACGGTGGCGGACAGCGCGGTGTCCGGCGCCACGTGCGTGACCACGACGAGCTCGGCGGTGCGACCGTCGCCCTCGCCGACGGCCCGCTGACGGACCTGCTCGATCGACACGCCGTGGCCGGCGAAGGCGTCGGCGACGCGGGCGAGGACACCGGGGCGGTCCGCCACCTCCAGCCGGACGTGGTAGCGGGTCAGCACGCGGGACAGCGGCAGCGCAGGTAGGTCGGCGTAGGCGGACTCACCGGGGCCGCGGCCGCCGTGCACCCGGTGCCGGGCCACCGCCACCACGTCGCCGAGCACCGCACCGGCCGTCGGCGTCCCACCCGCACCGGGACCGTAGAACATGAGCTCCCCGGCGGCCTCGGCCTCGACGAAGACGGCGTTGAAGGGCCCGCGCACACCGGCGAGCGGGTGCGCGCGCGGCACGAACGCCGGGTGCACGCGCACCGTGACGCCCTCGGGCCCGTCGGGTCCGGCAGGCACCCGGGCACCGATGGCGAGCAGCTTCACCACGCAGCCCATCCGCGCGGCCGCAGCGACGTCGGAGGCCGTGACGCCCGTGATGCCCTCGCGGTGGACGGCCTCGCCCGGCACCCGGGTGTGGAACGCGAGGCTGGCCAGGATGGCAGCCTTGCTGGCGGCGTCGTAGCCCTCGACGTCGGCGGTCGGGTCGGCCTCCGCGTAGCCCAGCGCCTGGGCCCGCTCCACCGCGTCGCCGAAGCCGGCGCCCGTGGTGTCCATCTGGTCCAGGACGTAGTTGGTCGTGCCGTTGACGATCCCCAGGAACCGGGTGACCCGGTCACCGGCCAGCGACTCGCGCAACGGACGGATCAGGGGGATGGCCCCGGCGACGGCGGCCTCGTAGTACAGGTCCACGTCCGCGGCGCGGGCGGCGTCGAACAGCTCGGGCCCGTGCTCGGCGAGCAGCATCTTGTTGGCCGTCACCACCCCGGCCCCCCGGGCGAACGCCTCGTGCATGAGGCTGCGGGCGGGCTCGATGCCGCCGATGACCTCGACCACCACGTCGGCCCGCGCGACCAGGCCAGCGGCGTCGTCGGTGAGCAGGGCCGGGTCCACGCCGGCCCGCGGGCGCTCCGGGCGGCGTACGGCGATGCCGACGATCTCCAGCGGGGCCCCCACCCGCGCGGTCAGGTCGTCCGCCTGCGCCAGCAGCAGCCGGGCCACCTCCGAGCCGACGACACCACAGCCCAGCAGGGCGACCCGGACGCGTTCCACGGGGGCAGTGTGTCAGCCGCCCGAACCGGACGTGGTCGACGGCCATGGTGCGGTCGGTGGGATGATGGCTCCTGCGTGCCGTCACACGAGGCCGCTCCCCCGCTCCCTCGCCCGAAGGCTCGTGCGCGCTCATGGCAGTCCCCACCTGGCTCTGGTTCCTCACCCTCGCCGTGATGGCGGCCCTCCTCCTCGTCGACGTGCTGATAGTGGGCCGACGACCGCACGTGCCCTCGCGGCGCGAGACGGGAACCGCCCTCGGCCTCTACATCGGCGCGGCCGTGCTGTTCGGGCTGGGGGTCTGGTACTTCTCCGGGCTCCAGTTCGCCGCGGAGTTCTACGCCGGCTGGCTGACCGAGTACAGCCTGAGCGTCGACAACCTGTTCGTGTTCCTCATCATCATGGCGAAGTTCGGCGTACCGGCCCGGTACCAGCAGGCCGCACTCATGGTGGGGATCGTCATCGCGCTGGTCCTGCGCGGCATCTTCATCGCGGTCGGCGCGGTGGCGATCAACCAGTTCTCCTGGGTCTTCTACCTGTTCGGCGCGTTCCTCGTGTACACCGCCGTCAAGCTCGCGCGCGACGGCGAGGAGGACGAGGAGTTCGAGGAGAACCGCTTCCTGCGCTGGGTCGAGCACCGCTTCCCCGCCACGCAGTCCTGGGACGCCGGGACACGTCTGCTCACCCGGGTCGAGGGCAAGCGCGTGGTCACGCCCATGCTCATCGTCATCCTTGCGCTCGGGACGACCGACCTCCTGTTCGCACTGGACTCCATCCCCGCGATCTTCGGCCTGACCCGCGAGCCCTACCTCGTGCTCACGGCCAACCTGTTCGCGCTCATGGGGCTGCGCCAGCTGTTCTTCCTGATCGGCGGGCTGCTCAAGCGGCTGGTCTACCTGCCGCTGGGCCTCGCGGTCCTGCTGGGGTTCATCGGCGTGAAGCTCGTGCTGCACGCCATGCACGAGAACGAGGTCCCGTTCATCAACGGCGGCCAGAGCATCGCGTGGGCGCCGGAGCTCCCGATCTGGGTGTCGCTCGGGGCCATCGTCATCATCCTCGGGGTCACCACCCTGGCCAGCCTGGCCAGGACGCGGCGCGAGGCACGGCGGCCCAGCGACGCACCGACCCGGGCCCAGGGCGGGGAGCGCGACCTCGACCCGCTGCCCTGAGGGGCCGCCACCCTGACTGACGGCCGGCGGCCTCAGCCAAGGTCGAGGGCGAGCAGGTCGTCCTCTGTCTCGCGCCGTAGCAGGACCCGGCTCGCCCCGTCGCGCACGGACACCACCGGTGGCCGCGGGACGTGGTTGTACTGGCTGGCCAGGCTCCGGCAGTAGGCCCCGGTGCCGGGCACGGCCAGCAGGTCACCGCGGCGCACGTCACCGGGCAGGAACTCGTCACGCACCACGATGTCGCCGCTCTCGCAGTGCTTGCCGACCACCCGCGCGAGGACGGGCGGGGCGTCGGAGGCGCGAGAGGCCAGGGTGCAGGAGTAGTCGGCGTCGTACAGCGCGGTGCGGACGTTGTCGCTCATCCCGCCGTCGACGCTCACGTAGGTGCGCCGACCGCCACCGTCCAGGGTGACCGGCTTGACCGTGCCCACCTCGTAGAGGGTGAACGTGGTCGGACCGACGACGGCTCGACCGGGCTCCACGCTGATGCGCGGCACCTCGACGCCCACCGACGCGCACTCGGTGCGGACCGCCTCGGCGAGCCGCCCGGCGACGTCGGTCGCGGGCATGGGCCGGTCGGTCGAGGCGTAGGCGATGCCGAAACCGCCGCCGAGGTCCATCTCCGGAAGGTCGACCCCGTGGGTGCGACGGACGTGCGCGTGCAGACCGACCAGGCGCCTGACCGAGACCTCGAACCCCGCCGGGTCGAAGATCTGGGAGCCGATGTGGCTGTGCAGCCCGCGCAGGTCGAGCTCGGGACGGGCGAGCACGTCCGCGACGACCCCGGCCGCGACGCCGTCGGACAGGGCGAGGCCGAACTTCTGGTCCTCGTGCGCGGTGGCGATGAACTCGTGGGTGTGGGCCTCGACCCCCACGTTGACGCGCACCAGGACCGGTGCGCGCACGCCCAGCTCGGCCGCGATCGCGGCGATGCGCCCCGGCTCCTCGGCGGAGTCCACGACGATGCGCCCGAGCCCCGCCCGCAGCGCACGGCCTATCTCCGCGTCGGACTTGTTGTTGCCGTGCAGCGTCATGTGCGCGGGCTGGACCCCCGCCCGCAGCCCGACCGCCATCTCCCCGCCGGAGCAGGTGTCCAGGCGCAGGCCCTCCTCGGCCACCCACCGCGCGACCGCGACCGACAGGAACGCCTTGCCCGCGTAGTACACGTCGGCCCCGCCGCACAGGTCACGGAAGGCCTCGTCGAAGGCCGTGGCGTACTCGCGGGCACGGCTGCGCAGGTCGACCTCGTCGAGCACGTAGGCGGCCGTCCCGTGCTCCGCGGCGATGTCGATCACCGACACGCCGCCGACGCTGAGGACGCCGTCCCCACCCCGGCGCACCGTGCTGGCCCACAGCCCCGGAAGCAGGGCGTTGACGTCGTGCGGGGTCTGCAGCCACGCCGGCGCAGGCGCCATGGCACCGGCGTGCAGCGCACCCGCCTCGTGCGCGCGTGCCACTACATCCGCTCCGGGGCGGAGACGCCGAGCAGCGCCAGGCCGTTGGCGAGCACCGTCCGGACGGCGTCGTTGAGCCAGAGCCGGGTGCGCTGCACGTCGGTGACGGGCTCGACCGTGCCGTCCTGGAGGACCGACGGCATGACACGTCGCTGGTCGTACCACTTGTGGTAGCTGCCGGCGAGCTCCTCGAGGTAGCGCGCGACGCGGTGGGGCTCGCGCAGCACGGCCGCCTGCGCCACCACGCCGGGGAACTGGGCGAGCGAGGCCAGGACGACCTCCTCGCTCGGGTGGTCCAGCAGGGCCGCGTCGAACCCGTCCTCGCGGCGGACGCCGACCGTCGCGGCGTTGCGGGCCACGTTGGCCGTGCGGGCGTGCGCGTACTGGACGTAGAAGACCGGGTTGTCGTTGGTGCGCCGGACCAGCAGGTCGAGGTCGACGTCGATCGCGGAGTCGGCGCTGGAGCGCACGAGCGCGTACCGCGCGGCGTCCACCCCGACCCCGTCCACGAGGTCCTCCATCGTCACCACCGTGCCCGCCCGCTTGCTCATCCGGACGGGGGCGCCGTCCTTGACGAGGTTCACCATCTGGCCGATGAGCACCTCGACCCGGTCCGGGTCGTCGCCGAAGGCCGCTGCGGCCGCCTTGAGCCGGGCGACGTAGCCGTGGTGGTCGGCGCCGAGCAGGTAGATGGCGTGGTCCGCCCCCCGCCTCCGCTTGTCGCGGAAGTACGCCAGGTCGCCCGCGATGTACGCCGGCTGGCCGTCGGACTTGATGACCACGCGGTCCTTGTCGTCCCCGAACTCGGTCGAGCGCAGCCACCACGCGCCGTCGTGGAAGTACAGCCGCTGCGAGCCCTTGAGCTCCTCCAGCGCCTCCTCGACGGCGCCCGAGGCGTGCAGCGAGTCCTCGTGGAAGTACACGTCGAAGTCGACGCCGAAGTCGTGGAGGCTCTGCTTGATCGACGTGAACATGAGCTCGACGCCCTCGGCGCGGAACACCTCCTGCGCCTGGTCCTCGGGCAGCTCGACCACCTCGTGGCCACGCCGGCTGAGCACCTCGCCGGCGATGTCGTCGATGTACTGCCCGGCGTAGCCGTCCTCGGGGACCTCCCGACCCTTCGCGCGCGCCAGCAGCGAGCGCGCGAAGCGGTCGATCTGCGCACCGTGGTCGTTGAAGTAGTACTCCCGGACGACCGTGGCCCCGGAGGCCTCCAGGACACGGGCCAGGGAGTCCCCCACCGCCGCCCAGCGGGTACCGCCCAGGTGGATGGGACCGGTCGGGTTGGCGCTGACGAACTCCAGGTTGACGACCTCACCCGCCAGGGAGCCGTTGCGCCCGTAGGCGCCGGCGGCGTCCACCACCGTGCGGGCCAGCCCGCCTGCGCTCGCCGGGTCGACGGTGACGTTGAGGAAGCCCGGCCCGGCCACGTCCACCGCCGCCACGCCGTCGCGCTGCCGCAGCCGGGCGGCGAGCACCTCGGCCACCTGGCGCGGCGGCACCCCGGCGGCCTTGGCCAGCTGCAGCGCGACGTTGGTCGACCAGTCGCCGTGGTCCCGGTTGCGGGGGCGCTCGACCGTGACCCTCGCCGGGACGTCGGCTCGCAGCTCGCCGGCCTCGACCGCCTCCAGGAGGCAGGTGCGGACGGCGTCGGCGAGGGTCTCCGGGGTCACGAAGGGCAGGGTACGGCGGCCCGGCGCGACGCCCGACCCCGCTTCCGGTGGGCGGGCGGGCCGACCGCGGCTGCTAGCATCCTCGGTGTTCCTGGGCCCCCGTAGCTCAGGGGATAGAGCACTGCCCTCCGGAGGCAGGGGCGCAGGTTCGAATCCTGCCGGGGGCACCGTCAACGCTGATCGGTGTCACCGTCTGCCGGTCCGCGGCGCGGGACCCGAGGCGGGTCACCACTGGCCGGCGGTGTACTCCCAGTGCCACGGCTCGAACGGTCCGCGGCCGTCGCGCTGCGCCCAGGGCGGGTTCTCCCAGCCGAAGGTGGCCGCGTTCTCGCGCAGCCACCAGTAGCCGTCGCCCTGCGCCTCGACGCCACCGCACACGTCCACCGCGAGACCGAAGCCGTGCTCGCTCGTGCCCGGTCTGGCGGCCAGCCCTGGCTTGCGCTGGCGTACGGCCACCTGGGCGGCGTACGAGCGGTAGCCGTCGGTCATGCAGATGTCCGTGCCGAACCGGGCGCGGTACTGCTGGTTGAGCAGCGCGAGGGAGACGGCGGCGTCGGCGCGGATCTGGGTGCGGCCGTCCCAGAGCGTGCACAGGTAGCTCTCGTCGATCCGGCCGTTGGCCTGCGGCGTCTCCGGGGGCACGCCGTCACAGCCGGGCAGCACGCTTCGCCCGGCGCTGCGAGAGGCCTCGTCGGACCTCACGCGCAGCAGCCCGTCCTCGCCGGCGACCATTCCGGCGCCGTCCTCGAACGGCACCACGAGCGTCGCCGCCTCGGACCTGACGGGCTGCTCGGCACGGTAGAAGGTCCTCACCTCACCCGCGGTGGCGACGGTCTCGCCGGCGGAGGCGTAGGCGATGGTGGCGGCGACGAGCGAGCCCACCACGACCAACTGGGGCAGGCGGCGCCAGGCGGCGCCCGGGCCGCGCCCCACGAGGCGGTCCGCACGCGCACCTCCGGTCCCCCGGGACGCCACCGGCGTCGGCCTGGGGACCACGTCGGACACCCACGCGTCGTCGCCGCCCTCGAGGACGTGCTCGCAGACCACGGCTGTGGGTGGCTGCCCAGGCCGAGGCGCGGCGGTCGGTGCAGGGCTGGACCCACGGCTGGACCCAGCGGCTGGTCCACGGCTGGAGGCACGGGCACGCTCACCCTGTCGCACCGACCGGCGCGAGGGCAGGGGGTCGGGGTCGCACGGGAGCGACGGCACTCGTTCTCCAGTCCGAGTCGTGCACCAGGCAGGTGGCAGCGGCGGCTCAGGGGGGAGCCGTAGGGGCAGGGCCCGTCACGACGCTCCGGACTCGGGCGTGTGAGACGCCCGCTGCGGGGACAGCGGGGCCAGCGGGTCACGACAAGGTAACGACGCCCCCCTGGCGAATCAAGCCGCCCGGGGGGCCACCACAGGGCAGGGCAGCCCTGGACAGCTCACCACCCTGCGGGCAGGGGACGCCCCTCGTCGTAGCCGGACCGGGACTGCACACCGAGGACCGCCAGCTCCGAGAGCTGGGACAGGTTCTCCGCACCCACGTACGTGCACGCCGACCGCAGGCCCGACGTGATGTGGTCCAGGAGGTCCTCCACACCCGGGACGCACGGGGTCCAGCCGCATCCGGGAGGAGGAGATGCCCTCCTCGAACAGGCCCTTGCGTGCCCGGTCGAAGGGCGAGTCCTCGACGGTGCGGGCGGTCACGGCGCGCTTGGACGCCATGCCGAAGCTCTCCTTGTACTCCCGGCCGTCGGCGTCCACCTGCAGGTCACCGGGACTCTCGTAGGTCCCCGCGAACCACGAGCCGACCATGACCTGGCTCGCTCCGGCGGCCAGGGCGATGGCGACGTCCCGGGGGTGCCGGATGCCACCGTCGGCCCACACGTGCGCGCCGGCCTGGCGTGCCGCGCCCACCGCGTCCAGCACCGCGGACAGCTGCGGGCGCCCGACCCCCGTCATCATCCGCGTCGTGCACATCGCCCCGGGCCCGACGCCGACCTTCACCACGTCGGCCCCTGCGGACACCAGGTCCCGCGCGCCGTCGGCGGTCACCACGTTCCCGGCCACGACCGGGACGTCGTCACCGGCGGCCTGCCGGGCGGCCGCCACGGCGGACAGCGCCCGGTCCTGGTGACCGTGGGCGGTGTCGACGACGAGGACGTCGACGCCGGCCTCGAGCATCGCGCGGGTCCGACCGGCCACGTCGCCGTTGATGCCGACGGCCGCGGCGACGCGCAGCCGGCCGGACGGGTCGAGCGACGGGGCGTAGATGGTGCTGCGCAGGGCGCCCAGCCGGGTCACGGCCCCGACCGGCCGGCCGCGCCCGTCCACGACGGGGGCGAAGTGACGCCTCCGGGCCTCGAGCTCCTCGAACGCGGCCCGCGGGCCCTGGACGCCTACGAGGTCGGAGCCGAGCACCACCGGGTCGGAGGTCATCACGTCGCGGACGGGCGTGTAGCGGTCGACGCCGCGGCAGTCCGCCGCGGTCACCACCCCGACCAGCGAGCCGTCCGAGGGGTCCACCACGACCGCAGCCCCGTGCGCCCGCTTGGGCAGCAGGTGCAGCACCGTGAGGGCCACGTCGTCGGGCCCGACCTCCACCGGGGTCTCCAGGACGGGGTGCCGCTGCTTGACCCACGACAGCACGTCGCGCAGCACGTCCAGCGGCGTGTCCTGCGGCAGCACGGCGAGCCCGCCGCGCCGAGCCATCGTCTCCACCATCCGCCGCCCGGTGACGGCGGTCATGTTGGCCACCACGACCGGGACGGTCGCGCCCGTGCCGTCGACCGGGGTCAGGTCGACGTCGGAGCGGGACCCCACCGACGACCGCCCCGGCACGAGGAACACGTCGTCGAAGGTGAGGTCGTGGGGTGGCTGGTGTCCCGGGAGGAAGCGCACGGTCACCCAGTGTGCGGTACGGACCTCGTCAGGACGTCACGGCGCCCGACGCGGGGTCTAGGCTGATCCGCGGCGGATGACCCCTGCACCACGATCGGAAGAAGGCGACGCACGCCGTGCCACAGCAGACCCCGGCAGACGACCCGATGACGGGCTTCGGGCCCAACGAGTGGCTCGTGCAGGAGCTGCAGGAGGCGTACCGCAAGGACCCGTCGAGCGTCGCCCCCGAGTGGCGCGACTTCTTCTCCGACGGTCCTGGTGCAGCCGACGCCGACGGCGACGAACCCGGCACGGACGCAGAGGCCGCGCAGCCCGAGGGGTCTCAGGGCGACGGCCCCGCGGAAGGCACCGCGAGCCAGGGCCCGGCCGGGAGGGCCGCGTCGGCCAACGGTGCGGGCCCACGGCCTTCCGGCGTGCCCGACCCCGGGTCCACCGACGGACGCACCTCCGACGGCCGGGCCACCGCACCGGCCGCCCGGCAGGACTCCGCTCCGCCGGCCGAGAAGCCGGCCGAGAAGCCGGCCGTAGACAAGGCCGGCCAGAAGCCCGTCGAGAAGCGCGAGAAGGCAGCCGTGACCCCCACCCCGCCCGCCCGCACTCCTGCGCCTGCCGAGACGACGGCGGTCCGCCTGCGGGGCCCGGCCGCCCGGGTCGTCGCCAACATGGAGACGAGCCTCGGGGTCCCGACCGCGACCAGCGTCCGCGCGGTGCCGGCGAAGCTGCTCATCGACAACCGCATCGTGCTCAACAACCACCTCAAGCGCGCTCGCGGCGGCAAGGTGTCGTTCACCCACCTCATCGGCTTCGCCCTGGTGGAGACGCTGCGCGAGATGCCGGAGATGAACTGGGCCTACACGGAGGTCGACGGCAAGCCCGGCGTGCAGCAGAACGCCGCCGTCAACGTCGGCATCGCCATCGACATGGCCAAGCCGGACGGCACCCGTCAGCTGCTGGTCCCCAGCATCAAGAACAGCCAGGGCAAGAACTTCAGCGAGTTCTGGGCCGCCTACGAGGACGTCGTCCGCCGTGCCCGGTCCGGCTCGCTGACGGTGGAGGACTTCGCCGGCACCACCGTGAGCCTCACCAACCCGGGGACCATCGGCACGGTGCACTCGGTGCCGCGGCTGATGCAGGGCCAGGGCGCGATCATCGGGGTCGGGGCGCTGGAGTACCCGGCGGAGTACGCGGGCGCCAGCGAGGACACCCTGGCCCGGCTGGCGATCAGCAAGACGATCACCCTCACCTCGACCTATGACCACCGGATCATCCAGGGCGCTCAGTCCGGGGACTTCCTGCGTGTCATGCACCACAAGCTCCTCGGGCGAGGACGGGTTCTACGACCGCGTCTTCGCCAGCCTGCGGGTGCCCTACGAGCCGATCCGGTGGGTCCGTGACGTCTCGGTCTCCGACGACGACCAGGTCAACAAGACCGCACGGGTCGTGGAGCTCATCCACGCCTACCGGGTCCGCGGCCACCTGATGGCCGACACCGACCCGCTGGAGTACCGGCAGCGCAAGCACCCCGACCTCGACGTGCAGACCCACGGCCTCAGCCTGTGGGACCTGGACCGGGAGTTCCCGACCGGCGGCTTCGGCGGCAAGCCCGTCATGAAGCTGCGCGACATCCTGGGCGTGCTGCGCGACAGCTACTGCCGCACGGTCGGCATCGAGTACATGCACATCCAGAACCCGGACGAGCGTCGGTGGGTCCAGGACCGGGTGGAGCACGGGTACACTCAAGCCGAGCCGGGACGAGCAGCTGCGCATCCTGGGCCGGCTGAACGCCGCGGAGGCGTTCGAGACGTTCCTGCAGACCAAGTTCGTCGGCCAGAAGCGCTTCTCGCTCGAGGGCGCGGAGTCGACGATCCCGATCATGGACCAGCTCCTGTCCGACTCCGCGGACGCCGGCATGGACGAGGTCTGCATCGGGATGGCCCACCGCGGCCGGCTCAACGTGCTCGCGAACATCGCCGGCAAGACCTACGGCCAGATCTTCGCGGAGTTCGAGGGCCAGCAGGACCCGAAGACGGTCCAGGGCTCCGGTGACGTCAAGTACCACCTGGGCACCGAGGGCACCTTCACGGCCCCGTCGGGCGCGAGCACCAAGGTGTACCTGGCGGCCAACCCCTCGCACCTGGAGGCGGTCAACCCGGTGCTGGAGGGCATCGCCCGGGCCAAGCAGGACCGCCTCGACCGCGGTGGCGTGGACTTCCCCGTGCTGCCGGTGCTGGTCCACGGCGACGCGGCCTTCGCCGGTCAGGGCGTGGTCGCGGAGACCCTCAACCTGTCGCAGCTGCGCGGGTACCGCACCGGAGGCACCGTCCACGTCATCGTCAACAACCAGGTGGGCTTCACCACGGCTCCCATGGCCAGCCGCTCGTCGTACTACGCGACCGACGTCGCCCGCATGATCCAGGCGCCGATCTTCCACGTGAACGGGGACGACCCAGAGGCCTGCGTGAGGGTCGCGCAGCTGGCCTTCGAGTTCCGCCAGGACGTTCGCCAAGGACGTCGTCGTCGACATGATCTGCTACCGCCGCCGCGGCCACAACGAGGGCGACGACCCCTCGATGACCAACCCGCATGATGTACAACCTCATCGAGGGCAAGCGCAGCGTCCGCAAGCTGTACACCGAGTCGCTCATCGGCCGCGGCGACATCTCCGTCGAGGAGGCCGAGGCAGCGCTGCGCGACTACTCCGACCAGCTGGAACGGGTGTTCTCCGAGGTCCGCGAGGCGACCAGGGCGGGCGCGGACGACCAGCAGCGCTCGGGCCTGGAGGTGCCGAGCGCCCAGGCGCAGGACGAGGCCGAGCCCGAGCAGGAGCACTCGACCGCGATCCCGGTCGAGCTGGTGCACCGGGTCGGCGACGCGTTCGTCAGCCCGCCGGACGGCTTCACCCCCCACCCCAAGCTGGCACCGCTGCTGTCCAGGCGGCAGCAGATGTCGCGCGAGGGCGGGATCGACTGGGCGTTCGGCGAGCTCATCGCCTTCGGCTCCCTGGTGGCCGAGGGCACGCCGGTCCGCCTGGCGGGCCAGGACTCCCGTCGCGGCACGTTCGTCCAGCGCCACGCCGTCGTCATCGACCGTCGCACCGGCGAGGAGTGGGCGCCGGTCGGCAAGCTGGGCTCGGGTGCCCGGTTCTGGGCGCACGACTCGCTGCTCAGCGAGTTCGCCGCCATGGGCTTCGAGTACGGCTACTCCGTGGAGCGGCCCGACGCCCTGGTGCTGTGGGAGGCGCAGTTCGCGGACTTCGTCAACGGCGCCCAGACGATCATCGACGAGTTCATCTCCGCCGGTGAGCAGAAGTGGGGCCAGCGCAGCAGCGTCGTGCTCCTGCTCCCCCACGGGTACGAGGGTCAGGGGCCGGACCACTCCTCCGGTCGGATCGAGCGCTTCCTGCAGATGGTCGCCGAGGACAACATGACCGTGGCGGTGCCCAGCACCCCGGCGTCGTACTTCCACCTGCTGCGC
This sequence comes from uncultured Actinomycetota bacterium, assembly GCA_963759255.1. Taxonomy (GTDB): domain Bacteria; phylum Actinomycetota; class Actinomycetes; order Actinomycetales; family JBBAYJ01; genus Aquipuribacter. The sequence continues at coordinate 1,489,984 of CAVWYQ010000002.1, forward strand.
CGTCAGGCGTACGCCAAGCCACGCCGGCCGCTGGTGGTGTTCACGCCCAAGTCGATGCTGCGGCTCAAGGCTGCCACGTCGTCGGTGGAGGAGTTCACGACAGGGACGTTCCAGCCGGTCGTCCAGGACGCCAGCGGTCGACCGGTCCCAGGTCGACCGGGTCCTGCTGTGCGCCGGCAAGGTCTACTACGACCTCGTCGCCGCGCGGGCCAAGCTCGAGGACCAGCGCACCGCCATCGTCCGGGTCGAGCAGCTCGCCCCGCTGCCCGGCGAGGAGCTGATGGCGGCGGTGCGCGAGTACCCCGAGGACGCATCGCTGGTCTGGGTGCAGGAGGAGCCGGAGAACCACGGGCGCCTGGACCTTCGTCGCGATGGGGACGCACGACCTGCTCGGCGGTCGGCCGCTGCACCGCGTCACCCGCTCCGCCTCCGCGGCACCGGCCACGGGGTCCGGCAAGCGTCATGCGGACGAGCAGGCACGGCTCGTCGAGCGGGCGTTCGCGCGCTGAGCGAGGACCTGCGTCCGGACGGCGCCGCCGAGGCCCGTCCGGACGTCTCGCTCTGCGTGGTCGGTGACGAGCTGGTCGCCGGGACCGGCGACCCACGGGCGATGGGCTGGGTCGGCAGGGTCGCCGCCCGGACCCCTCAGGAGCACGTTCGGCTCACGGCGCACGCCCTCGGTGTCCCCGGGGAGACGACGACCGGCGCGGCCGCCCGCTGGAAGGCCGAGACCGGCCCTCGTCTGGGGACCGACGGGCGGCTGGTGCTGGGTCTCGGCCACCACGACCTGCGGGCCGGCACGGTCACGGCCCGCAGCAGGCTGAACGTGGCGAACGTCCTCGACGAGTGCGCCGAGCGCGGCCTGCCCGTGCTCGTGGTCGGGCCCCCGCCCGTGCTGCCCGGTGGCCCCGACGCGCACCTGGCGGACGGCGTGCGCTCCCTGGCCGCCGCCTTCGCCGAGGTCTGCGACCGCCGCGGCGTGACCTACGTCGACCTGCTCGCGGGCCTCACCGGCAATGCCGACTGGGAGGCCGACCTCGCCGCCTCCGACGGTCGGGTGCCGGGTCAGGCGGGCTACGGGCTGATGGCGTACCTCGTGCTGCACGGCGGCTGGGACCGGCTCTTCCAGGCATGAGGTCGACCGACCTGGTAGACCCCTGCCATGGTCGCCGTCGTCGCTGTCCGCCCCTCCCCCACCGACCCGCTCGCCGCCCTCGAGGTGAGGGACCAGGCACCTGCGCCGACCACACCCGCACCCGAGGACTGGGTGCCCGTCACGGTGCGCGCCGCAGCCCTCAACCACCACGACGTGTGGAGCCTGCGCGGGGTGGGCCTGCCGGCCGAGAAGATGCCGATGGTGCTGGGGTGCGACGCGGCGGGCGTGGACCCCGACGGCAACGAGGTCGTCGTCCACGCCGTCCTGTCCCACCCGTCGTGGACCGGGGAGGAGACGCTGGACCCGAGGCGGTCGCTGCTGAGCGAGGTCTACCCCGGCACCTTTGCCGACACCGTGATGGTCCCCCGGCGCAACCTCGTCCCCAAGCCCACGGAGCTCACGTTCGAGGAGGCGGCCTGCCTGCCCACGGCCTGGCTGACCGCCTACCGGATGCTGTTCACCCAGTCCGGGCTGCACCCGGGCCAGACGGTCCTCATCCAGGGGGCCGGCGGCGGGGTGGCGAGCGCGCTCATCCTGCTCGGGGCCGCCTCGGGCCTGCGGGTGTGGGTCACCAGCCGCGAGGAGGGCAAGCGGGAACGGGCCCTGCAGCTGGGGGCTGCGGCCGTCTTCGAGCCGGGGGCTCGGCTGCCCGAACGGGTCGACGCCGTGATGGAGACCGTGGGCGAGGCGACCTGGGCGCACTCGCTGAAGGCGCTGCGGCCTGGCGGCACGGTGGTGGTCTCGGGCGCCACGTCCGGGGCCGCCCCGTCCGCGGACCTGCAGCGCGTCTTCTTCCTGCAGCTTCGGGTCGTGGGGTCCACCATGGGGACCCGGGACGAGCTCGACCGGCTCCTGCGCCTCTGCGCGACGACCGGGGTGCGGCCGCTGGTCGACAGCGTCCTGCCCATGGTCGACGCAGCGGACGCGGTGGAGCGGATGGTGGAGGGCGACGTCATCGGCAAGCTGGTGCTCGTGCCCTGACGTGCGGGCAGGCGACGGGCGGGCGGGGGGTCAGAGGCTGGCGAGGTGGTCCGTGACGACGGCCAGGTCCGCGACCAGGGCGTCGAAGGCCTGGTCGCGCTGCTCGGGCGGGCCCCGCAGGATGCTCGACGGATGGACGGTGGGCAGGACGTCGTAGCGTCCGGCCGCGGTGTCGCGCGGGGCGAGGAGGCCGCGCTCCTTCGTGACCCGGAACCCCCCGCCGAGCAGGGTCTTGGCCGCCGTCGCCCCGAGCAGCACGAGCACGTGCGGCTCGACCGCGGCCAGCTCGGCCTCCAGCCACGGTCGGCACGCCACCATGTGCGCGAGCTCGGGGGTCTGGTGGATGCGCCGGTTGCCGCGCCGCTCGAACCGGAAGTGCTTGACCGCGTTCGTCACGTACAGGTCCTGGCGCGCGAGCCCCGCCTGGTCGAGCGCCCTCTGCAGGAGCCTGCCCGCCGGGCCGACGAAGGGGATGCCCTGGGTGTCCTCGACGTCGCCGGGCTGCTCACCGACCAGGGCGACGCGACCCTTCGGGTTGCCGGCCGAGAAGACCACCTGGGTCGCCGGCTCCCACAGCTCGCAGCCCCGGCACGCCGGTGCAGCGGCCCTCAGGGCCTCCGCGTCCCGTGCGTCCGGCACCCACTCCTGCGCGCCGGGGCGCTCCGCGTCTGGCACCCCCGCAGTCTGGCCGCCGCGGGCACCGCCGGCACCCGCTGGGCGACCAGCCGGCCGGCACCACCCGCGACCCCAGGGCCCCGCAGCGGCCCCCGGGCCGTCTCAGCGGGTGCGCAGGCGGCGCGGGCGGGGCCACAGCCGCGCCACCACGACGCCATGGACGGACGCGACGGGACGGCGCCGAACACCCAGGAGTCCGACCCCGCCTCCGGGTTGTCGCGTTCGACCCACCAGCCGTCCGGCTCCTCCCGCACGGCCCGCTTGACCCCGCGGCCCCGACCTCCCGGCAGGTCGGCGACGACCAGGTCGCCCGCGCACGGCTGGGCGCCGCGACGCAGCACGAGGAGGTCGCCGGGGCGCAGGGTCGGACGCATGGACGCCCCTGCGACCCGCACCACCTGCCAGGAACCGCCCCTCCTGGGCGGGAAGCGCGGAGGCGAGCGGTCACGGTTGTAGTGTCGCAAGGGTCCGGTGTGGGCGTCCTGCCCCCGGACCAGACGTTCCTGGAGAGGATGACCACTGATGATCGGTTTCCGCATCGCCGAGGTCTCGGCCCACTGCGACCTCCCGTGCGGGGTCTACGACCCGGCTCAGGCGCGCATCGAGGCCGAGTCCGTCAAGGGCTGCATGACCAAGTTCCACGCCTCGGACGACGCCGAGTTCAAGCAGCGCGCGGTGCTCATCAAGGAGGAGCGCGCCGAGCTGGTCAAGCACCACCTGTCGGTGCTGTGGAGCGACTACTTCAAGCCCCCGCACTTCGAGAAGTACCCGAACCTGCACGCGCTCTTCAACGAGGCCATCAAGCTCGCCGGCGCCGGCGGGCGTCAAGGACTCCACCGACTCGGCGGTGGCGGACCAGCTGCTCGGCAAGATCGACGAGATCGCCGAGATCTTCTGGGAGACCAAGAAGGCCGCCGCCTGACCTGCGCTCGCGCACGTACTCTGACCACGCCGTCCTCGGGAGACCGAGGGCGGCGTCGTCATGGCACCACGTCGACGAGCAGCAGCGAGGAGGACCGGTGAGCCAGGCGTGAGCTACGACATCCTGTTCGTCCCACGACGCCCCGGGCAGTCCTGGGAGTCGGCCCTGGACGAGGCCGAGGGTAGTGACGTGCTGAGCGACGCCATCCGGCCGGAGCGGCTGCAGCAGTGGCAGCGGATCGTCGAGGCGGTGCGGCGGCGGCTCGGGGAGGTCGACGTCGCCGTCAGCGAGGACGCCTGCGAGGCGACGCACGCCTCCGGGCTGCAGGTGAGCCTGTTCCCCGACGAGGCGGCCGTGTCGTTCCCGTACACCGAGCAGCGAGGACAGGAACGCCTTCCACGACGTGGTGGTCGACCTGGTCGGGCTCGTGGAACGGGAGACCGGGCTGCACGCCTGGGACGCCCAGACCGACGAGCCCTTCGACGGCCGCGTGCACGACGAGGTCGGTCTGGACGCGACGCGCCGGATCGGTCAGGAGGCCGCTGACGCCGCCGCGACGGACGGCATGGCCGAGCGCGCGGAGGCCGGCGACGTCGGGCCGGACACGGGCCCGGTGGAGGTGCCGGGGGCCGGCGCCCGGGCCGTCACGGAGGTGGACCGCCGGGTCCCCGGCGCTGCGGCGACGCCGGCGCGCCTGCGGTACGTGGTGATCGGTGCCGTCGTGGTCGTCGTCGCGCTCCTGCTGCGCAGCCGGGGCGAGTCGTCGACCCTGAGCGGGCTCGCCCTGGCGGTCGGCGTCGCAGACATCGTGATCGGCGTGGCCATGTACCGGGGCTGGCCCCGCGGGCCGGCCGGGGGCGACACCCCGACGCCGGGGACCGGGTCCGGGACCGCCGGCCAGGCCGGCCTGTGACCCCCACGGTCGTCCCCGTCCGGCCGGAGCAGACGGCGCTCGTGGCGGCCTGCGGCGCCCTGGTGGCGGGCGTGTACGGCGGGGAGGGGCTCCTCGAGGACGAGGACGGGTACCTGGTCAGCGTGGCCGACGCCCTGCCCCGCGCCCGAGCAGGCCGTGCTGCTGGCGGCGCTGGACGGACGACGAGCTCCTGGGCACCACGACGTACGCCCGCTCGGGCACGCCCTGGGCCGAGCTGGCCGGTCCCGGTGAGGCCGAGATGCGGATGCTCGCCGTCGCGCCCTCCGCGCGGGGTCGCGGGGTCGGCCGGCTGCTCACGGACGCCTGCCTCCGGCGTGGCCCGCGAGGAGGGGTGCGCGAGCTTCGTCCTGTCCAGCGGCCCCCGGATGACCGGCGGCGCACGCCGATGTACGAGCAGATGGGCTTCGTGCGCAGCCCCGAGCGGGACTGGTCACCCGTCCCGGGCGTCGACCTGCGTACGTACGCGCCTCGGCCTGCGCTGAGCAGCGCTGGCTGGCTGGTCCGCCGTCAGGCCACCAGCCCCAGGCGGCGGAGCTCGACCTGCAGGTCGTGGGGGTTGCTGGAGGCGTGACGGGCGTCGTCCAGGGTGATGACGCCGTCTCGGAGCAGCTGCACCAGGTGCTGGTCGAACGTCTGCATCCCGTAGTAGGCGCCCTCCTTGATGAGGTCACCGATGGTGCTGGTCTTGTCGGGGTCCGCGATGGCGTCGGCGATCCGGCCGGTGCTGACGGCGACCTCCATGACCACGCAGCGGCCCTGACCGTCGGCGCGCGGCACCAGGCGCTGGCAGATGATGCCGCGCAGCGCGCCGGCCAGCGCCAGCCGGACCTGCTTCTGCTCGTGCGGCGGGAAGAAGTCGATGACGCGGTTGACCGTCTCCTGCGCGTCCGTGGTGTGCAGGGTCGACATGACGAAGTGACCGGTCTCCGAGGCCGCGAGCGCGGCCTTGACCGTCTCGTGGTCGCGCATCTCGCCGACCAGGATCACGTCGGGGTCCTGTCGCATCGCGCCCCGCAGCGCGGCGCTGAAGTCGGCGGTGTCGAGCCGGACCTCGCGCTGGTTGATCATGGCCAGCTGGTCGGTGTGGATGACCTCGATCGGGTCCTCGATCGTGATGACGTGGGCTTCGCGGTTGGTGTTGATGTGGTCGATCATCCCCGCGAGGGTCGTCGTCTTCCCCGAGCCGGTCGGGCCCGGTGACGAGGACGAGGCCCCGCGGCTCGAGCGCGAGCTGGGCGATGACCGCAGGCAGGCCGAGGTCGGTGAGCGGGATGGCACCCATGGACACCCGCCGGAAGACGAGGCCCGCCGAGCCCCGCTGGCGGAAGGCGTTGACCCGGAACCGGCCGACGCCGGGCACGGAGTAGGCGAAGTCGGCCTCGTTCCGGGTGCGGAACTCCTGCATGAGGTCCTCGCGGAGCACCTCCGTCACCATGTGCTCGGTGTCCTCGGGACGCAGCGACGGGAGCCTGCACCTTGCGCAGGTGGCCGTCGATCCGGATGCGCGGCGCGGAGCCGACCTTGCAGTGCAGGTCGGAGCCCCTGCAGCTCGACCAGCGCCCGCAGGTACGGCACGACGCTCTGACGTTCTTCGCTCACGCTCTCCACGTCGGCAGGGCCTGCGCCCGACTTGACCCGCCCGGGTGGCCTCAGTCCAGGACGACCAGCAGGTCACCCTCCTGCACGACGTCGCCGGCCTCGACCGCCACCCTGCCCACCCGGCCACCGTGCTCCGGCAGGACCGGGATCTCCATCTTCATCGACTCCAGGAGCACGAGCTCGGTGGTGGTCTGGACGACCTCGCCCACGGCCACGTTCACGCTGAGGACGTTGGCCACCATCTCGGCGCGCACTTCTTCCATGGGACCATCGTGCCGGACCAGGAGGTGGACCCGGTGCGTCGGCACGGACGCGCACCGCACGAGCATGGGAGGAGGCCCGGATGAGCAAGCGAGGTCGCAAGCGTCGCGCGCGGAAGAAGAACGGCGCGAACCACGGCAAGAAGCCCAACGCCTGAGGCGTGGTCCTGGCATGCGAGAGCCCGGCGACCGGTCGTGGTCGCCGGGCTCCCGCGTGCCCGGGGTGCTCGGCCTAGGCCTCGCTGACGGTGTGCCGCGCCTGGTCCAGGCGGGACAGGATGCGCTCACGCAGGCCACCGGGGGCCTGGTCGGTGCACGAGCGGGACACGAGCGCCTTGATCGCCCGCTCGATGTCCGCCTGGTCCAGGCAGGGGGCGCACTCCTCGAGGTGGACGGCGATCTTCTGCTTGGTGGCGGGCGTGAGCTCACCGTCGATGAACTCGTACAGCTTGTCCAGCGCCTCGCTGCAGTCGGTCTCGTGCGGGCGTCCGCAGCTCATCGCGTCACCTCCACCGGCGTGGCGCCGTCGGCCTGCTCGCCCCCGGTGCGGATGAAGCCTCGCTCCAGGGCGTAGTCGGTGAGCAGCTCCCGCAGCTGGCGCCGACCACGGTGCAGCCGCGACATCACGGTCCCGATCGGCGTCCCCATGATGTCCGCGATCTCCTTGTAGGAGAAGCCCTCGACGTCGGCGTAGTACACCGCCATCCGGAAGTCCTCCGGGATGGACTGCAGGGCTTCCTTGACGTCGGAGTCGGGCAGGGCGTCCAGCGCCTCCACCTCCGCCGAGCGCAGGCCGGAGGAGGTGTGGGACTCCGCCCGCGCCAGCTGCCAGTCCGCGATCTCGTCGGTCTGCTGCTGCTGCGGCTGACGCTGCTTCTTGCGGTAGGAGTTGATGTAGGCGTTGGTGAGGATGCGGTACAGCCAGGCCTTGAGGTTCGTGCCGGGCCGGTACTGGTGGAACGCCGCGAAGGCCTTCGCGAACGCCTCCTGCACCAGGTCCTCGGCGTCGGTGGGGTTGCGCGTCATGCGCAGGGCCGCGGAGTACAGCTGGTCGACGTACTGCAGCGCGTCCGCCTCGAAGCGGGCGCGGCGCTCCTCGGCGGTCTCCTCGGGAGCCCGGTCCGTGTCCTCACCCATGACAGGCGAGGCTATCCGTCGCACCGGGATACCTGCGATCCGGGTGGCTGGTGCCTCGGCGATCATCACGACGGGCACAACAGCCGCACCGGGGGTGGTGTTCCCTCCGCGGTGTCCGCTGCCGGCCTCGGCCTGAGCAGCCCCGGCCCGAGGACCCCCGGCCGGAGGTGGGCCGGCCTGCTCGTCCCTCAGCCGTAGAGCTGCCCGGTCGTCGGGTCCACGACGCCGGCGAGGTCCGCCTCGGCCGGGCGTTCCAGGAGCGCCGGGGAGTCGTTGCGGACGTTGCCCAGCGCCGGCTGCACCGGCCGGGCGGTGAAGCGACCCTCGGGCAGGGCGCCGACGAGGGCCAGCGCCTCCTGGGACGTGACGTCCCGCGAGACCCAGGCCGCCCAGTCCTCGACCGGCAGCACGACGGGCATCCGGTCGTGGACGGCCTGCAGCGCCGGTTCCGCGTCGGTGGTGAGCACCGTGACGGTGCCCAGCCACGCGGCCGGGTCCTCGTCGTCGGCCACCTCCCTGTCCCGCCACCAGGAGTAGAGGCCGGCCAGCCCGACGAGCCCGCCGTCGGGCGGGACCATGAGGAAGGGCTGCTTGCGCGCCTTGCCCGTCGGGCTGCGCTCCGCAGGGACGCCCTGCCACTCGTACCAGCCGTCCGCGGGCAGCACGCACCGCCTGGAGGCGATGAGCGAGCGGTAGGACGGCTTCTCCGCGACGGTCTCGACCCGGGCGTTGATCATCCGGTTGCCGACGGTCCGGTCCTTGGCCCACGAGGGCACCAGCCCCCAGCGCATGGCCCTCAGACGGACGGCGGCGACCGGGCCCCGGCCGTCCTCCTCCGGCTCGTCCCGCCTGGGCGCGCGGGGCGCCAGCAGGGTCGCGACCTGCTGGGTCGGGGCGACGTTGTACGAGGGGCGCAGCGCCTGGCGGTCCGCCTCGGCGGGCGGGGCGAGCGGCAGACCGGCAGCGACGACCTCCTCCACCAGGTCGTCAGGGTCCCGGCTCGCCGCGTACCTCCCGCACATGCCTCCAGCCTGCCACCACCCCCTGACGACGCCTCGGCGCCCGGTCCGGGGTCCGCGACTCGTCGAGACGTCGCGCACGGCACGGGTGACGGGCAGGATGGGCCCATGTTCCGACGGATCGCACGCCCTCTCCTCGCCGCCGTGTTCGTCAGCTCCGGCATCGACGCCCTCCGCAACCCCGAGCCCCGGGCCGCGCAGGCCACCGGCCTGGTGCACGCGGCGGCCGAACGGTTCGGCACCCCGGACGACCCGCTGCTGGCCGCACGCCTGAACGGCGGCGTGATGGTCGCGGGCGGGCTGGGCCTGGCCACCGGGGCGGCGCCGCGCACCTCGGCCCTGGCTCTGGTCGGCTCGCTGGTGCCCTCGACGATCGCGGGGCACGCGTTCTGGGAGTACCCCAAGGCGGAGCAGCCCGCGCAGCGGACGCAGTTCCTCAAGAACCTCGGGCTGCTCGCCGGCCTGCTGCTCACCCTGGACCGCCCGTCCGCGAAGGAGCGCGCGGCCACGAAGGTCAAGAAGGCGGAGCACGCCCAGGACGTGGCCGCCGCGACCCGCAAGGCGAGCCGCCGGTCCGGGAAGATCGCCGAGAAGCAGGCGCGGGAGCAGGCCAAGCAGATGTCGCGGGTCGAGGCCGTGGCCCTCAAGACCCAGGCGAAGGCCGAGAAGGCCGAGGCCCGGTTCGAGCGTCGGCGGGACGAGGCGCGGGCAGCTGCCTGAGCACCGTATGACCTCCCCTGCTGCCGGCCCCGCCCCGGACCCCTGGCCGGCCCCCACCCCAGGCCGGCCCGTCACCGCGACGGTCCACCTGCCGGGGTCGAAGTCCCTGACCAACCGCTACCTGGTCCTCGCGGCGCTCGCGGACGAGCCGTCGCGGCTGCGCGCGCCGCTGCGCTCCCGGGACACCCTGCTCATGGCGCACGCGCTGAGGTCCCTGGGGGCGCACGTGGTGGACGGCGACGCCGTGCCCGGGACGGTGCCCGACTGGCTCGTCACGCCGTTGCCGCGCCCGGACCCCGACACCGTCCCGCGGGAGCAGGAGCCGGTCGAGGTCGACTGCGGGCTGGCCGGCACGGTGATGCGCTTCCTGCCGGCCGTCGTCGCCGTCAGCGGTCGCTCGGCCCGGCTGTTCGGTGACCCACGGCTCCACGAGCGCCCGATCGCCCCGCTGCTGCAGGCGCTCCGTGACGCCGGCGCCGAGGTCGAGGACACGGCCGGGGCCTTCCCGGCCACCGTCCGGGCCACCCGGGTGCCCCGCGGCGGCGAGGTCACCCTCGACGCCGGGGCATCCAGCCAGTTCCTGTCCGGGCTGCTGCTGGCCGCGGCGAGGATGCGCGAGGGGCTGGTGGTGCGCCACGTCGGCGACGCCGTGCCGTCCCGGCCGCACGTCGCGATGACGGTGGAGAACCTGCGCGACGTCGGCGTCGTGGTCGACGACTCCGAGGACCTCGTGTGGCGGGTGTCCCCGGGGCCGGTCGGCGGCATGGACGTGGACGTGGAGCCGGACCTGTCCAACGCCGGGCCGTTCCTCGCGGCCGCCCTCGCCACGGGCGGCCAGGTCCGCGTCCCCGGCTGGCCCCAGCAGACGACCCAGGCCGGCGACACGCTGCGCGACGTGCTGGACGCCATGGGCGCGGACGTCCGCCTGGAGCAGGACGGCCTCACCGTGACGCACGAGGGCGACATCTACGGCGCCGACCTCGACCTGCACGACGCCGGCGAGATCACCCCGACCGTGGCGGGCCTGGCCGCGCTGGCCGTCTCCCCCAGCCGGCTGCGCGGCATCGGCCACCTGCGAGGCCACGAGACCGACCGGCTGGAGGCGCTGGCCACGGAGGTACGTCGGCTGGGCGGTGAGGTCGACGTGCTCGAGGACGGCCTGCGGATCGTCCCGCGGACGCTGCACGGCGGGACCTGGCGCACCTACGCCGACCACCGGATGGCCACGACGGGCGCCGTCATCGGGCTTCGCGTGCCGGGGGTGCTGGTGGAGGACGTCGCCACCACCGCCAAGACCCTTCCGGACTTCGTCGGCATGTGGGACGCCATGGTGGCGTCGGTGTCGGTGGGCGGCACGCGCTGACGTGGTGCGACGCCGCAGCACCGCGTCGTGGGACGAGTCCGACGCCCGGGCCCGTCCGCCCCGGAGGGGTACGCGGCCGCGTACCAAGGACCGTCCGGCGCACGAGGACGCCGTCCCCGGCTGGGTGACGACGATCGACCGCGGCCGCTACACCTGCCTGGTGCCGGCGCCGCCCCACGGTGCGCCTGCCGCCGGGGACGCCGTCGTGGTCACCGCGGTCCGCGCCCGCGAGATCCGGCCGCGGGGGTGGCGGTCGGCGACGTCGTGGGCCTGGTGGGCGACGTGTCCGGCACCACCGACTCGCCTCGCGCGCTGGTCCGTGTCCAGCCGCGCAGCTCGGCCCTGCGCCGCAGCGCGGACGACACCGACCCCGTCGAGCGCGTCGTGGTGGCCAACGCCGACCAGGTCTGCCTGGTGGTGGCCGCGGCCGACCCCGAACCGAACCCACGCCTGGTCGACCGCGCGCTGGTGGCGGCCTGGGACACGGGCATCGACCCCCTGCTCGTGGTCACCAAGACCGACCTCGCCGACCCGGCCGACCTGCTCGCGGCCTACGCGGACCTGGGTCTGACGCTCGGTGTCGGTGACCGCACGCGGCTGGCGCGGTCTGGACGCGGTGCGCGAGGCGCTCGCCGGCCGGGTGACGGCCGTCATCGGACCCTCCGGGGTGGGCAAGTCGACCCTGGTCAACGAGCTGTCGCCGGGGGCCGACCGCGCCACCAGCCAGGTGTCCGGCACCACCGGCAAGGGCCGGCACACCTCCACCGCCTCGGTCCTGCTGCCGCTCGCGGCGGGGGGATGGGTGGTCGACACGCCAGGCATCCGGTCGTTCGGGCTGGCCCACGTCGGTGCCGACACGTTGCTCGGGGGCTTCGCCGACCTCGCGGGCGGGACCGAAGGGTGCCCGCGCGGCTGCAGCCACGACGAGGCGAGTGCGGGCTGGACGCCTGGGTGGCGGGGGGGCACGCGTCGCCGGACCGGCTGGACAGCTTCCGGCGGCTGCTGCGCGCCGTGCGGGGCGAGGCCGGAGCCGGGCGAGCGAGGACGCGCGGGCTAGCGCTCGACGTCGCACGTCCCGCCGGTGCGCCAGTAGACGCCGGCCTGTCGGGCCAGGAACAGGTTCTCCACCAGGTACCGGCGCAGCGCCGCCACGTCGTCGTGGAAGGGGCGCAGGCGGTTGTTGACCTCTGTCTCGGTGTACCGCTCGCCGGGGACGAACTCCTGCGCCATCAGGTCGAGGACGACGAGCCGCTTGGTGTGCTTGGCCGGGATCCGGACCAGCCGTCCGTCGGCGTCGAGGAAGGCACGCAGCACCGCGGCCCGCTCGGCCTCACCGAGCCTGGAGGCCCACCTGGCCGGCTGGGGGTCGGGGTCGGGGGCGGCTGCGCCCGGTGCCACGCTGCCGTCGCTCACCCGAGGAGGGTACGTCGAGCACCTAGGCTCGGGGGCATGGCGCAGAGCTGGGACGACGACCTCCGCCTGGCCATGTCCATCGTGGACCAGGTGGACGCGCTCACGCTGGCCCGCTTCGGTGCCGCCGACCTCGCGGTCTCCACCAAGCCCGACCTCACGCCCGTGACCGAGGCCGACACCGACGCCGAGCGGGCGATCCGCTCGATGCTCCAGCGCACCCGGCCACGGGACATGGTGGTCGGGGAGGAGATGGCACCCACGGGCCACGGCCGACGGCAGTGGGTGCTCGACCCCGTCGACGGGACCAAGAACTTCGTGCGCGGTGTGCCGGTCTGGGCGACCCTGGTCGCCCTCGTCGACGACCGGACCCCGGTGATGGGCGTGGTGTCCGCCCCGGCGCTGGGCCGGCGCTGGTGGGCGGCGGCCGGCACCGGCGCCTTCACGGGGCGGAGCCTCAGCTCGGCGCGCCAGCTGCGCGTGTCCTCGGTCGACCACCTGGCGGACGCCTCGTTGTCGTACTCCTCCCTGTCCGGCTGGGAGTCCCGCGGCCTGCTGCCGGGCTTCCTCGAGCTCACCCGACGGTGCTGGCGGACGCGCGCCTACGGGGACTTCTGGTCGTACATGATGCTTGCCGAAGGTGCCGTCGACCTGGCCTGCGAGCCCGAGCTCGCCCTGCACGACATGGCCGCGCTCGTGCCGATCGTCACCGAGGCCGGCGGTCGCTTCACGTCCCTGGACGGAACCGACGGGCCGTGGGGGCCGGACGCGGTGGCCACCAACGGGGCGCTGCACGAGGAGACGCTCGCCGTGCTGCGCGGGGACCACGCCTGAGCGTGCCGGCCGTGCTGGAGCGGGTGCGGCGCAGCCCCGCCGTGGTGGACCTGTCGGCCGGGTGCCCGGTGGTCTCGGACGGGCCTGCCGTGCCGGAGCACGTCTGGTACGTCTCCTACGGCTCCAACCTGCTAGCGGAGCGGTTCGCGGTCTACCTGCTGGGCGGGCGGGTGCCCGGCCTGGACCGCACGTACCCGGGTGGTCCCTCGACCGCGCCCGCCCTCGACGAGCGGCCCGTCGTCCTGCCCGGGCGGCTGGTGCTCGCCCTGGACGCCCCGCAGTGGGGCGGCGGCGGCGTGGCGTTCTGGGACCCGTGCGGCGACGGGCCCGGGGTCCTGGCACGGGCATGGCGGGTGACCCTGCGGCAGTACCTCGAGGTCGTGCACCTGGAGAACGGCGGTACGCACCGGCAGGCGGCTCGGTGGCCCGCGCAGGTGCTCCGGGACGGGACGGCACTGCTGGACGACGGGTGGTACGGCCGGCTCGTCCTCGCCGGACGGATCGCGGGAGAGCCCGTGCTGACGTTCACGCACCCCCGGCCGGGTGGTCTGACCCACCGAGCACCGTCCGACCGGTACGCGGACGTGGTCACCCGGGGCCTGCTGGAGACCTTCGGTCGCCCGGCGCATGGCGGGCTGACCGCGGCCGACGCCGACGGCTACCTGACGGCGGCCTCGTCCCGTTAGGCCGGCGAGCGGCCGCGGCCGGTGCGCGACGTGATCGACCCGTGCCGCCGTGACCCCGGACCGCGACCCGCGTCTGCGAGGATCCTGGCGTGCTCCCCGACGGTCCTCCGACGACCCGAGAGGCACCGTCTCCCACGGGCTCGGGGCTGTCCCGGCCGCTGGGCTGGGCCCTGGCCGCCGCCGTGGTGGGGCTCGCGAACCTGGCGGTCGCCCTGGACGCGGTCGCTCCCGTGCAGACCAAGGACGAGATCGGCTACCTGGCGGCGGCCCGCTGGCTCGCCACCGGGCAGGGCGACGGGCTGCTGACGCCCGACTACGCCGGCGGCTACGCGGTCGGCTGGGGGTTCCTGAGCGCGCCGGTGTGGTGGCTGACGGGCCACCCCCCGACCGTGTACGCCGTGTCGGTGGGCATCGGCGTGGCGCTGTCGGTGCTCGTGCTCCTGCCCGCGGCGGCCCTGGCCCGGGCCCTCGGCGCCCGCCCGGGCCAGGCGCTCCTGCTGGCGTCGGTGCTCTGCCTGGGCGCCGGACGCCTGGGCTACACCGGGTACGCCCTGCCCGAGGGCCTGCTCACCCTCCAGCTGACGACCCTCGCCTGGTTGCTGGTCCGGCTGGCGGGGGTGCGGGGGGTAGGGGGTGCGGGCCGCTCGGACGTCCCGTGGGGCACCCTCGGCGCACTCGCACTCCTGCTCGCCTGGCTGCCGACGACGCACGCGCGCTTCCTCCCGGCGGCGGCGCTCGGTGTGGGGGTGCTCGCGGGGTGGGCATGGGCCGCGCGACCAGGAGCACGGGCGGCGTCGGTGGCCGGTGCCGTCGCCGCGGCCGCGGCGGTCGCCGGCGCCGGGGCGGGCTGGTGGCTCAACGGCCACGTGGAGGCGCAGCTGTACGGCGAGGTGTCCAGGACCGCTGTGGCCGCCGACCAGGTGGTCTCGCTGCGCCTGCTCGACGTGGTCGCCCTCGCGGTCGGGCACGCCTGGTACGCGGTCGTGGCCTGGCTCGGTCTCACGGTCCTGGGCTGGCTCGCGCTGCTCCGACCGGCTCGCGACGAGCTGGCCGCTCGACGACCCGGGGTGGCGGCATGGCTGGTGACCTGCGTCGTGGCGCAGCTCGTCGTGGGGGCGGCCTACCTGTCGACCCGGCTCGACCAGGGCGCCCGGGTCGACCAGCTGGTCTACGGCCGGTACGGGGACCCGTTGTGGTTCGTGCTCGCGCTCGTCGGCGGCGCCGCCCTGCTGGCCCGTCCTGCGCCGGCGCGACTGCTGGGCGCCGCCTCCGCCGCCACTGTCCTGCTGTCAGCAGCCACGTTCCTCATGCTGCGGACGGTGGGCGACCGCGCAGCGGGCTTCGTGCAGCTCAACGTGCCGGGGCTGGAGGCGTGGGCCTGGCGCAGCGGCGGAACGTTCGTGGTCCCCTGGCCACCGGCGACCGCCCTCGCCGTCGTGGTGCTCGGCCTGCTGGTGCACCTCGCACGACGGAGCCGGGCCGCCGGCCCGTCGCGGGTGGGCGCGATCGCCCTGGTCGGGGTGGTGCTCGCGAGCACCGCGGCTGTCGCCGAGCAGCGGAACATCCAGCCGCGGGACGCGTGGATCAGGCAGATGTTCACCGCCCGCGACCTGGTCGACGGCTTCCCGGAGGCGCCGGTCCTGCTGGTCGAGGACCGACCGCTGCTGCTCACGGGCACCGCCATGCAGTGGTGGCTCGCCGACCGGGACCCCGCCCTGCTGCCGGCCGGACGGCCGCTACCGCCGTCCACCCCCGACGGTGCGCTCGTCCTGGGTCCCGTCGCGGCGCCACCGCCGGCCTACGGGGCCCTGCGGCTCGTGGGCGTCGAGCCGAGCGGTCGCTACGCCGTGTGGCGGCTCGACCGCTGACCGCAGGCCCGTCCTGCCGGGCGGGGCCGACCGGCGCCCCACGCTCGCTGCGCCGACCCTGCAGCGGCTGCCAGCTCAGGCCGTCTGCCGGCGCAGCGTCGCCGCGCCGCCCACCAGCGCTGCCACCGCGAAGCCGACGACCACCAGCAGCGGGCCGGCGAGGTCTCCCCAGACGTCCGGCTGCGTCGTCACCACGGCCATGGCGTCGACGCCGTGGCTGAGCGGGAGCAGGCTCGACAGCTCCCGCAGCCCGGTCGGCAGGAGGTCGCGCGGCAGGAACAGCCCGCACAGCAGCACCTGCGGCAGGACCACCGCGGGCATCATCTGCACCGCCTGCAGCTCGGTGGCGGCGAACGCGCTGGCCAGCAGGCCGAGCGCGGTGCCGAGCACGGCGTCCACCACCGCCACGACGAGCAGGGCCACCAGCGGGCCGCGGACGTCCAGCCCGAGCAGCCCGACCGCCACCGTGACGGCGACGGCCGCCTGGCCCACGGCCAGCAGCCCGAACGCGAGGCCGTAGCCGAGCACCAGGTCCGCCTTCGCCAGCGGTGTGGTGAGCAGCCGCTCGAGCGTGCCGGTCTGCCGCTCACGCAGGGTGGTGACGCTGGTGAGCAGGAACATCACGGTGAAGGGGAACAGCGCGAGCATCGCCGGGCCGATCCGGTCGAAGGTCGGTGTGCCCTGGTAGATCCACGCCATCAGGGCGATGAGGAGCGCCGGCAGCACCAGGACCATGGCCAGGCTGCGGTGGTCGCCGCGCACCTGGAGGAGCACCCGCTCCGCGGTGGCCGCGGTCAGCCGCGCCGACAGGAGCGGGGGCCGGTGCTCGGACCCGGCCCGGAGCGCCTTGGCGGCGGTCATGCCGGCACCGGCTCGACCAGGGTGAGGAAGGCCTGCTCCACGTCCGTGGTGCCCGTGCGGGCCAGCAGCTCGTCACGACTGCTGTCCGCGATGACCCGGCCCTGGCGCAGGAGCACGAGCCGGTCGCACCGGGCCGCCTCGTCCATCACGTGGCTGGAGACGAGCAGCGTGGCGCCGTGGGCGGCGAGCCGGGCGAAGAGCGCCCACAGGTCACGGCGCAGCACCGGGTCCAGGCCGACGGTGGGCTCGTCGAGGACCAGCAGCTCCGGTCGTGGCAGGAGCACCACGGCGAGCCCCACCCTGGAGCGCTGGCCGCCGGAGAGGGAGCCCGCCCGTCGCCCGGTCTCCTCGCTGAGGCCCACCTGCTCGAGGACGTCCTCGACACGGGCGTCCACCTCGCGCCCCCGCACCCCGTGCAGCGCCGCGGCGTAGCGGAGGTTCCGGGCGACCGACAGGTCGTCGTACACGCTGGCACCCTGGGTGAGGTACCCGACCCTGGTCCGCAGCTGCGGGCTCCCGGCCGGCACCCCGAACACGTCGAGGGTGCCGCGCACACCTCGTTGGACCCCGACCACCGAACGCATGAGCGTGGTCTTGCCGCACCCGCTGGGACCGATGAGACCGACGACGGTCCCCCGCGGAACATCGAGGTCGACGTCCAGGAGCGCGTCGGTGAGGCCGCGCCGGACGGTCAGGCCGCGGCCCCTCACCACGTAATTCATCACATGATGAATGTCCTCCGCGCTGCGGCGGCCGTCAAGGGCGGGCACCGACGGAGGACCGCAGTCCCCGGACGGCCTGCCAGCCGCCCGGGGACCTGCGCCGGCGCGCTCAGCTGGCGGAGCAGGACACCGACGGCTTGACGGCGCTGCCGGACGCCTTGAACCCGAAGGTCTTCGTCGCGCCAGGGGCGAGCGCGCCGTTGTGGCTCACGCTGGCGGCCCGCTGCGTGCTCCCGCTGCCGGACGGCACCGCGCTCCACATGTCGACGACCGACTGCTTGCCGGGCCACGTCCACCGGACCACCCAGCCCTTGGTGGCGACCGTCCCGCTGCTGCGGACGGTGACGTCGGCGACGAAGCCGCCGTTCCAGGAGTCACGCACCACGTAGGAGGCGGCGCAGGCGGCACCGGAGGACGACGGCGCGGGAGTCGTGGCCGGCGTCCGCGTCGGGGCGGGGGCGGGGGCGGGGGCGGGGGCGGGGGCGGGTGACCCGGACGAGCCCTGGGTCACCGAGAAGCTGGTCACGGCGAGGCCGCTGCCGCCCGACCACGGCTCGAACCCCGCCTGGATGCTCGTGAGGTACATCGAGCGGCTGGCCTTGCCCCGCGCCACCGTGTCGTCGACGAAGGCCCTGACCGGGAAGCTGATGGACCCGGTGCCGGACGTCCGGACGTAGGAGACGACGTTCCAGCCGATGTTGCCGGACCAGACGTCCCACGTGCTGCCCGCTAGCGAGACGGTCGCCACCTTCGAGCCGATGGGCTGGATCGAGCCCTGCTTCTTGAGCCACACCATGATCTCGACGTCGTTCTGGCCGGTGCTGGTGCTGCTGCTGCTGTCCAGCCAGATGTCGTAGGCGGCGTTGAAGGTGCCGGACGACGGGTACGACATCGACACGCTGGTCTTGATGCCGCCGAACGCGGACGACGACAGCCGGATGGGGGTGAAGCCGGGCGTGCACCTGCCGTAGTGGCAGCCCCAGTAGGCCGACGGGTAGCTCTTGGGAGCCCCGTCGAACGGCTTGGTGCCGTCTGCGCGGCTCACCGTGAAGCCGGTGCCCGAGACGCTGATGCACTGGGTGTCGCTCGTTCCCCAGCGGTTGTTCTGCACGACGTACTTCCCGCCGTCGATCGTCGTGGTCGCGTACCGGTCGCAGAGCGTGGTGTCCGCCTGAGCCGGACCGGTCGAGGCGACGAGCGCTCCTGCACTGATGAGCACTGCCGAGCAGACCGCCATGAGCCGTCGAGCCCTCATTCGTCCTCCATGTCGTGATGGGCGCGGACGTCCTCGTCCGACCGTCACGAACGTACGTTCTGGTCGCTCGTGCGACGGCGCCGGCCAAGGGAACACCTGGTGCTCGGCGGGCTCAGCGCTCGACGGCACCAGCGCGGAGCGGCATGGCCGGCAACGGGTCGAACAGGTAGCGCGCCACCGTCGGGGCGACCTCGGCCACCACGGTGTCGTCGTCGGTGGACGCGAGCGGCTCGATCCGGAGGATGTACCGGGCCATGCCCAGGCCGATCACCTGGGAGGCGACCAGCGCCGCCCGTCGCTCCGGCTGGTCGACACCGAGCCGGTGGACCAGCGGCAGCAGGAGCCGGCGCAGCACGAGCTCACGCAGCAGGTCGCGGGCGGCCTCGGACCGGACCACCGACGCGACCACCGCGCGCAGCCCTCCTCGCCCGTCCATCCGGCTCCACACCGTGAGCACGGTCCGGACCACGGTCTCCGCGGCGTCGCCGGCCTCGACCTGCGACAGCGCCCGGACCGCCAGCGGCAGGTACTGCGCGGTGACGACGCTCTCGGTGAACAGCTCCTCCTTGGAGCCGAAGTAGTGGTGGACGAGCTTGGCGTCCACGCCCGCCCGGCGGGCCACCCCTCGCATCGACGTGCCGTCCAGGCCGTGCTCGGCGAACTCGGCCGACGCGGCCGCGAGCAGCTCGCCGCGGGTGTCAGCACCCCCTGCCCGGCGCCCGCGCGGCCGCGGCGCCTCCGGCTCGGCGTCCGGGTCGCGCCGCCCAGCCTGCGAGCGCCTGGTCACGGGTGCGGCTCAGGCGTCGATGACCACCGGGATGACCATGGGGCTGCGCCGGTGCTTGCGGTGGGCCCACGTGCCCACCGCGCGCGCGATCAGCCCCTCGAGCTGCTGGGCGTCCCCCACGCCCTCCTCGGCGGCCTTGGCCAGGGCCTTCTCCACCGCGGCGACGGCACCGTCGAACGTGCCGCCGTCGTGGGGGAAGCCCCGGGCGATGAAGTCGGGCTGCTCGGTGAGGGCGCCGGAGTCCGCGTCGACCAGGGCCACGACCGTGATGACCCCCTCCTCGGCCAGGGTGCGGCGGTCCTTGAGCGAGGCCTCCGTGATGCTGCCGACGCTCACGCCGTCGACGAACACGTAGCCGGCGCGCACCTTGCCGGTCACCTTCGCGACGCCCTTGACCAGGTCGACGACGAACCCGTCCTCGGCGATGACGACACGCTCCGGCGGGACCCCGGTCGCGATGGCGAGGTCGGCGTTGGCCCGCAGGTGGCGCCACTCGCCGTGCACCGGCATGACACCCCGGGGCCGGATGATGTTGTAGCAGTACACGAGCTCCCCGGCGGCCGCGTGCCCGGAGACGTGGACCTTGGCGTTGCCCTTGTGCACGACGTTCGCGCCCCAGCGGGTGAGGCCGTTGATGACGCGGTAGATGGCGTTCTCGTTGCCCGGGATCAGGGAGCTCGCGAGCAGGACGGTGTCGCCCTCGCCGATCCGGATGACGTGGTCCCGGGTCGCCATCCGCGACAGCGCCGCCATCGGCTCGCCCTGCGAGCCGGTGCAGATGAGCGCGACCTTGGAGTCCGGCAGCTTCTCCAGCTGCTTGAGGTCCACCACGAGGCCGTCGGGCACCGTCAGGTAGCCGAGCTCCTGGGCGATGCCCATGTTGCGGACCATGGACCGGCCGACGAACGCCACCTTGCGGCCGTGCGCCTGCGCGGCGTCGAGCACCTGCTGGATGCGGTGCACGTGGCTGGCGAAGCTGGACACGATGACCCGCCGGGGCGCGGTCCGGAAGACCTTCTCGATCGCGGGGTTGAGCTCGCTCTCGGAGAACAGGAAGCCCGGGACCTCGGCGTTGGTGGAGTCCACGAGGAACAGGTCGACGCCCTCCTCGCCGAGCCGCGCGAAGGCGCGCAGGTCGGTGATGCGCCGGTCGAGCGGGAACTGGTCCATCTTGAAGTCGCCCGTGTGCAGCACCATCCCGGCCGTGGTGCGGATGGCGACCGCAAGGCCGTCCGGGATGGAGTGGTTGACCGCGACGAACTCCAGGTCGAACGGTCCGAAGGGCAGGCGCTGGCCCTCCTTGACCTCGCGGGTGACCGGCGTGATCCGGTGCTCCTTGAGCTTGGCGCTGATGAAGGCCAGCGTGAGCCGCGAGCCGACGACGGGGATGTCCGCCCGCTCCTTGAGCAGGTAGGGCACGCCCCCGATGTGGTCCTCGTGCCCGTGGGTGAGGACGATGGCGACGATGTCGTCCAGCCGGTCCCGGATGTAGCTGAAGTCGGGGAGGATCACGTCGACGCCAGGCTGGTGCTCCTCGGGGAAGAGCACCCCGCAGTCGACGACGAGGAGCTTGCCCTCGTGCTCGAAGACGGTCATGTTGCGGCCGATCTCGCCGAGCCCGCCGAGGGCCACGATGCGCAGGCCGCCCTTCGGCAGCGGGGGCGGCGAGCCGAGCTCCGGGGAGGGGTGGCTCATGGGTAGGGCTCCTTCGGGGTGGTCCGGACGCGGGTCGCCCGGGGTGGTGCCCGCCCGTCGCGGAGGCCGCCGCCCGGTCAGGCGGGGCCCGCTCGCCGTCCGGCGGGGTGGTGCAGGTCTTCGGCCAGCCTAGCCGCCGCGCCGGACGGAACCCCCGCCGGACGGCCCCACCGCGCCGCGGCGCCCCTCAGAGCAGCAGGTCCGCCACCGGCGACAGCGCCCGGACCAGCTCGGGCAGCCGCGCGGCGCTCTCGCGGTGCGCCTGCACCAGGACGGGGTCCGGCCGCACCGGGCGGGTGGGCGGCGCGTGCTGGTCGAGGGCCGCCACGGCAGCCGTCAGGTCGTCCACCCGGCCGAGCGCGAGCAGGGCCAGCGCGACAGCACCGAGCGCCGTGCCCTCCGCCTGCGCGGCGACCACGAGGGGGCGGTCGAGCGCCGCGGCCACCACGTCGCGCCACAGGGACGACCGGAACGCGCCGCCCGTGGCCCGCACCTCGTGCACCGGGTGGACGCGGTCCACCTCGGCCGCGACGGCCGCCAGCTGCACCCCGACCCCCTCGACCGCGGCGCGCACCAGGTGCGCCGGACCGTGCTGGCGACGCAGGCCCAGGTAGGCGCCCGGCAGGTCGGGGTCCCACAGCGGAGCCCGCTCCGCGAGCAGGTACGGCAGCATGACGAGCCCGTCGGAGCCCGGCGGCGCCGTGGTCGCCAGGTCCATCACCCGCGTCTCGGCCGAGCCGTCCTCGTCGCCTCCGACGGCCGGGCGGCCGAAGGTGTCCACGGCCCACCTCGTCACGACGCCACCGTTGCTCACGGCCCCGCCCACCACCCAGGCGTCCGCCGTCAGCGCGTAGCAGAACAGCCGCCCGCGCTCGTCGACGTGGGGCTGCGGGACGACGGCACGGACTGCGCCGCTGGTGCCGAGCGACAGGCCGGCGACCCCGGGGGCGACCGCCCCCGTCCCCAGGTTGGCCAGCGGCCCGTCGGCGGCACCGGCGACGACCGGCAGCCCGGTGCGCAGCCCGAGCCGTCCGGCCGCGCCCGCCGCCAGGCCCAGCACCTCCGTGGTGGGCAGCACCGGGGGGAGCTGGTCGGCCCGGACGCCGACCAGGTGGAGGACCGCGGGGTCCCAGTCGCGGGTGGCGAGGTCGAGCAGCCCCGTCGCGGAGGCCGACGACAGCTCCGTGACCGTCCGCCCCGTCAGGTGGCGGAGCACGAGGTCCTTCAGCCCGACCCACCAGCGCGCCCGGACCAGCAGGCCACGGTCCTCCTGGCCGAACCACAGGAGCTTGGTCAGCGGGCTCATCGGGTGGACCGGCGTACCGGAGGAGCGGTGGAGCGCGTGCGCCTGCCCGGACGCCCGGAGCCCGCGCGCCTGCTCCGCGGCCCGGGCGTCGGCCCAGGTGAGCAGCGGGGTGAGCGGGTCGCCGTCCTCGTCCAGCGCCAGCAGCCCGTGCATCGCGGTGCTGACCGACAGCGCGACGACCGTGGCGCCGGCGCGGTGCACCGCGGCGACCGCCTCGCCGAGCGCGCCGTCGACCGCTGCGAGCACGGCCTGCGGGTCCTGCACGGCCTGCCCGGGGGCAGGCTGCAGCAGGGGGTAGCCGCGCTGGGCGACGTGCTGCCAGGCCGTGCCCAGGTCCACCGCGACCGCCTTGGTGGCGGTCGTACCCACGTCCAGCCCCAGCACCACCTCCGCACCGGCGCCAGGCGTCGGCGCCCGCGACGCGGTGGCCTCGGCGGACCGGGCGGGGGCTGCAGCGGCGGCGTCGTCCATCGGGCCATCGTGCAGCCTCGGCGGGCGGGCCGACCGTCAGGGCGCGTCGGTGCCTCACCGGCGGCGACCCGGACGGGAGTACACCTGGCCGCCGGTGGGTACCTCCCCTCCGTGACTGATCCGGGGGGCCGTCTCGACAGCGACGCCCACATCGACCTCACGCTGCAGGCTGCGGCGTCGACGCCTCGGGCTGCCCGCCACTTCCTGGCCGACACGCTGCGCCACTGGCAGGTGACCACCGCCGTGGTGGACCTGGCCACGCTGCTGACCAGCGAGCTGGTCACCAACGCCGTCCGCTACGGGCGGGGCCTGGTGCGACTGAGGGTCCGGCAGGCGCCGCCGTCGGTCCGGGTCGAGGTGCACGACGACAACCCGACCCTGCCGGTGCTCGGCACCGAGGAGGACGAGGCGGCCGAGAGCGGTCGGGGCCTGCGGCTCGTCGATGCGCTGGCGACGCGGTGGGGCGCAGAGCGGCACCCCGTCGACGGCAAGGACGTGTGGTTCGAGCTGGACCTGCGCGACCGCTAGGCGGAGGGCTCAGCGGGGGTCGACGGAGGTGTCGCGCCGACCGTCCTGCACCTGCTCGCGAGGCTCCGCGGGCACGCTGTCCGGGACGTCCTGCGGGCCGGCCTCGGGTGGGCGGGGACGGTCCTGGGGATGCGTCCTGACCGCGACCAGGGCCACGTCGTCGTCGGCGCGCTCGGGGACCAGCCTGGCCAGCAGCTCGTCGGACAGCTCCTGCAGCGTCAGGTGGGCCAGCTGCTCCAGCAGCCTGCGCAGCCGGTCGATGCCCTCGTCGAGGGACTGGTCCCGCCGCTCGACCAACCCGTCGGTGTAGAGCAGCAGGGTGCTGCCGCGCTCGACGACGAGGTCGGAGTCCACCCGCGCGACCGCAGGGTCGATGCCCAGCAGCAGGTCGGCCTCCGGGGCCTCCAGGACCGAGGTGGAGCCGTCCGCGGCGAGGAGGATCGGCGGCGGGTGCCCGGCGTTCGACCAGCGGAGCCGGGTGACGCCGTGGTGCCGTTCGTCCCGGTCCTGCTCGAACCGCGCCACGACCACCGTCGCGGCGCTGCGCACCTGCAGGGTCTCCATCACCCGGTCCACGCGGCTCAGCACCGACGCCGGCGCCTCCCCCCGGTCGGCAGCGACCGCACGCAGCAGCGTCCGGACCTGGCCCATCGCGGCGGCCGCCGCACTGTCGTGGCCGACCACGTCGCCGATGACCACGACGGTGCCGCCGTCCGGCTGCAGGAAGGCGTCGTACCAGTCACCGCCCACCTGGACGTCCTCGGCCGCCGGCTGGTAGCGCACCACGATCTCCACGTGGTCGGGCTGCGGCGGCGCCGTCAGCATCGACCGCTGCAGCTCCTCGACGAGCCGGCGGCGCTGGCGGTGCAGCCGCGCGTTGTCCAGTGCCAGCGCCGCGCGCTCGGCGACCTCCTCTGCCCGTCGGCGCCGCTCCCCGGCGGTCCCGTCCCCGTCCGGTGCCAGGACCAGCCGACCGAGGGTCCGGCCGCGCGCCCGCAGCTGCAGGGTCTCCTCCCCCCGCTCGAGGACCGGCTCCGCGTCGCCGGTCGCCGCACCGGGGGGCCACACCGAGACCGCCTGCACGACGTCCTGGTCCCGACCGCGGACGTCGTCGTCCAGCAGCGTCACCCGGGCCCAGGTGGCGAGGCTCGGGACCACCAGCCGGGCGAGCCGGCCGGCCTGGGCCTGGGGGTCGAGGGTCTCGGTGAGCCCGGAGGTGACCTCGGCGAGGAGCGCGGCCTGGCGCGCGGCCACCTGGGCCCGCCGCTGCGCCGCGCGCCGGTCGGTCACCTCGAGGAAGTACACGCTGAGGCCGTCCTCGCCCGGCCACACCCGCAGCTCGAACCAGCCGTCCAGCGGCGGGGGGTAGTACGCCTCGAAGGTCGCCTGCTCCCCCGTGGCCATCACCTGGCGGAAGCCGCTCTCGAAGAGCGAGCCCACCGTCGCCGGGAAGAGCTCCCAGACGACGCCACCCAGCAGCTCGCCGCGGCTGCGGCCGAGCAGCCGCTCCGCCTCGGCGTTGACGTAGGTGAAGCGCCAGTCCCGGTCCAGGGAGTAGAAGGCCGCGGACATGGACTCCAGGACCCCGGCGACCCGCGCCTCCGCCTCGCGGCGCACCGACGTGTCGTACGCCGCCCCGATCACCCGCACGGTGGTGCCGTGCTCGTCGGGCAGCGCCCGGCCCCGCGCGCCCACCCAGCGCAGCGAGCCGTCGGGGAGCACGACGCGGTACTCGGCCTCGTAGATCCCGGCGGTGTCGATGGCGGCCTGCAGGGCGTGGCTGACAGCCGGTAGGTCGGCGGGGTGGACCCGGGCGTTGAAGTCGTCCATGGTGCCGCCGAAGTCCTCCCGGCTGTACCCGAACAGCCAGAGCAGCCGGTCGTCCCAGCTGAGCGCACCTGTCAGCAGGTCGAGGTCGAAGGTGCCGACGCCACCTGCGTCGATCGCCAGCTCCCAGAGCAGGCGGTCGGTCTCCACCTCCGCGTCCAGCGCGTGCAGCTCCAGCTCGGACACCACCGAGGAGCCGAGCTGGTCGAGGAGGTCGACGTCGGACTCGCTCCACTCGCGCGGGGTGGGGCCGAACACGCACAGCGCGCCGACGACGGTCCCCCGGGTGACCAGGGGTACACCGAGGTAGGCGCCCACGGCGCCGGAGGCGACCGGCGGCAGGGCCGCGACCCGGTCGTCACGTGTGGCGTCCGTGACGACCAGGGGGCCGCCCGTCGTCGCGGTCACGGTGCACAGCGAGTCGCCGAGCGGGCCCTCGCTGCCGACCGCGTCCGGTGGGAGCCCCTGGCCCGCCGCGACCGTCTGAACATCCGTCAACAGCGAGACCTGCGAGTGCGGGGCACGCAGCGCCTGGGCCGCGAGGGCAGCCAGCCGGGTGAGGGCGGGGTGGTCGTGGGAGGCGTAGCGCAGCCGCCGCGCCGAGCGCAGCCGCGCCGGGTCCTCGGCCCAGGCCCGGGTCGTGCCGGCCTGCGCCGCGGCAACCCCTGACGTACCGGTCCCGTCCTGCCCCGCGGCTGAAGCCGTCACGCACCACTCCCTCGACCCAGCACCCGGGCCCTGTCCGGGCGCGCCTCCGTCGGGCGCGACGGCGGACGATGATGCAGGAGACAATGATGCAGGACGGCGGCCCCGCGCGCCGACTCCGGCGGTCGACCGGGTGGGCCGCCCTTCGGGCCGGGCCGCCGTCGGAGGGCGGGCCCGGCAGGGCGGGGGCGGCATGGCCCCGCTCAGACGACCTTGAGGTCCTCGGCCCGGGTGGAGACCTCGTCGCCTCGCACCAGCTGACGCCCGCGCCGGGTCTCGGGCTCACCGTTGACCGTCACCTCGCCGGTGGCCAGCAGCTGCTTGACGTCCGAGCCGGCGTCGACGGCGTCGGCCAGCTTGAGCAGCTGGCCGAGCCGGATGGACTCCCCGGTGATGCTGACCTCTCTCACCGGCTCATCATCCCAGGCGGGCGGGCCCGGGCCCCGACGTTCCCCTGCCGCCACGCCCCCGGTCAGGGCACACTTGCGCCACACGCACCGGAGGCCAGGTGGACCGACCAGCACCTCGACGCGGGCCCGCGCCACGCGGCGCCCTGTGGTGGGTGGGCGCCGCCCTGACCACCGTGGGGATGCTCGTCGCGCTCTGGTTGTACTCCGCCTCGGGCCTGCTGGCACCGCTGTGGGCGGTCGTCCTCCTGCTCGTGCTGTGGGCCGGTCTGGCGGTCCTCGCCGTCGTGGTGCACCGGCGCCGCGGCTGGGTGTCTCTGCTGGTGCCCGTGCTCGCCGTCTCGCTGTGGTGGTCGGCGCTCACCCTCGGCGGCGCCGTGCTCGGCTGGACCGGCTGACGGATGTCTAGGCCGCCCGCACGCCCCGTGCCCTCAGCGCGTCGGTGAGCAGCTGGACCAGGGCCTCGAGCTGCACGTCCACCGAGGAGGAGACCTCGGCGTCCGACCCGTCCAGCGCCCTCGCGGCCAGCCCGGCCTTGGCGTCGATGAGCTCCGCGATCTTGCTGTCGATGGTCTGCGCGGCGATGACGCGCCACGCGGTGACCGGCTCCGCCTGGCCGATCCGGTGCACCCGGTCGATGGCCTGGGTCTGCTCCGCGTCGGTCCAGGACAGCTCGGCGAGCACCACGTTGGACGCGACCTGCAGGTTGAGGCCCACGCCGGCGGCGGTGAGCGAGCAGACCGCGACGGCCACCTCGGGGTCGGTCATGAACGCGTCGACGTTCTTCTGGCGCACCGCCCGGGTCTGCTCCCCCCGCACGGAGGCGAACCGGATGCCGCGGGCGGCGAAGGTCTCCTGGGCGGCGTCCATGACGTCGACGTGCTTGGCGAAGAAGACCACCTTGCCCACGTTGCGGGCCAGCTGGGCGGCGTAGTCGGCCGCCAGGCCGGACTTGGCCTGCCCGATCCGGCGCATCATGGAGAACACGTTCTCCTCGCTGGCGTCGGTCGAGGTGTCCTCGCGCTCCCACGTGGCCACCCGCCGGACCAGCTCGAGGTCGATGCCGTCGACCACCACGCCGGAGGCCCGCGCCTGCAGGGCGGAGTCGTAGCGGCTCACCATCCGGCGGGCGAGCACGCGCTCTGCCTCCCGGATCGACCGGCCGGCCTCGCCGTCGAGCTCGACGGGCAGGTCGGCGACCCGACGGGCGGGGATGTCGGCAGCCACGTCCACCTTGCGCCGGCGGACGATGCCCATGTCGATGACGCAGGACCGGGCCGCCGGGTAGAACCCGGGGTCGGCCGGGGTGAGGCCGGTCTGGACCAGCGACGCCATGAGCCGCGGCGTCGGCTTCTTGTCGTCGATCCAGCCGAGGAGCTGCCAGATGGCCCGGAAGTCCTCGATGTCGTTGATCAGCGGCGTCCCGGTCAGGGCCATCATCAGCGGCCGGGCGAACCGGCTGCGGATCCGGTCCGCGACCTGGAGCACGTGCCGCGAGCGCTGGGAGCCGCGGTTCTTGATGAAGTGGGCCTCGTCGACGACCATCCCCCGGAAGCCCATGTCGCCGAGCCAGCCGACGTGCCGGTCGAGGATCTCGTAGTTGACCACGACGATGTCGGCGAAGCCGTCGACGTCGTCTCCGTCGCCGTGGACCACGGTCGGCCGGTGCTTCGGCGTCCACAGCCGGGCCTCGCGGGCCCAGTTGGTCTTGACCACGTTCGGCACCACGACCAGCAGCGGGTAGGCGTCGGCGGCCTGGGCGGCGAGCAGGGCCTGGGCGGTCTTGCCGAGGCCCGGCTCGTCGGCGAGCAGGAACGTCCGGTGCCCCTGCGCCGCGGCTGCGACGACCTCGGCCTGGTGCTTCATGAGCTCCCGGCCACCGGACGCGTGCAGGGATGACGGCTCCGGCAGCGCCATGCAGGAGGACGCACCGCCCTCCTCGAAGGAGCGGAACAGCGGGCCCAGCAGCTCCCAGCTGCCCAGGTGGCCCGGACCGGGCAGCACCGGGCCCACCGCGCTGAAGTCGGGCTCCATGAACGGGTTGGCCAGCTGTCGCGAGATGACCGACTGCGGCACGACCCTGCGTTCCGGTGCAGGCTGCTCGGCCGCGGCGACGGCCGGCTCCGGCTGCAGCGGCTCCACCTCTACCCCGCCCGCCTCGAGCATCTCGCGGCGCAGCTCGCGGGCCTCGTGCGGCACCACGGCGTCCTCGGCGAGCAACGACAGCAGGGAGGTGTCGCGTGCCGCGGTCCGGGCGAGGATGGTGGCGACGCCGTCGAGGCGTTTCAGCTGCTCTGCCCGCTGGGCCTCGCTGAGGTCGGGGTCGGCCTTGGTGCGGGCCCGCTCCTCGCGGACCAGCAGGGCCACGACCTGGAACGTGGTGCGGCCCGAGGTCCGCAGCGGCCCCCGTCGCACGGCGTTCTCCACCTCGCGGACCGCCTTGGCCAGCTGGGGGATGATCCCCGTCTCGGCGTCGCGGGCACGTCGCGGCGACCGGGTGGCGGTGGCGGTGGCGGTCCCGCCCGACCCGCGCTGGCTTCGTCGAGCCACGTGCTCCTCCTCGGCTGTGCCGGACACGCTCGACCGTCGGTCGACGGCTGTCACGTCCGTTCCCGGGCGTCACCCGGCGCGCGGTGACCCGCGGACGTACCCGGACGGCGGCACCCGGAGACCTCGACCGCGAGAGGAGGCGCCCGGCCGTGCAGGCCGTCCAGGGTGACGGTACGACGTCCGGGGACCCAGCACCAAACGACGCACGGCCGACCGGGTGGCGCCTCGTGCCGCGGAGGGCCGCTGGGGGCGGCTGGGGGCGGCTCAGTCGACGAGCAGCACCGACTTGATGTCGTCGTCCCGCTCCTCGAGGGCCTCGGTGAAGTCCTCCAGCGGCGTGGTGCGGCTGATCATGCTGTCCAGCCAGCCGGCGTCGGCCCGGGACAGGGCCTCGACCGCGGCCGCGTAGTGCCGCCGGTTGGCGTTCACGGAGCCGAACACCACGTCGTTCTCCAGCACCCACTCGCGGTTCAGGCTGCCGAGGTCGACCGTGACGGTGCCGGGGCTGGACACACCCGCCAGGCACACCACCGAGCCGGACGCGGTGCCGCCGATGACGCTGGCCACCACGGCCGGGACGCCGGTGCACTCCAGGACCACGTCGGCGCGCAGGTGCACGTCCTCGACCGACCCGGCGTGGTAGGTGCCGCCCAGCGCGGCCACCAGCCCGGGCTTCGGGCCGTCGGTCACGAGGTCCGCCACGTGCACCTCGAACCCCCGCTGGCTGCCGAGCAGGGCGGCGAGCAGACCGACCGGGCCGGCCCCGGTCACCAGCAGGGTGCGTGGCTCCCACCGCGTGCGCCGACCGATGCGCTCGATGTGCTCCCACGCCTTGGCCAGCACCGAGGCCGGCTCCGTCAGGACTCCGCGCAGCCCCAGGTCGGCGGGGACGGCGACCAGCATGTCGGCGTCCGCCAGGTACCGGTCGCGGGCGAAGCCGTCCACGCCCTTGATGCCGTGCTCGGTGTACCGGCCGTTGCGGCACATGTCCTGCTCGCCGACCGCGCAGCTGTAGCAGGGCTCGGGGTCGGGCTGGCGGACGACACCGACCACCAGGTCTCCGGCGGCCAGGTCGGAGCCCTCGGGCGCCTCGACCACGCGCCCGAGCGACTCGTGCCCGAGGACCAGCCGGTCCTGCCCCGGCGGCGCCTCGCCGTACGCCCCGGCGAGGATCTCGCGGTCGGTCCCGCAGATGCCGACCGCGACGGTCTGCACGAGGACCTTCCCCTCGGTCGGCGACGGCTCGTCGAGGTCGACGAGCCGTGCGCTTGAGGACCGGCCGGGGGTGACGGTGAGAGCACGCATGGCCCCGGGGTACCCGCCACGGCACGAGGGAACCCTAGGCAGCGCCGTCTGCTGCGCCGCCGAGGGTGTGAGCAGTCGTCAGAGACCGAGGCGACCCCAGGCCACGGCGCTGACGACGGCCGGGTAGTAGCCCCTGAGGTACCCCTCGGACGTCGGGTGGAGGGTGTCGGGGCGGGTGGGGTCGGTCGGGTCGAAGAAGATCCACGGCTCGGTGGACCCGACGCCGTGGCCCGCGAACCGCCTGCTGACGTCGGCGAAGAGCGCCCCCTGAGACACGGCGGCATGTCGCAGCCCTGCGTTGAGCCGGTCGGTGAGGTCCGCCAGCTGGGCTGCTCGGGCCGCCGTCATGAACGGGGTGTCGACCGCCTCGATGAGCCGGGGGTAGCCCAGGACGAGCACCTGGCCGTCGGTGCGCGCGTCGACCGCCGCCAGGGTGGCGCCCGCCGAGCCGGCGGCCGCGGCGATGCGGGCGTCGGCCTGGTCGATGAGCAGGTCGCACAGCCCCGGAGCGGTCGCCTCCCCCACCGTCGAGCAGGCGCGCAGGTACTGCGACCACCCGACGTCGTTGCCGCCGAGCGTGAGCGTGACCAGCTCGGCCCGAGCGAGGGCGGCGCCCACCTGCGGCAGCGCGACGACCCGTCGGACGTCGGTCGTGGTGGCCCCGGCGCAGGCGGCGTCCAGCAGCACGTCGACCTGTCGTCTGGCGTCCAGCCGGGAGATGTGGTCGGGGCCGGCCCCCTGTGCGCAGCCCAGCGGGGGAACGGGCGCGACACCCCCCGTGCCGACGGCCGCCGAGAAGGAGTCCCCGAGGTTGACCAGGTCGACCTGCGGCGGGCCGGCCTGGGCCGGCGCCGTGCCGAGCAGCGGCAGCACGCCGACGACACCGGCCAGGGCCACGGCGCGGAGCGCGCGCGACAGCGCACGGCGCACCGGCGGGGACGGACTCAGGGACCGGGGGAGGACGGCACCGGCTCACCTCGGGCACGGGCGGCGTGCGGCGCCGCTGCCGGGACGGCTCGCCGACGCCCCGTGACAACCTAGCGCTCAGTGCGCGCCGGGCGCGTCCGGATCGGCCAGCTGCCAGGGTCGGACGACGGTCACCAGGACCAGCGTGGCGGCGGCCATGGCGACGAGGACGACGCCACCCATCGCGGCGGCGTCGTTGCCCAGGACGCCGACCAGCGGTGACACCACCGCACCGACCCCGAACTGGACGGCCCCCAGCAGCGCGGCGGCCGCGCCCGCGGCCTCCCCGTGGCGCGACAGCGCGAGCGCGGGCGCGTTGGGCAGGGCCAGCCCGGTGGCGAACAGCACCGCCCACAGCGGGGCGACGACGCCGACCAGACCGCCGGTGCCGGTGAGCGCCAGCCCCAGGAGCACGGCGCCCGCGACGAGCCCGAGGACGGTGCCCAGCACCAGCAGCTGCGCCGGGGAGGACCAGCGCAGGAACACCGGGTTGAGCTGGGTCGCGGCGATCAGCCAGAACGCCCCTGCTCCGAAGAGCAGCCCGAACTGCTGCTCGTCGAGGCCGAACTGCCCCTGGTACACGAACGAGGACCCCGCGACGTAGCCGAACAGCGACGCCATCGTCAGGCCGGCGACGAGGACCAGCCCGACGTAGGCACGGTCCCGGAGCAGGCCGCGGTAGGTCCGCAGGGTCGCTCCCGGCCCGCTCGGGCGGCGGGCCGCCGGAGGCAGGGTCTCGCGCAGCAGGAACCAGCCGCCGACCAGCAGCCCGACACCGTAGAGGGCCAGCAGGGCGAACACCCCCCGCCACGAGGTGAACGCGAGCACCCCACCGCCGATGGTGGGGGCGAGCACCGGGGCCGCGCCCATCACGAGGAACAGCCGCGACAGCATGGTGGCCGCGGCCCGCCCGACGTAGAGGTCGCGGACCACGGCCAGCGCCACCACGGCGCCCGCTGCGGTCCCCACGCCCTGCAGCACGCGCAGGGCCCCCAGCACCGTGATGGTGGGGGCGAGCAGGATCAGCAGCGAGGACAGCACGTGCAGCGCGGTGCCGGCCAGCAGCGGTCCACGGCGGCCCAGCGCGTCCGACAGCGGGCCGATGACGAGCTGGCCCAGGGCGAGGCCCACCAGCGTCCCGGTCAGCGTGAGCTGGACGGCCGCCTCGGTGGTCTCGAGCTCGGTGGCGATGGTGGGCAGCGCGGGCAGGTACATGTCGATGGTGAGCGGCCCGACGGCCACGAACGCGCCGAGCACCAGAGCCGTCCGTGCCATCCCGGGGGCCGGGCTCGGCGTGGTGGCGGGCCCCTTCGCCACGGCGGGGTCGGCCGTCCCCGGTGTCCCCCGGCCGGGGCCGGGGACGGGCAGGGAGCCTGGAGGGGCGTCGAGCACAGGGGCGTCA
This sequence comes from uncultured Actinomycetota bacterium, assembly GCA_963759255.1. Taxonomy (GTDB): domain Bacteria; phylum Actinomycetota; class Actinomycetes; order Actinomycetales; family JBBAYJ01; genus Aquipuribacter. The sequence goes on from CAVWYQ010000002.1 coordinate 1,522,335, forward strand.
GGGGCGGGGTTCACGTGTGTCTCCGTCGCGGCAGGGGTGGGACCGGGTGCGGCAACCAGCCCACCTGAAGGATTGTTCCGCCACCTCACCGAATCGATGGCCGGGTCCGAGGCCTCCTCACGAGGGCTCGTCCGCCGAGGCCGCGACCAGCAGGAGGACGGCGAGGTCGTCGGCGAGCTGGTTCCCGTGCCACCCCCTCGCGGCGGTCTCGAGCGCGGCGAGGGTGCGCTCGGGGCCGCCCGGACCGGCCGGGTCGACGGCGGCGAGCACCTCCGCCACCCGGTCGGGGCCCAGCTCGTCGCCACTGGGGTCCCGCGCCTCGACCAGACCGTCGGTGAACAGGCAGAGCGCCTCACCGGCGCCGAGCTCCACGACGCTGCCGACGAGCTCCGGCTCCCGCACCAGGCCGAGCGCGGTGCCAGGCTCCCCGACGGTCTCCACCCGCCCGTCGGCCCTGCGGAGCAGCGGCTGCAGGTGGCCGGCGAGCACGATCTCGGCGCGGACCCCGGTGGCGCCGGGCTGCAGCACCACGTGGGCGAGGGTGCAGAAGCGCTCGTCGTCGCCGTCCGCGGCGAGCGCGGCGTTGACGGAGCGCAGGACGTGCTCGGCGTCCTTGCCGGGGGCGAGCGCGCGGATCGTGAAGCGGACGCGGGCGGTCACGGCTGCGGCCTCGGCGCCCTTGCCGGCCACGTCACCGAGCACGGCGCACCAGCGGTCGCCCCCCACGGCGAACAGCTCGTAGAAGTCGCCGCCGATCTCCCGGCCCTCGCCGGCCGGGCGGTACAGCGCGGCCGAGACGAGTCCGGGGACCGTGGGGAGGACGGCCGGGAGCAGGGCGTTCTGCAGCGCGCCGGCGACCCGGGTCCGCTCCTGCAGCAGCACCCGGACCTGGTCCTCGGCCGCGCGGCGGTCGGTGATGTCCCGCAGCAGCAGGACCCGGCCCGCCTCGGCGCCCGTCCGGTCCAGCAGGGGCTGGCTGCGCACCTCGACCGTGCGGCGGGACCCGTCGGCGCCCGGGAGGACCACCTCCTCGCACGGGTACCCGGGCACCAGACCGACGACGGTCGAACCCGTCAGGGGCTCGCCGGGTGGCAGCAGCAGACGGGCGGCGGGGTTGGCCTCGACCACGCGGCCCAACGGGTCCACCACGAGGACGCCGTCGGCCAGGCTGTCGACCACGACGTCGCGGGCCACCCGGGCCAGGGCCAGCAGCCGCCCCTGCACGAGCCCCTGCACGAGCACCCCGCCCGTGAGCACGAACAGGAACGGCGTGAGGTCGACCTGCGCGAACGGCCCCACCTCGAGCACGAAGAGGACGTTGGCCGCCCAGGGCAGCACGGCCGCCAGGGCGAGCAGCACCGACAGGCGCCGGTACACCCGGCTGGTCCGCCACAACCCGTGGATGAAGGCGACCATGGCCACGAGCACCATGAGGTAGGCGTAGGCGGCGTGGACCAGGAAGAGGGGTCCGAGCTGGACGACGGGGAACGCCTCCCCCACCTCGTCCTGCGGCAGGTACCGGAACAGGTCGTGCGTGACCGGCACCGCAAGGACCAGCAGGACGAGCAGCGGCTCCACGGCCAGCAGGACCAGGGTCCGCCGCGTCACCCAGGACCGCCGACCGGTGAAGAGGAGCACGAACACCAGCCAGAACGGCGGCACCAGGACGATGCCGGCGTACTTCAGGTCCCCCCAGAGCACCCGGGTGGTCGGGTCGCTCACGGACAGCTCGACGGCGCCGGCGAACCCCCACCAGGCCGCCGCCAGGAGCAGGGCGGCGAGCGGACGGCCCGCGACGGCGTGGCGACGCCGGGCCACCGACAGGGCGAGGCCCGCGAGCAGCACGCCGCCCGCCACCAGCAGACCCGCCACCACCTGCGTCACGGGGTCATGGTCGCCTGCTCGGCACCCTGCGCCCCCCCTTCCGCGCCGAAGATCAGCCTGACGGCTGGTGGTCGGGGCCACATCGGGAGCCGCTCGGGTGGCCCGCCGACGACATGCACGCCTCCAGCCGCTCCGACGGCCGCACACGACACCGGCGCCATCAGCGAGGACGCCTGCACGGCCCAGACCGTCGAGTACGTCGGCGTCCGCACCGGTACCGGGGCGACCTCCTCATCGGCACGGCCGAGCTCCAGGTGGAGCACGTCCTGCTCCGTCCGGCACCCCCGCACCGTGACGGCCGGCGCCATGCCCGTGCCTACCCCCACCACCCCGACCTGGACCTCGCGAGCAGGCGCCGGAGCCGGAGCCGGAGCCGGAGCCGGTCAGAACGCGGCGTCGGCCTGGGGGTCTGCTGGCACGTCGGGGCACGGGAGGGGCGTCGCGCGTCAGGCCTGCTCGACCGGTAGCCACAGCTCGACCGTGGCGGTGCTGAGGTCGTCGGCACGATCGAGCACCGCGACGATCTCCGGTCCGGGCCGTAGGCGCCACGGGTTGGAGGGGAACCACTCGGCGGCGGTGGCGGCCCAGACGTCCTGCAGGGTCTGCGGGTAGGGGCCGGCGGCCCGGAACACGGCCCACGACCCGGCGGGCACGGGCACCACGTCGAGGTCGTCGGGCGCAGCCGTGGACTCTGCCAGGGCCACCCCGTGCAGGTAGGTCAGCTCCGTGCCCTCCTGGCGGTCCGGGTCGAGGTCGGTGCTGACGGCGAGCAGGCCGGACGGTTCGGCGTCGCCGAGGACCTTCAGCCGTGTGTGCTCGGCGACAGGGATCGCGGCCACGTGCTGCTGGATGGCGGGGTTGAGCCCTTAGTGGACCAGGGGCACGCGGGCGGCGTGCCCGGCGAGGCGGAAGGCGGGTCGGGTGAGGATTCGGACGTCCATGGGAGCTACTCCTTCGACGGTCAGTCGGAACTTGAGCCGGTGCTGGGTGCGGAGGGGGCCGCCGTCGCGGCGGACCTGGCCGGGGCCGGCACCGTGGACGGACCGGAACGCTCGGCCGAACGCCTCGCCCGAGCCGTAGCCGTAGCGGACGGCGATGTCGAGCAGGTCGTCCGAGCCGGCGACGACGTCCGCCGCCGCGACGGTCATCCGCCTGCGGCGGACGTACTCCGACAGCGGCATGCCGGCCAGCGCCGAGAACATCCGTCGCACGTGGTGCTCCGTCGTCCCGACCTTCGACGCGAGTGCCGCGACATCGAGGTCCTCAGCATGGTTGTCCTCCACCACGGCGGTGAGCCGGTTGAGCCACTCGATCACAGCGGCCTCATTTCCGTGCTCGAGCCTGCCCTCCCGTACCCCTGCCGCACCCGATCATCGAGGACCATCGCGATCAGTCGTGCGACCGACCTCTCCGGTGATGGATCGGCGGGCGGATCGTGCCAGCGACCGATCGGCTCGCGAAGAACCGGCTAGGCCCACGAGCGACTGGCCTGTCGTCGACCGGTGGCGAACGGGGACCGCCGCGGTACTAGAGGCCGCCCCCACTGCGCGCGCCGGGACCCATCAGCGTGAACACCGGGTGTCGACCCTGCAGCCGGTCGCACCGGCGGCACCGGTACACCCACTCGCCGGTCCGTAGACGCTCACGTCGGTCCCGGTGCAACCCGACCCGACACAGGACACTTCTCGCACTCATGCCGCCCCCTCCAGAAGTGGCTCCGTCACCGTTTCACACTAGCGCCCGACGCAAGGCCCTTCCAGGTCAGGTCGCACACAGACGTCGTCCAGCCGGACATCGCAGTGCACCAGGGGCGACGTCGGGATCATGAGCCTGTACGACGACGGAGCGGACGGCGGCAGGTACAGCGTCGAGGAGCAGCTGGACGCCCTCGTTGACGCCGCCCAGCGGAACACGCGTGGCTCGGCTGAGCGTGGCCACGCCCTGCCCGGGGCGGTTCAGTGCCTAGTCCAGCTGAGCGGCGACCCGTCGGTGGTCCAGTCGGTCCGGACCGGAAACGTCGAGCCGAACGCCCGGGTCAGAATCGGGGCGTTCGGGCTGGATCAGTGGCTCGACTGGTCGGTCGGCGCGTTCGGGGAGGCGCACGAGGTCCTCGGCCGCCTGGTGACCCGTCGCGGACGGCAAGGCCGCCGCCGCGTCCGGCTTCGACCCAGCCCGGGACGTGACAGTCGTCATCGGGGGACACCACGCTCGACGTCGAGGCCGGCCGTTACGGCGCCGCCCGGGTCCTGGCCGTCGCACCTGGCGTCTCCTCCATCGACGAGCTGGAGGCCGCGGGGGCCGACGCGGTGCTGCCCGACCTGCGTGACGTCGAATAGTTCGCGGCCGAGTTGCGCCGGGTCATCGCCCTGGGGCCCGCGCCAGAGCGGGCTCCGAAGTCCCCGGGCGTGCAGGCGCTCTCCCAGATGAGCCCCAGGCTCCGCTCCAAGGTGTCAAAGAGATCCCCGGAGTCGTAACGCCGCACGTGCAGCGCGGGGGCCAGGTAGCCGACATGCAAGAGGCCCCCAGGCTTTCGCCTGGGGGCCTCTGACCTGCACTTACGTTGTAGCGGGGGCAGGATTTGAACCTGCGACCTCTGGGTTATGAGCCCAGCGAGCTACCGAGCTGCTCCACCCCGCGTCGCTGAGGTGAACGTTACGCGGCTCGGGCCGCAGGACCAAATCGGCCTTACGGCTCGGGGCTCGGCTCCACGCTCGGTGCGGCTGCGCCGCCCTCCGCCGCGAGCTCAGCGGCGATGGCGCGGTCGATGGCGTCGCTGAGCCTCTGCTGCGCCTCGCCGTAGGCGGCGAAGTCGTTGTCGGCCAGGGCCGCCTCGGAGTCCCGGATGGCCTGAGCGGCCTCCTGCAGGGCCTGCGTGAGGGCGTTCTGCGGGTCATCCGGTACGGCCGGGAGGTCCGGGTCCGGCGCAGGTGACGGGTCCACCGTCGGCGCCGGGGTCTGGACGGTCGGGTCCTCGGCGTCGGGCGCGAGCTCGGGCGTCGGGTCGAGGCCGTCCTCGACCGTCCCGGGCTCGGGACTGCCCGCCGCGCCCGCGTCCGGCGCGTCTGCGCCCGCGTCCCCGCCGAACACGTCATCCAGCGCGTCGTCGAGCGTCTCGCCGAAGCCGATCTCGTTGCCGAAGGCCACCAGCACCCGCTGCAGGAGCGGGAACGACGTCGAACCGGTGGACTGGATGTAGATCGGCTGCACGTACAGCAGGCCTCCGCCGATCGGCAGGGTGAGCAGGTTGCCGTTGCGGGTGTTGGACTCCCCCAGCCTCAGGACGTTGAGCTCCTGGTTGATGGCCGGGTCGGCGTTGAAGTCGTTCTGCACCTGGCCCGGTCCTGGGACCGTCTCGTCGTTGCGGATCTGCAGCAGCCGGAGCTGGCCGTAGGCCTCCCGGACGTCACCGGCCTCGTTGCCGGCGTCCGCGTCCACCGCCAGGAAGCCCGTCAGCACGTTCCTCGCCCCCGAGTCGCCCTCGGTGGTCGGGATGAACGTGGACGTGAGGCTGAACGACGGGGCGTCCTGACCAGGCATGCGCAGCGACAGGTAGTACGGCGGCTGCAGCTCGTTGAGGTCCGGCGTCGTGGGGTCCTCCGGCACCGACCAGAAGTCGGCGGAGCTGAAGAACGACGCGGGGTCGGTGACGTGGTACCGCTCGAGGACCTCGCGCTGCACCTTGAACAGGTCCTGCGGGTAACGGACCTGCGTCATGAGCTCGGCACCCATGTCGTCGATGGGCTGCACCGCCCGGGGGAAGACGTTGCTCCAGGCGCGCAGCAGCGGGTCCTCGGTGTCCCAGGCGTACAGGGTCACGGTGCCGTCGTAGGCGTCGACCGTGGCCTTGACCGAGTTGCGCACGTAGTTCACGCGCTCGGGCAGCAGGGTGGCGAGGTTGTCCGCGGTGGCCGTCACCGAGGTGGCCGTGGCCTCCTCCAGGCTCGTCCGGAAGGAGTACGGGTAGCGGTCGCTCGTGGTGTAGCCGTCGAGGATCCAGACGACACGGTCGTCGACGACGGCGGGGTACGGGTCGCCGTCCAGCTCCAACCACGGTGCGACCTTCTCGACCCGCTCACGCGGGCGGCGGTCGAACATGATCTGCGACTCGGGGTTGACCGTGTCCGACAGGACGATCTCCTCGGCGCGGAACTTGATGGCGAACAGCAGCTGGGTGAAGAAGTCCCCCATCGGCACGCCGCCTGCGCCCTCGTAGGTCGTGTTGCGCTGCCCGGACGGAACGGTGGAGTCGGGGTAGTCCAGCTCCTGCGGCGCGGCCCCCTCGGGCGCGCCGACGATGCTGTAGTCCGGGCTGAACTCACCGAAGTAGATGCGCTGCTCGAAGGTGCCCAGGCCGGTCTCGACCGGGACGTCCTCCTCGCCCACGGGCGCGACGATCCCGCTCTGGAAGAAGACGGGCTCACCGCCCTCCGTGCGCTCGTTGCCCGCGGCCGCGACGACGCCGTAGCCGTGGGTGTAGACGGTGTGGTCGTTGACCCAGTTGCGGTTGACGTCCGGGAGTCCGCCGACGTTGAGCTCGCGCACCGACAGGACGGTGTCGCGCAGCTCGCCGTCGACGGTGTAGCGCGACACGTCGAGGGAGTCTGGGAAGGCGTAGAACTGCCGGATCTGCTGCAGCTGCCGGAACGTGGGCGAGACCAGGTTCGGGTCGAGCAGGCGGATACCGGGGATGGTGCGCGCGTCGTCGGCGAGCTGGCCGCGCTCGGCGGTGAGCTCCGCGTCGTAGTCGGTGACCTCGATCCCGTCGATGCCGTACGCGGTCCGGGTCGCGTTGATGTTGTTCTCGAAGAACGGGGTCTGCAGCGCAAGCTCGTTCGGCCTCACCTGGAAGCGCTGGACGACCTGGGGCCAGATCCCGCCGGCCGCGACCGCGACCAGGACGAGGAGCCCGACTCCGAGCGCCGGCACCCGCCAGTTCCCGCGCACGACCGTCCACAGGAACGTCGCCGCGACCAGCACCGACGCGACGGCCAGCAGCGTCCGGGCCGGGATCACCGCGTTGACGTCGGTGAACAGGGGACCGTTGATACGACCGTTGTCCATCGTCATCAGGGCGTAACGCTCGAGCCAGTAGCCGGCCGCCCGCAGCAGCAGGAACGCCGCACCGAGCACGCCGAGGTGGACACGTGCCTGGGGCGTGGTCCGCTGCCCGGGGCCCGACAGCCGCAGCCCGCCGTACAGGTAGTGGGTCAGCAGGGCGGCGAGCCCGGCCAGCAGCACCACCGCGGTGGCGAAGCCGACCACGAACTGCAGCAGCGGCAGCGTGAAGACGTAAAACCCGACGTCGAGCCCGAACTCCGGGTCGCTGGTGCCGAACGGCTGCCGGTTGAGCCACAGCTGCACCGTCTGCCACTGCCCTGACGCCGCGGAGCCGGCGAACAGCCCGAGGACGACGGGCACCGCGATGCCCACCAGCCGGCGCAACGGCTCCAGCTGCTCCCGGTAGCGGTCCAGCGCCTCCTGCCCGGGCGTGGAGGGCGCGTAGACGGGACGGGACCTGAACGCGATCGTGAGGCTCGCCCACACCGACACCGCCATGATCGCCCCCGCGACGACGAACAGCGCCGCCTGGGTGGCCAGCCGCGTCCGCAGGACGTCCACGAAGCCGAGCTGCGAGAACCAGAGCACCTCCGTCCAGAGCTCGGCGAAGAGCACCAGCAGGAACACCAGCGCCCCCAGGATGGCCAGCGTCGGCGCCAGCGCACCGGGACGTCGGCGGCCGCGCCGCACACCGACCGGCCCGCGCGGGCCCCGCGGCCTGTCGCTGTCGGAGGGAGGTGGACCGGGAGGGAACGCAGAGCTCACGGCAGCGACGGTAACCCAGCAACCTGGGACCGCCGCGCCCGGCCGACCGACGGTGCTGCGCAGGTCGTCCGTGGGCCATGATTCCGGCCATGAGCAGCGACCTTGCCCTCCGGCGCGCGGTGCGCGAGGTGGAGGAGCACGTCCACCGGTACGGCTGGGACTCCCCGGTCCGCCTGTTCGCCCTCGTCCGCACCGCCGAGGCGTTGCAGCGGGAGCCGGAGCTCGCCGCCCAGCTGCCACCCGAGGACGCCTCGGCCGCGGCCGAGGACCCCGACCACCTGCTGCTGGTCGAGCAGGACGAGCTCGAGGGGCTCGCCACGCAGGTCGAGCCCGGACAGGACGCCCCCGCCGACCCCACCGACGCGCTCGAACAGCTGCTCGCCCGGCTGGCCTGGCCCACCGAGGTCGAGGGGGTGGCGCTCACCGTCGAGCGTCTGGTCGTGCCGCCGGAGGTGGAGGCCCAGGCCCCCGACGACCCGGAGGAGGCGCTGCGCTGGCTCGGCGAGCATCCCCGGCGGCGCGAGGTGAGGATCGCGGCGGGCGTGCTGCGGGACGGGGCCCGCGCGTGCGTCATCCGCACCCGCGGCACCGAGGCCGACCCCGACGGCGCCGTGGTCACCGGGGCCGACCTCGTCCCCGGGCTCACCCGCGCGCTCGCCTCGACCCTGGAGGACTGAGCCGGGCTGCGGGTCCCGGGGCCGGGCCGCCCCGGGTCCAGGAGCGGGGCCGCGCGGGGTCAGGAGCCGGCGAGCACGTCCTCGCAGGTCCGAAGGTCGTCGGTGTCCCCGGACGCGACGGCCTCGACCGCGGCGACCGCGTCGGACAGGGTCTGGACGGCAGTGACCTGGATACCGTCCGGGACGGCACCGACCACGGCGTCGCAGTTGTCGACCGGAGCCAGGAACCACCGGGCGCCGACGTCACGCGCGCCGACGAGCTTCTGCTGGATGCCGTCGATGGGTCCGACGCTGCCGTCGTCGGCCATGGTCCCCGTCCCGGCCACGTGCGCACCGCCGGTCAGCGCCCCCGGCGTGAGCTTGTCGTAGATGCCCAGGGAGAACATCAGGCCCGCACTCGGGCCGCCGATCCCGCCCACGTCGTAGACCACCTCGTACGGCAGGTCGTACTCCGGCGCGATGAGCACCCCGAGGATCACGGCACCGGAGTCGGAGGAGGCGAGCGGGATGGGCTCGACGACGGTCTCGCCTGCGCGGTCGACCTCCACGTCCACGGTGTCCCCGGCCGCGTAGCCCTGCAGGAGGTCCACGAGGGCGCCGCCGCCCTGCACGGGCGTCCCGTCGATGGAGACCACCACGTCGCCCTCCTCCAGGACGGCCTCGCTGGCGGCGTTGCCCCCGAACCCGGACACCACCAGGCGCGCCGACACCTGCTCGCCGAGCTCGAGCAGCGCGGCGACCGCGGCACTCTGCTGGGCGGACTCCATCTGGGCGGTCGACACCTCACGCGCCTCCTCGCGCGTCTCGTCCGGCGGGTACACAGTCTCCACCGGGCGCAGCGCGCGCGAGCGGTCGACGTAGGCCTGGATCGCCTCCAGCACCGTGACGCGCCCGAGCGGACCGCCGGCGACGCGGATGGTGGTGAGGTCGAGCTGGCCCTCGGTCGGGTAGGTCTGCGCCCCCTGCACGACGATCAGCTCCTCACCCTCGACCGTCGTCCCCAGGGTGTCGCGGACCGGGCCCGGCGAGAACACGACGTACGGGACCGGCAGCGTGGCCACGACCCCGCCCAGGACGACAGCGGTGACGGCAGAGACCAGCAGCACCACCGCGCGCGGGGTGGGGCGCCAGCCGTCGCGCGGGGTACCCGTGGGTGCCGTGGAGGCGGTGGGGAGGGCCGTGGACATGCGAGGGGGCTCCGGTGGTAGCAGATCTCGGTCGGGGGAGGTCCCCTGCAAAATGGTAGGTCGCGTCCGCTGTCGGCGGACGACGCCCCGCCCCCGGGAACTGCCCCGCCCTGCTGGTGGTTCCCAGCGTGACCTAGGAGGCTGGTGCCATGGCTGAGGACGACGACCGTCGGATCGGGTTCGGACCCAACGGACCGCAGGGACCAGGAGGTGGGTCCGGCTCAGGCGGGTCCGGCTCAGGCGGGTCCGGCTCGGGCGGCTTCGGGGCCGGAGGGTTCGGCCCCGGCGGTTTCGACCCGTCGATGTTCGGCGACCCCGCGGCCATGGGCGCCGTGTTCGGCCAGCTGCAGCGCATGTTCACCAGCGGTGGTGACGGGCCGGTCAACTGGGAGCTGGCCCACGACGGGGCGCGCCAGGCGGTCGCGGGCGACGACCCCAGCCCCTCCTGGGGAGAGAGGTCGGCGGTCGAGCAGGGCGGGAGGCTGGCCGAGCTCTGGCTGGACCCAGTGACGGCGCTGCCCCCGACCGGCGCCACCTGCCAGGCATGGTCGCGAGCGCAGTGGGTGGAGGCGAGCCTGCCGACCTGGCGCTCGCTCGTCACCCCGGTCGCCGAGAAGATGTCCTCGAGCATGACCGGTCTGCTGGGCGGGATGACGGGGTCGGGCGCAGCGCTCGAGCTGCCCCCCGGCCTGCCGCCGGAGATGGCGGGGCTGCTGGCCAACGCGGCGCCCATGATGCAGCGGCTCGGTGGCGGGATGCTGGGGATGCAGATCGGCCAGGCCGTCGGACGGCTGGGCACCGAGGCCGTGAGCGCGACCGACATCGGCCTGCCGCTGTACCCCGGTGGCATGGCTCTCGTGCCCCGCAACGTGGCCGAGCTGTCCAAGGGCCTCGGGATCGACGCCGACGAGGTGCGGCTGTTCCTCCTGCTGCGCGAGGCGGCGCACGCCCGACTCTTCACGCACGTGCCGTGGCTGGCCCCGCGGGTCCTCGGGGCCGTGGAGGCCTACGCCGCAGGGATCGACGTCGACCCGGAGCGGATGAAGGGAGCGCTCGGCGAGCTCGACCCGTCCGACCCGGCTGCGCTGCAGGGGGCGCTCACCTCGGGGCTGCTCCAGCCGGCCGAGACCGAGCAGCAGCTGGCGGCCAAGGCCCGGCTGGAGGACCTGCTCGCCCTGGTGGAGGGTTGGGTGGACACCGTGGTGACGCAGGCCGCCACCGGACGGCTGGGCTCGGTCGAGCAGCTCCGCGAGGCGGTCCGGCGCCGCCGTGCCTCAGGTGGCCCGGCCGAGGAGACGTTCGCCGCGCTCGTCGGGCTGGAGCTGCGCCCGAGGCGGATGCGGGAGGCCGCGGCCTGGTGGGCCGCGCGAGGCGACGACGTCACCGCCCGGGACGCCGCGTGGCAGCACCCGGACCTGGTGCCCGACCTCGGCGAGGAGGCAGCGGCCTCGACCGACGGCGAGGGCTCGCAGCCCGCGGGCGCGTCCTTCGACGACGAGCTCCGCCGGATGCTGGACGGCGAGGGTCCGACCGACGGCCAGGACCCGGACCGGCCCTCGGGCCCGCAGGGCTCCTGAGGGGCCCGACGCCACGGCGACCGCGGGTGAGCGCTCAGGACCGGGGCTGGGTGAGCCGGATGGTCAGGACCCGGGGCTCAGGACCCGGGGGCTCGTGGGTCCCGGGGCTCGTCCGCCTGGTCGTCGCCCGCCCCTGCGCCAGGGGTGGCGTCGTCCTCGGCCGACCGTGAGCCCCCCGCCCAGCGGGAGGCGGTGTCGTAGCCCTCGAGGAACCCCCTGGCTCGTTCGGTCCGGGGGTAGCCCGCCAGCTGGGCCCAGAACTCGGGCCCGTGCGAGGCGACGAGCAGGTGGGCGAGCTCGTGGAGCACCACGTAGTCCAGCACCCAGCCAGGCAGGCCCTTGGCCCGCTCGGAGATGCGGAGCGAGCCGTCGGCCGGGGTGCAGGACCCCCAGCGCTGCTGCTGCGCGGCCGACCACCGCACGCTGGTCGGCGTCGCACGGCCATCGAGGTAGCGCGCCGACAACGCGGTCGCCCGGGCGAGCAGCTCGTCGTCGGACGGGCGGCGCCTGGCCTCGGAGCCGGCCAACCGTTCCACCATCCGGTCGACCCAGCGCCGCTCGTCGGCCGCGCTCAGCCTGGCGGGGATGAGGACGACCACCCGTTCCCCCTCGCGGTGGGCGCTGACCGTGCGCCGACGACGGGCGGACCGGCGCACCTCCACGACGGGGTCGGGCCCTGGCCACTGCCCCGTCATGTGCCGACGCTATCCCTGCTCAGCCACCGCTGAACCGAGGCGCGCGGCGCTCGCGGGCCGCCGCCAGGCCCTCGGTGAGGTCGTCCGAGGCCAGGGTGACGGCCTGCGCCAGGGCCTCCCACCGCAGGGCGGCGGCCAGGTCGGGCCCGCTGTCCAGGCCGCGGAGCAGCAGCCTGGTCGCGACCGGGGAGCGCATGGCGATGGTCCGCGCCGTGACCATGGCCGCCGCGACGAGCCCGTCGTCGGCGTGCACCGAGGTGGCCAGCCCTGTCCGGACCGCCTCCTCCGCGTCGACCACCCGGCCGGTGAGCAGCAGCTCTCGCGCCCTCGCGGGGCCGACGACCGCGGCCAGCGTGCTGGTGGTCCCCATCCCGGGGTGCAGGCCGAGGGCGGTGAAGGGGGCGGACAGCCGGGTGGACGCGCCGACCAGGCGCACGTCGCAGGCCAGGGCGAGGCCGAGCCCGGCGCCGACGGCAGCGCCGTTGACGGCGGCCACGACCGGGACACCGACCGACCGCACCGAGAGCCAGTCGTCGTAGTAGCCCGCCATCCGCCGGGACAGCGCCTCCACGTCCGCGCCGGCACCGGTGCCGTCCCCCAGCCAGGACAGGTCCCCACCGCTGGAGAACGCCTGCCCCGCCCCGGTCAGGACCATGGCCCGCACGGGCTCCCCGCCGGCACCTGCCGTGCCCGCGCGCAGGAGGTCGGTCAGCGACCGCCACGACGCCGTCATCGCCAGGCTCATGACGTTGCGCCGGTCAGGGTCGTCGAGCCGGACCAGCAGCACCCGTGGATCCACCTCGTCGCGGCGGACGTCCAGGCCGGGCAGCGCCGCATCACTGATGTCCTGCACCTGCAGAGGATGGCGCACGACCGGGTGCGGACCTCGCCGGCGGGGCTGTGGACGAGCGCGGAGCGGGCGGCCTGCACGCTGGCAGGCTCGTGGGGTGGAGGACGCTGACAGGGTGGTCCGCTGGCGCAGCGGGATGGCACGGACCGTGCGGGGGACCCGCAGCCTGCAGCTCGGCGTGGGCGGCGACGCGAGGGTGGTCGAGGGGCTCACGGCCGCCGACTGGCACCTGCTGACGCTGCTCGAGCGGGGCCCCCGGCGACGGGAGCTGCTCGCAGTCGCCGACGCGTCGGGTCCGGCCGCCGCCCGGCGGGCCAGGGAGCTGCTAGGGCTGCTCGACGCCGCAGGCGCCCTCGAGACGGACGACGGCGGCAACCACCTGCCACCACCCGCCGGCTCCCGCGGGCCGGGGCTCCGCGGCACCTCGCTCGTCGGGGCCGACGTCGCCGTCGTGGGGGGCGGCGGCCTGGGCATCGCCCTCACGGTCGCCCTGGCGGCCGCCGGTGCGAGGACCTGCGCGCTGGTCGACGACGCCACCGTGGGGCCGGCCGACGCGCTGCCGGGCGGTGCGGCGCCGCAGGACGTCGGACGGCGGGCAGCCCACGTCGCAGCCGAGGCCGTCCACCGGCTCGCGCCCGACGTCCGGACCGCCTGCCCTGCCGACCCGGACCTGGTCCTCCTCGTCAGCCCCCAGGTGCCTGACGCGCCGGCGGGGGTGCCGCTGGTCCAGGTCGGCACCACGCACCTGCCGGTGGTCGTGCGCCCCGACCACGTCGTGGTCGGTCCGCTCGTGGTGCCCGGCCGTGGGGCCTGCCTGCACTGCGTCGACCTCCACCACAGCGACCTCGACCCCGGGTGGGCCGACGCGGTCCGGCTGCTGCGGCGCCGCGCGGGCCGGGTGCGTGCACCGTCGGCCGCCACGGCGTCGGTGGTCGTCGGACTGGCGGCGGAGCTGGCCTCCGGGTGGGGACCGGGGCTCCGGGCGGGTGTCGAGGTAGGGGTGGGACCTGGCGGGGCCACGCTCTGGCGGCGCTGGTCGCCGCACCCGTCCTGCGGGTGCGTCGGCTGGCCCGACCCGGGGCCGGAGGACCTCCTCGGACCGGCGTACGGGGGTCTCGCGCGCCGCGGCGTGACAGCGGTGCGACCATGGCGGCGTGACCGAACTCCCCCGCCGGACCGTGGCCCGGACGGCACGCCTGGCCGCTCTCCCGCTCGGCATCGCCGGCCGGGCCGCCCTTGGCATCGGCAAGCGCGTCGGCGGGCGCTCCGCCGAGGCCGTCGCCGTGGAGATGCAGGCCAGGACCGCCGAGCAGATCTTCCGCACGCTCGGCGAGCTCAAGGGCGGGGCGATGAAGTTCGGGCAGGCCATGAGCATCTTCGAGGCAGGCCTGCCGGAGGAGATGGCCGCGCCGTACCGGGCGACGCTCACCAAGCTCCAGAACGCGGCGCCCCCCATGCCGGTCAGCACGGTCCACAAGGTGCTCGCCGAGGAGCTCGGGCCCCGCTGGCGCTCCAGCTTCGCCGACTTCGACGACCGCCCGACGGCTGCTGCGTCGATCGGCCAGGTGCACCGGGCCGTGTGGCACGACGGGCGGCCGGTGGCCGTCAAGGTGCAGTACCCGGGCGCCGGGGCCGCCCTCATCTCCGACCTGGACCAGGTCGCCCGGGCCGGCCGGCTCGGCGCGTCCTGGATCCCCGGCCTGGACATCGGACCGATCCTCGACGAGCTCCGCTCACGGATGGCCGAGGAGCTGGACTACCGGCTCGAGGCATCCTCCCAGCAGGCCTTCGCCGAGGCCTTCGACGGCCACGAGGTGTTCGCGGTGCCTGAGGTGCTCGCCGTCGGGTCGAAGGTCATCGTCAGCGAGTGGCTGGACGGCGTGGCCATGTCGACGGTCATCTCCTCCGGCACGCAGGAGGAGCGCGACACGGTCGCCCGTCACTACGCGGAGCTGCTGCTGGCAGGACCACGTCTGGCGGGTCTGCTGCACGCCGATCCCCACCCCGGCAACTTCCTGCTCATGGCGGACGGCCGGTTCGGCGTGCTCGACTTCGGCGCGGTCAAGCACCTGCCCGACGGGATGCCTGCCGAGGTCCCCGTGCTGCTGGAGGCCGCGATGCGCGGCGACGGCGAGGGCGTGGTCACCGGCCTGCGGCAGGCGGGCTTCATCAAGCCCGAGATCCAGATCGAGCCCGAGTCGCTGCTGGAGTACCTGGAGCCGTTCATGGCCCCCGCCCGGGTGGAGGAGTTCACCTTCAGCCGGCAGTGGCTGCGGGACCTCGTCGCCCACATCAACGACCCGCGGCGGCCGACCTGGTCGGTGGGGCTCAAGCTCAACCTGCCGCCGGAGTACCTGCTGATCCACCGGGTCTGGCTGGGAGGCATCGGCGTGCTCTGCCAGGTCGGCGGGTCGGTACCGGTGCTCGACGTCCTGGAGGAGTGGCTGCCCGGCTTCGAGCGGCCCCGGTCGCCCGCCCAGGCATGAGAAGGCCCTGAGCAGCACCCGCGGAGGGGCTGCCCAGGGCCGGTGGACAGGACGGTCGGGGCGGGTCACCTGGCGACGCTGAGCGCGCCGGTCGTGGCGACGGTCTCGCTGCGCTGGGCCGCCAGCGAGGCGAGGCGCACCAGGCGCCGGGCCCTGGCCTGCGAGCGCTCAGAGGCCTTGCGCCTCCTGATGGCGGTGGCCAGTCTCACGTCGTGCGCCAGGGCGAGGTCGCGGGCCCAGCGGTCGCTGGCCAGCTCGGGGGCGAACAAGGTCATGCGGGTCTCCGGTCTGGGCACCCCACAGGGGCGGGGACGGGAACCTGGGACGCCGGGAGGCGTCCAGGCGGTGCGGGGTCGAGCGGGTGCGTCCGACGCGTGGGGTGCAGCCGGTGCAGCCGCCCAGGGGCGGACATGGTTCAGGCGACGGCGTCCTTGCGTGGACGCCCCCTGGGCCGCTTGCGCGGCACGACGACGCCGGCCAGGACGAGCTGCCCACCCCACACGCCCCACGGCTCCCGCCTGGCGAGGGCGCCCTGGAGGCACATCTCGGCCAGGGGGCAGGCCGCGCAGAGGGCCTTGGCGAACTCCACGTCCACCGGGGACTCGGCGAACCAGAGCTCGGGGTCGTGGACACGGCAGGGCAGGTCGGTCGGGTCGTCGGGGGCGAGCCTGATCGGGTCGAGCAGGTCGGTGGTCTCGGTGACGGTCACCGTCGGGTCCTCTCCGGGTTCGGCGACCGGTCCGGGTGGTGGCCCGGTCGCTGCGGCGGTGCGGGGTCGGCTCGTGGCCTGGAGGGGATCCGGGCCGGGCCGGCACCGGCGGGGCCGGAGACGACGAGAGCCGCGGATCCCGATGGGGTCCGCGGCTCTGAGGTGCGTCGGTGGTGACCGACGTCAGCCGATGAGCTGGAGACCCGGTGGGGAGGTGGTGGGGGCGTCGATGCCGAAGGCGAGCGGACGCACTCCACCCGTGGGACGGAGCCGGACCGTGGGCGACAGGAAGCGCACCTCGAGCCGGTACACATCGCAGTGGTCCCACGCGATCGCGGTGGCGGTCTTCTCCACGGGTCACCTCCTCCTCTCGGCGCACGGGGGCCTACCCCCGGCTCGTCTGCTGTCGTCGTGAAGGGTAGGACCGGCTCCCGCGGCCGCGCCACCCTTTTATCGGCGAGGTTCCGACGGCGCGGCCGACGGCGACGACGGAGACGTGCGGCCGGCGCCCTGTCGTGCGGTGCGAACCGTCTCGACCACGGCCGCCCCGTACCGGTCGAGCTTGACCGCGCCCACGCCGGCGATGCCCACCAGCTGGGGGACCTCGAGGGGCAGACGCTCGGCGATGGCCTCCAACGTGGCGTCGGTGAAGACCGCGTACGCGGGCACCCCGGCACTCCTCGCGGTCGCGGCCCGCCAGGAGCGCAGGGCCGTGTGCACGACCTCGTCGTAGCGGGGCGGGCAGGCGGTGCACCGACCGGCCGTGCGCTGGGCTGCCGTGCCCAGCGGCACCCCGCAGCCGCGGCACAGCGAGGGCCGGGTCGGGGTCCGCCGCGTCGACGACGGGGGCCGGGAGGAGTCGGACCAGGCAGCCCCCTCGGCCGCGCCACCCCCGGCACCCGGTCCTCCGGGACCCGCGCCGAGGCCACCGGGCCCGCCTCGGCCTACGGCCGCCCCGACGGGCCGGACGGAGTCGAGGAAGCGCGAAGGTCGCCGCCCGCCGCGGGCACCCGGGGTCCTGGCGCGCGCCCACGACAGGTGCACCACCTCACGGGCGCGGGTGACCCCCACGTACAGCAGGCGCCGCTCCTCCTCCACCGCCGCGGGCGTGGTGGCCATGGCGATGGGCAGGGTGCCGTCGACCAGACCCGGGAGCAGCACGACGTCCCACTCCAGGCCCTTGGCCGCGTGCAGGGTCGCCAGCGTCACGCCGTCCAGCACCGGGGCGTGCTGCTGGGCGGCGCGCTGCTCCAGGTCGGTGACCAGGCGCGGGAGGTCGGCGGTGGGGTCCTGGGCCAGGAGCCGCCGGGCGTGGTCGACCAGTGCCGCCAGCGACTCCCAGCGGTCCCGCACCTGGCCCCGTCCCGACGGCGGGTCGGTGGACCAGCCGAGCCCGGACAGCACGTCGGCCACGACGTCGGGCAGACCCGTCGCCGCGCGCGAGGCGTGCTCCTGCTCGGCGCGTCCCGGATCGCTGCCGGCCGGCGCGGCGTCCCGGGCGACCTTGGCCGCACCCCGGAGGAGGACGACCGCCTCGCGCACCTCGCGGCGGGAGAAGAACCGGTCCGCGCCGCGGACCAGGTACGGCAGCGACCGGTCCCCGAGGGCCTGCTCCAGCACCTCGAGCTGGCCGTTGGTGCGCACCAGGACCGCCATGTCGGCGGGGCGGACCCCGAGGGCCACGAGGTCCGCCACCCGCTGGGCGCAGGCCTCGGCCTCGGCCACGTCGTCGTCGTGCTCGGTGAAGCTCGGCAGCCCAAGGTCGACAGGTCCGGCGCCGTCGGCTCCTGACGCAGGGGGGCGCACGGCGCGCAGCCGGGTGGTGCTGCCGCCCACCGCCGAGGCGAGCACCGCGTTCCCGAGCTCGACGACCGTGGGGCGGGAGCGGTAGCTGCGGACCAGGTGCACCACCGTCGTGCCGGGGTACCGTGCGGCAAACCCCCCCAGGAGGGAGGGGTCGGCGCCGGCGAAGGTGTAGATCGTCTGGTTGGGGTCGCCCACCACGCAGACGTCGTCCCGCTCCCCGACCCACGCCTGGAGGAGGACCTGCTGGGCGGCCGACACGTCCTGGTACTCGTCGACGGTGAACCAGCGGTAGCGAGACCGGACCTGCCGGGCGACGTCCTCCCGTTCACGCAGCATGGCCGCCGTCAGCAGCAGCACGTCCTCGAAGTCGATGACGCCCCGGGCGGTCTTGGCGTCCTCGTAGGCCTCCACCAGCCGGGCCACCACGGCCGCGTCCTGACCCGCCACGTCGCCACGGCCGGCGGCCCTCGCGGCCGCCGGGTAGGTGGCGGGCGTGAGCAGGCCCACCTTGGCCCACTCCAGCTCCGACGACAGGTCCCGGACGGTGCTCCGGTCGACCTGCAGCCCGAGCCGTGCGGCCGCCTCCCCCACCACGGCGGCCTTGTGCTCCAGCAGGGGCGGAGCCGGGCCACCGACCACCGAGGGCCAGAAGTGCTGCAGCTGGCGCAGCGCCGCGGCGTGGAACGTGCGAGCCGTCACCCGTGGGGCGCCGAGGCCGCGCAGCCGTTCCCGCAGCTCCCCGGCGGCCCGCGCGGTGAACGTGACGGCGAGGACATGGTCCTCGACGGTCGCGCCGACCGCGACGGCGTGGGCGATCCGGTGCGTGATGGCGCGGGTCTTGCCGGTCCCGGCGCCCGCGACGACGCAGACCGGGCCGCGCACGGCCTCGGCGACGACCCGCTGCTCGTCGTCCAGGGGACTGAGCAGCGACTCGGCGTCGGCGGGGGTGAGGACCACCCGCACATGGTCGCAGCGCCCGGGGACGGCACCGGTGCCACCGGCAGCTGCTGGGAACACCGGGGGCCCGACCAGGGTTGTGGACGCACGAGCACGTGACCGGCGCGACGTCACCCGACGACCAGAGGAGACCATCCCGTGGAGCCACCCGCAGCAGGAACCGTGACCATGTACTCGACCACCTGGTGCGGGTACTGCCGGCGCCTCAAGTCGCAGATGGACCGCGAGGGCATCCTCTACACCGAGGTCAACATCGAGGACGTGCCCGACGCCGCGGAGTACGTGATGCAGGTGAACGGCGGCAACCAGACGGTCCCCACCGTCCTGTTCCCCGACGGCAGCGCGGCGACGAACCCCTCCCTCGCCGAGGTGAAGGCGCGGGTCAGCGCCTGACGGGTCTGCAGGACGGAGCCCGGCGCGACTAGCGCCAGGTGCCGTCCTGCTCCACGGGACCGCCCAGCCAGCGCTCCACGAGACGGCGCGCCACGGACACCGCCGGCGGCACCGTGACCTCGCCCGCCGCGACCGCAGAGCGCAGACCGTCCCGGTCGAACCAGCGGACGGCCGTGATCTCCGTGCCGTCGGGGACCGCCTCGGTGTCGTCGGTCTCGACGTGGAAGGCGAGCATCAGCGACGCCGGGAACGGCCACGGCTGGCTGCCCAGGTACTCGACGGTCCGGGCCTGCACGCCGGCCTCCTCCATCAGCTCCCGCGCCACGGCCTGCTCCAGGGACTCCCCCGGCTCCACGAAACCGGCGAACGCCGAGTACCGGCCCTCGGGCCAGCGTCCCTGGTGGCCCAGGAGCAGCCGCCCGGCCGGATCGGTCACCGTCATGATGACCGCGGGATCGTGGCGCGGGTGGTGGACGGACCCGTCGACCGTGCAGACCCGCTCGTGCCCGGCCCCGGCCACCACCGTGGGGCTGCCGCAGCGGGGGCAGCGAGGGTGCGACCGGTGCCAGTGCTGGAGGGCCACGGCCTCGGTGAGGGCCCCCGCCTCCGTGTCGTCCAGGAGCACCCCGAGCCTGCGCAGGTCCCCCGACTCACCGCTCGGCCAGCCCTCGGTGGCACCCTCGGGCAGCAGGAGCCCCACGAGAGCGCCGGGAGCGCGGGGGTCGCCGGCCGGAAACTGCCCGAGGTGCACCGAGACCGGCTCGCTCGCAGGGTCGCCACCTCCCTCGGCCAGCGCCTGGGCACCGCCGAGCGACGTCACCACGGCGGCCGCCGCGCTACCCCCGAGCAGCGCCAACGCGGGCGCCCCTCCGTTCTGGTGCACCGGCGCCTGCCCGTCCAGGACGGGCAGCAGCCACGTGGTGGGATCGTTCAGCACCCGCTCCAGAAGACCGGGGGCCGACCGGTCGTCGCCGACCTTGTCCAGCCGCGAGCGGGACAACGCGAGGTCGGGGAGGGGCACGCCTGCACCCTATGTCGGCACCGTCCCCCTACGGTTGTCAGGTGGCTGCTCCGGACGATGACCAGCAGAGCGCGGCGCCTACCGAGACGTCCGCGCCGGCACTGCGCGGCGACGGCCCGGCGGGGCCCTCGTGGGTGAGGGGTCCCGGGCCGGTCACCGGCGCGACGAGCGACGACACCGGCGCGGCCGGGTCGACGCCCGGGTCGACGCCCGGGTCGACGCCCGGGTCGACGGGCAGGACGACGGGCGGCGACCGTGCCGCCGGCCCCGGCGGTCCGCGCCGCCCCGGTGACCGGGCGACCACGACGGCCCGACCGCGGACGCCGGCGGCGTTGGCAGCGTTGCTGGTGGCCGCCATGCCGGGCACGGTCCCGGTCGCCGTGGCCGCCGCCCACGCGGGCCGCGACGACGTGGACGCCGCGCTGGTGCACGACGCCGACGGTGGGGTGTGGGTCGTCACGGCGCCCCGCACGGCCGAGGCCGGCGCCAGGGTGGACGCCGAGACCGAGGCCGTGCGGCTGCTCGCCGGGGTGCTGCCCTTCGACGTGCCCCGGCCCCGTGCCGACGTCCCGCTGCCGGGGGGCGGGCGGGCGGTCGTGTTCCCCGCACCGCGGGGGCGGCCCGTCGACCTGGTCCGGCTGGCCGCCTCACCCGGCGTCTGCCGGTCGGTCGGGCGAAGCCTGGCCGCCCTGCACGACGTCACCACAGCCGTCGTGGAGCGGGCAGGGGTCCCCGTGCGCGACGCGGGCGAGGTGCGTCGCCGACGCCTGGAGGAGCTCGACCTCGGGGCGACGACCTCGCAGGTGCCGCCGGTCCTGCTCGAGCGGTGGGAGGCCGTCCTGGACGACACCTCGCTGTGGGACTTCAGCCCGACCGTGGTCCACGGCGACCTCGTCGCCGAGCGGCTGGTCGTCACCGGCGAGGAGGTGACCGCGATCCTGGACTGGACCGACCTGCACGTCGGCGACCCGGCAGAGGACCTCGCCTGGCTGGCGGTCGGAGCCGAGCCGGAGACCGTCGCCGAGGTGCTGCAGGCCTACCGGTCCTCCCGGCACGGCTCGGTCGACGAGGACCTGCTGCGACGGGCGGTGCTGCACGGCGAGATGGCGTTGCTGAGGTGGCTGCTGCACGGCGTCACGACCGAGGACGCCGAGGTGCGCGAGGACGCACACGGCATGCTCGAGCAGCTCGCGGGCTGGGTGGAGGCCGAGAACGCCGCCAGGCAACGGGACGAGGAGACCGCCCGTCAGGAGGAGGAGGCCGCGCGTCTCGCCGAGGAGGAAGCCGAGCGACTCGCCGAGGAAGCGGCCCGGCTCGAGGAGGAAGCGGCCCGGCTCGCCGAGGACGAGGCCGCGCGTCTCGCCGAGGACGAGGAGCAGGAGCAGCCGACCGACGACGGTGACGACGACCGCCCGCAGCCAGGTGACGACGACCAGGTGGGACGCACCGAGCAGGTGGATGCGGAACTGCAGCCGGTGGACCAGCAGCCGTCGCAGGTGGGCCCTGCCCCGCGCACCGGCTCCAGCCGCTGGACCCCGCCGCAGCCCGAGGGTCCGGCCACGTCCGGCCGCTGACGGCCGCCCACGGCAGCGGAGGACCCCTCGCCCCAGCCGGAGCCCGCCGTCGTCCGGGGCGCCGACCGAGGCTCGTGCCCGGCTCGGTGGGGTCTGACCCACGTCTCGCTCACGGACGGCCCACGTTCGCCTCGCGTCCGGCCCACGTCGACCTACGGTCCGGCTGACCCTTGCTGGAGCCTGCCGAGCAGCTCGACCAGCCCGGCCTCGTCGAGCAGCTGCTCGGGTCGGCGGGTCAGCCCGGCGGGCGCCACCCCGCCGTACCAGAACGCTGCCCCCACGCGCCGGAGCGGGATGCCCTGCAGGCGTGACACGGCCAGCCGGTAGACCGCGAGCTGCACGTCACGGGCCTCGGCGTCCGCGGCAGACGGCGGGGGGCCCGTCTTCCAGTCCACCACGTCCACCTCGAAACGAGGGTCCCGCGACCGGACCACGGCGTCGACCCGGCCCCGCAGGACCACCCGCCCCGAGGGCAGCTGGACGGGCGTGGCGAAGGGCACCTCCACGGCCAGGACGACGGCGTCCGCCCAGGTGCTGGCCTCGAAACGCTGCTGGAGCCGGCGCAGCCCGACGTCGTCGGCCGCTGCGTCGTCGGCGGCCCCGAGCAGCTCGTCGGGCTCGAAGAGGCCGTGCCTCGGGCCGCTTCGTGACTCCACCCACTCGTGGAAGCGGCTGCCCCGTCGGGAGTGCCGCGACGGCCGGCGCGGGACCGGGCGGACCATGTCGGCCAGGGCCACCTGCGCGTCGGCAGCCACCGCGACCGCCTGGGAGGCGGACAGGTGGACCGGCGTCGACGGCACCGCAGCCTGCGCCCGCTCGGCCAGCAGGACGTCCACGAGCCGCCCCCACGAGCTGCCGCCCGAGACGTCGCCGTCGCCCGGCTCTGCGGCCGGTGGCGTCGTGGGCAGAGCGGTACGCGCCGCACGCACGGCGTCGGCGGCGCTGCTCACCCGTTCCGCCGTCGCGGGCCGGGTGCCGGGCCACGGCGTGAGCTGCTCGACGGCCTCGCGGGGGTTGACCTCGTTCCCCGACGCGTCCACCGGTCCGGGCTCCGCCCAGGAGACAACCGGTGCCCCGGCCTCGCGCACCTCCAGCAGGAAGGGGGACGCCTCGCGCGGCCTGCTCCCCTCGGCCCACCGTGCGCCGCTGGCCATGAGCGAGCGCCGCGGCCTGGTGAGCGCCACGTAGGCCAGGCGCCGCTCCTCGGCTGCCGCGTGCAGCCCGGCTGCCTCGCGGAACTCGGTCCACCGGTTCTTCGCGTCCTCCTTGGAGACCGCCCCGTCCAGGCGCCAGACGGGCATGGAGTCGGTGTCGCCGCGTGCCGGCCAGGGCAGGACGCCGTTGCCGGTGAGCCAGCCGCTGCTCGGGCCTCCGGCCGCCTCCCTGACCGGGAAGCCGCCCACCACGAGGTCGACGACGGCGACGTCGTCCCACTCCAGACCCTTGGCGGAGTGGATGGTGATGAGCTGGACGGTCCGTGGGTCGGGCTGCACGTCGACGACCTCCAGCCCGCGCTCGTCCTCGCGCGCCGCGTCCAGCCACGACAGGAAGCCGGTGAGCGTCGACGTGCCGTCCACGTCGACGTAGCCCGCGGCCTCGGCGACGAACCGGTCCAGCACCCGGCGGGCCTGCCGGGGGTCCGTCGAGGCCGCCATCACCTCCACGTCGACGCTGGTCGCGGTCACGGCCGTCAGGACGACGTCGACGACCGGCCGGTGCAGGCTCTGCCGCACCCGCGCCAGGACCGACGCCAACGACTGGCAGCGGCCCCTGCCGGCGTCGCTCAGCCTGCGACCCCGGGCCGACACCCACCCGGGCGGCGGCAGGAGGTCGAGGGCGTCGACCAGGGAGGCGGCGTCGCGGTCGCGGCCCGCCAGCTCGCGCGCCCGGTCCTGCAGGGCGTCCAGGTCGCCCGGCGCCACGGTCCACCTCGGCCCGGTGAGGAGCCGTACCAGGGCGTCGCCGCGGCCCGGGTCCGCCGCGGCGGTGAGGACGCACACGAGGTCGACGACCTCCGGCTCGTCGAGCAGCCCGCCGAGCCCCAGCACCACCACCGGGACGTCGAGCGCCCGCAGGGCGTCCTCGAACCGGCTCATCTGGCTGCGCCGCCGGCACAGCACCGCCTGGGTGGGCACGCGGCCGTCGACCGCGACGTCGCGGCGTTCGAGGAGCCAACCCGCCACCAGCGACGCCTCGTCCTCGACGGTCGCGACGTAGGCGGCGCGCACCTGGCCGGGCGTCGCCGCAGGAGCAGGACGAAGGACGCCGACAGCCAGCCCACCCGTGCTCGAGGAGCTGGTCCGGAGGTCGTCGGCCACCCGGTTGGCGACGTCGAGCACCAGCCGGGGGTTGCGCCACGACGTCGACAGGGTGAAGTGCGCAGGCGCGCCGCCGTCCCGGGAGCGGAACCTCCGCAGGAAGCGACCGAGGGTCCCCGAGCTGGCGCCCCGCCACCCGAAGATGGACTGGTGGGGGTCGCCGACGGCCGTCACGGGGTGCCCACCCCCGAACACGGCCGACAGCAGGTCGGTCTGCACGGCCGAGGTGTCCTGGTACTCGTCGAGGAAGACGACCCGGTGCTCGGCGCGCAGGGACGCTGCCACCTCGGGGGACGCAGCGACCTCGGCGGCCAGGAGCACCTGGTCGCCGTGGTCCAGCAGGCCGGCTCCGCGCTTGCGGGCGGTGTAGGCGGCCAGCAGCGGGACGAGCTCGCGGCGTCGCCGCAACGACTCCAGCACCTCACGCTGGGCCTTGGTGCCCAGCAGTCCCTGGTCCTGCTGACGGCCCAGCACCGCCAGGTGCTCGTCGAGGACGTCAGCCAGCCGGTCGGCCGGCACCCGGTGCTCCGCGCACTCCCCCGCCAGCGCCAGCACGGCGGCCGCGACGGCCCGCGGCTCCATGCCGACGTCGAGCGGGTGCGGCCAGTCGTGCACCACCCGGTCCACGAGCTGGTGGGCGGCGGCCTCGCCGAGCAGCCGCACCTCGTCCAGGTGGAGCAGGGCGGCGTGCGCCTGCACGAGGTCGGCGGCGAAGGCGTGGTATGTCCGCGCCTGGGGCCGTTCCTGCAGGACGCTCGGACCACCGGCCGAGGTCGCCCTGCGCACGCCCGCCCCGTCGCCCGGCCTCCCCCCCGCCGTGTCCCCCGCCCACGCGTGGACCCGCTCCACGGCCCGGCTGACACGTTCGGCGAGCTCACCGGCGGCCTTGCGCGTGAACGTCAGGCCGAGCACCTCGTCGGCGCGGACCTGGCCCGTACCGACCAGCCACGCGACGCGCAGGCTCAGGGTCTCGGTCTTGCCGGAGCCCGCGCCGGCGACGACCAGCGCGCTGTCCAGCGGGGCGGTGACGACAGCCCGCTGCTCGTCCCCGAGCCGGTAGGCCAGACCAAGGGCCTGCTCGAGCTGGACCACGTCCTCGAGCACGAGCGCGCTCACGCCGCGTCCTCGCCGCGCGGGACCGCGGGGTCGGGCAGGGGCACCGGGGGTGGCGTCCGCCGACCCTCCGGGGTGGTGGGACAGCTGCTCCGCACCACGCAGCGGGCGCAGGCCGTCGACGGCCGGGCCACGAACGCCGCGGCCCCCATCCCGGCGCCGACCTCGCGGACGGTTGTCCGGACCGACTCCAGCGCCTGCTCGTCCGGGGCCGGCTGGGCCCGGTCGGGCACCTTGGCGGCGCTCGTGCCGACGTACAGAAGCAGTCCTCCGGCAGGGTGTCCGCCGACCCCTTCCAGAGCCCCGAGAGCCACCGCGAGCTGGTAGAGCTGCAGCTGGGGGTGGCTGGCCATGTCACCCGGCGCGACGACGGTGCGCCCGGTCTTGAGGTCGACCACCCGCACCCCGCCCTCCGGCGTCTGCTCCACCCGGTCGATGGTCCCCCGGACCGTCACGCCGTCCACCGAGTAGGTGAACGGCACCTCGGACCCGACCACCTGGTAGCCGGCCGCTCGCTGGTCCGCCGCCCAGGCGGACAGCCTGGCGAGCATCTGCTCCGCCCGACGTCGCTGGTGGTGCGACACCCACCCCTCGCCGAGCTCGAGCTCGTCCCACCCCTGCTCCACGACCGCACGCAGACCCGGCACGTCGGCGTCGGGGACCTGCTCGAGGGCCGCGTGCAGCAGCGTCCCCAGCCCTTGGGCGGTGCCCTGCGGAGGGGTGCCCCCGCTGGTGGTCAGGTACCACTGCAGCGGGCAGCGCAGGAACCTCTCGACCGCCGACGGGGACACCGACACCTCGCCGACCTGGCGCTGCGCACCCTCGCCCGACGGCAGCCACGACCACTCCGCCGGGTCGGCGCCACGCACGCCCGCCGCTGCCAGCCGGGCGAGCAGCAGCGCTGCATCCGTGGCGGGCACACCACCGGCTCCGGGGTCGACCGGTCCCCCGCAGGTCGGCACGGGTGCGTCGTCGGTGGCAGGCACCCCCAGCACGGCCCGCCGCAGCACGGCCGTGAGCTCGACGAGGCTGAGGCCCTCGTCGGGCGCACCCGGAGGACGCCGGGACCTGGCCCGCGCCCCCTCCGTGCTGGTGACGAGGGACGGCCCGGCGGCTCGCTCGACGAGTGCGCACAGGTCGCTGGGCCGGGTCGTGGCGTCGTCGGCGGCCGTGACGACCAGCTCGCGGGAGGCCCGGGAGACCGCGACGTGGAAGAGGCGCAGCTCGTCCAGGACCACGAGCCGCCGTGCCTGCCGACGGACCTCGGCGTGGGTCTGCGTGCCGCCCACGAACCCTTCGGCGCCGCACGGCACCGGGACGGAGGAACCCCTCAGCACCTCCAGGAGATCGGTCAGCCCCAGGAGGGAGCCGCGGATCCGGGGGTCGGGCCACACGCCGTCCTGCACACCGGACACGACCACGACGTCCCAGCGCTCGCCCACCGCCCCGGTGGGGGTGGTGACGGTCACGGCGTCGGCGGGTCCGTCACCGCCGAGCCGGTCGTCGCCCACAGCCCGCGAGCGCACGTGCGTGACGAACTCGACGACGCCTCCGCGCGGGGTGCGGTCGACCCAGGCGGCGGCGGTGTCGAAGAGGGCGACCGCGGCATCCAGGTCCGCGTGGGCGCGCACGGCGTCCGGGCCGCCGCGCAGCGCCGTCCGCCGCCAGCGTTCGGCCACCCGGAGCCGGTCCCAGACCTGCCAGAGGACCTCCTCCACGCCCGCGTCCACCGCCGCCGCCCCGGCGGCCAGGACCTCGGCGACACGGACGACCGGCGCCACGACCGCGGGTGGCAGGCCGGCGAACGCGGCGCCGTGGCCAGGCACCGGGGCGCGTCCGGCGAGCACGTCCCGGACCACGTCGCACACCCGGTGCACGGCGTCGTCCCCGGACACCGCACGACCGGCGTCCGCGGTGGCGGCTGCCCGCGCCTGCAGGACCAGCCGGCGCCAGCGGACCGGGTCGCCACCGCCCACCGGCCCGCAGGCGAGCCGCCGGAGCACGTCCGGGTCCAGCCGGGCCGGCTCGACGGCAGCCTCCAGCGCCAGCAGCACCGTCGAGACCACCGGCTCCTCGCGCAGCGGCGCCCGGACGCCGGGCACCCGGACGGGCACGCCGGCCCCGTCCAGGGCACGACGGAGCTCGTCCGCCCCCCGGACGCTCCGCACCAGGACCGCCATGCGCGACCACGGCACCGGGTCGTCCGGACGGTGTCGTCGGCGGCGGAGCTCGGCCGCCACCACGGCCGCCTCGTCCGCCCGGTCCAGGCAGAGGAGCAGGCTCACGGCACCACCGTCGGCCGCGTCCGGGGGCGGTGACGCCGCTGGAGACCACGGTGGCACCCGGACGCCGTGCAGCTCGTGCCCGAGGGCGACGCTGACCCGCTGGAGGGCGGGCGCACGGCCCAGCGGTCGCGCGGGCGTCGTCAGCCGGACCGGGGCACCGGCTCCGGCGAGCCAGCGGGGCGCGTGCTCGAGCAGACCGGGCTGGGCGCCGCGGAAGGACTGGGTACCGCCGTCAGGGTCCCCGACGACCAGCAGGTCGCCCACGACGTCGGCCAGCTCTCGCACCAGGGACCACCCCGCGGGCGTGAGGTCCTGGGCGTCGTCGACACCGAGGTGACCGACCTGCCCGGCCAGCCACTCCGCGAGACCGGTCGAGCGGTCGGCGACCAGGCCGGCGGCCACGGCCACGATGCTGGCGGGGTCGTGGGCCTCGTCCTCGCGCAGCCCTGACACCTGCTCGGTCTCCAGGAGCACGTGCGCGGCGGCCTCCCACTCCGGTCGACCGTGCCGGCGGCCCAGCGCCGTCAGCGCCGCAGGCGTCGCGCCGTGCTCGACCAGTCGGGCGGACAGCTCCCGCAGCTCGTCGCGGAACGCACGGGTGGCTCGCAGGCTCGGCTCGAGCCGGTCGGGCCACGGCGGGGCCGTGCCGTCCTCTGCGTGGCCGGCCAGCAGCTCGGCGAGCGCCTCGTCGCCCTCGCTGGCGGTGACCAGGCGCGGCGGGCGACGCCCCTCGCGGACGGCGTGCTCGCGCAGCACCGCCCACGCCAGCGAGTGCGGCGTCCGAGCCACCCGGTCTCCGCCGGTGGCACGGGAACCCTGCTCCACCGCGTCGCGCACCCGGTCCGCCGCCCGCCGGGACGGGACGAGCAGCAGCGGCGCCGGCCCGCCGCGCGTGAGGCGGTGCAGCGCCCAGCCGACCAGCGCCGTGGTCTTGCCGGTCGACGGCCCTCCCAGCACCACCTGCCGACCGCTCCTGAGCAGCACCTCCGCCAGGTCCCCGTCCCCGCAGCCACCGACGTTCGCGGGCCTCACGACCCGGCCCAGTCCGGCGCCTCGAGGTCCGCGAGCGCGCGGGACAGGTCCGCGCGGGCCCTGGGCCGGCGGGCCTCACCAGAACCCTTGCCGGCCCCCACCGGGCCGCCACCGAGCAGCGGGACACCCTCGTCGTGCCAGCGGGCGAGCGCACCGACCGGGTCGCAGACCGGGGGCGAGCCGTCGGCCGGGATCACCCGCCACCACGCGACCGCCGTGCCGTACACCGACATCACCATCCCCACCGAGCGCGCGCTGCCACCCAGCCCTGCCTCGGACAGCACGCGCGCGATCCGGCCGTAGGTGGTGACGAAGCCGCGCGGCACCTGGTCCACCACCTCCAGGACCGCCTCCGCGTAGTCGCTCATCCCCCTCGGCGCTGCCGGACGTGCCACCCGCACCTGCTCCTCCTCCCGCACGGAGGAAGCATGCCCCGCGGCCCGGACACAACGACGCAGAGCCGCCGGGACGAGACGGCGGGCCGTGTGCGCCGGCGCCCCGGCCCCCGACGGCCGGGGGTTTTCCCCAGGACGGCTCGACGTGGTCGCGCCACTGCGCCGGGCCCCGTCCGGCTCCTACGGTTCCTCACATGAGCTCAGCGACCCCCGCCTTCGCGGGCCCCGTCCTCACGGGCCCCGCCCCCGCGGGTCCCGCCCCCGTGGGTCCCGCCCCCGTGGGCCGCCGCCGGGCTGTCGCGCTGACCTGGCTGCGGGGCTGGGGAGCCGTGGTTCACCTGGTGCTCGACCTGCTCCTCGCCGGTGTCTTCCTCGCCGTCGTCGTGTCGGTCGTCGGCACCGCCCTGACCGGCGCCCTGCTGGTGGGGCTGCCCTTCCTCGCCCTGATGCTCGCCCTCGCCTTCGCCATGGTGGGCGCGGAGCGCTGGCGCATCGCGGTCTTCCTCGGCACCTGGGTACCGCCGATGGAGCGGCGCCCGCGCCACCTGCCGCTGTGGCGCCGGGTGCTGCTGGACCCCCGGCCGTGGCGAGCGTTGCTGTACCTCACGCTGGTCTCGCTCTGGGGGCTCACCGGGGGCCTGCTCGTCTCGCTGCTGCTCCTGCTCGGCGTGGTCGCCGTCCTCGCCCCCTCGTTCCCGCCCGGGACCGTGGTCGTCGGGGGGCCCGTGCCCGAGGTGCTCCTGTGGCCGGTCGCGGTCGCCGGTGTGGCGCTGGTCCTGGTGCTGCCGTTCCTCGCGTGGCTGTTCGGAAGGGTCGACGTCGCGCTGGCCCGGCTGAGCATCAGCTCCGACCCGGCAGCCCGGGTGGCCGAGCTCAGCGCCCGGGTCGACACCCTGACCGAGACCCGTGAGCGGGCGATCGACTCCGTCGAGGCGGAGCGCCGGCGGATCGAACGTGACCTGCACGACGGCCCCCAGCAGCGGCTCGTCGCCATCGCCATGGACCTGGGCATGGCCAAGCAGCGGCTCAGGACGGACCCCGCGGGGGTCGAGGAGCTGCTCGACCGGGCCCACGCCTCCGCCAAGGAGGCGGTCGCCGACCTCCGCCGGGTCGCGCGCGGCATCCACCCGCCTGTCCTCACCGACCGCGGCCTGGACGCGGCGCTGTCCGCGCTGGCCGCCCGCTCCCCGATCCCGGTGTCGGTCACCGTCCACCCCGGTCCCCGCCCTCAGGCCCGCCTGGAGGCCATCGCGTACTTCTCGGTGTCGGAGGCGTTGACCAACATCGCCAAGCACTCCGGGGCGGCCTCGGCGCGGGTGGACGTGCGCACCCGCGTGGTCGAGGGCCGCGAGGTGCTGGAGGCCACGGTCACCGACGACGGCCGAGGTGGCGCCGACCCCCGGCAGGGCACCGGACTGACGGGGCTGCGCGACCGGGCCCGCGCCGTGGACGGCGAGGTGCTCGTGTCCTCCCCGCCCGGAGGGCCCACCGTCCTCACGGTCAGGCTGCCCCTGGCCCCCGCACCCGCGACCACCGGAGGAACCCCGTGAGCACCGCCACCACGCAGCCCGGACCGGGCCCCGCCCGCCACCGGATCGTCATCGCCGAGGACAGCGTCCTGCTGCGGGAGGGTCTGGTGCGCCTGCTCACCGAGAACGGCTTCGACGTCCTCGCGGCCGCCGGGGACGCCGAGGGCTTCCTCGCCGCCGTGGCCCAGCACTCGCCGGACATGGTGCTGACGGACGTCCGGATGCCGCCCACCTTCACCGACGAGGGGGTGCGCGCGGCCCTCGTCGTGCGGCAGCAGTACCCGGACGTCGCGGTGGTCGTCCTCAGCCAGTACGTCGAGGAGGACTACGCCTCTGAGCTGCTCGCCGGGCGGGCCAAGGGGGTCGGGTACCTGCTGAAGGACCGGGTCGCCGACGTCGGCGACTTCCTCGAGGCCATGCAACGTGTCGCCGGCGGCGGCACCGCCCTGGACCCGGAGGTCGTCTCGCAGCTCTTCGCCAGGGCACGACGCGAGGACCCGCTGTCCACCCTGACCCCTCGCGAGCACGACGTGCTCCGGCTCATGGCGGAGGGCCGCTCGAACTCGGGCATCGCCGCTGCGCTCTTCGTCACCGAGGGCGCGGTGGAGAAGCACGTCTCCAACCTGTTCACCAAGCTCGACCTGCCGCCCGCCGGTGACGACCACCGTCGGGTCCTGGCGGTCCTGCGCTACCTCGAGCACGTCGACTGAGCGGCCGGAGGCCAGCATGTCCACCCACCCACCCCAGCCCCAGGCACCCCAGCCACCCGTCGCGCCACAGGGGCCCGACACGCCGTACGGGCTCCGGGGAGCCCCCACCCCGTACGCGCGGCCGCCGCTGCCGTGGTGGGCGGCCGTCCTCGCGGTGCTGGGGGTGCTCACCGTCGTGGGGGCGGTGTCCGCGGTCGTCGGAGCCCTCGTGGTCGAGTCCGCCACGCGGACGGCGCAGGCCGCGGTCGAGGAGACGGGCGTGCAGACCCTGCGGATCGAGGGCGTCACCGGAGGGGTGAAGCTGCAGACCGACGGGGCCCGGCCCGGGACGGTGTCCGGCACCAGCCGGGTCACCACGTCGTGGCAGGAGGCGCAGGTCGAGACGGTCCGCGAGGGCGACGAGCTGCTGCTGCGCGTCAGCTGCCCTGACCAGGGCTGGCCGCGCAGGTGCGAGGTCGGGTACGACCTGCTGGTCGATCCCGACGTCGACGTCGTCGTCGACATCGTGACCGGGGGCCTGCGGGCGAACGGCCTCGCGGGGGACGTCGACGTGTCGGTGACCGCGGGTGGTGTGCTGCTGGAGGACACCTCCTCCCAGGACGTCCGCGTGGACGTGACCACCGGCGGGGTGGCGCTCGGCTTCGTCGAGCCCCCTGGTCAGGTCGAGGTGGCCGCGACGACGGGCGGCGTGGACATCGGGGTGCCCGAGGACGGGACCTCCTACGACGTCCGCACCTCGGTCACCGTCGGCGACGCCGGCGTGGCCGTGCCGAGGGACGACGACGCCCCGCGCAGCATCGTCGCCAGCACCACCGTGGGCGGCATCAGCATCCACACCGGCGAGCAGACCGGCTGGGACTCCGGACCTCCACCCAGCCCGCGACCCAGCCCGTAGCCCCGGCCGTCCCGGTCGACCGGGCGGCCACCGTCCTCAGTACGTCGGCCTGCCCGGCTCGATCTGGTCCACCCAGGCCAGCACGCCGCCGCCCACGTGGACCGCGTCGGCGTAGCCGGCGCCCTTGACGACCGCGAGCGCCTCGGCCGACCGGGTCCCGGCCTTGCAGTGCAGGACCACCGGCCTGTCGTCGGGCAGCCGCTCCAGCGCAGCCCCGGACATGAACTCGCCCTTGGGGATGAGGACCGCACCGGGGATGCTGACGATGTCGAACTCGTCGGGCTCGCGGACGTCGACCAGCACGAAGTCCCTCTCCCCTCGCTCCCTCGCGTCCAGCATCTCCTTGAGCTCCCGCACCGAGATGGTGGAGCCGCGCACGGCGTCGGACGCCTCATCGGAGACCACGCCGCAGAAGGCCTCGTAGTCGATGAGCCCGGTGACCGGGGTGCCTGCGGGGTCCTTGCGGACACGGACCTCGCGCCAGGTCATGTCGAGGGCGTCGAAGACGAGCAGGCGGCCGAGGAGCACGTCACCGATACCCGTGATGAGCTTGATCGCCTCGTTGACCATCACCGACCCGATGGACGCGCACAGCACACCGAGCACGCCCCCCTCCGCACAGCTGGGCACCATCCCCGGTGGGGGCGGCTCCGGGTAGAGGTCGCGGTACTGGACCCCCTCGCGGCGCTCACCGGCGGGGCCGGCGGGCGGGTCGGCCCAGAACACGCTCACCTGGCCCTCGAACCGGTAGATCGAGCCCCACACGTAGGGGATGCCGAGCAGCACGCACGCGTCGTTGACCAGGTACCGGGTGGCGAAGTTGTCCGTGCCGTCGAGCACCAGGTCGTACCCGGTGAAGGTGTCGAGCACGTTGCCGGAGTCCAGCCGGTGCTCGTGCAGGTGCACCTGGACGCCCGGGTTGACCTCGAGAACCGAGTCGCGCGCGGACTGCGCCTTGGGACGCCCGACGTCGGACTGCCCGTGGATCACCTGGCGCTGCAGGTTGGACTCGTCCACCACGTCGAAGTCGACGACCCCCAGCGTGCCCACCCCGGCCGCGGCCAGGTAGAGCAGGGCCGGGCTGCCGAGCCCACCGGCGCCCACCACCAGCACCCGCGCGTTCTTCAAGCGCCGCTGCCCCACCATCCCGACGTCCGGGATGATGATGTGGCGGCTGAACCGTCGGACCTCGTCGACGCTGAGCGCGTCGGCGGGCTCGACGAGCGGGGGAAGGCTCACGGGTCGGCTCCTGGGTCGGGGCGTGCGGGCTGTCGCTGGTGGGAACCGACTGCTCCCGGTGGCTGTTCCCACCGTCCCCGTGGCCGGACGGGCCATCCTCCGTCCGGACCGTTGCGCACTGGCCGCCGGCCTGATTGACTGACTGACGTACGTCAATCAGTCAATGGAGGTTCCGTGGCCGCTGGCCTGCTCGTCCTCGTCCCGTTCGTCCTCCTGCTCCTCCTGGTCGTGGCGCTGGTGGCAGGGCTCGTCGCCTGGGCCGTGCTCCGACCCGCGGACGGCGAGCCCCCGGCCAGGGCCCGGCTGCGTCGGGCCACGGGGACGACCGCGGCGACGGCCACCGCGGCAGCCGTGCCGCTCCTGCTGGGCGGCGCGCTGCTCGCCCTCGGCGCACCGGAGCTCGCCGCGGTGGTGGTCGTCCTGGCCGGGCTGCTCCACGTCGGTGTCCTCTGGTGCGGTGAGGCCCTGACCGCTCGCCCGCACGCCGCCCGGCGCACGGCGCTGCTCGCCCCAGGTCCACCCGCCCGCACCCGCACGGCGTTGGTCGCGGTGCTGGCCGGCAGCCAGGCCGGGCTCCTCGTCCTCCTCGCCCTGGCCCTGCTCGATGCGCCCCTGGGTCCCCTCCCCGCACCGCCGCCGAACGTGACCCTGCTCCTCGGCGTGCCGGCCGTGCTGCTGGGAGCACTCGTCGTGCTGGCCGTCCGGCAGGTCCGTCGCCGCTCGTCGGACGCCCGGCTGCACCCGGAGGTCGACGCCGCGGGCCGGGCCCGGGCGACGCACCGGCTGCTGCGGGCAGGCTCCGCCGCCGGCTGCGCCGCGCTCGGCCTGGCCCTGGCGGCTCCGCAGGTGCCATCGGCAGGGACGGCCGCGGACCCTCCGGCGAGCGCCGCGCTGGTGCTGGGCGGGGTGCTCGTGGCGGTGGCCGCCGTCGTGTCCCTGCTGCCGGTGCCTGCGCTACCCCTGCGGCCCGAGCACGGCCTCGATGCCGTTCTCGGGCAGGGCGCGGGCACCGGTGCCCCCTGACGGCCGGGTCGACCTGAGCGTCGTGATCGACCTCATGTCCCCCGTCCCGCCGTACGAGCAGATCCGCCAGCAGGTGGGTGCCCACGTGGCGGCGGGGCTGCTCGGCGGCGGGGACCGGCTGCCCACGGTCCGCGCCCTCGCGGCGCGGCTGGGGCTGTCCACGAACACCGTCGCCCGCGCCTACCAGGAGCTCGAGGCCGACGGCGTGGTCCTGACGCGTCGGCGGGTCGGCACCGTGGTGTCGGCGTCGCGCCGCGCCCACGCCGACCCCGCGATGGCCGCCATCAGCGCCGCCGCGGACGAGCTGGTCCGCCTGACGCTGCGAGCACAGATGCCGGAGGAGCAGGTGCTGGCGGTCGTGCGGGGCGCGCTCCTGCGCAGGCGCACGCCGCCGGTACCCTCCCCTGGATGACCAGCGCCGCCGCGGCCGCCTCCGCGGACACCGCCAAGGGCACCCGTCTGTCCCGGCCGGCCCGGCGCCAGCAGCTCCTCGGTGCCGCCCAGGAGGTCTTCGTCGCCTCGGGGTACCACGCGACCGCGATGGACGAGATCGCCGACCGCGCCGGCGTGTCCAAGCCCGTCCTTTACCAGCACTTCCCGAGCAAGCTCGAGCTGTACCTGGCCGTCCTGGACCGCCACGTCGACACGCTCGTCGACGCGGTGCGCGAGGCGCTCACGGTCACGGAGGACAACAAGCAGCGGGTCGCGGGCGTCACCGGGGCGTTCTTCTCCTTCGTCGACTCCGACGGCGAGGCCTTCCGGCTGGTGTTCGAGTCCGACCTCACCTCGGAGCCGCTGGTCAGCGAACGGGTCGCCCGGATGACCGCGGCGTGCGCGGAGCCCATCAGCGTGGTCATCGCCGAGGACACCGGCCTGCCGGAGCCCGAGGCCCGGATGCTCGGGATCGCGCTCGTCGGCCAGGCGCAGGTGACCGCCCGCTGGTGGCTCACCAACGGCCGGCCGATCCCGCGCGAGGACGCTGCCAGGCTCGTGTTCTCGCTGTCGTGGCGCGGCATCCGCGGCTTCCCCAAGCACGGCACCTGAGAGGCTCGCTCTGCCCTGAGCGGAGCCCGCCCCGGGGTGGGGTCAACGGCGCGGGTGCCTCGGTTAGTCTCCTCACGAGCAGGACGAGGCCCGCCACCACGGCGGGCGACCCGACGCGCAGGCGTCGGCCAATCTCAGCCCAGGAGGCACCGTGGAGGTCAAGATCGGCGTGCGCAACGCCGCCCGCGAGCTGTTCCTCGAGTCGTCGCAGACGTCCGAGCAGATCGCCGAGACCGTGTCCGCCGCCGTGGCCAAGGGCGGTGTCCTCGAGCTCGTGGACGACAAGGGCCGTCGCGTCTTCGTCCCGACCGAGGCGCTGGCCTACGTCGAGACCGGTCCGACCGAGGTGCGCAAGATCGGCTTCGGCACCGTCGCGGCCGGGTCCACCACCGGCTGAGCCGACCGTCCGTCCCGCCCCGTGAGCGTCGAAGGAGTCCTGTCCGCCCTGGTGGTGGGGCTGGTGCTCGGTGTGCTCGGCCGCCTCGTCGTCCCGGGCCGCAACCGGATCGGCTGCCTGATGACCGTCGTCGTCGGCGTGCTGGCCGCGCTGCTCGGGACCGCGCTGGCATCCGCCGCCGGGGTCGGCGAGGGGGGCTTCTCGTGGGCGAGGCTCGGGGTGCAGGTGCTCGTAGCGGCGTTCGGGGTGGCACTCCTCGCCGGGTTCTCGCGGCGCGGCACCCGCTGAGGCGCTGCCGGGACGGCCGCTCCTGGCGTCAGGCCGCCAGACCGAGGACCTTCATCCGCTCCCCGTGGCGGTCCATGATCCGCGCGAACATGTGACCGATCTCTGCGAGGTCGGCCCCGGGCTGGTCCTCGGTCCCGACGAGCAGCGCGGCCAGGCCGTCCCGGTCGACCGCCACCCGCTGGGCCTGGCTGAGAGCCTCGCCCACCAGCCGTCGGGCCCACAGCGCCAGCCGGCCCGCCAGGCGCGGGTCCCGGTCCACGGCCGCACGCACCGCACCGGCCACGACCTCCGTCTGGCCGGCGTCCTCCAGGACGCCGTGGACGAGCAGGCGGGTGTCCTCGTCCACGAACGCCGAGACCTCGCGGTAGAAGTCCGTGGCGATGCCGTCACCGACGTAGGCCTTGACCAGTCCCTCGAGCCAGTCGTTGGGCGCTGTGCGGTCGTGGAACGCGTCGACCGGGGCGACGAACGGCGCCATGGCCTCCTGCGGCTCGGCCCCCAGGGCCGTGATGCGCTCGGCGAGCGCCTCGTAGTGGCGGAACTCGCTGGCCGCGACCTGGGCGAGCGCGACCTTGTCGGCCAGGCTGGGAGCGAGCTCCGCGTCACCGGCCAGGCGGCTGAACGCCGTCAGCTCGCCGTAGGCCAGGGCACCCAGGAGGTCGACGACGGGCGCGTGCGAGGCCATGGCCGCACCCTAGCCCGGCCAGCCCGACCGGGGCCGCTCTCCTGCACGGCTAGGATCACACCCATCGTGAGTGACCAGACCTTCGCCGACTTCGGCGTCCAGCCCGAGATCTGCGCCGCCCTGGCGGGCGCCGGGATCACCCATCCGTTCCCGATCCAGGCGATGACGCTGCCGGTCGCGCTGCAGGGGGCCGACATCATCGGCCAGGCGAAGACCGGCACGGGGAAGACCCTCGGCTTCGGCATCCCCCTGGTGCAGCGCGTCGTGGGGCCCGGCATGCCCGGCTTCGACGAGCTCGAGGCGCCCGGCAAGCCGCAGGCACTGGTGGTCGCGCCCACCCGGGAGCTCGCGCTGCAGGTCGCCGAGGACCTGACGACCGCAGCCAAGCGCCTGCCGGTACGCGTCAGCGTGATCTTCGGCGGCCGCGCGTACGAGCCGCAGATCGAGGCCCTGCGCGCGGGCGTCGAGATCGTCGTCGGCACCCCCGGCCGCCTGCTCGACCTCGCCAACCAGGGCCACCTGGACCTCGGCCGGTGCCGTGCCGTGGTGCTCGACGAGGCCGACGAGATGCTGGACCTGGGGTTCCTGCCGGACGTCGAGCGGCTGCTCTCCCGCACGCCCGCCGGACGGCAGACCATGCTCTTCTCCGCGACCATGCCGTCGGCCGTCGTCTCGTTGGCACGGGCGTACATGACGCAGCCGACGCACATCCGGGCGCACGACCCCGATGACGACGGGGCCACCGTCAAGCTGGTCAAGCAGTTCGCCTACCGGACGCACCCGATGGACCGGATCGAGTGCCTGGCCCGACTGCTGCAGTCCGAGGGCCGAGGTCTGACGATCGTCTTCACCCGCACCCGTCGCAACGCCTCCAAGGTCGCCGACGACCTGGTGGCGCGCGGCTTCGCCGCCGCCCCGATCCACGGCGACCTCGGCCAGGGAGCGCGCGAGCAGGCACTGCGCGCCTTCCGCAACGGCAAGGTCGACGTCCTCATCGCCACGGACGTCGCGGCCCGGGGCATCGACGTGGAGGACGTCACCCACGTCGTCAACTACGAGTGCCCCGACGACGCCAAGACCTACATCCACCGGATCGGCCGCACCGGCCGGGCGGGGGCGGCCGGCACGGCCGTCACCTTCGTCGAGTGGGCAGACACCGTGCGGTGGACCGTCATCGCCCGCGAGATCGGCATCCCGTTCGACGAGCCGGTCGAGACCTACTCCACCTCGCCCCACCTGTACACGGACCTGATGATCCCCGAGGGCACGACGGGGCGGCTCCCACGTGCCTCCCGCACCCGCGCGGGCCTGGAGGCCGAGCAGGTGGAGGACATCGAGGGGGCGCCCAAGCGTCCGCGCCGAGACGACCGGGACGCCGGCGGCCGGGACAGCGGCGGCCGGGGCAGCGGCGGCCGGGGCAGCGGCGATCGGGACAGCGGCGATCGGGACAGCGGCGATCGGGACAGCGGCGATCGGGGCAGCGGCGATCGGGGCGGTCGTGGTCGTGGTCGCGACAGGGGCGGTCGCGGCGACGGCGGCCGAGCGGAGGCGCGCGGGACGGGCCGGTCCCCGGTGGAGGACGGCGCCATGGCGGCCCAGGACCGCCCGGGGGAGGCAGGCACCGCGCCCCGCTCCCGCCGACGCAGGTCCCCCGGGACGTCGACCACGGTGCTCCTGACCGACGCCGGACCCGTGGCCGTCGACGACGCGACCGCCGCACCCGTCGGGGAGGGCGCCCCTCGTCGACGTCGACGTCGGCGCCCGACCGCAGGCGGGGGCGACACCACGCCGGACGCCGTCACCGTCGAGTGACGGCGCCGGTCGTCAGCCCCGCGGTCTGACGAGGGCGAGCGCCACCTGCCGGTACGCCTGGGCGGCGGCCGTCCGGCCCGCCGCCCCGATCACGCTGAGCCCTCGAGCGGGGGCCTCCGCCACCCGCACCGAGCGCGGCACAGGTCCCAGGACGGGTAGGCCGTAGCGCGGGCCCAGGTCCTCGACCACGGCCCGGGCGTGAGAGCCCCGCAGGTCGACCATCGTGGGGAGCAGTCCCACGACCTCCAGCGACGGGTTGAGCAGGGCCCGGACGTCGGAGACGGTGTCGAGGAGCTGACCGACCGCCCGGTGACCCAGCATCTCCGCCGCCAGGGGGACGAGGACCCCGTCCGCCGCGACGAGCGCGTTGACCGTCAGCAGCCCGAGGCTGGGGGCGCAGTCCAGGACGACGTCGTCGTAGTCGTCGGCCACCTGCTCCACGGCCCGCCGGAGCACGTGCTCGCGCTCAGGCACGTCGACGAGCCGATGCTCGAGGCCGGCCAGCTCGATGCCGGCGGGCACCAGGTCCACCCCCTCCTCGGTGACGACCACCGCGTCGCGGACGGCCCTGCCACCGAGGACGTCTGCACTGGTGAGGGCGCCGTCGCCTCCCAGGTCGGCACCGAGGGCGAAGGTGAGGCAGGCCTGCGGGTCCAGGTCGAGCAGGAGCACCCGTCGTCCCAGCTCGGCGAAGGCAGCGGCGAGCGCGGCGGCGGTGGTGGTCTTGGCCACCCCGCCCTTGGAGTTGGCGACAGCCAGGACCCGGGACACGAAGCCATCCTGGCAGCCGGGGTCATCCCGGCTGCGGGCCCGCGGGTCGGGACGTGCCCCGCGCCCGGTCGTGAGCGAGGATGCAGCATGACCGCTTCCATGACGGCCGGTGACCGACGCCGCACGTCGAGGCGTGCGCGTACGGGCCCGGCGAGGTGGCCGGGCACCGGGGACCCGGGGCTCTTCGGTCCGGACAGCGTCACCTGGCGCGTGCACGGCGACCCGCTGATGGGCGTCGGCGGGCTGCGGGCGCTGCTGATGCAGTCGCTGCACCCGGTCGTCGCGCACGGGTTCGCCGCGCACTCCGGCTACCGCGAGCAGTCGTGGAGCCGGCTGGTGCGGACGGCCGACTACGTGTCGCTCACGTCCTTCGGCAGCGTCCCCCAGGTGGAGGCGGTGGCCGGGCACGTCCGGCGGGCGCACGCCGGCTCACCCTTCGTGGACCCCGGCGACGGCACCCTGCGCCGCATCGACGAGCCGGAGCTGTTGCTGTGGGTCCACACCTGCCTGGTCGACTCCATGCTCAGCGCCACCAGGCGCGGAGGGCTGCCCCTCAGCGAGGCAGACGCGGACCGCTACGTCGCCGAGCAGGTCCGTGCCGGGGAGCTGCTCGGCGTGGACCCAGCCGCCGCTCCCCGCAGCCAGGCCGAGGTCCGCACCTACCTGTCCGGCGTCCGGCCGCTGCTCCGCCTGAGCGAGCCGGCCCGGCAGGCGGTGTCGGTGGTGCTCGCCCCGCCCATCCACCCGCTCGTGGAGCTGCTCACACCGGCCCGGGCGGGCTGGACCTCGTTGGCGGGGCTCGCCTTCGCGACCTTGCCGGCGTGGGCGCGGGAGATGTTCCCGCTGCCCCTGCGCACCGGCTCGTCGGTGCTGCCCGACGCTGCGGTGACCTCGGCGCTGCGGCTGCTGCGCCGGACCGGGCAGGGCGTCGGCTCGCTCGTCCCGCCGTTGGCGAGGAGCCCCTACGAGGTGCAGGCCCGCCGGCGGCTCGGCCTGGGCTGAGCCAGCGGCGCGCGGGTGTCGCAGCCCGGGTCGTCGGTGACCGCGGTGGCTGCGGAGGCTGCGGAGGACCCGCCGCAGGTGTCGGGTCCGGCCCCCGTCGACGACGTCATGATCCGGTGCCCGGGCGGCTGCTCGGCCGGCCGGGGCGACGGTCCTGGGTCAGCGGGCGTACGGCGGCCCGGCCGCGGCAGCGGTCCGGGCGAGGAGCTCGGCGACCACCTCGTCGGGGGTCGTGTTCTCGGCGAGCCGGTTCTGCTTGCCCGCACCGTGGTAGTCGCTCGAGCCCGTGGCCAGCAGCCCGAGCCGCTCGGTGGTGCGCCTCAGGCGTCGCCGGGTGGGCTCGTCGTGGTCCCGGTGGTCGACCTCGAGGCCGACCAGGCCCGCCTGCGCCAGCTCGGCGACGAAGGGCTCGTCCAGCAGGTCCGCCGCCGAGCGAGACCCCGGGTGCGCGACCACCGCCGCCCCACCGGCGGCGGTCACGAGCCGCACCGTGTCCAGCAGCGCGGGTGCGGAGTAGCCCACGTAGTACGGGCTGTGCTCCGCGAGCAGCTCGCTGAACGCCGCGTCCCGGTCCGGCACGGCGCCGATCGACACGAGCGCGTCGGCGATGTGCGGTCGACCGGGCGTCACCCCCTCCGGGACGCGTGCCATCACGTCGGCGAGCGAGAGGTCGGGGACCTCCGCCCGAAGCCGCTGCACGATGCGCTGGAGCCGGCCGTGACGGCTGCGCACCGTCCCGGCGAGCACCTCCGCCAGCGCGGCGGTGGAGGTGATGTCGCCGTAGCCCAGCAGGTGCACCGACCGGCCCCGGACCGAGGTGGAGATCTCGACCCCCGGGACCAGGACGATCCCGGCCTCCCGAGCCGCCGCGGCCGCCTCGAGGAGGCCGGCCCCCGTGTCGTGGTCGGTGAGCGCCACACCGCTCAGCCCTGTCTCCGCCGCGGCGAGCACCACCTCCCGCGGCGACGTGGTGCCGTCGCTCGCGGTGGAGTGGGTGTGCAGGTCGTAGGGCACGGACGACGATGCTAGGGGCCGCGGCGTAGCGTCCGGGGATGCCCCCGACCGCTTCTCGCGCCGATCCCGAGCTCCGCACCGCAGCAGGCGTGCTGCCGGGTCTGCCCCAGGTGGCCGTCGGGCACGCGTGGGCGACCGGCGGCGGCTGGGCGACCGGCTGCACGGTCGTCCTGCCCCCGCCCGGCAGCACGGGAGGGGTGGCGGTCGGCGGTGGTGCGCCGGGCACCCGCGAGACCGACGCCCTGGCCCCCGGGACGCTGGTGAGCACCGTGGACGCAGTCGTCCTGTCCGGCGGCAGCGCCTACGGGCTGGGCACCACCGACGGGGTGATGGCCTGGTGCGAGGAGGCCGGGCGCGGCTTCGTCGTCTCGCCACCCGGCGTGGCGGAGGTGCGGGTCCCGATCGTGCCGGCCGCCGTCGTGTTCGACCTCGGACGCGGCGGTGACCCGGGGGCTCGCCCCACCGCGTCGTTCGGCCGGGCGGCCTGCGAGGCGGCCGCCGCCCTGCTCGAGGGCCGCGGCGCGGGCCTGGCCGCCACCGGTCACGACCGCCGCGTCCCCGAGGGTCCCGTGGGGGCGGGCACCGGTGCCCGGGTGGCGGCCGGCTCGGCGCCCGGTGGTGTGGGCGTCGCCGCGGGCTCCGTGGCGGGCACCGGACCGGGGGCCCCAGGGTGGGCCGTCGCCGCCCTGGTCGTGGCCAACGCCGCAGGCGTCCCCGTCAGAGCCACCGGCACCACCGGCACCACCGGCCGCGCCCGGGACGCAGAGACCGACGCGTCCGCCGACGAGGCTGCCCACGGACCTGGCCTGCTCAACACCACGCTGGCGGTGGTGGTCACCGACGCGGTCCTCGACACCGCGGCCGCCACCCGGCTGGCCTGGGCCGCGCACGCCGGTCTGGCGAGGGCGGTGGACCCGAGCCACACCCTGGTGGACGGCGACGTCGTCTTCACCATCGCCACCGGCGGATCGGGCGCCCCGGCCGGCGTGGCCGACCGCGTCGCGCTGGAGTCGGCGGCCGCGAGAGCGGTCACGGCAGCGTTCGCACGTGCCGTGTCCGGTGGCACCATGGCGTGATGACGGTCGAGGACGGCACGGTCGAGGACCGCACGGTCGAGGACGGCAGCACGAGCGGCACGACCGGCGGCACCTCCACGGACCTGACGCAGGGCCCGGAGGGCACCGGCGCCCGCAGCCAGCGCCCGAGCTCGAAGGCCTTCCGGGAGTTCGTCGCCTCCGGCTGGGAGCCGCGGCCCGAGGTGCAGCGCGAGCAGGGCGAGGGCGCCCGCCGCGCGGTGGCCCGTCGGCAGAGGCTCTCGGCGCGCTTCCCCGGTGCGCGGCTGGTGGTCCCGGCCGGCGGTCTGCAGGTGCGCAGCAACGACACCGACCACCGGTTCCGCCCGCACACCGCCTACGCCTACCTCACCGGGACGGGTGCAGACACCGAGCCGGACTGCGTGCTGGTCCTGGAGCCGGTGGCGCACGGCCACGAGGCCGTGCTGTTCTTCCGGCCCCGAGCCGGACGCGACACCGAGGAGTTCTACGCCGACGCCCGCTACGGCGAGCTCTGGGTCGGCACGCGGGCGTCCCTCGCAGAGGTGGCAGCTTCGACGGGCCTGCCCACCCGTCACCTGGACGAGCTCCCCGACGCCCTCGGCAAGGACCTCGGGGACTCCGGCGGCCTCGCCCTGCGGGTCGTGCGGGAGGCTCATCCGGACGTCACCGCCCTCGTGGACGCCGCCCGGGCGGCGGCCGGCGTCGACCTCGAGGACGCGGTGGCCCAGGACTCCTTGCTGGCCGACGAGGTGTCCGCCATGCGCTGCGTCAAGGACGACTGGGAGGTGGAGCAGCTCCGGGCGGCGGTCGAGGCCACGGCGCGTGGGTTCGAGGACGTCGTGCGCTCGCTGCCCCGGGCGGCCGGTCATCCGCGCGGTGAACGGGTCGTCGAGGGCGTCTTCGCGGCCCGGGCCCGTGAGGAGGGCAACGGCGTGGGCTACGAGGTGATCGCGGCGGCCGGCGCGCACGCCTGCACGCTGCACTGGATCCGCAACGACGGTGCGGTCGCACCCCAGGACCTCGTCCTCGTCGACGCCGGGGTGGAGGTCGACTCGCTCTACACGGCGGACGTGACCCGCACGCTGCCCGCGTCGGGACGCTTCTCCGACCCGCAGCGCAGGGTCTACCAGGCGGTGCTGGACGCGGCCGACGCGGCGTTCGCCGTCGCTCGCCCGGGCGCCACCATCCGCGAGGTGCACGAGGCTGCCATGGCGGTGATCGCCGACCGGCTGGCCTCGTGGGGTCTGCTGCCGGTCACGGTGGAGCAGTCGCTGGACACCGCGACCGGAGGTCAGCACCGTCGGTGGATGGTGCACGGCACCAGTCACCACCTGGGTTTGGACGTGCACGACTGCGCCCGGCTCACCCGCGAGACGTACCAGGGCCAGTCGTTGCGGGCCGGGATGGTCTTCACCATCGAGCCAGGGCTGTACTTCCGCACCGACGACCTCCTCGTACCGGAGGAGCTGCGCGGCATCGGTGTCCGCATCGAGGACGACATCGTGGTGACGGTGGACGGGGCGGAGAACCTGTCGGCCATGCTGCCCCGCGAACCCGGTGCGGTGGAGCAGTGGATGGCGGGCCTGCGGGCCTGACCTGCGGAGGAGCCTCACCCGCGAGGCCCGTGCCCTCGGCTCCTCAGACGGTCGGTTCGCCGAACCCCTGGGCCGCGCTGTCGTCGACGCCGGAGTTGGGCAGCTTGCGCAGGGTGTTGCGCGCCTGGTTGGCCACCTCCGCCATCGCCAGCACCTGGTACTGCGCGGCGACGATCTGGCTGGCGGACGTGAAGTCGCGCCGACCGCCGGTGAAGCTGAACGAGAGCACCCCGAAGAGCATGCCGAAGCCTGCGCCGATCAGGACCGCGGCCAGCCACACGTCGATGCCCCCGCCACCGAACAGCGACAGGAGCAGCCCGACGAAGAGACCGAAGTAGGCGCCGCTCGCCGCACCGGCCAGCGCGACGCGCGGGTAGCTGAGCCTGCCGGTCACCCGCTCCACCATGCGCAGGTCCGTCCCGATGATCGCGACCTTCTGCACCGGGAACTTCTCGTCGGACAGGTAGTCGACCGCCCGCTGGGCCTGCTCGTACGTGGGGTAGGACGCGATCAGCTCGCCGTGGAAGGGCGTCGGGAGCCGGGGCACCCCGCGGGCCTGGGAGGTGTTGCCGCTGAAAGCCATGGCCTCATCATCCCACCGGCGTCGGGGCCGCCGCCCTGGCGGCGCGGTTGCTCAGCGGTCCTCGTCGCGGGCCGCGGCGGCCGCCTTCTTCTCGCTCGTCGCCCCGTCGGTGACCAGGGTGCCCGAGGTGCTCTCCAGGTGCGCCCGCACG
Source organism: uncultured Actinomycetota bacterium (assembly GCA_963759255.1). Classification (GTDB taxonomy): domain Bacteria; phylum Actinomycetota; class Actinomycetes; order Actinomycetales; family JBBAYJ01; genus Aquipuribacter. The sequence goes on from CAVWYQ010000002.1 coordinate 1,566,910, forward strand.
AACCAGTGGAACAGCTCGAGCTGGGTGGACTGGCCGATCAGCATGTCCTCGGTCACCGGGTCCACCTCGCCCGCTGCCTCGATCGCCGCGCGGTGGTCGGCGATGACGCCCTGGTACACCAGGTCGAGGGCACCGAGGTGCGCCGTCGTGACGTCGCGGCCGATCGAGTAGTCGTCCCAGCTGCGGGCCTGCACCATCGCACCCATCGTGCCGACCGGGGAGCCACCCAGGGTGGCGATGCGCTCGGCGACGTCGTCGGTCATGTCTCGGACCGCGTCGACCTGCGGGTCGAGCATCTCGTGCACGGCGATGAAGTGCGGCCCGACCACGTTCCAGTGCACGTGCTTGAGCGTGAGGTGCAGGTCGGTGAGGGCGACGAGCCGCTGCTGCAGGCTGCCGACGAGCGACGCCGCCACCTCCAGCTCCAGGCCCGGGACGGTGTAGCCGCCACGGGTGCCGTTCGTCGTCGTGGTCGTGGTGCTGGTGGTCACGGTCGCTCCGATCTGTCGGACGGGCACGGGTCGACGACCCGTGGCCGTCGCTCGTCCTCGGGTACCCGGCGGAGGACCGCGACAAACCGCGCCGCGGCCCGAGGAGCCCCACCCTCAGGCCGGCGACTCGACCGGCTGGCGGCGCGAGGTGACGACGACCGCAAGCCCTGCCAGCACCAGCACGGCGCCCGGCAGGACGAGCAGCGGGGGCACGTCGCCGAGCCAGGCCCAGGCGATGAGGGAGGCGGTGGGCGTCTCCAGCAGCACGGCGAGCGTGACGGTGGTCGCGCCGGCCCGCAGGATCGCCTGGTTGAGCAGGGCGTGCCCGACGATCTGGGAGCAGACCGCGATGACCGCCACCTCCGTCCACGTCGTGGCCGAGAAGCCGACCAGGCTCACGCCGAGGACCAGGCAGACGAGGAGCGTGAGCGCCGCGCAGACGCTGTTCGCGACGGTCGAGTACGACGCCGTGGACATCTCCCGCCGGGCGGTCTCCGCGGTGAGGGAGTACCCGGCGGCCGCCGCCCCTCCCCCCAGCGCCATCGCGTCGCCGAGCAGCGCCTCCGGGGACGACGCCGCGTCGACACCGGTGATGAGGAGCACGCCTGCGAACGCCACGAGGACACCGACGAGGACCCGGCGCGACACCGGTCGGCCACGCAGCCGCTGCACGAGGACCACCCACAGCGGGGTGGTCGTCACCAGGGCCGTCGACGCCGTGACGCTCGTCAGTCGCAGCGACGGGATCCACAGCATGAAGTGCAGGGCCAGCAGCCCGCCCGACCACAGCACCGCTGTGACCGTGCTCCGGCTCAGCGGCCCGACCGCCGACCGTCGCGCGCGGAGCCCTCGCACGCCCGCCGGCAGGTAGAACACCGCACCTGCCGCGGTGCGCCAGAACGCCACGGCGAGCGCGGGGGCCAGCGTGGCACCGGCGACCGGGGCCGCGACGGACACGCCCAGGACCCCCACGGCGAGCACCAGCAGGTCGCCGGCGCCGGGCCGAGGATGGGGCGCGGTGTCCGCGGGCAGGCTCACGGACAGGCACTGTGCCCGACGGCGGCGTGCCGCACCGTCACCGGGTCCTCGACCCGCCAGCGGCCGCGGTCCGAGCCCTCCGCCGGCTCCCCAGCCGGGGGATGTGCGGGGCCTGCGGCCTCTGGTGGGTCTGCGGGATACTGCCGATCATGTCCACGTCGCCGACCAGGGTCTTCGTCGCCCGCCTCGCGGGCCTGGCGGTGTTCGACCCCTCCGGTGACCAGGTCGGCCGGGTCCGGGACGTCGTGGTCGTCCTCGGCGCCACCAGGGCCCGGGCGGTCGGCCTCGTGGTCGAGGTGCCCGGTCGCCGGCGGGTGTTCGTGCCGATGACCCGGATCACCGCCATGGAGCCGACGCAGGTGGTGCTGACGGGCCTGGTGAACATGCGCCGGTTCGAGCAGCGGACGTCGGAGACCCTGGTCCTGGCCGAGCTGCTGGACCGTCACCTGGAGCTCAGCGACGGCAGCGGCACGGTCGTCATCGAGGACGTCGGCCTGGAGCAGGTGCGCGGCAACGACTGGGTCGTCACCCGGCTGTTCGTCCGGCGGGTCCGGCAGGGGCGGGACGGCAGGCCCGCCGCCGGGATGCTGCGCCGGCGCGGGGAGAGCTTCCTGGTGGAGCTCGACGAGGTGAGCAGCCTGCTGCCCGACGGCGGCCCGCAGGGAGCGGCCAGCCTCCTCGCGGCCTTCGACGAGCTCAAGGCCGCGGACCTCGCCGAGGTGCTGCACGCGATGGCCCCCAAGCGCCGCCGCGAGGTGGCCGCCGCGCTGGACGACGAGAAGCTCGCTGACGTCCTGGAGGAGCTGCCCGACGACGACCAGATCGACATCGTCACCGGTCTGGAGTCCGAGCGCGCCGCCGACGTCCTGGAGGCGATGGAGCCGGACGACGCCGCCGACCTGCTGAGCGACCTCGACGAGGAGACCGCCGCCCGGCTCCTGGCCATCATGGAGCCGGAGGAGGCCCGGCAGGTGCGGCGCCTGCTCGCCTACGACGAGGACACCGCCGGCGGCATCATGACGAGCGAGCCGGTGATCCTGCCGCCGGAGGCGAGCGTCGCCGAGGCGCTGGCGATGGTGCGCCGGGCCGAGCTCGCACCCGCGATGGCCGCCGCGGTGTTCGTGTGCCGTCCCCCGCTGGAGGCCCCGACCGGCCGCTTCCTCGGCGTGGTCCACATCCAGCGGCTGCTCCGAGAGCCGCCGCAGTCACCGCTGGGCAACGCGGTGGACCGTGCGGTGGAGGGGCTGCCCACCGACGCGAAGCTCCTCTCCGTGAGTCGGCACCTCGCCACGTACAACCTGGTCTCGGCCCCGGTCGTCGACACCGACGGCCGCCTGGTCGGGGTGGTGACGGTGGACGACGTGCTCGACCACCTGCTGCCCGACGACTGGCGTGAGCAGGAGGACCCGGCGGAGGTGGTCCGGAGCTTCGCCCGCCGCCGGGCGGCCGCGCTGGCCTCGACGACCGCGGAGGGGCTCGCAGGGCGACGGGCCGGCGCGAGCGTCCCCGGGGGCCGCCGGCGCCGGGGTGACGGCTCGTGAGCGACCTCGCCACCCCGGGGCGCCGGGACCGCAAGGAGCGGGTGGCGGGCCTGGACACCCCCCGCACGCGGACCGGTCCGCGCCTGCGGCTGCGCCCGAACGTCGACCCCGAGAGCTTCGGGCGGGGTGCCGAGAGCTTCGCCCGGTTCATGGGCACGGCACGCTTCCTCGTCTACATGACGGCCTTCGTCACGGTGTGGCTGCTGTGGAACACCCTGGCGCCGGCTGACGCCCAGTTCGACCCCCGGGCGCTCAACTACACGCTGCTCACGCTCATCCTGTCGCTCCAGGCGTCCTACGCGGCCCCGTTGATCCTGCTCGCGCAGAACCGGCAGGACGACCGGGACCGGGTGCAGAACGCCCAGGACCGGGTGGCCGGCGAGCGCGCCCTCGCCGACACCGAGTTCCTCACCCGCGAGGTCGCCGACCTCAAGATCGCGCTGCGGGACGTGGCCACCCGCGACTTCCTCCGCTCGGAGCTGCGGACGCTGCTGGAGGAGCTCCAGGACCGCGAGGAGCGCCAGGACGACGGGGACCCGGGGACCGACCCGCCCCGGGACCGGCCGCGTGAGGGCAAGCGGGGCAAGGGCAAGGACAAGCGGGACAAGCGGGACAAGCCGTCACCGACCACGGCACCCCTCGACGCCACCGCGCCCCTCGACGCGACCGCGCCCGTCGCCGGCCGCGCGCCGGTGGAGGCGCCGGCCCGGCTTCAGAGCCGCCCCTGACCTGCCGATCACCCACCGGTGAGCCTCCTCGACACCACCGGCGGGATGCTTCCGCGGCGTGCGGCAGCCTATGACCGACGTCGTCGGCTGGGGGACCTGCTCGCCGAGGCCGGGGTCATCACACCGGACCAGCTGCAGCAGGCGCTGGAGGCGCAGAAGGCCCCCGGACCCCGCCGCCGGCTGGGCGAGATGCTCATCCACCTGGGCTTCGTCGACGAGCGGGACATCGCGGTCACCATGGCCGAGCAGCTGGGGCTGGACACCCTCGACCTGTCGACGGTCACGATCGACCCGGCGATGGTGCGCCGGCTGCCGCAGCAGCTGAGCGAGCGCAGCGGCACCGTGGTCGTCCAGCAGGTGAGCGACGGCCGCTACATCGTGGCAATGTCCGACCCGACCAACGTTCTGGCGCTCGACGACGTCCGGCTCACGCTCGGCGCCGACGTGCTGCCGATCATCGCCATCGAGTCTCAGATCCGCGACCAGCTGCGGCGGGCGTGGGGCCTGTCCGCCGGGGGCAACCGGCTCAGCGAGATGGTGTCGGGCATCGGCGAGGAGGTCGTCGAGGACCTCGGCACCTCAGGCGTCGACGACGCCCCGACCGTCCAGCTGGTCACCAAGATCTTCCACGAGGCCGTCCAGCTCAACGCCAGCGACATCCACGTGGAGACGCAGCGCGACAGCCTGCGCATCCGGTTCCGCATCGACGGCATCCTCCGCGACGTCATGACCGCCCCGCGCAAGGCCGCCGGGGCCGTGCTGTCCCGCATCAAGATCGTCTCGGGCCTCGACATCGCCGAGCGGCGGGTCCCGCAGGACGGCCGGACCCAGATCATGGTCGCGGGCGCCCGGGTGGACACCCGCGTCTCGACCCTGCCCAGCCTGCACGGCGAGAAGGCCGTCATCCGGCTGCTCACCCGCGGCGACGACGTGCCCAGCCTGGACGTGCTCGGGTTCGAGCCCGGCCAGCTCGACGCCGTCCGACGCGCGCTGCACACCCCGCAGGGCCTGATCCTCATCACCGGACCCACCGGGTCAGGGAAGACGAACACCCTGTACGCCGGCATCTCGGACATCCTGGACCCCGAGAAGAACATCGTCACCCTCGAGGACCCGGTCGAGGTGCAGCTGCCCGGCATCACCCAGGTGCAGGTCAACAACAAGGCAGGCATGACCTTCCAGGCCGGCCTGCGCTCGGTGCTGCGCCAGGACCCGGACGTCGTCCTGGTCGGCGAGGTCCGGGACGCCGAGACCGCCGAGCTGGCCCTCAAGGCCGCGCTGACGGGCCACCTGGTCCTCACCACCCTGCACACCAACTCCGCCGCGGCCGCCCTCACCCGCCTGCTCGACATGGGCTCCGACCCCTTCCTGGTGGCCAGCTCGCTCAGCCTGGCCGTGGCCCAGCGCCTGGTCCGGCGCCCCTGCCTGCAGTGCGCCCAGCCCTACGCCCCCAGCGACGACCTGCTGGCCCTGCTCGGCCTGCGCGCGGAGGACATGGGGGACGCCACGCCGCTGCGCGGAGGTGGCTGCCCTGACTGCGGCGGCACCGGCTACCGCGGACGCATCGCCGTCTACGAGGTGCTCACCGTCGACGCCGAGATGCGCCGGATCCTCGTCCGCGACCCCACCGAGCAGGCCGTGCTCGCGCAGGCCCGGCTCACCGGCATGCAGTCGCTGCGCGCCTCCGCGCTGAGCAAGGCCATGGACGGGCGGACCACGTTCGAGGAGGTCCTACGGGTCACCACGTCCGACGCGGCCGGCGGGAGCGCGTGCCCGGTGTGCGAGCGGCCCGTGGAGCGCGGGATGGTGGCCTGCCCGTGGTGCGCCGCCGACCTGCAGGCCTCGCACTGCAAGGGCTGCGACAAGGAGCTCGACGCCGCCTGGATGGTCTGCCCGTGGTGCCGCACCCCGCAGCCTCACCAGCACGTCGGTGCGCCGGGGCAGGCGTAGCCCCTGCTCCGGGCACCACCGGTCGCCTCCTACCCTGGGGGGGTGACGTCCCCTGGCACCCCACCCGGCCCGGACGCCGTCCGCGCCGCGCTCGCGACCGTCGACGACCCCGAGATCCGTCGCCCGGTCACCGAGCTGGGCATGGTCAAGGACGTCGTGGTCCACCCCGACGGCCGCGTCGAGGTCTCGCTCTTCCTCACCGTCGCCGGCTGCCCGATGAAGGACACGCTCACCTCGGCGGTGAGCCGCGGCGGTGGGCGCCCTGGACGGCGTCACGTCGGTGGGCGTCGAGCTCGACGTGATGAGCGCGGAGCAGCGCGAGGAGCTGCGGACCATGCTGCGCGGCGGCACCCCGGAGAAGGAGGTGCCCTTCGCCCGGGCGGGTTCCCGGACCCGCGTCTTCGCGGTGGCCTCCGGCAAGGGCGGTGTCGGCAAGAGCAGCGTGACCGTGAACCTCGCGGTCGCCCTGGCGCAGCAGGGCCTGGCGGTGGGCGTGGTCGACGCCGACGTCCACGGCTTCTCCGTGCCGCGGATGCTGGGGGTGACCCGGGTCCCCACCAGGGTCGACGAGATGATCCTCCCCCCGCTCGCGCACGACGTGAAGGTCATCTCGATCGGCATGTTCGTACCGGGCAACCAGGCCGTGGTGTGGCGCGGGCCGATGCTGCACCGGGCGCTGCAGCAGTTCCTCACCGACGTGTTCTGGGGCGAGCTGGACGTGCTCCTGCTCGACCTGCCCCCCGGCACCGGGGACATCGCCATCAGCGTGGCCCAGCTGCTGCCGGGCTCGGAGCTGCTCGTGGTCACGACCCCCCAGCAGGCGGCCGCCGAGGTGGCGGAGCGGGCCGGCTCCATCGCCGCCCAGACCCGGCAGCACGTCGCGGGCGTCATCGAGAACATGTCGTGGCTCGAGCTGCCGGACGGCTCCCGGATGGAGGTCTTCGGCAGCGGTGGTGGCCGGACGGTCGCCGACTCGCTCAGCCGCGCCCTCGGCCACGACGTGCCCCTGCTGGGCCAGGTGCCGCTGGACACCGCGGTCCGCGAGGGGGGCGACCTCGGCACCCCGGTCGTCCTGGGCCATCCCGGCTCACCGGCCGCCACCGCCCTGCGGGGCATCGCTCGCGGGCTCTCCCGCCGCCGGCAGAGCCTGGTGGGCAAGCAGCTGGGGCTGAGCCCCACCGCCTCGGCGTGAGGCGTGAGCGCCTCGGACCGAGGCGTGAGGCGTGAGCGCCTCGGACTGAGGCGTGGGGCGTGGGGCGTGAGGTGTCGCGGCCTGGGCCGGCCGGGCTCAGGTGGCGTCGGGGTCGACGCCCGCCCGCCGTGCCGCGTCGGCCCACGTGGTGGGGGGCGGGCTCGGTCGACGTGGGGCCGTGCCGGCGGGGCGGGCGGTCTGGGCGGCGGGCGAGCCTGGACCGCGGCGAGCGGCGGTGCTCGTGGCCCCGGACGCCCGGGCCGGGCCGCCTCCGGTCCCACCGGAGGTGGCGAGGGGTGCGGCGGACGACCCGGTACGGGGGGTGGCCTCGGCCCGCTTGGCCGCCGCCGAGCCCGCCTTGCGCCGCCGGGACGGGGTGTCCTCGTCGTCGAAGGCGTCGCTCAGCGCGTTCTGCACGATCCGCCGCGGGTGGTACTGCCGGGGGTCGTAGCGCCGCCAGTCGACCCCGTCGAGGTCGACGCCGATCTCGTCCTTCATCTGGGCCGAGGCACCCGTGGCGAAGTCCCGCCCTCGCCGCACGAGCCGTGCTGCCCCCCGGGCCAGCTCGGGCAGCCGGTCCGGGCCCAGCAGCAGGGCAGCCAGCAGGGCGAGCACGACGAACTCGCCGCCGTTGATGTCGAACAGCACCGGCCCACCTCCTGCGCCGAGGGTAACGGTGGCCCGGTCAGCCCTGGTCGCCCGCCTGCAGGGTGACGTCCACGTCGAACACCTCGTCGTCCCGCCGGACGGTCAGGGTCACCTCGTCGCCCGGCTCCTGCGCCCGGATGGCCACCACGAGCTCGTCGGACTCCGTCACCGGGCGCCCCTGGAACGCCAGCACCACGTCCCCGGGCCGCAGGCCCGCCTGGTCGGCCGGCCCGCCGGGGGTGATCGGCGGCTGGTCGGTCGCGTCCGCCTCGGAGACGATGCGGACCCCCTCGCCGGTGTAGGTGCGGTCGAGGAGCACACCCACGACGGGGAACGTCGCGACGCCGGTCTCGATGAGCTCCGTCGCGGTGCGCCGCGCCTGGTTGCTCGGGATCGAGAAGCCGAGGCCGATGCTGCCACCGGCCCGGCCCCCCGGCGCCTGCGCGATGGCGGAGTTCACCCCCACGACCTCCCCGCGCATGTTGACCAGCGGGCCGCCGGAGTTGCCGGGGTTGATGGCCGCGTCGGTCTGGATGGCGTTGATGAAGGCGGTCTGCTGGGCGTCCCCGGCCGAGACGGGCCGGTTCAGGGCGCTGACGATGCCCGTGGTCACGGTGGAGTCCAGGCCGAGCGGGGCCCCGATGGCGACGACCTGCTCGCCGACGACCACCCTGGTGGAGTCACCGAAGGACAGGGCCTGCAGGGGCGCCCCGGCCTCGGCCGGGTCGATCCGGAGCACGGCGATGTCGTAGGTCGGCTCGGTGCCGACCACCTCGGCCGTCGCCTGCGACCCGTCGGCCAGCTCGACCACGATGTCGCTGGCGGGCTCGGTCCCGCCTGCCGCGACCACGTGGTTGTTGGTGAGGACGAGACCCTCCTCGTCGATGACGAAGCCCGACCCGGTGCCCTCCCCCGCGTCGGCCCGCACCCGGATCGAGACGACGCTCGGCAGCACCCGGGCGGCGATCTCCGCGACCGACCCCGTCTCGCCTGGGGGCATGTCGGCGACGCCCGTGCTGCCACCGGTGCCCGGCGCCGCGGCGCTCCCGTCACCGGGGGCCCGCTCGTCCCCCACCCCGACCCGCCGGGCGAGGTCGGTGCCGTCCGCGACGACCGATCCGACGAGGCCCCCCAGGAGCCCCGCGACCAGGGACAGGACGACCGCGAGCACGACCAGGCCACCACGACCGGCATCACGGCCACCCGGGCGCTCCGGTCGCCCCAGGGTGTCCACGGGGGGGCGCGCCTCCCAGGACGGGGCTCCTGCCCACCCCACCGAGCCGGACGGGGCGCCGTACGCGCCCGGCTGCGGACCCGGCGGTGCCTGGCCAGCCGCGGTCGCCTGCGCGCCGGTCCGGCCCTGGCCCTGACCTGCGACGTCGGCGTACCAGCTGGGCACGGGCGACGGCGTCTCACCCCGGTAGCCAGGAACGGAGGGCCCGTACGGGGCCGGGACGGACGAGCCGTCCGCGGCCCACGGGGTGGGGACACGGCCGTCGGGGTGCTGGCCGGTGCTGTGCTCGGACATCGGGACCTCTCGTCAGGGACGGCGACCATTGTCGACCGGCTGGACGGACCCTGCACCGCGGGGCTCGTCCTCCTGCCACCACAGCCGTGGCAGCACGTGCTCCACCGAGGCGCGGGCCGACGTCGACGGCCACGGCATGGACACCGCGGTGACCACGGCCCCCGTCCCCGCCGTGCCCAGCAGGACGACGGCGAGCACCAGCACGCCGGTCCCGCCCGGCCCGGCCCGCGCAGGACGGTGCACCGGGAGACCGTCCGCGTCCCCGGCAGCCGCCTGGCTCGGCGGGGCCGGCGGCTCGGCGTGACCGTCGATGGCCAGCAGGCGCCCCAGGAGCGCCTTGGACGGCCCGGGCCCGACCGGCAAGGAGCGCAGGACCCGGGTGACACCACGGAGCTCGGCCAGCCGGACCGCGCACCGGGTGCAGCGACCGAGGTGGTACCCGAGCAGGGCCCGCCGCCAGGCGGGCAGCCGGTCGTCGGCGTACCCGCTCAGCGAGGTCCGGGGGTGGGGCAGGCGAGGCACGGGAGGGGGCTCAGGCGAGGCCGCCGGTGAGCAGCGGGGAGACCGCACCTCGCCCGGGGCGACGGTGCTCCAGGGAGCGCCGGAGCTGGGCGCGCCCGCGGTGGATGCGCGAGCGCACGGTACCGAGCTTGACGCCCAGGGTCGTGGCGATCTCCTCGTACGACAGGCCCTCGATGTCGCTCAGCACCACCGCGGCCCGGAAGTCGGGCGAGAGGGCGTCCAGCGCGGCCTGCACGTCGTCGGTCAGGTGACGGAACTCGAACTCGCGCTCGGGCCCCGGCTCGCCACCAGGCAGCCGCTCGGCGGCGTCATCGGCCAGCGCGTCGGTCCGCTGCCGCTGCCTGCGCCGGACGCTGTCGAGGAAGAGGTTCGTCGTGATCCGGTGCAGCCAGCCCTCGAAGGTGCCCGGGCGGTAGGAGTCCAGGGAGCGGAACACCCGGACGAAGACCTCCTGGGTGATGTCCTCCGCGTCGTGCGGGTTGCCCGTGAGGCGGTACGCGAGGCGGTAGACCCGGGCGGAGTGCTCGCGGACCACCTGGTCCCACGTGGGCTTGACCCAGACCTCCCCGGAGGCGTCGCGCGGCAGCGCCTCGTCCCCCGCACCGGGCGGCGGCCCTGCGGGACCGGCCGTGCCGGTGGTGCCTGTGAGCGCGCTGACGTCCATGTGGGTGACCTCCTGGCGGCCATGGTTCCCCTCGAACCTGGGAAAACCTGGGAGCGGACCGGTGGCGGACCGGTGAGCGGTGGGTTCGCCGGCGGTCACCCGTGCCTGCCAGGTACCCCGTGGCGCCCGCATCACTACTGTGTCCGGATGACTGCGTCGAAAGCCGCCAGCTGGACATGGACCGAGGGCTGGGTCGAGGAGTCCCCGGCCGTGCTCGAGGCCCGAACCAGGGCCGCCGAGCTCGGGGTGGACGCGGTCTCGCCCGGGACGGGCGCGCTGCTCGCGGTCCTCGCCGCCTCCCTGCCCGGCCGGGCCGTGGTGGACGTCGGCACCGGCGCCGGTGTGGCGGCGCTCCGCATGCTGGAGGCCATGCCCGAGAACGGCGTGCTGACCAGCATCGACGTCGAGGTCGAGCACCAGGGTGCGGCCAGGGTGGCGCTGCAGGCGGCGGGGGTCCGCGGCAACCGCGCCCGCATCATCCACGGGGACGCCGCCGACGTGCTCCCCCGCCTGGCCGACGGCGGCTACGACCTGGTGCACGTGGACGTGGACGACCCGCGGGTGAGTGCGCTGGTGCTGACGGAGTCGCTGCGGCTGCTGCGCGTGGGCGGCGTCCTGGTGGTGTCCGACGCCCTGGCCCACGACCGCGTCCCCGACCCCGCCCAGCGGGACCAGCGGACCACCGCGGCCCGGGAGCTCCTCGGGCCGTGGCCGAGGACGACCGGCTGGTCCGCAGCCTGGTCCCCGTGGGCGACGGCGTGCTGCTGGCCGTCAAGCGCTGAGGGGCCGCGGGGCCACCAGGCGACCCGTCCGTCGCGTCTGGCCCGCCCGTCCCCTCCGGACGCCCCCCGGGACCGCACGGCGCCGGCCCGCCAGGCGGGCGGCCTGACGGGCCGGGTGGTCGGTCGCGGTGTGACCGCGTCGTGGGCTCCTCAGACGACGGCCTTGAGGGCGTCCCCGAGCTCGCCGGCCTCGGCGGGGGTCATCTCGACGACGAGACGGCCACCACCCTCCAGCGGCACCCGCATGACGATCCCACGGCCCTCCTTGGTGACCTCCAAGGGACCGTCCCCCGTGCGGGGCTTCATCGCGGCCATCCAACCGCTCCTCTGCTGTCGTGGCCGGGGTCGGCCACCCTCGCGCGGCCGGCCACGGGGTGCGGTCGGCGGCTGTCGCGGACCATTATCCCCCTCGGAGGCCGCAGGAGGGGGATGACAGCGGCAGACGACCCGCCTCGGCTAGCGTCACGACCAGGGGCGCAGCCGTCAGGGCCCGCGCCGGGACCGGACGGAGCTGTCATGGGCGAGGCCGAGCAGGGACCCTCGGCCGGGGTCCGGGTGGACCGGGACGGTGCGGTGACGACCGTGGTGCTGGACCGGCCTGCGGCGATGAACTCCATGACCACACCCACCAAGGTCGCCCTGCTGTCGGCGCTGGAGGAGGCGGCGCAGGACGACGGCGTCCGCTGCGTGGTGCTGACCGGCACGGGTCGCGCGTTCTCGGTGGGCCAGGACCTGCGTGAGCACGCCGAGGTCCTCGCCTCCGGCGACCTGTCGTCGCTGTGGTCCACGGTGCCGACGCACTACAACCCCATCAGCACCCTGCTGGCGACCATGCCGAAGCCCGTCGTCGCGGCCGTCAACGGGGTGGCCGCCGGTGCCGGCGCGTCGTTCGCGATGGCGGCCGACCTGCGGCTGGTCGGTGCGTCCGCCGGGTTCAACCTGGCCTTCACCGGGATCGGGCTGTCCGCGGACTCCGGTGCCACCTGGTACCTGCCGCGCCTGGTCGGGACGGGCCGGGCGATGGACCTGCTGCTCCGGCCACGGACCGTGCGCGCCGAGGAGGCCCTGAGCATCGGCCTGGCCACCGAGGTCGTCGCCGACGAGGACCTCGCGGCCCGAGCGGCCGAGGTGGCCGCCACCCTCGCGGCGGGGCCGACGCTGGCCTACGCCGCCGTGCGCCGGGCGGTCGCCTTCTCCGCCTCCCACGACCTCGCCGCCTCGCTGTCGAACGAGTCCGACGCCATGACGGCGACCGGGTCCACGCAGGACCACGCGGACGCGGTCCGCGCGTTCCTCGCCAAGCAGCGGCCCAGCTTCTCGGCGCGCTGAGGGGGCTCAGCCGGCCGGCCAGCCCGTCCGCGTGCCGGCGGCGGGAGGGACGTGGCAGCCCTCGAGGTGGTCGTCGACCAGGCCGCAGGCCTGCATGGCCGCATACGCCGTGGTCGGTCCCACGAAGCGCCAGCCGGCCGCCTTGAGCGAGCGGGCGAGCGCCACGGACGCCTCCGTCGTGGCAGGCACGTCGGCCGGCGTCGCCGGTCTGGGGCCGCAGGCGGGGGGCGGACGTTGCGACTGGACGAGGCGCTCCAGACCACCGGCCTGCCGCAGGGCCAGCACCGTGCGGGCGTTGGCGACGGTGGCGCGGATCTTGGCCCCGTTGCGCACGATCGCGGGGTCGCCCAGGAGCCGTCGCACGTCGTCTCGTCGTACCCGGCCACCCGCTCCGGCTCGAAGCCCTCGAAGGCGGACCGGAACCCCTCCCGCTTGCGGAGGATGACGAGCCACGACAACCCGGACTGGAACGCCTCGAGGCTCAGCCGTTCGAACAGCGCGCGCTCCCCGCTCACCGGACGGCCCCACTCGGTGTCGTGGTACGTGAGGTACTCCGGCGGCGCGGCACCCCAGGGGCAGCGGCCCAGGCCGTCCGCCCCCACCACGACGCTCATCGGGCGCCCCTGCCGTGGCGCCGGGACCGACCCCGCCGCGTCCCGGTGGTCACGGCCGGGGGCGCTCCGCCACGACCTCGCGGGCCATCCGCCGCAGCGCCCCGGTGTAAGCCAGGCGGCCGGCCAGGGACACCAGCGGGGCCAGCAGGCGGGTCAGCGGGCGGGGCGGCAGGTCGAGGTCGGCCTCCCAGAGCACACGGGTGCGCGGTGCCGCTCCGCCTGCCCCCAGGCCGGCACCACCGGCATGCGCGGGGCCCAGCAGGGCGACCACGTCGAACGCGGCGCTGCCCCGGACCACCCGGCCGAGCTTGCGGATGCCGCACCGGCCGGGCAGACCGTCCCCGGGCGGCAGCCACTGCGTGACCTCCATCGTGTCGTCGAAGCCGGCCCGGTCCAGGCCCAGCGCCGCGAGCGAGGTCCGCCCCACGAAGCGCGCCCCCACCCCCGTCGCCGACGGCGTGAGCACCCGCACGGTGGTGAGCGGCACCCACCGGGTGTGCGAGGGCCAGTCGGTGAGCCGGTCCCAGACCGCCTGCACCGGGGCGTCGACGTCGACCACGGCCACGAACCGGCTCACGAGCGCTCCTGGGGCACGAGCGGCGGCTGCTCGACCGGCGCCGGCACGGGGCCGGGGACGGTGCCGGTCCCTCGCAGGCGCGCGATCTCGTCGTCCTTGGCGGCCAGCAGGTCGCGGGCCTCGTCGAGCACCTGGTCGACCTGGTCCATCCGGTAGCCGCGCAGCGCGAGGCGGAAGCGCGCCCGGTCGAGGTCGGCAGGACGGGTGACGGGCTCCTCCAGCGGCGGCGGCAGGGGGTCGACGGGGGGTGACATCCCCCCGGGGACACGGCCGACGGCGACCACCACGACCGCGACGACGGCCATCACCAGGAGGCCGACGAGGAGGAGGTCCACAGGGCGATCCTGCCAGGGACGCAGGTCTGGGCGGTCGGGCGGGGCCGTCGGCGCGTCTCAGGCGCTCCGCTGCTCCACCCCGGCGGGCCAGCCGCCGGAGCGCAGGGCGGTGAGCACGTCGGCCATGGGCGGACGGTCGTGGACCATGACGTGGGTCGTCTCCGGGCGCCAGCGTCCGTCCGGGCCCTGGTCGAACTGGACGAGGTCGACCCCGCCGTCGGCGCCCGGGCCGCCGCGTGCCACCGCCCGGGAGAGCTCGAGCCCCGCGGTCCGCCGGGCGATGGTCAGCATGATCTCCTGCGCGGCGACGCCCAGGCTCAGCAGGTCGCGGTGGCGGTGCTTGCGGACACCGACGTCGACCTGCGCGATGGCGTCCAGCCCCAGCAGGGTGAGGGTGTCCAGGAGCAGGCCGACCTCGACGCCGTAGCCGCCGGCGAACGGCACCCGGCTCGAGCAGCTCCCGGGTGCCGGCGTACTCCCCGCCCAGCGGCTGCACGACGCCGCCCAGCTCGGGGGCGAAGGTCGCCAGGGCCGGTCGTGCCAGGAGCTCGGTGACCCGGCCGCCGCCGGCACGCTCGGTCGTCGTCTCCAGCCGGAGCGGGCGGGCGTAGAACGCCTTCACCAGGTGCACGCCCGGCTCCCGCAGGATCGGTCCCAGCAGGCCCACGACCAGGCTGGCATGGACGTCGACCAGGTCGGAGTCGGCGTAGACGATGACGTCGGCCGTCGGTCGCCGTGAGGGCGCGCCACAGCACCTCGCCCTTGCCGGCCCGCACCGGGACCTCGGGCAGCGCGTCCTCGCGGGTGACCACCCGGGCGCCGGCGGCCCGCGCCACCGCCACGGTGGCGTCCGTGGAGCCGGAGTCCACGACCACGACCTCGTCGACGAGCGCGGGCAGCCCGGGACCCTGCCGCCGGGTCAGCGGAAGGAACGCGCGGACGACGCCGGCGACCGTCGCCTCCTCGTCCAGGGCGGGCAGGACCACGGCGACCGAGCGGCCGGCCTTGTCGCGGGCGAGGTCCTGCGCGCTCCACGTGACGTCGTGCCAGGTACGGGTGCGGTACCACTCGGCCAGCCCGGGGACGCCCAGGGCGTCCGGCGGCACCGGATGCAACCCCGCGGGCGAGCCGGCGGACGGGTCGGTCGGTGTGCTCATGCGAGACCTCGCAGGGCTCGTGGGGGGACCAGGTCGCCGCGCACGGCCTCGACGACGTCGAGGGCGCGGCGGGTGGCGCGGGCGTCGTGGCAGCGGAAGACGGTCGCGCCCAGCCAGGCGGCCACCGCGGTGGCGGCGAGGGTGCCTTCCAGCCGCTCGTCGGGCGGCAGGTCGAGGGTCTCGCCGATGAAGTCCTTGCGGCTGAGCGCCATGAGGACCGGGAAGCCGAGCGCGACGACCGCGTCGGTGCGGCGGACGAGGCGCAGGCTGTGCCAGGTGTTCTTGCCGAAGTCGTGCGTCGGGTCGACGACGACGGACCGGGGGTCGACCCCGGCGGCGACCGCTCGGGCGGCCCCGCTGCGCAGGGTGTCGAGGACGTCGTCCACCACACCCTCGGCGGTGCTGCCGTACGTGACCCGGTAGCGGCCGGGTGCGCGGGAGCGCCCCGCCGGTGTGGGAGACCACGTAGCCCGCGCCGTGGCGGGCGGCGACGTGGACCAGGTCCGGGTCGTGACCGGCCCAGGTGTCGTTGACCAGTCCTGCCCCTGCCGCGCAGGCGTGCTCGGCCACCTCGGCCCGCCAGGTGTCCACGGACAGGACCACACCCGGGTGGCGCCGCCCGAGGGCGGCGACGAAGCCGACGACCCGGTCGACCTCCTGCTGGGGGGACACCTCCTCACCGGGGCCTGCCTTGACCCCGCCGACGTCGAGCACGTCGGCGCCGGCCGCCACCGCCTCGTCGGCAGCTGCGAGGGCCACCTCGTCGTCGAGCTGCCGGGCACCGACGAAGAACGAGTCCGGGGTGCGGTTGAGCACGGCCATGACGACGGTCCGCCCGGGTGAGAACGTCGCGTCCGCCCAGGCGCAGCCCGGCGGGGACGGCCGCGTCGACGTGGTCTGGCATGGGCGTCAGGGTGCCAGCCGGGCGCTCCGTCGCGGGGGGTGGTGACTCGATCGTCACAGGCGCGACCGGATCGTCACCGCCCGGAAACCTCGGCGACGTCCCCGCGACACCTGTGGGCGGCCGCGACCAGGTCGAGGTCGAGGTCGAGGTCGGCCTCAGGAGGTCGGGTGCGCCGCCCGGGCGGCCACCATGAGCGCCACCGCCTCGGCGGCGTCGTCGGTCACGGTGACCAGCTCGAGGTCGGCCTCGGAGATGGTGCCGGCCGCCAGCTGCGTGCCGCGGACCCAGTCCAGCAGTCCGCCCCAGTACTCGGTGCCCAGCAGGCAGACCGGGAACGCCCGGACCTTGCCGGTCTGCACCAGGGTCAGGGCCTCGAACAGCTCGTCGAGGGTGCCCCAGCCACCGGGCAGCACCACGAACCCCTGGCTGTACTTGAGGAACATCGTCTTGCGGGCGAAGAAGTACCGGAAGTTGACGGCGAGGTCCACCCACTCGTTCATGCCCTGCTCGTGGGGCAGCTCGATGCCGAGACCGACCGACGTGCCGCCCGCCTCGCCCGCGCCACGGTTGGCCGCCTCCATGAGGCCCGGCCCGCCACCGGTGATGACCGCGAACCCCGCCTCCACCAGCCGGCGCCCGACGTCCATCCCCGCCCGGTAGGCGTCGCTGTCGACCGGGGTGCGGGCCGAGCCGAACACCGACACCGCGGGACCCAGCTCGGCGAGCGCCCCGAAGCCCTCGACGAACTCGCTCTGGATGCGCAGCACGCGCCACGGGTCCGAGTGAAGCCAGTCCGCCCGGCCCCGGCTCTCCAGCAGCCGGGTGTCGGTGGTGGTCTGCGGCACCAGACCCCGCCGGAAGCCCACCGGCCCCTGCCGGTGCCAGTCCCGGTCGTCGGCGCCCGGTCGCACGGTCGGTCCTGCCTCGTCGGTCACTGCCCCAGAGTAGGCAGTCACCGTCGGTGAGCCGGAGGGCAGCGTCCCCGCGGACCGGAGGGCCGGTCGGGCCTGTCTAGGCTCACCCCCATGAGTCGACCTGCCTCCGGTACCGCCCTGGTCAGCCTCGTGGACGGCACGGTGCACGGCACCGAGGACGACGGCCGCGTCCTCGACGCCTGGTTCCCTGCCCCCCGCCTCGGCGAGGCCGGGGTGGACGCCGCCTGGGAGGAGCGCCTGCTCGCCCTCGCCGGCGACGACCCCGCCCGCGGCGTGCGCCGCGAGGTCCGCGACCTGGTCGTCGACCTCGACGAGCCGCCCGCCGACGCCGTGGACGCCTACCTGCGCCTGCACCTGCTGAGCCACCGCCTGGTCGCGCCGCACGAGGTGAGCCTCGACGGCCTGTTCGGCACGCTGTCCACCGTGGTGTGGACCAACTACGGGCCCGCTCCGGTCGAGGGCTTCGCCGAGACCCGCGCCCGGCTGCTGGCCGCCCACCCGGGCGAGCGCGTCGTCGTGACCTCCGTCGACAAGTTCCCCCGGATGACCGACTACGTCGTGCCCACCGGCGTCCGGATCGGTGACGCGGACCGCGTGCGGCTGGGGGCCTACCTGGCCGAGGGCACGGTCGTCATGCACGAAGGCTTCGTCAACTTCAACGCCGGGACGCTCGGCACGTCGATGGTGGAGGGCCGGATCAGCGCCGGCGTCGTGGTCGGCCAGGGCTCGGACGTGGGCGGTGGCGCCTCCATCATGGGGACCCTGTCCGGCGGCGGTACCGCAGTCATCCAGGTGGGTGCGCGGTGCCTGATCGGGGCCAACGCGGGGCTGGGCATCTCGCTCGGTGACGACTGCGTCGTGGAGGCCGGGCTGTACCTGACCGCCGCCACCAAGGTCGCGCTGCTGCCGGGGGCGCTGCCCGGCAAGGCCTCGCAGACGGTGGTCAAGGCGAGCGAGCTGAGCGGCGCCAGCGGGCTGCTGTTCCGCCGCAACTCCGTGACGGGCCAGGTCGAGGCGCTCCCCCGCAGCGGCGTCGGGGTCCACCTCAACCCGGCGCTGCACGCCTGAGAGGTCCGTCACCGGTGGCACGGGCGACGGGCGCGGCGGACCGCCTGCTGCGGCTCGCACTGATGCTCGTCGTGATGGTCGTGCTCGTGGTGGGCCTGGTCGCCGCCCTGGTGGCGGTGACCGCGCGCTGGACCCGGGGTCCGGTGCTCCCGGCGGCGGCCGTGTGCCGCGCCGAGGTCACGGCCCCCGGCGACGACGGCGTGCTGCGGGCCGAGCTGACGCCGGAGCGGATGGCGAACGCCGCCCTGGTCGTCGGCCTGGCCGACCGTCGTGGCCTGCCCGCGCGGGCGGCCACCATCGCCGTCGCCACCGCGATCCAGGAGTCCGGGCTGCGGAACCTCGACTACGGCGACCGGGACTCCCTCGGGCTGTTCCAGCAACGACCCTCGCAGGGCTGGGGCACCGACGAGCAGGTCCAGGACCCGCTGTACGCGACCGGGGCCTTCTACGACGCCCTGGTGCAGGTCGACGGGTACACGGAGCTGGAGATCACGGACGCGGCGCAGCGGGTGCAGCGCAGCGGCTTCCCGCAGGCGTACGCCGACCACGAGCGGGAGGGCCGGGCGCTCGCCAGCAGCCTGTACGGCCTGTCCCCCGCCGCACTGGTGTGCGAGCTGCCGCCGGTGGACGACATGGCCGGCGACGCCACCGCCGCGGCCCCGCCCGAGGCCGCCGCTGCCCTGGTGGGCGAGCTGCAGACGTGGGCGACCGGCGGCTGGCGCGCCTCGGCCGTGGAGGCCGCTGCCCCGCCCGGTGACGGCCCTGCCGGCGGGAGCCCGACCGAGGACGGCAGTACCGGCACCGGTGCGGCCGTCGTCCTCGACGCCTCCGCCGCCGCCGACCCCGGACGCACCGCCTGGGCGCTCGCGCACTCGGCGGTCGCGCTGGCCGAGCGCCACGGCGTCGTACGGGTGGAGGTCGACGGCCAGGTGTGGGACCGCTCGCAGCCCGACCTCGGGTGGGCGGCCACGGCTGCCGACGCGTCGGCGGAGCCGAGCCCAGTGGCCCCAGGAAGCGGGCTGGTCCGCGTCGTCACCGGCTGAGGGCGTCGTACCCGACGCGCGCCCTCAGCCCCCGCCGCGCCACCGCCCCGGCGCGTCTTTCAGCGGGCGTCGATCGGGACGAAGTCGCGCTCCGTGGCCCCGGTGTAGACCTGGCGGGGACGGCCGATCTTGGTCGCGGGGTCGGCGATCATCTCGCGCCACTGCGCGATCCAGCCGGGCAGGCGACCGATCGCGAACAGCACCGTGAACATCTCGGTCGGGAACCCGAGGGCCTGGTAGATCAGGCCGGTGTAGAAGTCGACGTTCGGGTACAGCTTGCGCTGCACGAAGTAGTCGTCGGCCAGGGCGATGCCCTCGAGCTCCTTGGCGATGTCCAGCAGCTCGTTGCCCTGCGTCCGCGCGAACATCTCGTCCGCGGTCTTCTTGATGATCGCCGCACGCGGGTCGTAGTTCTTGTACACCCGGTGGCCGAAGCCCATCAGCCGGACGCCGGGGGTCTTCTTCTTGACCTTCTCCATGAACGACTCGACGGTCTCGTCGGAGTCACGGATGCTGGTGAGCATCTCCAGCACCGCCGAGTTCGCCCCGCCGTGCAGCGGGCCGGACAGCGCGTGGATGCCGGCGGACACGCTGGCGAACAGGTTGGCCTGGGCCGAGCCGACCAGCCGGACCGTCGAGGTGGAGCAGTTCTGCTCGTGGTCGGCGTGGAGGATGAACAGCTGGTCGAGCGCCTTCACCGTCAGAGGGTCCAGCTCGTAGTCCTCGGCGGGCAGGCCGAACGTCATCCGGAGGAAGTTCTCCACGAGCGACAGCCTGTTGTCCGGGTAGAGGAACGGCTGGCCGATGTTCTTCTTGTACGAGTACGCCGCGATGGTGGGGAGCTTGGCCAGCAGCCGGACGGTGGTGATCTCGACCTGCTCGCGGTCGAACGGGTCGAGCGAGTCCTGGTAGAAGGTCGACAGCGCCGACACGGCGCTGGACAGCTGGGGCATGGGGTGCGCGTTGCGCGGGAAGCCGTCGAAGAACCGCTTGAGGTCCTCGTGCAGCATGGTGTGCCGCTGGACCCGGCCCGCGAAGTCAGCGAGCTCGGCCTGCGTGGGCAGCTCGCCGTAGATCAGCAGGTAGCTCACCTCCATGAAGGTGCTGCCCTCGGCGAGCTGCTCGATCGGGTAGCCGCGATAGCGCAGGATGCCGGCGTCGCCGTCGATGTAGGTGATCTCCGACGTGCAGGACGCCGTGTTCACGAACCCGGTGTCCAGCGTCACCTTGCCCGTGGTGGCCAGCAGCTTGCCGATGTCCAGGCCGTCCGAGCCCTCCGTGGCCCCCACCACCGGCAGGGGCAGCGGCTCGGCGGGCCCACCGGTCGGACCGGTGATCGCGTACGTCTGCGTGGCGTCGGGCATCGCTGCTCCTGTGGTCGGCGGTCTGGGTCTGCCCACCCCGCACGGGTGCGGGTGCAGGCGGCACGTGGTCGTCCCGATGGCCTGCCGGAGCGGGCCGGGGACGGCTCGAGGCTACCGGTTGGTAAGGCCGGTGGCGCCTTGCAGGCGCTCGACCGCCTCGCCCACGCGCTCGTCGGTCGCGGTCAGGGCCACCCGGACGTGACCTGCGCCCGCCGGGCCGTAGAAGCTGCCCGGGGCCACCAGCACACCGAGGTCGGCCAGCCGCCCCACGGTCGACCAGCAGTCGGCGGGCCCGTCCAGCGCGTCCTTCCTGGGCGTGGCCCAGAGGTACAGCCCGGCCTCGGAGTGCTCGACCCGCAGGCCGGAGGCCTCCAGCGCGGGCAGCAGGCGGCGAGCGGCGGGCGCCGTAGCGGGCCTTCTGCTCCGCCACGTGCGCGTCGTCGTCGAGCGAGGCGGCCAGGACCGCCTGCACCGGCGCGGGGACGATCATCCCGGCGTGCTTGCGCACCTGCACCAGCTGCTGGACGAGCACCGGGTCGCCGGCCACGAAGGCGGCACGGTAGCCCGCCAGGTTGGAGCGCTTGGAGGCCGAGCACACGGCGAGCACGCCCGTCAGGTCTCCGCCGGTGACCCTGGGGTCGAGGATGCTCGGCACCCGCTCGCCGCCCGCGGCAGGGTCCCAGCCGCTGCGCCCAGCCCAGGTCGCAGTAGCACTCGTCGGAGGCGACGACCGCGCCCACGGGCCCGCGCCCACGCCACCACCTTGGCCAGGTGCTCGACGGGGAGCACCTGGCCGGTCGGGTTGCCCGGGCTGTTGAGCCACACCAGGCGGACGGCGCGGTCGGGTCCGAGCGCGGTCGTCGCGTCGGCCGCGACCGGACGGGCGCCCGCGAGCCTGGCTCCCACGTCGTAGGTGGGGTAGGCGACCTGGGGGTGGACCACCACGTCACCTGGCGCCGAGCCCCAGCAACGTCGGCAGCCACGCGACGAGCTCCTTGGAGCCCGACCACCGGCATCACGCCGAGACCGGGCAGCGGCGCCCGTCCCCCGCACCCGGTCGAACCACGCGGCGACCGCCCGGTGCACCTCGGTGGTCCCGGCGACCGTGGGGTAGCCAGGGGCGTCCGCCGCGGCGGCCAGCGCCGTCCGCAGCAGCGCCGGGGTGCTGTCCACCGGCGTGCCCACGCTCAGGTCCACGATGCCCGCAGGGTGCGCCCGGGCACGCGCGGCGTACGGCGCCAGGGCGTCCCAGGGGAAGTCGGGCAGACCGGTGACCGGCACTCCGGCAGCCTCTACCGCTCGGCGCTGCGGCTCAGGCGTCCTCGCCCTGCGGCGGGAGCGCGGCGACCGTCGGGTGGTCGAAGTCCAGGGCACCGGTCTTGGCGGCGCCGCCCGGGCTGCCCAGCTCGGAGAAGAACTCGACGTTGGCGTCGTAGAACGGCTTCCACTGCTCCGGGACGTCGTCCTCGTAGTAGATGGCCTCCACGGGGCAGACCGGCTCGCAGGCGCCGCAGTCGACGCACTCGTCGGGGTGGATGTACAGCGATCGCTTGCCCTCGTAGATGCAGTCGACCGGGCACTCCTCGATGCAGGCCTTGTCCTTGAGGTCGACGCACGGCTGGGCGATGACGTAGGTCACGGGAGGGCTCCTCGGCTGGTTCGGCGTTCGGGTCGCGTGGTGCTCGGTGCCTAGGATGCCGGACGTGGAGGCGTCTGTCGTGGCCGGTCTCCCTGGCTGGGTGGGTCGGCGTGTCGTGCTCCGTCACCGGCTGCCGGACGGCCGCGCGACCGACGTGCTCGGCACCCTCCTCGCCGCGGACGCCGAGCGGGTGTCGGTGCGCCGGGACCGGCTGCCCGACGGCGAGGAGGAGTCCGCACGCACCGTGGTGGTGCCCTGCGCGGACGTCCTGCTGGCCAAGCCCGTGCCCCCGCCGCCGGTCAGCCGACGGGCTCGGGACCGCAGATGATCCGGTCCGCCGCCAGGTAGCGCCAGGTGTTCGTCTCGCGCTTGACCTCGGCACCCGCCTGCCGCCAGATCCGGGTGGTGTCGATGGTGAAGCCAGGGATGGCGCTCTGCCCCGAGCAGCGCGACGAGGGGTCGTAGACGGTCGTGCCCGTCGTCGGGTTGCGCCGGGGCGACTGCACCGACTCCACGTCCCAGGTCTTGGTCCCCCAGAACGTCACGGTGATCTCGCCGCCGCCCACGCCGGCCTGGACGAGGATGGCGGTGTCGGTGTCGTTGGTGAAGGCCATGTCGATCCTGGGGCTCCAGTTCAGGGTCGACTCCCGGCCGGCGGGGTAGCGGGGGATGTAGAAGCTGTGCGGCTTGAACGCCGTGATGTCCAGACCGGCGAAGAAGGCGGCGTTGTACGTGGTGGTCGAGACCTGCGACACGCCACCGCCCACGCCCTGGGTCAGCACGCCGTCGCTGATCACCCCGGCTGCCCGGTAGCCCTTGTCGGTGGTGCGCTCCCCCAGGGCGTCGTTCAGGTTGAACGACTCGCCGGGCAGGATCAGCGTGCCGTTGATGGCCTGCGAGGCGATCGCGAGGTTGTTGGTGCGGTCGGGGTTGTCCGGGTAGTTCGTGGAGAAGGTCGACACGACCTCCTTGACCCCCAGGGCCTCCGCCTCCTCCGTCGTCAACGCGGGCTCGACGACGGCCCCCTCGACGACGGCCCGGCGGTCGGTGCCGGGCTGCAGCGCCCCGACCGCGGCCGTGGCGAGGGCGTCCTCGGGCAGCGAGCGACCGAGCGCCCCGGGGACCACGGTGGGCACCCCACCGGCCAGCACGACCTGGGCGTCGGCGGGTGCCTGCTCCAGGCCGGGGTCCGCCGCGAGCGTCACGGCCCGCAGCCCGGCCCCGTCCACCCCGAGGGCCAGGGTGCCGTCGGCGGCGGGGTCCATGGCCAGGGTCGGTCCGAAGGCCTCCGGGCCGAGGGCGACCTCGCGGTCCCCGACCACGACCACGAGGGGCTCTGCGACGGCCGCCTGCGCCAGCACCATCCCCGCCTCCACGTCCGCCTCGCCCACGGTGACCGACCGCGTGTCCGCCGGCAGCGGGACGGGACCGTCGGTGGCCAGCCACATCGACCTGACGGCGGCCGCGGCGCCGGGCACGTCGACCTCGCGGCCTTCCAGGGGGTCGACCCGGGTGGGGATGCCGCCGGGGAAGGTGACGTCACCCTCGACGGGCTCGACGTCGAAGGAGTCGCCGACCCGGGTGAGCGCGGCGGCGAGCGCGGCGTCGTCTGCGTCGGTGACCAGCCGCAGGCGGCCGGCTCCCACGACGTGGCGCCACATCCTGGCCGGCTCCAGCGACAGCCCCGTCACCGAGCCCACGGTCGCCGGCAGGTCCAGCGTGAGACCGGCCACCACGGGGTCGAGGCTGCCGACGTCCTCACCGACCGACACCTCCACGGGCGCCAGCGCCCGGGGGCCGACCTCCTCCTCGAGCAGGGCGACGGCCTCCTCGGCGGACCGGCCGCCGATGTCCACACCGGCGGCGGTCGTGTTGAAGGGGACCCGGTCGGCGAGGGCGTACGCGGCGCCGACGTAGACCCCGGCGATCACGCCGACCACCGCCAGCAGCGCGAGCAGGGGCCCCGTCCAGCCCCTGCCCCCTGCGGTGCCGAAGACTCTCCGGTCTGGTCGTCCTGGTGCTCATCCGTGTACCCCACTGCTGCCGAGACGGGTGTCCCCCCGCCGTCGGTCAGGATATGCGTCGAGGCGCACGACCCCGGGGCCGTCGTCGCGGCCTGCCCAGCACGATCGGGTAACAGGCCTCAGCCGTCGTGGACAGGCGCCGGTAGGCGCTGCCGAACCAGACGAGCGGCTCGCCGTCGGTCCGGGCGAGGCCGCGGACGGCTCCCACCACGATGGTGTGGTCGCCGGCAGGGTGCGCCGCGTCGACCTCGCACTCCAGCCGCACCAGGCTGCCGGCCACCAGCGGCACCCCGAGCACCTCGCCGGTGAGGGTGGGGACCTGGGACAGCTGGGCGACCTGGGGTCGGCCGGGCGTCGACAGCCAGGTCGCTCACCCGCTCCTGCGCTGGCCGACAGCACCGACACGCCGAACCGGCCGTCCTCCAGCACGGCGTCGTGGACGCGGGCGTCCTGGTCGAGGCACACCAGCAGCAGGGGCGGGTCCAGGCTCACCGAGGCCAGGGAGCTGGCCGTCATGGCGTGCGGGTGCCGGCCCCTGGCGGTGACGACGGTGACACCCGTGGCGAAGCGGCCCATGGCGGCCCGGAAGGTCTCGCGGGTGACCGGGTCCTCCCCCGGCGGGCCACCGCTCACCGGGTCTGCGCCCGCGGGGCGGGGCGGCGCGGCAGCGCGAGCGCGGTGGCCATCGGCGCGGCGAAGGCCGGCACCAGCACGGCGACGAGGATCCACGCCGTGGACGCCGGCAGCCCTGTGAGGACGAGGTCACCCTCGGCGGTCGGCAGCAGGAGCAGGCCGAGCAGCAGGCCGCGCCCGGCCGCCACGGCCAGCAGGGCCGGGCCGGGCCCCGGCCGGCGGCGCAGGCTGGCGGCCGCGACCGCCACGTCGCACGCGAGGACGAGGACGACGGCCAGCACCACCCCGTAGGGCACGAGCCACGCCCAGCACGGGAGCCCGGGCCAGGTGCACGGCCGAGCCGAGCAGGGCGGTCAGCACACCCAGCAGGACCAGCGACACCAGGCGCCATGGGTACCCCGACCCGAGGGGCAGGACGAGCGCGGGACGGCACCGGACGACCCTACGACGACGGGGTCCGGCCACCCCCGCGGAGGCGGCCGGACCCTCGCCTGCGCCCGCACGCGGGCGCTCCACCCCGTCCCGGTCAGCGGGTCCGGGCGGGGACGTCACGCAGGTCGAGCACCTCGACGTCCGGGGGCACCAGGGCCGGGACCAGGGCCGGCACCCCCTCGGGGGGGCCCGTGGCCCTGCGGCTGCGGCGGCCTCCAGCACGTCGGTGATCTCGTGGCCGATCAGCTCGTGCCGTTCCAGCAGGGCGTCACGCAGGGCTTCGACCAGGTGCCGGTGGCGCGCGAGCAGCCCCCGGACGACCGCCTTCTGCTGGTGCAGCAACGACTCCATCTGCTCCCGGGCGGCGCTGTCGCCGAGCACCCGCTGAGACGAGCCCACCGGCGAACGGGCCTGCCCCCGGCGGAGGCCAGCGAGACGAGGCGAGCCGCACATGCCCGGCGGCGCCGACCATCTGGGCGGCCGCGCTCGTCGCGTAACACAGGTCGCCGCCGGGTCCGGTGGAGACGTCGCCGAAGAACAGCTCCTCGGCCACCTGGCCGCCGAAGGCGATCTGCACCATGCCGGCCAGCTCGGTGCGCGAGCGGGTGTAGACGTCCTCACGGTCGCCGTGGGCGAGCAGGCCAAGGGCGGAGGCCCGCTTGACGATGGTGAGGATCTCCAGGCGGCGCTGCGGCGCGACGAGCCAGGCGACGGTCGCGTGCCCGGCCTCGTGCGTGGCGATCAGCCGTTCCTCGTGCGCGGTGTAGCCGACCGGCTGGCCGAGCCCGACCTCGACGAGCATGCGAGCCTGCTCCAGGTCCTTCCAGACCATCGTGCCCCGTGCCGCGCGTCATGGCGCCGATGAGCGCCTCGTCGAGGAGGTTCTCGATCATGACCGGGGTGTAGCCCTGCGTCACGCCGGCGAGGGCGTCACGGCGCTCGGGGTCGTCGAGCTCGTCGTCGTGCTTCTTGCGGCCCAGGTAGAAGTCGATGATCTCTCGACGGCCGGCCTTGTCCGGGGCGGCGAAGGCGAGACGCCGGTCGAAGCGGCCCGGCCGCAGCAGCGCGGGGTCCAGGGTCTCGGCCCGGTTGGTGGCGGCGATGAGGAGGATGTCCGCGGTGGTCGTCGCCGGCCTGGACAGCCTGCGGTGGTCCGGCAGCACCAGGTTGACGGTGTCGACGAGCCAGCGGAGCATCCGCTGCCCGGGCGAGGGGGTGTCGAAGGACTGCATCTGCACGAGCAGCTCGTTGACGACACCACCGACGCCCTCGCTGGTCATGGACGGGTGAGGACGGGCCCCGCCGGACCGGACGGCAACGGGCCGGACGCCACGGCCCCACCCGCCGCCGGCGTGCTCGCCCCGCCGACGCGTGCCCCTGCGCCGAGCCCCTCGAGGCCGCCGCACGACATCACGGACCCAGGGCCGGCCGTGGCCGGGGCAGCGGTCATCGGCATGCCCCCACGCACCGTGGCGATGGCGTCGATCTCCTCGATGAACCCGATCGCCCCACCCTCGGTCCGGGCGGCCTTCCGCAGGGCGGAGAAGTAGCTCCGGATCTTGCCGGCGGTGGCGCCGTAGTACATCGACTGGAACGACGTCGCGGAGACGAAGAGGAACGGGACGCCGGCCTCGCGGGCCATCGCCTTGGCCGTGTACGTCTTCCCCGTTCCGGGGGGGCCCTCGAACAGGACGCCCGCGTCGCGGGGTGCCGCCCAGGTCCTCGCGGAAGGAACGCCCGGCCAGGAACAGGTCGAGGGTGCGTTCCACCTCGTCACGGACCGGGCCCAGCCCCTTGACGTCGTCCAGGGTGACGTCGATCTCCTCCGGCCGGTAGGTGACGTGCGGGCTGCGACGGGCGGCGACCTGGGTGCCGAGCAGCAGGACGATCATCACCAGGAAGAACACGCCCACGATCACGTAGATCGGGTCGACGACGGGCAGCGGCGGGAGCAGGGGTGCCCCGACGAGGATGCGCCACCACATCCACGCGAGCAGGGGCAGCAGCGCCAGGGCGATCCTGCCCAGGCGGCGCTGCCGGAGCCGCTCGCGGGTGACGCCGACGTCGGCGCTGGAGCGACGGCGGACCTTGGTGGCGGGTGTGCGCACGGGACCTCCTCCTGACGCGGGCGGGCACCCGCACGGACACCTTCCCCTCCGCGTGGAGGCACCCACACCCCCCGGGGCCTCCCACCTGCGCGAAGGCCTGCACGTTCACCCACCTGGGGCAGTCCACCGGCAGTCCCGGGCACGGACGGTGAACCCCACCTCACCCGGCCGGAGCGGCCGCCGGCCGGGTGCCCACCGGCAGCAGGAGGCCGGCGAGGGGGTCGTCGGCGGCGAGCAGCGGCACCTCGGTGCACGGGCCCACCGGGTGCAGCAGCTGTCCGTGCTCGGTACCGGTGAGTGGCTGCGGCACGTCGTTGGACAGCGCGAGCACCCCGTGGCCCGGCCGGTCGTCCAGCACCGTCACCTGGCTCGGCAGCTCGCGCAGCGCCGCGGCCTTGGTGCCCAGCCAGGCCCCGGCACGGACCACGGCGTCCAGCTGCTCGGCTGGGACGAACAGGTGCGGCAAGGGCCCGTCCGGGTCCCAGGCCGACGGGTCCGCGCGCTGCCGGAGCCACGTGCGCAGCTCCCCGGCGTCCCCGGCGGCCCCGTACCGCCAGGGCACCGACCACGCGTCCGGCCCGGCCCCGGCGGCGAGGACGAGCGCACGCACCGCGACCCGGTGCGCCATCACGTGGTCGGGGTGGCCGTACCCGCCGTGCGGGCCGTACGTGAGCAGCACGTGGGGTCGGCGACGGCGGACCAGGTCTGCCAGGCGGCCAGCGGCCTCGTCCAGCCGGGCCACCGCGAAGCACTCGGGGCGGACGTCCGCCGGGACCTCGGCCCGTCCACCCGGTGCGACGACCATGCCGCTGTCCCGGTAGCGGGGCCACGGGCGGCTGCTGCCAGGGACCGGCGGCAGGTCGTCGAGGTAGGTGTGCCGGACCGCGGCCGACGACCCGGCGGACAGGGCCCGAAGCGCACGGTCCAGCTCGGCCACGCGCAGCTCGGCGAGGGTGTCGTCGCGGTCGCTGGTGCGGTGCCGGTCCGCCTCGCCGATGACCTCGCCCTCCTCGCCCCTGGTGCAGGTGACTAGGTCCACCTCGTGGCCGTGGGCCAGGGCCGCCGCGATGGTGGCACCGTGGGTGAGCGTCTCGTCATCGGGGTGGGCGTGGACCAGGAGCAGGCGGAGGACGTCAAGCACGGGGGTGAATTCTGCCCCGTGCTGTCCGCGTCGAGCCTGACGGCACCACCCTAGGAGGGTGCTGTCCACCACGTCGGCGCTGCACGATGACCTGGCACGCTCGCGCGCCACCCGTCCCGTCGCGGTGCCCCCACCCGGGACCACCCCGCACGAGCTCGCCGCGTGGCTCGACACCTCGATGGCGGCAGCCCGACGTGGGGACCTCGTCCTCTCGCCGCCGGACCCGCTGGTCACCACGCTCTACGTGGAGACGAACGGGCTGGTCCTCAACACCGACGCCTGGCGACTGGACGCGTTCGGCTTCGGCCCGCCTCCGGACGGCCACGTCTCGGTCGACGAGGTGTTCGATGCGGTCGTCGGCGAGGAGGTCGGCGACGTGCGCGACGGCTTCGTGCTCAGCGGCATGGACGACGTGCAGCGGACCGTGCGCCGGCGCTACGAGGACGGCGGCTGGGACCAGGCGGCACCCGTGGCGGACGCCGTCGTCAACCAGGTGCTGGACCTGGTGGACCGAGCCGTGCGGTTGCTGCGCGGACCGTTGCTGCGGCTCGCCGTTCGGCAGCACGAGGAACCCCGGCTCTGCGTGTGGGAACCCGGCACAGAGCCGACTGTCCACCGTTGGTGAGCCAATGCGAGGCGGTCAGGACTTCTTGGCCTTGCCCTTTGCGCGCCCGCGCTCGGTGGCGTCGAGGATCACCTTGCGCAGCCGGATCGCCTCGGGCGTGATCTCGACGCACTCGTCGTCGCGGCAGAACTCCAGCGCCTGCTCCAGGCTCAGCAGCCGCGGCGGCACCAGCCGCTCGAGCTCGTCGCCCGTGGCCGAGCGCATGTTCGTGAGCTTCTTCTCCTTGGTGATGTTGACGTCCATGTCGTCGGTGCGGCTGTTCTCACCGATGATCATGCCCTCGTACACCTCGGTCGCGGGCTCGACGAACATCGAGCCGCGCTCCTGCAGGTTGAACATCGCGAAGCTGGTCGAGACCCCGGTCCGGTCGGCGACCAGGGACCCGTTCTGCCGCGTCACCATCTCCCCGGCCCACGGCTGGTAGGAGTCGAAGACGTGGTGGGCGATGCCCGTGCCCCGGGTGTCGGTGAGGAACTGGGTCCGGAAGCCGATCAGGCCGCGGGCAGGAACCTTGAACTCCATGCGCACCCAGCCGGTGCCGTGGTTGCTCATCTGCTCCATGCGCCCCTTGCGGACCGCCAGGAGCTGGGTGACGGCGCCGAGGTACTCCTCGGGCACGTCGATCGTCATCTGCTCGTAGGGCTCCTGGACCTTGCCGTCGACCTCGCGCGTGACGACCTGCGGCTTGCCGACGGTGAGCTCGTAGCCCTCGCGGCGCATCTGCTCCACGAGGACCGCCAGCGCCAGCTCGCCGCGGCCCTGGACCTCCCAGGCGTCCGGACGCTCGGTCGGCAGGATCCGCAGCGACACGTTGCCGACGAGCTCCTTGTCGAGCCGGTCCTTGACCAGGCGGGCGGTCACCTTGGAGCCACGGGCCCGGCCGGTGAGCGGCGAGGTGTTGGTGCCGATGGTCATGGAGATCGCCGGCTCGTCGACCGTGATGAGCGGGAGCGGGACCGGGTTGTCGGGGTCCGACAGCGTCTCCCCGATCATGATGTCGGCGATCCCCGCGATGGCGATGAGGTCGCCCGCGCCGGCCTCGGCGACCGGGACGCGCTCGAGCGCCTCGGTCATGAGGAGCTCGGACACCTTGACCCGCTGCACGGTGCCGTCGGTGCGGCACCAGGAGACCTGGTCGTTCTTGCGGATCTTGCCCGAGCGCACCCGGCACATCGCGATGCGACCGAGGAACGGGGAGGCGTCGAGGTTGGTGACGTGGGCCTGGAGCACGTCGTCCCGGGTGTCCGCCGGGGCCGGGATGTGGTCGAGCAGCACCTGGAAGAGCGGCTCGAGGGAGTCCCCCGCCAGCGGCGTCCGGTCCTCGGGGCGGGTCATGGAGGCCTTGCCGTCCCTGGCCACCGCGTAGACGACGGGGATCTCCAGCAGGGACTCCTCGTCCACGCCCGTGCCGTCGGCGACGTCGAGGATGAGGTCGAAGGTCTCGTCCACCACCTCGGCGATGCGGGAGTCGGGCCGGTCGACCTTGTTGACGACGAGGATGATCGGCAGGTGCGCCTGCAGCGCCTTGCGCAGCACGAAGCGCGTCTGCGGCAGCGGGCCCTCCGACGCGTCGACGAGCAGCACCACGCCGTCGACCATGGACAGGCCACGCTCGACCTCGCCGCCGAAGTCGGCGTGGCCGGGGGTGTCCACGATGTTGATCGTGACGCCGTCGGCGGCGCCGGCCGCAGCCGCCGCCGGACCGGCGTAGCGGATGGCGGTGTTCTTGGCGAGGATCGTGATCCCCTTCTCGCGCTCCAGGTCGCCGGAGTCCATGACGCGCTCGCGAACGGAGTCGTTCTCGGCCTGGTGGGCGGTGAAGGAGCCGGACTGCCAGAGCATGGCGTCCACGAGCGTGGTCTTGCCGTGGTCGACGTGCGCGACGATCGCGACGTTACGGATGTCCTGGCGCAGGGCTGTCGTCGCGGTGGTCACGGGGTACGAGTCTGCCGCATGCGCTGCCGGTGGCCGACCACGTCGCCCGGTGCAGCGCCGGGCCGGAGGGCCCGACGCTCATCCCGGAGGCAGGACGCGCGGGCCCAGACGCCGGCCCAGGGCGTCGACGACGGCGGCGTCCGCGGACAGCCAGGGCACCGACGGCAGCTCCCGGGCCGACAGCCACCGCAGCTCGTCGTGGTCCTCCCGCGGGAGGGGGAGCTCCGGCGGGAGGACGTCCAGCAGCCGGGTCAGCCAGACGCGCAGGACCAGCCCCGGCGCCAGCCGCCAGACCACCCCGTGGTCCCCGTCGACCGCACCGGCCGAGACCAGCTCGGTCGGCACCAGCTCCTCACCGAGCACGGCCCGCACGGCGAGCTCCTCGTGCAGCTCGCGGTGCAGGGCCTGCTCCGGCGTCTCGCCGGCCTCGACCTTGCCGCCTGGGAGCTCCCACCTGCCGGCCAGCGCGACCGGGGCGGTGCGCCGGGCGGCCAGCAGGAGCCGCGGCCGCACCAGGGAGTCGACGATCGCGGCCCCGACCACGAGCCTCGAGGGCCCAGCGCTCACCCGAGGGCCAGGGCTCGGCCCTGGCTCCGGCGCAGACCGCCCCG
Source organism: uncultured Actinomycetota bacterium (assembly GCA_963759255.1). Lineage (GTDB taxonomy): Bacteria > Actinomycetota > Actinomycetes > Actinomycetales > JBBAYJ01 > Aquipuribacter. The sequence continues at coordinate 1,598,468 of CAVWYQ010000002.1, forward strand.
ACCTCCGCGTGCCATCCCGCGTAGCCTGGCACGGGTGAGCACGTCGACCCCCGCCGACCCTGCGCGGCCACCCCGCCCGCGCCGGCTGGAGCACGCCGACGTCGTCGCCCAGCTGGGCGACCTGCCCGGGTGGGCCCACACCGGTGGGGCGCTGCACGCCCGGTACGACGCACCATCGGTCCCTGCGGCGGTGGACCTCGTGGCGCAGGTGTTCGAGGTGGCCGAGGAGCTGGACCACCACCCCGACACCGACCTGCGGTGCCAGCGGGTGCGGTTCGCGCTCAGCACGCACGACCGCGGCGGCGTCACGCAGCTGGACGTCGAGCTGGCGCACCGCATCGCTCGGATCGCCGCAGCCGTGGGCGCGCACCGGCTCGCCCCCGCCGCCGACGTCGTGGAGATCGGCATCGACACCACCGACCCCGCGCTCGTTGCGCCTTTCTGGCGCGCCGCCCTCGGGTACCGGTCGCGGCGCGACGGCGAGGACGACGTGCTCGTCGACCCGCACGGCCGGGGACCGCAGGTCTGGTTCCAGCAGACCGCCACCCCGGCGGCACCTCCCGGGCAGCGGGGTCGGGCCCACGTCGACGTGACGGTCGCCGACGTGGCGGAGGCGTCACGGCGGGGTGAGGCGGTCCAGCAGGCCGGCGGGCGGCTGGTCAGCGACGCGCACGCCCCTGCCTGGTGGGTGTACGCCGACCCTGAGGGCAACGAGGTCTGTCTCTGCACACTGTTCGGACGGGAGAACTGATGACGACGAACGCGGTCCACGGCCCGGAGTCGACGCTGGCCCAGGTCAACGCCAAGCTCAACTGGATGCGGGCCGGCGTGCTCGGCGCCAACGACGGGATCGTCTCCACCGCCGGCCTGGTCGTCGGCGTGGCCGGCGCGACCACCAACCGCACCGCGCTGGTGATCGCCGGCGTGGCCGGGCTCGTGGCCGGCGCGCTGTCGATGGCCGGCGGCGAGTACGTCTCGGTGAGCACCCAGCGCGACACCGAGGAGGCGCTGCTGCGCAAGGAGGCCCGAGAGCTCGTCGACACCCCGGACGAGGAGCTGGAAGAGCTGGCGGGGTTCTACCGCGACAAGGGGCTGAACGAGGCGACCGCCCACCAGGTCGCCGTGGAGCTGACCGCCCACGACGCCCTGCGCGCCCACGCCGAGATCGAGCTCGGCATCGACGGCGAGAGCCTGGTCAACCCGTGGCACGCGGCGGCGGCGTCGTTCGTGTCGTTCACCCTCGGCGCCCTCCTGCCGCTGCTGGCGATCATCCTGCCCGCCGCCGGCGCACGGCTTCCCGTGACGGTGGTCGCCGTCGTGGTCGCCCTGGTGGTGACCGGCACCGTCAGCGCCCGGCTCGGTCATGCCCCGGTGCGACCGGCGGTGCTCCGGAACGTCGGCGTGGGGCTGCTGGCCATGCTCCTGACGTTCGCCGTGGGATCGCTGGTGGGCGGGGCGCTGTAGGGGCACGGATCACGACGCCCGTGGCGTCGCAGCTCCGTGCCGTGACGCTCAGAACCCGGTCGGCCCGTCCTCCGGGAAGTGGCAGGCCACGCGGTGCCCCGGCGCCAGCTCGGCCAGCGGTGGGGTCTCCTGGGCGCAGACGTCCTGGGCCTTCCAGCAGCGGGTGCGGAACCGGCAGCCGCTCGGCGGGTTGAGCGGGCTCGGCACGTCGCCGGTCAGGGTGATCCGCTCCCGGCGGCGCTCCTTGACCGGGTCCGCGACCGGCGCCGCGGACAGCAGCGCGCGGGTGTAGGGGTGCTTGGCGTAGGAGTACAGCTGCTCGCGCGGGGCGATCTCCACGATGCGGCCCAGGTACATCACGCCGACGCGGTCTGAGATGTGACGGACGATCGACAGGTCGTGGGCGATGAACAGGTAGCCGAGGTTCATCCGTTGCTGGAGGTCCGCCAGCAGGTTGACCACACCGGCCTGGACGGACACGTCGAGCGCGGACACCGGTTCGTCGAGCACGAGCATCTTGGGCTCCAGGGCCAGCGACCGGGCGATGCCGATGCGCTGGCGCTGGCCGCCGGAGAACTCGTGCGGGAACCGGTTGCCGTGCTCAGGGTTGAGTCCCACCAGGCGCAGGAGCTCCGCGACCCGCTCCGGTCCCGAGTGGCGTCCCCACTCCTTGTGGATCTTGAGGGGCTCGGCGACGATGTCGTTGACCGGCAGCTTGGGGTTGAGCGAGGCGTACGGGTCCTGGAAGACGATCTGCAGGTCACGCCGGTAGGGCCTCAGCTGGGCGGTGCTGAGCTCCGTCAGCTCCGTGCCCTGGAACTTCACCGAGCCCGACGTCGGCTTGTGGAGCTGGAGCACGGCGCGGCCCGTCGTCGACTTGCCGCAGCCCGACTCGCCGACGATGCCGAGGGTCTCGCCGGCGTCGACCCCGAAGCTCACCCCGCTGACGGCCTGCACCTGCCCCACCGTGCGGCGGAAGAGCCCACCGCCGCGGACGGGGAAGTTCATGACCAGGTCCGTCACCTCGAGCAGGTGCGCCTCGTCGGGGCGGTCGGCCACCGTCGGCCGGGTCTGTCCGGTGGTCATGCTGTCGCTGCTCATGCCTGCTCCCCTGCGGCGGTGCTCCCCGGGCGAGCGGCGGAGCCGCCGGCATCGACCCGGAACATGCTCGTGGCGTCCTCGTACGTGGCGACGTCCGCCCAGCGGTGGCAGGCCGCGTGGTGGTCGCGCCGGTCGGTCTCCATCAGCGGCGGCTCCGCCGTCGCGCAGAGGTCCACCGAGATGGGGCAGCGGGGCCGGAACGGGCAGCCGCTCGGCAGGTTGATGAGCGAGGGCGGCGCCCCCCGGATGGGGCGCAGCCGCTCCCCGATGAGCTCGGTGGTCGGCATCGAGCCCAGCAGCCCTGCGGTGTAGGGCATCCGCGGCTCGGCGAAGATCTCGTCCACGCCCGCGGTCTCCACCGGCTTGCCGGCGTACATCACGAGCACCCGGTCGGCCACGCCGGCGATGACGCCCAGGTCGTGGGTGATGAACACGATGGCCGCGTCCACCTCGTCCTTGACCTCCATGAGGGTGTCGAGGATCTGGGCCTGGACGGTGACGTCGAGGGCGGTGGTGGGCTCGTCGGCGAAGATGACGTCGGGCCGGTTGATGACCGCCATGGCGATCATCGCGCGCTGCCGCATGCCGCCGGAGAACTCGTGGGGGTAGTTCCTGAGGCGCTCCTTGGCCTGCGGGATGCCGACGAGGTCGAGCATCTCCTGGGCCCGGACCAGGGCCGCGCCGGTCGAGATGTGCTCGTGGGAGCGGACGGCCTCGGCCAGCTGGGAGCCGATCGTCAGCACCGGGTTCAGGGCCGTCATCGCGTCCTGGAAGATCATGCCGATCTTCCGGCCGCGCAGGCTCCGCTGCTGGTCCTTCCGCATCGTGAGCACGTCCTCGCCGCGGAACAGGATCCGGCCGGAGATCCGGGCGTTGCGCGGCAGCAGGCCCATGACGGCCATGCTCGACACGGACTTGCCGGACCCGGACTCCCCGACGATGCCCAGCACCTCTCGCGGACGCAGCACGTAGCTGACCCCCCGGACCGCGTTGACCATGCCGTCGTCGGTGGGGAAGCGGACGGTCAGGTCCTCGACGCGCAGCAGCTCCTCGGACGGGTCGACCGGCGCCGTGGAGACCTCGCCGACAGGGGCTGTGCTGCTGCTCATGGGCGACTCCTGGCCGTGGCTCATTCGCGGACCTTGTTCTGCCGCGGGTCGAACGCGTCCCGCAGCCCGTCGCCGATGAAGTTCACGCTCAGCGCGATTCCGATGATCATGAGGCCGGGGAACCAGAAGAGCCACGGCCGGGTCGCGAAGGCGGTCTGGTAGGTGCTGATGAGCCGGCCCAGGCTGGTGTCGGGCGCCTGCACGCCGAAGCCGAGGAAGCTCAGCGCCGTCTCCAGCAGGATGGCTGCGGCGATGGTGAGCGTCGCGCTGACGATGATGGTGGACACGATGTTCGGGAGGATGTGCCGGGCGATGATCCGCGCCGGCGAGGCGCCCATCGCCCGGGCCGCCTCCACGAACTCCCGCTCCTTGAGCGACAGGACCTCTCCCCGGACCAGGCGGGCGAGGCTCGTCCAGGCGATCACCCCCAGCAGCAGCCCCAGGGTGAGGGCCGTCCCGTCCGTGCTGCGCGCGACCACCGCCGCCAGGAGCAGCAGCGGGATGGTGATGATGACGTCGACGACGCGCATGAGGACGTTCTCCACCCCCCCGCCGAAGTAGCCCGCGACAGCACCCACCGTCGTGCCGATCAGCGTCGAGACCAGCCCGACGAGCAGGGCGATCTGCAGCGACTGCTGCGCCCCGCGCATGGTGGTGGCGAAGTAGTCGCGGCCGATGGAGTCCTGCCCGAACGGGTTCTCGCCCACGGCGACGCCGTCCCCGTCGACGAACGCCGGGAGGACGTCCAGGGTGGGGCGGCCCCCGTCGACGATGCTGCCGGTCGAGATGTACCCCTTGTCCCACCAGCCGGGGACCGGGCCCATGCCGATGCTGGACACCGCGAGGACGATGATGGCGACGAAGACGAACAGCCCGATCATGGCGCCCCGGTGACGGACGAACCGGCGCAGCACCAGCTCGCTCTGGGTGCGCGCCTTGATCGTCAGGCCCGCAGCGGCGGTGTCCTCCTCGCCACCCGGCGTGTCGAGGTCGCCGGAGCCGGGGCCCGTGCCCGGCCGACCGGGCTCGATGTTGGCGGGAACGGTCACGGTGCCTCCTCCGGGTGGGGGGCCTGGTCGTGGGTGGGGGTGGGAGCCGTCACGACAGCCGGATCCGAGGGTCCAGGTAGGCGTAGGCGATGTCGGCGATCAGGTTGAAGATCACGACGAGGACGGCGGTGACGAGGAAGAACGCCATCACCGGGTTGGGGTCGCGGGTCAGCAGGCCCTGACGGAAGAGCGCACCCATCCCCCGCCAGCCGAACACCGTCTCGGTGATGACGGCCCCACCGATGACGGCACCGAAGTCGAAGGCCGCGAGCGTGGTGACGGGGATGAGGGCGTTGCGGAAGGCGTGGCGGACGGTGACGGCGCGCTCGGTGAGGCCCTTGGCCCGCGCCGTGCGGACGTAGTCCATGTTGAGCACCTCGAGCATGGAGGCCCGGGTGTAGCGGACGTAGGTGGCGAAGCTGATGAGGATCAGGGCAGCCGTGGGCAGGACCAGCGACAGGCCCCGGTCGAGGAAGACCTCCCAGAAGGTGCCCTCGAAGTTGGGGGTGCCGGACCCGATCGTCTTGACCACCACGCCTGACACGCGGCGCGAGTAGCCGGCGAAGGCCACGAGGACGTAGTCGGTGAACACCGTCGCGCCGGCGAGCAGGCCGCTGAGGACGGCCGCACGGATGGCGAGCGGCCGGTCCAGGCCGCCGAACAGGTACCCGGCCAGCACCCCGGCGACGACGATCCCCAGCGCGCACAGGGCGATGAACGTCCACGACGGGTCGCGCAGCGCCGAGGCCAGCGCGGCGCTGCCGGCGATGGTGACCGCGGTCGCGGCGAGCGCGGCGTAGAGGACGCCACGGTTGCGGGGGCCCGCCACGAGGAACGTGACGCCGATCGCCCAGCCGAGGCTGATGAGGACGACGAGCACCGGCCCCAGGGCCGGGCGGGCGAACCACTGCGAGTCCGACAGGTAGAACAGCACCGCCGCGGTCACTGCTGCGGCCGCCAGGGCCACGAGGATGCGCCGCCTGCGGCTGCCCGCCAGGACCGCCTGCCAGGTGGCCGCGGCCACCAGGGACAGGGCGACGATCACCACGACGGGGATGGTCGGGTCCTCGAGCCAGTCGTTCACCTTGATCGCGCCGAACTCCTTGAGAAGGACGGCGATCCAGAAGATGGGGAGGGAGAAGAAGAGGAACGCCAGGAACGTCACGGCGTAGTCGAAGCCCGTGTACTGGCGCAGCGCCGAGATGATGCCGATGGTGACGCCGAACAGGATCGCGACCACGGTGGCGACGGTGACCAGCCGGAGCGTCGATCCCATGGCCTGCACGGTCAGGGTGGTGACCTCCTGCTGGGTGATGCTCTGGCCCAGGTCGCAGGCACCGACCAGGCAGCCGGCCGCCGCGGTCAGCCACCCGAGGTAGCGGGTGAGGAACGGCTGGTCCAGGTTCAGCAGGTCGGTGCGGGCCGCGACAGCGAGGTCCTGACGGTTCTGGTCAGGGATCTGGTACAGCTCGGCCAGCGGGTCCCCGGCGTTGGCGACGAGCGCGTAGACGACGAACGTCGCCGCGATCAGCGTGAAGAACGAGATGATGATCCGACGCACGATGAAGACGCCCACCGCAGACCTCCTGACGACTGTGGCCGTGGACCGGGTGCGAGGCCCGGCTCGTGGCTGGGCGGGTGCGCGGGGCCGTTGACCTGTTCGACGGTAGTCACACCACTGTGACCAAGGTGTTTCGGGGTGTTTCGGGGTGAAAGGTGCCGGACGCAGGAAGCCTACGACCTGGACGCCGGGCCCGGCATGGATCGGGGGCCCCACCCGGATGAGCGGGACCCCCGACCTGGTGCGGTGCGGTGCTGGAGCTGGTGGTGCCTCAGAACTGGTGGTGCTTCAGGGCTGTGGTGCTGGCCGCATCACTGCGCGGCGCGGCTCCACTCCTGCATGTTCCAGGTCAGGCCGGCCTGGGTCGGGTTGTACTCCACGCCCTGCGCGTCGGTCGTGGTGGCCAGCAGGCCGGGGAACGCGAAGCCGGGGATGGTGGCCAGGTCGTTCCAGAGGATGGTCTCGATCTGGGTGACCAGCTCGGTCTGGGCGTCCGGGTCGGTCTCGGCGTTGAGCTGCTCGATCAGCGCGTCGACCTCGGGGTTGGAGTACTTGCCGTTGTTGTTGCCGCCACCGGTCTGGAAGGTGGAGGCGGAGCCGGACTTCAGCGGCGAGCCGGACCAGGCGAACTGGGCCACGTCGAAGGCACCGGTGGCGAGCTCACCCTCGGGCTCGAAGAAGTTCTCGTTGCCGATGTCGACCACGTTGAAGCCGGCGCCGTTCGGGCCGCAGGCGTCCACGATCAGCGCGGCCTCCTGGACACGGCGGGCGTTGGCGTTGTGGCCGAGGCGCAGCTCGGTACCGGTCAGGCCGTTGCTCTCCAGCAGCGTGCGGGCGGCCTCGATGTCCTGCTCGGACTGGTTGTCGTAGGACGCCTCGACGACCGCCTCGTAGTCCTCCTCGAAGGGGAAGACGTAGCGGCTGTTGAGGACGTCCGCCTCGGGGTTCAGCGGCTTGATGAGGTTGTCGACGATGGTCTGTCGCGGGAGGCACGCGGCGAACGCCTCACGCAGGACCGGGTTCTGGCCGAACGGGCCGTTGAAGTTGAAGTCCCAGTGCTCGTAGGTGTACTGGTCCTGCGGGTTGACCTCGACGGTCCCGCCGATCGCCTCGAGCTGCGCGAGCAGGTCGGGGCTGGGCTGCGGGTCCATGGCCTGGATCTCGCCGTTCTGGAGGGCCTGCGCCTGGGCGTCCTGCCCGATGTAGCGGATGACGACCTCGTTGCTGGCGGGCGCGGTGCCCCACCACTCCGGGTTGGCGGTCAGCGTGATCGACTGCCCTGCCTCCCAGGAGGAGACCTGGTACGGCCCGGCGGCCAGCGCGACGGTCTCGTCGTACTCGCCGGGGTTGAAGTTGAACCCGGTGTTCCAGAACTCGGCCGCACCGGACAGCGCGGCGGGGTCGCCGGCGTCGACCGCGGCGATGATGTCGTCGACGCCGCCGTTCTGCTCGACGATGTGCGCCGGGATGAACGAGCCGTACTGCGCCGCGTAGTCGGCGTAGGGCGTCTCGTAGGTGACGGTGAAGGTCTTGTCGCCGTCCGCGCAGTCGGGCCGCGGGGTGACGTCGTAGCCGGTCGTGCCCGCGGGCACGAACTCGGGGAAGGTGCCCGACTGCGAGGCCCAGACCAGGACGGCGTCGTCGCAGTCGATGGGCTCGCCGTCGGACCAGACAGCGTCCTCGGCGAAGGTGTACTCGACGGTCAGCGGGTCCTCGGAGGTCACCTCGTAGGTGCCGAACTCCTCGTCCGGCACGACGGTGCCGTCGGGGCCGAAGTACCAGAAGCCGCGCCGCAGCTGGTTGAGCACGATGGCGTTCGCCGACGCGTTCGTGTCCGCGTTGTCGTTGTTGTAGGAGAAGAACTCCTGCTCGTAGCCGTACGTGAAGGGGGCGTCGGAGCCGCCTTCGGTGGGGGCGTCGCTGGCGACGTCGTCGCCGACCGCGGCCTCTCCTTCGTCGACCGGGTCCTCGGACGTCGCGCAGGCGGCGAGCACGAGGGCCGAGCCGGCGAGCAGCGCGACGAACTTCGCGCTTCTCCGGGTGTTGATCACGGGGATCCTCCAACGGGGTTCGTCGCCGCGCGGCAGATGCGTAGCGACAGGGTGATGACCGACGAAACATGCCGCAGAACGGACATGGACTGCAAGATCGGGAGTGGGGCGTTACCGAGATGCAACCGTTGTGCGTACGACGCCGTTACCGACGAGTAGGTTCCTACCACAGCAGCGGCGAGGCAGTGACTCGCCGCACCGATGCGTGACGGAACGTGCCCACGACTGGCGCGGTCGCTGTGGCGGCGAGCGGCCTCCGCCGACTTCCCGCGGACTGGGTGCGGACTGATCACGGCCCGTTGGTCAGGCCGAGAGGTCTCGGGTGACGGCGGCGTCGACGAGCGTCCGCGCGACCTTCTCGGCCCGCTCGGTCGCCGCTGCCCCCACCGGCCTCGCCGGTGTCGTGCCAGGCGTCGGAGGCGACGCCGTACCTGACGGTGAGGCTCGTGAGCAGGGGCAGCTGGTCCAGCCGCTCCTGGGCCTGACGCAGGAACGGCCCGCACGCGCGAGGTCCTGGGGCACGGCGTCGCGACGTCGGCCCACCAGTGGACCGTCCTCGTTAGCGCGGACAAGTCTTGCGCGACCCACATGCCGCTCGCACACGATGCCGGAGTCCAGCAGGCGGCCGACCTCGCGGTGGCCGGTCGGGTAGGCAAGGCCGGCTCTCTCAGCCACGTCGGTGAGACTCAGCTCGTCGCCGGCGAGCAACAAGGTGGACGACAGACGCGCCTGGTCGCTCCTCCTAGACGGTGGGGTTGCCGCCCAGCCCCGTCGGGACCACCGGGCGGCGTTGAGACTGCCGCCTGACCTGCGGAGCGGGGCCGCGGCACCGTTGGGGGTCGACGGTGACCATCGGCCCCGACCTGACTTCCTGCGGACTGTTTGCGGACCGCTGGGTCAGCGCGACAGCCCTCGGGCGAGGGCGGCGTCGAGCAGCGTCCGGGCGACCTGCTCGGCCTTCTCGGTCGCCGCGGCCCCCACCGGCTTCGCCTCGTAGCGGTCCTGGTTGCGGGCGCGCCGCAGGCGGTCGAACTCTTGCGCCGCCCTGTCCGCGGGCGGCTCGTCGAAGACGGCGCGAAGGAAGCGGCCGAGCGCCTCGTGCTGGCCGGGCCCGTTGGTCGTGCGGAAGCCGTACGCCGCCAGCAGCGCCTCGCCCGTGTCGTGGCAGGCGTCGTAGGCGATGCCGTACCTGACGACGACGCTGGTGAGCAGCGGCAGCTGGTCCAGGCGCTCCCGCGCCTGGACCAGGAACGAACTCGCACGCGCCACGTCTGCGGGCACGACATCGAGCCGTCGCGCCTCGACCAGCGCCAGCACCGTCGCCTGCTGGACGTGGGTGAGCGGAGTCAGCGCCACGACAGCTCCCCGATCACGGCGACCGCCGGGCCGCCGCGCACGTTGTCCAGGAACGCCGACGGCGCCCCGAACTCCTCAGCGGTGAGGATCGTCGGGTTCACGGGACGGTGCACCGCGGCCTCGACTCGGGTGCACGCCTCGTAGACGGCGTCCACGTCGGGCTCACCGAGCACCATGACGTCGATGTCGTGCGGTGCCGGGCCGGCATCCCCGAGCAGCCGCGCGGCGAAGGAGCCGTAGAGGAACGCCGTCTCGATCCCGTCGATGCGGCCGAGCTCCTCGGCCAGGATCACCACCGGGCCGGTCACGACCGTGAGGATCTCGCGCAAGGGGCCCACCAGCGGGCTCTCGTCGTTGGCGCGGGTCAGCCTCGTGCGGCCCACCCGTCGCTCGCTCAGGATGCCGGCGTCCACCAGGCGCGCGACCTCGCGGTGCACGGTTGGGTAGGCCAGCCCGGCCCGCTCGGCCAGGTCGGTGACGCTCAGCTCGTCGCCGGAGAGCAACAGGGTGGAGAGGAGACGCGCCTGGCCGTCCGACCGGAAGATCGGAGCGAGGAGCGGCGCCTCTGTTCTCATATAACCGAGGTTATCCTCCACCATATCGACAGTCAATGCGCCGCTCGGCCAACCCGGCTCTTCGTAGGTCGGCGTGATGTCGGGCGCTGAGACGGTGTTCATGCCGCGCTTCGGGCGGCACTGGCCAGGAGGATACGAGCCCGGTAGTGGGCGGGGTTGGAACGCGTCGACGCTGACCGCGGCCCGCGGCAGGTGCTCGCGCAGGGCCTGGCGGAACGCCGCGGAAGGTGGGGGCACCCCCGGCCCCCCGGGGCTGGGGACGATCGCGACGACCTCGACCTGCTCGCGCCAGGCGGTGCTGCGGGGCGCGCAGCCAGGCCGCGACGGAGGCGCTGTCGCGGCCGTCGACCACGCCCAGGACACGGCCGGATCCCGAGCCGGCGGACGGTCAGGTCGTCGGGGTCGACGAGCTGCTCCGCGGCTGCGTTGACGACGGTTTGGACGGTCCACCACGACACCCGATGCCCGGCGGCGACCTCCGCCACGACCCGGCCACCGGGACGTCTCGTAGGCGCTGTCGGACGCGTTGATGGACCCGGCTCGACAGGACGCCGCAGCCGGGGCAGGCGGCCTCCGCCGCGGTCGACGCGATCAGCGCGGACCGTACGGGGTGACACCCCTTCTGACCTCCACGAACACGGCGATTCACACGTTGAAGCGGAACTCCACCACGTCGCCGTCGGCCATCACGTACTCCTTGCCCTCGATCCGGGCCTTGCCTCGCGCCTTCGCCTCGGCCATGGAGCCCGCCTGGACCAGGTCCTCGAACGACACCACCTCGGCCTTGATGAAGCCGCGCTGGAAGTCGGTGTGGATCACCCCGGCCGCCTCCGGGGCCGTGGCGCCCTGCTTGATCGTCCAGGCCCGGGACTCCTTGGGGCCGGCGGTGAGGTACGTCTGCAGCCCGAGGGTCGCGAACCCGACGCGGGCGAGCTGGTGCAGGCCCGGCTCGTCCTGCCCGGACTCCGCCAGGAGCTCGGCGGCGTCCGCCTCGTCCAGGCCCGCCAGCTCCGACTCCAGCTGCGCGTCGAGGAAGATCGCCTCGGCCGGTGCGACCAGGGCAGCGAGCTCGTGACGCCGGGCGACGGCCTCGGGGGCCTCGCCGAGCGTGTCCGCGTCGACGTTGAAGACGTAGATGAAGGGCTTGGTGGTGAGCAGGCCCAGCTCCCGCAGCCCCGCCGGGTCGAGCTTCCTGGCCGCGACAGCCGCGGACAGCGGCGTGCCCTCGGACAGGACCGCCTCGGCGGCACGGGCCGCATCGAGGACCGCCGGCTCGACCTTCTTGCCGCGGACCTCCTTCTCCAGGCGCGGGATGGCGTTCTCCACCGTCTGCAGGTCGGCGAGGACGAGCTCGGTGTTGATGGTCTCGATGTCGTCGCCTGGGGTCGACGCTTGCCGTCGACGTGCACGACGTCGTCGTCGACGAAGGCGCGGATCACCTGGCAGATCGCGTCGGCCTCGCGGATGTTGGCGAGGAACTTGTTGCCGAGACCCTGACCCTCGCTGGCGCCGCGGACGATGCCGGCGATGTCGACGAACGACACGACCGCGGGCACCACGCGCTCGCTGGAGAAGACCTCGGCCAGGCGTCCCAGCCGGGGGTCCGGCAGCGGCACCACCCCGACGTTCGGCTCGATCGTCGCGAACGGGTAGTTGGCCGCGAGCACCTCGTTCCTGGTGAGGGCGTTGAAGAGGGTGGACTTGCCCACGTTCGGCAGGCCGACGATCCCGATGGTGAGAGCCACGTGCGGGAGTCTACGCGGCGGCGGGCCACGCCCTCGGGCGCGTCGGTGCCCGGTTGTGTCCGCGGTCGACCCCAGTCTGGAGCCGTGGACCAGCCCATCACCGTCGTACCCACCCTCGCACCGCTGCTGCCGGGCCTGCTGGGCGCTGCTCCTCGGTGGCGTCGCCGGTGCCCTCCTGGCGGCGGTGCTCGTCCGCTCCCGCTCCGCGGCTGCTGCAGGCGCAGGGTCACCGCGGAGCGGGACGCGCTCCGCACCCGGGTGCAGGAGCTCACGGACTCGCTGCAGGACCGGGACGGCCACGACGCCGCCATGGCCCCCTTGAGCTCGACGCTGAGCCCGGGTCGAGCGGCAGGTCGCGGTGCTCGAACGGGACCGGGTGGCGCAGTACGCCGGGCTGCGCGAGCAGCTGAGCGGGCTGGCGCTGCACGCAGCGAGGCGCTCCGCTCGCAGACGGACGCGCTGGCCGGGGCGCTGCGCTCGCCCAACGCCCGCGGCTCCTGGGGCGAGGTGCAGCTGCGGCGGGTGGTGGAGCACGCCGGGATGCTGGCGCGGGTCGACTTCACGGAGCAGGCGAGCGCGGCGACCTCGCGCCGGTGCCGTCGGTCCGCCCCGACATGGTCGTCCACCTCCCGGGCGGCAAGCACGTGGTCGTCGACGCCAAGGCCCCGATGGCGGCGTTCCTGGAGCAGCGCTTCGACGCGCACGCCGCAGCCGTCCGCCGGCACGTGGACGCGCTGGCCGCCAAGGAGTACTGGATCGGCGTTCCCCGACGCCCCGGAGATCGTCGTCTGCTTCGTCCCGGGCGAGGCGTTCCTGGCCGCCGCGTGCGAGGCGGACCCCTCGCTGCTGGAGGCGGCCATGGCCAAGCGGGTGGTGCTGGCCACCCCGACGACGCTGCTGGCCCTGCTGCGGACCGTGGCCCTCACGTGGCAGCAGGACGCCCTCGCCGGCTCGGCCCGGGAGCTGTTCGACGTGGGTCGGGAGCTGCACGCCCGGCTCGGCACGCTCGGCGGCCACGCCGGCAAGCTCGGCCGGGACCTGCAGCCGCGCCGTCGAGCACTACAACGCCCTGGTCGCCAGCCTGGAGACGCGGGTGCTGGTCACGGCCCGCCGGATGCGCGACCTCGGGCGTCGTCGACGACGAGCTCCCGGCCACGGACCCGGTCGTCGCGGCGCCGCGGCCGCTCACCGCCGCCGAGCTCATCGAGCGGGGCGCGAGGGCGACGAGCGACGGTGCAGGTGAGGGCAGCAGGGCCGACCGGGACGCCGCGAGGGGAGCCGTACCTGGCGCGACGGGGCCTCGGACGCCGAGCTGGAGGGCCTGGCGGAGTCGCTGGGCGAGGGCTCACCCGGCGCGGGCGCCACCGGGGTCTCGCGACCAGCGGCGGCCTCCTGAGCCGCGACAGGGGCGACAGGGGCGACAGGGGCGACAACGGCGACAGAGGTGATGCCGTCAGTCGCCGAAGGTGGTGCGGGCCTCGGCCAGCGACCTCGTCGGCCGCAGCCCTCAGCTCGGGGCCGGCCTGGTCCTGCGGCTCCGGGCCCACCGGCCGTACCGAACCCCGGTGCTCCGCGGCGTCCGCGTGGCCGGGCGCCTGCTGGCCAGGCGGCCTGCAGCGCCGCCCGGGCCTGGGCCGGGGTCGCCGCGGGCGCGAGCCTCCAGCACCGCCGGCACCAGCCAGTCCACGTCGAACGTCCCTCGCGGCGGGGCGAAGACACGCTCGCCCCGACACCCAGTCGGACGGGGTGCGCGGCTCGTGCGTCATGCCGGCCCGGTCAGGCCTGAGCGGCTGCCGCGGCAGCAGCAGCCTGCTGCTTGGCCGTCTTGATGTCCTTGCGGAGCTCCTTGGGCAGCGAGAACAGCAGGTCCTCCTCGGCCGTGACGACCTCCTCGCGGTCGCCGTAGCCCGCGCTCGGCCAGCCAGTCGAGGACCTCGCGGACCAGGATCTCCGGCACCGAGGCGCCCGAGGTCACGCCGACCGTGGTGACGCCCTCCAGCCAGGCCTCGTCGATCTCGCGGGCGTTGTCGACCCGGTAGGACGACGTGGCGCCGTTCTCCAGGGCGACCTCCACCAGGCGGACGCAGTTGGAGGAGTTGGCCGAGCCGACGACGATGACGAGGTCGGACTCCCGGGCGATCTTCTTGACGGCCACCTGCCGGTTCTGGGTGGCGTAGCAGATGTCGTCGCTGGGCGGGTCGGCCAGCTCGGGGAACCGCTCGCGCAGGCGGCGGACGGTGTCCATGGTCTCGTCGACGCTCAGCGTGGTCTGCGACAGCCACACGACGCGGGAGGGGTCGCGGACCACCACGTTGGCGACGTCGTCCGGGCCGTCGACCAGCTGGATCCGCTCGGGCGCCTCGCCCGGCGGTCCCCTCGACCTCCTCGTGGCCCTCGTGGCCGATGAGCAGGATGTCGTAGTCGTCGTCGGCGAACCGGACCGCCTCGCGGTGCACCTTGGTCACCAGCGGGCAGGTGGCGTCGATGGTCTGCAGCATCCGGCGGGCGGCCTCGGCGTGCACCTGAGGGAGACGCCGTGGGCGCTGAACACCACACGGGCACCCTCGGGCACCTCGTCGGTCTCGTCCACGAAGATCGCGCCGCGCGCGGCCAGGGTCTCCACGACGTGCTTGTTGTGGACGATCTGCTTGCGGACGTACACGGGCGGGCCGTAGAGCTCCAGGGCCTTCTCGACCGCCACGACCGCACGGTCGACGCCTGCGCAGTACCCGCGCGGGGCGGCCAGCAGGACGCGCTTGCGCTGTTCGGTCACCCCCCCATCGTAGGTTGGCGCCGATGGCACCGCCCCCGCCTCCACCTCCACGTCCGGGCAGGCCACCCGGGCGCTGCCCGAGCGCGCCTCCGACACCACACCCAGCTCGCCGTGGCCGCTGCGCCTGCTGACCCACAACATCGGCATGTACGTCGCCCGGATGCCGGCTCGCTGTGGGTCGAGGCCCAGATCGTCTCGCTCAAGCGGCGCCCCGGCGCCGGGGTGGTGTTCCTGGACCTGCGCGACACCGACGTCGAGGTGTCCATGTCCGCCATGGCCCCGGCGACCACGCTGGACGCCGGCGGCCCGGCGGTGCGCGAGGGCGCCCGGGTGGTCCTGCGGGTGGAGCCGAGGTTCTACGCCAAGCGCGGCACGCTGTCGTTGTGGGTCCAGGTGGTGCGACCGCTCGGCGAGGGCGAGCTGCTGGCGCGGGTCGAGCAGCTCAAGCGGACCCTGGCCGGCGAGGGCCTGTTCGCCGCGGAGCGCAAGCGACCGCTGCCGTTCCTGCCCCGCGCGTCGGGCCTGGTGTGCGGGCGGGGCAGCGCGGCCGAGCAGGACGTCGTCGAGAACGCGCGGCGGCGGTGGCCCTCGGTCCGTATCGAGGTGCGGGAGGTGGCCGTCCAGGGTCCGACCGCCGTGCAGCAGGTCGGTGAGGCCGTCGCCGAGCTCGACACGCTCGCCCACGTGGAGGTGATCGTCGTCGCCCGGGGCGGCGGGTCCACCGAGGACCTCCTGCCCTTCAGCAACGAGGCCCTGCTCCGGACGGTCGCCGCGTGCCGGACCCCGGTCGTGTCGGCGATCGGCCACGAGGAGGACACCCCGCTGCTCGACCTGGTGGCCGACGTCAGGGCCTCCACCCCGACGGACGCAGCCCGGCGGGTGGTGCCGGACGCAGCCCACGAGCTCGCGACCGTCGGCGCGGCACGCGAGCGCGGGCGGCACGCGGTGCGCTGGCCGCCTGCACCGGGAGCAGGAGCTGGTGCGCCAGCTGCGTGCCCGGCCCGCGCTCACCGACCTGCGGGGGCTGTTCGTCGCAGCGGGCAGCCGTGGTGGAGGACTGCCGGGCCCGGGTGCGCGCAGCGACGCGACGCGGCCTGCAGCGTCGCGACGAGCAGCTCTCGGCGACGCTGGCGCACCTGCGGGCCCTGTCCCCCGCAGCCACCCTCGGACGTGGCTACGCCATCGTGAGGACGCCCGCCGGAGCGGTGGTCCGGGGCGCCCACCAGGTGGGTCGGGGCGAGCGACTGGTGGTCACGCTGGCCGACGGCCGTCTGGACGTGACGGTGGCCGAGGCCCCGTCGGTGACGCAGACGACGACGCCCGCCACCGCTGCGGGTGCCAGCCCGGCCGACACGGCACGCGACGACCACACCGACCACGACCACGAAGGGCAGCGGCACGCGCCGCAGCCGGAGCACCCCCCGTCCCGCCACACCGAGGAGTACGCCGTGAGCCCCGCCCCGACCCCGACCCCGACACCGACCACCCCCGGAAGGGACGACCCCGACCGCAGCGACCCGGCGACGATGCCCTACGAGGCGGCCCGTGACGAGCTCCTCGACATCGTCCGGCGGCTGGAGTCCGGCAGCACCGACCTGGAGGAGTCGCTCGAGCTCTGGGAGCGCGGCGAGGCGCTGGCCGCCCGGTGCCAGCAGGTCCTCGACGGTGCGCTGGAACGCCTCGACGCGACGACCCGCGGCCCGGCGGACACCCCTGGGGCAGCAGCGGACGGGTGAACCGCAGCCGCCGGCGAGCGCGTCCGTCGTCAGCCGGCGAGTGCCTCCGAGACCGCCGCCACCACGGCCCGCAGGTCGTCGGAGTCCGAGGACGCCGACACGACGGTCGTGAGCCCACCCTGGGCCGGGTCGACGTAGGTCCAGCTGGTGTCTCCGTCGCCCCGCTCCTGCACGCTCCACGTGAGCCCTGCGACCTCCTCGGGTGTCAGGGAGCCCAGGTCGGCCCGCCTCGGCGCGCGTGAGCCACTCCTCGGTCGGCTCGACCGCCTGCTCGAGGTCCACACGGCGCTCCCCGGGGGACAGCACCCCCACCCGCCAGGTGTCGACACCGTCGGTCTGCTCGGTGCGCGCGTAGTCCAGCCGCCAGCCGTCACCGAGGGGGGCGACGGCAACCCCGGGCACGTCAGGGACGGGAGCCTGACCGGGAGCGAGGAGCAGCGGCGCCGAGCCGAGCGCCACGGCGGCCTGCTCGACGGCGACCCCCGCCTCGGCCTCGCTCACCTGCGGCTGCTCGACCGCCTCGGGCGGGGGCGCCAGCAGGAGGACCACCCCGACGAAGGCCAGGATCACGACCAGGCTGCGCACCATGTCCAGCGCGGTCTGTCGGCCCCGCCGGCGTGCGGGCGGCGTCACCGGCGGGGCGGCCGTCGCGTCGGCAGCGGGGACGGGGGGCTCCTGCACGGTCACGTCACCATCGTCGCCGATGACCGCGCCGGCACCGCGACGACCCCTCAGGGCCCCTGCTGCGGCTCGGGCGGACCCGCCGGGGGGCTGGCGTCTGTGCCGAGCTCGCCCGTTCCGGGCTCGCCGGAGAAGATCCTCAGCAGCAGCCCGATCGGGCGACCCGCCTCCGCGGGGTGCCGGAAGGCGAGCCCCGGGTCCACCTCGTAGTGGTTCCGCCGGCCGACCCGGACCTTGGTGACGTACCCGCCCGCCTCGAGGTCGGTGAGGATGGACTGCGCGGACCGCTCCGTGATGCCCACGGCCTCCGCCACGTCCCGCAGGCGGGCCTGCGGTTCGCGGCTCACGTGCACCAGGACGTGGCCGTGGTTCGACAGGAACGTCCACGGCCTGGCTGCCGTGCGGTCCGCTGTCACCGGCACGACCCTACCGCTCGAACGCACGCCTTTACATGCATTGTGTTTCCTGCAATGGTTCGCCTGTGACTTCCCTGGCCCTCACGCGGATCACGTCCGCCGCCCTCCTCGTCCTGGCCGCCGTCTCCGCGACCCTCCTGGTCCGAGGAGACGTCCTGCACCTGGTGGCCGCCCGCCCAGGAGGGGTGGACGTCGGCATCCACATGGACGTCCTCAGCACGGTGCTCCTGGCCTACGTCGCAGGCCTGTGCTGGCTCCTGGCCCGGTACGCCGGACGCAACCTGGCCGGTCAGGAGCGCACCCGCCGGTTCGGCCTGCTGCAGCTGGCGGCCCTGCTGTCCCTGGGCCTCCTGGTCACCGGGGCCAGCCTCCCCGTCATCGCCGTCGGCTGGACGGCCAGCGGCCTGGCCGTCGCCTCGCTCGTGGCGCACCCGGGGACCCCGGGGGCCCGACGAGCCGCGCGCTACGTGCGGCGCACGTTCCTGGCCGGGGACGCCGCCCTGTGGGCCGGGGTCGTGGCCGGCGTGGCGCTGCTTCCCACGGTGAACAGGGCGGAGCTCCTGGCGGCGTCGTCCTCGGCCACCCTGCCGATCACCGCGCCGGACGCCACCGTGACGGCCGGTCTCCTGCTGCTCGCCTGCGTCGTCCGTTCGGCCCTCGTCCCGGCTCACCGCTGGCTGCCCGAGACCGCAGAGGCGCCGTCGCCCGTCTCGGCCCTGCTTCACGCCGGCGTGGTCAACGCGACAGGCGTGGTCGTCGCGCTGCTGTGGCCGGTGTTCCGGGCCGCTCCCCTGGCCCTGCTGGCCCTGCTCGTCCTGGGCGCTGCCTCGGTGACCGTCGGCACGGTGACGGCCCGGCTGCGTGCGGACGTCAAGGGGCGGCTCGCCTGCTCGACCACCGCCCAGATGGGGTGGATGGCGGTACAGCTCGGCCTCGGCCTGCCCGGCGCGGCCGTCCTGCACCTGGTCGGTCACGGCTCGTACAAGTCCTGGCTGTTCCTCCGCGCGGGCGGCACGGTCTCGCGCCTGCGCTGGCTGCCGGGCGACCGGGCACAGGACCGGACGCCGTCGCCCGGTCCCCGGACCGGCCCGGCGACACGCCTGCCGGCCGCGGCCGCCGCCGCGGCCGTCGCGCTCCTGGTCGGCGGGCCTGCGCTGCTGGCCATGGCAGACGCCCTGGGCCCCGTGGTCCTCGCCCCGGCCCTGCTGATGCTGGCCACGACCGCCGTGGCCGTGGTGGGCGGCCGCACCCCCACCGCGCGACCGGGGGCGCGCCCCGTCCTCGCGGGCCTCACGGGACTGGCCGGCGCCGGCTACCTGTGGCTGCTGCTGGGCGTGGAACGTCTCCTGGCCCCTGCGCTGGCGCCGTCACCGCCGTGGGCTCCCGGGGCGGCCACGGCGCTCGTGGCCGGCCTGGTCGCGCTCGCGGCAGCGCTGCTGCTCGTGCTGCGCGGCCTGGACCGCGGGGCGGGCCAGCGACCGGGCGCGGTCGCAGTCCTCGCCTCCGGCAGCGCGTGCGCGCCGTGGACCCGCCACATCGGGGGGCGGGCGGCCTGGCCGACCCTCCTGCGGGACGGAGGGGACGACCCGCGCACCACCGTCACCGACCCGCACACCGCCGGCGCCCTGGTGGCTGCGGCCGCCGACGTCGTGTCACCGGCCTGGCCGCTGCGCACCATGGTGGCCGCGAACCCGCTCGCCGCCCACGAGCACCTGCCCTTCGAGGTGGCCGGAGCACGGGCGGGCCACGAGCTCGGGGTCCGGTGGTTCCTGCCGCCCGAGCGCTACGCACGCCTGCTCGACGACGGGCGCATCACGAGGACCCACCTGGCCGCTGCCGTCCGCACCGGGCTGCAGGACCGCACCGCCACGGCCGGCACAGCGGACGTCGACGCGGTCGTGGAGAGTGCGGTCGAGGAGCTGGTCCGGACGGTCCGCGCCGAGCCGACCTGGACCCCCGCCCCCCGGGTGCGCGCCTGCCCCTGCTGAGCGACCTCCTCGGCGGGGTGCGGGCCCCGGCCGCCCGTGAGGTCGTCGAGGACCACGCGCACCTGTGGACCCAGCGGGCGTGGTCCACGGCCACCGGCGACGGGCCGGGCCCGTGGACGCTGTGGCGGGCCCACGCGGTCCACCCCTCCTACGACGTCGCGACCCGCCTGCGCGGCGCCGCCGCCCTGGTGCGTGAGCTCCCGGAGGCGCCTGCCGAAGCCCTGGGCGTCATGCTGCACAGGCTCGGGCTGTCCCAGGAGGACGCGGTCGCCTACCTCCGCTCGGTCGTGGCTGCCGGTCCCGGATGGGCCGCGCACGCCCGCTGGCGGCAGCGCACGGGCGTCTCCGCCGAACCGTTGGTGGAGCTGCTGACGCTCCGGGTGGCGCTCGACGTGCTCGTGGCCGGCAGCCGCGCAACGGGACCCGTCGCGCTCGCCGACGCGACGCCGTCAGCGACCGGCACGACCGGCACGGCACCGCCCGCCGACGACGGCGCCACCTGGCAGCTGGCCTACGAGCTGGGCTACCAGCACGACCTGCTGTCGGACCTGGCTGGTCCGGCGCGCCGGCTGGCCGGCGGGGCGGACCTCGCCGGCACGGCCGCCGGTCCCGCGTCCGGCCCCGAGCCCGCTGCCCAGCTGGTCACCTGCATCGACGTGCGCTCTGAGCCGCTGCGGCGGGCGCTGGAGTCCGTCGGCCCGTACGAGACCGTCGGTTTCGCCGGGTTCTTCGGGGTGGACCTCGACGTGACCACGTCCGGGGGCGCGCGCTTCGAGCAGTGCCCCGCCCTGCTGCGTCCTGCTCACGCGGTCACCAGCGCCGTCGAGCCGGCCGGGCTGCGCGACACGCTGCGCGAGGCCGTCCTGGCCGTCGGCGCAGCACCGCTGAGCCCGCTGCTCCTGGCCGAGGCCGGTGGTCTCCTGGCCGGGGCCGCCACGGCGGGCCGCACGCTCGCCCCGGGCCGGTGGGGCGCGGCAGCGGCGTCCTGGGACGCCGCGCCCGACCCCTGGGGAGGGGACCTCGACCTGGACATGGACGTCACCACGCAGGCCGCGGTGGCTGCGGCGGCCCTGCGCGGCATGGGGCTCGTCGACCGCTTCGCCCCGCTCCTGGTGCTCTGCGGCCACGCCGCGACGATGCAGAACAACGCGTTCGCCGCCGCGTACGACTGCGGGGCGTGCGGCGGGAACGGCGGGCAGGTCAACGCCCGTACCCTCGCCCGGATCCTCGACGACCCCGCCGTGCGCGAGCTGCTGGCCCTCGAGGGCATCTCGGTCCCCGAGACGACGTGGGTCGTGGCGGCAGTGCACGGGACCACGACCGACACCGTCGTCATCGATCCCCACGCCGACGTCCCCGCGTCGCACGAGCACCTGCTGCGCCGGGTGGCGGTCGACCTCGCCGCGGCGGGCGCCAGGGTGCGCGACGAGCGCCTGCGCCGGCTGCCCGGCAGCCCGCGGACGGCCGACGGCGACCGCGCCCGGCGGCACCTGGACGCCCGCGCCCAGGACTGGTCGCAGGCCTTCCCGGAGTGGGGCCTGGCCGGCAACGCCGCCGTCGTCATCGGACCCAGGGAGCTCACCCGGGGCGTCGACCTGGACGGGCGGGTGTTCCTGCACTCCTACGACCCGGCCCTGGACCCCGACCACACCGTCCTGCAGACGCTGCTGAGCGCCCCGCTCGTCGTCACGCAGTGGATCAGCAGCCAGTACTACGCCTCCACCGTCGACCCGCACCTCCTGGGCGCGGGCGACAAGACCAGCCACAACGTGGTCGGCGACGTCGGCGTGCTCACCGGCGCCCACGGGGACCTGCGGCAGGGGCTGCCCTGGCAGGCCCTCTACGACGGGGCGCCGCACGCCGCGTCCAGCACCGCCCGGCACGAGCCGATGCGCCTGCTCGCCGTGGTCTGGGCGGACCCGGACGTCGTGCTGTCCCTGGTCTGCCGGAACGAGGGGCTCCGTGACCTGGTGGCCGGCGGCTGGCTGCACCTGGTGTGCCTGGACCCGCGGGACGGCGGGGCACACCGCCTGGGCCGGGACCTGGCCTGGCGTGACCGGCCCGACGCGGACCCGCTCGGTCGGGTCGCGTCGAGCGGGTCGACCGACGCGAGCGACGCGACCGGCTCCATGGGCTCCACCGACGTGGTCGACGCGTGATGGGCCCGTCGCGGCTCGGCTAGCCTGCCGGGGTGTCGCGGGCGTTGGTCATCGGAGAAGCACTCGTCGACGTGGTGCGGGGGCCCTCTGACGAACCGCTCGGACGGCACCCCGGGGGCAGCCCGGCCAACGTGGCCATCGGTCTGGCCCGCCTGGGCAACCGGGCCGAGCTGCTGACCTGGCTGGGCCAGGACGACGACGGCCTCCTGGTGCAGGAGCACCTGCAGCGTTCCGGGGTCCGGCTCGTCGATGGCAGCACCGAGGCACGCCGCACGTCGACGGCCACGGCCCGGCTGGACCGCGACGGGGTCGCGCGCTACGAGTTCGACCTCGACCCGGCCATGCCGTCGGTCGACCTGGAGAAGCTGGCCGGGGTCGAGGGCTTCGACGTCGTGCACACCGGCTCGATCGCCGCCGTGCTGGCCCCCGGCGCCTCGGTCGTGGAGACGCTGCTGTCGCGCACCAGGGACCGCTCGACCATCAGCTACGACCCCAACGCCCGCCCCGCCCTCATGGGGGACCCGGAGGTGGCCCTGGCCAAGGTCCTTGCGTACGTGGGGGTCTGCGACGTGGTCAAGGTCAGCGACGAGGACCTCGCGTGGCTGCGGCCGGGGGTGGACCCGCTGGACGTCGCGGGCTCGTGGCTCATGCGCGGCGCCGCCATGGTGGTGGTCACCCGCGGGGCGGACGGCGCAGACGCCCTGTGCGGCGCAGGCCACGTGCACGTGAGCAGCCCCACGGCGCCCGTGGTCGACACGGTCGGCGCCGGGGACTCGTTCATGGCCGGCCTGATCGACGGGCTCGGCCGGCAGGGCCTCCTCGGCGCCGCGAACCGGGCGGCGCTGCGGGCGGTGGACCTGGCCGCTGCGGAGACCGTCCTGTCGCACGCGGCTGGCGCCGCGTCCATCACGTGCTCCCGTCCCGGGGCCGACCCGCCGTGGGCGGACGAGCTGGGCGGTCTCGGCGAGCCCGCCGCAGCAGCCCGCACCTGAGCCGACGCCAGGCCCCGCGCCCCCACCCCGGCGGCACGGACGCTGCGGGGTGGGCCGTTCGTTGGTGGCATGGTGTCGGCCATGCCCCACTCTTCGCCCGCCCGCGCCTGGGCCGAGCTGGCACGCGGGAACGAACGCTTCGCCACCGACCACGCGCTACGTCCGGCCGCAGACGCCGAGCAGCGGCGGCGCCTCAGCACCGGGCAGCGACCGTTCGCCGTCGTCCTCGGCTGCTCCGACTCCAGGGTGGCCGCCGAGCTCGTGTTCGACCGGGGGCTCGGCGACCTCTTCGTGGTCCGCACGGCAGGGCACGCCCTCGACAGCGCGGTGCTCGGCTCGGTCGAGTTCGCCACCGAGATGCTGGCCGTCCCCCTGCTGGTCGTGCTGGGGCACGACTCCTGCGGTGCGGTGAAGGCGGCCGTGGCGGCCCGTCAGGGAGGCGTGATGCCGGGCGGCTACGTCCGGGACATCGTCGAGCGGGTGACCACGAGCGTGCTGGCGGCAGAGCACCAGGGCTCCGTGGACACCGGGGCCGTGGTGCGGCAGCACGTCGAGTCCACCGCGCGGCAGGTCATCGAACGGTCCGAGGCCGTCCGCGAGGCCGTCCAGGCCGGGCGCCTCGGCGTGGTGGGGGCGTGCTACACCCTGGCCGACGGGCACGTTGACCCCGTCTGGTCGGTGGGAGCCGGGGACGTCCCGGCGCCCTCGCGCACCGCGACCGCCTGAGCGGCGCGGACCGGCGTCAGGCCCGCGCCGGGAGCCCCAGCAGCCGGGGGACACGGGCCGAGTAGCTCCGGTACGCCTCACCGAACCGCTCCTCCAGCTCGCGGTCCTCGTGCAGCGCCTTGGCGTGGAGCACCGTCGCGAGGGCCACGGCGGCCAGCACGGTGCTCGCCCGGCCGCGCACCAGCGTCGTGCCCGCCGAGGCGACCAGCAGCCCTGCGTACAGCGGGTGCCGGCTCAGCCCGTACAGCCCGGAGGTGTGCAGCCGCGCCCCAGGCCGGGGTGCCACGGCGGGGGTGAGGTCCGCACCGAGGTCGAGCGCGGCCGCGGTGGCCAGCCCGACCCCGGCCACGAGGCCGACGCCCCCGGCGGCCCTGACCGGGCGAGGGACCCGCGCGCCGGGCCCGCCCGGCAGCAGGTGGGCGGCCATCGCAGCGGCCTGCAGCGGGACCAGCCTCCCCGGCTGCAGCCATCCCGTCACCAGCCAGCGCCCGAGGCGCGCCCCGGCGGCGTCGGCCCCGGGGGCCGAGACCGGCCCAGCGCCCCGGCCCGGGTCAGCCGGCCCTCGGTCCGCACGGTGCCTGCCCACGTGCTGAGCCTGGCACCACCGCCCCCGCTGCGCGCGTCCTCGGTCCGACCGGACGTGTGGGCGCCGGGCATCGCGCCCGGCACCGCAGCCCGACGACGCGCACCGCGGCGAGGAGGCCAGGATGGGGGCATGACGAACGCCGCACCTGGTCCTGAGTTCCGCGTCGAGCACGACACCATGGGAGAGGTGAGGGTGCCGGCGACGGCGCTCTACCGCGCGCAGACCCAACGGGCGGTGGAGAACTTCCCCATCAGCGGGACGGGCCTGGAACGTGCGCACGTCGTCGCCCTCGCCCGGGTCAAGAAGGCCGCCGCCCAGGTCAACGCCCGGCTCGGGGTCCTCGAGCAGTCGGTGGCCGACGCGATCGCCGCGGCCGCCGACGAGGTCGTCGCCGGTGCGCCGGAGGGGCGCTTCGACGCGGAGTTCCCCGTGGACGTGTTCCAGACCGGGTCCGGCACCTCCAGCAACATGAACATGAACGAGGTCCTCGCGACCCTGGCGACCCGCCACCTCGGCGCCGACGTGCACCCCAACGACCACGTCAACGCCTCGCAGTCCAGCAACGACGTCTTCCCGACCTCGGTGCACGTCGCCGCGACGGCCGCCCTGGCCCAGGACACCGTCCCGGCGCTGGAGCACCTGGCCGAGGCGCTCGAGGCCAAGGCCGGCGAGCTCGCCGACGTGGTCACCTCCGGGCGCACGCACCTGATGGACGCCACGCCGGTCACGCTCGGGCAGGAGTTCGCCGGCTGGGCGGCGCAGGTGCGGCGCGGGGTGGAGCGGGTCCAGGCCGCGCTCCCCCGCGTCGCCGAGGTGCCCCTGGGCGGCACGGCCGTCGGCACCGGGATCAACACGCCGCCCGGGTTCGCGGCCGCCGTCGTGGAGCGCCTGGCCGCCGACACGGGGCTGCCGGTCACGGAGGCTCGCGACCACTTCGAGGCCCAGGGCGCCCGGGACAGCCTCGTGGAGGCCTCCGGGGCCCTCCGTACCGTCGCGGTGAGCCTGACCAAGGTGTGCAACGACCTGCGCTGGAAGTCCTCCGGGCCCACGACCGGCCTCGCCGAGATCCGGCTGCCGGACCTCCAGCCCGGCAGCTCCATCATGCCGGGCAAGGTGAACCCCGTCCTGCCCGAGGCGACCCTGATGGTGTGCTCGCAGGTCGTCGGCAACGACGCGGCCGTCGCCTGGGCCGGAGCGTCCGGCACGTTCGAGCTCAACGTGCAGATCCCGGTCATGGCCCGCAACGTCCTGGAGTCCGCCCGGCTGCTCGCCAACGCCGCCCGGCTGCTGGCCGACCGGTGCGTCGCGGGCATCGAGGCGGACGTCGAGCGCTGCCGGGCGTTCGCGGAGTCGTCCCCGTCGATCGTCACCCCGCTCAACCGGGTCATCGGCTACGAGGCAGCGGCGAAGGTGGCCAAGCACGCCCTCAAGGAGCGGATCACCATCAAGCAGGCCGTGGTCGCGCTGGGCCACGTGGACGGCACCACCCTCACCGAGCCGCAGCTCGACGCCTACCTCGACGTGACGACCATGACCGGCCCCGCAGGGAAGGGCTGAGGTCCCGACCGTCCGGCGAGACGACGCACGAGGGCCCCGCACCGGGACGGTGCGGGGCCCTCGTTGTGGCACGGGTGAGGCTCAGTACCAGTTGTTGGCCTTGCTGTGCGACCACGCGGAGCAGGGGGTCCCGTAGCGGCCCTCGATGTACCCGAGGCCCCAGCGGATCTGCGTCGCGGGGTTGGTCTCCCAGTCCGAGCCGGCCGACGCCATCTTGCGTCCTGGGAGCGCCTGCGGGATGCCGTAGGCGCTGGAGCGGGGGTTGTCCGCGTGGTGCTTCCAGCCGGACTCCTTGGTCCACAGCTGGTCCAGGCAGGACCACTGGTCCTCCGAGAAGCCCCAGGACAGCATGATGTCCCGGCCGAGGGCACGGTTCGAGCCTGGGTCCGTGGCCTGGCTGGCCGCGGCGCGGCGGCGCTCCTCCTCGACGGCGGCTGCCGCGGCGGCTTCCGCTGCCTGTCGTTCGGCCTCCGCCCGGGCCGCCTCCTCGGCCGCGACACGCGCGGCCTCCGCCTCGGCCGCCACCCGCGCGGCCTCCGCCTCGGCCGCCACCCGCGCGGCCTCCGCCTCCGCGGCGACCCGCGCGGCCTCAGCCTCGGCCGCGGCGACCTCGGCGAGCGTGGTCTCCAGCTGACCGACCTCGTCGACCCACCCCTGGGCCTCGGCGCTGGTCGAGGGCAGGCCCTGCGCCAGCGGGGTACGGGCGGAGCGGTCGGCCTCGTCCAGGCCCGCGGCGCGGGCGGCGGCGGGGTCGGTGCCACCGGCCGCGCTGACCTCGCCGTCGTCGCCGAGCAGCCCGGCGACGCTGAACCGGTCACCGGGGGCGTCGGCCAGGGCGACGGACGTGGCGGCGGAGTACCCGCCGACCGCGACGACCAGGGCAGCGACCGTGATGCCGCCGGTGGCGGCGGCGCGGCGGGCCGGGGCGAACCGGCGCGACAGGGGCAGGGGCAGCGTGTGGCGGGGCATAAGGTCCTTGAGGTCGGCCGCGGTCCGTCGTGACGCGGTGGTGGGAGCCCGCAGCCAGGTCCTCCCTGCGGCGGGGGACGCAGGGTGGTGCTCGACGGAGACCTGGGCCGAGCTGCGGTGAGGGGCCTCACCGCAGCATGCGACGTCCGGGTCCGACGGGCAGGTTGATCTGCCCGGTGGGCCCGGTGCGGACGTTGGTACCTGGTAGGACGATGGCTTCTTCGGTAACGATCTGGCAAATCCCCGCCGGTCCTGTCGTCGGCGTCACGCTCTCCCCTGTATGCCCACGGGCCCTTGACCATCCGCTTCGCCTACGCGTGTCACGTCCTGTCACGAACGGCCGGAGGCGGCGCTGCGGGCGTCCGACCACCCGGCGAGCCACGGCACCAGGAGCGGGACCACGCCGGCCGGCACCAGCGGGCGGCCCCCGTCCAGCAGCTCCCCCGCCGAGACCCAGTGGACCGTCGAGGAGCTGCCGGGGACGGTCCCGAGGTCGTCCTGGTCGAGCAGCCGGCGCTGGGTGATGGACGCGACGTGCACCGCCACCAGCTCGTGACCCGGTCTGCCGTCGAGCACGAACCGGTTCTCCACCCAGCCCAGCAGCCGCACGTCGCGCAGCCGGGCACCGAGCTCCTCCTCGAACTCCCTCGCCACCGCCTCGGCCGCGCTCTCGCCGAACTCGATGCCGCCGCCCACCAGCCGGTGGAAGGAGACCCCCCGGCTGTCCGACCCGCGCTGCACCAGGACGGCGCCGTCCGCCCGGCGGACCGCTGCCACGGCCAGCGGGCGGACCCGCGCGCGCGGGCTCACGCGCCCGCCCGGCCCCGACCGGGACGTCGGGGCCCTGGGTGGGCCGCCTCACCACCCGCCCCACCGCGCGACATGCACCAGACGCTAGGCGGACCGGTGCCGGCCTGTCGCGCCCAGGACCGCGGCCAGGGCGTCGAGGAGGGCGTCGGCTCCCTGAGGGCCGGGCACGGCGACCCGGACGAAGGTGTCGTCCAGGCCGGGGAAGGTGTCGCAGCGGCGGACCGCGACCCCGTGCGTGGAGCAGGCCGCCCCCTCAGGTCGGGGACCGGCCCGTGCAGCAGCAGGAACGGCGCCTGCCCGCGTGGACCCGCAGGCCGAGCGCACGGAGGCGGGGGACGAGCGCGTCCCGGGCGGCGTCCACCGCAGCGACGCGTCGGCGGCGCTCGGCCTCGACCTCCTCCCGGTGATCCGGGCCGAGGAGCCGCTCGATCAGGGCCAGGGCGACCGCGTTGACGGGCCACGGCTGCAGCACCGTCGCCAGCCGGCCGACGACGACGGGGGTCGGCGACGAGGTACCCGAGCCGAAGACCTGCCGCGCCCCACACCTTGGTCAGGCTGCGGACCTGCACCAGGCCGGGGAGCCCGGCCCGGTCGGCGGTCAGCCCGAGCCCGTCGCCGCCGTGCTCGGCGAAGGCCTCGTCGAGCACCAGCAGCCGGTCCGGTGCGACCAGGCGCTGCAGCACCTCGACGTCGGTCGAGACGCCGGTCGGGTTGTCGGGGCGGCCCACGACGACGACCCCGGCCGCCGCGTCCACCTGCTCCGGTCGCAGCCGGAAGCCGTCCTCGGCCCGCCGGACGACCCGCTGCACCGCGACCCCGGCGCTGCGCAGGGCCGCCTCGGGCGCGGTGAAGGACGGGTGGACGCAGGCGGCCAGCGCCCGGCGGGCCGGGCGTGCGCCAGGGCCCAGAACGCCTCCGCGGCGCCGTTGACGAGCAGGACCTGCTCCGGCGGGACCCCGTGGCGGGCGGCCAGCAGCGGCCCGGGCCCGGGACTGGTCGGGGTAGGCCCGCACGTCGAGGCCGGCCAGCACCTCGGCGAGGCCCGGTGGCGGGGCTCGGGGTGGACGTTGACGGCCAGGTCCAGGCAGCCCGGGCGGGACCTGGGTGTCGCCGTGCTCACCGCAGCAGCGCCAGGTCGCCCGCGCGCGGGGCCGGCGTCAGAAGTCGATGCCACGCTTGGCCCGCACGCCCGGAGGCGTAGGCGTGCTTGACCATGCGCATCTCGGTGACCGTGTCCGCGAGGTCGACGAGCTCGTCGGTGGCGTCGCGACCGGTGCAGATAGACGTTGGTGTGCGGCGGCCCGGCCCCGGATGGCGGCGTAGACGCGCTCGCCCTCCACCCAGCCGTAGGTGAGCGGGTAGGTCACCTCGTCGAGGACGACCATGTCGTACTCCCCGCCGGCCAGCGCCGCCTCGGCGGCCCGCCAGGCCTCGACGGGCGATGGCGGCGGAGCGGTCCAGGTCGTCGCTCTCCCAGGTGAAGCCGTCGCCGATGGTCCACCACTCGACGCCGAGGCGTCGGCAGACCGCCTCCTCGCCGACGTGCCACTTGCCGGACTTCATGAACTGCACGACCAGGACGCGCCAGTCCCGGGCCACGGCCCGCAGCACGGTGCCGAACGCCGAGGTGGACTTGCCCTTGCCGTGCCCGGTGCTCACCAGCACGAGCGAGTCGACCCGCCGCGGCTCGGGCCGGTCCCGGGGGCCCCGGCGCGGCACGCGGCGGCGACCGCACCGTCGGTCGGGACGCCGCTCGAGCCGTCTGGCGTGTCTGGCGTGTCTGGCGTGTCGCTTCACAGCAGTCCTCCGGTCAGTCGGCGCAGCAGGTCGGTGTCCAGGTGGGTCGTCCACGGCCGCGGCGAGCGCGTCGAGGGTCTCCTCGAGCCGGTCCACGGGACGGCGTCCCCGAGCAGGGCCTCGACCACGGCCGGGTCCTCCAGGACGCCGTGGCAGGCCAGCCCCGAGGACGGGGCCCTCGGCCCAGCCGTGCTCGTCGCCGAGGACCGTGCGGCACCCGCCGTGGGCGCGCGGCCGTCGTGGTGCCGTGGCGGATGTCGTAGCCGTCGACCACGAGGCCGTCGAGCGCACGCCCAGGGGACCGGCAGGCGGTGGAGCCGAAGCGCGCCGGACCGACGGCGATCGCGCTTGGTCGGTCGCGTACGCGGTCGTCACCGGCAGCAGCCCGAGCCCCGGGCCGGCTCGGCCACCGCCCGGACGCCCGGACGGGCTCGGGCCCGAGCCGCTCGCCGAGCAGCTGCAGGCCGCCGCAGACGCCCGAGCACACGCCCGCCTCGCGGCGACCCGTCCCGCAGAGCAGCGTCCAGCCCGTGCTCCCGCAGCCAGGCCAGGTCGGCGGGGACGTGCTTGGAGCCCGGCAGCACGACGAGGTCGGCCTCGGCGACCGCGGCCGGCGGTCCAGCCCAGCGAGCCGCGGCGACGGAGGCCAGCAGGGTCAGCTCGTCGAGGTTGCTGGCGCTGGGGTACCGCACGACGGCGACGCCGGGGCACCCTGGAGCCCGACCCCGCGGCTCCCGCGGCCCGAGGTCGGCGAGGTCGCGGGCGCCGTCCTCGTCGGGCAGCCGGTGGGCGAGCATCGGCAGGACCCCGGCGTGCGCCATGCCGGTACGGGCGGCCAGCTCGGCCGGCGCCTCGCGCAGCAGCGACGCGTCACCGCGGAACCGGTTGAGCACGAACCCGGCCAGCCGGGACCGGTCGACCTCGTCCACCAGCAGCCAGGTGCCGAGCAGGTGGGCGAAGGCGCCGCCCCGGTCGATGTCGGCCACCAGCAGGGCGGGGGCGTCGGCGTGGCGGGCGACACGGAGGTTGGCGAGGTCGGTGTCGCGGAGGTTGGTCTCCGCGGGGCTGCCCGCGCCCTCGCAGACCACGAGGTCGTGCTCGGCGAGCAGCGCGTCCAGGCTGCGTGCTGATCGTCCCCCACAGGCCCGGCGGGCGCTCCGTCCAGCGCGAGCCGGCTCAGCTCCTCGTCGACCTGGCCGAGCACGACGACCTGGCTGCCGCCGCGCTCGGGCTTGACCAGGACGGGGCCCATCCGGACGTCGGGCACCACGCGCGCGGCCCGCGCCTGCAGCCACTGGGCGACGCCGAGCTCACCGCCCGCCACCACGCGGGCGTTGTTCGACATGTTCTGGCCCTTGAACGGGGCGACCCGCAGCCCCTGGTCGGCGTACCAGCGGCACAGGGCGGTGGCGAGCAGGCTCTTGCCCGCCCAGCTCGTGCAGCCGAGCACCATGACGGCGCTCATGCCCGCCGCCGCTGCCGGCGCGGCCGGAGCGGACCGGACCGCGGCGCGGACCGCCACCGCCGCCAGGCAGCAGACCAGCACGGCCACGGTGACCTGGCGCGCCGGAAGGCCGCAGCGCCCGGACGGTGTCCGCCGGGCCGCCGGCGCGACGCCGGGCGTTCAGGGCGTAGACCCCCGGCTTGGACCAGCCGGACGCCGAGGACGCAGCGCCGCGGCCCCCATCGGCCAGCCACCGTTGGGCGAGGGCGTGAGCCGCGGCCTGCGCCGGGCAGCGGCCGCAGCAGGTGCGGGGCGCGCGCGACGGCCAGCAGCAGCAGGCCCGCTCAGCCGGGCGGGGAGCAGGTTGAGCAGGTCGTCGGCGCGGGCCGCGACCCGGCCCGGCGTGCTGCCAGCGGGGGCTCCGGTAGCCCCACATCGCGTCCGCGGTGTTGGTGTAGCGGTACAGCACGGCGCCGGGCACGCCCCCGACCGCGTGCGCCAGCAGCGGGGGCGACGACGGAGTCGGACAGGTTCTCCGACAGCGACCCGATCGCCGCGCCGCGCACGACCTGTCGGCGTCCAGCCCGGCTGTGTCCCGGCTGACCAGGCGGGACACCTGGGCGCGCCCGTCGACCAGCGAGCGCGGCCAGGGCGTCCTCGACCGCGGCGACCTCCCGGCGCAGCAGCCGGCCGGACAGCAGCGGTCCACAGCGCGAGGCCCTGCAGGAGCACGGCAGCCGGCCACGGCAGGCGGGCGGGCGGCCCGGCCGCGCAGCCGCCCGACGACGCACGGCGGCGCCCGGCGCCCGACGGCCCAGGCCAACCCGCCGCGAGGCCACGCCCGTGCGCGGCGGCGCCGCTGGGCACCAGGCGGGCGGCGCGGTCCAGGTAGGCACCCATGGCGACCACCGGGTGCCAACGGCTCGGCGGCTCCCCGAGGACCTCGTCGAGCGCCAGCGCGACCGCGGCGGCGCCAGGCCGCTGCCAGGACGCCGGCCAGGACGCCTCCGGCTCACAGCCGCTCGGCCGTTGCGCGGGGCGGGGTGCGGGCCACGAACCGGCCGCCGGAGCGGCCGCGGTACGACCACCGGACCGTCGGGCCCGTCGAGCACGTCACCCGGGCGCCGTAGACCCGGGCCAGCAGCTCGACGGCCGAGCACGTCGTCGGCCGGGCCGTCGGCGGCGACACGCGACCGTCCTCCAGCAGGACGAGCCGGTCGCCGTACTGCCCGGCCGAGGTGAGGTCGTGCATGGCGGCGACGACGGTCAGGCCCTCCTCGCGGCGCAGCGGTCGACCAGCTCCAGCACGGTCTGCTGGTGCCCGATGTCCAGCGCGCTCGTCGGCTCGTCCAGCAGCAGCACCTGCGGCTGCTGGGCCAGGGCGCGGGCGAGGACGACCCGCTGCAGCTCCCCGCCGGACAGCTGGGTCGCCGCCCGGCCCGCCACGTGGTCCAGGCAGAGCCGCTCGATGCAGCGGTCCACCACCCGCCGGTCCTCGGCGCTCTCGCTGCCGAACCGGGGCAGGTGCGGGGTCCTGCCCAGCGCGACCAGCTCCGCGACGCTCGTCGACTCCGGGACGACCGGACGCTGCGGCATCAGGCCCGACCAGGCGGGCCAGGACGCGCTCACCGACGCGGGCGACGGGTCCGCGCCGACGACCGAGATGCGCCCGGAGTACGGCAGGAGGCCACCGACCGCGTGCAGCAGGGACGTCTTGCCGGCCCCGTTGGGCCCCACCAGGCAGACCCACTCCCCGCGGCGACCGTGACGCTGAGGTCGCGGACCACCTCGACACCGCCGCGGCGGATCTCGACCCCGGCCAGCGTCCACCCGGGCGGGCTCGCGGCCCCGCGTCGGTCCGGTCACGCCATCCTGGCCCGGCGCAGGACGACGACGAAGAACGGCGCCCCGACCAGCGCGGTCACGACGCCGATGGGCAGCTCCGACGGGCTGAGTCACCGTGCGGGCCAGCACGTCGGCCCCGACGAGGAACGCCGCACCGAGCAGCATCGAGACCGGCAGCAGGAGCCGGTGCGAGCCGCCCAGCAGCAGCCGGACCGCGTGGGGCACGACGATGCCGACGAAGCCGATCAGGCCGCTGACGCTGACCACCGCCGCCGTGCCCAGCGTCGCGGCCAGCACGAGGACGAGCCGGGTCCGGGTCGCGTCGACGCCGAGGCTGCGGGCCTCGGTGTCGCCGACGGCCATGACGTCCAGCACCCGGCGGTGCAGCAGGATGACGACGCTGGCGAGCACGACGTACGGCAGCACGCTCAGGACCTCGGCCCAGCCCTGCGTGCTGAGGCGACCCGAGCAGCCAGGAGTAGACCGAGCGCAGCGTCTCGTCGTAGCGCTGCTGGACGAACGTCTGCACGGCGTTGAGGAACGCCGCGACCGCGACCCCGGCCAGCACGATGACCACCGAGCGACCGGGCGCCACGACCCGACGCTGCTGCCCAGGGCGTACGTGGCGGCGACCCCCAGCAGTCCGCCGAGGAAGGCGACCACCGGCAGGCCGAGCCCGGCGACGACGCCGCCGCTGAACGATGGCCAGGGTCGCGCCGAGCCCGGCACCGCTGGAGACGCCCAGCAGGTAGGGGTCGGCCAGAGGGTTGCGGAACACGCCCTGGTAGGCCGCGCCGGCCAGGGCGAGCATCGCCCCGACCAGCGCGCCGAGGACCACGCGCGGCAGGCGGATCTGCCAGAGGATGGCCTGCTGCTGCTCGGTGAGCGACGTCGTGACGCCCACCCCCGGCACCGCCCCGGCCAGCGCGCCCAGCACTCCGGAGGCGGTGAGGCCGGCCGGGCCGAGGAGGACGCCGACCAGCAGCGCCGCCGCACCAGCACCGCCGCCGGCCCCGGCGACCAGCAGCGCCCGCCGGCCGGGACGGGGCAGACCGACCGCGACGGCGCCCGCCCGCGCCCGGGCGACCGCGCCGGCGTCGCTGCTGACGGCTCCGCTGCTCATGCCTGGGCGCCGCCGCGTCAGTCCCGGACCTGCGGCAGCGCCGCGGCGACCGACCTCGACGAAGTCGACGACCCGAGGGCCCCAGCGGCTGGCGGTGTCGGCGTCGACGACGACGACGTCACCGTTCTCGACGGCCGTGATGCCCTGCCAGCCGGGTCGGGCCGGCGATGGCCTCGGGGGTGTCGGAGAAGTCGCCGGAGGTGACGAAGACGACGTCCGGGTCGGCCTCGACGATGAACTCCTGCGACAGCTGCGGGTACTCCTCGCCGGTGGCGTCGGCGATGTTCTCCAGGTCGAACAGCCCGTACACCTGGCCGATGAACGTGTCGCCGCTGACGCGGTGAAGAACGACGGGTCCAGCTCGTGGTAGTAGCGTCAGCGTGCTCACCCTCGGGGACGGAGTCGACCGCGGCCTGGATGTCGCTCGGCCATCTGCTCGGTGAGCGCCTCGGCCTCCTCGGCGTGGCCGGTGGCCAGGCCGACTCGCTCGATCTGGTCGTAGGAGTCCTCGAGGTCCAGCGCCGACGGCAGCAGCAGGGTGGGCACGCCCGCGGCGTCGAGGCGAGCTGACCAGGTCGCCCGGGTCGCCGGAGGCGACGACCAGGTCCGGGGCGTAGCCGAGGATCGCCTCGACGTTGGGCTCGAACCCGGACAGGTCGGTGACCGGGCGCCTCCTCGGGGAAGTACGAGAAGGCGTCCACGGCCACCACCTGGTCGCCGGCGCCGACCGCGAAGAGCATCTCGGTGGCCGTCGGGCTGATCGAGACGATCGAGGTCGGTGCCTCCTGGATGGTCAGCTCGGTCAGACCCGGGTCCTGTCCGGAGGTGACCGTGACCGGGAACGCGTCGGGCTCGCCCGCACCGGCTCGGCCGTCGGCTCGGCGGCTCCCGCGGCTCGGACGGGGCCGGGGCGGCGGTCGTCGTCGCCCGTCTCCGCCGCAGGCGGCGAGGAGCAGGGCGAGGCCGGTGCCGGCGGCGGTCGGCCAGCGGTCGTCGGCGGGTGAGGGAGCGGTGCGGTCATGTGAATCCCCTGCGGGTGTCAGGGGACGAGGGCATCCGGGTCGTCTCCCCCGCAGGCGGGGCCGCGACACGAACAGTCCTTCGTCCGAGGACCGGAACGTGACCACGACGCCAGGCGACCTGGCTGACCCCGCGCGCGGACGTGCGGGGATCACAGTTGCGGGACAGCGCCGGGCTCTCACCGGACTTCGCTGAGCGCGTGGTGCCCCGCGGTGCGGAGCGCCCACAACCTAGCGCTGCGCGAGCGGTTCGGGCGACCGTGCTGGCCGGACGCGCCTCAGGGGACGCCGTGCGCACGTCAGGGCGTCGGGCCCCCCTCGCGCACCTTCTCCACCGCGGTCATCGCCTCGCGCAGCTCCGACAGCCAGTCCGCGGAGTGCTGGCCCACGAGCCGGACGCACCAGGCCAGCGCGTGCGCACGCGAGCGCGCCACCCCGGCCTCGACCAGCGTCTCCAGCACGATCCGCTCGGGCTGGCGCAGCCGCGTCATGACGGGCACCGACACCGTGGTGAAGAGCTCGGTGCGCTCCCCCGCCGTCACCCCCCAGGACACCTTTCGACCGAAGCGGCGCTCGGCCTCGTCGGCCACGGTCATGCGCTCGGCGCGGCTCTCGGAGCGGAACCGCGCGATCCGCCGTCGACCTCCTCGTCGTCGGGCGCCGCTCCGTCCGGCCCCACGGCACCGCCGGGCAGGGGCAGCAGCACGGTGACCTCCTCTCGGTCGACGGTGACGTGCACCTCCTCCGGCGACCACGCCTCGGGCAGCCGCCCTCGGAGCCAGCTGCTGACCTTTCCTGTCGTTGCGTCGTTTCTCATGCATCGAGTGTTACTCGATTACACGATTACCACCAGGGTCCGACCCCGGCGTTCGCCGACGGCGGAGGGGCCCGCGGTCGGCGACCGCGGACCCCGTCGACAGCCGGGCGGGCTACTCGCCCGGGCGCTCCAGCAGGTCGGTGACCAGCGCCGCGATCGGGCTGCGCTCGGACCGGGTGAGCGTGACGTGGGCGAAGAGGGGGTGGCCCTTGAGCCGCTCGATGACGCTGGCGACCCCGTCGTGGCGGCCCACGCGCAGGTTGTCGCGCTGGGCGACGTCGTGGGTGAGGACGACCTTGGAGTTCTGGCCGATCCGGCTGAGCATCGTCAGCAGGACGTTGCGCTCCAGGCTCTGGGCCTCGTCGACGATGACGAACGCGTCGTGCAGCGAGCGGCCCCGGATGTGGGTGAGCGGCAGCACCTCGAGCATGCCGCGGTCGAGGACCTCCTCCACGACCTCGCTGGACACCAGCGCCCCCAGGGTGTCGAACACGGCCTGACCCCAGGGCCCCATCTTCTCGGCCTCCGTGCCCGGGCAGGTAGCCGAGGTCCTGCCCGCCGACGGCGTACAGCGGCCGGAACACCATGACCTTGCGGTGCTCCCGGCGCTCCATCACGGCCTCGAGCCCGGCGCACAGCGCCAGCGCCGACTTCCCCGTCCCGGCGCGACCTCCCATCGACATGATCCCGATCGTCGGGTCGAGCAGCAGGTCGATGGCGATGCGCTGCTCGGCGCTGCGCCCGTGCAGCCCGAAGACGTCGG
Organism: uncultured Actinomycetota bacterium; assembly: GCA_963759255.1. Lineage (GTDB taxonomy): Bacteria > Actinomycetota > Actinomycetes > Actinomycetales > JBBAYJ01 > Aquipuribacter. The sequence continues at coordinate 1,634,680 of CAVWYQ010000002.1, forward strand.
TGTCGCCGCGGACCAGGCGCACCTGCTTGTCCGCCGTGACCCGGCCGAGCGCGCTGCCGCGGTCGCTGTGCAGCACCAGGCCGGTGTGGCAGGGCAGGTCGCGGGCGGCGTCGAGGTCCAGGAGCCGCTCGTCGTAGAGCACGGCCATCTCCTCGGCGGGGATGTCGAGCTCGGCGAGGCCGGTCCAGCCGGACTCGACCGCGAAGCCGGCGGAGTACTCCTCCGCCACCAGCCCGACGGCCGAGGCCTTGACCCGCATCGGGACGTCCTTGGACAGCAGGACGACGTCGAACCCGTCGGCGGCGAGGTTGGTCGCGACCGCGAGGATGCGGGTGTCGTTGTCGCCGCCTCGCAGCCCGGCCGGCAGGCTGGTGACGTCGGTGTGGTTGAGCTCGACCCGCAGCGTGCCCCCGCCCGGCGGGCCGACCGGCAGCGGGACGTCGAGGCGGCCGTGCTCCAGGCGCAGGTCGTCGAGGTAGCGCAGGGCCTGCCGGGCGAAGTACCCCAGCTCCGGGTGGTGGCGCTTGTCCTCCAGCTCGGTCACCACCACGACGGGCAGGACCACCTCGTGCTCGGGGAAGCGGAACATCGCGTCCGGGTCGGACAGCAGGACGGAGGTGTCGAGCACGTACGTGGTGCGGGCGGCGGTGCGTCCCTGGCTGCGGTCGTCGCTCACGGTCGGTCCCCTGCCCGGGCGCGCTCGGCGCCCTGGTCGTGTCCGGTGGAGGTTCCGGTCCGCCCTCGCGTGGAGGCCGGACCCGGCCTCCCCCGGAGCGGCGATCGCTCCATGGCTGGGCCTCCCGGGTCAGCTGTGCCGACTCCCTGACGGTAGGTCGTCCCGGGGGCGCCCGAGCACCAACACGCGGGATGTCACCCGCGCGCAGGACGAACGTCCGGGGCGGACCGGGCCTCGGTCAGGAGCCGAAGCGTCGCTGTCGCGTGGAGTAGGCGCGCAGCGCCCTCAGGAAGTCGACCTTGCGGAACTCCGGCCAGTAGGCCTCGCAGAAGTAGTACTCGCTGTGCGCGCTCTGCCAGAGCAGGAAGCCCGACAGCCGCTGCTCGCCGGAGGTGCGGATGACGAAGTCGGGGTCGGGCTGGCCCGAGGTGTAGAGGTGCTCGGCGATGTGCTCCACGTCGAGCACCTCGGCCAGCTCGGACAGGGAGGTCCCGCGCTCGGCGTGCTGGGCCAGCAACGAGCGCACCGCGTCGGCGATCTCCTGCCTGCCGCCGTAGCCGATGGCCAGGTTGACGGTGATGCCGTCGATGGCCGCGGTGGCCTCGCCCACCTCCTTGAGGCGGTTGGCGACCGGCGCGGGCAGCAGGTCGAGGCGGCCCAGCGGGTTGACCCGCCAGCGGCCGGTCTCGGCCAGGCGCTCGACGAGGTCCGGGATGATCTCCAGCAGCGCGTCGAGCTCGTCGGAGGCCCGGGACAGGTTGTCGGTGGACAGCAGCCAGACCGTGACCACCCCGACGCCCACCTCGTCGCACCAGCCGAGGAACTCCACGACCTTGTCCGCGCCCGCGCGGTGGCCGTCGTGCGTGGTGGTGCCGTAGGCCTTGGCCCACCGCCGGTTGCCGTCGATGATCACTCCGACGTGGCGCGGCAGCGCGGACGGGGCCAGACCTGACCGGAGCACCCGCTGGTAGGCCCGGTAGGCCAGCGTCCTCGCTCCCACCGCGCCTCCTCCGCCACGACCGGCCCGTCACGACCGACCTGCCACGGCCGGTGAGATCCCCGACACGCTACTGCCCGCACCTGGGTGGAAGATGCCTGGAGAACGCGAGTTCACACGATGTCCATGTGTTACTCATCGGTAACTTACGGCACCGTAGGTTAGAGTGCGTCGCGTGAGCCCCGACACCTCGCCCACCAGCACCCACCTCGGCCGGCCCAGCACGGCCGAGGTCGCCGCCGTCGTCAAGCCGCTGATGCGTGGCTGGCTCCACCTCGGGATGTTCCCGCTGGCCCTGCTCGGTGGCCTGACCCTGGTGGCGCTGGCCGACTCCCTCACCGAACGGCTGGTCACGGTGGTGTTCACGCTGTGCACCTCGGCCCTGTTCGGCGTGAGCGCCACCTACCACCGTGGCCGCTGGACCGAGCGGCGCCGGGTGCTCATGAAGCGCCTGGACCACTCCAGCATCTTCCTGCTGATCGCCGGCAGCTACACCCCCTACGCCGTGCTGCTCCTGCCGACCGGCCAGGCCCGGCTGCTGCTCGGGCTGGTCTGGGGCGGAGCCGTGCTCGGCATCCTGTTCCGGGTGTTCTGGGTCACCGCGCCGCGCTGGCTCTACACCCCGATCTACATCGTGCTCGGCTGGACCGCGGTGTGGTTCCTGCCGGGGCTGTACGACACCGGCGGCCTGCTCGTCGTGGCCCTGCTGGCGGCCGGCGGGCTGCTCTACTCCGGGGGCGCCGTGGTGTACGCGCTCAAGCGGCCGGACCCCTGGCCCCACGTCTTCGGCTTCCACGAGATCTTCCACGCCGCCACCGTGCTCGCCTTCGCGTGCCACTACGCCGGGGTGGCCCTCGTGGTGACCGGCACGCTCAGGGGCTGACCGCTGCCGGGCCGACCGGGGGAGGGCTGAGCGCCGGAGGACTGAGCGCCGGAGGGCTGGTGGTCGGCTACGCCAGGGCGTCCGCCAGCTCCCGCTCCTCGCCCGTGGGCGCGTCGCACACGAAGCCCCGGCAGACGTAGGCCAGGGCCCGCCCGTCCGGACCGGCGGGCCGGTCCCGCAGCAGGGCCGGCTCCACGGCGCCGGGCTCGCCGAGGCTCACCACCAGCCCGGGCGCCGACGACCGCAGCGCCGTCCGGTGCAGCGCGTCACGGCCCGGTCCGGGGGCACCGAGGACCGCGACCTCGCGCGGGCCGTCGAGGGCTGCGGCCGTCACCGCGAGCCACCACCCGGCGAAGCGGGGCGCCTGCTGCATGAGCGGGACGGCGCCCACGAGCGCGCGCTCGGCCGCCTCGCGCAGGTCGGAGCGGCCGGTGAGCGCGGCAGCGTGCAGGCAGGCGCCGCTCGCTGCCGACGGGCCCCCGGGGTGCGGCCCGTCCGAGGGGTCCACGAGCCCGCCGGCACCGCCCAGCGCCGCGGCGAGGGCCGGGTCGTCGGCATCGACGGGGGTGTCGCGCCACGTGCCGGTGGCCGGGTCGACGAACCGGCGGAGCATGGTGTCGCACAGCTGCTCGGCGGCCCGGGCCCAGCGGGGGTCACCGTCGACGCCGTGCAGGACGAGCAGCCCTGCCGCGACGTCGCCGTGGTCCTCGAGCACACCGCCGGGCGCCCCGACGCGGCCGTCCTTGGACACCCGCCGCAGCCGCAGGCCGTCGACGCCGTCGGCCGACGGGTCGGGCTCGGAGTGCAGGTCGAGCAGCAGCCGCGCCACGTGCTGGGCAGCGCCGACCAGGTCCGGACGCTCGAGCAGGGCGCCGGTCTCCGCGAGCGCCGCCACGGCGAGGCCGTCCCAGGCCGCGACCACCTTGTCGTCACGCGCGGGCTGCGGCCGCGCCGCACGCACCGCGGCGAGCTGTCCGCGCACCCGTCGCCACCGCTCGGCCTCCGCTGCGTCGGCCCACACGTCGCGGGTCAGGCGAGCGGTCGACGTGCCGTGCTCGAACGTGCCCGCCACCGTGACACCGAGGAGCTCGGCGGCCCAGGCCGCGTCGTCCTCGTCGAGCGCCGCACGCAGCGCCGCCGGGGTCCAGACGTAGGTGAGCCCCTCGACGCCGTGGCTCGTGCTCGGCAGCCCGGTCGTCGGCAGACCGGCCGGCCACGCGGCAGGCGGGGGGGCAGGGGTGTCGGCGTCCAGGGCCGAGGCGAGGCCACCGGCCTGCGTGCCGAGCACCCGCAGCATCCAGTCGCAGGTCTCCACGGCGACCCGGCGCCCGGTGGCGGCGTCGGCCGGGTCACCGGCGGCCTCGCTGGCCACGGCCCACCGGGCGTAGACGCGGGCCAGCTGGGCGTTGTCGTAGAGCATCTTCTCGAAGTGCGGCACCACCCATCCGGCGTCGACGGCGTAGCGCGCGAACCCACCCTCCACCTGGTCGTACATGCCGGAGAAGGCCATCGCGCGCAGCGTGCGGGCCGCGAGCCCGAGAGCCTGAGCCGACCCCTCGGCCAGCAGGAACGCCAGCACAGCCGACGGCGGGAACTTGGGGGCGCCCCCCAGGCCGCCGTTGCGGGGGTCCTCCTCGGCGAGCAGCGCGGCGACCGCGCCCTGCAGCAGGTCCTGCGGCAGCGTCCCCGCCAGAGCGTCGGCACCCACCCCGACCACGAGCGGCACACCGTCGTCCCGGTCGTCACCGCCGCCGCCGTCATCACCCACGTCGGCCCCACCGATCGCCGCGGACAGCCGGCGGGCGGTGACCTCGACCTGGTCGCGACGCTGCCGCCATGCGTCGTCCACCGCCAGCAGCACCTGCGTGAACGACGGCAAGCCCCCGCGCGGGCTCGGCGGGAAGTAGGTCCCGGCGTGGAACGGGCGCCCGTCCGGGGTGAGGAACACCGTCATCGGCCAGCCGCCGTGGCGGGTGATGGCCGTGGTGGCGCGCATGTAGACGGCGTCGACGTCGGGGCGCTCCTCGCGGTCGACCTTGATGCTGACGAAGCGCTCGTTCGCCACGGCCGCGGTCCCCTCGTCCTCGAAGGACTCGCTCGCCATCACGTGGCACCAGTGGCAGGCCGCGTACCCGACGCTGAGCAGGACGGGCACGTCGCGGCGGGCGGCCTCGGCGAAGGGCTCCGGACCCCACTCCCACCAGTCGACCGGGTTCTCCTGGTGCTGGAGCAGGTACGGGCTGGAGGAGGCTGCGAGCCGGTTGGGCATGGAGTCGATGGTTCATCACGGCCGGACGTGCCGGCCAGCCCACGTCGGTCCGGGGCTGCGGCGAGCCTCACTCGCAGCGCTCCCGGTAGCCGTGCACGAGGGTCATGACCTCGAGGTCCAGGTGGAAGGAGCGGAGTGGGTGGACGTGGTTGCCCCGGGCGGGCAGGAGCAGCTCCACCGCCACCCTCGCGCCGCGGCGGTCCGTAGGGCGATCAAGGGGGAGTCCTCGGGGACGAAGCAGGGGGTCGTCAGCGCCACCCTCGCGTGAGGTGTCGAGGTGCTCACCGGTCACCGACCCGCCGTCCCGCCGTCCCGCCGTCCCGCCGAACAGACCAGCCCCGACGACGACCGCCGTCGCCGCTCAGCCGGCTCCCGGGGGGCGGTGCCCGCGGGCCGGTGCCACGCTCGTCGGGTGCCTTCCCCCTCCGACCTGGCGGAGACCGCCCGCGAGCGCTTCCGCGCCCGGGTCTCCGGCGACCCCACCGGTGCCCCCGGCTGGGTGCGCGACATCGCCCGCGTCGGCGACGGGCCGGGCTGGTTCGAGCCCGACGGCGTGGTCTGGCAGGTGCACGGCGACCTGTCGACCCTGGTGGGCGGCGTCGCGGCCCTGCTCGGCCAGGCGGCCCACCCGCTGGCGCTGGCGGGGGTGATGCGGCACTCGGACTACCGGCAGGCCCCCTGGAAGCGGCTGGCCGGCACCGCCCGCTGGCTCGTGGTCAGCACCTTCGGCTCCGAGGAGCTCGCCGGTCGTGAGGCCGCCCGGGTCCGACGCCTGCACACCGTGGTGCGCGGCACCACCGACGACCAGCGGTCCTACTCGGCCTCCGACCCCGGCCTGCTGCGGTGGGTGCACCTCGCCTTCACCGACGCGTTCCTGGCGGCGCAGGTGGCGCTCGGACGGGACCTGACCGGCCGGTTCGGGCTCCGGTGGCCGGACGCCTACGTCCGGGACTGGAGACGCAGCGCGGAGGCCCTCGGCGCCGAGGACCTGCCGAGCACCCGCGACGAGCTCGCCGAGGCGCTGCGGGCGTACCTGCCCGTGCTGGAGCCGGTACCCCAGCACCTGCGGTCGTTCCTCTCCGCGCCCCCCGGGCTGGCCGCGCCGGAGCAGGTGTTCTACTCGGGGCTGGCGGCCGGTGCCGGCCTGCTGGTGTCACCCACCCTGGCACCGTTCGCCGGGGTCGCGGGCCGTGACCGACGCGACCTGCTCGCCCGGACCCGGCTGCAGGCGGCCCGGCTCCAGCTGCGCGGCCTGCAGACGGCGCTGGGGACGACGAGCCCGTCGGAGGAGGCCGCCCGGTGGCGGCTCGGCTCCGGACCCCGGCCGGCCTGGGCGAACGACGCGGCCTGACCTCGAGGGCCACGCCTCAGTCGAGGCCCTCGACCACCCGGATGTCGCGGACGGCGCCGTCCTCCAGCTCGTCCAGGGCCCGCTGGTAGTCCTCGGACTCGTAGGCGGCCACGGCGTCGTCGACGCTGTCGAAGCGGATGATCGCCACCCGTTCGAGCGCACCCTCCTCGAAGGCGGCCCCGGGGGTGCCCCGCGCCACGAACCTGCCGCCCGCGGCGGCGATGGCCGGTCCGGCGAGGCGGACGTAGGCCGCGAGCTTCTCGGCGTCGCGGACCTCTCGGACGGTGTTGACCCAGTACGCACCCGGCATGACGCAATGGTGGCGCACGGTCGCTGTCCGTGCACTGGCTTCGACGGGCCGACGGGTCGCGTACCGTCGCAGCACCGCGGCGGCCACCATCCCTGAGACCGTCGCAGGAGGAGGACGTGTGCGACCGTCCGACCACCGCGCCCTGTCGGCCCTGCGCGGTCTGCTCCGCTCGTCCCACCTGACCGGCCCCTCGGACCTGCCCGTCATGGTCGGCGACGCGGGCCAGGTGCTGGGCGCAGACGAGGCACGGCTCTACCTCACCGACTACGAGCAGGTCTGGCTGGTGCCGCTGACCGGGGCGCCGCCCGCGGTCGACCACAGCGACGCCGTGCCGATCGACGGCACGGTCCCCGGCATGGTCTTCAGCGACCTCCGCCAGCACGCGAGCACGTCCGCTGACGTGACCACCGTGTGGTCGCCGGTGCTCAACGGCACCGAGCGCCTCGGGGTGCTGTCGCTGCGCCTGCCCCCGGGCGTGGAGGCGGACGACGACCTCTGCACCGACGCGATGGACGTCGCCGCCATGCTCGCCGAGCTGGTGATGACCCGCTCCGCCTACGGAGACGCGGTCGAGCGGACCAGACGCCGAGCGGGTCTCAGCGTGGCCGCCGAGCTGCAGTGGGGCCTGCTCCCCCCGCTGACCTTCGTCTCCCCCGAGGTGTCCATCGCCGGCGCGCTGGCCCCGGCGACCGAGGTGGCCGGCGACTCGTTCGACTACGCCTCCAACGGCGACACCATGCACGTCGCGATCCTCGACGCCATGGGCCACGGCATGGAGGCCACGCTCCTGGCGGCCGTCGCCGTGTCGGTCCTGCGCAACTCCCGCCGCGGGGGCCACGAGCTGCCCGAGACGGTGCTGGCCATGGACGCCGGGATCGCCAGGCACTTCGGGCCGGACAAGTTCCTCACCGGCATCGTCGGGGAGCTGCACGTCCCCAGCGGCATGTGGCGCTGGGTCACCTGCGGGCACCCGCCGGCGCTGCTGCTGCGCGCGGGCAAGGTGGTCAAGACCCTGGACGGCGTGAGCGGCGTCCCCATCGGCCTCAGCATGTTCGACGGTGCGCCCGAGGTGGGGCAGGAACGGCTGGAGCCGGGTGACCGGCTGCTGCTGCACACCGACGGGGTCACCGAGGCCCGGGACGCCGACGGCGAGTTCTTCGGCGTCGACCGCCTCGAGGACTTCCTCACCCGGGAGGCCGCCGACGACCGACCGGTCGCGGAGACCTTGCGGCGGCTCAACCTGGCCGTGCTCCGGCACCAGCACGGCCAGCTCCAGGACGACGCGTCCACGGTCATCCTCGAGTGGCGCACCGACGAGCCGGCCAAGACGACGACCGGGGCCGCCCCCCTGGCGTGAGCGGGGTCCGACCTGACGCTCAGACGCCGGCGCCCAGGAGCGCTCCGGCGGTCAGCTCCAGCGAGCGCAGCCGTTGGGGCAGCCCGGCGCTCTGGAAGGCGACGACCAGCTCGTCCGCGTCCGCGTGACGGGCGAACTCCTCCAGGTACGCGCGGACGTCCTCGGGCGTGCCCACCGCGCTGTAGCGGAGCATGTCGGCCAGGCGGGCGCCGTCCGGCGTCGTCAGGAACGACTCGACCTGCTCGTCGGACAGGGTGGGGCTGCCCGGCCCCCGGCTGAGCATGCCCCTGACCCACGAGCGGCGGCGGTCCCGGAGCTGCTCGTGCGCGTCGGCGGGGTCGTCGCTGGCCACCACGTTGACCGCCGCGAGGACGTAGGGGGCCTGCAGCTGCTCGGAGGGCCGGAACTGCGAGCGGTACAGACCGACGGCCTGCTGCAGGAGCCCGGGGGCGAAGTGCGAGGCGAACGCGTACGGCAGGCCGAGCGCGGCGGCCAGCTGGGCACCGAACAGCGAGGAGCCCAGGACGTAGAGGGGCACCTGGGTGCCCGCACCGGGCACCGCCTGCACGCCGGGCACGAGCGAGCGGCCCGCCAGGTAGGCCTGCAGCTCCAGGACGTCCTCGCCGAACCGGTCGCTCGCCCGCGGGTCGCGGCGCATCGCCCGCGCCGTGGTCTGGTCGCTGCCCGGCGCCCGGCCCAGGCCGAGGTCGATGCGCCCGGGGTGCAGCTCGGCCAGCGTGCCGAACTGCTCGGCGACGGCCAGGGGCGAGTGGTTGGGCAGCATCACGCCGCCGGCGCCGAGCCGGATGCTGGTGGTGCTGGCAGCCACGTGGGCGATGAGCACGCTGGTCGCCGAGGACGCGATCGTGGCCATGTTGTGGTGCTCGGCGTACCAGACGCGGCGGTAGCCGTGGCGTTCGGCCGCCTGCGCCAGCTCGACGCTGTCCAGCAGGCTCTGCCGCACGGTGCCGCCGGGGGCGATCGGCGCCAGGTCCAGGACGGACAGCGGTACGGGCATCGGCGGGCTCCTCTGGGCGGCGCGGCGGCAGGTCGGTGGTCTGCGCAGGTCAACCAGCCCCACGGTCCAGCTGTTCCGCGGCCCGGCCGGTCGGTCGACGTGCCCATGGCCGCCAGGACCCGGTCGACCCTCGCGTCGCCCTGGTGCACGCGGGGCGCCCTCGCGCAGGAGCCGCAGGAGGTGCGCGCCCCCGCATCGGCCCCGTGGGCTGCCGATGCCGTGGAGCGTCCTCACGGGGAGGTCGTGAGCGTCCCGGGTCCGCGAGGCGTGTCGTCTCCGGCGTCGGACCGTGCGCCGGCCCCTGGGGCGGTCTCACCCGGCCAGGGGCGCAGCAGGTGCACGAACAGCACCGTCGCCAGGGCCAGGGTCACCTGCAGGAGGGCGGCGTTGAGGACCAGGTAGCTGAGGAGGAGGGCCGGCGCCCACGGCCGGTCGCCGCCACCGGCCAGCAGGGACCACAGCAGGAAGAGCAGGAACAGGACGGCGCCGATGCCCCCGTACTCCAGGAGCAGCTTCGGCACCGCCGGGGCGAGCAGTCCCTCCGCCCCGCTGTCCACGGCGTCGGTGCCGGCCCCGGCACCGCGTCCGAGCAGCACCGCGGCCGGGTCCGCCGCCCAGGCCGGGAGCAGCCGCTCGTAGGGCTCCACCAGCCGCAGGCTCAGGCTGGAGCCCTCGTTGCCGCCCTCCGTCAGCCGGGTGAGGAAGCGCCCCCCGACCGGGGTGACGACGGCCACCGCCACCGCGAGCAGCACGGGCACCACCAGCCCCAGCAGCCGGCGGCGGTGCGGGCCGAGGGCGATCACCGCCACCCCCAGCAGCAGGGTGACGACACCGTTGCCGGCCAGCGTGGGGACCAGGCCCACGAGCAGCAGGGCGACGACCAGCGCGGACCGGCCGCGGTGGAGGGCCACGACCGCTGCGAGCCCGAGGAAGTACGACACGAACGAGGGCTCGAGGAAGAGCACACCGTTGACCCGCACCAGCTCGGAGCCGTAGGAGAGCGGGTCGCCCGTGTTGTAGCCCTGGAGCAGCAGGTCCGCGGGCACGACACGGGCCAGCCAGTCCTCGTACGGCACGCCCGCGTACTGCACCCCGAACTGCACCAGGCACACCCCGGCGACGACCGCCATCACCGCGACGAAGACGTCGAGGACGCGCTCGACGGTGGCCCGGTCCGCGACCGAGGGGCGGACGGCCACGAACGCGTACAGCGCGAGGAGGAACACCATCGACGGCAGCGAGGGGTCCAGCCCCCTGACCACCGCCACCGCGGTCAGCACGAGCACCGCGGTCATGGCCACCACGTAGAGGCGGGTCCGCGGGCGGTCGAGCACCAGGGTCCCTGTGACCACGCCCACCAGCAGCAGCAGCACGGCCAGCGGCAGCGACAGCGGGACCTGCGTGCCTGCGGCGGGGAGCGCCAGCCGCTGCGTGAGGACCACGACGAGCATGAGCGCCAGCAGCAGGCGCCCAGGTCCACGGCCGGGGCTCACGGCTCCGTCAGGTCGCGCCACCCCGCCGGCTCGCTGCCCTCGGCGGGGGCCTGGACGCCCCCCGGACGCGCAGGCCTCGCAGCGACCCGCCCCCTGGCCAGGGCCAGCAGCACCCCTGCGGCGAAGCCCAGGACGGCCCCCAGCGCGGCACCGGTCGTGGCCCCCGGGGAGCTCGGGGACCCCGGGGCCTGCGCCGCGGTCAGGACCGACACCCGACCGCCGTAGAGCTCGGCGGCGACCCTGAGCCGCGCCTGCTGCTGGGCCAGGTCTGCGATCTCGGCGGCGAAGGCGGCACGGGTGTCCTGGCTCCCGTCGCGCCCCACGGGGAGGGCCGCGAGCTCGGCCTGCAGCTGGGCGATCGTGGCGGCGAGCGCGTCGGCCTGCGCCACCAGCGGCCGGGCACCGTTCTCCTGCTCCAGGGCCAGGTAGGAGTCGGAGACCGCCCGGGCCAGGCCCTGCGCCTGGTCGGCGCTGCCGGCGGTGGCCTCGACCGACAGCACGTCGCTCTGCTCCACGACGGCCACGGTGACCGCCTCGCGCACCTCGAACGGCGTCAGACCCGCCGCGGTGGCGGCCCGGTCGACGACGGCGTCGCTCATGACCACCCTCGCCTCGGTGGTGAGCCGGCGCACGACGTCGCCGGTGCCGGGCTGCGAGCCGGTGAGCGCGCTGCTGGGATCCGCGCTGGAGACGAGCAGCGTCGTCGAGCTCGTCCAGCGGGGTGCTGCCTGCGCCAGGCCGACGCCCACGACCAGGGCACCGAGGGCCGTGCACGCCAGCACGAGCCACCAGGACCGCAGCAGGGCGCGCACGGGGTCGACCTGGTCGCCGCTCACCGGGAGTCGGTGAGGTCGATGACGAGACCCGACCGGACCGGCCCCCGCCGTCGCTCCCCGGCGAAGCGCACGAGCCCTGCCAGCAGGCCGGCCCCCCACGACAGGTGGACGAGCGCCGGGACCGCAGCACCACGCCGAGCCGTGGCGCCGTCGGCTCGTGCTGCGCGCGCACCCATCGTGGCGGTGGCCCCGGCGTAGGCGACCGCCAGAGCCAAGGTGCCGCGGCGGCTGACGAGCCAGCCCAGCAGCAGGGTCAGCACGAGCAGCGGCGGGGCCAGCTGCCGTACGCGCAACGAGGTCGGGTGCAGGTGGAGGGTCAGCCCCTTGTAGTAGCCGTAGCGCCACATCTGCACCGCGAGCGCCCGCGGCGTCCGTCGGACGTACCAGGTGCTCCTGGCCGCCGGCTCGAGGTAGACCTCGGCGCCCGTCTGGGCGACCCGGACGTCCATCTCGTAGTCCTCGTTGGCGTGCAGCCGCTCGTCCCACCCACCGGCGGCCACGAGCCGCTCCCGCCGGTAGCAGCCGGAGAACACGTGGACGATCGGCCCGGCGTCGCCGCCCACGCGGTGACGCGCGCCGCCCAGGCCGATCGGACGCCGCAGCACGGCGGCGATCGGCCGCCCCCAGGAGCCGCGGCCGGCCGTCTCCATCGCTCCCCCGACGGCTGCGGCCTCCGGGGTGGACTCGAGGAACTCCACCACCGTGCGCAGGTAGTCCGGGTCGTAGTCGGCGTGGGTGTCCATCCGGGCGACGAAGCGCCCACGGGCGGCCTGGAGCCCGACGTTGAGCGCCGCTGGCACCACCCGCTGCTCGTTGTCCACCACGACGAACGAGCTGTCGGCCGCCGCGACCTCGGCCAGCCACTCGCGGCTGCCGTCGGTGGACATGCCGTCGGCCACCACGACCTCGTCCGGCTGCAGGGTCTGGGCCCGCAGCATCGTCAGCACGGCCGGCCAGCGCTCGATCTCGTCCCGGGCCGGGATGACGACGCTCAGCCGTGGCCGGTCGGCGCTGCCGGCCCGGGACCGCGGCTGCGACGCGGTCAGGTCGACGACGGCGGGTGCGCCGGTCGTCCCCGGGTCGGTGGTGGTGACGGTGAGGGACGTCTCGTGCGTCGCCTCGGGGGTCAGGTCGGGGGTCAGGTCGGGGGTCACTGCACGGCTCCCAGGGTCTCGGTGAGTCGGTCGACGAGCGGTCGGGTGGCGGCCGGCCAGGAGTGGTCGTCCCGCACTGCCGCCACACCGGCGTCCCCGAGCCTGGCACGGCGACCGGGGTCGGCGAGCAGCTCGAGCACGGCGCGCGCGAAGCCGCGCGGGTCGTCGGCGACCACGACACCGCGACCGACCAGGTCCTCCAGGCCCTCCACGCCGACCGTGGTGGCGACCAGCGGCCGGGCGTGGGCCAGGGCCTCCAGGATCTTGAGGCGGGAGCCCCCTCCCGAGCGGAGCGGGGCGACCGCGACGGCGCTGCGCGCGTAGGACGGGGTCAGGTCGGCGACGGTCCCGGTGACCTCGACCGTGGGGCCGCCCAGCGCCCGGACCGCCGGAGCCGGGTTGCGGCCGACCAGCAGCAGCCGGGCGTCGGGGCGCTCGGCCACCACGAGGGGCCACACCTGCTGCCCGAACCACACGGCGGCGTCGACGTTGGGTGCCCAGGACAGCAGTGCGACGAAGCAGACGACGGGGTCGGCGGCGGGGGGCAGCGGGGTCGGCAGGTCCCACGCGTTGGGGACGACGACGACGCGGTCGGCGACAGGGGTGCCGCCCCGGCCGCGGGCCCCCTCACCCAGCAGCCGCGTGAGGCGTTCGCCGTCACCGCTGCTCGCGACCGCGACGGCGTCCGCGGCCGCACTGGCGCGCCGCTCCAGCCGGGACAGCGCCACGACTCGACCGCGAGCACCGCACGCCGGAGCCCGCGCTGGGACCGGGCGTACCGGTCGGTGAGCGAGGACTCCACGTTGTGCATGTCCAGCACGGTGAGCCCCGCGCGGTGGCGTCGCGCCAGCGGGACCAGCTGCACGTGCTCCACGAGGAGGACGTCCACGTCCCGCGCCGTCTCCTGCGCGACCACGGCGTCCAGGGCCGGGGAGTAGAACCGGGCCGCGGTGATCGAGCGGCTGCGCACCAGCCCCAGGAGCAGGTCCCTCACCCGGCCGGCCCGACGCCCCCGCGGGCGACCGCGCGGACGCGGATGCCCTCGGCCTCCAGCCGGCCACGTCCTCGTCGGCGCCCGCGTAGGCGCACACGGTCACCTCGCCCTGGGCTGCGAGCGCCCGGACCATGCCCAGGGACCGGCGCTTGTCGCCGCTGTTGGGCGGCCACGGTACGAACTTGGCGACGACGACGCTACGCACGGCTCTCCTCGACGGTGGCGGCTGCTGGGCTGTTCGTTGGGCTGGGTGCTGCCGTGGCTGGTGCGGTGCCGGAGGCCACGGTGCCGGGCGGGCCGCCCGCGCGCCGACGGAGACCGGCACGCCGGCGAAGACCGGCACGCCGACGGAGACCGGCGAGCCGACGGAGCAGGCCGAGCAGCCCGGACAGTGCGGCCGGTCGCCGCGACGGGTCCCGGCGGCCCTCGACCAGGGCCAGTCGCAGCCTCGCGGACGGCACCGCGAGCAGCAGCGCCCACGCCGACAGCGCCAGCAGGTGGACCCTCGGCAGGTGCGCCTGCGACATCCGGCGCACCAGGCGGAGGCTGTGGGGCAGCAGCCAGACCTGTCCCTCCAGCGCGCCCAGCATGAGCCTCCGCTCCAGCACGTAGGCCGGGCTCGTGGGCACCGAACGGCGGCTCCTCGACGCCGATCAGCCCGCAGACCTGGTCCCACCTGCGCTCGAACCAGTCGATCTCCCCCAGCAGGCGCTCGGGCGTCGGCCGGAACCACTGGCTGTGGTTTCCCCCGTGGACCCGGTACCGGGCCAGCGGGCTGTCCAGGCAGGCGCACCTCGTGACCCGAGGTGGGGCAGCGCGAGCGTCGGCGGGCCGTCCACGAAGTCGCGCAGGTCGAGCACCCCGCGGTCGATCCCGCGCCAGCACGTCGCGGCGGTAGACGTTCCCGGACGTGGTCGGGGGCAGGTGTAGAAACCGACCACCTCGTTGTCACGGACCATCTGCGCGGCCCCGTAACCGGCCGGGACGGTCGGGAAGACCGATCCGGTGGGGACCCCGGCGGCGTCGACCGCCTGCAGCGGGAACTGCACCTTGGCGGGCCTGCTCGCCAGCGCGGGGGCGAGGGCGCGGACCATGCCCGGGACCGCGAGGTCGTCGGCGTCGAGGAAGTAGCACGTACTCGGACGAGCACGCAGCCAGGCCGGTGAGGCAGGCGGACAGCTGGCCGCCGTTGGGCTGCTCGATGAGGCGGACCCGGTCCCCGTAGCCGCGGGCCACCTCGGCGGAGCTGTCGGTGGAGCCGTCGTCCACGACCACGACCTCGGCGAAGGGCGGGTCCTGCGCCAGCGCGCTGTCGATCGTCTCGGCGAGGAAGTCCTCGTAGTCGTGGACCGGGATGACCACCGAGACGTCGGGCGCCGGGGCGAGGGTCCGGGGTGCGGTCCGACCGACGGGCGACATCGGCGGGCGCCCGCCGAGCGGCACGACGTCGCGCCCCGCCGGGGCTGCGCCGCGCTCGGGCGAAGACCGCCTCGTACCCGTCGGTCGTGCGCTCCAGGGTGAAGGTCCGGGCGACCCGTCGGCCGGCGGCTGCCATCTCCGTCCGGGCGGCGTCGTCGGCCACGAGTCCTACGCAGCGCCCGGCCGAGGTGCTCCGACGTGGGCGCGACGACGCGGGCGTCGACACCGTCCCGCAGGTGGTCCCCGCCGAAGGCCGTGGCGGTCGTCACCGCGGCGCAGCCGAAGGCCATCGCCTCGGGGAGGGCCAGCCCGAAACCCTCGGACAAGGAGGGGAAGAGCACGATCGAGGAGGCTCCCAGCAGCTCGGCGTGCGCCGCGACGCTGATGCGCGGCAGCACGGTCACCGAGCTGCGGTCCTGCGGGTCGAAGTCCGCGAGGACCCGCTCGGCCGGCAGGCCGGTGCCGCCCACGGTGAGCGTCGCCTCGGGGTGCGCCCGGCGCAGGAGCCGGAAGGCGGCGGGGACGTAGAAGGCACCCTTGCGCGCCTCCCACGTGCCGAACCAGACGACGGCACCGGGTCGCCGGGACGCCGGGTCGGGTGCGTGCCGCGAGGCCTCGAGCAGGTCCGGGTGCACAGCCGGGGGGACCAGCACGGCGTCCTGCGCCCCGCCGTCGCGGACGGTGGCGAGGTCGCGGAGGTTCTGCACGACCGTCACGTCCGCCGCCGCGACGCCGGCCCGGTCCCAGCGGACCTGGAAAGGGCCGGTCACGAGGCGGTTGGCCGGGCCGGCGCGGTGGTGGCCGAGCTGCGCCTCGACGAGCCCGGCCAGGTGGTCGTGGACGACCAGGCCGTGCACGTGGTTGACCAGCAGGGGGCGGTGGCCCGCCCCCTCGCCGCCTCGCCGGAGCTGACGGAACAACGGGTACGCGGTGCCGGAGGAGGCCATGACGACGTCGTAGGACGCCGGGTCCCAGGCGGCCGCGGCCCTGCTCAGCAGCTGCGGCAGCGCCGTCCGGCGCGCCAGGAGCCGAACCCTGGGGTCCCGGGGCAGCCCGACGTCCTCCAGGTGCGTGAGCCGGACCTCGTGACCGCGCTCGCGCAGGCCTGCCGCGAGCAGGTGGTAGACCCGCGACGCACCGCCGTCGGGGTCGTCGGGCACGTGCGAGAGCAGCAGGACACGCAGCGGGTCGGCGCCCTGGCCCGCGCCCGGGTGCGCGCTGCTCACGGCCGGGCCGTCTGCGGTGGGGCCGGTCGAGGTGGGGCCGGTCGAGGTGGGGCTGGTGCTCATCATGCGGTGGCCTCCATGGGCATCCGTCCGAGGCGGGTGGCGCGCAGCAGGAGCAGCCACGCGGGGGCGACGACGAGTGCCGCGGCCGCCGCCAGCCCCCAGGCGGCCCCGGTCTCGGCGTAGCGCCAGGCGCCGGTGACCGAGAGGGCGACGACCAGGGGTCCGAGCATGGCCGACGTCCAGAACGCGTAGGTCGCGCGGGCCAGGGCGCGCATGACGGCGGTGGCTCCCACCGTGGCCCCGATGCACGCGGTGAACACGACCAGCCCCGGCAGGGCCCGGCGGGCCGCGTCCCAGGTCTCGCCGAGCAGCGCCTCCCCTGCGGCCTGCGGCAGCAGCAGCAGCACCGCACCCCACGCCAGGTCGACCACCACCATGACCCCGCTGAGGACGAGGGCCGCCACGGTGTGGCCGCGCCGGCCCAGGTCGTGCCGGACGATCTCCGGCACCGCGAAGGAGCTGAGCGCGAACCCGACGATGTTGAGCGGTCCCAGCAGGGTCTGCGCCGCCCGGATCGCGCCCACCGTCTCCACCGACGCCACGGCGGCCATGAGGACGAAGGCCACCTGGGTGGCACCGAGGATGGCAGCGGCGTTCGCGACCGAGGGCAGGACGACGTCACGGTGGTCGAGGACGAAGCGGCGGGTCGCGCGGACGTCCGGGACCGCCTGGGCCTGCCGTACGCCCCACACGGCCGCCGCGAGCGCCGCGAGTCCCCAGGCGAGCACGTACCAGAGGGCACGCTCGGCCCCGAGCACCAGCAGCGCACCGATGAGCACGGCCTGGAGCACGGTCCACAGCAGGTCGTTGGTGAACGCGTGGCGGGGGGTGCCCCGGGAGACGAAGACGGTCCGCCACGTGTCCTGGAGCATGAGCGCCGGCAGCAGGACCCCGGTCGCCAGCAGCACGTCGCGCAGCGGGACACCCAGCGGCAGCGACGCCAGGACCACGACGCCGGCACTGGCCAGGCCGAGCGTGACGGCCGTGCCGCCCGCCGAGGCGGCGACCCGGGTTCGCAGCTCCCCGGTGGCCGCGGAGTACCGGATCATCACGACCTGCCCCGACGACGCCTGGGACACCGCGACGGCGAAGGTGTAGATCGAGAAGGCGAGGGCGAAGGCGCCGTACTCGGTCGGTGAGACGGTCCTGGCGACGACGATGCTCAGCGCGGCGTTGGCGAGGCTGGACACCGCCTGGTCTGCCAGGATCCAGCCGGCACGACCGCCGAGCCCGCGTCCTTGACGGGGGGCCTGGACCAGCGGGACGGTCGTCGCACCCTCGTCCTCGTCCGGTGCGCGGGTGCCCCCGGGGGCGCTCACGAGCACTCCCCGGGCACCGTCAGCGGACGCTGGTCCGCGAGGGTGAGCAGGACGGTCGGGACTCCGGCGCCGACCCTCCGGGCCGATGTCAACCACAACCACCCCTCGTCCCCTGTGAGGTCATCGTGCTGCGCTGGTCCCGTGTCACCGTTGCGGCGGTGGCCCTGCTCGCGCTGCTGACGGCGCTCGTGCCAGCGTCCGCCGCGGCCCCCGCCACCACGGCCGTCTCGTGGTCCACCTCGACGGTGTGGACGTGGGCCACCAGGGCCATGCCCGCCACCACCGGTCACGACCAGCGCGTCGAGGCCGTCATCAGCGGTGCCACGACCACCCGTCGCAACGGCGCCTTCGCGCTGCGCAGCTCGGGCCCCGGGGACCGGGTCCTGGTGAGCTTCTCGGGGACCCGCTACCAGGTCCGCGACTACGTGGCAGGACGCGAGCGGCTGCTCGTGGACAAGCCGTTCACGCACGGCACGACGGGTCGCGCCACCGTGGAGCTGCGTGGCTCCACGCTGGTGTCCCGCTGGAACGGGGAGGTGGTGGCCAGCACCACGTCCGAGGTCCTCTCGCGTCACGTGGGCCGCGGCACCGGGGTCGTGGTCTGGCAGGACCGGGCCTTCGCGGTGGCCGTGAGCGACGCCACCAGCAGGGACCTGGCGGCACCGACCACCGGGCCCGTCCCCGGCCCGGTCGTGAGCCCGGGCCCCAGCCCCAGCGTGGCGGGCACCTGGCGTTCCGGCGCGGCCGGCACCGGGGTCCCCGACGGCCGGTTCGGTGCCTGGCGCGGGCGGCCGGTGCAGATCGCCGGCACCTGGAACGACAACGCCGCGTCCCAGCCGTACCAGTGGAGCCTGCGGCCGGGGTTCGAGTACGGCGACTGGCAGGGCGACGTGGACGTCGCCGTCGGCGGCATCTACAAGGACCGTGGCGAGACCTGGGCGGCGGCCGCCTCCGGCGCCTACGACGCGCGCTGGCGCCAGTCGCTCGGCGCGGTGCAGCAGGCCTGGGGCAGCCGACCGGGGACCGTCTACGTCCGGTTCGCCCACGAGTTCAACGGCGACTGGTACCCGTGGTCGGTCGAGGGCGCCGAGGCCGCGCACTTCGTCGCCGCCTGGAAGCGCCTGCGCGCCATCCAGCTGGACGTCGCACCGCGCACCCGGCTGGTGTTCTGCCCCAACGCCGAGACCTCCGCGGCCAACCGGCTGGACTGGCGCACCGCCTTCCCGGGTGCCGCGTACGTGGACGTGGTCTCGGTCGACCTCTACAACCAGTACCCGTTCATCCGGACCGCCGAGGAGTTCAGCGCCGCCTCCGGCCGGCTCGACGGCACCGGGGCGCCCCTCGGACTGGAGCAGCACCGGCTCTTCGCGGCGTCGGTCGGGCGCCCCTTCGCGATCTCCGAGTGGTCGAGCAACGCCGACCTGGGCGACGCGCCGGTCTTCGTCACCGAGCTGCACCGCTGGCTGACCCGGCACGGCGGCACCGGGCCCGGGCAGGTGCTCTACGAGATCCACTTCAACGTCGCGGACTACGGCGGCGGCAAGTTCCAGCTCTCGCCCACCTCTCGACAGCCCCTGACCGCGGCGGAGTACGTCCGCCTCTGGTGAGCGCCGCCGACCGACCGCCCTCACCAGAGCTCCTGGTAGGTCTCGGCAGCCTCCGGCATGGCGGTGTCCGGGTGCAGGGCGAACTTGCCGTCGTCGAACTCGGCCACGTTGAAGAGCACCTCGTACTCCATCTGCCCGGGCCCGGTGCCGCCGTGGCGGGTGAAGAAGCGGTGCATGCCCTCGATGAAGGCCGGGGAGTCGCCCATGTCGGCGTTGCTGGACCACTCCGGGACGCAGAACGGCACCCCCTGCTCGGCCGCGAACTCCGCGTGAGCGCCCAGACCCCGGGGCGCACCCCACTCGTCCCGGGCCCGGAGCCCGTCGTCGAAGGCCTCGCGGGTGCCGACCCACGGGTACTGGTTGTAGTGGTCGACCCCGAGCAGGTCGACGGCGTCCGGCCCAGGGAAGGTCCTCCGCCAGTCCAGGCCGGAGCCCGACGACTGGCTGGTGACCGCGAACACGAGGCGCGCCTGCGGCATGAGCTCCAGCTGCAGGTCGCGGTAGCGGTCCCAGGCCAGGAGGAAGTCGTCCACCGAGCCTCCGTCCACCGACCAGTCGTACCAGTCCCCGTTGGACTCGTGGGCGAAGCGGACGTAGGTGGTGCCGGCACCTGAGCGCAGGTGTGCCAACGCCGTGAGTGAGCGGCGCCACCGGTCGTCGCAGCCGCCGGCGGCGGCGTCGGCCCAGGTCTCGTCCGCCGCGATGGCTCCCAGCGCGATGTCCATCGGGCCCCGCCACCCGGACAGGGCCGCGCCCGGCTGCAGCTCGTACAGCTCGACGCTCGCGTCCGCCACGTCGGCCCAGGTGCCGACCAGGTCGAGGTCACGACCGCGCCAGCGGCCCAGCCCACCCTCGGCGACCCGGCTCCCGGAGGAGCCCGACAACCAGCTGCCGGCGTCGCCCCCGACCGGGCCGTCCGCCGGGCTGTCCGCGGGGTCCTCGGCGCCACCGCAGGCCGTGAGCGTGCTGGACCCGCCCAGGGCCAGCAGCGGAGCGCCGAGCAGCGTGCGTCGCCTCACGAGCCCTTCGCCCGGACGACCTCGGCCACGGTGCGGAAGATGACGGTGATGTCGCCCCACAGGGACCAGTTCTCGATGTAGTAGTTGTCGTACCGGGCGCGCAGGCTGATCGAGGTGTCCCCACCGCGGAGCCCGCTCACCTGGGCCATGCCCGTCAGCCCGACAGGTACCCGGTGGCGGTGGGCGTACGGGGGGTGCTCGCGGGAGAACTGCTCGGCGAAGTACGGCCGCTCCGGCCGCGGGCCGACGACGGTCATCTCGCCCGCGCAGGATGTTCCACAGCTGGGGCAGCTCGTCCAGCGAGGTCCGGCGCAGGAGCCGACCGACCCGGGTCAGGCGCGGGTCCCCGTGGGCGCTCCAGGCCGTCTGGGCCCGCGTGTCCTCCGCCGGGCGCATCGACCGGAACTTCAGCAGCTCGAACAGCTCGCCGTGCTGGCCGACCCGCTCCTGCCGGAACAGGACCCCGGGACCGGTCGTGCGGACGGCGACCGCGCACGCCAGCATGACCGGTGACAGGACGACGAGGGCCAGCAGGCTGGCGACCACGTCGAACGCCCGTTTGGCGGCCGGGGCGAGGCCCTCGCGCGGGGGACGCCGCACCCGGATGACGGGGATGGCACCGATGTGGTCGCGGAAGCCGCGCAGGCTCATCACCTCGTACAGCCGAGGCACGACGAAGAGCGTCAGGCTGCTGGCGGTGCGGGAGCGGAGCATCGCGCTGACGAGGTGGTCACGGGACCCCCCGAAGGTGACCAGCAGCACCGAGGCGTCGTGCTCCACGATGACCTTGTCCAGCTCGGCCGTGCCGCCGAGCCACCGGCAGCCCTGCTCGTCCAGGTCGCTGGAGGCCCGGTCGTCGACGTAGCCCACCGGCAGGAGCCCCAGCTCGCCGTGGCGCGACATGAGGTCCACGGCCTCCCCGGCGATGGCCCCGCCCCCCACGACCAGGCAGCGGTGCGCGACGCGGCCGCTGAGCCGTGCCCGGCGCACCATCAGGTACGCCACGGCCCGGGCGAGCAGCAGGGCGGCGCTCCCCCAGGCGGCAACCTGCAGCATCTCCCGCAGGGCGGGGGAGCTGGCGACGACCAGCACGACCCCCACCACGCCGACCGCGGACAACCTGGCCCCGACGACGGCGGGCAGGTCGTCCAGCAGCGACCACTGCAGGCGAGGCCGGTACAGCCCGCGCTCGGCGAACAGGGCCAGGGTCAGGGCTGTGCTCAGCCACACCCACGGCGCGGTGGCCGGGAGCAGCAGGAGCGGCACGGACAGCGCCACCACGTCGCTCACGAGGAGCATGACGGCACTGCGTCTGGTGGCCAGCGACCGGCGCACCTGGTGGGCCAGGCCGGGACGGACCTGCCGGGGGGCTGCCTGGGCCACCGGGCGGTGACGACCCTGGAGGCCGTCGACGTCCGGGGACGTCCGTTCACCTTCGATCGTGCTCATGTGGCCCCTCCGTCCTCGGCCCCCACTGATGGGGCTCTGCGGTCCGGGCGGCACAGAAGTGAGCCGACAACTGCCGCCTCACGACGTCGCTGCCGGCTGTCCTTGCTCGTCTGGTGTCAGCGCACCGGCGAACCGGCACGGCCGTTCCATGCCCTGGGGGAGGAAGACGTAAACGCGACCCTACGACATGGCCGCGTGCGAGACGCCATCTGCGCTCGAGGTCCGGACAGGGGCCGCGTCACATGCGCAGCTGGACGTCCATCGTCGTCACGGCGCCACCCGTGAGCCGGACCACCGCCTCGTCACCGCTGTCGTCGAGGACCACGTCGACGGCGCCACCGCGCGGGGACAGCTGTGCAGCCCGGAAGCGGCGGCGGCCGAGCTGCCGGCACCAGTAGTCGGCCAGCGTCGAGTGCGCCGAACCCGTCACCGGGTCCTCGTCGATCCCCAGCGCCGGGGCGAAGTACCGGCTGATGACGTCGACGCCCTTGGCGACGGCGGCCTCGTCCGCCGCGGCGGTGACGATGACCCCGCCGAGCGGCAGCTGGGACAGCTTGCGCAGGTTGAGCTGGACGTCGCGCAGGTCCACGGCCTCCACGAGCACCATGGCGTTGCGCTGGAGCGCCACCGGCTGCCCCGTGAACCCGATGAGCTCGTAGCTGAGGAAGCCCATCGCCTGGTCGAAGCCCTCAGGCGCCCTGGTGTCCGCCAGCGGGACCACGGGCAGCGTGATCGTCACCTCACCGGGACGTCCCTCGGCCCTCAGCCAGCCGGACATGGTGCGGAACGACATGCTTCCCGTCTCCAGGCCCTGCTCCAGCAGCCAGTGGGCGGTCGCGAGGGTCGCGTGCCCGCACAGCTCGACCTCGACGGACGGCGTGAACCAGCGCAACCGGTACTGCGACGCCCCCAGCGGGACGACGAACGCCGTCTCGGACAGGCCGAACTCAGCAGCCACCTGCTGCATCCACTGCGGCGAGGGCGCAGGCGCCCCGGGGGGCACGAAGACGACGGCCGCCGGGTTGCCAGCGAAAGCCCGGTCCGTGAACGCGTCGACGACAGCTGCGCGCAGGCACGGATCCATGTACGGATAGTGGCAGCCCCGTCACTGCTAGTTCGAGGGGGCACGCCGCCCGGCGGGCCGTGACCTCCTCACCCGGACAGCACGCGGACCGTGCTCCCCGCCCGGCCGGCCTCGACGTGGACCTGACGCGGCAGCCGCTGCTGCAGCTCCGTCACGTGGCTGACGACCCCGACCATCCGACCGTGCTGCTGCAGCGCGTCCAGGACGTCCATCGCGCGGTCGAGGCTGTCCGGGTCCAGGGTGCCGAACCCCTCGTCGACGAAGAGGGCGTCCAGCCGGGCGCCACCCGCCTCGGCCGTCACCACGTCGGCCAGGCCCAGCGCCAGGGCCAGGCTGGCGAGGAACGTCTCGCCGCCGGACAAGGTGCCTGCGGGTCGACGTCGCCCCGTCCACCCATCGAGCACGGCCAGACCGAGCCCGGCCCTGCGCCGGCGGTCCTCCCCCTCCTCGACGTGCACGAGGGCGTAGCGACCGTCGCTCATCCCCCGCAGGCGCAGGTTGGCCGCCTCCACGACCTGCTCCAGGTGCGCCGCCAGGACGTAGGTGGACAGCGGCACGCCCTTGTCGTTCACCCCGCTGCACAGGTCCGCGAGCGCGCCGGCGGCCTCGGCCTCCTCGCGCAGCGGCCCGGTCCCACGCTCGGCGGCCAGCAGCGGCGGCACCTCGGCCACCAGCCCGGCCAGCCGTGCGGCCGCCCGTGTGCGGTCACGGTCGGCGTCCAGCCACGCGGCTTCCGCGTCGGCCAGCTCCGCCGCGAGCTCCTGCTCGCGGTCGGCCGCGCGTCGGGCACGGGTGCCGACCAGAGCGACGAGCGGACGCCCGGCCTGGGCGTCGAGGTCCTCACCGTCCTCGCCGAGCTCGTGCCGGAGCGCGAGCACACGGCCCGAGGCGGCGTGCAGGTCCCGGTCGTGACCAGTGACGACGAGCCGGGCGTCCTCGCGCCAGGTCCGCGACCTCGTGGCGGCCAGCGCCGTAGCGGCGTCGGGCCACCCGGCCTCGTGGGCCGCCACCACGACGGCCCCGGCAGCGCGGTCCACCTCCAGCAGCGCGGCCACGAGGGCCACGAGGGCGGTCGACTCGGCCTCGGCCTGCTCGACCTGCTGCCGCGCCGCACTGAGCAGCTCCTCGCGGACGGCGGCGGGGTCCTGCTCACCAGCCCTGGGGCCGAGCACGTCGACAAGCTGTGCGCGCAGGCGTGCCACCTCCGCCTGCGACGTGGCCACCGCTGCGCGGCAGCCCGCCAGGTCGGACTCCGCCTGCGCGAGCAGGGGCGCCGCGGCGTCCAGCGCCGTCCGGGCCGCGGCGAGCTCGGCGGCCGTGGTCTCGGTGCGGCTCGCGGCGGCCTGCGCGACGGTGAGCGCCGCGCGGGCCGCGCCCGCTCGGGCGGCCAGCCTCGCTCCGAGGGACTCCAGGGCTGCCTGGTCGAGCCGGTCGGTGCCCGGGACGACCAGTGCGGCGGGCACGACGGAGACCTCGTCGGTGCCTTGCTCGTCGGTGCCGGGCTCGACGGAGACCTCGTCGGTGCCGGGCTCGTCGGTGCCGGGCTCGTCGGTGCCGGGCTCGTCGGTGCCTTGCTCGTCGGTGCCGGGCTCGTCGGTGCCGGGCTCGTCGGTGCCGGGCTCGTCGTGAGACGCGACGGCCGCGGCGACCTGGTCGCGGCAGGCGTCCCGTCGGGCGGCGGCACGGGCGAACGCCGTCCCGGCTCGGCCAGCCGCCTCGGCCGCACGAGCGGCCCGCCGCGCGGCCTGCTCCTCCTCCTCGGCCGCCACCGTGGCTCCGGCCCCGTCCGCCGGAGCCGGGTGCTCGGTGGCCCCGCAGACGGTGCACGGCTGCCCCGGCACGAGCGCCGCGGCGAGCTCGACCGACATCCCAGCCAGTCGGGCACGCCGCAGCCCGTCGTGCTCCTGCTCGGCCTCCCGCGCGACGGCACGCACCCGAAGGTGCTCCGCCTCTGCCGCGGCCACCTCCTCGACGTGCCCGAGGAGCCGGTCGCCGTCCAGGACCAGGCGTTCCCACCGCTCCGCCCGGTGCAGGGCCCGGGACAGGCCCGCAGCCACGGGGCGATCTCGCTCGAGGTCCGCCTCCAGGGACGTCACGCGGCCGGGGAGCGCCGCCACAGACGTCCGGACGTCACGAAGACGCCGCTCAGCGCCGCCGAGAGCGGCGCGATGGTCATCCAGCCCTGCGCGGTGCAGGCGCCACCGTTCGACGTCACCACCGGTCGCCTCGATGGCGGCCAGCCAGTCCCGGGCAGACCGGAGACACCCCTCGGCGGCCTCGGCACGCCGCTGCACTGCAGCACGGTCGACCCCCTCCGACCCCTCGCACCCCTCCGTCCGGTCGCTCGCCTCGAACCCGTCGGGCCCATCCCCGACCGGGCCGGGCCGGGGCCCTGCCAGGCCGGCTGCCGTGGTGGCGGCCGCCGCAGCAGCAGCGGCTGCTCCGACCCGTCGTCGTGCCTCTTCCTGCACGGCGTGCAGCGTCGAGACCTCTACGGCGCGCTCGGCGGCCTCGAGCTCCTCGGCGACAAGGGCGACGGCTGGGGCACGGTCCAGGAGCGAGGCCTGCGTGCCGGCTGCCAGCACGAGGTGGTGGAGCCGTTCGGCGACGGCCTGCGCGGCGGCATGGCGGCTGCGGGCTCCGGCCACGACCGAGGCTTCCCGCTGGGCCCGTTCCGAGGCCGCACCGAGGACCGCGCGCGCGTCGACGAGCAGGCCCTCGGCCCAGCCCGGAAGTCCGCTCGCGGGCGGCTCGAGGGCCCCTCCGGCTGCAGCGACCCTGGCCGCGGCAGCCGCGACCCTGGCACCGGAGTCCGCCAGCGCCGCCCGCGCGCGGTCGCGCTGCTCTCGCAGATGGTGCTCGACGGCCCGGAACCGGCGGGTGTCGAACAGGGCTCGGAGGACCTCGGCGCGGTCCTCGTCGCGGGCGCGGAGGAAGCGGGCGAACTCGCCCTGCGGCAGGAGCACCACCTGCACGAACTGCTCGTGGGTCATGCCCACCAGTCGTGCCAGCTCGTCGTTGGCCTCCTGCACCCCGGACCAGCGACCGTCGCACTCGTCGGCCTCCAGGGCCGGCAGGTCCGCGGCCACGCGGACGGAGACGGTGGCCTTGTCCGTGGTGGTGCCGGCCCCCCGGGCCTTGGGCCGGCGCTGGTCGGGGGTGCGGACCACGTGCACCGCCCGGCCCCCGACGGTCGCCCACAGCTCCACGCAGGTCCGGACCCCGTCGGCCGCGTGGTCGCTGCGCAGCTGCTTGAGCCCGCGCGAACCCGGCACCTTCCCGAACAACGCGTAGCCGACCGCGTCGAGCAGGCTGGTCTTCCCTGCCCCTGTCGCCCCCCGCAGCAGGAACGGGCCGGCGCTGCTGACCTCGTCGAGATCGACCTCGACCGTGCCGGCGAAGGGTCCGAACGCCGTGACCCGGAGCCGGTGCGGGCGCATCAGGCCGCCCCCTCGCCGGCGGTCGCCGACCAGCCTGGCGCGCCGGCCGCGGCCAGGTCGCCGAGGACCAGCTCCTCGTCCGCGGCCGGGTCCGTGTCGACGGCGGTGAGGTCGGCCAGCACCCGGTCCGCACCCGTCCCGTCACCCGGCGTCCCGTCACCCGGCGTCCCGTCACCCGGCGTCCCGTCACCCGGCGTCCCGTCACCCGGCATCCCGTCACCCACCGTCCCGTCGTTCAGCGTCCCGTCACCCACGGTCCCGCTGGTCTGCGTCGCCTCGGTGAGCGTCTGCTCAGCCAGCGCCGTGCCGGTGCGGCCCAGCTCGCCGTCGCAGGCCCGGACGGCGCTGAACGCAGCATGCAACGACGTCCGCTCTCGGGGCGTGGCCTCGGTGCCACGGACGTGCGACACGAAGCCGACCGCGACCTCGGTGTCGTCCGCCCCCGGGCGCAGCCGTTCGGAGCACGGGCGCTCCCCCGCCCTGACCGGCGGCGTCCACTCCAGCGCCACGGCGTACGGGAAGCGGGCCTGCAGCCGGCGCATGGCGTCGGCCGGGCGCACCGCGTCGGTCAGGATCGCCTTGACGTGGTCCGTGCGGGCCGCCGCGTGCTCCGGCCCCTCGAGGAGTCCCTGGAGCGTCCCTGTGAGCTGGGTGAGCCTGCGGTGCACCGGGGCCTCCACGCGCTCCATGAGTACGGGGCCGACGGCATCCAGCTCCACCAACCAGCTGCCCTTGCGGTGCGACCGCTCCGAGAAGGAGAACGCCACCGGCGAGCCGCTGTAGCGCAGGGCGGGCGCCAGCACGTGAGGGCCATGGAGATGGCCCAGCGCCGTGTAGGAGAACGGCTCGAAGCTCTCCACGCCCACCCGGTCGAGCGTGCCGACCCGCGCGCCGCCGTCCACAGGTGCCGTGCCGGAGGAGGGGCAGCAGCCGATCTCGCGTTCGCTGTCCGAGCGGTCCGCGGGGCGGACGCCGGCGACCCAGGTGTGCGCGAGGGCCACGGTACGGCGATGCCGTGCAGCCCGGGCGTCGGCGGCGGCGAGGGCAGCAGCCCGGGAGACCACGCCCTCCTGGCTGCGTTCGACGTACGTGACCGCCGCCGCGTCGCCCGCATGCTGCCGGGCCAGCAGACGGGCCGTCGTGGTGGGCTCCAGGTACGGCAGCGGGTAGAACGCCACCGGTCCGTGCTCGTCCTGCAGCACCACGGGTTCGGCGACGCGCGCCGGGTCGCAGCGCACGTGCACGCCGACCTGCTCGAGGAGTGCGGCGTGGGTGCCCAGGCGCGCCGGTGAGTCGTGGTTGCCGCTGGACACGACGACCTGGGCACCGGCGCCGGTGATCTCGAGCAGGGCCCGCTGCCAGGTGGCCAAGGCCTCCACCGGGGGGATGGCCCGGTCGAACACGTCCCCCGCCACGAGGACCACGTCGACCCGCTCGCTGCGGACCACGTCCACCACGTGGTCGACCCACACCTCGTGGGCGTCGGTGAGGTCGGCGCCGTGGAGTCGGCGGCCGAGGTGCCAGTCGGAGGTGTGGAGCAGGCGCATGCCCAGACGCTAGGTCGAGCCCTCGACACAACCCGTCAGGCGTGGCCGGAGGCCCGTCCGGTGGTCACCACGACCAGGCCACCCGGGCGTCGGGCTCAGATCTCGACGAGCTCCAGGTGCACACGTTCCAGCAGGTCGAGGTCGGCCACGGCCGACCCGGCCTCGAGCATCTGCCGGAGCTGGAGGTCAGGCGTCTGGGGCCATGGGCCGCTGCCGCCGGTCACGGTCCAGGGAGAGGTCATGCCCCAGACGGTAGGCACGCCCGGAGCCCGTCACCCACCGTCCCGGCCGTGCGGGCGACAGGTCAGCCGATCGGCGCAACCGGTCCGTCACCGTCCCGCGGGTCCTGCTCACGGGGCGTGCGCGGCTGCTCCGCACGGGTCAGCCGGGTCCCCTGGCACCGGGCCCGGCCGCCGTGGTGCCCTGCGCCTCGGCCCCCGCCCGGGTCTGGCGTTCCTCGGCGTCCCGGCGCTCGGCCCGGACGGCGATGCCGCGCTGCCGCCGGCCATGTCCCGCAGGAGCAGCACCAGGGCGACGGCGACCGCGAAGGTCACGAGGAACCCGATGGTGCCCGGCGTGACGAGCTCGGGCGGCGGGGTGCGTCTCGGCCGGCTGCGGGGCTGGGCGAGACGGCCCCTACCCGCACCAGCGGGTCCAGGAACAGCTGCAGCGCCGGGGCGGTGGTCACGGTGTCACGCCACCCCTGCGGCGAGGCGTTCCCGCACGCCCGCGAACAGGTCGTCCTCGAGTCCGCCTCGGGCGCCGGGCTGCCGGCGGGACCGGCGACCGGCCCGCCGACCAGGCTGCGGGCCAGCTCGAACTCCTCCGTCGGCCAGACCTCGCGACGGGTGCCGGCCGGGACCGAGAACCACATCCCGTCCGGGTCGACCTGCGTGGCGTGGGCCAGCAGCGCGCGCGTCAGCGGTCTCCAGGTGGTCCCCGACGGGGACCCTGGTGGTGACGGCGCGCTCCGCCCGCTCCTCCCAGCGCTCCATCCACTCCGAGAACGGCGACTCCGCCCCCGCGGCCAGCAAGGCCTCGTGGTAGGCGGTGATCTTCGCCCGGGAGAAGGTCTGGTTGTAGTACAGCTTGAGCGGCGCCCACGGCTCGGCCCCGTGGCCGACGTACCGGTCGGGGTCGCCAGCGGCGTCGAAGGCCTCGGTCGACACCCGGTGGCACATGATGTGGTCCGGGTGCGGGTAGCCGCCGTCCTCGTCGTAGGTGGTCATCGACGTGCGGACGGAACTCGCGGACGAGCCGGACGAGGGGTGCGGCCGCGATCTCCAGCGGCTCCAGGGCGAAGCAGCCGTCGGGCAGCGGCGGGAGCGGGTCGCCCTCGGGCAGACCCGAGTCCACGAAGCCGAGCCAGCGGTGCTCCACCCCGAGGATCCGCACGGCCTCGGCCATCTCCTTGCGGCGGTACCCGACGATGTCCCGCTGGACCTCCGGGTCCTGCTGCAGCCGCGGGTTGAGGACGTCGCCGCGCTCCCCGCCGGTGCAGCTGACGACCATCACCCGGACGCCCTCGGCGACGTACCGGGCCATGGTGGCGGCACCCTTGCTCGACTCGTCGTCCGGGTGCGCGTGCACCGCCATCAGGCGCAGCTCCTCGCCCACGTGCTCCTCCTGCTCGGTTCGTCCCTCGACTGACCGCGCCCAGTGTCCCCGACGGGACCGACAGCGCAGCACCCCGGTCCGACTGGTGGGGCAGGCCCGCGGTGGGGCTGGTGGGCGAGGAGGCAGGATGGTGGCGATGGAGGTCACGCCGGTCGCCGACGACGTCGCCGCGCGCTACTCCCGACCACGGCGTCCGGGGCCCGGTGGTCGCGACGCCTGCTGGTGGCCGCCGGCGTGCTGGCGGCCGTGGTCGCCTTCTCCAGCGTGGCCGCGTCGGTGCTGGACCACGAGGTCCGCTGGCGCGACGTCGGCTTCCAGGTGGTGTCCCCGGGGCAGGTCCGTGTGACGTTCGAGGTCTACGGCCGCGACGGGGACCAGGTCCGCTGCCAGGTGCGCGCAGCCGACGCCCGCTACGGCGACGTCGGGCAGGTAGAGGTCGACCTCGGTCCGCTGACGGGAGCGGGCGAGCAGGTCACGGTGGAGGTCCGGACCCTCGCCGAGGCGTCGAGCGCCTCCGTGCGCACCTGTGTGCTGGTGCCGGGGAGGTATACTGCTCCATTCGTCCACCGGCGCAGCAGCGCGCCGGTGGTCGGCTGGAGCCTGTCGAGGGGCCGCCGGCGCCCCGCCGGGCGCGGCGACGGCGCCGGCCGAGACACCGAGCGACGAGGGAGACCCGCATGTCCGACACCAGCACCAACGTGACCTGGCTGACCCAGGAGGCCTACGACCGGCTCAAGGCCGAGCTCGACCACCTGGCCGGTGAGGGACGGCTGGAGCTGGCCCGCAAGATCGAGGCGGCCCGCGAGGAGGGCGACCTCAAGGAGAACGGCGGGTACCACGCCGCCAAGGACGAGCAGGGCAAGGTCGAGGCCCGCATCCGTCAGCTCGAGCAGATGCTCGAGGACGCCCAGGTCGAGCTCTCCCGACGACGTCGTGGACGACGGCACGGTGCACGCCGGCATGGTCGTGACCGCATCGGTCGGTGGCAGCGAGGAGCGCTTCCTGCTCGGCAGCCGCGAGATGGCTGCCACCACGGACCTGGACGTCTTCAGCGAGAAGTCGCCGCTGGGCGCGGCGGTGCTGGACCAGAGGGTCGGCGCCACCACCTCCTACACCGCCCCGAACGGCAAGGAGATCAGCGTGAAGGTCATCGGCGCGGAGCGGTTCCGCGGCTGAGCTGCGCGCACACGCGACGGAGGGCTCCCACCGCTGGGTGGGGAGCCCTCCGTCCTGTGCATCCGTCGAGCGAGCCGATGAGGACGTGAATCGCCGCGGCGAGCTCCGCGGTGCCCCCGGGGGCCCTCCACCATCCGCTCCAGGAGGGCCGGCTCGACCTCGAGCCCACCGCCGTGGTGCCAGGACGGCTGCTCCATCGTGAGGACCCGACCGTCCAGAGGCAGCCGCAGCACCTCAGTCCTGTCCGTGTCCCCGACATCGTCGAAGGGCCAGGTCGGTTGGTCGCGGTACCGCTGCAGAGCCTCCACGCCGTCGTCGGCGGCGACGCCGGTGCGGAAGACGCAGGGGCCCTCGGAGCCTGCGGCCCGACGAAGCCGTCCGGACCGCCGGAGCCGTCGGGGTGCGTCACCACGCTCCGGGCGACCCGCCCGCCGCACCGGACGGGCGGCGGGACCAGCGTCGACATCCGCGGGCGGCAGCGATCTCGTGGCCGAGCGGCCCGCACGCGACGGAGGGCCTCACCACCCGGTGGAGGCCCTCCGTCGCTGGTGCGGGCCGGGCGCGAGACCCGCCGACCCGGCGCCGGCCCCGTGTCAGCCGAGGTGGTCGGTCGCTGCGCCGAGATACCGCTCAGCCTCGCCGGACACGTCGTCCAGGCCGGCCTGAACCTCGTTGTTCGCCTGCTCGACCATGTCCGCCTCGGGGGACGGTGCACCTGACCCGGGGCGCAGGTCGCCCTGAGCAAGGGCGACCATGCCTCCGGAGAGGTCCTGGAGGGACTGCACCACGGCTACCGTGCGACCTTCCCGCACGACAGCCAGATAGGTCGCGCCCTGGAAGGCCCCGACCTCGGGAGGCAGGTCCGTCGCCGCCTCCTCGTAGCTGCGGGCGACACCGGAGAACCGGGTGGGGGTGACGGTGTCCCCACGCCATAGCCAGCCTGTGGCGTCGGGGTCGTCCCATGACGCCCAGCAGGTCGTGACGGCGTCAGTCATCGCCGCCATCGCCTGCTCGGCCGTCGCCTCGTCGGGATAGGTCGCCACCTGGTAGGAGCCGCCGCCGTCGCCGGAGAAGAGGAGACGGCTGTACCAGCCGGTGCGGGCGGAGTCCTGCGGGTAGGCGGTGGCCTCGCACGGGTCCAGCGCCCAGGCGGCCGGGCCTTCGTCGACGATGTCGGCGGAGTCCTTCTCCACCTGCAGACCCTGCAGCTCACCGAGGGCGGCGGGGCCGCTGTCGATGTCCTCGATGACCGCCGGACCAGCGGTGGGCAGGCTCGCCGGCCCAGAGGGCTCCGGCGCCGCAGACGGCTCGGGGGCCACGACGGTGGGTCCCTGGGTGGCGACGTTCACACCGGCGGGTACCGGGTCGCCCATGGTGAGGCCCAGCGGGACCCCGACCACGACGGCCGCGACCAGGGTCGCGGCCCCGGCGAGCCGTCCGGCGTGCCGGCGCCCAGCGGTGCGGCGGGCAGCGGCTGGCGAGCGCGGTGGCGGGGCGGGCACGACGTCGTGCAAACCGCGCAGCCGCTGGGTGACGAAGTCGTTCGTCGGCTCGTCCACGGTCTTCATCGTGCTACCTCCGGTCCGGTGGTGACGGCCGCGACGCCGTCGGGGCGAGACGACGACAGGAAGCCGTCGGTGCCGTGCGAGCCGTCGGGCTGCAGGACCACGGCGAGGGCGGCTCGACCACGGGACAACCGGGCCTTGACCGTGCCCTGCGCTACGCCCAGCACCTCGGCGACCTGAGCCACAGGCATGTCGAGCACGTGGTGCATGACCAGCGCCTCCCGCTGCGCCGCCGGAAGGTCGCCCAGCGCCCGCCACACCGGGGCGTCGGCCTCGTGGCTGGACTCCAGGAACGCCACGTCCAGGCCACGGGCCTGGTGGTCCCGGGTCCAGGCGGTCATCGCGTTGCGCGCCTTCCGCCACCGACTGAACGCCACCCGGAGCGCCGCGGTCCGCACCCACCCGCCGGCATCGGCGTCCAGGTGGCGACGGTTCTCCCACGCTCGGACGAACGCCTCCTGGACGCAGTCCGCCGCCTCGGATGAGTTGCCGCACACCAGGGTCACCTGGCCCACCAACCGCGCCCACTGCGAGTGGTACAGCTCGTCGTACTCGGCCTCATTCACGGGCAGGCTCTCCTCGTCCTCGCTGCACGCACCCGCTACGCCCGAGCAGCGCCGAAGGTTGCATCACCGGGACATCGGCAGGAGCACGGCCTGTCCGCACCCCCCGGGGGCGGCACGTGAGGACACGGAGCACGGGCTGGGCGCCCGCGACAGGGCTCAGCGCGCGGCGGCCCGCTGGTACTGCCGGACGGTGAGCGGGCACGAAGACGCAGCAGGATCACGACGCCCCAGAGGACCGTGTAGAGCACCGGGTTCTGCAGCGCCCACGCCGTCGGGCGCGGGGTCCCCGGGGGCGATGTTGCCGAACAGCTCCCGGGCGGCCTGGGTCACGCGTGGACACGGGGTTCCAGCTCGGCGAAGAACCGCAGCGGGGCCGGGAAGTTCTCCGAGCGGGACGAACGTGTTCGCGATGAACGTCAGCGGGAAGATGACGATGAACGATGACGTTGTTGAACACCTCGGGCGTCCGCACGAGCAGGCCGAAGAACGCCATGATCCAGCTGATGCAGTAGGCGAAGAACAGCAGCAGCGCGTAGCCCAGGACGCGCCTCGCCGACCGAGGTGTCGATGCGCCAGCCCGATGGCCAGGCTCGTCAGCGACATGATGATGATCGGTCAGGACGTTGTTGACCACGTCGGCCGTGGTGCGCCCGACGAGCACCGCCGACGGCGCCATGGGCAGGGACCGGAACCGGTCGATGATGCCGGTCTTGAGGTCCTGCGCCATGCCCGCGCCGGTGATGGTGGCGCCGAAGATCACCGTCTGGGCGAAGATCCCCGCGATGAGGAACTCGCGGTAGCGCGGCCGGGTCGACCTCGGCCCGCCGAGCGAGATCGCGCCCGCCGAAGACGTAGGCGAACAGCAGGATGAACATGATCGGGCTGACGATCGAGCCGACGAGCAGGTCCGGCACGCGCTTGATCTTGATGAGGTTGCGCCGGGCGACGGTCCAGCCGTCACCGACCGCCTGGAACGGGCTGCTGTGCGGCGACGGGGCGCCGCGGGTCGCTGCCGTGCCGGGTCCGGCGTCTCCGTGCTCATGCGGCCTCGTCCAGTCTGTCGTCCTCGGCCGCGTGGCCGGTGAGGGTGAGGAACACGTCGTCCAGGGTGGGCCGGCGGATGCCGGCGTCGAGGACGTCGACGCCGGCGTCGTCCAGCGCCCGCAGCGCCTCGACGAGCATGCTGACGCCCGCCGCTGACCGGGCGCGGTGAGCGTGCGGGTGTGCTCCTCGACGCGCGACCTCGCCGCCGCGCGAGCCCGGCGCAGCGCCTCGCCGGGCGGCGACCAGCTGCGGCGCCTCGGCCACCGTCACCTCGATGCGCTCGCCGCCCGACCTGCTGCCTTGAGCTCGTCGGCGGTGCCCTGCGGCGATGACGCGCGCCGCGGTCGATGACGGCGATGCGGTCCGCGAGCCGGTCGGCCTCCTCCAGGTACTGGGTGGTCAGCAGCAGCGTGGTGCCGCCGGAGACCAGCTCGGCGATGACGTCCCACATGCCCAGGCGGCTGCGCGGGTCCAGCCCGGTCGTCGGCTCGTCGAGGAACAGCACCTCCGGCTCGGCGACCAGGGCACCGGCCAGGTCGAGGCGACGCCGCATGCCGCCGGAGTAGGTGCTCGACCGGGCGCTTGGCCGCGTCGGTGAGGTCGAAGCGCTCGAGCAGCTCCCACGCCCGGTCCCGGGAGCGCCGTGCGCCCAGGTGGTAGAGCCGGCCGACCATGTCGAGGTTCTCGAACCCGGTGAGGTTCTCGTCGACGGCCGCGTACTGCCCGGACACCCCGATCCGGGCGCGCAGCCGCTTGGCGTCGCGCGACCACGTCGAGGCCCGCGACCGTCGCGCGCCCCTCGGTGGGCCGCAGCAGGGTGGTGAGGACCCGCACCGCCGTGGTCTTGCCCGCGCCGTTGGGGCCCAGCAGGCCCAGCACGGTGCCCTGCTGCGACCTTGAGGTCCAGGCCGTCGAGGGCCCGGACCTTGCCGTAGGTCTTGACCAGGCCCTCGGCGACGATGATGTCGTTCACACGGACTGATCGTCGCCCGAGGGGACCGACAGTCTGCGAACCATTTCGCCGTCGGCCCAACGACCGCCCTGCACCTGCTGCTGCTCCTGCATGCCCCTGCGACCGACTGCGGCCCCGGAAGTCATCGGAGGCGTGCCCCGCCCACCGGCGCGAGACCGCGTGTGGGACCACCCCGGGCCCGGACCTCAAGGGCGACCCCGGCCTGGTCCCACAGCAGCGCAGCACGGGTAGGTCAGGGCCGACACCTGGTTCGCCGGAAGGTCTCGGTGTCGACCCCCACCCCCAGCGGTCGTGGGACCGTCCGGGGGCCGGGGCGGCCCTGCGACCCGGTTGTGGTCCCACAGCAGTCCACCGGAGGTGGTCCCACGTCACTCAGGACGGTCGGCCCGCGCGCCCCCGGGTGGACGCCCGACCGGCACGCGCCCGCCCGACCGCTGAGCCACCGCCCCGCGGGCTAGTCGACGACGACCCCGTAGCCCACCTAGCGCAGCGCGGCGATCACGGCGTCACGGTGCTCGCCGCCGCGGGTCTCCAGCTGCAGCGCGACCTCGACCTCGTCGACGTGGAGCCGGGCCGTCGGTGCGACGGTGCTCGACCTCCACGAGGTTCGCGTCGGTGCGGCCCGATGCTCCTCCAGCAGCCGGCCCAGCTCACCGGGCCGGTCGGCGATCTGGACCCGCAGCTGCAGGTAGCGCCCAGCCGCGACCAGGCCGTGGCGCAGCACCCGGTGCAGCACGAGCGGGTCGACGTTGCCCCCCGGACAGCACCGCCACCACCGGCGGCTCGAACGCCCCCGGGTCGGCCATCAGGGCCGCGACGGCCGCCGCCCCTGCCGGCTCGACGACGAGCTTGGCCCGCTCCAGCAAGAGCAGGAGCGCGCGGGACAGGTCCTCCTCGTGACACCGTGACGATGCCGGTCGACGTGCGTCGGCGACGATGCGCGAACGGCACGTCACCGGGGCGGCCGACGGCGATCCCGTCGGCCATGGTCGACATCCGCTCCAGCGGGACCGGGATGCCTGCGGCCAGCGAGGCCGGGTAGGCCGCCGCGCTCGCCGCCTGCGACACCGACGACCGTCACGTCGCGACCCGCGCGTCGGGCGCGGTCGGCCGCCAGCGCGACCCCGGCCAGCAGCCCACCACCGCCGGTGCACACCAGCAGGGTGCGGGCCTCGGGCACCTGCTCGAGCACCTCGGCCCCCAGCGAGGCCTGCCCGGCGACCACGTCGACGTGGTCGAAGGGGTGGACCAGCACCGCGCCCGTCCGCTCGGACAGCTCACGGGCGGCCACCAGGGCCTCGTCGACGCTGCGGCCCGACGTGCTCGATCCGGGCGCCGTAGGCCGTGGTCGCGGCCACCTTGGGCAGCGCCGCGCCGAGCGGCATGAACACGGTCGCGGTCGTGCCCAGCAGCGACGCGGCCAGCGCCACCCCCTGGGCGTGGTTGCCGGCGCTGGCCGCGACCACGCCGCGGGCGCGTTCGGCCTCGCTCAGCCGCGCGATCCGCGTGTAGGCGCCGCGGATCTTGAACGACCCCGCCCGCTGCAGGTTCTCGGCCTTGAGCCAGACGTCACCGCCCACCAGGTCGCTGAGCGCCCGGCTGCGCACGACCGGCGTGGTGCGGACCACCCCCGCGAGCAGCCGCCGGGCCTGGTCGCGGTCGGCGTCGTCGGGGACGTGGGTGCCGCTGCGACCGTGGGTCTCGCCGAGCTCGCGGCCCGGCACGCTGGTCTCGGTCACCGGGCTGCTCCTGTCGTGGGTGCGATGACGACCGAGCCCGGGACCGGGTCCCCGGAACTGCCGCGGCCGTCGAGTCCGTCAGGTCCGTCGCGTCCGGCGTCGGCTGCACCTTCACCGCGAGCACCGTCCGCGTCATGCGGACCGCCCGGTGTGGGGTCGGGGTCGACGGCCGGCACCGCGTGCGGGGAGGCGAGCGAGCGGACGAACGTGACGACCATGGCCAGCAGGGGGACCGCCAGCACCCCGCCGACGATTCCGGCGAGCACGAGCCCGGAGGTGATCGCGCTGACGACCGCGAGCGGGTGCAGCTCCACCGCCCGGCCGAGCAGCAGCGGCTGCAGCACGTAGGACTCCAGCTGCTGGACCGCGAACACGACGACGAGCAGGACCAGCGCGGTCACCAGGCCCTTGCTGACCAGGGCGACCAGCACGGCGAGCGCCCCGGTGACCACGGCGCCGACCAGCGGGACGAACGCGCCGACGAAGGTGATGACCGCGATCGGCAGGGCGAACGGCACCCCGAGCAGGGCCGCACCGATGCCGATGCCGAGCGCGTCGACCAGCGCCACGACCGGCAGCGCCCGCACGTAGCCGGACAGGGTCGGCCCACGACCGCCGGCCGGCGACGTCGGCGCGGGACCGGCCGTCGCCGGGCAGCAGACGGACCAGGAACGACCAGATCGGACGGTCCGTCCGCCAGGTAGAAGAAGACCGCGAACAGCGTGAGCAGCAGCCCGGTGAGCACCGCGGTGAGGGTGCCCGTCGCGGTGAGCGCTCCTGCGACGAGCCCGGTCGACTCCTGCACCACCGAGCCCACCGCGTCGGAGATGGACGCCTCCACCTGCGCCAGGCTCACCCCCAGCAGGTCGGCGACGAAGCTCAGCGTCTGCTCGAGGCCGTCCCCGGCCGAGGTGCCGAACGCGCCGATCTCGCTCGCGATCTGCTGGGAGACGGCGGTGAGCGCCAGGACCAGCAGGGCGACGAACACCGTGACCGACAGCCCGGCGGCCGGGTAGCGCGGCACCCGCGCACGCACGAGGCCCCGGTACAGCGGGGACAGCAGCGCCGCGACCAGCACCGCGAGCAGCAGCGGGACCGCCACCACGCGGACCCGGTCCAGCACCAGGAAGGCGAACACGTAGACCGCGACGGCCACCACGAGCAGCCGCCACCCCCAGGCCGTGGCGATCTCCAGCGCCCGCGGCACGGGGACCGGTCGCGCCGGGGGGCGGCCGACGGCGGCGGCTCGACCACCTGCCCGACCCTCCCCGAGGCAGCACCGGCGCTGCCGGGGCTGCCGGGGCTGCCGGGGCTGCCGGGCTCGCGCGGCGTGGGCATGGACCCATCTCACCACCTGGCGGGCCCGGCCGTGCCCGCGAGGGGCGGCTGGCCTCAGGAGCCGCAGGGCAGCGGCTTCCCACCGGCACCGACGAGGCCGAGCGCCGCCCCCGGTGCCCGGTTGTCGCAGGTCACCACGTTGTCCGCGGCGGGGTAGAGGCCGATCCCCGACCCGGGGACGGCACCCTCGACGGTGTTGCGCCGGAACGTGTTGCCGGTGCCGTACCCGTCGTACACGTCGTGCGTCTGGAACGCGTCGAGGAACGCGCCGCTGGCGCCACGGACGACGTTGTCCTCCACGAGCCAGCCGTTGCCCTTGACGTCCACGGCGCTGTCCGCGCTGTTCTGGCCGGAGTAGCCGGTGTTGATGAAGGTGTTGCCGCGCAGGGTGCCGGACTCGGTGCCTTCCTTGAGGTCGGCCCCCTCGGCGCTGGTGTCCTCGAAGGTGGTGCCCTCGATGAGCACCCGTTCGCTGTTGTCACGCCCATCGGTGCACGCGTACCTGTCCCAGTTGCTGTTCGCGGAGCCGACGTAGACACCCTCGCCGAACTGCGGGGAGTCCAGCCCGGTGTCGTGGACGTAGGAGTCGCGCAGGACGCCGTCGCTGCTGCACCACCGGAAGTGCACGCCCTCGTCGCCGATGTCGCGCACCTCCACGCCCACCAGGTGGGTCCCGACGGACTGGTCGAGCACGATGCCCTTGGAGGCGTCGGCGACGGTGAGGCCCTCGACGCGCCAGTGGTCCCCGGTGACGTGGAGCCCGTAGTCGCCCCCCGGACCGTCGGAGGACAGCACGGCCGAACGCGGGCCGCGCAGCGTGATCGGCGCCGTCCGCGTGCCGTCCGCGGCCGCGACGAACCGGCGGCCCCGTTCCCGCTGGTACCTCCCGGGCGCGAGGGTGATGACCGTGCCCGGTGCCGCCGCCTCGAGGGCTCGCTCGAGCTCCGCCGTGGTGAAGACGGTGACGGGACCCTGCGGCGCCGGTGGCGGCGCCGGCTCCCGTGGTGCCGCGGTCGGTGCGACGGGCTGGGGCGCCGCACCGTCGCCGGCACCGCCCTCGGCGACGAACCAGACGTCCTCGACGCGGCCCTGCCCTCCTCCCGGCTCCTCGTACCGGACCTCGACGCGGTGCCTGCCCGAGGCGACGGAGTAGGCCTGCTCGAACGGGGCCCTGCGGTCCTGCCCGACGTAGGCGTCGTCGAGGTAGAACTTCACGCGGTCCGCAGCGTCCACGTCGGCGAGGAGCACGAACGCGGTGGGTGCAGTGGCCCCGCCCAGCTCGGACAGCAGGACCCGGACCGCGGCTGCCGGCTCCACCAGGACCCCCGGCTGCACCGAGGTCTCCGCCTGGGCCGGCTCCCCGGTCGAGGCCCCCTCGGGCTGCGCGGTGCTCCGGGTCGGCGCGAGGCCCCCGGCGGTCGGCCCGGCCGTGGTGCACGACACCAGGGCCATCGCCATGCCCGCACCCGCCAGCGCCGTCACGCAGCGCGTGAGGGGGGACGGGCGCCGGATGCTGACTGGTTCCTCCCGCGGTCGTGAGGTGGCGCCCGGAGCAGCCCTGCGCCCGAGGGCCCGGCGGCCACCTGGCCTCGGGTCGGCGGGACCGTACCTGGCACCACCCACCGCCCGGCCAGGGCAGCCCTGCCGTCGTCGGCGGCTCCACCTGCCCCATCTCACCACCTGGCGAGCGCACCCCGCGGCGACGTGCTTACGCTGCTTTCATGCCGGCCACGCTCACGCCGCCCGCTCCCTCCTCCCTCCCCACCACGCTCGGCGCCCTGCGCGCGTCGGGCTACCGTCCCCGTGACGTGCGCAGCGAGCTGCGCGACAACCTGTTGCGCCTGATGCGCGAGGGCACGCCCCGGTTCGCCGGCGTGGTCGGCTTCGACGACACCGTGCTGCCGGAGGTCGAGCGGGCGCTGCTCGCGGGCCACGACATGGTGCTGCTCGGCGAGCGCGGGCAGGGCAAGACCCGACTGCTGCGCTCGCTGGTCGGGCTGCTCGACGAGTGGAGCCCGCACGTGGCCGGCTCGGAGCTCTTCGAGGACCCGTTGGCACCTGTCCTGCCCGTGACCCGGGCCCGGGCCGAGGTGGAGGGTGACGACCTCGCGGTCGCGTGGCGCCACCGCAGCGAGCGCTACAACGAGAAGCTGGCCACGCCGGACACCTCGATCGGCGACCTGATCGGTGACGTCGACCCGGTGCGGGTGGCCGAGGGCCGTTCGCTCGGCGACCCGGAGACCATCCACTTCGGGCTGCTGCCCCGCACCAACCGCGGCATCTTCGCCGTCAACGAGCTGCCGGACCTGGCCGAGCGGATCCAGGTCGGCCTGCTGAACGTGCTGGAGGAGCGCGACCTGCAGGTCCGCGGCTACGCGTTGCGGCTGCCGCTGGACGTGCTGCTGGTGGCCAGCGCCAACCCGGAGGACTACACCAACCGCGGACGGATCATCACCCCGCTCAAGGACCGGTTCGGGGCCGAGGTCCGCACCCACTACCCGGTGGACCTGCAGGCCGAGGTCGAGCTCGTCACCCAGG
Source organism: uncultured Actinomycetota bacterium (assembly GCA_963759255.1). GTDB lineage: Bacteria > Actinomycetota > Actinomycetes > Actinomycetales > JBBAYJ01 > Aquipuribacter. Next base: position 1,674,747 of record CAVWYQ010000002.1, read on the forward strand.
AGGCGGCGGTCGGGCGCGACGGGGTGGCACGGGTGCCGTCGCACCTGGTCGAGGTGCTGGCCCGCTGGACCCGCGCGGTCCGCGACTCCCCGTCGGTCGACGCCCGCTCCGGGGTCTCGGCCCGGTTCGCGGTCGCCGCCACGGAGACCGTCGCCGCGGCGGCCGACCGACGGGCGGCGCTGCTCGGCGAGGACGGCCCGGCGGTCGCCCGGGTGACCGACCTGGAGGCCGGCGTCGGGACGCTGCGCGGCAAGGTGGAGTTCGAGTCCGGCGAGGAGGGCCGCGAGTACGAGGTGCTCGCCCACCTGCTCCGCCTGGCCACGGCGGAGACGTGGCGGGACCGGCTCGGCGGGGCCGACCTGTCCGGCTTCCTGGACCGGGTGGCCGAGGGCGGGCACGTCGACGTGGGCGACGACGTCACGGGTCGCCGACCTGCTGACCTCGATGGGCCGGGTCGACGGGCTGGGGGCGGTGTGCGCCCGGCTCGGCCTGGAGGACGCGCCGCTGCCCGCGGAGGTGGCGGCGGTCATGGAGTTCGTGCTGGAGGGCCTGCACCTGACCCGCCGCCTGGCCAAGGACCCCGTCGAGCCGGGCCGGACCAGGTTCAGCTCCCGCACCCGACCGCGCGCGGTCGGCGAGGACTGACCGTGGCCGGCGAGGGCGGGCCGGGCTCGCCGGTCCGGGCGGGGCGACCCGCGACCGGGGCGCGGGCTACCGCTACGGCGCCTGGCGGGGTGGGGCCGACCCGCTGGCCCCGCCGTTCGACGTCCGGGCGGCGGTGGACGAGATCGGCGAGCGGGTCCTGGAGGGCGAGAGCCCGGCCGAGGCGATGCGCCGGCTGCTCCGGCAGGGCCAGGACGGGCGGGCCGGTCTGGACGAGCTCCGGGCCCAGGCCGCCCGACGTCGTCGCGAGGTGGCCCGCCGCGGGGACGCCGACGGCGCCCTGACCCGCGCCCAGGCCCAGCTGGACCAGGCCCTCGCCCTCGAGCGGGACGCCCTGGCCGCGCGGGAGGACGACGACGCCCGCTTCGACGAGACCCGCCTGGCTTCTCTCCCCCGCTCCACCAGCAGGGCCGTGGAGGAGCTCGTCGACTACGGCTGGACCTCCCCCGAGGCGGCCCAGCTGTACCGGGACATCCTCGACGGGCTGCAGGCCGAGGTGCTCGACCACCAGTTCGAAGGCATCTCCGAGGCGCTGCGGCAGCTCGCCGAGGGCGGCGGGCAGGAGGCGTCGCAGGCGCTGCAGCAGATGCTCGCCGACCTGGACGACCTGCTGGACGCCCACGCCCGCGGCGAGGACACCACCGAGCAGTTCGAGCGGTTCATGGCCTCCCACGGCGACCTGGTCCCCGGCGAGCCGAAGGACACCGACGAGCTGATCGACGCCCTGGCCCGGCGCAACGCCGAGGCGCAGCGGCTCATGCAGTCGATGAGCCCGCAGCAGCGCGCCGAGCTGGCCGCCCTCACCGAGGCCGCCCTGGGCCGCGACCCGGGCCTCGCGCAGGCCATGGCGAGGCTGTCGCGAACGGCTCCGCGACGCCCGGCCGGAGGCGTTCGAACGCCGTCCCGGCCGCGGTGGGCTGACCGGGGAGGAGCCGCTCGGCTACGGCGAGGCCGCCAGCGCGCTCGGTGAGCTGGCCGACCTCGACGACCTGCTGGACTCCCTCGGCCAGGAGCACCCCGGCGCCACCCTGGACGACGTCGACGTGGAGCAGGTGGAGCGGGCCCTCGGCCGGAGCGCGGCGGCAGAGGTGGCGGCGCTGCGCGAGCTGGAGCGGCAGCTGCGCGACCAGGGCTGGGTGACCGGCCCCGCGGAGGAGGCCCGGCTCAGCCCGAAGGCGATGCGCCGGCTCGGTCAGAGCGCGCTGCGGGCGGTGGCCCAGCGGCTCACCGGTCGCGGCCGGGGCGAGCACGAGGACCCCCGGGCCGGTTCGTCGGGCGAGCCGACCGGCGCGTGGCGGGAGTGGCGCTTCGGGGACGAGCAGCCGCTCGACGTGGTCCGCACGGTCCAGAACGCGGTTCTGCGCAGCGCCCAGCAGCCGGCCTCCGAGCGCGACAGCAGATCGGGCGCGGTGCGGCTCGCGGTCGAGGACATGGCCGTGGTCGAGACCGAGGACCGCAGCCGCGCCGCGGTCGCGCTGTGCGTGGACCTGTCGTTCTCGATGGTGAGCGAGGGTCGCTGGGCCCCTATGAAGCGGACAGCGCTGGCCCTCGGGCACCTGGTGAGCACCCGCTACGCCCACGACTCGCTGCAGGTGATCGGCTTCGACCGGCACGCCCGCCCGATGACGACCACCGAGCTCGCCCACGTGGAGCCGGAGTACGTCCAGGGCACCAACCTGGCCCACGCCCTGGCCCTGGCCCGGCAGCATGTGTCGCGCCACCCGGACGCGACCCCGGTCGTGCTCGTGGTCACCGACGGCGAGCCCACCGCCCACAACGAGACGTGGACCGGTGCCGACGGGACGGTCGAGGTGGAGGCGGTGTTCGACTGGCCGCCTCGTCCGGAGACGATCCAGGCCACCGTGCGCGAGGTCGACGCCCTGACCCGGATGCGGGTGCCGATCGACGTGGTCATGCTCGGTGAGGACCCGGGGCTGGCGCGGTTCGTCGACGCCATCGCCCGCCGCAACGGCGGCCGGGTGCTGTCGGCGGACCCGGACCGGCTCGGCGGCGCGGTGGTCGCCGACTACCTGCGCGCGCGGCGGGGCTGAGGGGCCGTCATGGCTGCCGCACCGTCGGCCAGCGACAGCAGACCGAGCGCGCACAGCACGTAGGACGCGTCGACCGCGGGGAGCGCCGCATCCGGCACGTGCCACATCCCGGCGTGGTCGCCGAGGACCGCCCCCAGGACCGCGTCGGCCCGTGCGCCGTCGCCGTGCCGGAGGACGCCGCCGGAGCCGACCATCAGCTCCACGTCACGTAGGGGCCGTGGCGCGGCGCCCGGGACCGTCGGGCGGGCGTGCCGGCGGACGGCGGTCACCGCGGCGGCCATGGCCAGGTCCGTGTCCCGGAGCTCGGCGGCCTCGTCGGTGGCCAGTGCGGCCGGGTCCTCGGCCAGCGCACCGACCGCATCGGCGTCGAGGCGGGTCGCCAGCAGCGCCCCGAGGTGCTCGGCCTCGGCCGCAGCAGCGACCCCAGGAGCCGACCACCGCATGCCCAGGTCGCCCTCGACCGTCCGTGAGGCAGCCTCCAGCCCGGCGACGTCGGCCTCGACGCTGTCGACCGACGGCTGCGACAGCACCGAGTAGACGTCGGTGGTCGCGCCGCCGACGTCCACCACGAGCACACCACCGGGAAACGCCCCGGCGAGCGCCTGCACCCCGACGAGCACCGCGTCCGGGGTGGCGGCCAGGACGAGCCCCTCGAAGCCCCTCCCCCGCGACAGCCGTCCGCCGCCGATGACGTGGCGCAGGAACGCCGAGCGGACGGCCTCGCGCGCCGGGAGGGGTTGCAGCCGGCCGATCCGGGGGAGCACGTTGGCCGTCCGGGTGACGGTCGTCCCGGCGTCCACCAGGATCCCCTCCGCCAGCTCGGCCACGTCGGCGTTGCCCGCCAGGACCACGGGCAGCCCGGCGGAGGCCAGCCCGGGTGCCAGCACCGCGGCGTTGGCCAGCAGGACGTCACCGTCGCCGCCGTCGGTGCCGCCGGTGAGCACGACCACGTCCGGCCGGGCGGCGAGCAGGTCGTGGACCCCAGCGACGTCCAGCCGGCCGTGCGCGAGGTGGACCACCCGCCCCCCGGCCGACACCGCGGCCCGGCGGGCGGCCTCGGCGGTGACGACCAGCTCGTACCCGACGACCGCGAGCCGGAGCCCGCCGCCGGCCGAGGAGCAGACCAGGGGCTGGCCGAACGTCACCGGGTGCACGCCGACCTGCTCGCCGAGCAGAGCGAGCACGCCCGACACCCCGTCCATCACGTCGGTGTCCACGGTGGTGCGGTGCTGGGCGGTGGCCCGCACCCCGGGGCTCGCCAGCACCGCTGGCCGGCCACCATCAGGAGGTCGCACCGTGACGGCGTCCGGAACCGAATCGCCGACATCCACGAGCAGGGCCTTGGTCCAGGTCGAGCCGACATCGACGCAGACCCGCAGGTCACCCACGGTCGGTCACGTCATCCGCCGCCAACGCCTCGAGGTCCGGCGTCCGACGCTCAGGCCGAGGCGGCGGCGAGCGCGCCCTCGAGGTCCGCGAGCAGGTCGTCGGCGTCCTCGAGCCCCACCGACAGCCGGACCAGGTCGTCCGGCACCTCGAGCACGGTGCCCGCGACCGAGCCGTGCGTCATGGCGCCGGGGTGCTCGATGAGCGACTCCACGCCGCCCAGGCTCTCGGCGAGGATGAACACCGACGTGGACGCGCAGGTCTTGAGCGCGGCGTCCCGGCCACGGGCCAGCCGGAAGCTCACCATGCCGCCGAAGCCGCGCATCTGCCGGGCGGCGACCTCGTGGCCCGGGTGCTGCGCCAGGCCCGGGTACAGCACCTGCGACACCGCGTCGTGGCTGTCCAGGTACTCCGCGACCCGCTGGGCGTTGGCGCTGTGCCGCTGCATCCGGACCGCGAGAGTCTTGAGACCGCGCAGGGTGAGGAAGGCGTCGAACGGGCCAGACACCGCCCCCATGGCGTTCTGGTGGTACGCCAGCCGGTCGGCCAGCGGCTCGTCGGTGTGCGGGTCGAGGACCGCGCCGACGGCCTCGGGCGCACGCACCACGAGCGCGCCGCCGACGACGTCGCTGTGACCGCCGACGTACTTGGTGGTCGAGTGCACGACGACGTCTGCCCCGAGCTCGAGCGGGTTCTGCAGGTAGGGGCTGGCGAAGGTGTTGTCCACCACCAGCAGGGCCCCGGCGTCGTGGGCGACCGCGGCGACGGCGGCGATGTCGGTGACGGCCAGCAGCGGGTTGGTCGGGGTCTCCACCCACACGAACCGGGTCCGGCCCGGCACCACGGCAGCGGCGACGGCGGCCGGGTCGGAGGTCGCGGTGCTGAAGCCGACCCCCCACGGCTCGGCGACCCGGGCGAACAGCCGGTACGTGCCGCCGTAGGCGTCGCCGGGCAGGACGACGTGGTCGCCGGGGCGGGTGAGCGTGCGGATGACGGCGTCTTCCGCGGCCAGGCCCGAGGCGAACGACATGGCGCGGGTGGGCTCACCCCCGGCGGACTCGACCGCCGCGAGCGCCTGCTCCAGGGCCGTGCGGGTGGGGTTGCCCGAGCGGCTGTACTCGTAGCCGACACCGAGGCCGGTCCGCAGCCCGCCGACGCCGTCCTGGGCGTAGGTGGAGGTCGCGTAGATCGGCGGGATGACCGCCCCGGTCTGCGGGTCCGGCTCGGAGCCGACGTGGATGGCCCTGGTCGAGAAGCCCTGGCTGCTGCGGTCCGGTGCACTCACCTGCTCAGGCTATCCCGGGGCACTCTTGAGCGGTTGACGTCCGGGTCGACGCGGCTGGGGCGAGGTGGCCCCCAACCCAGCTCGGTTGGTCCTGGTCCAGACGACCCGGGCGACGGGCTGGCAGAGCTGTTGTCCGCGTTCAGCAGCGGCGTAGCGCGGGCACCTGGGGCGGCACAAGCAGGGTCAACCTCGACCTCGTCGTCGTGCTGACCGTCGGCGGTAGCCGCCGGGGCCCACGTCACCCATGGCGACGTGGGCTGGCAGGCTAGACCTGTTTCTCCCAAGCCTTGCTTGTCGTCGCCAGTCGCACACGGCCATCCTGGTCGGACACAATTACCGGCCCATTGCCAGCGAGAGCATACGTAGGATTGCCTGTCTCAAGGAAAGTCTTTGAGTTATAGAAGAAAATCCATTCGTTCCCGGTATGAACAGTCTGCGGCAAGTCAATAGCTATTTCAAAGTCGACCTGCGCGCGAACTTCGTCCAGCAGGGCCTCAGCTACGCGTCTGGCGACCTCAAGGGTGAGCATCAGCCAGTGCTCGAGGATCTTAAGCTGCTGAAACCTGCCCATGACTCAGGTTCACTGGTTTGGGCGTTTGAAAATGTGATTGCTCCTCCTCGATTGCTTCTCCAAGGGTCGACCGTCGCCCGTTCGAGGAGCACCTTCCAGCGAGAAAGCATAGCGGGCACTACCCGCGAGCTCATGCGGCTCATCCCAGTCGAGGGTGTAGCCGGCGGGCGATCATGCGCCGGGTCGGTCGGCGCGTCGGTGCCCGGGTCGAGGCCTCCCGAGGATGGAAGTTCTCACACAGCCATCCAGGAAGACCTCGACGTGCGTGACTGTAAGTCTTCCGGTGGCTGGTCTGGGACTTGCCGCTGAGGATGGCGCCGGCCGTCTCGTCGAAGTGTGGCTCTGTGTCTGACTGGCCTCGCCCCGCGGGTGCCTTGGTAGCGACATGTCCACTTCGGCGGGTGGCCGGCGCTGTCCTCGGCCCACCTCGGTGACCTAATCAGAAGGCTGTCCAACACCCGCGTGCGGGTGTTGTGACTCGTTCACAGTCCTGCCCCGTGGTGACTCCTACCCGGGCCAGCGCCAGCCGCTGCGGCCGGACCGTTGTCCCGCAGAGGAAGGACCTGAACCGCAGTGACCATCGTGGCGCACACGCACCCGTTCGTCATCGGCGTGGACACCCACGCCCGCAACCATGCCCTGTCGATCGTGGCCACACCTCACGGCGAGGTCCTCGACGACGCCGAGTTCCCCGCCACGCGCGCAGGGATGGCCCGTGCGCTGGAGTGGGTGGGCCGCCGCACCCACGGCGACCTCCAGGCGCTGTGGGTGATCGAGTGCTCTGCCTCCTACGGGGCGCAGCTGGCGCGCGCGGTCACGACGGCCGGCTACCAGGTCGTGGAGGCGGCCCGGATGAGCCCGAAGGCCAACCACGGGATCGGCAAGTCCGACCCGCTGGACGCGCGACGCATCGCAGCCTCGGTCCTCCCGCTGCGAGCGGACCAGCAGCGCTACCTGCGCGAGGGCGAGGGCGTTCGGGCCGGTCTGCGGGTACTGCTGGCCGCGCGTGACCACATGACGTCCGAGCGAACCGCGACGATCAACGCGCTGATCGCTCTGCTCCGCGTCCTCGACCTGGGCATCGATGCCCCGGCCGCTGTCCGGCAAGCAGGTCATCGAGGTCTCGAGGTGGCGCCCGCGCACGGAGGATCTGGAGCTGGTGATCGCGCGCGGTGAGGCAGTCCGACTGGCCAAGCGCGTCATCGCCCTGGACCAGGAGCTCGCCGACAACGTCCAGACGACCACCACGTTGCTCAAGCAGAGCGCAGCGCGAGTGCTGCTCGACAAGCCCGGGATCGGCCCAGTGACCGCGGCCGTGGCGATGGCGGCGTGGTCGCACGACGGTCGCATGCACTCCGAGGCAGCCATCGCCGCTCTCGCGGGCGTCCGCCCGATCCCCGCATCCTCGGGCAACACCGTCCGGCACCGCCTCAACCGTGGTGGCGACAGACGGCTCAGGCCTGGCGCGACGGCCTCGAGGTCGTCGCCATGGACGGGTTCACCGGCTTCAAGACCGCCACCACCGAAGAGCTCCCCGAGGCGACCGCGGTGATGGACCCTTACCACGTCGTCCGTCTCGCCGGCGACGCCTTGGACCGCTGCCGGCGCCGGGTCCAGCAGGACCTGCACGGGCACCGCGGCCGCAAGGACGACCCGCTCTACCGGGCTCGCCGGACCCTGCACACCGGCGCCGACCTGCTCACCGAACGGCAGCTCACCCGGCTGACCGCCCTGTTCGGGCAGACCGATCACGTCCAAGTCAGGGCCGCCTGGGGCATCTACCAGCGGATGATCGGCGCCTACCGGGAGCCTGATCGGGCCAGGGGCAAGCGGCTCATGGCCACCCTGATCACCGACGTCAGCCACGGCGTCCCGGCCGCCCTCACCGAGCTCATCACCCTCGGCCGGACCCTGAAGAAGCGCGCCGAAGACGTCCTGGCCTACTTCGACCGCCCCGGCACCAGCAACGGCCCCACCGAAGCAGTGAACGGCCGCCTCGAACACCTGCGCGGCTCAGCCCTCGGCTTTCGCAACCTCACCCACTACATCGCCCGCAGCCTCCTCGAGACCGGCGGTTTCAGACCGCGACTACACCCTGCAATGCGATGAGCCTTGAATCCGCCTTGAAGGCCTCGGTCAGAGTGCACGACGCAGCCGGCCACCGTGCTGACGCCACCGCGGCGGGTGACAGTGCTGTTGAGGGCGTCTACGGCCAGCCGTGACTCCATCCGATCGGCGATCGAGTAGCCCACCATGCCTCCGCCGCACGCGTCCTTGATGTCGCAGAGGTAGCCCTGCAGCGTCGGTCGGGTGTTCGATGATGCGACCGCAGCGACGTCATCACGGAACTCTCCGGAGTGGGGCCTTGGGCACGGTGGTGAACCGCCCAACAGTCCCAAAGGTGAGATGTCACCTTGTTATGCAGCAGCTTCTTAGTGTGGCTCTTCCGGTACGTCAATGCCGAACATTGCGGACGCCCGACGTCGACGGGTCTCGCGTAGCCCCTGGACAGTGTACGTTCCAGACACTTCGCCCCGCAAATAAGCTTCCAACCAGGCGACTTGTTCTTCAAGCGGATCCGCGTTCGTACCAGCCTCTTCTCGAGCGAGGCAAGCGCGCCACGTCATCGCGTCGAAGAAGTCGTTGCTGGTCTGATCCGGGGGGGCGAGGTCAACGAACCACTGTCCACGATCTGCAAGCAGTTGCACTACGCCTATTGTTGTCTCGACTTGCAGCACTTGGTTAAGTGGCGACAAGAAACGAATAGTTTTGAGGACGGCGCCGCCCTTACTGAGACGTTCCGCGAAGTCACGCAGCACTTTCGGCGCACTCGACAGATCAGCCATTTCTACTCTCCTCGAACCATAGCAGTGCCAGCCCTGTCGAAAACGTACCCCCTGGATCGAAGGTAGTCAATCTCCCCTGCTAGAGCGGTGCTGGGTCGATCTTTCGAAGGGTGCGTCGCCATTTGGATGGCACTCCCCCGGCTGATCGCGGCGTCGAGGAGGTGCTGATTGCGTGCCCGCTGCTCGGCAGGTGACATTGCCTCCCAGTCCTTTTCGTCGATATGGAAAGTTTGGGCAGCGATTTGCCTACCATGATCGAGGCATGCTGGGTAATGTCCGAGTGAGATTGCGTCACGACCGCCGACCAGGTCAGTCGCTACGCCATCGCCCGACACTGCGAAACGTGCGTCACCGTTGTTCACACCACCCGGGCGGGCACCCGCACTAGGGCTCCTCCTGGCCCCCAAGCTGGTAGCAATAGTGGCGGACTGGAAGAGTGGCGGGACGATCGCTCGTCCTGCGTCGTAGAAGCAGCCATTGCGCGCGAAGTCGATCGATGCTGAGAAGCCGCGCCCGATCTGCGCGATGGGGTTCAGGTTGTCGACGCATTTCGCGAGGCCGGCGAGCAGGTCGGAGCCGTATATGTTGAAGCCGTCGTTGCAAGGCTGGACCATGGCCTTGTCCCATTCCCTGACGGGGTGAGACGCGAATCTGAGCGGGCCGTAGATCATGGCGTCTGATGCATCCGTGTTGCCGTCGCTCAACCTCTTGCCCAGGTCGGACCAGTCTTGTGCTGCGAGACCGCTGCGGTCGCTGTAGCGCATGGGGTTGTTGGAGCCATAGGCGTATGGCTCGTTGGTCACGCCGACCAGTGGGTCCAGGGCGGTGAACTGCCCGATGGTGGGGTTGTAGAGGCGTGCCCGCAGGTTGTAGAGGCCGGTGGTGTCGAGGTGCTGGCCAGCGAACCTCATGCGGTTGGCGGGTGCCTTGCTGGCGAGGACGGCGGTGCGTTGAGCCCCGAACGGTTCGTAGGTGTAGGAGGCCTGGGTGACGCCGGTGGCGTTGGTGAGGTTGCTAACCCGGATCTTTCGTTGTCCAGGGGTGTGGCTGGGGCAGCCCGCGAAAGATCAGGGCTAGCCCGGGGCTTTCACGGGCGGGCGGCGGCGGAGCCCGTGTCGTGACATGAAAAGTGCCCCTGAGCAGCAAGGATACGGATTGTCGAGGTCCATGTCCGAGCTGACTGAGGAGCACCTTCCAGGTGAAGAAGCGTAGCGGGCCCTACCCCCGTGTCCAGGTCGACGCGGCAGGGGCCGGGGTCGTGTCCCAGGCCGGCGCGGTAGTCCTGGTGGAGACCGCCCGAGCGACGGGCCTGGACCGTGAACTCTTGACTGCGTTGGAGCCGTGGCGGCGCCCGGGCGCCCGTCACGACCCGGGCAAGGTCGTGCTCGACCTCGCCGTCGCGCTGGCCGTCGGGGGCGACTGTCTGGCCGACGTCGCGGTCCTGCGAGGCGAGCCGCGGGTGTTCGGTCCGGTGGCGTCCGACCCGACCGTGTCCCGCACCGTCTCCGCCCTGACCGCCGACGCCCCGAGGGTGTTGGCCGCGATCCGGACCGCTCGGGCGGCGGCCCGCGCGAGGGCCTGGGACCTGGCCGGGGAACACGCCCCGGACCACGACCGCAGCCCCGCGACGCCGTTGGTGATCGACCTGGACGCGACCCTGGTCACCGCGCACTCCGAGAAGGAGAACGCCCGCCCGACCTACAAGCACGGCTACGGCTTCCACCCGCTCACGGCCTTCGTCGACCACGGCGCCGACGGCACCGGGGAGCCGCTGGCGATCCAGCTGCGCCCCGGCAGCGCGGGCTCCAACACCGCCGTGGACCACATCGAGGTCACCCGCCAGGCGCTACGTCAGCTGCCCGGTCACCGGGTCGGGACCCGGCCGGGCCGGAAGGTCCTCATCCGCACCGACGGCGCCGGCTACAGCCACGAGTTCTTGGCCTGGCTGAGCGCCCAGCGGCTGTCTTACTCCATCGGGTTCGGCCTGCCCGACGACATCGCCGACCGGCTCAAACTCATCCCCGACACGGTCTGGGCGCCGGCCTACGACGCCGACGGTCAGGTCCGTGACGGCGCCTGGGTCGCCGAGGTCACCGGCCTGCTGAATCTGACGACGTGGCCGGCCGGGATGCGGGTCATCCTCCGTAAGGAGCGTCCCCACCCCGGAGCCCAGCTCCGGCTGACCGACATCGACGGGCACCGCCTCACGGCCTTCGCGACCAACGCCCCACGCACCGGCCCGGGACACCAGCTCGCGGACCTCGAGCTGCGCCACCGCCGCCGCGCCCGATGCGAAGACCGCATCCGCAACGCCAAAGACACCGGCCTGACCAACCTCCCGCTGCACGGGTTCACCGCGAACCAGATCTGGTGCGAGGTCGTCGCCCTCGCCGCGGACCTGCTCGCCTGGCTGCAGCTGCTCGGCTGCACCGACCCCGACGACACCACCGGCCACCAGGCGCGGCGCTGGGAACCGAAACGGCTCCGGCTGCGCCTGCTGGCCACCGCCGGCCGGCTCGCCGTCAGCGCCCGCCGCACCGTCCTGCACCTCGCCGTCGGCGGCCGCTGGACCGGCGTCGTCCTGGCCATCCTGACCCGTCTCCGCGCCCTACCCGCGCCCAGCGGCTGACCCCCCAGGACCACGCCCCTGACCCTGCAACCCGGACCACGTCGGACGGACCCGAGCCCACCCCGAGCACCATCGGGGCCACTGTCCGACCCCTGCCGCAGAATCAGCGCCCAGCGAGGGCCACGACGTCCCGCCCCGACAACACGGGGAGCCCACGAAAGATCAGGGCTAGTCGCTCTGGTCAATCCCTAGGAGGTAGCTAATGTCGACCTGAAGTGCTGTTGCCAGCATGATCATTTGCTGGCGTGTGTCTTCGGACGCGACTACACCATGCTCGTACATTTGATTGCAAAGGGTATCCAAAGCCAACTCGAGTTCACCCGCCTGAAGGCCCTATTGGATTCCGACCAGGGCTTGGTCGGTCCGGGGGGCAGCGTAGAACGCCGCTTCGAACTCTGTGGGTGGGACGTCGTGCAGGTAGCCGTGCAGGCGGGCGGTGTTGTGCCAGTGGACCCAGCCGAGGGTGGCGAGCTCGACGTCCTCGACGCTCTTCCAGGGGCCGGTGCGGGCGGGCCCACGGATGAGCTCGGCCTTGTAGTAGCCGTTGACGGTCTCGGCCAGGGCGTTGTCGAACGAGTCCCCGATGGTGCCGATGGAGGGGACGGCGCCGATCTCGGCGAGTCGTTCGCCGTAGCGCAACGACGTGAACTGGGACCCGGCATCGGAGTGACAACGCAGGCCGGTCAGCTGGGTGCCGCGGGACCAGCGGGCCATCTCGATCGCGTCCAGGACGGTGTCGGTGCGCATGTTCGGCGCGACGCGCCAGCCCACGATCAAGCGGCTGTAGGCGTCGATGATGAAGCAGACGTAGGCGACGCCGGCCCAGGTCGGAACGTAGGTCAGGTCGGTGACCCAGAGCTGGTTCGGGGCCTCGGCTGTGAACTGGCGACGGACGAGGTCCGGGTGCCGGGTCGCGGCCGGGTCGGCGCGGGTGGTCCGGACCCGCTTCGTTCGTCGGGCGCCCTCGATGCCTTCGGCGCGCATGAGCCGGGCGACCTGGTCCCGGCCGACGTCGTGGCCGGCGCGGCGGGCGGCCTTCCAGAGCTTCCGCGCCCCGTAGACCCGGTAGTTGGCCTCCCAGAGCCGACGTAGCGCCGGGCGCAGGCCCACGTCCCGGGCCGACCGGGCAGAGGCGGGGCGGGTCTTGGTGGCGTAGTACGTGCTGGGGGCCACCGTCAGGCCTGCGTCTCGCAGGACCCGGACGATGGGCTCGACCCCGAGCCGGCGCCCGTCCACGACGTCGTCGCGGTTGGTGTCGATGAATGCGGCTACTTCTTGTGCTGGCGGTCGAGCTCCGCCCCGAAGAAACTCGCAGCTCGCTTCAAGATCTCGTTGGCCCGGCGCAGCTCCCGGTTCTCCTGCTCCAGCTCCTTCACCCGCGCCGCCTCCTGCGAGGTCACCCCGGGTGCGTGGCCCTCGTCGATGTCGGCCTGCCGGACCCAGGCCCGCACCGACTCCGTGCCGTAGCCCAGCTGGGTCGCCACCCGCTGCACCGTCCCGTGGTCGGTGCCGAGCTCGGCCCGCAACGCACGGACCATGCGGACCGCGTCCGCCTTCTCCCGGTCGCTGTAGCGCCGGGTCGTGGGCTTGCCCGGCGTCGTGTCCTTCGGCATAGGTCCATCCTCGTTTCCAAGGTCGTGAACCTCCACCGACCCCAGGGCGCTTCAGGTCAGGGGTCGCGAAGGTACCGTCACGCACGTCGAGGTCTTCCTGGATGGGTGAGTGTGAGAACTTCCATCCTTGGGGGCCTCGACCTCTACCCGGGCACCGACGCGCCGACTCTTCCCCGACCCGCAGGCCCGACGGCTACACCCTCAGCTGGGATGAGCCGCTTAACCCAGACATCAGTATGGGCCACCGCCCAAATCACGAGAAGGACCGCCACTCAGTCGTTGAGCCAATCGGATATTGCTTGCCGGAGGTCCTTGAGGCGATGTACGGCGGCTGGCTTCTGCTCTTCGGTCAGTTTCGTAAACAGAATCTCCTCGAGGTCCGCCTCCGCCAGTCGTATATGTCGACTGACGAGGCTGTCACCGCCGTCCAACAGAGCCAGTGTCACCTCGAGTTGGTGCTGCACGTCCTCAATGCTACCGGGTTTGTCCACAAAACCGTCGATTGTACTTAGGAGCTTGATCAGCAGCCCCCTATTCGTGGCGTTCATCGAGTGATCACCGTCACCACAATGCTATCTCCTTCCGCGGTGATTACCTGTACAGAACCACTTGTATAAGACATGCGCGGCTCCCCGTTAGGACCCTTGGTGGGGACGCCTTCCGCGCTCCGTAGGACATCTTCGATAGCATTCGGGGAAATGCTGCGGCCTGCTCCTAATGTACCCGCGGGGTGCCCCAGACCACGTGGTTGCATCCGCTCGACGGCGTGATGGGCGTACAGACGACCCCCTATCTGAGCATACTCCTTGCCCGCCTTGGTGACCTTCGGATAATCCTGCCAAGATGTCCAGAGCAGCCGGTCGCTAACACCGTCCCCCGACACCGGGGAGCGTGCGTCGCCGTCGGGCCTCCCCTTAGGTCGGATCAGCGCGCCTGGGCCGCCGGCGCCAGCGACGCTAGCAGCGATAGCGCCTGCTTGGGCCAGCGGGGGGGGCAAGAGCGCGACCTGCGTCGTACCAGCAGCCACTCGCCGCGTAATCCACTGAGGTCTTGAGGCCGCGCCCGATCTGCGCGATAGGGTTCAGGTTGTCGACACACTTCAGGAAACCATGGAACCGGTGTGAGTACTGATCGAAGCCATCGTTGCATGGCTTCACCATTGTTCTATCCCATTCCCTGACAGGGTGGGACGCAAATCTGATCGGCCCATAGACAATGGCGTCCGCCACATCCATGTATCCATCGTGCCAACCCTTGGCTGCGTCAACCCAGTCTTCGGATGCCAAACCGCTAGGGTCGGTGTATCGGAGCGGGTTGTTGGAGCCGTATGCGTATGGCTCGTTGGTCACGTCGACCAAGGGGTCTAGGGCGGTGAATTGGCCGATGGTTGGGTTGTAGAGGCGTGCGCGCAGGTTGTAGAGGCCGGTGGTGTCGAGGTACTGGCCGGCGAAGCGCATGCGGTTGGCGGGTGCCTTGCTGGCGAGGACGGCGGTGCGCTGGGCCCCGAACGGTTCGTAGGTGTAGGAGGCCTGCGTGGCGCCGGTGGCGTTGGTGAGGTTGCTGATGCTGCCGAGCGGGTCGTGGTGGTAGTAAAACGCGCCAGCTGCGGTCGTCAGGGTCAACGGCATGCCGCTGGGGGTGTGGGTGTATCGGGCGGTGACGGCGTTCTTGGCCCCAGTCTCGTGGGCGAGCTGTGGCAGGCCGTGGGCCAGGTCCCAGGTGTAGCCGGTGACGGTGGAGCCGACGGTCTGCATGCGACGGTTGCCGTTGGCGTCGTAGGTGTAGGCGGTGGTCGTGCTTCCCGAGGTGGTGGTCTTGACGCGGTTGGCGAGGTCGTAGGTGGAGGTCCGGGTGCCGGCGGCCGTCTGGTTGCCGTTGGGGTCGTAGGTGTAGCGGGTGGTTGTCGACCCGGTGGTGGTGCTGAGGAGCTGGTCGGCGTCGTCGTAGGCGTAGGTCGTGGTGCCTGGGGTGGTGACGCCCGTGCGGACCTCGGACTTGCGGTTGCCGGCCGGGTCGTAGGTGTAGGTGAGGTGTGCGGTCGCCGCGGCGCAGGTGCTGGCGTAGCAGGCCTTCGTCAACCGCCCGGCGGGGTCGTAGGTGTATGCGGTCTGGGTGGTGGTGCCCCCGTTGACGATGGTCAGCGTGGAGGGGTTGGACGCCGGGTCGTAGGTCTGGGTGTAGGCGGAAAGGGTCGCGGTGCCGCGCTTGTTGGCCACGGCGGCGATGCGGCCGACGGGGTCGTAGCTGCGGGTCTCCACGTAGCCATTGGTCGAAGGGTGCGTGATGGAGGCGAGGTTGCCGATCCGGTCGTAGCCGAGGCGGACCACGGCGGCACCAGTCCCCACGCTGGCCACCCGGTCGAGCGCGTCGTAGGTGTAGTCGACCGTCTTGCTCACGCCTGCTTCGTAGCTCTGGCGCTGCACAAGGTGACCCAGCGCGTCGTGGGTGTAGAAGATCGCGTCTGCGTCACCGCCTGTGGTGATGCTGTACAGGCTGCCAGGTGCTGCCTGGGACCAGTCGGCGTACCGGTAGGTGGTGGCCACTCCCCCGCTGGTGGTGGCGCTCTTGGGGCGTCCGTCGACCATGTAGGTGTAGGTGACGTCCGGTGTGGCGTCGGAGTAGTCGAGCAGGGTGCCCCGCCCGAGCGGGTCCCGCTGGTAGGTGGTGGTGCCGTCACCGGTCGTGGTGGTAGCCGACCCGGCGGGGTTGGTCTGCGTCACAACCTGCCCGTTCGGGTCGTAGGTGGTGCGCCAGACCTGCCCCGTGGCCGAGGTCCGGGTGAGCTGCCGGTCTGCGGCGTCGTAGGTGTACCGGGTGGTGTGGTTGTTGGCGTCGGTCCGGGTCAGCGGGTTGCCCACCGCGTCATACGTGAAGCGGGTCACCCCTCCACCCGGTGCGGTCTCGGTCACGACCCGGTCGAGCCGGTCGAGGACATAGCTGGTGGTGTAGCTGGCCGTCGTCGCAGCCGTCGCGCCTGTGACGTTGCCGCGCGGGTCTGTGGTCGCGATGAGGTTGCCGGCAGGGTCGTACTTCTGTGTCGTCTTGGCGCCGAGCGGGTCCGTGACCGTCGTCTGACGACCAGCACGGTCATACCCATACGTGGTGGTGTACGTGGCCGGAGTCGACCCGGTGACGTTGCCCCGCGGGTCGGTGGTGGCGACGAGCTGCCCGGCGGCGTCGTATGTGGACGTCGTCTTGTTGCCCAGTGGGTCGATGACCGCCGTCCTGAGACCTGCGAGGTCGTACTCGTAGCGGGTGGTGTGGGCTGCGGCGTCGGCGCCGGTCACGTTCCCCCGCGGGGACGTCGAGGCGATGAGCTGTCCGGCGTCGTCGTAGGTGTAGGTGGTGACCGCGCCGTACTGGTCGGTCTCGGACACCACGTTCCCGCGGCCGTCGTAGGACGTGCGGGTCGTGAAGGACTCGTACACCTCGTCATAGCCGTTGCTGCTGGACTGGTACGGCGTGCTGGTGCTCACGAGGCGCCCGTAGGCGTCGTACGTCTTGACGACCGGACCCGTGAGCGGGTTGGACACCTTGGTCTGGTTGCCGATGGCGTCGTAGGTGTACGTCCAGGTGTGCGGGGCGCGCTCCGTCGCGGGCAGGGCGTTGCCACGGGGGGTGGTCATGCTGGTGAGGCGGCCGCCAGCGCTGTAGGTGTAGGTCGTGACCGCACCGGTGGCGTCGGTCACCTTCGTGACGTTGCCGTCTGCGTCGTAGGCGTACGTCGTTGTGCGCTGGAGGGGGTTGGTGACGGCGGTGATGCGCCCGGCGCGGTCGTAGGTATACCGGGTGGTCCCTCCGGCCGCGTCCGTGGTGGTCTCGACCTCACCGTGAACGTTGTAGGTGTTGGTGGTGGTGTGGTGTGCCGCGACGGCGCCGGGGACGTTGCCCCGCGGGTCGGTCGCGGTGAGCGGCTGCCCCAGGGCGGTGTAGGCAAAGGAGGCAGTGCCCCCTTCGGCGTCGGTCACCGAGACCAGTCGGCCCTGGGCGTCGTGGGTGGTGGTGCTGACGCGTCCGAGCGGGTCGGTCGTGGTCCGTGGGTAGCCGTTCACGTCGTAGGTGAAGGTCGTGCGGAACTGTGCCGGGTTGGCGCCGGGCGCCTCGGCCCGCGGGTCGGTGATGCTCAGCACGCGACCCTGCGCGTCATAGGTGTAGGTGGCCGTGCGGCCGAGCGGGTCGCGGACGGAGTCCATGCGGCCCGCGGCGTCGTAGGTGTGGGTGGTGACCTTGCCGTCGCGGTCGGTGGACGTGAGGACGTGACCTTCGGCGTCGTAGGTCCACGCCTCCCGGTAGTGCTGCGGTCCGGGGCCGATGCGCTCCGCGAGCAGCCCGGTGACGGGGTCGTAGGACATCGTCGTGACCCGAGCCATGGGGTCGGTGACGGTGGCGACTCGCCCGTCTCCGTTGTAGGTGAACTGGACCATCGCCCCGCTGCGGTCAGTGGTGCGGATCAAGAAATCACCCGAGTAGACGTCGGTGGCCACGCCGCCACCGGGGTACGTGGTCCTCGCGGTCGACGTCGCCGGGTCCCATGCGAAGGTCGTGGTGTTCCCCTCGCCGTCCTTTTGGGACAGCAGGCGACCGGTGGCCTGGTCGAACACGTTGGTGACCGTCCGGTCGGCGGTGCTCATCTGGTCGAGGTTGCCCGCGGCGTCGTACCGGTAGGTCGCGGTCACGCCGTCGAGTGCGCGCACGCTGGTGAGGCGGCCGCCGGTGTACCCGTACTGGACGAACCGGCCGTCCTGCAGAGTGACGCGGTCGACCCGACCCGCGACGTGCGTGAAGGTGAGGGACTTCCCGTCGCTGTCGGTCACGGTGCTGAGCTCGCCGGCGCTGTTGTGTGCGGCGGTGAGCTGGAACCCTGAATCATTGCCCGTGATGCTCTGCAGCAGGCCGGTGCTGCCGAAGCGGAAGCTTGCGCCGCTGCAGGGCATGGACAGCACGTAGCCGTCGCTGGTGCTGGCCAGTTCCGCGGTAACACCTACGTCGGGCAGGAACGAGCCGTCGGGCTGGCGGGCGAAGCCGATCTTGTTGCCGGCGCCCGTGTCGACCACCGCGTACCCCGTACCGGCGTCGTACGTCAGCCGAGTCTCCAGGCCGTGGGTCCATCCCAGTGCGCCCGCCTGGGTGGAACTGGAGTCGTACGAGCGGCGCAGCTGCAGCGGAAGAGCCTCGCTCTGCAGGTCGATGTCGACGATCGCCTCGACCAGTCGCCCGGTCTGCGTGTTCACCGGGTCCGCCCGATACATGGACGGGTCCGCCGTGGTGCACGCCGACGGCGTGCCCGTGATCTGGTCATTCGCCAGGTCCACGAACGGGAGCTGAGGGTCCGCGTACTGGATGATCAGCGCGGGTAGCCGCGGCCCTCGGCTGGAGGACCACCGGTCCTCGCTCGTGTGAGAAGAGATATCTGCCGGGGCGATGATGAGACCGTTGTTGGAGGCTGGGGTGTTCACCCATTTTTGAACGAGGGCGCTAATGTTCCAGTTCGCGTCGATTGCTGTGCTGATGCTGCCTGTTCGCGCGGAGGCACCCTTGGTCAACCGGCACCCATTCTGCACCGTATCGCGCTGTTCAAGGTACTCCAGGATCTCGTACCGCGAGAACGGTCCGCGCCCCGGTGCATCGGCGTACCAGGCCAGGTCCAGCTGTGCGTCGAGGATGCGGGTGCCTGGTGGTAGCGACACCTCGATGGCCAAGAAGGCACGTGTACCTGCAGCGGACCAGCCACCAGACCCGCTAGAAGTGACGCCCGACCTCAAGGTCGCGTCGTTGTTGTAGAACGGGGCCTCGGGGTTGGAGAAGATGGTGTTGCACCAAGGCGCCCATCCGTCGGCGGCGTATCCACGGCCCAAGTCGGGCTGCCAGACGACGGTGGGGTCCAAGACCACGGGGAAGGTGGCCTGACTCGCCCATTCGGCGTCCAGACCCTTTGTGACGTCATACCCCTGGGGGGTCACAGTCACCTGCAACGTCGCTGCAGACGAGTCAGCCGAAGTGGGACCGACTAATTCTTCATAGGCATACGCCCCCGCGATCCGCATCTGCAGTCCGTCAGGGAAGACGGTCGAGAAGACATACCCGCCGTCGTCCTGCCGGACCGGCTCCCCGAGCCGGTGCTCCGGGTCGGCGATCGTTGTCGTGTACGACATCGGTGCGTCGGCGCTGGTGAGGAGGTACTCCTCCCGGAAACCGTCCGGCATGACTGTGAAGCGCAGGTCGGTGTCCGCGGCGACATCCTTGTACAGCACGCTCGAGCCATCGATGCTTGGCCGAGTGACGTCGAGACCGGGCGTGCTGAGCGTCACGGGACCCGATCCCAGGTCCATGGTGACGACATCTCCGGCGGTGGAGCCGAACGTCAGTGGCCGGGACGAGCCAGGCGCGAACGGCTTCCCTCGACGCTGCTCGATGCGGCCGTGGAGCGACTCCCACCCGTCAGCCCCCCGGCGGAACGTCGGCTGGGTGAAGACCTCCAGACGGTGGGTGCCGTCAGACAGCTGCTCCACGTGCGTCGTGGCCGTCCACCGCTCAGCAGCAGCCTTCCGCGCCGCCACGGCAGCACGACCGTGCGCCGCCGAGTGAGGCCGTCAACACCCGGGGGATGGTTGAGATTCCGACCGTGACTCCGGGTAGACCTCTACCGCGAAGTCCCCGTCGCAGCTGAGCCCAGCTCCCGTCGTGGCGGCGCACGGTCATCGGCCCGACGACCCCAGGTGATGTCCGAACCGTCAAGGTCGCACCGCGGCGAGGACCGCCGGGAGAACCACCGCAAGCGCCACCACCACCTGGCTGAGCCCCTGCACCAGCAGGAAGCGCCGCCACGTGGGCCGAAGGGCGTCGAGCTCGACCCGGCTGCCTGCGGGGAGCACCGAGGCCAGGGCCGCGCCGAGGTGGACGACGTGGACCGCGAGCACGGTGAGGGCGTCGCGGGCGTCCACCCCGCCACCGCCGAGCACCGCGAGGACGCCGAGCCCGGCGACCGTCAGCCACGCGGCCGGCAACGACGGCCTCCAGGCGCCCAGCAGGGCCAGGACCACGACCACCCACACGGCCGTAGGCAGGTCCCGGCCGGCGGCCTGCGCCAGGACGCCCAGCCCCGCCCCCGCGACCATGGCCACGCGGGGCAGCAGGGACGACACGGTCGGTCCAAGGCCGTCCGGCAGGTCGGCGACCGGTCGCCTGCCCGACTCCGGCCTGCCGGTCGGGAACGCCTGTCTCTGCGCGCTCACCGGCGGGCCCGTTCCCGGGCGCGCACCAGGGCACGCGTGGCCCGCCCGAGGTCGTCGCCCGCAGGCAGCACAGCGATCCCGGCGGCGCGCAGGCGGTCCAGGCGCCGCTCGCGCTCCAGCTCGACGAGACCCAGGGCCTCGCGCCCCACGGGCGACCCGGGGTCGGGGACGAGGTCGCGGGGCAGGCAGTCGACGGCCACCACGGTCCGGCCGTGGTGGTGCAGGGCGAGCGCGAGGTCGCTGGTCCGGTCGTCGAGGAACGGGGACAGCACCACGGCGAGCGCCCGTGCGGGGACCTGGGCGAGCAGCCGCCGCGGCAGCTCCACGCGCGCGGTCGACCCGCTGTCCCCGCTCATCGCCAGGCGGCCGCTCGAGCCGCTGCCACCGTTCGGCACACCCCGCCCCCCAGGGTCGCGACGCCCGGTCGGGGTGCCCGTGGCCGTGGTGGCGGCCAGCGCCGTCCGCAGCCGCTGCAGGTGCCGTCGACCGGCGCCCGGCCGGACCGCCGCGGTGGGCACGGTGAGGTCGACCGTCCCGACCCGGTCGCCGGCGCCCAGGTGCGCAGCCGCCAGGGCGACCGCGGTGGCGACGGTCAGGTCGAGGCTGCTCCCCGGACCGAGCGCACCACCGTCGACCTCGCGCGGGGTGGACCAGGTCGCGACGTCGACGTCCAGGTCGCCGCGGGTGTCCAGCAGCAGGACCAGCAGCCCCTCCGCCTCCACGGTCGCCCGGCGGACGTGGATCTGCAGGGGCCCCTGCCCCTGGCCCCGACGGGCGGTGGCGCGCCAGTCGACGTGCCGGAGCCGGTCGCCGGGCCGGAACGGTTCGACGGCGTGCAGGTCGGGGCCTTCGCCCGCGCGACGGGTGCGGTGCCGGCCGACCACCGAGGTGGCGTTCGGCGGCAGCGGACCCGCGACGGCCGGCTCGACGGCCGGGACGACCAGGACGTCACGCACCCGGCCCTCCAGCGGACCCACGGCGAGCATGCCGTCCTGGGCGACGCACAGGGCGTCCGGTCGGGCCACGGTCCGCCGCCCCCACGTCGTGGCCGTCACCGCGGTGGAGAACCCGCGTCGCGCCGGGGCCGGCCGGACGGCGACCGTGGCGCGGGGCGCCCGCACGACCAGGATGTCCGCACCGGCCGAGGCCGCGGCGCCCGTCAGCTGCAGCACGACGGGGAACGGCTCCCCGACCGATGCGGTCGGTGCTGCGTGGACCAGCACGGGCGCCCCGGCGAGCGACGGCAGCGCCCTGGACGCCAGCACGCACGACAGCGCGAGGGGGACCGCGAGGACCGCGACGTCGGGCGACCCGAGCGCGACCCCCGCCACGAGCCCACCGACCCCCAGCCCGAGCGCCCTCCGGAACGCCGCCGTCGGCTGCCACGGCCACGGCGCGGCCACCGGCACCACCGGCCCCCGACTGCGCGCCATGGACGCCCTCAGCGTCCGGTGGGCAGCGTGGTCGGCGTCGGCGTGGTGCGCAGCACGTCGACCACCACGCTCTCGGCGGTGACCGACCCGTTCCAGGTCTGCACGCCGAGGCTGAGCCGGTGCGCGAGCACCGCCGGGGCGACCGCCTTGACGTCCTCGGGCAGCACCACGGTGCGGCCGTCCAGCACGGCCAGCGCCCGGGCCACGAGCAGCAGGGCCAGGCTCCCGCGGGGCGAGGCGCCCACCTCGACCGCCGAGTGCGTCCGGGTGGCCGCAGCGAGCGCGACGCAGTAGGCGACCACGTCGGGGTCGACGTCGACCTGCTCGACCCCGGCCTGCATCCGGCGCAGCGTGGCCGCGTCGACCACCGCGCCCACCTCGGCGACCTCGCTCCGGCGGGCGACCCGTCGGGTCAGGACCTGGGCCTCCTGCGCGGGGTCGGGGTAGCCGACCGCGACCCGGACCAGGAACCGGTCGAGCTGCGCCTCGGGCAGCGGGTAGGTGCCCTCGTACTCGACGGGGTTGGCGGTGGCGAGGACGTGGAACGGCACGGGCAGCCGGGTGGTGCGGCCCTCGACGGTGACCTGCCCCTCCTGCATGGCCTCCAGCAGCGCGGCCTGCGTCTTGGGCGGGGTGCGGTTGACCTCGTCGGCCAGCAGCAGCCCGGTGAACACGGGACCGGGGCGGAACACGAACGCGGTCGTGGTGGGGTCGAAGACGAAGGAGCCGGTGACGTCTGAGGGCAGCAGGTCCGGCGTGCACTGCAGCCGGGTGAACCCCAGGCCGAGGGCCGCGGCCAGGCTCCGGGCAGCGAGGGTCTTGCCGAGGCCGGGGACGTCCTCCACCAGCACGTGCCCGCCGGCCAGCACCGCGGCGAGCGCGAGCCGGAGGGTGCCGGTCATGCCGACCACGGCGCCACCGACGGCCGTCAGGACGGCCGTGGCCAGGGCGGCGACCTCCTCGACCGGCAGCGGCGTGACTGCCTCGGGTGCTGCTCCGTCCGGACGGTCCCCGGTCGACGCGGTGCCGGCCTCGGTGCTGGTCGGCGCACCGGTCGGGCTGCCGCTCGTGTCGGTCATCGGGGTCTCCTCGTGCTCGGGTCGGGCAGGCCGACGGCAGTCCGCGCGGCGTCGATACGGGGATCCGGTCCGCCGGCCTCGAGGGCGTCGAGCCGGGCGGCCACGCTGCGGCGGTCGTCCCGGTCGGTCCGCGCCGCCTCCAACGACCGCTGCACCCCCGAGACCACGTGACGCCCAGGCCTGGTTCGAGGGCGCGCCAGGTCGGGCCAGCGGGTCTCCAGCGGCTCCGAGGTCCGCAGCAGCAGCGCGAGAAGCACCACGGCGACGACGCCCACGGCGGTGCGTCCGGCCCCCACGCCGACGAACCAGCCGAAGCCGGCGGTCAGCGCACCGGCAGCGACGCCCCAGACGAGTCGCGTAGCACCGGGGCGCATCGCGGTCAGCGCACCACCCCCCGACGCCCCAGGCGTCACGGCCGCACCGCCACCGGACGCTCCTCGCGGCACGGTCCCACCGCCGCGCGTCACGGCCGCACCGTCGCGTCGTCGGAGCCGACCACGCCGACCGCTGTCCCGGGCTCGAGGACCGCCAGCAGCTCCTGCAACGACTGCCGGCACCGGCGCACGTCGTCCGGTCCGGCCCCGACCCTCCCGAACCGGACGCGGGAGTAGGTCCGTCGCAGGTCCGCCAGGGCCGTGGCATCCAGGTCGGGCACCGCGGAGAGCAGCCGGCCGGCGAAGTCGCTGGGCGTGTCGGTGTGGGCGCGGCCGCGACCCAGCCTGCCGCCGGCCTCCTCCAGGAGCACCCAGCTGGCGAGCACCGCCTCGCTGGACCGGGCGGGGTCCGCGGCGTCCAGCCGGGCCAGCGCCCGACGCGCGGCGGCGGCCACGTCCTCCAGCCCGTCGGCGCCGGGGTCGGCCGTGTCGTCGTCGGTGCCGTCCTCGTCGTCGTCCTCAGGTGCCGGGTCGGGCCGGGCGAGCAGCAGCGAGCGCACCAGCAGGCCGCCCGCGACGATCGCGGCGGCGAGGGAGATGACGACCTCCGGCGGGATGCCTCCCTCGGGCTCCGGCTGCGGTGGGTCGT
Source organism: uncultured Actinomycetota bacterium (assembly GCA_963759255.1). Classification (GTDB taxonomy): domain Bacteria; phylum Actinomycetota; class Actinomycetes; order Actinomycetales; family JBBAYJ01; genus Aquipuribacter. The sequence goes on from CAVWYQ010000002.1 coordinate 1,698,558, forward strand.
CCCGGACGGCGGCCACCTCCTCCTGCCCGGGCAGCACGTCGGCGTCGCGCCCGGCGAGCACGAGCCGGTCGGCGGGGCTGTCCGCGGACACGCTCACCGGTCCGAGCGAAGCGGCCGCGAGGACCGCCACCAGGCAGGCCACCGCGGCGACGGCCAGCAGGGCCGTCGCGGTCGCCCCGCGCGCCGTCCGCAGCGTCCCCGCCCGGCCCACCACCCCCACCATCCCGTCATCCCAGCACACGGTCCCCGGGAACGGGGGCCGCGGGCGCTGCGGGAACGAACCCGCGTCAGGTCCTGTTGGCACCGGTGACCCACGAGGAGGACCCATGCTGTTCGGAACCCGCACAACCACCCTGGTCACCGCCGACGAGGCGCTGCCCGGTCGAGACATCCCGGTGCACGTGCCGGCCCGCCACGCCGTCACCGGCGCCCCGCTCGTCGGGCCCTGGCCCGAGGGCCACGAGGTGCTGTACGTGGCGATGGGCTGCTTCTGGGGCGCAGAGCGCATCTTCTGGCGCCTGGACGGCGTGCACACCACCGCCGTCGGCTACATGGGAGGCCACACCCCCAACCCGACGTACGAGGAGACCTGCACCGCGCGTACCGGGCACACCGAGACCGCGATGGTCGTCTACGACCCGGCCGTGGTCAGCCTGGACCGGCTGTTCAAGGAGTTCTGGGAGAACCACGACCCCACCACGCCGAACCGGCAGGGCAACGACGTCGGCACGCAGTACCGCTCTGCGATCTTCACCACGACCGACGAGCAGCTCGAGGCCGCCCGCAGCTCACGCGAGCGCTACCAGAAGGCGCTGATCGGCAACGGGTACGGCCAGATCGCCACCGAGATCCGGCCTGCGGCCGAGGCCGGCCCGTTCTACTACGCGGAGAGCTACCACCAGCAGTACCTGCACAAGAACCCGGGCGGCTACTGCAACCACGGCTTCTGCCAGGTGGGCTACGACCTCGCCGCCCACGGGCAGACCGCGGCCCGCGCCACCCTCCCGGAGGGCTGAGCGGCAGTGCCGGCGCGGCTGGGCAGGGTCCGGCTCACCCGGCCAGGGTGCCGCCGAACACCTGCCACGCCAGCAGCGACTTGGCCACCAGGCTGAGCACGATGTACGCCCGCTCCCCGAAGGCGTAGCGCCGCCAGGGACCGACGCGGGCGTACTGCAGGGCCTGGTTGAGCCCGAACACGTTGAAGAACAGGAACAGCGACACGATGATCCCGTACACGAACGCGGGCGGGGCGGCGTCGGTCTGCGAGCCCGGTGCCACCACGTAGAGCAGGATCGCCAGCCACGGGACGGCGCCGGCCATGCTGCCGAAGACGAAGGGCAGCCAGCGCCCGCTGCCGGGCTGCTCGTACCGCTCCTGCAGCCAGCCGAAGAGGATCATGGCCGCGTTCACGGCGAACAGCCCCATCAGGGCGGCCGCGTCGGCGATCCCGGTGATCTGCGCGATGAGCACGATCATCACCGAGCTGGACAGGGCGTACTCGACCCACCGGAAGTAGTTGTGGTGCTCGCGCAGGCCGCGCAGGTAGCGCGGGTAGCCCCACGGCGAGGCGACCAGCAGGTGGAAGAACGCCGACAGCACGAGGAACAGGGCGACCCCCAGCCCGATCGGCGAGTCGAACAGCGTCACCTGCTCGTAGCGGCCGGAGCCGGGCGGGCCGTTCAGGTAGCCGGCGGTGACCGGCAGGGCGAAGTCGTTGGCCAGCACCAGCACGGCCACGGCCTGGGCGGCGTGCAGCGCGGCCGCGCCCAGGTTGAACCCGCGCAGCCCTCGCAGGCTGCCGGTGGCGTCGTCGGTGCCGTCGTGCGTGGGGTTGTTCGTAGCGTCATGTCGGGCGCCGCCAGGCGTACCGGCGCGGGACGTCGACGAGGCGTCGGTGGGGGTCATGCGGCTCCTCCGGTCCGGACCGGGCTCCCCGGGCCGATGTGATCATCTCCCGGTCCGGCGCCGGGCGCGACCACGGGCCCGGCTCAGGTCACGGCGGGCGGAAGGGCCGGCTCGGCTGACCGGACCGCGCCGGCCGGCTCGGTCGCCACCGCGGCCCGGCGGGCGACGAGTGCCAGCGTGACCCCGCTGAGCACGAGCGCGAACCCGACGACCTGCCACGTGGTCAGCGACTCGCCGAACCACCACCACGCCAGGACCGCCGCACCGACCGGCTCCAGGGTGGCGACCACGGTGACCGTCGTCGCCGGGATCCACCGCAGGGCCGCGGTCTCGGCCGCGAAGGGCCCGAGCGTGCCCAGCAGGACGACCCACGCCACCAGCACCAGCAGCGGCACGGTGGCACCGCCGATCGCCTCCGGGAGGTCGACCGTCCCGGTGGAGGCGGAGGCGAGCGTGCCCCACCAGGGCGAGAGCGCGGTCGCGAGCACCGCCGGGACCGCGAAGCCCCAGAACGTCGTCGACAGCGGGTCGCGGTGGCGGATGATCCGCTCACCCAGCAGGAAGTACGTCGCGAACGACGCGGCGGCGACGAGCCCGGCCGCCACCCCCACCGGGTCCAGCCCGGAGCCTCCCCCGGTCAGCTGGAGCGCCAGCGCGAGCCCGCCGAGCGTGAGCCCGAGGGCCGGCCACAGCAGCGCGCTCACCCGCTCACGCAGCACGAACCGGGCGACCAGGGCCACCAGCAGCGGGGCGAGGTACTCCAGCAGCAGGGCCAGCCCGATCGGGAGCCGCTCGATGGCGACGAAGTAGCTCACCTGCACCAGCCCGACGCCCGCGACCCCGTACACGGCCAGCAGCGGGAGCTCGCGCCACGTCACCCGGAGCAGCCGACCGCGGCCGGTGAGCACCATGACCGCCCCCAGCACGACCGCGGTCCCCGCGATGCGTACCGACGCCAGGGGGACGGCCTCGATCCCGTTGCTCAGCACCAGCCGCGAGACGCCCGCGTTGACCACGAACATCGAGATGCCCAGCAGGAGCAGCGTCCAGCCCCGGCCGGCGTGGCCTGCGGGTGGCGTCTGACGGGCCGTCGTGACGGGCGGCTCAGCCACCGCCGGGTACCAGGTACACCGGGCTCGCGTAGGCCAGCGCCCGGTTGTTGCAGGGGTGCCCGTCCGGTCCGGGCTGCAGGTTGTGGGCGCCCGGGTCGGCGACGCGGACGACGAGCCACGGCACCTCCTCGGCGTCCCAGCGGCCCTGCAGGTCGACCCGCAGCGTCGCCGGCGTGCCGGAGCGCACCCGCTGCACGGCGAGGACCGTGGGGACACTGATCCCCGTGGTCAGGACCTGGACCTCGAGGTGACGCCCGAGCGAGGCGGGACCGGCGTCCACGTCGACGTCGACCTCCACCGTCGCCGTCCCCGTCGGCACCGCCAGGGTGCTGCCCAGCCGCGCCGACGGTCCGGCCGGGCCGTCGTCGGAGGACCCGGCGGAGACCACCACGTCCAGCCGCAGGCCCGGCTCCCGCGTGGCGTAGAACCGCCGCGCCCGCAGGGCCTCGTGCACCCCGGCGCGCGTCCACTCCCGCACCCACAGGCCACCCCGGCCCAGCCCGGGCTCGAAGCCCCAGCGGCGGCCGTGCTCGTCGGACACCCCGAGCAGCCCCGGTCGCCACCCGGCGGCCAGGCACTCCAGCAGGGGGCTGCCCAGGCCGAGCCGGTGCCCCTCGAACAGGTAGTCCTCGGCGCGGTTGAACATCTCCATGCTCACCAGCCGGTCGGTGAGGCGCGGATCGTGGGCGAACCCGTCGAAGCGCAGCGGCTCCCGGCCGGGGTGGTTGAGCCCGAACAGCGTGTCGGCGCCGGGGGCGTCCCCGCTCAGCCACTCGTGCAGGCCCTGGATGCCGGTGCGGTCGTCCACCGGCGTCCAGTCGCGGGAGAACCACACGTTCACGTGGCCCAGGTGCGGGGTCGTCCACTCGAACCCGCGGATCGCCGTGAACCGCCCGGGGTCGTCGGCGGCCTCGGCGAGCTGGGTGGCACGCACGAAGTCCCGGTCCTCGATGATCTTGACGGGCATGCCGGCCCAGGGGACCACCTCGCGGACCCGCTCGAGCGCGTCGAGGTCGGTGAAGCCCGCGTGGTCGGTGAGCGCGGCGGCGTCGAGACCCGCCGACCGCATGCAGGCGAAGGCGTCGTCGGCGTTGCCGGCGCCGTCGGACAGGTTCGTGTGGTTGTGCAGGTCCGCGTGCAGGGCGCTGGTGCCGGCGACCAGGTCGCGGTGCCGGCCGCCCAGCAGGCCCGACGTGCGCGCGGCCCCGGCACGGGACGGCTCCCCCCGGCTCGACGGCCGGAGCAGCAGCGCCCCGGCCCGCTCGTCGGCCCCTGCGTGGTGTCCTTCGGCGGTCACTGGGCGAGGAAGCCGAGCAGGTCGAGCCGGGTGAGCACCCCGACCGGCTTGCCGTCCTCCACCACGAGCACGGCGTCCGACAACGTCAGGGACTCCCGCACGGCCTCGACCGACTCCCCGGCCCCCATGAGCGGCAGGGCGGCGTCCATGTGCTTCTCGACCGGGTCCGCGAGCGACGCCTTGCCGGCGAACACGCGCTCCAGCAGGTGCTCCTCCGTCACCGCGCCCGCGACCTCGCCGGAGGTCACCGGCGGCTCGGCCTTGACCACGGGCATCTGGGAGACGCCGTACTCACGCAGGATGCCGATGGCGTCGCGGATGGTTTCGTTCGGGTGGGTGTGGACCAGCGCCGGCAGGTTGCCGGTCTTGGCGCGCAGCACGTCGGCCGCCGTGCGCCCACCGGTCGGCGCCAGGAACCCGTAGGACGCCATCCACCGGTCGTCGAAGATCTTCGACAGGTAGCCGCGGCCACCGTCCGGCAGCAGGACCACCACGACGGCGTCGTCCCGGCCCTGCTCGGCGAGCCGCTGCGCGACGCGGAGGGCACCGACGGCGGCCATCCCGCACGAGCCACCGACCAGCAGCCCCTCCTCCCGCGCCAGCCGTCGCGTGAGGTGGAAGGAGTCGCCGTCGCTCACCGCGACGATCTCGTCCGGGATCGCGGGGTCGTAGGCGCTGGGCCAGAAGTCCTCGCCCACGCCCTCGACCAGGTACGGCCGACCGGTGCCGCCGGAGTACACGCTGCCCTCGGGGTCGACGCCGACCACCTGGACGCCACCGCCCTCGCGGTCCGCCGACACCTCCTTGAGGTAGCGGCCCACCCCGGTGATGGTGCCGCCGGTGCCGACGCCCGCGACGAAGTGCGTGACGCGCCCGTCGGTGTCGTCCCAGATCTCGGGACCGGTCGTCTCGTAGTGCGAGGCGGGGCCGGCCGGGTTGGAGTACTGGTCGGGCTTCCAGCCGCCCGGCCGCTCCCGGGCCAGCCGGTCGGAGACGGTGTAGTAGCTGTCGGGGTGCGACGGCTCCACGGCGGTCGGGCAGACCACGACCTCGGCGCCGTACGCGCGCAGCACGTTGCGCTTGTCCTCGCTCACCTTGTCCGGGCAGACGAACACGCAGGAGTAGCCGCGCTGCTGGGCGACGAGCGCGAGCCCGACGCCGGTGTTGCCGCTGGTCGGCTCGACGATGGTGCCGCCGGGCTGCAGGGCCCCGCTCTTCTCCGCCTCGAGGACCATCTTGAGGGCGATCCGGTCCTTCACGCTGCCGCCGGGGTTGAGGTACTCCACCTTGGCGAGCACCGTGGGCCCGCGACCCTCCTCCGCTCCCGGCCAGAGCCCGCGGGTCACCCGCGAGAGCCGGACGAGGGGGGTTCCACCGACGAGGTCCACGATCGACTCGGCATAGCGCACGGGGTCAATCGTCGCAGACCGCCGCGGCAGGCCGTCCCCGCAGGCACCTCGGTAGGATCTGCCAGAGGCGCCGGGGGGTGAATCACGACGGAGGACTTGACTGCAGCCGTTCGGGTGCCGATCCGTCCAGGCATGACGCTCCTGCCCGACCGGACCGGCATCCGCCGGATCTCCCGGACCGTCGCCCTGGGCGGCGGGGGCCTGACGCTGCTCGGCGTCACGGGCGCCGGCGTGCTGTTCGCCGAGGCCCGCCTGGCCCGACGCTGGATCGAACGCCGGATGCGCACCGTGCTCGAGGTGGACGGCCGGTACGACGCCTTCGGTCGTACCGCCGGCGACGGTCCGGCCGGCCGGGTGGGCGACCGCGCGCTCAGCCTCGTCGTGCTCGGGGACTCCGCGGCCGCCGGTCTCGGCGCCGACGACCCCGCCGCGACGCCGGGGGCGCTGCTGGCCACCGGGCTGGCCCAGCACACGGGCCGCGTCGTGGACCTCCTGACGATGGCGCGCGTGGGGGCCGTCTCGGCCGAGCTCGGCGGGTTCGTGGACCGGGTCGAGTCCGACGGCCTCACGCCCCACGTGGTGCTCGTCATCATCGGCGGCAACGACGTCACGCACCGGGTGCCGGTGGGCGTGGCCGCCCGCCACCTCCAGGAGGCGGTGTCGCGGCTGGTCGAGCAGGGGGCGCTGGTCGTCGTGGGCACGGTCCCGGACCTCAGCACGCTGGTGTCGGTCCAGCAGCCGCTGCGCGCGCTCGGCGGTCGCTGGTCGCGCCAGCTCGCCGTGGCCCAGACGGCGGCGGTCCTGGCCGCGGGCGGCTACCCCGTCGACCTGCGCGGCCTCACCCTGGCGGACTTCCAGCGCGACAGCAGCACGCTCTTCAGCGAGGACCGGTTCCACCCCTCTGCGGAGGGATACCGCCGCAGCATGGCCCACGTCGTGCCGGTGGTGCTGGAGCTGCTGGACCTGTACGGGCTCGGTGACCAGCGAAGACCCACCGCCGACGGCGCCTACGACGGCCCGGAGCGGCGCGAGCACCCCGTCCCACGACCGCGGGTTACCGGCGGGTAACCCGCAGCGCCTAGAGTCTTCCGCATGACCGACGCCGTCGTCGTTGCCGCCACCCGCTCCCCCATCGGCCGCGCCGGGAAGGGCTCGCTGGTCGACGTCCGCCCCGACGACCTGGCCGCCACCGTCGTCGCCGCCGCGCTCGCGCAGGTGCCCGGCCTGGACGTCGGCGAGCTGGACGACCTGATCCTCGGCTGCGCCGAGCCGAGCCACGAGCAGGGCACCAACCTGGCGCGGGTCGTTGCCGTGCTGCTCGGTCACGACGCCCTGCCGGGCACCACGGTCAACCGGTTCTGCGCCTCCAGCGTGCAGACGACCCGGATGGCCTTCCACGCCATCAAGGCCGGCGAGGGCCACGCGTTCGTCTCGGCCGGGGTGGAGTGCGTCTCGCGGTACCAGACCGCCAAGGGCTCCGACCTGTTCGGCGAGTCGGCCATGAACCCGGTCTTCGAGGGGGCTCGCCGCCGCACCAGCGAGAGCGCCCGGCTCAACGCGCCCTGGCGCGATCCGCGCGAGGACGGCGAGCTGCCGGACATCTACATCGCCATGGGCCAGACCGCGGAGAACGTCGCCACCACCCGCGGCATCTCCCGGCAGCGGCAGGACGAGTGGGGCGTGACGTCGCAGAACCGCGCCGAGGCCGCCATCGCCGCCGGGTACGTCGACGCGGAGATCACCCCGGTCACCACCCCGTCGGGCACCGTGGTGACCCGGGACGACGGCCCCCGCGCGGGCGTCACGCTGGAGAAGGTGCAGACCCTGAACCCGGTGTTCCGCGAGGGCGGCACCGTGACGGCGGGCAACTGCTGCCCCCTCAACGACGGCGCCGCCGCGCTGGTCGTGGTGTCGTCGGACTTCGCCGCCGCGCACGGTCTGACGCCGCTGGCACGCGTCGTCTCCACCGGGGTGTCGGCGCTGAGCCCGGAGATCATGGGGCTGGGTCCGGTCGAGGCGTCGCGGCAGGCGCTCGAGCGGGCGGGCATGACGATGGCCGACATGGACCTGGTCGAGATCAACGAGGCCTTCGCGTCGCAGGTGCTGGCCAGCGCCGACGACCTCACGATCGACCTGGACCGGCTGAACGTGCACGGCGGTGCCATCGCCTACGGGCATCCCTTCGGGGCGACCGGCGCGCGGATCACGACGACGCTGCTCAACGCGCTGCGGGTGCGGGACGGGCAGTACGGCCTGGAGACGATGTGCGTGGGCGGCGGACAGGGGATGGCCGTGGTGTACGAGCGCTTGAGCTGAGGGCGGCGCTTGGGCCGGGGTCGGCCCGGGGGCGGCCCTGAAGTCGCGGCCCGGGGTCGGCCCGGCGGTCGCCGCGCGAGGTCGGCCCGGCGGTTGCCGCGTGGGGTCGGCCCCGCGGTTGCCGCGTGGGGTCGGCCCGCGGCGGGCCCGGCGGTCGCCGCGCGAGGTCGGCCCAAGATGGGCCCGGCGGTCGCCGCGCGAGGTCGGCCCGGCGGTCGCGGTCGCCGCGAACAGTCGAAAGAATCAAGGTCGTGTTCGCGCCGAACGGGCCGAGAGCGCGACCAGCGCCAGGAATCACGGCGTAGTTCGCAGATCGACGCCTCCTGCACCGTGAACACGGCCACGGCCACGGCTGGGCCTCGGACGGACCCTGCCTCGGCGCGGCGTCACGGCACGACACCGTGAATCAAGGCGAAGTTCGCGCGGGCGAGCCCCACAGCGAAAGCAGAGCGCAGAATCAAGGCGAAGTTCGCGCGGGTGAGCCCCACAGCGCGAGCAGAGCGCAGAATCAAGGCGAAGTTCGCGCGGGCGAGCCCCACAGCGCGAACAGAGCGCAGGATCAAGGCGAAGTTCGCGCGGGTGAGCCCCACAGCGCGAGCAGAGCGCAGAATCAAGGCGAAGTTCGCGCGGGTGAGCCCCACAGCGCGAGCAGAGCGCAGAATCTTGGCGGAGTTCGCGACCAGCGCGTGGGTCAGACCGTGCCTGCGCGACAGCCGGTATGCGTGGTTCGCGACGGACGTCCACCTCGTCGTCAGGGCAGCGACCGGCGCAGGGAGACGAGCTCGTCGCGGGTGGACACGAGCTGCTGCTCACTCGCGCCGGCGGCCAGGATGTCGTTGACCAGCACCCGCACGAAGGCCCCCCAGCCGTGGGGACGCAGGTCGGGGACGGGTAGGGGTGGCAGGCCCTCGGCCGCGCGGGCCAGGTCGGCCAGGCGCTGGGCGGACGCTGCGACCACGTCGACGGGGACCTTGGTCGGCGACAGGCTGCCCAGACGCGAGACGACCCGTGCCGCCTCCTGCTCGACCTCCTCAGAGGTCGAGCGCGGGGTGGGCAGCACGGGTCGGGTCGGAGCTACGGGGTGGAGGTCAGTTGCTCCCGCGCAGGATCGCGAGCAGTCGCAGGATCTCCAGGTACAGCCAGACCAGCGTGACGGTGAGGCCGAACGCAGCTGACCACGCGTACTTCTCCGGCAGCTGGTTGCGGATGCCCTGCTCGACGAAGTCGAAGTCGAGGACCAGGAACAGCGAGGCCAGGGTGACGCCGACCAGCGCGAGGCCGACGCCCAGGATGCCGGAGTCGAAGAAAGGAGGGGCAGTTGAAATTGAGCGCGACGAGACGAAGTTCGCTAGACCGACGGAGAGGTAGCCGAGGGTCGCGATCGATAAGGATCTTCTGAAGCGGCCGGTCGCGCGGATCAGACCGGTGCGGTAGGCCACCAGCATTGCGGTGAAGGCGGCGAACGTGCCGAGGACCGCCTGGGGTATCAGCGACCCGCCGAACGTCGCGTTCCCGGCGAAGGCCTGGGCGTAGAACGCACTGATGCCACCGACGAAGAGACCCTCGAGCGCCGCGTAGGCGAGCATGAGCGGCGGCCGGACGGTCTTGGAGAAGGACACCACCATGGCGAGGACGAACCCGAGGATCGCGCCACCGATGGTGAGCAGCATCCCGAGGCCCATGCTGATCGCGCCGGTGGCCATCGCGAAGAACAGCGGAACCGCCGTCGCCAGCAGCACCGCGAACAGGATCCCCGTCCGGGTGACCACGTCTTCCAGCGTCATGGACCGCGTGCGGACCGCGGACGGCATGCCGTACTGGCTCTCGAGCGAGTCAGCCGAAGGGGTGGCGACGTCGAAGGTGGCGTACCCGCCGCTGCGGGAGAACGCCTCGTTCCGGGCGAACGCGGGGTTGTTGCTGTTGAGGCGCATGTTCTCCTTCTCTCAGAGCGGGCCCCGAGGGCCCCTGTCGTGTGGGTCAACGTCGTGATCGCTACGGACGTTCCCGCACGTCAGGCCACCATAGCCGGGAGCCGGCACCCGCACCGGCGGACCGGGCGCGGCGTCACCGCTGCGGGCGAAGTGGACGTGCCCCCGACGGGACTCGAACCCGTACTCGTGCGCTTTTAAGGCGCCTGCCTCTGCCGGTTGGGCTACGGGGGCCTGTGTCCATCACGGCCCTGGGACACAGACAACCGCGCTTGACGGGGGCCACGTTATGCCGCGATCGCCCGCCGGAGGACCTGGTCGAGCATGTCGGGCGTGAGCCTGCCGGTGAAGGTGTTCTGCTGGCTGACGTGATAGCTGCCCACCACCCGCAGCGGCTGCCGGGAGGCGCTGGAGGGCTGGAGCAGGACCTCGGCCCCGTGACCGAAGGCGGGCCTCGGGACGGGGACCTGCCACCCGGCCCGGGCGAGGGCCGGCAGACCGGCGCTCCAGCCGAACCCGCCGAGGACGACCACGCTGCGCAGGGTCGGCGCCAGCAGGTCGAGCTCCTGGTCCAGCCAGGTCGCACAGGTGTCGCGCTCCGTGGGGGTCGGCCGGTTCGCGGGCGGGGCGCACCGTACGGAGGCGCTGACCCAGGTGCGGGCCAGGCGCAGCCCGTCGTCCACCGACACGCTCTGCGGCTGGTTCGCCAGCCCCACCCGGTGCAGGGCGGCGAACAGGAAGTCGCCGGAACGGTCGCCGGTGAACACCCGGCCGGTCCGGTTGGCCCCGTGCGCGGCGGGGGCGAGGCCGAGCACGAGCACCTCTGCGGCGGGGTCGCCGAAGCCCGGGACCGGGCGTCCCCAGTACTCCTGGTCGGCGAAGGCTGCCCGGCGGGTCCGCGCCACGTCCTCCCGCCAGGCCACCAGGCGGGGGCAGGCGCGGCACGAGGAGATCCGCATCGCGAGGTCGTCGAGGGCGGGGTGGCCCGACGAGGTGAGGCCTGAGCGGGCACCGGGCCTGGCGGCGCTGGAGCCAGCGACGCCTGGGCTGGCGGCCCCCGGGCCGGCGGTACCCAGACCCGCGCCCGGACTCACGCCGGGGTCTGTGCCGTGCTCCATGCGATCCCGTCGAGGATGTCGTGCTCGGAGACGCGCGCCTGGTCCACCCCGGAGCGCAGCCGCACCCGCTCCAGGACCCCCTGCCACACCAGGGCCCCCGCCCCGATGACGTCGACCCGCCCCGGGTGCATGAAGCCCCGCCCCGCCCGGTCGTCACGGCTGGCCCGGAGCAGCCGCTCGGAGGCCGCCAGCAGCGCGTCGACGTCGTGGACGCTGCCGTGGATCCGGTGCGGCTCGTAGGCCACCAGCCCCAGTGTCTCGGCCCCGACGGTGGTCACCGACCCCGCCAGGCCGATGACGGTGCGCACGCCGGTCAGGTCCACGGTGCGCTCGACCTCGGCCAGGGCGGCCTCGACGTCGGCCCGTGCCGCTGCGACCTGCTCGTCGGTCGGCGGGTCGGCGACCAGGTGCCTCTCCGTGAGGCGCACGCAGCCGACGTCCACCGACCGCGACGCCTGGACCGCGGGGCACCCGGCCACGACGTCACCCACGACGACCTCGGTGGACCCCCCGCCGATGTCGACCACGCAGTACGGACCGGGCACCACGCCGGCCAGCTCGCGGGTGGCGCCGAGGAACGACAGCTCGGCCTCCTCACCACCCGCGACGACCTCGGGCTCGACCCCGAGCCGGTCCCTGATCCCGGCGACGAAGTCGGCGGCGTTCTCGGCGTCGCGGGACGCGCTGGTCGCGACGAACCGGACGGACTCGGCACGGAGGTCGGTGATGGTCCGGGCGTAGTCCTCGACGGCCGCGAAGGTGCGCTCGAGCGCGGCCTGGGACAGCCGACCGGTGGCGTCCACCCCCTCCCCCAGCCGGACGATGCGCATCTGGCGGTCCAGGTCGGTCTGCGTCCCGGCGTCCAGGTCGAGGTCGGTGACGAGCAGGCGGACGGAGTTGGTCCCGCAGTCGATCGCGGCGGCTCGAGGCATGGCGCCAGTCTGGCCTGCCCGGCCCGGCCCGGGCACGTCGTCCGCGGGGTGCGAGGCTGGGCGGGTGCAGCGGGACGCGGTGGTCGTGGGGTCGGGACCCAACGGGCTGGCCGCGGCGTGGACGTTGGCGGCCGCCGGCCTGGACGTCGAGCTCGTGGAGGGGGCCGACACCTTCGGTGGTGGCACCCGCAGCGCGGAGCTCACCATGCCGGGGGTGGTGCACGACGTCTGCTCGGCCGCGCACCCGCTGGCCGCGGCGTCGGCGTTCTTCGCGCCGGGCGGAGGACCGGACGGTGGGGGGTTCGACCTCGCGGCGCACGGCGTCCGGCTGCTCCAGCCGGAGGTCCCGCTCGCCCACGCGATGGACGGGGGCCGGTTCGCGCTGCTGCAGCGCACGGTCGACGCCACGGCCGCCGACCTGGACGACCTGGCCGCCGGTGACGGGGCGCGCTACCGCCGCCTGATGGGGCCCCTGGTCGCGGGCGCCGAGGCCGTGGTCGGCGCCTTGACCTCGGACCTCCGCTCGCTGCCGACGTCGCCGGCCGACCTGCTGACGCTGGCCCGGTTCGGCACACGCGTGCTCCGGCGGACGCCCGGGATCGCCCGCTCGTTCTCCGGCCCGGCGCCCGGCGCGCTGCTCGCCGGCAGCGCCGCGCACGCCGCGCAGCCGCTGCACCGGCTCGGTCCCGTCGCGGCCGGTCTGCTGCTCAACACCCTGGCCCACGCGGCGGGCTGGCCGGTCGTCGAGGGCGGCAGCCAGCGGATCGCCGACGCCGTCGTCGCGGACCTGCGCGCCCGGGGCGTCACGCTGCGGACCGGGCAGTGGGTGCACGACCTGCGCGAGCTGCCGAGCGCGCGTGTCGTCCTGCTCGACCTGTCCCCGGCGCAGCTGCTGGGGATGGCCGGCGACCGGCTGCCTGCCGGCTACCGGCGGGCCCTGGCCCGGTACCGCTACGGGGCGGGGGCCAGCACGGTGCACCTCGTCACCAGCGAGCCCGTGCCCTGGTCGGACCCGCGGGCCCGGCGGGCGGGCACCGTGCACCTGGGCGGGCCCGGTGCCCAGGTGGACGCGGCCGAGCGGGAGGTGGCGGCCGGGCGCCACGCCGAGGACCCGTTCACCCTGCTCGTGCAGCCCTCGGTCGTGGACCCCTCCCGCGCCCCCGCCGGCCTGCACCCGGTGTGGTCCTACTGCCACGTCCCCAGCGGCTCCGACCGCGACGTCACCGCGACGATCACCCGGCGGATCGAGCGCTACGCCCCGGGCTTCACCGACACCGTGGTGGCCTCCCGGGTGCGCACGGCCGCCCGGCTGTCGCTCGACAACCCGATCCACGTCGGTGGGGACGTGGCCGTCGGCGAGGCCACGGTGCGGCAGACCCTGGGCCGCCCGGTGCTGCGGTGGGACCCGTACGCCACCCCGCTGCCCGGGGTGTTCCTCTGCTCGTCGGCCACCCCGCCCGGGCCTGGGGTGCACGGCATGAGCGGGGTGCACGGCGCCCGGTCGGCGCTCCGCTCCCTCGGGCTGCACTGAGCAGGCGGTCCGCCGCTCGTGCGGACGACCACAGGTGAGGACCGGACCGCTGTTCGGTGGCGGACGACGTCAGGCGTGCCCGGTCCGTATCCGTGGTCGCTGCCCGGCCGCGCGGGGCGGCGCGGGTCAGGTGGTGGTCAGATCCCCCGTGCACGGGCCTGCGGCGCCCCAGTCGTCCAGCCGCGCCAGGGTCTCGTCGCCGAGCGGGTTGACCCCCGGCCCGGCGGCGAGGGCGTGCGCCACCAGCACGTGCAGGCACTTGACGCGCACCGGCATGCCGCCGGCGCTGGTGCCGGCGATCTCGGGCACGTCTCCGAGCTCGGCGCGGCGGGCGAGGTAGTCCTCGTGGGCGGTGCGGTAGGCCGCCGCCAGGTCGGGGTCCTGGCCCAGGCGCTCCGTCATCTCCCGCATGAGCCCTGAGGACTCCAACGTGCTCACCGCGGAGGTCGCTCGCGGGCACGTCAGGTAGTAGGAGGTGGGGAACGGCGTGCCGTCGGGGAGCCGCGGCGCCGTCCGCACCACGTCGGGGTCACCGCACGAGCAGCGGTGCGCGACCTCCACCACGCCTCGGACCGCACGGCCCAGCTGCGCGGTCACCGCCTCAAGATCCCTCAGGTCCGGCCGGTCAGCGCCCGAGCGACCTGCGCCCGGCGGGTGAGCGTCCGAACGACCTGCGACCGGCTCACCCACCGGCGCCGTCGCCCACCTGCGGGGCGTCGAGCACCGGGTCGGAGGTCCCGGTGCCGACGGCCTCGACGCTGGACCAGAGCCGGTCGTACCAGGTGCCCTCGGGCGGAGCCTGCGGGCGGGCGTCCTCCATCGCCTCGGGCGAGTCGGGGGCGGCCGAGCCGTCCGACGGCTCCGGGTCGGGGACCACGAACCCCGTCTCCCCCGGCATCACGAAGTTGAGCCGGTCGCGGGCCTGCGCCGCGACGTAGGCGTCCTCCTGCCAGAGGGCGACCTCGTCCTGCAGCGACGCCACCGTGGCCTCGCGGGTGACGATCTCGCTGCGCAGGTCGGAGATGTCGCGCTGCTGCTGCAGGTACAGCCGCAGCGGCGGTGCGAGCACGAGCACGCACAGGATGCCCAGGGCGAGCAGGACCAGCACGCGCCGCGACCTGGGACCGGCCCCCCGGCCCCCCTCCGCCCGCGGCTCGCTCCTGCCCGCGCGCACCGTCGACCCGCCCCGCCCGCCCACCCGCGCCCGCTCAGCCCTGCCGGTAGCGCGGGAAGGCGCCCGCGCCGGCGTACAGCGCGGCGTCGTCGAGCAGCTCCTCGATGCGGAGCAGCTGGTTGTACTTGGCGACGCGGTCGCTGCGGGCCGGGGCGCCGGTCTTGATCTGGCCGCAGTTGGTCGCGACCGCGAGGTCGGCGATCGTCGTGTCCTCGGTCTCGCCGGAACGGTGGCTCATCATGCAGCGGAACCCGTTGCGGTGGGCCAGGTCCACGGCGTCGAGGGTCTCGGTCAGCGTGCCGATCTGGTTGACCTTGACCAGCAGGGCGTTGGCGGCCTTGCTGTCGATGCCACGCTGCAGCCGCGTCGGGTTGGTGACGAAGAGGTCGTCGCCCACGACCTGCACCTGGTCGCCGACGCGCTCCACGAGCGCGGCCCAGCCGTCCCAGTCCTCCTCGTCCAGCGGGTCCTCGATCGACACCATCGGGTAGGAGGAGACGAGGTCGGCGTAGAAGTCGACCATCTGCGCGGACGTGCGCTGCTCGCCCTCGAAGCGGTAGGAGCCGTCGCTGTGCAGCTCGGTGGCCGCCACGTCCAGGGCGAGCCCGAAGTCGGTCCCGAGCGTGAAGCCGGCCGCGGACACGGCCTCGGCGATGACGTCGAGGGCCTCGCGGCTGCTGCCGACGCTCGGGGCGAAGCCGCCCTCGTCGCCCAGACCGGTGGACAGGCCCTTCTTCTTGAGCACCGACTTGAGCGCGTGGTAGGTCTCCGCCCCCATCCGCAGCGCCTCGGCGAAGGACGGGGCGGAGATCGGCGCGATCATGAACTCCTGGATGTCGACGCCGGAGTCCGCGTGCGCGCCGCCGTTGAGGATGTTCATCATCGGCACGGGCAGCACGTGGGCGTTGGGGCCGCCGACGTAGCGGAACAGCGGCAGCCCTGCGGAGCTGGCCGCCGCCTTGGCCACCGCGAGCGAGACGCCGAGGATGGCGTTGGCGCCCAGGGTCGACTTGGTGGGGCTGCCGTCCAGGTCGATCATCGCCTGGTCCACGAGGCGCTGCTCGTCGGCGTCGTAGCCGACCAGCTCCGGGCCGATCTCGTCGAGCACGGCGTCGACGGCGTTCTGCACGCCCTTGCCCAGGTAGCGGGCCTTGTCGCCGTCTCGCCGCTCGGCCGCCTCGAAGGCGCCGGTGCTGGCGCCCGAGGGGACGGCGGCACGCTCCAGGGTGCCGTCGTCGAGCTCGACCTCGACCTCGACGGTGGGGTTGCCGCGGGAGTCGAGGATCTCGCGTGCTCCGATGGCTTCGATGGTGGCCACGAGGGGCGCTCCTTCGGTGAGGGGGCTCTGGGTTGGGCTCGGCAGGCACGGCGGGCGCGCACGACGGATGCGGCACCGGCCCGGAGGAGACTACCGACCGGATGCCGTCAGCCCTCCTGGGCGCGCCCAGGGCGCGAGAAGGCGACTGCAGGTGCCCCGGGTCGGCTCAGGGGGCTGGGGCCGGGTCGGCCGGCGACTCCGTCACGGTTGCCGTCGTCGTGACGGTCGCCGTGCTCGTGCTGCGCTCGGTCGCGGTGGTCGTCGCGGTCACCGTGGCGGTGGTCGTCTCACGGGTGGTCTCACGCGTCGTCTCACGGGTGGTCTCGCGGACCGGGTTGGCCGTGGTCGTCGCGGTCTGCGTCACCCTGACCGGCGCCGAGTTCACCGATGCCGACACCGCGAGCGTGATCGTCGAACCGAGACGCTGCGACGTGGAGGCCTCCGGGGCCACCTCCAGCACCAGGCCACGGGTCTCGTCGGACTGCCGCTCCTCGATCTCGACCTCGAAGCCCGCCCCGGTCACCTGGGCCACCGCCTCACCCTGGGCGAGCCCGACCACCGGTGGCACGAGGTTGGTCCCGTCCGCCACCACGAGGTCCACGACGGTGCCCTCGGGCCGGACCTCGGCGAAGGCGGGGGCGGACTCGATGACCGTGCCGCGGGGCGAGGTGGAGGGCACGTCCAGGACGTCGCCGAGGGTGAGGCCGGCCTCCTCCAGCTGGGCCCGGGCATCGCCCACCAGCTGCCCGACGACGTTGGGCACGGCCGTGCTGTCCGGCCCGGAGGAGATGACGAGGTCGACCGCGGACCTGCCCGCGATGGTCTGCCCGGCGGCGGGGTCCGTGCCGAGCACCGCGCCGCGGGGCACCTCGACGCTCGGCAGCGTGGTCGAGTCACCGGCCAGCAGGCCGGCCTCCTCCAGACGCCGACGGGCCTCCTCCACCGTGAGCCCCACCGTCCTGGGCACCGTGACCGGGGGGCCGGTCCCGGCCGCGGTGAGCGAGGTCGTGTCCGGTTCGCGGTTCGACCACGACAGCGCCCCGACCAGGAGCGCGAGCACCACGACCCCGGCCACCGCGAGCAGCGCGCGACGGCTCCCGGCGGCGGTACGCCCTCGGCGCAGCGCCGACCGCACCCGACCAGCGCGACCCGACCCGCTCGAGGCACCGCTCGCCCCCGCCCCTTCCAGACCCTGGTGCCCCACCCCATCACTCGTGGACCCGCCCGGCCCGCCGGTCCCGCCTGGACCGGCACCACCACCGCCGGAACCACCGCCAGCACCACCAGCACCGCCAGCACCGCCAGCACCACCGCCAGCGGCACCGGCCGCAGCACCAGCAGGCACGCCGTGGAGCCCGTCGCCGCCGGCCGCGGCTCCGGCGGACCCCTCGCCCGTGTCGTCCCCGTCGGCCGGGTCGCCCTCGGCGCCCTCGGCGTCCTCGTCGTCGTCGGGGGGCAGCACGTCGGGCAGCAGTCCGGTGCCCACCCGCTCGGTGGAGACGTCGGCCACCTCGGAAGCACGGTGCGGCTCGTGCGGCGCCACCGCGGTCGCCAGGCCCCGGGCTCCGGCCGCCCAGGCCGCGGGCGGGTCGACCTCGCCGAGGACCTGGAGCAGGTCCCGACGCATCTCCGCGGCGGACTGCGGACGGGCCCACGGGTCCTTCTCCAGCGCCCGGACCACCACGTCGTCCAGCGCGGGCTCCAGGCCCGGGCGCCGCGACGACGGTGCCGGCGGCAGCGTGCGCAGGTGGTGGCGGACGACGTCCTTCGGGGAGCCCCGGAACGGCGGGTAGCCGGTGAGCATGGTCATGAGCAGGCAGCCCACGGAGTACAGGTCCGAGCGGGCGTCCACGAAGCCGCGCCGCGCCTGCTCCGGGCTCAGGTAGGCGATCGACCCGAACCCGGCACCGGCCTCGGCGAGCTCGTCGGTCCACTCCTCCGCCTCGGTCAGCGCCGCCCCCGGCATGGCCCGGGCGATGCCGAAGTCGGTGACCTTGACCGACCCGTCCCGCAGCACCATGAGGTTGCCGGGGGTGACGTCGCGGTGCACCAGGCCCCGCTCGTGGGCGTGGGCCAGCGCGCTCGTCACGTCGACGCCGATCTCCAGGGACCGCTCGACGGTCAGCGGGGTGCCGTCGACGAGCAGGTGCGACAGCGGCTGCCCCTCGATCATCTCCATCACCAGGTACGGCCGGGGCACACCGTCGATGACGGACTCGCCGACGTCGTGGACGGCCACGACCCCGGGGTGGTTGAGCCGGGCCGACGACATGGCCTCGGCACGGAAGGCCGCCATCGCCTCGGGGTCCATGGCGACCTCGGGGTAGAGGAGCTTCACCGCCACCTCGCGCCCGAGGCGCAGGTCGCGGGCGCGTCGCACGACGGCCATCCCGCCGCGGCCGAGCGTCTCGCCGAGCTCGTAGCGCCCGTCCAGGACGGGGCGAGGCCCCATCATGGGAGCGACCGCCCGTGCCGCGGGCCCTCCGCGCTCGGTGTGAGCACCGGCGGGGAGTCCATCAGACGACCGTACCCATCACGGCGCGCCCGCGCTGCCTGCTACGCCGAGCTCGACCTCGCGCACCCGTGCGCGCAGGCATGCCTCGGCGTCCAGGCCGGCGGCGCGGGCACGTCCGACGAGGTCCAGCAGCTCGGCGCCCAGACCGGACTGCTCGCCCGGCGGGCCGGCGGCCGGCGGGACCGGGATGCCGGCCCGCTCCAGCCGCGACAGCAGCTTGTCGGCCCGGGCGAGGGCAGGCAGGTGGAGGGGGATGCCGTCGACCGGCCCGCGTGACGGCTTCTCTGCCGCCTTGAGCTCGTCCCAGCGCGCCTGTACCCCGGCTCCGTCGCGGGGAGCGTCTGCCCGGTCGCCGAAGACGTGGGGATGACGACGACGCAGCTTGGCCGCCAGGACCCGGGCCACCTCGTCCACGTCGAACGCGCCCCGCTCGGCCGCGACCCGGGCGTGGAACACCACCTGCAGGAGCACGTCACCCAGCTCCTCGGCGAGCTCCGCCTCGGCCGCGGCGCTGCCGTCGAGGGCCGCGACGGCGTCCAGCACCTCGTAGGTCTCCTCCACCAGGTACCGGGTGAGGCTGGCGTGCGTCTGCTCGGCGTCCCACGGGCAGCCGCCAGGGGACCGCAACCGGTCCATCACCTGGACGACGTCCAGCAGCGCGGACCCCGGCTCCGTCGACCGGGCCTGAGGGGTGCTCATGTCAGGCCTCTGGGTCCTCCGCAGGGGACAGCCAGGGGTGCTCGACCAGGGCGAAGGGCTGCGCCGGGTCCCCGGTGACGGCGGTGCCGTACCTGGGGTTGAGCTCCAGCCGGTCGCCGGCGTCCGCGACCAGCTGCTCGACCAGGGCCCCGTCACCACCCTGCGCGATGGAGCTGATCATCACGTCGGTGGCCAGCGTCCGCAGCACGACGTCGGGGTAGGCGGCGGGACCGTCCGGCAGCTGTTCCTGCAGCACCCGGCCCATCTCCTGCGGGTCGGTCACGGGTGTCCCGGTCTCCACGGCGAGGTCGCGCACAGGGCCCTCGAGCGCGAGCCGCAGGATGATCTGCGACGGCGGCGGCGGCTCTCCTCCGGAGAGCTCTGTGGGGAAGGTCCGGACCACCTCGGCCACCTCGGCCTGCGTGACGACGACCTCGCCGTCGAGCAGCGCCGCCGCGGAGGGGTCCTGCAGCGCGGCGCAGGCCCCGAGGCCGAGCGTGGCGGTGGTCGCCGCGGCGACGACGAGCGCGCGTACGCCGGCGCGCCGGCTGCTGGTTCGGGGGGTCATCGTCGCGGGGTCCCTTCGGGGGCGGGCTGGTGCTCGGTACGGAAGGGTACGGGGCCCACGCCGCCGTGGGAGCCGCCGCTCCGGGCACCGGCGACGACCGGCTCGGGGTCGGGCGCGGCCGGGTCGGTCGGGGGCACCACGACGACGGCCGCCGGGGCGGGCAGGACGGTCGAGACCAGGGTCCGCACCCACTGCACCAGCTCGGCGTCGCCGACCGGCCCCCCGATGGGGCGTCCGGCGACGGGTGCGGTGGGCAGCGGCACCAGGACCGTGCCCAGCGACGGCTTGACGACCGTCCTGGGGTACAGGCGCTCCAGCCGCAGCCGTGCGGACTCGGGCAGGTCGACCGGGGCCAGACGCAGGAACTTGCCCTGCACGCTGACGTCGGCCAGCCCGTACCCCCGCAGGAACACCCGCAGCCGGGCGACGGCGAGCAGCGAGGCCACCTGCGGCGGCAGCTGCCCGTCCGCTCCGGCGCCGAAGCGGTCCCGGAGGTCCTCGGCGACCGCGTCGACCGCGGCGTCGTCGGTGGCGGCGGCCAGGCGGCGGTAGGCCTCCAGGCGCAGCCGCTCGGCGGGCACGTAGTCGTGGGGCAGGTACGCGTCGACCGGCAGGTCGAGGGTGGTGTCCACCGGCTCGGGCTCGGCGTCGCCGTCCAGGTTGCGGCGGTAGTCGGTGACGGCCTCGGCGACCATCCGCAGGTACAGGTCGAACCCGACGCCCTCGATGTGGCCGGACTGCTCGCCGCCGAGCAGGTTGCCGGCGCCGCGGATCTCGAGGTCCTTCATGGCCACCTGCATGCCGGCGCCGAGCTCGGTGTTCGCCGCGATGGTCGAGAGCCGGTCGTGGGCGGTGTCGGTGAGCGTGGCGCCCGGGCTCCACATGAAGTACGCGTAGGCCCGCTCGCGCCCGCGGCCGACCCGCCCGCGCAGCTGGTGCAGCTGCGAGAGCCCGAAGGTGTCGGCCCGGTCGAGGATCAGGGTGTTCGCGTTGGCGATGTCGAGGCCGGTCTCGACGATGGTCGTGCACACGAGCACGTCGAAGCGCCGCTCCCAGAAGTCGACGACCGTCTGCTCGAGCTCGGACTCGTGCATCTGCCCGTGCGCGACCCGGATCCGCGCCTCGGGGACCAGGGACTGCAGGTGCGCCGCGGTCCGGTCGATGTCGCTGACCCGGTTGTGGACGAAGAACACCTGGCCCTCGCGCAGCAGCTCGCGCCGGATCGCGGCACCGACCTGGCGCTCGTCGTAGGGGCCGACGTAGGTGAGGATCGGGTGGCGCTCCTCGGGCGGCGTGGCCAGCGTCGACATCTCGCGGATGCCGGTGACCGCCATCTCCAGGGTGCGCGGGATGGGCGTGGCCGACATGGCGAGCACGTCGACGTTGGTGCGCAGCTTCTTGAGCTGCTCCTTGTGCTCCACGCCGAAGCGCTGCTCCTCGTCGATGACGACGAGCCCGAGGTCGTGGAAGCGCATGTCCTTGCTGAGCAGGCGGTGGGTGCCGATCACGACGTCGACGCTGCCGTCGGCGACGCCCTCGCGTGCGGCCTTGGCCTCCGCGTCGGTGGAGAACCGGGACAGCGCCCGCACCACGACGGGGTAGCCGGCGAAGCGCTCGGAGAACGTGGACAGGTGCTGCTGGACGAGCAGCGTGGTGGGCACGAGGACCGCGACCTGCTTGCCGTCCATCACGGCCTTGAACGCCGCACGCAGCGCGATCTCGGTCTTGCCGTAGCCGACGTCCCCGCAGATGAGCCGGTCCATCGGGACGGCCTTCTCCATGTCGGCCTTGACCTCGTCGATGCTGGCGAGCTGGTCCGGTGTCTCGGCGTAGGGGAAGGCGTCCTCGAGCTCGCGCTGCCAGACGGTGTCCGGGGCGAAGGCGTGACCGACGCTCGCCATCCGGGCGCTGTAGAGCTGGATGAGCTCGCCGGCGATCTGCTTGACCGCCTTCCGGGCGCGCCCCTTGGCCTTCTGCCAGTCCGCGCCCCCCATCTTGGACAGCGCCGGGGCCTCGCCCCCGACGTAGCGGCTGACCAGGTCCAGGGCGTCGGTGGGCACGTACACCCGGTCGCCGGGCTGGTTGCGCTTGCTCGGGGCGTACTCCAGGACCAGGTACTCGCGGGTGGCGCCCTGGACCACGCGCTGCGTCATCTCCACGAACCGGCCGATGCCGTGGGTCTCGTGCACCACGTGGTCGCCGGGCTTCAGCGTCAGCGGGTCGACCACCTGCCGCCGCTTGGACGGCATCTTGCGCATGTCCTTGGTGGACGTGCGCTGGCCGGCCAGGTCGGCCTCGGTGAGCAGCGCCACCCGCAGCGCCTCGCTGACGAAGCCGTGGAGCACGCCGCCGCACGTCACGTGCACGACCCCGGGCTCGGGTGCCCCGTCCAGGGAGTCGACGAACCGGGCCGGGACGTCGGCCTTGCCCAGGACCTGGACCAGGTGCTGGGCGGGACCGTGACCCTCGGTGACGACGACGAGCCGCCAGCCGTCGGCCACGTGCGCGGCCAGGTCGCGCGAGGCCTCGGCCAGGTCCCCGCGGTAGCCGTTCACCCCACGGGCCTCGACGGTGACCAGACGGGCGGCCGTGGCGTCGCGGAGCTCGTCGTCCGCGGTCAGCACCCCCGCGGTCCACCAGTCCAGCCCCAGGTCGCCGGCCAGCTCGTGCAGGTCCGGCAGCGTGCGGAACATGCCGCCCTGCAGCCCGTCGGCCGTCGCCGCCGGGCCGATGTCGACCGGCGTGACGTTGCCGGCGGCCGCGTTGGACCAGGCCGCCTCGAGGAACTCCTTGCCGGTGTCGAGCAGGTCCTGGGCCCGGCTGTCGACCCGCGCCGGCTCGACGGAGACGACGAGGGTGTCCCGGTGCAGCTCGTGCAGCAGCGTGGTCATCCGGTCCACGAGGACCGGGATGAACGCCTCCATGCCCTCGACCGCAGAGCCCTCCGCGACCTTGGTGAGCAGCTCGGCGGCGCCCGGGTAGCGGTCGAGCAGGTCGGCGGCGCGCTCGCGCACGGCGTCGGTGAGCAGCAGCTCCCGGCACGGCGGGGCCAGCAGCTCCTCGACCTGGCCCAGGCTGCGCTGGTCGGCCACGGCGAACTCCCGCAGCTCGTCGACCTCGTCGCCGAAGAACTCGACCCGGACCGGGTGGGCGGCGGTGGGCGGGAAGACGTCGACGATGCCGCCGCGGACCGCGAACTCGCCGCGCCGCTCCACCATGTCGACGCGGTGGTAGGCGGCGTCGGCCAGGTCGCGGACCACGTCGGCGAGCTCGGCCCGGTCACCGGCGCGCAGCCGGGTCTCCGGCAGGTCGCCGAGACCGACCGCGAAGGGCTGCATGACCGAGCGGACCGGCGCCACGACCACACGGAGGGGGTCCTCGCCAGGGTGGGCGAGCCGGCGCAGCACCTGCAGCCGCTCCGCGACGGTGTCGCTGCGGGGGCTGAGCCGCTCGTGGGGCAGCGTCTCCCACGCCGGGAACCCCACCACGGTGCCCTCGGGCAGGAAGCTCGCCAGGCCGGCGACGGTGTCGTCCGCCTCGCGGGCCGTGGCGGTCACCACCAGCAACGGCCGTCGGGCGGCGAGCGCGGCCAGGAGCGGCGGGCGCAGGCCCTCGGAGCAGACGACGTCCACCGCACCGGTGTCGGTGGCGGTGGGGTCGGCGAGGTCGACGAGGGTGGTGACGGCCGGGTCCTCGGCGAGGACGGGCAGCAGGCCGGTGAGGGTCATGGCTCCAGGCAGGCGTGGGGGTGGTCGTCCGGTGCCGGGCGGCCGTGGCAAGGATACGGCGCGGGACCGGGGTGCCGGTCCGTCCCGGCACCGGCTGCGGCCGGCGGGGATGCCACCATGCAGGCCATGCGGATCTCGGCCAAGGCGGACTACGCCGTCCGCGCCGTGGTGGAGCTGGCCGCGAGCGCCGGGGACGGTCACCTCACGGCCGAGGCCCTCGCGACCAGCCAGGACATCCCCCGCAAGTTCCTCGAGGCCATCCTCAGCGACCTGCGCCGGGCAGGTCTGGTGGCGAGCGTGCGAGGCAGCGGTGGCGGCTACCGGCTGCGCGCCGACCCCGCCGACGTCACGGTGGCCGACGTGGTCCGAGCGGTGGACGGCCCGCTGGTGTCGGTGCGGGACGCGCGCCCACCGGACCTGGAGTACACCGGCTCGGCGGCACCGCTGCTGGAGCTGTGGATCGCCCTGCGGGCCAGCGTGCGTGCCGTCCTGGACACCGTCACCGTGGCCGACCTGGCGGCAGGGACCCTCCCGGAGGAGGTGCACCTGCTCGCCGGGCCGGCCGAGGCGTGGGAGAACCCCTGACGCGTCAGGCGTCCAGCACGCCCCACCGGCGACGGATGGCGGTGTTGGCGCGACCGAACACCACGTCCACCAGGATCCCGATGAGGAGGATCACGATCATCCACGCGACCAGGCTGTCGGCCTGGTTGAGCTGCCGGGCGGTGTCCAGCCGGACGCCGATCGACGGCGTGGCCGCGATGACGACGAGGAGCTCCCCGGCCATCAGGCTCCGCCAGGCGAACGCCCAGCCCTGCTTGAGGCCGCCGACGATGCTCGGCAGCGAGGCCGGCATGATGACGTGCCGGTACAGCTGCGGACCGCTCGCGCCGAGGTTGCGCCCGACTCGCTGCAGCAGCGGCGGCACGTAGTCGACGCCGGCGATCACGCCGTTGGCGATCGAGGGGGCCGCGCCGAGGATCACCACGAAGTACATGGCGTTCTCGCTGAGCTGGAACAGCAGGATGGCCAGCGGGAACCACGCGATCGACGGCATGGTCTGCAGCCCGGTGATGAGGGAGCCGATGGCGACCCGCAGCAGGGCGATCCGCGCGGTCGCGACGCCCACGACCAGACCGATGGCCGTGGCGGCGGCGAACCCGACGGCGGCCCGTCGCATGGTCGTGCCGATGGCCTGCCAGAAGGTGGGCTCGCCCAGCTGGCGCCAGAGCTCGGGGAGCACCTGCGCCGGGCCGGGCAGCGCGTAGGACGGGCGCCACCCGGACCACACCACCACCTGCCACGCGAGCAGCGAGATGGCGACGGCCGCCAGCTTGGGCCACGAGGCCCGCCAGAGCAGCCTCGCCCGCCCGGGCGGGCGACCGCCGTGCAGCTCGAGGGCGTCCAGGCCGGACAGCTCGGCGGAGCCGCTCGACCCGGCGGAGCCGCTCGACCCGGCGGAGCCGCTCGACCCGGCGGAGCCGCTCGACCCGGCGGGGCCGCTCGACCCGGCGGGGCCGCTCGACCCGGCGGGGCCGCTCGACCCGGCGGGGCCGCTCGACCCGGCGGGGCCCGTGGCGGGACGGGTGTCAGCGGCCATGGCGGCGCACCTCCTCGCGGAGCCGGTCGGTGATGGTGGCCGACAGGGCCGCCACCTCCGCGGAGTCGATCCGACGGGGGCGGGGGATGTCGACGGGGTACTCCTGGACGACCCGGCCGGGACGGCTGGAGAGCAGGACGATGCGGTCACCCAGGCGGGCGGCCTCGCGGACGTTGTGGGTGACGAAGAGGACCGTGAGCGAGCGCTCGCGCCAGATCCGTTCGATCTCGTCGTGCAGGACGTCACGGGTCATGGCGTCCAGTGCCCCGAAGGGCTCGTCCATGAGCAGGACCGGCGTCTCCTGCGCCAGCGTGCGCGCCAGGGCGACGCGCTGCCGCATGCCGCCCGACAGCTCGTGCGGTCGCTTGTCCGCGAAGTCGGACAGGTGGACGGTGGCGAGCAGCTCCCGGGCCCGCGGCTCCCGCTCGCGCCGGGGAAGGCCGCGCAGGCGCAGCGCGAGCTCGACGTTGCCGCGGACGGTGAGCCAGGGGAAGAGCGCCGCCTCCTGGAACATCTGCGCCGGCCGGTGGCCACCGGCGACCTCGATCTGCCCGGCCGTGACCGGCTCCAGGCCCGAGACCATGGACAGCAACGTCGACTTGCCGCAGCCGGAGGCACCGACCAGGCAGACGAACTCCCCGGCCTGCACGTCGAGGTCCAGCCGGTCCACGGCGAGCACCGCCTGGGTGCCACGGCCGTACACCTTGCTCACGGCCCGCAGCGACAGGGCGGGCGACCCGGCGCGCGCCGCCGGGACCCCGGCGTGCTCGAGCGACCCCAGGCTCACGGCTCCTCCACCAGCGGCAGCCCGCGCTCGGCGAGGACCTCGTTGAGGATCGTGAGGTCGTACAGTCCGCTCAGGTCGGGCTCCTGCTCCAGGGTGCCGACCGCCACGGCGTGGGCGGCGCCCTCGAGCAGGGACGAGGGCACCGGGTCGTCGGTGAACTCGATGTTCTCCCACGCCGACGCGATCACCCCCTCCGGCAGGGGCTTGCCGGACAGCTCGGCGATGGCGTCACCGACGACCACCTGCGCCTCGGCAGGGTTGGCGTTGAGCCACCCGGTCGCCTCGACCTGCCCCTCGACGAGGCGACGCACCACGTCGGGGTGCTCGGCGAGGAACGTCGGGTTGACGATCAGGTTCGTGGTGACGAAGCGCCCGTCGGGCCACAGGTCGCGCTCGTCGACGAGCACCTTTGCCCCTGCGTCGAGCAGGCGGGTGGCGTTGGGCTCCGGGACCCAGGCGCCGTCGATCGCACCGGCCGCGAAGGCGTCGAGGATCTGGGCGTTCTCCTGCGGCGCGATCGCGACGTCGCCACCCCCGGCCAGGTCGGAGGTGAGCCCCTGCTCGCTCAGCCAGTAGCGCAGCGCGACGTCCTGGGTGTTGCCGACCTGGGGCGTGGCGAGGGTGGTGCCCACGAGGTCGTCGGCGCTGTCGATGCCGTCCCTCACCACGAGGAACGCCCCACCGGAGGCCGCGCCGGAGATGACACGCACCGCCTCGCCGTCGGACTGGACGAACCCGTTGACCGTCGGGCTCGGGCCGATGTACGTCGCGTCGACCGCACCGGAGAACACGGCCTCGATGGCGGCCGGTCCGGCGTTGAACGTGGCGGTGGTCAGCGTGGCGTCGTCCCCGAGGGCGTCGGCGAAGAAGCCCTCCGCCACACCGACGATGGCGGTGGCGTGGGTGACGTTCGGGAAGTAGCCGAGGCGCAGCTCGACGGGGGACGGCTGCTCCTCCCGGGCGTCGACGACCCCCGCTTCGGTCGGCGCGCCGCAGGCCGCTGCAGCACCCGCCATCAGCACGACCAAGGGCGCCGACCACCCCAGCAGACGCGTGGACATGTACCTCTCCTTTTCCTATGGGGTGAGTAGACAATCAGCATCGGCGCTGGTCCGTCAACCGGTTCCGACGTGGGGCGCAGAAGGGGGTGCCGCGAGCGGGCAGACCCGGAGCGGCGCCCGGAGGCAGCGACACCACGCGTGACGAGGGGGTCACCATCGCGTCCGGCGTCGACACGCGCATCGCTCTGCGTGAGCACGTGCCGCCATGCGGGTCATCTACCGAGATTCCCGTTCACCTAGCGTTCACCCGGCATATGCTGGGTGTCGCAATTCGGAAGACCCGCGCCAGCACCAGTCCACCAGGGTCACCAGCGCTCCAGCGGAGGGCCAGATGCACGTACGCCGTCAGGACACCGTTGACAGCCGTCGTGTGCCGTCGCACCCAGAGCCGATGGAGGTACTGCCGCGGCGTCGGGTGATGCTGGTCGCCTCGACCGGCGGCCACCTGGCGCAGCTGACCGCCATGACGCAGGAGTTCGCCGGCGACTCACGGCTCTGGGTGACCTTCGACAAGGCCGACGCCCGCTCCACCCTCGCGGGCGAGCGCGTCGTCCACGCCTTCCACCCCACGACCCGGAACCTGCGGACGGCGGTCCTCAACCTCGTCCTCGCGGCGCGCGTCCTGCGTCGGGAACGTCCCGAGGTCGTGGTCTCGACCGGCGCAGGCGTCGCCCTGCCGTTCTTCCTCGTCGCTCGCGCGCTGGGGATCCCGACCGTGTACCTCGAGGTCGTGGACCGGGTCGACAGCCGCACCCTGACCGGGCGGCTCTGCCGGCCGCTGTCCACCCGGTTCTGCGTGCAGTGGCCCGAGCAGGCGGCCCTGTACCCGGGCGCTGACGTCGTGGGCAAGATGCTGTGACGGGCACGAGCCACGACCTCCCGACCGTCCTGGTGACGGTGGGGTCGGACCACCACCCGGCGCGCCGGCTGCTCGGAGCGGTCTCCTCCTGGGCCCGAGCCCGGTCCGGAGAGGTCCGTGTCATCGCCCAGCGCGGTCCGCTCGGACCGCTCGACGGTCTCGAAGGGGACCAGTTCCTGCCCAAGGACCAGCTGCTGAGCCTCATGTCCAGCGCAGCAGTCGTGGTGTGCACCGGCGGACCGGCCACCATCGCCGAGTGCATGGCCACCGGTCGACGTCCGGTGGTGGTGCCGCGGCGCGCTCGCCTGGGTGAGGTCGTGGACGACCACCAGCTGGCGTACACCCGTCGACTGGCCG
The DNA here is from genome assembly GCA_963759255.1 of uncultured Actinomycetota bacterium. GTDB lineage: Bacteria > Actinomycetota > Actinomycetes > Actinomycetales > JBBAYJ01 > Aquipuribacter. The sequence continues at coordinate 1,726,772 of CAVWYQ010000002.1, forward strand.
CCGAGGGTGCGATCGTCCTGGTGGAGAACGTCGACGAGCTGGGCGAGGTGGTGGACCGGTTGCTCGCGGACACGTCTGCGCTCGTCCTCCCCCAGCAGCGCAACGCCCCGGTCGAGGAGGCCCACCACGCCTTCCGGGACCTCGTGGAGGAGGCCGCCGCCTCGCGCGACGTCGACCTGCCGCCCGTCCTCATGCTCGGCGGCTTCGGTCGGTCCGGCTCGACCCTGCTCGAGCGGATGCTGGGCGACATCCCCGGTGTCGTGTCGATCGGCGAGGTGCTGCACCTGTGGGAACGAGGGTTGCGGGACGACGAGCGGTGCGGGTGCGGGGCCGCCTTCAGCGACTGCCCCTTCTGGGCCGCGGTGGGGGACGACGCCTTCGGCGGCTGGCACAAGGTCGCCGCCGACGGCGCCGTGGCGGACCGTCAGGACGTCGTCCGCAACCGCCACCTGCTGGGGCTGGTGACCGGGCTGCAGCCGACCTCCCGCCGGCTGCGCCGCCACCGCATGCTGGCCAGGCACCGCGCCATCTACCGGGCGGCGGCGGCCCAGGCCGGGGCCTCCTTGGTGGTCGACTCCTCGAAGCACCCTGCCTTCGCCTACCTGATGCGGCGCGGCCGGCTCGACCTCCGGTGCCTCATCGTCGTGCGGGACCCCCGCGGGGTGGCCTGGTCGTGGCAGAAGACGGTCCGCCGTCCGGAGGTGACGTCGCAGGCGGCCGACATGCCCCGGTACCCGGTGGTGGGGTCGGGGCTGCGCTGGACCCTCTACGGCGTACTGTTCCACGCCCTGTCGCTGCTCGGGGTTCCCGTGGCCGTGATCCGGTACGAGGACCTCCTGGCCGACCCCCGTGGAGAGCTCGAGCGCGTCATGCGCTTCTCGGGTGTCCGGGCGGTCCAGCCGGACGACCTGTCGCACGTCAGCGGCTCCGCCGTGACGATGTCCGTCCACCACACGGTCGCCGGCAACCCGATGCGCTTCCAGACCGGCGAGGTGGCCCTCCGACCCGACACGGAGTGGCGTGAGCGGATGCCCCGGCGGGACCGCCTCCTCGTGGAGGCCGTCACCGCACCGCTGCGCATCTTCTACGGGTACGGCCGCTGACCCACGCCCGAGCCTCCTCAGATCCCGCGGCCCCGACGGTTCAGCTGGTGCATCACGGCTGACGGCCGGAGGAGGCCTGCGGCGACGAGCGCGGCCAGAGGTCCTCGAGGCTGGCGGGGGTCCTGCCGCCAGGACCGCCAGGCGAGGTGGAGGGCGGCACGGGACTGCCCGGCCGACGCGAGCGCGAACGCCCGTTGGCCGTCCAGCCAGGACGCCCCTCGGGCGTCCTCCCGCAGGGCCGGGTGCTTGGCCGTCAGGTACGCCAGCCCCTCGGCCATCGACTCCCAGCGCTGGGAGAAGAACGAGCCCCGGTGCCACAGCACGTCGACCAGGGCCTCCTGCACCACCAGCACGTCGCCCACCTGCACGAGCCTCAGCAAGAGGTCGTAGTCCTCGCCGTACCCCCCCGGGAGCGCCTCGTCGACCAGACCCACGTCGCCGAGGAGCACGTCCCGGCGCAGCAGGTACGAGGACGGGTGCGCACCGGTCATGCGGCTCGACGTGACCTCGTGCCGTATCCGGTCCACCGCGGGGATGCGCACCCGTGACGCCCCCTCGTAGGTGACCGACATGCCGCTCACGACGGCCACGGCCGAGGGCTCGCTGCGAAGTCGCTCCACCTGACGGCGCAACCGCTCGGGCCGCCAGGCGTCGTCGTCGTCGCAGAAGGCGACGAGCTCCCCCTGCGCAGCCAGGATCCCGGTGTTCCGGGCACCCGCCAGTCCTGGCGTCCGGGTGTTGCGGCACGCCTGCAGCCGCAGGCCCGGGGGCCCGGGCGGGACGGGGTCGACGTCCACCTGGTCGTACACCAGCACGACGTCGACCTCGCCGGGGTAGTCCTGGGCCGCCACCGCCGCGAGCGCGAGCTCGAGCAGGGCCCGACGGTCCCTCGTGGCGATGACCGCCGTCACGCTGGGCCACGGGTCAGAGACCTCGTTCATGCGTGGTGGTCCCACTGGAGCGACTCCTTCCGACACGCCACCGTGGCGGCGCCGGCAAGCCCCAGGAGAGCTCCTGAGGCGATGATCGTGAGGGCGAAGGGTCGAACGGCCTGCCCCGTGGACGGCGCCGGCTCCGCCACGAAACCGGAGGCCTCGGAGTTGGCTCGCGTCGTGGTCAGCTCACGCTGCAGGCGCGTCAGCTCGGCCTGCAGGGCCGCAGCCTCCGGGTCGTCACCCCCGGCGTCGCGCTCGTTGGCCCTCGCGGTGACCAGGCGCTCCGAGATCCGGGTCACCTGCGCGGCGAGCTGCTCCCGCGCGGCCTCGAAGCGGCTGTCGTCCGTGGCCGCACGGATGCGCAGGAACTGCTCGGCGACGGCGTCTGCGCCGACCCGCGCCGTCTCGTAGTCGTCGGCGGTGACGCGTACCTGGAGGACCCGCGACGTCGCCGGCGCCGTGACGTCCACGTTGCTCCTGAGCGCACGCAGCCCGCCCGGGTAGTCGACCTGCTCGGCTGCGGCGCTGAGCACGCGGTCCGACGTCAGCAGCCGCGCGTCGCTGTCGACCGTGGGAGCCCGCCGGAGGCCCTCACGACCCGACCCCGGCGGAGGCTGTGGTGTGGCCACGACGACCGTGGTGGCCCGGTAGACCGCCGGTACCCCGACCGCGACGCCCGCGCTGAGCAGGAGAGCCGCCGCTGCGCTGGTCCACACCAGGGTGCGGTGCCGCCGGAGGGCTCGCGCGTACCACGCCAGGGTGGGCGAGGCGTCGCTCAGCGCCACGACGGCTCGCGACCGATGAGCCGCGCCAGCTCGGCGTCCGAGCCCTCGAACGCCGACATCAGCCGGGCGCGCAGGTGCGCGGGCATCGGCGCGCTCGGGCGGGCGTTCGCGGTCGGCACCCCCTCCGGCGACCAGGGCGACAGCCCCAGGTGGGCCAGCAGCGCCTCCCACGCCTCACCTCGGCCCCGGAGCGCCTCCTCGGTCTCCTGGACCAGCAGGGCGCCTGGTCGGAGCGCCTGCTGCATCCTCCGGACCTGCTCCGCGTACCGGCCCCGCCGCACGTACGCGTGGTGCTGGTGCGAGAAGGACTGGTAGGACGGGTCGGCCCTGACTCGCTCCTCCTCCCCCTCGAGCCGCTCGTCCTCCAGGTCGAGGGCACGTTCGAAGTCCTGGTCCTCGAAGCCGCGGCCCCGCTCCTGCTTCCAGGCGGAGAAGGCCCGCTCCACCGGGTCCCGCAGGAGCACCACGACCCGGGCCTCCGGGACCGCGTCCGCGATCCGCTGGGCCGCCAGCGGGTGGAAGAGGTAGTAGGGACTCGCCTCCCCCGTCCGCGCCCGCCCCCCGGTCCGCAGGTGCGCAGGTGCGCGCAGCGGGAAGTGGCCGACGTACCACGGGAGCCCGCGCGCGTAGGTGGAGGCGGTGTCGAAGTGGTGCACACCCTTGCCGGACAGCGGGACCAGGACGTCGGGGTGCTGCGCCAAGGTGCGGAACAGGCTGGTCGTCCCGCACCTCTGCGCGCCCGCGATGATGAAGTCCGGTCCCATGCGCAGGCGCCACGTCGCCCGCCCCCACCCCCGCAGGGCGGAACGGGCGGCGTCCTTGGCCGCCTCCCGCACCTGCGCCGACCTCTCGTGCGTCGTCATTCGACACCCTCCCACCGCGGCGCGCGGCGACCCGGTTCGAGCGCGCGCCGAGCCTGCAGCAGCTGATGGTAGTGACCCGCCAGGCGGAGGACCGCGCCCGTCTGCTCCGTCCCCCCCTCGCCCTGGAACCGTCGGTGGACGAGCGCCAGGTAGCAGTTGACGACCGCAGCCACGTCGGCCGGGCGGGACGGGATGCCCGCACGGGCCAGGAACGGGGCGACGAGGTCCTCGGCGACGGCGTCCAGCAGCCGCAGCGACGCCCGCACGTCCATCGCTCGCAATGCCCGGTGGGCTGCGAAGTGCACGACGTCGACGCCCACGGGGGCCCCGGTCGAGTACCGCTCCCAGTCCCAGACCTGGGGCAGGTCGTCCCTCCAGCTCATGTTCCACGGGCCCCAGTCGCCGTGCCACGCCCCGACGACGATCCCGTGGTCGGGTCCCGCCACAGGAGGCAGGTCGCCGTACCCCGGCTCGGCGTCCGACGCTCCGGACCACACGGACGCGGCTACCTGCGACGTGCCGCCGGCCAGCGCGACCTCGGCCATGGCGGACAGCGGGACGCGCGAGGTGCCCCTCGACGGGGAGGGCACGCCCGTCACCGGCTCCATGAGCAGGGCGTCACCGGCCGGCGTGGGCAGCAGGCCCAGGGAACGAGGGGCCCGCACGCACCGCAGCCCCAGCCCCGCCAGGCCTTCGAGCGCGTGGTGCTCGGCCTGGACGAGCCGGGTCGTGAGGTCGTTGGTGGCGACCTTCGCCCACACCCTCACCCGTCCGGCCGCGTCGTGGACCGCCAGCACCGGCTTGGCGTTCGCGCGAGCCGCACCCACCCCGACGGACAGCTCCATCGTGTCGGGTGTCAGCCCCGCCGCCTCCGCCAGACCGCGCACGAGGTCGGGCACCTCGTCTGCGACGACGTGCAGCCGCGACCGCATCACGGCACGGCCTCCGACCATCAGGAGCAGTGCGAGCGCCCGTCTCGCCACCCGGGGACCGGCGCCGTCGGCCGCGGTGCTGCGCACCAGGACGGCCGTGGCTGCTCCCGCCCTCCCGCGGGGGACGAGCATGCGAGCACGCCCCAGGGAGGGGACGAAGGTCAGCGAGGTCGACCACGCCCCTGGGCGGGACGGCCCGTGGAGCCCGATGTCGGCTTCCGGCATGAGGAGGCGGAGCTGGTCGAGCAGCCCGTCGACGGCGGGCGGGACGGGGTGGCTCACCGGCGCAGGCCCAGCGCTGGGGCTGACGTCCGGACAGCAGGCGGACGGTCCGGACCACGGGCGGCCTGCCCGCGCCACCTCCTCACGGGCTCGGGCGAGGTGTCCCGCCATGCCACCCCCAGCACCAGCATGAGCACGAACAGGGGGAGCATCGCCAGATCGTAGAACGGCATGACGGCGACGAAGTAGAGGACGACCGCGAGGCTCGTGGTGGCCAGCGGGCTGCTGTCACGGACGAGCGGCCAGGCCCGCCGGAGCAGGAAGGCGAGGAAGAAGCCGGCCCCGACGAACCCGTGCGCGAAGACGAGCAGCCAGAGGTGCCCCTGCGTCCCCAGCTGGGGTGTCGAGCACCCGACGCACGCCACGCTGTCCCCACCGGCGATGGAGAAGAAGTTCCCCTGCACCTCGCGGGTGGAGCCGAAGCCCAGGACCGGCGACGCCTCCCACGCCGCGGAGAGCGACCGGACGGCCAGCTCGGTGCGACCGGCGTTGCTGTGCTGGTTCGTCAGCCTGGTCAGGACGAGGCCCCCGAGCGGGGTGACGGCGAGGACCGCTGCGCCGATCACCGCCCCCGCCACGAGCCCCACCAGTCCCAGGAGGCGGCCCATCAGGGCGGAGCGGACCGCCAGCACCACGGACACCGCGATGACTCCCAGCCAGAGACCCCGGTTGAGGGAGAAGACGAACGGCGGCACGGACAGCATCAGCACCACCGGGGCCCACGGTCGGCGCGCACCGGCGTCCTTGCCCGTCCACGTGAGCAGGAAGGAGGGGAGCAGCAGGCCGAACATCGCCCCCCAGTCGTTGGCGTAGACGTACGGCGCGGACGGGCGTGTCACGTCGACGCCGATGTCCATCTGCTGCGCGACGGAGGGGTGGACCAGCTTGAGCAGGAAGTCGCCCCCGGGCAGCCCCCTGGGGAGCACCCGCTCGAGCGGCGAGCGGAAGGCGAGCTCCGGCGCGAGGAAGCCCAGGTACCCGCCGGCGACCGTGACCAGGAAGAGCCCGGCCAGGAGCCGGTGCACCCGGCGGGCCGACAGCCGCTCGGACGGCTGGCTGCAGACGTACAGCAGCACGACGGTCGCGGCTACGTACCAGCAGATCCGGAAGGCCCAGCCGACCAGCTGCGCGGGGGCCGTGGTCGGTTGGGTGCCGGGGGCGTCCGCCCCGAGCACCAGCACGCCGGCCACCGCCCACAGCAGGAACAGCAGCCACCACCCGAACCCCGGCGGCGTCCGGACGACCCTGAGGCGCACGAGCCAGCCGGCCATCGGCACCGCGGCGAGCAGGACCCCCAGCACGCCGAGGCCAAGGGCCCACCAGACCGGGAAGGCACCGAAGAGGACCATGAGGGGCCAGCCCGACCGGAGCGCGATCCGTCGACCGGGTCTCGTGCGCACCGGCTCTGCGGCCACCGCTGCCCTGGCTCGTTGCGCGAGGACCACCTCGACCTCCATACCTGCCGTGCTGTCGACGGCTGTCCATTGTCGCGCGACGCCCCCTCGCGGCACCGACTCCCCAAAGATGTCACGCAGGGTGAGACTCCGGTGACAGGCGTCCCGTGCTGTTCACCCGTCCGTCACGTTCCGCAGACAAGACACGGCCCGTGCTGCACCATTGCTGCGGGGCATCTGGACACAGCGTGGTGGAGGTCGTCATGGCAACAAGGGTTCTGCGCCGGCTGGTCGGACTCGGCGTCGTCTCAGCAGTAGCACTGGGACTGCTCGCCAGCCCGTCCGTGGCCCCGCCGGCCGCGGCACAGGTGCAGGCGCACGACCAGCTCGTGTCGGCCCAGCCGACCACGACGACGCCGCACGTCCTGGACGGCGAGGTCTTCGCGGTCGCCGAGGTCGGGAACCGCATCGTGCTCGGTGGGTCCTTCACCCAGGCGCGCAACGCCAGCGGCACCACCGCGACGGTGACGCGGAACCGCATCCTGGCCTTCGACAAGACCACAGGCCAGCTGGACACGGCGTTCGCGCCGTCGTTCAACGCGACGGTGCGGACCCTCGTCGCCTCCCCCGACGGGCAGTCGGTCTACGTCGGTGGTCAGTTCGGCACCATGAACGGCACGTCGGTGCCCAAGATCCTCCGCCTGAGCATGTCCAACGGGCAGCGCATCGCGTCGTTCAACCCGCCTGCCCCCGACTCGCTCGTGTACGACGCGAAGCTGAGCGGCAGCCGGCTCTTCATCGCCGGCGCCTTCGGTCGGGTCGGCAACCAGACCCGCAGCCGCATCGCCGAGCTCGACCCCACCACCGGCGCCCTGCGGGCGGCGACCTCGTTCACCTTCGAGGGCATCCACAACCAGCCGCCCGGTGCGCCGCCTGCCTCCACCTTCATCTACAAGATCGACGTGTCCCCGGACGGCGGCACGATGGTCGCCATCGGCAACTTCCGCACCGTGGACCAGCAGGACCGCGTCCAGATCGCAGCGTTCGACACCCGCAACGGGCAGACGTCGCTGCTGGACTGGAAGACGGACGGCTACAAGCCGATGTGCTACGCCGTCTTCGACTACTACATCCGTGACGTGGACTTCTCCCCGGACGGCTCGTACTTCGTGACGACGAGCACCGGCGGCTACGGCAGCGGCCCGCCCAGCCTGTGCGACACGGCGGTCCGCTGGAACACAGCCGACCGGGGTCAGGACGTGCGACCGGCCTGGGTGGACTACACAGGCGGCGACTCGCTGTACGCCGTGGCCGTGACGGGAGCCGCCGTGTACGTCGGCGGCCACAACCGCTGGACCAACAACCCGTTCGCCGGTGACGCGGCCGGCCCCGGTGCGGTGACGCGCGAGGGCATCGCCGCCCTCGACCCCGCCAACGGGCTCCCGCTGACCTGGAACCCGGGCCGCACCCGCGGCCGCGGCGTCTTCGACCTGCTGGCCACCACGACCGGCCTGTACGCCGGCAGCGACACCGACCGCATCGCCAACTTCCAGTACCGCGGCCGGATCGCCTTCTTCCCCCTCGCCGGAGGGGTCCCCGTCCCCCAGCCCGGCACCCCGGACCTGCCCACGGACGTCACGGTCGTCGGCGGGCGGGCAGGCGCCGTCCCCGCCGAGCGCTACCTGTACCGGGTCAACGTCGGTGGTCCCTCGCTCCCGGCGACCGACGGCGGTCCGGCGTGGACGGGCGACGCCGGCGCGGCCGGATACCGGAACGGCGGCAGCAACGCCTCCCTCTGGTCCCCCGTGCCCACGGTCGACCCGGCGGTCCCCCCGGGCACGCCGAGGGCGGTCTTCGAGAGCGAGCGGTGGGATCCCTCCGACGCGCCGGACATGCAGTGGAGCTTCCCCGTGCCTGCGGGCAAGAAGGTGGAGCTGCGCGTCTACCTGGCCAACAGGTGCTCCTGCACGGCCGACCCCGGCAACCGGGTGTTCGACGTGCAGGTGGACGGCAGCACGGCCTTCGACGACGTCGACCTCGCCGCGGACCCAGGGCACGACGTCGGGACGGTGCGGACGGTCGAGGTGACCTCCGACGGTTCTGTCGACGTCTCGTTCGGCCACGTGGTGGAGAACCCCCTGGTCAACGGGTTCGAGATCGTCGACCCAGCCGCGCCCGAGCCCCAGCCGGCCGCCTCCAGCGCGTACCTCTACCGGATCAACGCCGGTGGGCCCGCCCTCGGCTCCCTGGACGACGGTCCGGACTGGTCGGACGACACGGCCGGCGGGTCCCCGCTCCGCAGCTCCGGCAGCAACGCCGCCGGGTACGGGTCCGTCCCGAACGTCCAGACGTCCGTGCCCAGCACCACGCCACGCGCCCTCTTCTCCAGCGAGCGCTGGGACCCGAACGGCGGTGAGGAGATGGCCTGGACGCTCCCGGTGACCGCTGGGCGCCAGGTCGAGCTCCGCCTCTACCTCGCCAACCGCTGCGGCTGCACCTCGCAAGCCGGTCAGCGCGTGTTCGACATCACCGTGGACGGCGCGACGGTCGTCGACGACCTCGACCTCTCCGGGCAGGTCGGCCACGACGTCGGCACGGTGAGGACGGTCCCGGTGACCAGCGACGGGAGCATCGACGTCCGCTTCGTCCACGGGGTGGAGAACACCCTCGTCAACGGCATCGAGGTCGTGGACCCCGCCCTGCTGGGAGGCCCCCCGGCCGCCGTGACCGCCGTGGAGCGTGGCTTCGACGGGACGAGCGCCGGCGCGGCGACCACCGTCACCGGTCCCTCCTGGAACGGGGTCCGGGGAACGGTCTGGGTCGACGGCCAGCTGTACACCGCGAACGTCGACGGCACCTTCACCCGACGCGCCCACAACGGCACGACGTTCGGGAGCCCGACCTCCCTCGAGCTCTACGGGCTCGGCGCGTGGGTGGAGGACATGCAGTCCATGACGTCGCTCTTCTACGACCGTGGCCGCCTGTACTTCACGCTGCTCGGCTCGGACAGGCTCTACTGGCGGTACTTCTCGGTCCAGAGCGGGATCGTCGGTGCCCAGCGCTTCGACGCCCAGCCGGGCGGGGTGGCCTGGAACCAGGCCCGTGGAGCCTTCGTGGCGTCCGGGCAGCTGTTCTGGGCCAACGCCGCCACGGGCAGCCTCCACCGCACGCCGTGGTCGTCCGCGCTCGGCACGACCGCGGGCACGTCCACCGTGGTGAGCGGTCCGAGCGTGGACGGGGTCGACTGGCGCGGACGGGCGCTGTTCGCCGTCCCCGGCACGGCTCCCAACAAGGCACCGGTCGCCTCGGCCACGTCTGCCTGCAACGGCACCAGGTGCGTGCTGGACGGCAGCGGGTCCTCCGACCCCGACGGGAGCGTCACCGCGTGGGCGTGGAGCCTCCCCGGCGGGGCGAGCGCGCAGGGGGCCACCCCGACGGTCGACCTCCAGCCGGGGACGAGCAGCGTGACGCTGACCGTCACCGACAACCGGGGCGGGACCGGGTCGACCACCTTCTCGGTGGCCGCAGCCAACGCCGCACCCACGGCTCGACCCGCGGTGAGCTGCAGCGGCACCCTCTGCACCTTCGACGGCACCGCCTCCAGCGACACCGACGGGACGCTCGCCCGGTACGAGTGGTCCTTCGGGGACGGCACCTCGGCCGTGGGTGCCGTCGTTCAGCACCGGTACGCCGACACCGCCGCCCGCACGGCGGGTCTGACGGTGACGGACGACCGCGGGACCACGGGCAGCGCCACCGTCTCGGTGACGCCGTCCAACGCGGCCCCGACGGCCGCCTTCCAGGTCTCGTGCACCACCCTGAGCTGCACGTTCGACGGGTCGGGGTCGACCGACACGGACGGCACCGTCCAGGCGTGGGCCTGGGACTTCGGTGACGGCACGACCGGCAGCGGCCGGACCGTCACGCACCCGTTCGCCGCAGCCGGCACGTACCCGGTGACCCTGCGCGTGACCGACGACCTGGGAGCCGGCGGCCAGCTGTCCCAGGACGTCACCGTGACCGAGCAGTCGGTCGCGCACGTCGGGTCCGCCGCGGACACGGACGCCGGGTCCACGCGGCTGCACCAGGTCGTCGTCCCCGGTGACGTCCGCGCTGGCGACGTGATGGTGCTGGCGTTCAGCAGCAACATCGCGACGGGCTCGATCTCCGACCCGGCGGGGTGGCAGCGTCGGGCGGCCACGGCCACGGCCGGCATGCAGGCGGTGCTGTGGACCCGCACGGCGACGGCTGCGGACGCGGGCGCCGGAGTGCAGACCACGACGTCCGCCTTCGCTCGCGGCAGCCTCGTCCTGTCCGCCTACCGGGGCGCCACGGTCGGTGCGGCCGACGCGGTGCTCTCCCGGGAGACGGCCAGCACAGCGGCCCACCGCACCCCGGAGCTGACGGCACCGACCGGCGGCGTCCTCGTGTCGTACTGGACCGACAAGACGGCGAGCACCACCGGGTGGACTGCTCCGGCCGGTCACACGGTCCGTCAGACGGGCGCGGGCAGCGGGGCGGGGCACCTGTCCTGGCTGCTGACCGACTCGCCGGCTCCGGCCGGGTCGGCGGGCGGCGCCGTGGCCACCGCCACCAGCGCCACCTCCAACGCCGCGATGGCGAGCATCGTCCTCTCCCCCGCTCCATGACCGACGTCCCGGCGGTCCCCGCCGCCGTACGACCCCAGCACCGCCTCAGCCCGTCACCTAGGAGCACCGTGAACCGTCGTCTCGCCCTCCCCCTCGTCGGGGTACTGCTGGCTGCTCTGCTGCCCCTGGTGGGCGGTGGCTCGGCGAGCGCCCTCCAGTCCAGCCAGCCCGTGACCGTGTCCGCTCGTCCGACCGCCGCCACCCCGCACGTCCTCGACGGCGAGGTGTACGCCGTCGCCGTGGTGGGTGACGTCGTGGTCATGGGTGGCCGGTTCACCCAGGCGCGCAACCCGGCGGAGGGGTCGCCGGCCGTGCCCCGCACCAACCTGCTGGCCTTCGACCGACGGACGGGCGACCTGATCGACGGCTTCGCGCCCGTGGTGGACGACGTGGTCCGCGCGCTGGCGCCGGCAGCAGACGGGACCTCCGTCTACGTCGGCGGCCAGTTCGGCAGCATCGACGGCGTCGGCCGCTTCAAGCTGGCGCGGCTGGACGTCCGCACCGGTGCGCCGGTGAAGGGCTTCAACCCCCGCCTGATCGACGCCGCCGTCATGGACGTCGACCTCAGCGGCGACCGCCTGGTCGTGTCCGGGAAGTTCACCAAGGTGGGCCAGGACGCCCGGCAGTTCGTCGCCGAGCTGGACGCGGCCACCGGGGCCGTGCGACCGGGCATCAACTCGACCTTCTCCGGTGCCGTCTGGGCCGGGACCCCGTTCGTCTACAAGCTCGACATCACCCCCGACGGGCGTCGGGCCGTCGCCATCGGCAACTTCCGGACCGTGGACTCGCAGTCCCGGGTGCAGGTGGCTGTCCTCGACCTCACCACGTCCCCTGCCACGGTCACGGGGTGGTCCACCAACCGCTTCAACATCAAGTGCGGCTCCTCCGGCTCCACCCAGTACGACGTCAGGGACGTCGACATCGCGCCCGACGGCAGCTACTTCGTCATCGGCGCGACCGGCGGCCACACGGCCAGCGGCGCCCTGTGCGACGGCGTGTCCCGCTGGGAGCTCGGGCCGACGGGTCCGAACCAGGAGCCCACCTGGTTCGACCTCACCGGCGGTGACAGCGTCTACTCGGTGGCCGCTACCAGCACGGCCGTCTACGTCGGCGGGCACTTCCGCTGGTTCAACAACCCCGTCTACGTGCAGTCGTACAAGGGGCCGGGTGCCGTCGACCGTGAGGGCCTGGCGGCCCTCGACCCCGTGAACGGCGTCCCGCTGGCCTGGAACCCGGGCCGTGACCGCGGGCAGGCCGTCTGGGACCTCGTGGCGACCGAGGACGGGCTCTACGTCGCCAGCGACACCGACCGGATCGCGCGCTACCTCTACCGCGGCCGCATCGCCTTCTTCCCCGTCGCCGGCGGGACCGCCGTCCCGCAGCCGCGCGCACCGGGCCTCCCGGTGGACGTCCAGCTCGTGTCCCCCGCGACCTCCCCGGACCGGCTGGTCCGACGCCCCGGCTTCGACGGCGCCGCCGTCGGGCCGCTGCAGCCCCTGGACGTCGCCGGCACGGGGTGGAGCAGCACGCGCGCCGCCTTCGTGGCCGACCAGTGGCTGTGGGCCCTGCAGAACGACGGCACCCTCGTCAGGCGCCCGGTGCAGGGAGCCGGCTACGGCCCTGCCGAGCCGGTCGAGCTGAACGCCCTGACGAGCTTCTCCACCGACATGAAGACCATGACCTCGGCCTTCTACGACGAGGGCAGGCTGTACTACACGCTGTCCGGCTCCAACGCGCTCTTCATGCGCTACTTCACGGTGGAGAGCACGGTTGTCGGGGCGACCCGCTTCCAGGTGGCCACCGGCACCAGCGGTACCGGTGGCATCGACTACCGGATGGTCAAGGGCGCCTTCCTGGCCGGCGGAAAGCTGTACTGGGTCAACGGAGGCACGGGAGTGCTCTCCAGCATGGGCTGGTCCAACCGGGCACCCGTGAACCAGTCCAGCGTCGCGGTCAGCGGACCGGGCACCACCGGCGTCGACTGGAGGGCGCAGACCGCGTTCGCCCGTCCTGCGGCCCCCGTCCCCACGGTCAGCACCAGCGCACAGTGCACAGGGACCCGGTGCGACCTGCTGGCGCAGGTGGCCGTGCCCGCCGGGGCCCAGGTGTCGGCCGTGACGTGGGCGCTCGGAGACGGGACCACGGCCACGGGGACCTCGGTCCGCAAGGACTACGCCCCCGGCACCTGGACGGCTACCGCGACCGTCACCACCACGGACGCCGCGACCGCCACGTCCAGCGTCACGGTGAACGTGAGCAACGCCGCTCCGGTGGCACGGGCGTCCGTCAGCTGCGCTGGGCTCAGCTGCACCTTCGACGCCTCGGCCAGCAGCGACCCCGACGGCTCGGTGGCCACCACCAGCTGGGACTTCGGTGACGGGGCCACCAGCACCGGCACCACGGCGACCCACGCCTACGCCAACGGTGGCGACCGGACGGTCACCGTGACCGTCACCGACACCAGGGGGACGAGCTCCACCAGCCAGGTCACGGCGCGCCCGGCGGCCTCGCCGATCGCCTACGTCGGCACCTCGAGCGCGCCGGCGACGGCCACCGTGGCCAGCTGGTCGGTCGGCGTCCCGGCGGACGTGCAGCCAGGTGACACCCTGCTGCTCATGTGGAGCGCCAACGGGGCCGCCGTCCCGGAGGGCCCCGCGGGCTGGACGTCGCACGGCAGCGCGGCGACGACCGCGAGCGCCACCGCCGTGTGGTCCACGACGGCCGGTGCCTCGAGCGCGGGCAGCACCGTCACCGTCACCTCACCCTCGCTGCTGCGTGCCGACCTCGTGGTGGCCGCGTACCGCGGGGCGCGGGTGCTGCCGGGTGGGGCGGTGCTGACGGCAGAGACGACCAGCACGGACCAGCACCGCACCCCGGAGGTGTCGGTGCCCACCGCCGGCAGCTGGGTCGTGAGCTACTGGGCCGACAAGTCGTCGGCGACGTCGACCTGGGCACCGCCGCAGGGTCAGACGGCACGTCACCTGTACGCGGGGGCGGGGGCCGGACACGTGTCGGAGCTGCTCACCGACTCGGCCGGTCCGGTGCCGACGGGAACCGCCGGCGGCCTGGTCGCCGTCGCGAACTCCGCCCAGCGCAACGCCTCGATGGCCACGGTGGTGCTGGCACCGATCGGCTGAGCACGAGGGCTGCGAGGGGCCGTCGAGGAGGGGGCGGGCGCACGGCGCCCGCCCCCTCCTGCGTGCTCGGCCGCCGGACGGTCGGGGACCTAGCCGACGAAGGTGAGCAGCAGGCCGTCGTCGTCGACCGTGACGGTGTAGGCGGCCTCCTCGGACAGACCGATGGCGAAGGTCACGACGCCGTCGACGTAACGGGCGAAGCGCACCTCCCGGACCAGCTCCTGGTCCACGGTCTGGCTGACCGCCACCTCGGGCGACAGCCCCTCCTCCCCGTCAGGGTCGGCCGCGACCAGCACCACCTCGAGCACGGCGGCCCCCTCGACGAGGACGGGCTCGCCCTCGACCCGGACCGCATCGACGTACGCCACGTCGAAGCCGGGAGAGCCCCCTGCGGTCCGGAAGCGCACCGTCTCCGCGTCCTCGCCGGCGCTCACCTGCACGCCGAGGAGCCGAACCACCTCCGCGGGGGCCTGGCTGGTGCGAGCGGCCGTGGACGTGGCGTCCGGAGCGACCGGGACAGCCTCCCGGGTGGTGCCACCGCTGGGCTCCGCCCGGCTGGCGGTGGGCTCCTGGCCCGTGGCCGGCTCGCTCGCGGCCGCGTCCGTCGCGTCGGCGCCCGTCACGGCGGGGCCCGTCACGGCGCCCGACGCGCCGGAACCGGACGCCGTCGGTGCGACGGGGACGGCCGGGTCGTCCGCGCACGCGCTCACCGTCGACGCCAGGACCACCAGCCCGGCCACCGTCATGGCCCCACGAGCAGGCCTCGGCCGAGCGGTCCTGCCCCGGCCACCGGGCGCGCTCCTGGACCTCGTCAGAGCCGACCCCACCATGTGTGTCCCCTCTCTCTCGCTGGCGGCCAGCATGACGTAGTGCCACCCGCGTCGAGCCCCTTTGACCCGTTAGGGGCGTCATCCGGCAAGCGCGGGACGAGTTCTCGGGGTCCACTTACACTTGTGGCAGGCAGGACGGACGTCCTGGATCGAGACGGTTGGAGCTGGCCTGGTGGTGGAATCGCCGGTCGTCACGCGCCCGGGGCTGTTGCCTGGCGTGCTCCGCAGGCGGTGGACCACGCTCCTGCTGCTCACCCTCCTCGGCGGGCTCGCGGGGGGAGCTGCTGCCTCCAGCCTCCCGACCAGCTACACGGCCAGCGCCAGCCTGTTCCTGGAGCCCCTCACCGGCAACCCGTTCTCCCCCGCCACCGCCGCCACCCGGAACGAGCAGGTGGTGGCTCTCCAGACCGAGGTGGCCCTCTTCTCCACGAGCGCGGTCGAACAGCTCGCCCGCGAGGAGGCGCCCGCCCTTCCCGTCGAGGCGGCCGACGGCGTCAGCGCGTCCGTACCGTCCAACTCGCAGGTCGTCGACGTCGCCTACACGGCTCCGACCGCGACGCTGGCCCGCGACGGCGCCGAGGCGTTCGCCTCTGCCTTCCTGAGGTACCGGCAGGTGCGCTCGGACCGGGTCGAGACCGAGCAGAGCGCGGAGCTGCAGCAGCAGCTGGACGACACGACAGCGCTGCTCGTCGCGGCCACCGACCGGTTGGAGGCCGCGCCCGAGGACACCGGTGAGTACGTCCAGCTGCAGCAGCAGGTGCAGCTGTACGCCAGCCAGGTCAGCGACCTGCAGGTGCAGCTGCTCGCACTGTCGTCCTCTGCGGCGAGGCCGGGCGAGGTCATCTCCCCCGCAGAGCTGCCGACCCAGCCTGACGGCCTGTCCCCAGGCCTCGTCGCCCTCGCGGGGCTGCTGGCCGGGGCCGCGGTCGGCGTGCTGCTCGGGCTGTACCGGGAGCACCAGGACTCCCGGATGCACTCGGTGACCGACGGCTCCCAGCTGGGGACCGGAGCAGTCCTGGCGGTCGTCGGTGCGCCAGGCACCGCGACCCCCTCCTCCGGCAGCGGCGACCGCCGGCTCGAGGCCGCCGTCCTCGCGTCCCTGCCTCCGGTGGGAGGTGTGGTCACCCTCGTGGGCGCCGACCGCACGACGTCGTCCGCCGACGCGGCCACCGGGCTCGCGGGCGCGCTGGTCCGCTCCGGGCACCGGTGCACGGTGGTGCTGGCCGAGCCCGTCGCAGGCGTGGTCGAGGCCGCAGCCATGCTCAGCGAGTTCGCGGACACGCCGTCTGACACGTCCCGTCCGCGGACGTGGCTGGAGGTGGAGGTGGAGCCGGGCCTGAGGCTGGTCGCCATCAACCCTGCGGCCATCCCGGGCGAGGGTGCCGACGCGCTCGACGACATCCTCCAGCACGAGAGGACCCGGCAGCTCGTGCACGAGCTGGCCGCTGCCGGTCGGATCGTCGTGGTCGCGGCGCCTCCGCTGCCGCGAGGGGCTGCTCTGTCCCTGGCCCGGCAGGCCGACCAGGCTGTGCTGCTGGCACGACTCGGACGCACGCACTTCGACGTCGCCGAGGCAGGCGTCGAGTCCCTCAGGCGTGCAGACGTGCCGTTGCTCGGCACCGTGATGCAGACGGGCCCTGCCCGGGTCTCGCCCCACGGTGGCGCGACGGCGGGGCCGGGACCGGAGTCTTCCGTCGCGACGGGCGCACGGGCAGCGCTGCGCCGCTCGTGGGGCCGCGTGCTGCGTCGCGGGGGTGGCGCACCCTCGCACCCCGTCCACCCGTGGTTGTCCTCCCCGGATGCGCTACGAGACAGCGGGAGCCCCCCGCAGGCGTCACGAACCCCGGACCGTAACCTCCAGGACGTCTCGCGCCCCGGCACCTCGTGACCCTCGGGCCGGACACGGCGGCCGGCGCCACCCTTCCGCAGGCCCCCGACGACGGAGCGCGGGCACTGCGCGGAACTGCGCGCGGTGGGGCGGTGAACCTGGCGGGGAGCCTGGTCTCGGCCCTGGCGCAGCTCGTCACCGTCCTCCTCGTGACCCGGGGCGTGGACCGGGAGACCGCAGGGAGTCTCTTCGCCGGGGTGTCGCTGCTGCTCGTCGTGGCGGCCGTCGTGCAGCTGGGGACGGACGTCTCGCTCGTCCGGCACGTGTCCGCCTGTCGGGCCGTCCGGCGACGAGCGGATGCTGTCGCGGTCGTCAAGGTGTCGGTCGTGGCCGTCACCGCGGTGGCCACCCTGCCGCTCGCCGTGGTCCTGCTGCTGCCCGACCGGTGGGTGTCGGAGATGCTGGGCGGGGGTGACGCCGCCGTGGCCGCCGTGCTGCTGGCGGGCGTGCCCGGCGTCGCGCTGCACGAGCTGTTCCTCGCCGTCACCCGGGGAGTCGGTGCCATGCGGCCCACCGTCGTCCTCGAGCGCGTCCTGCGGCCGACGGTACAGCTCGTGCTCGTCGGTGCGGCGCTGGCCGGCGTCGCCAGCGCCCCCCTCCTCGCGGCAGCGTGGGTGCTGTCGTGGTGGGTCGTCCTGCCCTTCTCCGCCGTCGCGGGGGTCCGGACCTTGCGGGGGCTGGAGGACGGCGGAGAGCCGACACCCGCCACCTCCAGCCGTTCGTTCTGGCTCTTCTCCGCCACCAGGGCGGGTTCGCGAGCGTGCCAGGTGGCCCTGCAGCGCGGGGACATCCTCCTGGTGGCCGCTCTGGCGGGGGCCTCGGCCGCGGCGGTTTACACCGCTGCCACCCGCTTCCTGGTCCTGGGCCAGCTGGTCGGGACAGCCGTGCAGCAGGCGGCTCAACCCTTCTTCGCGGGCCTGCACACCGTCGGTGACCGGGCGGCGCTGGGCGAGCTGCTGAAGAAGGCCACCGTGTGGTCGGTCGCCCTGGTCTGGCCGGCGTACGTCGTGATGGCTCTCTGCGCCGTACCCCTGCTGTCGGTCTTCGGGGCGGGGTACGAGGCCGGCGCCAGCAGCCTCACCGTGCTGTCGGTGGCGATGCTGGCAGCGACGGCGGCGGGACCGGTCGACGTGGTGCTGCAGATGGCCGGTCGTGGCGGGACGTCGCTGCTGATCACGTTCGTGGCCCTGGCGGTCGACGTGGTCGGCTGCCTGGTGCTCGTCCCGCGACTCGGGATCGTCGGTGCCGCGGCGGCGTGGGCGGCCGCCATCGTGGTCCGCAACGTGGCCACGGTCTGGGCCGTCCGTCGTTCTCCCGGCGTCACCGCCTGGAGCCCGCTGCTCCCGCGGGTGGCTGGCCAGGCGCTGGTCGCCGCCGGTGCCCTGACCGCCGTGGCCGTGGTGCTCGACGCCTCGCTGCTGGTGCTGTCGGCAGCCGTGCTCCTGTCCGCGACGCTGTACGCCCTGGTGCTGTGGCGTGAACGTGGCCGGTACGAGCTGGACCTGGTGGTGAGACGGTGAGGCGTACCGCACCTGTGCTGGTGGTCACGCTGGCCGCGGCGGTGGGCGCCTGCGGCACCGGGGAGGTCGACCGGCCAGCGGCGCCCGGGCCGCCGGGCACCACCGCCGGTCCCGTGGAGCCCGTCGGTCCCGCCCTGCCCGCGCCCGGTGCCGGGTGCGACCGGCCCGGCCCGCCCGCACCCGTCCTCCGCACCACCGCCGGGGGCGCGCTGGCCCCCACGTCGTCCACGCTCGTGCAGGCCACGGGAGGCGACGGGGTCTTCTTCGGCGTGACGCCGGACGGCCGGGCGCTGACGTGGTCCGACGACGACCCCGAGCCGCGACCGGTGCCCGCCCCGGCCGGTACCGGACAGCCGCTCGGCGACGTCGTCCAGGTGGCTGCGGACGGATCCACCGCGGCGTTCCTGACGCGGGACGGTCTCGTCCACGTCTGGTCCGACAACACGTCCGGACAGGCCGGTGACGGGACCCGCGACCCGCTGACCACCCCGTCCACCGTCACCACCGAGGCGACGGTGCCGCTGGAGGAGGTCGTCGACGTGGCGGTCGACGGGCGCACGCTGGCGGCGGTCCGCTCCGACGGCACCGTGTTCGTGTGGGGCGACACCCGCCACGGGCAGCTGGGAGCGGGATCGGCAGGGCAGGGACCGGCGACGACGGCGACACCCGTGACCAGGCCGGACGGGACGGTGGTGGACACCGTCGTGGACGTCGCCGTGGGCGGTCAGCACGTGATCGCTGCCACGCGGGAGGGCCGCGTCCTCACCTGGGGCTCGGACAGCCACGGTCAGCTGGGGACACCGGGGACGGCTGAGGTCGGAGCCCCGACCGAGGCCGACGTGCCTGGCGTCGTCACGTCCGTGGCCGCCAGCGAGCTGGACTCCTTCGCCGTCACCGACGACGGCCAGGTGTTCGCCTGGGGGAACGACGAGAGCGGGCAGACCGGGACCGGGGGCGAGGGAGGGCTCGTCGGCGAGCCGACCCCCGTGGCCGGCGCTGCCGACGTGTCCTGCCTGGTGGCGGGCGAGGCCTTCGCCGCGGCCCTGACGACCGGCGGCGAGGTCCTCTCGTGGGGAGCTGGTGGCCGCGGGCAGCTGGCCGCGGGAGAGGTGAGACAACGTCGTGAGGCCGGTCCGGCGCTGACCGACGGCGGCGCGGAGGTCACCGACGCGTCCTGGGTCGGCGCGTCCCAGCGCGTGCTGCTGGTCGGGGTCGACCCCGCCGGTTGACGGGCCCCCGGCACGGACGAGGGCCCCCGCTCCTCCCCCGGCAGGGGGTGGTGCGGGGGCCCTCGGGCCGCTGGGTCAGGAGCGCTGGCGCAGCCAGGTCGTGGCGTACGGGTTGCGCTCGAGGCGGGACTCGCCGGCGGCGCCGCCGGTGCCGGGCCAGTCCCAGTTGAACCAGGCGTAGGTCGTGGACCCCGCCTCACGGGTCAGCCGGTACGACTTGTCCAGCCACGCGGCCTGCGCCTGGAGCTTCTGGTCGGTGATGGTTCCCTCCAGGGTGTAGCCGGCGGCCATCAGGCCCCACGGCTTGCCGGGGGCGTAGGTCGCCATCGCAGCCTTCACGCGAGCCACCTGGTCGACGACCTTGTCGCGCTCGTTGTACTCGTAGAAGGACCAGAGGACCCCGCCGAAGTCCCCGGCGGGAGGCGTGAAGTTGCGGAGGTTCCAGCCCTTGTTGTTGTAGGGGTCGACCGTCCACTCCTGCCACTCCACCCACGGTGCGCTCACGCCGTGCCGACGGGTGACGGTGGCCGCCTGCGTGTAGGAGTCACGGTAGGCAGCCTGCGACGCAGCGTCGAGCAGGTTGTCCTCGGGCTCCTGGTAGATGTTGTAGATGAAGAGCGGCTTCCACGCGGCGGGCAGGTTGGAGAGCACCTGGTCGAGGCCTGCGTTGTCGTGCGACTTGGCGGTCAGCTGGATGGAGACCGGCCTGTCACCGGCCTTGGCAGCCAGGTCCCGGAACGCGGTGTCCCAGGCGGGGAGCTTGCCACCGGGCAGGTAGCGGACACAGCCGGTGTAGCCGTACGACATGGTTCGCAGGCACGCATCGGCCCACGACTCGCCGGCGTTCTGCTGGACCGAGGCGGAGATGGGGTAGCCCGCGGCCGGAGCGGGGGCCGGAGCCGGGGCCGGAGCCGGAGCCGGGGCCGGAGCGGGGGCAGGGGCCGGAGCCGGAGCCGGAGCCGGGGCCGGAGCGGGGGCAGGGGCCGGAGCCGGAGCCGGAGCCGGAGCGGGGGCAGGGGCCGGAGCCGGAGCCGGAGCAGGGGCGGGGGCCGGAGCGGGGGCAGCGGCAGGGGCCGCCGACCACGTGACCGTCAAGCGCGGACGCTGCGCCGCGTCCCCGTTCTCCAGCGTGGCGAAGCGGCTGGAGGTCTGGATCCCCCCGGTCGCCGTCAGGGCGAGGTTCACGGTGCCGTTGGCCGTCACGGCGGGCGACACGTCGAAGGTCATGTCCCGCCCCGCGACGGGGGTGCCACCCGCGCCGAGCAGGCCGCCCACCGCGGGACGGTTGTTCCAGGTCAGCCTGGTGGCGTCGAAGGCCGACGTCCGGTGCACCTGCACCGGGACCGAGGTCGTCTGCGTGGCCCGCAGGGTCAGCGTGGCCCTGATGTTCGTGGCGTCGCTCGGGATGCCGGTGACGGGGAACTTGAGGTAGGGGACGCGGGTGTAGCTCTTCTCCTTGAGACGGAGCTCGCTGCTCTTGTTGAAGTTGCGGGTCGGCTCCAGCGAGTCGGCGTACGTGTCGGCCTTCGCCACGAACGTGGCGGTGGTGGCGGCCGTGCCGGTGGTTCCCGATGCGGTTGCCAGCGAGCCGGACGTGGCCGCCGCGGCGGTCGTGACGAAGCCGCCGCTGAGGAGGCTCACGGTGACGAGAGCCGCAAGTCCGGCCGGGAGCGGCCGGGTGAGGGCCCGTAGAGGTCGGGAGACGAGGGTCATGGGGGACCTTCCGTGGGAGCAGGGGGGGGTTGGACAAGGCCATCGGTACCGGCCGGGTTGGCTTGAGGTCGCGGATGCCCCATTCGCCCCGCCACGACAGGAGTTCACCCAAAAGGGCCCATTGGTGACAGTGCGTGAGGCAGTACGCCGACGCAGACAGACGCCATCGCGGACGCGCCGCGGGGCGGGAGCACGCACCCCTCAAGGGCGCAGACGGGTCCCCCGCTCGAGCAGGCGCAGGGCAGGCGACGGTCGGCAATCTGCAGCGGCGATCGCGCGACGCGCTACAAGAAGGTGGGCGGGCCTCTTTCTGACGCCTGCGAGGTGAGCTGTCGGGTTCGGGTGGAGGTCGGTACCCGGCCGGCGTTGCCGGCTTCACCCCAAGGTCGCAGCGCTTCCTGCGACCGCGGAACGTGGTTTCCCCGCGCCTGTCTGAACGGGTTCGAGCGGGTCACGTGGCGCAGACAGGCTTCGGCGGTCACCGCGTGACGCGGCCAAGGGGATGTCCGCGAGCCGCACGCTACCTCTAAACGGACACTGCATCACAATTTGATTACGAAGCGTGCTCGCAGGCATGGATCGGCCGCACTGTTGTGCCACCGACATCGGGCGACTTCCCTGCTGCCGAGGCAGCTGCACCGGTACGCTCACCACCACATCGTCAGGGCACGCTCGGGGAGCCGCGCCCGCATGCGGCGGGATCACGAGGACGGAGCCAGCGTTGGGACGATCCGCCTTCCCGGCGCCCGAGGCTGCCGTCGCGCTCACGAACGCACAGGCGCGGGACCTGGACCTCGTCATGGCCGGGGTCCTGCCCGCGGACCACGTGCTCGGGGGGCCGGTGACCGCGACCGTCGCCGGAGGCCGGGTCACCGGCACCACGGTGGCTCTGCCCGCGACGGCTCTGCCAGCGGTGGCCCGGTCCTCGGTGGACCCCTCCCCGCCGCTCGTCCTGCTCGACCAGGAGAGCACGCCCATGGCCCGGATGCCGTCACCGTCGGTGAGCATGCACGAGGAGACGGCTGTGGTGGCCGGTGAGGTCGAGCCGTTGCGGGCGCGCGAGAGCGGCGCCCTGGGCCCCACCACGCTCCGCCCGCCCGACACGACGCAGGGGCAGGGGCAGGACGGCGTACTGGTCCTGTTCCGCGGTCCCACCGACGACGACGACGACGTGCTGCAGCGGTGGGCGCGTGACGCCCCGGCGGCTCCCATGGTCCTGGTGGCCGAGGGCGGCTCCCGACCGTGGCACCTACCCCCCCGCGTCGGCCACGCCATCGCCGAGGACCTGCTGCACCGGCTGGGACGCGACGACGCCCGGGTCATGGTGGTGCCGGCGCACCTGCGTGACCCGTCGTCGGACCACCAGCTCGCCACGTTGCTGGCCGACCGGTTCGGCGGCCCGGTGGCCCTCGCCCTGAGCGAGCACGCCCCTGGAGCCGGCGCGGGCACCTGGGCCCGCGCCGTGGCGGCCCTGGCTCGAGGGGGTGACGGCGCGCTCGCCGGGGTCCAGCCCTCGACGGAGCAGCACCTGCGCCGCTGGCGTCCCCCCCGGCTCGAGCGCGGACTGGTCGTCCTGTTCACCGGTCTGTCCGGTTCAGGCAAGTCGACCCTCGCCCGGGACCTGGACACCCGCCTGCAGCTGCACTCCGACCGCAGCACCACGCTTCTCGACGGAGACGTCGTGCGCCGGCTCCTGTCGTCCGGGCTGGGCTTCGACCGGGCGTCGCGAGAGGCGAACGTCCGACGGATCGGGTGGGTGGCCGCCCGGGTGGCAGAGCACGGCGGCACGGCGATCTGCTCCCCGATCGCCCCGTTCGCGGCGACGCGCCAGGAGGTACGGAACATGGTGGAGGCCGTCGCGGACCTGGTCCTGGTCCACGTGAGCACACCGCTGGAGGAGTGCGAACGACGCGACCTCAAGGGCCTGTACGCCCGGGCCCGGAGCGGGGAGATCCCGGACTTCACGGGCATCAGCTCCCCGTACGAGCCGCCGGTCGACGCCGACGTCGTCGTGGACACCTCGGCGGTGGACAGGCGGCAGGGGCTCCAGACCGTGGTCGACCACCTGGTCGACGGTGGCTGGCTCCCCGAGGCCGCCCGATGAGCATCGACCCCGTCCTCGCGGTCGCCGCCTTCGCCATCGGCATCGTCGTCGGCCTCACCGGCATGGGCGGCGGCGCCCTCATGACCCCTGTGCTCGTGCTGTTCTTCAACGTGCCACCCCTGACCGCCGTGTCCAGCGACCTCGTCGCCTCGGCGGTGATGAAGCCGGTCGGCGGGGTGGTCCACCTCCGGCGGGGCACCGTCAACCTGCAGCTGGTCAAGTGGCTGTGCGTCGGCTCGGTCCCCACGGCCTTCGCCGGTGTGCTGCTGGCCAGGGCCTTCGGTGACGGCGAGGAGGTCCAGGCGGTCATCAAGGTGGCGCTCGGTGTCGCGCTGCTGATCGCCGCCACCGGGCTGACCATCCGCGCCTACGTCCGTCTGGTCGAGCGGGCCCGCAACCGGGACGGCAGCGCCGCGCGCCTGCCCCAGGACCGCCCGGAGGTCTCTGTTCAGGTCGTCCCCACGGTGCTGGTGGGTGCGGTCGGTGGCCTGGTGGTCGGCGTCACGTCCGTCGGGTCGGGCTCCCTCATCATCATCGCCCTGATGGCCCTCTACCCGACCCTCAAGGCCAGCGAGCTGGTCGGCACGGACCTCGTGCAGGCCGTCCCGCTCGTGATGAGCGCGGCCCTGGGCCACATCCTGTTCGGGGACTTCCAGCTGAGCCTGACGACGTCGCTGCTGGTCGGCTGCGTGCCGGGTGCGTGGGTGGGGGCGATGCTCAGCTCGCGGGCACCGGGCGGCATCGTCCGGCGGGCCCTGGCCTTCGTGCTGCTGGCCTCGGCGCTCAAGCTGCTGGGCGTGCCGAACGTGCAGACCGGTGTCGTGCTGCTCGCGGTCGCGGTAGTCGCCCCCGTGCTGTGGATGGCGGTAAGGCGCCGGCACGGCTTCCCCGCGCTCGCCTCGCGGGAGAGGCGCGAGGGTCGTGAGGCCACCGACGACCGGCTGGAGCAGGCCGAACGACCCTGAGCCGCGCGGCACGCGGACGCACCAGGGAGCGGTGCTCGCCTAGGCCGTCTGCGGGGGGTCGGGCTACGACGTCGGGGGCCGGGCCGTCGCGGTCAGGCCGACCGGCCCGAGCGCCCGCACCAGGTGCTCGCCCAGGCGCAGCGCCAGCGCCACGATCGTCAGGGTCGGGTTCGCGGCGCCTCCGGTGGGGAACAGCGACGAGCCGGCCAGGTACAGGTTGGGTACCCCGTGCACCCGCCCGTCCCGGTCGGCGACGCCGTCCTGCGGCCGCAGCGACATCCGGGTCGTGCCCATGTGGTGAGCGCCTCCCTGTGGTGACGGCACCCCGTCCGGGCCCATCGTCGACACCACGCGCGCATCGACGGCTCTGCCGAGGGCCTCCGCCGCGAGGCGCTGCCCCCTGGCCATGGACTCCTGGTCCCGTCGTGACAGCCGCCAGTCGAGCTCCGCGAGGGGGACGCCCAGCTCGTCCAGCCCGTCGGTGAGCCGGAGCCTGCTGCTGGGCGAGGGCTCCTGCTCGGCCATCACGTGCACCCGGTAGCCGTGCTGGACGGGGCCTGCTGCGGAAGCCCCACCGGCGAGCCGCGTGGCGGCCCGGTGCCAGGCGTAGCGCGCCAGCGCGGGCGTCCCCTGCGCCAGGTGCCGGAGGTGACCGGCGTGCAGGTAGCCCCGATCACCGGACCGGACCGCCGCACGGACCGCCGTGTACGCGTCCACCAGGGGTTGAGGAGCCGTCCCGTCGTGGCCGAACCCCGCGGCCCCCCGGCCGCTGTGGGCCTTGACCTTGTAGACGGCCCGTAGCAGCCCCTCGCGGCGGAGCACCTCGGTCGGCAGGCCGTACTTCTGCTGCACCGGGCGACCGTCCCGGACCACCACGTCCCACCGCTGGGCGGTCGCGGCGGGGTCCGGCCCACCGGGCACCGGCAGCACGACACCGCAGTAGACGTGCGGGTGCTCCATGAAGTGGCGGCCGACCTGGTCGTGGCCGTTGCCGATCCCGACGGGGCTCAGCGACCTCGACGCCAGCATCAGGCGCGCGTTCTCCAGGGCGCCTGCGGCCAGCACGTACACCTGGGCGACGACCTCGACGGCCGGCCCCCGGCCCGGCCTGCAGCGCAGCCCGGTCACGGCACCTGTCGTGCGGTCCTGCAGCACCTCGGTCACGGGGCAGTCGGAGAGCAGGCGGGAACGACGGCCGGCCCGCAGCTCGGCCGGGAGTCGCTCGGTGAACACGGTGCGGTGGGAGAAGGAGTACTCGTGCCGTTCGACCCCGCCCGGCTCCACCGGCTGCGACGGCTCGCCCGGCGGAAGGTCGAGCAGGGCCCGGGCGCGCACGTAGTACGGCCCCAGCTGCTCGAACGACACCGGCCAGGCCGGGGTCCCGTCGTGGCCGTCGACGTCGTCCGGCTCGAGCTCGCGCAGCCGGACGAAGCCCCCGCCGAGCGGTGTCGGGACGCTCCATCGCTGCGCGCTCCCCCCGACCCCGGCGCTCCGGGTGGCCCCGGGGTCGTACGGCAGCCCGGTGCTCCGCGTGGACGTGACGTCCTGCCCGCCGTCGGGCGGGCTGCCGGGACCGGCCTCCAGGACGAGCACCTCCACCCCGGCGGCGGCCAGCTCGTGCGCGAGGGTCAGCCCGGCCGGCCCGGCCCCCACGACGCAGACGTCCGCACGCAGGGGCGTGCTCCCCGGTTCTGGTGTCGACGGCGCAGACATGCCCGAAGGCTGGCACAGCCGAGCCCTTCGAGGGCGGCAGTCGACGCAGCTCTTCGGTGCGGCCCAGGGGGGGACGGCGTGGACGGGTCAGCCGACGAGCACGCCGCCGAGGGCGCGGGCGAAGGCCGGCGCCACCGCGGGGACGGCGAACGTCTGCAGCGCACGCTCCCGCGCCCTGGCGCCCAGGGCCTCGCGGACCGCCTCGTCCCGCAGCGGACGGAGCGCCGCGCTGAGGGCCACCGCGTCGCCGGGCGGCACGACGAGCCCGGCGTCACCGACCGCCCACGCGAGCGGGCCGACATCGCTGACCACGACCGCCCGGCCCATGAGCATGGCGTCGATGAGCTTGAGCGGCAGCTGCGCCAGCGCCCAGCCGTAGTCCAGCGACGGGATCACCACGACGTCGCTCGCCGCTGTGAGCGCGGCCGGGTCGAGGCTCCCGTCGAGCGGGCCCGTCCAGGTCTCCCACGGCCGCGCGTCGGCCGGTTCGGTGTCGGTGACGAGCAGCTCCCACCCCTCGCCGGCGAGCCGGCTGACGGCCTCGCGGAGCACGTGGATGCCCTTGTGGGCCTTGGCCGTGCCCACGAAGGCGATCTGGCAGCGCCCGGCGACGGGTCGGGCGCCGGGCCCGGGGTCGACCCGGGCGTGCGGCACCACCTCGCCGCCCCAGCGACGCTGGAGGACGGGGTTGGACACCGTCGACGGCGTGCGGCGCGACTGCACCGCCAACCGGGCCTGGGTGGGCAGGGTCCGCCACCGTTTGACCATCTTCCGGGCGCTGCGCCAAGCCGTGGGGGCCGAGGCCACCGTCCGCGCCTCGATGTCGGGGTCGTCGAGGTCGGCCAGCAGCGGCACCTGGGTACCCCGGACCACCTGCAGCCCCAGGCCGAGGCTGACGGGGAGCGCCTTGAGGGTGCACAGGACGTCCGTCCCGTCGCGCACCAGCTCCGTGAGCGACGCGCGGTCCATGCGCTGCAGCCGGGTCGCCATGGGCGTGGCGGCCAGCGAGGGGAGGACGTCCCCGGGCTGCGTCGTGACGATCCGCACGTCGTGTCCCAGGTGCTGCGCGACGGCGTCGAGGCAGTGTGCCCGCAGCAGCTGCGTGTCCGCGAAGGAAGCGGTGAGCAGCGTCAGCCGCAGACCACCTGGGTCGCCGTCGCGGCGTGGGTCGGCAGCGGGGTCCGCGGTGGGGCCGCGGCGACGCGTGGACTCGGGGCCGACCAGCCGCGTCTCCTTGTCCAGCACGTCGGAACCCTGTCACAGCGCCCTCGGCCGCCGTCCGCTTTTCCGCAGACCGCCCACCTTCTCGCGCGACCTCGAGACAGTGGGCGACCGGAGGGCCACAGCGCGTGCACGACACCCATCTGGCGGAGCCGGTCGGCCGCGTCTCCCGCCCCACCGTCGCGGACTGTCGAGGTGCTGCGACCCCCCGTGGACCGTAGGGGTGATTGGCCGGCCGGACGGAGCGGCGCGTCTCAGGGGCTCACAGGACAGAACCGATCGTAATGTCATGAATACTCCCCGTTACCGAGCCGGGCGGGGCGGCCAGTCTCCGAGCCCCGCCACCCCCTCCGCGCGCGGCAGGCTCCGTGCGGCCGGCCTCGCCGTCGCCGTCGGTGTCGGCGCCCTGGTCGCCCCTGCCGCGACCGCCGCCACCGCCCCCTCCCCTGCCCCCGTGCGCGTCAACGTCGGCGGGTCGGCGCTGACCATCGCCGGCATCCCGTGGCTGGCGTCCAGCCCGTCGGTCAGCCACAACGGCCGCGTCGTGAGCACCCCGTCGCTGCGGCTGTCACCCGCCCCGGCGGCCGCGCAGGCCGCCATGCTCCGTGACGCCGTGTACAGCGGCGCAGGCCTGACCCTGGCCGTCGCGAACGTCCCGTCCGCCACCTACGACGTCTTCGTGTCGTCCTTCGAGGACAGCAGGTCCATCACCTACGACCTCACCGTGGAGGGCAAGAAGGTCGTCTCAGGCGGACGGACGGGTGCCGCCGGCTCCTGGCAGCGGCTCGGCCCCTTCCGCACCAGCGTCAGCGACGGCAGGCTCGACATCGTCACCGCCCGGGGCGCCCTCAACGTGTCCGGCATCGAGCTGCTGCCCGTCCCCGCCGCGGTCGTGACGCCGCCACCACCTGCCCCGACCCCGACCCCGACCCCGACTCCCACCCCGACTCCACCCCCGGCCCCGGCCCCGGCCCCGGCCCCCAAGCCGACCCCGAGCCCCACACCCACGCCGCCGCCGGCGCCCACGCCCACGCCGCCGCCCGCGCCCACGCCCACGAACCCGGCGGGTGGCGTGTCCGTCGCCACCCACGGCGCCCGTCCTGACGACACCACGGACGACACCACCGCGATCCGGGCCGCCTTCGCCGCCGCAGCCGCCTCGAGCGGGGTCGTCACGTTCGAGCCCGGGGTCTACCGGGTCAACGGCACGCTGCAGATCCCGGACGCGGTCACCGCCGTCCGCATGGCCCCTGGCACCGTGCTGCGACAGCTCGGTGACCCGAAGTGGGGCACGCTGAGCAAGACCGGGTCGGTCGGCACGACGGGCTGGTCGGTCGCCCGGGCACCACGAGGTGCCCGCACCTTGACCTTCGCCAGTACCACCGGCCTGACGGTCGGCTCCTGGATCCATGCCATCTCCGACGACTCCTACGCTGCGCACAAGCCCATGGAGCCCGGCCACCTGCGCAGGGTGGTCTCGATCAACGGCAACGTGGTCACGCTGGACAAGCCGCTCCACCGCCCTCTCACGACGTCCCCGCGGGCCCTGCCGGTACGGCTCGCAGCACCTGTCTCCATCACGGGCGGCGTCCTCGAGCACGCGACGAAGCTCAAGAACTTCTGGCCCGCCCTCACCCTGCACTACGTCTCGCAGCCCGTCGTGACCACCGAGATCCGGGACCACGGTGCCTCCGGCGTCCAGGTGAACGGGACCGTGGGCGGATCGCTCGACCTCGTCGTGCACGACCTGGTGGACGACGAGGCCGGTCGACGGTTCGGCTCCGGTCGTCACTACGGCTACGGCGTCGAGACCGCCGGCCCGGTCCGGGACCTGCTCGTGACCGGCTCCTGCTGGGCGGTGAGGCACTGCTTCACCACCAACGCCGCCTACCAGGTCGTGTCGGACTCCGTCCGGGGCCAGGGGGAGCCGGAGGACATCCGGGTGGTCATGACCGTTCGGGACACCACGTCCACCGGGCTGGACACCCACGAGCCGGGCTACAACATCTCCTTCGCCGGCTCCACCGTCACCAACCCTGGCCGGTACCGCGCGGCCGGCTCGACCAACGGCAAGGAAGGCGGTGGTGGGATCTTCATCCGGTCCCGCCTCACCACTGTCGAGAACGTCACGGTCCGAGGCGCTCTGGACAGCAACATCACCGTCAGCCCGCCTGCCCCCTACGCCCCCGCCTGGGCGCCGGACGAGTGGCCCGTGATCCGAGCGGTCCGCATCCTCGACGGGCGCGGCACGAACGGCATCGAGCTCAACCAGCCGGCGCACATCGGCAAGGACGTGCTCATCAAGTCCACCACGCAGCCCATCGGCATCCGGCTCAAGGCAGGAGCCGCCGGGTCCCGCATCAGCGGTGTGACGGTGGACTTCACCGGTACGCCGACGGCCGGTGCGTACGGAGTGCATGGCGCGGCCTACGCCTCGCTGACCGAGATGACCTACCTCGGAGTCCGTTCCCCCACGTACTGAGCCGCTCGCCCGGAGCCGGTCGACACCTGTCGGCCGGCTCCGACGCGTCCCTGCCGCACCCAGCCGCTCCTTTACCCTGACGCAGTGCCCCGCGTCCGGGGCGACGGGTCAGCGACCCGGAGGCGTGCCGACGTGACCGCGGGAGCCAGACAGCCATGCCACCTCCGCCCGACCGCGGCCTGCGTGAGCGGGCCGTCCACGGCGGCGTGTGGAGCGTCGCCGAGGCCCTCGGGTCGCGGGTCATCACCACCGTGGTCTTCCTCGTCCTCGCCCGACTCCTCGATCCCGAAGCATTCGGCCTGGTCGCGCTGGCCCTGGTGTTCATCGCGCTCACCAGGATCTTCGTCGACGTCGGCTTCGGGTCGGCCATCGTGCAACGGACCGACCTGACCCGCGCGCACCTGGACACCGCCTTCTGGACCTCCATCGTCCTCGGGCTCGCCCTGGGGGGCGCCCTGCTGGCGGTGTCGGCACCTGTGGCGGACGCGCTCGGCACCCCCCGGCTGGCACCTGTCCTGCAGGCGCTGTCCTCGGTGGTGGTCATCGGCTCCCTCACCAGCACCGCCACCGCCGTTCTCCGGCGTGAGTTCGGGTTCGACCGGTTGGCCGCGCGGATGTTCCTGGGCGCCGTGGTCGGCGGTGTGGCCGGCGTAACGGCAGCCCTCCTGGGTGCGGGAGTGTGGGCCCTCGTCGTCCAGGCCGTGGTCCAGACGACGGTGGGGACGGTCGCGCTGTGGGCGGTCACCCCCTACCGGCCCGGTCTGGCGGTCTCACGCTCTGCGTTCCGCGACCTGTTCGGCCTCAGCAGCTCGGTCCTGGGCATGAGCCTGCTGAACTTCGTCAGCAAGCGGTCGGACGACCTCCTCATCGGAACCGTCCTCGGCGCGACGCAGCTCGGCCTCTACTCCGTGGCCTACCGGCTGCTCAACATCATGATCGAGGTGCTCACCCGCGCCATCGAGCTGGTCGCGCTGTCCGCGTTCTCCCGGCTGCAGGACGACAAGGCGCGCCTGGCGCGCGCCTACGGCCAGGCGGTGTCCACCATCGCGGCCCTGGCCGCGCCGTCCTACGTGCTGGTCCTCGTGCTGGCGCCGGACATCATCGAGGTGTCCGTCGGTGACAGGTGGGCGGCGGCCGTCCCGGTCATGCAGGCCCTGTCCCTGGCAGGGATCGCGCACTCCCTGGGCGCGACGACGACCACGCTGCTCGTCTCGCAGGGACGCGCCCGGACGGCCCTGGGCCTGACGACGGCGACCACCGTGCTCAACGTCGTCGGCTTCGCCGTCGCCGTGAGCTTCGGGATCGTGGCCGTCGCCCTCGCGCACACGGTGCGCGCGTTCGTCATCCTCCCGGTCTCCGCCGTGCTGAGCCGCCGCATCCTCGGCTTCTCGTGGCGGAGCTGGTTCGGGTACCTGGCACCGGCGACCGTCAGCGCCCTCGCGATGGCCGGTGTCATCGAGCTGCTGCGCCGCTTCGCCCTGGACGACATGGACCCGCTCGCCCGGCTGGCGCTGCTGGTCCCGCTGGCGGGCCTGGTCTACGCCCTCCTGCTCCGGGTGCTCTCCCCGTCGCAGTTCCGGTCCCTGGTGGACGTCGCCCGTGGCGTCCTGCGTCGCCCAGGCCGACCCCCGGCCTCGGCGGCCGACGACGCCGCAGGGGTGACCGCCCCTACGGAGACGCCAGAACCGGCCCCCGCCAGCGCGGACGCCGCTACCCTCTCCGCTGGCGGGTCCCCGCAGGGCGCACGGACGCCGGGGGGCGCCGATGAGCCAGGACCACGAGGGGCGCAGTCCCGGGGAGGCGCGAGCAGCGGATGAGCGAGGAGACGGCTCCGGCGACGGCGACAGGGCCCGTCGCCGACCAGGCCGTCCCGGCGACCAGGGTCCTCGTCGTGGGGAACAGCCGGTCTGGGACCACGATGCTGGCGCGGATGCTGGGCCGCCACAGCGAGGTGCTGGCCCTGCAGGAGCTCCACTTCGCGGAGGAGCACTGGACCCCCGGGGCCACCCCGCTGACCCGGGACGAGGCGCTCGCCCTCGCCGAGCGCCTGCTCCACAACCAGCGCGAGTGGTACCACACCCCGTTCCGGCCGGGCGCGCACGCCGACCTGGCCCAGGACGTGGTGGAGACGACGGTGCCCGGTCACGACGGCCGGTACGCCGCGACCTCCGTCTTCGCGGCTGTGCTCGACCACGAGGCGCGGGCGGCGGGACGACGGGTCGTGGTGGAGCAGACCCCGCGCAACGTGTTCTTCGTCGAGGCGCTGCTGCGCGAGGTCCCTGGCACTGTCGCGGTCGTCCTGGTCCGCGACCCCCGTGACGTGATGCTGTCGCAGAAGAACTGGTGGCGGCGGCGGTTCCGTGGCACCACCGGGGTGCCGGTGCTCACGTCGCTGCGCCAGTGGGCCGACTACCACCCGCTGACCACCAGCCTCGTCTGGCGCGGCGGTGCCCGCGCGGGCCTCAAGGCCCGCGAGCACCCCCGGGTCGTCTCGCTCCGTTTCGAGGACCTCGTGACGAGGCCCGAGCAGGAGCTGGCACGGGTCCTGGCCCCCCTGGGCCTGTCGGTGCAGCCCGCCATGCTCGAGGCGCCACGGATCAGCTCCTCCAACAGCGGCGACCGTGGCGGGGTGGGCGTCGACGCCAGCGTCGTGGGTAGGTGGCGGGACGGGCTCAGCCGGGCCGAGCTGTGGACCAGCCAGCGGGTCACCGCCGCCGAGGCCGTCGCGCTCGGCTACCCGCCCGTGCCGGTCGGCCTGCCCGTCGTGGGCCTGCTCTGGCATGCCGTCACCTGGGCCCCGCGGACCGCCCTGGCCGTGCTCCTCAACCGCTCCCGGACCCGGAACCTGCTCGCCTCGGCCCGACGTCGGCTGCGCCCGTGACCGACGTCGTCGTCCGTCGACCCCACGAGGACCCGCGGCCCCGCGGCAACGATGCCCTCCCGCCGCCCTCCCCGCTCCTGCCCCGCGTCCCCGGACCCGTCGCCCGCGCGCTCCAGCACCCCGCGGGCAGCGCCGCGCTGACGGCGCTCGCCGCCGTGGTGACCGGCGTCCTGCTGGCCGCGGGCGGGCCGTCGGTGCTGCTCGCGGTCGTGCTCGTGCTCGGCGTCATGGCAGCGGTCGTGACGCCCCGGCACCCGAACCTCCTGCCCCTGCTCGCGCTCGCCTCCGCGGTGACCCCACCCCTGGTGGAGGTGCCGTTCCTCGTGGTCGTCGGCGGCAAGTCGTTGTTCGTCAGCGACCTGCTCCTGCCGATGGCGGTGCTCGTCGGGCTGCGCCGGCGGGCACGGGTGCCCCGCCTGGAGCTCCTCGTCTGGGCGTACGCCGCCGTCATGGTCGCGCAGGCCGCCGTCGGGGTCGTCCGCCACCAGCCCTTCGAGGCCTTCACCCAGGACCTGCGGGGGCCGACGTACGTGGTGATGGGGTTCCTCATCGCCAGCCGGCTCGCCACACGAGGCGGGGCCAGGGCCGCCGTCGGGGTCGCGGCCCTGGTGCTCTGGTACTCGGCGAGCCTCATGGTGGTCACCATCGTCACCGGTCAGGAGCTGCTGTTCGGACGCACCGAGAACGTTCGGGCCTACGACGCCGTCCAGACGCTGGAGATCGACGCCACCCGGTTCATCGTCAACAGCAAGGGCCTGGCCTTCCTCGCCGTCGTGGTCGGGCTGGCGGTGCTCGTGTCCCGGGTGACCTCGCGGCAGCAGCGGCTGCTCGCGGCCGCCTGCCTGGTCCCGGGGCTCGTGGTGACGTTCCTCGGCTACGCCCGCGCGACCATGCTGGCCCTGGCCCTGTGCCTGGTGCTCCTGGCCCTGCTGTCCTCGCGGCTGTCAGCCAGATGGAGCCGCGCCGGCGTCGCCGCCCTGGCGCTGGGCGCACCCGTCGCCCTGCTGGTGCTGTCGGGCCACGGGGCGGTGCTCAACGACGCCGACGGCAACGCGCTGGCCCGGCAGGTCGCGGGGTTCCAGGCCCGGGTCCTCGGCGGGTTCGACGAGGAGGGGACCAGCAGCCCCGGCAACGAGTACCGGCTGCTGGAGAACAAGTACGCCCTGCAGTCCGCCGCCGACAACGTCTTCTTCGGCAAGGGCATCGGCGCGGAGTACCACCCGGAGTTCGTGCAGGACCCGACGCTGCAGGCGTTCAAGTCCAACCCCGACTTCGGCTCTCGGTTCATCCACAACGGCTGGCTCTGGTACGTCGTCAAGACCGGGATCGTGGGGCTCCTGACCGCGTTGCTGCTGTTCTTCGTGCCGGTGGTGCGAGCCACCAGGGGGCACGTGCCGTCCGGTGCCCGGGGGGTCGTGGGCGTGGCCCTCGCCGTCGGCATGGTCGGCCTGATGGTCATCCACCTCTTCGAGCCGGACATCCACCGGGTGGGCACCGCCCCGCTCTTCGGCGCCGTGCTGGGGTACCTCTGCCTCCTCACGAGCCCTGGCCTGCCGGCCGACCAGACCGAAGGAGCCAAGGCGTGAGGATCGCACTCATCGGCACCAGAGGCGTGCCCGCGAGGTACGGCGGCTTCGAGACGGCCGTGGAGGAGATCGGCCGGCGGCTGGTCGAGCGCGGGCACCAGGTCACGGTGTACTGCCGCCCCTCCGGCGCCGACCGCCCGCGCACGTACCTGGGGATGGACCTCGTCCACCTGCCGGCCATCAGGCACCGGGTGGCCGAGACCCTTTCCCACACCGCAGCCTCCGTCCTGCACCAGGTCCGCCGCCCCTCCGACGTGGCCATCGTGTTCAACGCGGCCAACGCCCCGCTGCTGCCGCTGCTGCGGGCCCGACGCGTCCCGACCGCCGTGCACGTCGACGGCATCGAGTGGAAGCGCGGGAAGTGGGGGCCGGTCGGGCGCCAGTGGTATCGGCGCTCGGAACGGCTCGCGGTGAGGCTGGCCGGTGCGTTGATCGCCGACGCACGCGGCATCCAGGACTACTACCGGGACGAGCACGCCGCGACGTCCTGGTTCATCCCCTACGGCGCCCCCGACACGGCCGGCATCGGCCACGGCAAGCTGGCGGCCTTCGACGTCCGGCCCGGCGGCTACCACCTCGTCGTCGCCCGCATGGAGCCCGAGAACCACGTCGACCTCGTCGTCGCCGGCTACCGGCGCAGCCGGGCCTGCTGCCCGCTCGTCGTGGTGGGCGGCGCCCCCTACGACACGGGGTACGGCGGCGTCGTCCGGGCCGCCGCCGACGGCGACCCCCGCATCCGTTTCGTCGGTCCCGTGTGGGACCAGGAGGCCCTCGACCAGCTGTACGCGAACTCCCTCAGCTACCTGCACGGGCACTCGGTCGGCGGCACGAACCCCTCGCTGCTACGGGCAGCCGGGGCGGGCGCGGCGGTCACCGCGTTCGACAACGGCTTCAACCGCGAGGTGGTGGCCACGGGCGGCCGGTACTTCCTCACCCCGGAGGCGGTCGCCGAGGCGCTGCACGAGGCCGAGGACGACCCGGGCGCCACCGCCGAGCGGGGCCGGCGTACCCGGCTCACGGTGCTCGACCGCTACACGTGGGACTCCGTCACCGAGGACTACGAGCGCATGCTCGAGGCCACTGCGGCCGGCCGCGGCGGCGTCCCCACCGGGCCCTGCGCTCCGGTCGACAGCGACGCCACCGCTGCGGCCCCCCGCCAGCATGACTGACCGGCTGCCCACGTTCCTCCTGGTGGGGGCCATGAAGGCCGGCACCACGAGCCTGCACGAGTACCTCGCCGGCCACCCGGACGTGTTCATGTCCCCGAACAAGGAGCCCGACTACTTCGTCGCCGAGAAGACCTACGACCGAGGTCTCGGGTGGTACCGGGAGCAGTTCCAGGGCGCGACGGACCAGCGCGCGGTCGGGGAGTCCTCCACCAGCTACGCCAAGTGCACGGAGTTCCCCGGCGTGCCCGAGCGGGCCGTGGCCCTGCTGCCCGACGTCCGGGTCGTCTACCTGCTGCGCCACCCGGTCGAGCGCATCCGGTCCATGTACCTGCACAACGTGATCGTCGGCCGGGAACGACGACCGCTCGCTCAGGCCGTCCTGGCTGACCCGATGTACCTCGACGCCAGCCGGTACGCCCTTCAGCTGGACCGCTGGGACGCCGTGGTCCCGCGCGAGCGCGTGCACACGATGCTGTCGGAGGACCTCCGCTCCGACCCCGCAGCGGCGCTGGGGCGGCTCGCCCGCTTCCTCGGGGTCGCCGAGGACGGCTTCGACCTCACCCCGCAGCAGCACAACGACACCGCCGCCCGCCGCGTCGACACCCCCGCGACGCGGCTGGTCCGCTCGCTGCCCGGGTACCGCGCCGTCATGGACCGCGCGCCGGAGCGCCTCATCCGTGCCCTGCGCTCCGCCACCACCCGGCCGCTGCCCACCGACGACGCCGTGGTCGACCCCGCGCTGCGAGCCCGGCTGCTGGAGCGGCTGGCCCCCGACCTGGCCGAGCTGCGCAGCCGCGTCGGGCCCGAGGTGGACCGGTGGGGCCTCGGCACCGGACCCGGTGACGCCTCCCCCGACCGGGGGGACCTCGCGTGAAGGTCGTCCTCGTCGCGATCTCGGACCCCTGGGAGAGCGCTCACGGCGGGACCCTGCGCACCCGGGCGTTCGCCCGCAGCCTGCGGGCCCTCGGGGACGAGGTCGTGTGCCTCTACCCGAGCCCGGTCGCCGGCTCGCGCGAGGTGGACGGCGTCCGGCGGGTCGGGGTGGCGGCGACCACGGCCGGCGGCCGGTCCTGGCCGGCCCCGGTCCGCCGCCTCAAGCGGGCGCTGCTGCCCATGCCGACGGAGTCCGGGGCACGCAGCGGCGCCCTGCTGAGCGCCGTCCGGGCGGAGCGGGCGGACGTCGTCCTCGTCTCCCAGCTCCCCTACGCCTGGTACGCCGAGCAGTCCGGTGCCCGGCTGTGGCTCGACCACTCGGACCTGTGGAGCGACTTCATCACCCGGGAGGTCGGGTCACGCCGCGGCGTCGCCCGGATCACCGCGGGGCGGCAGCAGCGGTCCCTGGTCGCCCAGGAGACGAGCCGGAGCCGCGACGCCGCCGTGACCACGACGGCCGGCTGGACCGACGCGACCACGCTCCAGGGACGGACCGGGTCGCCCGTCGCCTGGCTGCCGACCCCGGTGGCCGACGCACCCTGCCCGGCCGACCGGACGGGATCGCAGGGCCGCCCCACCGCCGGCTTCCTCGCCAACTTCGGCTTCTGGCCCAACGTGGACGCCCTTCGCCTGCTGGACCAGGTGTGGGCGCCGCAGCTGCTGGCCGCAGGCTGGAGGGTGGTCGTCGCCGGCCTGGAGAGCGACCGGATGAGCGTGTCGTCCGGGGTGGAGGTCCTTGGCCCCCTGCCGGACGTTCGGCAGTTCTACGACATGGTCGACGTCACGGTGGCCCCCATCAGGCTCGGCGGCGGCATGAAGGTGAAGGTGGTGGAGTCCATGGTGCACGGCCGGCCCGTCCTGGCGACCCCGTTGGCCCTGGAGGGCTTCCCCCCCGACGTGAGGGCGCTGGCCCACGTGGTCGACCCAGACCGTCCCGCCTTCCCCGCCCCGCAGACGCTGCGCGGTACGGCCGTGGACGGCACCGCACCTGCGCTGGCACGGTTCACGTCGCAGGGCTTCACCGACGCCGTCGCGTCGCTGCGTGGGGGGCTGCACTGATGCCGCACGCACGGGACGCCGCCACCTGGCTGGTCCGACGCGTGAGGCACGACCCGACGTACACCATCCACCCCGACCTGGACGCCCGCGACGTCGCCGCCGAGGTCAGCCGTCGTGGTGTCAGTGCCGTCCGTGCGGTCTGGACGTTCCGGGGGGTGCGCGGTGGCCGCCTGCGCTTCGCCGAGAACGGGGTCCAGATCCGGCACCGTCGGCACCTGCGGATCGGCGACGGCTCCGTGGTCGAGGCGTACGCCCGGCTGCACTGCCTCAGCGAGAAGGGCTTCTCGATCGGTCGCCGCGTGACCATCGGCAAGTTCGCCATCCTGGAGGCCGGCGGCGTGCTCTGGAACCGTGCGGTGGGGCTGCGGATCGGGGACGGCTCCTCCGTCGGCGACTACAGCTTCGTCGGTGCCAGCGGAGGTGTCTGGATCGGCGAGCGGGTCCTCATGGGCCAGCGGGTGTCGATCCACAGCCAGAACCACGCGTTCGACGACACCGACCGTCCGATCCAGGCACAGGGCGTCAC
Source organism: uncultured Actinomycetota bacterium (assembly GCA_963759255.1). Classification (GTDB taxonomy): domain Bacteria; phylum Actinomycetota; class Actinomycetes; order Actinomycetales; family JBBAYJ01; genus Aquipuribacter. Next base: position 1,764,671 of record CAVWYQ010000002.1, read on the forward strand.
CCAGGCCGGGGTGAGGATCGAGGACGACTGCTGGCTGGGTTCGGGGTCCATCATCCTCGACGGCGTGACGCTGGGCGCAGGGTGCGTGGTCTCCGCCGGCTCGGTCGTCACCCGCTCCTTCCCCGCCGGGTCCGTCGTCGCCGGCGTCCCCGCACGGCTCCTGCGCACCCGCGGCACGGACGCCACCGGTGGCTGACCTGCTGCTGCCCGACGGCTCCGTCGCCCCGGCGCCGCCCGGCGCGGCGTGGGACGGCCTGGTCGTGGTCGTGGCCGGGGTCACCTGGGAGGGCAACCGGCTGGGCGCCCAGCACATCGCCGAGCGGCTCACCCGGTACGCCCCCGTGCTCTACGTCGACCCGCCGCGGACCCTGATGTCGGTCCGGCGCAAGCCGTGGATCGCCGGGTCCGCCCAGGAGCCGCGGCTGCGGCTGCTGTCGGACCGTCTCGCGCGGCTCACGGTGATGGTGCCCCCGCTCAAGACGCGGCCGGTGGGGCGTCTGGTCGCCGAGCAGGTGTTCCGACGGCGCGTGACCCAGGCCGTCCGGACGTTGGGTGGCACCGTGCGCGCCACCGTCGTCATCCCTCCCCACTACCCGGTGTTCGGGCTCGGCGAGTCGCTCAAGGTGCACCTGGCCTCCGACGACTTCGCCGCCGGGGCGGCGATCCAGGGCGTGTCGCAGCGGTGGGTCCGCGCGCAGGAGCGGCGGGTCGCACGCGAGGCGGACCTGGTGCTCGCGGTGTCCCCGGTCCTGCAGGACAAGTGGCGGGCCCTCGGCACCGAGGCGGCGCTCTGGACGAACGGCTGCGACGTGGACCTGATGGCGACGTCACGGACGGTCGCGCCCGCCCCCGACGTCGACCTGCCCCGCCCGATCGCGGGGTTCATGGGCACGGTGTCGGAGCGGACGGACGTGGCCTGGCTGGAGGCGGTGGCCCTGACCGGCCGGTCGCTCCTGCTCGTCGGGCCCCGCTCCCACACGGCCCCCCACGAGGCGCTGGACCGGGTGCTGGCCCTGCCCAACGTGCGCTGGGTCGGGCGACGGCCCCACACCGAGGTGCCGTCGTACCTGGCCCACCTGGACGTGGGGCTCGTGCCGTACACCGACGACGCGTTCAACCGGGCGAGCTTCCCGCTCAAGGTCCTGGACTACCTCGCGGCCGGGCTCCCCGTGGTCGCCCGCGACCTGCCGTCGGTCCGCTGGCTGGGGACCGACCTGACCGTCCTGGCGTCCGACGCCGAGGCCTTCGTCGCCCACACCGTCCGCGCGATGGACACCCCGCCGGACGCAGCCGCCCAGGCGGCCAGGCAGGCCGTGGCCGCCCAGCACGGCTGGGACGCCCGCGTCGAGCAGCTCGCCGACCACCTCGGGCTCCGTCGTGGCTGACGGCCTGCGGGTCCTGGTCTGCCATCCGAGCCCCGACGTCTACGGGGCGGACCTGATGCTGGTCCGCACCGTCGACGCCATGCGCCGCGCGCGCTGGCGGCCGCTCGTGACGGTGCCCGAGGACGGGCCCCTGATGGAACGCCTGCGCGCCACCGGCGCCCCCGTGCGCATCACGCCCGCGCCGGTGCTGCGCAAGTCGCTGCTGACGCCGACCGGGCTGGCGGGCACCGTGCTGACGGCGCCCGCCGAGCTGCTCCGTCTGGTGCGGACGGTGCGGTCGCTGCGCCCCGACGTGATGTACGTCAACACGCTCACGCTGCCGCACTGGGTGGCGGCCGGGTACGCGGCCGGGGTCCCGGTGGTCTGCCACGTCCGGGAGCTGGAGTCACAGGCGCGTCCGGTGGTGGCGCGGGGCCTCGTCGCACCGCTCCTGCTGGCCTCACGGGTGGTCGCGAACTCGCAGGCCACGGCGTCGTTCCTCGCCACGCACCATCCCCGCCTGGCCGGTCGGCTCGACGTGGTGCACAACGGGTTCGACTTCCCGCCCCCGGCACCGCCGCGGCCCCGGGGGGGCCCCGAACGGGTCGCCCTGGTGGGCCGCCTCAGTCCGCGGAAGGGCCAGGACCTGGCGGTGAGGGCCGTCGCGCAGCTGGCGCTCGCCGGGAGGGAGGTCGAGCTCGAGCTGGTGGGCAGCGTCTTCCCCGGCTACGAGTGGTACGAGGCGGAGCTCCGCTCGCTGGCCACCGAGCTCGGGGTGGACCGTCTGGTGCAGGTCACCGGGTACCTGGACGACGTCTGGCCTGCGCTGGCCCGGGCCGACGCCGTCGTGGTCCCGTCCCGGCTGGAGCCCTTCGGCAGCGTGGCCGTCGAGGCGCTCGCCTGCGCCCGGCCGGTCGTGGTCACCGACGTGGGTGGTCTCCCGGAGATCGCGGCCGGGGAGGTGGCCGCGTCGGTCGTCGCGCCCGACGACGTGGACGCCCTCGCGGCCGGAATCAGCGACGCGCTCGACCTGGCCCGCACCTCACCCGACGCGGTCGCCGCCTGCAGCCGCAGCGTGCGGCAGCGCTTCGGCCGTCCGCGCTACGACCGCCAGGTGCTCGACAGCCTGCTCGCCGCCGCCGACGGCACGGCGCCCGGGTCCCCGGGCGGCCGCACCTCAGGAGGCTGAGCCCGACCCGACGGTGGAGTCCACACCGCTCTGGCTGCGCGAGGTCGGCGCCGCGGCCCGTGACGTCGCCTGCAGCGACGGGTCGGCGACGAGGACCCCGAGCAGCGCCGCCCCTGTCCGCGCCAGGTGGTCGACCGCCACGGCGAGGTCGTCGCGACGCGTCACCCCCAGGGTGGCCACCACCAGCGAGCAGTCCACGCCGACGGGCACCACGTCGATCTCCCGCCCGTGCATGACAGGGGCGCCCGACAGGACGACGACGTCGGAGTCGCGGCGAAGCGACTCGACGAGCTTGCCCATGTCGGCTCCGGCAAGGAGCGCGACGTCGGCGCCGGCACGGCCCGCTGGGACGACGCGCAGGGACCCCGCACCTCGGACGTCGACGTCGACGAGCACGTCGACGAGCAGCGCGTCGCCGAGGAGGACGTCCGACAGGCCGCGCCGACGGGAGTCGTCGGGCTCCCCGGGGACCGGGGAACGGAGGTCGGCGTCGACGAGCACGACCGTCCGACCGCAGCGGGCCAGCGCCAGGGCCAGGGCCGGGGCGGCGGTCTGCGGACCACGCGGTGCGGCCACCAGGACGACGTCGTACGCCCCCCGTTCGCGGGCCACGGCCAGCCACGAGGCCGAGGACAGGAACGAGTCCACCGTCCCACCGGACAGCGGGGGCAGCGACAACCCGTCCAGGTCGATCGCCGCCGGGTCCGGGCGACCCACGACCGGACCCACCAGGTGGACGCCGCCCGATGCCACGGCCACGTCGTCCACGGAACGCACCCGACGGTCCAGCACGGTCAGCAGGAGGGCCGCACCGACACCGAGGGCCAGGCCCAGGATGGACGCGAGCGCGAGCACCTGCGAGAGGCCGGGCGACGACGGCGCGGACGGCGGCGTAGCGGCCGACACGATGGCCACGCCACCGTTGGCCGCCTCGGCGATCTGCTGGTACTCCTCGAGCCGGGTGGAGGCGAGCCCGAGCTGGGAGGCCACGTCGTTGTACTGGCCCTGCAGGGCGCTGAGGAACGTCGTGTTGGGCTGCACCACGTCCTCGGGCTCCAGCACCGTTCCGGCGCGTGCCGCCGCGTCCCTGGCGATGGTGATGCGCGCGAGCTCGCCGTTGACACGCTCCGTCTCGGCGTCGATCTGCTGCTGCAGCTCCTGCAGCCGGGCCTGCAGACGCTCGACCTGGGCGGTGGTCTGCTCCGCTCGTGAGGTCGCCTCCTCCGCGACGGCACGGTCGCGGCGCTCGTCGTAGGCGACGACGTAGGTGTTGGCTGCCTCTGCGGCGTCCTCGGCGGAGCCGGCCACGACGGTCACGGCGGCGACCTGGCTCTCCGGCACCCCTTCGACCGCGACGTCGAGGATCTCGATCTCACCGGCGAGCCGCTGGGCCACGTCGCTGCCCAGCTGGGTCGACTGCAGGTACTGCACCTGGGTCGCCAGCAGGGTGTTCGCCTCGGCGGAGCTGAGGCCCTGCGCCGACGGGATGTTCCCGGACGAGACCCTCACCTCGGCGGTCGCCCTGTACGTCTTCGGGGCGAGGTTGGCCGCCACCAGCGCCGCGACCACCGTGAGGAGGAACACGGCCAGGACCACCGGCCACCGGCGCAGCACCCCCTTCGCGAGGCTCCCCGCCGAGGGCTCCGCCCCTGCGGGGGCGTCATCGAGGCGCGGGTGCAAGACAGCCATGTGTGAGATCCCATCGTGGCGATAGCCGGCGACTGAGGTGGCCGCCCGGCTCGGCCGGACGGGGACACGGCGTCGACGCCCTACGGACGGCACAAGTACAGCACAGCCGATGCCCGCGCATCCCGTGCTCCGGGAACGTCCCGGGTCGCGGGTTAGCCTGGGGGCTCGCGCCCAGCGGCGCGAGACCTTCGTCACCGCAGGAGGAGCCATGGCGCCAGCCGCCGCGCCCGTCACCGTCCGGGGCCCGTCCCTGCCCGCGACGGCCACGCGGTGAGCCCGGACGACCCTCCGCAGGGGGCCGTCCAGCTGCCGGACGAGTCGGCACGTCCCGCGCCCGGGCCCAGCGGTCGGGGCGTCCCCCGCCGGCTGCTGCTCGCCGGGGGTGCGGCAGCCGCGGTGGCGACAGGCACCGCCGTCGTCCTGCTGGGACGGGGCGAGCCGACAGACCCGGCGCCGGAGCGAGCCCGGGAGCCGGAGGACCTGCCGAGCAACACCTCGGACCCCTCGGGGGCCGACGCCTCGGCTGAGCTGCAGGCCCTGCTCGACGCGGGCGGGCCGGTGGTGAGGATCCCCACCGGGACCCACGTCGTCTCCACCACGCTGGTGGTGCCGTGGGAGGTCTCGCGGGTCGAGCTTCCGGCCGGAGCCGTCCTCCACATGCAGGGCGACGAGATCGTCCTGCGGCGCGACGGCGAGGTGGAGCCTCGCGTGCGCACGGTCACCACGGCCCGGGTCGGCGAGGACACGGTGGAGCTGGAGGCCGACGGTGTGGCCGTGGGCGACTGGCTGTACCTCTGCGCCGACGACTGGGTGAAGGTCGACAAGAGCAAGGTCGGCATGCTGCGGCGCGTCACGGCGATCCAGGGCTCGCTGGTCACGGTGGACAAGCCGCTGGTGCGCAGCCTCCTCGCCGCCCCTCGGGCCCACCGGGTCACCCTCGCTCCCCCGTTCACCCTCGAAGGCTCCGGGGCGATCGAGAACGCCGACCCCCGGGCGACCTTCGCCAACCTGGTGCGGCTGGACTTCGTCGAGGATCCCGAGGTGATCGGGGTCGAGCTCCGGGACTGCGGCGGGGCGGCGCTGCGCACGTTCGGCACCGTGGGGGGACGGGTCGACTGCTACATCCACGACTGCGTGGACGACCAGGAGACGGACCACTACGGCTACGGCGTCAGCTGCACCTCGGCCACCCGAGACCTCCGCGTCACGGGGACCATCGAGCGGGTCCGGCACGCCTTCACCACCGACCACGGCTACGGCGCTCCCCTGGACTCGATGCAGCGGACCGGCGAGCCCGAGGACATCTACGTGGCACCGGTCGTGCGGGACACCACCTCGACCGGCATCGACACGCACGAGCCCGGCCACGGGATCGTCATCGTCCCCGACATCACGGGGTGCGGCTCGGTCAAGTGGGGCGGGGTCAACATCCGGGCGAGCAACGTCACCGTCAGGGGTGGCGCGATCGTGGACTCCAACGAGTGGGGCGTGCTCGTGCAGGAGAGCGCGAGCGGCACCGTCCTGGAGGACGTCACCATCGAGGGCGTGCGTGGGCGAGGGATCCACTGCAAGTCCGACATGGCCATCCGCGGCGTCACCCTGACGAACTTCGGCGACTCCTACGGCATCGACATCGTCGAGGGGGTGTCGGTGGACATGACCGGGACGACCGTGGACGGGGGCGGGGAGATGGGGGCACGAGGCATCGTCCTGGCCGGCACCGCGTCCCAGCTCGAAGGCACGGTGGCCAACTGCGGCATCGGCGTCCTGCGACTGCCCTCGGCGACCGACAACCAGCTCGACCTGGTGTTCGACAACGTCGCCCGCGAGGACGTCACCGCGGGCTAGGCCCACCGCGGCCACGGTCCACGACGGCCTACATCACCATCCCGGCAGCCACGGTCCGGTTCGTGGCCTCGTCGATGAGCACGAACCCGCCGGTCGTCCGGTTGCGGCGGTACTCGTCGGCCAGCAGGGGCAGCGTCGTGCGCAGCCGGACGCGGCCGATCTCGTTGAGCGACAGCCCGACCACCCCCTCCTGACGGTGCAGGGTGTTGACGTCCAGCCGGTACTGCAGGTCCTTGACCACCGCTCGCACGGTGCGGGTGGTGTGCTTGAGGGCGAGCTTCCGCCCGGGCTTCAGGTCGACCTGCTCGTCCATCCAGCACACCATGGCGTCGACGTCCTGCCGCGGCGTGGGCGCGTTCTTGGGGCGGCAGATCATGTCCCCGCGGGACACGTCCAGCTCGTCGTTCAGCCGGATCGTCACCGACATGGGCGGGAAGGCCTCGTCGACCGGACCGTCGGCCGTCTCGATCGCGGCGATGGTCGTGGTGAAGCCCGAGGGGAGCACCATGACCTCGTCGCCGGGCTTGAAGATCCCACCGCTCACCTGGCCGGCGTACCCGCGGTAGTCCAGGTGGGTCCCGGACTGCGGACGGATCACCGTCTGGACGGCGAACCGGGCGTCGATGAGGTTGCGGTCGCTGGCCACGTGGACGTTCTCCAGGTGGTGCAGCAACGACGAGCCCTGGTACCAGGGCATGTTCTGCGACCGGTGCACCACGTTGTCGCCCTCGAGCGCCGACATCGGGATGACGGCCAGGTCGGGGACCTGCAGCTTGGCGGCGAAGCTCGTGAAGTCCTGGTGGATGGCGTCGTAGACCTGCTCGCTGTACCCGACCAGGTCCATCTTGTTGACGCACAGCACCAGGTGGGGCACCTGGAGCAGGGTGGCCAGGAACGCGTGCCGGCGGCTCTGCTCGACGAGGCCCTTGCGGGCGTCGACCAGGATGAGCGCCAGGTCCGCCGTGGACGCCCCGGTCACCATGTTGCGGGTGTACTGGATGTGACCGGGGGTGTCGGCGATGATGAACTTGCGCCGCGGGGACGCGAAGTACCGGTAGGCCACGTCGATCGTGATGCCCTGCTCACGCTCCGCGCGAAGGCCGTCGGTGAGCAGCGCGAGGTTGACGTACTCGTCCCCGCGGTCCCTGCTGGCCCGTTCGACCGACTCGATCTGGTCCTCGAACACGGTCTTGGTGTCGTACAGCAGGCGCCCGATCAACGTGCTCTTGCCGTCGTCGACCGACCCGGCCGTGGCGAAGCGCAGCAGGTCCATGTCCAGGCCCGTGCCGGTCGCCCTCGTCGTGGTAGTGCTCATCAGAAGTACCCCTCGCGCTTGCGGTCCTCCATGGCGGCCTCGCTGAACTTGTCGTCCCCGCGGGTGGCGCCGCGTTCGGTGATCCGGGTGACGGCCACCTCCTCCACGACCTTGTCGACCGTATCCGCGTCGGACAGCACGGCCGCGGTGAGGCTGGCGTCACCGACCGTCCGGTACCGGACGCGCTCGGTGCGGACCGCCTCCCCTTCCCGGGGCCGGCAGACCTCGTGCACCGCGAACATCATGCCGTTGCGGTCGAACACCTGGCGCTCGTGCGCGTAGTAGATCGACGGGAGCTCGATGCCCTCGGTGGCGATGAACTGCCAGATGTCGAGCTCGGTCCAGTTCGACAGCGGGAAGACGCGGATGCTCTCCCCCATGTGGATGCGGCCGTTGTAGATGTTCCACAGCTCGGGCCGCTGGTTCTTCGGGTCCCACTGGCCGAACTCGTCCCGGAAGGAGAAGATCCGCTCCTTGGCGCGGGCCTTGTCCTCGTCGCGCCTCGCGCCGCCGAAGATGGCCGTGAAGCCGTACTTCTCCAGCGCGTCGAGCAGCACCGGGGTCTGGATCCGGTTGCGGGTGCCGTCCGGGGGCTCGGTGACCGTGCCGTTGTCGATCGCCTCCTGCACGCTGGCCACGAGCAGGTTGACCCCGAGCTCGGCGGCCCGCTTGTCGCGGAAGGCCAGCACCTCGTCGAAGTTGTGCCCGGTGTCCACGTGCAGCACGGGGAACGGGATCTTCCCCGGGTAGAACGCCTTCTCGGCCAGGCGCAGCATGACGATGGAGTCCTTGCCGCCGGAGAAGAGGAGGACCGGACGCTCCAGCTCCGCGCAGACCTCGCGGATGATGAAGATCGCCTCGGCCTCCAGCGCCTGCAGCTGCGACAGGCGGTACTGGGGGGATTCGGTCATGGCGTGCTGCTCACCTCGTCGAGCTGGGATCGGATGGAGTCGAGGACCACCTCGGCCACCGCAGGGTGGCAGACGACGAGGTCCGGCAGGTACGGGTCGGCCTGGTTGTAGCGCAGGGGTGAGCCGTCGACCCGGCTGGTGTGCAGGCCGGCGGCGCGGGCGACGGCGACCGGTGCCGCGGAGTCCCACTCGTACTGGCCCCCGGCGTGGACGTAGGCGTCGGCCTGGCCCCTGACGACGGACATCGCCTTCACCCCGGCCGACCCCATGGGGACCAGGACCGCACCCAGCGCCTCACCGAGCTGCTGGACGAAGGCCGGCGGGCGGGACCGGCTGACCGCGAGCCGTACCGGGGACCCGGGAGCGTGCGTCGGCCGGCTGCCGTCGCCGTCGCGGGTGTCGAACCCGACACCCTCGCCCGGCAGGGTCACCGCCCCGGCGACCAGGTCGCCGTCCTGCCACAGCGCCACGTGCACCGCCCAGTCGACGCGGGGGCGCTCGGAGAACTCGCGGGTCCCGTCGAGCGGGTCGACGATCCAGACCCTGTCGGCCACGAGCCGGGCGCGGTCGTCGACCGCCTCCTCGCTGAGGACGGCGTCGTCCGGCCGGTGCTCCCGGAGCAGGCGCGCGAGGACCTCCTGCGCGGCGGCGTCACCGGCTGCCTTCAGCTCGGGCCCCTCGAGGCCGGAGGCACGCACCTGCAGCAGACGGTCGCCCGCCGCCTCGGCCAGCACCCTGGCCAGCTCCTCGTCGCGCATCGGGTGTCCTTCGTTCGCTCGGTGCAGGGCGGGGGACGTCCGTCCGGGCCGCGAACGGGGCCCTGTACGGGCGGTCCGGCCGGCAGGAGGACGCTGGTGCCCGACACGCTACCGGGGTCGAACGCCCGGCGAGGCCTGCTCGCCCGGATGCAGCGCGACATCCTCCGGTCGCCACGGCGCGCCGGTGTGCGGGGCCACCACCGCCAGTGGCCCGCGGACCTCAGCGGTCCCGGGCCCCGGTCTGGGGGCTGCGCGCCCCACGGCCTCCCCACGGGCTGACGAACAGCCACCGGACGGGGACGACGTCCCGCAGGCGCAGCAGCACCGCGGCCGAGGCGAACGCCGTCACCGTCGACAGGGCGACGAGCGTCGCGGCGTCACCGACCCCCGCCCGCGTGGCCAGGCTCACCGTGACCAGGATGACGGGGTAGTGGACGACGTAGAGCACCACCGAGCCGGCCCCCACCGCGCGGAGCGGGCGCAGCGCAGACCAGCCGGCCGCCCGGCTCGCAGCCTGCGCGCCGAGCACCACTCCTGCCAGCGTCGTCAGCACCGTCTGCGGGCCGTACCCCTGCGGCAGGCCGAGGACGAGCAGCTGCCCGCCGAGAAGGGCGAGGCCGGCGAGCAGGGCCGTCCGTGACCCCCGGACCCACGCCCAGACCTCGGGCCGTCGCATCAGCAGGTAGCCCAGCAGGAACAGGGCGAACAGGTACAGCAGGCGCTCCGCGTACTTGCTGCCGTCCGGGGCCGCGAGGGCACCGAGGAACGCGACCGCCACCACGACGGCGTCCGGGAGCGGCCGGAGCACCCAGGCAGCCACGTAGAAGAAGAGGAGGAACAGCAGGTACCAGAGGTACGTGGCCCCGGCCAGGAAGCCCAGGACGTCCGCCGGGCGCCATGTCACCGCGGTGTACACCGTGGTCCACACCAGGAACGGCCAGGCGATGTGACGGAGCTTGCCCTCGAAGAACGGTCGCGCCCCCTTGTCGAGCGAACGCTGCAGGAGCATCCCCGACAGCAGCACGAGCACAGGGATGCGGAACGGGGCGACGGCGTCGCTGACGTCGTCGGTCCACACCGGCATGCCGACCCCGCCGCGCTGCTCCGACAGCACCACGACGTGGAGAAGGACGACCAGGCACACCGCGGCACCACGGACCAGGTCCATCCAGCCCTCGCGGCCACCTGACGCGGGGGCCCCCGGAGCCGTGCCCGCAGCGCTGCCGGAAAAGACGTGGCTCACGACCATGCACTCCCGCCGACGACGTCCCCTGCGCCGGCAAACCTACCCTTACGCGAGGGTAGGGAAACCGGCCCAGCAGGCCGAGCCGTGCTCCTGCACCGGCCGCTCGAACGCGCCGGCCAGCCCCAGCCCACGAGCCGGGTCCGCACGAGGCTGTCGGTCCACGCGCACCACGGCCCCCCGCCCATCGAGCAGCTCGGTCACGACGCTCACCAGACCTTCCAGGGGGCGCGGCCGGTGTGCCAGAGGTCCTCCAGCACCATCCGGTCGCGCAGGGTGTCCATGGGCTGCCAGAAACCGTCGTGCTGGTAGGCCGACAGCTGTCCGTCGTGCGCGAGCTCGCGCAACGGTTCCTGCTCCCACACCGTGTCGTCGCCGCGCACCCGGTCGACGACCTCCGGCTCGAGGACGAAGTAGCCGCCGTTGATCCACGCCCCGACGCCGTCGGTCTTCTCGCTGAACGCGTGCACGGAGGTCTGCTCCTCGCTCATCTGCACGGCGCCGAACCGCCCGGGAGGCTGCACGACCGTCATCGTCGCGGGCCGCCCCTCGCGACGGTGGAAGTCCACGAGCGCGGTGATGTCGACGTCGGCGACCCCGTCCCCGTAGGTGAAGCAGAAGGCCTCGTCACCCAGGTGGTGCCGCACGCGCGCGAGCCGACCGCCTGTCATCGTGTCCGCGCCCGTGTCCACCAGCGTGACCCGCCAGTCCTCGGCGTTCGCCTGGTGCACGTCCACGGTGCCCGTCCGCAGGTCGAACGTCACGTCGGACATGCGCAGCGCGTAGCCGGCGAACCAGTCCTTGATCACCGAGCCCTTGTAGCCCAGGCAGACCACGAAGTCGTCGATCCCGTGGGCGGAGTAGGTCTTGAGGATGTGCCACAGGACCGGGTAGCCGCCCACCTCGACCATCGGCTTGGGCCGGACCGTGGTCTCCTCGCTGAGCCGGGTCCCCAGGCCACCGGCCAGGATGACCGCCTTCATGCGCCCCTCCGCCACCGGTGCCGTCAGGCGCCCTGGTCCTCGGCTGCCTCGGGACGTACCCGCCGCGAGGCCGCGTACAGCGCCGCGCCACCTGCGACGAGGCCGACGCCTGCGGCCGCCCCCACCCCGGCCTCCGAACCGGTGCGTGCGAGCTCCCGGGCCGCGGTCGCGCCCTGGACGGTGGCGGGACGGGCCGCCTGAGCGCCCGCGACCACCGAGGGGGCCGCCTGCGGGGCGTCCGGGGTGAGGCCGGGGCTGACCGGCGGGGCCGCCTCCTCGACAGGCGGCGTCTCCACCGCGGGCGGGGTCTCCTCGACGGGGGGCGGCTCCACGCCACCACCCTCCGGCGGGGGCGGGGCGCTCGCGCGGTCGGCGTGGGCCACGCTGGTGCCGAGCACGGTCACGGCAGGGACCGACCACGCGACCGTGGCGCCTGCGCGCAACGCGGTCCGCCGGGAGACACCGGCACCCTCGGGTCCTGCGACGTCCTGATCCATTCGAGCGCCTCCTGGCGGGTGGTCGTGCGGAGGGAGCGGGTCCGAAGCCTAGATGGAGCCGGCGCCCCGCGGGGTCGAGTTGCCGACATGCACCGCCCCACGGGGGACGTCACATGCTGAGAGTCATGATGCAGCACTCTGCGTCATGGGCGTTGTGGGCGTTCTGAGGGTCGTGCCCGGCAGCCGGCCGTATGCTCGGCGCCGTGGGCGACACCTCGGCGGGCCGCCCGCTGCCGGTCGCGGCCATGACGGAGCTCGACGGCGTCGTCGCGCTGTACTCCGCGACGACCGACCAGGTCCTGGTGCTCAGCGAGACCGCCAGCGACATCTTCCGCCTGCTGGACGGGGTCCGTACCCAGCGACAGGTCGTCGAGGCGGTCGCCGCCCGCTACGCCATGGCGCCGGAGGAGGTCGAGGCAGACGTCGTCGCGGCGCTCGGGTCCTTCCGGGACGCGGGTCTGCTCAGCCCGCCCGGGGCGTGACGGTGCCGCAGGAGGGTCCCGTCGTGCACGCGACCCCGGTGACCGTGCGGGCGCTCGGCGTCCTGACGGAGGTCCGCGTCGAGGACGAGGCGGTGGCAGACCTCCCTACTCCCCCTGCTGTCCGCGATGACCGCCGCGCCCCAGGCACAGGACCTGGCGTCGGACCCGGCGCCGGACCTGGCGTCGGACCCGGCGTCGGACCTGGTGGCGGGGACCGTCCACGTGCTCGGGCGAGGCCCGTACGAGGTGGTGGGCACCGGCGCACCGGCGCGCGTGCGCAGCGTCGAGGCCGCCGTCGGCCATGCCCTCGCCGCCCTGAACCTGCGTGCCACGAGCCTGACGCCCCTGCTGGCGTGCCACGCCGCCGTCATCGCCCGGGCCGGTGCGGCCCTCGTCGTGCCGGCTGCGTCCGGGCGGGGCAAGTCCACGCTGACCGCCGCCCTGCTGCGTCACGGCTGGGCCTACGGCAGCGACGAGGCCCTCGGTCTCACGTGGGACTCCGGCGCGGTCGTGCCCTACCCCCGACCGTTCTCGCTGTCGCGGTGGTCCGCGGAGGTCACGGGCACCACCGGCGGCGTGCAGGGCCCCGAGGAGACCTACCACCTGCCGGGCAGGCTGCTGGCGGCCGGGACCGGCGTCGGGCACGTCGTCCTGCTCGAGCGTGGCAGCGGCCGAGCGGACCTCCGGCCCGTGCACCGCAGCGAGGCGCTGGTCGAGCTGCTGCGGCGCTCCTTCACCCACCACCGGGACGCCGGCCGGGCGCTCGCGCTGTACGCCGACCTGCTCCGGGCCACGGCCTGCTGGCGGCTGCACCTGGGTGACCCCATGGACGCCGCCCGGTTGCTCACGCACCGTCTCGACGGGGCCCGGGGGGCGGTCTCGTGACCGGCGCGCGACGCGGCGACCCCGGCGCCGCGCTCGCCGCTGCGGTGATGCAGCTGCCAGGTCCTGCCGAGGCGGACGTCGTGGCCGCCCTCGCCGCCGTGCACGACCCGGGCCGGACCGGCGAGCGCCTGACGTTCCACGGCGCCTGGGGCCACGCCCACCGGGCGGCGTCCGCGCTGGGACTGCCGCTGCCGGCCTGGCTGGACGAGGCAGGCACCGGACGACGGGCCTGGGCCCTGGACCGGCACCTGCGGACCATCCACGACCTCGACCAGCTCGGCCGCGTGCTCGACGGCGTCGGGTCCCCGTGGCTGTGCTTCAAGGGGCCGGTCCTGTCCTCGCTGTACCCGCACCCGGACCTCCGTCCTTACACGGACCTCGACGTGCTCGTCACGCCGGCGGGGCTGCCGGCCGCGGTCGCGGCCCTGCTCGACGCGGGCTGGCCGTTCATCGAGGCGCCGGCGGACCTGGACCGGCGACCGCTCGTGGGGGAGCTGCACCTGCGAGGACCGGCGGGCACCCCGGTCGACCTGCACTGGCACCCGTTCTACCGCCCTGACCACCCGAGCCGCGGCCGCCTGGACCCGGCTGCCCTGGTGGCTGCCCGCGAGCCCGTCGTCGTCGGGGGCCGTCCGGTCCCGACCTTTCCCCTCGCCGTCCACCTGGTGTACGTGTGCGCGCACGCGGCGGCCGGCGGGGGCAACCGGCTGCGGTGGCTGACCGACGTCGGGCACCTGGCGTCCCGCGCCTCCGCGTCGGACTGGGCGTCGGTCGTCTCCCTCGCGCGCGGATGGGGAGTACGCAGGTCGGTGTCCATCATGCTCGACCGGGCCTGCCGTCACGTGGGAGCGGCCGTCCCGCCGTGGGTGCCCCGGACCCTGGGCGCAGGCGCCGTCCGGTCGGTCGCGGGCCTCGTCGAGGCCGTCGACCCGCTGCCGTCCTCGCGCGAGCACGGGTCGGCGACGGCCATGCTGGCGCGAGCCGGCGAGCGACCCGGGGGCGCCGTGGCCCGGGCCCTGCTGTCGACCGGGCGGGGACGGGCGCGGCGGCCACCGGCAGGGTGGCCGCGCCGCGACGTGTCGGTGCGCGACGTGGACCGCCAGGCGCTGGTCCGGTTCGTGGACGCGGTCGCGGAGCTGGGTCGGTGAACGCCGCGTCCGACCGGCAGGCGCCCGCGCTCAGTAGGCGCCGGACCCGCCGACGACCGCCCGCAGCGTCTTCCAGAGGATCTGCAGGTCCATGGCCGGGGACCAGTTGTCCACGTACCGCAGGTCGAGGCGGACCGACTCCTCCCACGGCAGGTCGGCACGGCCGCTGACCTGCCACAGACCCGTCAGACCCGGCTTGACCCGCAGCCGACGGTGCACCGCGTCGTGGTACATCGCGTACTCCCTCGGCAGCGGCGGGCGGGGTCCGACGAGCGACATGTCGCCGCGCACCACGTTCCACAGCTGCGGCAGCTCGTCGATGGAGTACCGGCGCAGCCACCGGCCCACCGACGTCACGCGGGGGTCCCGCCGCATCTTGAACATGAGCCCGTCACGGTCGCTGGACTCGACCAGCTGGTCGACCCGCTTCTCGGCGTCGACCACCATCGACCGCAGCTTCCACATCGTGAACGGCTGACCGTCGCGCCCCACCCGGGCCTGACCGTAGAACGCGCCGCCGGGGCTGCTCAGGCGCACCGCCAGGGCCGCGAGGAGGATGACCGGCAGGGCCGCCAGCAGCATGGCCCCGCCCAGGATGCGGTCCTGGACGTTCTTGGCCAGGAGCCGCCCGGAGCTCTGCGCCGGACGCTCGACCCGCAGCAGCGACATCCCCGCCGCCGGGTGCAGCGACACGTAGGCACCGGTCACCTCGACCAGGCCGGGCGCGACCATCAGGTCGGCGCCGGTGTCCTCCAGCGCCCACGACAGGCGGCGCAGCGAGTGCCCGGTGATCTGCGACCCCACGACCACGACGTTGTCGATGTCGTTGTCGACGACCACCTGCGGCACCTCCGACAGCACCCCCATGAGCGGGACGCCGTCCAGGTCGAGCGTGCCCGCGCTGGCCGTGGGCAGGCAGGCCCCGGCCACCAGCAGCCCGTGCTGCGTCTGACGGCGGAGCTGCTGCACCACCTCCGTCACCGCGGAGCGCTCCCCCACCAGCAGCGTGCGCAGCATGGCGGCCCCGTCCGCCCGGCGCCGGTGCAGCCACCGACGCCACGCGTACCGGCCGAGCAGGGTGAGCAGCGCGGTCAGCGGCACCGCCACGAGCACGTCGCGACGCGGCAGGACCAGCTGGAAGCTGTAGCTGAGCAGGCCGAGGCCGGCGATGACGAGCACCGCGGCCTGCAGCACCTTCTCGTACTCCTCGGGACCGTCACCCACGCGGCGACGGTCGTACCCGCCCAGCAGCGCGAGGACCCCCGACCACACCAGGGCGGCGGCCACGGCGCCGACGGCGGCCAGCGGACGGGTCGCCGGGATCGACCAGACGCAGGCAGCCATCACGAGCCCCGCGACAGCCGCGTCGGTGGACAGCAACCGCCGCCACAGGGGCCCCGTCCACACGCCACGCCGCGCCTCGGCCCGCCGGGCGACGGCGTCCTCGTCGCCGTCGGAGCTGACGGAGAACGGCGTGGGCGTGGCCCACGAGACCCGGGCAGCAGGCGTGGCCCGACGGCGCTCGGCTCCGGGCAGGACACCCTCCAGGCCCTGGAGGTCGGGGACACCGACCGCCGAGTCGCTGTGGGTGGGCATTCCACCGCCGTGCATGCTCTGCCGCCCCTCCGCCGTCTGCCGTTACGACCGGATCACGGTATCGGCCGGGCCCTCCGCCTGTAGGACGATTGACCGAATTCGCCCGTTCGCCACGCGGCCGGTCAGGCGCGGGGGTGGAAGCGCTGCTGCGCCGCGTCCAGCCCGTCGGTGACGAGGGCGACGACGGCGTCCGCGGCGTCGACCACGAGCAGCTCGGCCTCGGGCTGCTCACGCGTGGAGAAGCCGGTGAGCACGAAGTCCGCGGGGTCCTGCCGACCCGGCGGGCGGCCGATGCCGCACCGGACCCGCACGTAGTCGCGGGTGCCCAGCGACTGCGACACCGACCGCAGGCCGTTGTGACCGCCCTCCCCCCCGCCGAGCTTGAGCTTGAGCCGCCCCAGGTCGATGTCGAGCTCGTCGTGGACGACGACGACCTGCCCGGCCTCGACGCCGAACCACCGGGCGAGCCCCGCCACCGGGCCCCCCGAGACGTTCATGTAGGTGGTCGGCTTGGCCAGGACGACCTTCGGGCCCGGGACACCACCGGGACCGACGCCCAGGCGCGTCTCGCACACCGCAGCCTGGTGCTTGCCCGCCTTGAACGCCTGCCCCCCCGCCAGCTGGTCGACGACCACCTGACCGATGTTGTGCCGCGTGCCGGCGTAGCGGGGGCCCGGGTTGCCCAGGCCGACGACGAGCCAGGGGCCCTCGCTCATCCGTCCGCGGACGGCGCGGTCAGGACTCGTCGGCGGCAGGGGCCCCGCCGGAGCCCTCCGCGACGACGTCGCCCTCGCCGGCCTGGGTGGCGTCCTCCTCGGCCGCGGCCGCAGCGGCACCCGCGCCCACCTCGAGCTCGGCGACCTCGAGCTCCTCCGACAGGTGCGTCTCGGACACCGTCACCGCGACGGCGTCGGCGTCGGTGACCAGCTCGACGCCGGCAGGCAGCTGGAGCTGGCCGGCGAGCACGTGGAAGCCGGCCGCGGCGTCGGTGACGTCGACGTGGACGTTCTCCGGCAGGTCCATGGCGTCGGCGAGGACGGCGATGGACTGCAGGCCCACGGTCACGACGGTGCCGCCCTGCGGGTCGCCGGTGGTGAGCACCGCGATGTCGACCTGGACCTTCTCGCCCCGGACGACCGTGACGAAGTCCACGTGCTCGATGAAGCCGCGGATCGGGTCGCGCTGGACGAACTTGGCCAGCGCCAGGTGCTCGGTCCCGTCGACCTGGAGGCTGAGCACGGTGTTGCGGTGCTTGAGGGCAAGCATCGTCTGGTGACCGGGCAGGGACAGGTGCAGCGGGTCGGCACCGTGGCCGTACACGACGGCGGGCACCTTGTCCGCTCGACGCAGCCGGCGGGCGGCGCCCTTGCCGAACTCGGTGCGGGTCTCGGCGGGCAGGGAGATCTGGGACGACACGGGGGGCTCCTCGACTGGTGCGGCAGGCGGTGCTCGGGCACGGCTGACGACGGCGGTCCGGGTCCGCGGACCCCTCACCGGAGGACGCGATCACCCGCGCCGCGTCGATGACGGACCCGAGTCCCTCGCCGTGACAACCGCGTCAGCCTACCCCCACACCGACGCCCGCATGTCGAGCGCCGTTCTCACGCTGCGTCACGACCACGGGCGCTGGTCCCCGGGTCGGGCTCGCACCCCCAGCGGATCGAGGTCACCGCTCCCGGCGTCGATGAACCTGACACCCCTCGGAGACGGAGCACCCGTGACCCCCCCGCAGACCCAGCGAGCCACGACCACCCCGTACGCCCCCGTGACGATCCTCGTCCCCCTCCGCAACCGCCGCGGCACCTCGTGGACGACGCTGCTCACGGCCACGACCCTCACGGCAGCCATGCTGGTCACGGGCACGTCGGGCGCAGCGACCAGCGCGACCCGGACGGTCGCGGCCACCCCCTCGGCGCCGGCCGCGCCCGCCAGGACCACCCCGGGACCGGCCCGCGAGCCCGACCCGACGACCATCGCCACGGCCACCGGGACCGCCGCACCGCCCAGCCCCACGTCCACCGCGGCACGGACGGCCCCGACCACCACGGCCCCCGCGGCAGCCACGGCAGCCCCCACGACGACGACCGCGACCACGACGGCGAGGCCGTCCAGCGTCTCACCCACAGTGACGGGTGCGCCGACGGTCAGCACGTCCCTGAGGCCTGACGGCCACGACGGCCACGACGGCCACCAGCCCCTCCCCGACCGCACCGCCCACCGCTGCCCCGCCTCACACCTCCGGCCCCACGGCCACCGTCGCGTCGGTGACCTCGACCGGCACCACGTCGGCCGCACCGTCGACGAGCCCGGCCCCCGGCCCCGTCCCGAGCCTGGCGGGGGCCAGGACCACGCTGCCCCAGCCGCGCGCGTCCTGGGAGCGGCCGACGCTGGTCGACCCCGTGGTGTGGCGGCCCAGCGCCACCGACAGGGTGCTGCGCGACGTCGGCAACCGCGACGTCCTCGTCCTGTGGCCCGACGCCCCGCTGGACGCGGAGGGCGGCTTCCAGATCAACGGCGGCAGGAACGTCGTGAGCATCGGCGGCACCATCCAGCCGTCCAGGCGGTACTTCGCCCTCGGGGAGTCGACCTCCAACGACAACCGGTGCCTGCTCATCGGCGGTGCCACCACCGCCAGGGCTCCGCGCACCGTCCACGTCGAGGGGCTGCACTGCGCCGGCTCGTACGTGTGGGAAGGGATCAACATCGACTCCAGGGCGGAGCGCGGGACGCTCACCGTCCAGCTGCGCGACGTCCGCGTCGACCAGGTGAACGTCGACCTGCCCGGCGGGATCGGCGCCCACTACGGCGGGGACGCCCTGCAGACCTGGAACGGTCCGCACCGCCTGCTCGTCGACGGGCTCACCGCGAAGCAGCTGCACTACCAGGGCCTGTTCCTGCAGCCGTTCGCCTTCGGCAGCGGAGCCCTGGGCGCGTGGGAGCTCCGGAACGTGCAGCTCGAGGGGGCCGCGTCCGGCTCCGGCTACCTGCTCTGGCTGTCCAACAGCAGCACGACGCCGCTGTCGTACACGGTCGCGGGGACCTACGTGCAGCCGTCGCCCGGCGACACCCGCGGCACGACGATCTGGCGCGCCTCGACCGACTTCACCGCGGCGGTGCTCGGCGCCCCCTCGGAGGACGTCGTCGGCTACGGCGACGTGGGACCGTTCGCCGGACCCTGAGGCCTCGGGCGGGGTGACGGCGCGCAGGGTCGCCGGGGGGCGTCGTGAGCGCCCCCGGCGGGCACCCGCACCGGCGTCGTCCTGCGGTGCAGCACCCGCTTCTCCACCAGGTGCCAGGAGACGTACC
Organism: uncultured Actinomycetota bacterium; assembly: GCA_963759255.1. Lineage (GTDB taxonomy): Bacteria > Actinomycetota > Actinomycetes > Actinomycetales > JBBAYJ01 > Aquipuribacter. Next base: position 1,783,885 of record CAVWYQ010000002.1, read on the forward strand.
CGGCGCCGAGACCGAGCACGATCGACAGGGCGGCCAGCTGCCACACGGGCAGGTCGCCGAGCCCGGCCGGACCCACCAGCACCTGCTGGATGACGAAGCCGTAGATGTAGGTGCCGTAGCTCGGGTCCCCCAGCCGCGTGACGACCCGAGCAGCAGGCCACGCCCGCGTCCCGACGTACAGCACCAGGACGGTGCCCGCCGGCACCAGCAGGATCGACAGGGGTGCCTGGGTGAGCACGAGGACGGCCACGACGGCGGAGGCCACCGCGGCGCTGCGGGCACCGGGGCGCCACCCGTAGGCCTTGACCGCCGCCGCGGCGAAGAAGTACGCGACGAACTCCACCCGCAGCGCCACCGGGAAGAGCAGACCGTCGGCGATCACCTCGTGGGGCAGCCGCCAGCCGGCGAGGGCGAGCGCCGCGGCCACGGCGACGAGGTACCGAGGGCGACGCAGCCACCCCACGGCACCCGCGACGGCGAGCAGCACGTACGCGGTGACCTCCACGCCCAACGTCCAGAGCACCCCGTTGACGGCCTGCAGCGGGTTGTCGTCGAAGACGCCTGGCAGGTCGTAGGTGTAGGGGAAGATCAGCAGGTTCCGGACGAAGAACGCGTAGGTCTGGACCTCGGAGAAGTACGAGTCGGACGTCGTGAGCAGCGGCCCGACGACGAAGGTGACCAGGACCAGCATCACCGCGAGGCCGGGCATGAGCCGGCGGGCCCGCTTCTCGGCGAAGGGCAGCGGCCGCGGGTCGGAGATCCAGCTCCCGGCCACCAGGTAGCCGCTGACGACGAAGAAGACGATGACCCCGAGCCGTCCGAGGTTGAACCCGAAGTCCCCCGTGGGCAGCACCACCGGCTCGCTGCCGTCGGGCAGCAGGAACGCGTGCGAGACCACCACCATCGATGCGGCGACGATGCGCAGGACGTCGAACCCGTGCAGGTGGGTGCGGGCGGCTGGGCCGGTCGTGGCGGGCCTGGTGCGTCGGGAGCCGGGGGGCACTGCTGACCTCCCGCTCAGGCGGCGGCGGGGACCCTGCGAACCCCGACCGTGTCGGTGACGACCTCGTGCATGCGCCGCGCGAACGCCTCCTGGCTGAACCGCGACGCGTGGCGCCGCACGCCCGCACGGTCCAGCTCCGGCATCGACCGCAGGGTCTCGGCCACCGCGACCGCCTCGGGCGCCTCGATGAACACCCCGCTGACGCCCTCGTGGGTGGAGTCCAGGTACCCGCCGGCCCGCAGGACGGCCACCGGCGTGCCGAAGGCGTTGGCCTCGACGGGCGTCAGGCCGAAGTCCTCGAAGGACACGGCCACCAGGGCCCGGGCGTGGGCGTACAGCCAGCGCAGCTGGGCGTCGGACACCACGCCGAGCCACCGGGCGTGCGGGTCCTCGTGCTCGTCGCCGGGAGGTGACCCGACGACGGCCACCTGCGCGCCGTCGACCATCCCGACGCCGTCCACCACGGCCCGCACGTTCTTGTAGCCGCGCCCCCGGCCGACGGTGAGGAAGAAGCCCGGCTCCAGGCCGTCGACCGGCTCCTGCGACCCGTGGACGTCGATGGTCACCGGCGGGTGGACGATCGTCGCGGGCCGCTCGTAGACGCGCTCGATCCGCTCGGCGACGCTGGAGGAGTTGGCGACGTAGGTGTCCACGCGTCCGGCGGCGCGCCTGTCCCAGCGCTCCAGCCGGCGTCGCAGGGGAGCGGTCAGACCCCGCTGCCAGGCACGCGGGAGGTACTCCTCCGTCTGGTAGAGCCACCGCGCCGGGTTGTGGCAGTAGGCGATGAGCGCGGCGTCCTCCGGCACGGTGACGCCGTGCGCCCACCCGGACGTGCTGGCGACCACCAGGTCGGCGTCCTCCACGACGGTGCGGTCCCAGGCGGGGGCGAGCAGCGGCAGGGCCCGGCGGGGGTCTCGCCGCACCCCGGACCACCGCTGCAGCGGGCCGGTGCGCACCTCGTGGTCGCGGAACTCGGGGAAGGACTGCTCCGGTTCGTACACGCTGGTGACGATGGGAGCGTCCTGGAACGTCTCACCGAGGGCCAGGGCGACCCGCTCGGCGCCACCACGCTGGGTGAGGTAGTCGTGAGCGATCACGGTCCGCACGTCAGGCTCCTGTCGGGGTAGGGGGAGAGGGCTGGGTCGTGCTGGGCATGGAGAGGGCTGCGCGCATGGCGTCGAGCTGCTGCTCCCAGCGCGCGGACTGCACGGAGAAGGCGTCCTCGGCGCGGGCCGCCGCGGCCTCGGCGCCGTCGGCGAGGGCTGCCCGGATGCCGTCGGCGAGGGCCTCGGCGTCGTTGGCCCGGTGACGGGCCGACGGGAAGACCTCGCGCAGCGTCGGCCAGTCGCTGACGACCAGGGCGCGTCGGGCGTAGACCGCCTCGTAGGCGGCGCGCATGACCGACGTGGGCTCGGTGGTGAGGGCGACGACCACGTCGGCGGCCTCGAGCCGGGCGCGGTAGGCCTGCTGGTCGAGGAACCCGGTGAACACGACGTTTCCCGGGGCGCCGTCCACCAGACCTGCCGGGGCCCGGACCACGTCACCGGTCACATGGACGTCGACGTCGGGGACGAGCCCGGCGGCCATGACGAGGGACTCGACCGGTTCGTCCTCGGAGAAGACGCCGACGAAGAGCACCTGCGGGCGCCCGGTGCGCGCTCGCGCGGCCACCGTCCACGCCGGCGGGGCCTCGTGGACCACCAGACCTCGGGCCCCCCAGCGCTCCACCTCGGACACCCAGCCGTCGGTGGTGACCATCACGCCGGCCGACCGTCGGGCCAGCCACCGCGTGACGCCGAGCATGCGACGCGCGACCGCGTTGCCCTTGACCCCGAAGGAGCTGGTGTGGCTGTCGAGCAGGAAGGGGGTGCCGGTGAGGCGCGACCAGGCCGCGACGACGAGCCCGGGGACGACCGGGGGGTTGACCACGGCGACGGCACGCGGGCGGTACCTGGCCAGCGCGGCCACGGTGAGGCCGGCGCTCGCGAGGTAGCGGACGAGCACCCAGCGGCGGTCAGCCAGCGCCGTAGGGTAGACGTGGACGGCCCGACCGCCCAGGGCGTGGGCCATCTCCTCGGCCCGGCCACCGTGCCGCTGCCACGTCACGTGGCAGTAGGCAGCACAGGAGTCCGAGAGTCGTCGCAAGAATTCGCTCCTCTGTAGGGTTCCGAGGTGACGACTGCGCTGACGACACGTGTACAGGCCGATCGTACCCAAAGCGGACTACCCTCAAGCCGCCACGATCAACCCTCGCGCCCGTGACGGCACCGGACCAGGCGACGGAGCAGCGCGGGACCTCGCCACGAGAGGGCGGTCGGCCCGCGTTCGTCGCCACCACCGGCGGCCACCTGGTGCAGCTGACCCACCTGGCCCGGGTGCTCGAGCCCGACCGGCACGAGCGCGGGCTGTGGATCACCCACCGCACCCCGCAGAGCGAGAGCATGATGGCGGGACGGGACGTGCGCTTCGTCCCCTTCGTGCACGCGCGTCGGCTGCACGAGGTCCTGCTCGGCACGCCGCGGCTGCTCCGGCTGCTGCGCCGGGAGGGCGTCGACACGGTCTACAGCACGGGGGCGGCGGTGTCGCTCGCCGCACTCCCCCTGGCGCCCGTGGTGGGCACGCGGCCGGTGTTCGTCGAGAGCCTGGCCCGCGCCGACGGCCCCTCGATGGCCGGCAAGGTCCACCAGCGCCTGCCGTGGGTGCGCCGGTTCACGCAGTACCCCGAGAACGCCGGGCCGCGGTGGCGGCACGAGTTCAGCCTCCTCGACGCCTTCACGCTCGCCGAGCCCGTCCCGAGGCCCCCGCACCGCGTGCTGGTCAGCGTCGGCACCGCCCGGCCGTGGGGCTTCGGGCGGATGCTGCGCCGGGTGCTGGCCGTGCTCCCGAGCGGCGCCGAGGTCCTCTGGCAGACCGGCGCCACCGGCACCACCGGCCTCGACCTGCCCGGCACGGTGGTCGAGTCGATGTCCGACGCGGAGTTCCGCGCGCGGATCGCCTGGGCCGACGTCGTCGTCTCCCACGCCGGCGTCGGCACCTTCATCCGCTGCCTGGAGGAGGGCAAGGCCCCCGTGCTGCTGCCCCGCCGGGCTGCGCACGGCGAGCACGTCGACGACCACCAGCTGCAGATCGCCCGGGTGGCGGCGCGGCGCGGTCTCGCGGTCGTCCGCGACCCCGACGAGCTCACCGGCGAGGACCTGCACCAGGCGGCGTCGCTGCGCGTGGTGCCGACGTGAGCGGACACCCCGAGGGCGTCACGGCCGGTCCCGGCCCGTCGCTGCCCGAGGTGACCGCGGTCATGCCGACGTACCGGCGCCGCGACGGGCTCGAGGCGGCGGTCCGTGCGCTGCTGGCCGACCCGGGCACCACCGAGCTGGTCGTCGTGGTCGACGGCTCGCCCGACGGGTCCATGCAGCTGCTCGAGCGGGTCGCCGCCGAGGAGCCGCGGCTGCGGCCGGTGTGGCAGGAGAACGCCGGTGGCGCCGCGGCCCGGCAGCGCGGGATCGACCTGGCCACCGGCGAGGTCGTCCTGCTCGTGGACGACGACGTGGTGGCGGCTCCCGGACTGGCCAGCGGGCACGCCCGTCACCACGCAGGCGCCGACGACCTCGTCGTGCTCGGGTACATGCCCACCCGGGTGCCGGTGGACCTGGCTCGCGGCGGCTTCGCCACCCGGGTCTACGCCGAGGAGTACGAGGGCACCTGCCGGGCCTACGAGCGCGACCCCGAGCAGGTGCTGCTGCGGCTGTGGGGCGGCAACGTGTCGGTGCGGCGGGACCGGCTCGCGAAGGTCCCCTACGACTCAGGCCCCTTCTCCCGCACCAACCACTCCGACCGCGACTGGGGCATCCGGCTGCGGAAGGCCGGCCTGCGCGGCGTGTTCGACCGCTCGCTGCTCGCCAGCCACGAGCACTCCCGCCCGCTGCCGGCGTTCCTGCGTGACGCCCGGGCCCAGGGCGCCGGGCGCTACGGGGTGCACCGGGCGCACGCGGACCTGCTGCCGCCCTTCGACCTGCCGGACACCCTGGCCGACCTGCCCCGGCCGCTGCGCACCGTCCTGGCGCTGGACCGGTTCGCCGTGGCCCGGGCCGGCCTGGTGGGAGGCCTGCACGCCGTGACGCGCGCCGCCTCGGTCGCCGGGATGACGGCCGTGGAGGTCCCGGCCGCCAAGCTGCTGCGCCGCCTGGCCATGCGGGACGGGGTCCGGCAGGGGATGGCGGCTGGCGCCGCACCGGCGGAGGGGGTCCAGCACCGGGGCTGACCTGCGAGGACCGGCAGGTCAGCCGGCGACAGGAGCGGCCGGGAGCCGACGTGCCGCCGCTGCCGGGCGACGGCGGGGCTCCAGGGCGAGGGCTGCCCCGGCGAACGCCGCAAGGGTCTGCGAGAGCCCCGCGTTGGTGAGGTACGGCCAGATCATGAGGGCCGCGGGCAGGAACACCAGGATGCCCAGCGCCGTGAGCGCAGCCGACCGGGTGACGGCCGGGACGCCCTCGTCGACGCGGTCGCCGTCCGGGACCCTCGCGTGGCGCCACGCCCGCGCCGTGAGCGCCCCGAGCGCGACGACCGCGACCACCGGCAGCAGCACCCCTCCCCGCAGCGCGAGGGTGATGTACTGGTTCTCCGTCGAGGGGAACCGGACGTCCTCCGGCAGGTCGTTGCCGAGGCCGACGACCGGTGCCCGCTGCACCAGCGGCAGGTAGTCCCGCTCCCAGACGAAGATCCGGTACTCCACGGTCTGCGGCAGCACACCGCCGGCCGTGTAGCGCGTCTGCGTGGACTGCTCCTCCAGCCGGCCCTGGAGCGCCGACGGGAACAGGACCAGGGCCGCGGCGGCCAGCGCCACCAGCAGCACGGTGCCCCGCACCAGGCGCCCGCCGACCGCTGCGGCCACCAGCAGCCCCACGGGCAGCCAGATGAAGAACGTCACGGTGATCGTGGACACCAGCCCGGCCAGGTCGACGAGGAGCACCCCCACCAGCCAGGGCCTCGACAGCACCGCGGTGTCACCCCGGAGCAGGAGCACACCGGCCAGCAGCGTGGGCACCAGCAGGTACCCCCCGAGGGAGTGCCAGATCGGGAAGGGGCCGGTCGAGCGGTCCGCCGCCTGCAGCCCACCCCCGGTGACCTGCGCCAGCACCTGCGACACACCCGGCACCGCGGCGAACTCCAGGAGGGCGGTCCCCGCCGGGACCAGGCTCACCAGCAGCAGCCACCGCAGCACCACCCGCAGGTCGCCAGGCTGCTGGACGCCACGGGACGCCACCCAGTACGCCATGGCGAAGAACGCCGGCTGCAGACCGACCCGCACCAGGCTCTCCAGCGTGGACGTGCCGGTCGCGGAGTGCAGGGCGGCGAAGCCGAGGCCCGCGACGGCGAACAGCAGGAGGGCGGCGTCGGTGCCGCTGGCCGGCCGGTAGCGGTCCGGGCGGCGGAGCACGAGGGCTCCGAGGCAGAGCACCAGCAGCAGCTCGGACACCTTGAGGGTCGGCACGACGAGGCCGCGCGCGAGGCCCGACAGGGCCGGGACCAGGGCGACCACCACCACTGCGCCCACCACGGGCCGGTACCACGTCGCCAGCGCCAGGAGCAGGCCCGCCCCGAGCGCGATCGGCGCAGCCCACGACACCGCGCCGGAGGCGCCCGCCACCGCGGCGACGAGGACCGCGGCCAGCACGACGAGCGCCGACCGGACGACGGTCATCGTCCGCGCGGCAGGGGGTCCCGAGCCCCTGTCCCGTCCTGCCGGCCCGCAGCCTCCGTCGTGCCGCGCACCTCGGCGACCGTGGTCGCGGCGTCGACGTCCTCGCCCGGCCCGGACGACGACCCGGTCGCGGCGGCGGACGACGAGCCGGACGACGAGCCGGACGACCTCGGGGACAGCATGCGCGAGGTCCGCCGGGGCCGGGCGGGGAGCGCGACGACGACCGGGTCCACGGCCAGGTCCTGCACGGCTCGCACCGCCGCCGTGAGGTGCCGCATCGGCGCCTTCGGGGGGACCACGAGAACGAGCGCGTCGGCGTCCTGGGCACGTTGCTCGGTGTCACCCTCGCCGCGCAGCACCCCCGCCACGGTCCAGCTGACCGCACCGTCGCCGTCGTGGCTCCGGTCGGCCTCCGACAGCACCCAGGCCAGGTCCTCCAGGTCGGCGGGGCGGGTGCCGCGTGGCGCGACCAGGGCGACGGAGCGCAGCCCGTCGCCGGCGCGCCGCACCCGTTCGGCGAGCACCTCGGCCCTCGGGTCGTCGGGGTCGTGGGAGAGCGCCAGCACCGGCCACGGCACCAGCGCCCGCACGTCCTCGCCCGAGCGGAAACGGCTGTCGCCGCGTTCGAGGACGACGGCGGCACCGATGCCCAGCAGCAGCCCGACCAGGGCCCCGACCACCGGGGCCAGCGGTGCCAGACCGTCGCTCTCGAGCACCGCACCGCGGTTGAGGGGGCGGAGGTTGCCGGCGGGGATGTTCGGCGTGACCGACGTCGGGGCCAGGAGGATGGCGTCCAGGGCGTCCAGGACCGCGGCGGTCTCCTCGCGGGTACCGGCGGTGTAGGACACCTCGATCACGGAGCCACCCGGGATGGCAGCCGCCTGCAGGCGGTCCGAGAGCTCGTTGGGCTCGGTCCCGGCCGCCTGGGCCAGCGCCTGGAGCACGGCACCGTCCTCGCGGAGCAGGACCGCGTACACCTCGGCGAAGTCGGAGGCCTGCCCGGGAGAGCTCGGCAGCGGTGAGGGCGCGGGGGGGATCTCGCCCGGCAGCGTCGGGGCGACCGGTGGCGCCACCGGGACCACGTACGACGCCGACGCCACCACGGTGGGACGTGAGGTGGCCTCCACCAGCAGCGACGTGCTGACGCCTGCGACGACCGCCGTCAGCAGCGCCACCGGCCAGAACCTGCGCAGCGCGGGCCACAGCACGCTCCGCTGCGGCTGGGTGTCGGTCATGTCTCCTCCTGGGGATCACGGGCGCGCCGGGGCTCCGACGGGCGGTCGGCCGGACGCAGCTGCCGGCGGTCGACCCGCACCGAGCCGGCGCGTCGCAGGGCCGCCGCCCGAGGGCGGACGGCTCCGACGACCAGGTGCGCCACCCTCAGGTGCGGCGGCGCCGCGCGGACGGTCCCAGCCGGCCAGCTCCCCCACCGCCGGGACCGCAGCCGACCGCTCAGGAGCGACCGTGCGACCTCGACCGTGGAGAACGGCTGGGCCACAGGGTACGTCTCGGTGCTCGCCTGGAAGGGGAAAGTGCCCCAGGAGCGGACCTCCTCGCGGCTGGGACGGGTCCAGAACAGGGTGACGGCCTCGTCGGTCACCGGCCCCACCGGGACTCCGGCGTCCATGAGGGCCACGGTCCGGGCGAGCTCCTCGGCGTAGGTCTCCAGTCCGGCGCGGACGTCCGGGGCGCCCCACCCCTCGGCCGGTCCGAGCGGACCGAGCACCGGGCGGACCGTGTCACCGGCCCACTCGTAGCCGACGACGCTGCCGTGCGAGGCGGTGAGGAACATCTCGAGCGCGACCCACAGGTCCGTGCTCTGCCGGGCGCCGACGCCGCGCCACTCGTCGTAGGCGTACCCGAGCAGGCGCCGGGCACCGACCGCCCGGGCGGGCCCGTCGAGCCCGTAGTAGCACTCCACCACCGGCGCCGCGCCGCCGTGGCGCTCGACGAGCTGGGTGAGGAGGTGGCCGATGGTGCCGTGCCCGGTGCCGTCGACGATGCCGTACGGGGTGTCGTCGAGCAGGCCGACGTCGCGGAGGTAGCGCGGCACGGGGTCGGGGCCCCCCGCGCCGCCGACCGGGTTCTCGACCGCCACGCGGACCAGGCGTCGGCGGGCCGCCGCACCCAGCTCGTGGTCCCAGTCTCCGAGACCGGCGTCCGACAACGGGCCCCGGAGCTCCTCCGGCGTGCGGCCGAGCCAGGCGAGCGCGCCCCGGACGCTCAGCCGCTCGCCACGGTCCAGCACCGAGACCAGCAGCTCCTCCTGCGGCGCGCTGCGCAGCCACGCCTGGCGGCTGCCGTGCAGGTAGCGCAGGTCCAGGGAGCCGCCCGCGTCCTCACCCAGGGCGGGCGTCAGCCGACGGGCCATGGCCAGCATGACCTCGCCGTCCCTCGCGACGAAGTACAGCCGCCGCACCCCCGCCTCCACCGCGCGGCGCAGGCACCACAGCACGTACCCGGCCAGCAGCGGGCCCGCGGCACCGGCGACCACCTCGGCGCGCGGCCGCGGCATGCCGGATCGTTCACGGACGAGCCGGGAACGGGTGCTCGCGGACGCCCCCGCCAGCAGGCCCGACAGGCCGGCCGTGCGGGAGCAGTGGGCCTCGAGCAGCTCCTCGTAGCGGGTGCTCGAGGCAGCGTGGTCGACCTCGGCCCGCACCCCCGCGCGGCGGGCCATCCGACCGTCCGCGACCGGGTCGGGCCCGACGTGCACCCACTGCCGGGGACGCCCACCGAGTCGGCGGGCGACGTCGAGGTAGGCGCCGCCGTCGGACTTTCTCGAGCCCAGCTCGTGGCAGACCCAGAGCCCGTCGCCGGCCCGCAGGGCACCGCCGTCCTCCAGCACGTCCCGCAGGAGGTCGGCGGGCAGCAGCGTGTCCTCCAGGAAGCCCACCACCGCCCCGTCGGCCCGGGCCCGCTCCACCCGGGCCAGGCCCGCCGGCAGCACGGTCAGCCACTGCCGCTCGACGGCGAGCTCGGTAGCCTCCAGGGTGGTGGTGGCGGCGGCGTCCAGTCCCAGCAGGCGCGCGAGCTCGACCGCCACGTCGTGGAGCGTGCACGCTGGACCGCGGCGGGCACGCGCCCACCGCTCCGCCTGCTGCCGGGCCCGGACGACGACCTCCACGTCGGCCCTGAGCACCTCCTCGCGGCGCAGCCGGTGCGCGGTGGCGTACCTCACGGCCGAGGCCGGACCGACCGCCCGCGACAGCACGGTGCCGAGCCCGGCGAACGTGGCCAGGCGGTCGGGCGGCCGCAGCGACGGCCGCGCCGCCGGGGCAGCCGGGGTGTGGATCCTGCTGCTCACCCGGACACGGTCCCAGACGCGGGCCCGACCCGGCCGGAGCCGGGCGCGCCGGAGCCGCTCCCGCCACCGCGACCGCGCCGCCTGCGCACCGCCTCGCCGACGGAGGTCAGGAGGTCCAGCGCGGTCGGGCGGGCCAGCAGCCAGGCGGCGACCGCGAACACGAGGCCTCCGACGACGCCCACCGCGGCGACCCTGGGCAGGCCGGACAGTCCCGTCGCCACGGTCACCCCCAGGACGGCTCCCGCGGCCAGACCGGCGCACAGCGCGACCGCGAAGAGCTGGCGGTAGCTGCCCAGACCGACGCCGGTGTCCCGGGCGATCACCACGGCCCTCAGCACGAGCATGAGCGCCGCCCACCCGGCCGAGCCCGCCGCGATCGCCGCCAGCCCCCACGGAGCCAGCAGCAGGATGACCACCGCCTGGCCGGCGACCGTGGTCAGGGTCAGCCCGAGCTCGCGACCCGCCCGTCCGGTCCCGAGGAGCAGGCTCCGCTGGAAGCCGCCGAGGCCGGTGAACAGCCACGTGGCCGCCAGGATGCTGGCCACCGTCGCCGACAGCAGCCACTGCTGACCGAAGAGCAGGGGGACGACGTCCGCGCTCACCAGCGACATGGCGGTCATCACCGGGACCAGGACGAGGGCGCCGAGCGACAGCATCCGGCCGTAGGCCCTGCCCAACCGTTCCGGCTGGTCCTGCAGCTCGGAGAACACCGGTCCGGACACCGAGCCGATGGCCGCCGAGCAGAGGTCGACGACCGTGGCGGCCAGCCGGCCCGCGACCGTCCAGTACCCGAGGGCCACGGTCCCGAGCACGGTCCCGATGAGGAACGGCTCCCCGGACTGCTGCGCCGCGGTCCCCAGCGTGACGCCGAGGGACTTCGTGCCGTAGCCGAGCATCTCCCGCGCGTCGGTGCGGGACAGCGCCAGCCGAGGCCGGAAGTCGCTGGTCCACCAGAGGATCACGCACGCGATGGTCACCCGGACCAACGTCTGCGCGACCAGCGCCCACACGCCGGCCCCGGCGAACGCGAGCGACACGGCGGCGACGATCGACACGCCCGTGGCGACCACCTGACGGACCGCCAGCTCCTTGAAGCGCAGCTGCCGCTGCAGGAGGGCGGCCGGGACGCCCGACACCCCCATGACCACGAGGGTGACCGCGAGGACCGGGAGGATCAGCCGGAGCTCCGGGCTGTCGAGCGCGTCCGCGACCGGGACCGCCAGGGCGGCCAGCCCCACAGCCAGGACGATGCCGAGCGCCGTGGAGATCCAGAACGCCGTGCTCGTCGCGGTGTCGGACAGCCGGCGTCGCTGGATGAGCCAGGGGGTGAAACCCGCGTCGCTCACGACCCCCAGGACCGTGATGATCGCCATGGCCAGCGCCACCACGCCGAACTCCTGCGGCGACAGGAGCCTGCCGAGCAGGATGAAGGCGACCAGGGAGCTGAGCCGCACGAGCCACTTCTGGGCCGCCGCCCAGAACACCCCGACGACGGCCCGGTGCTTGATGTCGGGGCTCTGCGGCGGGGGCGTCCCGGGTGCCGTCGAACCAGGTGGCGTCACCCCAGGGGCGGTCGACGCGGACCCGTCGCCGCCGGAGGGCAGCGCGGGGTCGACCGGGCCCGGTCCGGGAGGCGCCTGGCTCACTCCTGGTCGCGGTAGCCCGGGCTGGAGTACCCGACGCCGGCGCGGTCCTCGGGGACGAAGCTGCCACCCGGCGGGGTGCCCACCTTCACGTCGGCCCAGGAGTCCTCGCCCTCGCGGTCCCACAGGAACGACCCCCGGTCCTCGGGGTCGGCGTCCGTCGGTGCCACCCACACGTCGGTGGTCACCAGCGGCCAGTCGAGGTCGTCGCGCCACAGCAGGTAGCCGTTGCCGTCCTCCGCACCGCTGATGTCGACGCGGCGCAGGTCGAACCGCTCCGGCTCCGGCTGCTCGCCGAACTGCTTCGGCAGCAGGAAGAGGCCCTGGTAGCCCGTCGAACCCGTCAGGCCGTCCACCCGCAGCTCCGCGGGCCCCGCCCAGAGCTGGACCAGGTCCCCGTGGTGCCCCTCGAGCACGCCGAAGACCTCGCCGACCCAGATGTTCTGCAGCTGCACCACGGCACCCTCGCGCTGGTCGAGGTTGATGCCCTCCCCCAGGCCCTCCCCGGACAGCTTGACGCCCTCCACGTGGACCGTACCGGTCTGGTCGCGGAGGAAGAGCGCACGTAGCCCGTTCCCCTCGTCGTCACCCTGGGGGACGACGATCTCGCCGCCGATGAGGACCACGTTGCGCCCGCCGTAGACCGTGACCCCACCCTCGCGCACCAGCGGCTCGTCCGGCAGGACGAGCTCGTAGTCCTGGTCCGGCTCGAGCTGGAGGGTGGCGTCGTCCTCGGTGATCTGGATCGTCTCCGGGTCCTCCAGCTCGGGCGGCGCCCAGGTCAGCGGAGGTCCGGAGTCGCCGCGCGGCTCCTCGGCCGCTGCGCCCGCCCCCACCTCGTCCGTGGCACCGTCGGCACCGCCCGGCTCCGGCGGCCCGGCGTAGCGCTGACCCAGGGTGAAGGCGAGCAGCGCCACGACGGCGAGCACGACCGCCGCGCCCAGCACCCTCCGGCGGCGGCGGCGAGGACGGGGTGCCAGCTCACCGGGCGGTGCCGGCTGGGTGGTCTCGGTCGTCGTCATGCGTTCCTCCTCGCCCCGTCGGGCCGCCTCAGTAGGCCCCCCGCGCCTGCACGACGGCGCGGACGGTGCGGACGAGGATGCTGAGGTCGAAGCCCAGCGACCAGTTCTCGACGTAGCGGACATCCAGACGGCTCGACTCCTCCCACGACAGGTCGGAGCGGCCGTGGACCTGCCACAGCCCCGTGATGCCGGGCTGGACCAGCAGCCGCCGGCGGGTGACGGCATCGTACTTCTCGACCTCCGCGGGCAGCGGCGGACGAGGGCCGACGACCGACATGTCCCCGATGACCACGTTGAGCAGCTGCGGCAGCTCGTCGAGGGAGGTGCGTCGGAGGAAGCGCCCCACCCGGGTGATGCGCGGGTCACTCCTCATCTTGAACAGGGGGCCCGCGCCGTCGTTGAGGGAGGCCAGGGCCGACAGCCGCGCCTCGGCGTCCACGTACATGGTGCGGAACTTGTAGATCCGGAAGGCGCGGCCGTGCCGACCGATCCGGGTCTGGACGAACAGGGCGGGCCCGCGGCTGTCGAGGCGGACGAGCAGCGCGATGCCGAGCAGGAGCGGGAGCAGGAGCAGCACGGCCACCAGCGCCGCCCCCCGGTCGGCGATGGCCTTGATGACCCGCCGGGGACCGCCCAGCTCCGGCGAGGACAGGTGGAGGATCGGCAGGCCGCACACCGGCTCCACGGCGACGCGCGGACCGACCGCCTCGACCAGCGGGGGGGCCAGCGCGACCTCGCGGCCTTCTGCGTGCAGCGCCCGCTCGAGCTCGTCCACCGTCGCCAGCCGGGTGGCGCCCGAGGGTGCCAGCAGGACGAGGTCGGCATGGCAGTGCCGGGCGGCGTCCAGCACGTCGGTGACGGTGTCCGCCGCGCCCAGGCGCACGAGCGTGTCGGCCCCGGGTTCGGCCGCCGGTCCGGCCGAGGCCACGACGCGCCAGCCGTGGTAGCGGTTGCGGTTCATCCGGGTGCTCAGCCGGGCCACCTCGTAGGCGTCGCCGACCAGCAGGACCCGCTGGTACGTCGCCCCGGCGAGGTTGTCCCGGTGCAGCCGCGCGCGCAGGACCGAGCGGGAGACGACCGACAGCAGGAGCGTGGCGCAGATCCCGGAGACCACGTCGGCGGCGATGCGGGACGGCAGCCACGCCCAGCCGAGCACGCCGGTGATCGCCATCGCGGCGACCCAGCTGTGGATCACGCGGGACAGCTCCTCGGAGCCGTGACCGAGGTAGCGCACCTCGTAGGCGCGGTTCAGGCCCAGCAGGGCCGGCCACAGCACCGCCCACCCGACCGCCGCCACCGTGAGCGCGAGCGCCGGGGCGGTGGGGGTCCACCCTGCCTGCCAGGCCACGAGCCCTGCGACCAGGGCCGAGACCCCGGCGGCCACGGTGTCGCCGGCGACGATGTCACGGGCGAAGTCGCGGTGGCGCGAGGACGAGGACGGTGGTCCCGCGGAGGCCTCGCGCCGGACCGCGCCCACCGTGGTCGACCCGGCGGAGGAGGTGGGGGCGACGCCGCTGAACGACAGCTCCGCGGCGGCGATGGATGCGGCCGTGCCGTCCGGGTGGTCCGGCCGGCGGTGGCCGGTGGCCTCGCCGACCATGCCCTCTACCTCGACGTCGTTCGTCCTCTTCACGCGATCGATCACGCAGATACCTCCCGGAAGCACACCGTCCGTCTCCGGCCCGACGTCTCTTCCCTGAGCGCGACAAACCCCGATCAGACCTGCTACTACCCGACCCGACGGTTTTCAACCATCCGCCCGGGAGGAGCAGGACCCCCAACGGTCTCACGGAGACGGGCCCGGGCGCCACGCCGTGCAGGCGCCCGCGCCCGCGGCTCAGGCGCTGTGCGGCTCGAACAGGCTCGTCACCGAGCCGTCGTCGAAGATCTCCCGGATGGCGCGGGCCAGCAGCGGGGCGATCGACAGCACCGTCAGCCGGTCGAACGCTTGTCCGGCGTGATGGGCAGGGTGTTGGTGACGACGACCTCGTCGATCGGGCGAGTCCGTCAGCCGCTGCACGGCCGGCCCGGACAGGATCGCGTGGGTGGCGGCGACCAGGATCTTCGCGGCGCCGTTGGCCTTGAGCGCCTCGGCGGCCTGCACGATGGTCCCGGCCGTGTCGATCATGTCGTCGATGAGCAGGCAGGTGCCGGCCCTCGACGTGCTCGGCGCCGACGATCTCGTGCACCTGCACCTTGTTGGGCACGTTGGGGTCGCGCCGCTTGTGGATGATCGCCAGCGGCGCCCCCATCCGGTCGGACCAGACGTCGGCGACGCGGACCCGGCCCATGTCCGGGCTGACGATGGTGAGCGGCTGCTTGTCGACCCGGGTGCTCACGTAGTCCGCCAGCAGGGGCAGGGCCCACAGGTGGTCGACCGGTCCGTCGAAGAAGCCCTGGATCTGGGCGGCGTGCAGGTCGACGCTGATGATCCGGTCCGCGCCCGCGGTCTTGAACAGGTCCATCACCAGGCGGGCGCTGATCGGCTCGCGGCCGCGGTGCTTCTTGTCCTGCCGGGAGTAGCCGAAGAACGGCGCGACCACGGTGACCCGCTTGGCCGAGGCCCGCTTGAGCGCGTCCACCATGAGCAGGTGCTCCATCAGCCACTGGTTGATGGGGGCGGTGTGGGACTGCAGGACGAACACGTCGCAGCCGCGGACGCTCTCGGCGAAGCGGACGTAGATCTCGCCGTTGGCGAAGTCGTAGGCGGTGGTGCTGCGACCACGTCGGCCCCGAGCGCCTCGGCGACCTCGCGGGCCAGCGCCGGGTGGGCCCGCCCGCTGACGAGCACCAGCCGCTTCTCCGGCGTGGAGGTGATCGAGATCATGGCGTGGCTCCCTGGTCGTCGTCGTGGGTCGTGCGGCGGGTCGTCGGGGCCCCGGTCCGGGTGCTCGTCGCGCGGCTGCGGGCGCCGCGGCGGCGGCGCGGGCGGAGGCGGTGCCCGGGCGGCGCTCGGCTCACCAGCCCTCGACCACCCGCTCGGGCTGCCGCCGACATGCGTCAGGGCCCCGGGCGGGACGTCGTTGCGCAGCACGGACCCGGCCGCGGTGTAGGCGCCGTCGCCCACGACCAGCGGCGCGACGAGCATGTTGTCCGAGCCGATCCGGACGTGGTCGCCGACGACCGTGCGGTGCTTGGCCACCCCGTCGTAGTTGACGAACACGCTGGCCGCGCCGATGTTCGAGCCCACGCCGATCTCGGCGTCGCCGACGTAGGACAGGTGCGGCACCTTGGAGCCGGCGCCGATCCGGGCGTTCTTGGTCTCCACGAACGTGCCGATCTTGCCGCCCTCGCCCAGGTCGGTGCCCGGTCGCAGGTAGGCGAACGGACCGACGGTGGCCCCGGCGGCCGAGCACGGCCGGCGGTGCCGTGGGTGCGCACGACGTGCGCGCCCTCGCCGACCGTGCAGCCGGCTCAGCGTCGTGTCCGGGCCGACGACCGCCCCGGCGGCGACGACGCGTGCCGGCCAGCAGCTGGGTGCCCGGGCAGCAGCAGTGACGTCCTGGCCGAGCTCGACGTCGACGTCGACCCAGGTGGTGGCCGGGTCGACCACCGTGACCCCGGCGCGCATGTGCTGCTCCAGCAGCCGTGGCGTTGAGCCGGGCGCCCGGCCTGCGGCCAGCTGCACCCGGTCGTTCACCCCGTCGACCTCGTGGGGTCCTCGGCCGGCACCGCCACCACCCGCAGGCCGCGCGCGCGGGCGTGCGGCGACCACGTCGGTCAGGTACTGCTCGCCCTGGGCGTTGGCGGCAGCCAGCGCGGGCAGCACCTCCCGGCACAGCGCCAGGTCGAGGGCGTAGACGCCGGCGTTGACCTCGCGGACCGCCCGCTGCTCCTCGTCGGCGTCCCGGTGCTCGACGATCGGCGTCACGCGGCCGTCGCCGGCGTCGTCCGCAGCACCCGGCCGTACCCGTCGGGTCGTCCAGCACCGCCGTCAGCACGCTCACCGCCGCCCCGGGGTCGGCCGCCAGCAGGCCGCGCGAGCGTCGCTCGCGGTGATGAGCGGGACGTCGCCGTAGGTGACGAGCACCCGGCCGGTCAGCAGCGGGCAGCCCCGCCGCGGCCCGGGCCGCGTCCAGCGCCTGCAGCCCGCACCACAGCGCGCGCCCGGTGCCGGGCACGTCGTCCTGGTCGGCGACCACGACGCCGGGCAGCACCTGCTCGGCGTGCGCGGCCACCTGGTCGCGGTCGTGACGGACCACGACGACCGTGGCCGTGGTGCCGCCAGCGGCGCCGCGGCGGCCAGGGCGTGGCCCAGCAGCGAGCGACCCCCGACGCGGTGGAGCACCTTGGGCGTGCGCGGAACGCATCCGCGTGCCCTGGCCGGCGGCGAGGACGACGACGGCCTCGCAGGCAGCGTCAGGGTGGCGTGCGGGCACGGGGTGGCCTCCAGGTGACCTCCTGGGTGACGGCGCGTCGCGGTCCGGGACGCTGACTCGACGTCGCCGGACGCTACCGTCTGCTCCGCCCCCCCGATTCGAACGGGGACTGCACGGCTCCAAAGGCCGGCGTGCTGCCGTTACACCAGGGCGGACCGCGCTGCGGCGGAGCGCGCCGGTGCCGCGACCTGCGCGCTGCCAGCGTGCCCGGTGCCACGAGCCCGGCCGGCGAGCCGGCACACTGGGCGGACGTGACCAGCCCCCGCGACGACGCCGCGACCGGACCCCGCCCGAGCCGGTCGTCGGCGGCGCCGTCGACCCGGCCCGCCTGGTGCTCTGCGGACGGCCGGCTCCGGCCGGGCCCGGGTGTCGCGCCGGTCCCGGATGACGGGCACGCAGCGCCGGGAGCAGCTGCTCGACGTCGGGCCGGCGGCTGTTCGCGGACAAGGGCTACGAGGGCACGAGCGTGGAGGAGATCGCCGCGGCGGCCAAGGTCTCCAAGCCGGTCGTCTACGAGCACTTCGGCGGCAAGGAGGGCCTGTACGCGGTCGTCGTGGACCGCGAGGTGCAGCAGCTGCTGGCCATCGTCACCCGCGAGCTGACGGCCGACGCCCACCCCCGCGTCCTGCTCGAGGGCGCCGCGCTCGGGCTGCTGGACTACATCGAGACCAGCACCGACGGCTTCCGCATCCTGGTGCGCGACTCCCCCGTCGCCCAGTCCACCGGCACGTTCTCCAGCCTGCTGGGCGACACCGCCACCCAGGTCGAGCACGTCCTGGTCGACGCCTTCGCCGCCCGCGGCTTCGACCGGAAGACCGCACCGATGTACGCCCAGATGCTGGTCGGGCATGGTGGCCATGACCGGGCAGTGGTGGCTCGAGCACCGCCGGCCCAAGAAGGCCGAGGTGGCCGCCCACCTGGTCAACCTGGCCTGGAACGGGCTGTCGGGCCTGGAGGCCAAGCCCCGGCTGGGCCTGGCGGCGCGACGCTAGGTTGTCGGCCATGGCGCCCCCCACACGGACGACGGACCCGGGGCGGGCGCCGGCACCGGACCCTCCAGCACCGGTCACCCGGCCAGGACGAGGTGGACCGCATCACCGCTGCCTGGGCCCGGGTCCGCCCCGACCTGGACGTGGCGCCGCTGGAGGTGCTGTCCCGGGTGACCCGCCTGGCCCACCACCTGGACCGGGCCCGCGCGTCCACCTTCGAGGCCCACGGCCTGGAGCGCTGGGAGTTCGACGTGCTGGCTGCGCTGCGCCGCAGCGGCCCGCCGCACCGGCTGACGCCCTCGCAGCTGCTGCCCGCAGACCCTGGTCACCAGCGGGACCATGACCACCCGGATCGACCGGCTCGCCGGCCGGGGCCTGGTACGCCGCCGGGCCGACCCCGGCGACCGCCGGCTGGTCGTGGTGGAGCTACCGACGACGGTCTGCGCCTGGTGGACGCCGCCATGGCGTCGCTGCTGGAGCGGGAGGCGTCGTTCCTGGCCGGCATGCCCCGGCGGGACCGGGACCGGCTCGCCGACCTGCTGCGCGCCCTGGTCCGCCCGTTCGAGCGCCGCCGGGACCCGCCGCCGCGCTGAAGGCCGGTGCCGGCCGGTCGCCGTGGGCAGGACGGGCGACGCAGGACCGCGGGCCAGCGCCGGCCCCCCGGGCAGTGGACGCCGCGGCCCCCGGGGCGAGGATGACGCGGTGCGCCCGGGGGGTCACGGCACGCGGCGCGGCGCTGCTCGTGGTCGCGGCGCGCGCGTGCTCGGCGCTGCCCTGGCCGTGCCCGTCGTCGACGGCTTCCTGGCGGTGTCCTTCGCCGACAAGGCACCCGCTGGTGGCCGCCCGCGCGGGACGTCGAGCCCGGTCCCGGCGCGACCTCGGGCACCCGCGGCGGTCACGGCTCGACGTGCCGGCCCCCGGCGACCCGCTGCGTCGACCTGGCGCGTGCGAGCACGCTGACCGCGGTCGCTGCAGGCCGCGGGCGGCGCGGTGTCCGCAGCCCCCGGCGTCGCACCCAGGTCAGCCCGCAGGTCAGCACCGAGGCCAGCCCGAGTGCCGACGCAGGCACCGCCGGCGGCGACCGGCTCTCGACGCGCGGCTGCGACCCCGGCGGCCCCGGGCCGTACGGCCTCCCCCGAGGCCTACCGGCTGTCCCGCGACCGGCGAGGACAGGTGCTGGTGCGAGCTGGTCGCCGCGGACCGCCGGGGCCTGGCCGCCGGGCTGTTCCAGCTGCCGACCACGTGGACGCCGGGCGGGCCTGGCGGGGCGTGGCCGACGGGCCCGACGACGGTCATCCCGGCGCTGGGCCGGCGCTTCGTGGACACCGGCGCGGTCGGCATCACGCCCGACCCGGCAGGCGTGGGCCGCCCAGGACGACTACGTGCACGCCTCCGGCGCCCTCGGCCGACGTGGTCCTGCCCGGGGCGCCGTGGCTGGACCCCGAGGCGCTGGCCGAGGTCGACGCGCAGTGGCGCGACCTACGTCGACCGGATGGTGTCCTACGGCTACGACGGCGTGGTCGTCCCCGGCTTCCTCGAGTACGTGACCTTCGCCGGCGCTCGAGGACGGGGACCCGGTGTACCCGCCCGGCAGCCCGTACCGCGAGCGCGCGCGGGGCCATGCGCGAGCAGGTCGGGGCGATGTGGGCCTACGCCGACACCATGGGCATGGACGTCGTGATGGTCACCGACATGCTGGCGCTGACGGAGCCGCTGGAGGCCTACCTGCGCGGCCTGCCCGGCGGGCCTGGACACGGCCTCGCCCGCAGCTGTGGGACGTCTACCGGGCCGGCGGCCGACGAGCTGCTCACCGAGCCTGCCGTACGTGGACGGGCATGATGATCCGGGTCGGCGAGGCCGGGGCCGTCTACAACCTCGACGGCTGGGACTACTACTCCGCGCTCGAGGTCACCGAGGCCGAGCGAGGTCCGCGCCATGCTGCGGACCTTCGCCGACGTCGCCGCCGCGCACGACGCCGACGTGTACCTGCGCTCGTGGTCGGTCGGCGTCGGCGGGGTCGGCGACCTGCACACCTCCCCGGAGACCTACGAGGCACGTGCTCGGCGACCTCGGTCCCGGGCAGGGCGTCGACAACCTGGTGGTGTCGACCAAGTTCGTCGCCGGCGACTTCGACTCGTGGCTGCCGCTCAACCCCACCCTGCTGACAGGGCCCGCAGGACGCGGCTCGTCGAGATCCAGGCCCGGCGGGAGTTCGAGGGCTTCGGCGCCTTCCCCGACGACACCACCGGCGACCACGCCGCCGCCCTGCAGGCGGCTCACGGCCAGCCAACCCCAGGTGGACGGGGTCTGGGTGTGGACGCAGTCGGGCGGGCCGCAGCGGGCCGGGCCGATGTCGCTGTACCTCACCACCGGCTGTCTGGCAGCTGTGGGACCTGCAGGTGTGGACCGCCGCCCGGCTGGCCTGGGACCCCGACGCCGACCTGGAGCAGCATGGAGCGCACCTGGCTGCGCCGCACGTGGAGCGAGGACCCGGCCACGGTGGCCGCGCTGTCGCAGCTGCTGGCGGTGTCCCGGCAGGCCGTGCTCGACGGGCTGTACGTCGGCCCGTACGCCGAGCAGGAGGTCCGCGCGTTCGGCCTGGAGCCGCCGCCGATGCTGTGGGTCTTCAAGTGGGACCTGGTCGGCGGGGACACCGCGACCTGGTCGGCGCGTCACCGCGGCCTCGCCGCGGACGGGTCGACGAGGCCGTCGCGGGCGGCGACCGGGCCGTGGCGCAGGTCGAGCGGATGCAGGCCGTCGCTCGCCGGCGCTGGACGCCGGCACCTTCCGCGACCCCGCCCTGCACGAGCGCCTGGCGGCCTCCCTGGACTACGAGCACGACCTGTTCCTCACCCTCGGCGCCTACCGCGAGGCGATGCTGCGCGGCTAGCAGTGGCTGGACACCGGTGACGCCGCGTGCGCGCGCGCCTGCACCTGGCGGCGGCCGAGCGCTACCGCGAGCTGGTCGGCGGCGCACCGGGCGCGCTGGTCCGGGGACCTCGACCTGCCGCCGTACGAGTTCGCGGCCGCCGACGCCGGCCTGGCCCGGGTCGCCGCGCAGCCGGTGGCCTGCTGGACGGCCAGGGCCCTGCTGCTGCTCGCGGCCGCAGGGCTGCTGGGGGTGCCCGCTGCTGCGCCGGGCGGCCCTGCGGCCCTGGCGGCTGGACCGCGCCGGCTGGCACGCCGTGGGCCGCCTGGGAGCGCGGGGCCGCGCTCGCCGTGCCGGCGGTCGTCGTCCTCGGCGCCCACGCTGCTTCGCGCGGGCGGGCGGCACCGGGGCGGTGCCCGTGGCCTGGGCGTACGTCGTGCTCGCCGCCACGACGGCCGGGGCGGCCGCGCTGGGCGCGGTCCTCGCAGGGACGGTGCGTGACCGCGCCGCCGGTGACCGCCTGCGCCGGCGCTGTGGGCGGTCGTGGTGCTCGGCCCGCAGCTGGTGGGCGTGCTGCCGCTGCTGGTCGCGACGGGCCTGCGCGGGCCGGTCGGCGCGTGGACGGGCTTCTGGCTGGACCCCGTCGAGCGGGGCGCGTTCGTCGTGGCGGCCACGGTGGCGCTGGTGTGGCTGCTGGCCGCCCCGGCCCTGACGGCCGTCGCGTGCCGCCGGGCCGGGACGGTGGCCGTGGCGCTGGCGGGGGCCGGGTCCGCCCTGCTGTGGCTCGGCGGGCTCGCGCTGGTCGTCGGCCAGGAGCGGCTGCTCACCGCGGTCAACGACGGGATGCAGGTGGTGCCCGGCGGGCTGTCCCGGATCCTCGGCCTCACGGTGCACCTCGGGGTCCCCGACGCGCTGCCCGGCGTGGCGGCCGCGGCCGGGGCCGTGGCGTGGGCGGTCGCCGTGGGCCTGCTGGCGGCCTCGTCCGTGCCGCGGCACGCCGGCTGGAGCCGGCGGCCTCGACGCCGCCCTCGGCCGTCTCCGCGACCTCCAGCCACTCCCCCTCGACCTGATCCTTCTCGGCCAGCGACGGCGCGCAGCCGGGCGTCGAGGTCGACGCACCTGCTCGGGGTCGGTGGCGTGGGCGGCGAGGTCGGCGTGCAGCGCGGCCTCCTGCTCCGCCAGCCGGGCGAGCCTGCGCTCGAGCCGCGCGAGGTCCTTGCGCGCGGCCCTGACGGTCGGCCGCGTCGGTGGTCGCGTGTCGCGGGTGCCGGCGATCGACCCCGCCGCGGCCGGCCCCCGCGCCGCCCGGCGTCGCGGCGGCAGCGCGCCACGCGACGGCATCGCGGCCGCGCCGCTCCAGGTACTCCTCGACGCCCCGCGGCAGGTCACGCACCCGGCCGTCGCCCACCAGGCCGACGTGGCTGTCGCAGAGCCGCTCGAGCAGGTAGCGGTCGTGGCTGACCACCACGAGCGTGCCGGCGTAGGAGTCCAGGACGTCCTCCATCGCCGCCAGCGAGTCGGTGTCCAGGTCGTTGGTCGGCTCGTCCAGCAGCAGCAGGTTGGGCTGCGCGAGCAGCAGCCGCAGCAGCTGCAGCCGGCGCCGCTCCCCGCCGGACAGGTCGCGGACCAGCGTCCACTGCCGCTGCTTGGGGAAGCCGAGCTGCTCGACCAGCTGCGAGGCCGTCATCTCCTTGCCGGCCACGACCACCGTGCGGGCCACCTGCTCGACGGCCTCGACCGCGCGCAGGTGCTCGACCTCGTGCAGCTCGGCGAGGTCCTGGGTCAGGCACGCCCACCGCACCGTCGTGCCCCGCTTGACCCGGCCGGCCTCGGGCGAGCGCTGGCCGGTGAGCAGCCGGAGCAGGGTGGTCTTGCCGGCGCCGTTGGCGCCGAGGACGCCGACCCGCTCCCCGGGGGCCAGGCGCCAGGTCACGTCGTGCAGCAGGGGGGCGTCGCCGCCGCGCGGGTGGTCGACCCGCACGTCCTCCACGTCGACCACGTCCTTGCCCAGCCGGACGGCGGCCAGCGTCTGCAGCGCCACGGTGTCGCGCGGCGGCGGCTCGTCGGCGATGAGCTCGGTCGCGGCGTCGATCCGGAACTTGGGCTTGGACGTCCGGGCCGGAGCCCCGCGCCGCAGCCACGCGAGCTCCTTGCGGGCCAGGTTGCGGCGCCGCTCCTCGGTGACCTGCGCGACGCGCTCCCGCTCGACCCGGGCGAGCACCCACGCGGCGTACCCGCCCTCGTAGGCGTCGACGACCGCGTCGTGCACCTCCCACGTCATGGTGCAGACCGCGTCGAGGAACCACCGGTCGTGCGTGACGACCACGAGCGCGCCCCGCCCGGTGGCCGCGCGGGCCCGCAGGTGCGCCGCGAGCCAGGCGACGCCGTCGACGTCGAGGTGGTTGGTCGGCTCGTCGAGCAGCAGCACGTCCGGGTCGTCGACGAGCACCGCCGCGAGCGCGACCCGGCGCAGCTGGCCGCCGGACAGCTCGTCCGTGCGCGCCTCCATGCCGCCGACGCCCGCCGCGTCGTAGCCGCCGAGCAGACCCCCGACCACGTCGCGGACCCGCGCGTCGCCGGCCCAGGTGTGGGCCTCGGCCGCCCGCTCCCCGAGCACCACCTCGGCGACCGTCGACCCGCTCGGCCGGTCACGCTGGTCGAGCATGCCGACCCGGACCCCGCCGCGGACCGCGACCCGGCCCGAGTGCACGTCGGCGGTGCCGGCGAGCACGCGCAGCAGCGTGGACTTCCCGTCGCCGTTGCGCCCCACCACGCCGACGACGTCGCCGTCGTCGACCCCGAGCGAGACGTCGTCGAGCAGCACGCGGTCGGGCAGGGCGACGTGGATGCCGGTGACGTTGACCAGGTTGGGCACGGGTGGAGGGCTCCGGATCTCGCTCAGCGATGGACGCTGCGGGGCGTCCCGTGGTCGACCACCCTGCAGCCTGGCACGGGCCCGGAGGCACGCAGCACCCTGCTCACCCGGGGGGCGTCCGCGAGGGCCACCGCGAGCTCGGCCGCGTGCTGCTCGTCCTCGGCCAGGACCGCCACGGTGGGGCCGGACCCGGACACCAGGGCCCCGGCCGGGGAGACCGCCTCGACGTGCTCGAGCAGCATGTCCAGGTCCGGGCGCAGCGAGACCGCCGCCTGCTGCAGGTCGTTGTGCAGGGTCTGGCCCAGCGCCCTGGCCTCCCCCGAGCGGAGCGCCTGCATGAGCGCCTCGGACACCCGGGGCTCCACGAGCGCGCGACCGCTCCGCAGCCGGTCCAGCTCGCCGTAGACGGCCGGGGTCGACAGCTCGCCGTCGGAGACCAGGAGCACCCAGTGCCATCCCGTCCGGCTCAGCGCCGGCGTCAGCCGCTCACCCCGCCCCATGCCCACGGCCGTGCCACCCAGCAGGGCGAACGGGACGTCGGAGCCGATGCGGGAGGCGATCTCGGACAGCTGCGCCCGGTCCAGGTCGAGCCCCCACAGGGTGTCGCAGGCCAGCAGCGCGGCGGCGGCGTCGGCCGAGCCGCCCGCCATGCCCCCGGCCACCGGGATGCGCTTGCGGATGTGCAGGTGCACCCCCAGGCGGGGCGCGGTCTCCGGCCCGGCGGCGTGGAGGAGGGCCCGGGCGGCCCGCACCGCGAGGTTGCTGGCGTCGTCCGGCACCCGCGAGGCGTCCGTCCCGCTCACCTCGACGGTGAACTGCCCGCCCGGTGCGGGGGTCGCCGTCACCTCGTCGTAGAGGTCGACGGCCTGGAACACCGTGGCCAGGTCGTGGTAGCCGTCATCGGCGGGACCACTGACCGACAGCTGGAGGTTGATCTTGGCGGGTGCCCGCACGGTGACCGAGGATCGGGAGCCCATGGCCTCCGAGGCTAGGCCCTAGGCCATGCTCCCGCGCCCCAGCGCCTCCGCCACGGCGGCGAACGCGGCGACGTCGAGGCGTTCTGCGCGTGCGGACGGGTCGACCCCGGCGGCCTCGCACGCCTCCTGCGCGGCCGCCGCGCTGCCCGCCCGGGGGGCCAGGGACTGCCGCAGGGTCTTGCGCCGCTGCGAGAAGGCGGCGTCGACCGTGGCGAACACGTCCGTGCGGGCGGCGGCCGTCTGCGGCGGCAGCCGGCGGGTGAACCCGACGAGCCCGGAGTCCACCCTCGGCACCGGCCAGAACACGGACGGGGCGACCGAGCCGACGCGCCTGGCCGCGGCGTACCAGGCGAGCTTGACCGACGGCACCCCGTAGACCCGGCTCCCGGGCGGCGCGCAGAGCCGGTCGGCGACCTCGGACTGCACCATCACCACGCCGCCGGTGAGCGTGGGGACGCCCTCCAGGACCGACAGCAGCAGCGGGACGGCCACGTTGTAGGGCAGGTTGGCGACGAAGGCGGTCGGCGCCAGCGGCAGGTCGAGGCCGGCCACGGCGGTCGCGTCGCCCCGGACCACGTGCAGCCGGTCCGCCGCGGCCGGCAGGTGCTCGTCGACCGTGCCCGGCAGCGCGGCGGCGAGCCGGCCGTCCAGCTCGACCGCGACCACGTGCGCCCCCGCGGCCAGCAGCGGGAGCGTGAGCGAGCCGAGGCCCGGTCCCACCTCCAGGACCACGTCGCCCGGCGCCACGCCGGCCAGGCGGACGATCCGGGACACCGTGCCCACGTCGACGACGAAGTTCTGGCCCTTGCTCTTGGTGGGCGTCACGCCGTGCCGGGCGGCGAGCGCACGCACAGCAGCGGCCCCGAGCCCCACGAGGGGGTCGGGGCCGCTGCTGCAGGGACCTGGGGTCCCGGCGGGCAGGTCGCTCAGCTGTACAGCCGGGGACCGCAGTGCGGCCACTGGCCGACACCGCTGCGGGCGTAGAGCGCCTTCGCGCGGGCGGTCTGCTCACCGGCCGAGGCCTGGCTGGGCAGACCGGAGCCGCCGACCGACCGCCAGGTGCCCGTGCTGAACTGGTACAGCCCGTGGTAGAGGCCGTTCTTGGACACGATGGAGGGGTTGCCACCGGACTCGCAGGCCGCGAGCGCCCCCCAGTTCAGGGAGTCCACGTCGCCCGAGACGGCCGGGGCCGGCGAGGACGACCCGCCGGAGGAGCCGCTGGACGCCGCCTTGGGTGCTGCTGCGGCCTTGGGGGCTGCCGGGGCGGGCGCGGGACGCTGCTTGGTGCCCGTGGCCACGACCCGCTCGACCGGCTCGCGCGTGGTGGTGCGCGCGGTCTCCGTGCGGGACTCCTCGACCCCGTCGACGGTGACGACGGAGAAGGTGACGGACTGCTCGCCGGCGGCGCCGGCCTCGCGGACCTTGGTCTGGCCCCGGTAGAGCTCGGGGTCCTCGACCGACCGGGTGCCGTTGGGGACGGGGACGGTCTCCACGACGTCGGCCACGGCGACCCGCTGCACGGTGACGGTCTGCCCGGGGACCAGGACCTCCTCGGCGCCCGTGCTCAGCCGGTCGTCGGCGTCCAGGGTCACGCCGAGCTCGGCGAGCAGGTCCGCGACCGTGGGGGCCGGGGAGGTGACGGGGCGGGTCTGGCCGTCGGCGACCAGGGTGACGTCCTTGGGCATGCTCATGGTGAGCGAGAGCCCGTCACGGCTGACGCGGGCCGAGCGGGACGTCGACAGCCAGGCGTCCTCGGTGCGGAGGCCGGCGGCGGAGAGCGCCTCGTCGACGGTGAGCTCGGTGGTCCAGTACGTGCGCTCGGCACCGGCGGGGTCGGCGACGGTGAGCTCACGGCCGTACCGGACGACGACCGTCTGGCCGTCGGCGACGGTCTCGCCCACGGCGGGGGACACGAGGTCACGGGCGCCGACCTCGACGTCGGCCGCGGCCAGCACGTCGGAGACCTCGGTGCCGAGGATGCGCACCTGCTGGGCCTGACCGTCGACCTCCAGGGTCACGGTCCGGTCGAACGTCGTCCAGCCGACGGTGCCGGCGACGAGGAGGGTGATGACCGCGGCCATGACGGCGGCGGAGGTGCGGCTGGGGTGCGCGATGGCGCGGACCACGGGGGCGAGAGGGGAGAACGTCAAGGGATGACCGCCTGTGAGAGCTGCCCGGGTACCGACGTCCGCATGCGTGCAGAGGTGTGCCTGCCGCGGGGCGGAGGGTGGACGAGGTGTCGTCCTGAGCTGGGTCGGATCCGGCTACCAGCGCGAACGTAACCGATCTGTGACCTGAGCCGAAACCCGTGGGGCCGCATGTGAAAAGTCCCACAAGCGGTCAAGATGGACCCACCGGCCCTGCTCACCACCGTCGCTCGTCGCGGAAGAGCGTCGCGGCCGGGTCCCGGGAGGAGGCCGAGCCGAGGCGACGCACGGTCTGCAGGGGGCTGGCGAGCCACGAGAGGTCCAGCCGTCGGACCGGCCGGCGCGGACGGCCCCGCGAGCCTCTGGCCTGCGACGATGACTGGTCGGAGGACTGGTCGGAGGACTGGTCGGAGGACTGGTCGGAGCTCTGGTCGGAGGACTGGTCGGAGCTCTGGTCGGAGGACTGGTCGGAGGACTGGTCGGAGGACTGGTCCGGCCCGGCCGCCGACGGCGCTCCCCCCGGGCGCTCCCGCTCCTGCACCACCGCCCCCAGCACCGTCCGAGGTCCCCGCCTCGCGCCAGCCGACCCCGTGGCCACCCGCTCGACCAGCGCGGCCACCCGCGTCACGGTCCGGGTCAGCTCCGCCTGCAGCGTCCGCCCCACCAACCGGATCACCGGTGCCAGGACCGGTCGCCAGGGGCCGCGGCCGCGGACGGTCAGCCGGGCCTCGAGCATGTCGACCCCCGCCCGCTGCCGGACGTCGGCGGCGAGGACGACGAGCAGCCAGTCCAGCTCGACGCGCGCCCGCAGCAGCGACGTCGGCCGCGCTGCGGCCACGACGTCCCACCGGAGGTACCGCAGCTCGCTGCGACTGACGATCCGGCGGGGCACGTCGAGGCCGTCCACGTCGAGGCGCACCTCGAGCCCCGGCTCGGCGGCGAGCCGACCGACCGCCCGCAGGCCCCGGTCGGTCGGCACACCCGTGATCTCGACCTCGCCGCTGGCCCCGCGCTCGCCCGGGTCCGTGGCGGTCCACCGGCTCCCGGGGACGGCACCCGAGCCGGTGGCGCGGCGCAGCCCCGCGGCCTGAGGCCGGGCGACCAGCTCGTCGAGCGCCTCCCCGACCCGCCGCTGCCACCACCGCCCGAGCACGTCCGGCGCGGGCCAGCTGGTGGGGGCGCTCGCGGTCAGCCTCACCGAGGTCTCCTGGCCTCCGAGGTCGGGTCTGGCCGGGTCGCAGCCCGCGAGGCCGGTTCCGGCGACGTCGCGGCCGGGGAGGACGCGGCCTGGGAGGTCGCGGCCGGGGACGTCGCGGCCGGGGAGGTCGCGGCCGGCGACGTCGCGGCCGGGGAGGTCGCGGCCGGCGACGTCGCGGCCGGGGACGTCGCGGCCGGGGACGTCGCGGCCGGGGACGTCGCGGCCGGGGAGGTCGCGGCCGGGGAGGCCCAGGGGCCGTAGGCCCGCTCGGCGTTCGCGGTCAGCGCCGCGCACAGCTGGTCGAGGTCGTCGCCGCGGAGCTCGGCCATGGTGCGCACGGTGTGCGGGAGCAGGTAGGAGGCGTTGGGCCGGCCCCGGTGGGGGTGCGGCGTGAGGAACGGCGCGTCGGTCTCCACCAGCAGCAGCTCCTGCGGCACGACGGCGCAGGCGTCACGCAGGTCCTGGGCGTTCCGGAACGTCAGGACCCCTGCGAAGGAGCAGTACCAGCCGGCGTCCGCCGCCGTCCGGGCCATCGCCACGTCACCGGAGAAGCAGTGGAACACCGTGACCTCCGGTGCCGTCTCCTCCTGCAGGACCCGCAGCACGTCGTCGTGGGCGTCGCGGTCGTGGATCTGCAGCGCGAGCCCGTGCCGCACCGCGAGGTCGATGTGGCGGCGGAACGACTCCTCCTGCACCGCCCGGCCCTCGGGCGGGGTGCGGAAGAAGTCCAGCCCGGTCTCCCCCACCACCCGCACGAGCGGGTGGTCCAGCAGCTGCTCCACCTCGACCAGGGCGGCATCCAGGCCGGCCGGGTCCAGGCGGGCGGCCTCGTTGGGGTGCAGGGCGACGCCACCGAGCAGGGGCAGCACCCCGTCGGGGCCGGGCGTCTGGGCGTCCAGCAGCTCCACCGTCCACCGCGCGGCCGGCAGGTCGCAGCCGATCTGCACCGCCCGCGGCACACCGGACGCCGCGGCGAGCGCGAGCAGGTCATCCACCGTCCGGTCCTCGGCGTCGGCGATGTCCAGGTGGGTGTGGTCGTCCACCACCGGCACGGGCAGCGGCTCCGGGGCCGGCGGCGCGCTGCGGTCGCGGGTGCGGCCGTCGACCTCCGTGGTCGCGGCCCGGGCACGGATCGGTCGCAGGCTCACCCGCGCGAGCCTATGGGCGCGGGGGTGGGGTGTGCGCGGGGGTGGGGAGGGCGCGGGGCGGGCGCGGGGCGGGCGCGGGTGTGCGTACCAAACCCGTACCCGACGACCACCCCTGTCGACTCACCCGCCCTGAGGGCCGCGTCCTGTACGGGTTCGGTACAGCCCCCCTCAGCCCTCCCCGCGCAGCCGCGCCAACTCCGTCTCGACCACGGAGTCGTCGAGCTTGGTGAAGATCGGCGACGGCACCGGGACCGGGGTGCCGGGTACGACCGGGACGCGGTGCCAGGTGCCGCGCATCGAGGAGTAGTCCCCGGTCAGCACGGGGTAGGGCGAGCCACCGTCCAGGTCGTCGACCTCCTGGACCACGGGCATCGGGGCGAGCACACCGGTGCGGCCGAAGGTCTCGTGCACCCGTTGGGCGCTGTGCGGCAGGAAGGGCGCCAGCATGGTGGTGCAGTCGCTGATGCACTGCGCAGCCACGTGCAGCACGGTGCGCATCCGGTCGGGGTCGGTCTTCTTCAGCCGGAACGGCTCGGTCTCCGAGATGTAGGCGTTGACGTCGCCGACGACGCGCATCGCCTCTGCGAGCGCCTGCTTCTGCCGGTGCGTCCGGAGCAGCTCGCCCACCGTGTCGAAGGCGCCGAGCACCCGGTCAAGCAGCGTGGTGTCCACCGGGTGCAGCTCGCCGGCCTCGGGGATCTCGCCGAGGTTCTTGGCGAGCATCCCGGCGGTCCGGTTGACCAGGTTCCCCCAGCCCGCGACCAGCTCGGTGTTGGTGCGGCGGACGAACTCCGCCCACGTGAAGTCGGCGTCGGCGGTCTCCGGCCCGGCCGCGCAGATGAAGTAGCGCAGCGCGTCCGGCTGGTAGCGCTCGAGGACGTCCCGGACGTAGATCACCACCCCGCGCGACGAGCTGAACTGCTTGCCCTCCATGGTGAGGAACTCGCTGGAGACGACCTCGGTGGGCAGCTGGAGGTCACCGAACGGGCCCTGCTCGCCGCCGCGCGACCCGGAGCCGTTGTGACCGAGCAGCTCCGCCGGCCAGATCTGGGAGTGGAAGGTGATGTTGTCCTTGCCCATGAAGTAGTAGGACAGCGCCTCGGGGTCGTTCCACCACTCACGCCACCGCTCGGGATCCCCCTGGCGGCGGGCCCACTCCACCGACGCGGACAGGTAGCCGACGACCGCGTCGAACCAGACGTAGATCCGCTTGGCGGGGTTGTCCTCCCAGCCGGGCAGGGGCACGCGGATGCCCCAGTCCAGGTCGCGGGTGATGGCGCGGGGCCGCACGTCGGCGAGCAGGTTGCGGCTGAACGCCAGCACGTTGGGCCGCCAGGCGCCGGCCCGCTCCACCCCGGACAGCCACTCCCCCAGCGCGTCGGCCAGCGCGGGCAGGTCGAGGAACAGGTGCTCGGTCTCGACGAAGTCCGGCACCTCGCCGTCGATGCGGGAGCGCGGGTCGACCAGGTCGACCGGGTCCAGCTGGTTGCCGCAGTTGTCGCACTGGTCGCCGCGGGCGCTCGTGTAGCCGCAGATCGGGCAGGTGCCCTCGATGTAGCGGTCGGGCAGGGTGCGGCCGGTGCGCGGGCTGATGGCGCCGAGCTGCGTCTGCGCGACCACGTAGCCGTTGGCGTGGACGGCCCGGAAGAGGGTCTGCACGACCTGGTGGTGGTTGCGCGTGGAGGTGCGGGTGAACAGGTCGTAGGAGAGCCCGAGCGCCTGCAGGTCCTCGACGATGACCCGGTTGTAGCGGTCGGCGAGCTGCTGCGGGCTGACCCCCTCCTTCTCGGCCTGGACGAGGATCGGGGTGCCGTGCTCGTCGGTGCCGGAGACCATGAGGACGTCGTGGCCGGCCATCCGCATGTACCGGCTGAACACGTCGGACGGGACACCGAAACCGGCGACGTGGCCGATGTGCCGGGGGCCGTTGGCGTACGGCCAGGCCACCGCAGAGAGCACGTGGGTCATGCCCGCAGCCTAGGGTCGCGGCGTGCGAGACCTGGCAGCCGAGACCCTGGACCGGGTGGCGTCGTTCCTCGGGGCGCACCCGGGGGTGCTCCCGATGCTCGCCGTGTCGGTCGTGGGGGCCGTCCTGGTGTCGGGTCCGCTGTCCCGGCGCCTCGGTTGCGGCCCGGTCGCCGCGGTGGCCCTCGTGCTCGCCTGCACCGCGCCGCTGGCCCTGACGCTGCCGCCCGGGGCCGAGGCGGTCCCCTACCCGGGGGAGCGGTGCGACATGGTCGTGCGGCTGCCGCGGGACTGGGGGCGGGGCGGTCAGGAGCTGGCCAACCTCGTGCTGCTCACCCCCGCGGGCGCCCTGCTCGTCGTGCTGCTACGCCGGCGGGCGGCGGTCGTCGCCGTGCTGGTCGCCCTGGTGTCGCCCGTGGTGATCGAGGGGGTCCAGTACCTGTTCCTCTCCCTGCACCGGGAGTGCGAGACGACCGACGTGGTGCTCAACGTGACCGGGCTGCTCCTCGGGGTGGCGGTCGGGGTGCTGCTGCGGCGGTGGCGCGGCCGTCGCCGCGCGGCCGCGAGCGGGCCGGCCGGGAGGGGCGAACCCGCCCGGCGCGGCGCGTCGTAGGCTGGCCCGGGTGCGGTTCTTCCTCGACGCCCACCCCGGCCTGCCCCTGTGGCTGCTGCTGGCGGGCGCGCTCAGCGTGGGGACGGCGTTGCTCCTGGCCCGCACGCAGGGGCTCCCGCCGGTCCGGACCGGGCTCCTGGTCGCGGCCGTGCTCCTCCCACTGGCCATCACGCTGACGCCGTCGGCCGGACCGGGCTCGGGCGGCCCGAACTGCATCTCGGACATCCGGCCCTACCGCTGGTGGGGGCAAGGCGGTGAGGAGCTGGCCAACATGGCCATGCTCCTGCCGTTCGGCCTGCTCGCGCCGCTGCTGCTGGGCCGCTGGTCGGTACCGCTCCTGCTGCTGGGAGCCTGCCTGCCCGTGGGGGTCGAAGGGGTGCAGTACCTGGTGCCCGGACTGGGCAGGTCGTGCGACGTCACCGACCTGCTGCTCAACAGCATCGGCCTGGCTGTCGGCGTGGTCGTCGGCACGGCGCTGCGGCTGCTCACCCGAGCAGGGGCAGGCCCTTCCGGATCCCCCGCACCGCCTGAGAGATCCGGTGCTCGTTCTCGATGAGCGCGAACCGGACGAAGCCGTCCCCGTCGGGGCCGAAGCCGACCCCCGGCGAGGTCGCCACGTCGCAGTCGGTGACCAGCCGGGTGGCGAAGGCGATCGACCCCTCCTGCCGGTAGGCGGGCGGGACGGGAGCCCACACGAACATCGACCCGCGCGGCCGGGGCACGTCCCAGCCGATGCGGTGCAGGCCGTCGACCAGGGCGTCGCGGCGGCCGCGGTAGACCTCGCTGACCTGGTCGGGGTAGTCGGCGGCCTCGTTCATGGTGACGGTCGCCGCGATCTGGATGGGCTGGAACGTGCCGTAGTCCAGGTAGCTCTTGAGCTTGCCGAGCGCGGCGACCACGTCGGCCCGGCCGAGCATGAACGCCACCCGCCAGCCGGCCATGGAGAACGACTTGGTCATGGAGTAGAGCTCGACGGCGACGTCGGTGGCGCCGTCGCACTGCAGGATCGACGGCGGCCGCCAGCCGTCGAAGGCGACGTCGGCGTACGCGAAGTCGTGGACCAGGACCACGTCCTTGTCGCGGGCCCAGTCGACCAGCCGCTGCAGGTCGGCCAGCTCGACGGTCGCCCCGGTCGGGTTGTGCGGGAACGACAGGACGACCACGCGCGGCCGGGGCCAGCCGTACTCCCACTGGGTCATCACGTTGTCGACGTAGGCGGCTCCGGCGTCGGCCAGGTCCGGACCCATGGACACCTGCCGGACGTCGGCGCCGGCCAGGTACGGGCCCCAGATGTGGATCGGGTAGCTGGGCTGCGGCACGAGCGCCGCGTCGCCGGCCTGCAGCAGCACCCACATCAGGTGGCTGAAGCCCTCCTTGGCGCCGATCGTGCTGATGACCTGCGTCTCGGGGTCCAGCTCGACGCCGAACCGGTCGCGGTAGCGGGCGACGACCGCCTGGCGGAGCTTGGGCAGCCCCCGCGAGGAGGAGTAGCGGTGGTTGCGGGCGTTGCGAGCGGCCTCGGCGAGCTTGTCGACCGCGATGCCGGGGCTCGGGATGTCCGGGTTGCCGAAGCCGAGGTCCACGATGTCGCGCCCCTCGCGCCGGGCCTGCTGCTTGAGCCCGTCGATGATCGTGAACACGTAGGGGGGCAGGCCCTCGATGCGCCGGAAGTCCATCGGTCCACGGTAGGTGCGGAAGCGCCCTGCGCGACCCTCCGGGCCTCGGCCGGAATCACGGCACCGTTCGCTCTCGGGCACCCCACCCGCACACGCCAGCCGGAATCAAGGCGCCGTTCGCACCCGTCGGGGCCCAGCGCCGTCTTGCAGCCGGAACCAAGGCGCCGTTCGCACCCATCGAGGCCCAGCGCCGTCTTGCAGCCGGAACCAAGGCGCCGTTCGCACCCATGCGCACGGGGACCCTCACCCGCACATCCGAGCCGGGATCACGGCGTTGTTCGCACCAACGGGCCCCCGGCACCGCCTCGCAGCCGGGATCAAGGCGCTGTTCGCACCCGAGGGCCCCCGCACGGGGCACCCCGACGCGCCGGCGTTCCGGGCGTCGTCAGGCTCGTCGGGCCGCGAGCACCGCGTCGTAGAGGGCGTTCTTGCGGACCCCGTGCTCGGCAGCGACCGCCGCGACGGCCTCCTTGGTGCGCATCCCGTCGGCCTCGCGGGCGGCGACCACGTCGAGCAGGTCCTCGGGGGCGGCCGACACCTGAGACGCCCCGTCCAGGACGACGGTGACCTCGCCCAGCACGGTGGCACCCCTCGCCCACGCCGCCAGCTCGGCGAGGGTGCCGCGGCGGACCTCCTCGTAGGTCTTGGTGAGCTCCCGGCAGACCGCAGCGCGACGGTCGTCGCCCAGGACCTCCGCGGCGTGGGTGAGCATGTCCGCGAGCCGGTGGGGCGCCTCGAACAGCACCGTGGTGCGGGTCTCCCGGGCCAGCAGGGCCAGCGCCCGGCCTCGCTCGCCGGCCTTGCGCGGCAGGAACCCGTCGAAGGCGAACCGGTCGGTCGGCAGGCCCGACACCGCGAGCGCCGCCAGCACCGCCGACGGCCCGGGCACCACGCTGACCAGCAGCCCGGCCTCGACCGCGGCCGCGACCAGCCGGTAGCCGGGATCGGACACGGTGGGCATGCCGGCGTCGGTGACCACCAGCACGCTGCGGCCGGCGCGCACCTCGTCGAGCAGGGCCTGCGCGCCGCCGCCGGAGCCACCGCCCTCGTTGTGCTCGTGGTGGGCGACGACCCGGCCCCGGACCTCCACGCCGAGCGCGCCGACCAGGCGCCGGAGCCGCCGGGTGTCCTCGGCCGCGACCACGTCGGCCTCGGCCAGCCACCGACGCAGCCGCTCGCTCGCGTCGGCCGGGTCTCCGATCGGGGTCGCGGCGACCAGGACCATGCCGTGACCCGCTGCCCCGCGTCCTGGCGCGCCGACGCCTGCCGCGCGGACGCCTGGCGGGGCGTCCGAGTTCCGGTGATCGATGGTGCCCACAGCGTCATCCCCGTCGTCGTCCGCCACGGACGTGACGGTAGGCCCCCCGTAGCATCGGTGCGTGGCCACCGTGACCTCGACCACCGTCGACGAACGGCCCCGCCCGTCGGACGGCCGCCCGGGCGCCCCCGGCGCCGCTGCGGTCGCGGCCACCCGGGAGCGGCTCCGCGACAGGCTCGGGCTGCCCCACCCGGACCCGCTGTGGTGGGCGTGGGCGGTGGCCGGTGTCATCGGGGTCGTCGCCGGAGTGCTCCGCTTCGTCCGGCTCGGGACCCCGCCGACGCTGGTCTTCGACGAGACGTACTACGTGCAGGGCGGCCTGTCGCTGCTGCGGTACGGCTACGAGCGCGACGAGCTCAAAGACCCCGCCCCTCCGGACCCCGAGCCCGAGGACTGGTCCGACACCTTCTCCGACGACCTGTTCGAGTCCGGCTCGCTCGACATCTTCGCCAGCACGCCGGACTTCGTGGTCCACCCGCCGCTGGGCAAGTGGATGATCGCCGCGGGCATGCAGCTCGACGCGACCAACCCGTTCTTCTGGCGGCTGTCCGCGGCGGTGGTCGGCACGCTGTCGGTGGTGCTGCTGGTGCTGGTGGCCCGCCGGCTGTTCGGCTCGACGCTGCTGGGCGGCGTGGCTGGGCTGCTGCTGGCGGTCGACGGGCACCACATCGTCCACTCCCGTACCAGCCTGCTCGACATCTTCCTGTCGTTCTGGGTGCTGGTGGCCTTCGCCTTCCTGGTCGCGGACCGGTTCGCCTCGAGGGAACGGCTCGCCGACCTGGTCGCCCGTGGCCGGCACGGCGGGACGCTGTCGCCGTACGGGCCGTGGCTGGGGTGGCGCCCCTTCCGACTGCTGGCCGGCATCAGCCTCGGCGCGGCCTGTGCGACCAAGTGGTCCGGGCTGTACGTGCTGGCGGCGTTCGGGCTGCTCACTGTCCTGTGGGACCTGGACGCCCGGCGCACCGCCGGGGTCCGCCGGTGGGTGCTGGGCGGGCTGCTCCGAGACTCCTGGGCGGCGTTCCTGTCGCTGGTCCCGGTCGCCGTGGTGACCTACCTGGTGAGCTGGACGGGCTGGTTCCTCGCGGACGACTCGTACAACCGGAACTGGGCGGCGGAGAACCCCGACGAGGCGGTGTCGTGGCTGCCCCAGTCGTTGGCGAGCCTGTGGCAGTACCACCGCAGCGCCTACAGCTTCCACACCACCATCAACGTCGTCGACAACGAGCACCCTTACATGGCCAACCCGTGGTCGTGGCTGGTGCAGGGCCGACCGACGTCGTTCTTCTACGAGGGCCAGTCCGACGGGGTGACCGGCTGCGGCGCCGACGCCTGCACGGCCGCGATCACCTCTCTGGGCAACCCCGTGGTGTGGTGGGGCGGAACCATCGCGGTCGTCGTCGTCGCGATGGCGTGGGTGCTGCGTCGGGACTGGCGGGCGGGAGCCATCCTGGTGCCGCTGGCGGCGTGCTACCTGCCGTGGTTCGCCTACCAGGAGCGGACGATCTTCTCGTTCTACGCCGTGGCGTTCGTGCCGTTCCTTGTGCTCGCGCTGACGTACACGCTCGGCCTGCTGCTGGGGCCGGCGGACGCGTCACCGGACCGGCGGCTGTGGGGCGCGGTCGGAGCGGGCCTCGTGGTGGTCGGGGCGGTCGCGTGCCTGCTGTTCTTCTACCCGGTGTGGACGGCGCAGGTGATCACGACGGACGCCTGGCGGATGCGGATGTGGTGGCCGAGCTGGGTGTGACGTCGGCTCAGGCCGCCGGTCGCCAGACGGTGGCGGCCTTGCCCTGGTTCGGCTGTGCGAACGTCGTCGGGCGCCCGTCCGCCAGGCGCAACGTGGGGACGGTCGTGGTCACCCCGCTCGCGCCGGTCACGAGGAACACCACACCCAGCAGCGGCGACCACACCTGGTCCACGGGGTCGTCCTTCAGCGGCCACGCGACGTCTTGGAAGAGGAACGCCAGGACGCCTGCGGCCACCATTTCCACCGCGAACCCGGCTGCGGGCAGGAGGATGCCGGGGCGGCCCTGCTCACCGGGCTGGAGCCCGCGGCCTAATACCGCGACTACACCCTCAATCGCGAAGAGCCCGCAAACCCGGCACCGACGATCCAAGTCAACCACCCTGGACCGTCACTGTCGCAGGAGGACACAGAAGCTTGAGTTCCCTCACTTATTACGCAGACGCATAACAATCGCATAGATCAACCATACGAAGGTTACCAAGACAGCTACAAACGCCCACACCGCAGTCCAGCCGTTGTTTCGCTCCCAGACTCCCAATCCCACAAGAAGAAATATGATTGGGGGAGCGACGTCCCTCCATGACCAGGGCTCCTTGGGTCGCCTCACGTGTTCCATGCAGAGCTCTTCCAAGGCCTGTCTGAGTACCAAGTGCCCCACTTCGACGAGGTCCGACCCGCAGAAGCCGCAGCTTCCTTGAAGCCTAGGACTGAGCCAGCACACCCCGCCGCCTTCCGCCAGCCCGAGACACAGGAGGAGGCAGCATTCCGGACCCCTGCAGCATAAGCGCTGCGATTGCTCCATCTCAAGTGTCGTGCCCGGCCCGCATACTTCACGTACCGAATCTTACCAATGGGAGCAACGGCCAGTGCAGTCCATAACCCCGTTTTCACCGTGGACCATCCGGCCGAGCGGGCCTTATTCCCCCCCATCCAGGCCACTACCTGCCAAGCCCGCCTATTTTTTCGGCTCGAGCCGTTGTAGTAATTGTCGGGTGTGATCCACCTCGCGCGTCCGTCGAGATCCAGGTCGTTGATGGGGTCGGTGACGTATCCGTAGTCGTTGTCGACCCCGCCCTCGACGGGGTCGATCTGCAGGAAGCGTCCCAGCGCCGGCACGTAGGCGCGAGCGCCCATCTGGATGGTCCCGATGCTCCCGGCGTGCTCGTAGGGCCGCTGGTGCTGCCCCAACCAGCCGTTGTCCATGTCTCCGGTCAGGGTGTCCGGGCCGGCGTCGTCCGCGGCGGTGGTGCCGATGGCGCCGGTGACGGGGTCGATGGTCTGACCGAACGGGTCGTACACACTGAGCAGGCCCTTGCCGCGCCCGCTGGTGACCCGGCGCCCGGTGCCGTCGGTGGTGAGGACCACGTCACCGTGGATGTTCGGGTAGGCCCACACGTCCACCGCGGTCACCGCAGGCCGGTCGGTCACGACCACCCCACCGGGCAGGGAGTGGATCCGCTCGATGAGCTGGCTGGTGCCGTCCAGGACCAGGTCGGCAGTGTCCCCGGCGGCGGAGTAGGAGTACCGCAGCGTGGTCGTCGTCTCCCCCACCATCCCGAGATTGGACACCTCGGTACGGGACACGATCCGGTCCGCCGCATCCCGCACGTACGACACCCGCGTCGGCGTCGCACCCGCGCTCGCCTTGGTCGTGGTGACGGCATGCCGGTCCGCGGAGTCATAGACCAGGGTCTGGTCCGCGAGGCGGGTCGTGTTGCCGTGGCTGTCGTAGCCCAACGACGGCACCGTGCCCGCCGTGCTCAGGCTCCCAGCGGCACCGACCGGGTTCGCGCCGCTCGGAGCCCCGGTCGTGGTCGTGGACAGCAACCGGTCCGCCGCGTCATAGCAGTAGCCCGTCACCTCGATGCCGCGGTCATCACCTGCCCCGTCGCCGACACACCCGCCAGCGTGGCATCCACCACCCGCATCCGGTTGCCGTTACGACCCAGCCTGCGCGAACGAGCCGGTGACGCCCGAGCAGTCATTCACCGACGTGAAGTCATAACCCAGCTGGTGACCCGGCACCGCCGCCCCGGTCAACCTGCCTGCCCGGTCATAGGTGTAGGAAGCCGTGTACGTCTTCGCGGTCGTCCCGGTGCCGTCGCTCATCACCGCGTCCACCACCCGCCCCGACTGCGACCGCACCACCCGATCGCTCACCACGCTCGCCAGAGCGACACCGGCCGGGCCGACCGGCTGACGACGCGGGCAGGGTCCACCCCAGCGACGCCAACGCCCCCGCCCCATCCCGACCGATGGCCAGGCCCGACCCGTTACCGGCGCTGCCGGTGCCGCCCGGGTAGGACACCCCCGTCAGCTCCGCACCGCCGTAGGTCAGCGTCGCCAGGACCAGACCGTCCTTCACCACCGACCGCTGTCGACCATCCGCGTCATAGGTCGACGTCATCACCGACGACGACGCACCCAGCGGGGTCGTCGATACCGACGTCGCCCGCCCCACCCGGTCATAGACCACCGTCGACACGGTGCCCCACACGTCCGTCGTCGAGGTCACCCGCCCCAGCAGGTCCGTCACGGTGGTGATCGTGCCGGAGTTCGGGGAACCAGGCACGCTCGCCCCCGTCGAGCTCACGTCCCGCACGCTCGTGGTCAACGGGTCACCGGTCGCGGTGCCGTCGCCGGTGTACCGGGTCGTCGCCGTCCGCGCCGGGATCCCGGCGTAGGCCGGGTGGCTGATGGTGACTGTGCGGCCGCGGGCGTCGAACGTGGTGCACGACCAGCCCCCACCCGGCTCGGCCGCATCGGCGACCTTCCGGCTGCCCACCATCCGACCGAACCCGTCGTAGACGACCTCGATCTCCTGCCGGGACCCCGTGGAGGGGACCGCACTGGAGGTCCGACGGACCATGCCGGCCTGGATCGTGTCGCCGGGCAGACCGCAGGGGACACCGGTCGGGTAGGCAGCCGCCAGGGTCTCCTTCTCCCCGTAGTACGCGTACGTGATGCCGTGCGTGGTCGAGGGCTGCCCGGCCGCGACCGCACCCGGCAGCCGCTTGGCCACGGGCCGCAGGTAGCCGGACCCCAGCGCCTCCTGGGCGGTGTCGGTCTGCAGGTTCAGCCCGCCCGGGTCGACGATGGACGAGGCCAGCGTGCCCAGCCACGGGTTCGCGTACACAGACGCCGTGGTCTGCGACGGCACGCGCGTCGACGCCGCCGCGGCACCACCGACCGCCGTGGCCGGAGCCGAGTCATCCGTCGTGGTGGATGTCACCAGGCCGTAGTCGGGGCTGAGCTGGCTGCCCGGGACCAGACCGGACCCGCCGTCAGGACGGATCCAGTGCAGCTCCGCGGCGCCCGGGCCCGTCAGGTCGTAGTAGTCGACCCGGATACGCGCCTTCTGCCCGGCGGTGACGGTGATCGGCGCGTCGGGCGAGCGGCGACGGCCACCGTCGGCCCACATGTCGATACGGAGGATGTCGTCCACCCAGACGCGGATGCCGTCGTCGCCGTAGGTGACCAGCTGGTAGGTGCCGGCGGCGGGGAAGGTGATGGTCCCTGTGAACCGGGCGGAGAACGCGTCTGCGTTCACGCCGGCCGCGGGGGACCCCGCCCAGGCGCCGACGAGCTCACCGCCGGGATAGGCGGCCAGACCGGTGCCGTAGGCCACGGGCTGCCCGGACAGGTGCATGTTGTTGTAGTACGTCGCCGCGAGGCCCCGGAGGTTCTCGTCGTAGCGGGTGCTGGTGTGCGCCGGGGTCACCGTGCACCCCGCCGGGGCCGGCGTGACCGGGCGCCGGTCGGGGCCGAAGCACGCCGCCGGGGCCGGCCCGTAGGTGTCGGTCGCCCGGTCGGTGCCGTCGTAGACGGTCGTGCTCATCCGCCCGGAGGGGTCGGTGGAGGACAGCACCATGTCCTTGGCGTTCCACACCTGCCGGCCGGTCAGGCCGAGGGCGGACGTGTCGCTCAGCTGGCGCCAGGCGTTGTCGAAGGTCACGGTGCGGGCCCGGTCGCTGGCCGGGGCCGGCGTGGACGCCGCCTTGAGGCCGGCGACGTCGACGTGGGTGGTGCCGGTGCTGGCCGGGTCGTTGGGGTTGCTGGGCGTGGCGTAGGTGTAGGTGCGCGCCGGCCGCGGGGTGGTGGTGGTGCCGTCCGGGGCGGGCAGGGTGACGGAGGTGGCGCGGCCCTGGGTGTCGTAGCCGATCACGGTGGCCACCGCAGCCGCGCTGCGGGTCGCGTCGGCCGTGAGCCAGTCATTCGCCAGGGAGTCCCGCACGGCGGTGAGGCGCCCGTTGGCGTCGTAGCCGAAGTCGGTCACCTCCGCACCGGGGTCGATGATGCGGACCAGGCGCCCGCTGGCGTCGTAGACGAGCTCGGTGGTGTCGAGGGGACCGTCCGCCCGCACCCGTGGGTAGAAGATCCGGCACACCATGCCGGCGGGGGGCGCGGCGTACCCGGGCAGCACCGGGCAGGCCGGACCCGTACCCGCGTCCGCAGCGGACAGCCCGAGCGACTCGACCGTCTCTCCGGCGTAGCCGAAACGGGGCTGGCGGCCCGAGAGGCGGTCGGTGATGGTGGCCAGCTGTCCGGTGCCCAACCGGTAGTCGATCTTGGGTGCGGCGGGCTTGGTGACGTCGGCCGGGCCGGTGCTCGAGGCGAGCCTGCCCGCGGCGGTGAAGACGTGGACGGTCCCGTCCTCCTCCGTGAGGGTGACCTGCCCGCTGGTGGGCTGTCCGGCCGACGTGTCGACGGTGACGACCCCGTACTCCCCGGGCGGGGCGGTGTAGGAGCTGGTGGTGCCGCTCCTGGTGTAGGTGGTGGCCGTGCCCGTGGTGTCGGTGATGACGACGCTGGACTCGGTGACCAGCGCGGACGAGTACTCCCCCAGCTCACCCGCCATGGCGGTGGAAGCCGACCAGCCTTC
This sequence comes from uncultured Actinomycetota bacterium, assembly GCA_963759255.1. Lineage (GTDB taxonomy): Bacteria > Actinomycetota > Actinomycetes > Actinomycetales > JBBAYJ01 > Aquipuribacter. The sequence continues at coordinate 1,825,338 of CAVWYQ010000002.1, forward strand.
GGCGCCCCGGCCGGCTCACCCGCCGCGTCAGGGCTCAACCGCACCGACGACTTCGGCGACAGGTCCTGCGGCTGCGACGTCAGCGACGAGCGGCACGAGAACGCACGACAAGCACCAGGTGCCCCCTACGCCGGCCTGCCCTCGAGTCCGGCGGCGAGACCGTCCCAGAGCAGCCGCGAGCAGTCCCAGCCAATCACCCGTCTGCGACGGGGCGACCTGTGGTGCCTTGCCGGATTCGACCAGGACCGCCCCCACGGACATCACCCGAACAGCTCAGTGAGGCAGTCGGCGCTGTTCACTCACCGTAGCCATACAGGGTGGCCCCGCCCGGTCCTCGCTCGGCCCCTGTCGCACCCGTCTGGTTCCCTGGCCCCGTGGTCACACCCGTGGTGGACGAGCAGTGGCTGACAGGCCGGGACGACGTCGTGCTCGCCGACGTCCGGTGGTACCTGGACGGCCGCTCCGGGCGTGCCGCCTACGAGGCCGGGCACCTGCCGGGCGCGGTCTTCGTGGATCTCGAACGGTGGCTGACGAGCCCCGGCGCCCCCACCGACGGTCGTCACCCGCTGCCTGCCCCGGACGTCTTCGCGGCCGGGATGGGGTCGCTCGGCATCGGGGACGACGACGTGGTGGTGGCCTACGACGACGTCGGCGGCACGGTCGCCGCCCGCCTCGTGTGGTTGCTGCGGGTGACCGGTCATCAGGCGGCCCTGCTCGACGGTGGGGTGAGGACCTGGGGCGGCCCGCTGACGACCGACCTCACGGTGCGGCCGCCGACGACGTTCAGCCCGAGCCCGTGGCCGGCGGAGCGCCTGGTCGGTACCCGGGAGGTGGCTGCCCTGCCGCAGGTCGGGACCGTGCTGCTCGACGCCCGCGCCGCCGAGCGGTACCGCGGCGAGGTCGAGCCCGTCGACCCGAGGGCCGGTCATGTGCCCGGCGCCCGGAGCCTGCCCGCGACCACGACTCTCGCAGCCGACGGCAGCGTGCTCCCCGTCGCGGAGCTGCGCGACCGGTTCGCGGCCGTCGGCGTGGACGACGCGACCGACGTGCTGGCCTCGTGCGGCTCCGGCGTGACCGCCTGCCACACGCTGGTGCTGCTGGAGCATGCCGGCCTGGGGCCGGGGCGGCTGTATCCGGGATCGTTCTCCGCCTGGAGCAACGACCCCGAGCGACCGGTACGGACGGGTCCGTCCTGACTGGCTCGCGGCGAGCGCGACACCCTGGCTCACGCGTGAGCTAAATTGGTCGAGCGCCCCGACGCCGGCCGGGACGGGTCATGGAGGGGCTGGACACCGATGACCGCACGACTTCAGCTGGACGACCAGCTGTGCTTCGCCCTGTACGCCGCGACCAACGCCGTCACGCGGTCCTACCGGCCGCTGCTCGGCGAGCTGGGGCTGACGTACACGCAGTACCTGGTGCTCATGGTGCTCTGGGAGCACGGCGAGATGCCGGTGAACCAGCTCGCCGAGCACCTGCAGCTGCCGGCGCACGCCCTGAGCCCGCTGGTGCGGCGGCTGGAGAAGGCGGGACTCGTCGACCGGTGGCGGTCGACCACGGACCGCAGGGTCGTCACGGTCGCCCTCACCGACGCCGGCACCGACCTGCACGACGCCGCCGCCGAGGCCCAGGAGCGGGTCGTCTGCCACACCGGGCTCGACACCGACGAGCTCGACGAGCTCCGCAACACGCTTCACGCCCTGGTGCGGCGGATGTCGGTGACGTCGGCGCCCGAACCGGGCGTCGTCAGCGGCCCGGACGACGGCCGTGTCGACGTCGGCAGTCGCGAGGATGCGACCGCCGGCTGAGCCGTCGCGGTCGGCGCTCCTCTGCTGTCAGCCGGCGGTCAGCGCCCGTCCTGGTGGGCGCCGCCCTGGTCAACGTCCCGTCGTGTACGCCAGGTGGACGACGCCGTTGCCGAAGCGGTGGTGCCCGACCAGGCGCAGGTCCGTGCGGAGCCCGCTCGGCAGCCACGGGGTCCCACCCCCGACCACGACAGGGGTGACGTAGTACTCGACCCGGTCGACGATCCCCGCCCGCAGCGCGTGGGCCGCCAGCTCCGGGCCGCCGATGCCCACGTCGCCGTCGGCCTCGTCGGCGAGGCGCCGCACCTGGACCGGGTCGAACTCCCGCTGCAAGGTCGTCCGTGACGTGTCGACCGATGGCAGCGTGGTCGAGAACACCAGCTTGGGCCGGGCGCGCCACTGCTCGCCGTACTCACGCTCGACGGCGTGCGCGTCCGGCTCCGTGCCGTAGGTCTCCCAGACCTTCATCACCTCGTACAGACGTCGGCCGTAGAGCTCGAGGACCACGGACCGGTCACGCTCGTTGAGGTACGCGTGCACCTCCTCGTCGGGCGCGCTCCAGTCGAAGGCGCCGTCGGCGTCCGCGATGAACCCGTCGAGGGACCCGATGCTGGCGTACACGAGGCTGCCCACGAGGGCGAGCGTAGGGACTGGCACCGAAGGGGCCGCCGGCCACCCGTCACGTCCCGTCGTGGGACCGACGCGGGGCGACCGGCGCCGGTAGACCCGAGGTGGTCCCACAACCCGAGCTGGCTGGCACCGAAGGCCGTCCTGGCGATGATCGGCATGGGACCGAGTGCCAGGAGAAGCCCGCGAACCCGGCCAGCATCCGCGCGTTGTGGGACCAGCGCGGGCTGATCGCGCTCGACACGCCCCACGTGGTCCCACAACGGAGATCAGGGGACGCCGCGAGCGACGTGACCCGGAGGATCACGGGTGGAGCTGAGGGGATTCGAACCCCTGACCCCCTCGTTGCGAACTAGCGTCGCGCGGGTCCGGGATGGTCGCTGCGCTGGTCACGGGGTCGACCGGCACCCCTGCGGGTCTTCCCGGGCCGGGGCGGTAGGTGTACTCCCCCGGTGTACTCGACCTGTCGGGGTTCTTCCCGACACCGCTGGGGCTGGGGGGTCATCTCGTCGCGTCGGCCGGTCTCTGATCTGTCGCAGGTCGGTGTGCGGGTGCAGGGCTCACGTAGTGACCGCGTAGCGGCTTGGCCTTGCGGCCGTGCGCCGGCCTGTGGCAGACCCTTGGGTCGGACGTCGCGAGGAGATGGCCCCCGTGGTGCGCCACCCACCATCTCGGAGCCGAGGCCCGGGGTTTCGGGGGCGGAGGCCCCCTTAGGCCCGCGTCCCGTCGGCGTTGCCTGCTGCGGCGGTCCCCGGCAAGAGTCGGAGCACGACTGCGTCTGCGTGTCGCTCTGGGAACAGGCTCACTTGGATGCGCACCGCGCCGGGCGGGACGTCCACCCGGTGCTCTGTCTCGGGATCACCGATTACCAGCCGCCCGGACGGGCAGCTCAACTCTCCGTCGTAGTGCAGGAGGTCACCGGCCGCAGCTGGCTCGAACGCGACCGAGACGGCGACTTGCGCGAGCGGAATGTCGATGTCATGAGGCCATCCCTCGGGTACTTCGACGTCCGCGGCGTGGAGGACCGGGACGGCGAGCCAGTAGGCGAACGCCAGCACGGTGTCGGCGCCGATGCCGTCCGGGAACTCTTCCGCCTCCGAGTCCTTATCGACGACGGTGAGCAGGCCCCGGCCGAACGGTTGGTGCCAGGAGAGCGCTGGCTTGGGGCCGAGGGCAGATGCAGCAGTGGTCACGAGCTGCATTGTGTCTGCGTGGCGTTGTCCGTTGTCGGGCTTCGTGGAGTCCGGCTCTGACGACCAGGGGCCTGGCGGCGCGAACGGCGCTTGCGCCGCATGCGCAAGCCGCCCGGCCCTGCGGCCCGCGGAGCGGGCCGCCTTGTGAAGCGCCCTGGGGTCGGTGGAGGTTCATGACCTTGGAAACGAGGATGGACCTATGCCGAAGGACACGACGCCTGGCAAGCCCACGACCCGGCGCTACAGCGACTGGGAGAAGGCGGACGCGGTCCGCATGGTCCGTGCGTTGCGGGCCGAGCTCGGCACCGACCAGGGAGGTGCAGCGGGTGGCGACCCAGCTGGGCTACGGCACGGAGTCGGTGCGGGCCTGGGTCCGGCAGGCCGACATCGACGAGGGCCATGCACCCGGGGTGACCTCGCAGGAGGCGGCGCGGGTGAAGGAGCTGGAGCAGGAGAACCGGGAGCTGCGCCGGGCGAACGAGATCTTGAAGTGAGCTGCGAGTTTCTTCGGGGCGGAGCTCGACCGCCAGCACAAGAAGTAGCCGCATTCATCGACACCAACCGCGACGACGTCGTGGACGGGCGCCGGCTCGGGGTCGAGCCCATCGTCAGGGTCCTGCGAGACGCAGGCCTGACGGTGGCCCCCAGCACGTACTACGCCACCAAGACCCGCCCCGCCTCTGCCCGGTCGGCCCGGGACGCGGGCTGCGCCCGGCGCTACGCGGCTCTGGGAGGCCAACTACCGGGTCTACGGGGCGCGGAAGCCTGGAAGGCCGCCTGCCGCGCCGGCCACGACGTCGGCCGGGACCAGGTCGCCCGGCTCATGCGCGCCGAAGGCATCGAGGGCGCCCGACGAACGAAGCGGGTCCGGACCACCCGCGCTGACCCGGCCGCGACCCGGCACCCGGACCTCGTCCGTCGCCAGTTCACAGCCGAGGCCCCGAACCAGCTCTGGGTCACCGACCTGACCTACGTTCCGACCTGGGCCGGCGTCGCCTACGTCTGCTTCATCATCGACGCCTACAGCCGCATGATCGTGGGCTGGCGCGTCGCGCCGAACATGCGCACCGACACCGTCCTGGACGCGATCGAGATGGCCCGCTGGTCCCGCGGCACCCAGCTGACCGGCCTGCGTTGTCACTCCGATGCCGGGTCCCAGTTCACGTCGTTGCGCTACGGCGAACGACTCGCCGAGATCGGCGCCGTCCCCTCCATCGGCACCATCGGGGACTCGTTCGACAACGCCCTGGCCGAGACCGTCAACGGCTACTACAAGGCCGAGCTCATCCGTGGGCCCGCCCGCACCGGCCCCTGGAAGAGCGTCGAGGACGTCGAGCTCGCCACCCTCGGCTGGGTCCACTGGCACAACACCGCCCGCCTGCACGGCTACCTGCACGACGTCCCACCCACAGAGTTCGAAGCGGCGTTCTACGCTGCCCCCCGGACCGACCAAGCCCTGGTCGGAATCCAATAGCCCGAGCCTCCACCAAACCCAGGGCGCTTCATTGATCCATTAGAGCCGCGTTCGGCAGGTCAGACCTGCGCTGGCGCTGACGTGAGCCACGTAGCCAGTCGGCGCATGTCGGTGACGACATGCTGAGCCCCGAGGGCGTGGAAGCGTTCGGCTTTGCCGGGCTTGTTGGCCAGGGCGATGACGGTGACTCCGGCTGCTTGACCGGCTAGGAGGTCGGTGACCGAGTCGCCGATGAACACCTGCGACATGGCGGGCCGGTCGAGCGTGGCTTGGTTGAGCAGCCAGGGGTGTGGCTTCATGAGGGCTGGTCGGCCGGGGGGCCGCCCCTCGACGCGTGTGACTGCGTGGGTCAAGTGGTGAGCGGTCAGGTACGAGCAGATGGCTTGGGCGCTGTTGTTGCTGACGATGACGACCGGGATGCCGCGGACGTGGGCAGCGGTGATGAGGTCGTGGCCGCCTGGTGTGGGCGTGGCTGTGGCGACGGCGTCGATTTCGAGGCTGGTCAGGAACTCATCGCAGCAGCGGACGACTGCACCCTCGCGGCTGAGGCCGACGTGACGGATGACGTCCAGTGGGTCGGTCGACTGCTCGACCTCTGGCGGGAGGCTGACGTGTTGCTCGTGGGCGAAGGCCCGCAGTGTGTTGGCGACGTCGCGTGCCGGCCGTCCGGCGAAGACGGAGCAGATGGGGCCGTCGAAGTCGACGAGCAGCAGGCCGGCGCCTTGCAGCACCGTCGCTGTGTCGGTGTCGGTCGCTGTGGTCATGGCGTGTAGTCCTGCCCGACGGTGGTCCACATGCTGTCGAACCACCCTTGCAGCTGCGCGACGTACTGGGTGCCGATGGCGTCGGCGTCCTCGTTCGCGGTGTGGTGGAAGAGCGTGGAGTCCTTGCCCATGAGGTCGAGCACCTGGTGCTCGCGCTTGTCGATCTGCACCGTGCGGGGCACCACCGGGTAGAAGCCGAGGAACACGTCGGTCCGGTTGAGCAGGTAGACCTTGAAGGCTGGGGACGCGCCGTGGACCCGGACCTCTGCGCTGATCCTCTCGACGAGGCCGAGGTCCCCGAGTTCACGGATCGCCTCGACGGTGCCGCCGAGGCTGCGGCTGAGGATGGTGCGGGCGCGCGCGCGGAACGCGGGGTCGTCGGTGAGGTCGGCCGCGCATGGCAGGACCCAGGGACGCTCGGGGTCGGGGACCAGCGCGCGGAGTCTGATGGACCGGGGGCTGAGCCTGCCGTGCCGGACCTGGTCTAGCGGCTCGGTGAGGGCACCGGCGAGGGTCTCCCCCGACAGCCCGGCGAAGTCGATGGTGACGTCTGCGGCGGTGAACGCCTGCTCGATGTGCGGGCGTAGGCCCACGGGTCGCTCGGTCCGGGACCTGACGAAGACGCCGCTGCCTTGGCGGGAGACGACCAGGCCGTCCTCGCGCAGCAGGCGGATGGCCTGCTGGATGGTCATGCGGGCCACTCCGTACTGCGCGGCCAGCTCGGCCCCGGAGCCGAGCTTGTCCCCCGGCTTGAGCTGCTTGGTCAGGATCGCGGCGCGCAGACGGGCGGCCACCTGCTGATACGGCGGCCGGGGGTCGTCGGCGTCGAGCGTCATGCCGTCGAGATTACGGCCTGAGCGGGATTTGCCTAGGCATGTTGTTGACGTAGGCCACTTGACTAGCCATGCGAGGCGGCCTGGCCTACCTCATCCGGAGGGGCCACGGTCAAGGAGACAGACAGATGCCGAGCTACGCGGTGGACAGCAGCAAGCAGCCGATGATCGGGACGGGGTCGTGGAGGCCCGCCCGGAGTGGGAGGAGAAGCCGGGCGGCGGTCGCCGGCCCTCGGACCGTCAGGCGCGTGACGAGCGGACGGGGATGCCGTTGTGGGGTGTGGAGGTGATGTACCAGCAGACCTCCTACGGCCGGGTGGCATCCGTGGTCGGCAGCGTCACGGTCGGGGCGATGGACCAGCCCCAGGTGTCCGCGCTCGGGCCGATCGCGTTCGAGGGCCTGACCGTCGAGGTCCGGTCGCTGAAGACGGGCGGGCTGGTGGAGAACTGGGCCGCCGAGCGCGTCGCGGCCCGCAGGGTCCGGGGCGCAAGTCCGAGGGTGGTGCCTGACATGGCCGGGGGGTTCGGGCCGCGGGTGGACGGGGTCCCGGTGGGCCGAGGCGTTGGACTGCGCCGACGCTGAGGAACTGACGGGTCGGCTCTCGCGGGCCTCGGGTGAGGCGGCGTCATCACCTCGCAGGTGTGGTCCGCAGGCGTCGTCTGCGGGACCGCGGCCGACGTCGACCCGGCTGACTGCGACGAGCTGGTGGCCGCGATGGCGCGCACGTCGGCCTACCCCGAGGACGACGATGACCTCGGACCTGGCCCGCCGCGTTCTCCTACGTCGAAGCCGTCGGGCACCGCCTCCTCGATATCGCCCGCGCCGCGGACGACTCGGACGAGCCGATGAGCACCACCCCGCTACCACCACGGGCGCACCGACGACCATCGGGCATCGCGGTGGTGTCGCGGTCGCTTGGGCTTCGACGTGGCCCGGTTGCGGGTTCTTGGACCTGCGTCGCTGCTGCGGCAGGGCTGGTGGGTGGTCCGGCTCGTGCTGGCCGACTGGCTGCTCCGGCCGTTCCGCACCCTGCTCGGCGCCGGGCTGCTGGCGTTCGGGGCGCACGTGTGGTGGGCCTCGTCGCGCTGGCAGGACCAGGCCGCCGCTGCTCCTGGGCGTCGTCCTGCTGGTGGTGACCCTGGGGCTGTGGCGGTCGCGGGCCCGTCGGTCCTACGACCGGACGGTGGGTCGCTGGTGGGGGTGCTGGTGGCGGCGCCGCTACCGCTACGGGCCCTCGTGGCGGATGCTGGCGCTGCGGCACCACCTGTACGTCACCGACCGCGACGACCAGCCCACCGGCGTCGCTGCGGGGTGCGGCACGGGCCTACTCCGACACGTCCGGCGTGGGCCGTGCGGCCCGGCAGGCCCGTGTCGCCCGGCTCGACGTGGCCCGGCTGATGCGGGTGCGGTTCACCCGAGGGGCGGACCACCTGCTGGTCGCTCTGCCCGCTGGCATCACCCCGGGCACGGTGGCGGCGGCGTGCGACTCCCTCGGCCATGCCTGGGGCGCTCGTGGGGTGCGGGTGCGTGCGGACCGGCCCGGGCGGGTGTGGCTGGACGTCACCCGCGTCGACACGCTGGCCCGGCCGTTGGTGCTGGGGACGGTGTCGGCCTTGGTTACCCCGGCTGGCGTCATGACCGGTATGGCGGGACTGCCGGTCGGGGTGCGGGAGGACGGGACCTCGTGGCGGTTGCAGCTGCGCGGCGCGCACGTCCTCATCGCCGGCACCACCGGCTCGGGGAAGTCGTCGCTGCTGTGGGCGATCGTCGCCGGCCTCTCGACCGCCATCCACGGCGGCCTGGTGCGGGTGACGTGGCTGGACCCCAAGGGCGGCATGGAAGCAGCCCCCGCCCGCCCCCTGGCCGACGTGGTCGACCGCATCCCGACATGGCCGACACGCTGGAAGCCCTGGTCGTCGAGCTCGACGAGCGGGCCGCGTCCCTGGCCGGGTCGTCCCGGCAGCACGTCCCGTCGGTGGCCTCCCCGCACCGGGTGGTCATCGTCGACGAACTCGCCACCCTGACCGCGTTGGCGGAGTCCAAGACCGCCCGCCGGGTCGAGGCCGCCCTCGGGGCCCTGCTGTCCGTGGCCGGGCGGTGGGGTTCACCGTCATCACCACCACGGTGGACCCGTCCAAGGACGTCGTGCGCTGGCGCGGCCTGCACGCGGTGCGGGTGGCGTTCCGCCTGGACGAGCCGATCCAGGTCGACATGGTCCTCGGCGACGGCGCCCTGGCACCGCGGCGCCGCCTGCGACCGGATCCCGCTGTCGACGCCGGGGGTGTGCTTCGTCCGCGTCGACGGGCAGCCCGACCCCGTCCGCGCCCGGGCGGTGTACGTGCCGGACGAGACGATCGCCTCGATCGGGCACCGCTTCCCCGCCCCCACCACCGCTGCTAGCTCTCCGAGCGCCTCACCTGCCGCCGACCAGGACGACACGACGACATGCTGAGGCTGGGCCGGAGGATGCCGTCGTGAGCCCGGACCTGGGAGTGGGTCCCCAGCGGTGGATGACCCGCGCCGCCTGCGTCGACCGGCTGGACCTGCCCTGGACCACCGACACCACCGACCAGCCCTTTGGCGCCGCCCTCGCGATGGCCGGCGTCTGCCGGGCTGCCCGGTCCGCTCCGACTGCGCTGCCTACGTCGGTCGCGGCCGGGGTGAGCGGTGGGACGTGGGCCGGGGCCGACCGCAACCTCGGCGCCCACCAGCCGGCTCGAACCCCTGTCCGGACGCCGGCAGCCTGGTCATCGCCGACCGCAACCACCACTCGGCGCCGCCACCGACCCCGGCCCCCCGGCCGGCCGCCGACGTCGCACTGCCGCCGCCGTGGTCGTGGTGCAGGACCCGCTGCCGGGCCTGGAAGACCTGCTCGGAGGGGTGGCATGAGCCTCGACCCCACCAGCCGCCCGGGCCCGGCCCATCGTCACCGACGACAGCGATCCGCGCCTACGCCGTCGAGGTTGGGGTCTGTGTCCGCCCGCTGCTGCGCCGCCTGGTCGACCGGGACACCGGGGACAGCACCACCATCCCCCTGCCCTGTGGCTCGACCCGGGAGCACGTCTGCCCCTCCTGCGCCGCAGCGCGCGACGCCTGCGCATGCACCAGTGCGCCGAAGGCTGGCACCTCGAGCACGAACCCACCGACGACCCCGACCCCGAGCAGCAGCCCGACGAGGACCCGGCCGATGAGTCCGACGGCGACGAGGACCAGGTCGAAGAACGACGACACCGACGACGAGCGCCCGCCGCAGCCGGTCGACCCGCCGCCGGGAGGACGCCGACGACCTGCCCCGCCTGCCCGTCGAGGACCGCACCCTCGGGCGGACCTGGACCGGCAACGACGGGCAGACCTACCGCCCGTCCATGTTCGTCACCCTCACCCTGCCGTCCTACGGCCGCGTCGACCGCACCACCGGCACCCCCGTCGATCCCGGCGTCCTACGACTACCGCCGCGCGGCCCTGGACGCGCTGCACTTCGGGCGGCTGTTCGACCGGTGGATGCAGAACCTGCGCCGCTGCGCCGGGTACAAGGTCCAGTACTTCGCCGCCATCGAAGCCCAACGCCGCCTCGCCGGACACGCCCACCTCGCCATCCGCGGCGCCATCCCCCGGCACCACCCTGCGCGCGGTCACGCGAGCCACCTACGTGCAGGTGTGGTGGCCCCCGCACGACGTCGTGACCTACGACGAGACGACGGGGCTGCCGACCTGGGACGGCACGGACTACCTCGACCCGACGACCGGCGTCCCGCTGCCCACCTGGGCCGACGCGCTGGCCCGGCTGGACCGGGACCCCGACGCCCGGCCGGTGCACGTCGCGCGGTTCGGGACACAGGTCGACATCAAGGGCCTCACCTCCGGCACCCCTGACGTCGACCGCGCCGTCCGCTACCTGACGAAGTACCTGACCAAGTCGATTGCGGCCACGCACGCGGGCCTCGACGAGGACACCGGCCTCCCCGTCGTCAACCCCCGGATGGCCGGCCCACGTGGACCGGCTGCACCGAGAGCTGCGCTGGCTGCCGTGCTCGAGCGGTGCGCGAACTGGCTCCGCTACGGCGTGCAGCCCAAGGCCCCCGGCCCCGGCCTGGTCCCCGGCATGTGTGCCGCGGCTGCCCACGACCGGGAAAACGCCGGCTTGGCGGGCGGCGCGTCCTCGCCTCGCGGAAGTGGACCGGCAAGACCCTCACCGACCACCGCGCCGACAGGGCTGCCGTGGTGCGGGAGACGTTGGCCGCTGCTGGCATTGAGGTCGCCGACCGGGACCGGTACGCCACCACCGTCCTGTCCGACGACGGCCTCCCCCGCTTCGAGTGGACCCCGCTGGACCGCGACCGGGACGGGGCCGTGGACTACGCCGCCGCCATCGTCACCGCCGCCATGCAACGCGCCCGCTGGCGCGCCCAGTACGACGCGGCGAAAGGCCAGCCCAGGCCGGGACCGACCCACCCGGGACCTGTGGACAGCCGTTCGGCAACTCCTCCGACCGTCCGCACGACGAGCAGAAGGTGGCGTGACATGAGCGAAGTTCCCCGGCCGGTGTCGATGGTCCTGCGGCGGCGCTGGCACACGGTCCCCGAGGTCGCGGCCATGCTCGGATTCGGGCTGTCGAAGACCAAGCGGCTGGTGGCTGAGGGCGCGATCCGCTCGGTCAAGGACGGGGGTCACCGTCGGGTGCTCCCGGAGTGGGTCGACGAGTACGTGGACCGGGTGACGTCCTCGGGCCACTGGGGCGCCGCGTGAGCGCCGCTCGCAAGCCTCGGGCCAGGGCCAGCGGTGAGGGCTCGATCTTCCCGTACCGCAACGGCTTCGCGGCCTACGTCCTGGTGGACACCCCGACAGGGGGTCGCAAGCGCAAGTACGTCTACGGGCAGTCCCGCGACGACGTGCACCGACGCTGGGTCGCCCTGAGCCATGACGCCGCCCGGGGAGCGGTGAGCACGACCGCACCGACCGTGGCGCAGCTGATGGCCCGGTGGCTCGCGGAGGACGTCCGCCCGAACCTGTCGCCCAAGACGGTCGACAAGTACGACATGTTCTCCCGGCTGTACGTCGCGCCTGGGCTCGGTGGCAAGCGGGTGGACCGGCTGACGGTGCGCGACGTGCAGTCGTGGGTGAACGGCCTGCGGGACGCCTGCCAGTGCTGTGCGCAGGGCAAGGACGCTGCCCGTCCTGTCGCCCGCTGCTGCGCGGCCGGTGCGTGCTGCGGCCAGGTGGCGTCGGCTCGGACGATCAAGGACGCTCGCGACGTGCTGCGTGCTGCGCTGAGCACGGCGGAGCGGGACGAGGTGGTGGCCCGGAACGTGGCGACGCTGGTCCGGCTGCCGCTGGTCGTCGCCGGCCCCCGGGTGCGTGGACGGTCACGGAGGCGCGCACGTTCCTGGAATCCGCCCGATCGGCCGACGATCCGTACTACCCGGCGTACGTGCTGCTCCTGGTGCTGGGACTTCGCCGCGGCGAGGTGCTGGGCCTCGGGTGGGACGACGTCGACCTGGACGCCGGGCAGGTGCGGGTGGAGTGGCAGGTGCAGCGGGTCGGCGGGGACTTGCTCCGTCGCGAGACGAAGACACCCACCTCGGACGCCACGCTGCCGTTGCCCGGTATCGCCGTGACGGCGCTGCGTCACGCCGTCGAGCTGCGGCAGGTCTGGCAGGCCGGTGCGGGTGCGGCCTGGGACGACCACGGCATCCCCGGCGGGCTCGTCATCACCACCCGCTGGGGCGGTGCCGTCGAGCCCCGGAACTTCTACCGCTCGTTCCAGGCCCGGTGCCGTGCCGCGGGCGTGCGTCCGGTGGCAGTGCACTCGACTCGCCGCACCTGCGCCTCGCTCCTGGCGGCGCTAGACGTTCACCCGCGGGTGGCGATGCAGATCCTCCGGCACAGCCAGATCGCCGTGACGATGAACGTCTACACGGAGACGTACAGCGCGGACACCGTGCGGGCGCTGCACCGCCTGGGAGACGCCTTCGACGGGCCGCACGATGCCGCGTAGGTGTACTTCGCCGGTGGCACTGACCCCGGGAGCGGTGCTCGAACCGGGCGAATGTGCCTCTGACCTGGGTGGAGCTGAGGGGATTCGAACCCCTGACCCCCTCGTTGCGAACGAGGTGCGCTACCAGCTGCGCCACAGCCCCTTGCGATCGTCGAGGTTAGCACCGGCGAGGGGGTGCTCCCGCCCCGGCGACCGCCCGCGGGGACCGTCGGGACCGCCCTCAGGGCGCTGCGGTGCTCTCGGCCGCTCCTCGACGTGCTCGACCGGCGCGTCCAGGCCCTGGTCGCGGCCGGCTGCAGCACCGGCTGCGGCGTCGGCCGACCGGCGTCCTGCTGCGGCGGCCGCACGGCAGGCATCGACCACGGCAGCGCCGGCGGGCGGTGGCTGACCGGCTTGGAGGCGTAGACGGGGCCGGGCACGTCGACGGGGGTCCAGGGCTCCCCACCCAGCGGGGCCTCGTCGGCGGCAACCGCGTGGGCCTCGTCCACGGCGGACGGCCGCCGGAGCCGACACGGCGAGCCGGAGCGAGTGAGCCGGGCGACCCGATCGTCGAAGACCTCGGTCGCCACCCGGTGGGCGCGCGGGCGGCAGGGCCGACCCGGACCGAGGATGGGCGGCCGCGGCCCGGCGACGCGCTGACGCGGCGACGGCGCCGCTCGCGAGCACGCCGCCCAGCCAGGCCCCGGCGACGGCGACCGTCCACCAGGGCAGCACGCCCGACGGTCGCCGAGACCGCCGGCGACCAGGAGCGCGACGACGCCCAGCGAGGGCTCGGCCGCGCGGGCGCACCGCGGTGCCGGCCGGCCGGTGCGGGCCTCGCGCGCGGAGCCGGACCGGCGAGGTCGCGGGTCGGGCGCGCGGGCAGGTCGTCGGAGACCACGGGGCGGTCCGGCGGTCAGCACGACGCGGTGCGAGGGCCGCTGCGCCGCGGGACGCTGCAGCACCCGCACCGCGGGTGACTCGCGGTCGCCGGCGCGGCTGTCCAGGCGCGAGGCGCGCTCCTTGACCAGCACCGGGACCAGGTACAAGGCCCACAGCGCCAGGATGGTGAGGAAGATGATCCCGCCCGTACGGCACGAGGTCGACGGTAGGTCCGCCCGAGCGTCCGGCTCCGGACCTCACGGGCGTGTCGCGGAACCCCGGTCCGACTCTGCCCGCGACTGCCGCCGTGGAGCCGCCGCGTGCAGCCCGCTCGGTCACCTCGTCGGCGGTGACGGCGAAGCGACAGGTGGTCGCGCCAGTCCCCGTCGATGTGGAGCAGCCGGCGTCGCAGCCCCTCCTCGCGCAGGCCGAGCTTGCGCACCACGGCGAGGCTGGGGCCGTTCTCCGGCCGGATGTTGACCTCGAGCCGGTTCAGGCCGATCGCCAAGCAGTGGTCGGCGACCAGCGCCACGGCGCAGGGCACGATGCCCCGCCCGGCCACCTCGCTGGTCGATCCAGTACCCGACGCTGCCGCTGCGGGAGGCGCCCCAGGCGATCGGTCGACACCGTCACCTGCCCGCGCAGCCGGCCGTCGACCTCGATGACGAACGGCATCGCCCGGCCCTCGCGCGCCTGCCGCCGCAGGCCGGCCACCATCTGCGCGAAGCTGGGCGGCGCCCCGCCGTCGGGCGAGGTGGCCTCCCACGGCCGCAACCATTCACGGTTGCGCAGCTGCACGTCGTTCCACGCGACCACGTCACGGCGGCGCAGCGGCCGCAGGACCAGCCGACCCGTGGCTGAGGTCGGCCGGCCAGCGCCGTTCACGGCCCGCCCCGGCCGTGGCCGTGGGCCGTCTCGCCGGCCAGCATCGCGCACGCGCGTGCGGCAGCAGCGGCGACAGCACCTCCAGCGCGTCCCGGCATGCCCCGGTCGAGCCGGGCAGCGTGACGACCAGGGTGCGCCCGGCGACCCCGGCCACGCCGCGGGAGAGGATCGCGGTCGGCGACGCCCCGGCGCAGCCCGTCCGCGCGCAGCGCCTCGGGGATGCCGGGCACCAGCCGGTCGAGCAGCGGCGCCGACCTGCTCCGGCGTCGAGTCGTCGACGGTCAGCCCCGTACCCCCGGTGAGCAGGACCAGGTCGCACGTCCTCGGCCAGGCAGGCCCGCAGCGCCCGCCCCACGTCGTCGCCGTCGGCCACGACGTGCGGGTCCGGGACGTGCCAGGCCCAGCGCCCGCAGGCCGTCGACCAGCAGCGGTCCCGACCGGTCCTCCGCCCGACCGGCCGCCGCGGAGGTGGACACCGTGACCACGCGGGCCCGGCCGCGGCGGCCCGCACCGCGGCTCAGCTCCCGGACCCAGTCACCGGACCGTCCCCCGCTCTTGGCCACCACCCGCACGTCGGTGATCTCGCTGTACCGGTCCAGCGCCTTGACCATGTCCACGACGGCGAGCCCGGCCACCGCGACGGCGGTCAGCGCCTCCATCTCCACGCCCGGTGCGCTCGGCGGTGCGGACCGTGGCCCGCAGCGCGACCCCCTCGTCGCACGACCTCGACGTCCATCACCACACCGTGCACGGCGACGGGGTGGGCCAGCGGCACCAGCTCGGGCGTCCGCTTGGTGGCCTGGATGCCGGCGATCCGCGCCACGGCCAGCACGTCGCCCTTGGGCACGGCGTCGTCGCGCAGCGCCTGCACCACCGGCGGCCGAGCAGCGGACCAGCCCGGTCGCGGTCGCCTCGCGGACCGTCACCGCCTTGGCGCTCACGTCGACCATGCGCGCGGCACCGGTCGGCGTCGACGTGCGTGAAACCCTGCTGCGGGCCCTGCCCGGGCGCTCACGAGCGTCACCCTGCCCAGCACGCAGGCAGCCCAGCACCTGGCCGGCTGCGACGACCTCGGTGACGTCCTCCGGTACGACGGCCAGGGCGTCGGCGGTCGGCCAGGTCGGCCACCAGGTGGCTGCCCTGCCCGCCGACCGGCAGGCACACGTGGGTGACCGCGGGGTCCGCGCCGCGCCGGGGCGGCGTCGACCGGCTGCAGCGTGACCCGGGCGTACTGGCGCTTGCCGGCCGGAGCGGACCAGCCCGCCCGGACCGCCGCGCGGACGACCCGGTGGCCCGGGCTCGGCCTCGCCGAGCAGGGTGCGCAGCGCCGGGCGCACGAAGACCTCGAAGGACACCATCGAGCTGACCGGGTTGCCGGGCAGGCAGAACACCGGCACCCGGCCGCTCGCCGAGCACCCCGACCCCCTGCGGCATGCCCGGCTGCACCGCCACGCTTGCCGGAAGTGCACCGTGCCGGTGCGCCGCAGCAGCGCCTTGACCACGTCGAACGCGCCCGCGGACACCCCGCCGGAGGTGATGAGCGACGTCGGCGCGGGCGACGGCGTCCTCGATGACCGCCGCCAGGCCGCCGCGGCGTCGTCGCGGACCGCGGCCGACCCGTGTCGGCCTGGCAGCCCAGCTCGGCGGCGGCGGCGGTCAGCCCGATGCCGTTGGAGTCGAACACCTGGCCGGGACTGCAGCGGCCCCGCCGGGCTCGACCACCTCGTCACCGGTGGACACGACGACCACCCGGGGCACGGCGCCGGACCAGCAGCGACGACGCGGCCGACCGCGGCCGCCAGCGACAGCTGGCGCGGCCCGAGCCGGGTCCCGGCCTGCAGCACGGTCTCCCCCACCGCCACGTCGTCGCCCGCGCGACGCACGTAGCGGCCCGGGGACGCCGGGGCCCGCAGACCGGACCGACGTGACCCCGCCGTCGGTCTGCTCGACCGGGACGATGCCGTCCGCGCCGGCGGGGATCAGCCCACCCGTCATGATCCGCACCGCGGTCCCGCGCTCCAGCGGCGCCGGGTCGGGCCCGCCCCGGCCGCCACGTCGGCCGACGACCGGCAGCATGACCGGGGCTGTCGAGCTGAGGCGGTGGCGACGTCGTCGCAGCGCACGGCGTAGCCGTCCATGGCGGAGTTGTCGTCGCCGGGCAGCGGCGCGCCGGCGACGACGTCCTCCGACGAGCACCCGGTCCAGAGCCTCCAGCAGGGCGAGGCGGACCGGCTCGAGCGGACGCAGCGCGGCCAGGCAGTCCGCAGGTGCTCCTCGACCGGGACCAGCCCGTCGCCCGGCACCGCCGGCTCACCTGACCGCCCGTCACGTGCGGGTGCCGCCCGCCGGCGACGTACTCCTCCAGCCAGGCCCGGAAGTCCGGCCCCAGGTCGTCGCGCTCCGCGGCCAGGCGGACCATGGTCTTGAGGTAGTCCAGCCGGTCGCCGGTGTCGTAGCGGCGGCCGCGGAACACCACGCCCCGCACGCCGTGGCCCTCGCCCGGCGGTGGTCGCCAGGGTCTGCAGCGCGTCGGTCAGCTGGATCTCCCCGCCCCGGCCCGGTCGGGGTCTGCCGGAGCACGTCGAAGACCGCCGGGTCCAGGGCGTAGCGGCCGATGAGCGCGAGGTTGCTGGGGGCGTCGGCCCGGTCGGGCTTCTCCACCAGGCCGGTGACCTCCACGACGTCGTCCTCGTCGGTCGCGGTGACCGCGGCGCAGCCGTACAGCGAGACCTGCTCCTGCGGCACCTCCAGCAGCAGCACGACGCTGCCGCCGTAGCGGGCCTGGACGTCGAGCATCCGGGGCAGCACCTGGTCCCGCGGGTCGATCAGGTCGTCGCCGAGCAGCACCGCGAACGGCTCGTGGCCGACGTGCTGGGCCGCGCAGAGCACCGCGTGACCGAGCCCCCGGGGGTCGCCCTGGCGCACGTAGTGGATGGTGCCGAGGTCGTTGGAGGCCTGGACCGCCCGCAGCAGCTCGTCCTTGCCCTGGGCCTGCAGCGACGCCTCGAGCTCGGCGTTGCGGTCGAAGTGGTCCTCCAGCGCCCGCTTGCTGCGCCCGGTGATCATGAGCACGTCCTCGAGACCGGCCGCGACGGCCTCCTCGACCACGTACTGGATGGCCGGCCGGTCGACGACCGGGAGCATCTCCTTGGGGGTCGCCTTGGTGGCCGGGCAGGAACCGCGTCCCCATGCCCGCGGCGGGGATGACGGCCTTGGTGGTCCGGCGCCCGGTGGCGATCCTGGTCCGGCCTGCGGGATGCGCTCGTCGTCATGGCCCCGACCCTATGGGGAGGTGTCCCGCTCCGGGGAGCGGCGAGGCGCCCCGGCGGTCGCCGCCCGGCCGTTCGCGCTGCCCTGGCCCACCGGGGCCACCTCGACCCGGTCCCGGCCGCCGGCCTTGGCCCGGTACAGGGCGTCGTCGGCCGCGCCGCATGACGTCGGTGGCGGTGCTGCCGTGCTCGGGGTAGCCCGCCACCCCCATCGAGGCGGTGATGGCCAGGTCAGGGGCCGTCGGGGAGCGCGGAAGACCTCGGAGCGGATGGCCGTGAGGACCCGCTCGGCGAGCCGCTCGGCGCCGTCGAGGTCGGTCTCGGGCAGCAGCAGGGCGAACTCCTCCCCGCCGTAGCGGGCGACGGTGTCGACCTCGCGGACGCACTCCTTGACCCGGCGGGCCAGCTCGCGCAGCACCGCGTCACCGGCCGCGTGGCCGTGGGTGTCGTTGACCGGCTTGAACCGGTCGATGTCGAGCATGAGCACGCCCAGCGGGTGGCCGAACCGGGTGGCGCGCTCCAGCTCCCGGGCGAGCATGGTCGACAGGTGGCGGAAGTTGTTGACCCCGGTGAGCGGGTCGGTCACCGACAGCCGCTCCACCTCCTGGTGGTCCTTGATGTTGGCCAGCGCGGTGCCGGCGTTGGTCGCCAGGGCCCCGATGGCCTCGAACGCGACGGCGTCGTAGGCCGGGGCACCCACGTCCCGCGCGACCACGACCGCACCCAGCGGACGGCTGCGTGCTGCCCAGCGGCACGGCCAGGACCGGGTCCGCGCTCGTCGGTGCCGGGAAGCTCGACGACGGTCGCGCTCGGCCAGGGCCCGCTCGGCGACCTGCTGACAGGACCCGGCGCGTGACGGTCGTCCAGCGCGCGGCGGGGCCGTCGTCACGGGAGCGCGCCCGCAGCGACAGCTCCCGCCGCTCAGCCGCGAGGACTGCGGTCGTGGTGCAGCGCCAGGCCCATCGGCGCCTCGGCGGCCAGCAGGGCCGCCTGCAGCACGGTCTGCAGCAGGCCGTCCCGGTCGTGGGTCTGCTGCAGCGCGTCGCCGAAGCCGGCTGAACGCGTCCAGGAACGCCCCCCGGCGGCGCTGGGCGTCGGCCTCGCTGGCGCGCAGGTCGCGCGCCAGCGAGCCGAGGACGGCCGAGACGCCCTTGACGTCGGCGTCGGCGTCGGAGCCGCGTCGGGGGCGATCGCGCCGGGCACGTCCTCCCCGGCCGCGATCCGGCGGGCGAGGCTCGCCAGCTCGGTGAGCGGACGTGTCAGCGTGGACGACAGCAGCCACACCAGTGCGGCGGTCCCGAAGCGCGGTGACCACGAAGACCAGGGCGAGGTCCCGGTCCACCGACGTGGACGCCCGGCCCACGGCGACCACGGCCACCCCGCGCAGCGCCGTGCCCGTCACCGCGACCGGCTGGTCCCCCACCGTCCCGGCCGTGGTGGTCGCGTCGCCACGCAGCCGCCGCACCTCGTCCACGACCTGGCCCAGCGCCCGCTGCTGGTGCTGCGCCACCTGCGCCGCGTCGCCGTCGGTCCGACCGATCGGGGCGGTGCCACCTGCGGCCGCCACCTCCTCCCCGGCGACCACGGCGAGCCCGACCTCCTGCAGCGCCACCGCCGAGGCCAGCCGGGTGAGGGACTCCTCGTCCAGGGGAGCCGAGACGACCACCGCACCCAGCGGCTGCTCCACGTTCTCCAACGGCAGCACGACCGTGAGGCCCGCGGGGTCACCCAGCCTGCCGTCGGAGCAGGAGCGGTCCTGCAGCGAGGCGGGGTCCGCGGCCAGCTCGGCGGCGTCCGGCCCGCCAGAGGCCAGCACCGTGCCCACGGGGTCCAGGACGACGACCGACCACCGTTCCTCCAGCGACCGGTCCACGATGCGCTGGGCCTGCTGGGCCACCGTCTGGCCGGGTGACACCTGCCCGTCGGCGACGGCGACCTGAAGCAGCAGCCGCGAGGCGACGAGCGCGGCGCGGTCGCCGACCGCCTCGCACTCCCGGGTCAGGAGCACCGACACCGCGGCCGCGGCCTCCTTCAGGCGCTGGGCGTCGCGGTCGGCCAGCTGGTTGGGCAGGAGGACCCCGACGACCCCGAACACCCCGAGGAGGGGCACGACGGCGGCGACGACGAGCGCGACGGCGACCCGCACGCGCACGCTCATTGCGCCTCCCGCCTGGGGATCCCGGTGGACACCCCTGCCCGATCAGCCAGGATCTTCCCATGTTGTCCGGTGCACGCTCCGCCAAGTCGACGACACGCTCGGTCATCCGAGCCAGGCGCGCCACCCGGGACCCGGCCGCCCGGCGCCTCGTGGAGCAGGCGCTCGTCCGGTACCTCGAGCCCGCGCTCGACGCGGCCGCCGCTCGGGCAGCGCTGCCCGGCGCCGCGTCCAGCCTGGTGAGCGCACCTGCTGAGGGCCCCGGCCGGGTCGCGGCGTACGGGTCCCTGCCGGGCGAGCCGGGGACCGGCGTCCTGCGGCAGGAGCTCCGGCTGCTCGGCCACCCGGTGCTGCTCCCCGTCCTGCTCGACGACCTCGACCTGGACTGGGCCGAGGACCCTGGGCCGACCGGGCACGGGTCCGCCCTCCGCCCGCCCGGTGAGCGCCTCGGGCGCGACGCGGTCGCCGCCTGCGTGCTCGTGCTGGTGCCGGCCCTGGCGGTCGACACCACCGGGACCCGGCTGGGGCAGGGCGGCGGGTCCTACGACAGGGCGCTGGCCCGGGTGGCGTCGTCCGGGCGGCGCCCGCTCGTGCTGGCCGTGGTCCACGACGACGAGGTGCTGAGCGAGCCGCTGCCGCGCGACCCCCACGACGTGGGCGTCGACGGCGCCCTCACCCCGTCCGGGCTGCTGCTGCTGCGGTGAGCGGGACCGCGCGGACCCTGCCCGTACCCTGGCGGCCGGAGGGAGCAGACCAGCCCGACCGGCAGGAGGACCGCCCCGGATGAGCGTCGCGCCCGGAGCTCGCCCTGGTCCTCGGTGCGCTGGTCCTCATCGCCGCGGTGGCCGCCGTCCGGCTGTCGACCCGGACCGGGCTGCCGTCGCTGCTGCTCTACCTGGCCCTCGGCATCCTGCTCGGCGAGGACGTGCTCGGTATCCCGTTCGACGACCAGCAGCTGGCGCAGTCCGCGGGCTACGCCGCCCTCGCGCTGATCCTCGCCGAGGGCGGGCTGACGACGCGGTGGGAGTCGATCAGGGGCTCACTGGGACCGGCCTCGGTACTGGCCACCGTCGGCACCTGCGTCTCGTTCCTCGTCACCGGGACTGGGCGCGTGGCTGCTGCTGGACCTGGACCTGCGTCACCTCGCATGCTGCTCGGCGCCGTCGTGGCCAGCACCGACTCCGCCGCCGTGTTCTCGGTGCTGCGGTCGGTCCGCCTGCCGCGGCGGCTGGTGGGCGTCCTGGAGGCGGAGTCCGGGTTCAACGACGCGCCCGCCGTCCTGGCGGTCATCGCCCTGACGGTGTCCTCGACCGGGCAGGCCGAGCACCCGTGGTGGGCGGCGGTCCTGCTCGCCGGCGCCGCGCTCGCCGTCGGCGGTGTGGTCGGGCCTGGCCGTGGGCAGGCTGGGGGCGGTGGTGCTCGGCCGGCTCGCGACCCCCACGTCCGGGCCCTTCCCGCTCGCCGTGATCGCCGCGGCCGGCATCGCCTACGGCTCGGCGCAGCTGCTGCAGGGCAGCGGGTTCCTGGCCGTCTACGTCTCCGCCCTCGTGCTCGGCAACAGCCGCCTGCCGCACGGGGCGGCCACCCGCGGCTTCGCCACCTCGCTCGGCTGGCTCGCCCAGATCGGCCTGTTCGTGCTGCTGGGGCTGCTGGTGACGCCGTCCCGGCTGCCCGAGGTCGTGCTGCCCGCGCTCGCGGTCACCGCGGTGCTGGTGCTGCTGGCGCGGCCGTTGTCGGTGGTGTCGTCCCTGGTGTGGTTCCGGGTGCCGTGGCGCGACCAGGCGTTCCTGTCGTGGGCGGGGCTGCGGGGGGCGGTCCCCATCGTGCTGGCCACCATCCCGGTGGTGGAGGGGGTGCCGGGGGCGCGTGCGCATCTTCGACGTGGTGTTCGTCGTCGTCGTGGTGTCGGTGCTGCTCCAGGCGCCGACGCTGCCCTTCCTCGCCCGCCGGCTGGGGCTGGAGGACCGGTCCGACTCCAGCGAGGACATGGACGTCGAGAGCTCTCCGCTGGGCCGGATGGGGGCGGACCTGCTGGAGGTCCACGTCCACGACAGGTCCCGGCTGCACGGGGTGAGCGTGCAGGAGCTGCGGCTGCCGCAGCCGGCGCACGTGTCGCTCGTGGTCCGCCCCGAGGGGGCCGTGGTGCCCACCCCGACCACGACGCTGCGCCACGGCGACTCGGTCCTCGTGGTGGCCACACCGGCGGTCCGCGAGCGCGTCGACCGGCGGCTGCGGGCGGTGAGCGAGGGGGGCCGGCTCGCGGGCTGGGGGGACGACGAGCCGACGCCCGCCCCGTCCCGCGGCAGCAGCGGGCCGGTCGACCGCGCGGCCCTGCGGACGGCCGCACGCGACGCCGTCCGGGGTGCACGCGACCGGCGCGACCGGCGCGAGCCCTGAGCCGCCGTCAGGGCGGCGGGGAAGCACGGACCCTGGCCGTCGTTACGGTGGCGAGGAACGGCGGCCCCGGACCCGTCGTCCCGGAGGGAGCCCCGTGACCGTCCCCGACCTCGACGGCCGACGCTCGGCCCGCGCAGCGCCCGCACCCGCCGCAAGCCCCGCGGCCGGCGAGCCCTCGCACGCGGGTGGGCCGGCCATCGTGACCGGACCCATGCCCGAGCCCGACCTGGCCGCGGCCACGGTCGCCGCACGCGCGTTCCTGGAGGCGCTCGGGATGGACCTGACCCGGCCCGGGCTGGAGCGCACCCCGAACCGGATGGCGCGCGCGTACGCGGAGATGTTCCACCCGCGGCCGTTCGAGATGACGACGTTCGCCAACGACGAGGGCTACGACGAGATGGTGGTCGCCCGAGACATCCCCTTCACGTCGGTCTGCGAGCACCACCTGCTGCCGTTCACCGGCACCGCCACGGTCGGCTACCTGCCCGGCGAGCGGATCCTGGGGCTGTCCAAGCTGGCCCGGGTGGTCGAGCTGTTCGCCAAGCGGCCCCAGGTGCAGGAGCGGATGACGCAGCAGATCGCCTCCTGGCTGGAGGAGCGGCTGGTCGCCCGCGGGGTGGGGGTGGTGCTGTCGGCGGAGCACACCTGCATGACCGTGCGGGGCGTGCAGGCCAAGGGCTCCAGCACGACGACGTCCGCCCTGCTCGGCCGCGTCCGCCAGGACGCCCGCACCCGGGCGGAGTTCCTGGCCCTCGCCACCGGGTGAGGCACGGGCCGGCCGCCGCTGCGAGTACCCTTGGCACTCGCCACGGCAGAGTGCCAGCCGTCGCATCCGTCACCGGGGCCCGCGCCCCAGATCGCCAGGAGGCCACGTGCCGACGTACGCCTACGCCTGCACCGCGTGCGACCACGAGTTCGACGCCCAGCAGTCCTTCTCCGACGCCTCGCTCACCGAGTGCCCGGAGTGCCAGGGGCGCCTGCGCAAGAAGTTCGGCGCCGTGGGGGTGGTGTTCAAGGGCTCCGGCTTCTACCGGACCGACTCGCGCAACGGCAACGGCTCCTCCGGCGGTGCCGGCTCGGGCGCCTCGGACTCGTCGTCGTCGACGTCGGACTCGTCGACGTCGGACTCGTCGTCGGGGTCCGGCGGAGCATCGTCCGGTTCCGACAGCTCGGCCTCGACGTCCGGCGGCTCGGGCTCGGGCTCGGGCTCGGGCTCGGGGAAGGCAGGGGCGTCGACGACCGGGACGTCGTCCGGCACGGCAGCGGCGAAGCCCTCAGGCTCCTCCGCGTCCAAGGGGTCGTCCCCCGCGGCCCCGGCGGGCTCCGCGGCCTGACCGAGGGGCCGGGGGGCTGGTGCGTCCACAGGGCGACGGGCACCGCACCGTCCACACCAGCTCGCCCCGGCTCGCAGCCGGACCGCGTCGAGACCGCACGCTCGGCGGGTGCTGCGACGAGAAGGACCACCCTGGGGAGCCGGCCGGCTGGCCTACGACCCGGCGACGCGACGGCGCGTCCGCCGAGCCGGGGCCCGCGCGAGGCCGTTCCTGCTCCCGCTGGCGCTGCTGGCGGCGGCCGTGGTCCTGGCGTCCTCCCGGACCCCCGTGGTCGACCCTGTCGTCCCGCCCGCCGTGGTCGCCGTCCCCGAGGGGCTCGTCCTGGTGGCGGTCCATCTGGACGACACCGCCGTCCTGCCGCTCGCCGTCCCGGGTCGACGGGTCGACGTCTACGCTGCGGCGGGGTGGGACGCGCTCGACCCTCTGACCGGGGCGTCCCCGACGTCGGCCGACCTCGTCGTCCGCCGCGGCCTGGTCGTCGAGCCACCGCCACCCGGGGGCGCCCCGCCGGCGGCGGCCGTCGGGGCCGCAGGGGTCGACTCGTCGTCGGCGACGCTGCGCGACGGATGGGACGGGGCGGGCGGTCCCCGCGGCTCGGGTGCGCTCACGCTGGCGGTGACCCCGGTGGAGGCTGCGTCCCTGGCGGCCCGCCCGGGCGGGGCGTTCCTGGTCGCCGTCCGCGGGGACGCGGCACCTGTCACCGGAGCCTCCCCGTGAGGCGCGCCCCGGCCACCGCGCCGCCCACCCTGCGGGAGGGCGTGACCGCTCGACGGCCAGGTGGTTAGGGTCCGAGGCGGGCTCGCCCGCCGGCGCCGCCGGCCGCCCGTCGCAGGACCGAGGAGCGTCATGATCCAGGGCTTCAAGGACTTCGTCCTCCGGGGCAACATCGTCGAGCTCGCCGTCGCGGTGGTGATCGGTACGGCGTTCGCCGCCCTGGTGGCGGCGTTCACCGACAACATCGATCACCCCGTTGCTCGCTGCGATCGGCGGGGGCGGCGACGTGTCCGGGCTGTCGGCTCCGCATCGTCGAGGGCGACGCCGCGACCATTCTCAACATCGGCAGCGGTGCTCGCCGCGGTCGTCCAGTTCCTCATCACCGCGGCCGTCGTCTACTTCGTCTTCGTGCTGCCCATGAACACGCTGTCGGAGCAGCGCAGGCGGGGCGAGATCCCGGCCGAGGAGGCTCCTGCCCCGGACATCGAGCTGCTCCCGAGATCCGGGACCTGCTCCGGGCGCAGCAGCCCCGCTGACGGCTCGACCTGGCCGGACGGCGGACGGTTGCCCGGCCAGGGAGCCGACCGGCTCACCAGTGCGGCGGACGCTCCCGCAGGATGCGCTCGTCGTCGTCGCTCTCCAGGGCTCACCCCAGCCCTGGTCGGTGTCGTCGGCCGAGACCCGCGGGCACGACCGGGTCGGCGGGCGGGACATGTCGGCGGGGTCGGCACGGCGGCGGGGTCGCGGTCGGCGGGGTCGGCACGGTCGGCCGGCTCGGCACGGTCGGCCGGCTCGCGGTCAGCCCCCCGGACGGCGTCCGCGCCGGCGAGGGGCGGGCCGTCATGCTCCGTCGGCAGCCGCTCGGCGGCTCGTGCGGGCGCGCCGTCCTCGGCGGTCTCCCGCGCGGGCGCGTCGTCCTCGACGGTCTCCCGCGCGGGCGCGTCGCCTCGACGGTCTCCCGCGCGGGCGCGTCGTCCTCGCGGTCGCCCGCGCGGGCGCGTCGTCCTCCGGCGGGCGGGGTCCGAGCGAGGGAGCCGCGACGCCGGCGACGTCCGCGGCCACCAGCTCGGCCGCCACCAGGCGGTGCTCCCAGCCGGCCTCGACCAGGGCCGAGCGGCGGCCCGCCAGCAGGGCGGGGTCCGGGCTGGTCGACGTCGACGTCGACCACGAGCGCTGGGCGCCCGGTTGTCGCGGGCCACGGCCAGCCCGCCGCCCGGACCGGTGACCGCCACGGCACCGAGTGCCTCCAGCTCCTGCGCCAGCACCTGCAGCACGGCGGAGCGCGGTGGGGCAGGCGTGCCGTCGACGTCGCTGGGTCCTGCTCTCGCACCTCGGCGCCGTCGACCGGACCGCCCGTGGTCGACGACGCGGGACCGACCGGCACGGGACCTGGCGTCGGCGGCAGCCTCGACGGCGGCCAGCGCCTGCGCGAGCGCCACCGCACCGGGGGTGCGGAGCCGAGAGGGGTCGAGGTCGCGCGAGCGCAGCGCGGTGACGACGTGCAGCCGGTGCCGGGCCCGGCTGACGGCGGTGGTCAGCAGTCCGGCCCCGCCGGGGGCGTCCAGCGGCCCGAAGCGGTGGATCACCCGCCCGTGCGGGGTCCGGGCGAAGCCGGTGGTGAGCAGCACCTCGTCCCGCTCGAGCCCGCGGGCCTGGTCGACCGAGGCGACGACGACCGGCTCGGGCACCGCTGAGGAGAACGCCTCGGGCCAGCGCCGGGTAGGCCCGGACGGCGCGGCGCACCCCGCCGGCCACCGCGGCGGCGTGCGTCCGGGTCAGGGCGACGACGGCGACCGAGCGGGGCGGGTCCTGGGCGGCGAGGTCGGCCACGAGCCGCAGCGCCTCGCGCACGACGTGGTCGACCTCGACCTCGGTGGTGTCCAGCTGGTCGGCGTCGCCGTCGGGCAGGCCGACGGCCTCGCTCCAGGAACGTGCGGGTGACGGCGGGCTCGGCGGCGGGCGAGCCGGTCGCCGCGCACCGGGCTGCTGCCGGTGACCGCAGCGAGCGCGGACAGGGCCGGCTGCGTGGGTGCGGTGCCCGGTGCCCAGCCGGTCCAGCGGCAGGCAGCCGCCGAGGACGCCGAGGCGCAGAGGCGGGCCGGGCGACGCCGAGGTCGCCGACGGCCACCACCTGCGCGGTCCGCGCGAGGGCACCGCACGACCTCGGCGAAGCCGGCGCGTCCGGCGTCGTCGAGGACCACGACGTCCACCTCTCGTCCACCGGCAGTGCGGCCACGTCGGCGGGGACGAGGACGCGGACCGGGTCGGCCCGGCGGGAGTCGCGGGTCGACGGTCTCCCGGGCCGCCCGCACCCGGGCCGGCGCACCGGCCACCCAGTCGCGCTGGGAGGCCACGTACCGCTCGGCGGCCTCGCTGGTGACGCCGCGCTCGCTCAGCGACGGGGCCGTGGCCTCGGCGACGCCCAGTCCACCAGGCCAGCCGCAGCTCGCGGGCAGCGGCATCGGGGTCGACCGGAGCCCTGCGGGAGATGGCGCAGCTGCGCCAGGAGCCCCGCGCCGCCGCGCTCGGCGACCCGCTGCTCCAGCAGCGTCCGGCGGGGCAGGTCGTCCAGCGCGTCCGCCTCGTCGAGGAGGCGGACCGCGACGCCCTGCACCTGCTCGACCGGCCGGTCGACGAGCCGCAGCCCGGGGTGCAGCAGGTCCAGCCGCTCGCACGCGCGCAGCAGCTCGCCGAGCCGGGCGACCGTGGCCCCGGTGGAGGCGGGCAGGTGGGCCCAGCCGGAGCCCTCGGAGATCTTCTGCCAGTCCAGGCGCTGGGCGGCCGCGGCGGACAGCAGGCGGTGCAGCTGCCTGTCGTCGACCTCGACCCCCGGGCGGACCAGGCGACGGGCCCGGCGCTGCAGCCGCCAGCGCTGCGGGCCGGCGATCGTGTACCCCGTGGTCCGGCGGAACTCCTCGTCGGCGGTGGCGGCGACCAGGTCGAGGATCGGCACGTCGAACACCTCGGGCACGAGGCGGTCCAGGGTGGTCTGCAGCCCGGAGAACAGCCGGTAGCGCTCGGCGACCTCGGCGACCGTGGTGGCGCGGACCGTGCCCGTGCCCTGGGCGAGGTCCGCGGTGGCCGTCACGGCCTCGCGCACCAGCTCGTCACGCAGCCGCCGAGCCAGGCCCAGCGCCTCCTGCGCCCCCTGCCGGTCGGTGATGCGCGCCCCGCTCCACACCGTCTCGGTCGGCACGAGCGAGCCGAGCAGGACCGCCTCGGCCAGGTCCTCGGCCAGGCCCTCCATCTGCTCGCGCGACAGCGCGGTCCCGGGGTCCTGGTCGAGGACGACGTCGCTGAGGCGAGGCCCATCGACGGCCGCCTCGGCCAGCACCTCGAGCACCTCCGACCGGGTCACCTGCCAGGGCCGGCGCACCCGGGACAGCTCCGCGACGGCGGCGCGGTAGCGCTCGCCCGCCTCGACGTGGCGCCGGGCGGCCTCCTCGGCGGAGGCACCGGCCGAGGAGGCCAGGCGCACCGCGGTGCCGGTCGACGACGCCGCGGAGCCCGGTGCCGTCGCTCGACCAGGTCGCCCAGGCCGAGACCGACCAGCCGGTCGACGAGGACGTCGCCCTCGGCGCGGGTGGGGACCACGACCAGGCAGCGCCGGCCCGTGGCGGCGGCGACCGCGGCGACCGCGAGCGCGCAGGTCGTGGCGCCCGAGCCGGGCGGTGCGTCCACGGCGAGGCTGTGCCCGGTGAGGACCGCGGACAGGACCCGCCGCTGGTCGGGGTCCAGCCGGATCGGCGAGAAGCGGTCGAGCAGGTCTGCGACGCCCTGCTCGGGCGCCGTCCAGCACCGGGCAGGTCCTGCCCGACGCGGGCGAGCAGGTCCGCGACCGGGGCGTCCCAGTCCTCCCCCACCCACGACAGCGGCGAGTGCGGCGCCACGACGGCCGCGCAGCCGGTCCAGGTCGGAGACGACCCTGTCGCCGTCCAGGGAGACCGGTGCCAGCAGGAGCCGCCGGCGCAGCACCGCGCCGGGCACCGCGGGCAGCACCGACTGCACGAGGTCAAGGAGCGGGTACGGGTCGAAGCCGCTCCCGCCGCCGCGGAGCCGGTCGCCCAGGACGGCAGGCAGGTCCACGGCACCGGCGCTGCGGCGGGCGACCTCACGGGTGAGGGCCGGGTTCAGGGCGACCGGACCCTCGACGACCACGGAGGCGTCGCCGTCACCGCTGCCGGTGACCTTGCACGGGCGCAGCAGCACGGGCATCTCGCTGCCACCCGGCATGGCCACGACGCCGGCGACCAGGTGGCCGGAGCGCAGGCCCCGGTCCTCCAGCGTGCCGACGACGTCACGGAAGCGACGCAGCCGTCCCAGGGCCGCGACCCGGGCGTCCGGGTCGCTGACCAGGCCGGACAGGTTCTGCCGGCCCGAGGCCAGCAGGCCGGCCTGGCCCGAGGGGTGGGCGGAGGTCACGTCGAGGCAGGCCGCCTCGACGGGCCTCAGGTCACGTGCGCCGGTGGGGTCGTCGAGCAGGGCCGCGCGGGCCCGGTCGAGCACGGCACGGCCCGCCCGCTCGGGCCCGTGGTCCCCGGGCCCGTCTCGACCGACGGCAGTTCCGGGGAGGGCATGCCCTCACGGTACGAGATCGCGGGCCGGGGGGACGCCTTCCGCGCCTGCGGCGGCTGTTCCGTGGACACCGGCGCCGGCCTCGACGGCCGGTCGGCGGTCGACGGACCGACGGCGGCCGGGCAGCCGTAGCACACCCTGCCCGACGGCGACGCCGAGGACGACGACGAGGCCGCCGACCACCTCTTCCGGGCCCACCTCCTCCGACAGCACCAGCGCACCCAGCCCGACGCCGATCACCGGGGACAGGTAGGTGACGGTGGAGGCGAAGGTCGCCCCGAGCCCGGCGGTGACCGCGGTGTTGAGGACGAACGCGAGCCCGGTGCCGAGCACCCCGAGCGCCACCATGCCCGACCACCACCCGCCAGGTCAGGTCCACCGGCGCCCAGGACAGCAGCGGCGAGGCCGAGCAGGGACCAGGCCAGCCCGCGAGGTCACCTGGCCGAAGGCGATGACGAGCGGGCGCACACCGCGCGGGATGACGAACCGCCGCACCCAGACCAGGCCCACCCCGTAGCAGGCGGTGGCTGCGAGGCAGGCGGCCTGCCCGAGGAGGGCGTCCGCACCACCCAGGCCGCTCACCTGCGGCAGGGCCACGACGACCACGCCGGCGAAGCCGATGAGCAGCCCCAGCACCTTGCGGGTGGTGACGCGCTCGCTCGGCAGGAACACCAGCACCATGACCAGCGTCCACAGCGGCGTCGTGGCGTTGAGGATGGCGGCCAGGCCCGAGTCCACGACCGTCTCGGCGTAGGCGAACAGCGTGAACGGCGCGAAGCAGAAGAGGAGCCCGAGCACGGCGAAGTGGCCCCAGGTGGCGACGGTCCCGGGGCAGCGGCGTGCGGGTGACCAGCAGCCAGGCTCCCAGGAACAGGGAGCCCAGCAGCAGCCTCGCGAGCGCGACCTGACCGGGCAGCAGGCCCTCCAGACCCCACTTGATGAACAGGAAGCTGGCACCCCAGCAGGCCGCGGCGACGAGCCACGCGACGACCAGGGCGGGACGGGAGGGGGCCACGTCGTCACGGTAGGACCGGCGTCCCAGGCTGGACCTCCCGATGTCGGCCGAGCAGACCATCACCTCCCAGGTGGTCTGGGTCCCTCGGGTCAGGCCACCTGCTCGGTGTCGTCCAGCCGCACCCCGAAGCCGTGCCGGGCCAGGTGGTAGAGCGGGTGCCGCGGCACCAGCAGGTCGTGGACCCGCCGGGTCGACAGCTCCGCCAGCCGTGCTGTCGCCGCGGCCAGGGCCACGGGGCCGGCCACCCGGGCCCGCAGCAGCACGTCGGTGTTGGCCCAGACCTGCTCCCGGCTCTCGCGCAGCAGCTTGGCCGATGCCGCCCGGGACAGCGGCAGCAGCAGCCGGTCGAGCACGCCGGGGGCGGCGGCCGCGGCCGCCACGAGATGGCGTGACTCCTGCGGCACCAGGGCGACGATGACGCCGTCCAGGGCGTGGTGGTCCCGTTCGCGGGAGGCCATCAGCCGGGCGTCGTGCCGGTCTGCCTCGCTCACCACCTGCAGCAGGGACTGCGGCATGTCGTAGTTGATGTGCGCGTTCATGCCCAGCAGCACGTGCAGGTAGGGCTCGAGGCCGGCCGGTGCCGCGAAGGCCTCCCGCCACGGGCCCGGCACGGTCGCGGGGTCCTCGCGCCAGGCGTCCAGGGCGGACAGGTACAGCTCGGCGAACGCGACGTCCCAGCGGCCCAGCCACGCCGGGTCCTCGACCCGGCCGCGGGCAGCCGCCTCCCCCACCGCGACCGTGACACGGCGGTAGGTGGCCAGGAAGTGCCGGGCGGGGTCCCGCTCGCGCTCGAGGTCGGCCAGCCGGTCACCCATCCGCGCCACGACCGCGCCGATCACGCCCTCGTCCGCCATGCCGTCCTCTGCCACGCCGTCCCGGTCCGGGTGCACGTCGGCACGCTAACCCCTCCACCTACCCTGGGCCGGTGGAGGTCGAGGAGCTCCTCGCCGGGGGCGGGGTGGTCGCGCTGACGGGCGCGGGCATGAGCACCGACTCCGGCATCCCCGACTACCGCGGGCCGGGAACGCCCCGCCGCACCCCGATGACCTACCAGGACTTCACCCGTTCGGAGCGGGGCAGGCAGCGGTACTGGGGCCGCAGCCACGTCGGCTGGCAGCGGATGGCTGTCGCCGCCCCCAACGACGGGCACCGTGCCCTGGCCGCGCTCGGGCGGGCCGGGCTGGTGGGCGCGGTCATCACGCAGAACGTGGACGGGCTCCACGACGCGGCCGGGTCGGCCGGGTGTGGTGGACCTGCACGGCAGGCTGTCGCAGGTGGTGTGCCTGGGCTGCGGCGAGCTGACCCCGCGGACGAGGCTGCACGAGCGGCTGGCGACGCTCAACCCCGGCTGGGCGGAGCGTGACGACCTGGGCTCGAGCCCGACGTCGCCCCGGACGGCGACGTGGACATCGACGACACCGCCGGCTTCGTCGTCGCGCCGTGCGAGCGGTGCGGCGGCGTCCTCAAGCCCGACGTGGTGTTCTTCGGCGAGAACGTGCCCGTCGAGCGGGTGGAGCGTTGCTACGACCTCGTCGAGGCCGCGCGGGTCCTGCTGGTGGCGGGGACGTCGCTGCACCGTCTTCTCGGGCCGCCGCTTCGTGGCCCGCGCGGCTCAAGGAGGGCATCCCCGTCGTGGTCGTGAACCGGGGGCCGACGCGGGCGGCCGACCTGGCGACGGTCCACCTGGACGCCGGCTGCTCGCCGGTCCTCGCGGGGTGGGCCAGGAGCCTGGCAGCCTCGGCGGCATGAGCGAGCCCGCCGCGACCGCCGACCCCTGCCGCCCCGTCGACGTCACTGCGGACGACGGTGCCGCGTTCCGTTTCTGCGCCCACGGCGGGCACGTGCTGGGCTGGACGCCCGCCGGCGGGCAGGAGCGGCTGTGGCTGAGCCGGGCCACCGGATGCGGGCACGGGCGTCGCGATCCGCGGCGGCGTCCCGGTCGTCTGGCCGCAGTTCGCCGAGCGCGGCGACGGCCCCCGGCACGGCGTCGCCCGGGACCGGGCGTGGACGGTCGTGGGCGCCGGCACCGGCGCCGACGGGGCGGCGCGGCGCGGCTGGAGCTGCGTGCCGACGGCGACCGGGCCGCTGTTCCCGCAGGCGTTCACCCTGGAGCCTGGACGTGGCCGCTGCCGGCGACGAGCTGTCCCTGACGCTCCGCGGCGACCAACGACGGCACGACGCCGTTGACCTTCACCGCCGCTCTGCACACCTACCTGCGGGTGTCCGCGAGCGGCACCGCGACCGTGGCCGGGCTGGAGGGCTGGTCGCGCAGCCCAACGGCGGCGGCGAGCCCGCGGTCTGGTCGACGGCCCGCTCGGCGTGGCCGGGCCGGTGGACGTGGCCGTGGCCGGGGTCGCACCGGGGACGGTCGTGCTGCGCGACCCCGACCTGGGCGACCTGTGCCTCGGCCGAGCCGGCTTCGACTCCCGGGTGGTGTGGAACCCCGGGGCGGCGTCAGGCCCCGGGGGACGTCCACACCGGGGGCGAGCGGGAGTTCGTGTGCGTGGAGCCGGCCCTGCTGCGACCCCGTCACGCTCGCCCCGGGCGAACGCTGGTCAGGCCGCGAGGTGCTCCGGGCCTCAGCCGACGCAGGGCAGGGCACGGGTCAGGACGCGGGCGGGTAGTTCGAGGTCTTGAGCAGGCGGGCCAGGTGCGCGAGGTGGCGCGCCATGTCCTGGGTGGTGCCCTGCCGTCGCCTCCGGGGCGTGGCTCGACGTCCTGGTAGTCGACGCCGTGCATCGCCTCGCCGACCCAGTACGTGCAGCCGGCGGCGGGGATGGTGAAGCCGACGTCGTCGAGGGCCTGGAAGACCTCGGCGCAGACGTGGTGGGCGCCGTCCTCGTTGCCGACGACGGCCACCCCGGCGACCTTGCCCAGGGTGAGCATCCGGCCCTGGTCGTCGGTCTCGGAGATCTCGGCGTCGAGCCGCTCGAGGACGACCTTGCTGACGCGAGGCGGGCTGGCCCATCCAGATGGGGGTGGCGATGACGAGGATGTCGGCGGCGAGCACCTTCTCCCGCAGCGCGGGCCACTGGTCACCGTCACCCTCGTCGGCGGACACGCCGAAGCTGATGTCGTGGTCGGCGACGCGCACGACCTCGCCGGAGACGCCGTGCGCGCCGAGGGCGGCGAGGACCTCGCGGCCGAGGGTCTCCGAGCTGGAGGCGGCGGGCGACTTCTTGAGTGAGCAGACGAGGACGAGAGCGGTCAGGTCGGTCTTCTCGGTGGAGTCGGTCATGCGTGAGCGGTACCCAGGTTCGCCGCCGGGTAGACCTGGGGCCGCCCGATGCCTGGGATCAGAGCGTCGCGGCGTGGGCCTGCCAGGCGGCCAGCGTCGCGACCCCGGTCCAGATCGCCGCGGCCACCGGGTCGCCGTCGAAGACGTGGTCCTGCTCGACGCCGGGCTCGGGCTGCGTCGCGTTCGTCGGCGTCGGCCCGAAGGCGCGCTGCACCTGCTCGGCGAGGGGGGCACCGAGGGGCACCGTCGTCCGCCCACCAGCGGTGCGCTCGACCACCTCGACAGGTGCGTGCGGGCGGCCCGGCGCAGGCAGTCCAGCGGGCCGTCCTCGTAGCCGTGGACCGCGCACGGGACCACGTCCACCGACGAGGCCACCCACTCCCCCGGGTGCGGCCGGCCGGCGACGGCGTCCTCGCCGAGGGTGTCGAAGAGCGTCCCGACCACCATGTCGGCGACGTCGGGTGCCAGCAGCGAGGTCGGTGCACCCGGCTCGTCGAACGCGGCCTCCCGTGCCCGGTCCAGCGTGAGGTCGTCGGTCAGGGGGCTGAGGGCTGCGGCGAGCCGGCGGTCCAGCTCCTCGGCCGCAGCGACGCCGCGGGACCCGTCGGCCCCGCCGAGCTCGGCCAGCGCGCGCACGTCCCGGTGGGGGCTGCGCCCGGCGCGGAGCTCGGACACCGCGAAGGCGACCAGGGCGGCGGCGGCCCCGGTGCGCCACGCCGGCCGACGCTGCTGGATGGGCAGGGCGGGTGCGTCGGGCGTCGCGGCGGCCGGGGCGAAGGAGGAGGTGGTGGTGGTGGGCACGACGGTCTCCGATCTCGAGCGTGCCTGGTCCGGGCTGGACCGGGGTGCACTGCTCCGAACGGGTGTCGGCACGACGGGCGGGAACCTGAAGTGCTCTCGTTCGGCCCATCGGCCCATCGGCCGGGCCCGGACCGCCGGCCTACCCGGCTGCGAACGCGCTGCCGTCCCACACCTGTCCGGTCACCGACGCCAGTGCCGACCGCGCGACCTGCGCCGGGGTGAAGAGCAGGGCGAGCTCCTCGCCGAGCGTGGTCTCCCCGGGGACCAGACCGGTGAGGTTCTGCCACACCACGAGGCTGCCGGGCTCACGACCGGTGCGCGGCACCGCCAGCGGCGCCGGGTGCTCCCAGCCGGCGTCGGCCAGCACAGGGTCGACCTCGACGTAGCGTCGGGTGGCGGGGGCGTCGGTGGTGCAGGCGACCGGAGAGCAGCGGACCGCGACCCAGCTGTCGTCGGCGACGGTCGTGCTCCCGTCGAGCACCCGCGCCACCAGCCGCACTGGGTCGGTCGGCGGGTTCTCGTGCCGGGCCACCGCGAGCGGGTCCACCGCCGGGTCGACGAGGACGGTGGTCGGCCACACCGAGAGCCGCCGGCCCAGCAGACCGAGGAGGACGCTGGTCCGGTCGGGGCCGGCGGGGGCGGCGCCCGGGGAGGGCAGCACCGGCCGGGTCGCGCGCAGCGGCAGCGCGCAGCCGGCCTCGCGCAGGCTCGTCAGCGCCTGGACCAGGGGCGCGGCGAGGTCGGCCCGGACGTCGACCGTCGCGGGGATGCCGGCCCGGGCGGGGCCCTCAGGCCGGTCGTTCGGCACGGCCACGAACCCGACGGCCACCGCGGCGGCGCTTCCGGACCCCGGGGGCGGGGCCGCGAGGCCGAGGGCCGAGGCGACCGCGGCGGTACGCAGGTCGGTGTGCCCGTCGGTGGCCAGCAGGTTGAGGTAGCCACCCACCTGGGTGACGTTGAGCGGTGGCGGGACCCGGGAGGGGAACAGGTCGCCCTGCTGGGCCAGCCGCATGAGCAGGACCCGTTGGGCGTCGAGCACCTCCGGGCTCGCGCCGGTGCGCATGAGCTCGACCAGCGCGGCCGTGATGCTGTCGAGGGCGTCGGTCTCGGGAGCGGGTGTCTGGCTCATGCGGGGCTCCGGTGCTCGGTGGGGTGGCTGGTGTCGGTCGCGCTGGTGTCGGTCGCGCTGGTGTCGGTCGCGCTGGTGTCGCCCCCGGCCGTCGGCGTGGCCGGGGGGCTCATGAGAGGAGCCCGAGGGCGGTGAGCCAGGCGGTCGACTCCTCGGTCCGCGCGTCGCCCGTCTTCGCGTCGAAGGCGGAGAACAGGGTGGCGGCCTGCTCGGGCGGCAGCGGGCCACCGGCCAGGCTGGTGACGACCCGGGTGGCGAAGTCCTTCTTGGCCGCCGCGTCGGGCAGGGCCGCGGTGGCGGCGAGGAACGACGCCGCCCCCTCCTTGAGGGTCTTGGTGGCTGCGGCGTGCTTCTCCGCGGCCGCCTTGGCGGTGGCCGCGGCCTTGGTCTCGTCGGCGGCGGCGGTCTCCTTGGCGGCCTTCTCCTTGGCGTCGCGCTCGGCCTTGGCCAGCTCGAACAGCTTGGGCGCGGTCTCCATGGCCTTGGTGGCCAGGCTGGTCGCGGACGACAGCGCGTCCTTGCGGGCGGACTCGGCGGTCTCGATGGACTTCGCCCCGAGCGCCTCGAGCACCTTCTGGCCCAGGAACGCGGTGTCGAACGGGGTCTGCGTGCCGCCGACCTCGGCGAGGGACCGGGCGAGCGTGCCGAGCTGCTGGCCGTCCCCGGCCCCGACGTTGTTGATGATCGCCGGCAGCGCACCGAGGGCGTTGGGACCGCTGAGCGCCCCGGCCCCCGCGCCGCCCTGGAAGGTGACGCCCTCGATCTGGAGCACCTCGTCCTGCGGGGAGTCCTGCCAGTTCCAGAACCGGGTGAGGTCGATCTTCTCCGCCGACGGGCAGCTGCCGAGGACGGCCTCCCCGAGGACGCCGCGGGTGGGCAGGGTGATCTCCGCGACGGGCGGCGAGAACGCCGTGCGGTGGAACGCGGACAGCGCGTCCTGCACCCGGCCCGTGGTGAGCGGCGGCCGCTCGCCGTCGTCGGGCTGGCCCGCCAGCGCGACGGCCAGGGCCGCCGGGATCGAGAACGGCAGGATCATCGAGTTGCCGTAGAAGCCGAGGACCTGGTTGGCCACGCAGCTGAGCAGCGGCACGTGCTGGCTGGGGTCGTCGAAGTCGTCGGGGTCCAGGCCGTCCGGCGGCAGGCCGATGGTGAACCCCTCGAGCAGGACCGCCCGCTCCTCCGGGGTCATCGACGCCCACACGGCCTTGGAGTACGTCATGGTGTTGCGGACCACGTGCTGCAGGGTGCGCTCGATCTTGAGGACGTCGCGGTAGTGGAGGACGGGCTGGGCCTCGGTGAGCGCGACCGGCGTCCCCGACTGCGCGAGCGTCTGGCCCACGAGTGAACCCGAGACGCGCTCCACCCCGGCGACGAGCACCGACAGCTCCCGGACCACCGGGCCGTCGAGCAGATCCTCCAGCTGGCGGGCGCTGAGCCGGACGCCGCCCATCAGGTCGGACACCTCCGGCAGCGAGGTCAGGCCCGAGAAGAGCGGGTTCTTGAGGAGCTCGGCGAGCGCACCGAACGGGCTCTTGGCGGGGTCCAGCTCGATGGTCGTGCCCGTGATCCGGCGCTGGACCTCCAGGCCGATGATCTCGCTGGGGTCCACGTCCTGGGGCAGCGCGAGCAGCCCGGTGTGCAGGTGGGCGGCGCTGCGGCGCTCGTCGACCAGGTGCGCCAGGGCGGCGGCCCGGCTCCCGAACTGCTTGGCCGCCGCGCCGCTGCGGGGCCCGTCCAGACGGATCGGGGGCAGCGACCGGCCACCGCGCAGCCGGACGACCGCCCACACGTCGTCGAAGGTCATGAACGAGGCACGGATGCGGACCTCGACGATGTCGGAGGCGGGCGCGTCCAGCTCGACGGTGGCGCGGGGGTTGGCCACGAAGTCGTCGAGGACCCGCAGCCCCTCGCGGTGCCGGGACGGCAGCCACGGCTGGACCGCGTCGGCGTTGCGGTGCAGCAGCCGGTAGCGCTGGACCAGGGCGTCACGCGTGCCCACGGTGCCCGTCAGCTCGTCGTCATCCAGCTGCAGGAGCTGCCCGGGCGGCAGGAACCGGACCAGGTCGAGCGGCACGAAGCAGGTCAGGGTGACGCCCTCGACCTCGTCGGTGACGCGGAAGTGCCGGAGCACCTCCCAGTACTGCAGCGTGAGCGCGCGGGTCCGGTTGTGGTTGGTGATGACCTTGGTGGTGACCTGCTCGGTGTCGCTGGTGGTGGCGAGCCGGATGGCGGTCCGCTGCGCCCGGCGCCGGGCGGAGGACTCCCGCACCACGGAGCTGTGGAGCTGCTCGGCGGCCGAGGACGTGAAGGTGCGCGCGCCGTCCAGCGAGCTGGTCGTGGACCCGCTGCTGCTGGAGCTGCCCCGCCCACCGGAGGCGCCGACCCCGCCGACCAGGGCGCCGATCGCCCCGCCCAGGACACCGCCGATCCCTCCGGCCACGCCCCAGCTCGAGGACGAGGCCTCGTTCTCGTAGGTGGACCCGGCCCGGACGTGCTCGCGGAAGGCGGAGTCGAAGACCGCGCTGGTCGAGGAGTCCTGCCGGGTGCGGGCCGACGCGGCCTCTCCCACGTCGAGGGACTCCGTCTCGGCGACGCGGGCGGTGGAGGTGCGCTCGCTGATGGCGATCCGCTGCTGCTCCCCGGGCGCCAGCGGCAAGGAGTACAGCAGGTTGCCGAGGGAGTGCCCGCCCGGCTTCCAGACCTGCGCGAGGTTGACCACGTAGCCGAGCCCGAGCGTGCCGGCCATCGGCACCTCCCGCTCGAGGCCGACCACTCCCCCGACGTCCCCGACGACCTTGTCGCGGAACCCGTCGACGCTGATGGGCTTGTCGACGGGGACCCGGTCGACCATGCGGGTGCGCAGGTCGAGCCGGCCCGCGAGCCCCCTGCTCCAGCTCGGCTGGAAGAAGCGGCCGCCGAAGATCTGCGCGATCGACGACGTGGTGGTCCGGGGTTCCACCAGCCGGACGAGCACCCGGTAGGGGAACCTGCGCAGCACCCGGTCCTCGTCGAACGTCGTGCCGCAG
Organism: uncultured Actinomycetota bacterium; assembly: GCA_963759255.1. Lineage (GTDB taxonomy): Bacteria > Actinomycetota > Actinomycetes > Actinomycetales > JBBAYJ01 > Aquipuribacter. Next base: position 1,863,429 of record CAVWYQ010000002.1, read on the forward strand.
GCGTCCTCGCCCAGGGTGACCCGGGCGACGGGCCGCTCGTCGGCGGTCTCGGTGCGCCCGGCGAGGTCCTCCAGGCCGTCGACGATGTCGACCAGGGCGCCGACGACCCCGCCGCTCAGGGGAGCCAGGGCTCTCGGGGCGGTCAGCACCCCGAGTGCCTCCCCACCCACGGCAGGGACGGGCACGGTGAGCTGGGTGGAGGCGTCCGCCCCGGTCAGCCGCAGCCGCAGGCCGTCGCCGAGGACCAGCTGGCGGGTGGCGTCGTCGACGGTGCCGATGGGGGCGGTGAACAGCCCGGCCGAGTCGGTGAGGACGGCCTTGGCCAACGGGGCACCGAAGGTGGAGAACGGCTGCACCGCGATGCGGTCGGCCGGGGTGCCGTCAGGCTGGTGAAGCACGCCGCGGACCTGCTTGGGCAGCGGGCGGACCTCCGGCACCAGGTCGTTCGCCACGAGGACGTGGTCCTTGAGGGTGGCCAGACCGACCACGAAGTGCGTGGCGGCCTCCACCTTGGCCTGCACCAGCGTCTTGAGGTCGGCCTCGCTGAGCTGCTCGACCTCGCGCTCGTCGAGGTCGTCGACGTCGAGGGTGGGCGGCACCTTGCGGAGGTCCGGGAGCTGGCGGGAGGCGGCGCGGATGGTGAGCCGCTCCTCCGCCGACGGCTGGCGTCGGGTGAACGCGTCGCGGCGGGGGTCGGTGGCGTCGGTGTCGTCGGTGGGCATCGCTGTCTCCTCGGTCCGCTGGTCCTGGACGGAGGAGCAGCGGCGGGCGCGGCTGATACGGGCGTCGCCGACCGACGGGCCTCTGGTTCGGCGACGTCGGTCCGGCCGGGTCGCCGGGAGCGGCTGGGGAGGCGCGTGGGCGTCGGGACGCTCCGGTAGCCTCTCGTCGTTCCGTCCTCACGGGCGGCGTCGGGCCGCCCGACGCACGCCCACGGCCCCGTAGCTCAGGGGATAGAGCATCGGTTTCCTAAACCGTGTGTCGCCAGTTCGAATCTGGCCGGGGCCACTGGACGAAAGTCCAGGTCAGCGGCATGGTGGCGCTAGGCGGACAGGCTCGTGCCCGGGGTGTCGCCGCCCTCGGTCCGCACCCGGTCCGCAGCCGCAGAGGCTCGTGCACTGCCGCGCCGAGGGCTCCTGGTCCGTCGGCGTCTCGGTCACTGTGCTGAGCAGCAAGCCGACAGCCTCTTCCACCGGGGCCTCGTCGAAGGAAGGGTTCCAGCAGTACTTCGTCGTCAGGAACTCGCCCACCAGCCTGACGACCGCGCTGCACCACGTGCGCCACCGCGACGGCAGCGTCCGTGGGTACCAGGTGGGAGGCTGATCCCATGGGGAACAGGCGCAAAATCGGATTCGCGCTAGTGGCTCTCGCCTTCATCGTCTACCTCGTCGTCACCTTCGGCTTCCCGGACGCGGCGGGCTCGCACCTGGTCATGCTCCTGGTCCCCGTGCTGGTCGTCGGCGTCTGGCTCGCCGCCACCGGAGGACGACGGGACGCCGCGTTCCGATAGCGCCCTGTCTCGCCCCGGGATCGATGGAGGCTCTCGACCCACGGAGGCCTGGGGCGTGCAGGCGGATCGGTGAGCAGCTGGGCATCAGCCCCGACACGCTGGACCGACGGCGCACGTCCGCGCCTGCGACGGCCGGGTCGGGATCGCCACGTTGCCCAGCGCCGGCTCCGACGCCGACGCCGACGGGCCCATCGTGCGCGGGCACGGGTGGCGTGTATCACCGCCGACGCACCCCGCTCCTGGCCTCGACGGCACACCCCGTCCCCTCCGCCAAGGAGCCCCGCATGCCAGGTTGGTACGTCCACCTCGAGGCCGCCCACGACACCGCCCGCCGCCTGCGCGACGGCACCGTCCCGCCCGGCTTCGCCGTCGACGCGGCCCAGGCCATGGTGATCGGCGAGCACTGCCACACCTGGCGCAACTACCTCGCGCTGGGCTCCCTCGGCCCGGACCTGTTCTACCTGCTGCCCGACTTCAAGGACACCACCGGGCAGGTCATCCGCCAGGTCGTGCAGTGGGCGCTGGACGTGTGGGAGGAGGTGGACGCGGAGTTCGTCAGCAAGTGGGAGAAGTGGATCGACCCGATCTCCACGAACAACGCCCAGCTGGCCTCCCAGCTCACCGGCGGGCTGTCGACGCAGCTCGCACAGGTCCTCGACTCCCTGACCTCGGCGATCATCACGGCCTTCAAGGGGCTGCTCGCCGAGATGGGCGACTGGTTCGGCGTGCTCACCTCGGGAGTGCCGCAGGGCTTCGGCGACGACGCCTTCTACTGGTCGGACACGTTCCACTACCGCCGCACCTACCAGTTCCCGTTCGTGCTGTTCCAGCAGGCGCAGCAGGCGCTCGCGGCGGCGGGCACCGACGAGCAGCGGCAGGACGCCGAGGCCCGGGTCGCCTTCGCCGTCGGGTGGATGTCGCACTGCGCGACCGACGTGACCGGTCACCCCTTCACCAACGCCAAGTCCGGCGGCCCCTACCGCGACCACTGGCAGCGCCACCACCTGGTCGAGAACCACATGGACTCCGAGAACTACGGCGCCCGCCACCCCGGCACGCTGTACGGCGAGTACGGCACGTCGGCCCTGCACTTCCGGCTGGCGTTCCGCACCCGCGCCGACGCCCCGTACAACGGCCGCACGGACGCCCCGGCCTACGACTACTGGACCGGTTTCCCGGCCTACGACAACGGCGACGGACCCACCGCCACGGCGTTCCGGCACACCTTCTTCGACCTGGACACCGGCCCGCTGCCCGACCACCTGATGACCGGGATGCTGGACGCGATGCAGGCGGTGTACGGCGCGGACGGGCCCCACATCCTCATGCAGGACCCGGCGTTCTCCGCCACCGACCCCGGCACCGGCCGGCCCGACGGGCGACCGAACGCCGACGCCATGAACGAGATGTGGGAGCTCGTCTACCGCTACCTCAAGATGTCGAGCAGCGACGCGATCAGCCTCCGCCTGCCGCCGCCGCCGTCGCTGTTCACCGACCACTCGTTCCCGACCCCGCCCGGGGGCGGGGGGTCCGGCATCGACGACGACCCGTCTCGCGGTGCGGACGTCGACGACGACGACTCCTTCACCCTGCTCGACCTGCTGCTGGCCCTGTTCGCGTGGGCGGTCTACCTGGCGCAGGTGGTGGTGTGGCTGGCGACCGTCCTGCCGGGGCTCATCCTCGACGTCGCGACGTTCCCCGCCCGGCAGGTCATCTACTGGGCCGTCATCGTCCCCGCGTGGAACCTGTACCTGCTGGCCCGCCGCGCGCTGGTCATGTCGGGGTTCGCGATGCCGAAGCCCGGCGAGGTCAACCCCGGCCTGACGACGCTCGGCCGCAAGGGCGACTACGACATCGCCTCCGCCCTGGACGCGCCGTTCGGGCTGCCGACCTCGCCACCACCGGTCACCGAGCCCTCCGGGCGCCTCACGCCAAGCCATGCCCGCGGGCTGGACCTGGCCTACCCGCGCGGCATCGTCCGTGACCTGCCGTCGTCGATCGGCCGCATCGACCTGGTCGGGGCGCTGACGCTCACGTCGCCGCTGCGCTACGCCGACGACGCGGCCGGCGACGAGCTCAAGCCGTCGGAGTGGGTCGCGCCCTGGCGGTACCCGCTCGCCAACCAGGCCGGTGACGGCGTGGCGCAGGAAGGCGCGGCGACGCACGCCGGGCCGTACGTGGTCGGGTCGAGCTCGACGGTCCTGCTGTCGGGGGCCGTCGGCGACGACGGTGCCCGGCAGGACCTGGAGCAGGCGGGCTCGCCGGCCGAGACGGAGAAGATCATCGACGTGCGGCTGCCCGCGGACGAGCACCTGGGCGGGCCCGTCGACTACGGGCTGTACCTCGTCGGCAGGATGGCGGGCGAGGTCCGCAAACCGGCCTTCGGCGTCCCCGACTTCAACCTCGACTCCGACCGCGGGTACGCCTGGCGGACCTGGGACTGGGACCGCACCCAGACCCCCTGCGTCCCGAGGATCAGACCCGTCGGCCCCGAGGACTACGGCTACCCGCTGCCGTGCACGTCGCCCCAGTTCTTCGACGCCGACCACGACTGCCCCTCCGACCCCGGCCGCTGGTACGAGGAGACCCAGGACCTCTCCGTGCACTACCTGCCCGGAGACGGACCGGACCAGTGCGAACCCGTGGACCGGCACCGACCCGTGACCGACCCGGAGTGGCGCGAACGCCTGCGCCGCGAGGAGGGCTGAGCCATGCGACCAGACGAGCGCGACGGGCGCGACGAGCGCGACGAGCGCGACGACGAAAACCCGGTCCTCACCGACGAGGAGGACACCCAGCAGCGCGGCGACGACCCGCCCGGCTCGTTCGGGCACACCGAGCCACCGAGCGGCGACCTCGACCCGGACTGGGCTCCGAGCGACGACGTGAGGGACGCGGCCGAGGAGCTCATCAGGCAGCTCGGTGACGGCGAGCACCGACCGCGCCGGGAGGACGTCCACCCCTACCTGCTGATCCGGGCCTACAGCCCCGGCGACCGCGGGGCCCGCCCGACCTGGCCGAGCATCCCGTGCTGGGAGTCCCCGGACATCCTGCTCATCGACGCCGCGTACACCGGGCCGTTCTCGCCGTCGCGCCTGGTGGTCAGCCCCACCGCGGGGCGCCGGTACCGCGTCTTCGTCCGGGTGTGGAACCTCGGGCTGCTGGCCGCGGTCGGTGTGCACGTACGGGCCTGGTACGTCGACCCCGGCTTCTTCGGCGGGGACCCGAGCAACCCGGCCTACCAGCCCCAGCCCATCGGCATGACGGTGGTCCCGCAGCTGGAGGACCGCACCAGACCGGGTGCCGTGCAGGTCGTCGAGCTCGACGAGCCGTGGGAGATCCCCCGCGCGCTGACCGGCCACGAGTGCCTGCTGGCGAGCGCGAGCTGCCCGCTGGACGAGTGGGACGGCGCGCTGGACGCCAACCAGGACCGGCACGTGGGTCAGCGCAACCTGACCGTCCTGGCAGGCGGTGACGACGTCAAGACGCTGCTGCTCACCCTGGGCGGGATGGTCACCGAGCGCGCCACCCTGGAGCTCCGGCACGGCGGCGCAGCGGTCACCCCGCTGCTGCAGGCCCTGCTCGCGGACACCGAGACGGAGTTCGGGACGGCTGCCGAGCTGCGGGCGCCGTCGCCCAGGCAGCTGCGCCGGGGCGTGCGGACGGGCACCGAGGTGCACCTGCTGACCATGTTCCTCACCGACGACGGCTGGCTGGTCGCCGACAGCGCCCGGGTGTGGGACCTTGCGGTGGAGCTCGGCCTGGTGGAGCCGGACCGGGAGGAGCGGGAGGAGGATGCCGACCACCCCTTCGCCCAGCCCCTCGGGACCCGGCGGATCGTCGAGCAGCTCGGGACGGACCGGGCCGAGCAGCTGGGCGTGCTGTCCGCCGGCGATCCCGGCGAGGCCCTCCTGGAGGGGATGAGCCGGCTGTGGGACCTCGACGTGCTGGAGGCCGGGCCCCTGGCCCAGGCGCTCGCCGGGGGTGGCCCCTCCGCGCACCTGCTGCGGTTCTCGCTCACCGACCCGGACACCGAGGACTCGGGCGGCTACTCGGTCACCGTCATCGGCTGACCGGCACCGCCCCTGCGAGGGGCTGTTGCTCCGTATCACCCACCGGGCAGGATGCTCCTGGTTCTCGAGACCCGTCGCGCCCGTCACGACCGGCTCGCACCCACCTGGAGGGCTGATGGGGGAACATCCGGCCGACCACGACGCGGCGGGCGCGCACGACGGTGACGTCCTCGTGCACGTCTCCGCGGCCGGCGACGTGGACGACGAGGAGCTCGCAGAGCTGGTCAGCGACCTGCGCGAGGCCCTGCTGGAGCTCGACGTGCAACGGGCGGTCGCGCTCACCGAGGACGACGCCCCCGACGGCGCGAAGGGGGTGGCCGCGGTCGCGGGGTGGCTCGCCGTGACGCTGGGCCCGACGGCCGCCAAGGCGGTCGTGGAACGGGTCGCGGCGTGGGCGGGACTGCAGGGCCGGACGGTCGAGATCAGCCTGGGGCAGGACACCCTGAAGGTGGCAGGCGTCAGCCGAGCAGAGCAACGGAGGCTCATCGATGAGTGGCTCGCCCGTCAGGCTCCCGTCGCCTGACCTCCCCGAGGGGCCGCGGCACGCCCTGGTGGTCGCGACCAGCCGGTACACCGACCCGTCGCTGGACCAGCTGCGTGCACCGGCCACCGACGCCGCAGAGCTGGCCGCTGTGCTCGAGGACCCCGAGATCGGCGGCTTCGCGGTCACCCGGCTGGAGGACGCCTGCGCGCAGGACGTGAGGGTCGCGATCGAGGAGTTCACCGCCGAGCGCTCCCCCGGCGACACGGCGCTGTTCTACATCTCCTGCCACGGCGTCACCGACTCCCGACGACGCCTGCACTTCGCGGCGACCGACACGCACAAGTCACGCCTGGCCTCCACGGGCGTCGCAGCGGAGTGGGTGCAGGACCGGCTCACCGAGTGCCGTGCCCGCCGCCAGGTCGTCATCCTCGACTGCTGCTTCAGCGGAGGGTTCGGCCGCGGCGCCAAGGGGGCCGAGGACGTCGGCCTGTCGACGCTCATGGAGCACTCGGGGCGTGGCCAGGCCACGCTCACCGCCTCCAGCGCCACCGAGTACTCCTTCGAGTCCACCGCCGACGGCGTGGCGCACGAGGGGGCGACGCAGCCGGGGTCGGTGTTCACCTCGGCGCTGCTCGAGGGGCTGCGCGGCGGCGGCGCGGACACCGACGGGGACGGGCTCATCACCGTCGACGAGCTCTACGGCCACGCCTTCGAGCTGGTGCGGGCCCGCGGCGTCGGCCAGACCCCGCAACGCAGCCTCAGCGGCGGCGTGGGGCACATCGTCATCGCCCGCAGCCCGGCCGGGCGCCCGGTGGTACCTGCCCCCCTGCCCGACACGCTCCGCGCAGCCCTGGAGAGCCCCCACCCGCAGGTCCGCATCGGGGCGGTCCAGGAGCTCGGGTCGTGGCTCGAGGGTGACGACGCGCCCCGGTCCGTGGCGGCCCTGTCGCTGCTGACCCGCACGGCCGCCGAGGACATCCCGCGGGTGGCCCGGGTGGCGGCCACGCTCCTCGGCCAGGCGCACACGGCCTCCCTCGAGCCACCGCGGCGCCCGACCCCCACCGACCCGCCCCCCGCCGACCCGGCCCCCGCCGACCCGGCCCCCGCCGACCCGACCCCCGCCGACCCGACCCCCGCCGTGGCACCGGAGCCCGTCCCCGCCGTGGCGGAGACCCTGGCGGCCCCACGGCCACCGGCACCGGTCGTGACCGGACAGCAGCCGACGGCCACCGGACAGGTGCCCGCCGTCATCGAGCAGGCACCGGCCGGCAGCGGGCAGGCCCCGCTCGACGCGCCGGCCCGCGCCCTGCCCACGACAGAGCTCGCCGTCCTCACCGGCCACCAGGGGGTCCGGCTGCTCAACAGCAAGGTCACCCGGGTGCTCTTCACGCCCGACGGGGGCACGGTCATGAGCTGCGGCGACGACGGCCACGTCCGGGTGTGGGACGTCGCGACAGCGACCGCCGCCGGGCTCCTGACGCTGCCGAAGGCGTCGTCCATCGCCGACATGTGCCTCTCGCCCGACGGTCGGCAGCTGGTCACCTGCGGCGCGGACGGGTCGCTCCTCGTCTGGGACGCGCGCTCGCGGCAGCAGCTCACCACCTTGGCCGCGAAGGGGGCGACCAGGGCCGTGGCGTTCTCGCCGGACGGTGCGCGGCTCGTCGGCGGTGGCGGGGACGGGGTGGTGACCTCGTGGGACATGGGCACCGGTCAGTCGCGCGAGCTCTACAGCCATGGCTCCTTCGGTGGCGTGCTGCGGCTCGCGTGCTCGCCCCGGGGGGACCTGGTCGCCAGCGTGGGGGTGTGGGGCCGGAAGGTGATGGTTACGGACGCGACGACCGGGCAGGACCGCCCCTGCCTCGTCGGCCACACCAACTTCGTGTACGCGGTGGCCTTCTCCCCCGACGGCTCGCTGGTCGCGACGGGGTCGGGGGACCACACCGTGCGGCTGTGGAGCACGGTGGACGGCAGCCCCGTCAGGGTGCTGGCCGGCAGCAGCGACTTCATCCGCGCCGTCGCCTTCCACCCGACCCTGCCCGTCCTGGCCGCCGCCGGTGACGACCGCAGGATCCGGCTGTGGGACCTGGCGGACGGTCAGCTGCTCCACACCCTCACGGGGCACCAGGGGTGGGTGCTGTCGGTGGCGTTCTCCCCGGACGGGAAGCTGCTGGCCAGCAGCGCCACCGACAAGAAGGTGCGGCTGTGGCACTGAGGACCGGGCGCCTCGGCACCGCTGCGCTCGGCCGTCGCGGCTGAGACGCCCCCGCGCGTAGCCCGCCGCGGTCATCACGAACCCGACCACCCACCGCCCCCGCACCGGGCTCCTCGGCTGGTGGCCGAGGGTCGCAGCGACGTCGGTGACCGGGTGATGGTCCAGCCCCCGGGGTCCTACCCTCGGGCGATGGCGGACGAGGGGGTCCTGTTCGAGGGCCTGAGGCTCGGCAGCACGCAGGCCTTCGAGGAGCTGCTGCGCGCCGAGGGTCCCACCATGCAGCGCCTGTCCCGCCTCTACGTCCCCGAGGAGGCGAGCCCCCGGCTGGTGCGTCAGGCGTGGGCCGTCGCGCTCCCGGGGCTCGACATGTTCACCTGGCACACGACCCTGCGCGCCTGGCTGACCGGCATCCTCGTGACCTACGGGCGGGCCGCACGCCTGAGCCCGGCCGCACCCGCACCGACCCACCCGCCAGCCCCGTCGACCCCGTCGACCCCGGTGGCGGCACCGACCGGGCGGACCCCGGCGACCCCGGCGACCCCGGTGCCCTGGGCGACCCTGCGGTGGTCGAGCCGGTGGACGGCAGACAGCTGGGTCGCGTTCGAGGGTGCCCTCGCCGCGCTGCCGCTTCCGGAGCGCGAGGTGCTGTGGCTCCGCGACGTCGAGGGCTGGTCGTGGCGGGAGGTCCTCGACACCCTCGGCCTGACCGCCGAGCAGGGCGACCTGCTGCTGCACCGAGGACGCTCGAGCCTGCTGGGGAGCATCGCCAGGTGGCTCGGTGCCGCCCCCGTCGACCCGACGGGGCAGGAGCCGCTGGACGGCGTCGTGGCCCTGCTGGGGGGGCTGCACCCCGCCGCCGAGGAGACGGCGCCGGACCCGCAGCTGCTCCGGATGTTCACCGCGTGGCGCCGGCGGCGCGGCGTGCGGGCGTGGCGACGGTGGCGCTGGGAGCTGGACCGCGCCGGGGCCCTCAGGCGAGCAGGTCGCCTACGCGTCCGACCAGGAACACGATGAGCACGACCACCGCCAGGCCCACCGCCACGACGAGGACGGTCCGGGCACCGAGGAGCTTCGCGGTCCCCGGCTCCTTGGGCGGCCTGCGCTGGACGCCCTGCCCCGGGCCGGTGACCCAGCGGTGCCGGCTCACGAGCACGACGGCGACGATCCAGACGACGGACGCCGCCACGGTGGCCCACAGCACGGCGAGCCAGCCGTCGTCGGACAGCGGCACGATGTTCGACAGCGGCAGCACCCGGCAAGGCTCGGGGCTCTCGTGCCGGGCCGCAACCGCAGACGCGGCGGCCGGCTCAGCCCTGCATGGCCGCCTCGGCGAGCCGGTCGGCGCCCTCGGTGAAGGCAGCCCCGAGGTCGGCGTCCGGCATCCGCCGTCCCAGGCCGGCCAGGACGACCGCTCCCGCCAGCTGACCGGCCGCCAGGTCCAGGCCGTCCCGCGGGTCTGGCCCGGGGAACGGGAACGGGAACGGCCAGCGGCGGGGCCAGCCGGTGCCGCACCAGTCGTCGACGATCTCACTCACCAGCGCGGCGCCCCCACCACCGGTGAGGTCCTTCTCGACCGCGATCCGGCCGATGTCGTGGGCCAGGTTCGCCGAGGCCACCACGAACTGCTCCTTCGGCGGCAGCGGCTGCGGGTTGAGCGACACGGCGTCCACGGTGTCGGTGACGCCCGCGACGGCGTCCCGCGCCGTGACCCCTCGGGCACGGTGCTTGGGGACGACGGCGTCCCAGGCCTCGGGCGAGAGCCGGGTGAGGATCTCCAGGAGCGGGGTGCTGGCCATGTGCGTGCCTCCGGGCTGCAGGTGAGCGGCCCCGGTCGGGACCGTCCGATGACCAGGAGGCGCCGTCGCCCGCGGCGATACACCTGCACGCCCCCGGCGCCCGTGCCCGCGCGTGGGCAGGCCTACCCCCCCGGTGGGACGACGCGCCCCCGGACCTCGCCCAGCCCCACGCGACCGCCTCCCGGACCCGGCGCCCACGCCGTGAGGACCACCTCGTCACCGTCGAGCAGGAACGTCCGTGAGCTGCCGTCGGGCAGCCGGAGCGGCTCCTCGCCGTTCCAGCACATCTCGATCAGCGAGCCGCGCTCGTCGCGGCCCGGACCGCTCACGGTCCCCGAGGCGAACAGGTCACCCGTCCGCAGCGACGCCCCGTTGACGGTCAGGTGCGCCAGCTGCTGCGCGGGAGTCCAGTACATGCCGGCGAACGGCGGCGACGACACGAGGTGGCCGTTGAGCTCGACGTCCAGCCGGAGGTCCAGGCCCCACGGGTGGCGCGAGTCGTCGAGGTAGTCCTGCACCGGGTGCTCGCGCGGCGGGGCCGGCCGGCGTGCCGCCGCGAGCGACGACAGCGGCGTCACCCAGGCCGACACGCTCGTGGCGAAGGACTTGCCGAGGAACGGGCCCGAGCGGGACGTACTCCCACGCCTGCAGGTCGCGGGCCGACCAGTCGTTCACGAGGCAGACCCCGAACACGTGGTCGGCGAACGCGTGGACCGCCACCGGCTCGCCCAGCGCCGACCCGGCACCCACGACGAACCCGACCTCGGCCTCGATGTCGAGCCGGCGGGACGGGACGACCTCGGGCGTCTCGCTGCCTGGCGGGCGCACCTGGCCCACGGGCCGGCGCACGTCGGTGCCGGTCACCACCACCGTCCCGGCGCGGCCGTGGTACCCGATGGGCAGGTGCGTCCAGTTGGGCGTGAGGGCCGGCTGCCCCGGCCGGAACATCGCCCCGAGGTTGGCGGCGTGGTGCCTGCTGGCGTAGAAGTCGACGTAGTCGGCCACCACGAACGGCAGGTGCAGCGTGACGTCGCCCGACGGCACCAGCAGGTCGTGCGGCACCGCACCGTGACCGTCGGCGCGGGGCCGCACCCCGTCCTGCGGTTCCAGGAGGCGGGGCAGCAGGTCGTCCAGCCAGGCACGCTCCTCGGCCCACGCCCCGGGCCCGAGCGCCATGAAGGCGTTGAGCGCCGGCTCGGCGAGCGCGTCGGCCAGGTCCAGGCCGGCCCGGCGGGCGGCGGCCGCGACGTCGAGCACCGCGTCCCCGAGCCGGACTCCGACCCGGGGCTCCTGGCCGGGGCGGGAGAAGACGCCGTGCGCCTGGGTCTGCGGGCCGAACGCGTCCTGGCTCACGCCTCGGGGCCCGGGCGGGCCAGCAGGCCCAGCCCCGCCAGGTCCTCGACGGGCTCGACGGTGGAGCACGTCCCCAGCCCGACGAAGGCACGCCTGACCGCTGCGGCCCCTGCCGGGTCGAGACCGCCCAGCAGGTCCAGCAGCGGCTCGGGCTCGGTGGCACCGACGAGCCGGCCGACGCCGCCCAGGTCGGCCCCGTCGATGGCCGCCGCCGTCGCAGCCAGCAGGTTGAGGAAGCCGTGGTGCAGGAACCCGGTGTCCTCGTCTCGGTGCCGCAGCGCGTTGTGCAGCCCTGCCGTGGCCTTGAACGGCACCCGGGCCGCCACGGCGGCGTGGACGAAGCGGGCCACCGGCTCCACCGGGGGGAACGCGGAGGCCGACGTCCCGCCGGTGCGCAGCTTGGCCCGGACCCCGGCGCGGGCGAGCTCGGGCAGCGCGTCGGCCGCGTCGAGGCTGCCGGACAGCTCCACGTACAGCGCGCACGCCGCGGGGACCTGCATCCGCACCGTGCGCAGCACCTCGGCGTCGGCCGTCACAGCCCCCAGCGGCACCTCGAAGGACACCGGCCGCAGCAGCGGGTGCCGGGCGACGCCGACCGCGTCGGCGACCCCCGACAGCCCGTCGGGGACCGTGACCGTGACCGCGAGGGGCCCGGCGGCCCGTTCGGCGACCCCGGTCCTCACCAGCGCGTCGAGCAGGGCGGGCACCCGGTCGGCCCGGAGCACGACGGCACCGAGGAGCTCGGCGAACCAGGCCGAGGCGTACATCTCCCGCGCCTGCAGCGCGTCGTCGACCGCGGCGCTCCCCGGGGGGAACGTCGCGGCGTCGTCGAGCAGCCCCCGGAGGAGGACAGGGGGCACCCCCACGACCACGGACGGCTGGGCCGCGGGGCAGACGGACCCGCGTCGAGGCGACCGGAGGGCAGGTCGGAGCCAGGGGGGGCCAGCGCCGTCACCGCTGCGGCCCCCGCCCGGACCAGGTCCAGGCGTACACGCCGTCGTCGCTGGCCAGCGCGGCCTCACCGAGTTCGAGCGGGCGGAACGTGTCGACCATGACGGCCAGCTCGTCGAAGCGCTCGGCGCCGAGGGACGCCTCGATCGCCGCCGGCTGGGGGCCGTGGCTGTGGCCGCCGGGGTGCACCGTCACCGACCCCCTGCCCACGCCCGAGCCCTTGCGGGCCTCGTAGTCGCCGTCCACGTAGAACATGATCTCGTCGGAGTCCACGTTCGAGTGGTAGTACGGCACGGGTACCGCGAGGGGGTGGTAGTCCACCTTACGAGGGACGAAGGTGCACACCACGAAGTTCCACCCCTCGAAGACCTGGTGCACCGGCGGCGGTTGGTGGACCCGTCCGGTGATCGGCTCGAAGTCGGCCACGTTGAAGGTGTACGGGTAGAGGCAGCCGTCCCAGCCCACCACGTCGAACGGGTGCGCCGGGGTGACGTGCACGGTTCCCGCGAGCCCGCCCGGGCCCGAGCCGCGGTGCTTGACGTAGACCTCGACGTCGCTGTCGTCGCGGACCTCCGGGGCGCCGGGCCCCACCAGGTCCCGCTCGCAGTACGGCGCGTGCTCGAGCAGCTGGCCGTAGCGGCTCAGGTAGCGCTTGGGCGGTGCGACGTGGCTGCTGGCCTCGATGCAGTAGGCCCGCAGCGGTCCGCTCGTGGCCACGTCCACCGGCAGCCAGCGGTGCGTGGTCCCACGGGGCAGCAGCACGAAGTCGCCCTCGCGCGCGTCCAGGTGGCCGAACACGGTCTCCACCCGGGCGGCCCCCCGCTCGAGGAACACGCACTCGTCGCCGACGGCGTTGCGGTACAGCGGGGAGTCCGCGCCGGCCACGACGTAGCTGATCCGGACGTCGGCGTTGCCGAGCACCAGCCGGCGACCGCGGACCACGTCGACGTCGCCGACGGCAGCGGGGTCGAACAGGTCGTGCAGCCGCAGGTGCCGCGGCACCAGGGGCAGGTTGGGCGTGGTCGTCTGGTCCGGCAGCTGCCAGGGCCGGGCGTCGACCAGCGCCGACGGCACACCCACGTGGTAGAGCAGCGAGGAGTCCGAGGAGAACCCCTCCTCCCCCATCAGCTCCTCGTGGTAGAGCCGTCCCTCCGGGTCCCGGTGCTGCGTGTGCCGCTTGCGCGGCACGTCCCCCATGGTGCGGTAGTGGGCCACCGCGTCCTCACCTCCGTCGAGGCGTCGTCGACGACGCCGCATGGACGAGCGGTTCCCGACCATACCGGTGCCGACCTGCCACCATGGGCCCGCTCGGCGCAACCGGCGCCGACCCGCTCCCGCCCCGCCCGGAGGACCGCCCGTGAGCCGCTCACCCCTGCCCGTCATCGCCGTCGGCCCGCTGCTGCTGGCCCTGTCCGCCTGCGGCGGTGGCGAGCAGGTGGCCGCCCCTGAGCCCACCCTGCCCGCCACCGGTGACGCCACCGGCGCCGCGACCGGCGAGCCCACCGTGGCCCCGACGGCCGAGGTCACCGGCGAGCCGACCGGCGGCGGGCTCCCCGGCTGCGACCCGGCCTCGCTGCAGACGCTGTCGCAGGGGGTGCTCACCGTCGCGACCTCCGAGCCTGCGTTCGAGCCGTGGGTGGTCGACGACGACCCCACCACCGGGCAGGGCTACGAGGCCGCGGTGGCCTACGCGGTGGCCGACACCCTCGGCTACGACCAGGGCGACGTGGAATGGGTCCGGGTGCCGTTCGACGCCGCGATCGCGCCGGGCCCCAAGGACTTCGACGTCGCCGTCAACCAGTTCTCGATCACCGACGAGCGCCGGCAGGCCGTCGACTTCTCCAGCCCCTACTACGACGTCCGGCAGGCGGTCGTCACGGTCGAGGGCAGCCTCGCCGACGGCATGACGTCGCTGGCGGAGATGGGCGAGCTGCTGTTCGGCGCCCAGGTGGGGACGACGAGCCTGGACGCGGTGGTCGAGGCGGTGGGCCCGACCATGCAGCCGCAGGTGTTCGGCAGCAACGAGGACGCCGTCAACGCCCTGGCCAACGGTCAGGTGGACGCCATCGTGCTCGACCTGCCCTCGGCGTTCTTCGCCACGGCCGTGCAGCTCGAGGGGGGCGTCATCGTCGGCCAGCTGCCCCTGACGGGCGAGGACGCCGAGCAGTTCGGCATGGTCCTCGACCTCGGCAGCCCGTTGACCGACTGCGTCAGCCGGGCCGTGGACTCCCTGGCGGCCGACGGCACCCTCGACGCGCTGCAGGAGGAGTGGCTCGCCGACGTGGCCGGAGCGCCCGAGCTGTCGTGAGCGGCCCGGCCAGGGGGACGGCCGGGTTCCGGCCGTCCCCGCTGGAGCTGCGACGGCGGGCGCAGCGCGGCCGCCGGGCAGCGCGGTCCACCGTCACCGCCCTGCTGAGCACCGTGGTGTTCGCCGTCGTGCTGCTGGTGGCGGTCGACAACGCCCCCGGCTGGCCGCGGGTGCAGGCCTCGTTCCTGGACCCCGACGTCGCCGTCACGTACCTGCCCGACATCCTCCGGGGTCTGTGGCTCAACGTCCGCGTGCTCGCGGTCGCCGCGGTGCTCACGGTCCTGCTCGCCCTGGTCGTCGCGCTGCTGCGCACGCTGCGGGGGCCGGTCTGGCTGCCTGTGAGGCTGCTGGCGACCGGGTACGTCGACCTGTTCCGCGGGGTCCCGCTCATCGTCCTGCTGTACATCATCGGCTACGGCGTGCCGGCGCTCCGGTTCACCGACGGCCGGATCAGCGCGGTGCTGCTGGGCACGGTGGCGATCGTGCTCACGTACTCGGCGTACGTGTCCGAGGTCTTCCGCGCCGGCATCGAGACGGTGCACCCCTCCCAACGCCTCGGCGCCCGCTCGCTGGGTCTCAGCTACCCCCAGTCGATGCGGCTGGTCGTGCTGCCGCAGGCGGTCCGACGGGTGATGCCGCCGCTGCTCAACGACTTCGTCGCGATGCAGAAGGACGTGGGCCTCATCTCGCTGCTCGGGGTGGTCGACGCGGTGCGGGCCGCCCAGATCGCCCAGCTGCGGGAGTTCAACTACACGCCCTTCGTGGTGGTGGCGCTGCTGTTCGTGCTGCTCTCGGTGCCCACCGCCCGCCTGGCGGACTGGGTCACCCTCCGGGCCACCCGGCGCGAGCAGGCCGGCGGCGTGCTGTGAACGACGACCTCCCGCGCCGGGCCGACCAGGACCCGTCGTGGCTGCCTCAGGGACCGACCCGTGGGCGGGACGTGGTCCTGGACGTGCGGGGCCTCATCAAGCACTACGACGACACCCCCGTCCTGCACGGCGTCGACGTGACGGTCGGCGAGCACGAGGTGGTCGCCCTCATCGGGTCCTCCGGCTCGGGCAAGTCGACCCTGCTGCGGTGCGCCTCGCTGCTGGAGCCGGTGACCGACGGCCAGGTGCTGCTGGACGGCGAGGACATCACCGACCCGGGCGTCGACGCCGACGCGGTCCGCAGCCGGTTCGGGGTGGTGTTCCAGGCGTACAACCTGTTCCCGCACATGACCGTCCGGAAGAACATCACGCTGGCACCCCGGGTCGTCCACGGCGTGTCCGCCGAGGCGGCCGACGCCCGCGCGGAGGAGCTGCTGGCCCGGGTGGGCCTGCTCGACAAGGCCGACGCCTACCCGGACCGGCTGTCCGGCGGCCAGCAGCAGCGGGCGGCCATCGCACGGGCGGTCGCGGTCCAGCCGCGGGTCCTGCTCCTGGACGAGGTGACGTCGGCGTTGGACCCCGAGCTGGTGGGCGAGGTGCTCGCGCTGGTCCGCGAGCTCGCCGAGGGCGGCGCGACGATCCTCATGGCCACGCACGAGATGGGCTTCGCCCGCCGGGTGGCCGACCACGTGTGCTTCCTCGACAGCGGCCGCCTGGTCGAGGAGGGGCCACCGGCGCAGGTGCTCGGGGAGCCGACCATGCCCCGCACCCAGCAGTTCCTCCGTCGGGTCGTGGACGCCGGCCGCCTCTGAGCCGCGCCGGTCCGACCCGTCCGCCTCGCCACGCGCCGCCTGACCCACCTGACCCACCTGACCCACCTGACCCGCTGGGCGCGGCACCGTGGCTGCGTGCGCGGGACCGAGACCGCCCGAACGACCGCGACAGGCCGCTGGCCACGGTCACCCATGCGATCTCGCGGGTCCACCGGACCGGTGGCCGCGGCCCGGCTACCGTGGGGCGGTGGAGGTGCTGACGGGGCTGGGGCTGGCGTCGGCGGCAGGGCTCAACGCCTACGTGCCGCTGCTCGCGCTGGCGCTGCTGGCCCGGTGGACCGACCTGGTCCAGCTGCCGGGCGCGTGGGCGTGGCTGCAGGACCCGTGGTCGATCGGGGTGCTGGTGGTCCTGCTCGTGGTCGAGGTGACGGCGGACAAGGTCCCTGGCCTCGACCACGTGAACGACCTGGTGCAGACGGCGGTCCGTCCGGTGGCCGGCGGACTGGTGGTGGGGGCCGGGACGGACCAGGCGTCGCTGGTGCAGGACCCGGCGGCGTGGGTGTCCTCCGGCGACTGGGTGCCGGTGGTCCTCGGCGCGGGCACCGCCTTCCTCGTCCACCTGCTCAAGTCCGGCTCCCGCGCGGTCGTCAACACCGCGACCGCAGGGCTCGGCGCGCCGGTCGCCTCCACCGCCGAGGACGCGCTGGCGGTCGGGCTCTCCGTGGCCGCGCTCCTCCTGCCGGTCCTCGTGCTGGTCCTCCTGGTCGTCCTCGTGGTGACCGTGCTGCGGACGGCGGCCCGTTCCCGACGACGCCGTCGGGGACGGGCCGCGACCCTCGCCACCTGAGAGGCCGGTCAGCCGGTGAAGTCGTGCGCCACCGTCCACGACCCCGGCGGGCCGTTGCGCTCCGCCGCCAGCGCGACCAGCCGTGCCGCCACCAGGTCGGGGTCGAAGGCCGTCCCGGGTGACAGCACCCCACGCACGGTCAGCGTCGCCGCGTGGACCCCCTCCGCGGCCAGGTCGGGGGCCATCCCGAGCAGCAGGGCCCGCACGGCCGCCTTCTGGGCACCGAGCGTGAGCGCGGCGGGGCTGGGCGCGTCCGCGACGCCGCTGCCGGTCAGCAGCACCGTCCCACCGACCGCCCGGAGCCACGGGCGGGCCGCGTCGACCGCGCAGAGCAGGCTGGCGGCGCCCACGGCCAGGTCGGCGAGCAGGTCCGCGGCCCCGACCTCGCCCAGGCGTCCGGCGCGGAACACGCTCACGTTGTGGTGCAGGACGTCCAGGCGCCCGGCATGGGCGGCGAGCCGCTCCAGCGCCGCACCGAGCGCGGCGGCGTCCGCGACGTCCACCGCGGCCCACCCGACGTCCACGCCGTGCCCGTCCGCCTCGACCGTCGCCGCCAGCTCGACGAGCGTGCTCTCGCGGCGACCCACCAGCGCCACGTCGTGCCCCGCGCCGGCGAACGCGCGCGCCGCCGCCAGGCCGAGCCCCGGCCCGGCCCCGACGACGACGGCCACGGGACGGCAAGAGGTCGAGTCAGCCATGCGGCGAGCATGGCGCATCGCGGGCGCCGGTCCACCCTCCCGGACCTGAGGCCCACGCCGTCGGGAGTGCGGCGGGCCCCTCCGGGGTTGCTCGCTCCCGGGCCGTGCGTCGACCGGCGCGCCGGCAGGCCGCTCAGAGGTGAGGATCAGCGCATGAGGAGCAGGGACGGGTCCGCGACGGGTGTCTCCGGCCCTCCCGTGACGCCCGGCCCGCCGGTCACGACCGAGCGGGACACCGCCGCCGGCCCGGGCTGGTCCCCCACCCGGGCGGCCGTGCTCCTGGGCGTCCTCTGGGGCCTGGCGTCCATGGGGACCTCGGCCACCAGCGTCGTCATCGGACCGCTGTCCGCCGACCTGGGGCTGGGGACCGCGGGCGCAGCGTGGGTGCTCACCGCGTTCGCCCTGGCCTTCGCGGCGTCGACCGCGGTGTTCGGGCGGGTCGCGGACTCCGTCGGGCCGCGGACGCCCTTCCTGGTGGGCGGGGCCATGCTCGCCGTCGGGGCGGCGGTCTCGGCAGCCGCACCCGACTTCGTGGTCCTCGTCCTCGGCCGGCTGCTGCAGGGGCTCGGCGCCGGGGCCATCCCCGTCCTCACCACGACGGTGCTGTCGGCCCGGTACGGCGGTCGGGACCGTGCCGTCGCCCTCGGCCGCACCAACTCCGTCGTCCTCGTGCTCACCTCCGCCGGGCCGCTGATCGGCGGCGCCCTGGGCGTGGTGGTGGGCTGGCGCGGGCCGTTCCTGCTGCCCCTGCTCGTCCTGCTGCTCCTGCCGTTCGCGGCCCGCCTGGCCCCCGCGCGTGGGACCGGCGGGCGCTTCGACGCCATCGGTGCCGCGCTGGTGGCCGGGACGGCGGCCGTGCTGCTGGGCCTGGTGCAGACCGTGGGGGACCCCGGCCCCGTGACCTGGGTGACCGGGGTGCTGGCGCTCCCGCTGCTCGTCGGCCTGGTCGTCTGGGTGCGCGGCCACCCGGACGGCTTCGTGCCGGCCGAGGTGGTCCGCGACCAGGCGGTGGTCCGCGCGGGCGTGGCCGGGGCCGGCATGCCGGTGGTCTACTTCGCGGGGCTGGTCGCCGTGCCGCTGGCGCTGGCGCAGCAGGGCTGGGACCCCTTCCAGAACGGGCTGCTCCTGCTGCCGGGCGCCCTGACGGGGGCGCTCGTGTCGTTCAACTCCGCCCCGGTCCTGGCCCGGCTGGGGCGGCGAGGCACGGCCATGCTGGGGCTCGGCCTGTCGGCGGTGGGGGCGCTGGTCTCGGCCGGGGTGGTGCTCTCCCCGTGGCTGGCGGGGCTCGGCTTCGTCGGCATGAGCACCGGGTACGCGCTGGCCCAGCCGTCCCTCGTCGGGGCGGTGGCCGCGGCCGTGCCGGACCGGCTGCGGGGCGCCGCGCTGGGGCTGTTCACCCTGACCTTCTTCATCGGCGCGGGGCTCGGCTCCGCGGTGGTGGGCGGCCTGGGCGACCTGCTGGGGCTGTCGGGGGCCCTGGCGGTGGCGGTCCTCGCGCCGGTGGTCGGGGTCGTGGTCCTGGCGCGGGCTCGACGCTCAGCCGCGTGGGACGGGCGCGCGGGCGACGCGTAGCGCCCAGGCCACGAGCGGCAGCTGCAGCGGCAGCCGGGCCACCGCGGCGGCGAGCCGGAGCGGCGGCTCGCGCCGCCACAGCCACACCATCCACACGTTCGCCGGGAACACCGCGACGAAGAGGCCCGCCGCGGCGAGGCCCCCCGCCCGCCGGGTCTCGGCCCGGGTGAGCAGCAGGCCGATGCCGAGCTCGGCCAGGCCGCTGGCCACGGTCCAGAACCGGCGCGACGGCGGCAGCCACCGCGGCACGATCGAGTCGAACACGCGGGGACGTAGCAGGTGGCCGGCGCCGGAGACCAGCAGCAGACCGGCGAGCGCGCGGTGCTCCGCCGGTCCCGCCGCCGGGCCGGCGCTCACAGCGAGCGGTCGCGCGGGCCCACCGGGGCCGGCAGCCGGGTGCTGCCACGGACCGCGGCGTCCACGGCCGCCGCGCACGCACGACCGTCTGCGATCGCCCAGACGACCAGGCTGGCACCCCGGGTGGCGTCGCCGCACGCGAAGACCCCGTCGGAGCTCGTCGCCCAGCGACCGTCGACCTCGACCGTGCCGCGCTCGCCGGCGACCCCCACGCCCGCCGCCCCGAGCACGTCGTCGGCACCGGTGCCGACGAACCCGGCGGCGAGCAGGACGAGGTCGGCGGGCAGGTCGCGCTCCGAGCCCTCGACGGGGGTGAAGGACCGGATGCCGTCCTCGTCGAACGTCCGCTCCACCGTGCGCACCCGCACGTGGGTGACCCGCCCCTCCTCGTCGCCCACGAAGCACACGGTCTGCGTCGCCCAGGACTCGACAACGCCCTCCTCGTGCGCGGGGCTCTTGCGGTGCACCCGGGTCCACTGCGGCCACGGGTTGGCGACAGGGTCCCGGACCGGGGGCGGGGTCGGGTTGTGGTCCAGCACCGTCACCGACGCCGCACCCTGCCGGTTGGCCGTGCCGAGGCAGTCCGCCGCGGTGTCCCCGCCGCCGATGACCACCACGTGCTTGCCCTGCGCCGACACGAGGACCTGCTCGGCCTTGCCCGCCACGTAGCGGTTGGCCTCCGGCAGGTAGTCCATCGCCTGGACGACGCCGTCGAGGTCACGGCCGGCCACGGGCAGGTCGCGGGGCTTCAGCGCCCCCACAGCCAGGACGACCGCGTCGAACTGCCGTCGCAGCCGCTCGACGGGCATGGCGTCGGACCCCACCTCGACCCCGGTGACGAACCGTGTGCCCTCGGCCGTCATCTGCTCGACCCGGCGGTCGATGGCCCGCTTGGGCATCTTGAAGTCCGGGATGCCGTAGCGGAGCAGGCCACCCACCTCGTCGGAGCGCTCGTACACCACGACCGTCCAGCCCACCCGGGTCAGCTGCTGCGCGGCGGCCAGGCCGGCCGGGCCCGACCCGACGACCGCCGCGGTGTGGGAGGTCATCCGCTCCGGCGGGAGCGGCACCACCCAGCCGGAGTCCCACGCCTTGTCGATGATCGACAGCTCGATCTGCTTGATCGACACCGGGTCGTCGCTGATCGCCAGCACGCAGGCCGCCTCGCAGGGCGCCGGGCACAGCCAGCCGGTGAACTCCGGGAAGTTGTTGGTGGCGTGCAGGCGGTCGATGGCCCGCTTCCAGTCCGCGTCGAGCACCAGCTCGTTCCACTCGGGGATCAGGTTGCCCAGCGGGCAGCCCTGGTGGCAGAACGGCACCCCGCACCCCATGCAGCGCGAGGCCTGCTGGCGGACGACGTCCTCCTGCTGGCGCGCGTACACCGGGTCGAAGTCGCGCAGCCGCAGCTCGACAGGCCGCTTGGGCATGTCCTGGCGGGGTGTCTTGGTGAACCCCCACGGGTCGACGGGCATGGCACGAGGGTACGAGAGCGTCCGTGACCCGGACGACGCGTCCAGGTCACGGACCGCCCCCGGTCCCCGTCGGTGCCTCGTCAGGCTCGGTCCCGGGCCGCGGCGTTGGCCTGCACCGCCACCGAGACGTAGCGGGCCAGGCCGGGGGCGAGCGTCCTCGTAGGTCGCCGTGAAGCGCGGGTCCTCGACGTACATCCGCCCCAGCCGGCGTGCATCTGCGGCGAGCAGTCGTAGAACCGCGGCTGATGTGCTGCCGGTGCTCCTCGGCCACGTCCCGGGCGGCCTGGCCGTCGGCGGGCTCGCCCGCCTGCAGGAGCGTGACGAAGCGGCCGTTGATCTCGTCGGCCTCGGCCTTCACCTGCGCCCAGTCCTCCTTGGTGTAGCCCGGTCCGTGCGCCCGCAGAGCGTCCTAGGCGTCGGTGTCGCCCCACCGGTCCTCGGCCTCGCGCCGCGTACTCCTCCTCGTTCTCGGTCCAGGTGCCGCCGAACAGCTCGCGCTTCTCGGCCTGGGTCAGCCGTACCCCGCTCATCGTCGCCTCCATCTCGGTCTCCAGCGCCGCCCGCACCTGCTGCAGTCGGTCGATGCGCACGGTGACGCGCTCGAGCTGCTCCCGGACCAGCCGGGCCCGGTCGTCGCGTCACCGTCGAGGAGGGCACGCGACCTCGCCGAGCCCGAAGCCCAGCTCACGGTGCACGAGCACCGCCCTCAGCCGGTCGAGGTCCGCGTCGGCGTAGACCCGGTACCCGGCGTCGGTGCGCCCGCCCGGCACCACGAGACCCAGGGCGTCGTAGTGGTGCAGGGCGCGCACCGTCGTCCCGACGGCCTCCGCCGCCGCGCCGACGGTCCACTCCGCTGCCCGCGTCCTCCTCATGACGACGAGCGTGCCCCCTGACGCCGCGTCAGGGTCAACTCCTGACGTCGCCCCCGTTGCCGGCGGTCCCCGCGGTCCCCGCGGTCCCGGCGGTCCCCGCGGAGCCGGCGGGGGTCGAGGGTCGGGCGACCGGGTCGTACCAGTGCAGCCCGGTCGACAGCAGCCGAGACGCCTCGTTCGGGTCCCATCGACCCGGCGGCGTACGGGTACACCGGGATGCTGGCGCCCAGAGCTGCTCCACGACGCGCCAGGCCTCCTCCACGGTGTCCTGCCGGGCGAAGCGGCGCTGGTTGCCGTCGAGGATGTCGTCCAGCAGGCGCTCGTAGGCGTCGTCGGACCCTCCGAGGCTGGTGTCGAAGTCGACGTCGAGCGAGATCGGCTTGGTGGCGAAGGTGCGCCCGGGGCGCTTGGCCTCGATGGCACCGACACCCCGCCGTCACCCCCCAGACGGAACCGGATGAGGTTGGGGTGCGGGCGCGGCGCGGCCTCGCCCGCGAAGAGCAGGGTCGGGCGTGGGCTCGCAGCTCGATGACCGCCTCCAGCGCCGTCGTGGCCATCAGCTTGCCGGTACGGATGAACCACGGCACCCCCGACCAGCGCCAGGAGTCGATCTCCAGGCGCAGCGCCGCGAACGTCTCCACCTGGGAGTCCTGGGCCACGCCGTGCTCGTCGAGGTAGCCGTCGAACTGCCCGTAGACGACGTCGTCCGGGGTGATGCTCCGTGCCGCCCGCAGCACCTTGACCTTCTCGTCGCGCAGCGCGTCCGCGCCGCCCCCGGACGGCGGTTCCATGGCGAGCACGCAGACGATCTGCAGCAGGTGGTTCTGCACGACGTCACGCAGGGCGCCGACGGAGTCGTAGAAGGCGCCGCGGCCCGGCGACCCCGAAGCTCTCCGCCATCGTGATCTGCACGCTCGCCACCTTGTCGCGGTTCCAGACCGGCTCGAAGAGGCTGTTGGCGAAGCGGAACGTCAGCAGGTTCTCGACCGTCTCCTTGCCGAGGAAGTGGTCGATCCGGAAGACCTGCTCCTCCGCGAAGACCCGCCCGATCGTCGCGTTGAGCTCGCAGGCGCTGGCCAGGTCGCGGCCGAAGGGCTTCTCCACGATCACGCGGGCGCCGTCGGCCAGGTGGTGCTCGTCCAGCTCCGACACCACCGTCGGGAACAGCGAGGGGGGGATCGCGAGGTAGTGGGCGGGGGCCTTCGCGCCTGCTGCGTCCAGCCGGGCGGCGAGGTCGGCGTAGGTGGCGTCCAGCAGGTAGTCGCCCTGCACGTACTGCAGCCTGTCGCACAGCGCCTCGACCGTGGCCGGCACCGTGGCCCCTCGGGCGTGCCTCGCCAGGGACTCCCGCGCCCGCTCACGCAGGGTCGCGTCGTCCCCCTCGCTCAGCGCGACCCCGATGACGGGGATGCCGAGCCGGCCCTTGCGCTCCAGCTCGTACAGCGCGGGGAACAGCTTCTTGAAGGCCAGGTCTCCGGTGGCCCCGAACAGGACGAGAGCATCGCTGCGCGTCATGGGTGATACCTCACCACGCCCCGGCGCAGCGGTCTCGCCGGAGCGTGACCACGCCGGCCCCGATCGAGTGGACCAGAGGTGGCAACGCTGCGCCGGGCTCCTCCCGAGGTCGATGACACCTGCGTGAGGACACGCGCACCATCACGGACGAACCGCGGCGCGGCTGCGGGCTGGTCGTTGGCGCTGTCCGCCGTGGTGGTCGTGGCGCTGGTGGCCTCGCAGGAGCCTGTCACCGCTGCTCAGCCCGGTCCGGCCCAGGGGCGCGGGGTGGTCGCCACGGCGGGTGGCGCGGCTGCCGACGGGCTGTCGGGCACGTCGGCAACCGCCTCCGGACCTGGCACCGGAGCCGCCGCTGGCACCGGAGCCGCCGCTGGTCCGGCCCCCCACCCCGATCCCGCCGCGGTGGCCGGCACCCCCGCCCCGGCCGGCGCTCATCAGGGCACCCCTCCCCCGGCCCCCGGCCCCCAGGTCGCCGCCCGGCCCGGCTCCGACGCCCGGCCCGGCTCGGACGCCCGGCCCGGCGCGGACGCCCGGCCCGGCGCGGACGCCCGGCCCGGCGGTTGTGGGAGCACGTCGGGGTCGGTCGGCCCGTGCGACACCGGCGTCGTCCCACAACGGCCCGACCAGGCGGGGACCACCGCGCCCGGCGGGGGGGACCCTGCCCCGACCACCGCCCCGGGCGTGGTCACCGGCACCCTCACCCGGGTGTGGGCGGAGTCGCACGGCGAGGCCACCGGCCAGGCCGGCCGCGACGACGGCACGCACCTGCAGACCGACGACGCCGACGCCGCCGCCGGCCACGCGCAGGGCGCGCACGGGGACGGGACCGAGCTGTCCGCCTGGGTGGAGACCGCCGACGGCGCCTTCCAGGTGGCGGCCGCCGACGTCCGCTCGGTCGAGGACGGCAGCACCGTCACCGTCGACCTGGGCGCCGCGCGCACCGAGGGTCCGCTCGCCGGCAGCCACCCGGTGCAGGTCCTCGAGGTCCGTGAGCCGGTCGCCGCCGCGGGCGAGCTCCTGTACGGCCAGGGCAGCGACGACGTCTTCGGGCTGGCCGCGGCCGCCGTCGTGCACCAGGTGACCGTGGTGCTCGCCGTCCCCAGGGGCGCCTCCGCGGACTCCATGACCACCGCGGGCATCGTCAACGCGGTCAACGGGAGCGTGAACACGTACTGGAGCCAGCAGAGCCGCGGGCAGCGCGGCTTCGAGGTCACCGCCGCGTACGGCTGGTACAGCCTGTCCTCGACCTGCGCCGACGCCTTCGCGCTCTGGAACGAGGTCGCGGGCAAGGTGGGCTTCACGGCCGGACCGCGCAAGCACCTGCTGGTCTACATCCCGCCCGCCGCGGGCTGCGGTGCCGGCCTGGGGACGGTCGGCAGCCCGGACGCCGGCGGCCGGTCGTGGGTGGGGTACTCGACGCCCTCGATCATCGCCCACGAGCTGGGCCACAACCTGGGGCTCGGGCACTCCAACGGGCTGCTGTGCACCAGCAGCAGCGACGGCCGGTTCGCCTCCGGGGCCTGGCAGGCGGGGTGCACAGAGCACGGCTACCGCGACTACTACGACGTCATGGGCGTCTCGTGGGCGAACCTCGGCTCCCTGGCGGCGGCGCAGGCGGACGCCCTGGGCCTGCTGCGCTCCACGGAGAAGCTCGTCACGTCGGCCCCGGTCCGGGTGCGGCTGGTGCCGGCCAGCACCGACGGCCTGCGCGTGCTGCGGATCGACGACCCCGGCGGCGCCTACTACGTGGAGTACCGGACCACCTCGGGCTGGGACAGCTGGCTGGCCAGCAACGCCCGCGGTCTGGACGCCGGCGTCCTGGTCCACCGCACCTCCCCGGCCAAGGCGCGCGAGGTGCTGCTGCTGGACGGCACCGTCACCGCGGGCACGCGCACCGACGACTGGCGTGCGGCCCTGCCCGCCGGTGGCTCGTTCACCACCGCCTCCGGGTCCACCCGGCTGGTCGTGGAGGAGGCGAGCCCGACCGGCGCGACGCTCGTCGTCTACCGGGACGGCGTCGGTCCGGCGCAGCCGAAGGCGCCCGACGGAGGCGCGCAGGTGGAGATCCAGTCGCCGACCACCGGGCTCCGGGCGGGGTCCACGACCTTCTCCGGCGTGGCCACCGCACCAGAGGGGACGCTGCTGTGGGAGGTCGTCCAGGGCGGCGTCGCCAAGGCCTCCGGCTACGCCCAGACAGGTGCCAACGGCACCTTCGACACCTTCTCGGTGCCCGTCTCCCTCCCGGCAGGCACCTTCACGTTCCGGGTCCGGGTGCCGGACGAGTCCGACGGCGACAGCACGGCGGACCCGCGGCTGCTCAGCGACGCCGTGACCGTGACCGTGTCCTGAGGTACCCCCTGAGCCGTCCTCCCGGCCGACGCCCTGCCGACCGCGACCGCAGGCACAGGCCGCGGTGGGCCCTCAGCGCCCGGCGGCGAGGCCCTGGGCGCCGCGGGCGTTCGCCGCAGCCCGCAGGAAGCCGTTCTCGACGCCGACCACGCACGTCCGACCCAGCTGCCAGCCGTCGGTCATCCGGACGTCGTGGCCCCGGGCAAGAAGGTCCTCGACCACGGGCCGCGGCATCCGGTCCTCCACGGTGAGCACCCCGGGCTCGGCCAGCCGGGGGTGGAACGAGCCGGGCGCGTGGTCGCTGTGGAGCATCGGCTCGTCGAGCAGCGACTGCAGCGGTGTCAGCAGGGACGCCGGCTGCCCCGCGCGCCGGCCGTGCTCGGCCGCTGCCACGGCCCTGACGAGGAACACCGTCGTCCACTGGTCCTGCTGGTCGCCGCCGGGGGTGCCCAGCGCCAGCCACGGCTCCTCGTCCCGCAGCACCAGCGTCGGCGAGAGCGTGGTCCGGGGCCGCCGGCCAGGCCGCAGCGACGCCGGCAGGCCCCGTTCGACCCGGAACATCTGACCCCGCGTGCCCAGCGGGAACCCGAGCGCCGGCACGACCGGACTGGACTGCAGCCACGCCCCGCTGGGTGTGGCGGAGACCACGTTCCCCCAGCGGTCGACGACGTCGAGGTGGACGGTGTCGCCCCTGCTCACGCCGTCGCGCTGGACCGTGGGCTCGCCGGCCCCGACGCTCCCCGTGCCCGCGCCCCCTGCGCCCGCGCCACCCGAGCCCCCGGGGTCGAGCACGACGGCCGGCAGCCGAGGGGTCCGACCACCCGGTGACCCCGGACGCAGCGACAGGTCGGCGCGCTCCCCCACGAGCCCGGCCCGGGCGCGCAGGTAGCCGGGGTCGACAGGCTGCGAGACCGGCACCGGGTCGTCGACGGAGTCGCCGTACCAGGCCTCCCGGTCGGCCATCGCCAGCTTGGTGGCCTCCGCCCACGCGTGCAGCCAGGCCGGGTCCTCGGCGCCGTCGGCGTCCCTCAGCGGGCCGGCACCGACGCCGAGCGCGTCCAGGACACCGAGCGTCTCGAGCATGACCGGACCCTGACCCCACAGGTCCGTCTTGCAGACCGTGAGGCCCCGGTAGGTCCCCATCGCCGGCGCCTCGACCGTGGCGCGCCACGCCGCCATGTCCGCCCCGCTCAGCAGCCCGCCGTGCACCTCCCCCGAGGTGTCGAGCCACCGGGTCGTGGCGCAGAAGCGGTCGACCGCCTCCGCGACGAAGCCCGAGTACCACGCCTCGCGCGCCCGCTCCCACTGCTGCTCGCGGTCACCGCCGCCGGCCTCCTCGACCACCCGCCGGTAGGTCGCGGCGAGCGCGGGCAG
Organism: uncultured Actinomycetota bacterium; assembly: GCA_963759255.1. Taxonomy (GTDB): domain Bacteria; phylum Actinomycetota; class Actinomycetes; order Actinomycetales; family JBBAYJ01; genus Aquipuribacter. The sequence continues at coordinate 1,890,814 of CAVWYQ010000002.1, forward strand.
CCGCAGCCTCGACCCCGGCCGGGGGGCACCGTCGGGTCCGTCGCCGACCAGGTACGTCTCGGCCGAGGTCGGCCAGTGCCCACGGAAGTGCCCCGCCATCTGCGTGATCGTCGAGGAGACGCGGTCGAGCACGGGCGCCCCGTCCTCGGCGAGCCCGATCGCCGGGCCCAGCACGTCGGCCACCGACCACGTGCCCCACCGCTGCACGAGCAGGGCCCACGCACCGAACGACCCCGGGACCGTGGCCGCGAGCAGACCGGTCCCCGGCACGTGGTCCAGCCCGAGCCCCTCGAACGCCTCCGGCGTGGCGGCGGCCGGGGCGACCCCCTGACCGCACACCACCTGCACCGGCGCGCCGGCCGGCTTGAGCACGATGGGCACCTCCCCGGCGGGGCCGTTGAGGTGGGGCTCGACGACCTGCAGCGCGAGAGCGGCGGCGGCCGCCGCGTCGAAGGCGTTCCCGCCGCGCTCGAGCACCGACTGCCCGACCGCGGTGGCCAGCCAGTGCGTGGTGGCGACCATGCCGAACGTGCCGGCGAGCTCCGGGCGCGTGGCGGCGAGGGTGCTGGGGGTCAGGGCGCGGGTCACCGGCCGATGGTGCCGTCCCGGCCCCGACCAGGCGACTGGACGAGGGGACGAGGGGACGAGGGGCTCAGGCCGCCACGGGCGAGAGGAAGTCGTCCCAGGCCGGGTCCCGCTGCTCGGCGCCCTTGACCACCCACGCCGCCCCGCGCGGGGTGTAGGGCCGGGTCCGCATGGTCCAGCCCATCTCCTCGGCGGTGCGGTTGCCCTTGACGTTGTTGCAGCGGACGCAGCAGGCGACGAGGTTGACCCACGTGTCCAGCCCGCCGCGGCTGCGCGGCATCACGTGGTCGACCGTGGTCGCCGCCGCGCCGCAGTACACGCAGCGGTGGGAGTCGCGGCGGAGCACGCCCCGGCGGCTCACCGGGACGCTGGCGGAGTAGGGCGCGCGGATGTAGCGCCGCAGGATGATGACCGAGGGCCGGACCAGCCGGGTGGAGGTGGACACCACCTCCTCGGCGTGCGCGGCCAGCACCGTCGCCTTGCCCGCGAGGACCAGGACGACCGCCCGCCGGAACGACACGACCGCCAGCGGCTCGTAGCCGGCGTTGAGCACCAGGGTCCGCATCAGCACCTCCCGCACATCAGCACCACCGGCCCAGCGGTGGCGCAGGGCACCTGGCTGGCGCCCCGGAGACGACGAAGGCGCCGCCCCGCACGGGACGACGCCTGGTTGCCGGGACCGCCGGGCACATGCCGGCGGACGTACACGTGGCTGCCCGCCGGCCCGTCCGGGCGCAGGCCGGTCCCGGGCCCGGCGGGGACGAACCCCCGGCCGCGGGCCCGCGCCGTGCGGCGAGGACCGTGCACGGGACGAGACTAACCTGCGACCCCCGTCCAGGGGCAGGGACTTTCGCGCCGCGCCGACGGCGGGTGCCGCAGCGGCGTCGGTGCCGCCGACGGGTCGCGGCATCGCTGGCGCACCCGTAGGTTTCCGGCATGCCTGGTGACGACCCGGCGGTGGGGACGGACGGCCCGGCCGTCGTCTGGTTCCGCCGCGACCTGCGCCTCGCCGACCACCCGGCGCTGCTGGCCGCGAGCGGCTCCGACGGCCTCCTCGGCCCCGGGGCCCGGCCGGTGGTCCCGTTGTTCGTCGTCGACCCAGCCCTGTGGGGTCCCTCGGGCGAGCCCCGCCGGGCGTGGCTGGTCCGGTCCATGCACGCCCTGGACGAGGCCATCGGTGGCGGGCTCGTGGTCCGCCACGGCGACCCCGCCGAGGTCGTGCCGCAGGTGGCGCGCGACGCCGGGGCGGGCGAGGTGCACGTGAGCGCGGACACCGGGCCCTACGGCCGCCGCCGGGACGCCGCGGTCGCCGAGGCGCTCGAGACCGCGGGCGCGCGGCTGGTCAGGACCGGCTCGCCGTACGCGGTGGGCCCGGGCAGCGTGCTCAACGGCAGCGGCGAGCCGTACAAGGTGTTCTCCCCGTTCTACCGGGCCTGGCAGCGCCACGGCTGGCCCGCGCCGGCCGCTGCAGCGGACGGCTCCGAGGGGACGGTCCGGTGGGAGCGCGTGGCGGGCCGGGAGTGGCCAGCCGAGCCCGGGCTCGGCAGCACCGAGCTCCCGCCGGTGGGCGAGGCGGCGGCACTGCGGGCGTGGCAGGTGTTCCTGGAGGAGCGGGTCCTCGGCTACGGCAGCGCCCGGAACTTCCCCGCCACGGCCGGGACGTCCGCGATGAGCGCGCACCTCAAGTACGGCGAGGTGCACCCGCGCACCCTGCTCGCCGAGCTGTCGCGGCTGGCCGGGGACGGCCGGCTGTCGCAGGAGTCGCGGGAGTCGGTCGACACGTACCGCAGCGAGCTCGCGTGGCGGGAGTTCTACGCCGACGTGCTGTGGCACCACCCCCGCAGCGCGCGGGAGTACCTGCGTCCCCAGCTCGCGGGCATGCGCCACGACGACGTCGCCTCCGGACCGGCCGCGCAGCGGCTGCGGGCCTGGCAGGAGGGCCGGACCGGCTACCCGTTCGTCGATGCGGGGATGCGGCAGCTGCACGCCGAGGCGTGGGTCCACAACCGGGTGCGCATGGTCGTCGCGAGCTTCCTGGTCAAGGACCTGCACGTGGAGTGGCAGCACGGTGCGCGGTACTTCATGCAGATGCTCCGCGACGGCGACCTCGCGAGCAACCAGCACGGCTGGCAGTGGGTGGCCGGCTCCGGCACCGACGCGGCGCCGTACTTCCGGGTGTTCAACCCGGTGACGCAGGGCCAGAAGTTCGACCCGGACGGGGAGTACGTCCGCCGCTACGTGCCGGAGCTCGCGCACCTGCCGGGCGGGCTCGCGCACACCCCCTGGGAGGCCGACGACGGCTACGCCCACGGCTACGCCCGCCGCGTCGTCGACCACGCGGCGGAACGGCTGGAGGCGCTCGCGCGGCTCCAGGAGGTCAGCGGGTGAGCGGGCCGAGAGGCGGGTGCGCCGTCGGCGGGTCCAGCCGTCAGCACAACTCGCTGGACCGTCCGGTGGTGGCCGACGTACCGTTGCGCCACACGGAAGGGAGGTGATCCGAGCTGTGAAGAACTCTCGGACTTGTGAGGTGGCTGTCCGCTGACGCGGCCCGCCAGGACCTGACTGTCGGCGAATCTCCGTCAGCCACCGCAGCCCCCGGGTGCCGCACCTCGTCCACGCGGCACGTGACCTGACCGTCACGACCCCGGGGGCTGTCCCCTGCCCACCGGGTGGCACCGAGCAGCCGATCCCCGCTCACGGGCAGAGGCGCTCACGGGCAGAAGAGCACCGCCCGGTTGCCGTCCGGGTCGCGCAGCTCGGCCACGCGGCCACCGCCGCCCGGCTGCGGGTCCGGGGCCTCCAGCCCCGCCGCGGCCAGCCGCTCGACCTCTGCGGCCAGGTCGTCCACGCCCGAGCACCAGCGTCGACCGGCCAGCACGCCCCGGCTCCTGCCACACCTGGAGCCCGCCGCCCGCCAGCCGCCACTCCAGCAGGCCGGCCATCGGTCGGGCGTCCGGGGCCCGGCCCAGCAGCGCGGTCCACCACGGCTCCGCGGTGGCCAGGTCGGACACGGTCGCCTGCGCGATGACGAACGTGAAGGTCATGCCGTGCAGACGGCGCCTCGGCCCGGAACTCATCGCCCGGCGAGCCGGGCCGCGCCGCTCACGGCTGGCGGCGCTCGACCCGCCAGTCCTCCGCCACGTCGAGCCGGCCGGTCGCGCCGCGGGCGACGTAGACGAGCCGGTCGTGCAGCCGCGACGGCCTGCCCTGCCACAGCTCGACCTCGCTCGCGCGGACCAGGAACCCGCCCCAGTGCGGAGGTAGGGGGACGTCGTCGGGCGAGCCGGTGTCGGGCCAGCGCCCACGCAGCTCGGCCTCCCGGTCCTCCAGCACGTCGCGACCGCTCACCGGGGCGGACTGCTCGGAGGTCCACGCGCCGATCCGGGACCCGTACGGCCGGCTGGTGAAGTACGCCGCCACCTCCTCGCGCCCGAGCTGCTCGACCGGCCCGCGCACCGACACCTGCCGCTGCAGCGGAACCCACGCGAACAGCAGCGCCGCCCGCGGGTCGGCGGCCAGGTCGGTGGCCTTGCGGGAGCCGAGCCCGGTGTAGAAGCGGAAGCCCTGCCCGTCCAGGCCCTTCAGCAGCACCGTGCGGACCGACGGACCGTCCGGCCCGGCCGTGGCGACGACCACGGCGTTGGGCTCGACGACCGCCGGGCTGGCCGCGGCGTCGGCGAACCACGCCCTGAACTGGGCCAGCGGCGTGGGGGCGAGGTCGTCGGCCTCCAGCGTGCCGGCCGTGTAGGCCACCCGGAGGGCAGCAAGGTCGCGGTCGGGTCCCGGGTTGATCACCTCGGTAGTGTCACGGCTCGAGGCAGGACTCGCACCGACTCACCGGGGAGCGCGGATGACGCAGGCCCAGCAGGCCCAGCAGCAGGTCGCCCACGGCCTGGAGGGCGTCGTCGCCTTCGAGACGACGATCGCCGAGCCGGACCGCGACGGCGGGGCGTTGCGCTACCGCGGGGTCGACATCACCGACCTCGCCGGCCGGGTGCCCTACGAGCAGGTCTGGGGCCTGCTGGTGGACGACGCCCCCACCCCCGGCCTGGTCCCCGGTGAGCCGGTGCCGCTGGCGGTGCGCACCGGGGACGTCCGGGTCGACGTGCAGGCGTCCCTGCCCACGCTGGCCACCACCTGGGGGCTGCGCCCGGTGCTCGACGTGGACGCGGGGACCGTGCGGGACGACCTGGCCAGGGTGAGCGACGCCGTGCTGTCGTTCACGGCGCAGGCCGCCCGCGGCGAGCAGCCCGCCGTGCCCGCCGAGCGGGTCGAGCAGGCCGGAACCGCCGCCGAGCGCTTCATGGTCCGCTGGCGCGGCGAGCCGGACCCGCGCCACGTGGCCGCGGTGGACGCCTACTGGGTGAGCGCGGCCGAGCACGGGATGAACGCCTCGACGTTCACCGCTCGCGTCGTGTCCTCCACCGGGGCCGACGTCGCGGCGGCGCTGTCGGCGGCCGTGGGCGCCATGTCCGGGCCGCTGCACGGCGGCGCCCCCAGCCGGGTCCTGCACATGCTCGACGGGGTGGAGCAGCGAGGTGACGCCCTGGCCTACGTCCGTTCCGCGCTGGACGCCGGAGAGCGGCTCATGGGCTTCGGTCACCGGGTCTACCGGGCCGAGGACCCGCGCGCCCGGGTGCTCCGGGCGACGGCGGAGCGGCTGGGCGCGCCGCGCTTCGAGGCGGCGGCCGCCCTGGAGCAGGCCGCGCTCGCCGAGCTGCAGGCCCGCAAGCCGGACCGGGTGCTGGCGACCAACGTCGAGTTCTGGGCCGCGGTCGTCCTCGACCTCGCCGAGGTGCCGCCGGAGATGTTCACCCCCATGTTCACGTGCGCGCGCACCGCGGGCTGGGCGGCGCACGTGCTGGAGCAGAGGCGGACCGGACGCCTCGTCCGCCCCTCGGCGCGGTACGTGGGGCTGGGGCCGCGCACCCTCTGACGGCTGCGACCATGGCGGGGTGAGGATCCCCGCCGACCTGCTGCCCGCCGACGGCCGGTTCGGCTCCGGCCCCAGCCGGATCCGTCCGGCCCAGGTCGAGGCACTGGGCGCGGCAGGCGGCGGGCTGCTGGGCACCTCCCACCGGCAGGAGCCGGTGCGGGCGCTGGTCCGCACGGTCCGCGAGGGGGTGGCCGAGCTGCTCGGGGCGCCGGAGGGCTACGAGGTCGTCCTGGGCAACGGCGGCTCGACGGCGTTCTGGGACGTCGCGACCTGCGGCCTGGTCGCCCGGCACGTCCAGCACCTGGTGCACGGGGAGTTCGGCGCCAAGTTCGCCGCCGCCACCGCGCGGGCACCGTTCGTCGCCGGTTCCGACCACGTCGTCGCCCCGCCCGGGCAGCTGGCCCGGCCCCACGCCGTGGCCGGGGTGGACGCCTACGCCTGGCCGCAGAACGAGACCTCGACCGGTGTCCTCGCGCCCGTCACCCGGGTGGCGGGGGCGGACGAGGGCGCCCTGGTGCTCGTCGACGCGACCTCGGCGGCGGGAGGCGTCGCGGTCGACCTGTCGCAGACCGACGCGTACTACTTCGCGCCGCAGAAGGCGTTCGGCTCCGACGGGGGGCTGTGGCTGGCGGTGCTGTCGCCCGCGGCCCTCGAGCGGGCCGAACGGCTGGCCGGCACCGACCGGTGGGTGCCGGACTTCCTGTCCCTGACCGCAGCGGTGACCGCGTCCCGCAAGGACGAGACCGTCAACACCCCCGCGGTCGCGACCCTGGTCATGCTCGCCGAGCAGGTGACGTGGCTGCTGGAGCAGGGCGGCCTGGCCTGGTCCTCCCGGCGCTGCCTCACGTCCTCGGCCCTGGTGTACGACTGGGCCGAGGACCGGCCGTGGGCGGTCCCGTTCGTCAGCGACCCCGGGCTGCGCAGCCCGGTGGTGGTCACGGTCGACCTCGAGGGGGTCGACGCCGCCGAGGTGAGCCGGGTGCTGCGCGAGAACGGCGTGGTGGACACCGAGCCGTACCGCAAGCTCGGGCGCAACCAGCTGCGGGTGGGCACGTTCCCCTCGGTCGAGCCGTCGGACGTCGAGGCGTTGCTCGCCTGCGTCGACCACGTCGTCCACCGGCTGGCGGGGTGAGCAGCGGCACCCGACCCGCCCTCGCACCGCCGCTTCAGCGGGACGCGGTCACGGCCGCCGGGTACAGCGGCCTCATCACGTGGGCGTGGTTCGTGTTCGCGTCAGGGCCGGTGCTGCCGCTCATCGGGCTGGAGATGGGGCTGTCCAAGACCGTCGTCGGGCTGCACGCGACGTCGCTGGCGGTCGGCAGCGTCGTCGTCGGCGCCGCTGCTGGTGCCCGTGGTCCGCCGGGTGCGCCGGTGGGGTGCGATCACCGCCGGCGCCGGCCTGGCCAGTCTGGCGGCGGTGCTGCTGTCGGTGGGGTCGCTGGTCCCGGGCCCCGGGCTCGCGCTGACCTTGCTGGGGATGCTGTGCGCCGGCGCCGGCGGCACGTTCCTCGGCGGCACGGCCACCGCGGTGCTGGACGGGCACCACGGCCGGTCCGCGGCCGCCGCGGTCAGCGAGGCCAACGGCATGGGCTCCGGGCTCGGCTTCCTGGCCCCGCTGGCGGTCGGCGGCAGCGTGGCGCTGGGCCTGACCTGGCGCCCGGCGCTGCTGCTCCTGCTGCCGATCGCGCTGGGCACGGCCGTCCTGCTGCGGCGGGTGCTCGAGCTGGACCGGCAGGGCGTGGTGGACGCCTCGGTCCTCCGGGCGGCCCCCACGCCGTCGCACGGGGAGGACGGCCGCCGGATCCGGCTCCCCCGGCGGGTGTGGGTCATCCTCGCCGTCGTCGATGATCGGGGTCGGCATGGAGGTCAGCCTCAACACCTGGTCCGCGGAGCTGCTGAGGGAACGGACCGTGCTGGACGCCGCCGGGTCCAGCGCCGTGGTCGCCGCGTTCGCCCTCGGGATGACGCTCGGCCGTTTCGGCGCCGTGCCGCTCGCCCGGCGCTGGACGAGCGGCCGCCTGCTGCAGGTCGCGGTCCTGCTGCTCGGAGTCGGCTGGACGCTGCTGTGGCTGTCGACCCTGGCGAGCACCGGCTGGGTGGTCCCCGCCGTCGTCGGCCTGGCGTTCAGCGGCGCCGGTGCGGGCGCCTTCTTCCCCATCGGCTCGGCCTGGCTGGTGCGGAGCACCCTGGGCCAGGCCGAGCGCGGGATGGCCGGCGTGAGCGTGGGCGTCGGCCTGGCCGCCGGGTCCGTGCCGTTCCTCGTGGGGGTCGCGGCCGACCAGGTGGGCATCCACCTCGCGCTCATGGTGGTGCCGGTGCTCCTGGTCGTGGTCGCTGCCGCACTGGCCCTGCTGGCGAGTCGCCGCGTCCACGACTGAGGAAACACCTGGTGCTCGGCAGCCGTCAGGCTGCACACCTGGGCGTCGAGCGACGTCTAGAGGGGGCACGCACCTCACCCCTCACTCCCTCCGGAGCCCACCATGAGCGCCCTCAGCCCCTCCCCCTCCGGTCCCGCGTCGCCGCGTCCGCGCCGGCGGCGCCGCTTCCTCCTCCTCACCGGTGTCGCAGCCGCAGGCCTGTGCCTGGCCGGCACCGGGGTGGCCTCCGCCACGTCCGTGGACATGATGGAGGTGCTGGGGATCACCGAGACAGACCCCTCGATGTGGCCCGCCGACTACACCATGGAGCAGTACATCGCGTTCTGGGGCGCCGGCTACACCGTCGAGGACGCAGCGGCGCTCAACGAGCTGTGGAGCAGCGACTGGATGGAGACCAAGGCCCGGGCCGGGCAGCTCCTGATCGACGGCCAGGAGGTGCCCATCCCGCCCTCCGGCGTCCCCGGCGGCGAGACGACGGAGCCGCCGCCCCCCGCCGACCCCGTCGCGGAGCAGCAGATGCCCCTGGTCCAGGCGTTCTTCGCCGCGGGCTACTCCTACGAGGACGCAGAGGCCCTGGGCGAGCTGTGGAGCACCGAGGTGTGGGAGGCCAAGGCCCGTGGCGGGCAGCTCGTCCTCGACGGTGAGGCCCTGCCCGTGGCACCGTCCGGCACGCCGTGGACCGTCGAGCCGGACGGCACCGATCAGACCGCCGGCGACGCCTGACCGTTGCCGACGAGGAGACGACACCCCATGGGACCGACGATGCGCACCGGGTTCGAGGTGGAGCTGCTGGCTCCCGCCGGGTCGGACCGCCAGCAGCTGGCCGACGAGCTGGCCGCCCGCTGCGGCGGGCGGGTGCGGCGGTCCTGGCACACCGACAGCGAACCGTCGTCGGTCCCCGGGGTGGGCGTCTTCCGCCACCTGTCCCCCGCCTTCGACGTGCTCGGTGCCGATGACCGACCGGTGGCCCGCCTGGTGGACGACATCACGATCGTCGAGGACCTCGCACCCGTGCCCGGGCAGCGCCGCATGCCCGGGCACCGGGGGTGGTACCGGCTTCTCTGCGACGACGCGCGCCTGCTCCGCCTCGTCGAGCGGCACGCCGACCCGACGGCACCGATGTCCACGGTGCTGGACCCGGTGGCGCACCTGTTCGGGGCCCGGGTCGACGTGCTCCCCGCGGCGGCCAGGGTGAACGACCACACCGGCGCGAGCATCGCGGTCGCCCTGCCGCTGCCGGCCGGGCGGGAGCGGCCCTGCGAGATCGTCACCCCGCCCCTTGAGCGGGACCACGCCGAGACGCTCGACGGCCTGCTCGCGACGGGACGCGACCTCGGGTTCACCGTGCCGCGGGAGGCTGCCGTCCACATGCACGTCGACGGTGCACCCTTCCGCCACCCGGCCGCCTTCGCCAACGTGGTGCGGCTGTTCGGGCACTGGCGCGAGGTGCTGTGGGCCGGGCTGGGCACCAACCCCGCCTGCCGGCGCCTGGCACCGCTGCCCGACGCACTGCTCGAGCTCGTCGAGCGCCCGTGGGAGGACCTCGACGGGCGCACCGGATGGACCCGGCTGCAGCAGGCGGCGCGCGCGGTCGGGCTGACGAAGTACGCCGACGTCAACCTCACGCAGCTCGTCGCCGAGCGCGTCCTGCGCGACACGCTCGAGGTGCGGATCCTGCCGGGCGACGTCGACGGCCACGCCATCGCGGCGCGGTCGGCCCTGGTGGACGGCCTGCTGCGCCGGTGCCTGGACCCGCGGCCCCTGCCTCCCCCGGACGGGGGGTCTCTGCGTGAGCCTGACGCCGCGCTCTCAGCCCTGGCGGAGGTCTGCCGATGACCCTCCCTGTGGCCGTCGCCGACAGCGCGGGGAACGTGGTCCCGCTCCGCCTCCGGCCAGGCACCGCGGGCGCCCAGCACTCCCGGGACCGCCCCGCCACCGAGGCCCTCTTCGACGACCTGGTGCGCGAGCAGCTGGCCCCCCTGCTGCGCTACGCCACGGTGCTCACCGGGGACGGGCACACCGCCGCCGACCTCGTGCAGGAGGTGCTGCTGCGGGCGCACGTGCGGTGGGCGAAGCTGTCGGAGCTGGACCGCCCGGACCTGTACCTACGGCGCATGGCGACCAACGAGCACCTGTCCTGGCGCAGGCGCTGGCACGTCCGGACCATCCGACCCGCCAGCGACGAGGTGCTCGCCGCCCACAGCGACCCCCACGCCGACCACGCCCGTCGCGTGGTCGCCGACGACGACATGTGGCGTCGTCTGGCCACGCTCCCCGCCCGGCAGCGCACCGTGCTGGTGCTGCGGTACTACGAGGGCCTCGACGACGCCGAGATCGCGCAGGTCCTCGGGACCGCTGCGGCCACCGTCCGTTCCCACGCCTCACGCGCCCTGGCGACCCTGCGCGCCTCGCACCTGACGAGCACCGAGGAGACATCATGACCAGGAGCTCCGTTCCCGGGCACCGCACCGCGCACTACGACGACCTCGAGCTCGCGATCGTCAGCGCCTTCCGTTCCCGGGAGGGGGAGCAGCCCGACGCCGCCGTCGTCGCCGCTCAGCTCGAGGACCGGTTCGCCCGGCTGCGGACCGGTGCCGACGAGCACGACAGCCCGGCACCCGTCATCGGCATCCCCCGCCGCCGCACGGTCGCCGTCGCCTGGGCCCTGGTGGCGGGTCTGGCCGTGGTCGGCACGGCGGCGGCCGCCCACGATCCGGTGTCGTCTGCGCGGACCCTGGAGTCGGTGACCAGCGCCGCCGGGCTGGACCGGTCCTTCATGCCGGAGGGCTACACCGCCGAGCAGTACGACGCCTTCTGGGACGCGGGGTACGTGGATGAGGACGTCGAGAAGCTCGCGACGCTGTGGAACGTCGACGACGTCGAGGCGAAGGCGAGGGCGGGACAGCTGCTGCTCACCGGCCAACCTGTCCCCGTCAGCCCCTCCGGTCGGCCCGGCATGTATGAACCGATAGAGGAGCGAGCTGCTCTGGCCGACGCGGGGTACACGGAGGCGGACGTCGAGACTCTCAGCGAGCTGTGGGGCCTGAGCGCGTCCGAGACCGAGGTCCGCGCCGGGAGGCTGCTCCGCGACGGTGGGGTCCTGCCGATCCCACCCTCCGTCGACGCAACATGGATGCCGTCCACCGAGCAGGATGTCACCGCGATCAGCTTCTTCTACGAGTACGGGTACACGTACGAGGACGCCGAGGCGCTGGCCGAGCTGTGGTCCGTGAACGATCTCGAGGCCAAGGCACTCGCAGGGCAGGCACTCCTCGATGGTGAGGCCCTGCCGATCCCGCCTTCCGGCGAGGCAGGGGCCGACGTCGACGGATGACGTCCCGCGGACGGGCGGCCGGGCTCAGGGCCGCCCCAGCAGGTCGGCCAGGCGGGGCCGCACGCCCAGCGCGTGGCACGTGGCGTCGACCTCGGCCGCCAGCCCCACCGGCGCCGCCGCTCCGCTCCTGACCGCCCTCAGCAGGGTGTTGCGCGGGGTGTGCTCGGGGTCGACGAGCTCGACGGCGTCCGTCCGGTAGCCGTGCAGCCGGAGCAGGTCCGCCCGTAGGGCGTCGGTGACGGTGTCGAGCAGCCGGGACCGGAGGATGCCGTCGCGCAGCATCGGCCGCAGCGCCGCGCCCGCGCCGGCGACGGCGTCCGCGGCGCGCGCGTCGACCTGGCGCCGGAGGTCCTGGTGGCAGCACGGCGCCGCCAGCACCGCCCGGGCGCCCCAGCCGACGGCCTGGGCGAGCGCCTCGTCGGTGGCGGTGTCGCAGGCGTGCAGCGCCAGCACCACGTCGGGCGCGGCGTCCGGCTGCCAGGAGCCCGCGGAGTCGACGACGAACCGCACCCCGGTCTCACCGATCCTCGCCACCAGCGCGGTGTTGCGGGCGATGACGTCCTCGCGCACGTCCACCCCCACGGTCTCCACCGGGCCGCGCCGGGACAGCCACCGGTGCGCGGCCAGGGTCAGGTAGGCGTTGCCGCAGCCCAGGTCGACCACGCGCAGCGGCCGGTCGGTGGGCTGGTCGGGGACCACGTCGTCCAGCCGGCCGAGGAACGCGTCGACCTGCCGGCGCTTGGCCGCCCCGGCGCCGACGGCGTCGAAGAGCGGGTCGTCCGGGGCCAGCCGGTGCTGCTTGGCGCGGTCGTGACCGGTCGCGGCCGGCTGCGGCCCGTCGGCCGAGGGCGGCCCGCCCCGGTGGACCTGGGCCTCACCGCGCTTGGTGACCCGGAGCTGGAGCGTGCCGGCCGTGTGCTCCACGTGCCAGTTGCCGTACGGCTCGCCCAGCAGCGCGTCGACCGCGACGGCCAGGTCGTCGTCGGCGAGGGTGCGGGTGAGCGGGGCGCGCTCGTGCCGCTCGGTGAGCACGACCCGGCGACCGGCCGAGACGGTGACCGCCCGCAGCTCGACCCGCGGGACGTCGGGCTGGGCGCCACGGCGCCGGCCGGCCGCGACGGCACGCACCAGGTCCGGACCGACCAGCAGCCCCCGGACCTCCGCCAGGGCCGTGGCCAGCGGCTCCATCAGGCCACCTGGCGGTCGGGCTCGGCCTCGCGCGGGGAGGTGTCCAGCCGCAGTCGGGGGCGGGCGTCGGCGTCGTAGTGCAGGTCGACCACCGAGCGACGGACCAGGTACGCCAGGGCCGCCAACCCGCCGGCCAGGGCGGTGACGCCCCCCACGGCGATGGTCCAGCGCGCCCCGAAGGTCTCCCCCACCCAGCCGATCACCGGCGCACCGATCGGCGTGCCGCCGATGAACACCGCGAAGTACAGCGCCATCACCCGCCCGCGCAGCTCCGGCGGGGTGGACAGCTGGACGGTGGCGTTGGCCGCCGTCATCAGGGTCAGGGCGCTCAGCCCGACCAGGACCAGGGACGATGGCGAACGTCCAGTACGTCGGCATGAGCGCCGCCACGCTGGAGGTCACCCCGAAGGCGAGCACCGCCCCCACGACCAGCCTCATGCGCGCGCGCTTCCGGCTGGCGGCCAGCAGGGCGCCGCTGAGCGAGCCGACGGCGAGGAAGGTGCCCAGCAGGCCGTACGACTCCGGACCGCGACCGAACTCCAGCCGCGCCATCACCGCGGTGGTCAGCTGGAAGTTGAGCCCGAAGGTCCCGACCACGAAGACCAGGAACAGCACCAGGAGGATGTCGCCCCGGGTGCGGACGTAGACGGCGGCCTCCCGCATCCGCTCCAGGCCGCTCAGCCCCCCGGTGCCCTGGCCAGGGCTGCGGGTGCGGGTCATGGCCAGCACCGCGACCGTGAACCCGAACGACAGGCCGTTGATGAGGAACACCGGTCCGGTCCCCACCCACGCGATGAGCAGCCCGGCGCTCGCGGGGCCCAGCAGGCGTCCGAGGTGGAACGTCGCGGCGTTCAGCCCGATGGCGTTGGGCAGGTCCTCCGCCGGCACGAGGGAGGTGACGTAGGTCTGGCGGGCCGGGGCGTCGAAGGCGGTGACGACACCGAGCGCGAGGGCGAAGACGTAGACGTGCCACACCTGCGCGGCACCGGCCATGACCAGGGCGCCCAGCCCCGCGGCGAGCAGCCCCTGCATGGCCTGGCTGACCTGCAGGATGCGGCGCTTCTCGAACCGGTCGGCGATGAGCCCGGCCCACGGCGCGAGCAGCACCATGGGCAGGAACTGCAGGCCCGTGACCACGCCCACCGCCAGCGCGGAGTCCTCGGTGAGGTCGACCAGGACCAGCCAGTCCTGGGCGACGCGCTGCATCCACGTGCCGGTGTTGGAGACGACGGCCGCACCGGCCCACAGCCGGTAGTCCCGGTGGGCGAGCGAGCGGAAGGTGCCGGCCAGGGGTCGACCCGGGCCTCGCTCACGCCTCGGCCAGCCGGTCGAGCAGCTCCGCGGCCTTGGCGAGGGTGCGACGGTCCTCGACCGACAGGCCGGCCAGCTGGTGGCAGAGCCACTCGTCCCGGCGCCGGCGGGTCTCTGCCACCGCCGAGCGCCCGGCGTCGGTGAGGGCGACCAGGTGGGCGCGGCCGTCGTCGGGGTGCGCCTCACGGGTCACCAGGCCGGCCTCGAGCAGGCTGGCGACGATCCGCGTCATCGACGGCGGCCGGACCCGTTCGTGCGCGGCGAGGGCAGCCGAGGTCAGGGGGCCGTGGCGGTCCAGCGTCCCGAGGACCGCGTACTGGGTGTCGGTGATGGCGTCGTCGGACTTCTCTGCCCGCAGCCGGCGCACCGATCCGCATCAGCGAGATGCGGAGGTCGGCGGACAGCGCACCCGGGGACGACGTCGTCGGGGTGCGGCGGCGAGCTGTCGGCAGGTGCGGTCATCGGGGACGACGGCTACCAGCGAACCGTTAGCCTCGCTAATCAAGCGGGGGGCTCCGGGCGCAGGCGGGGTCCGGCGTGGACCCGGGCGTCGGCCCCGGCCGGGGGCCCACGTCGGGCTCAGGCGTCGGGCCGGTGCACCACGTGCCCGTTGGCCTGCAGCACGGGCTTGACGACGACCCGGTCCACGTCCACGTGGGCGGGGCGGGTGGCGACGAAGGCCACCACCTCCGCGACGTCCTCGGCGTGATCGGCGTCGTGCCGGCGTACACGGCCGCGGCGCGCTCCGCGTCGCCGTCGAAACGGACCAGCGAGAACTCGTCGGTCCGCACCATGCCCGGGAGCGACCTCGGTGACCCGGATGCCCTCGGCGTGCAGCTCCCAGCGCATCGTCTCCGTCGCGGCCCGGGTGGCGTGCTTGGCGGCGACGTACCCCCCACCGCCGGGGTACACCTCGGACCCGGCGATCGACCCCATGACGACGACGTGGCCGGAGCCGGCTCTGCCTGAGCCGCGGCAGCAGCGCCTGGGTGACCCGGACCACGCCCAGCACGTTGGTCTCGTACATCCACCGCCACCGGTCGAGGTCGGCCTCCACGACCGGCTCGAGCCCCTAGGCGCCCCCGGCGCAGTGCAGGACGAGGTCGACCGAGGCCAGGTCCGCCACCGCGTCCACGAGCGCCGCGACCGACGCGTCGTCGGTGACGTCCAGCGCGACGGCCCGGCCACCGACCTCGTCGGCCACCGCCTGGCACCGCTCCAGCCGGCGCGCCGCGCACACGACGTGGAAGCCGGCGGCGGCCAGCGCCCGTGCGCTCGCCGCGCCGATCCCGGAGCTGGCCCCGGTCACGACCGCGGTCCGGGCGGGTGAGGAGGCCACGGAGGCGTCGAGCTGCTGGTCGGGCATGCCGCCACCCTGCCAGAGGTCTCCTAGGGTGGTGCGCGTGGGTCGTCGACAGCTCGTCCGGGTGACCGAGCCGCTGGGGATGGACCCGGTCCGACCCGTCGCCCTGGGGACGACCGCGTTCGCCGTCGCCCTGGTCGCCCTGCTGCTCGTCCGGGACGACCTCGCCCCCGAGGACCGCTGGTGGGTGTGGGTCGCGGCGATCGGCGCGGCCGGCGGCCTGCTCGGGTGCCTGGCAGCCGTGCGGGTGCGCCGCTCCCAGGCGGGAGTCGGCCCTCAGGCCGGCGTCGGCCCGTCGTCGGTGGCCGGCTCCGCCGCGGCCGCCTCGGGTCCATCGACCCCCGGGGTGGCCGCGTCCGGGTCCGTCGAACCCTCGGCCGCCGGTCGGGACCGCTCGGTCCGGCGACCGCCGGGTCCGAGGCCACCGGGTCCGACGGCCACCGGGTCTGAGGCCACCGGGTCGTTGCCGCTCCTCCGGCGGCAGCGGCTCGGTGTCGAGCTCCTGACGGAGGTCGTCGACCAGCGGCAGCTCCGGCTCCTCGACCTCGTCGCCGGCCTGCCCGGTCTCGGAGTGGGCGCCGCAGCCGTGGTCCATGGCCACCACCCGGCCGTCGTCCGGGGACCAGGCGTTGGCGCACACGCCGAACGACTGGCGCAGCGCCCCGGTCAGCCCGACCAGGTAGCCGCAGGTCGAGCAGGGGGCGTCCGAGGCGCGGGTCTCGGCGTTGTCCGGGCCGGCGTCGCTGCGGTACCACCGCGTCGCCGCGTCCTGGCGTCCCTCGCGGTTGAGGACCCGGGGGCGCCCGAGGCCCATCTCCCACAGCAGCGTCGTCTCCTCGCCGGAGAACGCGTCGTCCCACCCGTCCGGCACGGCCTCGAAGCCCTCGTCGAGCAGCGGGTCGTCGTCACGGAAGGGCAGGACGTCGGTCTCGCCGAGGTCCCCGGGCTCGATGCGCTGGGACCACGGCACCCACGACGGCGGGAGCAGCGCGTCGTCCCCCGGCAGCAGGACGACCTCGCTGACGGTCACCGTGCGGGCACGCGGGACCCGGGCCAGCACGACGGTCCACTCCCAGCCCCGGTAGCCGCGGTGGGTGCTGGCGAAGCGGTGCACGGTGACCCGGTCGCTCTCGGCGCCGACACCCAGGTGCTCGCCGACCTCGTCCGGCCCGGCCACGTCCACGGCGGCCGCCCTGGCGTGCTCCACGGCGGCCACTCCGACCGCGTCCAGCTTGGCGGGCCTCGGGGCGCGCGCCGGCGTCGCCATGCTCAGGCGTCCAGGTCGTCGGCGACGGCGCGCAGCACCTGCGCGACCTTCTTGCCGACCGCCTTGTCGGGGTAGCGACCCCGGTTGAGGCCCGCGGACACCCCGTCGAGGAGCTTGATGAGGTCCTCGACGATGGCGGCCATGTCGTCGGCCGGCTTGCGGGTGGCCGCGCGCACCGACGGCGGCGCCTCCAGGACCCGCACGCTCAGCGCCGAGGGCCCCTTGCGGCCGTCGGCCACCCCGAACTCCACCCGCGTGCCCGGCTTGAGCTCCGACGTGCCCGCCGGCAGGGCGTTCGCGTGGACGAACACCTCACCACCGTCGTCGGAGGCGACGAAACCGAAGCCCTTGTCGGCGTCGAAGAACTTGACCTTGCCTGTGGGCACGTGGACCTCAAACCTGGTGGACGGACCGGGGGACGAGCGGCGCGGGCGCCCGTGCCGCCGCGTACGGGTGCGGACGGCTTCGGAAGGGGCGCGGGCAAGGGTATCGCGACAGGACCTCGGCACCCCTGGCCAGCGGGCGTCTAGCGGTAGCGCTCCGGTGCGGCGAGCAGGTCGTTCATCGCCCCTGACCGGAACGCCCGCAGCTCGACCTCGACGTGCCCCTGCGCGCGGACCGCGGCCGCCACCGCCTCGCGCTCCGCGTCGTCGAGCACGTCGAGGCAGTCGGGGTCGAGCTCCACCCGGGCGGCGCCGCCCCCGAGGTCGCGCACCCGCAGGTCCCGCACCCGCCCGCCGAGCAGCGAGCGCACGGCCGACTCGGCCCGCTCGACGCCCTGCAGGCGGGCAGGGGTGATCTGGATCCCGTAGGCGATGCGGCTGCTCAGGCAGGCCGCCGCCGGCTTGTCCCAGGTGGGCAGGTCCCAGTGCGAGGACAGTGCCCGCACCTCCGCCTTGGTCATCCCGGCGTCGGCGAGCGGGGTGAGCGCCCCGACCTCGGCGGCGGCCCGGATGCCCGGCCGGAAGCCGGCGCGCAGGTCGTCGGCGTTCGTGCCGGTCGCCACGTGCGCGAGCCCGAGCCGCTGCGCCAGCGGCACGAGCACCGACATCAGCTCGGTCTTGCAGAAGTAGCAGCGGTCCCCGCCGTTGGCCCGGTAGCCCTCGCGGGCCAGCTCGTCGGTCCGGGGCTCGTGCCACCCGACGCCGAGGCCGTGGGCCAGCCCGCGGGCCGCCAGCACCTCCGCTCCCGGGACCGCGTCGGAGACGGCCGTGGCCGCCGCGACCCGGTCCGCCCCCAGCGCTCGGACGGCTCCGGCCAGGACCAGGGCGGAGTCCGCCCCGCCCGAGAAGGCCACCAGCACCGACCCCGCCCCGTCCAGCGCAGCCACCAGGGCGTCGGCCAGCAGCTCCGGAGACCGGGCGACGGCGAGACCCGGGGCGGGCCGGACGGTGCTGCTCATCCAGCAGACGGTACGCGGCACCGGCAGGAGGCGTCGCACCCGGCGTGCAGCGGCGGCGTACCGTGGAGCGGATGTCGACCAGCCCTGCCCCGGCGAGCGCACCGGTCCGCCGTGACCCCCCGCGCAGCCTCGCCGAGGACCTTCGGGCCCGGGAGGACCACGAGCTGGTCGCGCTGCTGGAGGCCCGCTCGGACCTGGCCGTCCCGGTCCCGCCCGACCTGGGGTCGCTGGCCGTGAGGGCCACCACGCGCGCCAGCGTCCAGCGGGCGCTGGACCTGCTGGACGCACCCGCGCTGCAGGTGGTCGAGGCCATGGCGGTGCTGCCGGAGCCGGTGACGGCCGCCGCGGTCGGACGCGCGTGGGGCGCCGACGCCCGCGAGCAGGTCGCCCGGCTGCGGGCGCTCGCCCTGGTCTGGGGCACGCCACGGGCGCTGCGCCTGGTGAGGATGGCCCGCGAGGTCCTCGGGCCGCACCCGGCCGGGCTGGGTCCCCCGCTGGAGCAGGCGGTGGAGCGACGCAGCCCCGCGCGCACCGCCGCCCTGGCCGAGGCGCTCGGGCTCGGTGAGGTCGGCGACCCGGTCAGGGCGCTGGAGCAGGTGCGGGCGCTCCTGTCGGACCCCGTGCGGCTGGAGGCGGTGCTCGCGGGCGCCCCCGCCGGTGCCCGCGAGGTCCTCGACCGCCTGACGTGGGGCTCTGCGGTGGGCGAGCACCCTGCCGCCGCCGGTGACGACGGGCCCGTGGGCTGGCTGCTGACCCACGGCCTGCTCGCGGTCCACGAGACCGGCCGCGTCGTGGTGCCGCGCGAGGTGGGCCTGGTCCTGCGGGGCGGGCGGACGCACCGCAGCCCGGCCACGTCGATCCCGGCCGTAGTGGGCGAACCGGTCCGGGCGGGCACCGCCGAGCACGCGGCGGCCGGCTCGGCCGCCGAGGCCGTGCGCCTGGTGGGCGAGGCCCTGGGGGTCGCGGGACGCACCACGCTGACCGCCCGGCGGACCGGTGGGCTCGGGGTCCGCGAGCTGCGTCGGGTCGCGGTCGCGCTCGACGTCGACGAGGGCGTCGCCGCGCTCGTGCTCCAGACCGCGCACTCGGCCGGGCTGCTCGACGCGGACGGCGAGGAGTCGCCGTCATGGCTGCCGACCGCCGCGGCCGACGCCTGGGCGGAGCAGCCCGTCGAGGTCCGCTGGGCCGGGCTCGCCACGGCCTGGCTCGCCGGGGACAGCGTCGCCTCCCTGGTGGGCACGCGGGACCGGGGCGGCGCCGTGCGGGGGGCGTTGTCGGAGGACGTGCGCCGGCCGAGCACGACGGCCCTGCGCCGGGAGGTGCTGCAGGAGCTCGCCGCGGTGGCCGAGGACCGCGCCGCCCGCACGGAAGAGGTGCTGGCCAGGCTCGACCACCGCTCCCCCCGCCGCGCCGGCCCCGGACGCGACGACCTGGTGGGGCGCCTGCTGACCGAGGCCGCCTGGCTCGGGCTCACGGGTCAGGGCGTCCTCGCCCCACCTGCCCGCGCACTCCTGGCGGACGAGCCTGCCGAGGCAGCCCGGCGCCTGGGAGAGCTGCTGCCCGCGCCCGTCGACCACGTCCTGCTGCAGGCCGACCTGACGGCGGTGGCCCCGGGTCCGTTGGTACCCGAGCTCGCCGCCGAGGTGGACCTGGCCGCCGACGTCGAGTCCCGCGGAGCCGCCACGGTGTACCGCTTCACCCCCGAGTCGGTCCGGCGGGCCCTGGACGCCGGCCGTACGGCCGACGAGCTGCTGGCGGTGCTGGAGGACGCCAGCCCCACCGGCGTGCCGCAGCCGCTGTCGTACCTGGTGCGCGACGTGGCCCGGCGGCACGGCCTGGTCCGGGTGGGGGCCGCGTCTGCGTTCCTGCGCGCCGAGGACCCGGCCGCGCTGTCGGAGCTGCTGGTGGACCGTCGGCTCGCCGGGCTCGGGCTACGGCGGCTCGCGCCCACCGTGCTCGCCGCCGACGCCGACGGACCGGTGGTGCTGGAGGCGCTGCGGCGGGTCGGTCTGGCGCCCGCGGCCGAGGCGGCCGACGGGAGCCTGCTCGTCCCGCCGCGCACCGCCCGGCGCGCCGCCCCGCGCCGCCGCCGCCCCGTCACGGTGACCGGCCCCCGCCCGCCGTCGCACGAGGAGCTGGCCGCAGCGGTCGGTCGCTGGCGGCTGGGCGAGTCCGGGCCGCGCCCGGGCAGCGTGGACCTGCCCTACCTGGACCCACGGGTCAGCCTGGAGGTGCTGCGCGACGCCGTCGGCTCCCGCCGGCCCGTGTGGGTCGGGTACGTCGACGAGACCGGTCGCACCACCCGTCGCCTGCTGGAGCCCCTGGCGGTGTCCGGGGGACGGCTGACGGCCGTCGAGGCTGGGCGACCCGGGCCACGCACCTACTCGGTGCACCGTGTGACGGGAGTGGTCGTGGCGCCCGAGGTGCCAGACTGAGCCGCGACGAGGACCACGTGCCGGTCCTGACCCACGGCGTGACGGGGAGAGCCAGATGAGCGAGCATGACGACCGACCGAAGGACGACGGCCAGCCGTACGGCGACGACCCGGGGACCGGGTCGACCGAACCGTCGGACTCGGCACTGAGCGGGTACTCCTGGGACGACCCGGCCGGCCCGCCCGCCACACCCGGGTACCCCACGCCGCCGACCGCCGACGACACCGAGCGGACCGGGTCCTCGGCACCCTCCTCGGGTGAGGCAGGCCCGGCGGCCTACCCGCCGCCGCCGCCCTACCCCCCTGCCGGCAGCACCGGAGCACCGGACGTGGCGGGCTACAGCACCCCCGGCTCGCAGCCGTACGGCCAGGGCGCCCCCGACGGCCAGGGCTCCGGGTACGGCCAGGGCTCCGGGTACGCGCCGGGGTACGGGCAGGACCCCGGGTACGGGCAGCCGTCGAGCCCGCCCCAGGGGCAGCCGTACGGCCAGAGCTCCACTTCGGGGTACGGGCAGGGGTACGGGCAGGGCGCCGAGTACACCACCACGCCTCAGCCGTACGCCTACGGACCGCCGCCGCTGTCGCCGGAGGCGGAGAAGGTCCGCTCGGCAGCCATCCTGTGGACGATCCTCAACGGCGTCTCGGTGTTCCTCTGCGGCAACCTGCTGGCCATCGTGGGGGTGATCCTCGCGGCGGTCGCCATCGGCAAGGCGCGTGACGACGTGCCCGGTGCGCGCACCCTCGTCAGGTGGTCCTGGATCCTCTTCGTGGCGGGGCTCGCCCTCGGGGTCGTCCTGGCCATCGTCCTGATCGCCTCCCTGGGGGCCGTCGGCACGTTCAGCGGGTACTGACCGACGTGACCGACGGCCCGCTGATCGTCCAGTCCGACCGCACGCTGCTGCTCGAGGTCGACCACCCCGACGCCGCAGCGTGCCGGCGGGCGATCGCTCCGTTCGCGGAGCTCGAGCGGGCTCCGGAGCACGTCCACACCTACCGGCTCAGCCCGCTGGGCCTGTGGAACGCCCGCGCCGCCGGCGTCGACGCCGAGCAGGTGGTCGACGCCCTGCTCACGTTCTCGCGCTACGCCGTGCCCAACGCCCTGCTCGTCGACGTGGCGGAGACCATGTCGCGCTACGGCCGGCTCCAGCTGTCCAAGCACGAGGAGCACGGCCTCGTCCTCACCGCGCTGGACCTGCCGGTGCTGGAGGAGGTGCTGCGCTCGCCCAAGGTGGCCCCGCTGGTCGGCGCCCGGGTGGCGCAGGACACGGTCCTCGTGCACCCCAGCGAACGGGGCAGCATCAAGCAGGTGCTGCTCAAGCTCGGGTGGCCGGCCGAGGATCTCGCAGGCTACGTCGACGGGGAGGCCCACGCGATCGACCTGGACCGCCACGACGCCGACGGCGGGCTCGCCTGGGACCTGCGGCCCTACCAGGCCGAGGCGGTCGACGGCTTCTGGCACGGCGGCTCCGGCGTGGTCGTGCTCCCGTGCGGGGCGGGCAAGACGCTGGTCGGCGCGGCCGCCATGGCCCGGGCGCGCGCCACCACCCTGATCCTCGTCACCAACACGGTGTCCGCCCGGCAGTGGAAGGACGAGCTGCTGCGGCGGACCAGCCTGACCGACGACGAGATCGGCGAGTACTCCGGGCAGCGCAAGGAGATCCGACCGGTCACGATCGCCACCTACCAGGTGATGACGACCCGCCGGAAGGGCGTCTACCCGCACCTGGAGCTGTTCGACGCCCGGGACTGGGGCCTGGTCATCTACGACGAGGTGCACCTGCTACCGGCCCCGATCTTCCGGATGACCGCGGACCTGCAGGCCCGCCGTCGCCTCGGCCTGACCGCGACCCTGGTGCGTGAGGACGGCCGCGAGGGCGACGTCTTCTCCCTCATCGGTCCCAAGCGGTTCGACGCGCCGTGGAAGGACATCGAGAACCAGGGCTACATCGCGCCTGCGGACTGCGTCGAGGTCCGGGTCACCCTCCCGGAGGACGAGCGCCTCGTGTACGCGGTCGCCGAGCCCGACGAGCGCTACCGCCTCTGCGCCACGAGCGAGCAGAAGACCAAGGTCGTCGAGCGGCTGGTGGCCCGGCACCGCGGTGAGCCGATGCTGGTGATCGGGCAGTTCATCGACCAGCTCGACGACATCGCGGCCCGGATCGACGCCCCGCTCATCAAGGGCGAGACCACGGTCAAGGAGCGGCAGCGGCTGTTCGACGCGTTCCGGTCGGGCGAGGTGACGACGCTGGTGGTCAGCAAGGTCGCCAACTTCTCCATCGACCTGCCGGAGGCAGCGGTCGCGATCCAGGTGTCCGGGGCGTTCGGGTCACGGCAGGAGGAGGCCCAGCGTCTGGGACGCGTCCTGCGACCCAAGGCGGACGGTCGGACCGCCCGGTTCTACGCCGTGGTGTCGCGCGACACCCAGGACCAGGAGTTCGCGCAGCACCGGCAGCGCTTCCTCGCCGAGCAGGGCTACGCCTACCGCATCGTGGACGCGGACGACCTGACCGGTGGAGCCGAGGACGTGACGGCCGCACTGGGGTGAGCGTGGCCGGCTCCCGTCGCCTCGGCACCCCCGGGTGGCTCACGAGCAGACGCCGTCACGCGTGTCAGGACGCGCGCGGGGACCTGAGGCACGTGGGTCCCGACCGGCCCCAGCCGCTGGCGGCGGAGCGGGCAGGATCACCCCATGGGCGTAGAGCAGTGGTGGCAGGTGCTGCTGCTCGCCTCGGGGGCGCACGTCGGCCTGGAGCTCGTCGTCCACCTCGTGGTGTACCCGGCCCTGGCCGACGCCTCGGCCGGTCAGACCTCGTCGGCGCGCGCAGGGCACCAGCAGCACATGCGGCGGATGAGCGTGGCGGTCGCCCCGGTGTACGGCCTGCTCGTCCTCAGCACCGGTGCCGTGGTCGTCAGCGACCCGTCCCCGCTGGCCGTGGCCGCGGCAGCCGTGGTCGTCATGACCCTCGCGGTCACCGGGGGGTTCGCGGTCCCTGCGCACGAGGCGATCGTGCGCTGCCCGGAGCCCGCCGAGCGCGTCGAGCTCCACCGTCGCCTGGCCCGTGCCGACCTGGGCCGGCTCGTGCTCGCCGTCGCCCTCGTCCCGCTGGCATGGGTCGGCGCAGCCGGCTGACGGCCCCCTCCTCACGCACCTGTCCCTCACGCACCTGTCCCTCACGCACCTGTCCCTCAACCGCCCTGTCCCTCACGCCCTGCCCATCACGCACCTGTCCCTCACACCCGCCCTGTCCCTCACGCCCTGCCCCTCACGCACCTGTCCCTCACACCGCCCGCCCTCCGCACGTCCCTAACCCGCCCGTCCCTCCCTTGATTCCAGAACCCCCTCGCACGAAACGGGCCATGAGGGCGAACACGCCCGGTTGTTCAGGCGCTGTCGCCGTGTGCCCACAGGGCTCGGACGAGGCACGAAGCCCACACGCCCTGCCAGGGCGGCCTCCGGGGTCAGCCGCACGGGCCAGGTTCTGCCTATGGATCTCTCCCAGGAGCTGCGCCGGCAGGCCGCGTCGCAGGACGGGGTGCTCGCCTGGCACCAGCTGAACAGAGCGGGCATCCACCCCTCGGTGGCCCAGCGGGAGGTGCGCGCCGGGCGATGGCTCAGGCTGCGGCGGGGCGCCTACCTCGTCGACATGCGTCCCGGTCGCGCCGAGTCGCCGTGGGTCCAGGCCCGAGCGATCGCCCTGACGCACCCGGGCGTCGTCCTCGCGGGCTCCACCGCGGCGTCGCTCTGGGGCCTGGGCCAGGCTCCGGCGGGCACGCCCGACGTGGTCGTGCCCCCTCGTCGGCCGATCGGCGCACGGCGGGACCTCACGCCCCACGCCTGGGTGCTACGGGCCGGCGACGTGACCACCCTGCGGGGCATGAGAGTGACCACACGGCTCCGGACGCTGCTCGACCTGGTGTGCCTGCACGACCGGTCAGACGCGCTGGCCGTCCTGGACGCGGCCCTGCGGCACGGGCACGCCTCCCGCGCTGACCTCTCGGTCCTGCGGCAGCGGGCGGTCGGTCGCCACGGCGCAGCCGCGGCGGTGGACCTGTGGGAGCTGGCGGACGGTCGGGCCGAGTCCGGCCTGGAGAGCCGCGTCAGGCTCCGGTGCATCGACGGCGGTGTCCCGCCGGACGACCTCCAGGTCGAGATCCGGTCGCCTGGCGGAGCCTTGGTCGCGCGCGCCGACATGGTCGTGCGCCGCCGGTCGCCGGGACGCTCGGGGCTCCTGCTGATCGAGGCCGACGGGACGGGCGTGCACTCGGCCCCTGCCGCCCTGTACCGCGACCGTGGCCGCGCCAACGACGTCACCGCGTCAGGCCACGACATGCTGCGCTTCACCGTCGCGGACACCATCGACCCCTGGACCATCCCGGTCGCCGTCCGCGCGGCGGCATGACCCGGCTGGTCAGCCCGCCCCCGCCAGACGGATCCACGCTGTCGCGGCGACCCGTCGGCTGCGAACACCGCCTGGAACCATGGCCGGCAAGCCGGTCTACCCCGCACGCGGCGACCGTCCGCTGCGAACACCGCCTGGAATCATGGCCGGGGTCTGCGAAAGCCGCTGTTCGGCGGGAACGTCGCCAAGAATCAAGGGCACGTTCGCATCGACTGTCCGGGCGCCCCGGACGACCGGCCGATGCGAACACCACCTGGAATCACGGGCACTGACAACGGAAACGGGCGATGGGCTGGAACGGCGTGCGGGATCAAGGGCACGTTCGCACCCGGTGTGTGGGCGACGGACCACGGGCCAGGCCAGCGGCACGGGCCCGACCAGCGGCACGGGCCAGGCCGACGGCACGGGCCAGGCCGACGGCACGGGCCAGGCCAGCGGCACGGGCCAGGCCGACCGGCACGGGCCAGGCCGACGGCACGGGCCAGGCCGACGGCACGGGCCAGGCCGACGGCACGGGCCAGGCCGACGGCGCGGGCCGCGTCCGGCGCCCGACCTGCCGGTCGGCGACCCGCCTCACGGCCGACGTCCAGGAACTTCCCAGCATCGACCGCCATTGTGGACCGGTGACGCCGCCCACCACCGCTGCCCGCCTGCTCGTCGTCGACGACGAGCCGTCCATCCGCGACCTGCTGAGCGCCTCGCTCCGCTTTGCGGGGTACGACGTGGTGACCGCCGCGGACGGGTCCTCGGCGCTGGCGCAGGCAGAGAAGCACCGCCCGCACCTGGTCGTGCTCGACGTGATGATGCCGGACATGGACGGCTTCGAGGTGACCCGCAGGCTGCGGGAGCGTGGTCGCGACGTGCCCGTCCTCTTCCTCACCGCCAAGGACGACGTCGAGGACAAGGTCGCCGGCCTCACCGTGGGCGGCGACGACTACGTGACCAAGCCGTTCAGCCTGGAGGAGGTCGTGGCCCGGATCCGTGCAGTGCTCCGGCGCACCGGCGCGGTGGCCGGCGACATGGCCAACGTCCTGTCCTTCGCAGACCTCGAGCTCGACGAGGACGCGCACGAGGTGCGCCGCGGCGGCCGGGTCGTCGACCTGTCCCCCACCGAGTTCAAGCTGCTGCGGTACCTGCTGCTCAACCCCAACCGGGTGCTGTCCAAGGCACAGATCCTCGACCACGTCTGGGACTACGACTTCGGCGGCGACGGGGCGATCGTCGAGTCCTACATCTCCTACCTGCGCCGCAAGATCGACGCCGACGCACCGCCGCTGATCCACACCAAGCGCGGGGTCGGGTACGTGCTGCGCCGGCCGCCGGATGCCTGAGCCGAGCCAGCCGCCAGGCTCGGCAGCGGCGTGGCCGGGGCAGGCGCCGCACGAGCCGGGGCGGACTGGTGCTCCCCACCCCGGGCCCGTGCCGTCGGTGCAGCGCCCCGGCTCCGGCGTGAGCCTCGAGCTCCGCCTGGTCGTCATCGTGGTGCTGGCGGTGGCCGTGGCCACGACGCTCGTGGGCACCGCGCTCGTCGTCGTGCAGCGCCGCCAGCTCGTCGACCAGGTCAACGCCCAGCTGCGGGCGACCGCCCCGACACTGGCCCAGGCCACCGCCCGCGACCTCGCCGGTACACCTGAGCCGGGTCGCAGCGTGTCGCTGGTCGCGGACCTGCCCAGCGAGTACGTCGTGATCATCTACGTCGAGGCGCTCGACGCGACGGTCGAGGTCCGCCCGGCGGTCCGTAGCCGCGACGGCATGCCCGCGCTCCCCGAGGTCACCGGCGCCCAGGCGACCGCGCTCGGTCGGCAGCCGTTCACCGTCGGGTCCCGGCAGGGCGACGGCCGTTGGCAGGTGCTGTCGCTGCCCACCGAGGACCGTGGCGCCTCCGTGTCCGTGGCCCTCCCGCTGGAGGCCGACGCCGCGACCCGTCGCCTCAGCGTCGTGACGCTCGTGATCGGCAGCGCCGTCGTCGGGTTCGCCGCGCTCCTGGGCGGGATCGCCGTGCGTCGGTCCCTGCGGCCCCTCACGGCGGTCGAGCACACGGCGGTCGCGATCGCCCGGGGAGAGCTGTCGGCCAGGGTCCCCGAGGGCGGCCAGGACACCGAGGTCGGTCGGCTGACCGGGGCCCTGAACGGCATGCTCACGCGGATCGAGGACAGCATCCGTCAGCGCGACGCCAGCCAGGACCGGATGCGCCGCTTCGTCGCCGACGCCTCGCACGAGCTCCGCACGCCGCTGGCGAGCATCCGCGGGTTCGCCGAGCTGCACCGGCAGGGCGCGGTCCCCCCGGAGCAGGTCGCTCCGACGTTCGCCCGGATCGAGGCGGAGGCGCGGCGGCTGGGTGTCCTGGTCGAGGACCTGCTGCTGCTGGCCAAGCTCGACGAGCAGCGCCCGATGCAGCGCCGCGACGTCGACCTCGCCGCGCTGGCCCTGGACGCCGGTGGTGACGTGCGGGCGCTCGACCCGTCGCGACGCGTCACCGTACGCGCGCTCGACGGCAGCGGCGTCGTCCCGGTCCACGTCGTCGGAGACCCCGACCGGCTCCGGCAGGTGCTGACCAACCTGGTCGGCAACGCCGTCCGCCACACCCCGTCCGGGTCACCGGTGGAGCTGGCCGTCGGCACGGTCGAGGACGGCACGGCCGTCCTGGAGGTGCGCGACCACGGGAGCGGCATCCCGCCGCACGAGCGGGCCCGGGTGTTCGACCGGTTCTCCCGCCTGGACGCCTCCCGGCACCGGGGCACGGGCGGCACGGGCCTGGGCCTGTCCATCGTCGCGGCGGTGGTCGCGGGGCACGGCGGCCGCGTGACGGTGCTCGACACCCCGGGAGGCGGCGCGACGCTACGGGTGGTGCTGCCCGCCCCGGCGGGGGCGCCCTCCGGCAGCGCCGCCGCGCCCCGGCCCTAGGACGCCCGTCTCGCAGGCAGGGTGGACGCCGCGCTCGCGCTCCGCGCCGGTCGGTCCTGCACCGCGCCGGGAGCACCAGCCCGCTCACACCAGCAGCTGCCGCGCGGCCAGGTCCCGGTACAGCGGTGAGGTCTCGATGAGCTCACGGTGGGTACCCTCGGCGACCACCGCACCACCGTCCATGACGACGATCCGGTCGGCGTCGACGACGGTCGACAGCCGGTGGGCGATGACGAGGACCGTGGTCCCCGGCCCGATCGCCGTGACGGCGTCGGCGAGCGCCTGCTCGTTGCGGGCGTCCAGGCTCGAGGTCGGCTCGTCCAGCAGCAGCAGCGCAGGCCGCGCGAGCAGGGCCCGGGCGATGGCGAGGCGCTGCCGCTGCCCCCCTGAGAGCAGGATCCCGTCGTCACCCACCTGCGTGTCGAGCCCGCGGTCGCCCCGCAGGAGCAGGTCACCGAGGTTCACCTGCGCGAGGACGGCACGCAGCTCGTCGTCGTCGGCGCCCGGGCGGCCCAGCAGCAGGTTCTCGCGGATCGTGCCGGCCAGCGCCGGCGCGTCCTGCTCGACGTAGGCGGTCGCCGCCCGCAGCTCACGGCGCTCGAGGTCCCGCACGTCGTGCCCGCCGACGACCACGCTGCCGGAGTCGACGTCGTAGAAGCGCTCGACCAGGGCCAGCACCGTGGACTTCCCCGCCCCCGAAGGCCCGACGAGCGCCGTCCGGCGACCGGCCGGGGCGGTGAACGTGGTGCCGACGCAGGACGGGCGGCCCCAGCCCGTCGGCGGAGTCCGCGTCGGGGTAGGAGAACGAGACGTCCGCCAGCCGGACCTCGACCGGCTCGTGGCCCAGGGCGCCTCGCACGCGGACGACGTCTGCGCCGGACTCCTCCGGGAGCGCCAGGACCTCCTCGATCCGGGCCAGCGCACCCAGGCCGGTCTGGATGGCCGCGAAGGCGGCGATGCCCTGGGCGAGCGGCTGGACCAGGAGGAACAGCAGCAGCACGAAAGCCACCAGGTCGCCGACGCTGACCTGGCCGGCAGCGACACGCGCGCCCCCGACGCCCAGCACCAGCAGGAACGCCCCCTGCACGGCGATCGAGGCGACGGGTCCGAGCACCGCCTGCAGACGGGCCAGCCGCAGCCCTGCGGTGTAGGCCCCGAACGCCGACCGGCCGACGGTGACGGCCTCACGCTCCTCGGCCCCGGCCGCGCGGATGGTCCGCACCCCGCCGAGCGACCGGTCCACCCCCGCCGTCATGACGCCGACGGCGGTCTGCGCGGCCAGGGACGCCGCGCGCACCCGTCGCACCACGAGCAGGGCACCGCTCATGCCCACCACGACGGCGGTCACGGTCACGCCGAGCAGCAGCGGGTCCACGACGGCCATCGCGACGAGCGCGCCGACGATGATGACGACGCCCGAGGCGAGGTCGACCAGGCCGCTGGTGACCACCGTGCGCAGCAGCGTGGTGTCCGCACCGACGCGGGAGATGAGGTCACCGCTGCTGCGCCGGTCCAGCTCGGCCACCGGCAGCCGCAGCAGCCGGTCGACCAGCCGGCGACGGGTCCGCAGGACGACGGCCTCACCCGTGCGCTGCAGCACGTACGACTGCACCCCCGACAGCACCGCTGCGACCACGAGGGCGACGACGAGCCAGACGGCCGGCGTCACGACGGCGGTGGCGGCCTCGATGGCACCGATCACCTCGCGGACGAGCAGCGGCTGCGCGAGGGCGGCGGCCGCGTTGGCCAGGCCCAGGACCCCGGCGACGGCGAGCGCCCGGGAGTGGGGACGCAGCAGCCGGCCCAGCACCGCCAGGTCCGCCTTGACGCCGACGTCCGCCGGCGGCTGCTCGCTCACCACAGCAGTGTCCGCCCTCACCCCCGCACACCTCGACCCGGTTCACGCACAGCGTCACGCCCGGCCAGCTCGGGGCGCGTCGCCAGCGCCTGGCCGCTCACAGGGAGCGTCCAGGTTCCTCCCGGCTGCCACCGAGGCGGAAGGTGTCTCCTGTACGGCATGAGCGAGCCGACCTCCCGTCCCCCCGGCACCGACCGGACCACCAGCCGTCGCCGCGCACCGCTGGTCGCGACCGCCGTGGCCGGCACGACCCTGCTCGCGGCAGCCGCGGTCGGCACGGGCGCCGTGGCCGTCGCGGCCGCCGACGAGCTGACCACCGCGCTCACCGCGAGGGCGGCGCAGGTGCAGGACGTGACCACCGGGCAGGGCGCCCCCGGCACCCGCTCCGACGCCGCGGCCGCCTCACCGGCCGACGCCGTCGACTGGGGCGCCGTGGCGGCAGAGGTCCAGCCCAGCGTGGTTGCCATCATGGTCCGCGCGGCGGACGGCTCCGGCGGCCAGGGCAGCGGCGTGGTCCTGGACGAGGAGGGTCACGTGCTCACCAACAACCACGTCGTGGCCACGGCCACCGGTGGAGGCCAGGTCCGGGTGACCCTGCTCGACGGCCGGGTCCTCGACGCCGAGGTGGTCGGTCTGGACCCCTCCACCGACCTCGCGGTCCTCAGCCTGGCCGACGCCCCCGACGACCTGGTGCCGCTTCCGCTCGGCTCCTCCGACGAGGTGCAGGTCGGCGACCCGGTGATGGCGATCGGCAACCCCCTGGGGCTGTCCGGCACCGTGACCACCGGCATCGTCAGCGCCCTCGACCGGCCGGTCACGACGCAGTCGGTCGGCGTCGCCGCGGGCGAGCCGGTCGTCACCGACGCCGTGCAGACCGACGCCGCGGTGAACCCGGGCAACTCCGGTGGGGCGCTGGTGGACCGGGAGGGTCGTCTCATCGGGATCAACTCCTCGATCGCCGGGCTCGGCAGCGGCGCGGGCGGGCAGTCGGGCTCCATCGGCCTCGGCTTCGCGATCCCCGTCGACTCCGCCGCCTCGGTCGCGGCGCAGCTCATCGAGGACGGCACCGCCGAGCACGCCCGCCTCGGGGTCTACCTGGAGGACGCCACGGCGGACGTCCGTGACGGCGAGTGGGCCGGGGAGCGTCTCGGCGCCGGCCTGGCGGAGGTCATCGACGGTTCGGCCGCCGCGGGCGCCGGTCTGCGGACAGGCGACGTCGTGATGAGCGTCGAGGGTCGGCCCACCACCTCCGCGCTGGCCCTCACCGCGCGGGTCCGGGCCCTGCAGCCCGGCGACACCGTGCAGGTGCTCGTCGAGCGCGACGGCGCGCCGGTGGAGGTCGCGGTGACCCTGGAGGCGGCCGGGTCCTGACCCGCGGGCGGCGCTCACGGGCGGCGACCCGATCTGCCGGCGCCGGTGCCGGTGCCGGTGCCAGGCTGGGCCGGTGCCGATCCCCCGGGTCCCCGTCCACGCCCCACCGAGCACCGTGCCGGAGGTCCCGGACCTGGTCCCCGTCCTCGTGCGCCTGGGTGCGGACGCCGACGGTGCGGCCGCGGTCCAGGGGGACCTGCTGGCGCGCTGGTCGGAGCCGCACCGCACCTACCACGACACGCGGCACCTGGCCGAGGTCCTCGCCCGGACCGAGGTCCTGGCCCACCACGCCGAGCAGCCGGACCTCGTCCGCTGCGCGGCGTGGTGGCACGACGCCGTGCACGACGGCCGGGCCGGTGACGACGAGCGGGCCAGCGCAGCGCTCGCGGCCACGCAGCTGCGCGGCCTGGGGCTCGCCCGGCGGTACGGCACCCACGTCGCCGACCTGGTGCTCGTGACCATGCGGCACGACCCCGGCGAGCCGGCGGACCCGGACGCCGCCGTCCTCTGCGACGCCGACCTGGGAGTCCTGGCGGCCTCGCCCGACCGCTACGACCGCTACTGCGCCGACGTCCGCCGGGAGTACGGGCACGTCCCCGACGACCTCTTCGCGGCCGGGCGGGCGGCGGTGCTGCGGCGGCTGCATGTCCAGCAGCCGGCTGTTCCGGACCCCGACCGCACTCGCGTGGGAGCAGGCCGCCCGGGACAACGTCAGCCGGGAGCTCGCCGCGCTCGACGCTGCGCGGCCGTGACCCGCAGCCCGGCCCCACGCAGCCGGCGCAGCAGCTCACCGGCGCTCACGGGCTCGGCCCCCGCCCCGACCAGCGCTGCGTGGGCGGAGTCCGGGACGTCGTAGTGGTCAAGGTCGAAGCCCCTCGCCGGGACCCCGTTGACCGCGGCGAAGGCGTGGAGCTCCTCCAGCGAGGTGTCGCTCACCAGGTGCGACCACAGCCTGCCGTGCGCCGGCCACAGGGGCGGGTCGATGAGCACCGTCACGTCCCCGCCCTCACCCCCAAGGGTAGGACCACGTGCTCACAGCCACGACGTGCCCCGCGGTGCCCACAGGGCTGTGGACGACGCCCGCGGGGACGGCGCGCGCGGGTGCACCCTGGGCCGGCAGGCGGCAAGGGCCGTCGCGGGAGGAGAGATCACATGACCAGGTTCGAGGTCGACGCCGCGCGCGTGGACACCGCGAGCGCCCAGGTGCGGGCCACCTCGCAGACCCTGACCGCCGAGGTGGACGCCATGATGCGGCACCTGGAGGAGCTGCAGGGGGTGTGGCGGGGCCAGGCGGCGAGCGGCTTCGCGGCCCTCACGGCGGAGTGGCGGGGCACCCAGAACCAGGTCCGGGACACGCTGGACAGCATCCAGACCGCCCTCGGCCAGGCCGGTCGGCAGTACGCCGAGACGGAGGCCGCGACCGCCCGGATGTTCCGGGCATGACGGCCCCGGTCTGTCCGGACGCCGCGCGGGACGGGCCGCTCAGCCGTCCTCGGCCCGGTCGGCGGTGATGGCGTCCCGGTAGGCGTGCCAGCTCCGCTTGGGCGTGCGCTGCAAGGTGTCGAAGTCCACCCTCACGATGCCGAACCGCTTGCTCAGACCGAGCGCCCACTCGAAGTTGTCGAGCAGCGACCAGGCGAAGTAGCCCCGGACGTCCAGGCCCTCGGCGCGGGCGGCGGCGAGCGCACCGAGGTGGTCGTGGAGGTACTGCACGCGCTGCGGGTCCTCGACGACCCCGTCCGGTGAGGGGGTGGGGTCGTCGTCCCAGGCGGACCCGTTCTCGGTGACGTAGAGCGGGCCGAGCTCGGGGTACTCGGTGAGGGTGCGGCGGATGATGTCGGTGAGGCCCTGGGGCGTCACGGGCCAGCCCATCGCGGTCGCACCTTCGCCGGGGTCGGCCTCCCGCACCAGCTCCATCCCGGGCTGCAGGCACTCGGGCGTGGGCCGCCGACCGTCGGAGGCCTCGAGGAGGGCGTCGTTGTAGTAGTTGAGGCCGATGAAGTCGATCGGGGTGGCGATCTGCGCCATGTCGCCGTCCACGGCCGCACCGTCCAGGTGCGGGGCGAGCAGCTGGCGCGTGTCGGCCGGGTAGCCCCGTCCGGCCAGGGCGTCGAGCCACATCCGGTTGCGGACACCGTCGTAGGCCTGGGCCGCGTCGCGGGTGACCGGCTGGTCGTCGACGGCGCGCACGTTGTCGAGGTTGAGGACGATGCCGTACGCGGCGTCCGGGTCGACCTCCCGCATCGCCGCCACCGCCCGACCGTGCGACAGCAGCAGGTGGTGGGTGGCCCGGGTCGCCAGCGCGTGGTCGCGGACCCCCGGAGCGTGGATGCCGCCGCCGTAGCCGAGCCAGGCCGCGCACCACGGCTCGTTGTGGGTGGCCCAGCGCTTGACCCTGTCCCCCAGCGCGTCCTGGACGCCCAGCACGTACTCGACGTAGCTGTCGACGATCCGTCGGGACGCCCACCCGCCCAGGTGCTGGAGCTCCAGCGGGAGGTCCCAGTGGAAGAGCGTGACCCACGGCTCCACCCCCGCGCCGAGCAGCTCGTCGACCAGGCGGTCGTAGAACCCGAGACCCTCGGCGGAGAAGTCACCGCGACCGGTGGGCTGCACGCGCGCCCAGGCCACCGAGAAGCGGTAGGCGTCCACGCCCAGGTCGGCCAGGAGGCGGACGTCCTCGGCGTACCGACCGACGTGGTCGCACGTGACGTCGCCGTCCGTCCCGTCCGCCACCGCACCGGGGACGCGGCTGAACGCGTCCCAGATGGTGTCGCCGCGGCCGGCGCGGTCCCCCTCGATCTGGAACGAGGCGGTGGCCGCCCCCCAGGTGAATGACGTCGGCAGCTGGACCATGTCGACGAGCCTAGCGGTGGGAGCGATTTCACGACCGCGGACGCTCCGTCCGGCGCTCGTCAGCCCGTCGGCCTACCCTGGACCGGTGACGATGGTCGGTCTCGGGATCCCGGCGATGCCGCCCACCCGCTCCTCCGGGGCCGGGCGGGCGGCGCCGACGCGCCCACGGTCGGAGACGGGGCTCGTGGACCGGTTCGGCCGGCGGGCGCGCGACCTCCGCGTCTCGCTCACCGACCGCTGCAACCTGCGCTGCTCCTACTGCATGCCGCCGGAAGGTCTGCCGTGGCTCCCCGGGGCGGAGCTGCTGAGCGCCGAGGAGACCCTCCGGCTGGTGAGGCTCGCGGTCCGCGACCTGGGCATCGACGAGGTCCGGTTCACCGGTGGGGAGCCGCTGCTGCGCAAGGACCTGCCGGACCTGGTCGCTGGCACCGCCGGACTCCGGACGCCGGACGGCCGCCAGGTCCGCACGGCCCTCACCACCAACGGCGTGGGCCTGGACCGCCGAGCCGCGGCCCTGGCCGAGGCGGGGCTGGACCGGGTGACGATCAGCCTCGACAGCCTGCGCCCCGACCGCTACCTGACCATCACCCACCGCGACCGGCTGCCCGACGTGCTGGCCGGGATCGACGCTGCTCTCGCCCACGGCCTGGGACCGGTGAAGGTGAACGCCCTCGTGGTGCGTGGTGTCAACGACGACGAGGCGGTGGACCTGGTGCGCTGGGCATGCACCACCGGGCTCGAGCTGCGGATCATCGAGCACATGCCCCTGGACGCGCAGGGGGCCTGGGACCGCGCCGCGATGGTCACCGCCGAGGAGGTCCTGGCCCAGCTCGCCACCACGTTCGACCTCGAGCCGGCGGAGGACCGGGGCAGCGCCCCGGCGGAGCGCTGGTACGTCGCCGAGGGCGGCGAGCGGATCGGCACCGTCGGGGTGATCGCCTCGGTGACCCGGCCGTTCTGCGGCGACTGCGACCGGATGCGACTGACCGCCGACGGCCAGGTCCGCAACTGCCTCTTCTCCGCCGGCGGGACCGACCTGCGCGGCCTGCTCCGCTCCGGGGCCGACGACGCCACCCTCGCCGAGGCCTGGCGCGGGAACGCGTGGGCCAAGAAGGCCGGGCACGGGTCGGACGACGACAGCTTCGTGCGGCCGGACCGGCCGATGAGCGCGATCGGTGGCTGAGACCACCGGCGCGCCGGACCGGGTGGTCGTCCGGTTGTTCGCCGGCGCCCGAGCCGCCGCCGGGGCCTCGCAGGCGGAGGTGGACGTGCCGCACGGCGCCACGGTCGGTTCGGTGCTGGAGGCCCTCGTGATCGGCCACCCGGGCGTCGCACGCGTGCTGCCCGCCTGCTCGTTCCTGCTCGACGGGGTGTCGGCCAGGCCGGACCACCCCGTGGGCTCAGGCCGGACCGTCGACGTCCTCCCCCCCTTCAGCGGAGGCTGAACGGGTCAGCCCGGCGTCGGAGCGCCGGGGGCGTCCAGCCCACCCAGCCCTACCCACTCGTCGCTGCCGTCGGCGAAGTACTGGTGCTTCCACACGGGCAGCCGCTCCTTCACCTGGTCGACCAGCCGCGCAGCGGTCGCGAAGGCGTCCTGCCGGTGGGCCGCGGCCACCGCGACGGCGAGTGCGCAGTCCCCCACGCGCAGCGGACCGGTGCGGTGGACCACCGCCACGGCCGCGGCCCCCGACGTGGCGGCGACAGACGCCACCACCTCGGCCATGACGGCGTCCGCGGCGGGGTGCCCCTCGTAGTCGAGCAGGGTCACCGCCCCACGTCCGGGGGAGTCGTGGTCGCGGACGATGCCGTCGAAGGTCACCACCGCCCCCCGGTCGGGGCCGACGACCAGGGCGGCCAGCTCGGCGGCGTCGACCGTCGACCCGCGGACCTCCGCGCGGACCACCTCGCACGTGCCGCCGAGCCCCAGACCGTCCATGTCGGTGAGCCTACGGACTCCGCCCACGGGGCCGTCCGTCGGCACCGCTCGGAAAGCACCCCGCTCGGGAAGCACCCCGCTCGGGAAGCACCCCGCTCGGGTGCCCCCATCCCCGACAGGGTCCCGAGGAGTTCGGGTTCCGCCACCGACGTCGGCGCGCTCGCCGGGGCCGCCGGTGAGGCCGGGGCTGCGGGGTCCGGCATCGTCGGCGACCCGACCACGGGAGTCATCGATCGCCGGCACCGGCACCTTCGTGGGCGTCCCGGTGGCCGACGCGGACATCGAGGAGGGGAGCCTGTGAGCCGGGGCGCCTCACCACGTGACGCCGGCAGGCGTCGGTCCCTCAGCGGGGGCCGGCGTCCCCGTCGTCGTCGGACTCGTCCGAGGCGAGCGGGACGTCGAAGGCCGCGTCCTCGGGCGACGAGGACGCCTCGACGACCTCCTCGCGGAGCGAGGCCAGCGCCTGCTCGGCGAGGTCCAGCTCGTACCCGGCCAGGGCGATCAGGTCACGCAGACCGGAGGCACCGAACCGGTCGCGGACCTGGTGGACCGCCTCGGCGACGCCCGGGTCGACGTGGCGCTCGACCTCCTCGTGGACGGGGTCGTGGGCGTCACCGTGCGGGTGCGCAGGCTCGCGGGCGAGGGACAGGTCCGGGCTGCTCATGGTCACCATCCGACCACAGTCGGGCATGGCTGCGCGCGACGAGCGGAGTGCGTCACACGCCTGCGCCACCCGGCACGACGAAGGCCCCCGGAACGTTCCGGGGGCCTTCGTGCTGGGCTGGTGGTGCCGGTGCTGCGGGCAGATCAGGTGCGTGGACTCAGAAGTCCATGCCGCCCATGCCGCCGGTGGGGTCGCCGCCGCCGGCCGGGGTCTTCTCCGGCTTGTCGGCCACGACGGCCTCGGTGGTGAGGAACAGCGCCGCGATGCTGGCGGCGTTCTCCAGCGCGGAGCGCGTCACCTTGGCCGGCTCGACGATGCCCGTGGCCATCATGTCCACGTACTCGCCGGTCGCGGCGTTGAGGCCCTGGCCGCAGGGGCAGGTTCTTGACCTTCTCGGCCACGACCCCGCCCTCGAGCCCGGCGTTGACCGCGATCTGCTTGAGCGGGAGCCTCGAGCGCGACGCGGACGATGTTCGCCCCGGTCGCCTCGTCGCCGGTCAGGCCGAGGTCGTCCAGGGACGGCAGGGCGTTGACCAGGGCGACACCGCCGCCGGGGACGATGCCCTCCTCGACGGCCGCCTTGGCGTTGCGGACGGCGTCCTCGATCCGGTGCTTGCGCTCCTTGAGCTCGACCTCGGTGGCCGCGCCCGCCTTGATGACGGCCACGCCGCCGGCGAGCTTGGCGAGGCGCTCCTGGAGCTTCTCGCGGTCGTAGTCGGAGTCGCTGTTCTCGATCTCGGTCGCGGATCTGGTTGACCCGGCCCCGCGATGGCGTCGGCCTCGCCGGCGCCCTCGACGATCGTGGTCTCGTCCTTGGTGACGACGACCTTGCGGGCCCGGCCGAGCAGGTCGAGCGTCGCGGTGTCCAGCTTGAGGCCGACCTCCTCGGAGATGACCTGGCCGCCGGTGAGGATGGCGATGTCCTGCAGCATGGCCTTGCGGCGGTCACCGAAGCCCGGCGCCTTGACGGCGGCGGAGCGGAAG
The DNA here is from genome assembly GCA_963759255.1 of uncultured Actinomycetota bacterium. GTDB lineage: Bacteria > Actinomycetota > Actinomycetes > Actinomycetales > JBBAYJ01 > Aquipuribacter. The sequence goes on from CAVWYQ010000002.1 coordinate 1,927,982, forward strand.
GTGCCGCGGATCTTGTTGACGACGAGCGTGGCCAGGGCCTCGCTGCTCGACGTCCTCGGAGACCATGAAAGCGGCTTGCCGGACTGCATGACCTTCTCCAGCAGCGGGAGCAGGTCCTTGACCGAGCGAGATCTTGGAGTTGACCACGAGGACGTAGGCGTCCTCGAGCACGGCCTCCATGCGCTCGGTGTCGGTGGCGAAGTAGGGGCTGATGTACCCCTTGTCGAAGCGCATGCCCTCGGTGAGCTCGAGCTCCAGGCCGAAGGTCTGCGACTCCTCGACGGTGATGACGCCTTCCTTGCCGACCTTGTCCATGGCCTCGGCGATCATCTCGCCGATCTGGGTGTCGGCGGCGGAGATCGAGGCGGTCGAAGCGATCTGCTCCTTGGTCTCGACGTCCTTGGCGGTCTCGAGCAGACGGGCGGAGACGGCCTGGACGGCCTTCTCGATGCCGCGCTTGAGGGCCATGGGGTTCGCGCCGGCCGCCACGTTGCGCAGGCCCTCACGGACCAGCGCCTGGGCGAGCACGGTGGCGGTGGTGGTTCCGTCGCCCGCGACGTCGTCCGTCTTCTTGGCGACCTCCTTGACGAGCTCCGCGCCGATCTTCTCGTACGGGTCGTCGAGCTCGATCTCCTTGGCGATGGAGACGCCGTCGTTGGTGATCGTGGGGGCGCCCCACTTCTTCTCCAGGACGACGTTGCGGCCCTTGGGCCCGAGCGTGACCTTGACGGCGTCGGCGAGCTGGTTCATGCCCCGCTCGAGACCGCGCCGGGCTTCTTCGTCGAAAGCGATGATCTTGGCCATCTGGTGGATGTCCCTCCGCACACGGTGGGTGGCGTGGACCGAGCGTCGCCCGCGACGGACGGCCAGGGGCTGACGGTCACGTCCCGCCGACCACTGGCCTCGACGACCGGTCCGGGACCCGTGCGGGCCCCTTGGCGTCTGTCACTCCCGGCATGAGAGTGCCAGCCGCCATTATTGGCACTCGGGCACCGAGAGTGCAAACCCCCGGCCTCACCGGGCTCGTGGGCGCCCTCCCTCTCGTGCGACGGCGTTTGGCCCTGCGTCAGCAGGGGTACCGGGCGCTCAGCCACGACCCCGGCGGGACGGCCACCCGCCGCAGCTCCCCACCAGCTCCGGAGACACTCATGCTTCTGACCCTGCTCGTGCTCGTCCCCCTCACCGCCCTGGGCCTCGTGCTGGGCATGGACCGGTTGGAGGAGAGCCTGCTCAGGGCCCCGGCCGAGCCCGCCGAGCCCGCGGGCGTGGCACGGCTGCAGGCCGCGCCCGCCGTCCTCCTCGGCGGCGGCATGAGCACCGGGCGCGTGGCCTTCCTGGTCGCCACCGAGGGCGATCGAGCAGGTCGAGCTCACCGAGCCGTGGCAGGCCGTCGAGGAGGCCGGGCTGTCGCCGGTGCTGCTCAGCACCGAGGCCGGCGAGGTGCAGGCGTTCGACCACCTCGACAAGGCGGACACCTTCGCCGTGGACGAGGTGGTGGCCGACGCCGACCACGAGACGTTCGACGCGCTGGTCCTCCCGGGTGGCGTGGCCAACCCGGACGCCCTGCGCACGGACCCCGCCGCCGTGGCCTTCGTCGAGGGAGTTCCTGCGCAGCAAGCGCCCGGTGGCTGCGGTCTGCCACGCCCCCTGGGTGCTCGCCGAGACCGGCGAGCTGCAGGGCCGCCGCCTCACGTCCTGGCCGAGCCTGCGGACCGACCTCTCCAACGCGGGCGCGGAGTGGGTCGACGAGGAGGTCGTCGTGGACGCGTCGGGCGCGGGCCCGCTGATCACCAGCCGCAACCCCGGCGACCTGCCGGCCTTCAGCGAGGCGCTGCTCGCCGCACTCACCGCGGAGCCTGCGGACCTCATCGAGTAGCCGGCGCACCCCAGCACGACGAGGAAGGGCGGCACCCTCACGGGTGCCGCCCTTCGTGGTCGTGCGCCGTGCCACCCGGCTCGAGGCCGGGAGCGCGGATCAGATCGGGTGGACCGCCTCGGCCTGCGGGCCCTTCTGGCCCTGGCCGACCTCGAACTCCACACGCTGACCCTCGTCGAGGGACTTGTAGCCCTGCGCCTGGATCGCGGACCAGTGGACGAAGACGTCGGCGCCGCCGCCGTCAACCGTGATGAAGCCGAAGCCCTTCTCGGCGTTGAACCACTTGACAGTGCCCTGTGCCATGTTGCTCCTGTTGCTGATGGTGCCGCTGCGCGGCCCCGGGACGAGCCCGGGTCGTCGGTGTCCCGGGATCGAGGCACCGGGTCTCACGCGAACGGTCTTCAGCCCACCTGAGCGGTGCTTCATTCCTCGTACCCCAGCGGGGCCGTCGTGCTCAACCACGGCCAGCGTAGTGCCTGCAGGCCTCCAGGGGCACCATGTCGCTGTGCTCGACCGATCTTTGTCCCCGACGACCGCGGTGCTGCGGCGTCGACGGGCGGCCAACCTGCTCAACGGGTCCACCCTCGCGGGCCTGTGGCTGGCACGGCGGGCGGGCGTGGCGGTGCGCCCCGGCCCGCACGGCCTGCTGCTGGCGCCGGGGTACCCGCGCCGCTTCCCGGCCCCCGCTGCCGGTGCGGTGTGCGTCGGCGACGTCGTGCTGCTGCGCCGGGGCCGGCCCGAGCAGAAGGGGGTGGACGTCATGGACACCCAGCCGCAGCTGCTCGACCACGAGTCGCGCCATGCCCTGCAGTGGGCGCGCTGGGGTGGTCTGGCAGGGTTCCTGCCTGCCTACGGGCTGGCCGCCCTGTGGTCGGGTCTCCGGACCGGCGACGCGCACTCCGCCAACGCCTTCGAGGTCGGGGCCGGGCTCCAGGACGGCGGCTACGTCCCCTCCCCGGCCCGTCCGGTGGCGGAGGCGGTGCGGGCGCTGGGGCACGCGACCCGGGGGGCGCTGGCGCGACTGCGCTCGCGCCGGAGGGACGGCGGCGGTCAGGGCCGGTAGTCGGGACCCAGCACGACCGTCAGCACGTCGACGTCCTGCGACGGGGTGGCCTCACCGACCCCGAGGTCGGCGGCGACCACGGCTGCCGTCGCGGCCGAGACGCCCTGCGCCGCGGCGTCCTCGGCCGCCGCCGGGTACAGCACCACCGTCGGGGTCTGCTGCCCGTCGTAGTTGGACACCTCCCCGACGGTCCACCCGAGCTCCTCCAGGGCAGCAGCCGCCGTGGCGGCCAGGCCGGCGGTCGAGGTCGAGTTGAGCGACGTCCACCGGCAGCGCCGGGTCGGCCACCGGGTCGGGGCCGGACGCCGGGCCGGACGCGCCCGCCGCAGCGCCCGGGTCCGCGCCGTCAGCCGTCGCAGGAACGGACGCCGCGTCACCGGACGCCACGGGTGCGGCCGGGCCCTGCTGCGACGACGGCGCACGGCCGGTGTCCAGCAGCTGGTCACCCACACCCAGGACGTCCAGGGAGAGCAGCGCCGACAGCAGGACGGCCGAGACGACCGCGACGGCCCCGAGCGACAGGAGGGCGACCAGCAGCGGGTGCCGCCGCGCGCGGTGGGCGCCGGAGCGGTGGTGCTGCGGCACGGCGAGGACGTCCATCGCCCCGGAGGCTACCGGCCCGCCGCCGACCGTCACGGTCGGCGGTCATGGTCGTGGTCGCCGCCGGGCCCTGCGTCCGGGCTCAGCCCGGCAGGGTGAGCCGGCGCGCGGAACGGGTCTGCAGCCGGGCCGCGCGTGCCCGCCGCAGCCGCTTGACCAGCATGGCGTCGTGACGCAGCGCGGCCTCGCGGTCGACGAGCGCGTTGAGGAGCTGGTAGTAGCGCGTGGGGCTGATCCGGAAGCGGTCCCGGAGTGCCTGCTCCTTGGAGCCGGGCTCCTTCCACCACTGGCGCTCGAACTCCAGGAGCTCGACGTCACGGTCGGAGAGCTCGTCGCGCTCGGGCACGGCACACCTCGCTGGCAGTCTCGGGACCCTGGGCCGGCAGGGACGCACGACACCCTAGGCGACGCAGCTACAGGCGGGTAGCTCGTAGCCTGCGCGGCGCACAGCGAGTCCAGCACCAGCAGGAACGCCCCCTGGACGACCACACCGGCCCCGTCGCCGACCACGTCGCGCCCACGCAGCCGACCGGACCGGCACAGCATGGCGCCGAGGGTGACGTAGCCGACGTCGAGCACGGCGTTGAGCAGCAGCAGCCGTCGCAGCGACCGGGCCTCGCGGGCGCCGTCCACCACCGGGTCCCGAGGGCGGGACGACAGGCCGGCGATGGCGAGGTCGACAGCGCCCCACGCCAGCGTCTGCCGGGCGAGGCCGGTGGCCCGCTCCCCCGGCCGGCTCGCGAGCACGGCGGCCCCGACGACGAGGGACCCGACCGACCACGCGGTGAGGGCACGGGTGAGGGTGCTGCGGACCTGGACCGACGACGCCACCTCCCGATCCTCGCCGCGGGCTCCGGCGCCCGCATCCTGGGCGGTCCTTGACCGACCGCCCCCGTGCGTCGCGCAGCGGGCAGGATCGGCGTGTGAGCGCTGCTGCAGACCTCGTCGACCCGGTCCCCGGGCTCGGTCCCGTGCACGTGTCCTGGCTGCCGGTCCTGGCGGGGCACGCCGAGCACCTGGCCACCCTGGTGGCCCGGCTGGACCGGGAGGCGGAGGCCGGGCTCGGCTGCCTGCCGGCGCGTCCGGACGTGCTGCGGGCCCTCACCCGACCGGTGGACGACGTCCGGGTCCTCCTGCTCGGCCAGGACCCCTACCCGACACCGGGGCACGCGGTCGGGCTGTCGTTCTCGGTGGCTCCCGAGGTCCGTCCGCTGCCGCGCAGCCTGCGCAACGTCCTCCTGGAGCGGCAGGCCGACCTGGGCCTGCCGCTGCCGGTCGCCGGGGACCTGTCGCCGTGGTCCGAGCAGGGGGTCATGCTGCTCAACCGGGTGCTCACGGTGCGTCCCGGCGAGGCCGGCTCGCACCGCGGCATCGGCTGGGAGCAGGTGACCGACGTCGTCGTCCGGACGCTGGTCGCCCGCGACCTACCGCTGGTGGCGGTGCTCTGGGGCCGCGACGCCCGCAGCCTGCGCCCGCTGCTGGACGGGGTGGCCACCGTGGAGAGCGTCCATCCGAGCCCGCTGTCGGCGTCCCGCGGGTTCTTCGGCTCCCGGCCCTTCAGCCGGGTCGACGAGGCGCTCGCGGCGCAGGGGGCCGCCCCCGTCGGCTGGCGGCTGGCCGGCGAGGCCTGAGCGCACCCGGCGGCCGGAGCCCGTGCTCTCGTAGGAGCGCCCTCAGCCGGTGACGCCGAGCGCGATCACCGGCCAGGCCCGCACCGAAGAGGCCACCGAGGACCCCGAGCAGCACCCCGGCCGCCTGCACGACGAGCGCACGACGGTCGCCGTCGAGCAGCGACCGGGCGAGCTCGAGGGCCAGCGTGGACCAGGTCGACAGCCCCCCGCACACCCCGAGGGCCAGGACCAGGAGCACCGCCGCCGCAGGTGCGCCGGACCCGGGGAGAACGCCCAGCTGCGTCTGGCAGACCAGGAGCCCGGACGCCACCGCCGATGCGGGGACGTTGACCCACGCGCTGCCGACGGCTCGGACCCGCCGGTCCGGGGACTGCGCCACCGCACCGAGGACGACGGCCCGCAGCACCGACCCCAGGCCCGCCCCGAGCGCAAGGGCGAGGGCCACGGCCGCCACCAGCACGGCACCGCCGCCACCGGCCCCCGGCTCCAGCCCGGTCACGAGCGCCGTCCGCCCAGCAGCAGCCCGACCGCGCACGCCGCGACCGTGGCCACCGGCACCGCCAGCAGGAGCGCGACCGCGAGCCCCGGGGCGGGTCCGAGGAGGCGGACCACGTCGAGGACCCACCCCGAGAACGACGTGAACCCCCCGAGCACGCCGGTCGTGACGGCCGGTCGGGCCAGGGCGCTCCCCCGGGCGGTCAGGACACCCATGACGAGGGCACCCAGCACGTTGACCGCGACCAGCCCGACCCACCCGGGGACGGAGACCTGGGCCCCGAGCAGCCCGGCCCCCACCCGGGCGGACCCGCCGAGCGCACCCCCGGCACCGACGGCGAGCAGCACGGCGGGTGCGGGCAGCCCGGCACGCCAGCGGCGCCGTCGTCCCCCGCCGGTCACGGCCACGGGTCAGCCGCGCGGCCCACCATCGTCTCGGTGTCGAAGTCGTAGACCCGCCGGCCCTGCACGTACGTCGTGAGCGCGCGGCTCATCACGTCCAGCGGGTCGCCGTCCCACACCACGACGTCGCCGTCCAGGCCCGGGCGCAACGAGCCGACCCGGTCGTCGAGCCCGAGGAACCGCGCGGGGTTCACCGTGATCGCCTGCAGGGCGACGTCGGCGGGCAGCCCCTCCTTGACCGCGAAGGTGGCCTCGTGGACGAGGAACGCGATGGGGACGACCGGGTGGTCGGTGGTGAGCGCCACCTCCACCCCCGCCGCGTGGAGCAGGGCCGGCGTCCGCAGGGTGCGGTTGCGGAGCTCGACCTTGCTGCGCGAGCCGAGCGTCGGTCCCACGACGCAGGGGACCGAGGCGGCCGCGAGCTCCGACGCCAGCAGGTGCCCCTCGGTGGCGTGGTTGAGCACGAGGCGGTAGCCGAACTCGGCGGCCAGGCGCAGGGCGGTGGCGATGTCGTCGGCGCGGTGCGCGTGCTGGCACCAGGGCAGGCCGTCCTCGAGCGCGAGCAGGAGCGTCTCGCTGGTGGCGTCCGGCGGCGGGCCGACCTCGCCCCGGGCCGCTGCCTGCTCTGTCTGCCGCCGGTGGAACCGCGCCTTCTCCAGCGCCTCGCGCAGCGTGGCGGCCACGCCCATGCGGGTGCTCGGCAGCATCTTCTTGTCCCCGTACACGCGCTTGGGGTTCTCGCCGAGCGCGCTCTTCAGGCTGGCCGGCTCACGGAAGCACATCTCGTCCACCGTGCGGCCCCAGGTCTTGAGCGCGACCGTCCGGCCACCGACCACGTTGCCCGAGCCGGGCTTGACCACCACCGACGTGACGCCGCCCCCCAGGGCGTCGACGAAGGCGATGTCGGCCGGGTTCACGGCGTCCATCGCGCGCATCCGGGCCGTCACCGGCGAGGTCATCTCGTTGTGGTCACGCCCTGGCCAGTCCTCGCCGTCCTCGAAGATGCCGACGTGCCCGTGCGCCTCGACGAAGCCCGGCAGCACCCACCGGCCGGTGGTGTCGTGGACCGGCACCCCGTCGGGCACCCGGACGTCGTCGACCGGCCCCAGCGCGGCGACCCGGCCGTCGCGGACGAGCACCGTGCCCTGCTGGAGCACCTCGCCGACCACCGGCACGACCCGCCCGCCGACCAGGGCGACGTCGCGCCCCGGCCCTACCGGCGCTCCCGTGAACCCCGCTGTCGCCACCGTCAGCCCCCTGTCGTCCGCTCGCTCAGACCTCGACCTCGCGCCGGTCCTCGCCCCACATCACGTGGAACGTGCCCTCGCGGTCGACGCGCCGGTACGTGTGCGCCCCGAACAGGTCGCGCTGGCCCTGCACCAGGGCGGCGGGGAGACGGTCACGGCGGGCGCCGTCGAAGGCGGCGAGCGCGGCCGAGAACCCGGGCGTGGGGACGCCGGCCCGGACCGCGGTCGAGACCACCTCGCGCCAGGCCTCGCCCGCACCCTGCAGCGCCTCGACGAACACCGGCGCGGCCAGCAGGCTGACCAGCCCGGGGTCCGCCGCGTACGCCTCGGTGATGCGGTCGAGGAAGCGGGCACGGATGATGCAGCCGCCCCGCCAGATGGTGGCGATCGTGCCCATGTCCAGGGACCAGCCGTGCAGGACCGCGCCGGCCGCCAGCATGTCGAAGCCCTGGGCGTAGCTGACGATCTTGGACGCGTACAGCGCCCGCCGGACCTGCTCGACGAAGACCGGCACGTCGTCCGGGGTGGGCAGGGCCGACCCGGAGGCCGTGCCGTACGCGGCCTGGACGGCGTCGCGGGTCTCGCGGTGGCTGGACAGGGCGCGGGCGAACACGGCCTCGGCGATCCCGCTGACCGGGGTGCCGAGGGTGAGCGCGGTCTGCACCGTCCAGGTCCCGGTGCCCTTCATGCCGGCCTGGTCGAGCACGACGTCCACGAAGGGCCGCCCGGTGGCGGCGTCCACCTGGGCGAGCACCTCGGCGGTGATCTCGATGAGGAAGGAGTCGAGCTCGCCGGCGTTCCAGTCGCGGAACACGTCCGCGATCTCGGCCGGGGTGAGCCCCGCGACGTTGCGGAGCAGGTCGTACGCCTCGCCGATCAGCTGCATGTCGGCGTACTCGATCCCGTTGTGGACCATCTTGACGAAGTGGCCCGCACCGTCGGTGCCCAGGTGGGCCGCGCACGGCGTGCCGTCCACCACGGCGGCGATGCTCTCGACGATCGGGCCCAGGGTCTCGTAGGCCTCGTCGGAGCCGCCGACCATGATGGAGGGGCCGTTGAGGGCGCCCTCCTCACCGCCGGACACCCCGGCCCCGACGAAGTGCAGGCCCTTGGCGGCCAGGGCCTCGGTGCGGCGGATGGTGTCGCCGAAGAGGGCGTTCCCGCCGTCGACCACCATGTCGCCCGGCTCGAGCAGCTCGGAGACGGCGTCGACGACCGCGTCGGTCCCGGGCCCCGCCTGGACCATGATGACCACGCAGCGGGGCGTGGTGAGGGAGGCCACGAAGTCGCTCAGCGTCTCGCTCGGCACGAAGTCACCCTCGTCGCCGTGGGCAGCCACGAGGGCGGTCGTCTTCTCCGTGGAGCGGTTCCACAGGGCCACGGTGTGGCCGTTGCGCGCGAGGTTGCGCGCGAGGTTGCTGCCCATGACGGCCAGCCCGACGACTCCGACACCTGCGCGCGCACTCATGGCCCCATGTCTACCGCAGGGGAGGGACGCGGCCGCACCTCGGCCGGGCCGCGGTGGCCGGGCCGAGGTCAGGCCTGGTCGCCGGCGTGCAGGTACCAGTCGCCGCCGGCCAGGACCGCACCGCGGGAGTCGGGAGACCCCGCGTGCACGTACACCTGGACCTGCCCGGGCGCGTCGGGTCCGGCGTCCAGCAGCGGGACCACGACCCGCACGTACTCCGACCCGGCAGGGTCCTCGGGGTCGTAGGCCTCCAGGGCGTCCAGGGCCGCCAGCATGCGGTCCTCGAGGACCCGGTAGACCTCGACGCGCACCTGCGCCGGCGGGCCGGGCCGGGCCGGCAGGTGCTCGTCCGGTCCTGCGGGAGGGACAGGGAGCACGAGCAGGGGATAGCTGTACGCCCGGTCACCGAGCGGCGAGCCGACCTCGTGCAGCGTGCCCGCCACGGCCCCCTGCGCGACGAGCCGGGCACCCGCGAGCAGCGTGGCGTTGCGGCAGCCCCGCCGCAGCGTTCCGTACACGGCGAGCAGCGCCGGTGTTTCTCGCCCGGCGACGGGTACGAGGTGGGTGCCGGTCACGCACCGAGGGTGGCAGCCGCGACCGGGTGTCCGTGCCCGCACGGGGCGAGGTGTCGCCCTTCTGGCGCCCCGCTGCCACCCTGGGTACCTCGACGAGACCTCCGGAGGTCCGCATGAGCAACGTGCAGACGCACGACACCGACGCGCCCCGGCGCACCACCAACGACCGTCCCCACGTCGTGGTGGTCGGCTCCGGCTTCGGCGGACTGTTCGCCGTGCAGGGGCTGCGCAAGGCCGACGTGGACGTCACCCTGATCTCCCGCACCACCCACCACCTGTTCCAGCCGCTGCTGTACCAGGTGGCGACGGGGATCCTGTCCGAGGGCGACATCGCCCCCTCGACGCGGGAGATCCTCAACACCCAGGAGAACGCCACCGTCCTGCTCGGCGACGTGACCGACATCGACCTCACGGCCCGGACGGTCACCTCGCAGGTGCTGGACCGGACGACGACCACCACCTACGACCACCTGATCGTGGCGGCGGGAGCGGGCCAGTCGTACTTCGGCAACGACCAGTTCGCGCGCTTCGCCCCCGGCATGAAGTCGATCGACGACGCCCTGGAGCTGCGCGGCCGCATCTTCGGCGCCTTCGAGATGGCCGAGCTGGCCTGGGACCCGGAGGAGGAGGAACGCCTGCTCACGTTCGTGGTGGTGGGCGCCGGGCCCACCGGCGTGGAGATGGCGGGGCAGATCGCCGAGCTGTCACGGCAGACCCTGCGCCGTGACTTCCGCCGCATCGACCCGACCCGCGCCAAGGTGGTCCTCGTCGACGCCGCTCCCGGCGTGCTGCCCGGTTTCGCCGACGAGCTGGGGAAGAAGGCGTACGACCAGCTGACGAAGATGGGCGTGGACATCCAGCTCGGGACCATGGTCACCGACGTCGACCGGCACGGCATCGAGGTCAGGGACCGCGACGGCACCACGCGCCGCATCGCGGCGCGGGCGAAGGTCTGGGCGGCCGGCGTCCAGGGCAGCCCGCTGGGCTCGCTGCTGGCGGAGCAGTCGGGGGCCGAGGTGGACCGCTCCGGGCGGGTCCAGGTGCTGCCGGACCTCACCCTGCCCGGTCACCCCGAGGTCCACGTGATCGGGGACATGGCGGCCCTGGACGGGCTGCCGGGGGTGGCGCAGGTCGCCATCCAGGGCGGCCAGCACGTGGCCCGCGAGATCCGGCGGGAGCTGGACGACGAGGAGACCGGCGTCCACTTCCACTACAAGGACAAGGGGTCGATGGCGACCATCTCGCGGTTCCACGCGGTCGCCGCGGTCGGCCGGCTGAAGTTCGGCGGCTTCCCCGCCTGGCTGCTGTGGCTCGGCGTGCACCTGCTGTACCTGGTCGGCTTCAAGAACCGGGTGACGACGCTGCTCAAGTGGACCATCACCTTCGCCGGCCGGGGCCGGTCGGAGCGGGCGGTCACCCAGCAGCAGATCATCGCCCGGCGGGCCCTGGAGCACCACAGGCCGCAGGACCTCGTGCACCTCGACGCGCGCCAGGACTCCGAGCCGGCGTCCGTGGACGTGCGGGACGACCAGGACGCCGGCGGCGCTGACGACGGAGGGTCGACCGGGGGCACCGTGGCCGGCTCCGAGGAGACCGCCGAGCAGACGAGCGACCACCCGCAGCCGGACGGTCCTCCGACGGCGACCGAGGAGGCCGCGCACCGCTGAGGCCCGGGGCTGGCCTCGCCAGCCCGACCGGCCCGCACCCGCTCGGTCCCACGGCTCCCCCCCGGCCCGGTTGTGGGACCTGATCGGGGCCGACGGCCGGCCGCCGCCCCGGAGTGCTCCCACGACGAGGGGACCTGGCGCCCACCGGGGGGGCGACGGGCTCAGGTCAGCCGGGAGGCGAGGACCTCGGCGAGGTGCCGGCCCCGGACGCCGGCCAGGTCGTCGGCCTGGGTCCGGCAGCTGAACCCGTCGGCGAGCAGCACCGTGCCGGGACGCGCGTCGCGCAGCGCCGGGAGCAGGGCGTGCTCGGCCACCGCGACCGAGACCTCGTAGTGGCCGGCCTCCATGCCGAAGTTGCCGGCCAGGCCGCAGCAGCCGGCGAGCGCACGGACGGTCGCACCGGCGCCGGTCAGCAGGTCGAGGTCGGCCCGGTACCCCATCTCGGCGTGCTGGTGGCAGTGCGGCTGCGCGAGCACGTCCAGACCGGTCAGGTCGGGCGGCGTCCAGCCGTCGCGGCGCCGGTCGACGAGCAGCTCGGCGAGCGTCCGGACCGACCCCGAGACGCGGGCGGCGCGCTCGTCGTCGGCGAGCAGCTCCGGCAGGTCGCCGCGCAGGGCCGCCGTGCAGGACGGCTCGAGGCCGACGACCGGCAGGCCGGCGTCGACGTACGGCGACAGCACGTCGAGCGTGCCGCGCAGCCGGGCTCGCGCGGCGTCGAGCTGGCCGGTGGAGATCCACGTGAGCCCGCAGCAGGCCCCGGGGCCCGCGAGCACCACGTCGTAGCCGGCGTCCTCGAGGACGCGGCGGGCGGCCGTGCCGACGTCCGGGCTGAAGCCGTCCGTGAACGAGTCCGCCCACAGCACGACGCGGTCCCGCACGGCGGTGTGCCCTGCCCTCGACCGGCCGTCGCCGGCGGCCCAGGTCTGGCGGAGCGTGCGGGTCGCGAAGCGCGGCACCGACCGGCGCGCGTCCATGCCACCGAGCCGGAGCACGAGCCGGCGCACCGGGGCGAGCGCCAGGACCACGTTGAGCACGGCCGCCAGACCGGGCACCGCCCCCACGAGCGCCGACCACCGCGGCAGCCAGCCCAGCGAGTAGTGCGTGACGGGACGCACCCGACCGCGGTAGCGCCGGTGAAGCACCTCGGACTTGTACGTGGCCATGTCCACCCCGGCGGGGCAGTCGCTCGCGCACGCCTTGCACGACAGGCACAGGTCGAGCGACTCGTGGACGGCCGGGTGGTCGACCCCGCCGACCAGCGTGCCGTTGGTCAGCTCCTGCAGGACCCGTGCGCGACCGCGGGTGGAGTCCTTCTCCTGGCGGGTGGCCAGGTAGGAGGGGCACATGAAACCGCCTGCGGCCGTGGTGTCGGCCCGGCACTTGCCCACACCGACGCAGCGGTGCACGGCGCGGGTGAGGTCGCCGGAGTCGTGCAGGAGCGGGAACCCGCCCGGCGACGACGGGGTCGGCCGGGCCGTCGGGCGGCGCAGGTCGGCGTCCAGCGGGGCGCGGCCGCACGACCACGCCGGGGTTGAGCAGGTCGTCGGGGTCGAACAGGTGCTTGAAGCCGCCGAAGAGCGGCGAGCGCCTCGGTGCAGTACATCCGGGCCAGCAGCTCGCTGCGGGCCCGGCCGTCGCCGTGCTCTCCGGACAGCGACCCGCCGTGGGCGACGACCAGGTCGGCGGCCTCCTGCAGGAACGGCCGGAGCCGGTGCGGCGCCTCGGCCAGCGGGAGGTCGATCCGGACGTGGACGCAGCCGTCGCCGAAGTGCCCGTAGGCGAGCCCGTCGACGTCGTGCGCCCTCATCAGGGCCTCGAAGCCCCGCAGGTAGTCGCCGAGCCGCTCGGGCGGCACCGCGGCGTCCTCCCAGCCGGGCCAGGCCTGGGCGCCCGTCGGCGGTCCGGCCGGCGAGGCCGGCACCGTCCTCGCGGATCCGCCACAGCGCGGTGGCGTCCGGCCCGGGCGGCACCACGCGGACCGACGTGGTGCCGGAGTCCGCGGCGAGTCGGCGGGCGGCGGCGAACGCCTCGGCCTCGTCGGCCCCGCCCACCTCGCAGAACAGCCAGCCGCCGCCCGGCGGCAGGGCCGGCACCGACGCCTCTCCCTTGTGGCGGCGGACGACGTCGACCAGGCGGGCGTCGATGCCCTCGACGGCGAGGGGGGCGTGCGGGAGCAGCGCCGGGACGGCGTCGGCGGCCGTGGCCATGTCCGGGTAGCCGAGGACGGCCAGCGCGGTCGCGGGCGCCAGGTCGACGAGCCGGACGGTCGCGCCGAGCACCAGCCCGCAGGTGCCCTCGGTGCCGACCAGGGCCTTGGCCAGGTCACGACCGTGCTCGGGCAGCAGGTGCTCCAGGGAGTAGCCGGACACCTGGCGGCCGAAGCGGCCCAGCTCGGTCCTGATCAGTCCCAGGTGGGAGTCGACCAGCTCGCGGACGCCGGGCACGGGGTCTGTCGCGGGCTCGTCGAGCCTCGAGGCGGCGAAGCGGCGCCCCGTGCCGTCGACCATGTCGAGGCAGACCACGTTGTCGGCGGTGCGGCCGTAGGCCACCGCGTGGGGCCCGCAGGCGTTGTTGCCGATCATCCCGCCGAGGGTGCACCGGGCCTGGGTCGACGGGTCTGGCCCGAACCGCAGGCCGTGGGGTCGGACCGCCCCCTGGAGCGAGGTGAGCACGACACCCGGCTCGACCGTGGCGGTACGGGCGTCGGGGTCGACCGCGAGGATCCGCGTCAGGTGGCGGCTGACGTCCACGACGATGCCGGTGCCGACCGCGTTCCCGGCGACCGACGTGCCGCCGCCGCGGACCGTCAGCGGGGTGCCGGTCTCGCGGGAGACCTCGGCCACCGCGAGGACGTCGTCGACGTGGCGGGCGACCACGACCACCGTGGGGACGACCCGGTAGTTGGAGGCGTCGGTCGAGTACTCGGCACGGACGCGGACGGAGTCGTCCACCACCTCGCTGCCGCTGACCCGGAGCCGTCGCCGCAGCTCCGCCACCAGCGCGACGGAGTCACGTGAGCCGCGCTGCGCCGTCACCGGCGGCTCGAGAAGCGTCACGTCGGGCCCTCCAGCACTCCCCCCGGCCGCCGCAGCCGGAACCGGGCCCAGTATCACCCGTCGGACCGGCCCGCCCGGGGCCGGTCCCACCAGCAGGACCGGACCCGGCGACCGGACCGGCTCAGCGGCGCAGGAGCTGGTTGGTGCTGCGCAGCACGTGCGGCGCCAGCAGCGCCCCGGGGTCGGCGAGCTCGTCGCACCGGACCCGGAAGGTCACCTGCTCCCCGGGCAGCAGCGTGCAGAGCATGTCGTCGACGACCGCGTCCGGATCGACCACGTCGACCAGCAGCCCGACGTCCTTGACCAGCGCGGTGGCCTCGACGTGGACCAGGTAGCCGTCCTCCGTCCGCTCCACCGAGGCGGTGAGCACGTCGTCGGTCTGCAGCGCGAGGTCCCGGTCCTCGACGAAGGTCCACCAGCCCCGCGCACCAGGGGCGTCCGCGACGAGCACCTCCGCGGCGGCGTCGCCGGCGGTCGCCACGTCAGCGGGCACGGCCACGGTGGTGGTGGAGCGGGCGTCGACCCGGACGGGTGACCCGGAGGTGGCGAGCACGGTCCCGTCCACCGCGAGCCGGCGCAGCGTGAGCGTGCCCTGCCACGGCTGGGCCGAGTCGTTGACCAGGACCGCGGCCAGGCCGCCGTCGCGCGGCTGCACCGTGAGCAGCCGGTCCGCGTGGGCGTGGCGGAGCGCGTGCAGGGTCGGCTTGGCGCGGCCGTCGCCGTCGACGGCGGCCCACGACGTCACGGGCCAGCAGTCGTTGAGCTGCCACACGATGCTGCCGGCGCACACGGGGGCCAGGCTGCGCAGGTGCTCCACGGCGGTGCGGACCGCCCGCGCCTGGTTGAGCGACATGGCCCAGTGCCAGTCCCGCATGTCGTCGGGCACGGGCAGGTGCGGGACCAGGCCCCGCTCGAGCTTGCGCTGGCCCTCCATGGCCTTCTGGTGCACGAGCATCCCGGGCGACTCCGGGGTGAGCGGGTCGTCGCCGACGGCGCGCACGAGGGTCGACCAGGTGGGCGGGCCCTGCCAGCCGAACTCGCTGGCGAAGCGGGGCCGGTGCTCGCGGTAGGCGGTCCAGTCCCGCTGGTTCCACACGTCCCAGATGTGCATCGCGCCGTGCGCGGCGTCGTTGGGGTGGTCGCCCGGGTCGGGGCTGAACGGGCTCCCGGGGATGTAGGGCCTGGCCGGGTCGAGCTCGGCCACCAGGGCCGGCAGGAGCCGGTGGTAGTAGCCGGCTCCCCAGGTGCGGCCGTCCAGGCGTGGCTCCCACTCCCAGTCGACGAAGCCCCACAGGTTCTCGTTCCCGCCGTTCCACAGCACGAGGCTCGGGTGGGGGGCGAGGCGCGTGACGGCGTCCCGGGCCTCGGCCAGCACCTCCGCGCGCAGCGGGTCCTCCTCGGCGTAGCAGGCGCAGGCGAACAGGAAGTCCTGCCAGACCAGCAGCCCCCGTTCGTCGCACTCGTCGTAGAAGTCGTCGCCCTCGTAGATGCCACCTCCCCACACCCGGAGGAGGTTGACGCCGGCGTCGGCGGCCTGGGCCAGCCGGGCCGCGTACCGCCGGCGGTCGACGCGGTGGGGGAAGGCGTCGTCGGGGATCCAGTTGACCCCGCGCACCAGCACCGGCTCGCCGTTGACGTGCAGCGCGAAGCTGGTCCCGTGCTCGTCCGGCCGGCTGCGCCACTCGACCTCGCGGAAGCCCACCCGGCCGCTCCAGGCCGCGAGCACCCGGCCCTCGGCGTCGCTCACCTCGACCACGAGGTCCGACAGCGGCTGGTCGCCGTGGCTGCGCGGCCACCACGGCTGCGCCCCCGGCACGTCGAGCCCCAGGACGACCGTGCCCGCCCCCGCCGCCACCGGCGTCCCGGCGCGGACCTCGTCGTGGCTGCCGCCGACCCGGACCGCCACCCGTAGCCCGTCGCCCGCGGCGGGCGCGTGCTCGAGGTCGACGGCGACGTCGAGGTGGCCTCCTCCGGCCGTCAGCGTGGTGGTAGGGCGCACCCCCACGATCCGGGCCCCGCTCCAGGTGAGCAGCTCCACCGGGCGCCAGATGCCGGCCGTCACCAGGTCCGGGCCCCAGTCCCAGCCGAAGTTGCAGGCCATCTTGCGGACGGCGTTGTAAGGGTGGTGGTTGACGTGGGGGCGGGTGCCGAGCTCCAGGGACCGGCCGTCGGCGTGCCGGACGGCGCTCGCGAAGCGGACCTGCACCGTGTTGTCCCCCGGCCGCAGCCGGTCGGTGACGTCCACCGCGTAGGTGCGGTGCATGTTCTCCGTGGCCAGCAGCGGCTCACCGTTGAGCCGGACGTCGGCGACCGTGTCCAGGCCGTGGAAGACGATCGAGCGCCGCCCCTCCTGCGCGGTCGGCGCCCGGAACGTCGTCTCGTAGAGCCAGTCGGACACCCCCACCCACGCCAGCAGGCGCTCGTTGTCGTCCAGGTACGGGTCGTCGATGAGCCCGGCGGCCAGCAGGTCGGTATGGACCACGCCGGGCACCGTGGCGGGGACCGCGCCCGCGGCCAGGACGTGCGGCGGAACGGGGCCGCCGACCGGACGGACGGTCCACCCGTCGTGCAGCAGCTCGGTCATGACGTGCCTCTCGGTAGGTGGGCGTCGTGCTGGCTGAGGGCGATCGCGCCCAGCACCCCGGACATCGACCCCAGCTCGGGGGCCACGACGTAGCGCTCGACGTCCTCGGCCACCGGGGTGCCGTCCAGCGCGCCGGCCAGGCGCTCCAGGACCGCGAGGCGGACCCGGTCGAGCAGGCCCGCCAGGCCCAGGACGCCGCCGCCGAGCACGACCCGCTCGGGCGCGACCACGAGCGCGACCGTGGCGACCAGCTGGGCCAGGTACCAGGCCTCCAGCTCCATGACGGGCCCGGACAGCTCGCCCAGGTCGTGCGCGGGGCGGCCGGTCCGGGCCCGGATCGCCGGTCCGCTGGCCATGCCCTCTAGGCAGCCCTGGTGGAACGGGCAGGAGCCGGGGAAGTCGTCGTCCGGGTGGCGCTGGACGTGCAGGTGGCCCATCTCCGGGTGCAGGTGGCCGCCCAGCACCCGGCCGCCGGTGACCGCGCCGCCCCCGATCCCGGTGCCCACCGTCAGGTAGACCAGCGACCCGGCGTCCCGCCCCGCGCCCCATCGGTACTCGCCCAGGGCGGCGCCGTTGACGTCGGTGTCCAGGGCGGTGGTGGCGTCCGACCACGAGGCGACGGCGCCCAGCAGGTCGGTGCCGGCCCAGCCCGGCTTCGGCGTCTTGGTGATCCGGCCGTAGCCCGGCGAGTCGGGCCGCAGGTCGAGGGGCCCGAAGGAGGCGATCCCGATCCGGTCCACGACGACCCCCGGACGGGGGGCGGTGACGAACTCCCGGACCGCGGCCAGCGTCCGGTCCGGGTCGGTGGTCGGGACCACCACGGTGTCCAGCACGTCCTCGGGCCCGGTCCCTACCGCGCAGACGACCTTGGTGCCGCCCGCCTCGATGCCTGCGGCGACGGCCCGGACCTCGCTGTCGACGTGCGGACCGGGGCCGGTGGTCGAGGGCCCGGCACGGCGACCGACGCCGGTCGCCGGCGTCGCAGCCACCTCGGCCATACCCACCCCACTATGACGACGTTGCCATTCCTGGTCGGCGTGATCGTAAAGGCGCAGGTGGTGAGCGTCAACGTGACATGACATCGACGTCACCCGCTGACCACGCGCCTCCGCCCGGGACCACCAACCCCCTGGCGTCGCACGGCCGGGGGGAGAACCGTGCCCACCGTCGCGACCCAGGCCGGTGGGTGCCACCGCTGCTACGGTGCGCCGGTGACGGCCGAGCCACCCCAGACCCGGGAGCGGCCCGCCGCCGACGCCACGGCGGCCCGCCGCGCCGTCCTGCCCCGCGCCACCCTCACCGACGTGGCCAGGCTGGCCGGCGTGAGCGTGAAGACCGTCTCGCGCGTGGTCTCCGGGGAGACCAACGTCCGCCCGGAGACGCGGGACCGGGTGCTGGCCGCGGGCCGGCGGCTGCGGTTCCGGCCCAACCACCTGGCCCGGGAGCTCCGCAGCGGCGCGGCGTCGACGACCGTCGCCTTCGTGATCGGGGACCTGACCAACCCCTTCTACTCCCGCGTGGCCGCCGGCATCGAGCGGACGCTCGCGGAGCATGGGCTGACGATGGTGATCGCGGCCACCGACGACGACCCGGCGCGCGAGGAGACCGTGGTGGCGGCCATGCTCGAGCGGCGGGTCAGGGGGCTGGTGCTGGTGCCGATCGCCGGCGACCAGAGCTACCTGGAGGGCGAGCGCCAGCTGGGCACGCCGGTGGTCACGGTCGACCGGCCCGCGGCCAACCTGGCCGCGGACAGCGTCGTGTTCGCCAACCGCGACGGCGCCCGGAAGGCGGTGCGGTCCATGGTCGAGGCGGGCCACCGGCGGATCGCCTTCATCGGCAGCTCTCCGACGCTCTACACGCACGGCGAGCGGCTGGCGGGGTACCGGGAGGCGCTCGGTGCGGCCGGCCTGGCCCCCCGAGCCGACTACGAGCGCACCGACGCGGCGGACTCGGACTCCGCGGAGCGGGCAGCCAGGGCGCTGCTGGCGCTGCCCGAGCCGCCGACGGCCGTGCTGGCCGGCAACAACCGCGCCAGCACGGGCGTGCTCCGGGCATGGCGCGACCTCACGACCCGCCCGTCGTTGGTCGGCTTCGACGACTTCGACCTGGCCGACGCGCTCGGCATCAGCGTGGTCAGCCACGAGCCCGAGCAGATGGGCCGGGAGGCGGCGCTGCTGGCGCTCGGTCGCCAGGACGACCTCGACGCCCCCGTCCAGCAGGTGGTGCTGCCGACGCGCCTGGTGCGTCGTGGGTCCGGCGAGCGGCCGCCGCCCGAGTAGTCCCGGCTAGTAGGGGAACGTCCGCGCCAGCCCCCGCCGCGATTCCAGCTGTCGCTGGAGCAGCAGGTGCCGGTGCCGGGCGAGCACCTCTTCCACCGCCGCTCCCCCGGTCGGGACGAGCTCGTGGTGCTCGGTCGGGTCCACCCGTAGGTCCCACAGCCGCTCGCTGCCGTCGGCGTGCACCAGGTAGTGGTGGGTCGCGGACCGCACGGAGGTCCAGTGCTCGTGCTCGGTGACGGCGACCTCGAGCCTGTCCAGCGGCTCTCCACGCAGCGCCGGCACCAGCGAGCGACCCTGGACCGCCGGGGGCACGGGGACGCCCACCAGCTCCAGCACCGTCGGCACCACGTCCACCAGCTCCACGACGGTGCCCACCGTGGTGCCGGGACGGACGGGCGCCGACGGCCACCGCAGCACCAGCGGGACCCGGGACACCGGGTCGTCGGCCGGGTACCCCTTGGCCAGACGAAGGTGGTCACCGAGCCACTCGCCGTGGTCGGACAGCAGCAGCACCAGGGTGCGCGACGCCCGGCCGGACGCCTCCAGCCCGGCCAGGATCCGCCCGATGTGGTGGTCGAGCTCACTGATCGCCGCGTAGTAGCCGTGCCGGATGGCGCGCAGCCGGTCGTCGTCCAGCGCGGTCCCCGGCTGACGGGCGCGCTCGTCCTCGTCGAGCGCGGGCAGCGGCAGCGACTCCCGGTCGTACAGGTCCAGGAACCGGCGGGGCACGTAGAAGGGTGGGTGGGGGGCGAAGAAGTTCGCGATGCAGAACGACGGCTGGTCCGCCGGGAGCGCCGCCAGGTGCTCCAGGACGGCCGTGGCCACCCACGCGCTGTGGGTCAGCGACTCCTCGGCACCGAACTCGTGCGGGCCGTCGAAGTCCTCGCGGGGGCCGTCGTCGGGGTGCATCACCCCCGGCTCCAGACCCATCAGCGCCTGGTACTGCGCGGCGGCGGGGGGCAGCCCGATGGAGATGCGGTCCAGCGCGTCGGGGGCCACGGCCCGCACCCAGGCCCGGTAGTCGTCCTCGTAGACCCCCGGCTCGTCGCACAGCCTGAGCACGTCGAAGCCGTAGGCGGGGTGCCACGAGGCGTGGTCGCGGTTGGCGTGGGGCCGGAAGTGCAGCTTGCCGATGTTGGCCGTGCGCCACCCGCGCCGGGCCAGCACGGTGGCCAGCGTCTCGGTGTCCTCCGGCACCGGCACCCCCATGGCAGTGATGCCGAGGGCGGACGGGTAGCGGCCGGTCAGCAGCGAGACCCGGCTCGGCATGGACACCGGGGACTGGACGACCGCGTGGTCGAAGTGGACCCCCTCGGCCACCAGCCGGTCGACGTGCGGGGTGAGGGCCGGGGAGCCCAGGACCCCTAGCGCGTCCCACCGCCACTGGTCGGTGTGGAGGAGCAGCACGTCCGCAGGCGCGACCGAAGCGCGGCTGACTGTCGATGTCACTGCGCATGCGTACCAGGGGCCAGACGGGTCAGCAAGGCTCTCCGTCAACTGCTTCACCAGGCAACTGTCCGGTTCGCGGTGTCCCGATCGTTACCCACCCAGGAGTTGACAACGTTAGACATGGTGACCATCGTCAGGAGTCCGATCCAAGGAAGGGGTCAACGATGACCAGGTCACAGAGGTCGCGCTGGGCGACCGCGGCAGCGGCGGCAACCCTCGCCATGTCCATGGCTGCGTGCAGCTCCGACGACGGCGACGGTGCGGCCGCCGGGACGGCGGACGCCGGCTCCGACGTCGGCACGCTGCAGGTGATGTCTCGGTGGACCGCCGGGACGCAGGAGTACGAGGTGCTGCAGTCGGTCATCGACTCCTACACCGAGCAGACCGGCGTCGAGGTCGAGGTGATCGACGGCGGCGAGGACATCGACGTGACCTTCGAGACCGCCGTGGCCGCTGGTCAGGCCCCGGACGTGGTCGTGGTCAACCTGTTCGACAAGTCGCTGGGCTGGCTGGACGCCGGCGTCACGGTGCCCGTGGACGACTACCTCGCCGAGTGGGGCCTGGAGGACACGATCTCCGAGGAGGCGCTGCAGCAGTGGCGCGTGGGCCAGGAGGCCGACGGCGCCCTGCAGGGCTTCCCGTACTCGGGGTTCAGCTGGCCGGTCTGGTACAACACCGCACTGCTGTCTGAAGCCGGCGTGGACGAGGTGCCCACGACCGTCGACGAGCTGGTCGCCGCGACCGAGGCGCTGCGCGCGGCGGGCACGCCGCCCATGATCGTGGGCGGCAGCGACTGGTCGGGGCAGAAGCTGTTCTTCCAGGTCATGCAGACCTACCTCGACACCGAGGAGGCGCAGACGCTGTTCAGCGAGGGCGGCTACTGCGACAGCGAGGCCGCGCTGCAGGGCATCGAGCTGTTCGTGCGGCTGCGCGACTCCGGCCTCTTCGTGGACAACGTCGAGGGGCTCACCGCAGACAACATGAACAACACGTACTTCAGCGGTGGGGCGGCGATGATGCCCGCCGGGTCGTGGGCCTTCGCACCGGCGGTGGAGGCGGACGAGGAGACCGGCGGGGACGTCGTGGGCAGCACCCAGCTGTCGGGCTTCCCGGTCCCGGAGGGTGAAGGCGCGTTCGACGCCCCCACGGTCTACAAGGGCTACACCGGCGTGGGCTTCATGCTCACCCCGGAGGGCGCGTCGGACGAGCGCATCGACGCCTCCCGGGCGTTCATCGAGGCGTTCATGGCCGACGACGTGGTGAGCCAGTTCGTGTCACAGGCGAACTTCGTCACCCCGATCGCCGGGGACTTCGCCGACGACGCCTCCAACCCGCTGCTCAGCGAGGCGCTCGCCCTCGACGGCGTCGAGGGCGCCGTGCTCCCCGACGTCTGGCTGGGGCCGAACGCCGACCCCGTCACCCAGGTCACCACGCTCGCCTACGGCGACGCCGACCCGCAGGCCATCTGCAGCGGGCTCGACAGCGCCACGAGCTGAGACCGGCCGCAGGACCCACCCCCCGACCGGCGGCGGGACGGGCGCCACGCCCGTCCTGCCGCCGGACCGAGGCCAGACGAAGGAGTCGGTGATGGCCACAGCCCCCGAGCGCTCGCCCGCCGTGACCCCCAACGGCGCCTCCCGGAGCCTGGACGACGTCCCGGCCGCGGTCACCACGGACGCCCGCACCCGCCGTCGTCGCCAGCGCAACGCCACCGGGGGCGGGGGCGGGCTGGTGCTCCTCGCGGCTCCGGCCCTCGCGCTCTACCTGTTCTGGACGATCGTCCCGATCGTCTTCGTGTTCGTGTTCGCCTTCTTCGACTACCGGGGCATCCTCGACTTCGTCGCCTCGGACTCGCTGGTGGACCCGGAGCGGTTCTCCGGCCTGGACAACGTCCGCGCGGTGTTCTCCGACAGCACGTTCCACGACGCCCTCCGCAACACGGCCATCCAGGTCGGCATCGCCGTCCCCCTGATGCTCCCGCTGGCGTTCATGCTCGGCTACTACCTGGACCGGCGACCGCCCGGCTGGCGGGTGCTGTCGGTCTTCTTCTTCACGCCCGGCCTGATCTCCATCTCCATCAAGGGCACGATCTTCTACGCCATGCTGTCGCCCAGCGGCGGGCTCAACGGCCTGCTCGACGTCGTCGGCCTCGGCTCCGGCGGGGTCGTCGACCTGACCACCGCCTGGTACGCCGACCCTGCCACCGCCCTGGCCGTCATCATCTTCGTGGACCTGTGGCAGGGCATCGGCTGGACCGGGGTCCTGTTCGCGGCCCGGCTGGCCGCGGTCCCCGCGGAGCTCTACGAGGCCGCCGCCGTCGACGGCGCCGGCGAGTGGCGGCGCATGTGGGGTGTCGCCTTCGGCGTGGTCAAGGGCTACTTCGGGACGATGGTGATGCTGCAGTTCCTGTGGACGTTGTTCAACAGCGCACCGATCGTCTACATCCTCACCGGCGGGGGCCCCGGCACGGCGACGACGACGTTGTCGTACCTCGTCTACCAGAAGGCCTTCCAGCAGCAGCAGATCGGCTACAGCCAGGTGGTCGGCATCGTGCTGTTCCTCGTCGGGCTGGTGGGCCTGGTGGCCATTCGCCGGGCCTTCCGGGACGCCGACTGACCATGAGACCGACCCGAGGCAGGGAGCTGTCATGAGGTTCACGACCACCCGCGGGACCGTGGTCGCCCACGTCCTCGCCTGGGCCTACGCCGCCCTGCTGGTGCTGCCGATGCTGTACCTGGTGCTGTCCTCGCTCAAGGGCAACCTCGACATCTTCACCTCCCCCTACGGGCTGCCCGCGTCGCCGCAGTGGGGCAACTACGCCGAGGCCTGGCGGACGGCCCGGCTGGGTTCGGCGCTGACCACGTCCGTCTACGTCACCCTCGCCTCGGTGGCCGTGACCCTGCTGCTCGCGGTGCCGGCGGCCTACGCGCTGGCCCGCAGCCAGGGCCGGCTGTCGACCGGGGTGCAGCTCGCCTTCGCGGCCGGGTTCCTGATCCCGCCGTTCGCGGCGCTGATCCCCACCGTGTTCCTCGGCATCGAGCTGCACCTCTACCAGCGCGCCGAGTTCCTCATCGCGTTCCTGCCCGCCACGGCCCTGCCGCTGTCGGTCATCCTGCTCACCGCGTTCATGCGGACGATCCCCAAGGAGATGGCAGAGGCGGCGATCATGGACGGCGCCAGCCACTGGCGGATCCTCAGCCGGCTCTACGTGCCGCTGTCGATGCCGGGGATCATCACCGTCGTAATCCTGCAGGCGCTGGGGTTCTGGAACGAGTTCTTCTACTCCCTGGTGATCGTGGGGACCGCACCCACCGAGCGCACCATCCAGGTCGCCCTGCCGATCGCCCTGATCTCCGAGAACACCGACTTCGGGGTGCTGGCGGCGGGGACGCTGCTCAGCCTGGTCCCCGTCTACCTGGTGTATGTCGTGCTCCAGCGGCGGATGCAGGAGGCCCTGACGGCGGGGGCCGTCAAGGGCTGAGCGGCGCGCTCGGAGGGTCACGGCCCGCGGCGGCGGTCGACTTCGCCACACTGGGCCCATGGTCACCCCCGCCGGACGCGTCACGCTGGAGATGGTGGCGGCCGCGGCCGGGGTCAGCCGGGGCACCGCGAGCCGCGTGCTCTCCGGCTCCCCCAAGGTGAGCGCCGGCGCCAGCACCGCCGTGCGGGACGCCGCCGCCGCGCTCGGCTACCGGCCCAACCTGTCGGCCCGCAGCCTGGTGACCGGCCGGAGCGGGCTGGTGGGGTTCGCGGTCAACGAGGACGACGACCGGCTCTTCACCGACCCGTACTACGCGCAGCTGGTCCGGGGGATCCACGACGAGCTGACCGGCTCCGACCATGCGCTCGTGCTGAGCCTGGTCCCCGACTCGACCGACCGGAGCCGCCTGCTGGAGTTCGCCGCGACCCGGCTGGACGGGTTGCTCATGGTCTACGGGCACGACGACCCCGGCCTGGCCGACGAGCTCGCGGCCGTGGGCGCGTCGGTGGTCTTCGCCGGTCGGACGCCGGCGCGAGGCCCGGCCGAGCACACCACGTGGGTCGACTCCGACTCGGTCGCGGGGGCGCGAGGGGCGGTGCAGCACCTCATCGACCGGGGCCGCCGCTGCGTGGTGACCATCACCGGAGACCTGGGCATGGCGGCCGGCCACGACCGGGCGCAGGGGTGGCGTCAGGCGCTGGCGGGTGCGGGCCTGCCCCACGACGACGACATGGCCGAGCCCGGGGGCTTCCGGGAGGACCAGGGACGCATCGCGATGGAACGGCTGCTCGAGCGCCATCCCGAGCTCGACGCCGTCTTCTGCGCCAACGACCTGTCGGCCTTCGGCGCCCTGACGGCGCTGGCCCACGCCGGTCGCCGGGTCCCGGACGACGTCGCGGTCGTGGGCTTCGACGACGTGCCCTCCGCCGCCACGTCACGCCCGCCGCTGACGACGGTCAGGCAGGAGATCGAGCTGATGGGTCGCCGCATGGCGCGGCTGCTCCTGGACCGGCTGGACGGACGGACGGAGCCGGTCCAGGAGGTCCTGCCGACGACGCTGGTGGTCCGCGACAGCAGCTGAGACGTGACGAGCCGATGACCGTGGCGCTGGACGCCCGGCAGGACCGCAGGGCACCCCCAGTCCACCCCGCCGGGTCACCCGCGCAGCAGCGAGTCCGCCCGTAGCCGGGCCAGGTTGACCGCGTACCAGGGGTCGTCGTGCGGGGCACGCCCGCGGAGGGCGGCCGTTCGCTCCGGCTCGGTCAGGTGCAGCAGCACCGGCACCGCGTCGGCGGACAGCGTGGCGAGGTAGGCGGTGTCGACCACCCCGGTGCGCCCGAACCGCTCGACGTCGTAGCGGGCGACGGCGGCGTCCGGCCCGACGGCCGCGAGCGCCAGCAGCACCCAGGCGGCGGTCGCGAGCACGGCCCGGGGCAGCCGGTCCGAGCGGCCGCGCAGCCACGACACCGCCACCAGCACGACGACCACCGCCAGCCACAGCTCGAACACCACCACGTACAGCCGCAGGGTCGTCGCACCGAAGCGGTCGGCGTACAGCGCCATCCGTGACACCGCGGTGGCGACCACGCCCAGGGTGAGCAGCGCCAGCGCGCCGCCACCGACCCGCAGCAGCCGCCGTTGGAGCACGGCCGCGGGGTCGGCCCGCCGTACCGCCCACCCGAGCGTGAGCAGCACGAGCAGGGTGACGACGACGAGCTGGCCGAACCCCTCCCGCGCCCACGCGGCCGGGGTGACCCCGGTACCGGCGAGCGCGGCCGCCGGGTCGGCGAGCACCGCCGCCTGCACGAGCAGGAAGGCCGTGAGCACGGCGTCGGCGCCGAGCAGGGGCAGCACCCACTCCACCGGGGACGCCGCACGGCTGTGGCGGGCGCGTTCCGGCCTCGGCGGGCGGCAGGCCGTGCCGAGACCCAGCACGAGCGCCACCACCGTCACCCCGAGGACGGCCCTGACGCCGAGCCCGTCGGGGACCGGCAGGCTGACGAGGCGGGCGAACGCGGCGTCCGCGCTGGCCAGCAGCGCGACCAGCACGACGACCACCACCACGGCCGACCCGAGCCCGGCGAGCCAGGCCCCGGGCTGGCGAGGTCGACGCACGTCGACCGGCGGGCGGCGCACGAGCCAGTCGACGCCCCGCACGGCGGCGACCGGCAGCAGGGCCGGCGCCAGGAGCAGGCCCGGCCACCGGGTCCGCTCCAGGGCCAGGACGGCCAGGAGCCCGGTGACGGTCAGGGTGGCCAGGACGACGAGCAGCGTCTCGGCCCGGACGGCCGGCACGAGCGCCAGCCCGGTGGCGGGCATGGACAGGGCCAGGTCTCCCGCCGGTCGACGACCCCGGCGGGAGGCGACGACCACCGCCGCCGCGACCAGCAGCACCAGGGTGAGCGGGAGCCCGGCGCGGGTGCCCGGGAGCGTGAGGGCGGCCGTCGTTCCGGCCGCGGCGGCTGCGACGAGCAGCGCCCACGGCACCCGGGCGGGCGGCAGCGCCCACCACGGCGGCAGGGGCGGCCCCAGCACCGGAGGGGGAGGTGGCAGCACCCCTGCCGGGGGCACTGGCGACGCACCAGGTGGTGCACCGGGTGGCACCTGGAGAGGGGCGCTCACGAGGGGGCCCCGGCCGGGCCGGCGGGCAGCTCGACCCGCACCGTGCAGCCGGGCCCGGCGTCGACCACGCCGATGCGACCGCCGTGCAGCTGCACCGCCCACCGGGCGATGGCCAGGCCCAGGCCGGTGCCGCCGGTCGCGCGGGTCGCGCTGGACGAGGTACCGGACCGGAACCGCTCGAAGACCCGGGAGCGCTCGTCGGGAGGGATGCCGGGACCGTCGTCCTGGACCTCCAGCAGCACCGCTCCGTCGTCACCGGCCTGGGCCACGACCGCCACCCGGCCCTCACGGCTGCCGTGGCGCACGGCGTTGTCGAGCAGGTTGGTCAGCACCTGGCGCAGCCGTGCCTCGTCCGCCCAGACCGTCAGGCCCGGGGTGACGAAGACGACCACCGGCGGCGCGCCGTGCGCGCCCGCCACCTGCCGGGCCACGTCGTCGGCGAGCGGCCCCAGGGCCACCGACGCAGGGTCGAGCTGGCCCTCGCCGCCCTCGGCCCGGGCCAGGTCGAGCAGGTCCTCCACCAGCGCACCGAGCCGTTCGGCCTGGGTCAGCGTCTCCTGCAGGGCGGTCCGGTCGGGGTCGCGCACGCCGTCGACCAGGTTCTCCAGCTCCGCGCGCAGGGCGGCCACCGGGGTTCGCAGCTCGTGGGCGACGTCGGCGAGCAGCGCACGACGCTGGGCGTCCGCGGCCGCCAGCTCCGAGGACATGTCGGTGAAGGCCCGCGCGAGCCGGCCCACCTCGTCGCGGCTCGTCGTCGCCACGGGCGGCATCGGTCGGCCGGCGGCCATCGCCGTCGCCGCGGCGGTCATCTGACGCAGCGGCGACGTCATGCCGTGCGCCAGGACCTGGGTGAGCACGAGCGCGGCCACCATCGCCGCGGCCAGCGCCCACCAGGTCCCCGTGCCGACGAGCTGGAGGCTGACGGTCGCCACCAGCAGCCCGACGGCCAGGCTGGCGAACACCATGAGACCCAGCTTCAGCTTGATGGAGCGGACGGGGTCGAGGGGGCGAAGGTCGAAGGCGGCGCTCCGGCTCACCGCGGCACCTGGAGGGCGTAGCCCACACCGGTCACGGTGCGGATCCGGTCCGCCCCGAGCTTGCGACGCAGCGCCTTGACGTGGCTGTCGACGGTGCGGGCCGCCCGCAGCCGCGCGGCGGACCGGTCGTCGGCGGGCCAGTCCCACACGTGCACGAGCAGCCGTTCGCGGTCCAGCACCGCCCCGGGCCGGGCCACGAGCTGGACCAGCAGGTCGAACTCGGTCCGGGTCAGGTGCACCGGCTCGCCGGCCACGTGCACCCGCCGGGTCACGGGGTCGACCTGCAGCTCACCCACCTGCAGCACGTGGTGCCCGGCGTCGTCGCGCTGGGCGGCGAGCGCCGCGGCCCGGTCGACCCGGCGCAGGAGCGCGGCGACGCGGGCCACCAGCTCGCGCGGGCTGAACGGCTTGGTCAGGTAGTCGTCGGCACCGACGGCGAGACCGATGAGCCGGTCGGTCTCCTCGGCGCGCGCGGTGAGCATGAGGACGGGGACTGGCACCCGGGCCTGCACCTGCCGGCACACCTCGGTGCCGTCCAGCCGGGGCAGCATGACGTCGAGGACGACGAGGTCGTAGCGGGCCGCCTCCGCCGCCTCGACGGCGGCCTGCCCGTCGTGCACCACGTCGACCGCGTAGCCCTCGCTCTCCAGCCGTCGTCGGACCGCGTCGGCGATCGCGGCGTCGTCCTCGACGACGAGCACCCGCCTGTCCCGGCTCCCCCTGGCATCCATGGCGACGACGCTAGCGACGGGCTGCGGAGCCGACCGGAAGTTCGTGTGGAGACGCGGTGGAGATCGCACCTCTCGACGGCCGCCCGACCCGGGGTTAGGTTCCGGCCATGCCGCAGCACAAGATCCTTCTCGACGAGACCGAGATGCCGACCCGCTGGTACAACCTCGTCGCTGACCTGCCGAGCCCCCCGCCGCCGCCCCTGCACCCGGGCACCCACGAGCCGGTCGGCCCGGAGGCGTTCGCGCCGCTGTTCCCGATGGCGCTCATCGAGCAGGAGGTGACGACCGACCGCTTCGTGGACATCCCGGAGGCGGTGCTGGACGTCTACCGGCTGTGGCGGCCGAGCCCGCTGTACCGGGCGCACAACCTGGAGCGGGCCCTCGGCACCCCGGCCAAGATCTACTACAAGTACGAGGGCGTGAGCCCGGCCGGGTCGCACAAGCCGAACACCGCCGTCCCGCAGGCGTACTACAACGCGCAGGCCGGCGTGAGGCGGCTGACCACGGAGACCGGCGCGGGGCAGTGGGGCACGGCGCTGGCCTTCGCGTGCGCCCTGTTCGACCTGGAGTGCGAGGTGTGGCAGGTCGGCGCCAGCTACGACCAGAAGCCGTACCGCCGGATGATGATCGAGGCCTTCGGCGCCACGGTGCACCGCTCCCCCAGCGCACTCACCGCCTCGGGCCGCGCCGCCCTGTCCGACCGCGCCGACCACCCGGGCTCGCTCGGGATCGCCATCAGCGAGGCGGTCGAGGTCGCGGCACCGGACCCCGAGGTCCGTTACGCGCTGGGCAGCGTGCTCAACCACGTGCTGCTGCACCAGACGATCATCGGCGAGGAGGCCCTGCTCCAGCTGGCCAAGGTCGGCGACACCCCCGACGTGATCGTCGGCTGCACCGGTGGCGGGTCGAACTTCGCCGGCCTGGCGTTCCCGTTCCTGCGCGAGAAGCTCGAGGGCCGGATGGACCCGATCATCCGGGCCGTGGAGCCCGCGTCGTGCCCGTCGCTCACCCGCGGGGTGTACGCCTACGACTTCGGCGACACGGCCGGGCTCACCCCGCTGATGAAGATGCACACCCTCGGCCACGACTTCGTGCCCGACCCGATCCACGCCGGTGGCCTGCGCTACCACGGCATGTCGCCGCTCATCAGCCACGTGTACGAGCTGGGGATGATGGAGGCGATCAGCGTCCCGCAGACCGAGTCGTTCGCCGCGGGCCTGCAGTTCGCCCGGACCGAGGGGATCCTGCCGGCGCCCGAGCCGACGCACGCCCTCGCCGCGTGCATCCGTGAGGCGCTGGCGTGCAAGGAGTCCGGCGAGGAGAAGGTGATCCTCACGGCGCTGTGCGGGCACGGCCACTTCGACCTGGCGGCCTACGACGCCTACCTGTCCGGCCGGATGAGCGACGAGGACGTCAGCGCCGACCGGCTGCGGGAGGGGCTCTCGACGGTCCCGGCCATCTGAGGGGCCTGCCGCCCCCGCCCGGCGGTGCACGGAGGTGAGCCTGTCGGGGGTCTCGGGCAGGCTCACGCCATGACGACCGACGGGACCCGGGTGCTGCTGGAGCGTGGGCGGACGTGGGTGTTCGCCAGTGCCGTGGACCACCCCGGCTGGGCCCGCCGTGGCAAGGGCGAGGACGCGGCCCTGCGGGCGCTGGCGGACTACGAGGACCGGTACCGCCGCGTGGTCGGTGACCTCTGCCCGGCCGGTGCGGGCGGGCGCCTCGTCGTCGTGGAGGAGCAGCCGGGGACGGCGACCACGGACTTCGGCGCCCCGGACGCCAGGGGCGAGGCGGACCGCGAGCCGCTCGACGCCGCGGGGGCACGGCAGCTGGTCGACGTGCTCGACGCCTGCTGGCAGTACCTCGACGACGTGGTCGCCGCCGCTCCGTCCGACCTCCGTAAGGGCCCACGCGGGGGTGGGCGCGACCGCGACAAGGTCCGGGACCACGTGCAGGAGGCCGAACGCAGCTATGGCCGCGCGATCGGGGTCCGGGTGGCGCCTCGGACCCCCTGGCCGCAGCAGCGGGAGGCGCTGCGGCAGGGGGTGCTCGACGCCGACACCGGGCCGGAGCGTGATTCGGGGTGGCCGGTCCGGTACTGGGCGCGCCGCACCGCCTGGCACGTCCTGGACCACGCCTGGGAGGTCGAGGACCGGACACCGGAGGTCGAGGACAGCGGGACGGACGGCTGACGGCGCCGCGCGGGGGTCAGGTGCTGCGGGCCTCGAGAGCACGGAGCATCCGCACCAGCGCGACGCGCCGGTAGGACTCCTCGACGAGCTCTGCCATCTCCTCCCAGTCCGGGCCGGGCTCACCGTCGCGGGCGCGAAGGTCGAAGCCGAGCCACCCGGCCGGTCCCAGGTAGGGCGGCACGGAGGCCCGGGGGTGGTGCAGCAGCGCCTCACGGTCGGCGTCCCCGGGTCGGACGATGAGCCGACGGTCGTCCTCGCCGGAGACGCCGTACTGGGCGAACACCCGCTGGCCGGCGAAGAAGGTCGGTCTGCCGTGCGACTCCCGCTCCCCCGTCTCCGGGAAGGCCAGGCAGAACGACCGGACCCGCGCCAGGAGCGGGTCGTCGTCGTCGTACATCCGCGGGTGGGCCATGCGGTGGACGGTGCCACCTGGGTCCGACCGTGACGACTCCTCGTGACGGCTTGTAGCGCGTGGGCAGGGTGTCTCAGTCAGCGGGTCTGGCCATGGCGCGTCCGGCTTCACAGACGGGTAGTCGTGGTGTCTCGGATGTCCCGACCGGTGCGACTCACGACCCGCTGTGGCCCGACGGGGCCAGGGTCACTGGTCAGTTTCCTGCTCTGCTCGGCGTCGACCGAAGAGATGGGGCCCCACAAGCATCAAGGCAGTGACGCCCACGGCACTCACCACGACCAGCGCCACCTCAGACGCCTGCGATCCTCCCGAGATCAGTGCGCTCGACCATAAGGCCAGAATCCCCCAGGCGGCGAGGGAACCAAGTCCCGCACCCAACGCCGGCGGCCACGTCAGGCGCCTTCCTGACACCCTCCACCCGATGTAGGCCCCACCACAGGAGGCGCCGCCCACAAAGGAGCCGATCAGAAAACCGAATACACCACTGTAGAAGACGATGCCGAGGGGGTCGGTCCTGCCTCCCGCCATTTTTACGGCAACCAGGACGCCAGCCGCTGTCGAGAGAGGGGCAACGATTCGCAGCGTCCTGACGAAGGCGCGACTGAGCGTTTGCATCGCTATCTCCTCGCTGGTCGGGCGATCGTAGCCAGTCATCGGGCTCTTCCCAGCTGAGGGTGTAGTCGGCGGGGCAATGGGCGAGGGAGCGGTCGGCGCGTCGGGGCCCGGGTAGAGGTCGAGGCCTCCCGAGGATGGGAGTTCCGACTCCGCCCACCTAGCTAGGCCGGCTTGCGGACGAGGGCCTCAAGTATGCTCAAACGGCCCTCGTCCGCACTCCGGGCCGCGTTGATCTGAGATTCTCCAAACCGCTCGCCCATGAGCGTCTGCAGCCCCAGCGGCGGCAGCCCGTGTTCCTCCAACCGCCGGCGGTTCTCTCGCAAGTCCGGCAGGACCTCCTCGGTCTTGTCCCGAAAGATCACGATCTCGAACCCCGCGGTAAGAACTTGCTCCCGTGTCTCCTCGGGCGAACACAAAAAGCTCGTGCCCGGCCCTGCCGCCCAGGGGCTTGACCTCTTGTTCGGCCGCTCCGAAGCGCCGCCGGCTAGACCACCGATCAGACGAATTGAACATCAGTAGCGAAGACTGGCCGAGGCCGGTCACACCTGGGGGGCCGGTCCTGCGCCGCACGCCGAGCCGGGGCAGGCTGTGCCACGTGACCCCACCCGAGGACCTCCGCCGCCTCGCGCTGGGTGTGGTGATGGGCTGCTTCGCGGGCCCCCACCTGCCCTCCTGGGTGGAGCGGGACCTCGCGGACGGGCTCGGCTCGCTGTGCCTGTTCGGCTCCAACCTGGACGGCGACGACGACCGGGCCACGGCGCTGGTCTCACGCATCCACGCGCTCGCGCCGGGGTGCGTGGTGGCCCTGGACGAGGAGGGCGGGGACGTCACCCGGCTGGACTTCGCGCGCGGCTCGGCGACCGTCGGCGCGGCGGTGCTGGGGGCGGGTGACGACGTCGAGGTGACGCGGGCGGTGATGCGGGACCTGGGGCGCCGGCTCGCCAGGGTCGGCGTGGACCTCGACCTGGCCCCCGTGCTCGACGTCAACAGCGCCGCAGACAACCCGGTGATCGGCAGCCGGAGCTTCGGTGCCGACCCCGGCCTGGTCGCCCGCCACGGCGTGGCCGCGGTGGAGGGGCTGGCCGAGGCGGGGGTGGCGGCCTGCCTCAAGCACTTCCCCGGCCACGGCGACACCGTCACCGACTCCCACGTCGCCGCCCCGGTGGTGCGCGCGGACGCCGCCGTGCTGCGCTCGCGCGAGCTCGTCCCGTTCGCCGCGGCCGTCGCGGCCGGTGCCGCGGCGGTCATGACGGCCCACGTCGTCGTCCCGGCCCTCGACGCGGACGGACCCGCGTCGACCAGCTCGGCCGTCACCGCGCTGCTGCGGGACGGGCTCGGCTTCGACGGCGTGGTCGTCACCGACGCCCTCGACATGGCCGGGGTCAGCGGCCCGCAGGCGCACGGCTCGGTGGAGGCCGCCGCCGTCGCCTCGCTGGCGGCCGGGGCGGACCTGCTGTGCCTAGGCGCGGACTGGGAGCGGGCCGGGGTGCACGCGGTCGTGGCCGCGGTGGTGGACGCCGTGGTCGACGGCACGCTGGCCCCTGCGCGGCTGGAGGAGGCGGCTGGCCGGGTGCGGCTTCTCGGGCAGGCGTGCTCCGCTCGGCGGAGGGAACGGGAGCACGGGCCGCGCGGCGTCGCGACCGGTGCGGGTACGGCCGCAGCGGCGGGTGGGGGCGCGGCGACGAGGACGGGCGAAGGATCGCTCACGGCCGCAGGCACGCGCGCGGCTGCGGCGGCGCGAGCAGCCGTCCATGTGGTCGGGACGGTGCCGGACCTGACCGGCGCGGTGGTCGTCCGGATCGCGCAGGACGCCAACGCCGCGGTCGGGTCGGTCCCCTGGGGACTGGCGCACGCACTCTCCGACCGGCTGCCCGACGTGCTGGCGGTCGACGCTGACCCGACAACGGGTCCGGCGCCGGCGCTCACCACCGCGCGCGGGCGGCCGTTGGCTCTCGCCGCCCGCGACACCCACCGCTCGCCCCACGTGCGCGGCTGGCTGGCGCAGGTGCTGGCCGCTCGGCCCGATGCCGTTCTCGTCGACCTCGGCTGGCCGTCGGAGCAGACGCCGGTCCCCCCAGCGGGCGCGCTGGTGCGGGCCTTCGGCGCCTCACCGGTCTCCGCGGCGGCGGTCGCGGACGTCCTCGTCGGACATCCCTGACCGTCCCCCCGACCCGCCGCCCGCATGCGCGCGGCTTGAGCCGGGTACCGGTGCACCACCACCGCGACGGACCTAGGAGGCGACATGCCGAAGACGACGCAGTCCGGGAAGGCCAAGGAGGACGAGCTGCCGAGCACCCTGCAGCGCAGCGACGACAAGGCCAGGCGGACCTTCGCCAAGACCTACGACTCCGCCGAGGAGTCCTACGACGACGACTCGCGGGCGGCACGGACCGCGTGGTCCGCGGTCAAGCACACCCACGCGAAGGTCGGCGACCACTGGGAGCCGAAGGAGCACGGCCACGAAGGTCCTTCCGACGCCCAGGCCGAGGGCGGCGCGGACACCGACCGGCCGACCCACGGCGGCGTCGACGCCAACGCCACCAAGGACCACCTCATGGACCAGGCCCGTCGGCTGGACGTCCACGGCCGCTCGTCCTTGACCAAGGACGAGCTGGTCGAGGCGCTGGAGAAGGCCAGCGACCGGAAGACCCGGAAGGCGCGCGAGGACTAGGCCAGGGGCCTCAGTTCAGGCGGTGGTCGGCCGGGGTCACCAGCCGGAGCCACCGGTAGCCGTACCCGTCCAGAGGCACGGTCGCCGCGCCCTGGTCGTCCAGGTCGATGCCACCGGGGGCCAGCAGGTCCACGAGCCGGCCGCAGTGCTCGTCGGACGCGAAGGACACGGGCACCTCGACGGCCTCGTCGGCGAAGTTGTGCAGCGCGAGCATGGCCGTGCCCTCGTACCGCATGACGTGGGCCAGCACGTGACGCTGGGGCACGTCGAGGACCGACGCCTCGCCCCGGCCCAGCTCCGGTGACTGCCGGTACCGGCGGGCCAGCAGGGACACGAAGGTCAGCAGGGAGTCCGGCTGGTCGACCTGGGCGGCGACGTTGACGTGCTCCGGGCCGAAGTCCCCGGTGGTCACGGGGTTGGGCAGCGCCTCGGCCGGGGCGGTGGAGAAGCCGCCGTTCGCGGCGTCGGACCACTGCATCGGCGTGCGGACGGCCTGCCGGTCGTCGGCCGCCAGGTTCTCCCCCATCCCGATCTCCTCGCCGTAGAACAGCACCGGCGTGCCGGGCATGGCGAACAGCAGGGAGTAGACCATCCGCATGCGCCGCGGGTCGCCGTCGAGCATCGGGGGCAGACGCCGGCGCAGGCCGCGGTCGAACAGCTGGTGCTCGGGCTTCGGCCCGAAGGCGTCGAACACCTCCTGCCGTTCGTAGGGGCCGAGCTTGTCCAGGGTCAGCTCGTCGTGGTTGCGCACGAAGGTCGCCCACTGGGACCGGGTCGCCAGCCCGGGGCGCTCCTGGAGCGCGGTGATGACCGGCTGGGCGTCCTGGCGGGCGAGCGACAGGTACATCCGCTGCATGCCGTTGAAGTCGAACTGCATGTCGAGCTCGTCGCCCTCGGCGCCGCCGAAGAACCGCAGCTGCTCCTCGAAGGGCAGGTTGACCTCGCCGAGCAGGATGGCGTCGCCGCGGCGGGAGGCCACGAACTGCCGGATTTGGCGCAGGAACTCGTGCGGCTCGGGGAACGCCTCGAGCTCGGCGTCGCTCATGCCGTCGGTCTGCAGCAGGAACGGCACGGCGTCGACGCGGAACCCCGAGATACCGAGCTCGAGCCAGAAGCCGATCACCTTGAGGATCTCCGCCCGCACCGCCGGGTTGGCGACGTTCAGGTCAGGCTGGTGGGCGTAGAAACGGTGCAGGTACCACTCGCCGCTGGGCCCGTCGAGGCTCCAGATGCCGTCCTCCTCGTCGGGGAAGACGACCTCCGCCGAGGTGTCCGGCGGCGGGTCGGACCGCCAGACGTAGAAGTCGCGGTAGGGGGACTCCGTGCCCTCGAGCGCAGCCTGGAACCACGGGTGGTCGGCGGAGGTGTGGTTGACCACCAGGTCGACGATGACCCGCATCCCCCGGTCGCGGGCCGCACGCACCAGCTCCACCACGTCGCCGTGGTCACCGAGGCGGGGGTCCACGCCGTAGAAGTCGGTGATGTCGTAGCCGTCGTCACGTTCGGCGGTGGGGTAGAACGGCATCAGCCACAGGCAGGTGACGCCCAGGTCGGTGAGGTGGTCCAGGCGCCGGACCAGGCCCGCCATGTCACCGGTACCGTCGCCGTCGCCGTCCATGAAGGTCTCGACGTCCAGGCAGTAGACGACCGCCGTCTTCCACCACAGGTCGGCCGAGGCTGCGGTGCTCGTGCCGGGTCCGACGCCGGGGACGGCCGCCCGTGCGCGCCCCGAGGCGCCCGAGCCGGAGGACGTGGCGCTTCGGCTCATGCGAGGCGCTCGCGGGAGTCCACCGGGCCGGTACCGGCCGACGTCCTGGCCGGGGTGACCGGGTCGGCGGGCGTGACGTCCAGCTGCGGGAGCACGTGCTCGCCGTAGGCGGCGACGAACGCCTCCTGCTCCTGCCCGACGTGGTGCACCGCGATCTCGGAGAAGCCGAGGTCCGCGAAGCCCTGCAGCCAGTCGGCGTGCTGGGCGAGGTCGCTGGAGACCAGGACCACCTCACGGACCTGGTCCCCGCTCACCTGCTCCCCGACCGTGTCGAAGTGCTCGACGGTCTCCAGGTCCCAGCACACCGGGGGCTGGAACACGTTGCCTCGCCACTGGTCGTGGGCCAGCGCCATCGCCTCCGTCTCGGTCGGGGCCCAGGAGACGTGGACCTGCAGCCGCAGGGGCCCTGGACCACCGGCGTCCCGGTAGGCGTCGACCATCCTCCGGAGCTTGTCGTGCGGGGCGTTGGTGGTCACGAGGCCGTCGGCCCACGAGGCGACCCAGGCGGCGGTCTCGGGCGTGACGGCGGGACCGATGAGCGCCGGGGGCACCTCCGGGCGGGTCCACAGCCGGGCGCGGTCGACCGTCACCAGGCCGTCGTGGGTGACCTCCTCACCCGCCAGCAGCGCGCGGATGACCTGGACGCACTCCAGCAGCCGGGCGTTGCGGATGCTCTTGCGCGGCCAGCCCCCACCGGTGATGTGCTCGTTGGAGTTCTCGCCGGACCCGAGCGCGACCCAGAGCCGCTGCGGGAACATCGCCGACAGCGTCGCCATGGCCTGGGCCACGATGGCGGGGTGGTAGCGCTGGCCGGGCGCGTTGACCACGCCGAACGGGAGCGACGTGGTGGCCATGGCCGCACCGAGCCACGACCACGCGAACCCGGACTGGCCCTGCCGCGCGCTCCACGGGGAGAAGTGGTCCGACGACATCCCTGCGGTGAAGCCCGCCTGCTCGGCGAGCTGGACGGCGCGCAGGAGGTCGCCGGGGTGGACCTGCTCGTGGGACGCGTGGAAGCCGATGGCAGTCATCGAGCCTCCGGTACCCGGGGCTCGACGCGACCGAAACCCCGGTGGCGGCGCGTCAGTGCTCGCCGCGCCCGCCCGGGGTGGCTGCGCGGTCGAGCTCGACCCGCACGGCCGTCAGCACCTCCGGGTCCGCCGCCCCCTCCGCGACGAGCCGGGCGAGCTCGGCACGTCGGGCGGAGAGCAGCTCGGCGCGGACGGCGCGCTCGC
The DNA here is from genome assembly GCA_963759255.1 of uncultured Actinomycetota bacterium. Taxonomy (GTDB): domain Bacteria; phylum Actinomycetota; class Actinomycetes; order Actinomycetales; family JBBAYJ01; genus Aquipuribacter. Next base: position 1,965,138 of record CAVWYQ010000002.1, read on the forward strand.
TGTGCACCACCTCGGCCGGCTGGTCGTCGACCCGGTTCAGCCGGCGCTCCACCTCCTCCTGGAGCCGGTCGCCCACGGCGTCGTCGACCTCGCCGGCGTCCCTCATCTCCTCCAGGCGGGCCAGGGCCGACTCCTCCAGCAGGCGGCGGACGCGCGCCAGGTGGGCGGCGCTGTCCTCCTCCCCCCCGGCCAGGCGCAGCCGTAGCGCCAGCGGCCGGAGCGTGGCCCCCTGCGCGACCAGCGTGACGACCACCACCAGGAAGACCAGTGCGATCACCGAGCCGCGCTCGTCGAAGTCACGGTCGGGCAGGGTCCGGGGCAGGGTGAGCGCCGCCGCGAGGGAGACCGCACCGCGCATCCCGGTCCACGACAGCACCACCGGCCAGCGCCAGTCCCCGAGCCCGGGGTCGGTCCGTCGACGCTCCAACGCCCACACCCCGAACACCCAGGCCACCCTCACGGCCACCAGGACGAGGCACAGCACCAGGCCGATGCCCACCACCGAGGCGAGGTCCAGAACGCTGCCCCCGGCCAGCACGGGACGGAGCTCCAGCCCGACGACGAGGAACGACAGGCCCGTCAGCAGGAACACGGCGACGTCGATGACGCCCCGCCCCTGCAGCCGGGCCGCGGGGGTGACGCCGCGGTGTGCGAGGTCGGTGAAGGCCAGCCCGGCGGTGAGGGCGGCCAGGACGCCGGAGACCTCGACGGCCTCGGCGGCCAGGTACGCGACGAACGGGATGGCCAGCAGGACGACGTTCTCCACGACCGGCTCGTGCAGCAGCCCCACCAGCCAGCCGGCCAGCCGGGCGATGAGCAGCCCCACCACCACGCCGCCGGCCACCACGAGCAGGAACTGCAGGCCGCCGAGCAGCAGCGAGAAGGTGCCGGTGGTGACGGCGCCCAGCGCGACCCGGTAGACGACCAGGGCGGTGCCGTCGTTGAACAGGCCCTCGCCCTCGATGATCGTGGCCAGGCGCCTCGGCAGGCCGACCTGCCGGGCGACCGTCGTCGCGGCCACCGGGTCCGGCGGGGAGACCAGCGCGCCCAGCACGAACGCCATCGCCCACGACAGGCCCGGGACCAGCGAGTGCGCGACCACGGCCACCGCCGCGGTGGTGACCACGACGAGCCCGACGGCCAGCGACGCGACGGGGCGGGCGGTGGCCTTCAGCTCACGGGGCGGCAGGTCGACCGCGGCCCCGAACAGCAGGATCGGCAGCACGCCGACCAGGAAGACCTCCGGGTCGACCTCGATCTCCGGCACCCCCGGCACCAGCGCCACCGCGAGACCACCGAGCACCAGGGCCACCGGGTCGGGCACGCGGAGGAGGCGGGCGGCGACGACGAGCACGACGAGCAGCAGGACGAGTCCGACGACCCACGCAGCGACGACCATCCCGGCACTGTAGGAGGCGGGTCGGCGCGACTCAGGTCCTGGCGGGTGACTCCTCGACCGGCCGGACGTGCGCGACCACCCCGGTGGGCCGGCCCTCGGCGGAGCAGACCAGGGACACCTGCACGTCCACCGTCACCGGTCGGCCGTCAGAGCCGATGTAGCGCTTGCGGACCGGGGTGTCCGGGACCAGGCCGCTGTGGTGCTGGTGGAGCTGGACCCGGTCGGCTGCCCGGTCCTCCGGCCAGGTGATGGCCTCGACGCTCACCCCGACCAGGCTCTCGGGGGTGCGGCCCAGCATGGCCGCGAACGCCGCGTTGACCCGGTGGATGACGCCGTCCAGGCCCGACAGGGCCATCCCGGACGGCGCTGCGTCGAAGACCAGGCGGAACGTCTCCTCGGCCTCCTGGAGCCGCTGCTCGGCCTCGACCACCGGGGTGACGTCGCGGCAGCGCAGGCGCACCGCCTCGTCCAGCCCCGGGTCCAGCGTGCAGTCCCGCGGCCCGTTGCGCCAGGAGCCACCGCAGGCTGCCGTCGCCGTGGCGCACCCTGACGGTGCGCCGTCCGGGGTCGGTCGCGCCGGGTGCGCCGGGGACCTCGACCGGCCGGTCGGCGGGGTGCAGCAGGTCGTCGAAGCGCCGGCCGACCACGTCCGAGGGGAGCAGACCGAGGACCTCGAACACGGCGGTCGAGGCGTAGACGATGCGACCGTCGGCCTGCACCGCGACGACGAACTCGTCCGTGGCTCGTTCGTCGGGTCGCGGCACCTTGGGCCGGACCGCCCGGGTCGGGCCGGTGAGGGCGGCCCTCGGCCCCTCCACCGACGGTCGCCCGAGGTACCAGCCCTGCGCGGTGTCGGCGCCCATCCCGGTGAGCCGGACCGCCTGCCGTTCGTCCTCCACGCCCTCCACGCAGACCCGCTGGCCCAGGGCGTGGCAGACGTCGACGAGCAGTCGCAGGACGAGCGCGTCGGCCATGGTGCCCAGCGACGCGGCGACCAGGCTGCGGTCGATCTTCACGCTGTCCAGGGGCAGCTGGCGCAGCAGGGTGAGCGAGGAGCGCCCGGCCCCGAAGTCGTCGAGCGATACCCGGACGCCGTGGCCGCGCAGCGAGGTGAGCACCGCGACGGTGCGTGGCAGGTCGTCGACCCCGGCGGCCTCGGTCACCTCGAGCACGAGCCGCTCGGCGGGGAGCCCGGACTGCTCCAGCGCCAGGACGACGTCAGCCTCGAAGCCGGGGTCGACCAGCTGCAGCGGGGACACGTTGACCGAGACGGCAGGGGCCGGGTGGTGGCCGTCGCCCCAGCGGGCCGCCTCCCGGCACGCGGTCCGCAACGCCCACCGACCCAGCTCGAGGATCAGACCGCCCGCCTCGGCGACCGGGACGAAACGGTCCGGGCACACCTCGCCCAGCTCGTCGTCCACCCAGCGGGCGAGCGCCTCGAACTCGACGAGCGCCATCGTGGGCAGGTGGTAGATCGGCTGGTAGACCAGGTGCAGCCGGCTCGTCGGGCTGCCGTCGAGCGCCTCACGGAGCCGTCGCTCCAGCGTGTGGCGACCTGGTCGGTCATCGACGGCCGCGGCCGCGACCCGTCGGGCGTCGACGAACGTGCGCACCGTGCCGCGGCCCTGGTCCTTGGCCAGGTACATGGCGGCGTCTGCCTCGACGAGCATCCGCGCCAGGTCGTCGCCCTCGTCGTCGTGGGGCCGGTACGCGACACCGACCGAGGCCCCGACCTGCACGGTCGTCGTCGCGGTGGCGGCGTGCCCGTGGCTGCGCACCGGCACGGTGAACGGCCGGGCCGCGGCGGCGACCACCCTCCCGGCCAGGACGAGCAGGGCCTCGTCGTCGGGGACGGAGGGCACCAGGACGGCGAACTCGTCACCGCCGAGCCGGAGCACGACGTCGCCGGCCCGGCAGCACGAGCGCAGCCGGGCGGCGAACTCCACGAGCACCGCGTCACCGGCCGCGTGGCCGTAGCTGTCGTTGACGTCCTTGAACCGGTCGAGGTCCACGTACAGCAGGGCCGCGGGAGTCTCCTGGGCCCGACGGTCGAGCAGGTGCATGAGGTGCAGCCGGTTCGGCAGCCCTGTCAGCGCGTCGTGCACCGACGCCTGGGCGAAGGTGCGCGACAGGCTCTCGAACAGCCGCCGTACCGCGACCACGCCCGGCCGCCCGTCGCCGTCCACGCAGAGCACCGCCTCCAGGGACGCGGTGGCGTCCGTGCCGAGGACGTCCGAACCGGCCTGGTCGACCGGCGTGCTGTCGGGGAGAACCACGCTCGCCGGCACGTCGAGCTCGGCGAGCAGGAGCCGGCGGGACGCCCGCCGGGGGTGCCGGGGCAGGTTGCGGCGGGCGTGGTCCAGCTGCACCCGGTCGAGGAGCCGGAACCCGTCGTCCGCCTCCAGCACCACGTGGCGCAGCGACGGGTCGTCGTGGAACAGCCGCTCGACGTGCAGGACCGGACGCTGGACCGGGACGACGACAGCCGGCTCCGCCAGGTCGGCCAGGACCTGGACGGCCTGCGTCCACGGCTCTGACCGCCCGACGGCGTGGCTGCGTACGCCCACCTGCCCGCACCTTCCTCGCTCGACGGCGCGGAGGGATACCGCCCCGAGGTGCCGCCCGGTCGACGGCCCAGAGGCAAGGCAACCACGTCCAGGGGGGCGGTGTGGAGGAGACCGCGCAAGAGCGTCGTCGGTCGGGCCGCCCTGCAGGGCTGCACCTCCTCGCCGCGGGCTCATGGCAGGCCGGGCCCGGGGTACGGGAACGGCATGCCCAGCTATGAGGTCAATGACGCCGCCGTCACCCGAGCCCGCTCGCTCATCGACGACGGCAGCTACGACGACACCACCGACTGGTCGGACGCTGCCCCGTCGACGGACCAGGAGAACGACGTGGTCGACACGGAGGGGTACGACGGCTTCGGCCAGTGGCACCTGGCCTACGACCCGGACGCGTCGGAGGACACCAAGGGGCGCTACGCCTTCCCGTACGGCGACTTCTCGACGGTGAACCGGGCGGCACTGATCCACGCCAAGCAGCGGGCGGCGCAGAACGACCACGACGCCATCGCGAAGGCCGCGGACGACCTGCTGGAGCGGCTGGACGCCGCGCGGTCCTGAGGAAGACACGGATATGGAGCTGGCGGTGGGACTTGAACCCGCAACCGCCCGATTACAAGTCGGGTGCGCTACCAGTTGCGCCACGCCAGCACGTGGACCAGTTACGAGGCTCGCACCGTTCGACACCCTCGGCCGCACGCACGGCCACGGACGTCAGGTCCGCGCCGCACCTTACCGCCCCGACCCCACCGCGGGCAGCGCCCCGGACGCGCCCACCCCCGCCGGCGCCACCCACCTCGTCGCCGCTCCCCCGCGGGCCTGGCGGATGAACTCCCCGAAGAGCCACTCCGTGTACGCCCGGACGTCAGGAGGCGCCTCCAGCGTGAGCAGGAACCGCCCTCGACGGCAGAACTCGTCCATCTCCGCCGACAGCGCCTGTGCCTGCTCGACGGCGTCCGCGATCGCGGGCGGGACCTCGTAGACCAGGTCGACCGTCGGCTGACCGGCGGCGAGCGCCGCCTCGATCTGCCGCAGCTGGCTCACCCCGAACCCCGCGAAGGCACCGTCGAAGTCGCGTACGAGCTGCACCAGCCGAGACGGGAGGTCCGTCCCGGAGCCGTCCTGGTCCAGCTCCAGCGACAGCAGCAGCAGCTCCCGCTTCAGGCCGTCCTGGTGCTCCTGCGCGCGCACCATCAGGTCCAGCGGCAGCCCGAGCACGTCGACGCGCACGAGCCCCTCCGGCATCGTTCCCCCTCTGGCTGACGTCCTGGACCCACCAGGGCGACGGCCGGTCACCGTCCCCACGGTGGACACACCCCGTGCGGGTGGGCAGCAGAAGACTCGCACGTCACCACATCGACGCGCACGGATTGCGACCAGTCCGGCACACTGCGGTGGGTGGGCCCCCCGCACACCGAACACCCCGTCGTCCTCGACCTCGCCGAGCAGGTCAGGTCCCTCCTCCATGGCCGCGACCGCGTGGTCGTCGGCCTGGTCGGCCCGCCCGGGACCGGCAAGTCGACGGTGGCCGCCGCCCTGGTCGAGCGGCTCACCAGCACCGGGACCCGGACCGACCTGGTGCCGATGGACGGGTTCCACCTGGACCAGCGCGAGCTCGAACGGCTGGGCCGCGCCGACCGCAAGGGCGCCCCGGACACCTTCGACGTGGGCGGCTACGTCGCGCTGCTGCGTCGGCTGCGCTCGACCGACGAGCCGGTGGTGCTCGCGCCCCGCTTCGACCGGGACCTCGAGCAGTCCATCGGCAGCGCTCTTGCGGTCGAGCGGGCGACCCGCGTCGTGGTGACCGAGGGGAACTACCTGCTGCTGGACGCGACGGACCTGGGTGCACCCGTGTCCGCGGAGCCCGCGATGGCCGGGTGGGCGCAGGTCCGCGCTCACCTGGACCGGTGCTGGTACGTGGACGTGGACCCCGCCGTCCGGCTGTCGCGGCTGGTGGCCAGGCACGTCGCCCATGGCCGGTCGCCGGAGGAGGCCCGCGAGTGGGTCGAACGCACCGACGAGGCCAACGCCCGTCTGGTCGAGGGCACGCGGGACCGCGCTGACGGGGTCGTCGCCTGGGCCTGACGTGCCGTCCCCCGGAGACGGACCAGCCCCGGGCGAGGAGGTGCGTCCGCCCGGGGCTGGTGCGCCGATGGTCGACTCAGGCGGAGCGGCGCCTCCTGCGGCCGGCCGTCATCAGGACCCCACCCAGGGCCAGCAGCAACGAACCGCCGAGTGCGACCGTGCCGGACTCGGACCCGGTCCGGGCCAGGGCGCCGGCCTGCGCCGCCCCCGCGCCCGCCTGCGCCAGGTCGGTCGCCAGGGGGCGCCCCTGGACGACCGGTGTCGCGGTGGCTGGTCCACCCACACCCACGGTCGAGCCGGCCCGCACGACGACCTGCAGGTCGACGGGGGTGCCGGCACCCTCGGCGTTGACCGCCGTGAGCCGGACGTCGTACGTCCCCGGGTCCACGTCGTCGACGACCACCTCGCGGGTGTCGGGGTCGAACTCCTCGTACCCACCTGCCTGGTCGCTGGAGAGCCCGACGACGTAGCGGGAGATCACCGAGGTGCCCTCGTCCGCAGGCGCGGACCATCGCACCGTGATCTGACCAGGACCGGTCTGCTCCACCGAGACGCCTTGGGACACCGACGGGGTGCGCCAGTCCCTGGTGGTCGACGTGGTCGTCCCGACGGACCCGACCCCGTTGCCCGTGAGGGGCTGGACGGTGAAGGTGTAGGCGACACCGGAGCTGAGGCCCGTGAGGCGCGTCTGCCGCGCCCCGGCAGCCACGTCGACCGTGACCTGTCCCGCGCCGGCGGTCTCCTGCCACCCGGCACCCAGGACGCCGGGGACGGCGACGGTCCCCGTCACCCGGTAGCCGGTGATGCGGGTGTCGCCGGAGGTGTCGGTCCAGGTCACCGTGACGGCACCGGGGCCGTCCTGCTGGGCGGTGACACCCGTGGGGGCCGGTACGGGAGCCTCTTCCACCTGGAAGGTGAACGACGCCTCCGCACCGTCGGCTTCGTCGCTGTAGGCCAGGACGACGACGGTGTGCTCGCCGACCTCCAGGTCCTCCAGGACGGACGTCGAGGTGTCGGCGCTGACGTCGTCGACCAGCTCCCCGTCCAGCTCGACGGCGTAGCCCGCGATGTCCGGGTAGCCGGGAGCAGCGGGCGCAGCCCAGGTCACGAGGGCGGTCGCGTGGACCTCGTCGACGTCGACGACAAGGTTCTGCGGCGCGGACGGAGCGGCGATGACGTCCACGGTCGCGGTCCCTGCCTCGCTGTCACCCACCGCGTTGGTGGCGGTGACCGTGACCGTGCGGGCCCCCGCGGCAACCCCGGTGAGCCTGGTCGACAGCGTCGAGGCGTCCACGGTGGCGGGGGTACCGCCGTCGACGGAGACGGTGTAGGCCGTCACGGGCGACCCGCCGTCGTCGGAGGGGGTCCAGTCGACGTCCACGGTCCCGGGACCGCTCTGGACTGCGTCGACGGTCGGGGCGGCAGGGGCCTCGGCGATGGCGACCGACGTGGTCGCGTCGAGGCTGTCGCCCTCTGCGTTGGTCGCGTGCACCGCGATGGCGTGGGAGCCGCGCACGAGCCCGGACAGCGTGTGCGACGTCGCGTCGGCCGGGACGTCGACAGGGGTGCCGCCGTCGACGGTCACGGTGTACCCGGTCACCGGGGTGCCGCCGTCGTTCGCGGGCGCGGCCCAGGTGACCGTCGCACTCCCGGGTCCCTGCTGCTGCGCTGCCAGCGACGTCGGTTCGGAGGGTGCGACGATGCTGACGACCAGGGTGAGGTTCGTCATTGGGCCACCGAAGCTGAACGCGTCGTAGAGCGCGACGGCGTAGCTGCCCGGTGCCAGGACGAGGGGGAACGATGCCCCACCTGACATGGGGTTGCCGAGGTGCTCGTCGACCCCGTTGATCATCACGTGGTAGTCGAACGACGAGGGGTCCGGGGTCCAGCTCAACGTGACGACTCCGTCGGCGTAGGAGACGAGGGCGTTCGAGGGGGTCGCAGCGGCGACCTCCTCGTCGCTGGCGCCTGCGGCGACGGTCGTCTGCTGCGGCTGCCCCGAGCCGACAGGCTGGGACTCTGACGTCGGCTCGGTCGCGGGGGCCGGTGCAGCGGCGGGGCCTGCGGCCGGTCCTGCGTCAGGCTCCACCGCGGGAGCCTCGACCGGTTCCGCGTCCGGCTCGACGACCGGTTCCGCGTCCGGCTCGGGGTCCGGCTCGACGACCGGCTCGGGGTCCGGCTCCGAGGCGGGCTCGTTCGCGCTCTCGTCGGCCGGCTGCCCGGGGGCCACGGCGGCCGGCTGCGCGGCGGCGGTGTCGGCCCCCTCGGTCGGCCCCTCCGACGCGGCTGCGGCTCCGGCGCCGGTGGTGCCGGCGACGACGACCGCGGCCAGCGCGGCGGAGACCCGCAGCCTGGCGGCGTACGAGGAGGGACGTGTGGTGCGTGCGGTCATGTCGGGGCGCTCCTGGAGGACGGGGGCCCCGGCACCGGACCGAGGCTCCACGCACCCTCGTCCTCGCCGGCCCGGGACTTGAGCGGGCAGCAGGGACGGAACGCTGCAGGCGGTAGCGGGCCACCCGGGAGGCGGCCCCCGGACGGAGCAGACGTCGCAACAGCCTGCCCCGGACGGACCACCCTCAGGACCCGACGACCACCAGCACCGCGGCCACGACGACGAGCCCCGCGAGCCCACCTGCCACCAGGCGACCGTTGCGGTGGCGCACGACCGGCTCGGTGAGTGCGCGCGACCCGTGGCGCACCGCCCGTCCGCCCGGGCCGAGCCACACGAGCAGAGCCGCGAGCGCGGCCAGAGCGCTGAGCACGGGCTGCTGCAGGAGCACCGCCTGCACCGTGGTCCAGCTGCTCCACGGCACGTCGCCCAGCAGCAGCACCGCGCCCACGGCGAGCAGCGGCGACACCACCACCGCCCCGACCAGCAGGTAGGCGGCGCTCGCCACCAGCGCCCCCACCAGCCGGAACGGGAACTGGACCGACAGCTTGGTCCGGGCCCCGGCCCCCAGCCGGCCCGCCCGTGCCCGTGAGACCGCTGCGGCCACCCTGGACCACTGCACCGCGCGGGCCAGGCCGGCCCAGCCGAGGACGAGGGCCGCGCCGCCCGCCGGGGTGACGACGGCGACCGCGGTCACCACCAGCCAGCCCAGCAGCGCCATTCCGTCACGACGCGGCAGCGACTGGACCGGTCGAGCACCGGGCAGTCGCGGCTGGACCTGCCCCGGGAGCGGGAAGCCGTGAGGCGGCTGACCGTACGGCTGCGGCTGCGCGTAGGGCCGAGGCTGCGGGTGAGGCTGGGCCTGGGGCTGCTGGTGACGCTGCGGCTGCGCGTGCCGCTGCGGCTGCGCCTGCGGCTGCGTCTGCGGCTGCGGCTGCGGCTGCGTCTGCGGCTGCGGCTGCGGCTGCGGCTGCCGCTGGACCAGGGGCTGCCCGTACCCGCGGGTCGTCGGCTCGGGCGTCGACGTGGCTGCAGGACGCACGACCGGCTGCAGGGCGGTCTGGCCCGCGCCGCTGCCGGCGGCGGGAGCCGCCACGGGCGTCAGCGGAGGCGCCGGCGGGTCCGGCCGCCGGACGACGCGGGTGGGCGAGGGGCCTGCTGCCGGACGCACGTCGACGGTGGTCGCGGGCGAGCCGTTGCTCGCAGGCCGGGCCGGGCGCCCCGGGGCACCCACCGGCTCCGTGCCGCGTACCGGCCCGGCAGCCGGCGCGCCCCCCGGACGGGGCGAGACCCGGGTCGAGCCCGACTCCGGCCCCGGGACCGACCGTGACCCCGACGCCGGCCCCGACGCCGGCCCCGATGCCGGTGCGGGGAGCCGGGGTCGCCGGCCCGTGAGCGCGGCGACAGCCCTCGGCCAGCGCGACCGGGGAGGGCCGGTCCGACGGGTCGGGGCGCAGCGTGGCGGCGCAGCAGCCGGGCCCAGTCGTCGGGCAGCCCCTCGAGGTCGACGGCGCCGCGGCGGACCCGGTCCCACACCGCCTCCAGCGGGCCGGAGCGGAACGGCGGCCGGCCGGTGGCGGCGAAGGCCACCACGGCCCCCCAGCCCCACCAGTCGGCGGCGGTGCCGACGTCGGTGCCGTCCAGCACCTCCGGCGACAGGTACCCCGGGGTGCCGACCATCAGGCCCGGTGGAGGTGAGCGACGACGTCGTCCAGCGCCCGGGCGATCCCGAAGTCGATGACCACGGGCGAGCCGTCCAGCACGAGGACGTTGCCGGGCTTGAGGTCGCGGTGGACCACCCCGACGGAGTGGATCGCCGCCACGGCCTCGAACAGCCCGACCGCGCAGCTCGTCCAGCGGCGCCCCCGACAGCGGCCCGTCGCGACGGACCATGGCGTCCAGCGGCCTCTCCCGGCACGTACCGCATGACGACGTAGGGCAGCTCGGCGTCGAAGTCGGCGTCCAGCACCTCCGCCACCCGCGGGTGGCGGACCTTGAGCAGGGAGCGCACCTCCCGGGCCAGCCGCGCCCGGGTCTCGCGGGTCTGCGGCCACGTGGGGCCGGACGACCTTGACCGCCACGGCGCGGTCGTCCGGGTCCAGGCCCAGGTGGACCACCCCCATCCCGCCCTCGCCGATGACCCGGAGCAGGCGGTACGGCCCACCACGCGTGCGCCGCCGCTCACCTCCTGCTCCTCACCCGCCCCACGGTACGACGTGGTCCGCGGACGACGCGGCACGAGCGGTACGGTGGCGCTCCGGGAGGTGCCGCCGTGCGGGCGGATACCGTCCTCGCCATGACTGGGGGCGCTGTCTGCGACGGCCTGACCAAGCGGTACGGCACGACGCTGGCCGTGGACCGCGCTCGACCTCGCAGGTGCCGGCCGGGTCGCTGTTCGGGCTGGTCGGGCCCAACGGCGCCGGGCAAGACGACGACCCTGTCCATGGCCACCGGGCTGCTGCGCCCGGACGCCGGGCCGGGTCGTGGTCGACGGGGTGGACGTGTGGGCCGACGTGCGCCGGGCCCACCGCGTGCTCGGCGTGCTGCCGGACGGTGCTGGCCACCCTGGACCGGCTCACCGGCCCCGAGCTGGTGGAGTACACCGGGACGGCTGCACGGCCTGCCGCGGGCCCAGGCGGCGTCGAGCGCGCCGCAGAGCTGCTCGACGTGCTCGACCTCGGCGACGCCGGCCGGACGCTCGTCGTCGACTACTCCGCCGGGCATGAGGAAGAAGGTCGGGCTGGCCTGCGCGCTGGTCCACGCCCCGCGGGTGCTGGTGCTCGACGAGCCGTTCGAGGCGGTGGACCCGGTGTCCGGGACGACGATCCGGGCCCTGCTGCAGCGCTTCACCGCCGGCGGCGGCACCGTGGTGGTCTCCAGCCACGTCATGGCGCTGGTCGAGCAGCTGTGCGACCACGTCGCCGTGATCGTCGCCGGGCGCGTCGTCGCGGCGGGGACCGTGGCCGACGTGCGGGGTGAGGCCACCCTGGAGGAGCGGTTCGTCGCGCTGTCGGGCGGCTCCCGCGAGCTGGGCGGGGGGTCTGTCGTGGTTGGCGTCCTCGTCCGGCTGAGGCTCACCCTGTTCCACCGGCAGGCCACGCGGCGGGGTCGAGCAGGTCCTCCTGCTCGTCGTCGGGAGTCCTGGTCGCGCTGGGCCTCGGCGGAGGGGTCGTCGCGGCCCTGGTGGCGCTGCGGCTCGCCCCGCTCGACCTCGCTGGTGCCGTCGTGGTGGCCCTGGGCGAGCCTCGCGGTGCTCGCGTGGGCCCTGCTGCCCGTGCTCACGAGCACCGACGACGTGCTCATCGACCCGGTCCGCTTCGCGCTCGTGCCGCTGCCGGCCCGGACCCTCGCGGCCGGTCTGCTCGTCGCCACGGTGGTCACGCCGATCGGGCGCCGCGACCGTCCTGGGCGTCGCTGGCGACCACGGTGACGTTCTCCCGCGGCCCGGCGCCGGCGGTGCCGGTCGTGGTCGCGGCCCTCGCCGGCCTGCTCGGCTCCCTGACCTGCCTGCTCGCCTCCCGGGCCGTCCTCACCTCTGCTGCGGCGGCACTCGCCGGCCGTCGCGGCCGCGAGCTCACCGTCGGCGTCGGCGTGCTCGTCGTCTCGCTGTTCGGCGTCGCCGGGCCTGCCCTGTCCGAGGTGGGCCGGCGGCTGGAGACGGGTGCCGTGGACGCGGCCGTGCAGGTGGCGGCGTGGAGCCCGCTGGGCGCGGCCTGGAGCGCACCGTGGGCGGCGGCCGAGGGCCGGTGGGCCGTGGCAGGCGCCCGGCTCGTGGTGGCGGCGCTGACCCCGGCCGTCCTGTGGTGGCTCTACGTGGGGGCGGTCGAGCGCCGCCTGCGACCCAGCGGCACCGTCCGGGCCAGGAGCCTGCGTGCGGCCGCCGCCCGGGCCACCGGCGTCCGGGCGGCGGACGCCCCGGTCGCGGTGCCGGGACGCAGCCGCAGCCTGCTGCCGGACACCCCGCTCGGCGCCCTGACGGGCGGTGCGCTGCGCTACTGGGTACGCGACTCCCGCTACCAGGTCTCGGTCGTCACGCTGCCCGTGGTCACCGGCCTGCTGCTCGCGCTCCCCGTGCTCACCGACGCCTCGCGCGGGCTCGCACTGGCGACCGGTCCGCTGCTGGGGCTCCTGCTCGGCATCACCATGCTCAACGAGCTGGCCTTCGACGGCAGCGCCTTCTGGACCACGCTGGCCACGGGGGTCCGGGGACGCGACGACCGCATCGCCCGCGTGCTCGCCCTGCTCATGTGGGGGGTGCCGGCAGTAGTCCTCAGCGCCCTCCTCGGCGCCTACGTCGCCGGGCGACCGGCGCTGGCCCCCGCGGTGGTCGGTCTGGCGCTCGGCGCCCTGCTGGTGGGCAACGCGGTCGCGGCGGTCTCGTCGGTGGCCCTCCCCTTCCCGGTGCCCCCGGCCGGGTCCAACCCGTTCGCCGGCAACCCGGGCGGGGGGACGGCAGCGCTGGCGCAGCAGGGTCTGGCCATGCTCGTCCTCGTCCCGCTGCTCCTCCCGCTGCTGGGGCTGGCGGTCTGGGCGTGGTTCACGCCGCCGGTCGGCTGGGCCCTGCTGGGCGCGGGCACGGTCTACGGAGGCGGCCTGCTGGCGGTCGGCGTGACGGTGGGAGGGCGGATCATGGACCGCCGCGCCCCGGAGCTCCTGGCGCGCCTGAGCCGGTGACGCCGGGCCGGCAGCGGGCGGCAGGCGGGTCCGGCAGAGACCGGGTCGGCCCCTGACGACGGGGCCTGGGTGGGGCCACGGATCGCGCGGCGGCGTCGACGCCCGGGCGCCCTCACCGCCGCGCAGCCCCCGTGGCAGCGGTGATCGGCGGCGCCACCGGCTGCCTACCGGCCCCCCCGGCTGACCGCCCGCTCAGCCCTGCCGGGCCACGTCGCTGCCGTCAGCCACGTCACGACCGGCGGCGCGGACGTCGCCGTCGGGCGCGTGGAGCAGGCACGCCGCACGGTGGGAGGGCCCCACCAGGAGCAGGGCGGGGTCGACGTCGGCGCACGCGTCGAACGCGTCCGGGCACCGTGTCCGGAACCGGCAGCCGCTCGGGACGTCGCTCGGGCTCGGCACGTCCCCGCTGAGCAGGACGGGCTCCCGCTGCCGCTCGGCGACCGGGTCCGGCCGGGGCACCGCCGACAGCAGCGCCCTGGTGTACGGGTGCTGCGGCGACGACGTCACCTGGTGCGCCGGGCCCACCTCGACGATCCGCCCGAGGTACATGACCGCGATCCGGTCGCTGACGTGCCGGACGGCCGCCAGGTCGTGGCTGACGAACAGCAGGGTGAGCCCGAGCTCACGCTGCAGCCGGCGCAGCAGGTTCATCACCTGCGCCTGGATCGACACGTCGAGGCTGGCGACGGCCTCGTCGGCCACGATGAGGTCGGGCTCCCCGGCCAGCGCACGCGCGATGCCCACGCGTTGGCGCTGCCCGCCGGAGAACTCGTGCGGGTACCGGTCCGCGGCCGCGCGCGGGCAGACCCACCAGCTCCAGCAGCTCACCGACCCGACGCCGGCGCGACCGCGCGTCCCCGTGGAGCCGGTGCACCTGCAACGGCTCGGCCACTGAGTCCCCGATGGTCCGACGGGGGTCCAGGCTCGCGTACGGGTCCTGGAACACCATGACCGCCCGCCGGCGCAGCGCCCGCATCTGCCGCCGCCCCAGGCCGGTCAGCTCGGTGCCGTCGAGCGAGACCGTGCCGCCGGTCGGCTCGACCAGACGCAGCACCGCGTTGCCCAGCGTCGACTTGCCGCAGCCGGACTCCCCGACCAGGCCCAGGGTCTCCCCCCGCACCACGTCCAGGTCGACGCCGTCGACCGCGCGGACCGGTCGCTTCGACGGACCGAAGTGGACCTCGAGCCCACGGACACGGACCAGGACGTCGTCGGCCTGGCCCGTGCCGGTGGGCGCTACGTCGGCGGGCTCAGCCACGGGCCACCCCCGACCCGGTCGAGGTGCTGCCCGTCGGGCCGGAGGCGACCGAGCCACGGCCGGTGGCCGCAGGGCCGCCCGCCCGCTCCGGTACCGGGCAGTGCGTGGCGGCGGCGTGCCCGGGGCCCACGTCCCGCAGCTCCTGCGGGTGCGCCACGCACTCCGGCGCCGCGATCGGGCAGCGCGGGCCGAACGCGCAGCCGGCCGGCGGGTCGACCGGGTCCGGCGGGAGCCCCGGCATGGCGAGGAGGTCGCCACGCTCGTCACCGGTGGCGGGGTCGTCGATGTCCGGCAGCGAGGCGAGCAGCCCTCGCGTGTACGGGTGCGTCGGCGCCGCGAAGAGGGCGTCGGTGCTGGCCGTCTCCACCACCCGGCCGCTGTACATGACCGCGACCCGGTCGGCGATGCCCGCCACCACCCCCAGGTCGTGCGTGATCCACACCACGGCGGTGCCGTGCTCCTCCTGCAGCCGCTGGACCAGGCGCAGGATCTGCGCCTGGACGGTGACGTCCAGGGCCGTGGTCGCCTCGTCCGCGACCAGGACGGCGGGGTCGTGCGCCAGCGCGATGGCGATCATCACGCGCTGGCGCTGCCCGCCGGAGAGCTGGTGCGGGTACGCCTTCAGCGCCCGGTCGGGGTCCGGCAGGCCGACCTCGTCGAGCAGGGCCCGGGCGCGCGCCAGCAGGGCGTCCCCGTCGCGTCGTACCCCGTCCTTCCCCGCGTGGGCCCGCAGGCCCTCCAGCAGCTGCCGTCTTACCGTGAGCACCGGGTTGAGCGACGTCATGGGGTCCTGGAACACCATCCCGACCCCGGGCCCGCGCAGGGCCCGGAGGTCGGCCTCGTCGGCGCCCAGCACCTCGCGCTCACCCAGGCGCGCCGAGCCGGTGACCGTCGCCGACGACGGCAGCAGGCCGAGCACCGCGAGCATGCTCACGCTCTTGCCCGAGCCGGACTCCCCCACCACCGCCAGCGTCTCGCCCCGGGCCACCTCGAGGTCCAGCCCGCGCACCACACGGGCCGGTCCACGCCCGGTGGGGAAGGACACGTGCAGGTCGCGCACCTGCAGCGCAGGGACGCTCACGCCGCCACCGTGGATCCCATGAGCGCTCGCCGTCGCGGGTCCAGCACGTCGCGCAGCGCGTCACCGAGCAGGTTGAACGCCAGCACGGTGACGAAGATGGCGAAGCCGGGGAAGAACGCCATCCACCACGCCTGCTCGAGGAACCCCCGCCCGTCGGACAGCATGTACCCCCACGAGGCGTCAGGCGGCTGGGTGCCCAGGCCCAGGAAGCTGAGCGCCGCCTCGGACAGGATGGCGAAGGCCAGGCTGACCGACGTCTGGACGATGATCGACGGGGCGGCGTTGGGCAGCACGTGCTGGAACAGGATCCGGGCGTCGGGGGCCCCTACGGAGCGCGACGCACGCACGTACACCTCCTCGCTCACCGACAGCACCGCCGCGCGCGTCACGCGCGCGAAGATCGGGGTGTACACGACCCCGATGGCGATCATGGCGTTGCGGGTGCCGGGTCCGAGCAGCGCCAGGACGGCGATGGCCATGAGGATCGCGGGGAAGGCGAAGAGCACGTCCATCGACCGCATGAGCACCGCGTCCAGCCAGCCGCGGTAGTACCCGGCCAGCAGCCCGACGAGCACGCCGGCGACCAGGGCGATGCCGACCGCGACGAACCCGACCTGCAGGCTCGTCGAGGCGCCGAGCACGAGCCGGTCCAGCACGTCGCGGCCGAGCTGGTCGGTGCCGAGGAGGTGCTCCGGCGACGGGGGCATGAGCCGGTCGGGGACCGAGACCTGGTTCGGCCCGCCGGGCACGAGCACGTCGTCGAGCAGGGCGACGACCACGACCAGGCCGATCACGAGCAGACCGAAGGCGCCGTCGGGTCGTCGGGCCACCAGCCCCAGCATCCGCGCCGCGCGCGCCCAGCCGCTCACCGGGTGCCCACCCGTGGGTCGAGGGCGGCGTAGGAGAGGTCGACGAGCAGGTTGATGAGGAGGAACACGACCGCGAACAGCAGGACCGCGCCCTGCAGCAGCGGGAAGTCCCGGGCCAGCACGGCCTGCAGCGCGAGCTCGCCCAGGCCCGGGTAGCTGAACACGATCTCGACCACCACGACCCCGGACAGCAGGAACGCCAGCTGCACCCCGACGACCGTGACGAAGGGCAGCAGCGCGTTGCGCATCACGTGCCAGCCCAGCACGGCCGGGCGGGTGAGCCCCTTGGACCGCGCGGTGCGGACGTGCTCGGCGTCGGCCGCCTCCAGCAGCGCGGAGCGGACGAACCGGGTGAGGATGCTGCCGCTGGTCACGCCGACCGTGACCGCGGGCAGGACGACCGAGCGGGCCCAGCCGGCCGGGTCCTCGCTCAGCGGGGTGTAGCCGCCGGTCGGCAGCGACAGCAGCGGGGCGACGAAGACGATGAGCAGGATGCCCATCCAGAAGTCGGGGATGCTGATGCCGGCCTGGCTGAAGACGGTGGCCACCCCGTCGACGGCGCTGCGTGGCCGCAGCGCGGAGATCGTGCCCAGCGGGACCGCGATGAGCAGCGCGACGAGGATGGAGACGACCGCGAGGCTCAGCGTGGCGGGCAGCCGTTCCAGGATGAGCGCGGTGACCGGCTCGCCGGACCGGAAGCTGACCCCCAGGTCACCGGTGAGCGCACCGCCCGCCCAGGAGAAGAACTGCACGAGCAGCGGCTGGTCCAGGCCCGCCCGCTCCCGCAGCGCGGCGCCGGTCTGCTCGGTGTAGCGGGTGCCGAGCGCGATCCGGACCGGGTCGCCCGGGACCAGCTGGACGATGCCGAACACGAGCACCGCGACCCCCGCCAGCACGACGCCCGCCTGGGCGACGCGCGAGGCGATGTAGGTGCGCACGCGCCCGGCCTAGCCCCGGTCGCCCTGGCCCACGGGGTCGGTCACTCGCCCAGGCTCACGGTCTCGAAGTTGACCGCGGAGTCGGGCCGGACCTGGTAGCCCTCGAGCGAGCTGCTCCACGCCTCGACCACGTCGGGGTTGAAGTAGTACAGGTACGACACGTCGTCCACGATCATCTCGACGGCCTGGTCGTACAGGTCCTTGCGGGCGTCCTCGTCGGTCTCGGCGGCCGCCGCCTGCAGCAGGGTGTCGACCTCGGGGTTGCTGTAGCCCTGGAAGTTGAAGTTCGCGTCGCTCAGGTGCTGCGCGTGGTAGTAGTCGTACGGGTCGAGGTTGCCGATCCACGCCCAGCTGAACGCGTCGAAGTCGCCCTGGCCCTGCCGGTCGAGGAACACGCCGGTCTCCACGGTGTCGACGTCCATCGTGATGCCCACGTCGGCGAGCTGGCTGGCGACGACCTGCGCGGTGGCGACGGCCGGCTCGTCCGAGTCCGGCACCATCACCGAGAACGACAGGTCGTCCAGGCCCGCCTCGGCGAGGCTGGCCTCGACCTGTGCGGGGTCGGTGGAGTACGGCGCGTAGTCGCTGGACCAGAACGAGTCCTCAGGGATGGCGGTCTGGTTCTCCGAGCCCGCCCCGAAGGTGGCGGCCTCCACGATGGCGGCGCGGTCGATCGCCCAGGCGACCGCCCGCCGGGCCGCGGGGTCGTCGAACGGCGGCCGGGTCTCGTTGAAGGCCATGTAGTAGTAGTCCGTGCTCCCGGTGCGGCCGAGCTCGACGCCCTCGGTGTCGCCCAGGGTGTCGATGTTCTGCGCCGGCACGTTGTCGGTCCAGTCGATGTCGCCGTTCTCCAGCCCGGTCAGGGCCGCGGCGGACTCCGGCACGTAGCGGAACTCGACCCCGCCGACCAGCGGCCCCTCGCCCCAGTAGTCGTCGAAGGCGGTCGAGCTCGGCCCCGCCGGCCGAGGTGGAGGTGAGCTCGAACGGTCCGGTACCGACGGCCTGCGTGGCCAGGTCCAGGTCCGCGGCCTCGCTGGGCAGGATGGCCATGCCCTTGAAGCCGCCGATGTTGGCCAGCAGGTTGGGGGTAGGCGCCGTGAGGGTGATCGTCACCTCGCTGTCGCCCGTGGCCTCGACCGACTCCACGTCGGCGAAGCGGAACGAGTTCGCCAGCTCCTCGTCGATGATCCGCTCGTAGGAGTAGACGACGTCCTCGGGGCCGAACGTGCTGCCGTCGTGGAAGACCACGTCGTCCCGCAGCTGGAACGTCCACGTGAGGCCGTCCTCGCTGGTCTCCCACGACTCGGCGAGCGAGGGCTCGAAGGTGAGGTCCTCCGCGCTCGGCACGACCAGGGTGTCGTACACGTTCTCCAGGATCTGGAAGGCGGCCTGGGACGTCGTGGCGTGCGGGTCGAACTGGTCCGGCGTGTTGGCCAGCGCCGCGACGAGCACCCCCTCGGGCGCCTCGCCACCGGTCCCGCCGGCGGCCGAGGCCGCCGGGTCGGGTGCCTCCTGGAGACCTTCGGCGTCCACCGCCTCGCCGGAGCCGCACGCCGCCACCAGGAGCGCGAGGCCGGTCGCGGTCACCGTCAGGGACAGGGCTCGAGGGGTCCTCATGCGTCCTGCCTAGCCCCGACCTGTGTCCGGTACCAACCGGATGGTCCCCTGTGGCCGGATTCGTTACCTCATCGCAACAGCCGCGGGGACACCTGCCCGCGCCTGGTGGACCCACGCCCGCACATGGGGCAGGATCGGGCCGTCGGGCACTGCCGTCCGACCCCTCGTGCACCGGAGCACCAGTCCAGGTCACGTCGACGACGACGACGGCGCCCGCGGGAGGTCCGGTCCCGGACCACCTTCACGACGGATCGTCCGGCACGTACCTGCCGGTGGAGGGATAGACCGCTCATGGCAACTGTGACGTTCGACAAGGCCTCGCGCCTGTACCCGGGGGCCGAGACCCCCGCCGTGGACCAGCTCGACCTGTCGGTCGGCGACGGGGAGTTCCTCGTCCTGGTCGGCCCCTCGGGCTGCGGCAAGTCCACCTCGCTGCGCATGCTCGCCGGGCTGGAGGAGGTGACCAGCGGGAACATCTTCATCGGCGACCGCGACGTCACCGACATGCCGCCCAAGGACCGCGACATCGCCATGGTGTTCCAGAACTACGCCCTGTACCCCCACATGTCCGTGGCGGACAACATGGGCTTCGCCCTGAAGATCGCGGGTGTGGCCAAGGACGAGATCCGCAAGCGGGTCGAGGAGGCCGGCAAGATCCTCGACCTCACGCCGTACCTGGACCGCAAGCCCAAGGCCCTGTCCGGTGGGCAGCGCCAGCGCGTCGCCATGGGCCGCGCGATCGTCCGCAGCCCGCAGGTGTTCCTCATGGACGAGCCGCTGTCCAACCTGGACGCCAAGCTCCGGGTGCAGACCCGCACCCAGATCGCCTCGCTCCAGCGCCGCCTCGGCGTCACCACCGTCTACGTGACCCACGACCAGGTCGAGGCCATGACCATGGGCGACCGCGTCGCGGTCCTCAAGGACGGCGTCCTCCAGCAGGCGGACAGCCCCCGCAACATGTACGACAAGCCGAAGAACGTCTTCGTCGCCGGCTTCATCGGCTCCCCCGCGATGAACCTGCTCGGCCTGCCCCTCAGCGACCAGGGGGTGCAGTTCGGCACGATGACGCTGCCGATCGAGCGCGTCTGCCCTGGCCAAGGCCAGCGGCAACATGGTGACGGTGGGCGTGCGCCCGGAGGACCTGGACATCTCCAGCACCGGCGAGGGCCTGCCGGTGCAGGTGGACGTGGTCGAGGAGCTCGGCGCGGACGCCTACATCTACGGCACCACCGACGTGGGCCAGAAGGTCGACATCGACGACCCGGACCTGCGCGGCGAGGACAAGGGCACGGGCGGCGACAACATCATCGCCCGCACGGACGGCCGCAAGCCCCCGACGCGGGGCGAGACCGTGCACCTGGTGCCGAGCGGCTCCGGGCACGTGCACTTCTTCGACATGACCACCGGCCTGCGCCTCGAGGCCTGAGCACCATCTGCTCCACCCGACGGGCGTCCCGCAGCCTCGCGGGGCGCCCGTCGCCGTCGGCCGGACCGACCCCGGCGCAGGAGAAGATGAGCCCGGTGAGCAGCTCCCTCCAGATCACCTCGACCACGCCGGAGGCCGGGCTGCTCGACCTGCCCTGGGACCTGCCGCTGGACACCTGGCCCGAGGAGCGGGTCGCGGCCCTGCCCCGAGGCATCAGCCGGCACGTGGTCCGCTTCGTCCGGATCGCCGGCAAGGTCTACGCGGTCAAGGAGATCACCGAGCCGATCGCGCGCCGCGAGTACCAGATGCTGCGCAACCTCCGCCGGCTCGCGGTGCCGTCGGTCGAGCCGACGGCCGTGGTGTCCGGGCGCCACGACAAGGACGGTGGGCACCTCGAGGCTGCGCTCATCACCCGGCACCTGCAGTTCTCGCTGCCCGTACCGGGCGCTGTTCAGCCAGACGCTGCGCCCCGACACGGCCACCCGCCTGATCGACGCCCTCGCGGTCCTGCTGGTCCGGCTGCACCTCACCGGCTTCTACTGGGGCGACGTCTCGCTGTCGAACACCCTCTTCCGCCGCGACGCCGGCGAGTTCGCCGCCTACCTGGTCGACGCCGAGACCGGCGAGCTGCACAGCGACGCTGTCCGACGGCCAGCGCGCCTACGACGTCGACCTGGCCCGGGTGAACATCGCCGGGGAGATGTTCGACCTCCAGGCCGGCGAGCTGCTGGACGCCGAGTTCGACCCGCTGGCCGCCAGCGACCGGATCGTCGAGCGCTACGAGACGCTGTGGGCGGAGCTGACGGACGCCGAGTCCTTCGACTTCGGCGAGCGCTGGCGCGTCGACGCCCGCATCCGACGGCTCAACGAGCTGGGCTTCGACGTCGGCGAGCTGGCCATCACGACCGACTTCACCGGCACCTCGCTGCACATCCAGCCCAAGGTCGTCGACGCCGGGCACCACACCCGGCGGCTGCATCCGGCTGACCGGCCTGGACGTCGAGGAGAACCAGGCCCGCCGCCTGCTCAACGACATGGACTCCTTCTCCGCCGCCAACGACATGCAGGGCGAGGACGAGGAGATCGTCGCCCACACCTGGCTGATCGACGGTGTTCGAGCCGGTCGTCCGCGCCGTACCACCGCAGCCTGCGCGGCAAGCTGGAGCTGGCCGAGGTGTTCCACGAGGTGCTGCAGCACCGCTGGTACCTGTCCGAGCGTGCCGGCCACGACGTCGGCCTCGACGAGGCCGTGCGCAGCTACCTGGCCGACCAGCTCCCAACCGCCGCGACGAGAAGGCGGTGCTCGGCGGCGACGACACCGAGCCCATCCCGATCGTCACCTGAGGCAGGCGGCTGCGCGTGCGCCCGCTCGCGTGCGGCCGTCGTGGGACCGGATCGGCCCCGGTCGCCGTGCCTGCCCCCCGCTTGCTCCCACGACCCCGGCCCGGTCCCACGACCCAGCAGCTCAGCGCTGCTGGGCCACCGCGTACAGCACGATCCCGGCGGCGACCCCGGCGTTGAGCGACTCGGTGGCCCGCGCCCATCGGGATGGACACGACCGTGTCGCACAGGTCGCGGACCAGGCGGGACAGGCCCTCGCCCTCGGAGCCGACGACCAGGCAGACCCCGGTTCCCTCGACGTCCAGGTCGGGCAGGTCGACGTCGCCCTCGGCGTCCAGGCCGACGACCATGAGGCCCGGCGTCCTTGTAGGCCTGCAGCGCGCGGGCCAGGTTGGCCGCCCGGGCGACGGGCACGCGGACCGCCGCCCCGGCGCTGGACTTCCACGCCCCGGCCGTCATGCCGGCGCTGCGCCGCGACGGCACCACGACGCCCGCGGCACCGAACGCGGCGGCCGAACGGACCACCGCGCCCAGGTTGCGGGTGTCGGTGACGCCGTCGAGGGCGACGACGAGCGACGTCGCTGCGCTTGCGGCCCTGGAGCAGGTCGTCCGGGTGCGCGTAGTCGTACGGCGGGATCTGCAGGGCGACGCCCTGGTGGACGGCCCCGTCGGTCAGCCGGTCCAGGTCGCCCTTGGTGACCGGCAGCACGGACATCCCCTTGTCGGAGGCGGCCCGGACGGCCTCGCGGACCCGGGTGTCGGTGTCCAGGCCGTCCTGCAGGTACAGCGCGGTGGCGGGACGCCGGCCACGCAGCGCCTCGAGCACGGAGTTCCGGCCGGCCACGTACTCCGAGCCCGTGCCGGCGCGACGGCCGCTGCCGGCCCGCGACCCGGGACGGCCGGGCGGACCGGCCCGCCCGCGCGTCGCCTGCCGCTGGCCGCCGGCGCCCCTTGCGCATGCCGGCCAGCGACTTGGCGTCGCGCTCGGCCTTCTCGGCGGCCTTCTGCAGCGCCAGCTTGCGGTCGTTGGCCGGGTGGGAGGGGCGGTCCTCGGCCTTGGGCGTCGGCCCGCGCCCCTCCAGCGCCTTGCGGCGCTGGCCGCCGCTGCCCACCGGAGCGCCCTTCTTGCCGCGCCGCACCGCGCCGCGCCTGCTCGAGTTGCCTGCCATCAGCGGTCTCCTCGCGTGGTGCCCGTGGTGCGAGCTGGCTCGGCATGCCGCGGCAGGGACCAGCGTGCCCCGTCGGCGGTGTCCTCGATGACGACGCCGGCGGCGGCCAGCCGGTCGCGGACGGCGTCGGCGGCCGGCCCAGTCCTTGGCGGCCCGGGCCGCGGCACGGGCGTCGAGCTCGGCGCGCGACCAGCGCGTCCAGCGCGGTCGGCGGCCCGGCCGTCGCCCGAGCGGTCCGACGGCGGGCTCGACGCCCAGCACGCGCGGCCATCGCCAGGACGCTGCGGGCGGTGCCGGCGACCGCGTCCCGCTCGCCCGGCGGCCAGGGCGGCGTTGCCCTCGCGGACCACGCCGTGCAGGGCGGCCAGCGCCGAGGGCACCGACGAGGTCGTCGTCCATGGCCGTGGCGAAGTCGGCGCACGACCAGCCCGGCCGGGGCGTCCGGGCCGTGCGAGCTCGTCGCCGACCAGCTCGACGCGCCCGCCGCAGGAAGCCCGTCGATGCGCTCCCAGGCCGCCGCGGCCTCGGTGAGCGAGGTGGCCGAGAACTCGAGGTTGCTGCGGTAGTGCGCCGAGACGAGGTAGTAGCGCAGCACCTCGGGGCGGACCTGCTGCAGCAGGTGGGACACCCCGAGGGTGTTGCCGAGGCTCTTGCTCATCTTCTCCCCCGCCGTGGTCAGCAGGGCCGAGTGCAGCCACACCCGGGCGAAGGGGTCGCCGGCCGCGCGTGACTGGGCGAGCTCGTTCTCGTGGTGCGGGAAGCGCAGGTCGAGGCCCGCCGCCGTGGACGTCGAACTCCGGACCCCAGGTAGCGGGTGGCCATCGCCGAGCACTCCAGGTGCCAGCCGGGGCGGCCCCGGCCCCACGGGGTGGGCCACGACGCCGTGGCGGGCTCCGAGTCCTTGGCCGACTTCCACAGGGCGAAGTCGCGCGGGTCGCGCTTGCGCCCGGCCAGCTCGGCGTCGGTGTCGTCGGCCGGGGCCAGGTCGTCCAGGCCCTGCCGGGTCAGCCGGCCGTAGCCGGCGAAGGAGCGGACGTCGAAGTACACGTCGGCCGTGCCCGGCACGGCGTAGGCGTGACCCGCCGTCGACGAGCCGCTGCATCAGCTCGACCATCTCGGTGACGTGGCCCGTGGCCCGCGGCTCGTACGTCGGCGGCAGGATCCGCAGCGCGTCGTAGGCGGCGGTGAACTCGCGCTCGTAGCCGGTAGGCGTGGGCCCACCACGGCCGGCCCGCCTCGGCCGCCTTGGTCAGGATCTTGTCGTCGATGTCGGTGACGTTGCGGACCAGCGTCACCTCGTAGCCCGCGGTGCAGCAGCCACCGGCGCAGCACGTCGTAGACGACCTGGGCCCGGACGTGGCCGATGTGGGGGCTGGACTGGGGCGTGGCGCCGCAGACGTAGATCCCGACCTGCCCGGGGACCACGGGCTCCAGCGGGGCGGTGGTCCGGCTCAGGCTGTCGTAGCAGCCGCAGCCCGGGGCGTCGGGGGGCGGCGGGTCCGGGCACCGGGCCAGGCGTACGGGCGCCCAGCCGCGGTCGGTGCCGCCGAGCGCGTCCAGCGGCCGCGGCCGGCCTGCTCCTGCTGCTCCTGGCGTCGGGCGGGACCCCGCCCGTCGCGGCGCGCCGCGGGCCGCCCGCGGTCCACGAGCTGGTCGACCAGGGCCGCCACCGCGGGCTCGTCGGCGTAGGCCGCCCGCGGAGACGTAGACCGCGAGCGGCCGGCGTGCAACGGGTAGCTGCCGTCGGCCGACGGTGCCCGGCCGACGGCTCGACGCAGCCGTCGCCGGCGTCGACCGCGACCGGGCGGACCGTCCCGGCCGCCGCCGAGCGCGTAGCCGAGCGGGCACGTACGCCCACCCCGCCCGGGCTGGCCGCGACCTGCTGGACGATGACGCCTGGTCGTCCTCGCTGGTCGCCACGCCGGCCCGGATCGGCCGGCCCGCCGAGCAGCTCGGCGACGACGACGTCGGCGGTGCCGCTCGCCGGCCCGGGCGGCGAAGAGGCACGAGGGCGGTGGCGGGCCAGCCCGTGCCTGACGTCGGCCCACGTCCGCGGCGCGCTGCTCCGCGGACCCAGCAGCCGTGGCCAGCTCGGCCAGGTCCAGGCAGTCGGACGTAGTCGTTGCGGCCGGGGGACGACCACGGTCACGCGCGTCCATGCCGAGCGGGCACCGCCACGGTCTCCACCCCGGCCGCCTCGCACGCCTGCCAGCTCCTCGCGCGGTCAGCGGCCGCGAGGCCATCGCGACGTCGACGGCTCGCCGGCGCAGAGCCGGTGCCAGGCCGGCCGCGGTCCCGGACGTGCGTCACCTCCACCGTGACCCCCGGCTCGACCTCGAGCCCACGAGCTCGTCGGCGCGCGGCGCCGCACCAGCGGCGTCAGCGGTGGACGAGCCCGGCCACGGCGACGGTCCCGGTCAGCCCCGGCCGCCGGGTGCGGCGTCGGCGCAGCGCACGCCGCCAGCAGCGCCAGCAGCACGCCAGCAGGGCCGCCACCGTGACGGTGGCGGCCCTGGGGCGCCCGGACGGGCGGTGGCTCAGCCGAACCGGCCGGAGATGTAGTCGTTGGTGGCCTGCACCTTCGGGGTTGGAGAACATGACGTCGGTGGCGTCCATCTCGATGAGCTTGCCCGGCTTGCCGGTGCCCGCGATGTTGAAGAACGCCGTGCGGTCGCTGACGCGGGCCGCCTGCTGCATGTTGTGGGTGACGATGACGATCGTGTAGTGCGCCTTGAGCTCCTGGATGAGGTCCTCGATCGCGAGCGTCGAGATGGGGTCCAGGGCGGAGCAGGGCTCGTCCATCAGCAGGACCTCGCGGCTCCACGGCGATGGCCCGGGCGATGCACAGCCGCTGCTGCTGCCCGCCGGACAGGCTGGAGCCGGACTCGACGAGCCGGTCCTTGACCTCGTTCCACAGGTTGGCGCCCTGCAGCGCCTTCTCGACCTTCTCGTCCGCGGTGGCCTTGTTCATGCGCTTGGCGTTGAGCTTGTAGCCCGCGATGACGTTGTCGTAGATCGACATCGTCGGGAACGGGTTGGGCCGCTGGAACACCATGCCGATCTGCCGGCGCACGTTCACCGGGTCGGTGGTGCGGGGCGTACAGGTTCTGCCCGTCCACCAGGACCTCACCGGTGACGTAGGCCCCGGCGATGGCCTCGTGCATCCGGTTGAGGGAGCGGATGAAGGTCGACTTGCCGCAGCCGGACGGGCCGATGAAGGCGGTCACCGAGCGCGGCTCGATGGCCATGTCCACACCCTCGACGGCGAGGAACTTGCCGTAGTAGATGTTGAGGTCGTTGACCTCGATGCGCTTGGACACAGGGCTGGTCCTCTCAGCGTCCGGTTGCTTGGGGGCGAACAGGTAGCGAGATGAGCCTCGCCAGCGCGTTCAGCAGCATGACGATGACGATCAGCGTGAGCGCGGCCGCCCAGGCACGGTCGATGAACGCCTCCGGCGGCAGGCCGCGCTGGACGAACTGGTTGTACGTGAACACCGGCAGGGTCGACACGCGGCCCTCCAGCATGTCGAAGTTGAACCCGACGGTGAAGCCCATGGTCACCAGCAGCGGCGCGGTCTCCCCGATGACGCGGGCGATCGAGATCGTCACCCCGGTGGCGATCCCGGCCAGCGCCGTGGGCAGGACGACCTTGGTGATGGTGCGCCAGCGCGGCACCCCCAGGGCGTAGGACGCCTCCCGCAGCTCGTCCGGGACCAGCTTGAGCATCTCCTCGCAGGAGCGGATGACGACCGGGACCATGAGCACGCTCAGCGCCACGGCCCCGGCGATGCCCGAGCGGTGACCCGGGGTCGCCCAGCAGGGTGGAGAACAGCGCGAAGGCGAAGAGGCCCGCCACGATGGACGGGATGCCGGTCATCACGTCGACGAGGAACGTGATGGTCCGCTTGAGCGGCCCGCTGCCCGTACTCCACGAGCCAGATCGCGGCCATGATCCCGATCGGGCACGGAGATCAGGGACGCGAGCCCGGTGACCATCAGCGTGCCGACGATGGCGTGGGCGGCGCCGCCGCCCTCGCCGACGCACCCCGGTCATGGTCTGGGTGAAGAACGCGACGTCGAACCGGGCGACGCCGAGGCTGACGACGGTCCAGACCAGCGAGACCAGCGGGGCCATGGCCAGCACGAAGGCGATCGTCACCAGGGCGGTGACGAACCGGTCCTTGGCCCGGCGCGGGCCCTCGACCGCGCGGGCGAGCACGTAGATGCCGACGCGTGTAGCCCAGCGCGGTCAGCGCGGCCGCGCCGGTCCAGCTCGACGCGTCCAGGGCCAGCAGGACCCCGGCGGAGACCACGCGCGGCCACCACGAGCAGGGCGGGCGGACACCCGGCCGGGCAGCAGCCCGCTCTGGCCCAGCCCCGTCCCGGCCGGACGCTCCGGCGGGTGCCGGCGGCCGGGCGTGCCGAAGCGCTCCGGCGTGAGACCGCTGGCGTCGGCGCGGACGACCACCGGGTGCCGCTCACGGTCGGCCGTCGCGTGGCGGCGGCGGTCCCGCGGACCGCGGTGCCGTCGTCGGGGGCGCTCATCCTGCGGCCCCCGAGAAGCCGCGGGAGGCGACCCATCGGGCCAGGTAGTTGACGGCGAAGGTCAGCACGAAGAGCACCAGTCCGGTCGCGATGAGGGCGTTGACGTCCAGGCCCGGTCGCCTCGGGGAAGTCGAGGGCGATGTTGGCCGGGATGGTGGAGGAGTTCTGCGAGCTGATCAGGTTGAAGATGACGATCGTCGGGTTGACCGCGAGGATGAGCGTCACGGCGAGGGTCTCGCCCAGCGCCCGGCCCAGGCCGAGCATCGCCCCGGAGATGACGCCGGAGCGGCCGTAGGGCAGCACCGCCATCGTGATCATCTCCCAGCGGGTGGCCCCGAGCGCCAGAGCGGCCTCCTCGTGCAGCCGCGGCGTCTGCAGGAACACCTCGCGGCAGACGGCGGTCATGATCGGCAGGATCATCACGGCCAGGACGAGCCCGGCCGTCAGCATGACCCGGCCCGAGTTGGCGGTCGGGCCGGTCGAACAGCGGGATGAAGCCGAGGTTCGCCTCCAGCCAGTAGAAGGCCGGGCACCAGGTAGGGCGCGAACACCTGCAGGCCCCAGAGGCCGAAGACGACGCTGGGCACGGCGGCCAGCAGGTCGATGACGTAGCCGAAGGTCTTGGCCACCCGCCGCGGGGCGTAGTGCGAGATGTACAGCGCGATCCCGACGGCCACGGGCGCCGCGAACAGCAGCGCCAGGGCCGAGACGAGGACCGTGCCGAACAGCAGCGGGCTGACGAAGCCGACGAAGCCGCCGTCGCCCGGCGAGCTCCTCCGCCGGGGCGCCGAAGGCGGGCCACCCCTCGAGGGACAGGAAGAGCGCGACACCGGCGAGCGTGACGAGGATCGTGAGGGCCGGCCGCGAGGGCGGTGCCCGAGAAGATCCGGTCGCCGGGGCGCCGGACCGCCTTGGCGTGGCTGGGCGCTCGAGGGCGGCGCGCTCGGGCGTCGCGGGTCTCCGTGCTCATGGGTGTCCTTCCGGGTGCGGGCGGGGAGAGGGCTGGTGGTGGAGACGTTGGTTCGGGCGGCCACCCGAATGGTGACCGCCCGAGCCGCTCTCACGTCCAGGTCAGGTGTGTCACGCTGGTCAGTGCCGACTCACTGGATGGAGTCGATGGCGGCCGTGACGTCGCTCGCGCAGCGTGTCCGAGATCGGCGCGGAGCCGGCGTTGTCCGCCGCCGCCTGCTGGCCCTCGGGGCTGGCGACGTAGGTCAGGTAGTCGCTGCACGAGCGCGGCCTTCTCGTCGTCCTCGTAGTCGGCGCAGGCGATGTGGTAGCTGACCAGGACGATCGGGTAGGCGCCGGACTCCTGCGGTGTCGCGGGCCAGGTCGATGGCCAGGTCCGTCTCGCCGCGGCCCTCGACGCGCTCGGAGCACGTCGAGCACGGTGGCGGCCGCCTCCGGGGAGAACTCGACGAACTCGCCGCCGACACCCACCGCGACGGTGCCCAGGTCGCCGGCCTGCGAGGCGTCGGCGTAGCCGATGTAGCCGTCGCCGGCACCCACGGCCTGGACGACGCCCGCGGTCTGCGGGGCTCGCCTCACCGGTCAGGTCGCCCGGCCAGGTCTCGACCTCGCCGTAGGTCCAGACGTCACCGGCCACCGTCGTCCAGGTAGGAGGTGAAGTTCTCGGTGGTGCCGGAGTCGTCCGAGCGGTGGACCGGGGTGATGGGCGTGCTGGGCAGCTCGACGTCGGGGTTGGCCTCGGCGATGGCCGGGTCGTCCCAGCTGGTGATGGTCTCGGCGAAGACGCCGGCGATGACCTCCGGAGGCATGTTGACGGTCTCGATGCCCTCGAGGTTGAAGATCACGGCGACCGGGCGAGATGTAGAGCGGGAGCTCGACGACCTGGTCGCTGGCGCAGACCTCGCCGACCCCGGCGAGCTCGTCGTCGTCCAGGTAGGCGTCGGAGCCCGGCGAAGTCCGAGCCGCCGCCGAGGAAGAGCTCGCGGCCACCGCCGGAGCCGATCGGGTCGTAGTTGACGGTGACACCCGGCTGGACGCCGTTGTAGCCGGCGACCCAGGCCTGGACGGCCGCCTGCTGCGAGCTGGCGCCGGCTCCGACGAGCGTGCCGGTCAGCTCCTCGACGTCCCCGCCGGCCGCGGCGTCGTCGGTGGTCTCGGCGCCTGCGCCGGTGTCGGTGCTGGCGTCGTCGACCGGGTCCACCCGTCGTCGTCGCCGCCGCAGGCGGCCAGGGCGAGGGACAGCACGACGGCGGCGGGGATGGCGCCGCGGGTCAGGGTGGAGCGCTTCACGAGTTACCTCCTGGAGGGGCCCGGGGGCCGGGCTCGGCTCGTTGCGCGACGAAACTAACCGCGCTCCGGGGCCCCGCCTGACCGACTCAGGTGACCAGCGAGGTGAACAGGTGCCGGAAACCTTCTCCAGCCCTGCGTCGGCTGCGTCACGTGGGTGGACGACTGGGTCACGTCGACGCGGCGTTCGGTGACGTGCCGACGACGCGGTGACCGTCGCCGGGACCCCGCCGCGGACGAGCGACCGCCGTGGGCGGCGATGAGCACCTGCTGCAGGTCCGCCAGCGGCTGTGCCGTCGGCGTCGGTCGCGTGCCGCTCCCACACGCTCGTCCGGCCAGCAGGTGCCACGACGCCGTCCCCGGGTCCATCGAGCGGTCGAGCAGAGCTGCGTCAGCTGATCGACGTGGCGGGCGTCGCCCAGGCGCACGAGCGCCTCGACCCGGCGGTCGAGGTTGCGGTGCATCATGTCCGCGCTGCCGATGTAGACCACCGGCTCGCCCCCGCCCGCGAAGGCGAAGATCCGCGAGTGCTCGAGGAACCGCCCGAGGATGCTCCGGACCCGGATGTTCTCGCTGAGACCCGGGACCCCGGGCCGCACGGCGCAGATCCCGCGCACGACCACGTCCACCGGGACCCCAGCCCCCGAGGCCCGGTAGAGGGCGTCGATGAGCGTCTCGTCGACGATCGAGTTGACCTTGATGCGGATGCCCGCTGGGCAGACCCCGCCCGGCGTTGACGATCTCGCGCTCGACGAGGTCGACCAGGCCCTGCCGGACGGTGCGCGGGGCGACCAGCAGCCGCTTGTAGGAGGCCCGCGGGCGCGAAGCCCGGACAGCTGGTTGAACAGCACCGTCAGGTCGTCGGCGACCTGCGGGTCCTTGGTGAGCAGGCCGAGGTCCTCGTAGATGCCGGGCGGTCTTGGGGTTGTAGTTGCCGGTGCCGACGTGGCAGTAGCGGGCCAGGCCGCCCGGCTCCCGGCGCACCACGAGGCTGAGCTTGGCAGTGGGTCTTGAGCCCGACGATGCCGTAGACCACGTGCACCCCGGACTGCTCGAGCTTGCGCGCCCAGGTGATGTTGGCCTGCTCGTCGAAGCGCGCCTTGATCTCGACCAGGGCCAGCACCTGCTTGCCCGCCTCGGCCGCGTCGATGAGGGCGTCGACGATCGGGCGAGTCGCCGCTGGTCCGGTACAGCGTCTGCTTGATCGCCAGGACGTGCGGGTCGGCGGCGGCCTGCTCGAGGAACGCCTGCACCGAGGTGGAGAAGAGTCGTAGGGGTGGTGCAGCAGCACGTCGCGCCGGCTGATGGCGGCGAACACGTTGCTGGCCTTGGCGGTCTCGACCTCGTCGAGGTCGCGGTGGGTGCGCGGCAGGAACGTTGGGGTACTGCAGCTCCGGCCGGTCGAGGTCGGCCATGATCGTTAGCCCGCGCAGGTCCAGCGGCTCGGGCAGCCGGTAGACCTCGTCCGGCGTGACGTCCGAGCTCGCGCAGCAGCAGGTCGGCGTCGTCGTCGGCGATGTCGTCGGCGAGCTCCAGGCGCACCGGCGGGCCGAAGCGACGGCGCAGCAGCTCCTTCTCCAGCGCCTGGAGCAGGTTCTCCGCGTCGTCCTCCTCCACCTCGAGGTCCTCGTTGCGCGTGACCCGGAACGTGGAGTGGCGCACGACGTCCATGCCGGGGAACAGCATGCCGAGGTGCGCGGCGATCACGTCCTCCAGCGGGACGAAGGCCGCCCGGTCGTCGTCGTCGCCGTCGGTCGTGCGGCACCCGCAGGAACCGCGGCAGCACCGGCGGCACCTTGACCCGGGCGAAGTGCTGCTTGCCGGTCGACGGGTTGGAGACCACGACGGCCAGGTTGAGCGACAGCCCGGAGATGTAGGGGAACGGGTGCGCGGGGTCCACCGCCAGCGGGGTCAGCACGGGGAAGACCTGGTCGCGGAAGAGCTCGGTGAGCCGCTGGCAGGCGTGGTCGTCGAGCTGGTCCCAGCGCAGGACCGTGATGCCCTGCTCGGCCATCGCTGGGGTCGATGACGTCGCGGTACACCCGCGCGTGCCGGGCCATGAGCTGCTCGGTGCGGCGCGAGATCTCGTGGAGGATCTCGCGCGGCTCGAAGCCCGAGGCGGCGCGGACGGCGATGCCGGTGGCGATGCGGCGCTTCAGCCCCGCGACCCGGACCATGTAGAACTCGTCGAGGTTGCTGGCGAAGATGGCGAGGAACCGGGCCCGCTCCAGCAGCGGCACGCCGGGTCCTCGGCCAGCTCCAGCACCCGCTCGTTGAAGGCGAGCCACGACACCTCACGGTCGGCGAAGCGGTCCTCGGGCAGGTCGTCCGGCTCCTCGGTGCCCAGCTCCGCGGGCGCGCCCAGGTGCTCGACGATGTCGGCCTCGTCCGGCGGGCGCGGGGCCGGGCGCACGGCCACGCCGGCCGGCACGGCCCTCAGGCGTCCACCGTCGGCCCTGGCACCGGCGCCGGCCCCGGCGACCCGGCCCCGGCGACCTCGGCCCCGCCCCCGTCCCCGTCCGCTTCGAGCGGGCCGTCCGCGGTGGCGTCGACACCGGCCAGGACCGGCTCCGTCGGGGCCCCGCCGACCCGCTCCTGGGTCCCGGCGGACGCATCGACCGACGCGTCGGCCGAGGCCTCGTGAGCGGCCGCCACCGACGTCTGCCCCGTCGTGGTCGGGCCGGGCGCCGGAGGGCCGCTTGCCCTGCTTCTTGCCCTTGCCGCCGTCGACCGCGTCGCCACCCGGCTCCGCGCCACGCCTGCGCGCTGCGGTGTTCCGGGCGGCGGTCGGGGCGGGACGGCGGGCTGCGGCCATGGGCCGATGCTGTCAGACCTGGCGGCGGAACTGGACGTCGACGTCCCAGCGGCCGAAGCCGAGCGCGGAGTACGTCCGCACGGCGGCCGCGTTGTCCGCGTCCACGTAGAGCATGGCCTGACGTGAGGCCCCCGCTCCCGCAGGTGACGCAGCCCCACCAGCGTGACCAGGCGGCCGAGCCCGCGGCCCTGGGCCGTCGGGCGACACCCCGACGACGTAGACCTCGCCGATCGGGTCGTGCCCGTGTCGGGGCCCCGTCCCCGTGGCTGTGGTGCGTGGCGCCGTGGACCTTGGTCCAGTGGAAGGCGAGGAGCTCGCCGTCGGCGGGACCCCCGTCGGCCCGTTCGGCCAGGAACACCCCTCCGGGTCGAACCACTCCTCCGCGACCCGGGCGTCGAGGTCCGAGCGGGTCCACCGCCCCTGCTCCGGGTGCTCGGCGAACGCCGCGGCGTTGAGCGCCAGCAGGGCGTCGGCGTCCCGGGGCGGAACGTGCGCAGCGGCGACCCCTCGGGCACCTCGACGCGCGGCAGCGCCGCGTACAGGCTGCGGCGCATCTGCCACAGCTCGCGCACCCGGTCGAAGCCCATCGCGGTGGCGAGGGCCCCGCGTCGGGCGCCTCGCCGTGCGCCCACAGCCGCAGCCGCCCGTCGCCGACCTGCCCGGCGAGCGACAGCAGCGCCTCCACCAGACGCCGGCCGTGCCCCTGACGACGGTGCGCGGGGTCGACGACGAGCTCGGCCGAGGCGCCCTCCACGGCGTCCGTGGGGTCGAGGTGGGCGTAGCCGACCACGCCCGCGCCCGGAGACCCGCTCTCCCGCACCAGCAGGTGGCGGCCGGGCTCCTGGCCGCCGCTGCGCAGGTGCAGCAGCACGTGCTCGCTGAGGGGAGCGACGCCGTCGGCCTCGGTGGCCCGCGCCACGAGGGCGAGGACATCCGTGACGTCCCTCGCGCCGAGCCGGTCCGCCGGCTCGACGTCCGTCCCCACGACCGGCTGGGTGCCCACCCGTTCGACCCTACGCGCCGGGGCTCGCCGCACCAGCCGACGCGCTCACCGCTGGGCCCTCCGCCCGCTCGTCCTCCGCCGTGGCCCGACCCAGCACGAGGCGGTACCCGACGTTGCGGACGGTCCCGATGAGGTGCTCGTGCTCGGGCCCCAGCTTGGC
The DNA here is from genome assembly GCA_963759255.1 of uncultured Actinomycetota bacterium. GTDB lineage: Bacteria > Actinomycetota > Actinomycetes > Actinomycetales > JBBAYJ01 > Aquipuribacter. Next base: position 1,998,724 of record CAVWYQ010000002.1, read on the forward strand.
GCGCAGCCGCCGCACGTGGACGTCGACGGTCCGGGTGCCCCCGAAGTAGTCGTAGCCCCACACCTCCTGCAGCAGCTGGGCCCGGGTGAACACCCGTCCCGGGTGCGTCGCCAGGAACTTGAGGAGCTCGAACTCCTTGTAGGTGAGGTCGAGCACCTGCCGCCGGACCCGGGCGGTGTACGTGCTCTCGTCGATGACCACGTCGCCGGCGACGATCTCGCCGGGGGTCTGGTCGGCGTCCGCCGGGGCCCCCTGGCGCGCCGCGGCCAGCCGCAGACGGGCGTCGAGCTCGGCGGGACCGGCGTCGCCGAGCACGACGTCGCTGAGTCCCCAGTCCCCCGCCACCACGGCCAGCCCGCCCTCGGTCATCACGGCGACGACCGGGACGTCCGGGGCGGTCGTGCGCAGCAGCCGGCACAGGGACCGCGCGCTCGCCAGGTCCCGCAGGCAGTCGACCAGCACGACGTCCGGGTCGCCGAGGTCGACGAGGGCTGCCGGCGACCCGGGCAGGACGTCCACCCGGTGAGGCAGGAGCGCGAGGGCCGGCAGCGTGGCCGTGGCCGGGCTGAGGGGGTCTGCCGAGCAGGACGATCCTGGCCACGCGTCGCCTCCTCTGCCTGCCCTGGGCGCCCGCCCGGGCGGGGGTGCCGACGGTGCGAAGGATAGGGCGTGGCCGAGGCCCCGTGGCACGATGCCGGTCGTGCCCGCCCGTCTGCTCGTGCTGCTCGGCGCCCTGGTGGCGGCAGCGGCGGTCGCGCTCCTCCCGCTGCTGCTGCGCGACGTCGAGGGCCGCTGGTGGCTCCCGGCGGCGTTCGTCGCGGTGGTCGCGGCGGTCGGCTACGGCTGGACCCGGCTGCTGCAGGTGCCGGTCGGGTGGGGCATCGGCTGGGTGGTGACCGTGACCGGCGCCGTCGGCGCGCTCGTCGTCTCGCTCGGCGGCCCCGACGCCGTGGCCTGGGTCCCGTCGGTCTTCGCCGTCGGCATCATCGCCGCCTTCGTCCACCAGATGGGACGCCAGGACGGCCGGCCGCGCCTGGTGGAGTCCGTCTCGGCGACCGTCACCGGGCAGGCGGTCGTGCTGCTGGGGACCGGCTGGCTGGCGGCCGATGCCGGCACCGGCAGCGTCGGCGCGGTCGTCGTGGGCGGCCTCGGCTGCGCCGCCGCAGCCCTCACCATGACGGTGCCCTGGCCTCGCGCGCTCACCCTCCCCCTCGCTGCGCTCAGCGGCGGCCTGCTGGCCGGGGCCGTCGCCAGCGCGGTCACCGCCCTCCCGGTCGGCGTCGTCGAGGCGCTCGTCGTCGGGGGCGTCGCCGGCGCCACCACGGCAGGGATGCACGTCCTGCTGTACCGCCAGCCGACCACGTCGCACCGTCGGGCCGCGGTCTCGGCCGGGGCGGCGTGCGTGCTGGCCGCCGGGCTGGCCGTGCACGTGGGAGCGCGGCTCACGCTGGGGTGACGGCGCATCCCTGCTGCCGGACCGGGGTCCCCCGCACGGAGCAGGGGCCGGGACCGCAGCAGCGGCGGCGTGGTACATCCACTCCGTGGACCTCCCGCCCTCAGGACCTGCCCTGCTCGTCGCCGCCGTCCTCGTGGTGCTGGTGGTGGGCCTGGCGTGGCACCGGCGTGGACGGCTGATCGGGCGACGTGGGTTCGTCCCACCGCCCGGTGTCCCCGCCGGCTCGACGGCGCAGCTCCTGCGCTCGGACCTCCCGCTCCTGCTCGCCCCCGGCGAACCGGTACCCCCGGGGCTGGAGGACGTGCCGCTGGAGCACGTGCCGGGTCGCGCCACCGACCCTGCCGTGAGCGCACGGGTCGTCGTCGTGGGCACCCGCTCCTGCAGCGACTGCGCCAGGACGGTGGCCGTCCTCCGGCGGGCGACCGCCGACGAGCCCACGGTCCGCGTCCACCACGTCCTGGCCGAGCGGGCCCCCGGCCTCGTGGAGCGGCTGCAGGTGCGCACCGCACCGACCGTCCTGCTCGTCGACGCCGCCTCACGGGTGGTCGGGGTCCACCCGGGCCCGATGGACGCCGACGTCGCCAGGGCTGCCCTGGAGCACCTCGCCGGACGGGCAGTACCGTCGGCCGGCTCCCGCCGCACCACCGACACCGGAGGTACCCGATGACCCAGCAGCCGGGCACGATCGACCCGCGAGGGCCGCGGTTCGCCGCGGCCATGACGTCGCTGGTCCTGGCCGCGACCGTGGTCACCGGGTGGTGGTCGCTGCTCCTGCTGCAGGCCCTGCTGTTCGCCACGACCGTGGCCCTGGGGCCCGGACGCGGCCCGTGGGGCCTCCTGTACCGGGCCGTCGTCAGGCCCCGGCTGGCCCCGCCGACCTGGTGGGAGGACCCGGCGCCCGTGCGCTTCGCCCAGCTGGTAGGGCTGGTCGTGGTGTCGGCGGGTCTCGTGCTCGCGGTCCTCGGCGTGCCGGGCGCAGTCATGGGGGCGGCCGCCGTCGCCCTGGTGGCGGCGGGGCTCAACGCGGCGTTCGGGATCTGCCTGGGCTGCGCGATGTACCGGGTGCTCCCCCGCCGCGCCCCCTCCGCGGCCTAGCAGCCTCGCGGTCCAGCCGGCGCCGCCCAGCAGCGGCTAGTACACGAGCGCCGTGCTCGCCGGGTCGAGCGCCTCGGCGACGAACGCCGCGGCGCCGGCGATCCGTACCCCCTCCAGCAGGTCGGGCTGCGCCAGGCCGCGGCGGGCGGCGCACTGCGTGCACACCGTCACCCGGCCGTCGGGCGGGCCGGCCCCGAGGACCGCGGCGAGCAGCTCCAGCGGGTCGACGGCGTGCTCCAGGGCGAACCCCGGTGCGCCCCGGACGGGCCAGAGCGGTCGCCTCCCCCGTCAGCCACAGCGACACCTCGGCCCCTGCGGCGAGCGCGGTGGCGGCGACCGTCAGCCCCTGCGTTGCAGCGCTCGGGTTCCTCCGCCCCGCAGGTGACCTTGACCACGAGGCGGCGTCCTGGCGGGCGCGGCAGCGGTGAGGCTCATCCCGCCGAGGCTACGATGGCCGGATGCTCGAGGCCGTGTTCACCGGACTGCTCGTCCTGTCGTCGCTCGCGATCGGCTGGGTCAGCCTGGTCGTGCTCTACAAGCTGTTCGCCGGCCAGCGCTGAGCGCCGGCGGCAGCGATGCGAGCACCGTGACCTCCCCCGACGCGCAGCGCGGCACCCGACCGGGACCACGGCCGATCGAGGTCCCCGCGGACCTCGCCCGCCCGCTGGTGGCCATCGGCTGGCTGGTGGGCACCTGGCAGGGCGCCGGCGAGGTGACGTACCCCTCGATGGGCCGCGCGGTGCCGTTCGGCCAGGAGGTGGTGGTCAGCCACGACGGCCGGCCGTTCCTGCGCTGGGACTCCCGGACCTGGGAGCTGGACGACGACGGCACGCTCGGGCAGCCGCTGGCGACGGAGACCGGCTTCTGGCGCGTGCCGTCGGGCGAGGCCGGCCTGGACGGCACCGAGGTCGAGCTGCTCCTGGCGCACCCCATGGGCTACGTCGAGCAGTACCTGGGCCAGGCGCACGCCGGCAAGGTCGAGCTGAGCACCGAGCTGGTCGCCCGCTCGCGCGACGCGAAGGAGTACTCGGCCGGGACCCGGCTGTACGGCTACGTCGGCGGCGACCTGCTCTGGGCGATGGACATGGCGGCCGTCGGCACCGGGCATGACCTCCCACGCGTCGGCCCGGCTGAAGAAGGTCGCGTGAGCGGCGCGGCGGCCGACGCGGTCATGGGCGACGGCCTGGACGCGGGCGTCCCGGCGCACTACGGCGACCCGGGGCGTGAGCAGCGCCTGCTCGAGGAGGGCCTGGCGGTCGTCGACCTGTCCAGCCGTGGCGTGGTCACGGTCACCGGCCCCGACCGGCTCACCTGGCTGCACAGCCTGTCCAGCCAGAAGCTCGACACGCTGCGGCCGCGTCACAGCGTGGAGGCGCTGCTGCTCAGCCCGCACGGGCACATCGAGCACGTCCTGCACCTGGTCGACGACGGCGTGAGCACCTGGCTGGTGGTGGAGCGCAGCACCGTCGACGACCTGGTCGCCTACCTGGACCGGATGCGCTTCATGCTGCGCGTGGAGGTCGCGGACGCCACCGCCGGCTGGGCGGTCGTCGGCGAGCCGGTCGCGCGCGAGTCGGCCGTCGGGCGAGCCGGTCGCCTGGGTGGACCCGTGGCCGCGCACCGGCGAGGTGTCGGCCGCCTACGGCGCCACCGACCTCGAGCACGTCGGCCGGGGCTGGGCCTGGCGGGAGGTCGTCGTGCCCCGCGCCGACCTGGCCGCCACCCTGGCCGAGCGCCCCGGGCCGGCACCTGGGCGCTGGAGGCGCTGCGCGTGGCGGCCGGGCGGCCCCGGCACCTGCGGGAGACCGACCACCGGACCATCCCGCACGAGCTGGACCTGCTCCGCACCGCGGTCCACCTGCAGAAGGGGTGCTACCGCGGGCAGGAGACCGTCGCCCGGGTGCACAACCTGGGCCGACCGCCGCGGCGGGTCGTCCTGCTCCACCTCGACGGCTCGGGGCACCTGCTGCCGGCCGCGGGGACCGAGCTCCGCCTCGGCGAGCGGGTCGTCGGACGGCTGACGACCGTCGCCCGCCACCACGAGCTCGGCCCGGTCGCCCTGGGTGTCGTCAAGCGCAACACCCCGGCCGACGCGGTCCTCGACGCCGACGGGGTCGCCGCCGCCCAGGACGTCCTGGTCCGGCCGTGAGCCGGTTCCTCGCGCGACCGACGAGCACCCTCATCACCGTGGCTCCCACGGGCGCCGAGAGTCCGCAAGGACGACGTGCCGCAGCTGCCCACGACCCCGGAGCGAGATCGCCGCGGAGGCGGCCGCCTGCGAGGCCGCCGGGGCCGCGATGATCCACATCCACGTCCGCGACGACGAGCACGCCCCGACCCTGGACCTGCCGCGGGTCCGCGAGGTCGTGGCGGCCGTCCGCGAGGCCTCCTCCCTGGTCGTCCAGCTGTCGACCGGCGGCAGCGTCCACGACCCGATGCCCGACCGGCTGGCGGTGCTCGACGCCGCAGCCCGACTCGTGCAGCCTGACCCTGGGCACCGTCAACTTCGGCGACGACGTGTTCATGAACCCGTGGGGCTTCGTGGTCGAGCTGTTCCGCGAGAGCCGCGACCGCGGGATCGTCCCGGAGTTCGAGGTGTTCGACCTCGGTCAGCTGGCCACGCTGCGGCGGCTGCTGGACCGCGAGGGGCTGCCCGGCCGGCGGCAAGGTCCACGTCGACCTCGTCATGGGCGTCCCCGGTGGCATGCCCGGCACCGCCGACGCGCTCGTCGCCTGCGTCGCCGCCATGCCCGAGCAGGTGACGTCGTGGTCGGCCACCGGGATCGGCCGCACGCACCTGCCGGTGCTCGCCGCGTGCGCTGGTCGGCCGGCGGTCACCTGCGCGTGGGATGGAGGACACGGTGGTCTGGGGTCGTGGTCCGCAGGGCCCGGTCCCGGTGGCCTCCAACTCGCACCTCGTCGCCCGGGCAGCCCGGCTCGCCACGAGTCCTGCAGCGCCCGCCGATGTCCGCCACCGCCGCCCGGGACCTCCTGGGTCTGGCGCCGTCCTGACCCGCCCGGCGGGCCGCGCGCCGGGCGGGGCCGGCTCGCCCGGGCACCTCACCCACGGGCGCCTCAGGCCCTACGATCCGTGACATGCAGACGCAGCCCGGTGGCCGACGCCGGATCGACCACGTGCTGGCCGAGGGCTTTCTCGACGGCCTGCAGCGACCTGCCGACCGACGAGCTGCGGGCCCGTCGGAGCGAGGCCGAGCAGGAGGAGACCGACCTGAGCTACGCCCGTCGGCTGCTGCACGGCCGGCTGGACCTCCTGCGGGCCGAGCGGCAACGCCGCGACGCCCCCGGGCAGACGGCTGCAGTCAGCACGTCGGACGCGGAGCTGGTGGCCTGGCTCGCCCGCGCCCTCGCCGACCCGCCGGGCCCCAGCCACGGTCTGGGCAAGCACGGCCGCGTCGAGCCCAGCCGCGTGGGTGAGCACCGGCGCGCCGCCGAGGCCGCCGTCGCCGACCCCTCGCTGAGCGACCCCGCCGGCATGGACGACCGAGCCCTCGCCGCGGCCATCGAGCGGCTCGACGCCCTGCAGCGGGAGGTGGGGAGCCCAGCGCACCGCCGTCCAGCGCGCGGTCGACGCGCTCACCGACGAGCTGGGCCGGCGCTACCGCGAGGGCGTCCTCGCACGTCGAGGACGTGCTGGCTGAGGCCCGCGAGGGCGATCCTTCCCGCTGACGTCCCGTCCGACCGGGCCGGCGACTGCGCTTGCAATTGTTAGCACTCTGCTTGCATACTCGTGCGGTGGGGACGAGACAGGACGACGCGGCGGGTACGTCCCGCAACGTCGAGCGCGCGGGAACGGTGGCCGGGACGGTCGCCGGCACCGTGGCGGGATCGGTGGGCGGCGCCGTCACGGGGGCCAAGCACACGATCAGCGACCTCGGTGGGTTCCTGCGGGAGCAACGGCAGCAGGCCCGTATGTCGTTGCGCCAGCTCGCCGACGCCGCGGGCGTCAGCAACCCGTACCTCAGCCAGGTCGAGCGCGGTCTGCGCCGGCCGTCGGCCGAAGTGCTCCAGCAGATCGCCAAGGGTCTGCGCATCTCGGCCGAGGCGCTGTACGTCCGCGCCGGGCTGCTCGACCAGGTCCCCGGCAGCGACGTCCCCCTCGCCATCACCGACGACCCCTACCTCAGCGAGCGGCAGAAGCGCGTGCTGCTGGACGTCTACGCCAGCTTCGTCAGCACCGAGCCCGACGGCACGGACGACCTCCACCCGGACGACCGCGCCGCGACCGACCTCTGACACCAGCCGGTCACACACCAGCGACACACACCAGCGACACACCAGCCCAGGAGGCACCCATGAGCACCCCGACACGCACCTCCCCCACCCAGACCCGACGCGTCGTCGTCGAGGCGGCCACGTCCGCGTCCTACGCGGCCCTCGGCGCCACCGACCTGGTCGTCAGCCGGCTGCGCGAGGCGCGCACCGCAGCAGCGGAGGCCTCTGAGCAGGCCCGCGGCGTCGACCCCCGCCAGCTGCCCGGTCAAGCGCGGTCGTGCAGCTCCAGCAGCTGCCTACGCAGGCGGTCAGCTCGGCGCTCGACCTCGCGGACCGTGCCGAGAAGCAGTACGACGAGCTCGCGAGCCGCGGCAAGGACGTTGCGGCGCGCATCCGCGGGCAGAAGGCGTCGGAGGAGCTCGTGCGCCGCAGCCGCGTCGCGGTCAGCCGCACCAAGGCGGCCGTCACGACGGTCCGGGGCGCCGCCACCAGCAGCGCCGCCGCGGGGGCTGCGACGGTCGCCGCCGGCGTGGCCGGCACGGCCGAGCAGGCCTCCGCGGCCGCCGCGGCACCCGTCATCCCCGCCGCACGTACCGCCAAGGCCGCTCGCGGCACGGCCGCCGGCACCACCCGGACGCGCAGGGCGACGGGCACCGGCACGCGGAAGACGAGCGCCGCCACGACCACCAAGGGTGGGACGGGTACGGCCGGCACGAGCACCGGGACCCGCACGACCACCGCGCGCCGGCACCAGGAAGACCACCGGCACACGCACGACCACCGGCACCCGCAAGAGCACGGGTCCCCGCACCTCGAGCCCGTCCTCGACCACCCGGGGCACGAGCACGCCGACGCGCGACGCCGCGTCCGCCGCCCGCACCTCGGCCGAGGGCGCCCGCGAGGCCGCCACCGACCGCGCGAGCACGGCCCGCTCGACCGTCAAGGCCGCTGCCACGGCGACGACCAAGGCCGCGGACGCCGCGGTGGACGCGGTCGACGCCGCAGCGGACAAGATCGGCAGCTGACCCCGGCGCGGCGGCCCTGTCCGCCGCCCCACCCACGACCACGGGGACCCCGGGCGCCACCGCAGCGGTGGCTCCGGGGTCCTCGTCGTCGGCTCGCCTACGCTGTCTGCGTGTCGTTCCTGTACAGCGCGCAGTCGCTGGTCCTCCTGGTGCTCAACGTCGCGGCCCTGGCGCTGGCGTCGTTCGCCCTCGTCGACGCGGTGCGTCGCCCGGCTGCGGCCTTCGAGTACGCGGGCAAGCGGACCAAGGTGTTCTGGTCGGTGCTGCTCGTCATCGCCACCGCGCTGGCCTTCGTGTCGATCGGTGGCGACATCGGCCTGCTCGTCATCCTGTCCGTCGTCGCTGCCGGGGTGTACCTGGCCGACGTCCGGCCTGCGGTTCGCACGTACGGCGGAGGCCGAGGGTCCTCGCGCGGCTACTGAGCGGTCGCGGCGGGTGTCAGCCGAAGAGAGGACACCCGATGGCGGTATGACACTGCCGCTCACTCGTCTCGCGACGTACTCTTGACTCACCAGCCGGCAGGCAGGGGCAAGGGGAAGCAAGGGCGGTGCCCGCGGTGAGAGCCGAGGGCGCCGCCCTTACTTGTCCCCGGACCCCACGCGCCCGTCGGCCCAGTCCTGGGCGGGTCCGCACCGTCCGGGTGAACAGTGCCGGCCGGCCGGCGAGGAGGACCTGGACATGGTGCGTGGCAGCGACGCCCACGGCCCGGTCAGGGTCGCTGCGGTCGACGACCACGTCCCCGTCCGCCGAGGGCTCGCCGTCATGCTGGCGGAGTCCGAGGACGTCGAGGTGGTGAGCACCGCAGGCACGGTCGACGAGCTGCTCGTCCCGGGGCGGGAACCCGTCGACGTCGTGCTGCTCGACCTGCACCTGGCCGACGGGTCCCAGCCCGGTCACAACGTCGAGCGGCTCGTCGCCGCGGGCGTGGACGTGCTCGTCTACTCCAGCCTCACCGACGCCGGCCTGCTGCGCGAGGCCCTCGTCGCGGGCGCGCTCGGGGTGGTGCACAAGGGGGAGGACACCCCCGCCCTGCTGTCCGCGATCCGTGACGTGGCGGCCGGTCTGCCGCTGCTGACCACCGAGTGGGCGGCGACCCTCGACGCCGCCCGCGGCGACAGCCGGCCCGCGCTGTCGGAGCGCGAGGCCGAGGCGCTCTCGCTCTACGCCAGCGGCCTGCCGATGAAGTCCGCAGCCCGGCGGATGGACATCTCGCTCGGCTCCTTCCGGGAGTACCTCCTGCGGGTCCGGCGGAAGTACGCCGACGTCGACCGCCCCGCCTCCACCAAGCTCGACCTCTACCACCGCGCCGTCGAGGACGGCTACGTCCGCAGGCCGGACGGCCCCGCCACCGGGTCGTCACGGGGCGGGTCCTGGTGAGCGGCCTCCCGGCCCCAGGCACCCGGGCGGTCCACCGGATGACGTCGCGGCTGGTCGGCCTCAACGTCGTCCTCACCGCGCCTGCCTGGCTCACGGCCGGCGTCCAGCAGCACACCACCGTGGCGACGTGGTGGAACCTGCTCGCGCTGGCGGTCGTGGGTGGCCCCGCCCTCTGGCTGCTGCTGGTGTCGGTGAGGGTCGGTGACGTCCGACGGCCCGCCGTCGCGCTCGCCTCCGGCGTGGCGCTGTGCCTGCTGCTGTGGCCGGCGGGCGTGACCGACGTGGCAGCAGCGATGGCAGACCTGCCCTGGCTCTGGCTCATCCTGCCCACCACGATGGCGACCCTCGCCGCGCTCGGCTCGGTGCCGCTGAGCGTGCTCTACGGGATCGGCACCGGCGGGCTGTACGCGGTGATCAGGGTGACGGCCGTCGGCGGGGCCGCCAGCCCGGTGGTGGCGGCGCTGGAGGGCGTGCTCCTGCTCACCCTGTCCGTGGGGGCGGCCGTGCTGGTGACCGCGGCGTGGCGGGCGGCCGGCCGGCTCGACGCACTGGCCGACGAGGCCGCGGCCGCGAGCGCCGCCGCCTCGCGGGCCCGGGCTGCGCTGGACACCCGCACGGAGCTCGACGCCGTGGTGCACGACACCGTGCTCGCCGCGCTGCACACGGCGGTGAGGGACCCGCATGCCCCCGAGCTGAGTGGTCTCGCGGACCGGGCGCTGCAGACCTTCCGCAGCCCCTCCGCCCACGCGGACGGCGTGCCGGTCTCCGCAGCCGAGGTGGGGCGCAGGCTCCATGCCTCGCTGGCAGCGGTCGCGCCGCACGCCGACCTCGACGTGCGTGGTGGGCCGGACGTGCCGGGCCCGGTCGCCACCGCGCTCACCGACGCCGCGCTCGAGGCGGCCCGCAACGCCCGCCGTCACGGCGGCGGCGCCGGGTCCGCGCCCGGGATCACGGTCGTCGTCGGCCCGACGGCCGACCACCGCGGGCTCCAGGTCACGGTCCGGGACGACGGCGTCGGCTTCGACCCGTCGCTGGTCGCGCCGGAGCGGATGGGGCTGGCGGTGTCGGTGCGCGAGCGGATGCACCGGGCCGGCGGCCGCGCCGACGTGGTGACGGCCACCGGCTCCGGGACGACGGTGCGGCTCAGCTGGCGCCCTGCCGCGGCCGAGGAATCCGACCGGTGAGCGGCACCCACGAGCAGACCGTGATCGGACGGCTCCCGCCGCAGGTGCCGACCCTCGGCATCGCGGGCTTCGTGCTGGTGCTGGCGGCGCTCGGCTTCTCCAGCCTGGACGACGTCTCCTCGCCGGGCCTCTACGTCATCGCCCTGCTGCTCGGGCTCGCCGCCGTCGTCGCGGTGCTGCGCCCCTGGCCGCCGGGGCGGGAGCGTCTGGTGGCCACGGCCGTGGTGGTCGCGGTGGTCGGTCTCGGGCTGCTGGTCGTCTCGGTCCTGCCGGACGGACGACCCGGCTACGCGCTGTGGTACCCGAGCTTCGTGTGGGTGCCCCTGGGGGGCCTCGCCCTGCGCGGCCACCCGCGGCTGGCCCTGAGCGGCGCGGCACTGAGCGCTGCCACCACCATGACGTGGGCGGCCCGCGAGCCGGGGGTCGGCCTGGAGGACGGCCTCTACCGGGTGGTCTCGCCGACCGCGACGGTCGTGGTCACCGTCGGGATCGCGCTGCTGGTCCGGCAGTACGCCGTCGAGGTGGAGCGCGCCCGCACCGAGCAGATGCACGCCGCGCGGCTGTCGGCGGGCGCCAGGGCCGCCGAGGCGGAACGACGCACCCGGCTGGCGCAGGTCGAGCAGCTGGCGGCGCCCGTGCTGCTGCTGCTGCGGGACGGGGGCGGGGTCGACGCGAGGCTGGCCACCGAGTGCCGGCTGCTCGAGGCCGCCCTCCGCGACGGGATCAGGGGACGGCTGCTGGTGGACCCCGCGGTGCGGGAGACCCTGTGGGCGGCCCGCAGCCGGGCGGTCGTCGTCACGCTGCTCGACGACTCCGGCACCGACGACGGGACGCTCGTCCTCCGCCGTCGCCGACGCCACGAGACGGTGCCTGGTCGAGGTGGTCGAGAAGCTGGAGGGCGGCGTGGTCACCGCGCGGCTGTCCGGCCCGGACGAGGCGACGGTGGTGGTCCTCACCCCGGACGCCGCCGAGGTCGCCCGCGCCTGCAGGCCGGCGCTGGAGGCGTTGCAGGCGCCTGCGCGGGGTGCAGGTGCGGCTGAGCACCGAGGACGACGAGCTGGTCGTCACGGTGCGCCGGAGCGCCCGGGACCAGGTGCCACCTGCCGCCACGGCACCTCGACGACCCCCCGGCGCCACTGCCTGACGTCCCGCCTGAGCTGCCAGCCCTGCGAGACCACCGACGCGCAGGCGGCGGCCAGCCGCTGCCGTGCGCCGAGCTCCTGCAGCCCGGCCGCGACGTCCCAGGCGGCGTCGAGGGCCGCGAGCAGCTCGTGCACCCGTTCCCCCGGGACGTTGCGGTGGATGAGCGCCTTGGGCAGGCGGGCCGCCACCTGCGACGGCCGCTGCAGGCCGGCGAGCCGCCAGGCGAGCACCAGCGCGGCGGGACCGTCGGCGTCCACGACCACCCACGAGGCCAGCCGACCCGGCTCGTCGCACGTGCCGTCCACCAGCAGGCCCCCCGGGGCCAGGCGCGCCCGCAGCCCGTCCCACACCTCCGGCACCTCGGTCTCGTCGTACTGGCGCAGGACGTTGAAGGCGCGGACCAGCAGGGGCGGACGCCCTCGCAGCGGGGCGAGCTCGAACCCGCCGCGGGCGAAGGACACGCCCGGGACGCCCAGCGGCAGGGCGGTCGCGACCCGCTCGGGGTCGATCTCGACGCCGAGCACCTCCACGTCGGCCCGGACCGCGCGCAGCCGCGCGGCCAGCTCGATCACCGTCACGGGAGAACGGCCGTAGCCCAGGTCGACGACCAGCGGGTCGGGCGCGGAGCGGAGCGAGGCGCCGTGGCGCTCGGTGTACCAGCGGTCGAAGCGGCGCAGCCGGTTGGGGGCGGTGGTCCCGCGCGTGATGCGCCCGGCGGGCCGGGGCCCCCCGCGCCGCACCGCCTCCGCCACGAGGACCACCCTAGGAGCCGGGGCGCGGGCACCCGGCCGGCGGGCGTACGGTCGTGGCGTGGGACGGGTGCGCCGAGACGCCGTTGTGACCGGAACGGGGGCCACGACCGGAGTCCCGACAGGGGCGAGGGCGGGAGCCACCGCGCGGGGGCGGGCAGCCCGGGCCTGGCGGGGCCGGCGGGTCCTCATGCTCTCGGTGCACACCTCCCCGCTGGAGCAGCCGGGCACGGGCGACGCCGGGGGCCTCAACGTCTACGTGGTGGAGCTGTCCCGCCGGCTGGCGGCGGCCGGCGTCGAGGTCGAGGTCGCCACCCGGCGAACCTCCGGCGCGCAGGAGGACCTGGTGCGGCTGGGCCCGGGGGTCACGGTGCGCCACGTCGACGCAGGACCGTACGAGGGTCTGGTGAAGGAGGAGCTGCCCGGACAGCTCTGCGCCTTCACGGCGGGGCTGATGCGCGCCGCGGCGCAGGCCCCCGACGGGCACTACGACCTCGTCCACAGCCACTACTGGCTGTCGGGCCAGGTCGGCTGGCTGTTCGCGGAGCGGTGGGGGGTCCCTCTCGTCCACACCATGCACACCATGGCCAGGGTCAAGAACGCGGCGCTGGCCGCGGGCGACGTCCCGGAACCGCGTGGTCGGCTCATCGGCGAGCAGCAGGTCGTCGACGCGGCGGACCGGCTCATCGCCAACACCGACGACGAGGCCGCCGACCTGGCCCACCACTACGGCGCCGACCCTGCTCGGGTGGCCTCGGTCCCGCCGGGGGTGGACACGGAGCTGTTCGCCCCCGGCGACCGGGCCGCGGCCCGCGCCCGGCTCGGGCTTCCCGCCGACGCGGACCTGCTGCTGTTCGTGGGACGGATCCAGCCGCTCAAAGGGCCTGACGTGCTGGTGGCCGCCGCCGCCCGGCTGCGCGCGATGCGCGGCGGTCGCGACCGGCCGCTCGTGGTGGCCGTCCTCGGCGGCCCCTCCGGCTCGGGTCTCGCCCGGCCCACCGCCCTGCTGGAGCAGGCCTCCGCGCTGGGCCTGGACGACGTCCTCCTCACCCGCCCGCCCGTGGCCCGCCCCGAGCTGGCCGACTGGTACCGCGCCGCGGACCTCGTCACGGTCCCGTCGCACAACGAGTCGTTCGGCCTGGTCGCCCTGGAGGCGCAGTCCTGCGGGACGCCCGTGGTGGCGGCGGCTGTCGGCGGCCTGCGGCGAGCGGTCGACGACGGTGTCTCCGGCGTCCTGGTGCCCGGGCACGACCCGGACCGGTGGGCGGACGTGCTCGAGGAGCTCCTGGCCGACCCGGGCAGGCGGGCCGAGCTCGGACGTGCCGCGGTCCGGCACGCTGCCGGCTTCGGGTGGGACCGGACCGCCGCCGCCGTCCTCGCGGAGTACGACCACGCCGCGTCGACCTTCGCCCGGCGCCGTCCCGGCACCGTGACCGTGGCGTCCCGGTCCGCCCCGCCGGGCCGGACGGCCGACGAGGCGCTGCTGGAGGCGTCCGGGTGAGCCCCGCCGCGCCGCCCGGCCCCCGCGCCGCGGCGGCCCTCGCCGTCGTCCGCCGCTGGCTGGAGGACACCGGGGTGGACCACGACCACGGGCTGCGTCCCGGGGAGCTGGTGGTGCGGCTGCCCGGTGAGCACCGCCTCCTCACCACGGTCTCGGTGCTGGTGGGTGAGCACACCGTGAGCGTCTCGGCCTTCGTCGTGCGGCACGCCGAGGAGAACGCCGAGGAGGTGATGCGCTGGCTCCTGCGGCGCAACACCCGGCTGCGCGGGGTCGCGTTCGCCCTGGACCCCGACGACGACGTCTACCTGGTCGGGCGGCTGCCGACGGCAGCCGTCACGCCCGCGGTGCTGGACGAGGTGATGGGGACGATCCTCGACACCGCCGACCGCGCCTTCGACACCCTGCTCGGGCTGGGCTTCGCGGCCTCGATCCGACGCGAGGCGGCGTGGCGGGCGGCCCGGGGCCTGGACACCGCCAACCTGGCCGCGTTCCAGCGCCTGCTCAGCGAGGACCCCGGGGACGGCGAGGACCCCCGGGACGGCGAGGACCCCGGGGACAGCGGTCCCTGACCGCGGACTGGCAGGATCGGCGCCATGACCGAGACCTTCACCCTCGTCCTGCTGCGGCACGGCGAGAGCGAGTGGAACGCCAAGAACCTCTTCACCGGCTGGGTGGACGTGCCGCTGTCGGAGAAGGGCCGCGCCGAGGCCTCGCGCGGTGGGGAGCAGATGCGCGAGGCCGGCCTGCTGCCCGACGTGGTGCACACCTCGCTGCTGCGACGGGCCATCACCACGGCGCACCTCGCCCTCGACGCGGCCGACCGCCACTGGATCCCCGTGCGGCGCAGCTGGCGGCTCAACGAGCGGCACTACGGCGCCCTCCAGGGCAAGGACAAGAAGCAGACGCTGGAGACCTACGGCGAGGAGCAGTTCATGCTCTGGCGCCGCTCCTACGACACCCCGCCCCCGCCCATCGCGCCCGACGACGAGTACGCCGCGACCGGCGACCCCCGCTACGCCGACCTGGGCGCCGACCTGCCGGCGTCGGAGTGCCTCGAGGACGTGGTCGACCGGATGCTGCCGTACTGGGCCTCCGACGTGGTGCCGGACCTGCGGGCCGGCCGCACGACCCTGCTGGCCGCCCACGGGAACTCCCTGCGGGCGCTGGTCAAGCACCTGGACGGCATCGACGACGAGACCATCGCCGGGCTCAACATCCCCACGGGGATCCCGCTGGTGTACACGCTGCACGACGTCGACGGACAGCTGGTCCCCACCGAGCGGGGCGGGCGCTACCTGGACCCGGACGCGGCGGCCGAGGCCGCCGCGTCGGTCGCGAACCAGGGGCGCTAGGCGCGGACGGGCCTCAGGTCGGCGACAGGCCCGGGCCGCTGACGCGGTCCGGGTCCTCGCCGGTGATCTGGTAGACCACCTGGTTGGCCACGTTCACGGCGTGGTCGGCGAAGCGCTCGTAGAACCTGCCGATCAGCGTGACGTCGATGGCCACCGACACCGGCTGCTCCCACCGCGGCCCGAGCATGACCGTGAACAGCTCGCGGTGCAGCCGGTCCATGTCGTCGTCGATCCGGTCGACCTCGCGGGCCAGCCGGCCGTCGTGGCGGGCAAGGACGTCCCCGGTCTTCAGGGCGATCCGCTCGGCGACCTCGCCCATCTGCGAGATGTGCCGGGCCACGGCCTCCGGAACCACCGGCTCCGGGTACTTCAGCCGTGTCACCTGCGCGAGGTGGCGCGCGAGGTCACCCATCCGCTCGAGGTCGGCCGTCACGCGCAGCCCGGACACCAGTCGACGCAGGTCGCGGCCCAGGGCACCGTGCTTGGTCATCATGACGACGATCTGGTCGTCGAGGGACCACTGCCAGGAGTCCATCCGCTCGTCGTCGGCGATGACGGACTCGGCCATCTCCAGGTCGCCGTTGAGGAGCGCGAACGACGCTCGGGAGATCGCCGTCGCCGCCAGGCTCGTCATCTCGACCATCCCGGAGGTGAGGGAGGCGAGGTCCTCGTCGAAACGGGTCATGATGGCGACCATCCTCCCGTATCGGGCCCCCGATGTCAGGCCCAGGGCGACGGCGCGTACCCGTAGTCTGACCAGCCGTGAGCCCCGACGTCGTCCTGGCCGCCGTCGGCGCGGCCGTGGCCGCGGTCGTCGTGCTGGTCGGCGCCTACGCGCTGGGGGTCCGCAGCAACGGCGACAGCCGTGGCGCCAGGCGGGCCCCGGAGCAGGAGCTGGCCGCCATCGCGTTCGCGGCCGCCGGTACCCCCGTGCTCGTGGTGGCCGCCGACGGCCGGGTGGTGCACCGCTCGGAGGAGGCCGTCCGGCTCGGCCTGGTCCGGGGCACCTACCTGGCGCACGGCGAGCTGCGGCGGCTCGTCACCGAACGGCTGGCTGCTCGCGGCGGGCAGCCGGAGGGCTCGAGCGCCCCGCTGGTGCTCCCGCGTGGCCCTGTCGGCGAGGGGCACCTCGAGGTCCGGGTGACACCGCGCCGGCTCGACTCCTCGCACCTGCTGCTGGAGGTGGAGAACCGCAGCGAGGCGATGCGGCTGGAGGACGTCCGCCGGGACTTCGTCGTCAACGTCAGCCACGAGCTCAAGACCCCCGTCGGAGCCATCAGCGTGCTCGCCGAGACGCTGGAGGACGCCGCGGAGGACCCGCAGGCCGTCCGTCGCTTCGCGGCACGGATCCGGCAGGAGTGCGCCCGCCTGCAGGTGCTCGTCACCGACGTCCTGGAGCTCTCGCGGGTGCAGGTCGTCGACGGCACCCTGCACCACGACGACGTGGAGATGGGCGCGGTCGTGGCGCAGGCGGTGCGGGAGGTTCGGCCCCGGGCGGAGGAGCACCGCATCGAGCTCTCCGTGTCAGCGCCCGCCGGGGCCGTCGTGGTGGGCGACGAGGAGCTCCTGGTCACCGCGGTGCGCAACCTGCTGGTGAACGCCATCGCCTACAGCCCGGAGGGCACCCGGGTCTCGGTCTCGGTCGGCCGGCGCGACGGTCTCGTCCTGGTGCAGGTGACCGACAGGGGCATCGGCATCCCCGTGCAGGAGCAGGACCGCGTCTTCGAGCGCTTCTACCGCGTCGACCCCGCACGCTCGCGGCTGACCGGCGGGACGGGCCTCGGGCTGGCCATCGTCAAGCACGCCGTCGACAACCACGGCGGCGACGTCCGGGTCTGGAGCCGGCCGGGCCAGGGCTCCACCTTCACCATCAGGCTGCCCGACGCCAGGGTCGACACCGCCCCCGAGCCACCCCACGCACCCCACGCACCCCACGGAGGCACCGAGTGACACGCATCCTCGTCGTCGAGGACGAGCCGTCCTTCCAGGACGCGCTCAGCTACCAGCTCCAGCGTGAGGGCTACGAGGTGAGCGTCGCCGAGACCGGCGACGAGGGTCTCGGCCTGTTCGAGCGCGACGGGGCCGACCTGGTCCTGCTCGACCTCATGCTGCCCGGCACCCCCGGCACCGAGGTGTGCCGGCGGCTGCGCACCCGCAGCAAGGTCCCGATCATCATGCTCACGGCCAAGGACGGCGAGGTGGACAAGGTGGTGGGCCTGGAGCTCGGCGCCGACGACTACGTCACCAAGCCGTACTCGGTCCGCGAGCTGGTGGCGCGGATCCGGGCGGTGCTGCGCCGGGGCGAGGACTCCGAGGCCGCGCAGGACACGCTGGTGAGCGCAGGCCCGGTCCGGATGGACGTCGACCGGCACGTCGTCACCGTCGACGGCCAGCAGGTCGCGCTGCCGCTCAAGGAGTTCGAGCTCCTGGAGCTGCTCGTCCGCAACGCCGACCGGGTGCTGACCCGGGGCCAGATCATCGACCGGGTGTGGGGGGCGGACTACGTGGGCGACACCAAGACGCTCGACGTGCACGTCAAGCGGCTGCGGTCGAAGGTGGAGCCGCACCCGTCCCGGCCGCGCCACATCGTCACGGTGCGCGGGCTGGGCTACAAGTTCGAGACCTGAGGGTCGCTCGCTCAGGCGGAGGGGTCGAACTCGGCGTAGGGGCCCTCGGGCAGCTGCACCGGGACCCGCAGCACCGTGCTCCCGACCTCCTGGTTGGACACCAGGAGCTCCGTGACGTCCCCTGCCCGCACCTCGACCTCGTCGATCTCGACGCGCGCGGCGACGATGGTGGCAGCCTCGCCCTCCGGCCGGTCCTGGTCGGCACCGAAGACCACGCTGACCCCCGCGGGCACCTCGATCTCCAGCTCGGTGCCGCTCACCGCCAGCTGCACCGCGACATCCTCCTGGCCCCGGTTGATCAGGGCTCCCACCAGCAGGCCGGGTGCGCCCTGCCCCTCGCGAGACCACGAGCATGTTGCGGGCCAGCAGGTTCCCCAGCTCGGCCTGGACGCCGTCGGCGGGCGCGTACGGCTGGATGGCGGTGTTGGGCGCCCAGAACGAGCACCCGGACAGCAGCAGCGCCATCGTCGCGGCGGCGAGCAGGGCGGCAGGACGTCGGCGCGCGGCGGTCAGGCTGGTCACCCCCCGATGCTAGCGAGCAACCGCCCGGGGGCGACCACCGGCACGCACGACGGCTCCGCGTAGCGTCGGGATTCCTCGATGTCAAGACCTTCTGACCCGGTATTCGGCTCGCTGACCAGCACAGATGCCGGTCCGCGACGTCCACACGGCGCCCGGTCGGTGGTACCCTTGGCGACGGAAAGGGGCACATGACTATGGCGTTTGCAGTGGGCGAGACAGTCGTCTATCCGCACCACGGAGCGGCCCTCATCGAGGCCGTCGAGACCCGGACCATCAAGGGGGTGGAGAAGGCGTACCTCGTCCTCAAGGTCGCACAGGGCGACCTGACGGTGAGGGTCCCCGCAGAGAACGTCGACCTGGTCGGCGTCCGCGACGCCGTCGGCAAGGACGGCCTGGACAAGGTCTTCTCGGTGCTCCGCTCCCCGCAGGCCGAGGAGCCGACCAACTGGTCCCGCCGGTTCAAGGCGAACCAGGAGAAGATCGCCTCCGGCGACGTCATCCGCGTCGCCGAGGTCATCCGGGACCTCCACCGCCGTGACGGCGACAAGGGCCTGTCGGCCGGCGAGAAGCGGATGCTCGCCAAGGCGCGCCAGATCCTCGTCTCGGAGCTGGCGCTCTGCGAGAAGACCGACGAGGTCGCCGCCGAGACCATGCTCGACGAGGTCCTCTCGTCCTGAGCCGTGCTGCACGCCGGGTCCAGGTGGGGCCCGACACGTAGACGACCCGACGAGCGCACCCGGGGCGGCTCGTGCGAGACCTGAGCCAGGGCACCATGGTCCCCATGGACGTCGGATCGCTCGGCCCCGGGCTCGTGCCGTGAGCCGGTCGGGGCATCCCGTCCAGCTCAGCGAGGACGTGCTCGCCGTGGTCGTCGTCCCCGACGGCGCCGAGGGTGACCTCGTGCGGTCGGTGCAGCTCGACGGTGAGCCGCTGCTGCACCATGCGGTGCGTGCTGCCCGGCTGGTCACGGGGTACGTGGTCGTACTGACGGCGGCCACCGACGTCTCCACCGTCTCCCGGCGCCTCGGACGGCACGGCCTGGGTCCGGACGTCCTGGTGGGGGCGCGGCCAGCCGGCATGGTCGGACCGACCAGCGGGGAGGGGCGACCGGCCGTCGGGACGGACCTGGCCGCCGCCGTGCGGGACGCGCTGGGCGCGTCGGGGCCCGGGGACCGCCCGGCCCACCGCGCGCTGCTGGTGGTGGACCCGCTCTGCCCGTTGGCACCGGCCTGGCACCTGGCCGCGGTGGTCGCCGAGCTGCGGCTGCCCGGGGGTGGCTACCGTGCCGGCGCTGCGGTCCACCCGATGACCGACACGGTCAAGCGGGTCCGGGTCGAGCAGCCGACCCGGGCAGGCGTCCCCGGCGTGGCGGTCGCCGGGACGGTGGACCGGGAGACGCTGCGCGTGGTGACCTCCCCCGTCCTGGTCCCGGTGGCCTGTGCGGGCGACGTGCCCGCGGCGGCCGACGGTCCCGCGCTGGTCGGCGCCCTCCGGCGGGCCGGCGAGGTGCACCTGCTCGGCGCTCCCCCGGTCGCCCGGCGGGTGCACGACCGGGCCGGGCTGCACCTGCTGGTGGGGCTGCGCGAGGTCGAGGAGCGCCAGGAGCGGCGCCCGTAGCAGGCCGTCAGGTCACCGGCGTCACAGGGTCCGCAGCTCACCGGACAGCCGTCGCGGCCGGCGGGCGACGGCCTGCGGCCGGGTCCGCGCGAACGTCACCGGACCGCGTGAGGTCCTGCCCCACGTAGGTGGGCTCGTGCTCGGTCTCCTCACCGCACTGCGAGCACGTCAGGACCACGACCTCCACCGCACCCACCCCCTCAGGGCATCTCGTACCGGTTCATCGCCAGGATGCGCTCGGCGAGGACGAGGTCCTCGGGGAACGTCACCTTGATGTTGGTCGCGGCCCCGGGCAGGCCGCGGACGACGATGTCGGAGTAGCGCTCCATGCAGGCCGCGGTGTCCGTGCCGGTGAAGCCGTCCGCAGCCGCAGCCTCGTACGCCTGCAGCAGGTCGTCGGCGCGGAAGGCCTGCGGGGTCTGCACGGTGACCAGCCGGTCCTGCTCCGGACCGGTGCCGTGCGAGGTCGGGACCAGCCCTCGCTGCTCGAGCACCGGCAGCGCACCCCCCTGCTCGAGGGCCACCCGGGCCACCTCGGTGAACATCGTGGGCCCGGTCAGGGGGCGGGCTGCGTCGTGGACCACGACCACGTCCACCTCCCCCGAACGGATCTGCGGGGCCAGCAGCCGCAGCGCGCTGTGCTCGGACTCGTGCCGGGACGCACCACCGGTCACGAGGTCCACCTGCCGGTGCCCTGCCTCCCGGGCCAGGACTGCGCGTACCGCCTCGTGGTCCTGCTCCCGCAGCACGAGGACCGTGCGGACGCACCAGGGCAGGGCCTCGGTCCACGTCAGCGACCAGGTGAGCACGCGGCGACCGGCCAGGGGCAGGAGCACCTTGTTGGTGTCCGCCCCGACCCGGGTCCCGCTCCCGGCCGCCAGCAGGACCAGAGCGGCGCGGGGACCGGTGCGAGGTCCCGCCTCCCCATGGCTGTGCCTGCCCACGCGCAGACGGTACGGCGTCGGGGAGGCGGGACCGCACGGGCCCAGCCCTGCAGCCGCTCGGCGACCTCGGCCAGGTCCACCCCGAGCGAGGGTGCGGACGAGGCCCTCGACCAGCTGGCCGACCTGCTGAGGCGCGCGGACGCCTGACCGGCTTGGATGAGGCCATGAGCGACGTCCCACCCCCGGCGACCTGCGGGTCGGCACCGGCGTGGACGTCCACGCGTTCGCCCCCGGGGTGCCGTGCCACCTGGCAGGGCTGCACTTCCCCGACGAGCCGGCCGGGCTGGCGGGGCACTCCGACGGCGACGTCGCCGCGCACGCCGCCTGCGACGCCCTGCTGTCCGCGGCCGGGCTCGGCGACCTGGGGGCGGTGTTCGGCACGTCGGACCCGCGCTGGTCCGGGGCCGCGGGCACCACGCTGCTGGCGGAGACGGCCCGGCTCGTGCGCGAGGCCGGCTGGCAGGTGGTGCAACGTCTCGGTGCAGGTGGTGGCGCTGCGGCCCCGGCTCGGGCCCCGGCGGGACGAGGCCCAGCGGGTGCTGTCGGAGGCGGCGGGGGCCCCGGTGACGGTGTCGGGCACCACGACCGACGGGCTGGGCCTGACCGGTCGCGGCGAGGGTGCCGCCGGCATCGCGACCGCCCTGCTGGTGAGGTCCTGAGGTGGTGCCTCGCGGGGCCGCCCGCTCGGCGGACCGGCCGGGCGCCCTGCGCGGCAGCGGTGTCCGACCCGGCAGCGACCCGGTGGTGGTCGAGCTGGACCGGATCGCCTTCCTGCTGGAACGGGCCGCGGCGGCGACGCCCCGGGTGGCGGCGTTCCGCAGGGCCTGGCGCTCGTCGTGCGGACCGGGCCGGAGGAGGTCGCCGACCGGGTCCGCGAGGGGACCCTGCGCGAGCTGCCGGGGATCGGCGAGCGGACGGGCGGCGTCATCACCGAGGTGGTGCAGGACGGCGGGCCGTCCGGCTACCGGGCCGACCTCGAGGCCCTGGTCGGGCCGCTGGTCGGCGGGGGCGCGACGCTGCGCGGGCTGCTGCAGGGCGACCTGCACAGCCACACCGACGCCAGCGACGGCGGCAGCGACCTGGCCACCATGGCCCGCACCGCGGCCTCGCTCGGGCACCGCTACCTCGCCGTCACCGACCACTCCCCCCGGCTGACGGTCGCCAACGGGCTGTCGCCGGCGCGACTGCGGGCCCAGCTGGACCTCATCGACCAGGTGCAGGCCGAGCTCGACGCCGACGGGGTCGGGCTGCGCGTGCTGAGCGGCATCGAGGTCGACATCCTCGACGACGGCAGCCTCGACCAGGAGCCCGACCTGCTCGACCGGCTCGACGTGGTCGTCGCCTCGGCGCACTCCAAGCTGCGGATGGAGCCGGCCGCCATGACCCGTCGGCTGCGTGGCCGCCGTCCAGGACCCACGGACCGACGTGCTGGGCCACTGCACCGGCCGGCTCCTCGGCGGCCGCAACCCCGACTCCCCCGGCGCGAGCCGTGGCAGCAAGGAGCGGCCGCAGTCCACCTTCGACGCCGAGGCGGTCTTCGGCGCGGCCGCCGAGGCGCGGCACCGCGGTCGAGGTCAACGCCCGGCCCGAGCGGCTCGACCCGCCCATGGACCTGCTGGCCGTCGCCGACCGCGCCGGGTGCGTGCTCAGCATCGACTCCGACGCCCATGCCCCCGGCCAGCTGGACTGGCTGGAGCTGGGCTGCGCGCGGGTGGAGCAGGCGGGCGTCGCCGCGGACCGGGTCATCACCACGTGGGACGTCGAGCGGCTGCTCGCCTGGACCCGCTCGGGCTGAGCCGCGGCACCCGCTCCGCCGCGGCCCGCGGACCACGCATCGGCTGCGCTGCGGGGACCAGCCCTCGGGACGCCCCTGACGCGGGCGCCAGGACAGGAGTAGGGGTACCCCCCGGGTGCGCGGGTCGGGGCCGACGTACCGTTGTCGCATGCCCGCCGCAGCCCTCCGCTGGATCGTCCCCACCGCCGTCACCGCCCTGGTCGTCGGTGGTGGCGTCGCCGCCTCCGCGTCCTCCGACCCCGTGCCCGACCTGCCGGAGCGCTCCGCCGCCGACCTGCTGGTCGCCGTCTCCGAGGCGGAGCCGACGCCCTTCAGCGGCACCGTCCGGACGGTGGCCGAGCTGGGCCTGCCGGACCTCGGCGACCTGGCCGGCATGGGCGAGCCCGAGTCATCCTCGGACCCCACGTCGGTGCTCATGCGGCTGGCCACGGGCGAGAACTCGCTGCGGGTGTGGGTCGGTGGCCCCGACCAGCAGCGCGTGTCGCTGCTCGACGACTTCGCCGAGCTGGGTGCGGTGCGCGACGGCGACGTGGCGTGGACGTACTCCTCCACCGACAGCACGGCGACCCGTTACGACCTGGCGGCCTTCGCCGAGCGCGCCGAGGCCGCCGCCGCCGAGCACGCGGCCGAGCACGGTGGGCAGCTGCCCGGCACCGCCGAGGCGCCCGCGCTGCCCGAGGGCACCGACCCGTTCCCGGGCATGACCCCGGACGAGGTCGCCCGGGCGCTGCTGGCCGACGCCGACGAGACCACCGAGGTGACGGTCGGCGAGGCGCAGGTCGTCGCCGGACGGGACGCGTACACCCTGCTGGCGACCCCCCGCGAC
This sequence comes from uncultured Actinomycetota bacterium, assembly GCA_963759255.1. Lineage (GTDB taxonomy): Bacteria > Actinomycetota > Actinomycetes > Actinomycetales > JBBAYJ01 > Aquipuribacter. The sequence goes on from CAVWYQ010000002.1 coordinate 2,022,170, forward strand.
GCTGCCACCCTGGTCGCGGGGGTCGAGGTGGCCGTGGACGCGGAGACCGGGCTGGTGCTGCAGGTCCAGGTGGACGCCCGCGGCCAGGAGGACCCGGCCTTCGTCACCGGGTTCACCGACCTGGACCTGGCGGCACCCGACCCCGAGGTCTTCGACTTCACCCCCTCCCCGGGCACCACGGTCGTCGACGCGCTCGACGAGCTCGACCGGGAGGTCGCCGAGGGCCGCAGCACCGACGACGGGCCGAGCCCGCTCGACGACGGCGCCCTGGAGGACATGTTCCGCGGGCAGGACGCGCCGGAGCCGGTGGTCCACGGCGAGGGCTGGTCGACCGTGGTGGAGCTGACGCTCCCGACCGGCGCGACCGAGGTCACCGACGAGCCCGGCGCCGAGGTCTCCGGCGACGACGTCGACCCCGCCGAGGTGCTCGGACAGCTGACCACCGAGGTCGACGGCGGCAAGGTCTTCACCTCCGCCCTGCTCACGGTCCTGCTCACCGACGACGGCCGGGTGCTGCTCGGCCCGGTGGACGCGGCGACGCTGCAGTCCTACGCCGGCTGAGCAGCACCAGGCTCCCGGGACGACCGGGCTCGCGGTCCGCACCCGGGGCCTGAGCACGCGGTACGCCCGGCAGGTCGCGGTCGCCGGCCTGGGCGCGGGTGACCACCACGGACGTCCTCAGCTGGGTGCGGCCCCCGCACCGCCCCTGGCACCGGGGGCCGGATCGGTCATACTCGAGGCACCATGAACGCATGCGCCCCACCCGGTCCCACGTCCGTCCCGTCAAGTAGCGGCCCCCGCAGCGGCGGGGGTGCTCTCTGATGGAGTGGGTCCTGCTCGGGGTCGCAGTCCTGCTCGCCGTCGGCTGCGGCCTGTTCGTGGCGGCGGAGTTCAGCCTGGTCACCGTCGAGCGCGGCACGGTCGAGGACCGCGCGGAGGCGGGGGAACGGGGCGCCGCCGGCGTCCTGGCCGGGCTGCGGTCGCTGTCGACGCAGCTGTCGGGTGCGCAGCTGGGCATCACCGTGACGTCCCTGCTGATCGGCTTCCTGGCCGAGCCGTCACTGGCCCGGCTGCTCGAGCCGGGCCTGGTAGCGGCCGGCCTGCCGGACGCTGCGGTGCAGGGGGTGTCGCTGACCGTGGCGCTGCTGCTGGCCACCTTCTTCCAGATGATCGTCTCCGAGCTGGTGCCCAAGAACCTGGCCATCGCCCGGCCGTACGGCACGGCGCTGGTGGTCGTGCCCTTCCAGCGGGCGTTCTCGGCGGCCACCGCGCCGCTGCTGCGCTTCCTCAACGGCAACGCCAACTGGCTGCTCGGCCGGATCGGCGTCGAGCCGCAGGAGGAGCTCGCCTCCGCACGCAGCCCCCAGGAGCTGCAGTCGCTCGTGCGCCGCTCCGCGGAGGCCGGCACGCTGGAACGTCCGCTGTCGGCGCTGCTGCAGCGCACCCTCTCCTTCGGCGAGCGGACCGCCGGCGACGTGCTCACCCCCCGCGGCCAGGTGCTCTTCGTCGACGCCTCCACCTGCGTGGCCGACGTCGTCGAGCTGTCCCGCACCAGCGGGCACTCCCGGTTCCCCGTCACCGGCCGGGGCGGGGCCGACGACGTGCTGGGCGTGGTGTCGCTGCGCCGCTGCCTGCGCGTCCTCGAGGACGACCGGGAGGGCACCACCGCGGTCCAGGTGATGGAACGCACGGTCGTCGTCCCGGAGTCGATCGACCTCGACGACCTGCTCGGCGTGCTTCGCACCCGCTCGCACCTGGCCCTGGTGGCCGACGAGTACGGCGGCACCGCCGGTGTCGTGACCCTCGAGGACCTCGTGGAAGAGCTGGTCGGCGAGGTCGAGGACGAGCACGACGAGCACGAGACGAGGGTCGGTCGCCGGCCGGACGGCACGCTGGAGCTCACCGGGCTCCTGCGACCCGACGAGCTGCGCGGTCTCGGCATCCCGGCCGACGACGACCGCGACTACGACACCCTCGGCGGGCTCGTCGTGGACCTCCTGGGCCGGATCGCCGCCGAGGGCGACGTCGTGGACCTGGACGGCTGGCAGCTGCGGGTCCAGGCGATGGACGGGATGCGGGTCGACGTGGTCGAGGCGGTGCCGCCCCCGGACCAGGACCCTGAGCAGCCGCCGGCGACGGACGAGCTCGTGGCCGACGAGCCGGAGGAGGTCGAGCCCCGCGGCGTGGACGGCCCGGCACGCCACGCCACCGTCACGGGAGAGGTCCGCCGGTGAGCGACAGCACCGCCATCGTCGTCGCCCTCCTCCTGCTCGCGGGCAACGCGTTCTTCGTCGGGTCCGAGTTCGCCCTCATCTCGGCGCGACGGTCGAGGATCGAGCCCATGGCCGAGGCCGGCGTCCTGGGCGCCCGGACGACGCTGCGGGCGATGGAGCGCGTCACCCTCATGATGGCCGGCGCCCAGCTGGGCATCACCGCCTGCTCGCTGGGCCTGGGTGCGCTGGGCGAGCCCGCGGTCGCCCACCTCGTCGAGCCCCTCCTCGAGGCGGTCCGGGCACCCGAGGCCCTGGTCCACCCGGTCGCCTTCGCGGTCTCCCTCTCCGTCGTCGTCTACCTGCACATCGTGCTCGGCGAGATGGTGCCCAAGAACATCGCGATCGCCGGACCGGAGCGGAGCGCGCTCGTGCTCGGGCCGCTGCTGTACGGGGTCGTGCTCGCGCTCAAGCCGCTGCTGCTCGTCCTCAACGGCATCGCCAACCTGCTGCTGCGGGCCGTGCGCGTCGAGCCGGCCGACGAGGTCGCCTCGGTGTTCACGCGGGAGCAGGTGGCGACGATGATCTCGGAGTCCAACCGCGAGGGGCTGCTCGACGACGAGGAGGTCCACCTGATGGAGGGCGCCCTCGACCTGCAGGACCGGACCGCCGCCGACATCATGGTCCCGCTGGACCAGGTGCGAGCCGTGCCCGGGGACGCCCCCGCCACCGACGTCCACACCGCTGCCGTGGAGACCGGGTTCTCGCGCTTCCCCCTGCTGGACGCCGCCGGCAGCCCGGTCTCCTACGTCCACGTCAAGGACGTGCTGCCCGCCAAGGGCGAGCGCGTGCCTGTCCAGCCGGTGCCCGAGGGGTCGCGGCGGCACCTGCCCGACGTGCCTCCCACGGCGTCGGTCGCGCAGGTGGTGCAGACGCTGCGCGGCGCGGGCGCGCACCTGGGCCGGGTCGTCCGCACCGAGGCGGTGACGGCGGTCCCCAGGTCCCGGGTGCTCGGCATCGTCGCCCTGGAGGACGCCCTGGAGGAGCTGATCGGCGAGGTGAAGGACCCGGCCCACCGGTGAGCGTCGTGGCGGCCCGGACCGGGCCGGACCGGCTGGTCGCCCTCACCACGACGGTGCTGCTGGTCATGAGCGGGGCGGCGCTGGTGGCAGGCCTGCTCGCGGCCACCGTCCCGGCGCCCGTCGCGCTCGGCGACCCGGGACCGCTCACCACCACCGGCCTGCCCCTGGCCCGCTACCTGCAGGACGTCCTGGGCGCGCTCGTGGTCGGGTGCACGCTGCTGCCGGTGCTGCACGCCGACGGCGACCTGGCCCGCCGGGCCCGCGCCCTGCTCGCCCCGACGGCCGCCGCATGGGCCGTGGTCACGGCGCTGGTCTACGTGCTCACGGCCTCGGACCTGGCGGGTCGAGGAGTGCCACGCGTCCTCACCCTCTCGGTGCAGCAGCAGTTCCTCTCCGTGCCTCAGGCGCAGGCGCAGGCGCTGGTCCTGGTCTGCGCCGTGGTCCTGCTCGTGGCCTCGCGCGCCCGGGTCGGCAGGAACCCGTGGGTGAGGAGGGGGCTCCTGGTCGTGGCGACCGCGGGCCTGCTGCCACCGGCCTTCGCCGGGCACTCGGCCGCTGCGGCGGACCACGGGACCGCGGTCGCGAGCCTCGCCGTGCACCTGGTCGCGGCCTCGATGTGGGTCGGGGGCCTGGCCGTGCTCGCCGTGCTCGTGCTGTCCGACCGGCGCGTCGGTGCCGGCACCGCACTGCCGCTGGTCCGCTCCTACAGCAGCCTGGCGCTCCCCTGCGTGGTGGCGGTCGGGGCGTCCGGCGTCCTCAACGCGGCGCTGCGGGTGGATCCCGCAGACGTCCTGACCTCGCCGTACGGCCGGCTCCTGCTGGCCAAGGCGGGCGCGGTGCTCGCGCTGGCCGCCGTCGGCTGGTGGCACCGCCGCCGGAGCATCACCGAGCTGGCCGGTGCCTCGTCCCACGGCGGGGGGCCGTGGTCTGAGCTGGCGCGGGCGACGTTCGTGCGGCTGGTGGTCGTCGAGCTCGCGGTGATGGCGCTGACGGTCGCTGCCGCCGTCGTGCTGGCCCGCACGCCGCCGCCCGGGCCGACCGGCTGAGGCTCCCGGGTGGCGCCGCGCCCGCGCCGCCGCGCCACCACCGAGCCACCACCTCGCCGGGAGAGGTCAAGAAGCCGGTCCCGGGCGTCGACAACACGACGTGCAGGAGGGCCCTCCTGCGGAGGGAGGCGGTGACCGTGACCCGGTTCGGCGATGCCTCAGGTGCTGCCGCCGTCGGCCGCGACCCGTGCGGCGGCTCTCAGCCGGTCGCGGCCGAGCTGGCCGGCTCGGTCGGTGACCCGGCCTGGACCGGCGCCGCCCGCCTCGCGCGCTCCCTCACCGGCGCGACGACGGCCCTGCTCACCGCCCACCTGGACGGGTCCGTCCTGGTCGTCGGCGCTGACGGGGCCGGCATCGACGCGGGGACGAGGGAGCCCCTCGCCGACGTCCCGTGCGGGGTGGTGGTCCGGACCGGCCTGCCGCTCGCCGTGGCGGACCTGGCGGACGACCCCCGCACCCGGGACTCGGTCGTCGTGCGCCGGCTCGGCATGTCCGCCTACCTGGGCGTGCCGCTGCGGACCGTCGACGGCGCCGTGGTGGGGACGCTGTGCGTCCTGGACCAGCGGTCACGGGAGTGGACGTCCGAGCAGTCGGACGACCTGGCGGACCTCGCCAACCTCCTCGCCGACCGGCTGGACCTCCAGCGCGAGCGGCAGGTCCGCGACGAGCTCGTGCGGCTGCACGCCGACGTCGTGGGCGGCAGCCTGTCGGGGCTCGTGGTGATGGACGACCGGGGCACCATCCTCGACATCAACCCCGCCGTGACGACGATGCTCGGCTGGACCCGCGAGGACCTGGTGGGACGCATGGCGGCGGAGACCCTCGTGCCGCCGACCTCGCGGGAGGCCCACGCGAGCGGCGTGGACCGGGTCCGGGCCGGCGGCGCCCACGCCATCATCGGCGAGCGGCTGGAGGTGCTCGCCCTGGCCAAGGACGGCGAGCTGGTACCGATCGAGCTGTCCGTCACCCGGAGCGAGTCGGCGGCCGGCACCCGTTACAGCGGGAGCCTGCGTGACCTCCGGTCGCAGGTGCGCATGCGGGCCGGCATGGACTCCGTGCTGAGCAACGCGACCGTGGCCGTCCTCGAGCTCGACCTCGGCGGGACGGTACGGCGCACCGAGGGCCACGGCCTGCTCGGCGGCACCGACCTGGTCGGCACCTCCCTGGACGACGTCCTCGGCCCGACGGTGTCGGAGCAGCTGCTGGTGCCCGTGGAGGGCGAGCCCGTCCGGGTCGACCTCGAGGCGCTCGACCGGGCCTGGCGGGCGACCGCCATCCCGCTGCGCCCCGGCGGCGGGCCCGCGACCGGCTGGGTGGTGTCGCTCGTCGACATCACCGACGTGCGGGACGCCCGCACGCAGCTGGAGCAGGCGCACCGGACCGACCCGCTCACCGGTCTGCTGAGCCGCGTGGGCCTCGAGCATGGCGTGGCGGCCCTGGTGGCCGCGGCACCGGGTCGCGCCCTGCGCGTGACGACGCTGCGCATGCACGGGCTGGGCGAGACCAACGAGTCGTTCGGGCACGAGGTGGGCGACGAGCTCCTGCGGGTCAGCGCCTCCCGGCTGCGGAGCCTGCTGCCCAGCGTCGGGACCGACGTGGTCGCCCGGGTGGACGCCGGTCAGTTCTCGCTGGTCGGGTACGCGGGGGCCAGCGTCTCCCAGGCGTGGGCCGGGGCCGCGGCGCGCCTGCTGGCCCGGCCGGTGCGGGTGCGGGCGGTGTCGGTCGCCCCACGGGTGAGCGTCGGGACGGCGACCTGCGAGGTCGCCGAGCTCGGCGAGCAGCCCACGGGTGGCACGGGCGCCACGGTCGTCGGCGAGCTGCTGCGCCGCGCCGAGGTGGCCGTCCACGCCGCCCGTCGCGCGGGCCGGACGGTGCAGGAGTACCAGCGCAGCGACGACGTGGCCGCCCGCCGCCTGGTCCTGGCCTCGAACCTGCGGGACGCGCTGTCCACGCCGGTCGACTCGCGCAGCGACCTGGACCTCGGCGGCCGGCTGTCGCTGCACTACCAGCCCGTCCTCGCCGTCCCCGGCAGCGCCGTCGTCTCCGTGGAGGCCCTGCTGCGGTGGCAGGACGACGTCCTGGGTCCCCTGTCGCCCGTCGAGGTCGTCGACGTCGCCGAGGGTGCGGGGCTCGCGGCCGCGCTGGGCGAGCACGTGATGGCGCTGGCGCTGCACGACGCCGCCTCCTGGTGGGCCCGGGGCCACCCGGTGCCCGTCATGGTGAACCTGTCGGCGCTGCAGGTGTGCGAGACGTCCCTGGTCGGCAGCGTCACCGGGCTGCTCGCAGGCAACGGGCTGCCGGGGGCCGCGCTCGTCGTCGAGGTGACCGAGACGGCCGCGCTGAACGACGCCGCCCTGGCCGCCACGGTGCTGCAGCAGGTGCGGCGCCTCGGCGTCGCGGTGTACCTCGACGACTTCGGGACCGGGTGGTCCAGCCTCGAGCGGATGGGGGACCTGCCCCTGGACGGCATCAAGCTCGACCGGGCGTTCGTGCGCCGCAGCGACACCCCCGCCGGGCTCGCCGCCGTCCGCTCGGCCGTCGCCCTGGCCCGCTCGCTGCAGGTGCCGCTCGTCGTCGAGGGCGTCGAGACCAAGGCCCACGCCGCCGTCGTGGCGGCGTGCGGGGCGGACCGGGCCCAGGGGTACCTCTACTCGCGGCCCGTCCCGTTGCCGCTCCTGCTCGCCGACGTCCTGGACGCCCCTGTCCTGTGCCGGGCCGCGGCGCCGCAGGACCGCAGCGGGGACCCTGTGCCGGCGCCGCCGTCGCCCTCGGCCGCGCCGCTGGTGGCCGTCCCCCGGCAGGCGGGTCCGTCGGCGGGTCTGACCGCAGGCCCACCGCCAGGCTGCTGACGGGCGGCGAGGGGGCCAGGATCGCCACATGACGGACACCCCTGTGACCGAGGCCCCCGACGCCCACCACGGCTCCGGCACCCCCGGTGCCGGCGACGCCGCCGGTGCCTCCGACGGCTCCGGGGCGGAGCCGGCCCCCTGGTGGCGCTCGGCGGTCGTCTACCAGGTGTACCCGCGCTCCTTCGCCGACAGCGACGGTGACGGCATCGGTGACCTGCGCGGGGTCGTGCAGCGGCTCGACCACCTGGCCGCCCTCGGCGTCGACGTGCTGTGGCTGTCGCCGGTGTACCCGTCGCCGCAGGACGACAACGGCTACGACATCAGCGACTACGACGGCGTCGACCCGCTGTTCGGGTCCCTCGCCGACCTCGACCAGCTCATCGACGGCCTGCACTCCCGCGGCATGCGGCTGGTCATGGACCTCGTGGTCAACCACACCTCCGACGAGCACCCGTGGTTCGAGGCCAGCCGGTCCGGCCGGGACGACCCGCGCCGGGACTGGTACTGGTGGCGCGACCCGCGGCCCGGACACGTCGGAGGCGAGCCGGGGGCGGAGCCGACCAACTGGGCGTCCTTCTTCTCGGGCCCGGCGTGGGAGTGGGACGCGGCGAGCGGCCAGTACTACCTGCACCTGTTCAGCCGCAAGCAGCCCGACCTCAACTGGGAGAACCCGGCGGTGCGCCGGGAGGTGCACGCCATGATGCGGCGCTGGGTGGACCGCGGCGTCGACGGCTTCCGGATGGACGTCATCAACCTGGTGTCCAAGGTGGTCGGTGAGGACGGCTCGCTGCCCGACGGACCGGCGGTGCCAGGCACGGCGCTGGGTGACGGGTCGGCGTTCTACGTCAACGGCCCGCGCCTGCACGAGTACCTGCACGAGATGCACGAGCAGGTGCTGGCCGGTCGGGACCTGATGACCGTCGGGGAGATGCCGGGCGTCACGGTGACGGAGGCCCAGCTGGTCAGCGACCCCGCCCGCCAGGAGCTCGACATGGTGTTCACCTTCGAGCACATGAACCTCGACCAGGCCCCCGGCGGGGGCAAGTGGGACCTGGCCCCGCTCCGGCTCACCGACCTCAAGGCCAACCTGACCGCGTGGCAGGAGGGCCTGGCCGGCCATGGCTGGAACTCGCTGTACTGGGACAACCACGACCAGCCCCGGGTGGTCAGCCGGTGGGGCGACGACGGGGAGCATCGGGTCACCTCCGCCAAGACGCTGGCCTCGGTGCTTCACCTGCTGCAGGGGACGCCGTACGTCTACCAGGGCGAGGAGCTGGGGATGACCAACGCGCACCTCACCTCGCTCGAGGGCTACCGCGACATCGAGTCGCTGAACTGGGCCCGCGAGGCCGTCGGGCGGGGCGTCCCGACGCAGGACGTGCTGCACGCGCTCGCCGTCAAGTCGCGGGACAACGCCCGCACCCCCGTGCAGTGGGACGCCGGCCCGCAGGCCGGGTTCACCACCGGCACCCCCTGGCTCGCGGTCAACCCCAACCACGTCGAGGTCAACGCCGAGGCGGCGCTCGCGGACCCGGGCTCGGTGTTCCACCACTACCGCCGGCTCATCGAGCTGCGGCACACGCTGCCGGTCGTGGTCGAGGGCGGCTACCGCCTGCTGCTGCCCGCCGACGAGCAGGTGTTCGCCTACGTCCGCACGCTGGGCGAGGTCTCGCTGCTGCTGGTGGCGAACCTCAGCGGGTCCGGCGCCGAGGTCGACCTGGGCGAGGACAGCGGGCTGCTGGACGGCGAGGTGCTCCTGGGCACCCACGACCGGTCCGCGCTCGAGCCGGGCCCGGTGACGCTCGCGCCGTGGGAGTCGTTCGCGGTCCTGCGGGCCTGAGCGGGCCGTGCCGCGCGCGGCGTCCCGTCGCGCGGCTCGGCCGGCTCGTCGTGGGACCGGCCGCACGCTCCGTTCGCCGCAGGCGCCGGCTGGTGCGCGTCGTGGGACCAGCCGGGGGTCAGATCCGCAGACGAGCCCCGTCTGGTCCCACACCCTCTACCGCCACAGCAGGGCGGAGGTGCGGGAGGCCCGGAAACCGGCTCCGGTCACCGTGTCTGTGCACGTGATGCCGGACGTCAGGCTCGCGCAGCGGACGTCGCCCAGGACCACAGCCGTCCCGTGGCCGAGGACGGCCGCCACCACCACCACCACCAACGCCACCGCCACCGACGCCCCACCGCCACCGCCACCGCCACCGACGCCCCACCCTCCCGGCCGGCAGGGTTTACGGGCCCCGGGGTCGGGGCACCCGCGTCCCGACGTCGGGCACCGACCTCCGGACGCCGGCGGGGAGGAGTGACGCCGTGCAGGTGGGCTACAAGATCGCGACAGAGGGCGCCGGGCCGGCCGAGGCGGTCGAGCTCGCGGTGCGGGCCGAGCGGGCCGGCTTCGACTTCGTCGAGATGAGCGACCACTTCCACCCGTGGCTGGAGTCCCAGGGGCACAGCCCGTTCACCTGGACGCTGCTGGGCGCCATGGCCGCCCGCACCGACCGGATCGGCCTGGCCACCGGGGTCACCTGCCCGACCGTCCGCTACCACCCGGCCGTGATCGCCCAGGCCGCCGCGACCACCGCGCTGCTCAGCGACGGCCGGTTCGTGCTGGGCATCGGCGCGGGCGAGCGGCTCAACGAGCACGTCGTCGGCACCGGGTTCCCCGCCGTCAAGGTCCGCCACGCGATGCTGCGGGAGGCCCTGGAGATCATCCGTCTGCTCTGGCAGGGCGGCTACCAGTCCTACGACGGCCGCTACCTGCAGCTGGAGGACGCCCGGGTCTTCGACCTGCCGGAGACGCTCCCGCTGGTGGCGGTGGCGTGCAGCGGCAGGCCGTCGGCCACGCTGGCCGCCGAGCTCGGCGACGGCATCTTCGCGACAGAGCCCGAGCCGGAGATCATCGAGCACTTCACGACGGCCGGCGGGTCGGGCCCGCGCTACGCCGAGGTGCCGATGGCGTGGGCAGAGACCGAGGAGGCCGCTGCGCAGGCCGCCTGGGAGACGAGCCGCTGGGCCCTCACCGGCTGGAAGGTCATGAGCGAGCTCCCGAACCCGGTCAACTTCGAGGCGGCGAGCCAGACCGTCACCCTCGACGACGTGCGCGGCCAGTTCGCCTGCGGGCCCGGCCTGGAGGACAAGGTGGAGCAGGCCAGGACGTTCGCCGAGGCCGGGTTCGACCGGCTGGTCATGCAGAACGTCGGACCCGACCAGCACGCCTTCCTGGAGTGGGCCGGCGACGGGCTCGTGGCGGCCGTCCGCGGGCTGGGGCAGGGCGCTGCCGGCTCGCGGTAGCGGCGCGCCGGGTCATCCCTGCGGCACCGGTCGATTGCCGCGGCGGGTCCGGGGTAGGGAGACCCCGTGAACGATCGACCGCGTCGTCCGGCCGCGAGGACCCGGTGAGCCCGCAGGAGGACGTCGCCCGGGAGCTCAGCGGGGTGATGGCCAGGACCTCCGGGCTGATGCTCCCCGAGGAGACGGTCGACACCCTGCTGCAGCTGGTCACGGCGACCGCGGTGCGGGTGGTGCCGTCGGCGTTCGGCGCCGGCATCACCCTCCTGGGCCCGGACGGGGTCCCGACCAGCTCGGCGGCGACCGACCACCGGGTCCTCGAGGCCGACCGGCTGCAGTACGAGCTCCAGGAGGGCCCGTGCCTGACCGCGTACGAGCAGCGCACGGCCGTCCTCGTGCGGGACGTCGAGAACGCCGGCCGATGGCCCAGGTGGGAGGCCGCCGTCGCGGGCTCCGTCGGGTCGACGCTCAGCGTCCCGCTGGTCGACGGGGAGGACGGGCTCGGTGCGGTCAAGCTCTACGGGCGCCGGCCCGACGCCTTCGACGACCGGGACTGCGGCACGCTGCGGCTCCTCGCGGGGCAGGTGGCCCTGCTCGTCGCGCACCGGCAGGACCGCACGAGGGCCGGCCGGCTGAGCGGCGACCTGCAGACGGTGCTGGGACGGCGTGACGCCGTGACCCGTGCCTGCGGGGTGCTCATGGGACGCGAGGACCTGTGCTCCGACGACGCGTTCACCCGCCTCGTCGAGCTCGCGGGAGAGCAGGGTCGACCGGTGCACGAGGCAGCCGAGACCCTGCTCTCGACGTACGGCAGGCAGCGGTGAGCGTGAGCGGGGTCGGCGTCCCGCAGCGGCAGCGGACGCTGATCCGGGTGGCGCTGGAGCGGACCGGCATGACCTCCGACCAGCTGTGGCTGCGGTACTTCGCGCTGGGTGGCGTCGCCGGCCCGGAGGAGGTGAACGCCTTCCTCGAGGGGCGGGCAGACCTCCCTGGCCAGCAGCAGGACTGCCTGGCGGTAGCCATCAACGAGCGGCTCGACGAGCTGACCTGGCGGCACCGGGTGCCGTACGCGGACAAGGAGCGCGACCGCCGGGACGACGCCGGACCGCTCGGGGCCCTCACCGACCTGCTGCGCGGGACCCACATGGCGCCGCCCGAGCGCGTGGTCGAGGTGCTGGACGAGGCAGCCACCCACCTGGGTGTCCGAGTCGAGGCCTACCTCGCCGACCACGCGCACGAGACGCTGGTCCCGCTGCGGCGGGGTGCTCCCGGGCTGGAGGCGATGGGGGTGGACTCCAGCCTGGCCGGGCGTTGCTTCCGGCAGCTGGAGACCCAGCGCAGCAGGTCCGGGGACCACCCCGTGATGTGGCTGCCGATCATCGACGGCGTGGAACGGGTCGGGGTGCTCGCGGTGGCGCCGGAGGACCCTGGCGCCCTGGACGACCCCACCCTGCACCGGCAGGTCTGGTGGTTGACGCACTACCTCGGGCACATGGTCGACGTGCTCGACAGGTACGGCGACGCGTTGGACCGGGTCCGGCGCCGGCGCCCTCGCAGCGTCGCCGCCGAGCTCGTCTGGGACCTCCTGCCGCCCCTGGACGCGGCCACGGACAAGGTCGTCATCAGCGCCCGCCTCGAGCCCTCCGACGACCTGGGCGGCGACGTCTTCGACTTCACCCTGAGCGAGCACGCGGCCGAGGTGACCGTCCTGGACGCCACCGGCCACGACCTGACCGCGAGCCTGGCCGCCGCCGCCGCGGTCTCCGCGCTGCGCAACGGTCGGCGGGAGGGTCACGGCATGCTCGCCCAGGCCGAGCTCGCGAGCCGGGTCCTCGAGGAGGTGGCGGGGGGCGACCGCTTCGCCACCGCGGTCCTCCTCGACCTCGACCTCGACGACGGCCGGCTCCGCTACCTCAGCGCCGGGCACCCGGCGCCGCTGCTGCTGCGCGACGGCCAGGTGGTCAAGTCGCTCGACGGCGGCCGCCGCCCGCTGCTCGGCCTGGAGGCGGCCCAGACGTCGATCGGGCAGGAGCAGCTGCAGCCCGGTGACGTCGTCGTGCTGTACACCGACGGCGTGGTCGACGCGCGCGACGACGCCGGGAGGCACTTCGGTCTGCCGAGGCTCGTGGACTTCCTCGAGCGGCAGCACGCAGGCGGGACCCCCCTCCCGGAGGTGGTGCGCCGGCTGTGCAAGGCGATCCTCGAGCACCAGGACGGCGTCCTGCACGACGACGCCACCCTGGTCCTCGTGCACTGGACGACCCAGGGCCAGGCGAGCCTGGAGCCGGAGCTGCTCGTCTGACGTCGGGCGCCGTGGCAGCTCCGCGGCGTCCGTCGCAGGGTCGGTGAGGACGGTGAACGCCCTGCGCCCCGGTGCCGGGGCGGCGGGGCGGGCCTCCACCCGACGGCGAACCGTCGCCGGTCGTGACCGCCACGAGCCACCCGGCGCAGCGCCCGTGGCACCCGCTCGGCCGTACGGCGGCGCCGCCGCACCGCACTGCGACGCCCGCTGGTTCGCGGGGGTGGATCCGGGCTCCGGTGCTGGTCCACGCCCACGCACGTGCCGATCTGAGCACCATGACCTCGCCCCTGCGTCAGCGTCGACCGGGACGCCTCCTCGTGCCCGGCGCCCTCGCCGTCCTCCTCCTCGCCCCGCTGCTCCCTGCGGCCTCGTGGGGCTCGGCGGCCGCCGTCGCACCTCAGGCCTCCCAGGCAGGTACCCGGGCGGAGGCGGCGGACCACGACCACGCCGGCACGCCGCACGACCACGCCGGCACGCCGCACGACCACGCGGAGGGCTGCCACGGCGAGGTGGTCGAGGTGGCGGGCGCCCCGACCGCGTGCGCGCACGCGGACGAGCCGCCGCCCGGGGTCGACGTGACCGCCCCCGTCACCACCGAGGAGGCCATCGCCCGCGAGGGCGCCCTGGAGTCCGCGGCCGAGGCGGCCGCCGAGCTGGGCGCCCCGAGCCCCGTCGAGGCCGCGGCGACGCCCTCGGTGCCGTGCGACGGTGACGGCACGTCCGGCTACCGCACGCAGGCGATGTACGTCGTCGAGGCGGACAAGCCGAACCGCTACACCCAGCTGCTGCCCTCCCTCACGGCCTGGGCCGCAGGCGCCAACGAGGTCGTCAACCGGTCGGCGGCCCTGACCGGCGGCGTGCGCGACGTGCGCTTCGTCCACGAGCCCGGCACCAGCGACTGCCGGCCGGTGGTCCTCAACGTCACTGTCCCCGCCGGCACCCTGGCCAGCTTCGGCGCCAGCATCAGCGCGGTGCAGGCGCAGGGGTACACCAGCCCGACCCGCAAGTACCTGATGTGGACCGACGCCACCGTGCTGTGCGGCATCGCGCTGCAGTACCTGGACGACCGTCCCGGCCAGGACAACGCCAACAACGGCCGCTACCCGCAGTACGCCCGCACCGACGCCGGCTGCTGGGGCGGCTCGTACTCCGTCGAGGCGCACGAGCTCGTGCACACCCTGGGCGCGGTCCAGGCCAGCGCCCCCCACAAGTCGGCCGCCGGCCACTGCACGGACGACTACGACCGGATGTGCTACCGCGACGGATCGGTCGTCATGACCTACCCGTGCCCGATCGAGAACGAGTCGCTGCTCGACTGCAACGGCGACGACTACTTCTCCACCTACCCGCCTGCGGGGTCCTACCTGGACAGCCGGTGGAACTCCGCCGACAGCCGCTTCCTCGTGGGCGGCGGGGACGGGGTCGACGGCGGCCAGGCGGGCCTGCCCCAGCGGCTGGGCGTCTCGGTGAGGGTCAACTCCCCCGGCGTCCCCGGCCTGCCCACCCAGGCCACCGCCACCCTCGAGCTGCCAGCCGGACGGACGGCAGGGGTGGTCTGGAAGGCCAGCCGCACCGACTGCGTGCTGGGCAGCCCCACCGCCCTGCAGACCTCCGTCACCTGCCCGGCCACCACGACCAGCACCACCGTCCTCACGCTCACCGCCACGGCCACCGACAGCACGGGCCAGAAGGCCGTCGCCGCCGCACCGCTGACCTTCTCGAGCGTGCCGCGCCGCACGGTGACGGTCGCGGTGGACGCCGCCGGGACCAGCGGCACCTACTCCGGCTGCGCGGGCGCACCCACGCCGGTGCGGGCCACGGTCGTCGACGTCCAGAGCGGGGTGCCCGTCCTGGGTGCCACGGTCGCCCTGCAGCGCCGCACCGCGACCACCGCCGCGACGACCGTCTCCACGGGACGCACCACAGCCAGCGGCACGCACACCGTCTCCCCCGCGCTGGTCGACGGCCAGCTGTGGTCCGCCCGCACCACGCTGACGGGACCGTTCGACGTGGCGGCCAGCACGGCGGACCTGCAGCTGCGGGCGGAGCCGTGCACGACCGCGGTGACGCTGCAGGCCGCCGGCACCACGGCGTGGGCCGGCGACACGGTCGCGTTCTCCGGCACGGCGCTGCGGCGGACCGCCAGCGGCGTGGAGAGCCCGGTCGCCGGTGTCGCGGTGACGTTGCTGCAGACCAAGGCGGGCACGACCGCACCGGTGTCGATCGGTACGGCCAGGACCGACGCGACGGGTGCCTGGACGGCGTCTCCGGTGGTCCTGGCCAGCGGCCCGGTGCAGGCACGGCTCGCCGCTGCCCCTGGCAGCTCGCTGGCGACGTCGGCGGCCGTCCCCCTGACGGTCACCCCCACCGTCACCCGGCTCGCGGCCAGCAGCACCCTGTCCACGTACTACGCCGCCCCCGTCGTCGTGTCCGGCACCTTGAGGCGGGACGAGGGCGGTGACCTGGGTCCCGTCGCCGCCGGCCGGGTGCAGGTGAGTCTCCTGCGCCCCGGTACCACCACCGCCACGGTCCTCGGCACGGCCACCACCGACGCCACCGGGGCCTGGTCCCTCACCGTCAAGCCGACCGTGGGCGGCGCGCTCTCGGCGGTCTACGCCGGGGTCACGGGCCAGCCCGCGGCCCGGACCGCGATCGGCGACCTGTCCGTCGCGAGCTGGACGACGACCACCACGATGACCGCGACTCCGGCCGCGACCACGCAGGGCGGGACGGTGAGCGTCACCGGTTCGGTGACCCGCACGGGCGGCAGCCTCACGCAGCCGGCCCCCTCCCTCGCGGTCAAGGTCTACCTCCAGCCGGCCGTCGGAGGGGCGGAGGTGCTCGTCGGGTCCGGCACCACCCGGGCGGACGGCACGTACACCGTGGCGGCGCGACCGACCCAGAACGGCGCCCTGCGGGCGCGCGTGGAGTCGGTGGTCGGCTACGTCGACTCCGCGAGCAGCACGAGCCCGGTGACCGTGGCTGCGAGGGTCGCCCTCACGGTCAGCACGCGCACGCCCCGCGCCACCGTCCCGTTCACCGTGCGGGCGACGGTCGTCCCCGCCCAGGTGGCCACCGTCCGGCTGGAGTCCTCGGTCGGGGGCGGGGCATGGACCACCGTGGAGTCCGCGACCACGGCGAGCACCGGCATGGCGACGTTCACCGTGACGCGTCCGACGACGGGGGCGGTCGCGTACCGGGCGACGGTCGTGGCCTCCACCATGAGCGCGGGCGCGACCAGCCCGGCCACGACCGTGACGGTCGGCCCCTGACCGTCGTTCCCTCCACGTCGGTCCCCGTCCGCCCGGGCAGGATGCGTCCTGCCCGGGCCGATGACTTCCACCCGTCCCCGCGGTCGACAGGGCAGCAGCGTGCCACCGACAGCAGGAGGACCCCGTGGGCCGGATCGTCGCCAACTTCTTCATCTCCCTCGACGGCGTGGTGGAGCGCCCCGACCAGTGGCACTTCCCGTACTTCGACGACGAGATGGGCGCCGTCATCGGCGAAGGGATGCAGTCGCAGTCTGCGTTCCTGCTCGGTCGCCGGCTCTACGACGAGTGGTCGCAGTACTGGCCTGGCGCCACCGACGACGGCGACGACGGCTTCGGCCCGCACATCAGGTCGATCCCGAAGTACGTCGTCTCCAGCACGCTGACAGAGGCGACCTGGGAGGGCACCACGCTGCTCACCGGTGACGACGTGGCAGGCCAGCTCCGGGCAGTCAAGGACGCGACCGACGGCGACATCGCGATGTCCGGCAGCGCCACCACGGTGCGCTGGCTGCTCGCCGAGGGCCTGCTCGACGAGCTCGCCCTGCTCGTGCACCCCGTCGCGGTCGGGCACGGCCAGCGGCTGTTCGAGGACACCCCCACCCACCTGTTGCGGCTGCTGTCGTCGCGGACGCTCGGGTCGGGGGTGCTGTTCGTGCGCTACGCGCCGGCCTGAGGTCGGCCCGGCCGACCCTCAGCCCTCGAGCAGCCCCGCCAGGTCCTCCCCGGTCAGCGCACCGGCGAGCGCACCGTCGTCGGTGTCCATCACCGACGTGAACAGCTCGAGCTTGCGCTCCTTGAGCTGCATCACCTTCTCCTCGATCGTCCCGGTGGCGACCAGCCGGTAGACCATGACGGTCCGGTCCTGGCCGATCCGGTGGGTGCGGTCGACCGCCTGCGCCTCGACGGCCGGGTTCCACCACGGGTCGAGGATGAACACGTAGTCGGCCTCGGTCAGGTTGAGCCCCACCCCGCCCGCCTTGAGGCTGATGAGGAACACCGGGTCGTCCCCGGAACGGAACCGCTCCAGCCGTGCGGCGCGGTCGCGGGTGCGCCCGTCCAGGTAGGAGTAGGAGATGTCCGCCGCGTCCAGACGCGTGCGGACCGTCGCGAGGAACCCGGTGAACTGGCTGAACACCAGCGCCCGGTGGCCCTCCTCGATCACCTCCGCGAGCCGCTCGAGCAGCACGTCGACCTTGCTGGCCGACACACCGGCGTAGGTGTCGTCGACCAGGGCCGGGTCCAGGCTCAGCCGCCGCAGCAGGGTGATGGACCGCAGGATGGCGAAGCGGTTGCGGTCGGGCTCGTCGATGAGCCGGAGCACCTTCTGCCGCTCCCGCTGCAGGTGGGTCTGGTAGATGCGGCGGTGCCGGGGGTTGAGCTCGACCTCGAGGACCTGCTCGACCTTGGGCGGCAGCTCCGCGGCGACCTGCTCCTTGGTGCGGCGGCGGATGAGGGGGCGGGTCCGGCGGCGCAGCAGGGCGAGCCGGTCGGTGTCGCCCTTGGAGATCGGGGTGGCGTACTGCGACGCGAACCGGCGGGGGTTGGGGTACAGCCCGGGCGCGACGATCGACAGCAGCGACCACAGCTCCATGAGGCTGTTCTCCAGCGGCGTGCCGGTGATCGCCACCTTGAACGGCGCGTCGAGGCGACGGGCGACGAGGTGGGTGCGGCCCTGGTGGTTCTTGACGAACTGCGCCTCGTCGAGCAGCAGGCCGGCCCAGGCCAGCCCCTGGTAGGCCTCGGCGTCCAGCCGGAACAGGGAGTAGGACGTGACGACGACGTGGGCACCGGCGACCTGGTCGGCCACCGGGACCGTCGACGCCCGCTCGGTCTGCGTGACGGCCACCACACGGAGGCCGGGGGCGAAACGCTCCGCCTCGTGCACCCAGTTGGGGACCACCGAGGTGGGGGCGACGACGAGGAACGGCACGCTCACGCCCGGTCCGTCCGGCGGGTCCACGGCGTGCAGCACCATGGCCAGGGCCTGGACGGTCTTCCCCAGGCCCATGTCGTCGGCGAGGATGCCGCCCAGCCCGTGCTGCCTGCAGGAACGACAGCCAGCGGTAGCCGTCGACCTGGTAGGGCCGCAGCTCGGCCCGCAGCCCGGCCGGGACCGGTGCCGGGTCGGCCTCCGGCGCGGCTGTCAGGAGCCCCTTGACCGCGGCGTCCCACCGGGCGCTCTGCTGCTGGACGACGCCGAGCTGGGTGAGCTCGTCCCAGAGGTCGGCCTGGTAGGCGCTGATGCGCAGGTCGCCGGTGGGCCGGTCCTGCAGCTCCCGCGCCTCCTCGATGAGGGTGCGCAGCTGGGCGAGCTCGGGCCGGTCGATGCTGAACCACGTTCCGGAGTCCAGGACCAGGTGGCTGTCGCCCTGGGCGAGGGCGACGAACAACGGGTGGAACGGGATGTCCTCCCCGTCCACGGACACCGTGATGCCGAGGTCGAACCAGTCCCGCTCGCCGGAGTCGGTGGCCGACAGCTCGATGAGGGGTGCGGAGTCGGTCCACCGGAACTCGGTCGGCGTGCCGACGACGCGAACGTCCACGCCCGCGTTCTGCAGGACCGGCTGCACGTCTCCGGCGAAGCGGACGGCGGCCAGGCCGGTCAGCGTCGTCCGGGGCAGCAGGACCCGGCGCCCGTCGACCTCGGCGAGCAGTCCGGGCAACGCCTCCAGCACCGGGGCGACCTGGTCCAGGAGGCGGCGCTCGGCCTCACGGTCACGGACGGCCGGGCCGTCCCCGCCCTCCTCCAGCGGGACCCGGACCATGTCGCCGCCCACGGGGTACTCGAAGCCCCAGAGGAGCTCGGTGCCGGGCCCGGCGACGTGGGTGACCGTCAGGGACAGGGTGGGCTCACCGACCTCGGGGAGCTCGACGCTGCCGTCGGAGGAGCTGAGCGGCACCACCTGCCGCAGGCCCGGGTAGTACTCGCGCAGGAAGCGGGGCAGGTCGGCCGCCGGGATGTCCAGCCGGCGGCCCTCGTGCAGCAGCGCGGACAGCTGGGGGCTCGCGGTCGGCTCGAGAGGGGCGAGCAGGAGCCCGCCCGGGGGCAGCAGGCCCCGCGGCACCTGGGCGGAGGCCTCGACGACGACGCCGTGCACGGGCGCACCCACCATGTCGACCGCGGTCGCCGGCAGCACGGCGCCGTCGACGGAGACCACGGGCTCGAGCACCGCGGGGCCGGTGGCACGGGCACGGCGCAGGTCGGCCGAGGCCACGGCGGGCCCGCCGAGCACCACCGGGGCCCCCGGGTCGGCCGCCGGCATGAGCCGCACGCCCGCCTGGACGAGCAAGGGCAGCAACCGCCACACCGCGGGCCCCACGTCGTCCAGGTGCAGGGGCCGCTCACCGGAGGCGTAGCGGTTGCGCCCCCGGCTCAGGTACGCGGCGTGCAGCTCGAGCAGCGCCTCCCGCTGCTCGGCGTCGGCCACGGGACGGCCGTAGCGGGGGAACCCGTCCTCGAGCTCGCGCCACGACGCGCCGGCACGCACCCAGTCGCCCTGCTTGCCCTTGATGACGGGGCGGAGCAGCAGCCGGCGGGCCGGGTCGGGCGCGCCGGGCTGCAGGCTGCCGTAGCCACGGCCGGGCACCCGCGGCGGCACGACCACCTCGAGCTGGAGACCCAGGGCGGCGCCGCGGGGCTCCCGAGCCGGCGCGGGGGGCGGCCTGACCAGGTCCCCGATCCGGTCCTCCCAGCCTGCGACGACGGCGGCGGGCCCGTGGTCCTCGGGCGCACCGACCGGCCCGTCGATCGGGCCGGACCGGGCCGCGAGCAGCACGGCGACGGCGTGCTTGCAGTCGGCCGCGACCGGGCACGAGCACCGCGCGGTCCACCGACGGGGGTTGCCCTGGCGCGGGGGGAACGGCGTGACGAGCGTCGAGTACACGGTGGTCCCGCTGCCCCGCACCTCGCCGAGCAGGGCCCCGCCTCCGCTCCCGCTGAGCCGCAGCACGCGCCCCAGGCGCGCGTACTCCGCGCCCCGCCGGAACGTGTCCGCGCCCACGACCGCCTGGACGGCGGCGTCGTCGATCGCGTCGGTCCAGGACTCGGGCATCACGGACCAGGCTACGGACCCGTGCGACCAGGCGTGGAATCCACCGCCCCACCCACCCCGACCGCCCGGCCCAGCGCGCGAGTTCGTGACATCCCTCCGTGGGCGCGCACCATGGGTGCCGTGGACGAGGTGTTCGCCGACCGGGCCGCCGCGGGTCGCGCGCTGGCCGACGCGCTGGTCCACGCGTTCGCCCAGCCACGGACGCCACCACCGACGCCACCCGTAGCGGGGGCCGTACCGCCCCCGCCACCGCCACCGACCGCGCCACCGGCCGTACCCACGTGGCCCGGCCGGATCGTCGTGCTGGCCCTGCCCCGTGGCGGCGTGCCGGTCGCGGTACCTGTCGCTGCGGCGCTCGACGCGCCGCTGGACGTGCTCGTGGTCCGCAAGCTGGGCCTGCCGGGACAGCCGGAGCTCGCCATGGGCGCCGTCGCGGTGGTGGCGGGCCAGGTCGAGACGGTCCTCGAGGACCGGGTGCTGCGCGACTCGGCCGTGCCGCCCGAGGTGGTCGAGCGGGTCCGCGCCCGCGAGGTCGCGGAGCTGCTCAGCCGCGACCACGCCTACCGGTCGGGCCGTCCGGCGCCGGCGGTGCAGGGCCGCACCGTGGTGCTCGTGGACGACGGCCTGGCTACGGGCTCGACGGTCCGTGCTGCCGTGGCGGCGCTGCGGCGCGCCGACGCCTCGCGGGTGGTGGTGGCCGTCCCGGTGGGACCGCGCAGCGCGTGCCGACGGCTGGCCGAGGTCGCCGACGAGGTGGTGTGCCTCCAGCAGCCCGACCCGTTCCACGCCGTCGGACAGGCGTACCGGGACTTCGGCCAGGTGCCGGAGGACGAGGTGCTGGCCGCCCTGGCGAGGCACCGGGGCGAGGGCGTGTGACGGCCGACGGGCACCGGTGCGGACCGCTGGTCGTCGACGTCGCGAACGTCCTGGGCTCCCGGCCCGACGGGTGGTGGCGGGACCGGGCAGGCGCCACCCACCGGCTCCTGCTCGAGCTGGCGGCGGCCGACCTCGGCGACGTCGTGGCCGTGGTCGAGGGCCTGGCGAAGAGCACGCCGGACGTGGCGGGGCTCACGGTGGTACGCGCCCCGGGGTCCGGCGACGACGAGGTCGTGCGGCAGGCCGTGGTGCACCCGGGGTGCACGGTCGTCACCGCGGACCGGGGGCTGCGGGACCGGCTGCCACCGGGCACGACCGTCCTCGGCCCCGGGACCCTGCGGCAGCGGCTGTGACCGGGCCCCGGGACCGACGGGCGGCGCAGGGACCGCAGGCCCGGACGGTGGGCGGCACGAGGGTGTGGGTGCTGCCGAACCCGAGCGGCCTCGACGCCTACCACACCCCCGCTCAGCCCGGGGAGCGTCGCGCGGGGCTGTGCCGGCGAGGTCGACCGCGCGCAGGGTCACATGTCGCGGTAGCGCCTCGCCTGCGCGGCCTTCTCCGCGATGGTGTCCGCCGTGACCTGCCGCGGGCCCTTCGACCAGTCCGAGGGGTCCCCGGCCACGGTGGCCTTGGCCCCGGCGTGGTCCCCGGCGATCGCGAGCGCGCTGCGGTCCGGCGTCCCGGAGGGTCGGGCGAGCGCCGCCAGGTGCTCGAAGTAGATGTTGTTGAACACCTTGACCACGTGCGAGCTGGGCAGGCGCGCCTGCAGCAGCTCCGAGGTGGTCGTGGACTCCTCGTCGAGCTCGGGGACCCGGCCGTCACGCTCGGGGTAGTAGTTCATGGTGTCGAGCACGACCTTGCCCGCCAGCGGCTCGACCGGGACCTCGTCGCGGGCCTTGAGCGGGATGGTGACGACGACCACGTCGCCGGCCTCGGCGGCCTCCGGGGCGGTGGCGGCCCGCGCGCGCGGGCCGAGGTCGGCCACCAGGTGGTCGAGGGTGTCGGGCCCCCGGCTGTTGCTCATCACCACGTCGTGCCCGGCGGTCACCGCCAGGCGAGCCACCGTGCTCCCGATGGTGCCGCTGCCGATGAAGCCCCACACCGTCATGTCGGCGTCAACGACCCACGGCCGCCGGCATTCCGCGCGTACTCCCGCCGGGTGCGGTGGGATGGGGGCCTGCGCACCGGAGGACTGGAGGTCCCATGAAGACACGCACCCTCGGCACGGACGGGCCCGAGGTGTCGGCCCTCGGCCTCGGCTGCATGGGCATGAGTCACGGGTACGGTCCGGCCGCCGACCGGGCGGGCTCGCTCGCGCTGCTGCGCACGGCCGTCGAGGACGGCGTCACGTTCTTCGACACCGCCGAGGCGTACGGGCCGTACGTCAACGAGGAGCTGGTGGGCGAGGCGCTCGCCCCGGTCCGGGACCAGGTGGTCATCGCCACCAAGTTCGGGTTCGCCTTCGGCGAGGACGGGGTGCAGAACGGGGTCGACAGCCGCCCCGAGCACATCCGCGAGGTGGTCGAGGCGTCGCTGCGACGGCTCCGGACGGACACCATCGACCTGCTCTACCAGCACCGCGTCGACCCCCAGGTCCCGATCGAGGACGTGGCCGGCGCCGTGGGAGAGCTCGTCGCCGCCGGCAAGGTCCGCCACCTCGGCATGTCCGAGGCGGGGGCGGCCACCATCCGGCGGGCCCACGCCGTCCACCCGGTGGCAGCCGTGCAGAGCGAGTACTCGTTGTGGACCCGGCACCAGGAGGACGAGGTGCTGCCGGTCCTCCGTGAGCTCGGGATCGGCCTCGTGCCGTTCAGCCCCCTGGGCCGGGGCTTCCTCACCGGGGCGCTCGACCCTGCCGCGACGTTCGGCGAGGGCGACATCCGCGCCGGCATCCCGAGGTTCCAGCGCGAGGCGCTGGAGGCCAACCAGGCGCTCGTCGGTCTCGTCCGGGCGGTCGGTGAGCGCCACGGCGCCACCCCCGCGCAGGTCGCCCTCGCCTGGCTCCTCGCGCAGGAGCCGTGGGTGGTGCCCATCCCGGGGACCCGTCGTGCCGACCGGCTCGCCGAGAACCTCGGCGCCGTGGACGTCGAGCTGGACGCCGACGACCTGCGCGAGCTGGACGAGGCGGCGACCCGGATCGGCGTGGTGGGGGCGCGCTACCCGGAGGAGGCGGAGCGCATGACGGGGCTGTAGCCGGCCTGGTCGGACGGTGAGGGACGTGGGCGCCCCCGGCGTCGGGTGACCCGTGTCGGTGCGGTGCCGCGCGGCAGGGACCGCGGGTGCCCCGTACCGAACTCGTACGAGTCCCGGCCGTGTGCGCCCTCGTGTCCTCCGGCGGGCCGTTCGTGTACGGGTTCTGCACAGCCGCAGGGTCGCCGGGAGGGCGAGGGCCGGGCCCCTGGCCGCACGACCCTCAGCCCGTGCCGAGGCCGTGGTCGCGGAGCCAGCGCTGCATGACCGCGTAGGCCCGGGCCCGCGGCTCGGGCAACGACAGGAACACGTCGTGACGGGCCCCCGCGACGGGGACGATCGTGGTCTCCCCACCCAGGCAGCCGGCCCACCGCGCGATCTGCCGGACGTCGAGCACGGCGTCGGCACGGTCGCTGTCCACGGAGTACCGGCGCGACCAGTGGGTCCGGTCCGAGCGCAGCACGAGCGACGGGACGCCCACGTCGAGCCCGCGGTGCAGCGTCGCCTGGGCGCGCCTCACGGCATTGAGCCAGCCGACGGTCACCGGGAACCCTTCCAGCGGCTTGAGGTCGACGTCGAAGTCCCACTCGCCGGTGCCGCTGGTGTGGAGGGAGGACCCGTACACGTCGCTGGGGGCGCTCATCACCCGCAGCGGGCGGACCCGCGACAGCACCCGGAGGGCCTGGGTGACCGGCCCCCGCATGTGCGCCTTGCCGTGCAGGTCGAACCACGGGCTGTTCAGCACGAGCCCCGCGACGGGCGCGGTCCGGCCGGCGCGCCGACGCCGGTCCAGCCACAGCGGCGCGACGAGGCCACCGGTGGAGTGGGCGACGACCACGACCGGTGCGTCCGGGTGGGCGCCGGCCACCAGGTCGAGCGCACGGTCGAGCTCGACGTCGTAGCGGGCCAGGTCGGTGACGTAGTGCGGGGTCTGACCGGACCGGCGTGCCCGACCGGACCGGCGCAGGTCCAGGGCGTAGAAGGCCAGCCCCTGCGCGGCGAGCGCGTCGGCCATCGCGGTCTGGAAGAAGTAGTCGGAGAAGCCGTGGACGTAGAGGACCGCGCCGACGACGGTCTCGGCCGGGCGGACGAGCCGGCGGACCAGGACGGCGACCACGCCACCCTCGCCGTCGGGGTCGCCACCGAGGTCGAGGACACGCTGGGAGTACCCGTCGCCGAGCACGTCCGGGCACCAGTCGCCGGGCACCTCGACGGCACCCGCACCGACCGCACCCGCGCCCGCGCCCGCACCCGCACCGACCGCGCTGGTCGTGCCCGTCACCGCAGGGCCGCCGTCGCACGGCGGGCGGTGCCGGGGCGCAGCAGGCTCAGCGCCCGCATGTACCCGGTGGGGAACAGCCGCGCGAGAAGGTCGGGCAGCACGGCGGAGGCTGCGATGAGCACCCGACCGCGGCGGTGCTCGACGGCGTCGAGGACCCGGGCCGCCGCCTTGTCGGCGGGGTAGGTGAGCAGCCGGCCGAACACCTCCCGGCCCTGCGCGGCCTCCTGCGGGGACACCGACGCGGGCACCCGCGCGGTCTCGGCGATGCGGGTCCGGATGCCGCCGGGGTGCACGACGGTGACCCCGATCCCACCGGGGGGCGAGCTCGTGCCTGAGCACCTCGCTGAACCCGCGCAGCGCGTACTTGCTCGAGGAGTACGCCGACTGCCCCGGCGGGCCGATCAGCCCGAACAGGCTCGACATGTTGACCACGTGCCCGCCCTCGGTCAGCGCGCCCGAGGTGAGCAGGCCCCGGCACAGCGCCACCGGCGCGCGGAAGTTGACGGCCATCACCCAGTCGAACTCCTCGGCCGACAGGTCGACGAACGAGCCGCCCAGCGCGACGCCCGCGTTGTTGACCAGCAGGTCCACGTGCGGGACCGCCGCCAGGACGCGCGCCACCAGCTGCTCCACCGCGTCGGCGTCGGCGAGGTCGACGACCTCGGTGCTGACCTCCAGCGAGGGGTGGTCGGAGGAGATCCGGAGCGCCACGGCGGCCAGCCGGTCGGCGTCCCGGTCGACGAGCACCAGGTGCGCCCCGCGGGCGGCGAGCTGGTGGGCCATCTGCTCGCCCATGCCGCTCGCGGCCCCGGTCAGGACGGCGTGCGCGCCGGCGAAGGCGAAGGCAGGCAACGACATGCAGCAGGTCCTCTCGGTCGGACTGACCGTCCCATCCTTACGCGGGCAGGGCGGGCCCCGCACGATGTCGACGGTTGGCAGCGTCCGGCGGGCCAGGGCATCGTGGCTGCGTGGCACGCACGGGGGACGAGACGGACGGCACGGACGAGAAGGACGGCAAGCCAGGCACACAAGGCAGGACGAGCACGCCAGGCACGCCCGAGCACGTCGACGTGGTGGTCGTCGGTGCCGGGCTGTCCGGGATCGGGGCCGCGCACCGGCTGCGGACCGGCCGGCGCGGGACCACGCTGGCGGTGCTCGAGGCGCGGGAGGACCTGGGTGGGACCTGGGACCTGTTCCGCTACCCGGGGGTCCGGTCCGACTCCGACATGTTCACCCTCGGGTACTCGTTCCGGCCCTGGCGCGACCCTGCGGGCAAGGCCCTGGCCGACGGTCCGGCGATCCTGGCCTACATCCGCGACACGGCCGCCGAGCTCGGCATCGAGGAGCACATCCGGTATTCCCAGCGGGTCGTCGCCGCCGACTTCGACACCGCCACGGCCCGCTGGACCCTGACCGTCCAGGACCCCCGCAGCGGGACGGAGCGGTCCATGACCTGCGGCTTCCTGTACTGCTGCGCCGGCTACTACGACTACGACTCGCCGCACGACCCCGCCCTGTCCGGCGCCGGCGACTTCGCCGGCGACGTGGTGCACCCGCAGTTCTGGCCGGAGGACCTGGACCACGCCGGCAGGCGTGTCGTGGTCGTGGGCTCCGGCGCGACGGCGGTGACCCTGGTCCCCGCCCTGCTGGAGGGCGAGGGCGCGGCCGCCCACGTCACCATGCTCCAGCGCTCCCCCACCTGGGTCAGCCCGGTGCCGAGCCACGACCGGACCGCCCAGCGGCTGCAGGCCGTGCTCCCGGCCCGGCTGGCGCACCGGCTCGTGCGGATCCGCAACATCGCGCTGACCACCGGCTTCTACCAGTACTGCCGACGCCGGCCGCAGGCCGCCCGCCGGTTCCTCACCAGGCTGGCGACCCGGATGATCGGCGACCCGGCGACGGTCGCGGAGCACTTCACGCCGACGTACGCCCCGTGGGACCAGCGGCTCTGCTCCAGCCCCGGCGGCGACCTGTTCCGGGCGGTCAGGTCCGGGCGCGCGACCATGGTCACCGACCGGATCCGGCGGGTCGTGGCCGAGGGGGTCGAGCTCGAGTCCGGGGGGATGGTCGAGGCCGACCTGCTGGTGACGGCCACCGGCCTGCGGCTCAAGGTGTTCGGCGGCATCCGGCCCCGGGTCGACGGGGCGGAGGTCGACGTGGCGGAGCAGCTGGTGTGGAACGGCGCCATGGTCACCGGCGTGCCCAACTTCGCCGTCTGCATCGGCTACACCAACGCCTCGTGGACGCTGCGGGCCGACCTCACCCACCGGCTCGTCGTCAAGGTCCTGCGCTGGATGGACCGCCACGGCGAGCCCGCCGTCGTGCCCCGCGCCCCCGCCGACCTCGCCCCGCGCCCGCTGCTGGACCTGGCCGCGGGCTACGTGCAGCGCTCGGTCGGGGCGTTCCCGCGGCAGGGCGACCGCCGGCCGTGGCGAGTGCGGCAGAACTACGTGCTCGACGCCGTGACGACGCTGCGGGCGGACCTGGACGCCGCGCTGCTGCCCGTCCGGGCCCGGGAGCCGGTCGCCTGAGTCCGGTCGCCTAGGGTCGGGCGTCGGCCGCCGGCTCGACACCTTGGGTTGCACCATGACTCTGGTGGCGCGGACAACCGTCGGCGCCCCAGCCTGTCTGCCCTCTGGCCACCAGAGCCCCGGTGTCGGTCACGAACGTCTGGCGGTCGTGGCAAGGGGGAAGTGGCGAGCAGGTCGCGTCGAATGCCTGTGTCCGCCCCCAGGACCTCTATTCCCAACAGGAGACCGGAGATGTCGAAATCAAAGATGACTTGGGCGCCGCGCGCAATCTTCAGCGTGTCTGATTGCTTCGACGACTCACCGTCGGGAATTGTCTCGACAAGCTGGATGTAGGCCGCGTTCGCCTCCGGGTCGCAGGTCAGTCTCATCCCTCTGTAACGGTTACGGCGACCGTGTCATGCGTCGCGCCTGCAGGAAGACATCGACAGCTGCGGCACAATGGAGTACAGCCAGAGCCGCCAATACCCCACCGCTTAGACCTACGAGGACCCACCGAAGTTCGACCAGCACCAAAACAATCACAAGAACCAATAGAGAAAAGGCAGGTGAACGCAACAGCTTCAGGTAGGCGTGGCCTGGTTGCCTGTCAGCGCGTACCCGATGAGCGAGACTCGCGACTAGCGCAAGTCCCACTATCGGTAACGCGGCCAACAATGACAGCCCCAGGCGGCTGCCCAGCGGCCACTCTGCTTTCCCTTGACGAAGCGCTACTCCATCACCATCTCGAGACATGTTCTTAGATCCTTTTCCGCGTAGTGCGACTCTGAAACACTCGGAACAACCTTAGCAATCTGGAGTCGCGGTCCTCACCCGATACTCCCCCCAACAACCGGATCAAAGGGACTGACAACCGCGCAATCGACGGCCACCACTGTCGCAGTCGGGTTGTGATCAATCGCCGCACAGACAGCGTGCATCCCGTCCAGGACTGATACTACGGTTGTCGGCTCATCGGCTCCGCCACGGGTCTCCGAGCTCAAGGGCATGACACTGCAGAACTCCTCCCAGTACGCGAGCCAGGATGGTGATAGATCAGTTTCGCCGTAGCGCTGCCACGTGGCGTCGGACCGAGTGCCTATGTTGGCGGTGGTAAACCGTCTTGACATGACTGAGCCGCACGGTCTGGATGTGACCAACACTTGAGAGGCGGAGCTTTCCCGATAATACGGACATTCACCACTTTGTCGGTGCCCATGGGCGACGAAGCCTGCTTAGACGGTATGGGGTGGCCACCCCGGCGGGACGGTCACCCCATACCGCCTAGGGTCGGGCGCCGTGGAGGACCTGCTGGCGCGCTGGCACAGCACCGCCTGGCAGGACGAGGTCGACGGCTGGGTGGAGGACGCCCTCGCGTCGCACCGGAGTCGGGCTCACCGGCCGGGGGCAGCCGGTGAAGACGCGGTTCTGGTCGGTGGTGCGCCGGTACGAGACGACCGCGGGCGCGGTGTGGGCGAAGGAGTGCAACCCCGGCCAGGCGTTCGAGCCTCCGGTGCTCGCCGAGCTCGCCGCCCTGGCGCCCGGGTGCTTCCCCCGCCCCCTCGCCGTCGACACGGCCCGCGGTCGGGTGCTGCTGCCGGACGCCGGCCCGGTCCGCGCCCGGGACGCGGGGGACGTTCCCGAGGGCGGGCTACGGGAGCTGCTCGTCCACCACGCCGGCGTGCAGCAGCGCCTGGCCGGCCACGGCGACCGGCTGCGCGCGGCCGGCCTGCCGTCCCTGACACCGGCCGAGCTGCCGGGCTGGGTCGAGCGGCTCGTCGACGAGCTGTCCGCCCTGTCCCCCTCGGACGTGCAGCACCTGGACGCGCGCGACCGGCGACGCGCGCTCGACGGCCTGCCCGGGGTCCGCGCCTGGTGCGCCCGGCTGGGTGACGCAGGAGTCCCCGACACCTTCCAGCACGACGACCTCAACCCTCGCAACACCGCCGCCGGTCCGGCCGGACCGGTCTGCTTCGACGTCGGCGACGCGTTCTGGTCGCACCCGTTCGCCGTGGTCCAGGTGCCGCTGGCGATGGCGACCCGGTCATGGCCGGCCGGACCACCGGTGGCGGACCCGCTCGTCACCCGCCTGCTGGGCGCCTACCTGGGTGCCTGGGCGGGGGACGGCCTCACCGCCGACGACCTGTGGCCGCTGGTCCGGCCCGCGCTGCTCCTCGCCCAGGCGCACCGCGGCGAGTCGTGGCGCCGGCTGCTCGCGCACGTGCCCTCGGACCGGCTGGGCGTCGAGCCGCCGCTGCTGCGGCAGTACCTGCTGCGGGTGGCCGGGGCCTGACGACTGCGACCGCTGACCGCACCGACGCCGCGGGGCTAGGTTGCCACGGGTGACCGACCGAGCAGCCAGCCAGCCGAGCGTGCGGCCGCCGAGCCGGGTGCCCGGGGCGGAGGTGCTCACGGTCGGCGTGGACATCGGCGGGACCAAGATCGCGGCCGGCTGCGTGCGGGCGGACGGCGTCGTGGTGGACAGCACCCGTCGGCGCACCCCGGGTCTCAGCACGGCGCCCTCGGTCGTCGAGGACACGATCGTCGACGCGGTCGCCGAGCTCGCCGGCCGCCACCGCGTCCACGCGGTCGGCGTCGCCGCCGCGGGGTTCGTGGCCGCAGACCGGCGCACGGTCCTGTTCGCCCCCCACCTGTCCTGGCGCCGGGAGCCGCTGCGGGACGCCCTCTACCGCCGGCTCAGGGTGCCGGTCGTGGTGGAGAACGACGCGAACGCGGCCGCCTGGGCGGAGTGGCGGTTCGGTGCCGGCCGGGGCGAGGACCACCTCGTCGTGGTCAACCTGGGCACCGGCATCGGCGGGGCGGTGGTGCTGGGCGGGGTGCTGCAGCGCGGCCGGTACGGCATCGCGGGCGAGTTCGGCCACATGCAGGTGGTCGCCGGCGGCCACCGGTGCGAGTGCGGGAACCGCGGGTGCTGGGAGCAGTACGCCAGCGGGAACGTGCTGGTGCGCGAGGCCAGGGCGCTCGCGACCAGCGGCTCCCCCGTGGCGCACGCCCTGCTGGAGGCGGCCGGGGGCGACCCCGGCCGGATCACCGGGCCGATGGTGACGCAGGTCGCCGACGCGGGCGACCCGGCCGCGACGGAGCTGTTCGCCGAGGTCGGCCGGTGGCTGGGCGTCGGCGTGGCCAACCTGGTCGCGGCCTACGACCCCGGGCGGGTGGTGGTGGGCGGCGGCGTGTCCGAGGCCGGCGACCTGCTCCTGGAGCCGACCCGGCAGGCCTTCCGCGCCACGCTGACGGGCCGCGGCTTCCGCCCGGAGGCCGAGATCGTGGCGGCCCGGCTGGGCAACGACGCGGGGGTGGTCGGCGCCGCGGACCTCGCCCGCCCGTGGGCCCGACGCCTGGCCCGGGCCCGGTACCGGCGCGAGCAGGCCCGTCTCCTGCTCGGCGGGACCTAGGGCCGGGCCGGCCCGGCCCGCCCGGGACGCCTACTCCAGCCCGATGGCGAACGCGGCGTCGAGGTCGTGGCGGCTGTAGGTCCGGAACGCGATCTTGGTGTTGGTCTCGACCACGCCGACCACCTTGGACAGCCGGTCGGCGACGACGTCGGCGAGCTCGTCGTGCTCGCGCACCCGGGCGATCGCGATGAGGTTGGTGTCCCCGGTCACGGAGTACACCTCGCTGATCCCCGGGATCTCGGCGATCTCCTGCGCCACCTCGGGGATGCGGTCGGCGGTGGTCCGGATCAGCACGATGGCGGTGAGCACGCGTGATCGTCCCACGCCGTCCGCCGATGGCGCCCCGCCTCGCGGTGCGACCTGCAGAGGATGGCAGCCGCGACCGGAGGCACCCCCCGGTCCCGGCGCGTCAGCCCGGCCGACGGTCGCCGGCTCGCCGGTCCGCCACCGCGACGACGAGGGCGAGGACCACCACCACCATGGCCCCAGCCAGCGCCACGGCGACCGCCCGGTGGGCGTTGTCGCCGGCGAGCACCAGGTAGAACAGCCCCGGGAGCAGCGCCGTCCCGATCGCCCCGCCGACCCGCTGGCCGGTCTGCAGCGTGCCGCCGGCGACCCCGCTGTCGGCCACCGGGACCGCGGACAGCGTCATCGTCGTGTTGGGCGAGATCACGAAGCCGCCGCCCACGCCCGCGAGCAGCAGCGCCGGGGCCACCCACCAGCCGGCCTGCGCCGCGGGCGCCTGCAGCAGCAGCACCGCGGCCGCCCCGAAGCCCACGGCCACACCGGCCAGGCCGCCGACGGTGAGCGAGCGCCCGAACCGGGAGACCAGCCGGCCGGCCACGACGGCGGACACCGCCGCGCCGATGGAGAACGGGGTCACCGCCAGCCCGGACTGCAGCGGGGTGTAGCCGAGCCCGTCCTGGAAGTAGAGGGCGAGGACGAGGAACACCCCGCTGAAGCCGACGAAGTACACGCTGATCAGGCCGACACCTGCTGCGTAGCCGGGGGTGCGCCGGACCAGCCCGGGGTCCAGCAGCGGCATGCCGCCGCGGGCGACGACCCGGTGCTCCCAGCGGACGAACGCGAGACCGAGCCCCACGGCGACCGCGAACAGCCACCACAGCCGCTGCAGCCCGCCCTCCTCGGCGGTGACCAGCGGCAGCAGCGCGGACAGGGTCGCCAGGCCGAGCAGCAGCGTGCCGACCACGTCGAGCCGCAGCCCACCGCTCTGGGTGTCGCGCGGCAGCAGGCGCAGCGCGAGGACGAGCGCCAGCAGACCCACGGGGACGTTGACGTAGAAGATCCACCGCCAGCCGTCCTCGCCGTCGGCCAGGGCCAGGATGGCACCGCCCAGCACCGGGCCCAGCGCGGTCGCCAGCCCCACCGTGGCCCCGAACAGCCCGAACGCCTTCCCCCGCTCCGGTCCCCGGAACAGCTGCTGGATGAGGCCGCTGGTCTGCGGGGTGAGGACGCCTCCGGCCACGCCCTGCAGCAGCCGCGCCGCCACGAGCCACCCGATGCTCGGCGCCAGCCCGGCCAGCGCGCTGCACCCGATGAACCCCGCCAGGGCGAGGACGAACATCCGCCTCCGGCCCCAGGCGTCCCCGAGCCGCCCGCCGGTCACCAGCAGGAGCGCCGAGGTCAGGGTGTAGCCCGACACGACCCACTGCACCTGCGAGGGTCCGGCGTCCAGGTCGCCCGACAGCGACGGCAGGGCGACAGCGACGATCGTGACGTCGAGCAGCACGATGAACCCGGCCAGCAGGGTGACCGCCAGGGCCCGCCAGCGGCGGGGGTCCGGGCCTGCCGCACCGTCCTGGGTGGGGCCGGCAGGGGCAGCTGGGTCCTGGGTCGCGGGTCGTGGCACGACTCAGCCTCCGGTGCGCGCGCCGGTGACGCAATCCGGGCGGCACCCCACGCGGGTCGCCGGAGCGGGTGGGCCCGGGCGCTGACGACCGGGCTGGCGTGCCGCTGGCCGTCGGACTCCGCGGGGTCGAGCAGGTAGGCGGCCGGGCGGTGACGAACCTGGCCGAGGCCGTGGACGTCGGGGCGACGGCGGTCCGCGACGTTTCGTCACGCTGCCCGGACGGGTACCTCGTCCCCCATGGCTGCTTCCCGGACGACCTCGCGACGGACCTCGACCGGCACCGACCCCGGGGACCGGCGGCCCGCAGAGGTGTCGTCGCCGGACTCGTACCTCGAGCTCGCCGGCCAGGACCGCAGCGAGCAGTACCGGCGGTACGCCGAGGCGAGGGCGGCCGGTGACGTGGTGAGCCCGCCCAACCTGCTGCGAGGCCAGGCGCGGCGCGAGCACGTGCGCCGCACGCTGCTGGAGGACCACCGTCGTCGGATCAACAACAGCCCGCAGGGCGCGCAGGCCAAGTTCGACGTGCTGGCCAGCGACCCGTTCACGTTCTTCCGCGGCACCGCGATGCTCTACTACCGCGACCACGCCGGCACCGACGGGCACCTGCCGGTGGTGTTCACCATCGGCGACGTCCACCCCGAGAACTTCGGGGTGATGCCCAACTCCGACGGCGCGCCGTTCTTCGGGGTCTGCGACTTCGACGAGGCGTGGACGGCGCCCTTCTCCTACGACGTCAAGCGGGGGGCGCTCGGGTTCTGGCTGGTGGCGCACCGCAACGGCCTCTCAGGCAAGCACCGCCGCGCGGTGACGACGGCGTTCGTCGAGGGGTACCTGGGAGGCCTGCGGGCCTTCGCGGCCGACGACCGGTCGCTGACGTTCCAGCTGCGGCTGGACAACAGCCCCGACCTGGTCCGCGAGATCATCGCCACGGGCGTCAAGGAGCGCGCCGACCTGGTCCACAGGTACGTCGACCCGGTCAGCCGCCGCTTCCGCTCGACGAAGAAGCGGGTCGCGCACTCCTCCCACGTGGCGGAGTTCCAGGACGTCGTCGACCGGTACGTGACGGACAACGACCTGGGCAGCGTCCCCCGCCCGGACGACTTCTTCCGCGTCGTCGACGTCGCCCGCAAGAAGGGCAGCGGCACCGGCTCCATGGGCCTGGACCGGTACTGGGTGCTGCTGCAGGGCTGGGGCGAGGAGCTGGAGCGCTGCGTCATCCTCGAGCTCAAGCAGGCCCGGCGGTCCGCGCTGTACGGGCTGGTGCCCGCCAACGAGCTGTCCGAGCACGACGCCGACGGGCCGCAGGGGCGCCGGGTCGCCAAGGCGCAGCGGGTCCACCTGGTCGACGGGGACCCGCTCTACGGCAGCGCCGAGCACGACGGCATCAGCTTCCTGGTCCGGGAGCGGAGCCCGTACAAGTACGAGGTCGAGACCGCCGACCTGGACCGGAAGACCCTGGTGGCGTACGCCCGGATCTGCGGCCAGGCGCTCGCGCAGCCCCACGCCCGTTCGGGCTCCGACACCGGCGTCATGGACGGCAGCGCCGAGCACCGGATCCTCGCCTCCATCCAGCCGGAGCTGTTCGCCGACGACGTCGTGCACTTCGCCGAGCAGGCGGCCGAGCAGGTGCTCACCGACTACGAGCTCTTCACCCGGGACCACCGGCTCGGGGCGTTCCGCTACTGGGACGTCGCCTGAGCACCCCAGGCGCGTTCCCCGACCGTTGCAGGCCCGGCCGGTCCGGGGCTGCGCGCCAGGCGCCCAGGTGGTGGGGTGCACCATGAGCGAGCGGCAGGACGAGCAGGCGCCGGCAACGGGCGTCGAGCACCCCAGGCAGCGTGAGGACGACGACCGCACCACCGAGGAGAAGGACGTCGCGCTCGACCGGGTGATCGTCGAGGGGCGGCCACGGCTGCACCGCACGTGGCCCGACCTGCTCGGCACCGGGGTGGTGGCCGGCATCGAGATCGGCATCGGGGTCGTGGCGCTGCTGGCCGTCGAGGAGGCCACCGGCAGCCGGCTGCTGGGCGCGCTCGCGTTCTCGGTGGGGTTCATCGCGCTGCGGCTGGGCCACAGCGAGCTGTTCACCGAGGGGTTCCACGTGCCGGTCATGGTGGTGCTGGCCGGCGAGGGCACCTGGTGGCAGCTGCTGCGGCTGTGGGCGGGCACGCTCGTCGGCAACCTGGTGGGCGGCTGGGTGGTCGCCTGGCTGGTGGGCCTGGCCCTGCCCGACCTGCACGAGCTCGCCGGAGAGGTGGGACGCGAGTTCACCCAGGCACCGCTGGACGGGCAGACCTTCGCCCTGGCGGTGCTCGCCGGGGCCGCGATCACGCTGCTGACCCGGATGCAGAACGGGACCGACGACGACCTCGCCAAGCTGGTGGCCGCGGTCGGGATCGCGCTGGTTATCGTCGGGGTGGGGCTGCACCACTCGATCCTCGACTCGCTGCTGGTCTTCGTCGCCCACCACGCCGGGCAGGACGCGGTGGGCTACGGCGACTGGCTGCCGTGGTTCGGGTTCGTGGTCCTCGGCAACCTGGTCGGCGGGCTGGTGCTGACCACGCTGCTGCGCGTGGTGCGCAGCCGTGAGCGGCTCCAGCAGTGGCGCAGCAGCCACGAGGCCGACACGGGCTGACCCGCTCCGCTGCGGATCGCCCGACGGCGTATCTGACGGGGTGTCGCCTCCTCCTGAGGGGTGTCGGAGCGGCACGGGGACGTGCTCGTCCCGGGGGTCGGACCCCCGGGACGAGCGCACCCCTCACCAGGGAGGTCGGGGATGGACGTCAGGGACGAGGCGGAGCGGGACCGGTTCGAGGAGCTGAGGCTCTCGGGAAAGGTCATGGGTGCGCTGGCGGGCGAGCCGGAGGCGTTCGCCGAGGCCGTGGACGCCTTCCGGGTCCAGGACCCGCAGCGATTCCAGGCCGTGCTCGAACGGCTGGGGCTGCTGGAGCACTGCCGGGTGGTCTGCTCGTACCTGTGCAGCAAGCACTGCGTGTTCGTCTGCCACAGGCTCGCGGGCCCGCAGGAGGGCCCCGCGGAGCTGGACCCGGAGGAGTGGCGCCGCTTCGCCGAGCTCACGCAGCGGATCGCGGGGGACGACGACCTGCTCAGGCGGCTCGTCGAGGTCGTCGACCGCGAGGACGACAAGGCGTTCCGCCGCTTCCTGGAGGAGCTGCAGGCGCGGCCGTTCGCGCACCAGCTGTGCCACTGGCTGTGCCGGGTCCGCTGCCGGCTCGTGTGCCGGGTCATGTGCCCGCCGCCGCCGCTGGTCACCGCCGTCGGCCTGGTCCCCAGCGGCCAGATCGCCGTCACCGGGCTCGCCGCGGGGCCCAGCTTCCCTCCCGGACCGACCCCGGCTGACTCGAAGTCCCCCGGCGGGGTCGGTGACCACCCGTACGGGGGCACCGCGAACATCAAGGGCGTCTTCAACACCTCCGGGGCGACCGGGTACCGGGTGGACGTGACGCCGGTCGGCGGCGGGGCGCCGTCCTCGGTGACGACCGCCATCACCGACTACCGGTTCAACCCGGCCTGGCCGGGCCCCGGTGAGCCGCTGTACGTCTACTACACCCGGGCGGCCACGGTGACTGGTACACGATCGCGGACATGGGCCTGCTCGGGGCCGACTACCTGACGGACTGGAACACCCGCACCGTGCCCGACGGCGAGTACGACGTGCGCCTGGTGGTCCGGACCGCCTCGCTCGCGGAACGGGTCAGCCCGCCGGTCAGGGTCGTGGTCGACAACACCCGCCCGAGCGGCCCCGGGCCGGGCGGGGAGCCGGTGATGACCATCCGCCAGGGCGACCGGGAGCTCGACTGCTGCGAGACGGTCACCCGGGACGGCGGACCGATCGTCGTGCACGTGGAGGGCGAGGACCTGCACTTCTCGAGCCTGGGCGTCTCCCTGTACGGCGGCTGCAACGCGAGCGCCGGGATCTACTCCGCCACCTACGACGGCGACCTCACCGACCGCGGGGCACCTGCGCCCGGGATCGACATCCCGTGGGACCCGTGGGCCGCCGGGGTGGACCCGTGCTGCTACGTGGTCTTCTTCCGGATCTACGACCGGACCATCACGTCCAACTCGTGGTCGGGCGGGAACCCCGTGGCCGAGACGTGGCGGTCGATCACCATCGCCTGAAGGCCGGCTGACCGTCGACCCGGCCGTCCCCCGGCCCGCTGCTCAGGGGTGGGTGGTGCGCCCGGCCGGGGCGCGGACGGCCCCGTGACGCAGGTCCGCCACCAGCGCGGTCACCTCGGGGTCCGGCTCGACCTCGAGCTCGGCCCACAGCGCGTCGCGGTAGTTCTCGTAGCGGCGTAGCGCCTCGTAGGAGTTCCCCTCCTCCAGGTGGGCCTGGACCAGGGCGCACAGCGCCGACTGGCGCAGCGGCTCCGCGCTCACCGCGGCCAGGCCCGCCCGGGTGGCGAGGGTGTACTGGCGGAGTCTGGTCGCGGTGCGGCACTCCGCCTCCAGCGCCTGCAGCCGGGTGAGGTGGAAGGAGTCCTGCTCGTCGAGCAGCCACTCCTCGTACCACCCCGGGAGCAGGTCGCGGGTGAGCAGGTCGAGCTGGCTGGCGTCCAGGGGCGCGGCGTCCAGCGCCTGCTCGGCGACCCGGTGGGCGGCGGCGACGTCGACGTCCGCCTCCAGTCGCACGTCCCACGAGCCCGCCGTGACCCACCCCGCCGGGGTCTGCCAGATGGCCCGGCGCAGGTTGGCCCGCGCCCGGGTCTCCAGGACCGTGGGCCAGAGCTCCATGCTCATCAGCGAGCGCTGCACGACGGGGCCCTTGATCGCCAGGTAGGCGATCGCTCGCCGCGCGGAGCCGGGCAGGCGGGCCTCCGGGACGACCGAGAGCCGTCC
Organism: uncultured Actinomycetota bacterium; assembly: GCA_963759255.1. Classification (GTDB taxonomy): domain Bacteria; phylum Actinomycetota; class Actinomycetes; order Actinomycetales; family JBBAYJ01; genus Aquipuribacter. Next base: position 2,059,269 of record CAVWYQ010000002.1, read on the forward strand.
GAGGACCCGCACCTGACGGTGGCTGCGTGGACCGATCACGGGCGGCACCCCCCTCAGGGCTGGCCCCTCACGGCCCGGGAAGGGACGGATCGACGCGGCGAACCGATCGTGGACGCCACGGCAGTATCCCGGACCCGACAGAGCACGGCAATGCCCCTGGCCAGCGAGGACACCGGCCGGCGCGACGCGGGGACCGGCCCGGGGCCGACCAGGACGCGGTGCCGACGACGCCGGGACGCGGTGCCGACGACGCGGCACGCCGCCCGGACGGGGCGTGGACGGGGCGTGGACGCGCCTCGGACGCCACCTCCACGACGGGCCGACGCCACCTGGCCGTGACGGGGACGCGCAGCAGGCACCAGGGCACCGGCCGGCGGGACGGAGGGGCCACGCCCGCGGCCACCCCCCGGCCACGCTGGAGGCACGGCCGCGGTACGGCTCGCGCGGACGATGGTCGGTGCAAGCAGCACAGCATCACGCACAGCACCACGACCGTTGCCCCGACCCCGGACCGCGGAGGGACCCATGCCGGACACCCAGGCGAGCGCCGTGCTCTTCGCGAGCCCCGAGACCCCCTTCGCCGACCACGACGCCCGCGAGAGCCACGAGGGTGGTCCCGAGGCCGTCGGGCTCCTGCCGTGGACGGAGGAGCCGACCCCGTTCAGCGACCGGGGGGCCGCAGGCCTGGAGGCCGAGGACGAGCAGGTCGAGCTGTTCCTGGAGACCTTCGAGGAGCTGCGCGACGAGTCGTTCGACGAGGCCCTCTCCGAGCTCGTCGCCGAGACCTCCGAGGCCGCCGGGGTCCAGCTGCACGGCGAGCAGCCCGACGCGTTCGGGGCCCAGCGCGAGCGCCTCGCCCAGGCGCACCTGGAGCCGGTCGTCGCCGAGGCGGAGCGCTGCGTGCAGCGGCTCATGGAGCACGTCGGCCACGTCGACCCGGCGTCGGTCTCCGAGTGGGAGCTGGAGCAGCTCCTCGAGCGCTTCGACCCCGGTCAGGCGACGGTGTCCCCGGCCGGTGAGCAGTTCCTCGGCGGCCTGCTCAAGAAGGTCAAGGGGGTCGTCAGGAAGGTCGCCACGGTCGCGAAGAAGGTCATCAGCAAGATCCCGTTCCTCGGCGCGATCCTCAGGAAGATCAAGAGCCTCATCAAGCCGCTGCTCAAGCGGGTCCTGGGGATGGCCATCGGCCGCCTGCCCGCCGCCCTCCAGCAGCCGGCCCGCGACCTGGCCACAAAGATCGGGATCGGGGAGCTGGCCGACGAGTCGTTCGACGAGCTCGAGGACGAGGCCGAGGAGGAGACGCTGTCGGAGGACTTCGCCGGCTCCCCCGTGCAGGTCCTGGACCCGGAGACGCTGGGCGAGTCCTTCGACGCCGCGGTGGCCGGGGCGCTGCTGTCGCCGGAGTCGTTGGAGGAGGGCGAGTCGTTCGGCCACGGCGAGGGGCCGGAGCCGCCCATGGGCACCGAGCTGGAGCAGCTGGCCGCGGCCCGTGCGCGGTTCATGAACCGGGTTCGCGACGCCGGTGACGGGGACGACATGGGCCCGGCGATGGAGCAGTTCATCCCGGCGATCCTGCCGGCGCTGCGGCTCGGCCTGCGGCTCGTCGGCCGGACGAAGGTGGTCAACTTCCTCGCGAAGTACCTGGCGAGGCTGATCGGCAGGTGGGTCGGGCCGAAGCTGTCGGTGCCGCTGTCGCGGGCCGTCGTCGACGTCGGCCTGCGGGTGATCGGCCTGGAGCGCGACGGGGGCGAGGGGCTGGAGGCCGAGGCCGTCCCCGCGATGCTGGCCACCACGGTGGAGGACACCGTGCGGCGGCTCGCCGAGCAGCCGGACCACGTCCTGGAGGACGAGGGGCTGCTGCAGGTGGCGGTCGCCGAGGCGTTCGAGCAGTCGGTCGCCGCGAACTTCCCGTCGACGCTCGTGCGGGCCGACCTGCGGCTGGCCCCGTCCCTGGGCGGGGCGTTCGTCACCCGGCACGCCCGCACCCCGCACGCGTTCAAGACGTTCACCCGCACGCCGGAGATCTCGCTGACGCAGGCGCAGGCCGCGGCGGTGCGCAGCTTCGGCGGCGTGACGCTGGACGCCGCCCTCCGCGCACAGGGGCTCACGCTGCCGGGACGGTTCCGGGTGCGGGTCTTCGAGGCCGGCGCCGGCACGACCCTGGCGACCCTGGCGCGGCTGGAGGGGATCGTGGGGCCGAGCGGGACCCATGGCGCCTCCAGCCAGCTGCACCCCCTGACGCGCGCGAACGCCACGGCGCTGCTGCGCGAGCCGCGCCTGGGGGTGGACGCACCGTCCCGGTTCCTGCAGTCCCGGCACCGGATCTCCGTGGGCCAGCGCTTCTTCCACCTGGAGCCCGTGGGCCAGCGGCCCACGCCCCAGCCGGCACCCACGCGCGAGACGGCGTCGTGCTCCCCGGACACGCCCAGCGACCGGCGGATGCGGGTCGACCTGCGACGCGGCGAGGCCAGGATCGCCCTGTACTTCTCCGAGCCCGACGCCCAGCGGGTGGCCGCGGCCCTCACCTCCGACGCCGCGAGCCCCGCTCTGCTCAAGGCCCTCATGGCGGCGCTGCGGGCGGCCGGCCGCTCCATCGGGCGCAGCGACGGCGCCGTGCAGATCCCGGCAGGCGCCCCGACCGACGGGACGGCGTCCCCGGCGGCCCCGGCCGGCGGCGGTGGCGCCCGCTCGGAGTGGGAGTCGGGGTGGGAGGCCGAGTGGGAGGCGCAGTGGGAGGCGGAGTGGGAGCGCCGGTCCCGTACCCGCCGCCGGCGGCAGCACCGCCGCAGCCACCGGGTGTCGCCGGCGCAGCGGGCCCGGCTCCGGCGCCGCATCCGGGCGGCGGCCGCCACGGCGCTGTCGGCGTGGACGCGCACCGGCGGCCAGGAGTTCGTCCGCGCCGCCCAGGACGCCCGCTGCGGAGTCACCGTGCGCATCCGCGTCACCGGGCTGTCGGGCGCCGGCGGCACCGGTCCCGCCGGGGCGGCCACCGTCAGCGTCGAGCCGGGCCGGAGCCGGCCGTGAGCACCGCCCTGGTCGACGACCTCGAGCGGCAGGTCCAGCACTGGCTGGGCTCGGCGCGGGGCTGCCTGGACGCGGAGTCGTTCGCGTCCCGGTCGGCGTGGGAGTCGGTGGAGCAGGCGGTCGGCCTGCCGGTGCGGACCCAGCTGGCCCGCACCGTGGCGGAGCTGATCCAGGTGGGGCGGGCCGCGGAGGGCGCGGTCCGCACCGCCCGGACGCAGCCCTCGGCGGTGCCGGGCGCCCAGGCCGCGGTGGAGCGGTTCCGCCGCCGCTACCTCCAGGTCGAGACGACGCTCGACTTCTTCGGCCAGGCGGTGAACTCGCGGACGAGCCGTCGGCTGGTCGCGACGATGGGCACCCTGGACCGCCTCGCCCACGACAGCGTCGCGGCGTCCCTCGGACAGGTCGGCATCGTCGTGCCTCCGGTGCTCACGTACATCGGCGAGGGGCTGGGCGCAAGCATCATCCGGGTCGGCATCCGGCTGTGGGCCCCCGGCACGGTCAACCCGGTGGCGGCGGTCAAGGTGGTGCGGCACAACCTGTTCCGGCCGACGTCGTTGTTCCACGAGACCGGCCACCAGGTGGCCCACCTGACCGGCTGGAACGACGCCCTCGCCGACGCGCTGGGCCGGGAGCTGGCCGACGACCCGGCCCTGCGCTCCATGTGGCAGCCGTGGAGCAGCGAGGTGTCCGCGGACGTGTACGCCTTCGCGCTCACCGGGTACGCCTCGGTCGCCGCGCTGCACGACGTGGTCGCCGACTCCCGCACGATCCTCCGGTGGCCGCTCGGGGACCCCCACCCCGTCGGCTGGCTCCGGGTCCTGCTCGGGGTCGCGATGTGCCGGGCGGCCTTCGGTGGCGGGCCCTGGGACCGGCTGGAGGAGGCGGTCGTGACGGCGAACCCGCTGAGCCGGGCCGAGGAGTCGACGGTGCCGCTGCTGCGCAGGTCGCACGCCCGGATGGACCGGATCGCGCGGGCCTGCCTCGACTCGCCCGTCCCCGGCTTCGGCGGCCGTCCCGTGACCGCCGTCGTCGACCCGCAGCGGGTCTCCCCCCGCGCCCTCGCCGAGCTGGAGCGCAGCGCGGGCGCGGCCCTGTGGACCTCGCCGCACTGGCGGCAGGCCGAGGGCATCCGCATCGTCGCGCTCGCCGGCCTCCGTGAGGCCGAGGACCCCTACGGCGCCGGCCGGTGGGTCGAGCGCGCCGAGACCTGGTTCACCGACACCGCCCGCGCGGCGTGACCCGAGGAAGGACAGCACCATGGCCGAGGACAAGCCGACCGTATCCAGCCTGGACCAGCGCATGGGCGGGGTGGAGGAGCAGCTGGACGGGCTCGCGCAGTCCCTGGACCGCGTGCAGCAGTCCATCAGGGGGCTCAGCGAGGGCAGCACGGAGCAGTCCGAGCGGCTGTGGAGCGCGCTCGGCAGCCTCGGCGGGCTCGACGACATCGCCGGTGGCCTGTCGGAGGTGGCCGAGGTGCTCGCCCCGCTGCGCCAGCTCGCCCCGCCGTCCACCGCGCTCCCCCTGGACCGGGGGGTCGCCACCGCGCTCGGGTCGATCCGGCGCTCGCTCGGCGGTGACCGCCGCGAGCTGAACTTCATGAGCCTGACGACCCGGTGGGACGGTCCGGTCCGGTTCATCGGCCAGGCCGACCCGCACGACCACGACACCGGGGGCTACGGCACCGGGGGCCACGGCACCGGGGGCCACGACACCGGGGGCCACGACACCGGGGGCCACGACACCGGGGGCCACGACACCGGGGGCTACGGCCACGGGGGCTACGGCACCACCGGACAGGAGGCAGGACGATGATCCCGCAGCTGGTGCAGCAGATCGCGGCCGGGACGGGAGACCTCGCGGGCGCCCAGGCCGACGTGCTGACCGCCGACCCGCTCGACCTCGTCCTGCGGCTGGAGCAGGTGTGGAACGCGGCGGACCTGTGGGCGCAGGGCGGCGGCGTGGTCCCGGCCGGACCGGCTCGACAGGCCCTGTTCGCCACCGGCGAGTTCGCTGCCGTCCCGATGCCGGACCAGCCCGCCTGGGACCACCTCGGCTACGCCTACGCCATCGAGAACACCCGCGCGCCGCAGATCCTCGCCCGCGTCGTGAGGGCCTTCCGCAGCGGCGAGGGCCTCGGCGTGCCGTCCGTGGCCACCCAGCGGTGGCTCGACGCGACGGAGGCGCTGCTCTTCGGTGCCACCAACCCGTTCCCGGCGTGGCTGTCGACGAGCACCGTGCGACCCGACGCGGAGGCGGTGCGCCGCAACGCCTACTTCCGGCTGCTCGGGATGGACGTGGCGCACGGCACCGACGGCGGCGCCCCGTACCCCTTCGACAAGGCGGAGGCGTCCAACCGCGGCTTCGTCGCGGTGTTCCAGGAGCTGCTGTTCGAGCTCTGGCGGGCGATCGAGAACGTGCGCAACCTGGTCGCGGGCAACACGACCGACGACGACCGCATCTTCCGCCTCGCCGAGCAGCTGGGCTTCATGCTCAGGTCGCGGCGGCTGCAGGCCATCCTCGGCCGCGAGGAGCTGGCCGCGACGACGGCGATGGGCTGGGTCGAGCTCACCGTCAGCTCGAACACCTCGGTGGTGCAGGACCTGCGCGCCGACGCCACGAGCTCCGCGGACCGGTTGCGCGTGATCGGGGAGCGGGTCCGGCTGGCCCCGCACTCCCGGGCCTCGTCGTTCTTCTCGATGGCCACCGAGCTGTCGCTGCTGCTGCGGGCGCTGGAGGCCGGGTGGGTGACGGGCAACGGCCAGTCGTGGCTGCTGTACCAGACGTCCGCGCCCGGCGGCACACCTCCGCTGCCCCCCGGCCAGCGCCCGCTCGGGGCCGAGGTGCGTCGGGTCATCACCGAGTGGGCCGCCGCCTCGGGGCACGACCTCAAGCAGCGGGCCGTGCCCATCACGGTGGCACGCGGCGGGTCCGCCGTCGTGGCCACCCGGTGAGCGGGGCCGGCCATGACGGACCTCGAGACGCCCTGGGCCAGCCCCGCGGGAGAGCCCGGCGAGGTGCCGTGGACCGGTGAGAGCCGGTGGTCGGAGCCGGGTGGGTGGCCGGAGTCCCCGTTCGAGACCCCCGTGGAGGGGCTGCTGGACCAGGACGGGGCCAGCCGGTGGGGCTCGCCCGCGGACCGGCCGTCCGCCGCGGCCGGCGAGGCGGAGGCCGTGCCCGGGTGCGGAGGTCCCGTCAGCGGCCCACCGGTCCTGGTGTACCGGGGCAGCGGCACCCTGCGCTCCCGCAACCCGTGGGTCGGGCGGGCGCAGGGCCTGCTCAACACCTACCTCGCCCAGCAGCGGTCCGGGATCGACAGCTGCACCGACACCAGCACCGCCACCCGGCAGTACATCGCCACGCTTCGGGCCCGGCTGGGGGCCATCGGGCAGGACCCGCTCACGGTCGACTGCTCGTTCGGCGAGGGGACCGAGAAGGCGACCCTGATGTTCCAGGCCTGCCGCGGCCTGGTCCGCGACGGGAAGATCGGGGACAAGACGTGGCCGGAGCTGCTGGCCCTGTCGACCACCCCGGTCCCGACCCCCACGCCGACGCCGACGCCGACCCCCACGCCCACCCCCGGACCGTCCGCGGTGCGGGTCCGGGAGGACGTGTGGACCCTGAGCGCCTCCAGCACGTGGCACCCGACGATCCTCTGGTACGCCCGGGCGGTCCGGGCGCTGAAGGCCCGCGACGCCGCCCCCTTCGCCGACCCCCGGTCGTGGCGTCACCTGGCCGAGACCCACGGCACCTTCACCGACCGGTCGCAGTGGCCCGCCGGTGCGCGGTGGAACCAGTGCGAGCACTTCAGCTGGCACTTCCTGCCCTGGCACCGGGCCTACCTGCACCACGTCGAGGGGTTCCTCCGGGAGGAGGTCGCCACGCTGGGCGGCCCGGCCGACTGGGCCCTGCCGTTCTGGAACTACAGCGACACCAGCCGCCCGGACGTCCTCAGGCTGCCGCCTGCCTTCCGCGCCGCGACGCTGCCCGACGGCACGGCGAACCCGCTCCTCGTCCCGCAGCGGGGGCCGGGGGTCAACGGGGGCGCGAGCATGACCCGCGACGTGAGCACCACGGAGATGTTCACCCGCCAGGCGTTCACGCCGGCCCTCGGGTTCGGCAGCGGCTTCGGGGGCACCCGGGCCCCGGTGGGGTCGCACACGGGTGCAGCCGGGTCGGAGGCCGGGGCCCTGGAGAACGTGCCGCACGGCAACGTGCACATGGCCGTCGGCGGCAGCGGGTCCGGCGCGGGGCTCATGTCGCTGTTCGAGACGGCGGCCCAGGACCCGATCTTCTGGCTCCACCACGCCAACGTCGACCGGCTGTGGGAGGCGTGGCTGCGCACCCGCGGGGGCCGCAGCAACCCCACGGCAGCCGCCTGGCTGGACGCCGAGTGGCGGTTCGGCACGCCCGCGGCGGAGACCAGGATCCGGACGCGTCAGCTGCTCGACCCCCGTCAGCAGCCGCTGGGGTACCGGTACTCGGACATGCCGGTCGTCCCGACCCCCGAGGCGGAGCAGGAGTGGTCCGGGCCGCCGCAGGACCCGGAGGAGCCGCAGGACGAGGGCCGTCCTCCCGAGCTGGTCGGCGCGACAGAGGAGGAGACGCCCCTGGGGCCCCGGGCCACGACGGCACGGGTGCGGCTGGGACGCCCGTCCGGACCCTCCGCCCCGCGCCTGGAGGAGAGCGCCGGGATCCCGCGCGGGGTCACGGTGTACCTGCGCCTGGAGAACATCACCGGCACGGTGGTCCACGCCAGCGCGGTGACCGTCTACGTCAACGTCCCCCCCGGGGGGCGGCCCGTCGACTTCTCCGACCGCAAGGCCGGCGTGGTGTCGATGTTCGGGGTGGTCGAGACCTCCCGGCGCGACGCCCGGCACAGCGGCACCGGCCGCAGCGCCACGTTCGACATCACGCGGGTCGCGCGCGCGCTGGCCTCGGCCGGGCACTGGGACCCCACCACGCTGGACGTCACCTTCGTCCCGGTCCCGGACGCCACCGGCGCCGTCGCCGCCGGCGACGTGAAGGTCGGCCGCGTCAGCGTGTTCTACGCCTAGGGCTCGCGGTGTCCACGGCGACCGTCCCCCTGGTCCGGGTCCACTGGCACCACCCGGAGTGGGTGGCGGTGGCCGTCGCGACCGTCGGCTGGCTGGGGCTGGCTGCCCTGGCGACGGGTGAGCCGTCGGCGCTGTGGGTGGGGACGCACCGGGCGGGTGCGGGCCTGCTCGCCCACGCGGCCCTGATGGCCGCGGCGATGATGGCGCCGCTGGTCACCGACCAGGTCCACCACCTGGCCGTGTCCAGCCTGTGGTCGCGGCGGTACCGGGCGGTGGTGGGCTACCTGACCGGCTACCTGGCCGTGTGGAGCGTCGTGGGCGCGGTGATCATGACGGGTCTGCACGCGGTCCGGCCCTGGGTCGGTGCGCTGCCCCTGGTGGCGGTCACCGGGGCCGTCGCCGTGGTGGTGGCGGGGACCGAGGGCCACCTGCGCCGCCTGCGCCGGTGCGGGGCGGGGCGGCCGCTCGCGCTCGCGGGCTGGCGGGCGGACCGCGACTGCGTCGTGGCTGGCGTGCAGATGGCCGGCCGCTGCGTCGCGACGACCTGGGCGGTGATGCTGGCCGTGATGGCCCAGGGCGGGCTGCTGGTCCTCGCCGCCGCGACGGTGCTCCTCGTCCTCGAGCGGCGGGGGGTGGTGCCCGAGCGACGCCTGGTCCCGTGGACCCTGGCGGTGGCCGCGGCCGCGGTGGTGCTGAGCGCCGTGGGCCCCACGGTCGGCCATGCCGGTGGCGTTCCCGTCGGCCCGCACGTGGGGCACTGACCACCGGCCCGGTCAACGACCCAGCCGCTCCTCCAGCGTGATGACGTGCTGGACCGCGTTGATGAGCGCGAGGTGGGTGAACGCCTGGGGGAAGTTGCCCAGGTGCTGACCGGTGTGGGTGTCGATCTCCTCCGCGTAGAGCTCGAGCGGGCCAGCGAAGGAGAGCAGCTTGCCGCACAGGTCGCGGCCGCGTTCGTACTCCCCGATCTCGCACAGCGCGGACACCAGCCAGAACGAGCAGATCGTGAACGTGCCCTCCTCGCCCACGAACCCGTCGTCGGTCTCGTGCACGCGGTAGCGGAGCACCAGCCCGTCCACCGTGAGCTCGTCGGCGATCGCCAGGACCGTGGCCCTGATCCGCGGGTCGTCGGCCGGGAGGAAGCGCAGCAGGGGGGCCAGCAGCAGCGACGCGTCCAGGGCCGTGGTGTCGTAGTGCTGGGTGAGGACGCCCCGGTCGTCGACCCCGTGCTCCAGGATGTCGGCCTTGATCTCCTCCGCCGCCTGCGCCCACTCCTTCGCCTTGCCGTGCTCGGTGAACATCTCGGCCAGCCGGGCGCCACGGTCGGCGGCGACCCAGCACATGATCTTGGAGGAGGTGAAGTGCCGCAGCGGGCCGCGGACCTCCCAGATGCCGGCGTCGGGCTCCCGCCAGTGCTTGAGGGCCTGCTCGACCTGCAGCTCGAGCATCGGCCACACCCGGTTGTCCAGGTGGTCGGCCTTCTTGGCGTGCAGGTAGACCGAGTCCAGCAGCGCCCCCCAGACGTCGTGCTGCGTCTGGCAGTAGGCGGCGTTGCCGATCCGGACCGGGCGCGACTGCGCGTAGCCGGGCAGGTGGTCGAGCTCGACCTCGGGGAGCTCCCGCTCACCCCCGATGCCGTACATGATCTGCAGGTTCTCGTCGTCGCTCGCGATGTCGGCGATGAACGCGAAGAAGTCCAGCGCCTCCCAGTCGAACCCGAGCGAGTAGAGCCCCCACAGCGCGAAGGTGGCGTCACGGATCCACGTGAACCGGTAGTCGTAGTTGCGGCTGCCACCCAGGGACTCCGGCAGCGAGGTGGTGCCCGCTGCGGCGATGGCCCCCGTCGGGGCGTAGGTGAGCCCCTTGAGGGTCAGCGCGCTGCGCTGCAGGAAGCTGCGCCAGGGGTGGTCCGGGAACTCACCGCGCGCCAGCCAGCGCTGCCAGTGGTGGGCGGTCCACACCTGCTTGGCCTTGGCCTCGGCGTAGTCCTCCGGCGGGGGTGCGCCGTTCCACGACAGCGCGACGTAGCGCTGGTCGCCGGCCTTGAGCAGCGTCCGGCCGGTGGCGCGGCCACCCTCGAAGCCCAGCCGGATGTCCGAGGTCAGGACGAGGTGGGCGGGCACGTCGTCGACGCTCACCGCGGCCTGGTGGTAGGTGTCCCCGGTGTAGGCCCAGGCGGCGTCCCGCCGGCCGTAGTCGAGCACCGGCTCGCACTCGAGGATGACCTGCGCCTCGCCGGACACGCACCGCACCGTCCGCAGCAGGATGTGCTCCGCGGCGTAGTCGGTGGGGGTGCGCCGGTAGGTGCGCGAGCGTTCCTCCTCGTGGTGCCAGGGCCCGACGAGCAGGGCGTCCCGCACGATCACCCAGCCGGAGTCGGTGCCCCAGCTGGTCTCCAGGATCATCGTGCCCGGCAGGTAGCGGCGGGCCGCGGGCACGTTGGTGTCGGCCGGGGCCACCCGGAACGAGCCGGCGAGGCGGCCGAGCAGCCGCCCGAACACGCTCGGGGAGTCGAACCGCGGCACGCACATCCAGTCGATGGAGCCCCCGGGCGCGACCAGGGCCGACACCTCGCCGTCGCTGAGGAAGCCGTAGCTGCCGATGGGGACGTCCCGGTAGCCGGTCGGGTTGGCGGAGCTCGTCGCCCCCGGGGTCTCAGGGTCCATGCCCGACAGCATCCCGAGGCGCCGGGGGTTGGACAATTCGGGCCGTCCGAGTGCGGCACCTCGTCGGTGGTCGCGTCCCGGCCACCCCTGCTCGCACCGCGCGTGCTGGGTCAGCCTGGCGCGACGTCGTGGGGGTACGTCGCCGCCCGGCCCTGGAAGGCGAGGATCCGCTCGTTGCGGACCTCACCCCGCTCGATCTCCACGGCGCGGGCCACCGTCGCGCTGTCCGCCCAGGCCGCCGGACCCCGCTGCACCACGTCGAGGTAGGGCAGCAGCGCCTCGCTGATCGTCCACGTGGCGGACTCCCAGTACAGCGACGGCGTGTGGTCCACGGCGTAGTAGTGCACCCGGTCCCCCACCTCGACCATCGGCTCGGCGAAGCTGGTCGGCCTCGCCCACGAGAAGCCCATGCCCGCGTCCACCGACACGTCCACGACGATCGTGCCCGGCGCGAGGCTGCCCGGGTCCTCGACGAACACCAGCGGGGCGTCGGTGTCCTGGAGCAGGCAGTTGACGACCACGTCGTGCTCGGCGAGGAAGGCCGCGGTGTCCTGCGGGCCGGACGGGTGCAGCACGTGCGTGTGGCGCGGGTCGTCCTCGAGCCGCTCGAAGTGCCCCATGACCGTGCCGCTGAACGGGGCCGCCACGGCGGCGCTCTCGCGCCGGGTGAGGACGTCCACGTCGTGGATGCCCATGGCGTTCAGGGCCCGGACCGCTCCGCGTGCGGTGGACCCGAAGGAGATGACCGCGGCCCGCAGCGGCCGGCCGTAGTGGCCCGAGGCGCCGCGCAGCTGCAGGGCGTGGATGACCGAGGCGTACCCGGCGATCTCGTTGTTGAGGTGGAACACGTGCAGCGAGAAGGAGCCGTCGGCGTTCCAGTGGTTCATCGCCTCCCAGGCGATCACCGAGAGCCGTCTGTCGATCGCGAGCTGGGTGAGCTCCGGGTCCTGCACCAGGTGCGGCCAGCCCCAGAGCACCTGCCCGTCCCGCATCTCGGCGACGTCGGCCGCCACCGGCTTGGGCAGCAGCACCACGTCGGCCCGTTCGAGGAGCTCGTCGCGGTCCACGACGCCCGCGACGTGCTGGGCGATGGCGTCGTCGGGGACGCCGAACTGCTCGCCGTAGCCGCGCTCCACGAGCAGGTGGGCCCGCACCTGCTCCTCGATCCGGTCCAGGTGGGCGGGATGGATGGGACGGCGGCGCTCGTCCGGCTTCCGGGTGGTGCCGACCACGCCGATGGTGAGTCGTTCCATGAGGGTCCTCGCTTGTCGGGCGGACGGGGTCCCGAGGCTAGTCACGGCTGCTCGGCGGGGCGCGGTGGCCAGCCCAGCGACCGGGACCCGCACCGCCGGGCCAGTAGCGTCGTGACCGTGGACATCGCCGCGGCCGCCGCCCTGCTGCGGGCGGGCGGGCTCGTCGCCTTCCCGACCGAGACGGTCTACGGGCTCGGCGCCCACGCGCTCGACGAGCGGGCGGTCCGCCGGGTGTTCGAGGTCAAGGGCCGACCGGCCGACAACCCCCTCATCGTCCACGTCGCCTCCACCGACGCGGTGGACGCGGTGGCGGTGTCGATGACGTCGACCGCCCGCCGGCTCGCCGAGCGGTACTGGCCCGGACCGCTGACCCTGGTCCTGGACGCCCGCCCCGAGGTCCCGGCCGTCACCCGCGGCGGCCGCGGCACGATCGCCGTCCGGGTGCCCGCGCACCCGCTGGCCCTGGAGCTGCTGCAGGCGGCCGGGGTCCCGGTGGCGGCGCCCAGCGCGAACCGGTCCGGTCGCCCCTCGCCGACGACCGCGGCGCACGTGCGCGCCGACCTGGGCGACACCGTCGACATGGTGCTCGACGGCGGCCCGTGCGCGCTGGGCCTGGAGTCCACGGTCGTCGACGCCCGCGGGCCCGTGCCGGTCGTCCTGCGCGAGGGGTCCATCACGGCCGCCGAGCTCGGGGCGGAGACCGGGACGGCTGCGCAGCTCGGCGCCTCTCCGGGCACGCGTCACCGCCACTACGCACCTCGGTGCCGGGTCGTGGTCGCCGCAGTCGGGGAAGGTGCAGCGACCGCGGCGGGGCTGGCCGCCGAGGGCCGGCGGGTCGCGCTCGTCGGTCCGTCACAGGCACCTGACGGTGTCCTCCACCTCGCGTCGGTCGACGGTGCCGAGGACCTCGGCCGCCGGCTCTACGCCGTCCTCCGCGAGGCCGAGGACGCGCCGGTGGACGTGGTGGTCGTGGAGGCGGTGCCCGAGCACGGGGTGGGCCGTGCCGTCATGGACCGGCTCCGCCGGGCCGCCGAGCCGCCCGTCAGCCCATCGTCTTCTGCCCGTCCAGCGCCTCGCGGATGATGTCGGCGTGCCCGGCGTGCTGGGCCGTCTCCCCGACGATGTGCAGCAGGACCCGGCGGGCGCTGCGCCGGGCGCCCGGGGTGAACCACGGAGCCTCCGGGAGGGCGTGGGAGGCGTCGAGGTCCGGGATGGACCGGACCAGGTCGTCGGTGCGCCGGGCGACCTGCTCGTACCTCGCGAGGACGCCGTCGAGCGTCTCGCCGTCGAGCAGCCGGAAGCTGTTCTCGTGCTCGGCGGCCTCGTCGGGGCCGACCTCCATGGAGCTGGTCCCCTGCTCGATGAAGTCGACCCACTGCGACTCCGTGACGGCCACGTGCTTGAGCACCCCGGCCAGGCTGAGCTCGCTGGGCGTGGTGCGGCGCGTCGCCTGCGCGTCGGTGAGGCCGTGGACGGTCCGGCGAAGGAACGCCCGGTGGGTGCGCAGGCTCTCGAGGATGTCGTCGCGCTCGCTCATGGCTGGGCCCTCCTGGACACGGTGAGGCCCGGAGACTAGACGGGAGCCCCGACAGCGGCGGGGACGGCGGCGGAGGCGCCGACGCCGACCGGCGCACCCGGCCCGGCCACCCCGGGCACGCGCCGCCGCCACACCGTCGACCACCCCAGCGCCAGCCCCCCGCACAGCAGCAGGTACCCGGCCAGCGACAGCACCGGTGAGTGCGGGAACGCCGACGGCCCACCCTCGGCCGCCACCATCGCGACCGGCGGGACGAGACCCAGGAGGGCGGCCGGCAGCCGGACCCACCGGCCGCCGCGGCCGGTGACGGCCAGCCCCCACATCACCGCCGTGGGCGCCATGAGCACGCCCGGGCTGGCGAACATGCCGAGCGCGGGGACTGCCACAAGCAGACGCCACAGCCGGGCCCCGCGCCGACGCAGCAGCTCGACCCCCGCAAACGCCGTCCCGGCCAGGGCGGCCCAGCCCAGGATCAGCAACGTCCCGGACCAGCTGAACTCGGGGTTGTCGCTGATGTAGCGCATCCACCCGCGCGCGGCCACGCCCCAGGCCACCCCGCCCAGCAGCCCGTACGCCACCAGGCGCCATCCGCCCGACCGCCCAGCCCCCGACCGACCAGCCCGACCGGTCCGGTCTCCCGGCTGATCTGCCATGTCGCCTGCCATGTCCCTGCTCCTGTCTCCGGCCGTCGGCCGCCACCAGAGACGACGGACGGGACCGGCGGGCCGGGTGACGTGGCACGGTGTGACGACAACCACCTGACGCACCTGTCACCCCGGGGCCAGACTCGTTCGTCCTGGCAGTGATGGAGGACATGACCGTGGTCGGCGACCAGCCGTACGTCGACGTCGAGGTGCAGCCGCGCACCCGGCGCGGCGACGCCGTGCCGACGGCTCCGGGCGGGCCCGGCCCGGTCGGTGACCGGACCGCCTCCGCCGACGACGTGCTGACCGGGCTGTACGAGGCCCACGCCCTGGGCCTGGTCCGGCTCGCCCGCTTCTTCGTCCAGGACAGGGCCGCCGCGGAGGACCTGGTGCAGGAGGCGTTCATCCGGCTGTCACGGTCGATGCACCGGGTACGCGAGCCCGCCGCGCAGACCGCGTACCTCCGGGCCATCGTGCTGAACCTGTGCCGGGACCACAACCGTCGCGGGCTGATGTCGCTGCGGCACCGACCACCGGCCGACGTCGCCGCCGACCTGCCCGAGGACGTCGTCACCGGCCGCGAGCAGTCCCGGGAGGTCGTCGCCGCCCTGGCCGCGCTCCCCCGGCGGCAGCGGGACTGCGTCGTGCTGCGCTACTACCTGGAGCTCGGCCCGCCCGAGATCGCCGCCACGCTCGGCATCTCGCCCAACTCGGTCAAGACGCACCTGCGCCGCGGGATGCTCACGCTCGAGCAGACCCTCGCGCCCACCCGCACCCCGTCGGCACGACGCCCGGGAGGAGCCCGATGAGCGACCTCGAGCAGCGGCTCCGCGCCGCCCTGGACGAGCAGGCCGCTCCCGTGCACCCGCACGAGGACCTGCTGCCGCGCGTCCGCGACGTGGTCGCCGGCGACCGTCGGCGGCGGGGCCGCCGCCGCCTGCTGGGCGTCGCTGCCGCCCTGGTGGGGCTGGCTGCGGTCGTGCTCACCGTCGTGAGCACGGTGACCGGCGCCCCGTTCGACCTGACCCGGATCCGACCGATGCGAGGAGATGCTGTGAGCTGGTGGGTGCTGGAGCTGGCGACCGTGACCGTGCTGGTCGCGTTGGCCCTGTGGCTGGGGCCGTTCATCAAGCGGTTCGGTCGCGCCTACGCCGCCGACGTGTTCCACGACAACCCCTTGACCGGCAAGAGCTACCTGGTGCTGGCCGACATCGTCTACTACCTGATCTTCACCGCGTACATCCTGTTCACGGTGCACTTCCAGCGGGAGCCTGTGTGGGCCACCACGGTCACCCCCATCCAGCTGCAGGACACGGCCGTGCGGATCGGCGGCATCCTGCTGGTCATGGGCGTGCTGCACGGGGTGAACCTCGTCCTCATGCCGGTGCTCGGTCGCGTGTTCAGCCTGAACCGCCGGCTGTCGGCGCCGACCACCCTGGCCCCGTCGCAGCGCGAGGTGATCGGCTCCGACGGGTCCGGCTGAGCCCGCCGCCCAGGCCGCGAAGGTGACCTGCAGGGGTGTGCAGCGGCGTGCCCCGAGGGTCGAGGGGTCCTCAGGTGCAGGGGTGGAGGTCAGCAGGGGTGGAGGTCAGCAGGGCCGGCGGCGCCGGGTGGCCAGGAGGCCGGTGGCACCGAGGCCGACCAGCACGAGGGCCCCCAGGGCGGTCGTGCCGGCGTCGGTGCCGGTACGGGCCAGGGTCCCGACGGGCGGTGCTGCCGCGACGCCCGGGCCTCCGCTGGTGCTGGAGGCCCGGACGGCGGGGGCCGCGGAGGGGACGGAGACCGGGGACGCGACCACGGGGGCGAGGCCCGGGGGCGTCCAGTCGGCGCGGACCACCACGGTGGCCTCGGCGAAGGGACCGCCACCGACGCCGTTGAACGCCCGGACCGCGAGCTGGTAGGTGTCCGGGTCGACGTCGTCGAAGACGTGGGAGCGGGTGGCGGCGGGGTAGAGGTCGCCGCCGGCGGCGGTCGAGCTGCTGACGCCGATGCTGTAGCCGGTGACCGGGGAGTCGCCGGGGTCGGCGACGGCGTCGAAGCGGACGGTCACCTGGCGGGGGCCGGTCTGGCTGACGACCAGGTTGCGGGGGACGCTGGGGGCCCTGCCCTGCGGGGTCGTGGGTGCGGGCGCGACGGTGAGGGTGCCGGAGGCGGCGACGGTGCTGGTGGCCCCGTCCAGGTTGGTGGCGGTGACGGTGACGGCGTACGTGCCGGGGGCGACGCCGCCGAAGGTGGCGGTGAGGGGGTCACCGGCCGGCACGACCACGGTGCTCAGGTCGGAGGCGGCGGCAAGGCCTGCGGCGCCGGCCGGGTCGACGGTGCCGGTGAGGGTGACGACGTACCGGGCGATGTCGGAGGTCCCCGGATCGACCGGCGCGGTCCAGGTGGCGGTGATCTCGGTGGGGTCGCTGAGGACGGCGACGACCTGGCGGGGCGTGGTGGGGGCGACCCGTTCGACGTCGAACCAGGCGGAGACGCCGTCCTCACCGGTCAGGCCGTCGTGGTTCACCGCGTAGACGTGGGCGTAGTAGGTGCCGTAGCGCAGGCCGGTGAAGCTGGCCCCGTCCGTCCCGGTGAACCGCTGCACGGGTGTGCGGGTGCCGCTGTAGCCGTGCAGGAGGTAGACCTCGTAGTAGTCGACGGCGGAGGTGCCGGTGTCCGTGGGGGGCTGCCACGACACGGACACCTCGCGCGGGCCGTCGACGTGGACCTCGACGGCCTCCGGTGCGCTGGGGGCGACGGCGAGCACCTCGATCGGCTGGCTGGTACCGGCCGGGCTGGTGAGGTCCTCGAGGTTGGTGGCGGTCACGGTGGCGGTGTAGGTGCCCGCGGGTAGGTCCGGGAAGGTGGTCCGGTTGTTGCCCACGGCGCCGATGTCCTGGGTGAGGACGAGGCCGGCGCCGGTGAGGGTGACGGTGTACCTGGTGATGTTTGACGTCCCGGCGAGCGCAGGTTCGGTCCAGGCCACGTCGATGTCACCCGGGGTGTACTGGAACTGGCTCACCTCCACGTCCCGCGGAGCCGTCGGAGGCGCCGGCACGACGGTGTAGGAGATCTCGCTGGGGGGCCCCCACAGGTACTCCTGGTTCCGCGCCCTGAGCCGGACCGTGTAGGTGGCCGCGTCGAGCCACACGGTGGCCTCCGTGGCCTGCGGCCCGAGGTTGAAGATCACCGGGTCCCCGCCGGGCCGCTCCAGCGACATGACGTAGAGGTCGAGGTCGCTGGTGCCGCTGCCCGTAGGCGTGCCCCAGGTGAAGGTGACATCGCCAGGAGTCGTCTCGGAGGCCGCGAGGTCCCGCGGCGCGCTGGGGGCGAGGGCGGCCACGGCCACGTCCTGGGCCGTGGTGGCGGCGCTGTCGCCGTCAGGGTTCCGGGCCACGACCGACACGTCGTAGGTCCCGGCGGCAAGGGTCAGCTCGCCGAAGGTGACGTGCCTGGCGGAGGCCGGAGCCTGCGTCGAGTAGGACGTGCCGTCGATGGTCACGAGGTACGCGGTCACGCTCGCGTCCACCGGGTCGGTGACGACCCAGTCCACCTCCAGCGTGCCGAGGGTGTAGTCGGTGTGGGCCGAGACGCCCGCCACGGCGGCGGGGGCGGCGGCCAGGACGACGTCGGTGTGCGCCAACTCGGTCCCCTCGGCGGGAGCCGCGTCACCGGGCACCGGTGCGGCCGGCACCGGTCCGACCACGTCCCTGGGGAGGAGCGCCTCGGTGCTCAAGGGGTCGGCGTCCTGGACGGCCGGCGACACGGCGACCTCAGCGGGCACGGGTGCTGCCTGGACCGGCTCCGGCGCGGCCACATCGGTGGCTGCGGGCTGGTCGACGGCCGCCCCCTCGACCGCGGCCTCGGTGGCGGGCTGGACGTGCTCGTCGCTCGGGGCGGGGTCCCCTGCGGTGCCCGCGACCGCGGCGGAGGCGGCCATCGTGCTGGTGAGGACGATCACCGCGAGGCCGCCCAGCGCGGCCGAGCACCTGGACGTCCGCCGCCACCCGACACTGCTCTTCACCGCTGTGGCTCCTCGCGTGGGGACCACCGGAGGCAGCCGCTGCTAGCAGGCCTCGACAGCCCACCACCTGCACTTGAGCCCGTCGCCGCCGCACCCCGGCGACTCCCGTCTCGACCAAGCCGTCCTGCTCGCCCCCGGCGACGCTGGCACCTGCTCGGGGGGCGCAACCAATGTGCTGGTCGCGGCGGGTCGGGCGGTCCGGCGGTACCCTCGTCGGCGGGTACGCAGCCCTGGGTGTTACCCGAGTCGGTCCCTGGCTCGTTGCCAGGCTTGCTTCCATGTGCCGGGCCTCTGGGACATGGAACAAACCCGCTTGACCTGCGGTTTCGTGCATCCGTGCGGACCGAGGGTTCCTCGATCCTGAGACGCGGGCGGGGCTCGACTGGAACGCGGGTCCGCCGCCTTTGGAACGGGGCCGTCATGGGAATGGGCGGTTCCGACCCGTGCGCCTGTGGCATTGGTCCCGACCGCCATGTCGCACCGGGTCGACGACGCCGCCTACGCCCACGAGGGCGCCGTCACCGCCGAGCTCATCAAGGAGTACGAGCAGGCCCCCTGCTGCAGGGACTACCCGTCTGCCCCCGGGCGCCTGCGCCGGTAGATCGAGGACTGCGTCTGCGACGTCTCGCCCGGCTACGACGTGACCGGGATGGTCCACGAGGCTCGGGCGGGCCGACTTTCCTTACTCACCGGGTTGCTCGTCCCCTCTGTCCCACCTAGGTTCCGGTTCGGAAACTCGACGGCGCCCCGGGGGGTTATGTGTTCACGATCGTGGTCGACAGCAGGGGCAGTGGCGAGGACGTCACCACTGGGTTCAGTGGAGATATGGAGAGGAAGCGGCTGCTCGAGGGCACGTCTTCTCGCCTCCACGCCCGCCTCGCGCAGCTGTCGGACGAAGACCTTGAGGCCTACCTGGTCTCCTGTCCCGTGCTGTGGATGCCCGAGCACGTGCAGAAGCAGCAGACGGAGTACGCGCACGCCGGCAGGTTCACCCGGCTGCGGGTCGATGACCGCCAGGTGCGCTACACCTTCGCGCCCTACCCGGCGTTCCAGCCGGTCCCCACCACTCGGCTGTACGAGCTGGACCCTGTCTTTGGCTTCGGGCCGAACGGCTGGCACCGGACGCGGATGGTTGCGCGCGAGGAAGACATGTTCGAGCTGCTCGGCCCGGACCTGGTGCCACCCATTGTCGCCCAGGCCCCCTCCGAAGAACCCGAGCTCTTCAACATCACCGCTCGGGCGCACGACCGACTGGTCTGCGTGATGATGCCGTTCAACATCCCGGAGCTCATGCCGGTGTACGAGAAGCTCGACCAGGAGCTCACCCGCACCCGGATCTATTGCGAGCGGGCCGACACCGATCTGGGCAGCCGGCGCATCATCGACAAGATCGCCTCATTGATCTTCCACGCTGATGTCGTCCTGTGTGACTTCACAGGTCGCAACCCGAACGTCTTCTACGAGGCGGGTCTGGCTCACGGTTGGTCGAAGAAGACGATCTTCCTGGCCGAGGACGGCACGGATCTGCCCTTCGACACGCGGGACCAGGCCACGATCTTCTATGAGAACGACGAGCTGGGTCGGCGAAAGCTTTGGCACGCCATCAGGGATCAGCTGAGGGTGTTGGCGCCCGACCTGCTTGACAGCTGATATGTAGCGAGTTGGAGCCGTTAGACGCGGTCGAGCGCGCACGCAAGACCTCGTCATGCCTGAGTAGCGTCCCTGCTCTGAGCGGCAAACGGGCTCTTCGTAGTTGAGCCTGGTGGCCCGTCGAAGCGTTGCGGGTTATGCTCGCGAGCCGCCACGAGCTGACCAGGGTGCTCGACACCCTTGCCAGGGACCTGGTCGCCCAACTGAGCGTTCGCCCCGGTGGCACCGGCTACAGCGAGGCCCCCAACCCCTTCTGGTGGGGCGCTACCCCGGCTGGTGAGCCGCCTCGGGCCAGCCACGTCGCTCAGTCACCGTGCCCGGGTCCCGCGCAGCCCAACGGGTCCGCCGGCAAACTGCCGCGGTGTTGCGGTCGTGCCACACGCCGACACGCCCCACCCTGTTCGGGTACCCCTCCGCTCGCAGCCGATCTCGCACAGCACACATCGGCGCACCTTGCATGCGCAGGCCAAGAACCACCCAGACGGCAGCTGATCGACGCTAAGGGCGACGACCCCGAGTACGGCTACCGGCTGCTGGGCGACGAGGTCCGCGACGCTGGCCTCACCGGCTACGACCGCACCATCAGCATCTCGGCCATGCCAGCGAGCCTGTCCAACACCGCTACGGGGCCGGGCCCCGCAGCACACCTGCCCCTCAGCCGGTGCATTCTGACGGGCTTACATAGGCGGACAGAAACCCCCAGGCTGGCAACAGTCTGCAAGCATAGGGTCACACCGCTTGGAAGCAGATTAGACGGGGGTCCACATTTCAATGTCACAGGGGGAAGTGCAGCCGGCGATCGATGGGCTGGGCGACGAAGAGTTCATGGGCCCCGCGCCGCTAGCCGCGATCGCGGCGGCTCATGTCGTACTCAGCGGACAGCGGGAGGCGACACGTCTTGACCTGCTACTGTCCACGATCGTCGAAGTCTTGGCCACCGGCCCGGTAGCGACGAAAGCGGTAGCCGAGGCTGTCCGCGCAGCTTGGCCGGCTGCTGGAACAACTGAAGTAGACGTCCGGTCTGCGCTCGAGCTTGGGTGCAGGAGCCACCGTCTGTTCCTTCGCACGGACGGCCTAGAGGGCGAGCTGTGGAGGCTCGATGAGGCCGGCAGCGCCGAGGCTGACACTTCACGAGCGTGGGCAGCAGACCTGCGACGCCGAGCAGTAACGGAAATGCAGCGACGGGCGCAGTCTGACTTTCGCCCCTGTACCGAAGCTGAGGCGTCCCTTTGGGTGGACCGGCTCACCTCATCGCTAACCGCAGGCGTTATCGCTGCTGAAGACGCGTTCCTCGGCGGGGTCGACATCTCCACTGCAAGTATCCGACCCAAGACGTTCGACCGTACCGTGGTTCTTGGGACCATCGCCGATGATGTAAGGGAAGATGTCGGAGAGTTTCTGGCGGCCACAGCACTCGCAACACTGGATCCAGCAGACCCCTTTGGGATCGTACTACTTAGCAACATCGCCACGTCAGCCGTCCTCCACGGTCATCTTGCGCGATTAGACGCGGCGACTGAAAGCCAGATCCTGGGGCCACTGACGGGTCAGGAGGCCCTTCTTGACACGCCTGTTCTTCTTGCTCTCCTGTCTGGCCAAGAATCACGAGATCCGCTCGAGGAGATGCTTACGGCCTCCCGTGACGCCGGGGTCAGCGTTTTACTGCTGGAGCACTACCTAGAGGAGCTTCAAGACGTAGTCGATGCGACCGCCGACACCGCGTTAGCCGACGAACCACTGCTTTCGGATCCGCATCAGAGAGCCGCCTACATCGCACTCGCAGAGTACGACGACGTCATAATGGTCTACGCGCGGGCTCGCGCCGACGAACTCGTTTTGAGCTGGTCGGACTTTGCCGCCCAGACCCATCAGCTACGGAGGAGGCTCGCGGCCCTGGGCGTAGAGGTGCGACCGCACGGAAACGCAGACAGGGACCAGGTGGCAGGCTTCCGTGCCGCTCTTGCGGGGGTGCTGGCATCTGACGGCCGCCGGAGGGCTCCTCAAGCTATCGAGCGTGACGCGCACACCCTAACGCTTGTTTACCGACACCGACGTCGCTTTCGCCGCGAGAACCGGGATACCGTATGGCCGGGTGCTTTTGTCATCACTTACGACAAGCGACTGTCCCCCGCGTACGCCCAGATCGATCCAGATCACAACGGCACACCAGTAACACTGACCCCCAGCCTATTCACGATGTTGCTTGCCCGAGTGCGGCCTGTTCCCGAGGTCGCGGCGCTCACGGAGGCTGCTGGGCGCATGCTCACGCGCGAGATTGCTGAACGCGTTGCCGTGAAGTACCCCCCTCGCGTGGCGGCGGAACTTGCTGCCCAGCTGGGAGGCGCCCATGGCGGCGGGACCGACGTGCGTGTGGCCCAGTTCGAGAGCGTCCGCGCTGTTGTGGAAGAGGCCGAATCCGGTGAAGTCGCCTCGGAGGTACTCCGCCGCAGGATCATGAGGCAGCGAGCCGCCACAGAACATTCATCCGTAGTTGCTGCCTCCGAGCGCGCCGCAACCGATGAGTATCTGGCAGCTGCGAATGACCGCCAAGCCGAGCTGGAAGGCTGGCGAAAGAATGATGCAGGGCAACTTGCAGCCGCCCGAGCCGAGTCGGAGCAGTTGCGCACCAAGCTCGAACAACAACTAAGCCCTGACGACGTCCACAAACTAGGGGTGCGAGCCACAGTCAGAGGATTTGCGCTCGCGGTAGACCTTGCCCTTGTGATTCTCTTCTTCGCAGCGGGCTTCGAGGTGACGGCCGGGCTGGTTCTTATCGCTGGAATCCTGCTGTGGTGGCAAACAACACCATGGACCAAGGATCCAACGGTGTCGCTGCGAACAGCCGCGCCCAGCATTCTCGCAAACACCCTGGCGATCACATCCTTCCTGGTCGACATCTGGCGCTGACCGGCGGCCGCCGGAGTCGCGCAGTTCATCCGCGAGCCGGTTCCGATGCCCGGTGACGTCGCCGGCGCCGGGTCCGCTGATCGTCGGCCTTCGCGACAGGTCGTGCGGCCGCAGGCCGGGTGTGGTGGCGGCGAACGAGTCGTAGCGCTCGGTCGGGGCCTGGCCTGACGGCCTGCGCGGACCAAGAACCGGTCTGCGGCGTCGTTCAGCCACGCTGAGTCCTTGGCTTCACGTATCGGCACGTGGCCGTGGGGTCCGACGGGCCGGCTGTCCTGGTCTTCGTGGGGCGGGCGGTTCGTCGTTTGGCGGCTGCCACCGACTGCCCGACCGGGCGCTAGAACTGCTCCATGGGCAGGCCGGTGAACGCACGACAGCTCGAGGTCCTCACCTGGATAGCCCAGGGCTCTCCCGCGGGCCGCTGGGAGGACGAGACGTACAAGGCCTCTGCCGTAGCGCTACAGAGTCGCGGCCTGGTGAGCGTCTCCCGGCGGCGTGGCCTATGGCGCGCGGACGTCACTGTCACTGGCGAGCACTTCCTCCGGCATGGCGACTACCCCCCGCCCACCAGCACCGGCCGGTCACAGTCCCGGAGGCCCGGCCCGGAGCCGGTCCAGCCGAGGCAATCGACCGCACCCGTCAGACGTCCCTCATCGAGATCGGCGTCCCAAGCGGGTCCAGGTGGCGGAGCCACGTCTGTGGGCGCTCTGCTGGTGGACGAGGTGTGTCAGGCCGGGGGTGTCCTTGTCGTGCCGGCCCGACAGGAGGACCGGTACCGGCGGCGGGTGGAGCTGGCGATCCGAGGGAGGCACGTGCCAGGCGACCGGATCCTCTTCCTCGAGCGTCGCGGCCGCGACGCGAGCGCCGTGAGGCTGACGCCGACACCGGAATGGATGACCCAAAGGCGTGCACCGGTGCCCGTGCCGGCCACGCTGCGCGGGGTGGCTCCGGCGGTGGCGCAACTGCGGGATGACCCCGAGCGGGTGCCCCTCGCGCGGCCGGCGCGTCAGCAGTGCCTGCTCATCGCCCAGGCACTGACCACTGAAGGAGCCCGGCGCGGTCTGGCGGTCAGTACCTCACCGGAGCGGTCCGGGAGCGGGGGCGTGGTCCATCGTCGTCACCCGCTGCTGGCCCTCACCCAACAGGGCCACGAGTTCCTTGTGCTGGTGGAGGAGCTGACCGACCGCGTCGTGCACGAGCCGACCGCGCAGGAGCTGCGGCAAGCCGCCAGGCCGTGGGCACCCCGCCTACCGACGCATGACCACGTCCCGAACGGGCGGATCGCCCTGCTGCTGCAGGGCGGCTGGCAGCAGGGCCAAAGCACCTGGAAGCGAACCACGCCGGAGGAGCTACCCCAGACCCTGGCCGACCTTCTGCACGAGGTCGACCTGCGCGCCGCCGAGGCCGAACGCACACGCATCGCCCGCGAGGAGGCCCAGGCCAGACGCCAGCGGGACTGGCAGGCCGCCATGACCACCGCCAGACACTGGGCCGTCGACGCACACCGCACCGCGATCCTCGACAAGCAGCTGGACGCCTGGGCACGGGTCCAGAGGCTCGACGCGTACATCTCCAAGCTGTCCGCCGCGGTGGCTGTCCTGCCGGACGCTAGCCAGCGGACGGCCGCCGAGCCCTGGCTGGCGTGGGTCCGGGCGCATCGTGACGCGGTCGACCCCCTACTGCAGCCGGTCGCAATGCCGCCGGACCCGGGCATCACGCCGGAGCTCCTCCGACCGCACCTGGGCAGGTGGAGTCCCTACGGCCCCGAACACGGCTTCTGATGAGACCAGCAGGCCCAGAGCCTGCTGGGGGTTAGTCCGGTCAGCATCCGCCGCAGTCGCACTGCGGGTCTCCAGACGGACGGCTCTGCCAGAGCGCATCGTCGGCGACCGCCGCCTCCAGCCGACGGATGAGCTCGCGGGCGGCCTCCCGGCCGCCGTAGACGACTGCGTCGAGTCCGCAGTTGTCGGGGTCCAGGTGCAGGTGTCGATCGGTCCCCTCACCGTCCGGGCTGCTGCCGTCCTCTCTCTCCAGCTCGTCGTTGCTGATGGTGGTGATGATCAGGCCGTCGATGTAGGTCGTGTTCATGTGCGTCTCCCCGCTGTGCTCGGCCGGTGGTCACCGGTTGTGGGGGGACGGTGCGGAGCGTGGCGTGGCGCGCAAGGGCCGCCTCACGTGCTGACGCGCAGCGGTGGATTGGCCAACCGTCTTCGGCAGCGGGGAGACCAGCTCGCGCTGGGAGACCGGGCCGGGCAGCGCGCGGTCATCGGTGGAATGCGGCCTCGGCTCCAGCTACATGGAAGTGCTGCCCAGCAGCCGCACGAAGGTCGTCACGGTGGTCTAACGTGACCGCTTGTGGACGGGGGGAGCGAAGGGCGCTACGACGACGCCAGGAGAGCGGTCGCAAACGGACTGAACAAGGGTCTGGACCGCGCGGTCGAGTTCTCCAGACCGACGATCCTTCGTCACATCGAGCAGTCGCGGCGTAGCAGGCCAGACGCCACGCCCGCCGAGATCGTCGACGTCCTTGGACGGCGCTTCACCGCCGCCGTTGCTACAACGGGGGCCGTGGCGGGTGCTGCTGCGGCCGCACCCGGCGTAGCTCTACCCGCCTCCCTCACACTCGCCGTCGCTGACGCGACGGGCTTCACCGGCTTGGCGGCGTTGTACGTGTTTTCGATGGCGGAGGTCTACGACATCCCCGTCGACGAGTTGGAACGACGTCGCACCCTTCTGCTCGGAATCCTCCTGGGCGACGCAGGAGCCAACCAGGTCAGGCGCGTAGCCGAGCGAACCGGCCAGCACTGGGCCCGTCAGGTGGTCAACGCGGTCCCGGTCGAGGCGCTGCGCCGGATCAACAAGGTGCTCGGCAAGAACTTCGTCACCAAGTACGGCACGAAGCAGGGCGTCCTCGTCTTGGGCAAGCAGGCGCCCTTCGGTATCGGTGCCGCGATCGGCGGCGCCGGCAACGCGGTGTTCGCACAGGTGACCATCCGCAGCGCCAAGCGCGCCTTCGGTCCCCCGCCGACCGCGTGGCCCGTGAACCTGAACGGGACGCGGTTGGACGACGCCGAGCCGGCTGCCGATTAGCCACTGACGAGAGCACACTTCTGGCCCCTAAGCGTGGGTCATCCCACTGAAGCGCCGAGTTGGGTCGCCACCTGTGGACGCGGGCTACGCAGGCATGTTCGGCCCAGAAGCGGCTCTTCGCAGTTCCGCGTGTGTCGTTTGATCGCGAGCGGCTCCCCGGTCCCGCCCGCGCCCTGGTCGACGAACGCTGTCAGGGGATGGAGGCCGTAGCCGCGCTTGGGGCATGTCGCGCGGGCGTTCCCCTTGTCCGAGTGCGCCGTGACCAGTGTCGCGTCCAGATCGGTCGTCAACGGAGTCAAGGCGCTGTTGCGAGCGGGCCTGCGGATTCCGACCCGGTAGGCGCGAGGCTTCCGGATCTGGGAGGTCGCCAGTTCAATCCGGATCTGGGAGGTCGCCAGCTTTGACCCGAGGCGCGGACAAGCTCTGGGTAACGGACAAGCACGACCTTGGATGCTTCGGACAGGTAGGGGCAGTCGGCGTTCTGCACTTGACGAACTATCAACCAAGGACAAATCAGCCGACGGCTGGAAATCTCGCTTCGAAACACGAACAGTTGTCTACCTGGTCGGCACGATTCCGGAGATTCCCACTCTCTATATCCGCAAGTAGGTCACGCAGACCCGCTTCAGGCATGTCGGCCACCCGTCCGACCGACGCGACCGAAAGATTACACAACTTCAAGTCGAGTTCCGGACCGATCGCTAATCGGTGCCACCCGCCGCCTGCATCAGCGGGCGTGCGCCACGACGGCACGTTCACCACATCGACTCCCAATGCGTCTCCCAATGACGCTAATTGGTCACGCAACTGCCATTCACTTTCGTGCGACAGTTGCATCGACGTCGCGTGATTCCTGCGGGCAGACCCGGCAATTTGCAAGTGATTCACGACCACTCGATCAACGCCCATTTCAGCCGCAAGGCGCATAACATTTCTCACGTCGCCATCGTTTCTCTCGGTGACAACAACCGTGATCGAGGTGTGCAACTTCGCCTTGACCGACCGGCGCACTGCAAGAACGGCAGCGTCCCAAGAGGCTCCGCCTGACAAGGCGTCGTGAACCATCCAATCAGTTGAGTGTAAAGGTATCTGAACGGCAGACAGACCTGCACGCCTTAACGCATCAACTCTGGCACTAGACAGTGCCTTACCATTCGACGTCAGAATTGTGTAGAGACCTCTCGAGGCAAGCCAAACCACGAGTTTGTCCAACTCCCGGTAAAGCAGGGGCTCTCCGCCAGATAACGCTACGTACTCAGGCTGTGCGATGCGCACAACGGAGTCCACCGCGTGGGTCAGATCATCGAAGTCGGCTGCGACCGGGAAAGTAGCAACACTGTCAGGACGCCAAGCGTTATAGCAGAAAGAACAACTCAGGTTGCAGTGGGCTGTTAGTTCTAGCCAGAGAGAAAACGGGTACACAGGCTTAGCAGGGAGCCGCGCCCGGCGTGGTCGGTTTGGGACCGTCAGCCCTGGACGGTACCGCAGCCGTTGACTGCGGCCGACCTGTCTCGCGTCGAAGCTCGCTAGCCCTCGTCCTCCAAGACGCCAGCTCATCGTGCTCTCGTAGACGGTCGGCCTCGGCCGCCGTCCGTGCATCTGAACTCATCAGATCACTCCCGTCAGGTTTTGCTCACCCTCGGTAGACATCCAGTCCACCTTGAAGCCTTGGTAAGGCAACAGAGCGCCTGGTGCATGGTAACGGCGCTCACCTCCCTTGACAATGGGGACAACTGGAGACGAGAACAGGGATTCAACAACAATACGAACTTCGGGCAAATCGTTCTGCACGACCAGAGTTAGGTCTGTCGCCGGTGCGTAAGAAGCGAGAAGGTCGGAATCCTCCTCACGGTAGTGCACTTCGTCTTCGAGAACGACTGTCGTAGAAGAACCGCCGGCAACGCGACATGGGATTCGCAGCCCACTCTGGGTGCGGTAGTGCGGATCGTTAACATCGTAGGCGACCCCACCAATCACGGCTTGCAGGAACGTAACAGATCGGCGCATGGGCGTGAGAACCACGAGGAGGTCTTGAGGGTCTTTGGTGCGATTAACGACCGTATATTCGAGCTTGAGCCTAACTAGAAGATTCTCACCGGTGACCTTAATTGTCGTGAACGTGTATGTCTGATCCGTTCGATAGAACGGCAATTCAACGAGGTTTCGCGTGATCGCTGCGCGAACCACTGCCGGATAGGGACCCCCATATAGCGTTTCCTGCCTCCTGTAACTGAGAGTGATGAGAGCCAAGGCCAGCATCACCACGATAGAGAGGTAGAAACTAAAGAAGACGACATTATCCTTCAAGACTTCGATGGGTACGGCCTTCTGATGCAATTGATACACATAAGGTCCTCCAATTCCCAAGATCAGCAAAACGATGGCGCCCGCAGTCACGGCAATCAATGACCCCGGGATTTGCCTACGGAAGACATACGCTACCGTGAACGCCGTTACTGTGCCGACCATCCAGGCGCCAGTGTTGAAGTATTCCTCAAGGCCGAACGTGCCAAAGACAAGTCCCGAGAACACCGCAATCTGCGTCCACTGTAGACCGAACTCGTCGTTGATGCGAGCGACGAAACTCTTTGGTTCATCCGTCACGGGCGCGGCTCACGGAAAGCTCGATCGCTGCAGCCCGACTGCGTCTTGACATTAGTGAGACGCATGAAACTCTCGTCGACTTGCTCGAATCCCAGCCGCCGGTAGAACTGGCTGATCCGGGGTTCGCAGGAGAGCGCTACACGCGCACCAGGCCAATCCGCGGCGACCACCCGCAATACGCGCTTCATGATTTCAGTTCCCAGGCCCGACCGCTGCAGAACCGGCAAGACCATGACGTCTTGGATGTAAAGGTACATCCCGTCTCCAACAACTCGGGCAGTACCTACAATCCGTTGATCGACCTCTGCACATACTCCAAATAGACTCGCCTTGAGTGCTCGCTGCACAAGCTGCGTGTCGTGCTGTACCCACCCCACCTCGCCGCGAAGTCTCTGATACTCCGTCGCGTTAGGGAGACGATCCACGATGGCGACGGCAGACAACGACTACCTACCGGCTCGACAGAAACCCGTGGACAAACGGTCGACGTAGCACCTTGACCGGAACTCATCCGCGCCCTCCCGCGCCCGGCCACGCCGCTGGAAGGATGTCCCCTTCGTCGGGCTCAGCCACGAGCGGTTGGTCCGGCTCATACTTGGAACGTACCTCGGTCAGATGCCTCCGCCAAGGCCTGCTAGCGGATCTTTCGTGGTCCCGGGGTGGCGCTCGGGCGGGACGTCGTGGCCTGGCTCAGAGTTGGTTCTGGAAACAGAGGTCTCACAGTTGCCCCGATGGTGTCCGGGTGGGCTCGGGCGGGCCGCGTCGACGGTGTCGCGGGAGGTGCGCCGCAACATGCGCGCGCACGACCGCGACGTCTACGACGCGTGCTGGCCCACGCCCGGGCCCGGGCGGTCGCTCGTCGACCGCGGGGTGGCCGGATCGCCGTCGACGCGGGCCTGCGGGGACAGGTGCAGGCGAAGCTCGAGCTGGAGTGGAGTCCGCAGCAGATCGCGGCCCGGCTGCGCCGTGAGCACCCGGACCCACCCCACCCACACGCCCCCGCCGCAGGTGGCTTCCGCCCATGACAGCGGCGACGCTATTGACGACCCCTTCGATCAGGCCGACGAGGAGTCGTTGCCGCCCCTGCCCACCTGGGACGACCCTTTCATGTCGCTGGAGGAGCGGATGGCGGACCTCGTCGAGATCGGTTGTGACCTGTCCTGGGTCCTGGACGCGCTGGACCACGGCCAGGGCTCTCTGGCGGTCGCGGAGCTGTCGCGGCTGCCGGACGGGCTGGACGATGAGGATCCGGACGAGGCCAGCATCCTGCTGAACGAGCTCGAGCTGCCCGACGTGCTCAGCGGCAACGACTCACCGGTCTCGCCGTGGGAGCTGGTGAATGTCGTCGACCGATGGACCCGACACGGCGGTTGCGTCAACGGGGCCCGACAGCTCGACAATCTCCGATAGAGCGGTCGGGGCCGGCGAGGTCTTAGAACGCGAGAGCCTCGCCGGCCTGCAGGGTCGGCAGCGCAGCGGGACGCTGCGCGTGGGCGTCAGAGGTCCCGGGGGACCACGATCGGCGATGGGGGATCGCCCGGTTGCCAGCGTTGGGCCCGATCCAGGAACTCCTGCGCCAGGTAGGTGAGACGACGTTGCTGGAGCTCGGCCCCCACCGGGGTGGCGACGGCACTGAACCAGCCGTGGATGTCGACGTGGGTGTTTCCAGTGGAGCCCTCGGACAGGTACAGGGTCTCCGTGTGCTCCCAGGAGCCGGCGAAGGTCACCGTCGTGTAGCGCCAGCCCTCCGTGAACTCCGTGATCACCGAGCAGAGTGTGGTCATGATCCCGTACGGGGGGCCGACCTGGAACGGGGACACCCGACGGGTGCCCAACCCGCGGGCGGGCGAGCCCTCGACCAGGGCCCAGGTGTCGGGCTCGCCGTCGGACCACGCCGGATGGGTCCGATCCCCTAGCTCGGACCAGACCTCAGCGCGGGGACGCGACAGCACGGTCGCGGCCCGGATTCCCAGCCGATGCCAGCCCGGCTGCTCAAGCGGCTCGGAGCCGGGCGCCGGCTGAACGCGTCGTTGCTGCACACCAGACGACGTCGACCGGCGCACCTTCGACCTTGATCCCTGCAGACCCACGGGCGCCCTATTGCGCAGAACGACACGACAGTGACGGTCCCGTGCGCGGCACAGCGCCGCGCGCGCCCCGGCTAGTCGTGGCGCCGAGCCATAAGGAGAGCCCCATGACCGCGTCCGAGAACCGCGTGACCGTCACCCTGCAGGTGCAGCGGGCGCGAGCCGACGGCCCGAATGACTTCCGGGCTGACGCCCAGGCACTGGCGCTGGGGCCAGCAGCCTCGCCGCTGCCCCCGAGCCGGGAGCCCCGCCTCGGGCTGAGGGAACTCATCGGGCATCTAGCCAGCGACGACTCTGATCCGAGCTCGTGCGTCAACGTTTTCGACTGCAACGCCGCGCTGAGGGTGAGGCGGTTGCTCGCGATGACGTTCGAAGTGGATCTCATCGACCCCTTGGACGAGAGCAACTCGGTGCGCGGGCTCGAACTGGTGGACGTGCTCAGCGAGGACGACGACCTGACTGGCGCGGGGGAGACGCTCGACATGATCTGCTTCTGGCTGCGCCACGGAGGCCAAGTCGCGGCCAGCTTCAAGCCGTGAGACCTCGACCGGGCTCGCGCGAAGAGGCCAACCGGTGGGGGCGTGGGCGCACCAAGCCCCCCCTGACCAGCCTGTTGCTGGGCGTGAACCGCCACGCCCGGCGGCGGGGGGTGGTCCTCACGCCGGGACGCGTACCGGTTCCATCGCCGTCAGGAGCCTGTCGGCCACGTCCGGGAGGAGGTACTGGAAGCTCTGCGGCGGTCGGTCCAGCCCGATGTCACGCAGCGGGACCGGGACGTCGGTAAGTCGGACGCCGCTGACGAGGATGCCGGTAGCGAGGTCGTGCCCGTCGAAGTACTGGCTGTATCGGGTTCGGCAGATGCCGGCGACCTCGGCGAAGCGGTCCCACAGGTCGCGCGGTGGGCTGGTGTCCTGTCCGGTGACGCGGAACGCACCCACGACGGCACTGACGGGGGCGCTGGCGTAGACGACGACGTGGGTGACGTCGTCGGCGAGGCGGCGCTTGCGGAACTCGACGTGCTTGGTGCCAGCCAGGATCTGGGCCGCGAACTCCGGCTGGATCGACATCAGGGCCACCCGGCCAGCTGGCTGTCCAGCCATGCGACTCCTTCGGCGGTGAGTTCGGTGATGCTCTGCGGCGCACCGCGCAGCACACCCGCATTCAACAGGTCGGTCAGCGACCACGGCGGCGACACGCGGCGGTCCAACCGAAACAGTACGGCGAGGGTGGGACCGGCCCGGCAGATGGCGGCCAGCTCGTCTCTTGAGTAGACGGTCCGGGCGCCGACCGCGCCCACCAGCTCGCCGAGGTCCTCGGTGACCCGTGTGTCCTCCACCACGCCGATCGCGGTGACCTGCGAGGGGCCGGCGCCAGTCCGCAGGAACAGCAGGCAGTCCCCCGGGGCGAGCTTCCGGGTGCTGGAGCGGCAGACGTAGGCCTTACAGATGGCGTTGCCGCAGGCCTCGCTGCCGGCCAGCAGGTCGCCCTGGTCCGACGCCTCTGGAAGCAGGCGGCTGTGCCACCGGTCCTGGATGGGCACGACGTGTGCCCGGCGCACCCTGAGACTGCCAGGGCCGTAGGCAATGGCGTGCTGCAACGGCTCCCGCGGCTCAGCGGCGACCGCCGGGCTCAGACGCTTGACGAACACCAGGTTGGTGTCATCCGCGCTCACGGCTTCGAACCCGAACCTTGGCAACCACTCCACGAGCTCCTCGCGATGCGGCATCACCTCCAAGTACAGCTGCGTCAGACCACGTTCGCGGGCCACTTCGACGACGCTCTTGAGGAGCAGCTCACCTCGTCGGACACCTTGAGCGTCCTCCGCGACCTTGAAGGTGCAGACCTTGAGGGTCGGGGACGCGAGCCCGGCACGCGCTGGGCTGTCCTCGACCTTCAGCACGGCGACGGCCGCGGGACAAGCTGGTGGGCCGACGATAAGGACGTCGCGGCGCTCGCGCACGACCTTGCTGATCCACCAGTCGACGAAGGGGTAGTCCTCCTTCAGTGTGTCGAACAAGGGGGCGTCGAGGTTCACCTGGTGCGCGTCGACCCGCTCCGCCGCCGGGGGGAGGGCGAACGTGGGGGCTCGCAGCGTCCGCAGCAGAGCCAAGGCCTCTGCGAGGGACAGGACGTTGCCCATTCCGGCTCGTCTGGCACGGCTCCGCAGCCGCGTGTCGTTGCTGATGAGGAACTGGGCCACTCCGGCGGCGTAGGTGGCCACGACCTGCAGGTCGTTCTCGTCCTGGCGACGCATGCTGTCCGGGAACACGGCCCGCACCTGATCCGACACGTGCGCTGGCGTCAGCACGTGGTACTTCTGCAGGGCTCGGCGCCGTCGCGCCCTGAGGGGCCCCTCGGCGTTCGTGACGTCCTTCGCGGTGGCGTCACTCACGCACAGCCGGAAGCCCAGGGCCGCGGCAAGTCCGAGAAGCTCCGCAGCAGCAGCTCCGAACGCGTGACCGCCGTCGGCGTGCTGCTCGGCCGCGATGAACACGTTGGTGTCGATCAGCAGCGCCAACGGTGCAGTCGTCATGCGAGGCCCCCGTTTCGGACCGTAGCTGACGTCGGGCGCTCGTGAAGCCGGAACTGGCAATGCGCCAGCCGCGGCCGCCGGCACCTGTGCAGCCGTGACCCGCCCCGCAGCGCCTCGCGCGCCCCCTCCCCGTCCAGGTGCAGGCGTGCCTGCAGACCAGCCCTCGACCCTCCCGCCGAGAAGTTCCACCACGAGGAGACACCGTGACCGCTGCCCTGGACCCACCCGGTCCCAACCCCGACGACCTCCACGCCGCGCACCTGCTTGCGAGGGCGTTCGCCCTGGCCCAGGTCCGCCCGTCTTGGGACGCCGCACTGCTCTCCAGGTCGAACCAGCAGCCGCAGCCGCTACCACCGGACCAGCTCGCCGCCCTTGTCCGCGAGATCACCCTCTACACCGGCGACTTGCGCCTCGTCGCCGACCGTCTGCTCCACGGCCGCCGCGACGGCGTCCTGGACCCTGATGACGTCGCCGAGGTGCTGCCCGCGGTGTCGGCCTTCCACCTCGCCGCGGAAACCCACCTGGGCCACATGCGCGAGGTCCTGGACTTCCTCCTCGGTCCGCCCGGCACGACACCCTCCTGAGGTGGCGGCACCCGACCCTCCCGTCGAGTCTCAGATTCGCCGGGACGGGTCGGGCGACGCCAGGTACTCCTCCCGCCCCCTTGTGACATCGCGGCTCGCCTCCACGGTGCCTGGTGGACGACCAACGAGGCGTCCCGCGTACCGCGGGCCACAGCCCCGCGGACGCCAGCACGAGGAGGGCTCATGCCCGCACACACGACCACCACCACCGCTCCGTCCGAGCTGACCGGCCCGCAGCCGCTGGCCCTGACCGTGCCCGGCCAGCGGCTCACCCGACCGCAGACCACCACCCAGCGCCACCGCGCCCACCTGGACCGACTGCTCGAGGTCCGGTCCCAGCTGGCCCGGCTCGTCGCCGAACGACGCTCCCACCGCCTGGACGACGAGGCGGACGTGTTCGCTCAGCAGCTCGCCGTCGAAGCAGCCATCCGCGACCACGACCGCACCGCCTACGAAGAACGCTGGCCCCACTGGGTCGAAGCCGACGTCCTGCAGGAGCACGAGCCCACCACGCTGGTCAGCTGGTGCCAGCTCTGCCAGGCCGTCGCGGCCAGCTCGGGAATCAACCTGCTCCGCCCCGAACCGGACACCAACGCCAACCTGGCCGTGGCCCACTGCTGGGACTTCTCTGCGGCGGTGGCCGCCTGATGGACACCACCGCCATCACCGACCTGCGCACCCTCGCGTTCACCACCCCGCTGGCGGTCCTCGCCGCCGCTGGACACCACTTCAGCCTCCCGCTGGAAGCGGCCTGCCCCTCCTGCGGGTGCGGCCTCATCGCCCACGACGCCCTCGTCTCGGCCCCCTCGCTCCTCACCGCCGGCCGCCTCATCCCGGGCCACATCACCTGCGACCCCTGCAGAACCATCTGCGGCACCGCCCAGCTCGACGACCGGCACTTCCGCTGACCCACCGCACCACCACCGCTGGGCGGGCCACCACGGCCCGCCCAGCGGCACCTTCGTCCCCGTGGCCAGCAGGCCCGGCACCTTATGCCGGCGCGGGGACCGAGCTCACCGCCCCAGGCCCTTGCACCCCTATCGACCGTCGCTATGGCCTCATTTTCGAGCGTCGTCGACAACCCCGAATGGCAATGCCAGCCGCGCATACCCGGTCACGGTGCGCCGCGGTGATCAGGGCCGCACGTGCCCTGCACCCGGAGGTCACTCCCATGGCACGACGTATCCCCCCGGCCCGACTGACCGTCAACGGCACCGCCACCGGCCCCGGAACCGCGGCCGAGAGCCCCACGGTCGAGGCCCGGGTCGCCTTGAACCTTGAAGAGGCCCTGGCCCAGGCACTGGCGTTCTGGTCGGCCAGCGACTGCTACTCCGAGCAGACGAGCATCCGCACGACGGAGACACTGCGACGGTTCTGCCGCCGCCTGCACACCTGCGGCATCCGGAGCGTGGATGCCATCCGCCCCGTCGACGTCGCCTCGTTCGTCCACGCCGCGACCCACCACGGTGCGGAACCAGAGCTCTCGACCCGGTACGCCCGCCGCACCGCCGTCCGGGCCTGGATGCGGGCGCTACGGGCGCTCGGCCACCCGGTCGGTGACCCCACCCTCGACGTCGCCCTCGACAGCCGCCCCAGCGCCGCCGCACGGCCGCTGAGCGACGCAGAGATGCTGCTCGGTCGGACCTGCACCATGGTCAACGCCGGCTCCCGGACCCCGCTGCGGGCAGCAGCGTGGGCGCTCGCAGAGGCGACCGCCGTCACCAGCGAGATCACCACCATCCGCGTGCAAGACATCCACCCCGGCACCCCGTCCACGGTGGATCTGCCGGGCACGAGCCGGCACGACCCCCGCAGGGCACCACTGACCGAGTGGGGTTCGCGCGTCATCACCGACCGCATCCGCGAGCTGCGCCACCGAGCTCGCACGTCCAGCCACCCCGACACGGCGGCGGGGCTACTGCTCGCCTACGGCGGGGTAGCGCCACCCGGGGGCGCCAAGGCCCAGGCCAGCGTGTGCAACGCCGTCCGGGACGTCCTGGCCACCGCCGGGCTCACTGGTCCCGGAGCCAGCGGCGACATCCGGCCGGCGTCGGTGCGCCACTGGGCCGGGCGGTCGATGTACGACCGCGGCATGCCGCTGGAGCAGGTCGCCGTGGCGCTGGGCTGCCGGTCCCTGGACACGGCCGCCGAAGACATCGCGCTCGCCTGGCAGGTGACCCGATGAGCCCCCGGCCCAGCGCCGCAGACGCAGAGAACCCCGGCACCGGTGACACCCCCGGGCCGAGCAGGGCCAGCGAGACCCGTGGTGAGGTCGTGTCGATCCGCTCCCGGCTGGCCCGCGGGCCGGTCCGGGCCAAGGCCCGCACCCAAGCCCTCACCACCCACGAGCAGGTCGAGGCAGTCTTCCGGCTGCCGGCCCTGTACCGACTGGGTGAGCTCATCACGCAACGCCCGGCGGTCGGTCGACCGGCCGCACACCCGGGGTACCTGCTACTCGGCTACGGAGTCCTCGCCAGGGTCTACCGCTCCGGTGCGCGGGTGGAGCGCGAGCTCGCCGAACCGGCTACCTGGGACCTCGTGCGGCGGGTGGTCGCCGAGACCCTGCCCGCGCTGGAGGGACAGCTCGAGCACGGCCTGCCGCCGCTCCCGGGCCGCACCGCCCCCAACTGGTCCGCCTGGAAGAACGCCCGCAACCGCCACCTCAGCGACCCCGACATCCTCGACGAGCTCCGTCACCGGTTCACCGAGGAGGCCGTGGCCCAGGCCCGCGAGATGGGGTTGCTCGACCCGAAGGGCCCCGGTTCCTGGTGCCACCCCGACCGCTCCAACGTCGTCTACGGCGACGGCACCGTCATCCGCCCGCTGTACCGGGAGCCCGCAGCACGACGCGAACGGGACCCGAAGACGGGTGAGGACGTCGTCGTGTACCTCGACCCCGACGGCAACCCCATTCCCGCCCCGACGCGCCGCTTCGACCCGGACGCGGCCGACTTCCACGGGCACACCGGCAGCGTCCACGGCCAGAACTACGTCAACTTGTACGTCAGGGGTGAGCAGCCGCATCAGCGGGTCGTGCTGTCCGTGGGCCGGGTCGAGGCGCCCGGGCGGGAGGCCGAGACCGCGGTCGCCCTCATCAAGCACCTGTGCGACGTCGCGGGTGACGGGATCAAGGCC
This sequence comes from uncultured Actinomycetota bacterium, assembly GCA_963759255.1. Lineage (GTDB taxonomy): Bacteria > Actinomycetota > Actinomycetes > Actinomycetales > JBBAYJ01 > Aquipuribacter. The sequence continues at coordinate 2,096,037 of CAVWYQ010000002.1, forward strand.
GTCGCCTACGACGGCGCGTTCCGCGGCACCCACATCGACGACCTCGCTGTGACCTGCGGGCTGCTGACGATCAACAAGGTCGCCCAGCAGCCGTCTCCCCGAGGAACTGCACCCACGACGACCCCGGCGGGGCAGAAGGACTCGCAGCGGCGGCGAGCCGGGAAACGGTCGGCGGCGTCGGCGAAATGGTTCGTGCTGGGCCTGTGGGAGCACCTCGGCCCGGACGGGCCGTGCAGCCACCAGGTCGCAGCGGTGGCTGGCGCGGTCAGCGAGACCGGCCTCGACGACGCCGGGCAGGCCTACGTCCGGCACCGCCTGGAGCGGCGGCAGGTCAAGCGCGTCCGACGCTCCAGCGGGCGCTGGCACTTCTCCGTCGCCTACGCCGTGCCCTGCCCGCACGCCGACGGCGGGTCGTTCCTGGCGTGGATCTGCCCCCACAGCACCGAGATCGACACCAGCACCCGGACCGCGGAGAACGTGCGCGTCATCGCCGCGGGCGAGGCCGACTTCGCCCGCCTGTACCCAGTGCGTTCCGACGCCGAGAGCCACAACGCCCACCTCAAGCGCACCCTGCTGTTCGACCGGGCCATGAGCCTCGGCGGCACCCGACAGCTCATCGACGTCCTCGCCTACGGCCTGCTCCACAACGCCATCACCGCGCACCACGCCCGGGTGCAGCAGCAGTTCCGCAACGGTCGCCACGGTCAGTCCCGCGCCGCCTGAACCCCGCCGGGGCGCGCTGCGCCTCAGCGCGCCCCGGCGCCACCGCCCGACCAGACGCCGTCGGTCAGGCCGCAACACCCAACAGCCCGCAGACGGCGGGCCGCGGGGCCACCCGCTGGCCTGCCAGACAACGGCTGGGCCCGACGGCCGGGCCGCCGGCCGTGGGCACCACGGCTCGACGCAGCCGCCGCACCGGTCCATTGCCGAACTCCGGCGGCGTCAAACCGTCCCGGCTCGTCGCACCCCGCCCAGGGGTGCCTAGCCGGAAGGCCGAAGCCATGTCGCGCACCACCAACACCCCCGCTACCGCTACCGCCCCTGACACCGCAGCCGCCGTCCAGCCGCCAGCCACCACCATGGAGGCGCCGGGGACGTCCTCGGTCGGGGAGCCCCAGCAGGCTCGGGCCGCCGTGGTCGTGCGCGCCGGGGACGCCTCGCGCCGCTGCCAGACCGACGATGTCACCCTGCCCGGCCCGCGCCGCGAGCTCGAGGGTCGCGGCGGCGCCGTCGCAGGGCTGTGCGAGCTGCGCCTGCTCATCCGCTGCCCGCAGGTGGCGGCCGTGTCCCGCGCCATCACCCCGCGCACGGGCGGGCGCCCCGGAGTCCCCGACCTGGTGTGGCTGTTCTACCTCGCCGCGGTTCGCGTGTTCCGCTCCGCGGAGAAGCTCGACCAGGAGCTGGCCACCCACTGGGACACCATCCGTGAGGAGTTCCGGCTCTGCCACGACGTCACCCTGGCCCCCAAGCAGCTCAAGCCCCGGACCACGAAGGACAGCCGCCGGGTCCTCGTCCCGCACATCCCGTTGTCGTACGAGGGGTTCAACGCCTGGCGCAAGCGGGTCGTGCTCCCGCCGGAGCCCGCACCGGGCGTCGACGTCCTGGAGGACCTCCTGACCCGGCTCACCGTGACCTCTCACGAGCTGGCCCTGGCTATCCGCCATGCCGAGACCGGCCTCGCCCCAGACCAGTACCAGCCGAACCTGCTGCTGCCGACCGTGTACGACTGCGTCGCCGCCGACGGCACCGTCCTCAAGCCTCCCTCCGGTGTCCGCACCGGCCTCGACGACGACGAGAACGTCGTCTACCTCCATAGCCGCGCCAAGGAGAAGGACAAGGGCCTGGAGCGGGTCCACGAGCCCGTCGGGCACCACAAGAAGCCCCACGGCGCGACCACCGGGCTGTTCACCGTCGCCGCCACCACCCGCGGGCGCGACAGCTACACCCGCGTCGTCCTCAGCCTGGACATGTCCCATGGCTCCGAGGGCGAGGGAGCCTGCGCCTACCGGGCCCTGGACCGGCTGTACTCCTACACCGGGCACCAGCGCGCCGCCCTGCTGTACGACGGCCTCGCCGACGGCCTCTTCCAGCACCACTTCCTGGCCAGCTTCGGCGTCCACACCGTCAACGCCGTCCACACCCGCAAGGCCCACGCCAACCGGGACAACAACCGGCCCGACCCCGCCACCGGCGACACCGCGACCACCCTGAGCGGTGCCCGGACCCGCAGCCACGGCGTCAACAAGGGCACGACCAAGCTCACCTACACCAGCCCGCTCGCCGCGGCCCAGCACCCCGACCGGGCCGGGAAGCCGTGCCTTCACTACCTCGTGGCCGACGGCGGCGCCCTCTACGAGGCCACGAAACCGGCCACCGAGGCGTTCCTCAACGTCGCCCGCAGCACCACCCCGCTGCAGGTCGACAGCGTCGAACGTCGCCAGAACGACGCGTACGGCTACTTCCTCACCATCGAGCTCAGCGGACCCTGCACCCGACCCGACGCCGGCGGCCGTTTCACCGTCCGGCACCACCTGCGCCGCCGCGTCACCAGTACCGGGCCCGTCAGACGGACGTCGCTGCTGGCAAACCTGCGGGTCCTCCCGGAGGCCTTCGACGCCGAGTTCGCCGCGGTCTACAACCGGCGCAACGACGTCGAGTCCTACTGGAGCCGGGTCGAGCAGACCTTCTTCCACAAGGACCGGGCCGCGTCCTGGGGGCGCGACGCGCAGCTCCTCGACCAGCTCGGCATCGCCCTGTACGAGAACTCGAAGGCCTTCGCCCACCTCGCCCACCGCCACCCCGCGCACGCCGCCCAGCTCGACGCCACCCTCGCGGCGCTGCCCCTTCACCTGACGCCCAGCCACCAGCCGCTGCCCCGCCACGCCGAGCAGGAGGCCCTGCCCGGCCTGGAGCAGACAGGCTGACCCGGCCATCAGTGCCGCGCGGCGCTAACTGGTTCGGCATGCCTTGTTCAACCCCGGGCGGCGGCCTGCCGATGACGCTTCCATCACCCAATCAGCACAGCCGTCAACCAGCTCAGCCGCCCGGGGGAACCACACGTGTCCAGCCGCACCATCAACGACCAGCCACCCGCGCCCCGCCAGCCCCACCACGACGACACCGACACCCCGATCAACGAGAACTGGACCAGCATCGCTCCGGTCAGCGAGGCCCCGTTCAGCCAGGTCTGGGTCAGCGACGAGGTCGTCGTCGTCGACGCTGAACCGCAGGAGCACGACGAGTTCGACTACCGGGACCTCGTGTACCGCGACGACCCGGCTCACCCGCCCCGCGCGCTGGACAGCGTCCCCACCGCCTTGAGCCTTCAGGACGACCAGGACACCCTCGACGGGGCGCTGGACGGCGACCTGACCGCAACGCTGTCCTACACAGCGGCCGCCCTCGGGCACGCCGCGACCGACACCCGCACCGCTGAGGCAATGCTCGGCGTCCTTGCGGGCTTCGTCGACCGTGCCCTCCGCGCAGGCCACACCACCTGGCACGACGTCGACGCCGACCACGTCGTCAAGTTCGTCGCCCTGCGCAACGGCAACACCCACCCCACCGTTGAGGCACGGCGTTTACGCAAGAACGCCGTCCACGCGGGCTGGCTCGCCCACGGTATGGCCGTACCGGACCTGCCCGAGGTGACCCTCGGCATCGACCCTGTGCAGGACCATGTCCGCCAGGACAAGCGCGGCCAGGGCACCGGACCAGCTGAGAAGCGACGGCCCGCCGTGTCGACCCGACCCGCCACACACGACGAGGTCACCCTCCTCCGCCTGGCCGCCCCCGCGTCGGCCAACCGCAAGACAGCCCACGCGCCGGCCGGCGCCCTGGCCCTCCTGAGCAGCGGTGCCTCAGTGCGCGAGGCCGCCGAGCTCGGCGTGCACACCGTCGTCGACACCGACTCCGTCACGCTGCTCGCTCGCGAGACATCCCGCTACCTCACCCGCCGACAGGTCAGGCAGAGCCTCGAGTTGCCCGGAACCGGCGACGCCGACGGCCGTTCCATCGGCACCCCACTGCCCCGCACCGGTCGCCCCCTGGACAGCTGGGAGCAGCAGGCGCTGCTCGACCTGCTCCACGAAATGAGCACCCAGGGCCGCACCCTGCCCGACGACTACGTGCTGTACGGCGAGCGTGGCGAGTTCAACCGCAAGAGCGCCGCAGTCACCGTCACACAGCACCTCACCAAGCTGCGCAAGCACGCCGACCTGACCCGCGAGGCCGGCCTCACCCCGAACTCCCTCCGGATGTGGGGCGTCATCCGCGACGTCACCTGCCACCGCGACGCCGTCAAGGCCGCCCGCCACTTCGGCACCTCCGGTCTGACCCTGCTCCGCCTCGTCCGACAGCAGGGCGACCGGAACTGGGACTGACGGTGGGCAACGCACCCGCCGTGACGTCGAGGTTGTGTCCGCCTCACGGCCTAGGGTCCGTCGCCATGTCGGGGCAACGGTTATGAGTCGGCCTCGGAAGCGGCGGGACCACCCTCAGCCGGACCTGTTCTCCACGGCCAGCGAACCCCAGCTCGGACCGACCCTGGCCGCGATGCGATGGCCGGATCCGCGTGACTCCCCGGTGAACCATCCCGGTGCCCGAGTTCGCGACACCGTCTGGGCGGACCTCACCGGAAGCACCGACCCTCTCGTTGTCGCCGGCTTCGCCTCGATCGCCAAGATCATCGACCTGGTCCACGACGTCGCCACGGCGCAGGGAACACCCCGGTTGCGCGTGCTGCTGGGTACCGAGCCGTTCTCCACCGAGCGGCTCGCATTCGGCTCGGCCGACGCATCGTTTGACCGAGGAGGTGCGGCGGTACTGGATCGAGGAGCACGGCGTCTCGCTGCTGCAGTCGGCCACGATCGTGCGTGCAATCCAGGCCCTGGACGACGGCTGGTTCGACGTACGGGCGCTGCCCGGTCGGACCCGGCTGCACGCGAAGATCTACCTCGGCGACGACTCGGCGACGGTGGGGTCGAGCAACTTCACCGACAACGGGCTGCGCCAGCAGTACGAAGCCAACGTCCGGTTCCGGCGCACGACCGAACGCGGACGGTACGCACGACGTGCGCCTGATTGCGCGAGAACTACTGGTCGGTAGGCCAGTCGTGGGTCGACGGAGCTGCGCTCCTTGCTGCGGGACCTGCTCGCAGTTCGTGTCCTGGCGTGAGGCGCTGGCCCGCGCCTGCGCGGAGCTGCTCGAGGGCCAGTGGGCCGAGGACTTCATCGGCACCGACAGCACCGCCGGCCCGCTGTGGCCGTCGCAGGTGGCCGGCATCGCAGAGGCGATGTGGGTCATCGAGAACGTCGGCAGCGTCCTCGTCGCCGACGCCACCGGTCCGGCAAGACCCGGATGGGGGCGCACCTGACCCGGGCCGTGCGGGACCGGCTGTGGCGCACAGGCCGTGTCCGAGGCGGCCTTACCGCGCTGGTCTGCCCGCCCACGGTCAAGAAGCAGTGGGACCGGGAGGCGTTGGGCTGCGGACTCATGCTGCACACCGTGTCGCAGGGCCTGCTGAGCCGGCGGCACGCAGACGGGGTGCGCGCGCGAGGAGGAGCTGGTCGCGACCGCGCAGATCCTCGCCATCGACGAGGCCCACAACTTCCTGTCGCGGTTCTCCCGTCGGACCGAGCTGCGTGCGAGGGCTCGCGCGCCGACCACGTCCTCATGTTCACCGCCACCCCGATCAACCGCGGCGCGGAAGACCTGCTGTCGATGGTCGACCTGCTGGGCGCCGACAACTTCGATGACACGACGCTGACCATGCTGGACCACCTGAACCGCCGAGGCGGGCAGCAGGTCCTCGGAGACACGGAGAAAGACCTGCTGCGTCGGGAGATCCAGCGCTTCACCGTCCGACGCACCAAGACCGTCCTCAACGAGATGGTCGAGCGCGACCCAGACGCCTACCGGGCCCCAGACACCGGTCGCGTGTCCCGCTACCCGGAACACGACACACGCACCTACCCCACGGGCGAGACCCCCGCCGACGAAGCCCTCGCCGAGCGGATCCGGACGCTGGCGGCGGAACTGGTCGGGGTGTGCCTGCTGGGCGACACCCTGGTGGTGCCGGACGGGTTGCGCCGCGAGTACGACGACCAACGCTGGATGGTGCAGCGTCTCGCCGCCGCACAGGGTCTCGCCGCACACCACGTGCTGTCGGCCATGCGCTCATCTACGGCCGCCCTACTCGAGCACGTCGTGGGCACCCAGCGCGCAGTCGAACTGCTCGACCTCCGCCCACCGAGCAAGGCCACCGACACCGGCAACATGCTCGCCACCGCCCGCGATACCGCCGCCAAGGCGATCCCGCCCACCGGCCCGGACAGCCGCCCCCCGGCATGGCTCACAGACCCGGAGCAGTGGCGAGCCCGCTGCGAACACGAGGCGCGGATCTACCAGGCAATCGCGGAAACCGCCCGAGCCCTCAGCAGCTCGCGCGAGCAGGCGAAGGCCCAGGCGGTGCTGCAGCTCGCCGAGACCGGCCGGCGGGTCCTCGCCTTCGACCGGCACCCCATCACCCTCGCCGTCCTCGAAGGCCTGCTCGAGGACCTGCTCGACGGCGGTGACATCCCCGTGGTCACCGCCACCGGTGGGGCCACGACCGCGAGACGACGCGTCCAGAAGGAGTTCGCCCGGGACGCGACCGGCCCGGGCATCGCACTGTGCACCGAAGCCATGAACGAGGGCATCAACTTGCAGGGCGCCGCGGCCGTGGTGCACCTCGACATGCCCACCACGCTCCGCGTCGCCGAGCAGCGCGTCGGCCGCGTCGACCGGATGGACAGCCCGCACAACCGGATCGAGATCTGGTGGCCTCAGGACGGCCCCGCCTTCGCCACCCACGCTGACGAGCTCCTCCGCGGCCGCAACCTCGAGAGCTCGGACCTGCTCGGGTCCAACCTCCCCATCCCCCACCCCGGCGCGACCCAGGTCGTCGGCCCCGCCGACTTCGCCCCCGACGAGGACGTCGCTCCCTGGGACGGACTTCGCGATGCCCTCGACCCCGTGCGGCGGCTTGTCCACGGCCCCCACGCCCTCGTGCCCAGCCGGGATTACGAAGAACACCGCGTGAACCGCGTCCGGGTCGCCGCCCGCGTCAGCCTGGTGCACTCCGATACACCGTGGGCGTTCTTCGCCGTCGCCGGCGGCCGGCACGGCGCCCCCCGGTGGCTGCTGCTCGAAGCCGCAAAGGATCCCCTTGCCGACCTCCACGTCGTCACCGAACGTCTCCGCGAGCTGCTGGGGACCGATCCCCCCTCAAGCAACCTCGACGAACCGGCCGCCGTCTGGCTCGAGCGGTTCCTCCGGGTCGGCGAGCGAGCCGAGACCCAGCTACTGCCACGCCGGGACCAGCGGGCGCTGACTCAGTTGCGCGAGTGCTGCACGGTCTGGGCAGACGGCGCCACCGCGGCGGGCAACTACGAGGTCGCCGAACGGTGGCGTGCCGTTCGACACCTGGTGGAGCCCGTCGAGAACGGGGAGCAGTCGGCCGACCTCCATCAGGTCGCCGCCATCTGGTGGGACCTCACCCGACCCCACCGTGAGGCCTTCCGCCAGCGGAACCGCCGCCGCCGCTACACGACGCTGTCCGACATCGACGGGACCCTGAAGAACCACTCGCTACCAGTTGACGACGTCGAACACGCCCTCCGCGAGCTCATCCTGGTGGAGCCGTTCGACCGGCGAGTGTCGGCCTGCATCCTGGGCTTGCCCTCGACCTGAGCCCGCCGGGGGACGAGGTCGTCTGCGACAGCTGTCGGGCCCGGTCCCAGGCCCAGGAACCGGCGGGGTGGCTCGCGCGAGGCGGTGGTCGTCGCCGCTGACCGCGCGGCCTGACGCAATCGCTCCTGCGGACGGGTGACTCCGGCACGCGGTCGGGCTAAGGGCAACGAAAGCGCCGACCGGACGAATCCGGGGATGCCTAGCGTGACCCCCGTGGCAGACGCCCCGAGGCAGCCCCCTCGCCCGCCTAAGTCAGCACCCGAGGCGAGGGCAGGCGCGCGGGGCGGCGCCAAGCCGAAGAGGCGCCGGGCGCAGCCGCCGAAGCAGCGGGTACATCGGGGTCGCGGCGAACGGGCGCAGCGCCGGTGCGACGTGTGCAACCGCATGTTCCGAGTCAGCGTGCTGTTGCCTCGACTTCACCTGCCGCCCCGGGAGCGTCCCCCCGGTCGTGTGGTCGGCGTGTGTGCGGCTTGCCTTCGGCAACGACCCGACGGCTTCCGCATGCTCGGCGTGGCGGCGTACAGCCGCGCGCTGACCGACCTCGGTCTCACTAGGCCCGACCCGCGCGCCTCGCCACCGTTGGTCGAGCGGCGCAAGGTCAAGGGCCGTTGGGTCAAAGAGCTCGTTGCCCCGCCCTCGCAGGTCCCCATTCCCGCGTGGCAGCGGGGAGCGGGACCTCGCTACGGCGTCTGGGACGTGCGGTCCGGCGGGCTACCGGGCCTCGGCAAGCGGTAGCGAGAGGGCGGAGGCCAACGGCAAGCAGCGCCCGGGCAGCCTGCGCCGCCATCCAGTCGACGGATGGGAGGAACCTGACCATCCGTGGCGAGCCGTCCCCGTAGGGTGACCTGGGCAGTCGGCAGGGGGGTGAGACATGGACGTCTTCAAGGTGCACGAGCAGGTCATCGACGACTATCGGGCCTTCACGTCTGGTTTCGTCCAGGTCCGTGACTCTCGTATCGCGGATTTCGTCAACGAGCAGTTCGACGCTGGCGAGCAGTGGCCCGACCCGTGGCTCAGCCTCAACCCGTCCTTCGCCACCGGCGGTTCAGTTCCCGAGCTGGTGGGTGAAGGGCTGCTGCACCCGGAGTGCGAACGGATCTTCCGCCGCAAGGACGACATCGACGACCCTGGGCGGGAGCCCATCGTCCTTCACCGGCACCAGCGCGAAGCGGTCGAGGTCGCGCGCACCGGCGGGAGCTACGTCCTGACAACCGGGACCGGGTCGGGCAAGTCCCTGGCCTACATCGTCCCCATCGTCGACGCCGTCCTCCGTGACCGCGACACCAACGGCGGCCAGCGTCGCCCTGGGGTGAAGGCCATCGTCGTCTACCCGATGAACGCCCTGGCCAACAGCCAGGTCGGGGAGCTGGAGAAGTTCCTGACGTTCGGGTATGGCAAGGGCCACGAACCCGTCACCTTTGCCCGCTACACCGGGCAGGAGAGCCCAGAGGAGCGGCGCAACATCCTGGCCGACCCGCCGGACATCCTGCTCACCAACTACGTGATGCTCGAGCTCGTCCTGACCCGCCCGGACGAGCGCAAGCACCTGGTCCGCGCCGCACAGGGCATGAAGTTCCTCGCTTTGGACGAGCTGCACACCTACCGCGGCCGCCAGGGCGCCGACGTGGCCATGCTGATCCGCCGGCTTCGGGACCAGTGCGCCACGGACGACCTGCAGATCGTCGGCACCAGCGCCACCATGGCCAGCGCCGGCACGACGGCTGAGCGCAACGCCGTGGTCGCCGACGTCGCCACCCGCCTGTTCGGCTCGGCCGTCACCCCGGGCCGCGTCATCGGGGAGACCCTGACCCGCTCCACCCGCGACACACTGGTGGACCCGACCGGGCTGGCCGCGGCGGTGGACGCCGCCCTCACCCGCACCGGTACCCGGAGCCACGACGAGTTCGTCGTCGACCCGCTGGCCTCGTGGATCGAGACGACCTTCGGCCTCGACCACGAACCGGGCACCGGGCGGCTGATCCGGCGGGCCCCCACGACGATGCCGCAAGCCGCAGCTGTGCTCGCCGAGGTCACCGGTCAGGAGTCGGGCCGCTGTCAGACGGCGCTGCGCAGGGTGCTGGAGGAGGGGTCGCGGGCGCGGCAGCCGTCCACCGGGCGCCCGGTGTTCGCGTTCCGGCTGCACCAGTTCCTGTCCAAGGGCGACACCGTCCACGTGTCGGTCGAGCCCGAGGCCACCCGCCACATCACCGGCACCTACCAGGTGGCAGTGCCCAGGGAGCCGGACAAGGCCCTGCTGCCGTGCGGGTTCTGCCGCGAGTGCGGGCAGGAGTACCTGGTCGTCGCCAAGGTCAACCGCGGCACCGAGGGCGTGTTCGTGTCCCGGCGTGACTCCGACGCCAGCGGCGGCGACGCCGTCACCGGCTACTTGTACGTCTCCGCCGACCTGCCGTGGCCGGACAACCCCATCGAGAGCGGCCGGCTACCGGACTCCTGGCTCACCACCGATCCGAAGACCGGCCACAGCGAGATCATCGACAGCAAGAAGAAGTACCTGCCTGACACGCTGTACGTGCGCCCGGACGGCACGATCGACCCGACCCGAAGCGCCATGCCGGTGTGGTTCGTATCGACGCCTTTCGCGTTCTGCATGCGCTGCGGGGTGTCCTACGAGCAGGTCCGCGGCCAGGACTTCGGCAAGCTCGCCACCCTCGACGCCGAAGGCCGTTCCAGCGCGGTGTCGCTGCTATCGACCTCCATCGTCCGTGCCCTGCGCAACGTGCCCGCGGCGGACCTGGACCCGAAGGCCCGCAAGCTCCTGACGTTCGTGGACAACCGGCAGGACGCCAGCCTGCAGGCCGGGCACCTGAACGACTTCGTCAAGGTGTCGCAGCTGCGAGGAGCCCTGTACACGGCGCTGCAACAGGCCGGGTTGGACGGGCTCACCCACGAGAGCATCGCCGGCGCCGTTACCGAAGCCCTTGGGCTGCAGATGGCCGACTTCGCGTCCAGCCCGGCGGCGAAGTTCAGCGCCCGCGCCGACGCGGAGAAGGCCCTGCGCGCGGTGGTCGAGTACCAGCTGTACGTGGACCTGCAGCGCGGCTGGCGGGTCACCATGCCCAACCTCGAGCAGACCGGGCTGCTTGAGGTCGCCTACCGCGACCTGCCCGAGCTCGCCGCGGACACGGCCTCTTGGGCCGGCACCCACCTCGCGGCGGTCGACTCCCAGCGTCGAGAGGAGCTGGGACGGATCCTGCTGGATGAGCTGCGCCGGGTCCGGGCCATCGACGTGGACTGCCTCAGCGACGACGGCTTCGAGCGGGTCCGCAGCCCAGTCCCGCCAACAGCTGATCGAGCCGTGGGCGATCGCCGACGACGAGCGCCTGGTCGCGGTCGGCGTCGCCTTCCCCCGCCCCGCCCGGGCCGGCGGGTCCCGCGGCGGCCTGGCCGTCACCGGTCGCGGCGGGTTCGGCCGCTACATCCGCCGCGACGCTGCCCGGCTTGCCGCCGCCGAGTCACAAGCCGACGCGCCGACAACGTCATCGCGGACATGTTCACGCGTGCTCGACCGAGGCCGGGCTGCTGCTCGCGCACCGACGGCCCCGACGGTCCGCAGCTACCGGCTGCGCGCCGCCGCCATGCGCTGGCAGGCCGGCACGGCGAGCAGGGGCACCGGACCCGCTGCGGCAAGGCTTCCAGGGCGAGCAGACCGCCCGGGTCAACCCGTTCTTCCGCGACCTCTACCGCAACCTGGCCTCGGCCTACGCCGGTCTGCGTCGCCAGCGAGCACACCGCGCAGGTGCCGCAGCGGCTGCGCCTGCAGCGCGAGCAGGACTTCCGCGACGGGCGACCTGCCGTTGCTGTACTGCTCGCCCACTATGGAGCTGGGCGTCGACATCTCCAGCCTGAACGCGGTCGGGCTCCGCAACGTCCCCCCGACGCCGGCGAACTACGCCCAGCGCTCCGGGCGCGCCGGCCGCAGCGGTCAGCCGGCCCTGGTGCTGACCTACTGCGCCACCGGCAACGCTCACGACAGCTATTGGTTCCGCCGGGCGCCCGGCATGGTGTCCGGCTCCGTCGTCGCGCCCCGTCTGGACCTCACCAACGAGGACCTGGTCCGCTCCCACGTCCACGCGATCTGGCTCGCCGAGACCGACCAGTCGATGAAGTCGTCCATCACCGACCTCGTCGAGGCCGACGGCGATGACCCGTCGTTGCGGATCCTGCCGCCGCTGTGGCAGGCCCTCACCGACCCCACGGTCACCGCCCGCGCCACCCTGGTCGCCGACCGGGTCGTCGCCGACCTCCGCCGCTCCTGGGGCGCTGTGGGCGGGCAGCCCAGCCTGGTGGAGCGACACCTGGGTCCACGACCAGGTCATCCACGCCGCCCGCGGTCTGGACGACGCCCTGGACCGGTGGCGTCAGCTGTTCAAGGCCGCTCTGACGGAGTACCACGAGCAGGGCAAGCTGGCCATCAACCCCCGCTCCGGCAAGCGCGACAAGCAGCAGGCCGAACGTCGCCGCGCCGAGGCCCGCAACCAGCTCGCGTTGCTGCGCAACGACGACCGCGGAGTCCGGTGCCACCGACTTCTACTCCTACCGATACCTGGCCAGCGAGGGCTTCCTGCCTGGCTACTCCTTCCCCCGGCTGCCGCTGGCCGCGTACATACCCGCGCCGCGCGGCGCCGCTACGACGGGGACTACCTGCAGCGACCCCGGTTCGTCGCGATCAGCGAGTTCGGGCCGGGCTCTCTGATCTACCACGAGGGCGCCCGCTACGAGGTGCACCGCATCCAGCTGCCCCGCGACCCGAACGAGACGACCACCGGTTCCGGCGGCACCCTCACCGAGACCGCCAAGCGGTGCGCGGCGTGCGGCTACCACCACCCCGTCGCCGTCGGCACCGACGTGTGCGAGCGACTGCGGCGAACGCCTCGGCGCAAGCCAGTACGGCCTGATGCGGCTGCAGACCGTGTTCACCCGCCGCCGCGAACGCATCAGCAGCGACGAGGAGGAACGCCGCCGCTCCGGCTTCGAGCTCGAGGTGTCCTACCGCTTCGCCGACCGCGGCGGACGACCCGGCTGCACCCGCGCCCAGGCCGTCGTCCCGGCAGACGGCGGGGAGCAGCCGCTGCTGGAGCTCGTCCACGGCGACGCCGCCGACGATGCGGATGGCGAACATCGGCCGCCGGCGCCGCAAGCACCCCTCCGACCGGGGCTTCTGGCTCGACCTGCGCGAGGGTCGCTGGCTGAGCGACAAGCAGGCCAGCCGACACCACCGTCGACGCCGAGGGACTGGAGGCCGCGGAGGACGTCGCGCACAAGGAGAAGGTCACCCCCTACGTCGAGGACCGGCGCAACATGCTGCGTGCTCCGCCTGGCCGAGCACCGGTCGACGACGAGGTCGCCGTCACCCTGCGCGCCGCGCTGGAACGGGCCATCGAGGCGACGTTCCAGCTGGAGGACTCCGAGCTGGACAGCATCGAGCTGCCCGACGACGCCGGCCGCGGCCGGATGCTGCTGACCGAGTCCGCCGAAGGCGGCGCCGGCGTCCTCGGGCGCCTCGCTCGAGGAACCGGACGCCCTGGCCCGCGTCGCCCGCACGCGCGCTCGAGCTCATCCACTACGACCCCGACACCGGCGACGGACCTGGGCCAGGCGCCGGGGGCGCGGGAACGCTGCGAGAAGGGCTGCTACGACTGCCTGCTCTGCCTACGGCAACCAGTACGAGCACGCCAGCATCGACCGGCACACGCGTCGTCGGACCTGCTGCGCGACCTGATGCGCGCCGAGGTCGCGCGCCGGCGCCGGCGGACGCGACCAGGCCGCGCAGCAGCGACTGGCTGGACACGCTCTCCGACTCCGGCCTGGAACGGACCTTCGTCGACTGGCTCGCGCGAGGACGGCTGCCGGCTGCCCGACGACGCGCAACGCACCGTCAGCGACAGCCCGCGCCCGGCCGGACTTCGTCTACGACCTGCCCGGCAACCCGGTCGCGGTGTTCGTCGACGGCCCGCACCACGACCAGGCCGACCAGCAGCAGCGGGACGACGCCGCCGCGCGAGCGGCTGGAGGACCTCGGCTGGACCGTCGTCCGGGTCCGGCACGATGAGGACTGGCACGCTCGCACGCCGCCCGGCACGCCTGGCTGTTCGGCCCCGGAAGGACACCGCGTGACCGCACCATCGCAGCCAGACTCGACTTCGCCGTCGGCAGCCTGGTCCGCGCCCGCGGCCGCGAATGGGTCGTCCAGCCCGGCACCAGCGCCGACTTCCTGCTGCTCCAGCCGCTCGGCGGCAGCCCGGACGACGTCGTCGGCGTCTTCCCCGACGAGGGCGTCGAAGCGGCGACGTTCCCGCCGCCCGTCCGCGGACGACCTCGGCGACGCCGCCGCCACCGACCTGCTCCGCACCGCGCTGCGGGTCGGGTTCACCTCCTCCGCCGGCCCGTTCCGGTCGCTCGCCGGGCTCAGCGTCAGCCCCGCGCAGCTACCAGTACGTGCCGCTGCTGATGGCGCTGCGGCAGGACGTCGTCCGGCTGCTCATCGCCGACGATGTCGGCATCGGCAAGACCATCGAGGCCGGACTCATCGCCGCCGAGCTGCTCGCCCAGGGCAGCGTCCGCCGCCTGGCCGTGCTCTGCTCCCCCGCGCTGGCCGAGCAGTGGCAGCGCGAGCTGCGCGACAAGTTCGGCATCGACGCCGCCCTCGTGCTCACCAGCACCGTGAAGTCGGCCTCGAACGCGGCCTGATGCTGAACGAGTCCCTGTTCGACCGGTACCCGCACGTCATCGTCTCCACCGACTTCATCAAGTCCGACCGGCGCCGGCACGAGTTCCTGCTCCGCTGCCCCGAGCTGGTCATCGTCGACGAGGCGCACAACTCCGTCGCCGGCTCCGGCACCGGCCAGCGGTCCCGGCACCAGCGCTACGAGCTGCTCCGCGCGCTCGCCGCCGACCCCGACCGGCACCTCATGCTCGCCACCGCCACCCCGCACTCCGGCGACGAGACCGCGTTCACGAACCTGCTCGCGCTGCTGCAACCCCGAGCTCGCCACCGCCGACCTGAGCACCGAGGCCGGCCGCGCGCTGCTGGCCCGGCACTTCGTGCAGCGCCGCCGCGCCGACATCCGCCACTACCTCGACGAGGACACCCCCTTCCCGAAAGACCGGCAGACCCTCGACGTCCCCTACACGCTCAGCCCGGCCTACCGCGACCTGTTCGACGACGTGCTCGCCTACGCCCGCGAGCAGGTCCGCGACGGCGCCACGCGGCGCCCGCGGCCGGGTGCGCTGGTGGTCCGCGCTGGCCCTGCTGCGCGCCCTGGCCTCCAGCCCGCGCGCCGCCGCCGCGACACTGCGCACCCGGGCCGCCAACGCCGGTCTGACCGACGTCGCCGAGGTCGACGCCCTCGGCCGCGCCGAGCGTCCTCGACGGCGCCGACGACGAGGCCCTCGAAGGCATCGACACCACGCCCGGCGCCCTGATCGACACGACGACGGCACCGACGGCACCGACGCACGTCGGCGGTGACGGCTCCAGCTCGCCGGCTGCTGGATCGGAGTCCGCGACCGCCCGAGCGGCGCCGGCTGCTGGCTTCGCCAGGCGCGCCGAGCGCTCGACGCCCAGGAGGGACCGCAAGCTCGCCGCCGTCACCCGCCAGGTCAAGAAGCTGCTCGCCGACGGCGACGCGCCGATCGTGTTCTGCCGGTTCATCGACACCGCCGAGCTACGTCGCCGACCACCTGCAGCGCGCCCTCGACGGGCCGCGCAAGACCACGGTCCACGTCGGCGCCGTCACCGGGCTCCTGCCCCCGGCCGAGCGTGAACGGCGGGTCGCCGAGCTCGCCGACCTGCGACGGGCACGCACGTGCTCGTCGCCACCGACTGCCTGTCCGAGGGCGTCAACCTGCAGGAAGCGTTCTCCGCCGTCGTGCACTACGACCTGGCCTGGAACCCCACCCGCCACGAGCAGCGCGAGGGCCGCGTCGACCGGTTCGGCCAGAGCAGGACATCGTCCGCGCGGTCACCCTCTACGGCGAGGACAACGGCATCGACGGCATCGTCGCTCGACGTCCTCATCCGCAAGCACCGCGCCATCGCCAAGGCCACCGGCGTCGCCGTCCCCGTGCCCGGCGACGGGCAGGCGCTCATCGACGCGCTCGCCGAAGGGCTGCTGCTGCGCGGCCGCGACGCCCAGGACCTCACCCTCGACCTCGGCCTGGACGAGACGCAGCCAGGCGCTCGACGCCGGCCTGGCAGTCCGCCGCCGAGAAGGAGAAGGCCTCCCGCACCCGCTACGCCCAGAACACCATCAAGCCCGAGGACGTCGCCGCCGAGGTCGACGAGATCCGCGCCGCCCTCGGCGCACACGGCGACCTCGAGGCAGTTCCTCACCCGCACCCTGCAGGCGCTCGGCTCCACCGTCACGCCCGACCGACGGCGGGTTCGCCGCCGTCCTCGCCACGCTGCCGCTCGGGTCCGCGCGACAGCCTGCCGGTCGGCCTCCCGACCGCGTCGCCGTTCCGGCGCCGAGCCGCCGGCCGGCCGCGGCGAAGCGGTCATCGCCCGCACCGACCCCGACCGTGCAGGCCATCGCCCGCTACGTGCTGGAGAGCGCCCTCGACGCCGCCGTGCCCGAGCGGGAGCGGCCCGCCCGCCGCGGCCGGCGTCATGCGCACCGACCGCCGTGCCAACCCGCACCACGCTGCTGCTCGTCCGGTTCCGGTTCCAGCTCACGCTCCCCACCGCCGACGGCACCCGGCAGCTCGTCGCCGAGGACGCCCGCGTCCTCGCCTTCGAAGGCGCCCCGCAGCACGCCGTCTGGCTGCCCGACAACCGCGCCGAGCAGCTGCTGACGGCGACCCCGCCGGCGACGAACATGTCGCAAGGCCGCCCGCGACCTCAGCCGGCAAGGTCCTCGACCAGCTGGACGGTCCTCAGCGGCTACCTCGACGCCGTCGCCGACGAGCACGCCGACCGGCTGCTCGGCGCCCACCGCCGGGTCCGCGCCGGCGCCGCGCGCGACCCGCCGCGGCCTGACCGTCACCGCGCAGCAACCCGTCGACGTCCTCAGCGTGCAGGTGCTCCTGCCCGCCGGAGCGGGCGCATGAGCCGCCGGCTTCACCGCGGTCCGGGTCGCCGGCGGCCTGCTGCCGCCCGACGTGCTGACGCCGTCCTCGCCGGGAACCTCGACGGGCTGACCAGCAGCGACTACCACCTCGGCGGCGAGCGCCCCGGGAGGCCGCCGCCCGGGTGTGGACCCACCTGCTCGGCGTCTACCGCCGGTTCCGCGACGACCTGACCGGCTGCCCGACGGCGACCCGCGCCGTCGGCCTCACCCGAGAACGGTGGCTCACCGTCCTGCTCTCCGACCTCGGCTACGGCCGCGTGGCCGCCACCGGCGCGGGCGGGCTCGACCGTCGACGACAAGCAGTACCCGGTCAGCCACCTGTGGGGCGCCACCCCGATCCACCTGCTCGGCTGGGGCGTCGACCTCGACACGGCGCAGCCCCGGCGTCCCCGGCGCCGCCCAGCGCGCGCCGCACGCCATGGTCCAGGAACTGCTCAACCGCACCGACACCTACCTGTGGGCGATCGTGTCCAACGGGCGCCAGCTGCGGCTGCTGCGCGACTCCACCACCCTGACCGGGCAGGCCTACGTCGAGTTCGACCTCGAGGCCATGTTCGACGGCGAACTGTTCGCCGACTTCGCCCTGCTGTACCTGCTCGCCCACCAGTCCCGCGTCGAGATCCCCGACGGCGGCCAGCCCGCCGACTGCTGGCTCGAACGCTGGCGCACCACCGCCATCAGCCAGGGCGTGCGCGCCCTCAACCTGCTCCGCGACGGCGTCCAGCAGGCGATGGAGACCCTCGGCACCGGCTTCCTGCAGCACCCGGCCAACAGCCAGCTCCGCGACGGCCTCGACACCGGCGCCTGTCGGCTCGACGACCTGCACCAGAGCCTGCTGCGCATCGTCTACCGGCTGCTGTTCTGGACCGTCGCCGAAGACCGCGACGCCCTGCTCGACCCCGACGCCGACCCAGGCCGCCGCCGACCGCTACGGCAGCACTTCTCCTCCCGCCGGCTGCGCCGCCTCGCGCTGCGCCGGCACGGCAGCCCGCACCACGACCTGTGGGACGCCGTCACCCTCGTCCTGACCGCCCTCGGCCGCGCCGACGGCGAACCCCGCCTCGGGCTCCCCGGGCTCGGCGGCCTGTTCAGCCTCCACCGACGCACGACGTGCCGACGTCGCTGAGGCACCGACGGCCGGCCAAGCTCGGCAACCAGCCGCTGCTCGCCGCGGTCCGGGCGCTGTCGATCGTGCAGCCCAAGGGGCAGCCGCGCCGCACCGTCGACTTCCGGCACCTCGGCGCCGAGGAGCTCGGGTCGCATCTACGAGATCGCACCTCGAGCTGGTCCCCCGCCGGGACCCGACACGACAGGTCTTCAGCCTGGAGACCGCTCGCCGGCAACGACCGCAAGACCAGCGGCAGCTACTACACCCCGACCGAGCTCGTCGACCTCGTCCTCGACACCGCCCTCGACCCGGTCCTCGACGACGCCGAGAAGCAGCCCGACCCCGAAGCGGCGCTGCTCGCCGTCACCGTCTGCGATCCGGCGATCGGCAGCGGCCACTTCATGGTCGCCGCCGCCCGCCGCATCGCCACCCGCCTCGCCGCCGTCCGCACCGGCGGAGATCGACCCGACCCCCGCCGCCTCCAGCGACGCGATGCACGACGTCGTCGCCCGCTGCATCTACGGCGTCGACGTCAACCCCATGGCCGCCGACCTCGCCAAGGTCAGCCTCTGGCTGGAGGCGATGACCCCGGCCGGCCGCTGTCGTTCCTCGACCACCACATCAAGGTCGGCAACGCCCTGCTCGGCACCACCCCGGCCCTGCTCCACGCCGGCATCCCCGACACCGCCTACACCGCCCTCACCGGCGACGACAAGCCCACTGCACCGGCTGGCGGAAGCTCAACGAGAAGCAGCGGGCCGGCCAGACCGACCTGTTCGACGACGCCGGCCTCGACGTCGGCAACACCGCGCAACGGCGCCGGCCACGAGGTCGCCGACCGCGCCGCCGACCGCCAGCACCCTCGCCGACGTCGCCTGGGCCGCCCAGCGCTACGCGACCCTGCGCGCCAACGACCGACACCGTCGCGCGCCCGCCGCGTCGCCGACGCCTGGTGCGCCGCCTTCCTCAGCCCCAAGACCCCCGAGACGCCGCCCATCACCGGCACACGACGCTCGACACCAGTCGCCGCCGGCACCGCTGCGACCGACGGTCGTCGCCGCCGTCGACGCGGTCGCCGCCCGGCACCGGCTCTTCCACTGGCACCTCGAGTTCCCCGAGATCTTCCGCGTCCCCGACGACGGCCGGCGAACACCCCCACCGGCTGGACGGGCGGCTTCTCGGCGGCGCTCGGCAACCCGCCGTGGGAGCGGGTCAAGCTGCAGGAGCAGGAGTTCTTCGCCTCCCGCGACCCGCCGATCGCCGAGGCGGACAACGCCGCCGCCCGCAAGAAGGCCATCGCCGCCCTCGCCGACACCAACCCGAGCTGCTCGCCGAGTTCCACGAGGCCAAGCGCCGCTCGGAGGCCGAGAGCCAGTTCATGCGCACCAGCGGCCGCTTCCCGCTTTGCGGCGTTGGCGACGTCAACACCTACAGCGTGTTCGCCGAGCACTTCCGCACAGCTTGGCTCCGGCGGGCCGAAGCGGCATCATCACGCCGACCGGTCTCGCCACCGACGCCACCACCGCCGCCTTCTTCGCCGACACGCTGACTACACAAGCGGCTTGCCGCGTTCTACGACTTCGAGAACGAGGCGAAGATCTTCGCGAACGTTCACCACGCGTTCCGCTTCGCCGTCTCCTCGATGACCGGCGGCGAGCGGACCGACGAAGTACGGCTCGGCTTTCTCAACCGTCGCGTCCGCGACGCAATACCTGAATCGCTTCGCGCTCAGCGCAGATGAGGTGCTGCTGCTCAATCCCGAACACCGGCACGCTTCCGCTCTTTCGGAGCCGCCGCGACGCAGAGATCACCCTTGCCTGCTACCGACGGCCACCCGTCCTCGTGCGCGACGGAGAGGCGGTGACGGCAACCCCTGGGGCCTCCGATTTGGCACGCTGTTCCACATGGCCAACGACTCACAGCTCTTCCGCACCGCAGAGCACCTGCAGACGCTGGCGCCGCGTTCGACGGCTGGGTCTGGCAGACATGGCGAGCAGCGCTGGCTGCCGCTGTACGAGGCCAAGATGCTCAGCCACTGGAACCACCGGTACTCCACCTACGCCGACGCCACTGAGGCCCAGCTCCGCATGCAGACCCTGCCGCGCCTCAGCGACTTACAGCTCGACGACGCCGAGGTCGAGCCGCTTGCTCGGTACTGGGTGGTCAAGAGCGAAGTCGACGCCACCATACCGGACCATTGGGAACCGACTGGTTCCTCGGCTGGCGCGACATCGCCGGCCAGGAGAAGTGGCGCACGTTTGTCCCAAGCATCGTTCCGCGCACAGCCGTCGGCCACAAGTTCCCACTCGCTATTCCCGTGCGTCCGACACGCCCGTGGCTCCTTCACGCGGTCTGGTCGTCGATGGTGTTCGACTACATCGCCCGCCAGAAGCTCAGCGGCACCAGCATGACGTACTTCATTGTGAAGCAGCTGGCCTGCCCGGCTCCTGCGACATTTCGATGGGGCCCCGCCGTGGCATAACGATGCGCTCGAGGACTTCCTCCGGCCCCGCGTCGCTGGAACTCGCCTACACATCCCGACGCCTTGACGGCGTACGCCGACGACGTCGGCGACGGTGACCCCGGACCGTCCGTTCCGCTGGATGCCCGAGCGACGCGAGCAGCTGCGCGCCGAGCTCGACGCGGCGATGCTTCCACGTCTACGGCCTCGCCCGCGCCGACGCGGAGCACGTCCTCGACTCCTTCCCCGTCGTCCGCAAGTACGAGCGAGCGCGACCACGGCGAGTTCCGCACCAAGCGGCTCGTGCTGGGCGCGTACGACGCGATGGCGGAGGCCGCCCGCACCGGCGTGCCCTTCGCCAGCCCGCTCGACCCACCAGCCGGGCCACGGCCTGAGGCATGAGGAGCGACGGTGACCGACACGACGACAGAGATCGACCAGGACTCGGGTTGGTCTGCCCGCCGAAAGGCGCGCGTCCGTGCCGCGCTCGAGGTCCTGGCAGGGCAGTCGACGTACATCTCGACCAACGATCTGCAGGAGCTGGTCGCTGAACGCGTGCCGTTGATGGAGTACGACATGTCCCAGACTTCTTCGAAGGCGACTCGCGCGTGGATCGACCTGAGGTGGAACCTGAGCGCCATGAACAACGGCGGCTGGGTACAGATGTCGAGTCCCGGCATCCGCATCACGCATCAGGGCCGCAACGCGCTCGCGACATTCTCGGACCCGGAGGATTTCACCAAGGCGTCCGAGCCCTTCTACAACAGATGGGACGAGGCGCGGAAGATCGCGCCGTCGCCGCTACCTGCGGACCCTGCCGTCGAGATCGTGCATCCCGGCGAGGAAGCAGCCCACGCTTACCGGTCAGTCCACACCCTGCTCTCAGCCTGGCGCTCGGGAGACTCCGCCCTCAACCCAGGACATTCCGCCTGGACCTCAGCGAACGCGGAGACTCTCGTGGAATACCTCGCCACCGTGGACCGTCCGGTTCCGACGACCCTGGATGGTCTCACCGACGACGACGCGCGCCTACTCGCGGCCGAGGGTCTCGCCCTCGTACTAGTGGCGTTCCGCGATGTGCCCGGTGTCGACCGTCGCAGAGCGATGCGCAACGTTCTCCTGCCCCACAGCAACCCGCCAGGTCTGCCCCATGTCCTCTCCGGCGACATGGAGCATGGCCTCGTCGGGGGCGGGAAGCGGCTAGCGGCCGAACCACTGGCGCTGCTCGCCATCCTCGGCCGGATTCTTCTGCACTGGTGGAGGGCAGCAGATTCGGAGAGGCAACGGGCATGGGAGGACCCGTGGGCCTTCCGCGACCTGGTCCGCGCCGGCGCCGGCGACGACGACGTCGTGGCATCCCTGCTGTGCGTACTGGCTCATCCCGGCGCCTTCACCACGCTGCTCAGGCGCGAGGACCGCGACAGCGTGCTCGCCGCGTTCGGGGAAGACGTCGACCTGACCCCGTCCGGGGACGCCGAGCAGGACCTCCGTGACCTCACCGTCGCGCTGCAGCAGCGTGAAGGCGGTCGCGGCGTCGACTACTTCCAGGCGCCTTACGTGCAGCGCTGGCGAGGGGAGGAGCAGGGCCACCGGGGGCGTGGCTGGTCCGCGGCGAGGTCGATCAGCAGAACCGGGTGCCCAGCTGGGTCCAGCAGGGCATCGTCACGATCACGGTCGGCCGGCTGACCGCCCTGCCGTCCACGCCCTCGCAGGGCAGCCTGGCCGCTCTCGTCGAAGACCTCTACGGGGACATGCAGGTGGTGAAGCGCGAGGCCAAGAAGCGAGACGTCCTCTCCTTCGTGCTCGCGCTGCACCCCGGCGACCTCGTCGCCACGGTGGACGGGTCCGTCTTGCGCGTAGGGCGCGTGCTCGACGGACCCGTCGAACGCGTGATGCTCGGCGGGTCGTCGGTGCTGCGCCGTCGGGTCGCCTGGGAGGCTGGGGAGGCCGGAGTTGTCCGACCTCCCGGCCACCGTGCGGTCCCGGCTGCGCTTCACCGGCGCCGACGTCGTCAACCTCACCGAGGTCGTCGCCGACCTGGAGGCCCTGCTGGCCGACGAGGACTTCGACGAGGTATCCGACCTGGTGGAGGAGACCGGTCCGGAGGAACCGGAGCCATCCGAGCCGGAGGTGACGACACCTGTGGTGGCGCGGCTGGCCTGCGACACCGCCGCGCTGGCCCGCGAACTGCACCACGCGGATGACACCTGGCTGCAGGAGCTCCTCACCAGCCTCAACGAGCGCCGCCAGGTCGTCCTGGAAGGGCCTCCGGGCACCGGCAAGACGTTCGTCGTGCAGCAAGCTGCTCGACGGCGTGCGGCGTGCACGCGGGCCAGAGCGCGATCGTGCAGTTCCACCCGACCTACTCCTACGAGGACTTCGTCGAGGGTTGGCGTCCGACCGACGACGCGGACGGCTCCGGGGCCCGGCTGGCCGTGAAGCCGGGCCCGCTGCAAGCGACATCGCCGAGGAGGCGCGGCACAGTCGCCGGGCAAGCCGCACGTCCTGGTCATCGACGAGATCAACCGCGCCAACATCGCGAAGGTGTTCGGCGAGCTGTACTTCCTGCTCGAGTACCGCGACGCCGAGATCGAGCTGCTCTACAGCGACGGCGAGGAGCGGTTCTGCCTGCCGGAGAACCTGTTCATCATCGGCACCATGAACACCGCCGACCGGTCCATCGCCCTGCTGGACGCGGCGATGCGGCGCCGGTTCGTGTTCCTGTCCATGGACACCGAGCGAGCCGGCGCTCGCCGGGGTGCTACGGCGCTGGTGCGCGGCGGCGGGCTGCCCGTCGGGGTCGCCGACCTGCGCGACCGGGTGAACGCCGACATGCGGCGACCACGGGCTGGAGCCGACGCTTGGCCTTCGGGCCGTCGTACTTCATGCGTGACCGCATCGGAGACCCCGAGGTCCTGCGGCGGCTGTGGCGGCGCGAGCTGCTGCCGATGCTGCGCGAGCACCACTACGACCAGCGCGAGCAGGTCAACGGCTGGTACCCCTTCGAGCGGTGGCTCACCGAGACCGCGCTCGACGGAGCCGTCGAGCCCGTCGCGCCGGCAGACACGCCCTTCCCTGCAGACGCAGAGTCGCTTCCGGAGGCGGCCGCCGGGACATGACCACGACCGACGGGCTCCGGCACATGCGTGAAGGCGCCGTACTCGCGGATGTCCTCCTCACCCGCGAGCAGGCGGCCGCGCTAGCCGCTACACGGCTCGTGTCTGTCGCACCGTCCGCCGACGGGTGGCGTGTGCGCGCAAGCCACCGTGTCGGGGCCATCACCTGCGGGAAGCTCGAGGTCCGCGTCGCCCCCAAGGTCGGCGCGACCGGTGTGCTGCGCATGCTCGCCCGCGTCCACGGGGCCCACCGCCTCGATGTGGACGTCGCTCGAGTTGGGCTGACGGCTGACGCACGACTGAGCACGGTGCTGGCCGTCCTCTTCGAGCGCGAGGCGCGGACGGCCCTGGCACAAGGCGCACGCCGGGGCTACCGCACCGAGGACCAGACCCTGCCCGTCCTACGGGGTCGACTCCGGGTTGTCGAGCAGTCGCTGCGTCGCTTCGACGCGCTGTCCCCGCTGGAGGTGACGGTCGACGAGTGGACGCTCGACACCGACGAGAACCGTCTCCTGCGCGCGGCGGCGCGAGTGCTGCTCCGACTCCCTGGCCTACCCGTCGCCTGCCGATCGGAGCTGCGGCGCGTCGACCAGAGCATGGGCGAGGTGACGCGGCTCCCGGTCGGGCGCTCGCCCGCCTGCCTGGGCGAGGACGCGGCTTAACGTGCACCTTCATCGGCTGCTGCACCTGGCCGACCTCGTCCTCGACGGCGTGAGCGTGGAGCACCGCGCCGGCGACGTCGTCGCCCACGGCTGGGTGCTCGACATGGCCTGGCTGTTCGAGACCCTTGTCGCGGAGGTGCTCGAGCAGCGCCTACGGCAGGGCCCGGCTGGCCGTCTGCGGGCACAGCGGACTCACGACCTCGACCCCACCGGTCACCTGAAGATCAAGCCCGACCTCGAGGTCGTCCAGGACGGGACGGTGGTGGCCGTCGGCGACACCAAGTACAAGCTGCTGGACGAGGACGGCCGCTTCCCCAACGCTGACGCCTACCAGCTCATCGCCTACGCAGCCCGCCTCGGGCTGGACGACGCCCACCTCATCTACGCAGGGGCGCCCGGAGAGGTACCGGACCGTTACCCGATCACCGGGACGGGAGTGACGCTGCATGTGCACGCCATCGACATCACCGCAGACCTCGATGACGTCGAGGGCCAGATCGCCCGCCTCATCCCCTACCTGATGAGTTCCCGTCACCGCGAGGCAGCGGGGATCGCATGAGCAGCCAGGACACCGCCCTTGCTGGACGAGAGGTTGTCGCCGCTGACCTCATCGCCATCGGCGCTTCGGTGACCGGCAAGAGCCGCGGCAACCGTCGCTGGCTCGTTGCGGGGTGGCCGGACGGGTCCTTCTGGCAGGTCACGGTGTCGACACGAACCGGCGGCACATGGCAGTCGAACACCCACGTGGCCGACCAAGAAGCCGTCGACGACGACACGATGCTGTGGGCCTTCGCCGACCTGAGCACCTCACCACCAGTGGTCTACGTGAGCACGCGCGCGGCGGTGCAGCGCGACATCCACCGACATCACAGCGACTGGCTGGCCAGGCACGGCTACGCCACACGGGAAGACCGGGCCAGCACCCACCACGCCATCTCGCTCAGCCGAGTCACCGCGATGCACACCGGATGGCCGATCGACACGGGGACCCCAGGAGAGCGTCTCGATGCCTGAAAGGCCGAACGAGGAAGCAGCACGCCACATCTTGGCCAGCGTCCTAGGAGTCCCGGTGACCCCCCATGACGACGGCCGTCGCGACAGCATGGTCGACGCTCTGATCCACTACCCGGACCGCACAGAGGCCGTCGAGGTCGTGGCCGACCACGATCCCGCCTTCAACGCGCAATGGGAGGCGTTGCGTCGCCTCGGGCACAGGATCCAGGTCCCCGGCCTGAGGTCAGGCTGGCACGTGGAGCTGGAGCACCGAACGCGCGTTCGGGACG
The DNA here is from genome assembly GCA_963759255.1 of uncultured Actinomycetota bacterium. Taxonomy (GTDB): domain Bacteria; phylum Actinomycetota; class Actinomycetes; order Actinomycetales; family JBBAYJ01; genus Aquipuribacter. The sequence goes on from CAVWYQ010000002.1 coordinate 2,121,488, forward strand.
TACGGGAGCAACTCGGCGAGCTCCTTCGTGACATGGAGTCGGTCGGCTGGTCCGACCTTCGACACGTAGACGCCGACCAGCTGGGAGAGCAGGCTGCGGTCCTTGGCGTGTCCAACGTCTACGAGGACCCTGACGGTCCTCCCGGAGTGGTCAGGCTCTCACCTCAGCCATGGTCCGGGTTCGCGCCCGGCGTTGACTTCGCCGACTGGACCGAAGCCATGCTCGCCCGGCACAAGGATGTCCCGAGGAAGCTGGCCATGCACTCCGGGGCCACCGGACACACCTTCCTGTGGGCCACCATGGCCAGCGACTTCAGCCTCCAGTTCGCGCTGGAGAATCGGGGTCAGCCGTTGGGGCCGCACCGGGACCCGGCACTGCCCGACGGCGTGACGCACGTTTGGATCGCCGGTGCCATGAGTTCGCAAGGCGCCGTGGCGTGGGACAGGCAGCGCGGCTGGTGGCGCACACCCTGGGTGTGGCCGCCACGAGAGGCGGCACGGGAGGACTGAGGCGCTGCTGACTCACCTCGGGTCCGACGCTAACCTCGTGCCCGGCAGCAACCCTCGGTTGTCCCTCGAGTTGTTACTTGGCTTGTCACCAGGGTTGCTTCCATGTTCCGGGCCTCTAGCTCAACTGGCAGAGCAGCGGACTTTTAATCCGCGGGTTGTGGGTTCGAGCCCCACGGGGCCCACCGTTATCGCAGGTCAGGGGCCCTTTGGCCTTCCCTCTCTCGCCGCCTTCGTTGCCAACGCTTGTACCGGCCGGATCGTGGCAGTACCGCTAGCGCTGGACGCATCACGATGGCGCTCTGGGGGCGTACGCAGACCGGGCAACTCGTCGACGGCCCCTTCTATCCTCATGAGGCGTTCGAGGGCTCCGTCCGATGTGGGGATCGACGAACAGCCGATCTAGGGATGTCGAAGCCGAGCGTGGCGTAGGCGGGGAGGCGTTTGTGGTGCATGCGTGTCTCGCCCCGGGATTGATGGAGGCTCTCAACCCACGGAGGATGAGAGTCATGGCAGCACCACGGAAGTACCCGGACGAGCTGCGGGAGCGGGCGATCCGGCTCGCGGTCGACGCCCGGAGGGACCCGGCGAGCAGGTCGGGCGCGTGCAAGCGGATCGGGCAGCAGCTCGGCATCAACCCGGACACGCTGCGGGGCTGGGTCATCCAGGCCGAGGTCGACGACGGCGCGCGTGCGGGGACCACGACCAGCGACGCCCAGCGCGTCGCGGAGCTGGAGCGGGAGGTGAAGGAGCTGCGCCGGGCGAACTCGATCCTGCGGAGCGCGTCGGCTTTTTTTGCGGCGGAGCTCGACCGCCCACAGCGGTGATCGTCGACTACATCGACGCCCACAAGAAGCAGCACGGGGTCGAGCCGATCTGCACGGTCCTGAGCGAGTCAGGCGTGAAGATCGCCCCGAGCACCTACTACGCGGCCAAGGTCCGACCGCCCTCTCGACGGGCCCGCCAGGACGCTGTCACGACCGAGGCGATCCAGGCCGTGCACGCCGCGAACTACGGCGTCTACGGCGCCCGCAAGGTCCACGCCGAGCTCGCGCGGACCGGGCACGTCGTCGACCGCGGCGACGGGCCCCGCCCGGTCGCGCGCTGCACGGCCGAGCGGCTGATGCGCGCGGCCGGCCTGCGGGGCATCACCCGCGCGAAGGGGCCGCGCACCACCATCCCCGGCGACGGGCCCGACGCCCGCCCTGACCTGGTCCAACGCTCGTTCACCGCTACCGCCCCGGACCAGCTCTGGGTTGCGGACATCACGTACTGCCGCACCTTCGCCGGCTGGGTGTACGCCGCCTTCGTCGTGGACGTGTTCAGCCGGCGGGTGGTCGGCTGGCAGCTGTCCAAGAGCCTGCGCACCGACCTCGCCCTGGACGCCCTCGAGATGGGGATCTGGACCCGGCGTCACGCCGGGCACGACGTCACCGGCCTGACGCACCACAGCGACAAGGGAGTCCAGTACGTCGCCGTTCGCTACACCCAGCGCCTGGCTGAGGCTGGCGCCGTCGCCTCGGTCGGGTCCACAGGCGACAGTTATGACAATGCCCTGGCCGAGGCGTTCAACTCGCTGTTCAAGGCCGAGCTGGTCCGGAACCAGGGCCCCTGGAAGTCCATCGACGACCTCGAGATCGCCGTCGCGGAGTACATCGACTGGTTCAACCACCGGCGCCTGCACGGCGAGATCGGCCTCGTCCCACCCGCCGAGCTCGAAGACGCCCACTACCGTCAGAACCCCGCCCCGACCGAAGTCGAGGCGTCAGTTCCGAGCCTCCACTGAACCCGGGGCGAGACAGCGGTCCAGGACGGGGATGCGGGTGTCGACGTAGTCGTGGAGCTCGACGTGGTGCTTGCCTTCGTGGCTGCGTAGCAGCCGGCCGACGTACTGCACGACGCGGCCCTTGAACGCCAATGGAAACGCGAGGAACAGGGTGTCGAGCTCTGGCCAGTCGAAGCCTTCTCCGAGGTAGGAGCCGGTGGCGACGAGCACGATCCCGTCTGCGGGGTCACGGGCAGCGATGGCGTCGGTGACGGCTTGGCGGGCGCGTGTGCCCATCCCGCCCCGCAGCACGAGCGCGTCGTCGCCGAGGGCCGCGAGGCCGGCGCGGATGGCGTCGATGTGGACGGTCCTTTGGGTGAGCACGAGGCAGGTCCGCCCGGAGGAGCAGGCGTCGTGGACGTCGGCGCAGATCGCGACGGTTCGCTTCTGGTCCTCGCTGATCGCGCGGAACACGTCCTGGATGCCTGCGGCGTCCTCCGCAGCTGCTTCGGCGTCGGTGTGGTGGATCACGAGCTCACGTCTGAGGAGCTCGGTCCCCTCGACCGCCGCCGCCTTAATCTCGTGGCGGGTGGGTCCGCACTGGAACGCGATGAGCGCCTCGAGCCTGTCGCGCCGGTACGGGGTGGCGGTCAGACCGAGCCAGCGGCGGGTCCGTGCCGACTGCATGCAGGTCGTGAAGGAGACGGCGGGGAGGTGGTGGCACTCATCGACCACCACGAGCCCGTAGCGGTCGAAGAGTGACGGGTCGTCGCGTCGGACGAGGCTCTGGATCATCGCGACGTCGATGACCCCGGTCGCGGCGTTGCGGCCCCCTCCCACCTGGCCGACGGCGGCTGGGTCGAGGCCGAGGTGCTCGTGCAGGCGTGAGCGCCACTGCTGGAGGAGTTCTTTACGGTCCACGACGACGAGGGTGGGGGTGCGGTGGTGGGCGATCACGGCGCACGCCATGACGGTCTTGCCCGCCCCCGGAGGTGCGACGAGGACCCCGAGCTCGTGGTGGACGAGGTCGGCGACCGCGACCGCCTGCTGGGGTCGCAGTGTGCCCCGGAACTCGTAGCCCGCGGTGGGTGGCTCGGGGCGGTCGTCGGTGACGGCGAGACTGCTGCCGAGGCCCTGGAGCAGGTCTCGGACGGTGTCGGTGAGTCCTCGGGGCAGGTAGAGCCATTGGAGGTCCTCGCGGTACACGCTGATGAAGCGTGGGGTGTCCCAGGTGGAGAACCGCATGCGCTGCTTCTCGTGGAACTCCGGGTTGGCGATCGACCCCGCGTGCTTCAGGCCCGCGACCACCGCGGGTGGCAGGCCCGCCCGCTCGATGGACAGCTCGGCGCCGAGCCGTGCCCGGACCACCGGCGGCGCAGGTGGTCCGCCGGCCCTGGCCAGGTCCGTCAGTGACAGGGTGGGCCCCGTATCGACCGGCCGTAGCGTCTCGGCGAGAGCCTCCACGGCGTCCGGGCTCATCCGCGCGAGCGACGACAGGAACGCCCACTGGTCATCCCACGGCTGCATCGTGGCGGGGTCGAGGAACAGGGTGGTGCCGTTGCGGATGCTGCCGCCGTGCAGGGGCAGTGCGATCAGGTTCCCGAACCCCGCCTTGGGCATGAAGTCCTGGGAGGGGAAGAAGCGGTCGTAGCTGGACAGGTCCAGCTCGGCGCGGGCCGTCATGGCCTGGCGCAGCAGCGCGGCACCCATCGCCCGGGCCGACGACGCGGCCAGCGGCTGGGTGAAGAAGACCCACACGTGCGCTCCGTCACCGGAGCGCGACCGCTCGAGCGCGGCGGGCACCCCGCTGCGTTGGCAGGCGTCCAGGTACGCCAGCGCGTCCAGCGCCCACGTCCCCTTGTCGAAGTCGCACACCAGCAGCGAGCAGGTGTCATCGCGCAGCAGCGGGTAGATCCCGACTGTGGCCACCCCCCGCAGGTGCGACACGAACACCTCATCGGTCAGTGGCAGGAAGCTGCGCGGGTGGCGACCCTTCACCCAACGGTCTCTTGTCGCCGGAGACCACCCGCTCTTGCCGGTCGACGTGCTCTGCCACCGCGTGGCGTACACGTCGACGCGGGCGCCGAACAGAGACCGCCACAGGGCGAGCTTGTCCGCCGGTGGCGACGACGCGGTCACGCTGAACGGCCCGGCCGCACCCGAGGGCCCGGTCGACCTGTTCGACCCGGTCGACCTGATCGGCGCCGGCGGCGCTGCCGGCGCCGGCGCCGGTGAGCGGGCGTGCCCGGCGCCGGCGCGCTCGCCCGGCCCGAGCAGACCGCGCAGGCGGTCGTTCTCCGCCCGCAACGCCACCACCTCCGCGAGGAGGTCCTCGTACCCGAGCCCGCCCCCGTCGGCACCAACGTCAGCGTCTGAGCTCATCGGCGGCGCTCGGTCACGTCAGGTCGGTCCAGCCAGGCCAGTGCTCGCCGGGCGCGTCGCCCGGGAGGACCACCCCGAGCGTGGCGGCAAGGTGCAGGACGCTCGCCGCCAGCTCAAGAAGGGCGTCGTCCCCGGCGTAGGCCAGCACCGTGCCCGGCTCCGGTTCCCTGACCCGGTACAACCCGGCGACGATCCCGACCGCCACCGTCGTCGCGGTTTGGTCGACGGTCAGCTCAGCCCGTCGCTGCAGGTCCACACGGAACTGGCCGATCGCCTTCTCCATGAGCTCCCACGCCGTGTCGTACTCGGGGACGTAGCCACGACCCGGCACCCGGCCGGCGCGGACGGCGAGAGCATCCAGAGGAATCTGTCTCGCCCCGGGATTGATGGAGGCTCTCAACCCACGGAGGATGAGAGTCATGGCAGCACCACGGAAGTACCCGGACGAGCTGCGGGAGCGGGCGATCCGGCTCGCGGTCGACGCCCGGAGGGACCCGGCGAGCAGGTCGGGCGCGTGCAAGCGGATCGGGCAGCAGCTCGGCATCAACCCGGACACGCTGCGGGGCTGGGTCATCCAGGCCGAGGTCGACGACGGCGCGCGTGCGGGGACCACGACCAGCGACGCCCAGCGCGTCGCGGAGCTGGAGCGGGAGGTGAAAGGAGCTGCGCCGGGCGAACTCGATCCTGCGGAGCGCGTCGGCTTTTTTTGCGGCGGAGCTCGACCGCCCACAGCGGTGATCGTCGACTACATCGACGCCCACAAGAAGCAGCACGGGGTCGAGCCGATCTGCACGGTCCTGAGCGAGTCAGGCGTGAAGATCGCCCCGAGCACCTACTACGCGGCCAAGGTCCGACCGCCCTCTCGACGGGCCCGCCAGGACGCTGTCACGACCGAGGCGATCCAGGCCGTGCACGCCGCGAACTACGGCGTCTACGGCGCCCGCAAGGTCCACGCCGAGCTCGCGCGGACCGGGCACGTCGTCGACCGCGGCGACGGGCCCCGCCCGGTCGCGCGCTGCACGGCCGAGCGGCTGATGCGCGCGGCCGGCCTGCGGGGCATCACCCGCGCGAAGGGGCCGCGCACCACCATCCCCGGCGACGGGCCCGACGCCCGCCCTGACCTGGTCCAACGCTCGTTCACCGCTACCGCCCCGGACCAGCTCTGGGTTGCGGACATCACGTACTGCCGCACCTTCGCCGGCTGGGTGTACGCCGCCTTCGTCGTGGACGTGTTCAGCCGGCGGGTGGTCGGCTGGCAGCTGTCCAAGAGCCTGCGCACCGACCTCGCCCTGGACGCCCTCGAGATGGGGATCTGGACCCGGCAGTCACGCCGGGCACGACGTCACCGGCCTGACGCACCACAGCGACAAGGGCGTCCAGTACGTCGCCGTTCGCTACACCCAGCGCCTGGCTGAGGCTGGCGCCGTCGCCTCGGTCGGGTCCACCGGCGACAGTTATGACAATGCCCTGGCCGAGGCGTTCAACTCGCTGTTCAAGGCCGAGCTGGTCCGGAACCAGGGCCCCTGGAAGTCCATCGACGACCTCGAGATCGCCGTCGCGGAGTACATCGACTGGTTCAACCACCGGCGCCTGCACGGCGAGATCGGCCTCGTCCCACCCGCCGAGCTCGAGGACGCCCACTACCGTCAGAACCCCGCCCCGACCGAAGTCGAGGCGTCAGTTCCGAGCCTCCACTGAACCCGGGGCGAGACAATCCCGGTCAACGCGGACTCCACCTCGCACGCGATCTGCTCCATCGACACCGTCGACAGCAGGGCGCCCGCCATCCGCTCCGCCTCGCCCACCAGCTCGGCGTGGGTGCTGAGCAGCGTCGCCAACACCTCACCGCGCTCGGAAGGAGTCAGTGACCCGAGGACCGATAAGGCGCGCTTCTCTGGTGCCGGTCCTGAACGCCGCTCCATCACCACGATCGTAGGTCAGTCGTCCACCGGTCGGTGGAAACGGAACCGATGCCCCTGACGTCGAGCGTTGACAGTCGCGGGCGTCCATCGCGCGCGCGTTGACGCCCGCGTCACCCAGCGGAGACAACACCGCCAACAGCACAGCCTTCGAGCCGACGTCCGTGTCGCAGTGGCAACAGCTGCTCGACCTGCCCGGCCGCGGCCGTGAGTACCCTCCCGGCGGTGTAGATGCGCGGTCCGCGCACCTCACCGGCTGTCGACCCAGCACTCGAGCATCGTGCCCATCCCCGGCACCACCAAGCAGCACCGCCTCAGCGAGAACAACGCCGCCACTGACGTGGACCTGACGGTGGACGACCTCAGCGAGCTGACCGCGGCGTCCGACCTGGTGGACACCCCAACCGCGCGCTACCCCGACCACATGCAGCAGATGATCGACCGCTGACGACGGGTCACGGGCGGGCTCAGCGCAAGACGCCATGAGTCTGCACAGCCGGGGCGGCGGAGCCGTTCCTGCAGGCGCTCCCGGCGTAGGCCGTGGTGTCCGGCGCCGAGCGCGGTAGCGGAATGGTCGCGCGCTCGGGCGTCGGGCTGGCTCGGCGCCCGCGTGGGACGGAGCCCCGCCTGGCGGACGGGGTGGGTTGTCTGCTGGACAGCGGTGCAGTTGTGCGCAGATCGGGTCCTTGTGCCGCCGCGAGCCGGCGCTGCTCTGCCTCTTCGCCCTAAATGGGGTGCCGAGTTCGTTATCCCTTGGCACCTGCTGCGGAGCCGGCCCCCGAACGGGGGAATGGAACAAACTGTTGGCACTTCGGATTAGCGGTGTACGGTTAGTTCCATCGCGACGTGAGGAGCAGTGCGACATGGAGACGCGGAGAGCGACCGACGCCCGGGGCTTCGGGCTGTCGCGCACCAGCCTGTACCGGAGCGCTCAGGCCGGCCGGTACGAACGCATCGCCCGCGGCCTGTACCGGAGCGCGGACGCACCGCCGGCGGACTTCGACCTGATCGAGGCGGCCACGAGGCGACCCGAGGCCATCCTGTGCCTCACCTCCGCGCTGGCACACCACGACCTGATCGACGACATCCCCGACGCCTACGACCTCGCCATCCCGAGGGCCACGCGCAGACCCGCGACCCGGGGCGCCATCAGGTGGCACCTCTTCGACCGGGACACCTTCGGCCTGGGCCGAGAGCCCTACCCGATCACAGGGACCGACCTCACCATCGGGATCTACACCCCCGAGCGCTGCATCGCCGACGCGTTCCGTCTCCGCGGCAGCATCGGTTACGAGACGGCACGAGACGCGCTGCGCACCTGGCTCGGCCGTGGCGGCCAGCCCGCACAACTGGCAGTCCTCGCCAGGCAGCTGCCGCGCGCGACCGGGCCGCTGATGAACGCGCTGGACCTGCTGACATGAGCCACCTCCAACGCGCAGCGGCCCACGACCCCCACGCCGGAGCGGTGTTCCGCAAGCTGCAGACCGCGGCGCGGGAGGCGGGCGCCGCCGAGGGACGCAAGATCACCACAGACGAGTACCTCGTCCGACACGCCCTCGAGTCCTTCCTCGCACGCCTGAACCAGACGCCCCACGGGCAGGACTTCGTACTCAAGGGCGGCATCCTGCTCGCCGCGTACGGCATCCGGCGACCCACCAAGGACGTCGACGCGGAAGCAGTGTCTACCGACGTGACCCCCGCGAACCTCACCCAGGTCGTGAAGGACGTGGCCACGGTCCGGGCCCAGGACGGGGTGGTGTTCGACACCGAGACCATCACCGTCGAGGAGATCCGGGAGGACGCCGAGTACACCGGGCTGCGGCTGCGGGTGAAGGTCTACATCGCCACCGCGGTCCAGACTGTCGCCTGGGACGTGTCGACCGGGGACCCGATCGTGCCGCAGGCACGCATGATCGAGGTCCCGCGAGTGCTCGGGAGCCCGGTCAAGCTCCTCGGGTACGCACCCGAGACCATCCTCGCCGAGAAGGGCGTCACCATTCTCCAGCGCGGGACTACAAGCACCCGATGGCGCGACTACGTGGACATCGTCGCGGTCGGTAGGGCCTACCCACTCGACGACGAAGAGCTCGTCCGGGCGGTCAAGGCAGTGGCAGCGCACCGTCGAGTGGCGCTGCAGCGGGCGGCCCCGTTGCTCGTCGGCTACGGCGCCCTCGCGCAGAGGAAGTGGGAGGCCTGGCGCACGAAGGCGGGCGTCAGTGCGCTCTGTGAAGAGTCACTCGACGACCAGCTGCGCCTGGTCTGCGAGATCATGGACCCGGTCCTGGAAGCCGCCTCGAACCGCCCCGCGTAGAGGGAGTGAGAGCCCGTCGCCACGCCGGGCAGGCGGCTCGCCCGTGACCTGCTGCCGGACCGTCGGGGGGTTGAGACCGCCATTCCACGTGCTTGAACGCTCCATGGCAAGATCTGCCGCAGGCCGGCCGCCACGAACGACAACTCCGCGCAGTCGTTCGGCCCGGGTGCGCGCTCCGGGTACTACTCGCGGAACCCGCACTCGGTGGTTTCCAGGAGCCCAGTGTCTTGCGGTTCGGCCGGGTCCGTCGGTTGCGGTGGCCACGGTTGCGGTGGCCATGACGTCCGCTGGACCTCCTGCCCTAGCGCGACCGCCACCATCGCCCCAGGACCGGACACGATGCGGGTACGTGACCGGTCCCAGCGACCCTCGCCCGTCGCGACCAATCGGACTGATTAGCCCCCTGACCTGCACGAACGACATGCACGCGAACGCTCCAGGACACCCCGGGATCACTCCGCGGGTTGTGGGTTCGAGCCCCACGGGGCCCACCGTTGACAGGCCACCGTCGTCAGGGGCCCACCCTTATCGCAGGTAAGGGGCCATGTCGGCTCCCCTCTCTCGTCGCTCTGGTCGCCAACGCTTGTTCCCGCCGGGTCGTGGACGGCGCTGGACGTATCGAGATGGCGCTCTGGGCGACATTCGCAGGCCGGGCGTCGACGGCCTTGTCCACCACTGAGCGGCTGGCGGGCCGGTCGGTCCGCCGCCGCTCTGCCCCTGCCGAGGCCGGCGCGACAGATTCCCCATCCCGCTGTCCACGGAACGGCGACGAGGGTCACGAGTCGGCCGACCCCATGCCACACATCACCCACAACGACACTGTTACAAGAAAGCGCCTGTCAAACGGCGTATAGGCGTAAGGTGTTGCGGTGGACGTGTCGGTGGGTCAGGCCGCCGCAAGCATCGGTGTGGACCGCTCGCGCGTCCTGCGGTGGTTGCGTAGCGGCCACCTCGCCGGGCGACGTCTCGGACGCGAGTGGCTCGTCGACGAAGCCGCCGTCGCCGTGCTCGCCGGTCAGACGCGACGACCCGGCCGGCCCATGGCCCCGGCCCGGGCGTGGGGCCTGCTCGACATGCTCGACGGCGGCGAGGCCGCGTGGTTGACCGCGGTCGCCCGCAGTCAGGTGCGGGCCCTCCTCCGGGAGCTCGCTTCGTCTGTACCCGACGCCGCCCGCTGGCGTTCCTTGCTGCGCGGCCGCGCGGAGGTCATCCGTGCTAGCGGTCACCCAGCCGCGATGGCCCGCCTGCAGGCCCACATGGACAAGCCCAATCCCGACACAGGTCCGCCCCAGCCGCCGTACCCCGCCGGCCCTGCGATGGCGGGGCGGGCCGGGGTCGATCTCGTGGCCATCGGCGCGCTCCCCCACCTGTACGTCCCCCCCGACGAATGGCCGGCGTTGAGGTCGAAGTGGCACTTGAGCGCCGCCACCGACGCTGAGACCGGGCTGATCGTCCACGTCCCCGCGGGCGTCTGGCCGTTCGACCGTGCGGGGCGAGTCGGGGATGCCGCCATCTGCGCCGACCTCCTCGACGAGGCCGAGCCGCGCGCGGTCAGCGGGGCACTTAACCGGCTGCACGAGCTGATCGCGCCGTTCGAGATCCCGAGCAACACCGACCGCCACACCTCCGGTCAGGTCCTGGGGAGCGGCGAGCCGGGCACCTCGGCATGACCGACCCCGCCGGTGCTGTGCCGTCACGTACGTCGGTGACCCTGCCGCCACTGGCCTCACCCGTGGACGAGCGGTGGAACGTCCTGCTCGACCTGGCCGAACAGCTCACCGTCCCCTGGACCATCGTCGGCGGCCAGATGGTCCTGCTCCACGCCCTTGAGCACGGTCGCGTCCCCCCGCAGGTCAGCCAGGACGGCGACGTCCTCGCCGACATCCGCTCGTCCACCGGCGCCATCCGCGCCGTCGTCGCCGCGCTCGAGACGGCCGGGTTCGTGGTCGACGGCATGAGTCCCACCCACCTGGCTCACCGGTACGTCCGTCTTGGCAGCCCCAGACCGGTCACCGTGGACGTCCTCGCCCCCGAGGGACTCGGCCCTCGAGCCGACCTGACCACGACCCGCCCCGGACGCACCATCGAGGTACCCGGGGGTACGCAGGCCCTCAGCCGCACCGAGCTCGTCGACGTCCACCATGACGTCGGACCGGGACACTCCCCCGACCGTCACTGCTGGCCGCGACCGTCGGGAAGGCGGCCGCGTGCGGCCTGCCCGGGAACACCGACCGCCACCACCGCGACCTCGCCCTGCTCTGCGCCCTCATCCCCGACCCGTTCGCTATGCGCCAGCAGCTCACGCCGAAGGACAGCAAGCGCCTGCGCATCGCCGGGCGGCTACGCGACCCGCGGCACCCCGGCTGGCTGCTCGTCCCCGCCGACATCCGCGACCAGGGCCGCCAGGCCTACGAGATCCTCTGCTCCGACGGGTGACCGTGGCCGCCCCGCTTGCCGCGCCAGTTTGGGCTCACGCCGCGTCCGCCAGCTCGGGGACGAGCCCTCAAGGCAGGCCCGTCAGGGGCGATGCATCGCACCTGGCCCGGAAGAAGGAGAGCAACGACGACGACACCGCCAAGGCCATCGTGGCCTTCCTCTTCGCGGGGAGCTTCTTGGGCTGGTTCGAGGCCGCACGCGACTTCGTCACCGACCGTCTTCCGCTCTTCATCGCCCTCGGCGTCGCAATCTTGACACTCCTCGTCCTCGTCGTCAGGCGGCTCATCGTCACAGCCAGGGCCAACCGAGCCCGGCAGCGCGCCCTCGACGCCCAGGTCGCCAGCACCGACGGCATGACCGGCAAGGAGTTCGAGCAGCTGGTCGCCCGCCTCTTCGAGCGCGATGGTTACAGCAACGTCCGCATCCCCGGAGGTTCGGGCGACCTCGGGGCGGACGTCATGGCCACCGCACCGGACGGCACCGTCGTCGTCGTCCAGTGCAAGCGGTACTCCGAGAAGGCGCGAGTCTCCTCCCCCGACATGCAGAAGTTCCTCGGCACCTGCTTCACCGAGCACAACGCCGACCACGCCTGGTTCGTCACCACCACACGCTTCTCCAAGCCCGCGCGCGACCTCGGCACGCGACGCGGCGTCACACTCGTCGACAGGAGAGCCCTGGCCGAGTGGATGGCCCGCGGCGCGGGCTCCACCGCCACCGCCACCACCACCACCACCACGATCACTCCGGGACCGGACACGTTGCGGTTACGTCAGCGGTCGAAGCGCCCCTCGCCCGTCGAGACCGATCGGGCCCACTAGGCCTCTGACCTGCACAGACGTCACGCGAACGAGCGCGCCGGTACTACGTCGTGTCTGGACGTCGGGCTTGTGCGGCTGATTGTTCAGGGTCGACACTTATGCGCGCGATCCAGTTGAACCCGTCGGCGGCGTCGAGGTCACGATCGAGCGTCGTGAACAACATGTCGCAATGTCTCAATTCTGGAGCCAACGCCGGCACGGCAGGGCTGTTGTCTCAACAAGAAGGACCTCGGTCGACGGGAGGGTGAGCAGCTCACCCGGGTGCCGGCAAGCGGAGGCGCCGTCACACGTCAGGTACGCCCGACGAACCGCGCCCCCCACGAGCAGGCCCCGGCACCACTGCGACCAGGACCTCCACCGCTCGCGTCTCCGGTCCCGGCGCAGCGTCCCGCCGGTAGCGCTCGACCACCTGCTCCAGGTCCGCAGCCAGGGCGGCGGTCTGCTGAGCACCCAGGTGCAGCACCGCCGGCGACAGGCCACCCACGCGCCACCGCTGCTCGTCGGAGTCCACCCGGTCGGACAGGGCCCGCAACGAGGTGCGCAGCCGGTCGACCATCTCCTCGCTGAGCAGCTGCACGGCCGCCCGACCGGCAGCGGACAACCCTGGGCTCCGACGGACCACCAGCCGACCACCCGCAGCGCGCCACGGCCGCCGCCTGTCGTCTCCGCCGCCCTCGGCGCGGACCACCACGCCGTGCTTCTCCAGCGCCCGCAGGTGGTAGCTCATGGCGCTGGGCGTGAGCCCGACCTGCTCGGCGAGCTCCGTGGCGGTCGAGGCCGCCCCGTCAGCCGAGTAGAGCCGCTCGACCGCCATCAGTCGCGCCGGGTGGGCGAGCACCCGGATGGCCTCGGCGTCGGCCAGGACGACGTCGGTCAGGGCCTGAGCGGCCAGGGCCTCGACGGGCGGGGCCTGAGCGGGCAGGGCGTCGACGTCGTGCGGGGCGTCGGGGATGTCGGGCACCGTGCAGATGCTACGCCACTGTGAAGCAGTCCCTTCACAACACACTCGTGAAGGAGTACCTTCACAAGCATGAAGCGAATCCTTCACGACATCCGGGCGTCGGTGTGGCGCCACCCCGACGTCCGCATCGTCGGCGCCGCGCAGGCCCTGACCTTCCTGGCGGGCGAGGTGGTCGTCGTCGCCCTGCTCCTGCAGGCCTTTGCCTCCGGGTGGGGGACGGCCGGGACGGCTGCGGTGCTGGCCGTGGCCGCCCTGCCGGTGGCGCTCGGCTCGGTGCTGGCCGGCCCGCTGGTCGACCGGTTCTCCTCCCGCACGCTCTCGATGACGGCTGCCGCCTGGCAGTCGGGCGCCTGCGCCCTCGCCGCCCTGTCCCAGGTCCTCGGGGCCTCAGAGGTCTGGCTGCTCGCCGGCCTGCTGCTCCTGCAGCTCGGTCAGGCCGTGGCCGGTCCCACCTGGTCGGCGCTGCTGCCGTCCCTGGTGCCACGTGCCGAGCTGCCCGCCCTCATGGGGTCCGTGTCGGCGCTGGTCATGCTGCTGAGCCTGCTCGGCCCGGTCGTCGCAGGGGTCGCCGTCGCCGGCGGCGGCACCTCGGCCGCGCTGCTCGTGGCCGCCGGGCTGCTCGGCGTCGTGGCGCTCCTCGGCGCCCGCGTGGGCGTGGAGCGGCCCGGCACCACCACGGGCGAAGGGCCGGCACCACGACTGAGCGACGGGCTGAGGTTCCTGCGGGACGAGCCGGTCCTGTCGGCCCTCGTCGGCGGGTTCGTGGCCTTCGTGCTCGCCGTCGAGGTGGTCGGGGTCGTCCTGGTGTTCCTGGTCCGGGGCGACCTGCAGGCCGGGGAGCTGACCTACGGGGTCCTCACCAGCGGCATCGCCCTCGGGCTGGTGCTCGGCAGTCTGCTGGCCGGTCGCGCGCCGGCCGGGCACGCCATGGTGCGCGTCGTCGTGACCGGGGCCGCCGGGATGGCAGGGGCGCTGGTCGTCGCCGGCCTGGCCCCCGGGGTGGTCACGCTCGGGGTGGCGCTGGTCGCGCTGGGGGTCTTCAACGGGCTGGTGAACACGGGGGCGCAGACCACGATCGCCCTGCGGGTCCCCCTCGAGCAGCGGGGCCGGGTCCTCGCCGCCGTCGTCGGGGTCCTGCGCACCGCCTCGGTGCTGGGGCTGGTCCTCGGGGGCGCGGTCGGCGGCCTGCTCGAGCCCCGGACCGTCATGGTGGGGGCCGGCGCACTGGGGCTCCTGGTCGCCCTGTGGCTGTGGCGGCGGCTGTGGCGTTCGCCCGACACCGACGCGACCGGCTCGCCCGAGGCGCGGCTCGAGGCCGCCGAGACCGCCGGAGCCGCCGAGGCCCACGAGGCACAGCTCGAGGCCGCCGCGCCCGGCTCAGCCGGCCGGTCGTAGCGGCGCGTGCGGACTGACCCGGATCTCCGGCACCACCCCGCCGCTCCACTCCGCCTCGCGGATCGCCTGCTCCGCCAGCGCGCGGGTCTCGGGGTCCAGGCGGTCGACGAAGAGGATGCCGTCCAGGTGGTCGACCTCGTGCTGCACCACCACCGACAGCTTGCCCGCACCCTCGACCCGCAGCGGCTCCCCGTCGGCGGTGAAGCCGGTCGTGACCACCCGCAGGTGACGGCGGCAGTCGAACGGCAGCCCGGGGATCGACAGGCACCCCTCGCGCTCGACGGACTCCTCGTCGCCCACCAGCTCCACCGTCGGGTTGACGATGTGGCCGAGCTCGCCCTCCACCACCCACGTGAAGACCCGCAGCCCCACCCCCACCTGCGGCGCGGCGATCCCGGAGCCCCCGGCGTCGACCATGGTGTCGCTCAGGTCGGCGACCAGGTCGCGCAGCTCCCGGTCGAAGTCGACGACCTCGTCGGCCCGACGGCGCAGCACGGGGTCACCGAAGAGTCGGATCGGACGGACGGCCACGCGGCACCTCCTGGTCGGTTCGGTCGGGATGCCCACCTTCGCACCTCCCACCAGGTCCGCCGTCGTCGCACCCAGGAGTCCGCGCACGCGAGCCGCACGACGTCGGACGCCACGGCGCGCCGGGGGTCACCTCCGACCCACCGGGCACCCTCCGGCGAGGCCGTGTGCGCTGCCCACACCCAGCGGCCCTGACGACCGCTCAGTACTTCGGGTACAGCTCCACCCACCGCGACACGATCGGGTAGCTGTACCCGGCGGCACTGTCCGCAGCGCACATCGCCCGAAGCGTGTACCCGTTCAGGGTGTGGTACTTCCGGGCATTCTCGGCGGCGGCGGCCAGCTCGTCCACGCCGGCGTCGGTGAAGAACTTCGTAAGGCCGGTGTATGGCGTCGATATCCACCGTCCAGCCACCTTGTACCAGTTGTTGTCAGACTTCAGGCCCCACTGCCAGGTGACGTCCTCACCTTTCTGGAAGTAGCACACCAACGACGTCGTGGTGCTCCCCGCGGCTGCGGACACGTCGACCACCGGCGCCAGCACGCCCGCCGCAGACCTCATGGGGACGGCGTTGAGCGTCATGGGCGCCTCCTGGTACGTGGGAGCGCCGCCTCGGTGACGGAGCCTTCTGTGCCGGTCTGCTGGTCTGCCGGTCTGCTGGTCTGCTGGTCTGCTGGTCTGCTGGTCTGCCGCCTCGTCGCAGAGGGTCGGCCTACCGGTGCGAGTGGATCGTGGTGGCGGCCGGATCTGTTGTCAAGCCCCATATTGCGAGTCTTACTGCCCTATCAACTGTCATGATCGAATCGCTTGACCACGGAGCCTGAGACGGTGTCCACTGCACCCCGGCACCTCTACTCGACGTCGGGAGAAACGACCGTGGAAAGCTGCGAGCACGTCGCGGTCGGCAACTCGATCCAGCTCACCGGGGCGGACGGCTCCCGCTGCCCGGCCGGCAAGACCCCGCTGCCGGTCGGGTCCAGGACCCTGAGCTACGGGCACGTCATCGCCCTGGGTGGCGACTTCTACGGCGTCGGCGCCCAGGCCGCCTCCCCCGGCCACCCCGCGCTCGAGCCGCTGTCGCCCATCTCCTCGGCCGAGGTGCCCGAGCAGGCGTTCTCCTCCGCGTACCTGACCCTGGCGGGGGCCCCGCCCGTCGAGCTCGACGGGATCCTCCGCGTCATGGACGAGGAGCAGAGCGCCATCGACGCGGCCGTCGCGGCCGGCAAGCAGCCGTCGACCGCCTACGAGAAGCTCGGCGACAGCCTGTCGTACCAGTGGAACGAGATCACCGGGGGCGGCCCCGCATCCCTGGGAAGGTTCGGCGTCGTCACCCAGCCGGGGCGGTACATCACCCTGGCGACGGTCAACCTGGACCACTTCGGCGCTGACGCCGTCACGGCCTACCGCGCCGGTCACGGGCTGGCCATGCAGCAGGCCGCGCGGCTGCACGGCAGCGACCCGCACGCGCCGGCGGTGCAGATGAAGCTGCTCCAGGCCTACGGCATCAACGCCTTCGCCGACCACTTCCTCACCGACCTCTTCGCCGCCGGGCACGTGCGCACACCGCGCCGCCCGCTGTGGGCCACGCCGGGCACCATCGCCAGCGAGACGGGCATCCTCACCCGGGCCGCGCACAACGAGGAGAACCACGACGGGCTGCACGTGCGCAACGCCCGCGGCGAGGAGTGGGTGGCCTACGGCGACGGCAAGGAGCTCGACACCGTCAACGCCGCCAACCTGGCGATGGCCGTCGCTGCGGTGCAGGCCTCGGCCGACGAGGTGTACCAGGCGTTCGTCACCGGTGCCGCCGACGCCCCCGAGCCTGCCGCCCTGCAGTACACCCCCACGCTCGACGTCGCCGCCCGGCCGACCCCCGGCGGCCCGAACCGCGCGCCGCTCTTCTGGGCCGACGCGCAGGGGAACGTCCACCGGCGCGGCGGCTCGAGCGGCCTGTGGCCCGACCGGGACAACTACGACTACGTCTACCCGTTCTCCGACGCGGAGATGTTCGCGCAGATCAACCACTTCATCAGCGGCGGCACCACCACCACGTCGCTGGCCTGCTACCTGAGGAAGGACTCGTCCGTCACCTGGCAGTGGGGCCTCAAGGACGACGACTCCTGGTACGAGCTCTCGGGGTACTGGATCACGACACCGCACACGAAGCTCACCAAGTTCGTCACGAACACCGACCAGGCCGAGCTGCAGGCAGCGGCGCAGAAAGCCATCGACCACCACAGGATGGCCGGTTACAGCGTCCTCGCCATGTTCGCCGCCGACCGGTCGCTGGGGTTCAACTACCCCATCGTGCTGGGTGACGCCGAGCTGTTCCCGACCCTGTAGGGCCTTCCCCGCCGTCACCCGCTCGCCTGCTCAGCCGTCGCCCGGCGGATGCCGATACGTCTGCCGGGCCGGGCGACCGCGCCGGGCCGGCAGAGGAGGCAGCGGGTGCTGACAGCGGCAGACGTCCGGGGCAGGCGCTTCGTGGCCACCAGGTGGCGGGAGGGGTACGCACCGACAGAGGTCGACGCACTCCTCGAGAGGGTCGCCGCCACGCTGGAGCGGCCGGAGAGCCCAGGCGGCGTGACGGCCGACGAGGTGGTGCAGGCGCGCTTCAACCCGACGAAGTTCTCCTCCGGCTACGACCAGGACCAGGTCGACGACTTCCTCGACGAGGTGGTGGCGACGCTGCGGGGCGCAGCAGGTGGGACCACCTCGCCCAGCACGGCCGCCCACCCCGGCCCGGCGGTCCAGAAGGCGGCGGTCCAGAAGGCGGCGGTCCCGAGCCTGCTCCGCGTCCTGCGGGTCGTCGACTACGCGCTGCTCGTCGCCGCGCTGCTCGTCCTCGGGCTCGACCTGGCCCCGTTCCAGGTCGGTCTCGGCGCCCTGGTGGTGTCGATCGTCGGCGGCACCGCGGTCCAGCTCCTGATCGTCCGCGCAGAGAACGCGCCCCACGGCGGGCCCGTGGCGTTCAGGAGCGGTGGCTGAACCAGCCGGGGTGAGGGCGCGTGGGGCCGACGACCTCCCGACGCCGGTCGACGTGCAGCCACCGCTGGTCGATCCGTCGCCCGGACCCCGCCACGGGTGGCACCGTGGTCGCTCCACACCGGGGCGGGAGCCAGGTCATGCAGCGGCCGACGGCGGCACTAGGCCGGTCACGGGCGCAACCGCTCGAGCCGACGGGGCCGGTCCCCCTGCCCGGCTGCCTGCGGAGCCGGCTCGTCCCCGGTGTCCGCGACCCGGAACAAGGGGCGGTACATCGCCACGGCCAGCACCCAGAACACCGCCGCGAACGCCCCGAGGCCGGCGGCCAGCCCGCCGGAGGCGTCCGGGTCCGAGCGCAGCAGCATGACCACCGCCATCGTCACCACCGACGTCCCGACGAGCGCGTACCCGCCGAGCACGGCGCACGCCACCGACACCGCCCACCGCCGACCGCGCAGCAGCCCCACGCCGGTCGCCAGCGACACGGGGACCAGCACCCCCAGGTCCATGAGCTTGACCACCCAGAACGCCGCCGGGCTCGACACGTACTCCACCCGCTGCGGGTCCGCGCTCATCGCGTCCACCAGGCCCGGGAGGTGCAGCCCGACCACGAGGAACAGCGCCAGCAGCACGAGCGCGGCACCCGCGACCCGCTCCAGGCGCCGGCCCGGCAGGGGCGGGGGGTCGGCCTGCACGCGACGCCAGGCGAGCACCGCGACCACGCCGCCGAGCACCACGAGCGCCAGCAGCAGCGGGAAGAAGCGTTCGACGTTGCCAGGCACCCGGAGGTACTCCTGACCGAGCACGTACTGGGTGAACGTGTACACCGCGTAGAGCGCGGGGGCCATGGCCAGCAGCGGCGCGGCCCGGTGCCCGCGCCAGGCGAGCACGGCCACCACGAGGCAGACCGGCGCGACCACGACGAGCCCCGCCACGTCGGCACCGACCAGCTGGGCGAGCGTCGTCGGGGACGTCCGGTACGTCAGGACCCCCACCCCCGCCGGTCCGAGGAGCGCCACCGCGGCCGTGCCGACCCCGAGCGTCAGCAGCAGGACCGCGAGCAGCCGGTCACGCCTCACCGGCCACCTCCCCAGAGGTCGCGGGACCCTCCCCGACCGCCTCTCACCATGCTGGTCGATGGTCAGGACCGCCGGCCGGGACCAAGGTCCAGCGTCCGGACGACCGATGAGTTCCCCCCGCCCCAGCGGTCCACGAGGACATGACTGCGAACCTCAACCCCTACCTGTCCTTCCGCGACGGCGCGTACGACGCCATGCAGCACTACCAGCGGGTGTTCGGCGGCGAGCTGACCCGCAGCACCTTCGCCGAGCTCGGCATGGCGGACGACCCGGCAGACGCCGACAAGACCATGCACTCGCGCCTGGACACCGAGCGCGGCTGGACGATCATGGCCTCCGACACCCCGGCGAGCATCCCCCACCAGCAGGGCGGTCACTCCGTCTCGCTGTCCGGTGGACCGGAGGACGCCGAGGAGCTGCACCGCTGCTGGGACGGGCTCGCCGAGGGTGGGCAGGTGCAGCAGCCGCTGGAGGTCGCCCCCTGGGGCGACGAGTTCGGCATGGTTGCCGACCGCTTCGGCGTGCAGTGGATGGTGAACATCGCCGGAGCCGCGCCCGCCGACAACGGCTGAGGGCGGCGCCGGACCCACGGGGGGGCCGGGTGGTCGTTCCGCGCGGCCCGTCAGGGCGCACCACCCGCCCGGGCCGGGCGGGTCAGGCCCGGGTGATGACCGGCCGGCCGTCGCCGGCCTGCTTGGCGGCGTACAGCGCCCGGTCGGCCCGTCGGTAC
Organism: uncultured Actinomycetota bacterium; assembly: GCA_963759255.1. Taxonomy (GTDB): domain Bacteria; phylum Actinomycetota; class Actinomycetes; order Actinomycetales; family JBBAYJ01; genus Aquipuribacter. Next base: position 2,141,304 of record CAVWYQ010000002.1, read on the forward strand.
ATGACCGCCGGCGTCCAGGTCCCGGCCGGTACGGCCAGCACGCCCGCGGACAGGCTCGTCCCGTGTTGGCACCCTTCGCAGACCCCGCACCACTCCCGGGCCACCGCCAGCGCCCGGTCCGCGTCCACCTCGGGCAGCAGCAGGGCGTACTCGTCGCCGCCGAGACGGGCGACCACCGCACCGGGCACGTCGCGCACCGCGGCCCGCGCCGCGTCCGCCACGGAGACCAGCACCTCGTCCCCCGCCGGGTGGCCGACGGCGTCGTTGACCTCCTTCAACCCGTCGACGTCACCGAGAACGAGGGCCATACCGGGAGCGCGGACACCGTCGGCGAGCAGCTCGTCCAGCCGTTCGTCGAACGCACGACGGTTGGCCAGCCCCGTCAGGGAGTCCGTGGAGGCCAGCCGCTGGAGCCGCTGCCAGGCCGCGGCCTGCACCAGGCCGGCTGCGATGAGCGCGACGACCACCTCGCTGAGCTCCGCGGTGTAGGCGTCGAAGCGGGGCCGCCCCACGTGCCGTGCGGCGTACAGCTCCCCCCACAGCCCGCCCTCGACGACGATCGGCGCGTTCAGGCAGCTGCCCTTGCCGAGCCGCGCCAGCAGAGCCCGCTCGGCCGGGTCGGAGCCCGGGTCGTCGTGGTGCGCGAGCGCCACCCGGTGGCGGCCGGCCTGGAGCACCTCGAGCGTGCGGGGGTACGTCGCGAGGTCGTAGCGCTCGTCCGTCGGCCACCGCACCTCGTCGGGGCCGAGGTCGCCGACGTTGACCAGGGTCGTGAGGCTCCTGCCGTCGTCGTCCCGGCTGCTGATCGACAGGGAGTCGGCCCCGAGGAGGTCGCGCGCGGTCTCCGCGACCGCCTCGATCGTGCCCAGGGCGTCGTGCGACCGGGTGACCAACGACGCCAGCCGGACCAGGGCCCGGAGCACGCCCCGGTCGGCCCGCGCGTCAGTCACGTCGGGCCCCGCACAGCACGAGCCGGGACGGCCATACCGCACCATCGGCACATCCTGACCTCAGGTCAACGTTCAGGAGTCGAACCCCAGACCGGCTGCGTCCAGCCCACGAAGCCACAGGTTCCGCCGCCCCTGCCGGTGGTCGGCCCGGTCCAGCGACCATCGCGTCGCCGCGATGCCGATGGCGGCGAGCGGCTCCGGGGGGAACGGCAGCGGTCGTTCTCGCACCATCCTCAGCCGCGTCCGCTCGGTCTCCGCACCCGACAGCTGGTCGAGGACCACGTCGGCCGCGAAGCGGGTCGAGGCCACCCCGAGCCCGGTGAACCCGGCCGCGTAGCCCACCCGGCGGCCGCGCGCGGTCCCGGTGAACGCGCAGAACCGCGTCGAGGTGTCGATCGCACCGGCCCACCGGTGGCCGACCCTCACGCCCTCCAGCTGCGGGAAGGTGGTGAGCAGGTGCGACGCCAGCCGACGGAAGGCCTCGGGCCGCTCCTCGTAGGTCCTCCGGAGGCGGCCGCCCGGGTGGTAGACGGCGTCGTACCCGCCGAACAGCAGCCGGTCGTCGGCCGACAGGCGGTAGTAGTGGAACTGGTTCGCGGAGTCACCGACGCCCTGCCGGCCCGCCCAGCCCAGGCTCGCCCGCTGCTCGGTGGTCAACGGCTCCGTCATGAGGACGTAGTCGTACACCGGCACCGTCATGAGCCGGTTGCGCCGCAGGAGCGACGGGAAGACGTTCGTGGCGAGCACGGCCCGGTCCGCCCGCACGCTGCCCGCGTCGGTGCGGACGACCACCCCGCCCGCCGACGAGCGGCCCGGGGTGTCGACCGCCCGGACCCGGGAGCCCTCGTGGACCACGACACCGAGGCGCTCGGCCGCGTGCGCCAGGCCGGCCGCCAGCCGGGCGGGGTGCACGAGGGCGGTGTCCCGGTGCGCCAGCCCGGCCAGGTAGGTCGGCGAGGCCACCTTCTCGCGGACCGCCACGGTGTCGAGGTACTCGCCGTGCCCGGCCGAGGCGGACCCGCGCAGCCACGGCACCTGGTGGGCCTCGGTGGCCACGTCGATGGAGCCGGTCCGCTCCCACTGCGCGTCGACGTCCAGCGCCTGGAGCGTGATCGCCATGTCGTCCAGGTTCTGCCGACCCAGCCGGTCCAGCACAGGCATCTCCTCCGGCCAGCGGGCCAGGCCGTTGTCCCGACCGTGGGTGAGGCTGGCCTCGACGAAGCCGCCGTTGCGCCCCGACGCGGCCCACCCGACGGTGCCGGCCTCCAGCAGCACCACCCGCAGGCCCGGCTGGCGCTGCACGGCACGCACCGCGGTCCACAGCCCGGCGTAGCCGCCGCCCACCACCACCAGGTCCGCGGTGCGGGGCCCGGTCAGCGGCGGACGGGGCGTCGTGACGACGTCGCTCAGCCAGTAGCTGCCGTGGCGGCTCCCCCGCAGCGTCTGCGCCACCAGTCGCGCATCCGGCGCCTGCCGCTCGAAGACCGTGGTGGCCACGCGCCGCTCCCTCTGTCAGAGGCTGCCTCGTGGGCACCCGCGTCGCACCTTCTCACCCGCGACGCCCGAGCGCCCGTGGTCAGGCGTGTTCGAGCACCGCGCGCGCTCGGGCAGCTCCAGCCCGAACCCCCGGTCGCGCGGCCGGTCGCGCGACCGGTCGCTCCGTCGTCGGTCGATCCCGGTGCACGCCGGGCGGGCCCCGCACGTGCTCGTCAGGAGGCGGTACCGCCGCCGTCCTCACGGGGCGGTGCGTCGAGGTGGCGGTCGACGACGTCGCCGAGCACCGGCCGCAGCGGAGCCACCCGGTCCGGAGTCGGCGAAGCCCGCGACGAACGTCTCCGCCACCTCCGCCAGCCGCATGTTGCGGTGCTGGGAGTGCCGTCGCAGCACGTTGAACGCCGCGTCCGCGCCGATGCCGTAGGTGAGCATGAGCGCGCCCTTGGCCTGCTCGATCACCGCTCGCGACTCCGTCGCGGAGGTCACGGCCCCGTCGGCGACCGCCCTGGTCTCGGCGACCCGGACGTCCGTGAGGTCGGTGAGCAGACCGTGCAGGTACTGGCGTGACCCGTCGGGTCCGGCCTCGCTGCGGAGCACGCTCACCACCGAGCGGAGGTCACCGTCGCGGGTGACGAGCCGGTGGCTGCAGCTGACGGGGCGGTCCCCCGCGAGCGCCCGTTCCCAGGCGGCCACGACGATGCCGCGGTCGTCCGGGTGCTTGTGGCCGAGGACCAGCTCCTCGGTCGGCTGCACCTCGCCCGGGGCGTAGCCGTGGATGCGGAACAGCTCCTCGCTCCAGTGCCAGGTGTTCCAGGCGCGGTCGTGGCAGAACCAGCCGACCTCCGCCAGGGTGCCGCCGAACTGCTCCACGACGCCCTCGCCCACCGCACCTCGCTCGTACCGGGGTGACCCCCCACCTGCTTCTCCGGTTCGGTATTCAACCAGGCGCGGTGCGGTGACGCCCCGGGTCCGTCACGTCGCCACGCGACCAGCGGGCGCGGCTGACCGGGACGACAGACGGCCACGACGCGCGGCATCGGACCGCCGGCGGCAGCCTGGTCGGATGGACCTCCTGCTGCTGGCCGACACTCACCTACCCGCGCGGGCGCGCGCCCTGCCACCGCAGGTGTGGCGGGCCGTGGACGCCGCCGACGTGGTGGTCCACGCCGGGGACTGGGTCGACGTCGGACTGCTCGAGCAGCTGCAGGCCCGGGCCGCCCGGCTGGTCGCGGTCCACGGCAACAACGACGGACCGGCGCTGCGCGAGCGCCTACCCGAGGTGGCCCGCGCCGAGCTGGACGGCGTCCACCTGGCCGTGGTCCACGAGACCGGCGCCGCGGACGGGCGCGAGCGGCGCTGCGACGAACGGTTCGGGCCGACGTCCCCCGCCCCGGCCGACGTGCTCGTCTTCGGGCACAGCCACATCCCGTGGGACACCACGACGCCGTCAGGGCTCCGGCTGCTCAACCCGGGCTCGCCCACGGACCGGCGCCGACAGCCCCGCTGCACGTACCTGACCGCCCGGGTGGCCGACGGGGTGCTCGGCGACGTGGAGCTGCACGCCCTGCCACCGCGGACCGGCTGAGCCGGTACCTCACCCCGCACACCCGTCGTCGCGCACCCGGGCCCCGGGGCGCACCACGTCCCGCAGCGCACCGCCGACCGGGACCTTGGTCCCTGTCGGGCGCACCCGGGCAGGGCAAGCGTGGCCGAGGGATCCCGGAACGCGGGGGGACGGAGCCCTGATGGACGTGGACCGTGCAGCAGTCCTGGCCATGGCGGAGGCGGCGCGCTCGGCACCGTCGCTGCACAACAGCCAGCCGTGGACGTTCCGCAGCCGCGACGACGGGCTGGACGTGCTGGTGGACACCAGCCGGTCCCTGCCGGCCGTGGACCCGACCGGGAGGCTGCGACGGCTGTCGTGCGGTGCCGCCGCTGCCGCCGCCGGGGTCGCGTCCACGAGCCTGGGCCTGGGCACCCGGACCGCCCTGCTGCCGGACGGTCCCCGGGGCGAGCTGGTGGCCCGGGTCGTCTGCGTGGCCCGTCGGACGCCGACCACCGCCGACCTCCGCCTCGCGGCCGCGGCCCCCTACCGGCGGAGCCATCCGGTCCTGCACCCCGGCGAGGGCGTCGGCCCTGACCGGCTGGAGGACGTCGCCGTCACGGTGGCCGACGAAGGGGTGGTCCTGACGGTTCTCGACGAGAGCGGTCGGGTCGCGCTCGTCGACCTGGTGCACCAGGCGGTGGCGGAGCACCAGCGGCGCCCGGCCCTCATGGCAGAGGCCGAGGCATGGCTCCGTGAGCCGACACGAGCGCGACGCACCCACGACGGGGTGCTGCGCCCGTCCCTGTCGACCTGGCCCGGCCCCGCAGGGTCCCCGCTCCGCCAGGCACCGGCAGCACCGCCGGACCCCTCGTCGCCGGCAGAGCTGCAGGGGTCCGGTGACGGCACGGTGGTGCTCCTGTCGACCACCTCCGACTCCCGGCGCGACCACGTGGTGGCCGGCATCGCCCTGCACCGGCTGCTCCTGCACGTCACCGCCCTGGACCTCGTCGCCTCGTTCTGCGACATCGCCACCCAGCTGCCCGACACCCGAGCCCGTATGCGCCGGCTGCTGCCCCGCCACGGGCACGTCCAGGTGGCCCTACGGCTGGGTCGCCAGCTCGTGGACGTCCGCACGCCTCCGCGCCGCCCGCTGTCCGACCTCCTGGACACCGACCCGGCCGGTCGCCCCGGTGCCCTCGACCTCGCCGTGGGCGAGGCCCCGGTGGCGGTCGAGGGGATGCCCACGCGCCCTCGGGGTACTCCCGCGACATGAGTTCGTACGAGTCCTCGTCCACCACCCGCACCGGGCGGCAAACCGTCCCTCAGCTCCTGGCCCTGATCATCGGCCTCCTGTTCACGGTGATCGGCGTCACCGGCTTCTTCATGACCGGCTTCGACGAATGGACGGAGTTCGAGCCGGGCCAGGCGCTCCTCGGCTTCGGCATCAACCCGCTCCACAACGTCGTGCACCTGGGGCTCGGCGTGCTCGGGCTCGTCCTGGCCCGCCGTGAGGGCAGCGCCCGCCTCTACGGCTGGGTGCTCGCCATCGGCTACGGCGCGACCCTCGTGTACGGCCTCGTGGTCGCCGGCCAGCAAGACGGCAACCTGCTGAACATCAACCCCGCGGACAACGTGCTGCACGCGCTCAGCGTCATCGGTGGTCTCGCGACCGCCCTGTGGCCGCGGCGGCGTGACCGCGCCCAGACGGGTCGCTGACCCCCCCTAGCACCACCGTCCAGGACGCCCCCTGCCGACACCGGCAGGGGGCGTCCCCTTGCCTGCAGCCAGCCACTCCGGTGCACCCCCGGACGCACGACCGCCCCCGACCGGGGTGGTCGGGGGCGGTCCTGCTGGGACGGGTCGGTCAGCTGCTGCTGCTGACCTGCTCCTTGGCGGCGGACTGGGCGGCCTCGGCCGCGTCCGTCGCCTTCGCCCTGGCCTGGTCGGCCATGTCGCTGGCGCGCTCCTTGGCCTTCTCCGCCACAGGACCGAGCTTCTCCTGCTCGACCTGGGTGGACGGGATGGCGAGGCCGGCCAGGAAGCCGGCCGCGATGGCCCCGATGGCGAGCCCGAGCGGGTTGTCCTCGGCGAGGCCCTTGGCGCGCTTGGCCCGGTACTGGGCCTGGTCGCCTGCACCTGAGGCCTTGTCGCTGACGCCTCGCGCCCTGTCGCCCATGGTGCCCGCGACGCCGTGGGCCTTGTCGCCCATGGTCTCGGTCGCCGAGTGGGCCTTGCCGGTCACCTTGTCGGTCACGGAAGTCACCTTCTCCTTGATGCTGTCGGTCACGTCGTGGACCTTGTCCTTGCTCCGCGCGGGGACGTCGGCCTTGTAGGCCAGGGCGTCGGCCCGCTCGCCCATCCGGGCGCGGGTCTCTTCTATGTCCGCGCGGATTGCGTCGGGTGCTTCGCCCACTGGACGTCCTCCTTCAGAGTCTGGCTGGTCTGCTCCGGGACGGGCGGTGCCGCCTCCTGGAGCTTCTTCTTCCCGGTCAGGGCGAGCGCTGCGGCGACGATGCCCCACAGGACGAGCACGATGAGCGCCGCGAGCCAGAGGGGCAGGAACGCGTCGAGGACGATCACCAGCAGCGCGGTCAACGTCATGACCGCCATCAGCGCGGCCACCCCGGCGCCGGCGAGCATGCCCGCGCCCTTGCCGGCCTGCTTGGCCTTGGCAGACACCTCGACCTTGGCGAGCGCGATCTCCTGCTTGACCAGCAGCGAGGTGTCCGAGGCCAGACCGCTCAGCAGCTCCCCGAACGACTCCTGGCGAAGCTCCGCGCCCGTGTGGCCGCTGGCGCCTACCGGCCCGTCGTGGCCGGCGGACCTGCCGCCGTACCCCTGACCGGCCCCGTAGTCAGGATCAACGGTTGCCATCGGTGTAGCTCCCAGTGCTCGGGTCGAAGTCGGGGTCAGCCACCGAACCCGGGGTGCCGGCCTCGCTGCCGAGCGGCTCGTACCCGCTGGGCAGGTCGCCGGTCGTCCCGGAGGTGGTCCCCGTGGCGTAGTCGGCGTCGTAGTCGGTGCCCATCCCGGCGGACGTGCCTGCCGTCGTTCCGGTCGCGTACCCGGTGCCCGTGGCGTAGCCGCGGGTCAGGTCGATGCTCTCGGGGGCTCCGTCGCCGTACCGACCGGACGGCTGCCCGCCGTGCTGGTCGCCGGAGCGGCGGTCGGTCCCGGCCTTGACGATGCGCGAGGCGGCGAACCCGAGGAACAGGCCACCGGCCGCCACGGCCCACGGCGAACGGCGGGCGAAGCCCTCGACGTCGCCGAGGATGCTGTCGGCGTCTGCCGAGCGCAGGTACCGGGCGGCGTCCTCCGTCATGCCGGCCACCTTCTCCGCCAGCTGGGCGAAGGCGTCCTGACCGCTGTCGCGCAGCTGGTCGCTCGATCTGGTGCAGGCCCTCGGCCTTGTCCTGCAGCTGCTCGCCAGCCTGGTCGGTGCGGGTGTCGACCTGGCTCTTGGCCTTGTCGGACACCTGCGAACCGACCTCGTTGGCCTTGTCCTTGGCGGCGTTCGTGGTGTCGTGCACCGTGTTCACGGGCGTACCTCCTGCTCCGGTGCGTGGTGACGTGCTGTCGGGGTGATCACTACCCGGGGAGTGGGCTTCCATGCCGTTCCCTGCGGATCCAGGTCGCTCGGGCCGCGGTGGTGCAGGTGCGATCGCCGCCCGGGGTCCCGTGATCACCGCTGTGACCAGCGACGACGCCGTGGTCGAGGAGGTCCGTCGGCACGCGGCAGCAGCCGGACGCCGGGTGGGTGGTCGGCAACCGGTACGACCCCACGCTCGCGCCGGGCGGGAGCTCGACGCGCGCTGCCCCCCTCAGCGGGACCTGCGGCCGTCCTCCCGGTCCTCGTCCTGCCGCAGCAGTCGGCCCCGCACCACCAGCGGGAGGACGAGCCACAGCCCCACCGTGAGCCCGGCCACGACGGCGGCGACGACGACTGCCACAGGCCGGGGCGTCACCGTGTCCAGGGCGATGAACAGCGCCCCGGTCACGGCGAGCAGCAGCACGTAGACGCCGGCAAGAGCGAGTCTGGTCGAGAGCGAGACGAGCTCGCCCTTGAGACCGTGCCGGAACACCACCCGGTGCACCGCGACCGGGGAGATGAGCAGTGCGGACGCCACTGCGCAGAGCACCAGGGTCACGGCGTAGACCGTGTGGGTCACGTCGTCCTGGTCGGCGAACGACCGGGTGAAGGCGATCGTCAGCAGGAACGCGAAGAGGATCTGGGTGCCGGTCTGGGTGACCCGGAGCTCCTGGAGCAGCTCGCCGTAGTTGCGGTCGAGCCGCTCCGCCTCGGTCTCGTCCGGCCGGAGCCCCCCGTCCTCGCGGCCGCCCACCAGCCGAGCCTCCCCCCTCAGGGCTGGAAGAGCACCTTGATGACGCCCGGCTCCTTCTTCTGGAAGGCGGCGTAGGCACCCGGGGCCTCGCTCAGCGGCAGCCGCTGCGTGGCGAAGGTGTCGACGCCGAGCGGGTCGGAGTCGGTGAGCAGCGGGAGGATGTCGTCGACCCACCGGTGGACGTTGGCCTGCCCCATCCGCATGGTCACCTGCTTGTCGAAGAGGGTGAACATGGGCATCGGGTCCTGGGCGCCGGCGTAGACGCCGGCCAGGGAGAGCGTCCCGCCTCGGCGGACCAGCTCGATCGCCAGGTGCAGGGCATGGAGCCGGTCCACGCCGGCCGTGCGCATCAGCCTGCTGGCGAGCGCGTCCGGCAGCAGGCCGATCGCCTTCTGCACGCCCTCCACCACGGGGGACCCGTGGGCCTCCATGCCGACCGCGTCGATGACGGCGTGGGCGCCGCGGCCCTCCGTCAGCTCCCGCACCTGCTCGACGACGTCGCCGTCCAGCGGGAGCACGGTGACCCCGTGGGCCCGGGCGCGCTCCAGGCGGTCCGGCACCCGGTCGACCCCGATGACCTGCTCCACGCCCAGGTGGCGGGCGATCCGGGTCGCCATGTCGCCGATCGGGCCGAGGCCCAGCACGACGAGGCTCTGCCCCGGCTGGACCCCGGAGTACTGCACGGCCTGCCAGGCGGTGGGCAGCACGTCGGACAGGTAGACGAACCGGTCGTCCGGCGGGCCGTCGGGCACGGGGACCGGCAGCGTGTCGGCGAAGGGCACGCGCAGCAGCTCGGCCTGGCCACCCGGCACCTGGCCGTACAGCTTGGTGTACCCGAAGAGCGCCGCGCCCGTCCCGTGCTCGGTCTGCTGCGTGGTCTCGCACTGGCTGTGCAGACCCGCCGAGCAGGTGTGGCAGGTGCCGCAGGACACGTTGAACGGTACGACGACCCGCTGACCGACCGTGAGGTCGCGGACCTCGGGGCCCACCTCCTCCACCACGCCCATCGGCTCGTGGCCGAGGATGTCGCCGGCGTCCAGGAACGGGCCGAGCACGCCGTACAGGTGCAGGTCGGAACCGCAAAGCCCCGTGCTGGTGATCCGGACGACGCAGTCGGTGGGGTCCTGCAGCTTGGCGTCGGGCACCTCCTCGACGCGGACGTCCTCGGTGCCCTGCCAGGTGAGTGCCTTCACGCGGATCCTCTCGTGGTGCGGTCGCCGACCACGACGGGCACGCCGTGTCGGGGGGTGGTCACGGTGGCCCTGACGACCATCCGCTCGGTACGGGGCAGCAACGGGCGCAGCCGGACCTCCTCGGCGACGGCGGCCACCGCGCGATCCAGCAGCAGCCGCGCCAGCGGCTCCCCGATGCAGCGGTGGGCACCGGCGCCGAACGGCCGGTAGCCGTCGGGCTGGTCGGGAAGGGACTCCCACCGCTCCGGTCGGAACACGTGGGGGTCGGTGAAGGTCCGGGGGTCGGTGTGGGTCAGCACCATCGGCAGCAGGACCGTGGCGCCCGCCTCGAGCGTGTGACCCGCGACGTCGGCAGGGACCGTCAGGTCGCGCAGCATGGAGTGCACGGGAGGGCGCAGCCGCACGGACTCCGCGACGAAGCGGTCGCGGCCCGACCGGGCGGCGGGGTCCTCGCCGGACAGCGCGGCGGCCCGGCGGTCCTCGCGGGCCAGCCGCTCGAGCACCCAGGCCAGGGCCATCGCCGGCGGCTCCTGCCCGGCCACCACCAGCGGGACGAGCTGGTCCAGGAGCGCCCGGTCGGACTGCGGGCCGTCCCGCAGCACGCAGGAGATGGCGTCGTCGGGCGCGACGTCCGCGAGGGTCGGTCCGCCTCCGGCCGGCGTCCCGGAGCCTGACCGGTCGCGGCGCAGGCCCCATCGGCGCTCGGCCAGCTCGGCCAGCAGCAACCGCTCGACGGGAGCCGTGCGACGGTCGTACAGCGTCTTCGCCATGGCACCGAGCCGGCCGTCCTCGGGGTTCGGCGGCGGGAGCGGAGGGTTGCCGGGCGTCGACAGCATCGCCCGGACCGCCCGGGCGAGCGCCGGGCCGCGGACCTCGTCGGTGATGCCCAGCATGACGAGGGCGAAGACGTGGTCGGCGAGCAGCCGGCAGCGCTCGACCAGGCGGACGGGCCGCCCCTGCGGCCAGGCGCGCACGTGCTGCCGGACGACGCGGTCCACCACGTCGGCCAGGCCGGCGACCCGCGCCGGGTCGAACGCCGGGGCCACCCGCCCCCGCAGCACCGCGTGCTCCGGCGGGTCGGAGCCCAGGACGGACGCCGGAGACACCATGCCCAGCACGTGCCGGCGCGCCTGGCCCGCCCTCGCCACCGACGCCGGCCCGCCCGCGAGGCGCTCGACGTCCTCCGGCGCGGCGACCACGACAGCGGGGCCCGACACCGGCAGGTGGACCGCGACGAGGTCTCCGTGCCGGGCCGTCGCGCCGGCGAGGAACCGCCGTGGGTCGCGGTGCCAGGCCAGGCCCTGGAGCACGGGCGGCAGCCCGAGCCGCGGCAGGCCGGGGCCGCCCACCGGAGCCTGCGTCGGCTCCGGCCCGGGTGGGGAGGACTCGGTGCGGACGTCCGGCGACGCAGTCATGGAGCCACCCGTACCCCGGGTCGTGCCGTCGAAACCGTCGCTAGACTCGGCGGGGTGCCAGCCGAGGAGCCTGTCGCGACGTCGGACCGCTCGGCCATGCAGACCGCGGAAGAGCTCGCGAGCGCTCTGGCGGAGCAGCGGGAACGCGTCGACGCCCTGGCCGTCGGGGACGCCGAGGAGCCCGACACGGCCACCCTGCTCGGCGAGATCGACATCGCCCACGAGGAGCTGCGGGTCGCGGAGGAGGAGCTGCGCGCGCAGCAGCGTCGCCTCGACGGCCTGCTCGCCGACCGGTCCGACCCGCGTGCATGGCGCCGCGGCCTGATCAGCACCCTGCCGGTGGCCGCCATCGTCACCGACACCGACGGCACGGTGCTGGAGATCAACGCCGCGGCGTGGGCCCTGCTGGGGCGCCGTCGGGACGAGATCGTGGACCGTCCCCTGTCGGACCTGGTGGACGCGCCCGGCCTGGACCGGCTCGAGGCCGCCCTCGTCGGCGCCGCCACGACCCCGGGCACCCAGCAGGTGCGGCTCCCCCTGACCACGGGAGACGGCGCCCGCGCCGACGTCGGGCTCGTGCTGGGCGCCGACGACCCCGGCAGCGGCGCGACCCTGGTGACCTGGGTGGCGGGCGAGCCCCGGCACGTGGCCGAGGACCCGGCCACGGCGCTGCGGACGGCCGAGGCGTTCGCCGAGCTGTGCCGCCTGCCCCTGACCAGCGGCGCGGACACCCGCACGGTGCTGGCCCGCGCCGCGCACCTGGTGGAGCAGGCGATCCCGACCTCGGACGGGGTGAGCATCACCCTGGGGCCCCCCGGGGAGCCCGAGGTGCAGGCCACCGACAACCGGTTCGCGCAGGCCGTGGACGGCGCGCAGCTGCAGGCCGGTGAGGGACCGTGCCTGTCCGCCTACGAGACCGGCCGCACCCTGGTCTGCGAAGACCTGGGCCACGACCCACGCTGGCAGCGCCTGGGCCCCGTCGCCGTGCCGCTCGGGGTCAAGGCGGTGCTGGGCTGCCCGCTGCGGACCGACCGGCACAGCCTCGGTGTCCTCAACGTGTACGCCCGGCGCAGCGACGCCTTCAGCGACCGGGACCGCGCCGTCGCGGACCTGCTCGTCTCCGCCGTCCTCGCGGTCGTGCAGGAGACGCGCGACCGGCAGGAGCTCACCCAGCTCTCGGAGCAGCTGCGGGAGGCGCTGCGCTCGCGCGCGGTGATCGACCAGGCCAAGGGCATCCTCATGAGCCGGAACCGGGTCGGTCCCGACCAGGCGTTCGCCCGGCTGGTCGCCGCCAGCCGGCGCAGCAACACCAAGGTGCGGGACGTCGCCCGGCTCGTGGTCGACGACGCCGCGCGGCGCGCCTCGTCCCCGGGCGAGCCCGAGGGGCCACCGCCGGCCTGAGCCGGGTGCTCGGGGCCGGTCGTCAGGGACCGACGGCGGGGGGCACGGCGGCCGCGGGGCCGGGCAACGGGGCCGCGGGGCCGGGCAACGGGGCCGCGGGACCGGGCATCGGGGCCGCGGGACCGGGCAACGGGGCCGCGATCGAGCGGTAGGCGCGGGCCGCGAGGTCCACCGGGACGAGGGCGTCCCGCCGGTCCAGCGGGACCTCCGCGTGCCCCAGCACGAGGACGGCGCCCGGTCGCGCCGCGGCGACCAGACGGTCCAGCACCATGGACTGCACCGCGTGGTCGAGGTACATGACCACGTTGCGGCACACGACGAGGTCGACCGGACCGCCGAGCGCAGCGGGCGGGGCGTCGCGCAGGTCGTGACGGCAGGCGCGCACGTGGGCGGTCAGCGACTCTGCGACCTGCCAGGTCTCGTGCCGCGCGTCGGGCCCGGTCGGGACGGTGCTGACGTGCCCGGACAGCAGCGCGAGCGCCCGCTCGGCGAGCGGCGCCGCCGGGAAGGCGGCGGTCCGCACGCTGGCCACGACGGCGTCGTCGACGTCGGTCGCGAGGACCTCCCACGAGCGGAGCTGGCCCTCCGCCACGCCACGCGCGAGGCACGCCGCCACGGTGTAGACCTCCTGGCCCTGGCCGCACCCCGCCACCCAGACCCTCAGGTGGCCCGGCCCCCCGCCGCGACGGCAGATGCCGGGCAGCACGACGTCGACCAGGCAGTCCCAGACGTGGGGGTCGCGGAACCAGCCGGAGACCTGGACCAGGACGTGCTCGAGCAGCATGTGCGCCTCGACGTCGTCGATCGCGTCCAGGTATCCCTGCAGGTCCGAGGCCCCGACGACCACCGCGCGCTGCCGGGCCCGGCGGAGCAGTCCGTCGGTGCGGTAACCGGTCAGGTCGAAACCGGTCCGGCCGCCGACCCGGGCCAGGAGCCGGGCGAGCACCACCTCGTCGGCGGCCCGGCTCACGCGCCCACGGCCAGGACGTCCCGGACCAGCCGCGTCACCTCGACGCCCAGGTCCCGCCCCGGGACGACGTCGTGGTGCTGCGTGGCCGCCACCGCACTGGCCGGCATGCCGGAGACGGCGGCGTCACCGGGGTCCTGGACGAGCACCCGGCCTCCGGCCCGCTCCACGTGGGCGGCGCCGACCGCACCGTCCCGCATGGCCCCGGACAGCACCACCGCGACGACCCGCGGGCCCAGCGCCAGCGCCGCGGAGTCGAAGAGGACGTCCACCGACGGGCGGACGCCGTTGCACCGAGGGGCGGGCGACAGCCGCACCTGTTCGCCCACCACCTCGAGGTGGCAGTCCGGCGGGGCCACGAGCACCTCGCCCTGCCTCAGCCGCCGGGGCCCGTCGACCTGTCCCACCGGAAGCGCACAGCTGCCCCGCACCAGGTCCAGCAGCGGATGGGCCGGGTCGCTCGGGAGGTGGACCACGGCCAGGACCGCCGCCGGGAGGTCGGCCGGGAGGTCCGAGAGCAGGCGCCGCAGCACAGCGAGGCCGCCCGCGGAGCCGCCCACGATCACCACCGGGTGCAGCGACCCGTCACGGCCTCCCGGCACCGGGCTCGTCCTCCAGCTGCTCGCGCAACCGCTGCAGGGCCCGGCTCAGCAGCCGCGAGACCTGCATCTGCGTGACGCCGATCTCCGCCCCGATCTCCGACTGCGTCTTGTCGGCGAAGAACCGGAGGGCGAGGATCCGCCGCTCCCGCTCGGGCAGCTTGGCCAGCGTCTGCTGCAGCGCCAACCGGTCCGGGGTCGCGGCGAGGGTGGTGTCCGGGTCCGCGACGGAGTCCGCCCACGAGCCGCTCTCGCCGTCCGGCGGGGCGTCCAGCGAGGCCGTGGCGTAGCCGTTGCTCGACACCATCGCCTCGACGACGTCCTCCTGGGACACCTCCAGCGCCGCCGACAGCTCCTTGACGGTCGGTGAGCGCCCGCTGGTCTGCGACAGGCTCTGCGTCATGGTGGCCACGCGGGTGCGGAGCTCCTGGAGCCGTCGCGGCGGGCGGACGGCCCACCCGGTGTCCCGGAAGTGCCGCTTGATCTCGCCCGTGATCGTGGGGGCGGCGTAGGCCATGAAGTCCTTGCCGCGCTCGGCGTCGAAGCCGTGCGCGGCCTTCACCAGCCCGAGCGCGGCCACCTGCATGAGGTCCTCCAGCGGCACCCCGCGCTCGCGGTAGCGCATCGCCAGGGACCGGGCGACCGGCAGGTTGAGCAGCACGACCTCGTCGACGAGCCGCTGGCGCTCGGTGTCGTCGACGTGGTCGGAGTGGATCTGCTCCAGCAGCGCGCCCGTCTGCTCGGCGAGGACGTCACGTCGACGGACGGGCCCGGGGTCCTCGGCCGCCCCTGCCTCCGTCGCCGACCCGTCGGCAGGGTCCCTGACGTCGAGCCCGTCGGACCGGGCCTCCGCCGTCTGCTCGGCGGGCCCGGCGGCCTGGACCGGCTCGGCCTCCCGCACCGTCACGTCCGTCGCGTCGTCCACATGTCCCCCGTCGTCCGACCTGCACCGTCCACCGGCCCCGCTCACCCGGAGCACCACCCCGGGGCCCCCTGCTGGCCCCACCTGGGGCGCGGCCGTCGTGGCCGAGCGGCTCACGCGTGCACCGACTCGGGCGACCGCACCCCGGGCGAGACCCTGGCCCCGGCCGGCCCTCCGGTGCCACCGAGAGACACCGCCGCCCGGGCGGCCATGGCGCCGTCGGTGACGTCGACGACCTCGGTCGAGCCCGCGGCCACCGCCGAGTGGACCGCCAGCACCTGCTCCGCGAGCGCGTCCGGGTGGTAGACCGCCTGGGCCCGCTCGCGGCCGGCGAGGCCGTAGGCCTCCAGCCGGAAGGGGTCGACGAGCAGGTCGCCCACCGCGTCCCGGGTGTGGATCCGGTCGCGCGGCTCCACCAGCAGGCCGGTGACCCGGTCGACGACCATCTCGTCCGCGCCCCCGACCGAGGACGCCACGACGGCCCGGGCCTCGAACATCGCCGACAGGACCCCCAGGCCGCGGCCCGCTCTCGCCGACACGTCGACCACCAGGTCCGCCCCGGCGCACAGGCCGACGGCCGGGTCGTTGGCCACCTTGCAGCGGCTGCCGAGCCGACGGACCACCGGCAGCTCGCGCAGCCGCTCCTTGACCATCGCGGCGCACCGGGCGTCCAGTCCGGTGCCACGCGCCACCAGCAGCCGGGAGCCCGGGTGGTGCAGCACGGCCTCCGCCACCGGCCGCAGCGCGCCGACGTCGGCCGGGTCCCCCACCGACAGGACGAGCGCGGGGTCCTGCCCGCGCCGCTGCGACGTGGGGCTGCCGCCAGGGACGACGGCCAGGGCGGGGCCGACGACGGACGTCATGACCAGGGGCACGCCCCGGCGCGCGGCGATGGTGCGGGCCCACGCGGACTCCACGACCACGTGGTCGGCGGCGGCCAGGGTCGCCCAGCCCAGACGCGCCATCACGCTGCCGTCGACGCGGTCGTCGCCAGGGACGGACGGGAGCTGGTCGGCGTGCCCGACGACCGGCACGCCCGTGATGCTGCGCGCGGTGACGGCCACCGCCGTCGCCCGCCAGCCCACGGCGTGCACGGTCCCGTCGGTCGCGATCCGGGCCAGCTCCTTCGACAGCTGCCCGGCCGAGGAGATGCCGTCCGCGCGCTGGTCGGAGAGCCGGACGGGGACGTCGAGCACCACGTCGGGAACGGGGTAGGAGAGGCCGGCAGGCGGCTCGGGGAGCAGGGTGCGATCGAGCGCGCAGACGAGGCGGACGTCGGCACCGGCGCGCCGGAGCCTGTCTGTGAGGGCTCCAGCATCGATGAGGGTGTGGGCAGCGACGCTGCGCGCTCGCAGGTCTTCAGGCCCGATGAGGACGGTGAGTGTCATGGTCCAGCCCTTGCTGCCGCTGGATGGGAGCGCCGTCTGCTTAAGCGCCCGTCGGCCGACCCGAAGGGCCGTGCGTCCGGATATGTCTACCCCTGTCCTCTGTCGCTGTCGACCGCTCCAGGCCCCGGGTGGTGCAACACGCGCGAAGTGGTTAGCAACGGGCGCACCGGGGAACACAGCACTGATGACTGACAGCGCGGAGAACGACGTCCGGCACGAGGGCTCCTCGTTCGAGCCCGTCCCCTCGGACCCGGCCGCCCCGGACACCCCGACCTCGGGCTACCCGCCGCAGGCCGACCCCGACCAGGGTGGCGGGCTGCCGGCGGCCGAGGTCCCCGGCGAGCAGGTCGACCCGGCGCGTCGGCTCACCGGCGGCGACCAGCCGACCAGGGGGTCCGGGGCCGCGCCGGACGACACCGTGACCCCCGGGAGCACCGAGCCGCCGGACTGACGGCCACCCCGTCAGGCGGTGCCCGCAACCTGCTGTTCGGTCTGCTGGCCAACGGGCGGACCGGGCTGGCCGGAGCCGAGGGCTGGGGCCGGCGCAGGAGCCGCTGGCGCCGCCAGACGCGGGGCCGGTTGCGCAGGCGGCCGGGGCAGCGTCGCCTGCATGGACGTCAGCGGGCAGTGTGCGGCATGAGCGCCCCGTCGGGGACCACGCCGAGACGTCCCGCCTGGAAGTCGGCCACGGCCTGCTGGAGCTCCGCCCGGGTGTTCATGACGAACGGGCCGTACTGGGCGACGGGCTCACGGATGGGCCGCCCGCCCATGAGCAGCACGTCCAGCGCCGGCTCGTGGGAGTCCTGCCGGGCGTCGGCGTCCACGCGGAGGACCCCGCCCGGGCCGAGCAGCGCGAGCTGGCCCTTGCGCACCGCGTCCCCCCCACGCCCGACCCGACCTCGCCCGGCCAGCACGTAGACCAGCGCGTTGAAGTCGGTGCGCCACGGCACCTCCAGCCGCGCCCCCGCCGTGAGGGTCGCATGCACGAGCGTGATGGGGGTGAAGGTGGAGCCGGGACCGGTGTGACCGTCGACCTCGCCGGCGATCACGCGCAGCAGCGCACCACCGTCGGGGCTGGCCAGCAACGTCACGTCGTCGCCCTCCAGCGCCTGGTAGCCCGGGGTGCGCATCTTGTGCGCTGCAGGCAGGTTCACCCACAGCTGGAAGCCGTGGAACAGACCGCCGGAGACGACGAGCTCCTCGGGCGGGGTCTCGATGTGCAGGATGCCCCCGCCCGCGGTCATCCACTGCGTCGCCCCGTCGGAGATGAGGCCGCCGCCGCCGTGCGAGTCCTGGTGCTGCATGGCCCCGTCGAGCATGTACGTGACGGTCTCGAAGCCGCGGTGCGGGTGCCAGGGCGTGCCCTTGGGCTCCCCCGGGGAGTACTCGACCTCCCCCATCTGGTCCAGGTGGATGAACGGGTCGAGGTCCCGCGCGGCGACCCCGGCGAAGGCCCGGCGCACCGGGAAGCCCTCGCCCTCGTACCCCTGCGGCGCGGTCGTGACCGAGCGGGTGCTGCGGACCGTGGCGTCCGGGGAGGACGCGACCCGGGTGATGCTGACGCGGGGAAGGGTGACGGTGTCGGCGGTGACGGCGGGCATGGCAGCCTCCTCAGGTGTAGTTCACTATTGAACTACCTGGTGGAACCGCCGTCCAGCCCCGCGTCTTCCCGAAGGCACGCGCGTCCGGCGCGACCGCCCGGCAGACCAGAGCCCCACCCCCGAGAGCGGGGGCGGGGCAGGCCTGCGCGTCGGGTCAGAGCGGGGTGGTGCTGCCCGTGTCGATCTGGCCACGCCAGGAGCCGGTGGCCGTACCGCGCTCCTCGATGAAGGTCTTGAAGTTCACGAGGTCCTTCTTGGCGCGGGCCTCGACGACACCCAGGGCGTCGCCGGCCTTCTCCACCAGGCCCTCAGGCTCCCAGTCCATCGCCAGCGTCACCTCGGTACGGGTGTCGCCGAGGGAGGTGAAGCTCACGCGGCCGGCGTGCGCGGTCCCGTCGGTGCTCCGCCAGGACACACCCTGGTCGGGCCGCTGCACCAGCACGTCTGCGTCGAACTCGCGGCTGACGCCGCCGATCTTGGTGACCCAGTGGGTCCGCTTGTCGTCCAGCTGGGTGATCGACTCGACGCCTCCCATGAACTGGGGGAAGTCCTCGAACTGGGTCCACTGGTCGTACGCGGTCTGCAGCGGGACGTCGACCTCGATGGTCGTGGTGATCGTGTCCATGTGCGTCCTCTCGTCAGGTCATCGGAACGCTCCGCTGGTACCCCGTCGCGACGAGTGACAAACCCGGGGCCCGGCCGACCCGCAGCACCCTGGCGACGCAGGAAGGCCGTGAGTGCTGACGCAGACCGCGCCACCGGGGCGCCGTGGTCGGCGGGGCTGCCCCCCTTAGCCGCGGACGACCTCGACGGTGACCCGCCGGTCGGTGCCCGACATCGAGGCACCCGCCTCGGCTGCGCCGGCACCGGAGACGTCGGCACGCCCGGCGGGGACGCCCCGGTCCGCGAGCAGGTCCGCCACGGTCTCCGCGCGGCTGCGCGAGAGCTGCTCCTCCAGGACCGGGTCGTTGCTGGCTGCGGCGTGGCCGACCACGCGGACCCGGGTGCCCGGGTCGGCGAGCAGCGCCTGGACCACCGGTCCGAGCAGGGCGTCGGTGTCGCCGGTGGGCGTGTCGGAGCCCGCCGCGAAGGTCACCTCCACCGGCCGGGGCAGGGCGTCCTCGACCGAGGGCCGCCCCCCGCCGGCAGCCGTGCCGTCCGTCTCCGCAGCCGTGCCGTCCGTCTCCTCGGCGCCGGCCCCGGGCGCGGCAGCAGTGGCGTTCGCGGCAGCACCGTCGGGACGCGGCAGCACCGTCGGGACGCGGCAGCACCGTCGCCCGCGGTCGGGGCCGTCGCCGCCGACACGGATGCCGCGCGGCCCGACGTGTCCTCCGCGATCGACACCTGCGCCGCGACCAGGGTGACGACGGCAAGGGCACCCACCAGGACCGCCGGCACCGGCGACCGCTGCCTGGGCACGTGGTAGCGGACGGCGCCGCGGTACGCGCGCACCGCTCAGCGACGCCCCTCGCGCAGCGAGCGGCGCAGCCGGGCGATCTCCTCGTCCTTGGCCCGCAGGTCCGCCTCGAGCCGGCCGTGGAGCAGGGACAGGGCCTCGGGCCTGGTCAGCCGCGCCGAGACGAACCTGCGGCCCCACCACAGCCACCCCACGACGACGCCGCCGGCGAAGGCCAGCAGCGTGAGGGCGGCAGGCAGCAGCGTGAGCGCACCGGCGGACATCCCACCCCTCCCTCTCTGTCGACCCAGCGTGATGATGATGGCGTCAGGACGCCCGGGACGCCACGCAGCGCCGCGGTGGCGACGTCACGGGCCGGGGTCGCATCCCCGTCCGGTTCGGCGCATGACGACGTAGTGTCACCGGGACTGCCCCCGACGGACGCACCGGAGCGACTCATGACCTCGACCCACCGCCACCTCCTCGAACGGTTCCCGACGGACCGGGGCAGGACGGACCGGGGCAGGACGGAGCCGGGGCAGGACGGGGGCGGCGTTGGCCGTCGTGCTCGGCGTCGTCCTGGGCCTGCTCGGCGGGACGGCCGCATCAGCCGCCGAGGCGGGCGGCGCCGATCCCGCCTGGCTGCGCCCGGCGCACCTCGTCCCCGACCTGGGCGCGATGGACATCCGCCTGTCGCCGTTCAGCGGCGAGGGCGGTGGGACCCCGGCGGAGGACAAGCCCCTGCTGGAGACGACGGCCGCCTACGGTGCCGTGGGGCAGTACGGCCCCCTTCCCGCGGGGTCGTACGCGGTGAGCGTGCGCCCCGCAGGGACACCGGTGTCCACTCCCCCGCTGCTCAGCCTGCGGATCGACCTGGAACCCGGCCAGGCGTACACCGTCGCCGGCCTCGGCACCAAGGCGGAGCCCCGGCTCGAGCGCCTCGTCGACGACCTGACGCCGCCCGCGGCCGGTCGGGCCAACGTGCGTCTGCTCCCGGCGTCGCTGGAGGCGCCGAGCGTCGACGTCCTCGCCGAGGGCGGGCCCGTGCTGGCCCGTGACGCCGAGCTCGGTGAGCCCACCGACTACACCCCCGCCCCGGCGGGCAGCTGGACCGTGCGGGCGGAGGGCGGGGGCACCAGCGGCATGACCGACCTCGCCCTGGA
This sequence comes from uncultured Actinomycetota bacterium, assembly GCA_963759255.1. Taxonomy (GTDB): domain Bacteria; phylum Actinomycetota; class Actinomycetes; order Actinomycetales; family JBBAYJ01; genus Aquipuribacter. The sequence goes on from CAVWYQ010000002.1 coordinate 2,161,682, forward strand.
CGCCGGCACCGTCTACACGCTCCTGGTGCTGGACGACGAGGAGGGCGGCCTCGTGGTCCGGCCCGTCGTCGACGCGGTCGGGATGGCCAGGGCGCCCGCCGGCGGCGCCGCTACCGGCCTGGCCACCACCGGCGGGCTCGCTGCGCCCGTCGTGGTCCCCCTGCTCGTCATGCTGTCGGGGTTCCTGGTCCTGGCGTCGCTGCTGGTGGTCGCGGTGCGGGACCGCCGGGTCGCCGAGACCCGGGGCGCTGCCCCCACCCGCTGAGCCTGGGCGTCCGCCCGCCCCGCAGCAGTGGGAGCCTTGGCCCTCGTGAGTGCTCCCGCCGTCCCCGGCCCCCACCCGCTGGTCGAGCTCTGGTCCCGCTACCGGGCCTACCGGCCGCGGCTGGTGGCAGCCGTGACGATGTCCGTGGTCAACAAGGTCATGGACGTCGTCCCGGAGCTGATCATCGGCGCCGCGATCGACGTGGTCGTCCAGGGCGGCGACTCGTTCGTCTCGAGCGTCCTCGGCGTCGACGACCGGTTCGCCCAGCTCGGCTGGCTCGCCGTGGCGAACGTCGTGGTCTGGGTGCTGGAGTCCGCGAGCGACTACGCCGCCCAGGTGCTGTGGCGGGGGCTCGCGCAGGCGGTCGAGCACGACCTGCGGATCGAGGCCTACGGGCACGTGCAGCAGCTCGACGTGGGGTGGCACGAGGCCCGGACCACCGGCGGCACGCTCGCGGTCCTCAACGACGACGTCAACCAGCTCGAACGCTTCCTCGACGTCGGCGCCCCCACGATCATCGGGCTGGTCGTGAACGTGGTCCTCGTCGGCGCGGTCTTCGCGGTCAGCTCCTGGCAGCTGACCGTGCTCGCCTTCGCGCCGATCCCCGTCATCGTCGCCGGGTCGCTGGTCTTCCAGCGGCGCCTGGAGCCGCTGTACGCGCGGGTCCGGGATGCGGTGTCCGTGCTCAACGGCACCCTGGCCGCCAACCTCGGCGGGGTGCCGACCATCAAGGCGTTCACCGCCGAGGAGCGCGAGCTCGACCGGGTCCGCACGGCCTCGCTGGCCTACCGCACCGCCAACACCGAGGCCATCCGGAGCTCCGCGGCGTTCGTCCCGCTGATCCGGATGGCGATCCTCGCGGGCTTCACCACGACGCTGCTCGTCGGCGGCTGGTCGGCGCTGGAGGGCGGCCTGGAGGTGGGGCTCTACGCGGTGCTCGTCTTCATGACGCAACGCCTGCTGTGGCCGCTCACCCGGGTCGGGGAGACCCTCGACCTCTACCAGCGCGGCATGGCCTCGGCCCGGCGGGTGCTCGCGCTGCTCGACGAGGTCGCCACCGTCGTCCCCGGCACCGGGTCGCTGCCCGCGCCGGCCCGCGGCGGGGTCGAGCTCCGGGGCGTCCGCGCCGGGTACGCCGACGGCCCTGACGTGCTCGCGGGCATCGACCTGCACGTCCCGCCGGGGGAGGTGCACGCGGTGGTCGGCCCGACGGGGGCCGGCAAGTCGACGCTGCTGCGCCTGGTGCTGCGCTTCCAGGACCCCCGGTCGGGGCAGGTGCTCCTGGACGGGACCGACGTGCGCGAGCTGGGCTGGGAGTCGCTGCGCGGCGCCATCGGGTACGTCAGCCAGGACGTGTTCCTGTTCCGCGGCAGCGTCCGCGACAACATCGCCTACGGGCGGCCCGACGCCACGGACGCCCAGGTGCGGGCCGCGGCCCTCGCCGCGGAGGCCGACGGTTTCGTCGTGGGGCTGGCCGACGGCTACGACACCCTGGTCGGCGAGCGGGGTGTCACGCTGTCCGGCGGCCAACGGCAGCGGCTCGCCCTGGCCCGGGCGATCCTCCGCGACCCGGCGCTGCTCGTGCTCGACGAGGCGACGTCGGCGGTCGACAACGAGACCGAGGCGGCGATCCAGCGTTCGCTCGCGAGGGTGACGGCCGGCCGGAGCGCCCTCATGGTCGCCCACCGGCTCTCCACGGTCCGCGACGCCGACCGGATCTGGGTCCTCGACGGCGGCCGCGTGGTCCAGAGCGGCAGCCACGACGACCTGGTCGCCGCCGGCGGGCCGTACGCCGCCATGTGGGCCGTGCAGACGGGGGTCCGGCTGGAGCCGGCCGAGGTCGGGCCCGCCGAGGCGTCGAGGTGACCGGCCTGCCCCCGCTGTCGTTCGACCTCGCGGTCGCGCTCAGCGCCTTCGTCCCGCTGCTGCTCCTCGAGCTGCCGGACAAGACCTTCGTCGCCACGCTCGTGCTGTCGTCGCGGTTCCGGCCGCTCGCCGCCTGGGTGGGCGTCGGGCTCGCGTTCGGTGTCCAGTGCGTCATCGCGGTGGCTGCCGGCGGGCTGCTGTCCCGGCTGCCCGAGACCTTGGTGGCGGCGGCCGCGGCCGTCCTGTTCACGGTCGGTGCGGTGGTGCTCTACCGCGACAGCTTGCGGCAGCAGGGGCTCGACGACGACGCGGCCGCCGAGGCCGTGGCGGCCGAGCGTCGCACCCCGTTCCTCCGGGCGGCCGGGACCAGCTTCCTCGTGCTGTTCATCGCCGAGTGGGGTGACCTGTCGCAGCTGTTCACCGCGGGGCTCGCCGCCCGCAGCGCCGACCCGGTGTCGGTCTTCGTGGGGTCGTGGGCCGCCCTGCTCTGCGTCGCCGCCCTCGCGGCCACCCTGGGGGCGACGCTCGCGCACCGGCTGCCGCTGCGTGCGGTGCGACTCACCGGGGCGACGGTGTGCGTGGTGCTCGCGGTCGTCAGCGGGCTGCAGGCTGCCGGGGTGCCGGTGCCGTTCTAGGTGAGCCGGTCTGCCGGGGTTCGGCGGCGCTCAGGTCCACGGCCGTGGACCCGGTACGGAGGCGACGGGCAGGCGCGGTGACGTCGAGCCAGAGCAGCGCCACGTCGTCACGCAGGGTGCCGCCGACGTGGGAACGGACGGCGTCGACGATCCCCGTCAGGAGGTCCTCGCCCCGGGCCCCGGCGAGCGAGCGGAGGAGCACCGACAGGTCGAGGAACTCCCCGCCGACCGGGCGGGCCTCGGTGAGCCCGTCGCTGTGCAGCAGCAGACCCCCGGGAGCACCGCCCACCACGCCCGGCACCACCTCTCCTGCACCGAGGCCGAGCGGCACGTCCACCGGCAGCCCTGCCTCGCGGGGCAGCGGGCCGTCGACGAGGACCGGCTGCGGGTGCCCGCACGACACCCCGCGGACCACGCCGTCGCGCACCTCCAGGAGCACCGCCGTGACGAAGTCCTCGTTCTCCCCCTCGGTCGCGACGATGTCGTCGAGCGCGTCGACGACCTGCTGCAGGCAGGGCTCGCGGCGGGCCGATGCACGGAACGCACCAAGCACGTAGTTGGCCATCCGCACCGCCGACAGGCCCTTGCCCCGCACGTCCCCCACCACGACCCGCACCCCGTGGGGGGTGTCGAGCACCTCGTAGAAGTCGCCTCCGACGTGCGCCTCGGCGTCCGCGCCGATGTACCGGCAGGCCAGCCCGACGCCCCCGACCTGAGCCGGGAGCGGGCGGATGATGGCCTCGGTGACCGCGGCCACCACCCGGACGGCCTGGGCCAGCCGTGCCTCGCCGCGCACCCGCGCCGCCGCGCCCAGGACGGCCACCGCGGTGAACAGCCCGATGATCGCCAGGCGGGTGACCTGGGCCGCGTTCTGGCCGTCCTGCGTCAGGGCGCCGAAGACGCCGCCCGACACCAGCGCCACCAGCCCGACGAGGAGCACCGTGCGCGGCGAGCCGAACACCGCCGACAGCAGCGGAGCGGCGACCAGGATGCCGACGAAGGCGGTCTTCGGCCCTTCCAGGGTGTCGGCGACCAGGAGCGCGGCGACGAGCAGCAGAGGGAAGACCAGTGCCACGAGGGGCCGGGCGGCAGCCGTCGGAGGGGCGTCCTGCGGCTGCCTCGAATCCTGCACGCCGTCCTCCCCACCTCGCGACCCGGACCCGGCGACGCGTCCGGCAAGGCTCTCACCCATGGTGCCCCCGCGCACCTGTTCGCTCACGGCTGCGGCGAGCCGAGGAGGATGGCGATCGCGGTGGCGGCAGGCACAATGACCCGGGTGAGCCACGACCTCATCGACACCACGGAGATGTACCTGCGCACCGTGCTGGAGATGGAGGAGGACGGGGTCGTCCCGATGAGGGCCCGCATCGTGGAGGCCCTCGGCCACTCCGGCCCCACCGTCTCCCAGACCGTGGCCCGGATGCACCGAGACGGCCTGGTCGACCTCACCGACGACCGGCGGCTGCAGCTCACCATGGAGGGCCGGCGGATCGCGACGGCCGTGCTCCGCAAGCACCGCGTCGTGGAGCGGCTGCTCGTCGACGTCATCGGCCTGGAGCTCGAGCACGCCCACGAGGAGGCCTGCCGCTGGGAGCACGTGGTGTCCGACCGCGTCGAGGCCCGCATCGTCGCCATGCTCGGGGACCCCGTCGTCTCCCCGTTCGGCAACCCGATCCCCGGCCCGGCAGACAGCGGGGCGCCGCCCGCCGGCCTCGAGGACGGCCAGGTCGCCCTCGCCCTCGTGCCGGACGGCACGAGGGCCCGCGTCGTCCGCCTCGGGGAGCCGGCCCAGAGCCCCCACACGCTGCTGGTGGCCCTCGTCGAGGCCGGTGTCGTCGCCGGCGGCGAGGTAGAGGTCACCCTCGCGCACGACGGCGCCCGCCTGGTCGGGCGACGGGGCGCGAACCCGGTGCGACTCGTCGAGCCGACGACGCGCCACGTCCTGCTGGAACCGCTGGCCTGAGGCTCCGCCCCCCTCCCGCCCGGCACGTCGCGGCTGTCGGCGGGCCCACCCCCAGCCCTAGGGTCTCCCGCATGGCAGCTTCGGAGCGCGCGCACGACGAGATCGAGGACGCCAAGGACAGCGACGAGGTCGACGTGCTGCAGCGGGTCGGCCGCTACGGCTACGCGGTGTACGGCCTGCTCCACTTCGTCTTCGCCGTGCTGTTCTGGAACCTGGCGTTCGGCGGCGGCAGCAGCGAGGCCTCCACCGACGGGGCCATGCAGACCCTGGCGCAGCAGCCGTTCGGCCAGGTGGTCCTCTGGGTCGTGGCCATCGGCCTGACGCTGCTCAGCCTCTGGCAGCTGCTCGAGGCCGTCCTCGACCCCGACGACGACGGCGCCAAGGGCCGGCTCAAGGCCGCGGGCAAGACCGTCGGCTACGGGGCCTTCGCCGTCCCGGCCTGGCGCTTCGCACTGGGCCTGGGTGGGGGCGGGGGGACCGGGGAGGAGACCCTGACCGCCCGCCTGCTGCAGCTGCCGCTCGGCCGGGTGCTCGTCGGCCTGGTCGCGATCGGCATCCTGGCCGTGGCCGGCTACCACGTGTACAAGGGCGTCAGCCGCACGTACATGAAGGACGTCGAGACCCTCGACCTCCCCCACCGCGCCCGCCAGGTGATCGACTGGAGCGGCCGGATCGGCTACCCCGCCAAGGGTGTCGCCTACGGCACCATCGGCGTCCTGTTCCTCCTGGCGGCCCTCCGGTCGAGCAGCGAGACCGCAGGCGGCCTCGACCAGGGGCTGGGCACCCTGCTCCAGGCGCCTTTCGGGCCGTACCTGATCGCTGCCATCGGGATCGGTTTCGCCCTGTTCGGCGTGTACTGCGTGGCCCGGGCCCGTAGCGCGGGCGACGCGGTCGGCTTCGGTCGGAACTGACCAGCCTTCGCCCGCGCCGCAGGCTGCTCGCGACCCGGGGCTCTGCCCGCGGCTCAGTGCTGCCGCACGACCGCCACGTCCACCGGGCTGCGGTGCAGCAGGATCTGGCTGGTGGACCCGAGCAGCAGCCCCGCGAAGCCGCCGCGCCCGCGGGAGCCGACGACGACGAGCCGCGCACCGACCGCCTCGCGGAGCAGGACGTGCGGGGGGTTGCCGCGCTCGACGACACGGGTCACCTCGACGCCCGGGTGCTCGGCCGAGGCCCTCGCCAGCGTGCTCGACACCGTCCGCACCGCCTCCTCCTGCATCTCCGCCGTGGTGGGCAGCACCGCGAGCAGCTCCGGCGCCCCGACCCACGGCTCCTCCCACGCCATGACGGCCACCATCGGGCAGCCCTGCCGGGCGGCCTCGGCCATGGCGAAGCCCACTGCGCCCGCCGAGGTGCCCGCCCCGTCCACCCCGACGACCACCGGCGCGTCCACCGCCGGTCGAGCCGCCTCCCCACCGCGGACGACGAGCACCGGGCAGTCCGCGTGGGCGCTCAGCGGCACCGCCACCGAGCCCAGCAGCAGGCCGGTCAGCCCGCCGTGGCGCCGGGAGCCGATGACGACGATCGAGGCCGACCGCGACTCCTCCCGCAGGGCTCCGGCGGGCGGACCGAGGTGGAGTGCCCCGCACGCCCGGTCGGGGGCACGCCGAGGTCCTGCAGGCCCGAACGCGCGTAGGCCACCGCCACGTCGAGCAGCTGGTGCGCCGAGGAGGCGCCACCGGCGCCGACCGCCTCCGCAGCGAGCTCCTCACGCAGGGCCGCCGCCCCCGGACCACCCCAGGCGTGGACCAGACGCACGTCGCGGCCGGTGGTGGCGGCCAGCTCCACGCCCCGGTCGATCGCCCGGTACGACTCCGTCGACCCGTCGACCCCGACGACCACCGGGCCCCGTTCCAGCTGTTGGACCACCAACGCGACCACCCCATGCCAGAAGACGTGATGAGGAGGCCATGGTCGTCCGGCGCGGAGCCGCCCGTCCCGGGACCTAGGTCCGCCCGTGGGGTGGAGGCCCGTGCTGACGCGCTGCCGCCACGTCGCCGGACGGGACGCCACCGCCGCGGGACACCGAGGTGGCCGCGATCCACCTGAGACCCGCGCACCAGGGCCGCCCGGCGGGACACGACCGTGAATCACGAGGAAGTTCGCATCGTTCGGGCCCCCCAGGGCGAGCAACGGCAGGACTCACGGCGGAGCTCGCAGGTGCCGTGCCGGACAGCTGGTGGCGGGGCCCGGTACGGGACGCCCCTGCCCTGCCGTGGGAGGCCGTCGCCGGCCCTGCGCCTGCTGCGTCCGGCCCGGCCTCGCCGCCGGCGGGCCCGGCGAGGTGGATCGGGAACGCCACGCCCGGCGGCTCCCGACGCGGCCTCAGCGCGGCGGGTTGGCCCGGGCCGGCCAGCCCCGCGGCACGGACCGCAGCAGCGGCAGCACGCGCGGCGCCACCACCGTCGACAGCGCGACGACGCTCGTCGTGCGGGCCACGACGCTCGAGCGGCTGATCGCCAGGAGGGTCTCCTGCAGTCCCTGGTGCGACGACGCGGCCACCGTGCACATGACGTCCCCCGCGCCAGTCACGGCGTAGGCCGCGACGATCCCGGGGACGGCAGCGAGGTCCGCCGTGGCCTGCTCCAGGCCGCCCTGCGAGATCTCGACGGTGATGAACGCCTGCACGCCGAAGCCCGCAGCCGCGACGTCCACGTCCGGCCCGTAGCCCGTGACCACCCCCGCCTCCTCCAGCCGCTGGATGCGCGCCTGCACGGTCGCCCGGGCCACCCCGAGGGTGCGGGACAGCTCGAGTGCGCCGGCGCGCGGCTGGTCGGTGAGGGCCTCGAGCACAGCCACGTCGAGCCCGTCGAGCTCCATGGCGTCATCGCCTCCCCGAAGTGTACGGACCGCACAGCTGGATGGCGTCCTAGCCGGTCGCACTGTACGCCCGGACCACGACCAGCAGCACCGCTTGTGCACACCGACGGACCGGCGCTGTCCTAGGAGGAGAGACAGGACCATCCCGGAGCGAAGGAGCCCCCATGACCCTGGAGCAGACCCTCACCGACGCCGAGCGGCTCGCCCACCTCGATGCCGCCGCGCTGCAGCAGCTGGTCGGCCTCGTCGAGCACGACGCGGAGAACGACCCGTTCCCGGTGAGCGGCTGGGACGCCGTGGTCTGGGCGTGCGGCAACGCCACGCAGGCGGCCCTCTTCTACCAGCACGTGTTCGGCATGGACCTCGTCGCCTACTCCGGACCGGAGACGGGCAACCGCGACCACCATGCCTTCGTCCTCACCTCGGGCGCGGTCCGGTTCGTCCTCAAGGGCGCGGTCGACCCGACGAGCGAGGTGGCCGACCACCACCGGGCGCACGGCGACGGGGTGATGGACATCGCCCTGGAGGTCCCCGACGTCGACCGCTGCATCCGTCACGCCCGGGAGCAGGGCGCCCGCGTCGTCGTCGAGCCCCACGACCAGACGGACGCCCACGGCACGGTCCGCACCGCGGCGATCGCCACCTACGGCGACACCGTCCACACCCTGGTCGACCGGTCGCGCTACTCCGGCCCGTACCTGCCCGGCTACGTGGCCCGCACCTCTGGCGTGGCCACACGCGGGGCACAGGTCTTCGCCGCGCTCGACCACGTGGTCGGCAACGTCGAGCTCGGTCGGATGGACGCCTGGGTGGACTTCTACAACCGCATCATGGGCTTCACCAACATGGCCGAGTTCATCGGCGACGACATCGCCACCGAGTACTCCGCGCTGATGAGCAAGGTCGTCGCCTCCGGGGACCACCGGGTCAAGTTCCCCCTCAACGAGCCCGCCGCCGGCAAGAAGCGCAGCCAGATCGACGAGTACCTGGAGTTCTACGGCGGCCCCGGGGCGCAGCACCTGGCCCTGGCCACCGACGACATCCTGGCCGCGGTCGACCGGTTGCGGGGCGCGGGCGTGCAGTTCCTCGACACGCCCGAGTCCTACTACGTGGACCCGGGCCTGCGCGCCCGGATCGGCGAGGTGCGGGTGCCGGTGGAGGAGCTGCAGCGCCGCGGCATCCTCGTGGACCGCGACGAGGACGGGTACCTGCTGCAGATCTTCACCAAGCCGCTGGGCGACAGGCCGACCGTGTTCTTCGAGATCATCGAGCGGCACGGATCGCTCGGGTTCGGCAAGGGGAACTTCCAGGCGCTGTTCGAGGCGATCGAGCGGGAGCAGGAGCGCCGCGGGAACTTCTGAGCCACCGGGCTCACCGGGCCTGCGGCCGTGCAGCCACGGACGGCCTGCCCCCCGCGCAGGGAGCAGGCCGTCCGTGGGTGGGTGCGTCGCTCAGTGCTTGAAGGCGTCCTTGACCTTCTCGCCGGCGTCCTTGAGGTCGGCCTTCGACTGGTCGCCGCGGCCTTCGGCCTCGAGCTTCTCGTCGTCGGTGGCGCGCCCCAGACCCTCCTTGGCCTTCCCCGCGAGCTTGTCGACGGTGTTCTCGGTCTTGTCCGAGTCGGACATGGTGCCTCCTGCTGGTCGGGCGACCCTGGGTGCGTGAAGTCGCGTCTGTACGGGCATGGACGTGGTACCCACAGCCCGGGCCACCGACACGTACCGGGACGAGGACGGTCGGGACAGGACGATGGACACCAGCAGCAGCAGCGACGGCGGCAGGGCGCGGACCACGAGACGCCCGCCGTGGGCGGGCCGAACGGCACAGGTGGGGAGATGACGGTGACCTCGCTGGGCGGTCTGCGGCGGCGTGACGACGCGCCGACGGTGGCACTGGTGGGCACCCGGTGCTGGGTCGCCGACGCGGTGGCCGCGTCGCTCGCGGCGGCCGGGGACCGGGTCGTCCGGCTGGGCGACGGCGAGGACGGCGCCGCGGGGAGCACGGGGTGCGGGGCGGACGTGGTCGTGCACGTGGCCCCGGGGCCACGGGAGCTGAGCCTGCGCGGTCAGAGCGAACCCACCCTGCAGACCCTGGCCGCGCTCCACGCCGCCCGGGCGGACTCCGCCCGCCTGGTCATCGCCTCTCTGCCGGGCAACGCCGCGCACCTGCCCGCGACCGAGGGCCTGGCCCAGGGCTTCCGCTCCGCGCACGACGTGCGGGCCGTGGTCGTCCGGGTGGCGGAGTGCTACGGCCCCGGCATGCCGCCGTCCCGGTCCGGCACGCTCGCCAGGATGCTCGAGCAGGCCCGGGCACAGGGCGAGGTGGTGGTCGAGGCGGGCGACGAGGACGAGCACCCGGTGTGCTTCGTCGACGACGTCGTGGCCGGGCTCCTCCGCGTGGTGCACGACGAGGGCACCGGTCCGTTCCGGCTCGGCCCCGACACCCCGACGTCCACCCTGTCCCTGGCCCGGGCGGTGGCGGCGGCCACGGGCACCACCTGCCGCGTCCGCGAGCGGCGCCGGCTGCGGGTCGCTCCGGCCACGCCGAGGGGCCAGCAGGTGCAGGAGCAGGTGCCGGCAGGCTGGCGGCCGCAGGTGGACCTCGCCGACGGGCTCGCGCGCTGCCTCCAGGTGCCGGTACCGGGAGCCGCCTGCCCACCGGACGTGCGCAGCGTCGTCGACCTGCGGGCTCCCGTCGTCAGCCGCGGTGGCGACGTCGCCTGAACGACGGCGGCCGGGACCGCGCGAGCCGGACCAAGCACGCGAAAGGCACGATCAGGGCTCGTCCGTTCGTACCGACGGGCCGCGACCCCTCACGCCGACCGGCCGGCCGTGCATAGCGTCGCTCCGGTGACGCCAGCACGCGCCGACATCCTCCTTCCAGCCAGCGCCGGCACGGGCGCGGCCAGGTCGGCGTCACCACGGTCGACGTCCCCGTCCGACCCCGACGTCCTCGGCGCCCGCGCCGTGCACGTGCTCGTCGACCTGCTGGCGCTGACGCTGCTGCTCGCGGTCCCGGCCGCGACCACCGTCGTGGCCATGGCCGTCGCGCCGCGGGCGGCGCAGGTGCCGCTGCTGCCTGCAGCCGCCCTCACCCTCGCCTGGTGCGTGGTGCTGCTGGGGTTCACGGTCGTGTGGCCGTGGCTGGACGGTGGGCGCACAGCCGGGATGCGCTGGGCCGGGGTCAAGGTGGTCCGTCGCGACGGCCGGCCTCCGACAGGTGGTCAGCTGCTGCTGCGCGCCGTGGTCCTGCCCGTCGACGTCGTGCTGGGACCGCTGCTGCTGGTACGCGCTGACCGGCGCCGCCTGGGCGACCTGCTCGCCCGCACCCAGGTGGTGAGCGACCTCAGCGCAGCGACGGTGACGGCAGGTCGTCCGGGTACTGCGAGGTCCCCTCGGCGTCGGTCGTCGAGAGCCGCTGCACCTCCGCCTGACTGAGCCGCAGCCCCGCCGCCGCCGAGTCCACCGCCGTCTCGGGCCGGCTGCTGCCCGGGATGGGCACCACGGTCGGCGACAGCGACAGCGACAGCGACAGCGACAGCGACAGCAGCCAGGCCAGGGCGACCTGGTGCGCGCTGACGCCGTGGGCCTCTGCCACCTCGGCGAAGGCCCTGTAGCGGGACCCCACCTCGCTCGCCCGGGCCGCACCCCCGAAGGGCGACCACGGCACGGACGCGATCCCCCGTTCGGCGCACGTGGCGATGACCGACCCGTGCTCGCGGAAGCGCGGCGAGTACTCGTTCTGGACGGCGACCACGCCGCCGTCGTCCGGGCCCCCGGCCACCTCGAGCGCCACGTCGAGCATCCGGGGTGTGACGTTGGACAGCGCCACCTCGCGGGCCAGCCCCGCCTCCCGCAGGGACAGCAGGTTCTCCACCTGCTCGGCGAACGGCAGCGCAGGGTCGGCACGGTGCAGGTGGTAGACGTCGACGACGTCCCGGCCCAGCGAGGCCAGGCTGGCCTCGCACGTCCGGTGCAGGCCGTCGCGCGAGGCGTCCCGCCGGTCGCCGTCGGCGCTGCGGACGATGCCGCGCTTGCTCGCGACCACGACTTCCGAGCTGTCACCCGACCAACCCGCGAGCGCCTCGGCGACCAGCTCCTCGTTGTGGCCGACCGTGCCCCAGCCGGGGGCGTAGACCCGGGCGGTGTCCAGTCCAGCGATCCTCGCAGCGGGCGCCGGCAGCGCCCCCGGGCGACGCCGCAGCAGGAGCCGTCGTCAACCTGCGTCATCACCTGCGTCGTCACCTGCGTCGTCAACCTGCGTCGTCACCTGCGCCGCCAACCTCCGCCGTCACCTGCGCCGTCACCTCCGCCGTCACCTCCGCCGTCACCTGCGCGGTCACCTGCGCCGTCACCTGCGCTCACTGCGCCGTCACCTGCGTCGTCACCTGCGTCGGCCGATCGGGCGAACGCCCCCGGCCCCCTTCGGTGGCACCGCGACCACGCCGATGCAGACCTCACGTCCCGCCCGCGCTGCCGGGTGGGAGGGGGAGCCCACGGACGGGTGACGGACGACGGGCAGGAGGCCTGCGATGGGGAGTCAGGACGTGCTGCCCGACGACTGCCGGGAGGCGCTGCAGCACGCGGTCGCGATGTCCGACAGCGCCGTGCTGCTCGTCCGCGGGGGGACCGATGGTGCCCACCCCACGGTCGCCTGGCTCAACGCCGCCGCGGCGGACCTGCTGGCCCGGGACGCCCGGAGCGTCACCGGCCTGCCGCTGGCCTCGGTGCTGACGACCAGCGACGACCAGCCGCTCCTGCACGAGGTGAGGGGACAGCGGCGCAGCGGCCGGCTGCGCGGCGCCGACGGCTCGGTGCACCCGGTCGAGGTGGTCGCGCACCCGGTCCCGGGTCAGCGGCTGTGGGCGGTCACTGCGGTCGCGGAGCCAGACACCGTGGGCAGAGGCCGCGCGGCCGCCGAGGCCGCGCACGCCTACGAGCGCCGCTTCCTGGCCTTGACCGAGCGCAACCCGGTCCCCACCGTGCTGTCGGACGTCGGCATGCGCCTCGCGCACGTCAACGACGCCTTCGCCCGCATGGTGGGCCTGCCCGCGGAGGCGCTGCTCGGCACCGGGTGGCTGGGGCTCGTGGAGCCTGACCACATGACGGCCGTCTGCGACTGCGCGGCGACCGCGCTGGAGGGCCGTGAGGCCGACGTGGTCGCCGCGATCCGCACCGTCGACGGCGGGCGGCGGATGGTGCACCTGCGCCTGGCCCCGGCGCACACCCCGGGCCACGGGCCCAGCTTCGTCGGCACCGCCGAGGACGTCACCGACCGGCTCGCCTTCGAGCGCCAGCTGGCCTACCAGGCCCGCCACGACGCACTCACCGGGCTCCCCAACCGGGCGGCCCTGTTCGAGCGCCTGCAGGCGGGCCTCGACCTGCCTCCCGGTACCGACCCGCTGCTGGCCGTGCTGTTCCTCGACCTGGACAACTTCAAGACCATCAACGACTCGCTCGGCCACGACGCCGGCGACTCGATGCTCGTCGAGATCGCTCGTCGGCTGAGCGGTGTCGTGCGTGACGGCGACTCGGTCACCCGGATGGGCGGGGACGAGTTCGTCGTCGTGTGCCGGGGGGTCCACGACGACAGCGAGGCGGAGCTCCTGGCCCAGCGGCTGCTCGACGTGTGCACCCAGCCGCTGACGGTGACCGGTGTGCGCGTGCACCCGTCCGCGAGCCTGGGCGTCGCCCGCGCAACTGCCGCCCACACCACCCCGCAGGACCTGCTCCGCGACGCGGACATCGCCATGTACGAGGCCAAGGCGCGCGGCAAGAACCGGTTCTCGCTCTGCGACGACGGCACCCGCGCCGTCGCCCGGGACACCCTGCAGCTCCTGGCCGACCTGCGCCACGCGATCGAGGTCGGCGACATCCAGGTGGCGTACCAGCCGGTCGTCGACATCACGGCCGCGTCGCGGCGACGCTGGAGCGCCCCGTTGCCCGCGGTGGAGGCGCTCGCCCGCTGGCACCACCCGGTCCGGGGCCCCGTCTCGCCGGAGGAGTTCGTGGCGCTCGCAGAGAACCACCAGCTCATCACCGGCCTCACCGCCCACGTGCTGGACCGTGCCTGCGCCCAGCTTGCCTGCTGGCGGACCGAGCTCGGCGGCCTCGCCCCCCGCCGGGTGAACGTCAACCTGTCGGTGCTGCAGCTGGGGGACCCCCGGCTGCTCGAGACCGTGACCGGCGCGCTGGCCCGTCACGGCGTCCCGGCGGCGGGCCTGTGCCTGGAGATCACCGAGTCCGCGATCATGTCCGACCCGACGGCCAGCCGGCAGACGCTGCTGGCGCTGCGGGACGTGGGCGTCTCGGTGGCGATCGACGACTTCGGGACGGGGTACTCGTCGCTCGCATACCTGCAGCAGCTGCCGGTGGACCACCTCAAGATCGACCGCTCGTTCGTGCTGGACCTGGCGACAGGCGGCGACGGCACCGTCGCCGCCGCGGTCGTCTCGCTGGCCGGCGCCATGGGGCTGTCGGCCATCGCGGAGGGCGTGGAGGTGCCCGAGCAGGCCGCCCGGCTGCAGGAGATGGGCTGCACGCTGGGTCAGGGGTGGCTGTGGGCGAAGGCGATGTCGGGGGACGACCTCACCCGGTGGGTGCGACGGCGGGCAGGCAGCACGGTCGAGGCCGACCAGCTCCCCGACGAGCTCCCCGACGAGCTCGGAGGTCACGCCGACGAGCTGTCCTCCGACACCGGCTGGGACGTGACCTGGTGATCAGCCGGTACAGCGGGTCCACGCTGTCGCCGGCCGCCACCCCGGAGGGCCAGGGCCCGTGGGACGACGGCCGGGGCGTGCTCGTGCTCGAGGAGCTGCTCGCCCACCTGGACCAGGTGCCGGCCCGGCGGCCGGTCGCCACGCAGATCGTCCGGATGACGCGAGACGCGGACATGTCCTCCACCCGGCTCGCCGGGGTCGTCAGCGCCGACGCGCCGCTCACCGCGCGGCTGATGCGCCTGGCGAACAGCGCGTACTACGGCATGTCCGGGCGGGTGCGGACCGTCACCTTCGCGGTCACGGTGCTCGGCTTCACCACCGTGCGCAGCCTGGCGCTGGCCGCTGCCGCCGGCGTGGACGGGGAGGACGGTGTGCCGGCCGGCTTCTGGCGGCGCAGCGCGTGCACGGCGGTGGCGGCCGGGGAGCTCGCCCGACCGCTGGGGCTCCACGCGCCGGACGCCTTCTGCCTGGGCCTGCTGTCCGGCATCGGGCAGGCCCTCCTGCACCACGCCGACCAGGACGGCTACGGGCTGCTGACCGAGGCCGCCGCCGACCGCCGGTCGCTCGTGGAGGCCGAGCGTGTCCGCTACGGCGCCTCGCACGTCGCGGTGTCCGCCGCCGCGCTGCAGGCCTGGTCCTTCCCGGCGGACATGGTCACCGCCCTGTGGGCCGTGGACCGCTGGCCGGTCAGCCGGCCCGCCGAGGACGGCCAGGACGCCGCCGTCTGCCTGCTGGTGGCGACCGAGGTCGCCGACCGCGTCGCCGTGTCGTCGTCGCCCCCGCAGGACGTCCGGCACATGACCGGGGGGCGCATCGAGCCCGATGACGTCACCGCGTTGGTCGGACGTGTCCCCGCGCTGGCCGAGGACCTGGTCCGAGCGGTCACGGGCTGACCGGCGCAGTCCCGGCCGGCGCGCCCTCAGCCGGCGGGCACCCAGGGCGCGCACGCTCAGCCGGCGGGCCCCCGGGGCGCGCACGCTCAGCCGGAGGGCCCCCAGGGCGCGCACGCTCAGCCGGAGGGCCCCCAGGGCGCGCACGCTCAGCCGGCGGGCACCCAGCCGGTGCTCGCTCAGCCGGGGCACGCTCAGCCGACGAGCACCAGCTCCCAGGTCCCGGCCGCGACCCCCGCCGCGGTGGCGACGGCGGCGACGGCCACCCCGCCCAGCGCCACACCGAGGTCGCTCAGGCGGACCTGGCTGGGCCTGGCCCAGGTGCGGTGCGGGGCGGCGCCGAAGCCGCGCGCCTCCATGGCCGTAGCCAGCACGGTCGCGCGGCGGACGGCCAGGACGAGGAGCGCGAACAGCTGTGCCGCCAGACCACGGACGCGGCCGAGGACGCCGTCGTCACCGAGCCCGCGCGCACGCCTGGCCTGCCCCAGCGCCGTCCACTCCTCGGCCAGGACCCCGAACAGCCGCATCGCCGCGAGGGCGGCCAGCACGAACCGGCTCGGCAGCCGGAGGTCCTGGGCGAGGGAGTCGGCAAGGTCAGTGGGGTCGGTCGTGGCGAGCAGGACGACCCCAGGCAGCCCGATGGCGAGGATGCGCAGGACCACCGCGAGCCCGGCGACCGCCGACCCGGCCGTGACGTCGAGCGGGCCGAGAGGCAGCAGCACCGGCCCACCGTCGACGCCGAGGAGCGCGGTGAAGACCCCGGTCGGCAGGGCTGCGACCGCCAGGACCCAGCCGCGGCGCCAGAGCGCGCGCAGGCCCAGCCCCGACCACGGCAGCGCCAGCACGACGATCGCCAGCGCGACGCCCGCGGTCACGGCGTCGGTGGTGAGGACCAGCGCGAGCGAGAGCACCAGCGCCACGAACAGCTTGACGCTCGGGTTGGTCCTGGCCAGCAGCGCGGTGCGGTCGAGGTCGGCCGTCCCGGTGAGGACGTCGATCGGCAGGCTCATCCGGGGCTCGTCCGGGGCTCGTCCGTCCGCGGTTCCGGCGCGGTGGCTGCTGGGAGCCGAAGGACGTGGTCGGCGAGCACGTCCACGAGGTCGGTGTCGTGGGTGACGGTGCACACGGCCACTCCGTCGGCACGAAGCTCCTCGAGCAGGGCCACCAGCTCGGCCCAGGTGCGGGCGTCCTGGCCGAAGGTCGGCTCGTCGAGGACCAGCACGCGCGGGCGGGTGGCGAGCGCGGTGGCCACGGACAGCCGTCGTTGCTCTCCCCCGGACAGCGTGAACGGGTTGGCCCTCGCCAGGTGCCCGAGCCGTAGCCGATCGAGCAGCGCGCTGCTCGTGGCTGCCGCAGCGACGGGGGCCACCCCGGTGACGCGCGGCCCCACCGCGAGCTCGTCGGAGACCGTCGCGGTGACGAACTGGTGCGCCGGCTCCTGGAACACGGTGCCGATGCGCGATGCGAGGGCGCGGGCCCGCCACCGGTGAGGGTGCGGACCGGCCCCCCGGGCAAGCTCGTCGGCCGCGACGAGCGTGCCTGCCGCGGGGGCCGCGAGACCGGCGAGCGCCAGCGCCAGCGTGGACTTGCCGGCCCCGTTGGGTCCCGTCACCGCGGTGACGGTGCCGGCGTCCAGGCCGACGTGCACGTCACGGGCGGCCGGCGCCGCGGCACCGGGGCGCGCGACGGACACACCGGACGCTGTCAGCAGCCGGACGCTCCGTGGCGTGGGCCCAGACGGCCCGGACGGCCCGGACGGCCCGGTGGTGAGGGAGGGACGCGGGGGTCGGACCAGCGACCTGCCCGGCACCCACACCCCGTCGGCTGCGAGTGCCTCACCGTGCGCCGTGAACACCTCGGCCGGGGTTCCGTCGGCACGGACCCCGCCGCCCGGCTCGAGCACCACGACGCGGTCGACGTACGGCAGCCACGGGCCTACCCGGTGCTCGACCAGCACGCACCCGGCGTGCGTCTGCTCCAGCAGCTGCCCGACGGTGCGTCGCAGGCCGTCGGCGGCGGCCGGGTCGAGCATCGCGGTCGGCTCGTCGAGGAGCAGCAGGCCAGGGCGAAGGGCGAGCACCCCGGCGAGGGCCAGGCGCTGCCGCTCCCCGCCGGACAGCCGGGACGTCGACCGGTCGCGCGTGTAGGGGAAGCCGACGGCCGCCAGGGCCTCGTCGACCCGCAGCCAGATGTCATCACGGGCGACCCCGTGGTTCTCCAGCCCGAAGGCGACGTCGTCCCCGCAACGGGCGAGGACGGTCTGGCTCAGCGGGTCCTGCAGCAGCAGGCCCGTCCGTGCGGCGCCGGCGGCCACGGCCTCGACCCGGGCCCTACGTACCGGCACCCCGTCGAGCTGCAGCACCCCCTCCTCGTCGCCGGCCGCGGGGTCCAGCAGGCCCGCAAGACCCCGCAGCAGCGTCGACTTCCCGGCACCGCTGGGCCCGAGCAGCAGCAGGCGCTCACCGTCCTGGACGTCGAGGTCGAGGCCGCGCACCGCCCACGCCGCACGGGTGCCGTGCCGCCAGCCCCATCCTCGCGCCGAGACGCCCACGTCAGTACCCGCACCTCGTCGGGCCCACGGACCCCCGTCGCCTCAGACCCGACCGCCGTCCCGGCCTGACGCCAGCGAGGACAGCACCCCGGTCCTGGCCAGCGCACGGGTGAGCGCCCACGAGCCCAGCCCGGCGACGACCACCCCGCTCACCACCGCAAGAGCGATGTAGACCAGCTGCACCTGGGGGACGAGCTCAGGGAAGTAGACGGTGGTGTCCAGCAGACCGACGACGACGCCGGCCCCCGCGCCGGCCAGGAGCGCCGCCGGCAGGCCGAAACGTCGGTACAGCAGCACGGCCAGGACCACCTCGGCGCCGAGGCCCTCGAGCAGCCCGTACCAGACGGTGGCGAAGCCCCACTGGTTGCCGATGAGCGCACTGACGGCAGCAGCCACGAGCTCGGTGTAGACGGCGGCGCCCGGCTTGCGGACCACGAGGCCGCCGAGCACCCCGGGCAGCAGCCACACGCCGACGACCAGGGCGCTGGCCGGTGGTGGGAGCACCGGCGACAGCCACGCGTAGAAGCCGAGGTTCCACAGGGCGAAGAACAGCCCTCCCACGACGCCGAGCTGGCTGGCGACGACGATGTCGACCACGCGCCAACGCTGCCGCGCGGTCGCCGCCCCGACCGCGGCCACGCCGAGCAGGGAGACCAGCAGGGCCGCAGGGACGGTGAGGTCGTCCAGGGGGGTGTCGAACAGCGACCGGTCGGCCGGCAGACCCACCTGGAGCACCGCGGCGCCGGCTAGCACGCTGGCGGTGATGCCGACGGCGAGGGTGGTGCGGGCGCGGGCGTCCAGCGGAGGCCTGGCGGCGCGAGTGCCTTCAGCCCCGGTGGTGCCGGTGGTGCCGGTGGTGCCGGTGGTGCCGGTGGTGCCGGTGGTGCGGTGCTCGGTGCTGCTCATGTGTCCTCCCAGAGGTCCCAGGAGGGGGACCCGTCGACGGCGTGGTGCCGTCGACGGGTCGAGACTCGACTACCTCCGCCGGTGCTAACCGGATCAGGTTCGAGGGTCTGCGGTCACCCGCACTCTCAGCGCCCGGATCGGCGCTCCCCTGTCGTGGGACGCACTGTACGCCCGACCGGACCGACGCGTGCCGCGGTGGGCCCGCGGACTCAGCGCCCTCCGCCGGTCACCGACCGGAAGCCGCGCAGCCGGAGGCTGTTCGTCACCACGAAGACGCTGCTCGCAGCCATCGCGACGCCCGCGAGCAACGGGTTGAGCAGCCCGGCCACCGCGAGCGGGATGCCCGCGGTGTTGTACGCGAACGCCCAGAACAGGTTGCCCTTGATGGTCCGAAGGGTCGCCCGCGACAGCCGTACGGCGTCGACGGCCGCCCGCAGGTCGTCGCGCACCAGGGTGATGTCGCTGGCCTCGATCGCCACGTCCGTGCCGGTGCCCATGGCGATACCCAGGTCGGCGGCGGCGAGCGCCGCGGCGTCGTTGACCCCGTCTCCGACCATCGCGACGACCTTGCCCTCGCCCTGGAGCCGACGGACCTGCTCCAGCTTGTCCTCGGGCATGACCTCGGCCATCACGTCGTCCGGGTCGATGCCGACCTGCCGGGCGACGGTCCTCGCCGCAGCCAGGTTGTCTCCGGTGAGCAGGTACGGCCGCAGACCGAGCCCGCGGAGCTCGGCCACGGCCTGCGCGGCGGTCGGGGTGATCGGTGTCGGACACGACCAGCAGGCCGCGCACGGAACCGTCCCAGCCGACCGCGACGACGGTTCGCCCGGTGTCCTGGGCCGCGCCGACCTGCTGCTGCAGGGCCTCCGTCAGGTGCTGCGACCACTCGCTGGCGAGCCAGGCCGCGCGACCGACGACGACGGCGTGCCCGTCGACCACGCCGGCGACGCCCAGGCCCTGCCGGGACGCGAAGCCCTCGACCGGCGGCAGCTCCGGCCGCTGCCCGCCGGCAGCGGCACCCTCGCCGTCGCGGCCGCTGCCACCGAGGCGGAGCCGCCCGGTGGCAGGGTCCACGCTGGAGGACCCCTGCGCCGCCTCGGCGACCGCCTTGGCGATCGGGTGCTCGCTGCCCAGCTCCAGGGCGCCGGAGAGGCGGAGCACCTGCGCCGGGTCCTCGCCCTCGGCGGCGACCACGTCGACCAGGCGCATCCGGCCGGTCGTCAGGGTGCCGGTCTTGTCCAGCACGACGGTGTCGACGCGGCGCGTGGACTCCAGCACCTCCGGGCCCTTGATGAGCACGCCCAGCTGTGCGCCCCGCCCGGTCCCGACCAGGAGCGCTGTCGGCGTGGCGAGGCCGAGCGCGCACGGGCAGGCGATGACGAGCACGGCGACCGCGGCGGTGAAGGCGACAGAGCTGTCGCCGCCGACCAGCAGCCAGCCGACGAGCGTCAGCAGGGCGATGACGAGGACGACGGGGACGAACACCCCGGACACCCGGTCGGCCAGGCGCTGCACCTCGGCCTTGCCGGACTGCGCGGCCTCGACCAGCCGGGCCATCTGCGCCAGACGGGTGTCGGCGCCGACCCTGGTCGCCCGCACGACCAGCCGTCCGCCGGAGTTCGTGGTGGCGCCGGTCAGGGCGTCACCCGGGCCGACCTCGACCGGCACCGGCTCCCCGGTGAGCATGGACTCGTCGACGGCGCTGCTGCCGTCGACGACCACGCCGTCGGTCGCCACGGTCTCCCCCGGACGGACGACGAACACATCGCCCGTCGCGAGCTGGGCGACGGGGATGCGCTCCTCGCGGGTGGAGCCGACGCCACCGCGGAGCACCGCGACGTCCTTGGCGCCCAGGTCGAGGAGTGCCCGCAGGGCTGCCCCGGAACGGCTCTTGGCGCGAGCCTCGAGCCAGCGGCCGACGAGCACGGCAGCGGTGACGACCGCGGCGACCTCGAGGTAGATCTCGTCCCCACCCTGCCCGGGCGCGGTGATGAGCCGGAGCTCCATCGTCATGCCGGCCACACCCGCCATGCCGAAGAACAGCGCGTAGAGCGACTGCGCGAAGGCGGCGAGGACGCCGATGCTGACGAGCGTGTCCATCGTGGCGGCACCGTGCCGGGCGTTGACGACGGCAGCCCGGTGGAACGGCCACGCGCCCCAGACGACGACCGGCGAGGCCAGCGTCAGCACCAGCCACTGCCAGTTGTCGAACTGCAGGGGGGTGACCATCGACAGCAGCAGGGTCGGCACGGCCAGCGCGGTGCTGATGAGCGCCCGCTGCCGCAAGGACCTGGTCTCCGGGTCCTCGTCGGGACCGTCGGAGGGCTGGTCCTCTCCTGCCGGCGGCGAGGGGACGACGGCGCCGTAGCCGGTCTTCTCGACCGTGGCGATGGCTGCCGCGACGTCGGTGCCCTCGGGCAGACGGACGGTCGCCTTCTCGGTCGCGTAGTTGACACTGGCCTCGACGCCGGGCATGCGGTTGAGCTTCTTCTCGATCCGCATCGCGCACGAGGCGCAGGTCATGCCGGAGATCTCCAGCGTGAGCGGTTCCCCCAGGGTCACCGGCTGGCTGGTTCCACCGCCGGCACCACCGGCACCGCCGCTCGCGGTGCTCGTGCCGGCCGTCATCAGCGCACCAGCTCGTAGCCGGCCTCGTCGACGGCGGCCGTGACCGCGGCGTCGTCGAGGGGCTGCTCGCTCGTCACGGTCACCGGCGACGTGCCCGCCTGCGACCAGGTCGATCGTCACGTCCGTCACGCCGGGGAGCTGCGTGAGCTCCTCGGTGACGGCGGACACGCAGTGCCCGCAGGTCATGCCGGCGACCTGGATGGTGGTGGTCTCGCTCATGGTGGGTCTCCTTCTGTGTCGTCTGGTGTCTCGCGTCGTCCGGGTCTTTCGGTTCGTCTCGTCGCGTGCGGGGCGTGGGTGCCTCAGGAACGGACGAGGCGGGCAACGGCGGCGGAGGCCTCCGCGATCTTGGCGTCGGCCTGTGAGCCGTCCTCGATGGCGTGGCGGACGCAGTGCCGGAGGTGCTCGTCCAGCAGCTGCAGGGCCACCGACTCCAGCGCCGAGGTGGCCGCGGAGATCTGGGTCAGGACGTCGATGCAGTAGGTGTCGTCGTCGACCATGCGCTGCAGGCCGCGAACCTGTCCCTCGATCCGGCGCAGCCTGGTGAGCACCTTGGCCTTGTCTCCGCTGACGGCGTACGCGGGCGGCTCGGAGGTACGGGTACCGACAGCCGCGCCGGTCCCCTCTGCGCCCGCCGTCGGGCCGACGGTGTCCTCATTCATGACTTGTCCCTCCACACGAGCCAACATATACCCCCCTGGGGTAATTCCGTACCTTGGGTCCTGGTGACACCTCATGCACCTGAGTTGTGTCCGGGGGGCTGCCTACGGTCGACGCCGTGACCACGACCGCTGACGTCTTCGCTGATCAGGACCCGTTCCTGGCCGCACTGACGGCTGCCCGAGCAGCGGTGCTCAGCTGCGCCGAGCTCCTCGGGTGGCGCACCGGCGGGGCCGCCGTGCTGGAGGGGATCGGTGAGGTGTCGCGGCTCAAGGGACAGGTGGAGGCGCTGTACCTGTCGCTCGTGCGCGAGCTCGACGGCCGCGGTCTCGCGTCCTCCGCGCCCGTCGCGACCACGTCCGAGTCCTTCCTGCGCACCACGTGCCTCGTGGGGGCCGCTCAGGCTCGTCGGGACGTGGCTGCAGCCCGAGCCACCGCCGTGGACCAGCCACTGGCGGCCGCTGCCGCCGAGGTCGCCACCGGTTGCTGGACGAGAGCCCACCTCGACGTCGGTGTCCGCTGCCTCGACCGGGTCCCGGTCGGCGTGCTGGCCCGGCCCGGAGCGGCTGCAGAGCTGGTGGACTACCTCCGCATCGCGGCGGACGGCGCCTCGCCGCTGGACATGGACCGTGCAGCTCGTCAGCTGCTGGCACGTCTGCCCGGCGCCGTCGACCAGGACGGCGACCGGTTCGACCCCGCGTCGCACACCCGCCGGTACCTCGACATCCACACCGACAGCACCGGCATGGTGGTCGGGTCGTTCCAGCTCGACCCGGTGGCCGGGGCCACCTTCCGGGCCGCGCTCGACACATGTTCCGCTCCGTCGGCGGCCGCTGACGGGGAGCCCGACCGTCGCCAGCCCCGGCAGCGGCGCGCCGACGCCCTGGCCGCGATCGCCGAGACCGCGCTGGGCGTCGCCGTCCCACGCCGTGGCGAACGACCTCGAGTCGTCCTGCACGTCACCACGGCGCAGCTCGGCAGCCCGGTGGTCGGCGCCCAGGCCCCAGCCGGACCGGCCGGACCAGCCGGACCGGCCGGACCAGACGGACCAGACGGACCAGACGGACCAGACGGACCAGACGGACCGAGCGTCGGCGGCAGCCCAGGCGGGGCGCGCGGGACACCTCCCGCGACCAGCGGGGCCGCTGAACGGCTCGGGGGCGACTCCGGAGCGCGGTCGGTCCCACCACCCGCCGTCGGGCTGGCCTACCTGGAGGGCGGCGAACCCGTGTCGGGCGGCACGCTTCGCCGGCTGGCCTGCGACGCCGTCCTGCAACGGGTGCTGACGAGCCCATCCCTGGGGCCCCTGGACGTCGGACGCGACCACCGCCTGGTCACCCTGGCCCAGCGGCGCGCCCTGGCAGCCCGCGACGGCGGGTGCCTGATCCCGGGCTGCTCCGTGCCCCCCGA
Organism: uncultured Actinomycetota bacterium; assembly: GCA_963759255.1. Taxonomy (GTDB): domain Bacteria; phylum Actinomycetota; class Actinomycetes; order Actinomycetales; family JBBAYJ01; genus Aquipuribacter. The sequence continues at coordinate 2,184,991 of CAVWYQ010000002.1, forward strand.
GCAGTGCGACGCCCACCACGTGGTGCACTGGATCGACGGCGGAAGATCAGACCTGATCAACTACGCGCTGCTGTGCCCCGGTCACCACACTGCCGTCCACGCCGGCACCTGGCAGGTCGACCGCGACGAGGGGGGTCTCCTCATCACCCCACCGCGCTGGGTCGACCACACCCGCACCCCGCGGCGACCCGTTCGCCATACCCTCGCCGCCGCCCTCGGCCGCCTCGACGGCGCCGCTGTCGACGCCCAGGTCGACGACGGAGACCGAGCACCAGAGCCACCGCCGCCGGGCGCGTGCTGGGGCCGGACCGACGGCGTGTCGAGAGAGGAGCCCGTCCGGTCAGCACAGCGGCCACGACTCAGCGACAGCGACAGCGACAGCGAGGAGGACGACGCTGCGTTCTGGTCTCACCTGTTCCCACCGCGTCACGACGTGCCCGAGGGACGGTCGACGCGCCTGCACCCCGACGTCTCCGTGGACGTCATCGTCTCCTCGGACCCCGACGACCCTGTCATGAGCTCCGCCCCCGTCATCCACGCGGAGACTGCGTGCCCGGCTGGTCGGGCGGACCGCGTAGGCACCACCGGCCCCCCCATGGACCCTGCGCACCTCGCAGCGGAGCCCGTCGCCGCCGCACCCACATCGGACACCCCCTGGAGCGACCCCACCCCGCGCGACCCCACCCCGCACACCGACACCAAGCACACCGACACCCCGCACACCGACACCCCGCACACCGACACCCCGCGTCAGCCCTATCGACACGCGCAAGGCCCGTCGGACGTGTCGGCAGCGTGATCGAGGGTGGATGACCCAGGCTGCGCGTCCAGGTCCAGCCCTCCGCCACGCAGCCCTTGCGACCCGGACGGAGCCGTCGACCACGCCCCCCCCTGGCCGCCGTGCCTGCTGCCGCAGGCTGCGGCTGCCACCCTGGGCGGGTGAGCAGCCATGGCGTGACCCACCCGCCGGAGTCGGTGACCGTGTCGGTCACCCGTCGTGCCCTGCCGCAGCGGGACGCCGAGATGGCCGCCTGGGTCCAGGCCGGCCAGCGCCTCGCCGCCGGGTTCGACGGCTTCCTGGGCGCGGGTCACGTACGACCGGGTGGCGACAGCGACGAGTGGCACATGCTGTACCGCTTCGCGGACGAGGACGCGCTGGAGCTCTGGCAGTCCTCCAGCCAGCGCGCGTGGTGGCTGGAGTCGGCTCTCGGGCTGGTGCAGGAGACCCGGGTGGAGAAGCGCACGGGCATCGAGGGCTGGTTCGACGAACCGCGGCGGTCTGCGGTGCTGACGCACACCCCCTCGCAGCCGCCACGGTGGAAGCAGGCCTGCGTCATCTTCCTGGCCTTCGCCCCGGTCAACCTGCTCGCGCAGGCGCTGCTGCTCCCCCTCGTGGGGGGCTGGGCGTTGCCGCTGCGGGTGCTGGCACTGACGCTGGTGCTCATCCCCGTCATGACGTACGTCGTGCTGCCTTTCGTCACCGCCCGGCTGGCATGGTGGCTGAACGGCCAACCGGCCAGACGGAGCCTCGCGCCTCGCCCGCCGACCCTCGGTCGGCCCGTCCGCACCGGACGGCGCGCATGAGCGTCCAGCTGTCCCTCGAGGAGTTCGAGGCCGCCGTCGCCGACGCCCTGGACCAGGTACCGGCCGAGCTGGCCTCCCTCATGGACAACGTGGTGGTGCTGGTGGAGGAGCTGCCGCCGCCGCAGGAGCCGCAGGACCTGCTCGGACTGTACGAGGGCACGCCGCTGACCGAGCGCGACAGCTGGTACGCGGGGGTGCTCCCTGACCGCATCTCCATCTTTCGACTGCCGACCCTCGCCATGTGCGACACGAGGGACGAGGTCGTCGAGGAGGTGCTGGTCACGGTGGTGCACGAGATCGCCCACCACTTCGGCGTCGACGACGACCGGCTGCACGAGCTCGGCTGGGGGTGACGCCAGGGCTCGACCCGCTCCGTCGCCGCTCGTCGCTCACCCCTGGTTGCATGGGTGTTCCGTGGGCAGGGTGACGATGTGAGCCCTGTCCGTGCCCGACCGTCTCCGGCCGACCCACCGCTCCGGACGCACTGGCCCGCCGCCGGTCGTCACAGCAGCCCAGCCGCCGGGTCCGCACACCAGCGGCTTCGAGGCACGACGGACCCGACGTCGACCGCCACCCGAAGCGCGACCGCCCCGCAGGTGCAGCGCTGGCTCGATGCCGCCGGTGGATGAAACCCGGGGCATCAGCGATGCACAAGGTGATGCTGCCTCGTCGCTCGTCAACGCCCACGTCGTCGAGGTCGCGGCGACGGTCGCTCCCGGCCCCCGACGGTCACCACCCCGGCGGCAGACATCGGGCGGCAGACATCGCACGGGGGGCGCGGCACCGGACCACGACGCCTCAGCCCCCGCCGCGGCCGTTGGTGGCGCCCATGACCACCCGCACCCCACACCCCGGAGCCCACGGCGCGGGCGTCCTGTCTGGAGCAACCGGTTTGGAGCCGGGGCCCCGAGCACCTATGCTCAGGACCGCTCACGACGGAAACGTCCCGCGCCCCTATCGTCTAGTGGCCTAGGACGCCGCCCTTTCAAGGCGGTAGCACGGGTTCGAATCCCGTTGGGGGTACTACACCGTTCGAGGCACCAGCACCACAGCAAGGCCCCGTAGCGCAGTTGGTTAGCGCGCCGCCCTGTCACGGCGGAGGTCGCCGGTTCGAGCCCGGTCGGGGTCGCTCGGGGTGGGTCACCACCCTCGGCCAGATAGCTCAGTTGGTAGAGCGTCCGACTGAAAATCGGAAGGTCGGCGGTTCGACCCCGCCTCTGGCCACACCCTCACAGCCTTCGGAACCGCCCCTGACCAGCGATCACGCGGACAGGGGCGGTTCTGCTTCGTGTCGAGGCTCCCCCGTGGGCGGCTCGCTGCGCGCGGCTTGCGAGCGACGGTGCCGGGACAGGTCCTGCTCTGCGGCCACGGACTCGTCCCTGTCGGCGTGTCGCCGCGTGGGGTGCTGGCGTGGCGCACACGCGACACCCCGTCGTCACGGTGACCGGGCGCGCTGGACAGGCCGTGACAGCCGCGGGACAGCTGCGCACCGTGGGGTCCGTGCCGTGCCGTGCCCTTCCAGCGGCCAGCTCACCTCGACGAGCGGGACGCCGTCGCCGAGGTCCGCACCCCTGCCGGGGTGGCGACCAGGACGAGCAGGGCACAGGCGAGCAACGCCCCGGCCACGCCCGACCCGTCGTCGAGCCACGGCGCGGGCGGAGCACCGCCGCCCGGCGACCCGGCGAGCACGCCGGCGAACGCACCTACCGCGACCGCACCGATCGCCGTTCCCCCGTCGAAGCAGAGGTTCCACACCGCGCTCGCCGTCGGGGTCTCCACCGGGTCGACCCGCGAGAAGGCCTCGACGAGCGTGAGGTTCTGGACAGCGCCGTATCCCACGCCGGCCACCGTGGCTGCCGCCAGGAGGAGGCCGCTGCCACCGACGAGCCCACCGCCCTCCCCGAGCCGCAGTCCGGCCGACACGCCGGCGATGCCGACCGCGGTCACCACGACGGCGGACGGCAGGAGCAGCCGCGTGCCGACGCGGTCGGCGAGCGCACCCGCCCGCCACCGAGCGAGGGCAGCCGTCGCCCCGAACACGAGCAGGCCGACGGTGGCGAGGAACCCGTCGGGCCGCTCGATCGGCAAGAACGTCACGAGGCCGCTGCCGGCCAACGTGACGACGAGCAGCACGATCGAGGGTACGAGCACGGCCAGCGCGGCCCGCCGGTGCTGCGGCCGGACCACTCCCTCCACCACCTCGCCCGTCGTGACCACCGACGCCCGGGAGGACGGCCCGTGCGCCCCTCGGACCCGCTCGTCGCGCGACAGCCGCAGCGCCAGCGGCACCGCGACGACGGGCAAGGTCGCGACCACGGCGACCGGCCAGAAGCCGACGCTCTGCGCGACGGCCACCGCACCGGGGACCACGCCGACGCCGGTCAGCCCGACGGCGAGGCCGTACAGCCCGGCCGTCTCGCCGTGCCGCCCGGGCGGCGCCAGGGTGAACGTCAGCGTCGACCCCACGACGGTGAGCACCGCGAACCCGGTGCCCCGCACCGCGTTGACGGCAACGAGCGGGAGCAGGTCGGAGCTGAGCAGGAGCAGCGGCGAGGGGGCCCCCAGGGCGACGAGGCCCAGCGCGAGGCTGCGCCCCGCTCCCACCCGCGAGACGAGCCCCGGGACCAGCACCTGCGTCAGCACCGTCGCGGTGAGCATGGCCGTGGTGACCAGACCCGCCTCGGCGAGAGTCGCCCCGCCGCGAACCGCCCACCACGGGAGGGCCGCCAACGTGGCAGAGAAGCCGACGAACCCGAGGAGGGTCACACCCACCAGACGCAGGACGGCAGGCGTGCGCCACAGCGGCAGCATCGTCGCGGGCCCCACCTCGACCACCTGCCTCCTGTCCCGGCCCGCACGGGCCCGGACGACCCTAGGTGCTGGTCCCGGCCGCTGCCTCCGCGCTGGCGCCGCCGGACGGGGGCGAGCAGCGCGCACGTCCCCGACCGGGCCGGGTCCACCAGCACCCGCCACCCGGGGTGCCTCGCCCGTCGTCCTCCGCGACCACCGCCGACCACCGCGCGACTACTGCGATGCAGCCGCCCGGCTACGGTCGGCGGCGCGGCGGGTCATCCGGAAGGCCACCGGCCAGCTGGCCGCCTGCACCACCCACCGGGCTCGCCGACCCCAGCGGAGGCCCGACGCCGCCGGAGCCGGCACCGCCGAGTCCTCCCGCCGCACCCCGACCCGCGACCGGAGGCCGTCCGGCGCCGGCTGCACCCTGCGGACGGCGCGCCCAGCTGGCGGGCGAGGTGCGTGCTCGACGACGTTGTACTCCGCGACTCGACCGGCCGTCCACAGGATCCTGGCGAGGCGCCTGCGGACCGCCCAGCGGACGCGGTCGTCGCCGAAGGTCTCCGCCCCGACGCCGTAGGCGCCGACCGCCTCGACCAGCGCGGGCCCCGGCCACCCAGGGTCGCGGCGGGTGTCTCGACCACCGGTGACGGCGGGCTCGGTGGCGAGGACCTCCCACTGCCGCGCCGCGGTCAGGGCCCGCCGGGTCGCAGCCACGGCAGCGGGGCTCTCCCCCGCTCTGGCCGTCGTCCCGAGAGCGTCGAGCTCCGCGGCGACCGCGGCCTTCGTCTCCGCGGTCCAGACGTGCTCGAGGAGGAACGCCCGCAGCCCGTCGTCGTCAGCGCCCTCGGGTCCCAGCACGAGCTCCGCCACGGCACCGACCCGGTCCGGGCGACCGGACAGCCAGGAACGCAGCGAGCCCGGCGTGACGAGCAGCTCGAGCAGCGTGGGCACCGCGTCCAGACGCCCCCACATCCAGTCGTTGAGCCGCCAGCGCGAGTCGAGGAAGGCCGAGAAGTTGGCGACCGCGTCGCCCGCCAGCTTGAGGTCGACGTGGATGCCCATCTGCGCCGCGGTCGCCTCGACACCGGGCTCCCACCACTTGCCCTGCTCATGGGCCGCGGCCAGAAGCGTCGTCAGGTACGGGGCGACGGGGACCTCGGACTGCGAGGAGATCCGCTTGAGACGGACCTGTCGACGCGCCGGGAGGCCGGTCGCGAACTCCAGGAACGCCACCACCTCCAGGGCGGCCAGGTCGCCGGAGCCGACCTCGGTCCCGGTGAGGGCACGGTCCAGGTACCAGCCGGGGTCGTGCCGCAGGTCCGCCGAGGCGTCCGCACCGCCCGCCGGGTCCAGTCCGGCGCTGAGGGCCGCCAACCGCCGGGCCACGGGGACCAGGAGGTCGTCCACCACGGCGACCCGGACGTCCGCCTGCCCAGGGTCGAGGCCTGCCGCGCCGTCCGCCCCGGAGGAGACGCGCCCGGAGATCTCCGGCCCGTCTGGCGGGACGTGCCACCCGTCGGCGAGGTCGTCCAGCGCCCTGACCCGAGCGGCGACCACAGCGGTCAGCCCGGCGGCGCTGTCGTCCTGGAGCGCGCCGACCATCCGCCCGACCTCCTCCGCCGGCAGCTCCACGAGCCGCCGCAACGCCGTGAGCGTGGTCCTGACCAGGGCCTCCTCGGTGCCCGACCTCCGCCCCGCGGCGGCATGGGTGGCGGCGACGGTCACCCATCCCAGCTGCCGTGGCCGGTCGACCGCCACCCGCAGGAACGTGGCGACCCGGTACAGCTCGGCCTTGCAGGACCCGGCGTCGGTGGCGCCACGTGACTCCAGGTGCTGCGCCCACTCCAGGAGCAGCTGGGTCACCCGGAGGACCGGACGGACCCCCACCCGCCACACGAGGTCGCCGTCCTGCGTCGACCACTCAGGCGCGAGGCGGTCGAGGAACGCGGCGTGCAGCACCGAGGCCAGCCGGTCTCGGCTGGGCAGGTCGTTGCCGCTGAACGGCCTGCGGGAAGTGTGGTCGAGCGGAGAGCGCCAGCAGGCGTCCGGGACGTGCTGCCCGGCCACGCCATGAGGGAACGGGTCCTCCCCCAGGGTCGCCAGCGGGTCGTCGAGCAGCGCCATGACCGAGCGACGGTCCTCCTCCGCCCGGAGCACGCGGTAGCTGTCCCAGGTCCGGGCCGCGGTCGCCCGCAAGGTCTCCGGGTCCGTGATCGCGGCGAACGTGCTGCGGCGCAGCGCCACCGCCTGACCCACCCGGGCGTTGTAGGAGTCCAGCTCCACCAGGTCACCGATGATGTTCTCAGCAGGCATGCGGCTGCTCAAGGCCCCTCGAAGCACGCTGAACGCGGTCTCGCGGTGCTCCGTGGAACGGCCGTCCCACGCCTTCGGCACCGACGGCACACCGGGCTGCAGGTACATGAGGTAGCGGTCGGTGGGCCCGCCGGCCGGCGCCTCGGCGACCGCGTCCAGGGCCCTGCGCAGCGGGATGTTGTCCAGCACCCCGCCGTCGGACACCGCGAAGGTGCCGGCGCCGTCCGCCGGGGCACCGCTGTCGAGCAGCACGCCCGCCATGTCCACCCGCACCCCGCTGCCGGCGTCCACGGGATCGCCGAACCGTCGTGGTCGGCTGGCCGTGATGGAGGCCGCCTCGAAGGCGCCGGGGAACGAGGAGGTGGAACGCGGCGGCCAGCGCGAGCCGGCTGCTCCACGCCTGCGGCTCGGACCCGTCGACCGGTTCCCGCGCGGAGCGCAGGGTGCCCGGCAGCCAGGCGTACGCGGGGGACGCGAACCGGAACCCGGACGCGAACCGCCGGTCGACGAGCTCCTCGTCCGACGGGCTGCGACCTGGGCGGCGCACCGGGTCGACGAAGGTCGCGGAGAGCCGCAGGTCCAGCCGCGCCGGGGTCGAGGGCGCCTGCCCCCCGTCGCCGGCCAGCCTCCTCAGCTGCTTCTCCAGCTCGGCGAAGAAGAACCCGTCACCGCGGAACAACGACGGCCAGGTGGTCTCCTCGCCCTTGCGCCGCAGCAGCCGGTCGGTGTCGCCCAGCTCCGCCCACACCTCGCGCATGTCGTCCATCGAGAAGCCGTAGGCCTGGCTCGCCGCGTACAGGACCCCGTTGAGCCCGCCGGCGCTGGCGCCCGCCATCACGTCGACGACCACGTCCTCGTAGCCGGAGACCCGTCCGACCCGTTCCCAGAACGCCATGCCCGACGACGTGGTCGGTGACGGCGGGTCGGCCGGCGGCCCGACCGCGCGCCTCAGCGAGTCGATCTCCGCGCAGGCCCCGCCGATCCAGATGGCGAGGCTGACCCCACCACGCATGGCCAGCGCCAGCCTCAGCTCACGACCCGCCATGCCGCCTCCTCGTCGTCGGGCCAGCCTCGTCCCGCCGCCGGTGGAGGTCAAGGGTCGTGACTGCGGCGGTACGAGTGCCGGCAGCACCCCTGGCTCGCACACCCCCGCCCGCTCGCCCCAGACTGTCGGGGTGGCCGACTCGTGGTGGGACGTCGTCGTCGTGGGCGCCGGACCCGCCGGTTCGGCCGCTGCGCTGTCGGCGCTCCGCGTCCGACCCGGGGCGAAGGTGCTCCTCCTCGACCGCGCAGACTTCCCCCGGGACAAGGCCTGCGGCGACGGCATCGCGCCCCACGCGCTCGACGTCCTGGCCGACCTCGGGTTGCCGGGGCTGGTCGACGACCACCGCCCGGTCCACCGGCTCCACCTGGGCTTCCCGACGGGGCCGTCGGTCGCCGGGGACATGCGACGGCCGGCCAGGGTGGTGCCCCGCGCGGTGCTCGACGCGCGGATCCGCGACGGCGCGCTGGCCGCGGGAGCCGTGCCCGCTCGTCGCGCGGTCCGATCCGTGGATGCCTGTCCCGACGGGAACGGCATGGTGCTCGACGGGGAGGTGCGCGCCCGGGTGGTCGTCGCCGCCGACGGGGCAGGCTCGGTGCTACGACGTCGCGCCGGGCTGCGGGCCAACCCGCCCGGTCACCTCGCGATGGCGCTGCGCGGGTACGCCCCGGTGCGCGACGACCTGGCCCAGGAGCAGCGGATCGTGTTCGCCGAGCAGGACCAGCCTGCCTACGCCTGGTCGTTCCCGGTCGGCGACGGCCGCGCGAACGTCGGGTACGGCGAGGTGCTGCGGCGCGAGCGACCGCTCAGCAAGGCGCACCTGCTCGAGCGGCTCGAAGGGCTGCTGCCGGGGGCGACCGCCGGGGGGAGCGGGTGGCGAGGCCACCACCTGCCGCTGTCGTCGAGACGGCCCCGCCAGCCCGACGGTCGGCTGCTGCTCGTCGGCGACGCGTCGTCGCTCATCAACCCGCTCACCGGCGAGGGCATCTACTACGCGGTCCTGTCGGGGGCGTGCGCTGGTGCGGCCGCGGTCGACGGAGCTGACCCCGGCCGCACCTACCGTCGCCTCCTCGCGCGGCGGCTCGGCCCCCACCTGCGTCACACCACTGCGGTGTCCACGCTGGCCCGTGTCCCGGCCGTGGTCCCCGCCGGTGTGCGGGCTGCTGCCGGGGACCCCCGCCTCTTCGACGACCTGGTCGAGCTGGGCCTCGGTCGTGGGCTGCTGCGCCCCCGCACGCTCGTCGGAACCGCCCGCGCGCTCGTCTCCGCAGGCTGAGGCCCACGCTGCCACTCGCTCGACCAGGGCCCCTGGGTCGCCGGACCGATGTGACGGACCGAGGTGACGGACGACCCCTTCGTCACTACCCATCGTCACCATGCCGCCTTGTTGGTCTACGGAGAGTGGCGAAACGGGGACGCGAGCAACGGCGCGTTGCTTCACTTCGTCGTCCCCGCGACTCCCACGGGGCGGGAGGTGACACTCCCTGTGACCATTCGAAGGACCCTGATGCCTCGCACCCGAACCACCGCCCTGACCGCTGCCCTCACGGTCGCGGCCCTCTCCACCGTGGCGTTCGCCGTCGGCGCCGCGCCCGTGAGCGCGGCCCCCGTCCAGCCTGCGCAGTGCACCGCCGCGCTGGAGACGCTGGACAACGAGTTCGGCGGAGTCGACACGGACACGGACGCAGACGCCGTCGAGTCGCTGCTCACGACCTACGAGGCCCGGCTGGCCGAGTACGACGCGGTCTACGCCGACGCCGACGCGGCGTTCGACGCCGTCGAGGCCGCCAAGGCTCGAGCGGCCGGCGCCTCGACCGCCGAGAGCGACGCCACCGCCGCCGTGGGTGTCTCTCAGCAGGCCGTCACGGCTGCCGAGAGCGCCGACCCGGTCGTGCAGGAGGACCTCGACGCGGCGAGGGCCGACCTGGCCGCCGCCGTGCTCGCACGCAGCGCGGCCGCCGAGGCCGCCGGCGCCGCTGACGCCGCTGTCGCCACGGCCGACCAGGCCCTGGCCGGCATCGAGGCCCGGCTCGACGCGCTGGACGCCGACCTGGTCGGGCTGGAGGGCCGGATCGAGGACGTCCTCGGCGGCGCAGAGGTCGACCTGGACCGTCTGATCGAGGTCCTCGTCACCATCGACACGGCATGCGCGGACGCTCCCGTCGTCGCGCCCGCCGCCACGGCGTCCGTCGCGGTGAAGGCGACGTCCCCCGCCGTCGCACCGGCCGCCACGCCGGTCACCGCCCGCGCCACCTTCACGGGCTGAGACGCATGAGGGGTCGCGTCCACGTCCGAGGTCCTGCGAGGCCCGCGGAGCAGACGCGGCCCCTCACCTGGCCGGTGCTGACGACGGTCGTCCGGCCGGTCCTGGCGAGAGCCGTCGTCGTCCTGCTCGCAGCCGCAGCCCTGGCGGGTTGCGGCGGGGTCGGCCACGACGGCCTCGCGGTCACGGGACCTCCGTCGGCCCAGGCCGCCCCTGAGGCGTCCGCACCACCGGACTCCCCGCGGTCCGGCCTCCGCGCGCCCCGCCCCGCCCGCCCCGCCCGCGCCCCCGAGGTCCTCGACGCCTCACGCGGGTACGTCATCACCCCGCTGGGCACGAGGATCTCGATCCACGAGAGCCCACGCGGGGCGGTGACGGACACGATGCCCGCGCTCCGGCCGAGCGGGGCGCCGCTGACGTTCCTGCTCGACGGGGACGACGGCGACGGCTGGTACCGGGTGCTGCTGCCGGTGCGCCCCAACGGAGCCACCGGGTGGGTGCAGGCCAGCGCGGTCACGGTGGTCCGGGCGCCCTACCGCCTACAGATGTCCACGGCGAGAAACGAGCTCCGCCTGTTCGAGGGCGACGAGCTCGTGCGCACCATGCCTGCAGCCAGCGGCACCGGCGAGACGCCGACCCCTCTCGGCCGCTTCTACCTCACCGAGCTCCTCGAGCCCACCAACCCCGGGTTCGGGCCGTACGCCTACGGGACGTCCGGGTTCTCGGAGGTCCTGACCAGCTATGGCGGCGGCCCCGGCCAGGTGGGCCTGCACGGGACGGACGACCCGGACAGCGTCGGGCGGTCCGCGAGCCACGGCTGCATCAGGCTGTCCGACGAGGACATCACGTACCTCGCCGAGCACCTGCCGCTGGGAACCCCGGTCGACATCGTCTAGGACCGGTACGCCTCACCCGTCCAGCGCCGCCATGTGGTCACCCTCGGCCTCGACCCGCGCGAGCACCTCCGCAGGCGACAGCTGCGTCATGCCCTCGCCCACCTCGTCCCACGACCTCGGCGCCGCCACCCGCGGGAGCTCCCGCCCCCGCAGCGAGTACGGCGTCACCGTCGTCTTGGCCAGGTGGTTCTGCGACCAGTCGACAAGCACCTTGCCCCGCCGCAGCGCCTTCCTCATGTCCGACACCACGAGCGACCGGTGCTGGCGCGCCAGCTGCTCGGCGAACGCCTTGGCGTAGTCGCGGGTGCTGCCGTGCGCGCGGGCCAGCCGCGCCGACCACGGTGCGTACAGCTGCATGCCCTTGCTCCCGGACGTCACCGGCACGGTGCCCAGGCCGTCGTCGGCGAGCCGCTCCGCGACCAGGTAGGCGACCGCGGCGCACTCGTCCAGACCGGTGCCCTCGCCCGGGTCCAGGTCCACGACCAGCCGGTCGACCCCGCGGTACCCCCCGCGAGGACCGACCGTCCACTGCGGGGTGTGAAGCTCCAGCGCCGACAGGTTCGCCGACCACACGAGCGAGGCGACGTCGTCGAGGAACGGGAACTCGATGACCGTCGAGCCCTCGTCCTCCGGCTCCGCGAGCAGGGTCTGACGACGGACCCACGACGGGGCCCCGGCGGGGACGTTCTTCTCGAAGAACTTCTCCCCGCCCACCCCGCGCGGCCAGCGCACCCGGCTCACCGGCCGGTCCGCCAGCTGCGGCAGCAGGACGGGGGCGATCCGGGCGTAGTAGTCGACGACCTCGGCCTTGGTCGTCCCGGTGGCGGGGTACAGGACGCGGTCCAGCGACGTCAGCCTCACCTGCCGCCCGCCGACGTCCACCGTCATGGCGCCGCCCACCACCTAGCCCACCTCCTCGTCCTCGTCCTCGAGCGCGTCCACGACGGCGCCCTCGCCATCAGCGGTGCCGCCGGGGACCGCCACACCTCCGCACCTCCGCACCTCCGCACTCCGCACTCCGCACCTCACGGCTGCTCCCACGGGTCGGGCCCCGTGTCGTCGCGAAGCCCGAGGACCACCGGGTGCCGCAGCACGCCGACGGTCGTCCTCTCCCGGTAGGCGACCTGCACGACCACGACCGGCTCGCACCAGCGGGCGTCCTTCCGGGCGATGGCCGGGACCGGCTCCTGGAACGGTGACCGGGGCGCCGGGTGGGGGGTGAGGGCGGTGACGACCCGGGTCGCCAGGGCCGCGGACAGCCCGCTGCCGGCCCGACCGAGGAAGCGGAACGCACCGTCGCCGTCGTAGGCCCCGAGCAGCAGCGAGGCGGCCCGCGTCGACGACGTGGCGTCGGCACGCCAGCCGCCCACCAGCGCCGTCCGGGTCCTGCGGTGGGCCAGCTTGACCCAGTCGGGGCTGCGCACCCCCGGCCGGTAGGGCGAGGAGTCACGCTTCGCGACGACGCCCTCGAGGCCCTGAGCCCGCGTGACCTCCAGCAGGGCGGAGCCGTCGGTGAAGACCTGCGACCGCGTCGCGCACGGCGGCAGCTGGAGCCCGTCGAGCAGCCCCCGCCGCTCGGCGAGCGGCCTGGACGTGACGACCTCGCCCGCGTGCACAGGCACGTCGAAGACGAGGTACGACAGCTGCGCCCGGCCGTGCCGGGCGGAGTCCGCGACGGCCTCGAAGCTCGGCCGGCCGTCGACCAGGGCCACCACCTCGCCGTCCAGCAGGGTCCCGTCGGCGGTGACCGCCACCAGCTCGCGCAACGCCGGGAACCTGTCGACGAGCTCCAGGCCCGACCGGGAGTCCAGCCTCAGGCGGCCTCGCTCGCTGCGGGCCATCGCCCGGTACCCGTCCCACTTCACCTCGTAGCTCCAGCCGTCCCCCAGCGGCAGGCCGCCGGGCCCGGCCGGCGAGGCGAGCATGGGCTTCACCGCCACAGCGTCGTGCATGTGCCCCCACCGGTGCGAGTACCGACGAAGGGCTGGCGTCCCGACCCCGGCCGCGCCACGCTGGGGGGATGCGTGCGATGTGGAAGGGCGCCGTCGCCTTCGGGCTGGTCAGCGTGCCCGTCAAGCTCTACTCGGCGACCAGCCAGCACGACGTCCCGCTCAACATGGTGCACCGAGAGGACGGCGGCCGGATCCGCTACCGGAAGGTGTGCAGCATCGACGGGCAGGAGGTCCCGCAGGAGGAGATCGCCCGCGCGCACACCACCGAGGACGGCGACGTCGTGATCCTCGACGACGAGGACCTGGACTCCCTCCCCACCTCCACCGGCCACGAGATCGAGGTCCACGAGTTCGTCCCGGCCGAGCAGGTCGACCCGATCATGCTCGACAAGACGTACTACCTGGAGCCGGAGGCCAGGGCCACCAAGCCCTACGCGCTGCTACGCGGGGCGCTGGAGCAGACCGACCGGATGGCCGTCGTCACGGTCACCCTGCGGCGGCGCGAGTGCATGGCCGTGCTCCGCGTCCGCGACGACGTGATCGTGCTCCAGACCATGCTGTGGCCGGACGAGGTCCGGGCACCTGAGTTCGACATCCTGGGCAAGGAGGTCGACGTCCGGCCGCAGGAGCTCCAGATGGCCGCCTCGCTCGTGGAGTCCATGGCGGCGGACTTCGACCCCGACCAGTACGAGGACGGCTGGACCGCAGCGCTGCGCGAGCTCATCGCGGCCAAGACGGAGGGCGGCGAGGTGCAGGCGGCTCCGGCCCCCGCGGCCCAGGACGGTGACGCGCAGATCGTCGACCTCATGGCTGCCCTGCGCGAGAGCGTCGAGCGCACCGGCGCGAACCGGGGTGGCCGAGGCGTCCGGTCGGCTCCCGTCCAGGCCGTCGACGACCCCGATGGCGCCGACGAGCCGGCTACCGCTCGGGGAGCTGCTGCGTCGAAGAAGCCGGCACCTGCGGCCCGCACGGCCGCGGCGGCCCGCAGGACCACGCCCACCGCGACGTCCGCCACGGCCGCGAAGACCGCTCCGACGGGGAGGTCGGCCCCGACCGGGAAGGCGGCCCCCAGCACGAAGGCGCCCCCTGCGACGAGGTCGACCTCCGCTGCAGGGTCGACCCCCACCACGGCTGCCCGAACCAGGAAGGCCGCATCGCCCGACGAAAGGCCGCCCCCGCCACAAAGGCCGCCCCCGCCACGAAGCAGCCAGCCACCTCGGCGCCGGCAGCGAAGAAGGCGGCGGCCGCGAAGAAGACGACGGCCGCGAAGGCGGCACCGGCCCCGAAGGCGGCAACGGCCCCGAAGGCGGCACCGGCGGCGAAGAAGACCACGACCAGGCGGGCGGCCAGCAAGGCGTCCTGACGGCGGAGACCGAGGCAGCGGCACGCCCGCGCACCCGACGCCGAGGCGGGTCCCGCGACGGCCGGACCTGCCGGCGACCCGACAGGGGCCTGCCCGGCGCGAGCCGAACCGACGCGGGATCGAGACCCATCGCGGTCAGACGGGTCCCTGCCGGCAGCACCGGAGCCCTGGTGCGGCGGGCCGCGGCCTCGACGGCGGCAGGGCCGCCGGCGAGGCCGTCACGTCCGGTTCTGCCGTGCGGGCCAGGAGCGCGCAGGTGCGATCGGGGTGACGCTCGCGACCCGCGGGACGCGCCCGGCAGCGAGCAGCCGCTCAGGCGTCCACGACCTCCGCGCGCTGGCCGGGGATGCCGGCTCGCAGCAGCGCGACCTCGGAGGCGCGGTAGCGACGGTGCCCACCCAGCGTCCGGATCGACGACAGCTTCCCGGCCTTGGCCCACCGCGTGACGGTCTTGGGGTCGACGCGGAACATGGCCGCGACCTCGGCCGGCGTCAGCAGCTGTTCGTCCTCGGCAGGCGCGGTGCGAGGGTTCGTGGTCATCGTGGTGGTCCTCTCGAGGGCCAGTGGCTCCGGCAGGGGAAGGAACGGACACCGTGCGTGTCATCGAACAGAAGTGTCGACGTGTGACGTCCCCATCTAGAACGGTCATTCGGGCTGAGATGGGGCGACGACGGGGACTAGTCGCCCATCCTCCGTTAGGACGATGGGCGGCGGGCGCACGACGAGGGGTTCTCCCAGGTGTGGGAACACCAGATCACCAGGTACCGTTGCGTCTACGAGAACCGGACGAGCACTCCGGGGGCCCCGCCACGTGCGCCAGCCCCCCGGACCTGAGGTGAGGGGGTCGACGCCATGGGGCGCGGCCGTCAGAAGGCAAAGCAGACCAAGGTCGCTCGGCAGCTGAAGTACTTCAGCCCCGACACCGACTACACGGCGCTTGCCAACGAGCTCCACTCCGAGGGCAAGGAGGGTCCGGCTCGCCCGCCGGGGCCTGCCCCTGCCGAGGAGGAGACCGGGGACGACGACTACGCGGACTGGGAGAGCTCCTACCGCTGATCGTCCCGGTCTCCACACGAGGTCGGACCGGCCGGCTGGTCCAGCGCCCCACGGCGGGCGCGACGATCACGTCCGGTAGGTGCCGACCAGACGCGCCGACCCGCCCGCGACTCCCTTGGTGCCGCGGGCGGTGTCTGTCGTCCACGGCAGCGTCCGGGTCGACCGTCGACCACCTCACCGCACGGCCAGGCAGTGGTCCCTGCTCCTCGCAGCGTGCTGACGACGGCGTCGGCGCGGTCGGCCGAGACCACCGCAACCATGCCGACGCCCATGTTCCACGTGCGCTCCCGGTCCCGGTCCGGCACACCGCCGGCCTCGCCGAGCACCTGGACGACGGCGGGGACGGACCAGGTCGACCGGTCGACGTCGGCGTGCGCTGCCGACCGGCAGGACCCGCGCCAGGTTGGCCGCGAGCCCGCCGCCGGTGACGTGGGTGATGGCGTGGACCGCACCGGGCAGGGCAGCCAGCAGGTCGACCACGACCCCGGCGTACACGGCGGTCGGGACGAGGAGCTCTTCACCGATGCTCTGGCCGAGCTCGTCGACGTGGCGGTCCCACGCCCACCCCTGCCGGGCCACCACGGCCCGCGCCAGGGAGTAGCCGTTGGCGTGCAGGCCCGAGGCCGCCATGGCCACGAGCACGTCACCGGTGCGCACCCGCTCCGGACCGAGCAGCTCATCCGCCTCCACGACGCCGGTCGCCGCACCGGCCAGGTCGTACTCGTCGGGGCCCAGCAGGCCCGGGTGCTCGGCCGTCTCCCCGGCCACGAGGGCACACCGGGCGGTCTCGCAGCCGGCCGCCACCCCCGCGACGATCGCGGCGACGCGCTCGGGCACCACGGAGCCGCAGGCCACGTAGTCGCTCATGAACAGCGGCCGCGCCCCGCAGGCGACCAGGTCGTCGACGACCATGGCCACCAGGTCGATACCGACCGTGCCGTGCACGTCCATCGCCTGGGCGACCGCGACCTTGGTGCCCACCCCGTCGGTGGAGGTCGCGAGGAGGGGGCGGCGCATGCCGACCAGTGCCGAGGCGTCCACGAGCCCGGCGAACCCCCCGGCCCCGTCGACCACGGGCCAGGTGCCGGCCACCCCCGTGTGGGTGCGGCGCACCGCGGCCTTCATCAGCTCGACCGCGCGGTCCCCGGCCTCGGTGTCCACTCCCGCGGCGGCGTACGTCAGCCCGGCCGTGCCACCAGCCACCGCGCCACCAGGGGCCGCGCCACCAGGGGCCGTCACGGGCTGACCACCGCGCCCTGGCCGCCGTCCTGGGACCCGGTGCGCACCGCATCGACGCGGGCAGCCTCGACGTCGAACGCGAACTCCTGCTGGGCGGACGCTGCGCCGTTGGCCCGGCTGCGCGGCGGGGCGATGGGGTAGGAGCCGGTGAAGCAGGCGGAGCACAGCTGGTCCGCCGGACGCCCGGTCGCCGCCACCATCGCGTCGTGGCTGAGGTAGCCGAGGGAGTCGGCGCCGACGCTGACGCGGATCTCCTCCACCCCGAGCCCAGTGGCGATGAGCTCGGCTCGGCTCGCGAAGTCGATGCCGTAGAAGCACGGCCAGGTGACGGGCGAGGAGGAGATGCGCACGTGCACCTCCGCCGCGCCGGCCTCGCGGAGCATCCGCACCAGCGCCCGCTGGGTGTTGCCGCGGACGATCGAGTCGTCCACGACCACCAGCCGCTTGCCCTGGATGACCTCCCGCAGCGGGTTGAGCTTGAGCCGGATGCCGAGCTGACGGAGGGTCTGCGACGGGGCGATGAACGTCCGCCCGACGTAGGAGTTCTTGACCAGGCCCTGCGCGTACGGGATCCCGGAGGCGTCTGCGTACCCGATCGCCGCCGGGGTGCCGGACTCCGGGACGGGGATGACGAGGTCGGCCTCGACGGGGTGCTCCTGCGCGAGGCTGCGGCCCATCCGTACCCGCGAGGAGTGCACCACGGTGCCGGCGATGCGGGAGTCGGGGCGGGCTAGGTACACGTACTCGAAGACGCACCCCTTCGGCTCGGCGGTCGCGAAGCGCGAGGTCCGCAGGCCGTCGGCGTCGATCGCGATGAGCTCACCGGGCTCGACGTCGCGCACCACGCTCGCCCCCAGGATGTCCAGCGCCGACGTCTCCGACGCCACGACCCAGCCCCGGTCCAGCCGGCCCAGCACCAGGGGCCGGACACCGTGCCGGTCCCGCGCCGCGTACAGCGTGTGCTCGTCCATGAAGACCAGGGAGAACGCACCCTCCAGCTCGGCGAGGACCGTGCGGGCGGTCACCTCCAGGCGGCTGCTCGGGTCGCTGCCGAGCAGGGAGGTGATGAGCACGGTGTCCGTGGTGTTGCCGCGCTCGAACTCGCTGATCCCCATCCGGGTGCCGTCCGCACGGGCCGCGGCCTCGTTGGCGACGACCCGCTCACGCAGCTGGTCGGAGTTGGTGAGGTTGCCGTTGTGGCCGAGGGCGACCGTGCCCCAGGCGGTGGGACCCAGGGTGGGCTGGGCGTTCTCCCACGTGCTGCCGCCCGTCGTGGAGTACCGGGCGTGCCCGACGGCGATGTGGCCCTTGAGCGTGCTGAGGCTCGACTCGTCGAACACCTGGGCGACCAGGCCCATGTCCTTGTAGACGGTGATCTGGCGGCCGTTGCTCACCGCGATGCCGGCGGCCTCCTGGCCACGGTGCTGCAGGGCGTACAGGCCGAAGAACGCGAGCTTGGCGACCTCCTCGCCGGGGGCCCAGATGCCGATGACACCGCAGGCGTCCTGCGGTCCCTTCTCACCGGGCATGAGGTCGTGGCTGAGCAGGCCGTCTCCGCGTGGCACGGTCAGATCCTCGCACCCCGTGGGCGCCCGGGGGGACAGCGAGCCCCGGCGACCACGATGCGGTCGCCGCCGTAGCCTCCGCGTCATGGTGGATGCCTCGTGGTGGCTGGACGCCCTCGGGTGGGCCGGGTCCGCTGTCCTGGTCCTGTCGCTCACGCTGTCCAACGTGCTGCGCTTCCGGGCGCTCAACCTCCTGGCGTCCGTGGTGCTGACGGTCTTCAACGCTGCGATCGGCGTGTGGCCGATGGTCGCCATGAACGCCGCGATCGTCGTCATCAACGCCTTCCACCTGCAGCGTCTGCTGCGGACCCGGGGAGACGAGCGCACCTACGAGGTGGTGGCGGTCGACCCTTGCTCGGAGTACCTCGCGCACCTGCTGCAGGTGCACCGCGACGACGTGGAACGGCACAACCCCGGCTTTGACCTCGCCGACGTGCTCGCCGGGGCCGAGCCACCCTGCCACCGCAGGGTGAGCGCCTTCCTCGTCCTCCGGGCGGACGAGACCGTGGGGGTCGTGCTGCTGCGTGACGACGGCGACGGGGTGGCGCGGGTAGAGCTGGACTACACGACGGTCAGGTTCAGGGACCTGTCGGTCGGCAGGTTCGTCTACCGGAGCGGCGGGCGGCTCGCCGAGATTGGCGTGGCCCGGCTGGTGGCCAGCAGCCGGATGACCGACCGCGAGGACTACTTCACCCGGGTCGGGTTCCGCCCGGACGGTGAGGAGCTGGTCCGGGATGTCCTCGGCTGAGCCGGCCCGGGTCGGGACGCGGGTGGGCGCTCCGGGTCGGGTCGTGGGTCGCGTCCCGATGGGCGAGCCGACCGGGTCGGGGTGTGCCCCGGCAGCCGTGCCCAGCTCCCGCGCGGGGTGAGGACCGACCGCACGCAGCCGGCAGCCGGGGGGTGAACGCCGCGTAGCCCTCCGTTGGACGGCGCGCCGCGACGACGTGGGCGCTCAGGCCGAAGGTCACGGTGGCCGCCCTGGCGACGACCGCCCGGGTGCGGGTGGTGGTGGGCGCCTGCGGCACTGCCCGCAGACGTCACGGTGATGCGGGGTCGCGGTTGTCCACGGCCCTCAGCGGCCGAGGGGGAGCACCCCGGACAGGTCCGCCCGTTGCCCGGAGGCCGCGATCCGCCCGTCCGCCACCGCGTCGCTCCAGCGGAGCTCCCCACCCGCCAGCAGGAGCCACGTCTCGGCGTCGGTCTCCACGACGTTGGGGGGCGTCCCGCGGGTGTGACGAGGACCGGCGATGCACTGCGCCACCCCCCACGGCGGCACCCGTACCTCCACGCTGCCCCCTGGGGCGACGAGGGCGAGGTGCTGGAGCGACCACCGGACCGCGGTCGCCACGGTGGTGCGGCTCCGCTCACCCGAGCGCCACGCAGCCACCGCTGCCCGACCGGTACTGTCGTCGATCCGTCGGGCCACCCGCACATCCTGCCCAGGACAGCGCTCGATAGCCTTCTGGCGTGCCCCCGGAGCAGCCCGAGCCCGTCAGCCCTGGCAGCGAGCCGGCCGAGCGGCCCATCGCCCGGTCTGCCGACGGCCGCCCGATGCCCGGGCGGCCGTACCGCACCCCGCGGTACACGGTCTTCCTCGGGACGGGCGCCCTGCTCGGGCTCGCGGTCGGGATCGCCCTCGCGGTGTACGGCGGCGGGGACACCGTCACCAGCAGCGCCGGTGTGCTCGGCTACTTCTCGGCGTTCGGGGTGATCATCGGCGCGCTCGCCGGCGGCACGCTCGCGGTCCTGGCCGAGTCGCTCCTGAACCGTTCGTCGCGCCGCCGCAAGCCCTGAGCCGTACGCGCTGAGACCTGCACGCTGCGCCCTGCGAAGGGCCACGGCTTTGAGCCACGGCTACGGACCCGGTGACCGGAACCGGCTCTCGCGCAGCACGACACGCATCGGGGCCGTATCCGTGCACCCCTCAGCCGAACAGCGCCGGCAGGGTCCCCTCGTGCGCCTCCCGCAGCTCGGCCAGAGCCAGGACGCCCACCCCACCGATCTCGAGGGCCGCGGCGCCGTCAGGGCCACCGGCGTCGTCGGTCACGCCGATCCGGACGTGCGGCAGTCCGCGGGCGGTGGCCACGTCGGTGAACCGGACCTCCTCGCTGCGCGGGACGGCGACCACGGCACGGGCGGCGGACTCGGAGAACAGCGCGGTGGTCAGGTCCACGCCGTCGCGCTCCTGCACGGCGTCCAGCCAGACCCGCGCCCCGGTGCCGTGGCGCAGGCAGCCTTCGACCAGAGCCTGGGCCAGGCCACCGTCGGACAGGTCGTGGGCGGCGTCCACCAGCCCGTCGCGGCTCGCGGCAAGCATGACCGAGGCGAGCAGCTGCTCGGCGGAGAGGTCCACCGTCGGGGGCAGACCACCGAGGTGGTCGTGGACGACACCGCCCACGCGGACCCCGAGAGCTCCTCGCGCGTGGTCCCCAGCAGGTACAGCGCAAGCCCGGCCTCGGCCCAGCCCGAGCCGATCCGCCGGTCGACGTCGTCCAGCACCCCCAGCACCCCGACGACGGGCGTGGGGTGGATCGCGGTGTCGCCCGTGGAGTTGTAGAAGCTGACGTTGCCCCCGGTCACCGGGGTACCCAGCGCCACGCTGGCCTCGGCGAGGCCGCGGACGACCTCGGCGAACTGCCACATGGCACCCGGCTCCTCGGGCGAGCCCGCGTTCAGGCAGTCGGTGACGGCGATCGGCACCGCGCCGCTCACGCCGACGTTGCGGTACGCCTCGGACAGTGCGAGCTGGGCGCCCGCGTAGGGGTCGAGCGCGGCGAAGCGGCCGTTGCCGTCCAGCGCCAGGGCGATCCCGCGTCCGGTCGCCTCGTCCACCCGGACCACGCCGGCGTCGTCCGGGGTGGCCATCCTGGTGTTGCCGAGGACGTACCGGTCGTACTGGTCGGTCACCCAGGCCCGGCTGCACAGCGTCGGTGAGGCGACCATCCGCAGCAGCTGCTCGCGCAGCGCGGCCGCCTCCGTGGCGCGGGGCAGGTCCTCGGCGCGGTCGGCCTGCCGGGCGTCCAGCCAGCCCGGCCGGGCGTAGGGGCGCTCGTAGACCGGTCCCTCGTGCGCGACGGTGCGGGGCGGCACGTCGACGACGGTCTCACCGTGCCAGGTGATCTCGAGCCGACCGGTGTCGGTCACCTCGCCGAGCACGGCGGACTCCACCTCCCACCGGTCGGTGATGGCGAGGAACTCCGCCAGCCGCGCGGGGCGGACGACGGCCATCATCCGTTCCTGCGACTCGCTCATGAGGATCTCCTCGGGGCGCAGCGACGGGTCGCGCAGCGGCACCCGCTCCAGGGCGACGCGCATCCCGCCGTCGCCCGCCGAGGCGAGCTCGCTGGTCGCGCACGAGAGGCCTGCGCCGCCCAGGTCCTGGATGCCCTCGACCACCCCGGCATGGAACAGCTCCAGGCAGCACTCGATGAGCAGCTTCTCGCGGAACGGGTCGCCGACCTGCACGGCCGGCCGCTTGGAGGGGCCGCCCTCGTCGAAGGTCTCGCTGGCCAGCACGCTCACGCCACCGATGCCGTCACCGCCCGTCCGGGCGCCGAACAGGACGATGACGTTGCCCAGACCGCTCGCGTTGGCCAGGTGGAGGTCCTCGTGCCGCAGGGCGCCCACGCACAAGGCGTTGACCAGCGGGTTCCCCTGGTAGCTGGGGTCGAAGTACACCTCGCCGCCGATGTTCGGCAGGCCGATGCAGTTGCCGTAGCCACCGACGCCCGCCACCACGCCGTGGACCACGCGGGCGGTGTCGGGGTGGTCGACCGCACCGAAGCGGAGCGAGTCCATGACGGCGACGGGCCGCGCCCCCATCGCGATGATGTCGCGGATGATGCCGCCCACGCCTGTCGCGGCGCCCTGGTAGGGCTCGACGTAGCTGGGGTGGTTGTGCGACTCGGCCTTGAACGTGACGGCCCAGCCGTCGCCGATGTCGACCACGCCCGCGTTCTCGCCGATCCCGGCGAGCATGGTGGTGCTGCCGTTGGCCAGGGCGGCCTGGGTGGCCTCGCCGAACCGGCGCAGGTGCACCTTGCTCGACTTGTACGAGCAGTGCTCGGACCACATGACCGAGTACATGGCGAGCTCGGCGGCCGTGGGGCGGCGGCCGAGGATGTCGCGGATCCGGCCGTACTCCTCCTCGCGCAGGCCCAGCTCCGACCACGGCTGCTCGACGTCGGGCGTGGCCTCGGCGACCCGGACGGAGTCCACGGCGACGCGCGGGACGGGGCCGGTGTCTCCTGCCACGCTCACGCGAGCACCCCCTGCAGGGCCCTGGCCACGAGCGAGGTGAAGACGGTCAGCCCGTCCGTGGTGGGCCCGTAGCCCGGCTCGACCGCGTGCTCGGGGTGCGGCATGAGCCCGACGACCCGACCGCCGGCGTCACTGACCCCGG
The DNA here is from genome assembly GCA_963759255.1 of uncultured Actinomycetota bacterium. GTDB lineage: Bacteria > Actinomycetota > Actinomycetes > Actinomycetales > JBBAYJ01 > Aquipuribacter. Next base: position 2,207,462 of record CAVWYQ010000002.1, read on the forward strand.
CGATGCCGCGACGGGACCCGTTGGGGTTCGGGCCGACGTACCGGAACACGACGCGCCCCTCGCCCTCGAGCCGGTCGAGCGTGTCGTCGTCGGCGACGTACCCGCCCTCACCGTTCTTCAGCGGGACCACGATCTCCTGGCCCGCGGTGAACCCTGACGTCCACGGCGTCGCGGCCGTCTCGACCCGCAGACGCTGGTCCCGGCAGAGGAAACGCTGCTCCTCGTTGCGCACCAGGGCGCCCGGCAGCAGGTGGGACTCGCACAGCACCTGGAACCCGTTGCAGATCCCGAGGACCGGCGTGCCCCTGCCCGCCGCCTCGACCACGGCGGTCATCACCGGGGAGAAGCGGGCGATCGCGCCGCAGCGCAGGTAGTCGCCGTAGGAGAAGCCGCCCGGCAGGACCACCGCCTCGACGCCGTGCAGGTCCGCATCGGCGTGCCACAGCCGTACGGGCTCCGCCCCCGCGAGGCGGACGGCACGCGCGGCGTCCCCGTCGTCGAGGGACCCAGGAAAGGTGACGACTCCGACTCGCACGGCGGCAGCGTAGTGGGGACACGGGCGCGGTCCGGTCGGCCGGCCCACCGGTGGACGAACCCGCTGCCCGGGCCGGGTCCGCCGTCAGGACGGGCGGGGAGCCGTCCCCAGACCGGTGCCAGGTCCCTCCGCCGCACCAGGTCCCGCCGCACCAGGTCCCGCCGCACCAGGTCCCGCCGCACCAGGTCCCGCCGCACCAGGTCCGGCCGCTGCCCCGTCGCCGCGCTGCGTGCGGGAGGCCAGCTGGAGCAGCTGCTCGACCGCGGCCCCGGACGGCGCGACGGCCGACCGGCTGGCGTCGGCGTTGGCGGCCTTGACGGCCGCGTAGACCTCGGCGCGGTGCACCCTCACGGTGCGGGGGGCGTCGATCCCCAGCCGCACCCCGCCGTCGCCCTTGACCTCGAGCACGGTCACCACGATGTCGTCGCCGATGACGACGCTCTCCCCGTTACGACGGCTCAGGACCAGCATCCGCCCAGCCTACGGGCGAGGTGCCCCACGGGACGCGTGGTGCCGACGTCCGGCTCAGCCGAAGTCCTCCGCCCGTCGGCGCGGGACCGGCGGGCGGGCCGGCGGCGCGGGGGTCGTCGCGGTGGCGGCGCGGAACAGCAGCACACCCCCGATCGCCAGCACCATGGCCACGAGCCACACGACGAGCGCGTCACGGACGGCCCGCTCCCCCTGCACCGCCTGCAGGACGACCGGCGAGGCCATCAGCAGTCCCATGACCGGCACGAACCTCATGGCTTGTCCTCCCGGCAGCGGGCCTCGAGCTGGCGTTGCATGACCGCACGGCGCACCCGGCCGGACTCCCGTTCGGTGAGGTGGAACTCCACGCGCACCTGGTGGCGGCCGTGGGCGAGCGCCTCCCGGCCCACCACCGTGGCGGGGGTGACCAGGACCTCGCCGTCGACCAGGAGGTCGACCACGAGGCAGTCGAGCACGGCCGGGACCCGCTGGCCGGTGTCGAGCAGGATCCGGGCACCGCCCTCGCCGAGGTCGCCGAGGGTGCCGGTGGCGACCCACTCCGCCGGCGGCGAGGCCATCGGGACGAGACCGGACAACGCGACCTTCGACGACACGTCGGCCCGGGTGAACCGCCGGCGCTGCAGCCGGCGCATCTCTCCGAAGGGTCGAAGCACCCACAGCGGGGGCGTGGTCTCCTCCACCTGCTCCAGCACGCACGACGTGGTGACGAGCCCGCGCGGCGGCATCGCCCACGCCAGGGACAGGATCTCCCCCTCACCCGCCCGGCCGCGCCTGCCGGGCCGGACCGCGGCGATGACGACGAGCTCGCCGCGCACGTCCTCGACCCGGCTCCGCAGCTCGTGCTCCACGCCGGGCACCGACACCAGCACGGGGGTGTTGAGCCAGGGCAGGCCGCTGGCGGACGTCCGGGTCATCGGCGGGCCTCCGAGCGCAGGGCGTCCAGGACGAGGCCGGTCCAGGCGCCGGGGGTGGCAGGACGGCCGTCGAGCAGGGCGACGGGCCAGGCCGAGTGCGACATGGGGGCCGCGGCCTGGTCGCAGCCCAGCAGGGCCAGGACCAGGGAGCGGTGGATCCCCCGGACCACCTGGTCGACGCGTTCGGTGACGGCCTGCTGCCGACGCGGCGAGGCGTCCGCGTCGACGACCAGGACGACGAGGTCGGGGTCCAGCGACCGCAGCAGCGCGCTCCGTCCGGTGCCGGCCTGGGCAGGGGCGACCCCGTCACCGAGGGTCTGGTCGGGCAGGGCGAGGACCACGGGCAGACCCGTGGACCGGGCCCTGGCAGCGAGCCCGGGCAGGGCCCGGGGGTCGCGGACCGTGGCGTCGTCGGAGGCGCCGGGCTCGTCGCAGTAGCGTGCGAGCCAGGGGCTGCCCAGCGCACGGGCCACGTCGGCGGCGACGGTCACCGCACGGTGCGGTGCCGCCAGCACGACGACCACGTCACCGGCCCGGGCGGACAGCGGCTGCTCCTGGGCGTCGTCCTGGGTCAGGTCGGCGTCCGCGGCACCCGCGGACAACGACGCGGCGAGGGCGGCGGCGAGCAGGGGCAGCCCGTGCCGCAGGGTGCAGACACCCGAGGCCACGACGTCGGCGGCGGCCGCGCTCGCGCGCTCGTGGTCGGCCCCGATGGCCCGGGCGAGCCCGACGAGCCTGGCCGGGTCCAGCGCCGGGGTGCCGGTACCGGGCCCGGCGAGCGGGGACGGCGCGTCGGGCACCTCGCTGCCGGGGCCCGTCGTCGTCGCGGGGAGCGGGGTGCCCGCGACCTTGCCCGCGCCAGACCTCCTGGCGACCGGCTTGCGGGCAGCGGCCTTCTTCGCGGCGGGCTTCCTCACGACCGCGGTCGCAGCGGTCCTGCTCACGACCGTCGTGGCCGCGGGTGACGGCGCGAGGAGGTGGGGCGCCGCTGGCTGCACACCCACGGGCTCGTCGGCGACGACGGCGTCCGGCACGACGCCGTCCGTCACGACGGCGTCCGGCACGACGGCGTCCGAGACAGGGTCCAAGACAGGGTCCGGCTGAAGGTCCGGCTGAAGGTCGGGCTGCAGGTCCGGCAGCACGGTCGTCGGCTGCCAGACCCGGGCCACGGGTGCCGGTCCGGCAACCGGGGCCAGCCGGGCGTACGAGCCCGCCGACCCTCCCCCGCCGGCACCCGCGGAGGGGTCGGTGACGTCCGCCAGACCGGAGGCACCGATGACGCCGAGACGACCGTCGACGCGCGACGGCCTGCGGGTGTCGACCTCGGTCTCGCCGGGGCCGAGCAGGTCGGCGCGCAGCGCGGCGAGGACCTCGTCGAAGCCGCGGCTCTCGGTCGACAGGCTGCGCCCCTTGCTCCTGAGCGGCCCCTGGACCGCCCCGGCCTCCAAGGACCAGGCCGGCCGCGCGGGCGGACGTGAGGCAGCGGGGGCCACGACAGCAGCGTCTGCCCGGTCTGCGGCGTCGGCCTGCTCGGCAGCGTCGGCGCGGTCGGCTGCGGCCAGCAGCTCGTCCAGGGTCGACGGACCGGCTGCCGCGGCAGGCACCCCGCCCTCGGCCCCGCGTACCGCGTCGGCCGGGTCCGTGACCTCGACCACCACCTCGTAGTGCTCGCGGGCGAAGAAGCCGCCGACCCCGCCGCGACGCACCCGCTGTGCGGTGACGACGGTCACCTCGGGTCCGTGGTCGGCCCTGGCCTGCTCCAGCAGCGGCTCCAGGGCCGGCCCCTCAAGATGCAACTGCCGAGGCATGGCTCACCATCCCGATCGCTTCCACCCGAGGCGCCTGACCGGCCTCGGTGTACGACAGCACCGCCAGCGTCGGGGCAGCAGCCCCGACCAGACGGTGAAGGGCAGAACGCAGGCCCGGCGCGCAGACCAGCACGTACTCCACGCCCAGGGCGTCGGCACGGGTCATGCCGGCGGCGAGGGCGTCCAGGAACGCCTCGGTCCGGCCCGGGTCCAGCTGGACGCAGGGGCCGTCGTCGGAGGGGCGGACGTGCTCGGCCATCTCGTGCTCCATCAGCGGTTCGAGGGTGACGACCCGGAGGACGCCGTCGCGGCTGAACGCGTCGGCCACGGCCGGGCCGAGGCCAGCGCGGGCCGCCTCGACGAGGCCGTCCACGTCGGAGGAGGTCCGCGCCCGTGCGCTGAGCGCCTCGAAGATCCTGACGAGGTCGCGCACCGGAACCCGCTCGTCGAGCAGCCCGCGCAGGACGCGCTGCACCTCCCCGAGCGACAGCTGAGCGGGGACGAGCTCCTCCACGACCACGGGGTGCGACCGGCGCACCGACTCCACCAGGGCCTTGACGTCCTCCCTGGAGAGCAGGCGCGAGGCGTGGGCCCTCACCACCTCGCCCAGGTGGGTGATGAGCACCGAGCCCCGGTCGACGACGGTGGCGCCGGTCATCTCGGCCTGGTGGCGCATCTCGACCGGGAGCCACTTGCCGTGCAGGCCGAAGACGGGCTCGATCGTGGTGGCGCCGGGGAGGGTCTCCAGGTGGTCCCCGAGGGCGAGCACCTTGCCGGCCGGGGCCTGCCCGCGCCCGACCTCCACCCCGGAGACGAGGACCTGGTACTGGCCGGGCGCGAGGTCGAGGGAGTCGCGGGTCCGGACGGGCGGCAGCACCAGTCCGACCTCGAGCGCGACCTTCCGTCGCAGCGCCCGCACCCGGTCGAGCAGGTCGCCTCCCGCGCCCGTGTCGACCAGGTCGACCAGGTCGGTGGCCAGCACCACCTCGAGGGGGTCGACGGCCATCTCCTGCACGAGCATCTCGTGCGGGTCCGCGGGCACCGGGGCGGGCAGGTCGTCCTCGTCGTCCTCGGCCGCGTCGGCCTTGCGGGCGCTGTTGGCCAGGACCAGCATGACCGCACCCGCGATGAGGAACGGCGGCTTGGGCAGGCCCGGCACGAGGGCGAGCGCGAGCATCGCGCCACCGCCGATCACCAGGGCGCGGGTGCTGCGGAAGAGCTGCTTGGCCGCGTCGGAGCCGAGGTCGCCGTCGGTCGTGGAGCGGGTGACGATGAGGCCGGTCGCGACCGACATGAGCAGGGCCGGGATCTGCGAGACCAGGCCGTCGCCGATGGTGAGCAGCGAGTACGTCGACAGCGCCTCGCCCCAGCCCAGGCCGCGCTGGGCGACGCCGACGCCGAACCCGCCCAGCAGGTTGATGACGGTGATGATGATCGAGGCGATGGCGTCGCCCTTGACGAACTTCGACGCACCGTCCATGGCGCCGTAGAAGTCGGCCTCGGCGCCCACCTCCGCGCGGCGGGCCCGTGCGGTGTCCTCGTCAATCAGACCGGAGTTCAGGTCCGCGTCGATGGCCATCTGCTTGCCGGGCAGGGCGTCCAGGGTGAACCGGGCGCCGACCTCGGCCACGCGGGTGGCGCCGCTGGTGATCACGGCGAACTGGATGACCACGAGGATGAGGAAGATGACGAGCCCCACCACGAGCGAGCCGCCGATGACGAACGCGCCGAACGCGTCGACGACCTCACCGGCGTAGCCGTCGAGCAGGACCAGACGGGTGGAGGCGACGTTCAGCCCGAGCCGGTACAGCGTCAGCACCAGCAGCAGGGCCGGGAAGATCGAGAACTCCAGCGGCCGCGTGACGTACATCGCCGTCAGGAGCACCAGCACGCTCAGCGCGATGTTGAGGACGATCAGGCCGTCCAGCAGCACCGCCGGCAGCGGCACCACGAGCAGCAGCACGATCCCGACGACGCCCACGGGCACCGCGTACCGGCCGATATCCGACGACTTCACACGACCTCTTCCGGGGTCTGGTGGGGGTGCCGGCCTGTCCGTGGCCGTGCGGTCGCCGTCCTGGCCCAGAGTTCCTCGGCAGACGGGGCGCCGAACCTTAGGGCTGGCACGTGGCAGACGGCGGGCCGTGGCCGTGCCGTGGTCAGGGTTGCCGGACCGCCGCTGGTCGCGCCGTCGTGGGCAACGCCTTCGTCGGCCGCTCCTCCATGACGTGGTTCCGCGGGCTGCGACGGCCGCGGCCGCAGGGCCCAGCACGGCTGAGCCTGCCCCGGCCAGGTCAGGACGCCGCGGGCGCGGGTCGTGGCGGCCCCGCCGGCTGACGGCGCCGCCGCCGCCGGTCCTTGCGCAGCTGCTCCCCGTCCGGCGTGCCACCGCGGCGCCGGCTGTCGGTGTGGACGCCCGCGGCGCTGCCCCTGGCCCGCAGCGACATGACGAACGCGAGGACGTGGGCGACGGCCTCGAACAGCTCGCCGGGGATCTCGTCCCCGACCTCGCACGCCGCGTGCAGCGCGCGGGCCAGGGCGACGTCCTCGACCATGGGCACCCGGTGCTCGGTGGCGCGCTCGCGGATGCGGGCGGCGACGAGGTCGACGCCCTTGGCGAGCACCTGCGGCGGTCCCGCGCCGGGCTCGTACCGCAGCGCGACCGCGTAGTGGGTGGGGTTGACGACGACCACGTCGGCCTGCGAGATGGCGGACATCATGCGGTTGCGGCTGACCTGCAGCTGCTTGGACCGGATCGCCTGCTTGATGAGCGGGTTGCCCTCGATCGTCTTGTTCTCCTCCTTGACCTCCTGCTTGCTCATCCGGAGGTCCTTGAGCGACTTGCGCTTCTGCACGACGAAGTCGGCCGCGGCCATGACGATCCCGACGGCGACCGCGACCTGGAGCAGGGTCCGCAGCGCCTCGCGCATCGTGTCCACGGTCGTCCCCAGGGACATCTCACCGGCACCCATCAGCGAGGGCACCATCCGGCTGACCGCCCACCAGGTGACGAGCACCAGCGCGGCCGCCTTGATGGTGGTCTTGGCGGCCTCCCACCAGGTCATCGGCCCGAGGATGCGCTTGATGCCCGCGACCGGGTCCAGCCGCTTCAGGTCCGGCTTGAGCTTGGGCCAGGCGAGGTGGATCCCGCCCTGGACGGCGAAGGCGGCGACCGAGGCCAGCAGCGCGGCCCCGACCATGGGCACCAGCACGAGCATGCTCGCCGCCACCGAGTCGACCAGGACGTCGAGGGCGACCCGCGGCTCCGGGTCGGCGACGACCTCGTCGACCCGCAGCAGCGCGGCCGCGAGCCTGTCGTACCCCACCGCGACGACCGCGGGCGCGGTGACGGCCATGGCGGCGATGGAGGCCCAGCTGGACAGGTCCTGCGTACGGGGCGTCTGCCCCTGGTCCTTGGCCTGCTTGAGCTTCCTCGCGCTCGGGGCCTCGGTCTTCTCCCCACCGCCACCTCCGGAGGCCATCAGTGACCGCCCGCCATCAGCTGGCCAGCTGGAGCAGGGTGGCGCCGATGCGGTCGGCGGTGCCGGTGACCAGCCCGGGCAGGGCGACGAACGTGTAGCCGATGAGCGTCAGCGTCAGGAGGATCTTGAGCGGGAACGCCAGGGCGAAGGCGTTGAGCTGCGGCGCGATCCTGCTGGCCAGCGCCAGCCCGACGTCGGCGACGAACAGCACCGCGATCATCGGCGCCGCGATCTGCACCGCCGACATCACCATCGTCCCGATGCCGTCCGTGACGGCGGAGGCGACCACGGCGGTGTCGAACGTGGTGCCCAGCGGCAGCACCTCGAAGCTGCGGAAGAAGCCGTGCCAGACCACGAGCCACCCGTCGGTGACCAGCAGCAGCGTCGTGGCGAGCATGCCCTGGAACCGGCCGATCACCGCGGCCTGGTTCTGGTTCAGGGGGTCGAACGCGGCCGCCAGCGCGAAGCCGCCGAGGGTGTCGACGATGTCTCCGGCGGACCGGAACGCCTGGAAGAGCAGGTAGCAGACGAAGCCGAGCGAGAGGCCCACGAGCAGCTGCACCACCGCGGCCGCGACGAACGGACCGAGCTCCAGCGGGGGCAGGTCCGCACGCAGCGCCGGAAGCAGCGGCAGGGCCAGCGCCACCGACAGCAGCGCCTTGGCGGGCGCCGGCACACCCCGACCGGCGAACGGCGGCGCCACCACGAGCCAGCCGACGACGCGCAGGGACCCCAGGAGCAGGGCGGCCAGTGCGTCGCTGGGGACGTCGAGGACCACCCTCAGCCGCCTCGGACGAGGTCCGGGATGCGCAGGTACAGCTCGGTGGTGAAGCCCGTGATCTCGGCGATCATCCAGCCGCCGAAGAGCAGCAGGCAGGCCCCGACGGCGACGAGCTTGGGGACGAACGCCAGGGCGGGGTCCTGCATCTGCGTCACCGACTGCAGCAGCGACACCACGAAGCCGACCACCAGCGCGGCGAGCAGCACGGGCGCGGCGAGCTTGGCGCCCACCAGGAGGGCGGCCAGGGCGATCTCGATGACGACGGCATCGGTCATCGCGGTTACCCGTAGCTCCCGACCAGGGCCCGGACGACCAGCCCCCAGCCGTCGACGAGCACGAACAGCAGGATCTTGAACGGCAGCGAGATGATCACCGGCGGCAGCATCATCATGCCGACGCTCATGAGGGCGCTGGAGACCACGAGGTCGATGACGAGGAACGGCACGAAGATGACGAAGCCGATGATGAACGCCGACCGCAGCTCCGACAGCACGAACGCGGGCACCAGCGTGGTGATCGGGACCTGGGCCGCCGAGGACGGGAGGTCCAGGTCGGCGGCCCGGGTGATGAGCGCCAGCTCCTCCGGGCGGGTGCTGGCCAGCATGAACTCGCGCAGCGGCCCGAGGCCGGTGGAGAAGGCGTCGGTGACGGTCATCGTCCCCGCCAGGTAGGGCTGCACCGCGATGTCGTTGACCTCGGTGAGCGTCGGCGTCATCACGAACAGCGTGAGGAACAGCGCGAGACCGATGAGCACCTGGTTCGGCGGGGTCATCGCGAGGCCGATCGCGTTGCGGGTCAGGGCGAGGACCACGGCGATCTTCGTGAACGCCGTCGTCATGAGGAGCAGGCCGGGTGCGACCGACAGCCCGGTGATGGCGAGGATGAGGACGATGGCCGAGGCCGGGGTCCCGTCGGGGCCGTTGACGTCGATGCTCACCGTCCCCCCCGGGGCGGTGACCGACGGTTCCACCGGTGGGGTGGGGGCGGTCGGCGCCACCGGGTCGACGGGTCCGGTGGCGGCGTGCGCGGCCACGGCGGGCAGCAGCACCACCAGCAGCACGACCAGCAGCGCGAGCACGAGCACGACGACCTGGGCCCGGACGCCGGGACGCAGGCTGACGCCGGTCGGACGCGCGACGGCGGTCACCGCCTGACGGTCCGGTCACGCGCGGCGGAGACGACGGCCCGCCAGGTGGCGCGGTCGACGAGGGAGCCGGCCAGGGCGCTGCGGGGGGCAGGGACGCCGGTGGCGCCAGGTCCGACCGCCGCGGCGGGGTCGAGCGGCCGCCCGTCCAGGCCGAACTCCACGTACTCCTCCGCCGAGACCGGCAGGACCGGTGCCGGCTGCTCGGCGAGCAGCCGGACACCGTGCTCACCGACGCCGACGACGAGGATCCTGTCCCCCACGTCGACGCTCACCATGCTCGCGTGCCGGCCCAGGGAGGCGCGGGCGAGGACCCGGAGCCGCACCGCGGGGACGGCCCCTGCGGCACCGCCCCGGGCCTTGGCCACGCGGACGCACACCCACAGGGTGCCCAGGACGGCGAGCAGACCCCCGGCACCGCGCAGCACCAGCTGTGCGGTCTCCATCAGCCGACGTCGTCCGGCTCGATGATCTCCGTGATGCGCAGGGCGAAGTCCTCGTCGACGACGACCACCTCGCCCCGGGCGAACAGCCGCCCGTTGACCAGCAGGTCAGCAGGGCTGCCCACCGGCCGGTCGAGCTCCACCACCGAGCCGGCGGCGAGCTCGAGCAGCTCCTGGACGGTGAGCCTCGTGCGTCCGATCTCGGCGGTGACCTCCATGTGGACGCCACGGAGCATGCCCATGCCGCGGGCGATGTCGCCGGCGCTCACGGCGGCGGTCGCCTGGCCGGTCGCCTCCGGGGCGGGCGCCTCGGCGTCTGGCGCCCGCCGCGGCGCCGGTACGTCGGCGGCAGGCGGGGCGTCGGTGAGGACGACCACGTGGACGGCGTCGGCGGGGTCGTCGCCGAGGCGCGCCAGGTGGGCCCCGTCGCCGGCAGCCCGCAGGGTCTCCAGCATCGTCGGGGCCGAGACCGTGTCGAGCGTGGACAGCACGCACGGGCCCAAGGCGGTGGCCGCGGCCTCGAGGGCGGGGCGGCAGCACTCCGGGTCCACGGACTCCCCGCCGGACAGGGCGAGCAGGTCCCCGCCGGACAGGACGACCGCCACGGTGCCGTCGGCCGCCCCGGAGTACCGGGCGGTGACCGCGACGTGGGAGTCCAGGCCGGCCAGCTCGTCCAGCGCGGCCGTGACCGGGGAGACCGGGCCACCGAGCGGGAGCACCGCCGCCGCGGCGGAGGCCGCGCTCAGCGCGGGGTCGGTCACGGTGGGGCGGGCGGTCGGTGAGCTGGTCACGAGCGGTCCTTCCGGGGGTCGACGATCAGGCAGGCGAGCTTGTTGCGGCGGTTGGCAGGCACGGCGCGGGCGAACGCGCGCTCCCCGGCGACCATGAGCAGGGGGGTGTCGGCGGGGTGGCCGAGGCGGACCACGTCGCCCACGGCGAGCGCCAGGACCTCGTCGGAGGACATCGTGATCCCGCGCATCCGGGCGCCGACGGTCATCGGCACCTCGGACAGCCCCTGCTGGGCGGCGGGGTTGGTCTTGGTGGCCGTCCGCTCGTCGGAGCCGTCGGGGTTGAGCAGCGGCTGGAGGGACGTGTAGGGGATGGCGAGCGTCGCGGTGCTCGAGACGTCGCCGATGGTCACCCCGAAGTCGATGACCACGAGCGCCTCCGAGGGGCCGACCACCTGCGCGAACTGCGGGTTGGTCTCCAGGCTGGCCACGGCGGGGGTGAGCGCACCGAGCGGGGCGAAGGCGTACGGGAGCTCGGCCACCACCCGGTCGAGGAGGCTCCGCAGCAGCGCGGTCTCCAGCTGGGTGGCGGGACGGGCGGGCTGCTGGGTCTCTCCGCGTCCGCCCAGCAGGCGGTCCACGGCGGCCATCGCGAGGTCGTGGTCGAGGTGGAGCACGAAGTCGCCGAGCTCCTCCGAACCCACGACCGCGAGCAGCGAGGGGGCGGGCAGCGCGGCGACGTACTTGCCGTACGTGGACTGCGTCACCGAGCCGGGCTCGACCTGCCCGTCGCGGAGCATGGTGGAGAACTGCGTGGCCCACTGCCGCGCGAACGTCTCCGCGACCACCTGCAGCGCCCGGGCGTGCTCGCGCGACAGCTTGGTGGGTCGCCGGAAGTCGTACGCCTCGGGCTCACCCGAGCCTGGCCGGCCGCCGCGGCGTCGGCTCGCGTTCCTGGCTCCGGTGTCTGTCGGCACGCGGTGTTCATCGGCCGGACGGGTGGGACCTTGAGCGGCTCGTCCGGAGGAACGGGTCAGCGCAGGGTCACCGCCCGGGTCGCGTCCGGGTCACGTCCGGGCCAGGTCCCGCCCTGGTGCGGGTCACCCCGGGGTCACTGCATGACGAAGGACGTGAAGTAGATGTCGTAGACGTGGTCGTGGTAGGCGTGCTTGATCTCCTCCACGAGCTCCTGCTTGACCGCCTCGCGCCCCTCGGGCGCGGCGAGCTCCGACATCTGCCGTCCGGAGAGGTGGCTGATGAGGATGTCGAGGGCCTGGCTGCCGTCGGTCTCGGCGTGCTCCCCGCCCCCCTCGGCCAGGGCCTCCTGCAGGGCGATGCCGACCTGCAGGTAGCGGCCGTCGGCGAGGTTGATGGTGATCGGCTCCAGCGGGACGACGAGGCCGGGCTCGTACTCGGGCTCGGCGGCCTCTGCGGCCTCCGTCGCCGCGGCGTCCTCGGCCCCGCCGTTGCTCAGCATGAAGAACGCGCCCGCCCCGGCTGCCAGGAGGGCGACGAGCAGCACGACCGCCCCGATGACGAGCTTCTTCCTGCCGCCCTTCTTCGGGGCGTCGTCGTCGGTGCCCAGCGGGGCACCACTCTTCCGCTGGTCGGGGACGGACTTGCCGCCGGTCAGGGCGCGGTCGGTGACGGCCATGTCTCACATCTCCAGTGCGTGCCGGGTCGAGGTCCTGGTGGTCCTGGTGGTCCTGGTGGTCCTGGTGGTCCTGGTGGTCCTGGTGGGGGCGTCAGCGGTCATGAGCGGGTCGCCGCCAGGGTCGGGAGGAGCTCGCGGACCTCCGCCGGCGCCGTGGAGCGCAGCAGCAGGTCGACCCGCCGGTTCGTGGTCACCGAGGCCGGGTCCGCGACCGGCACCAGCGGGCGGGTGTCGCCGTAGCCGGTGGCGCTGACGCGCTCGGCGGCGAACCCGTCGACCTCCACCATGCGCCGCGCCACGGTGGCGGCGCGTGCGGCCGACAGCTCCCAGTTGCTGGGGTAGATGGAGCCCGCGCTGACCGGGATGTGGTTGGCGTGTCCCTCGGCGCTGACCGGGCCGCCCGCACGCGCGAGGACGGGCGCCAGGGTGTCGACCACCCGTTCGCCCGTGGGCTCGATGACGGCGCTGCCGTTGGCGAAGAACACGTCGTCGGCGAACAGCACGACCACCAGGCCGTCGGTGGTGATCCGGAAGCCGGCCCGGTCCTGGAGGCCCTGAGCGGCGAGCGCCGCCTCTGCCTCCGCCTGCACCGCGTCGAGGCGGGCGAGCTCGGCCTCGGCGGCCGCCCGGTCGTCGGCGACCTCCTGCGGGTCCTTCTCCTCCTCCAGGGACGGGTCCACGGCGTCACCACCGGGGGGGCCGACCGGGGTGATGACCACCTGGATCGGGTCGATGAGCGGGCCGGCCCCCGAGAGCGGGCTCTGCGCCCCGTCCAGCGCGACGAACCTGGGCGCACCGAACCCTGCCGCAAGGCCGGAGCTCAGCTCCGCGAACTTCTTCTGGTCGACGTTGCTGATGGCGAACATGACGACGAAGAGGACCATCAGCAACGTGATCATGTCGGCGTAGGAGATCAGCCAGCGCTCGTGGTTCTCGTGCTCCTCCTCGTGCCCGCCCCGGCGGCCCTTGTGCCCGGACACCTCAGGCCGCCTTCGCCTTGGCCGCGGCCTTGTCTGCGCCCGGCGGCAGCAGGCTGCCGAGCTTGCGGGCGACGACGCGCGGGCTGGCGCCGGACTGGATGGCCAGGACGCCCTCGACGACCACCTCCATGCTGGAGATCTCCAGCTCGGAGAGCCGCTTGAGCCGGGCCGAGATCGGCAGGAAGATCACGTTGGCGCTCATGACGCCCCACAGGGTGGCGAGGAAGGCCGCGGCGATGAGGTGCCCGAGCGACTCCGGGTCCGACAGGTTCTCCAGCACGTGGACCAGGCCCATGACGGTGCCGACGATTCCCAGGGTCGGGGCGTAGGCGCCCATGTCGGCGAAGAACTTCGCCCCCACCTTGTCGTAGGCCCGCTTGGCCTCGATCTTGCCGAACAGCACGTCCTGGAGGTCCTCCGGGTCCGTGCCGTCGATGGCCAGCTCGAGCGCCTCCTTGAGGAACGGGTCGGGCAGGTTGCTGGCCGCGTCCTCCAGGCCCAGCAGCCCCTCGCGCCGGGCCTGCTCCGCCAACGACACCAGGGTCTCCAGCGAGGCGCTCGGCTTCGCGATCTTGCCCGTCATGGCCTTGACGAGGTCCTTGCCGAAGCGGCCCGCGTCGCCGAGGGTGTTGCCGGCCAGCGCGACCGCGATGCTGCCGCCGAGGACGAGCAGCATGGGCGGCAGGAGGAACATCGCCAGCGGGTTGCCGCCCTCCATCACCACCGAGGTGAAGATGGCGGCGAACGCCGCGACGATGCCGACGAGGGTGATCGGGTCCATCAGGCCCTCCGAGACCGCAGCCGGACGACCGAGGCACCGGTGCTCGGCACCCCGGCGTGGCCGGGCTCGCCGTCCTGGTGCTGGTCCTGGTCCTCCTCGTCCGGGTCGGGGCCGGGGTCGAGGCCCAGGTCGGGGAGGTGGCGGTGGTCCTGGTCGCGGACCAGGTCGTGCCGCGGCCCGGCCTCGCCGAGCAGACCCGCCTGGGCGATGACGCGGGCGCGGTAGTCGACGACCAGGCCGATGACCTCCTCGAGCGGCTCCACCACGAGGTAGCGGCTGCCGTCGATGAGCGTGAGCACGGTGTCGGGGGTCTCCTCGGCCCGGTGGATCAGGTCCGGGTTGAGCGAGAAGACGCTCCCGTTGAGCCTCGTCAGTCGAATCACGTCGCCTGTCCGTCCGTGGATGGTGTGGGCGCGCCTTCCGTGGCGCGGGGTACTGGTGCTGGATCGGCAGTGCCGCCGGACGGATGAGCCCGGCAGCCTGCGGTGACCCGGACGGGTGAGCGGGCCGCGCGTGCGCGCGACCCGCCCCGGCCGTCAGCGCTTCATGTTGACGAGGTCCTGGAGGAGCTCGTCGGAGGCGGTGATCACGCGGCTGTTCGCCTGGAACCCCCGCTGGGCGATGATCAGGTTGGTGAACTCCTGGGCGAGGTCGACGTTGCTCATCTCCAGCATGCCGCCGCTCAGGGTGCCCCGGCCGTCCCCGGCCACGCCGATCCTCGGCTCGCCGGTGTTCGAGCTGGGCCGGTACATCGAGCTGCCCGTCTTCTCCAGACCGGTGGGGTTGTCGAAGGTCGCCAGGGCGAGCTGGCCGAGCGTCTCCCGCCGGCCGTTGGAGAACACCCCGACCAGGCCACCGTCGGGGCCCACGCCGAAGGAGCTCAGGGTGCCGACCGCGTAGCCGTCCTGGCTCAGCGCCTTGGCGCTGCTGGTGCCGGAGTACCCGGTCATCCCCGCCATGTCGAGGGTGAGGGCGCCGACGACCAGGCTGGCCGGCGTCGGGGTGGTGCCGTCGGCGGCGAACGTGAGCGTCGACGTCGTGGTGACGCCACCCTCGGTGGCGGAGATGTCCCACTCGGTGGCGCTGACCTGGGTGAACTGCACGGTGACGGTCCGGGCGGTGCCCTGGGCGTCGTACACGTCGATCGCGGTGGTGACCGGGGTGGTGCTGGTGGAGTCGGCGGGCAGGTTGCCACCCATGGTCACCGTCGAGGTGGCCGCCGGGGGCATGAGCACCCCGATGGGAAGGGTCAGCGGACCGAGCGGGCTGTTGGTGTCGACGGCCCCGGCGGTGGCGGGCCACCCCTGGACCAGTGAGCCGTCGCTGGTCACCAGGCGGCCGCCCCCGTCGAAGCTGAAGGAGCCGGCGCGGGTGTAGAGCCTCTCGCTGCCGGTGTCGACGACGAAGAAGCCGTCGCCGGAGATCATCAGGTCTGTGCTGCGGCCGGTCGTCTGGGCGGCGCCCTGACCGAAGTTCGTCGAGATCCCGGCGACCCGCGTGCCGAGCCCCACCTGAGCGGGGTTGGTGCCGCCCTGCTCGGGGGTGGGGGCCGACGCGTTCTGGAGCAGCTGGCTGAGGGTGTCCTGGAACAGGGTCTGCGAGGCCTTGAACCCTGCGGTGTTGACGTTGGCGATGTTGTTGCCGGTGACGTCCATCATCGTCTGGTGCGCGCGGAGACCGCTGATCGAGGAGAACATGGAACGGAGCACGGTGACCTCCTGAGGTCGTGGAGCGGGTGGGCGGGCTGGCTGTGGTGGGGCTCGGCCTCAGGCCGTGGTCGCGCTGGTGGTGGGTGTGGTGGTCGGTGTGGTGGTCGGGGCGGCGACGTCGCGCATCGCCTGGACGGCGGCGAAGGGCACCTGGGTGCTCCCTGTCGCGGTGCTCACCCGCAGCACGGGCTGCTCGGCGGTGAACACGGCGGCGGTGACGGTGCCGGTGGCGGTGAGGCCGTCCGGGCCCAGGTAGTCCACCTGCCGCCCCACGGTCGCCCCGGCCCCCCAGCGCTGCTGGAGCTGGAGCGACGCCGAGCTGGCGTCGGCCACCTCCTGGAGCTTCTCGACCTGCGTGAACTGGGCGGTCTGGGCGATGAACTCCGCACCTTCGGCCGGGTTCATCGGGTCCTGGTACCGCAGCTGGGCGACCAGCAGCTTGAGGAACGCGTCCTTGCCCAGCTCGGAGCCGGACGCAGAGGCGGTGGCGCTCGGCGGCACCCAGGCGGGGAACGCCGGGCTGCCGATGGTGGGGACGCTCATCGCGGTCCTTCCGTGGTCTGCTGGTAGGTGGTGGGTGGTGGAGCAGGCCGGACGCTCATGAGGTGTCGGCGGGGCGCGGGCGCGGCCTGAGCGGCACGGACCTGGGCCCGGCGGTCGGGTCAGGCACGGACGTCCACCCCCCGGTGCCCTACGGCCGTGCCCAGGGGACGGGACCGCGGGCCGGTGTCCGACGTCACGACCTCGGGGCCGGTCGGGGGCCGCGGCGAGGGCGTACGGCGCCCGTCGCCGCCGTCGTGGCCGGTGGCCCACCGCCCTGCCTCTCGCGGGTCCTGGCGACCGGAGGTGCCGGGGTCCAGCTGGTGGCGGAGGTCGTCCAGGGCGCCGCGGAGGGCCTCCCGGACCGTGTCGTCACCGCCGGCCAGGTCGACCCGCACCCCGGACGACGTCTGCTCCGCGGTGATCCTCACCGGGCCGAGGTGCTCCGGGGAGAGGTGGACCACGAGCCGGGTGACCTCGCCGATGCGGGAGGCGGCCAGCCGGGCCCGGGTGGCGGTGGCCACGGCGCCGAGCTGCTGCAGGGTCACCGGCCCGATCGACGCGGCGGGAAGCAGGGCAGGACCCGGCCCCGGGCCCGGTGCCGCGGCGGTCGGCGTCATGCCGGTCGGCGTCGTGGCGGTCGGCGTCATGGCGGTCGGCGTCATGGCGGTCGGCGTCGTGGCGGTCGGCGTCGTGGCGGTGGTCGCTGACCCTGCCGCCCCGCTCGCCGGCGACGCCGCAGCGGCAGCGTCGGAACCGTCGCGCGCGCCCTGCCCGAGACCCGGGTCGGAGCCCTGTGCCGTGGTGGCACCTGGACCGCCCGGGACGACTGCGGCGACTGCCGGCGAGCCGGTCGCGGCTGCGGTCGAGGACGCACCGGGGGCCGTGGCGGCGGCCGCGCCGGTCGCGGCTGCGGCGACGGCAGCTCCTGCGGTCGCGGTCGTCGACGCGGACGCGGACGCGGACGCGGACACGGACACGGACGCGGACGGTGCGGCTGCCGCGCCCGCGGACCCGGTGCCGGCCGCAGGAACCGGAGCAGACACCGTCTGGCTGGCGCCGTCGGGCAGGCCGGCCTGGGCTGGGTCGCCTACGGCGGTGGCTGTCGACCACGCGGCACCCGCAGGCGTGGCTGTCCCCGCAGGCGTGGTGGCCCCCGCGGGCGGTGCGGCCACCGCAGGACCGGGCGTAGGGGAGGGAGCCACGGCCACCGGAGGCGCCGCAGGCGCAGCCGGCGCGACGGGGGCAGCAGCCCCGGTCGTCCCGGTCGTCCCGGTCGTCCCGGTCGTCCCGTTGGCCAGGGTCGCCCCCAGGGTCCTGCCGCTGTCCCGAGCGACGTCAGAGGCTCCGACCGTGCCGGCGCGCTCTGCCGCTCCCGCAGCAGGGGCGGACGCGCTGACCACCACCCCGTCGCCATCCGTCGGCCCGGGAGGATCGGACGTCACGGTGCCGGTCAGGGCCGTGGCGCCAGGAGCCCGTGCTGCGGACGCCGTGGTCGCGGCCGAGGCGTCGGACGTCGAGCCCGTCCCGGGACGCACCTCGGCCGTCCCGGGCAGGACACCGGCCCCCGGCCCCGAGACCGCCGCCGTGTCCGGGGTCGCGCCGGCCACGGGGGCGACGGCGGTGGCGGAGGCGGCGGTGGCGCTGGCGGCAGCGGCGGTGGCGCTGGCGCTGGCGGCAGCGGCAGCGGCGGAGGCGGCGGTGGTGGCGCTGGCGGCGGCGGGGTCGGCAGCGACCGACGTCCCCGAGGGCGCGCCTGCCGGCTGCGTCGTGACGGCGGAGGCGGCCTCCCGGCGGCTCGCGCCGGCCAGGGTGCTCGGCACCTCGGCGCCGGCCGTGCCCACCACTGCGGGGCCTACGGTCATGGCCGGCGTCGCAGGGCTGAGGGGGGTCGGCCCGCCGGTGGCAGCGACCGGTGGCTCCTGCTCCGGCTGCGTCCGGGCGCGGGTCGTCCCGGCGCTGTCGCGGCCCTCGACGGGGCGGGTGCCCTGCTCCCCCGCCCACGGCACGCGCGGTCGGGCCGCGCCACGCACCGGGTGGTCCGACGGCTGGTCGTGGCTCGCCGCCGGCCGGACAGGCTGTGCAGCAGGCAGCGGCCGCCGCGACGCCGGCCGGGCGGGTGCTGCCGTCGGCCCCTCGGGACCGGGCCGCCCGTCGTGCCGGGCGTGACGCAGGATGCGGTCGAAGGCGTCGCTCCCGACCCCGGAGCGGGCCCCCCGGGCGGGGGCCACGTCCTCGACGCGGGCGGGGGCCGTGGGGGCGGTCCGGATGCTCATGCTGCTCGTCCTGTCTGGAGGGCGGAGGTGATGGCCGTCACGTAGGCGCGGGTCTCCGCGTACGGCGGGATCCCGCCGTGCCGGCGGACGGCACCAGGCCCGGCGTTGTAGGCGGCGAGGGCGAGGTCGAGGGATCCGAAGGTGTCCAGCTGGGCCCGCAGGTAGCGGGCGGCGCCGTCGACCGCCTGCACCGGGTCCATGGGGTCGACGCCCAGCTCGCGGGCGGTCCCCGGCATCAGCTGCATGAGCCCCCGGGCGCCCGCCGGGCTGACGGCGTCCACCCGGAGCCCGGACTCACGCCGGGCGACGGCGCAGAGCAGGCCCGCGGGCAGCCGGTACCGGTCGGTGGCCTCGGCGAAGATGGTGGCCAGGTCGCCGCCGGTCGAGGCCCACGCGGGGCGGGCCGTGGCCTGCACCCCCGCCGCGCCGGACGACGCACCGGCCGCGTCGGCCGCCGCCCCACGGACCGACGGCGTCGCCGACAGACCGCCGAGACCGTTGGGACCGCCAGCAGCCGGGAGCGCGGACGTCGGCGCAGCACCGGTCCCGCCCGCGGCGGTCCCGGACGGGCCCAGCCCGGCTGCCGCGGACCGCATCTGGGACTCGAAGGCCTCCAGGAGCAGGGGGTCCACCCCGGCACGACCCGTCGCCAGCCCGTCGATCCGGCTGACGATGGACGTCATCCGGGCGTGCACCTCGACGACGCTCACGAGAGGTCCCCCGCTCCCTCGTGGGGGCCGGCCTGACGGTGCAGCCCGCGCGACGCCCTCATGGCTACCACGACGTCCTCGAGCTCGACGGCCTCACGGCGGTCCCGCTCTCGCCGCTCGTCGGCGTCGCGGCGCTCCTGCAGCCGCTGCACCGCCTTGAGCCGCATCCGCGCCTGCGCCGCGAGAACCCGGCGCAGCTCCTCCTCGTGGACGGACGCGGCGAGGGCGTCGTCGGCACGTGAGAGGTCCGCCAGCAGCCCGGCGCGACGCGCGAGCAGCAGCCGGGGGTCACCCGCGGAGCCCTCGAGGCGCGGGTCCCCGTGCAGGCGGCCCACCACCTGCGCGCGGGTGCGCTCGGCACGCGCGCGCACCGCGGCAGCGGCTGCGAGGTCGCGCTCGCCTGCGGCGCGGGCGGTGCGCCGCAGCCCCAGCAGCGTGGTCAGGCTCATGCGGCGGCACCCGCTGACTGGGCGATGGCCATGAGCATCCGGCTGGTCTCCCAGGCGGGCGCCGGCTCGGACAGCCCCTGGGCGAGGAACTCCTCGACCGGCCGTTGCAGCCGGAGGGCCGCGTCCACGTCGGCGTTGGTGCCGCTGACGTAGGCGCCGACCTCGACCAGGTCGCGGGCGTCGCGGTGCGCGGCGAGCATCCGCCGGACCCGCGACGCGGACCGCAGCTCGTCCGGGGTGCTGACCTGCACGGCCAGGCGTGAGACCGACCCCAGCACGTCGACGCTCGGGAAGCGCCCGCCCGTCGCGATCCGGCGGTCCAGGACGACGTGGCCGTCCAGGAGGCCGCGCACGGCGTCCGCGACCGGCTCGTTGTGGTCGTCACCGTCCACGAGGACCGTGTAGACGCCCGTGATGGAGCCGACGCGCAGCGGCCCGGCGCGCTCGAGCAGACGGGGCAGCATGGTGAACACCGAGGGCGGGAACCCACGGGTGGCCGGCGGCTCCCCCGCCGACAGGGCGACCTCGCGCTGGGCCGTGGCCACGCGCGTGAGGGAGTCCATGAGGAGCACGACGTCGGCGCCCTCGGCCGCGAACCCTTCGGCGATCCGGGTGGCGGCGAACGCGGCTCGCAGCCGGAGCAGGGGCGGGTCGTCGGAGGTGGAGACGATGACGACGGCGCGGGCCAGGCCCTCGGGGCCGAGGTCGTCCTCCACGAACTGCCGCACCTCGCGGCCACGCTCCCCCACCAGGGCGATCACGGTGACGGCGGCCTCGTTGTTCCGGGTGATCATGCTGAGCAAGGACGACTTGCCGACGCCGGACCCGGCGAAGACGCCGAGGCGCTGGCCCCGGCCGACCGGGGTGAAGGCGTCCAGGACGCGGACCCCCAGCGGCAGCCGGGTGGTGATGCGGCCTCGCGACAGCGGCGACGGCGCCTCGGTGTGGACCTCGCCCCAGGCCGTCACCTCGGGGGCGGGCAGACCGTCCAGCGGCGCCCCGGTCGGGTCCAGGACCCTGCCCAGCAGGGTGCGGCCGAGCGGCACCTGGGCGCGGGTCCCGGAGGCGCGCGCGACCGCACCGACGGCCAGCCCGGTGGTCCGACGCAGCAGCGTGCAGCTGAGCCGGCTGCCGTGGGCGGCGACCACCTCGGCCTCGACGACACCCGGGGACGACTGCCCGGCCTCGCCCAGCAGCACGGTCTCACCGATGGACGCGTCCAGACCGTCGACCTCGACGCCGAGGCCGAGGACGGCGCTCAGGCGCCCGGTGCGCTCCGGCGCGCCGGCCGCTGCCGCCCGGGCCAGCCGGGGGGCCAGGATGGCCTCGACCCGGCGGGAGGCGATCGTGCTCACCGTGGGTCCTGCCGCGCGGATGCCGGGGCCTGCGCCGTGAAGGCCGCAGCCGCAGCGGCGACCGCTGGACGCAGCAGGTCGGAGACGGTCGCGGCCCCCGTGCGCACGACCACGTCGCCCGGGCCCAGGCACGGGTCGGCGGTGACGCTGACGCCGGCGGGCAGCCCGTCCTGGAGGACCCCCGCCCGCTCCAGGGCGCGCAGCCCCGGCGGGTCGACCCGGACGGCGACGAGCGGAGCCCCCGAGGGGTCGCCGATCCCGCGCAGGATCCGCGCGAGCAGCGCGTCGGCGCTCGGGGCGGCGCTCAGCACGGCCTGCTCGGCCAGCTCCGCGGCGCACCGCGCGACCACCTCGGCCATGGCGCGCGCCTCGACGGCACCGTCGTCCTGCACCTGGACGGCCGCGGCGCGCAGGCCGACGAGCAGGGCCGCGGCGTGGGCGCGGAGCATCTCCAGCTCATGGGTGAAGGCGGCGTCGCGGGCCCGCTCCTGCGCGGCCACGGTCTCCGCGGCACGCCGCAGCCCCTCGCTGTAGCCCGTGGCGTACCCGGTGACGAAGCCTGACTGCCGACCGCCCTGGGCGGAGCGCTCGCGCGCCAGGTCGTCGTCGGCGTCACGCGCCTGCGGTCCGGTGAGGCTCCCCGGGACGAAGGGCCGGACCTCCAGCTCAGACATAGTCGTCGTCCCCCCCGCCCCTGCGGACGACGAGCTGGCCGGACTCCTCCAGCGAGCGGATGATCTGCACGATCGAGGCCTGCGCCTCCTCCACGGCGGCCCGGCGCACCTGGCCCAGCACCTCGATCTCGTCCACGAGGTCCTGGCGGGCACGCTCCGACACGTTGGACAGCACCTTGTCGCGCACCACGGGCGGGACGCTCTTGAGCGCGGTGGCCAGCACGGCGGAGTCGACCTGGCGCAGCACCATCTGCACGGCCCGGTCCTCCAGCCCGACGATGTCGGCGAAGACGAACAGCCTCGCCTTGACCTCGTCGGCGAGCTCGGGGTGGTGCTCGGTGAGCCCTTCGAGGATCGACTTCTCGGTGGCCGCGTCGGCCCGGTTGATGACGTCGACGAGCGACTGCAGGCCGCCGGACAGCGCCTCGCCCTGGCTCTGCGGCAGCACCGAGGAGGTGCGGGCCTTGAGCAGGTCCTGCAGCACGACCAGCGCGTGCGGCTGGAACCGGCCCGTGGTGGCCAGTCGGCGGGCGACCTCGACCTGGTCGTTGGGGGTGAGCCCGGCCATGACCACCGAGGCCTGGTCCGGGCGCAGGTGCGCGAGGACGGCCGCCATGGTCTGCGGGTGCTCCCCGCGCAGGATCGACATCAGCTGCTGCGGGTCGACGTCCTGCAGGAACTTCAGCGGACGCTCGGCGACCGAGGTCGCGATGCGCTTCATGACGTCGCTGGCGTCCTGCTTGCCCAGCGAGCGCTCGAGGACGTCACGGGCGTAGCCCTCGCCCCCGGCCCCGACCACGCCCTGGCGCACGGCCATGGAGTGGAACTGGCTGAGGACCTCCCCGGCCACGGTCGGCGACACGTTGCGCAGCCGGACCACCTGGGCGACGAGCTCGTCCAGGTCGGTCCCCTTGAGGTGCTTGAGGACGCTGGCGGCGCGGTCCTTGCCCAGCATGACGAGCAGCACGGCCGCCTTGTGCAGGCCCGGCATGTCCGGCACCGGCGTCGCGGCAGGGGCGTCGGCGACCACGCTCATGAGGTCCTCCGGTCGGCGAGCCAGCTCCGCAGCAGCTCGGCCACCTCGGCCGGCTCGCGGTCCACGAGGTCGATGACCTCGTCACGCTGGGAGGTGAGGGAGGCCAGCTGCGCGGCCTCGGCGTCGATCGCCAGCGGTGGGGCCTCGACCCGCGGCGCGGGGATCGCCGGCAGCGCGGCGGGCTCCTCGTCGACCGGCGCGTACAGGCCGAGGTCCGCCGGCTCGGCGCGCCGCTTGCGGCGGGCGCCCATGAGGAGGGTGATGACGACGACCAGCAGCACGAGCCCGGCCAGGACGGCGTTCCAGAGCAGGTCCTTCTGCTCGGCGGCCTTGGCCTGCTCGGCGGCGGCCTCGAGCTCGGCGGCCACGGCGTCGGCGTCCCCGAGGGTGAAGGGCAGCTGGGTGACCGACACCACGTCCCCGCGCGCGGCGTCGAGGCCGACGGCCGCGCTCACCGTGTCCTGCAGGGCGAGCATGTCCGTGCGGGCCACCGCGTCGCGGTCGACGACCACGGAGACGCTGAGCCGCTCGACCGTGCCGGGAGCCGACACGACCCGCTCGGTCACCTTGCCGACGGCGTTGTTCACGGTCTTGGAGGCGGAGGAGTAGGAGCTGTCGGCGGCGTCGCCGGGCGCGGGGAGGTTCGGGACGACGATGTTGTCCGGGCCGAGCACGCCCGCCTCGCCCGCCCCGCCGGCACCGGAGTACGTCTCCCCCTCGGTGGTCTCCGACAGCGGCAGGACGCCGTCCTCCGGCGCCAGGAACCGCTCGGTGGTGGCCTCGCTCGCGTCGAAGTCCAGAGCCGCGCTGACGGTGGCCACCGCCTTCCCGGGGCCGACCACCGTGTCGAGCAGGTCCTGCAGGTCGCTGGTCACCCGGGACTCGAACTCGGCCGTCATCCCGGCGGCCTCGGCCCCGCCACCGCCGCTGCCGGGCAGGCCCGCCTTCGCCGACAGCAGCGTGCCGGCGTCGTCGACGACGCTGACGGCCTCGGGGGTCATGCCCTGCACGGAGGACGACACGAGGGTGACGACCGCCTGCACCTGCCCCTTGTCCAGGGTCGTGCCGGTCCGGGTCTGCACCAGGACCGATGCGGTGGGCGCGTCGGCCTCGTCGAGGAACACGTCCTTCTTGGGCACCGCGAGGTGGACCACCGCGGCGTCCACGCCGTCGATGGCGCCGATCGTGCGGGCGAGCTCGCCCTCGACGGCCCGCTGGTAGGCGACCTCCTGCTGGAACTGCGACGCGGTGACGCCCTGCTCGTCCAGCAGCGAGTAGCCGCCCGTGTCGTCGCCGGGCAGACCGGCCGCCGACATCCGCAGTCGCAGGTCGTACACCTGGTCGGCGGGGACGAGCACCGTCGCGCCACCGTCGGCGAGCTGGTAGGCGACGCCCGCCGCCTGCAGCTGCTCCACGACGGCACCGCCGTCGGCCGACGACAGGCCGGTGAACAGCGGGCCCATCGACGGGGTGCGCTGCCACTGCACGAAGGCGACGCCCCCGACGAGCAGGGCGAGGGCCACCACGACGCCCAGGGTGCGCTGGGCGGCGGGCAGCTCGCTCCAGGCGGCCTGCGCGCGGCGGGCCTGCTTGCCGGCCCGACCCCGGGGGTCGTCCTTGCGTGGGCTCACAGCTGCATCCTCATGATGTCGGCGTAGGCCTCGACGGCCTTGTTGCGCAGCGCCACGGTCATCTGGGTGGCGAGCGTGGCCTCGGTGGCGGCGATCGTGTACTGGCTCGGGTCCTGCAGCTGGCCCGTGACGGCCTTGACGGCCAGGTCGTCGGCGGTGGCCTGCAGGCGCTGGAGGTCCTCGAGGCGACCGATGGTCGCCTCGCCCGCGCGCCGCCCGGACCCGGCCTGCTGCAGCGCGCCGGCGAACTCGGACCCGAGGGCCGCGTCCGGGGCCACCGGCGGCAGAGCCGGTGACAGGCCGCTGACGCCGGCGACGCCGGCGACCCCGGCGACCGGGCTGGTGCCGACGGCACCCACGGCGCCCACCGGCACGAGGCTCACTGGTTGCGTCCGATCTGGATCGCGGCGCTGTAGGCGTCACGGGCACGGTCGACGACGCTGAGGTTCGCCTGGTACCCGCGCTGCGCCATCATCAGCTGCGTCATCTGGCTCCCGAGGTCGATGTCGGGCAGGCGGACGTTGCCGTCCGCGTCGGCGAAGGGGTGGTCGGGCTGGTAGACCAGCCGGCCCTCGGCGCTGCCGAGCTCGATCCCGCCGACCGTGACGCCACCGATGCCGGGCTCGAGCTGCGTGGCGCGGGCCACGACGTAGCGGGCCTGGAACGCGTCCTCGTCGGAGCGGCGGACGGTGTCGATGTTGGCGATGTTGTCGCTGACGGCGTCGAGCCACTTGCGGTAGACCGCCACGCCGGAGCCGGCGACGCCGAACACGGGGAAGGTGGCCATCAGCGGATCGCCGCCCGGACCAGGCCGAACCGGTCGTCGACCGCACGCAGCGCCAGCTGGTAGCGCAGCCCCGTGTCGATCGACTGCAGCGTCTCGGTGTCGAGGTTGACGTTGTTGCCGTCGAGGCGGGTCGGCTCCAGGGACAGCTTGGTGGTGCTGTCCGTGAACCCGCGGCGCCCGTGTCCGGCGGCCTGCGCGACGGCGTCCTCGAAGGCGACCCGGCGGCTCTGGAAGCCCGGGGTCTGGATGTTCGCGACGTTGTCGGCGATGGCGCGGCCGCGGGCGGACAGCCCTGCGACGGCGCTCAGCAGGGCCGCTCCGGTCACGGAGGCAGCACCTGACACGGGTGCGTGTGCGGTCACGTCGGTCTCCTGGTGTCGCCGGCCCGGGCAGGTGCTGCCGGGCGGTGCAGGTGGCCGATCCGTGGCCGGGGGGCGAGCATTCCTTGCTCGGTGATGGCTTCGTCCCCCAGGGCCCCCGGGTGAATGGGCCGTTCGGGTGGGAGAGTCACCCAGCGCGGCGTGGCGCCACCCGCGGGAAGGTCCCAGCGGCTCCCGCAGGCCTCAGAAGACCTGGTCGACGTACATCGGGCGGGGGTCTGCGTCGACCAGCCGCTCGACCACGTCGAGGTGGCGCCGGGAGCTCGTCATGGCGGCCGCGAGGCGGCCCGCGACCAGCAGCTGACGCTCGAGCAGCCGCTCGGCCCGCTCCACCATGGTGTCCGGGAGCGGCGTCGCCAGCCGGGGCGGGACCCAGGCGCCGAGCGCGTGCCCGGGCTCGCCGGTGCGGGCGTGCTCCGCGGACAGCAGCGCCTCCGCCCGGTCGACCTCGAGCTCCAGCTCGTCCAGCGCCCGCGCCCAGGCCGCGTCGAAGGTGGGGCTCGGGGACGGCGTCCGTCCTGCTGGTCCGCGCACCAGGCCCATGCGGCCGGCTCAGCCGACGACGGAGGTGCGCGGCGCCGGCAGGTCGTCGGGACCGCGGGAGGGGACGACCGGCGCCGTGCCGCCGCCGGCGGCCTGCCGCCAGGCGTCCACGAGCGGCGCCACCAGCCGGCCGCACGACGCGGTCCGGTCGGGGTCGTGCTGCAGGTTGGCGGTGACGAGCTCCGAGAACAGGAACGTGTAGATGCCCATGAGCCGCGGACCGGCGGACCAGGCGTCGACGTCGAGGCTGCTCATGAGCTCCGACACGATCGCCTGGGCGTGCACGAGCTGCTCGGAGGCGGCCACGTGCTCCCCCGCCCGCTGGTGGGTCTCGGCCCGGGCGATGTCGAGCTGGAGGCGCTCGAACAGCTTGACCAGGAGCTGGTGGGGTCCCAGCGTCTCCAGCGACTGGGCGGCGAAGCGGTTGCGGGCAGCGCTGGCCGACGGTGGTCGCACCCTGGCCCCGAAGGCTGCGGCGCTCACCGGTTGGCCGCCGAGCTGGCCTGGAGGGCGGACAGCTGGCCGGCCAGCCACGACGACTGGGACTGGAGCTTGTTGAGGCTGACCTCCAGGCCGGAGAACTGCCGCTGGAGCATCTCGCGGCGCTGCTCCAGCCTGCGGTCCCAGGAGTCGATGGCGGTCTGCAGGTCCTTGAGCCGCTGCTCGCGGCCCTGCACCGAGGAGGTGATGGTCCCGCCGTCGGCCTTGGTGGCGCGGTCCACCACGGCGGCGACCCGGGACATGAGCCCGCCGTCGGGCATGCCTGCGGCACTGCCGGGTGCGGGCACGGCGGCAGGTGCGGGGGCCAGCAGGGCGCGGGTGCCGGCCGGGTCCTTCGCCAGGGCGGCGGTGAAGGCCGCCTCGTCGAACGTCAGCCGACCGTCGCGCGTGGACTGGATCCCGAGCTCCGCCGAGGACCGCCCCCCCAGGCCGTCGACCACGGCGCGGACCAGGCTGTTCGCGATCGCCCGGACCTGGCTGTCCCCTGCCAGCGGGCCGCGTGGGGACTTGGAGTCCCGGACGCCCTGGATGCCGATCTCGTCCAGTGCGGTGTTCACGGCGTCGACGACCGCCTTGACCGCAGCCGTCGTGCGGCCACCGTCCGCGCGCACCGTGACCGTGCTCACCCCGGCCGACTGGAACGCCGCGGTCACGCCGGGGACGAGGTCCACCACGGTGTTCGTGGGCGACTGGCCCGACAGGCCGTCCACCTCGTACACCGCGTTCGTCCCGGGGTCGACCGGGTCCATGGCCGCCGTGAGGCCCTGGATCTGGAAGGGGGTGCCCGCACCGGTCGTCGTCGACCGGACCTGCAGGCGGTACGCCCCCTCGCCCACCTTGACCGCCACCGCGGCCACGCCCGCGCCCACCGTGGAGTTGAGGGCGGAGACCACGTCCTGGAGCGTGCCCGACGCAGGGGTCACCGTGACGCTCTGGCCGCCGGGGGTCGTGAGGGTCAGCGGCACCTGCGCGACGACGTCGGTCAGCGCGTGGCTGCCGGTGGAGGTGAGCCTGGCTGCGGTGGCGAGCGACTTGACGTCGATCGTGGTCTGGCCGGCGAGGGCCGCGGCGGAGGCGGTGACCTGCGCGCTGGTCCCGGTGACGGTGGTGGCCTTGGCGTTCCAGGTGGCGTCCTTGGCGAGCGCGGCGATGGCGGTCGTGACGGACTTCAGGCGGCTCGCGACGACCTGGTAGGCGGTCACGCTGCTGGTCTGCGCGCGCAAGGTGCTCTGCAGCTGCTGCTGGGGGATGCGCTCCACCTGCATGAGCTGGTTGATGATGCTGGTGGTGTCGAGCCCGCTGGCGAGCCCGTCGATGCCGAAGCTGCTCAACGTTGGCTCCTTCCCTCAGGTGGTGTGCGGGACGTACCGGGTGGTGCGGGACGTACCGGGTGGTGCGGGTGTCCTGGGCGGTGCGGCTACGCCCTTGGACGCGAGCGGGTGGAGCCCGGCCGCCGGGGAGCGAGGTGCGCCCCCCGGCGGCCGGTCGACCGACGGTGCAGGTGGTGCTGGTCGAGCGTCTGCCTCGATCAGCGGAGGAGCTGCAGGACGCCCTGGGGGGCCTGGTTGGCCTGCGCGAGCATGGCCGTGCCGGCCTGCGACAGGATCTGGTTCTTGGTGAAGTTGACCATCTCCAGCGCCATGTCGGTGTCGCGGATCCGGCTCTCCGACGCCGACAGGTTCTCGATGGCGACGTTGAGGTTCTTGATGGTGTGGTCGAACCGGTTCTGCACCGCGCCGAGCTCTGCACGGGTGTTGGACACCGTCTCGATGGCCCCGTCGATGAGGTCGATGGCCTCCGACGCGCCGGACGCCTGGGTGAACGTCACGTCGGCCGCGACGAGCTCGGCGTTCGTGGGGGTGGCGCCAGGAGCGGTACCGGTGAACGAGAGGCCGGCGCCGGAGGCCTCTGCGACGGTCACCACGCCGGACCCGAAGGCGGCGTCGGCGGCAGCCTGGAGAGCGGCGATCCGCTCGGCGGACGTGTCGTCGGCGGCGGCGTACTTGACGGTCGCCAGGTCCAGCGACTTGCCGCCGACGGTCAGCGTGCCGTTGAGGTCGTCGAACTTCGCCTGGTTGGCGTCGTCGCTGTAGTCCGTGCCGGCGTCGAGGATCGTCACCGCGGCGGTGCTGGCGGCAGCGATCGAGCTGTTGGCCGTGTCCAGGGCCGTGGCGTTGGCGGCCACCGCGGTCACGTCGACGCCCGCGATGCCGAGCCCGGACGAGCCCATGCCCTTGCCGACGCTCCCGACGCTGACCGTGATGGTCTCGCCCGAGTTCGCGCCGACCTGGAAGGAGCCGGAGTAGCTGCCGTCGAGCAGGGACTTGCCGTTGAACTTCGTGGTGTCGGCGATCCGGGTCAGCTCGGACTTGAGCTGGTTGATCTCCGACTGGATGTTGCCCTTCGCCTCGGTGTTCAGGCCGCCGTCGTTCGACGCCTGGACCGACAGGTCGCGCATGCGCTGCAGGATGGCGTGGGACTCGGTGAGCGCACCCTCGGCGGTCTGGACGACGGAGATGCCGTCCTGGGCGTTGCGGACGGCCTGCTTGAGGCCACCCACCTGCGAGCGCAGCCCCTCGGAGATGGCCAGGCCGGCCGCGTCGTCCGCCGCACGGTTGATGCGGAACCCGCTGGACAGCTTCTCCAGCGACTTCTCCATGTTGCCCTGCGTGACGGACAGGTTGCGGTAGCTGTTGAACGCCGCGATGTTGTTGTTGATCTGAAGACCCATGGTGTGTTCCTCCGTGAGGTTGGTGGTGTCGGCCGTCCGTGGCCAGAGAGGGGATCGGCGGTGGTGCCGGCGACCTGAGCGCCGGGAGCGTCCCGGCGCCCGGGTCACCCGGTCGGAGCAGCGCGGGACAGCAGACCGTCGAGGGCGGCCGCGCCGACGCGGATGCTCCTGCGTGTGTCGGCCGCGGCCGCGACCGCGGTGGCGTACGCCCGGGGCTGCTGAGGGGCGCGGCGGCGGGTCTGCGGGGGGAGGGCGGGGATCGCCGGGGCAGCTGCTGCGGCTGCGGCGTCAGGCTCCTCCGCCATGGCCTCGTGGAGCAGCCGGACGCCCTCGGCCCGCAGCTGCGACACCCGGGACTCCGTGACGCCCAGGCGTGCCGCGATCGAGGCCATCGGCTCGCCGTCGAGGTAGTGGCCGCGGACGGCCTCGCGCACCCGGGCGGGCAGCATGTCGACGGCCTGGTGCAGCCGGCCGACGTGCTCGGTGAGGATGACGTGGTCCTCCGGAGACATGGCCGGGTCGCGCACGGTGTCGGCCACGCTCATCGACCCCGCCACCCCCGTCCGCCCCTCCTCCAGGCTGGTCAGGTAGGAACGGTGGGTCTCGGCGCGGACCCGGTGCACCTGCTGCGAGTCGACGCCCAGGGCGTCGGCGACCTCGGCGGTGCTGGGGCTGCGGCCGAGCACCGCGGTCAGGTGCTCGGTCGTCTCGTTGGCCTTCCTGGCCCGGGACCGGGCGCCGCGCGAGGCCCAGTCGGCCCCCCGCAGCTCGTCGACGATGGCACCCCGGATGCGGGTGCGGGCGTGGGCGGTGAACGGCACGCCGAGCTCCTCCCGCCACGATCGCGCCGCCTGCAGCAGGCCCTCGGCGCCGGCGCCGGCCAGGTCGTCGCGGTCGACGTGCCCGGGCAGCCGGCCCATCAGCTCGCCCACGCAGTGGCCCACCAGGGGCAGGTGGGCCAGGACGAGGGCGGCGTCGACGGTCTGGCTCGGGCGCTCGCCCCGGGGCGCCCGAGGAGCGGCGGGGGCGGCTGGCGGTGGCATCAGGCGAGGCACGTCACCGGTCTCGTCCCGCGGCCGGGGCCGCTTGAGGGTCCGAACGGGGGTGCGCCCTGCTCCGGACGGGTGACATGGGGCTGCGAGGTCCTCCGCTCGGCCCAACGGCCTCAGGTGCAGGCCTCACCGACCGAACGGGACGGGGACCAGGACGGCGGTCGGACGACAGCCGTCACGCTCACCGCCGGTCACCACCGGTGCACTAGGAGGTCCCCCGTGGCACTCGCCGACTTCTGCCGCATCCTGTGGCGCGAACGGGAGATGCTCGAGCTGCTGCTCTTCAAGCTCGAGGAGGAGCAGCTCGTGCTCTCCTCCGGCCGGGCGCGCTGGCTCGCGCACGCCACCCGGGAGGTCGAGGCCGTCCTGGAGCAGATCCGCGACTCAGAGCGGGTGCGGACGCTGGAGACCGACGTCGTGGCCATGGAGCTGGGGCTCGGACCCGGGCCCTCGCTCATGGCCGTCGCCCGCAGCGCCCCTGAGCCGTACGCGGGGATGCTGCTCAGCCACCGCGAGGCGTTCCTCGCCCTCACCGCGGAGATCACCGAGCTCGCGCAGGCCAACCGGCGGCTGCTGCACGAGGGCATGGTGAGCCTCAGCGAGGCCCTCGCCGGGGTCGAGGAGCCGGTGCAGACGTACGGACCCGGCGCCCAGCGCCCCATGCCCCGCCACGGTGCGGGCCGACTCGTGGACGAGGCTCTCTGATGTCGACCTTCTCCGGTCTCACCACCGCGTTGTCCGGGATCGTGGCCCAGCGCTACGGCCTGGACACCACCGGCGCCAACGTCGCCAACGCCAACACCCCCGGCTACTCGCGCCAGCGGGTCGACCTGTCCCCGACGAGCCCGACCACCACCGGGACCGCCGTGCACTCGCGGTGGGACGGACCGGGCACCGGGGTGCTCGTGACCGACATCCAGCGGGTCTCCGAGGAGCTCGTCACCGCCCGCGTCCGCCAGGAGCGCTCGACCGCCGAGTTCATGTCGGTGGACGCCGCCGCCTGGGACCGCCTGGAGGTCACCCTCGGGGAGCCCGGCAGCACCGGGCTGACGGCGCGCCTGTCGACCTTCTGGGCCTCGTTCCACGACCTGGCGAACAACCCGGGCTCGACCGCGGCACGCAGCCAGGTGCTCCAGGCCGGGGCCGGGGTGACCGACTCGATGGGCCAGCTCGCCACGGGCGTCGCCCAGGCGTGGACCGACCACCGGGCCGGGCTGGACCTGCTGGTGCAGGAGGTCAACGCCACGGCCAGGTCCGTCGCCGACCTCAACAGCTCGATCCGCGACGCCTCGGCCGCCGGCGGCACCCCCAACGAGCTCCTGGACCAGCGCGACCTGCTGGTGCAGCGGCTCAGCGAGCTCACGGGGGCGACGGTCCGGGCCGGTGACCTGGGCGTGGTCGACGTCTACGTCGGCGGCACCGCCGTGGTGCGCGGCGACCGGGTCACCGCCCTGTCGGTCGACCCGTCCTCGGTCACCACCGTGGCCGCGGTGCAGGCGGGCGGGACCGTGGGCGTCACCGGGACCGCCGGCGCCCCGGTCGACGTCCCCGGCGGGAGGATCGGTGCCACCCTGGTCGCCCTGACCGCCACCTGGCCGGGCGTCATGACCTCCCTCGACACCGCCGCAGAGAGCCTGGCCACCCGGGTCAACGCGCTGCACACCGCGGGCAGCGGGCTGGACGGGGCCTCGGGGCGGGCCTTCTTCTCGGGCACCACCGCCGCCGGGCTTCGGGTCGACGTCACCGACCCGGCCCACGTCGCTGCGGGCGCCACCGGCTCCGGCGCGCTGGACGGCAGCCACGCCGACACGATCGCCGCGCTCGGCCGCGGCCCGGCCTCCCCCGACGCCGACTGGCGGGCCTTCGTGTCCGACGTGGGGGCCCGCTCGCAGGCCGCCACGCGCCGCTCCACCGCCCAGGCAGTCGTCGTGGGCGACGTCATGGCCGCCCGAGAGGCGGTCTCCGGGGTCGACATCGACGAGGAGCTCACCAACATGGTCATGTTCCAACGGGCCTACGAAGGGGCGGCGCGGATGCTGACCGCCGTCGACGAGGCCCTCGACACCCTGATCAACCGCACCGGGCTGGTGGGTCGCTGATGTTCCGGATCACGCAACGGGCCATGGCCGACTCGACGTACCTCAACCTGCAGTCCTCGCTCGCGCGCTCGTCGCGGCTGCAGGAGCAGCTGTCCAGCGGCAAGCAGGTCGCCAAGCCGTCGGACTCCCCCATCGGCGCCAGCGACATCATGCAGCTGCGCAGCGAGCGGGCGGCGAACGCCCAGTACGTGCGCAACGCCGAGAACGGTACGTCGTGGCTGACCAGCGCCGACAGCGCCCTCCAGCTGGCCAGCACCGCGCTGTCGCGCGCCCGCGTCCTCACCGTCCAGGGCGGCAACGACTCGGTGGGGCAGCCGGGGCGCGAGGCCATCGCCGCCGAGCTGGTCGGCATCCGCGACAGCCTGGTGGAGCTGGCCAACACCCAGTACCTGGGCCGCCCGGTCTTCGGTGGGACCACCGCCGGCCCGGTCGCCTTCGACACCACGGGTACCTACGTGGGCGACGGCGGGACCGTGGAGCGGCGGGTCGGCGCAGACTCCAGCGTCCGCGTGGACGTCGACGGCGTCGCCGCGTTCGGGTCGGGAGCCGGCAGCCTCTTCGCCCAGCTGGACGAGATCGTGTCCGACCTCCGGTCGGGCCTGACCTCCGGCAGCCACCTCACGGTTCTCGACGCGTCGCTGGAACGGCTCACCGGCGCCCTGTCCGACGTCGGGTCCCGCACCAACCGGATCGACAAGCTCAGGGCCACCGCCGAGGACGCCGCCATCACCCTGCGCTCGGCCCAGTCGCAGATCGAGGACATCGACCTGCCGCGAACAATCCTGGAGCTGCAGCTGCAGTCGACGGCCTACCAGGCAGCGCTGGGCGCGACGGCACGCGTCCTCCAGCCCTCGCTGCTGGACTTCCTGCGGTGACGTCGGCTTGGCTGTGCGCATGAGCGTCGTCACAGACGGGCAGACCGCCACCGACGGGCGGGCCGTCACCCTCGTCCACCCCCTGCCGGGCCTGCCCGGGATCTCCCGGTACCGGCTGCGGTCGCTCGAACCGTCGGGCGTGCTGTTCTCCCTCGAGGCGGAGGACGGTGGCGTCTCGCTGCTGCTGGGCGCGCCCTGGGCGTTCTTCCCCGACTACGCCCCCGTGCTGTCGGACGAGGACGTCGACGTGCTCGGGCTCGCCCGGGCCGAGGACGCCCTGCTGTTCGTCGTGCTGACCGCGGGCGAGACGGCGGCCGGGTCCACCGCGAACCTGCTGGCCCCGATCGTGCTCAACCAGGTCGACGACCGGGCCCTGCAGGTGCTCCTCACGGGCAGCGAGCTGCCGGTCAGGGCTCCCCTCGCGGCCTGACGCCGTGCACGTCAGGAGTCGGTGACGGTGACCTTGCGCAGCCCCCGGGGTGCGTCGGGGTCCAGGCCGAGGACCACCGCCGCCCGTTCGATGGCCAGCTGCATCGGCACCACCAGACCCAGGGGCGCCAGCGTCTCCGGCAGGTCCGGTCCCTCGACGGCGACGTCGACCCCTGCCGCGAACGCCGCGTCACCTCCCACCCCGACCGTCCGGGCACCGCGCGCCCGCAGGTCGCGGGCCAGCTCCGTCATCGCCCCCACCAGCGGCCCGTCCGCCGCGGACACCAGGACCGCCAGCACGTCGTCGTCGACCACGGCGATCGGGCCGTGCCGCAGGTCCGCGTACGACAGGCCGCGGACCGGGCGCTGGCACGTCTCCTCCAGCTTCAGCGCCACCTCCAGCGCGGTGCCCATGACCAGGCCGCGACCGCTGACCAGCGGGTGGCGCGAGGCGCTGAGCGCCGCCGCCGCCTCGTCCACCCCGCGCTGCGCCTGGACCAGGCGGGCGATCTCGTCGGCCACGCGGGCCACCTGCGCGTCCAGCGACGTGATCTCCGGCGCGAGGGCTGTGCCGAGCACGACCATCGCGGCCAGCTGCGACAGGTAGGACTTCGTCGCCGGGACCGCGAGCTCGGGCCCGGCCAGGGTCAGCAGCGGCAGGTCGGCGGTGCGCAGCAGGGGGGAGCCGGGGACGTTGGCCACGGCGACCGTGGCGGCACCCCGCCGGGCCGCCCACTGCTGGGTGGCGACGATCTCCTCGGTGGACCCGGACTGGGAGACGCTGACCACGAGCGTGTCGTCGAGGTCGAGGTCCGCGCCCCGCGCGTCCGCCCCGTAGTGCGTCGCCAGGCTCGGGGCCGCCATCGACCCGCGGACGCCTGCGTGGGCGCCGAGCAGGTAGCGGCCGTACACGGCGGCGTTGTCGCTGGAGCCACGAGCGGCGAACAGGACGTGGCGCCGCCCGGCGAAGAGCCGGCGCAGGTCCTCCCGCAGCGGCAGCAGCGCCTCGAAGGTGGCCGCGACGGCCGCAGGCTGCTCGGCGATCTCGCGGGCCATGTGGGTCCCCTCGGCCACGGTGCCCGCCCCCATCAGGGACCCTCGTCCAGGACCCGCACCGCCACGACGTCCTCGATCACCGGGTTGCTCAGCAGCGTGTCCGCGGCCTCGCGCACCGAGGTGAGCGTCGCCTCGTCCGCGGCCTCGACCACGACCTCGAACCGCTTGCCCATGCGGACCTCGCCGAGCCCCGCGAACCCCAGCCGGCCCATCGCGTGCGTGATCGCGGTCCCCTGCGGGTCCAGGATCTCGGGCTTGGGCATGACCTCGACGACGATGCGCGGCATGCCGGGGAGCCTATCGGGGCGCGGGCACCGCCTCGTCGGCCCCGTGCCCCCGCCGGGCGCGGTCGCGGCCCTCGGCGAAGAAGGCGGCGACCGAGGCGGCGTCGGGCACCTCCGACCACGTCCGGAACGCCCCGAAGGGCGCGTCGAAGAACGCGTCGTCGACGGGCACGTGGGGGCCCACGTAGGCGTACGGGTGGGGGGAGAAGGCGTCTCCGGGCGAGATGCCGTAGTTCACGCCGTCGACGCTGATGGCGAGGTCGAAGTGCTCCGGCCACAGGACGGCCCGTTCCTCGGGGGCGTGGAGGAGCAGACCGGCGGACCCCACGGAGAACCAGTCCAGCAGCGCGGTGGCCAGGTCGGCGTCCACCGCGATCAGCTCGTCGAGCTCGACGCCGCTGGTGTCGGCGTAGACCCCGTCAGGGGCGCCGGCGACCACACCGACGGCCGCCGCGAGGGCCATGGCGCTCGTCGTGTCCAGCAGCGAGGCCTCACCGCCCGGACCGGTCAGGCAGGTCGGCTCCAGGCGGATGCGCGGCTCGGCCACCGTCTGGATGGCGCCGGGCACGACCGCGAGCCGGATGGTCCCCGAGGCCCGGTGCTGCGGTCCGGCCATCACCGCCTCCACGACGGCGTGCAGGCAGGTGCGGGTGCCCGCGAGCAGCTCGGCCGCGGGCGCGCCGGACGCCGGCCCCGACCCTGCGCTCGACGCTGCCCCCGGGACGACGTGGACCCCGTCCGGGGCGTCCACCTGGGCGACCGGGGGGGTGGCGGTGGGCTCTGGCACGGGGGGCTCCTCGGACGCGGGGGCCCGCACCGGGCCGAGGCCAGGGACGGGACGTGACCAGACGACGGTAGGCCAGGTGGCCGGGCCGGCACCAGGTCGGGCGTGGCGCGCGACAGCCTGCTGCGGTAGGACGAACGCATGCGGATCGAGCACCTCGGCCACGCCTGCCTGCGCATCACCCACGACGACGCCGCGCTGGTGCTGGACCCCGGCACGTTCTCCCCCCACCTGGACCAGCACCTCGCCGAGCGGCCGCTGACGGCCGTCCTCGTCACCCACGCCCACCCCGACCACCTGGACCCGGACCTGGTCCCGCTCCTCCAGCACGCCGCGGGCGGGCGCCCCGTGCTGGCCGAGGCCGGTGCCGCCGACGTCGTCCGGCTGGCCGGCGGGCAGTCGGAGGTTCTCGGGGTCGGCGACCGGCTGGAGCTCGGCCCGTTCGTCGTCGAGGTGGTGGGTGGCCAGCACGCCGTCATCCACCCCGACGTCCCTGGCATCGGCAACGTCGGCCTGCTGGTCCGGGCCGGCGGCACGACGCTGTTCCACCCCGGTGACGCCTACGACACCACCCCGCCAGGGGTCGACGTGCTCGCGGTCCCCCTCAACGCGCCCTGGGCCAAGGTCGCCGAGACGGTGGAGTTCGTCCGCGCGGTGGCGCCCCAGGTCGTCCTGCCCGTCCACGACGGCCTGCTCGGGCGGGAGCGCCGGGAGGTGTACCTGGGGCACGTCCGCCGGCTGGGTGGCAGCGACGTCCACGACGCGTCGACCGACGGCCCGCTGGACACCTGACGCGCCGGTCAGAGGTCCGCGCCGGTCAGAGCTCCGCGCCGGTCGGAGCTCCGCGCCGGTCGGAGCTCCGCGCCGGTCAGAGGTCCGCGCCGGTCAGGCGGCGGTAGACCTCGCGGTAGCCCGCGGCGGTCCGCTCGACCACCTCGGGCGGCAGCGGCGGCGGGGGGGCGTCGGAGGCGCGGTCCCAGCCGCTGGCCGGTGACGTCAGCCAGTCGCGGACCACCTGCTTGTCCAGGCTCGGCTGCGCCCGGCCGGGCTGCCACGCGTCGGCGGGCCAGAACCGGGAGGAGTCGGGGGTCAGCACCTCGTCGCCGAGCACCAGCCGGCCGTCCCCGCCGGGGACCCGGCCGAGCTCCAGCTTGGTGTCGGCGAGCAGGATGCCGGCCCGCTGGGTGACGGCGGCGGCCCGGCGGTACACCGCGAGCGTCAGCCGCCGCAGCTCCACGGCGGTCTCCCGGCCGACCTCGGCGACCACCCGCTCGAAGTCGACGTTCTCGTCGTGCTCGCCCACCGCAGCCTTGGTGGCCGGCGTGAACACCGGCTCGGGGAGCCGTGAGCCCTCGCTGAGCCCCGGCGGCAGCGGGACGCCGCAGACGCTGCCACCGGCCCGGTACTCCGCCGTGCCGGAGCCGGACAGGTAGCCGCGGGCCACGCACTCCACCGGCAGCATGTCCAGCGCCCGGACGACGACGCCACGGTCGGCGACGGCCTCGGGCACCGCGGCCCCGGTCAGGTGGTTGTCGACGAGGTCCTGCAGCTCGGCGAACCACCACCGGCTCAAGGCGGTGAGCACGGCACCCTTGCCCGGCACGGGGGTGGGCAGGACGTGGTCGTACGCGCTCACCCGGTCGCTGGCGACCAGGAGCAGCACGTCCCCGGCCGGGTGCGGTGCGGCCGGTGCGTAGACGTCGCGCACCTTGCCGGAGAAGCGGTGGGTCCAGCCGGGGACGGCGGGCGCCGCGAGGGCCTCGGCGGACGGGTCGGCGGACGCATCTCGGGAGGACACCGCGCGATCGTAGGGGTCTGCCTCCGTAGGCTGGTCACGTGAGCGAGGACACCGAGGACGCCGACCAGAAGGCCCCCACCGCGAAGGCCGTCACGGACGGCGACGAGGTCGCTGACGGGGCCGTCGCGACCGCGACCCTGCAGGAGCCCGAGGACGACCTCGTGACGACCGAGCACACCCTCCAGGTGCTCGTCGGCACCGGCCCGGCCACCACCGCCCTGCGGTACCGCGCCCGCAGCGGCCGCCTGGTCGTGCGACGCGAGACCACCGGCGACAAGGGCTTCGAGGGCCACACCGCCGTGGCCGAGATGGCCGTCACCAGCTACGAGGTCCTCACCGACGACGGCGAGGCCGACACCGCCCGCCCCGTGACCTTCGTCTTCAACGGCGGCCCGGGCGCCTCCAGCGTCTGGCTCCACCTCGGCGTGCTCGGCCCCCGCCGGGTCCTGATGGGTGACGCGGGGTCGCCCACCCCGCCGCCCGGCGCGCTGGCCGACAACCCGCAGACGCTGCTGCGCGAGACGGACCTCGTGTTCATCGACCCGGTGTCGACGGGCTGGTCACGGGTGCGGTCCGGGCGCAAGGCGGCCGAGTTCCACGGGTTCACCGGCGACGTGGAGAGCGTGTCGGAGCTGATCCGGCTCTGGACCACGCGCAACGACCGGTGGCTGTCGCCCAAGCTGCTGGCCGGGGAGTCCTACGGCACCCTGCGGGCGGTGGCGGTGGCCAGCCACCTGCAGGAGCGTCACCACCTGTCGGTGAACGGGATCGCCCTCATCTCCATGGTGCTGGACATGGGCACCATCCGCTTCCAGCCCGGCAACGACCGCCCCTACCCGGCGTTCCTGCCCACCTACGCCGCGCTCGGCCACTTCCACGGGGTCGCGGGCGACGGGGTGCCCCTGGAGGAGCACGTCGCCGCGGCCGAGGACTTCGCCCGCGGGGAGTACACCGCGGCCCTGGCGGCCGGCTCCCGCATCGACCCCGAGCAGCGGGCCCGCGTGGTGGCCCGGGTCGCGGCGCTGACCGGGCTGGGCGAGGACTTCGTCGACCGGGTCGACCTCCGCGTGGAGCACCTGCGGTTCTACGCCGAGCTGCTCCGCCACCGGCGCCAGGTGATCGGTCGGCTCGACGGCAGGTTCGTCGGCTACGAGGACGACTACGCCCACGAGCAGATCAGCGCCGACCCGTTCATCACCGCCACCGGCGGGCCGTACACCGCGGCGTTCCTCCACTACGTGTCCACCGAGCTCGGGTACCGCAACGACCTGCCGTACAAGGTGCTCAGCGAGCTGGTGCACCCGTGGAGCTACAAGGAGTTCGAGGGCCGGTCGGTGACCGTGGCCGAGGACCTGGGCACGCTGCTGCGACGCAACCCCTTCCTGCGGGTGCACGTGGCCTGCGGCTACTACGACGGCGCGACCCCGTTCGCCGCCGCCGAGGACACGATCGCCGCGCTGCGGGTCCCCGCCCAGGCCCGGGACCGGATGGAGACGGCGTACTACCGCAGCGGGCACATGATGTACCTGCACGAGGAGTCGCGGGTGCAGCAGAGCGAGGACCTCGCGGCCTTCGTCCGCAGCTGCCTGCCCGGCTGACCGCCCCTGGCCCGGCCGGCGCGGCCTGTGCCGCTCCAGGGCTGACGAGCCGCCACGTGCCGTTGTGGGACCAGGTCGGGTCACGCCGCCGGACCGACCCCCGTCCGCTCCCACGACGGCAGGCGCGGCGGTGCGGTCAGGCGCAGCCCTGGGTCAGCGCCAGGCGCGACGTGCCGCCCTCAGCCCTGGGCGGCGACGTCCAGGCGGAGCTGGCCGCCGGGGACGTGGACGTGCTCGACGGCCTCGTAGGCCACTGCCCGCGCGGTGGCGACGTCCGGGCCGGTGCCCACGACGCTCAGCACCCGGCCGCCGGCGGTGACGAGGTGCCCGTCTTGCACCTCGGTGCCGGCGTGGAGGACGTGCGGCCCCGGGCACGGCTGCCGCCTCGTCGACCCCGAGCACGGCGTCCCCGGTGCGGGGGTCCGCGGGGTACCCGGGTGCGGCCACGACGACCACCACCGCGGCGCCGCTCTCGCGAAGACCGCCGGAGACCTCGAGGTGCTCGGCGAGTCGACCCTGAGCCGCGGCCAGCAGGAGCGGGCTGAGCGGAGCGCCCAGCCGGGACAGGACGACCTGCGCCTCCGGGTCGCCCAGCCGGACGTTGAACTCCACGACCCGCGGCCCGGCCGAGGTGAGGGCCAGGCCGACGTAGAGGACCCCGGTGAAGGGGGTGCCCCGGCGCGCCATCTCGCGCAGCACCGGTCGCGGCACAGGTCCAGGACGTCCTCGACGAACCCGTCCGGCAGCCACGTCAGCGGGGCGTAGGCCCCCATGCCCGCCGTGTTGGGGCCCTCGCCGCCGTCGTGCAGGCGCTTGAAGTCCTGCGCCGGCTGCAGGGCGACGACGTCCTCGCCGTCGCACAGGCAGAACAGCGACACCTCGGGCCCGTCGAGGTACTCCTCCACCACCACCGTGCCGCGGGGGACGTCCAGGCAGGTGGCGGCGTGGGCCAGGGCCGCGACCCGGTCCTCGGTGACGACGACGCCCTTGCCCGCCGCGAGGCCGTCGTCCTTGACGACGTAGGGCGCGCCGAGCTCGTCGAGGGCGGCCTCGACCTCGGCCAGGTTCGTGCAGACGAACGGGCGGGCCGTCGGCACCGCCGCGGCGGCCATGACCTCCTTGGCGAAGGCCTTGCTCGACTCCAGCCGGGCCGCCGCGGCCGACGGGCCGAAGCAGGGGATCCCGACCGCCCGGACGGCGTCTGCCGCCCCCGCGACGAGGGGGACCTCGGGGCCGATCACGACGAGGTCCGCCAGGACGGCGCTCGCCAGCTCGGCGATGCCGTTGGGGTCCTGCATCCCCACGTAGCGGCAGTCGGCGCCGTCGGCGGCCATGCCGGGGTTCCCGGGCGCGGCCACGACGGCGCTCACGTCGTCCTCCGCGAGGAACGAACGGACGAGCGCGTGCTCCCTGGCACCCTGACCGACGACGAGGACCCGCACGGTCGGTGAGGCTAGCGCTCCTCGACGTGAGGGGTCGCCGGTGGCTGACGTACGGTCCACCGGGTGAGAGCGACGATCATCCACGCCCCCCGCGACATCCGCTCCGAGACCATCCCCGACCCCGTCGTCCAGGAGCCGCACGAGGCCCTGGTCCGGGTCGTGGCCGCGTGCGTGTGCGGCTCGGACCTGTGGCCGTACCGGGGCGAGAGCCCGGTCGACGAGCCGAAGGGGATCGGCCACGAGCAGGTCGGCGTGGTCGAGGAGGTCGGCGCCGACGTGCGGGGCGTCGCCGTCGGCGACCTGGTCGTGGCGCCCTTCACCTGGTCCTGCGGCGAGTGCGCCCACTGCCGCGCCGGGGTGCAGACCTCCTGCCTGCTCGGCGGGGTGTTCGGCGGCGCCCACGGGGCGCAGGCCGAGCTGGTGCGGGTCCCCCGGGCCGACGGCACGCTGGTGCCGGTCCCCGGGTTCGGGGCGCAGACCCTGCCCGACGGTGACCTGCTGCGTGACCTGCTGGCCTGCAGCGACGTGATGGGCACCGGGTGGCACGCGGCTCGTTCCGCCCGCGTCCAGCGAGGGCGCGACGGTCGTCGTCGTCGGGGACGGCGCGGTGGGGCTGTGCGGGGTGCTCGCGGCGAGCCAGCAGGGGGCCGGGCGGGTGGTGGTCATGAGCCGCCACGCCGACCGCCAGGCGCTCGCCCGGCGGTTCGGGGCCACCGACGTCGTCGCGGAACGGGGCGAGGACGGCGAGCAGGCGGTGCTCGCGCTCACCGACGGCGTCGGCGCCGACGCGGTGCTGGAGTGCGTCGGCACCGGGCAGTCGATGGCCACCGCGTTCG
This sequence comes from uncultured Actinomycetota bacterium, assembly GCA_963759255.1. Taxonomy (GTDB): domain Bacteria; phylum Actinomycetota; class Actinomycetes; order Actinomycetales; family JBBAYJ01; genus Aquipuribacter. The sequence goes on from CAVWYQ010000002.1 coordinate 2,248,776, forward strand.
CGGTGGCGCGCCCCGGCTCCACGGTCGGGTTCGTCGGCGTGCCCCACGGCGCCCAGGCCCCCGTGCGGCAGATGTTCGGCCGCAACGTCGGCCTCGCCGGCGGGGTCGCGCCGGTGCGGGCGTACCTGCCGGACCTGCTCCGCCTGGTCCTGGACGGCGCGATCTCGCCCGGCGCCGTGTTCGACCGCGAGCTCCCGCTGGCCGAGGCGGCTGAGGCCTACGACCTGATGGACCGCAGGGAGGCGATCAAGGTGATGCTTCGCCCCTGAGGGCCGGGGCGAGCCGGCTCACGCCTGCAGGGCGTCCTCGGGCGCGTCGATCGTGTCCGGCTCGGCGCGGACCGCGAAGGCCGTGAGCGCCGAGGCCGCGAAGAGCAGCGCCATCAGACCGGTCATGCTCGACGGGGTCACGGCGCCCATGACGCTGGCCAGGGGGCTGATCGCCCCGCCGACGGCGAACTGCAGCACCCCGACCAGCCCCGACGCCAGTCCCGCCCGGGCGGCCGGCTGGCCGTTGAGCACGTGCGCCGAGGCGGCCGGCATCGCCATGCCGACGACGCCCATCGCCACCACGAGCCCCGCGATCAGGACCGGCAGCGGCAGGTCACCCAGCAGCGAGACGGCGAACACCGTCCCGATCGCGACCGCGCCGATGATCGGGGCGGCCCGCAGCACCGTGAGCAGGCCGAACCGGTCGACGAGCACGCTGGACAGCTGGCTGCCTGTGATGAGGGCGATGGTGACCGACGCGAAGACCAGCCCGTAGGCCAGCTGCGAGATCCCGTACTCCTCCTGCAGGACGAACGAGGACCCGTTGATGTAGACGAACAGCCCGGCGAAGGCGAGGCTCGCCACCATCGCCGGGGCGATGAAGGCCCGGTCCACCAGCAGCCGGCCGTAGCTGCCGGCCAGGCGGGAGACGGGCACCGGGGTCCGGTGCTCGCGCGGCAGCGTCTCCGGCAGCAGGATCGCGGTCAGCAGGCTCAGCAGCACCCCGACCACGGCGAGGATGACGAACAGCCCGCGCCAGCTGGTCACCGTGAGCACCAGGGACCCGACGAAGGGGGCCACCATGGGGACGGCGCCCACCACCAGGAACAGCCGGGCGAAGGCCCGCGCCAGGTCGGGCCCGTCCGACAGGTCACGCAGGATGGCGCGCGCGGTGACCATCCCCGCCGCCACGACGAACCCCTGGACGAACCGCCCGGCCGCGAGCAGCGGCAGGGAGGGCGCGGCGGCGACGAGCAGCGAGGAGGCCGCCCACGCCGCCAGGCCGGCGACCACGGGCAGGCGGCGCCCGACCCGGTCGGCGATCGGGCCGATCACCAGCTGACCGAGCGCCAGGCCGAACACGCACGCCGTCAGGGTGAGCTGCACCTGGGTCTCGGCCACGCCGAAGTCCGCGGCCAGCGTGGGGTACGACGGCAGGTACAGGTCGATCGTCATGGGGCCGGCGGCGGTGATCGCCGCGAGCAGGAAGAGCTCACGCGGGCCGAGGCGGGAGAAGAAGCCGTGGCGCACGCGGGACGGGCTGCTGACCGGGGGTGAGGATGTCGTGCTCATATGGTGAGCAAGGCTAACAGTTGCTCGCGCTAAGCACCCGTCGAGCACGGGCGGCCGTACGCCGAGGCACCGGCTGGGCCACCTCGGCCGGGGTCGGCCCCGGACCTCAGCCCAGCAGGTCGTGCCGGACGACGGTCTCCTCGCGGCCCGGGCCCACGCCGATCGCGCTGATCCGCGAGCCGCTCATCTCCTCCAGCGCCAGCACGTACCGCTGGGCGTTGACCGGCAGGTCCTCGAAGCGGCGGACGTGCGAGATGTCCTCCCACCAGCCGTCCAGGTACTCGTAGACCGGCTTGGCGTGGTGGAAGTCCGTCTGGCTGACCGGCATCTCGTCGAAGCGCCGACCGTCGACGTCGTAGGCCACGCAGACCGGCACCCGGGCGAACCCGGTGAGGGTGTCGAGCTTGGTGACGACGAAGTCGGTGACCCCGTTGACCCGCTGGGCGTAGCGGGTGATCACGGCGTCGTACCAGCCGCAGCGCCGGGGACGCCCGGTGGTGGTGCCGTACTCGTGGCCCACCTTGCGCAGGGTCTCGCCGTCGTCGTCGTGCAGCTCGGTCGGGAACGGCCCCTCACCGACCCGCGTCGTGTAGGCCTTGACCACGGCGATCACCCGGTCCACCCGGGTGGGGGCCACACCGCTGCCCGTGCAGGCCCCGCCCGCGGTCGCGTTGGAGCTGGTGACGAACGGGTACGTGCCGTGGTCGACGTCGAGCAGGGTCGCCTGTCCGCCCTCGAACAGCACGGTGCGACCGTCGTCGAGCGCCTGGTTGAGCACCAGGCCGGTGTCGGCGACGTAGGGCCCGAGCCGGTCGGCCAGGCCCAGCAGGCTGTCCGCGACCTCGTCGACGGTGATGGCCCGGCGGTTGTACACCTTGACGAGCAGGTGGTTCTTCTGCTCGAGGGCCCCTTCGATCTTCTGCCGGAGGATCTTCTCGTCGAACAGGTCCTGCACCCGGATGCCGACGCGGTTGATCTTGTCCGCGTAGGCCGGCCCGATCCCGCGGCCCGTGGTGCCGATGCGCTGCTTGCCGAGGAAGCGCTCCCCCACCTTGTCCAGCGTGCGGTGGTAGGTGGCGATGACGTGGGCGTTGGCGGAGACGAGCAGCCGGGAGCAGTCCACCCCGCGCGCGCTCAGCCCGTCGATCTCCTCGAACAGCACCTCTGGGTCGACGACGACGCCGTTGCCGATCACGGGGACCACACCGGGGCTGAGGATGCCGGAGGGCAGCAGGTGGAGCGCGTACTTCTCCTCGCCGACGACCACGGTGTGGCCGGCGTTGTTGCCGCCGTTGAACTTGACCACGTAGTCCACGCGCGAGCCGAGGGCGTCGGTCGCCTTGCCCTTGCCCTCGTCCCCCCACTGGGCACCGATCAGCACGACTGCGGGCACGCGGGGCTCCTCGTCAACGGGGTGGCTCGGGGGGATCGGTCCTCGGGCGCGGTCGTCCCGGCACCCCGGAGCAGGCTAGTGCAGGGCATGAGCCGTGGACCCTGGCCTCCGCAGGAGCTCGTGGGCCAACCGGGTGCCGGACAGCCAGGCCGCCTCCACCCGCGACCGCTCGCCCCAGGCGTCGCCGCAGACGCCGACGGAGCCGTCGGGGGTCAGCGCGAACTCCGGGGCCGGGCGCGCCCGGGACGGGCTCGACAAGGACCAGCGGTGCGCACGCGCCCACTCCGGCTCCGACAGCCGCAGGCCGAGGACCCGGGACAGCTCCTCCAGGACGTGCGGGACGGCCGAGGCCGGGTCGTCGAGCCGGCTCGCGGCGAACACCGGCGTGGTGTGGGCGACGAGGACCGGGGCGTCGTCGCCGCGACGGCGGCCGTCGTCGGCGACCCAGTCCAGCACCGGTGAGCCGTCGACGAAGACGCCGTCGACCTCGGGCCAGCACCGCTGCCCCCACGCGGCGTAGACGGCGATCGCCGGGCGCCAGTCCCACTCCGAGCCGGACAGCAGCTGCGAGACGGCGCCGGGCGGGAGCAGGTCGACCGCCTGCGGGTCGGGCATGGCGAGCACGACCGTGTCGTAGGGCTCGCCGTCCACCCTCACGCCACCCCCACGACCGTCGACCACGACCTCGGCCACCTCGCGCGGGTGCTCGACCGCCAGCCCCTCGGCGAGGTCCTCGACGAGCGCACGCAGCCCTCGGGTGCCTGCCCAGCGGATCGGGCCGACCTTGGTGCCGATGAGCCCCTCACCGTCGGACAGGTGGAACGTGTCGGTCCACTCGCGGGCCAGGCCACGCTCCTGCCAGCGCTCGACGACGGCCTGGAAGCCCTCGTCGCGCACCGTGAAGTACGAGGCTCCGGTGTCGACGACGTGACGGCCGACGACCGTGTCGACCGTGCGCGCCGCCATCCGGCCGCCCAGCCGGCGACCCCGGTCCACCACCCGGACGTCGACACCTGCGTCGGCAAGGACTCGCGCGCAGCCCACGCCGGAGATCCCCCCTCCGACGACGAGCACGCGGCCGTGGTCATCTGAAGCGGTCACCGGTCCAGTCTCCTGCCCCCGCGCCGAGGCCGCACCAGCGGAGGCCGGCGCGAGCCCGGCCGTGTGGGGCCACCGGCCCCCGACCACGCTGCGCGACCGGCGGGGTACGGCTCAGACCGTCGGGTCGCCGTCCCGCAGCAGGTCGGCGAGCCGGGTGACCTCCTCGGCCTCGCCGACGTGGTCTGCCGCCGCGCCGAGGGCGCGCACGCTGCGCAGGTAGCCCTGGTTGGGCTCGTGCGACCACGGCACGGGACCGTGCCCCTTCCAGCCGGAGCGGCGCAGGGCGTCCAGACCGCGGTGGTAGCCGGTCCGCGCGTAGGCGTACGCCGCGATCGCCTGCGACAGCCGCTCGGGCTCGTCGCCCGCGGCACGAGCGGCGTCGGCGCGGCCGAGCGCCTGCTCGGCCAGCACCGCCCAGGCGAGGCTGGCGGCCGGGGCGGCCGCGGCGACGGTCGCGGCGGGCGTGCCCGAGGCGAGGGCCTGCTGCGCCGGCGCGTACAGCTGCTCCGGCAGGTACGTGGGTGCGGGACCGGGGAGCAGGCCGTGGCCGCCGGGATGGGTGGGGGTGCTCACGAGGTCTCCTCGGTGACGAAGGGGCGGGATGCAGGGGTGGGCTCGGGCCCGGAGGCAGCCTGGAGGTGCTCGGACCGGGGCTGCAGGTGCGCCCAGACCAGCTTGCCGGAGCGGGTGGGCGACCAGCCCCAGCGGGCCAGCTCGCCGACCACGTGCAGACCGTGCCCACCCTCGCCCAGCGGGCGGTGAGGCACGAGCCGGGGCGGCTCGGGGTTGCCGTCCTCCACCTCGATGCGGAGCCCGGGGGCGGTGTCGAACAGCCGCAGCTGGACGACTCCCCAGCCGTGCAGGACGGCGTTGGCGACGAGCTCGGAGACGACGATCTCGGCCAGCTCCACCTGGGCGACGCCCCAGACCGCGCACGCCCGCAACGTGGCGTGCCGGGCCTTGCCGACGCTGCTCGGGTCCGACGGCAGCTGCCAGCGACGTTGCCGCGGGGCCACCGCCCGCGGGACCGGCACGTCGGCCACGTCCAGCGGGACCCGGAGCACCACGACGGCCGTGTCGTCCTCCGGGGAGTCACCCAGGGCGTCGAGCAGCCGCTCCCCGATGCCGTCCGCCCGGGGCGACGTGGCGCCCTGGAGCACGTCGACGAGGACCTCGAGCCCGTCCGACATGGGCCGGGAGCGGCGCTCGATGAGCCCGTCGGTGTAGGCGACCACCACGTCGCCCGGGCGCAGCCGGATGGTGTCGGAGTACCGGGCGCCCTCCCGCAGACCGATGAGCGTCCCCTGGGCGGAGTCCAGGCGGCGGACCGAGTACCCGGTCACCGCACCGCTCGCGGCGTCGGTGCGGGGGGTCCCCACCAGCGCGGGCAGGTGGCCCGCGGACGACCACGAGAGGTCCCAGTGCCCGTCGTCACGTCGTCGCAACGTCATCAGCACCAGGCTCGCCATCCGGGCGATGCCCAGGCCCGCCGCCAGGTGGTCCACCCGCATCAGGACGCTGCCCGGGTCCTCCAGCTCGTAGGCGTAGGAGCGCACCACGGAGCGCAGCTGCCCCATGGTGGCCGCCGCCTCGACGTCGTGGCCGACGACGTCCCCGACCACCAGCCCGGCGACGTCCTCGCTGATCGGCAGCACGTCGTACCAGTCGCCACCGACCTGCGCATGGTCGACGTTCGGGGCGTAGTGCGTCCACACGTCCAGGCCCGGGATGCCGGCGTCCTGCGGGAGCATGGACCGCTGCAGCGTCTCGGCGAGGGTGTGCTCCCGCGCGTAGAGCCGGGCGTTCTCCAGGCTGAGACCCGTCCTCCGCGCCACCACCCGGATGAGCTTGCGGTGGTCCTCGTCCTGCGGCGTCGCCCAGCCGGGTCCGGCGTCAGGACCGGGACCCAGCCCCACCAGCAGCACAGCCATGACGGAGTCGCGCCCGGCGAGCGCCAGGGCGGAGTAGCTGCCCTGGACGTGGCTGCGGACCACCTCGGCGAACCACCCGGTCACCGTGCCGTCCTGCCGGGGGACGTCGAGGGAGACGACGACCTCGTCGGCGGCCCCGTCGCACACCGCGCGCAGCGGGTCCTCCCGCAGGTCGATGACCGGTGGCCCGGACCGGACCGCGGAGCCGACCAGCTCCTCCAGCCCGCACCCGGACGCCGCGGACACCTGGATCGTGCGGTCCAGCTGGACCACCGCAGCCCACGGCGCGATGGTGTCGGTGAGCACCGTGGCCAGCCGCTCCATCGCGGCGGTGGCGTCGAGCTCGATGACCGCGTCGGACACCCGGTCCAGCAGCACCAGCCCGGCGCGGGCCCGCTGCTCGGCGAGCAGGGCGCGCTCACGCTGCTCCTGGACGAGCACGCGCTCCGTGACGTCGGCCTGCACGCCGACGAAGTTGACCAGGTTGCCCTCGGAGTCCAGCACCGGGCTGATCGAGACCTGGCTCCAGAACGCCGTGCCGTCCTTGCGGTAGTTGAGCAGCGTCTCCACGACCCCGCGCCCTTCGCGCAGCGCCTCGCCGATGCGGGCGACCGCCGCACGGTCGGTGCCCGGGCCCTGGAGGAAGCGGCAGTTGCGCAGCGACACGTCCTCGAAGGAGTACCCGGTGGTCCGGGTGAAGGCGGGGTTGACCCACACCAGCGGGTTGTCGGGCTTGGAGGGGTCGGAGATGGTGAACGCCAGGTCCGTGGCGATGACCGCGCGCTCGCGGACCGCGCTCGCCTGGGCTGCGAGGACCTCGTCCGGGCCGGGCATGCTCAGCCCCGGGCCGGTCAGGCGCATGAACACCACGAGCGCGTGACCGGTCATGGACTCCCCCAGCGGGAAGCCGGTGACCCACATCGGGCCCACCACGTCGTCCACGGTGTCGCCGTCGCCCGCGGCGTCCTCCTGCCGACGACGCTCGCCGGCCGCCTCGTCGGAGGCCTTCTCGGAGTCCCGGCGGATCAGCTCGCCCGCCACGGGCTCCCCGCGGGCCACGCGCGACAACGGCCCGACGGTGGTGGCGAGGTCCGCACCGTCCGGCCCCACCAGTCCTGCGTGGCGGCCCCACGAGTCGATGCCCACCGGCAGCACCACGTCACCGGCCATGGCCATGGCCTTGAGGTTGGCGTACTCGACCCGGCTGCCCACCAGGTCCACCACGAGCACCGCGGCGTCTGCCTCGTGCATGACACGCGGCAGCTCTGTCAACGGCACGCGCGACCTCCCCTCCGACGACGTCCCTGCGGCCGGTCGCGCCCAGGTACACCCGGCCCAGGGCCCCGGCATCTTCCCCCGCTTGCTAGCGTCTGTGCAACGCGTGCTCCCGGTGACGGCCAGGGCGGGTGCGCGCCGGAGACCAGCAGGAGACCGCGTATGACTTCGGAGAACCAGGCGACGCCGTCAGACCGTGCTGAGACCGATCCCCGCGCGGTGCCCGCGGTCCGACCCGTCGACCCCGGCTCCGTCCACGTCCTGTTCGAGCCCGAGACCACGCGCGTCGTGCTCACCGGCGAGATCGACGCCGAGCTCGGTCCCGACCTGCTCGAGGCGGCCGACGACGCGCTCTCCAGCACCCGTCCCATCGAGGTGGACAGCCACCTCGTCACGTTCATGGACTCCACCGGCGTGGCGTTCCTGGCCAGGCTCGCCTCCCGGGCGCCGCGCCGGGTGCGGCTGATCGACCCGCCGGACCTTGTGGGCTTCCTCATCGAGACGACCCGGATCGCGTCGCTGCTCGACGTCGTGCGCCCCGACCGGGGCGACGAGGTCACCGCCTGAGGCGCAGCGCTCCTGAGCTCCCGCCCGCTGCGGCGGCCGCCGAGGTCTCCCCCGGCGGCCGTCGCACCCAGCGGGTCCGCGGCGGACGACCGCTCAGGACAGCCGCCTGCCGGCGCTGCGCAGGTTCTCGCAGGCCTCGACGACGCGCTGGGCGAGCCCGGCCTCGGCGGACTTGCCCCAGGCGCGCGGGTCGTAGGCCTTCTTGTTGCCCACCTCGCCGTCGATCTTGAGGACGCCGTCGTAGTTCTTGTACATGTGGTCCACGACCGGCCGGGTGAATGCGTACTGGGTGTCGGTGTCGATGTTCATCTTCACCGCGCCGTAGTCGACCGCGTCGCTGATCTCCTGGGGCAGGGAGCCGGAGCCGCCGTGGAAGACGAGCAGGGCCGGCTTGCTGCCCTTGGGCTGGCCGATCTTCTCGGCGATGGCGTCCTGGCAGTCACGGAGGATCTCCGGGCGCAGCTTGACGTTGCCGGGCTTGTAGACCCCGTGGACGTTGCCGAAGGTGAGGGCGGCCATGTAGACGCCCTTCTCGCCCGTGCCGAGGGCCTCGACCATGGCGATGGCGTCCTCGGGGGTCGTGTAGAGCTTGTCGTTGATCTCGTTGGCGACGCCGTCCTCCTCGCCGCCGACGACGCCCACCTCGATCTCGAGGACGACCTTGGCCTCGGCGCACTCCGCGAGCAGCTGCTCGGCGATCTGGAGGTTCTCCTCCAGCGGCACGGCGGACCCGTCCCACATGTGCGACTGGAACAGCGGCCCCATGCCCGCGGACACGCGCTCCTTGCTGGCCGCGAGGAGCGGGCGGACGAACCCGTCGAGCTTGTCCTTGGGGCAGTGGTCGGTGTGCAGGGCGATCTGCACGTCGAAGGCGCGCGCGACCTCGTGCGCGTACTGCGCCAGGGCGGTCGCACCGATGACCATGTCCTTGACGGTCGGGCCGGACAGGTACTCCGCGCCGCCCGTGGAGACCTGGACGATGCCGTCGGACTCCGCCTCGGCGAAGCCGCGGATGACGGCGTTCAGGGTCTGCGACGAGGTGACGTTGATGGCGGGGAAGGCGTACGAGCCGTCCTTGGCCGCGGTCAGCATCTCGGCGTAGCGCTCGGGGGTGGCGATGGGCATCGCAGGCTCCTCGGTGTGTCGGCATGACGGTGCGGGAGGATCCTTCCACGTCCGGTTCCCGCGACGTCGCCGCCGTCCAGGCGGCAGCCATGGGCCCGACGCAGCGGTCGTCCATGACGGGCGCGGTCAGTGGTCCACGCCTCGTGAGAGACCCCCGCCCGAGGACCATCCGGTCCACCCCCGCTCCCTCGGGCCCGGCCGGGCGCAGGGACGAGAGGAGCTGGGCCGACGCCCTGCTCCTGGCCTGGGACGGGTGATGATGACGTGCTCCGGCGTGACGCCCCCCACGAGACCGCCCGCAGGTGCGTGCACGGCTGCGCCGGACCGGCCGTCCTGCCCGCTGCGGTGGGCGGCCGGCCGGCCCAACGGTGGTTGGATGCTCCGCATGCGACTGGCGGAGTCCCTGGCGGGCAAGCGCATCCTGCTCACCGGGGTGACCGGCTTCGTCGGCGAGGCGCTGCTGCACAAGCTGTTGCGGGACGTGCCGGGCTGCACCGTGGTGGCGATGGTCCGCCCCAAGCAGGGCCAGGCCGCCGCCGACCGCGTGGCCAAGCTGCTCGCCAAGCCGATCTTCGCCGACCTTCCCGAGGGCTCCGGGTCCCGTGTCGAGACGCTGTCCGGCGACCTGTACGACGTGCCGCCGCTGCCGACGGACCTCGACGTCGTCGTCCACTGCGCGGGTGACGTCAGCTTCGACCCGCCGATCCAGTCCGCCTTCCAGACCAACGTCGTCGGCGTCCAGGGCCTGGTCGAGCGGGTGGTGCAGTCCGCGGCCCTGCCCGACGGCACCTACCGCCCGCTGCACTACGTCCACATCTCCACCGCCTACGTCGGCGGCCGGCGCCGCGGCCCCGTGATGGAGGTCGCGGTCGAGCACTCGGTCGACTGGCGTGCCGAGCACGAGGCCGCCCAGCGGGTCGCCGCCCGGATCGAGGACACCTCGCGCACGCCGGCGGTGCTGCAACGGCTGCTGGCCAAGGCAGAGAAGCACCACGACCGGGCCGGGCCGCTCGCGGTGGCCGCGGACGCCGAGGAGCGCCGCCGCACCTGGGTGACCGAGCAGCAGAAGACCGCGGGCGGCGACCGGGCGAGGACCCTGGGCTGGACCGACGTCTACACCTTCACCAAGGCCCTCGGCGAGCGTGTGGTCGAGGAGGTCGCGGCCCCGGTGCTACCGACCACGGTGTACCGCCCGAGCATCATCGAGTCCGCCCTCACCACGCCGCACCCCGGCTGGATCGAGGGCTTCAAGATGGCGGACCCGATCATCCTGGCCTACGGCCGCGGCGAGCTGCCGGAGCTGCCCGCCGCACCGGACTCGGTCATCGACATCGTGCCGATTGACCTGGTCGTGAACTCGATCATCGCGGTGGCGGCGACCCCGCCGCCGGTGGGTGAGCCGGCGTACTTCCACCTGAGCTCCGGCGCACGGAACCCGTGCACGTTCCGCCAGCTGTACGACCTGGTCCGGGAGTACTTCGCCCGGCACCCGTTCGACATGGACTCCCGTGGCGCGGTCCGGCTGGCCACGTGGCGCTTCCCCGGCGCCCGGATCGTCGAGCGTGCCCTGACCACCGGGGAGCGCGCCTACGACCTCGCCGAGGGTGCGCTGTCCCTGGCGCCGCGCAGCGACCGGGTCCGTTCCCTCGCCCGGAACCTGGACACCCAGAAGCGGCGGCTGGACTTCCTGCGTCGCTACATGGACCTCTACCGGGCCTACACGCAGGTCGAGCTCTACTTCGTCGACGACAACATGCTCGCCCTGCACCAGGCCATGGACCCCGAGGACCAGGAGGTGTTCGGCTTCGACACCGCCGTCATCGACTGGGAGCACTACCTCATCGACGTCCACTGCCCCGCGATCACCCAGGGCGTGCGCGACTACGACGTGATCCGCCGCAAGCGGAACCGCTCCGGGGGTCCGGCGCCCCGCGTCATCTCCCCGCGCGACCCGGCCGAGCCCGTGGACCCGGACGCCGCCCCGGTCCTCGCGGTGTTCGACATGGACGGCACGCTGCTGAGCAGCAACATCATCGAGACGTACTTGTGGGTCCGGCTGCCGGAGCTGTCGGCGGCGGGCAAGGTGCGGGAGCTGGCCTCGACCGCCGCCCGGCTGCCGTTGTACCTGCGGGCCGAGCGACGCGACCGGGGGGCGCTCATCCGCAGCGCCTACCGCCGCTACGAGGGCGCGGACCTGCGGGCGCTGGAGGAGATGGTCGACGAGACCCTCACCCCCCACGTGCTGGAGCGGGTGAGCGGTGCGGCCGTCCGGCGGGTCCGGGAGCACCGTGCCGCCGGGCACCGGACCGTGCTGATCACCGGCGCGGTCATGCCGATCACCCGGCCGCTGGCGCCGCTGTTCGACGAGATCGTCGCGGCCGAGCTGGACGTGGACGCCCGGGGACGGTGCACCGGGTTCCTCACGCGTCCGCCGCTGGTCGGCGAGGCGAGGGCCGCGTGGCTCAAGCGGTACGCCTCGGTGGTCGGGGCGGACCTGTCGAAGGCCTACGGCTACGCCGACTCCCACTCCGACCTGCCGATGCTGCAGGCCGTCGGCCGACCGACGGCCGTGAGCCCCGACGTGACCCTGTACCGCGAGGCCCGCAAGTCCCGGTGGCCGATCGAGGACTGGGGCACGGCGGGTCGCAGCCCGCGGCTGCAGCTGCCCAGCATCGACACCTCCCAGGCCCGACTGCCGGGCTGATCGGCGCCGACGACCGCAGAGCCTCGGTGAGCAGCTCGGCGGCGGGCGCCGCGGGCTCGGGGACCCGGTGCCCGACCTGCACCCCGGGGGCGACGGCGCCGAGCACCGCGAGACCTCGTGCCGCCCCGCTGAGGGGGGCCGCGGCCGGGTGGCGACCCCCGGGCGCTCCGCTCATCCCGTCACCGGCACGGGGGTGCCGTCCGGTGCGGCGGCGGGTTCCACGGGCGGGCCGACGCGCCGGAGCACCAGGAGCACGCCGAGCGCCAGCAGCCACAGGTACCAGACGGTGTAGACGTTGAGGCTCCAGAACTCGAGGCCCGGCTCGCCGAACGCCGTGGCCACGGGCACCAGCACCCCCCACGCCGACGCCAGGGCCACGCCCAGGACCGCGAACCACCGCGGCAGCCCCCGGGCCCTGAGCACGACCAGCGACAGCCCGACCGCCCAGACCCCCTGCAGCAGCCACCCCAGGTGCTCACCGAGCGCCGCGCCGGCGTACCCGTTCACGAGGTCGTACACCGCTGCGGTGGCCGCACGGTCCGCCTCGGACGCGTCGGGGTCGGTCCACCTGGCGGCCAGGCCGGGGACGGTCACCGGCCAGCGGACCCAGCCGAGCATCTGGGCGAAGGCCCCCAGGACCCCGAAGGCGGTGATCGCCCTGGCGGCCGTCTGACCGCGGGTGAGGCCGTCCTGCACGGCCAGGGCGGCCGGGACCAGCAGCAGGCTGGACACCAGGAAGACGTAGAAGCCCGCCCTGACCCACTGCTCGGCCTCGACGAAGCGGTCGAGCGCCACGGTGCCGGGTTCGTCGAGCACGGCCGGCCAGCCGAACTGCGTGCCGAGGATCGCGTACCCGAGGAGGCTGAGGACGCCGGACCCGGCGAGCAGGGCGCCGGCGACGGGGAGCCGCCGCATCAGGCGGCCCGCCCAGCGGCCGTCCCGGGTGCGGTGCCGGCGCTCAGCGCGTGCCGGAGCGTCGTCGGCCACGGGGTCGGCTCGAGCCCGAAGTGACGGCGGGCAGCGGTGTCGTCGACGACGAAGGGCGCGGACATCTGGTAGACGGTCCCTGCCAGCTCGCGGACCATCGGGACCACGGTCCCCACGGCGCGCAGCAGCGCGGGTGCGGTGCCCCGGACCCTGGGGGTCGGCGCCCCGGCCAGCTCGGCGAGGTCGGTCAGCGCCTGCCGCTGGCTGCGCGGCGGAGCGGTCGGGACGTGCCAGACGCGCCCGTGGGCACTCGGGTCGGCAGCCGCGGCGAGGAGCAGCGTGGCCACGTCTGCGGTGGCCGTCCAGGAGTGCGGCCGGTCGGGGCTGCCCAGGACCCGGCACGTCCTTCCGGCCAGCACCGCGGGCACGTGCCGGGACAGGTGCGACGAGGCACCCGGGGCGTCGGCGTAGTCGCTGGCGCGGACCTCGACGTAGCGGACCTGTCCGGCGTGGTGCGCGGCGAGGGCGTCGCGCGTCATCCGGGCGCGGACCTGACCCTTGCCGTCCCGGGAGGCCGCGGGCATGTCCTCGGTCATCGGGCGGTCGACGGGGCCGTACGCGTACAGGTTGCTCACCGCGGCCAGCACGGCGCCGGAGGACTCGGCGGCCTCGAGCAGCGACGCGGACAACGGCGGCCAGGCGGTTGGCCACGCGGTGTACGCAGGGTTGGCGCAGTTGTAGATGGCGGCGGCGCCCCCGGCCAGGCGCCGGAGCGCACCGGCGTCCGAGGCGTCGGCGGCCACGACCTCGACGCCCTCGCGGCGGGGGCCGGCCCCGGACCGGGTGATGACCCGGACGTGGTGGCCGGCGTCGGCCAGGCGGGTGGCGGCGGCGGTCCCGACCGGGCCGGCGCCGACGACGACGTGGAGCTGGGACATGTTCGTCTCCTTTGTGAGCGGTGCTCTCTCGTTAGATCAGTGAACACGAAGGGACGGCCCATGGCAAGAGCACTGCTCTTGTCTGTGTACGGCGCTCACTCCCGTGGCATGCTGATCGGCATGGCCGAGACCACCCGCGCCGAGACCACCGCTGCCGAGACGACCACTGCCGAGACGCCCCCCGCCGAGACGACCCCTGCCGAGGGCGTGCGCGCCCAGGCCCGCGAGCAGATGCGCACGGCGATCCTCGAGACGGCGCGCACGCACCTGGCAGAGCACGGGGCCGTCGGGCTGTCGCTGCGCGCCGTGGCCCGCGACGTCGGCATGGTGTCCTCGGCGGTCTACCGGTACTTCCCCAGCCGCGACGCGCTCCTGACGGCGCTCATCGTCGAGGCCTACGACTCGCTGGGCGAGACCGTGGAGACCGCGGAGAGGGCGGTCGCCCGCGACGACCTGCTCGGCCGCTGGCGCACCATCGCCGTCACCACGCGGCGCTGGGCGCTGGCTCACCCGCAGCAGTACGCCCTCGTGTACGGCTCCCCGGTCCCGGGCTATGCCGCACCGCAGGACACCGTGGGCCCCGCCAGCCGGGTGACACGGCTGCTCGCAGACCTGCTGATGGACCTGGCCGACCGCGACGGGGCAGCTGCCGACGGCGGCGGCGGTGACGGCGGCGGCCCGGGTCCGGCCGCGTCGGCTCGGACGGCCGGTCGTGGCCGCTCCACGACGCTCACCGAGGCGGTGGGCCCGGTCGCAGCCTTCACCGGTGACCGGGTGCCCACCGACCTGCTGGTCCGCGGCCTGATGGCCTGGACGTACCTCTTCGGCGCGGTGTCGTTCGAGCTGTTCGGCCAACGGCACAACGTCATCGAGGAGCACCTGGTGGACGAGTTCTTCGAGGAGGAGGTCAGCCGCATCGCGCTGCTGCTCGGCCTGGTCACCGGCTGAGGCGGCGAGACCGGGGCACCGTCGTCACCCGGGGCCGCCGACGTGCGGTTGGATGACGACCGTGATGCTGGCGCTGGAGCTCTTCCGCTCGGTCCCCCGGTACGCGGCCGCCCGGGCCATCACCGCGGTGGCGAGCGTGCCGAGCCTGCTCATCGGGCCGATGGCCCCGGTGCGGCTGACCACCCGCAACGAGCCGGCCGTGCGACACCCCGGCTGGGCCGAGGTCAAGGTCCACCTGTCCGGGATCTGCGGTTCCGACCTGGGCGCGGTCACCGGCTCGACCTCGCTGTACTTCGCCGGGGTGTCGTCGATGCCGTGCGTCCCCGGACACGAGGTCGTCGGCACGCTGACGCAGGACTGCGAGGACCTCGACGCCGGCACCCGGGTGGTCATCGACCCGGTCCTCGCCTGCGCCGCGCGGGGCCTCGAGCCCTGCGAGCAGTGCGCGGCCGGCCGCACGAACCGCTGCGACCGGGTGAGCGTCGGGCACCTGCGCCCCGGCCTGCAGACGGGCTACTGCGCGTCCACCGGCGGTGGCTGGGGAGAACGCCTGGTCGCCCACCGCTCGCAGCTCCACCCGGTGCCCGACGGGCTCTCCGACACCCGCGCCGTCCTCGTGGAGCCGCTGGCCTGCGCCATCCGGCTGGCGGCCCAGGCCCGCATCGAGGAGGGCCAAACCGTGCTGGTCTCGGGGGCGGGGGCGGTCGGCCTGTTCGCGACCCTCGCCATCCGTGAGCTGACGCCCGCGGGCCGGATCGTCGTCGTCGCCAAGCACGGCACCCAGGCCGCGTTCGCCCGGCGTTTCGGCGCGACCGACGTCGTGCAGCCGGCCGAGGCGCTGCGCGGGGTCCGCCGGCTCACGCAGGCGCTGACCGTCCAGACGCGACTGCCGGGCCTGGCCGCCCGGCTGGACCAGGAGTACCTGCTGGGTGGCGTCGACGTCGCCGTGGACGCGGTCGGCTCGGCGAGCTCCCTGGACATGGCGCTGCGGGCGACGCGCGCCGGTGGCCGGGTGGTGCTGTCGGGGATGCCGGCGAGCGGGGCGGACCTGAGCCCGGCATGGTTCCGCGAGCTGGAGCTGGTCGGCACGTACGCGAGCGCGGGCGACGCCTTCCCGACGGCGCTTCGCCTGGCGGGTTCCGCGCCGCTCGGGGACGGCATCGGCGGCGAGCCGGACGTGCTCGGTGCGGTCTACCCCCTGCACCGGTGGCGTGAGGCGCTCGACCACGCCTCCTCGGCCGGCCGCCTGGGCACGGTCAAGGTCGCGTTCGACCCGCGCCAGCGCTGAGGCGCCCGGCGCGCGCCTCAGGCCTGGGGCGACGAGCCGTCGTGCGCGGCGATGAGCGCGTCCACGCGCGCCCGCAGCGTGGCCAGGTCGGCGCTGCCCCCGTCCTGGGCGGCGAGCCCTGCGGCCAGCCCGAGGGCGAAGGTGGTCACGGGCGCGGCCGGGCGCGCGATGGTGTGCGCGGCGTCCTTGGCCAGGTCGAGGACCAGGTCCACGACTGCCGGTGCGTCGGTGCCGGCGAGCGCCGACGTCAGGCCGAGGGAGTCGACGAGCTGCCGCGCCCAGTCGTCGAGCACAGCACGGGAGAGGTCCTGGGGGGTGTCCACGTCCACCAGCCTGCCCCAGCCGGGGCGCGGAGCCACCTCGGCCACGGCGAGCCGTGACACCGCCCCCCGGACCGACGGGCCCCGCTCCCCCGTCGCCGAGGCCACCGCCGCCTCGCACGCCGCACGCAGGGGCGCGGTCCGGTAGGCCGCGGTCAGCCACTGGGCCCGCCCGTCGGCGTCGGTGGCCACCGCCGCGTCCGCGCCGGCGTCCGCGTCGAGCGCGTCGAGCAGGTCGGCCAGGACGGCGCCCGAGACGGCCGGCAGGTCCGCGGCCAGCACCAGGACGGTGGGCGCCGTCACCTCCCGCAGCCCGGCCAGCAGCCCGGCGACCGGACCCGAACCGGGCGGCTCCTCCCTCGTGAGCACCAGGCGCGAGGTGTCGGCCCCTGCCGCGGACCCACCGGTCCCGACGTCCGCAGGCAGCCGCGGCCCGACCACGACCACCGCCGCCGTCCCGGCGTCCACCAGGGTCTGCACCGCACGGGTGAGCAGGGACCGCCCCCCGACGACGGCAGCCGTCTTGTCCCCCCCGAACCGTGTCCCGGCCCCGCCCGACAGCACCAGACCGTCCACCGTGCGCGCCTCGTCCACGCGGCCATCCTCCCGCAGCGTTTCGGGCTCGTGTCGCGGTGTGACAGGTCCGTCAACGTCTCCTCACCCCGGGCCCCGGGGGCCGGGACCGCACGTACCGTCCACGGACCCGGCCGACGACCGGGCCGCACGCGTGCCGCCGGACCGGCCGCCACCACCCGACCGAGGGGACCTCCGTGACACCGACCTCGACGCCGACCAGCACCGCACCTGTCCCCGTGGGCCTCCGCCTGCACGGCCGGCGCGTGGTCTGCGTCGGTGGCGGGCCGGTCACCGCTCGCCGCGTCCACGCGCTGCTGGCCGGCGGCGCCGACGTCCACGTCGTGGCCCCGCAGGTCTGCGAGGACCTCCGTGACCTCGCCGGCGCCGGCGCGCTCACCTGGCACGCCCGCGGCTACCAGCCCGGTGACCTCGACGGCGCGTGGTTCGCGCACACCGCCACCGGTGACAGCCGCACCGACGCCCAGGTCGCCGCAGACGCCGAGGAGCACCGCGTCTGGTGCGTCGACGCCACCGACGGCACCACCCGGTCCACCGCATGGTTCCCCGCCGTCGCGCACACCGACGGCGTCACGGTGGCGGTGAGCGCCGGCGGCGACCCCCGGCGCGCGGCCCGCCTCCGCGACGCCGTCGCCACCGCGCTGGACACCGGCGCCCTGCCGTTGCGGCGCCACCGGCCCGGTCCCGGACGCGTCGACCTGGTCGGGGGCGGCCCGGGTGACCCCGGCCTGCTCACCACGCGTGCGCGCCGCCTGCTCGCCCAGGCCGACGTCGTCGTCCACGACACGCTCGCCCCCACCGCGGTGCTGGCGGAGCTCGACCCCGACGTCGTGCGCGTCGACGTCGGCAAGACCGCCGGGCACCACCCGGTCCCCCAGCACGAGATCAACCGCGTCCTCGTCGAGCACGCGCAGGCGGGCCGGCGCGTCGTGCGGCTCAAGGGCGGCGACCCGTTCGTGCTCGGTCGCGGGGGCGAGGAGCTGCTCGCCTGCCGCGACGCCGGGGTGCCGGTGGCCGTGACGCCGGGCGTGACGAGCGCCGTGTCGGTCCCGGCGGCGCTGGGGATCCCCGTGACCCACCGCGGCGTCTCGCGCTCGTTCACCGTCCTGTCCGCGCACGAGGACCTGAACCCCGGGCAGGTGCCGACCGAGGGGACGCTGGTCCTGCTCATGGGCGTGTCCGGGCTCGCCGCGACGGCCGAGCGGCTCGTCGGGCTCGGCTGGTCGGCGACCACGCCGGCCGCGGTGCTCGAGGACGGCTACGGCCCCCGCCAGCGGCGGGTCCTGGGCACGCTCGCCGACCTCGCCGACCGCGCCGACCGGGCGGGGGTCCGGCCACCCGGCATCGTCGTGGTGGGGGACGTCGTCGCCCTGGCCCAGGTCGTGCAGCCCGACCCCGTCGTCCTCGTCGCCCACGGCAGCCGCGACCCCCGGTCCCGGGCGGTCAACGACGCGCTGGCCGCGGCGCTGGCGGACCGGCTCGGCACGAAGGTGGTGGTGTCGCAGCTGGACCACGCGGGCCCACGACCGCAGGAGGCGGTCGACGCGCTCGCCGCAGAGGGTCACCGGACGGTCCGGGTGCAGCCCCTGCTGTTCACCCCGGCGTACCACGTCAGCGTGGACCTGCCGGAGGCGCTGGCCGGCTGCGCCGCGGTCACCGCCGGGGTCCGTGTCGAGGTCCAGGACCCGCTCGTCGGGCACCCCGCCCTGCTGGAGGGCCTCGACCGTCGGGTGCGCGAGCTGGTCCTGCCTCCGGGCACCCGGCCCACCGCCCTGGTGCTCAGCTCGGCCGGCACGTCGTCCGCGGCCGCCCGGACCAGGCTCGAGCGCACCGCAGCGGAATGGGGACGGCGTCACGGCCTGCCCGCCGTGAGCGCGTACGCCTCCGCGGCAGAGCCCACACCCGGCGGCGCGGTGGCCGCCCTGGTGGCACAGGGACACACGGTCGTCGTCGGGAGCCTGTTCGTCGGCCCGGGCTACCTGCCGGACAAGGCGCGCGCACAGGCCGTCGGGGCCGGGGCCGTGGCGGTCGCCGAGCCGCTGGGTGCGGCGCCCGAGCTGCTCGACGTCCTCGCCGACCGGTGCACCGACCGTGCCGGGGTGCCTGGTGGGGCGGTCTGGAGCCGGCCGGACCGGGATCTCACACCGCCGTCGGCCCGGCGTGAGGCAGAGGTTCCGCACCGGTTACCTGGCGCACCGCGACGCGAAACGCGGCCTTCCTAACGTCGCCACCACGGCTCGCAGACCTGCTGAGGGCCCGACCGACGGGAGCCCCCATGGCCGCCATCACACCGGCCCAGACACCGACCCAGACACCGACCCGGACGACGACCCGGACCCCGGCGCAGACCCCGGCCGACGAACCGACGGGGTCGGGCCCGGTCCTGCGGCTGGGCAGCCGCTGGATCGAGGGGTTCGACCCCGAGGACCCGGTCTGCTGGGACTCGCCCCTGGGCCGCCCGGTGGCCCGCCGCAACCTCGCCTGGTCGATCCTCGCGGAGAACATCGGGTTCTCCGTCTGGCTGCTCTTCAGCATCACGGTGACGTTCCTGCCCGCGGCAGGCTTCACGTTCACCACCGACCAGCTGTTCTGGCTGGTGAGCACCGCGGCGATCGTCGGTGCGGTGCTTCGCGTGCCCTACACGTTCCTGCCGGCGCTGGTCGGCGGGCGCAACTGGACCGTCGTGAGCGCGCTGCTCCTGCTGGTGCCGCTCACGATGCTCACCACCGCGGTGCTGGACCCGACGACCCCGTACTGGTTCTTCCTGCTCACTGCGGCGTCCGCCGGGTTCGGCGGGGGCAACTTCGCCTCGTCGATGGCGAGCATCTCCCACTTCTTCCCCGACCGGGAGAAGGGCCTGGCGCTCGGGCTCAACGCGGCCGGTGGCAACGTCGGGGTCGCGGTCGTCCAGCTGCTGGTGCCCAAGGCCGTCCTCGTCGGGGGGCTCGCGGTGGTGGGCGGGGTCGTCGGCACCACCGAGGCCGGTCGCGACCTGTACCTGCAGAACGCCGCCCTGATGTGGGTGCCGCTGGTGGCGCTGGCCGCGGTCGGCGCCTTCTTCTTCATGGACAACCTGGCCTCGGCGACGTTCAGCTTCGCCGGCCAGGCCGCCGCGGCCGCCCGCCGCCAGACCTGGGTCATGTCGTTCCTCTACGTCGGCACCTTCGGCTCGTTCATCGGCTTCTCGGCCGCGTTCCCCCTGCTGATCCGTAGCGAGTTCCCGGCCGTGGACCTCGCCAGCTACGCGTTCCTGGGGGCGCTGGTCGGCTCGGTGTCCCGCCCGTTCGGGGGCTGGCTCGCCGACCGGCTCGGCGGTGCCCGCGTCACGCTGGTGGCGTTCGTCGCCATGGCCGCCACGATCGGCGTCATCCTCGCCACGCTCGGCTCAGGCAGCTTCACCGCGTTCCTGGCGGCGTTCCTCGTGCTGTTCGTCCTGGTGGGCGCGGCCAACGGCTCGACCTACCGGATGATCCCGATCATCTTCCGCGCCGAGGCCGTCGAGCTGGCCGAGGAGCGGGGCGAGACCAGCGAGCAGACCCTCGCCCGGTCCCGCCGGGAGTCTGCGTCGGCGATCGGCCTGATCTCGGCGGTGGGCGCGGCAGGCGGCGTGTTCATCCCCCGCGGGCTGTCGGAGTCCTACCTGGCGACCGGCGGCGTGACCGCCGCGTTCGTCGGGTTCCTCGCCTTCTACGTCGTCTGCGTCGCAGTGACCTGGTCGGTGTACGTCCGCCCCGGGACGCTGTTCGCACGGGCCGGGGTCTGAGCGTGACGGCGACGGCGACGGCGACGCCCGGGACCGGACCGGTTCCCACCACGGGGGTGAGCACCCACTGCCCCTACTGCGCACTGCAGTGCGGGATGACGCTCACCCTCGCCGGTCCGGCCGCGGCACCCGCCGCCCCCATGACGCCGCCGGGCCCGCCGGTCCAGGTGCAGCCCAGGGCCTCCGCGGCGAGCCTCGGCCGGCTCTGCCAGAAGGGCTGGTCGGCCGCCGAGCTGCTCGCCCACCCCGACCGGCTGCTCACCCCGCTGCTGCGCGAGGTCCCGGGGGACCGCTCCAGCCGGCTCGTGCCGGCCGGCTGGGACGAGGCGCTCGACGTGGTCGCCGCGGGCATCCGGTCGGCGCAGCACGCCGGGGGGCCGGACGCCGTGGCCGTGTTCGGCGGCGGCGGGCTCACCAACGAGAAGGCGTACGCGCTCGGCAAGTTCGCCCGGGTCGCCCTGCGCACCTCGCAGATCGACTACAACGGCCGCTTCTGCATGAGCAGCGCCGCCGCGGCCGGCAACGCGGCGCTCGGCGTCGACCGCGGCCTGCCCTTCCCGCTGACCGACCTGGTGGGCACCGGTGTCGTGGTGCTGCTCGGCAGCAACCTCGCCGAGACCATGCCACCGGTCATGGCGCACGTGCAGGCGATGCGGGAGGCGGGCGGCACGCTCGTGGTCGTCGACCCGCGCCGCACCCCCACGGCCGCCGCCGCCGACGTCCACGTCCAGCCGCTGCCCGGCACCGACCTGGCCCTGCTGCTCGGCCTGCTCCACGTCGTCCTGCGTGACGGGCTTGACGACCCCGCCTACGTCGCCGAGCGCACCCGCGGCATCGACGCGGTGCGGGCGGCCGCCCGCCGGTACTGGCCCGAGCGCGTGGAACGCCTCACCGGGGTGCCGGCCGGGGAGGTCGTGCGGCTGGCCCGGCTCCTCGCCTCCCACGCCCCCGTCGCCGCAGGCCGCGGCGCCATGCTCCTCACCGCGCGCGGCTCCGAGCAGCACGCGACCGGCACCGACACGGTCCTCGCCTGCATCGACCTCGCGCTGGTGCTGGGCCTGCCCGGCCGACCCCACAGCGGGTACGGCTGCCTCACCGGCCAGGGCAACGGCCAGGGCGGTCGCGAGCACGGGCTCAAGGCCGACCAGCTGCCGGGCTACCGCTCCATCACCGACCCCGACGCCCGCGCGCACGTCGCCGGCGTCTGGGGCGTCGACCCCGCCACGATCCCGGCTGCCGGACGGTCGGCCTACGAGCTGCTCGACGCCCTCGGCGAGCGCGGCGGCCCGCGCGCACTCCTGCTCGCCGGGTCCAACCCGGTCGTGTCCGCACCGCGGGCCGGCCACGTCACCGAGCGGCTGCTCGCCCTGGACCTGCTCGTCGTCACCGACCTGGTCCTCAGCGAGACCGCCGCCCTGGCCGACGTCGTGCTGCCCACGACCATGTGGGCCGAGGAGGACGGCACGATGACCAACCTCGAGGGCCGCGTCGTCCGCCGGCGGAAGGCGGTCCAGCCGCCGCCGGGCTGCCGCACGGACCTCGAGGTGCTCGCCGACCTCGCCGACCGGCTCGGCGCCGGGACGGACTTCCCCGCGGACGCCTTCCCCGGCGACCCCCGCCCGGTCTTCGAGGAGCTGCGCCGGGCCAGCACGGGCGGGCGGGCGGACTACGGCCACGTCGGCTGGGACTGCGTCGGCACCGAGGGCGAGGACGGCGTGTTCTGGGGGTCCGCGCGGATGTTCGTCGACCGGTTCCCCACCGCCGACGGCCGCGCGGTGCTGCACGCGGTCGAGCACCGGGCCGTCGTCGAGGACGTCGACGCCGACTTCCCGTGGCTGCTCACCACCGGCCGCGTGCTCGCGCAGTACCAGTCCGGCGCCCAGACCCGCCGGGTGGCCTCGCTGGTCCGCAGCGCCCCGGCGTCGTTCGTCGAGCTGCACCCCGTCCTCGCGGCCGCGCACGACCTGGCCGACGGCGACACCGTGCGGGTGACCAGCCGTCACGGCGTGGCCGAGGCCCCCGCCCGGGTCACCACGACCATCCGTACGGACACCGTGTTCATGCCGTTCCACTGGGGCGGGCCCGGGCGGGCCAACTCGCTCACCCCGCCCGCGCTGGACCCGACCTCGCGGATGCCGCAGTTCAAGGCGTGCGCCGTACGGCTGGAGCGCGTCGGTCCTGGCCACCACAGCGAAGGAGCCCCCGCATGAGCCCCCGCACCCGACGTCTCGTCGTCATCGGCAACGGCATGGCCGGCGCCCGCCTGGTCGAGGAGGTCGCCGCGCGCGACCCCGACCGTCGCTGGCAGGTCACCGTGGTCGGCGACGAGCCCACCGAGGCGTACAACCGCATCCTGCTGTCCGGGGTGCTGGCCGGGACCCACCGGGAGGACGACCTGGCGCTCGCGCCGCCCGGGGCGTGGGAGGGCTCGACCGTCCGCGTCCTCGACGGGACGCGGGTGTCCCGGGTCCACCGCAGCACCCGCACCGTGCACCTCGCCGACGGCCGGCACCTGGGCTACGACCGGCTCGTGCTGGCGACCGGCAGCACCCCGGTGGTGCCGCCCCTGCCCGGCCTGCTCCGCCACGACCCCACCGACCCCGAGCGCGGGGCGTCGCTGCACCCGCAGGCCTTCGCCTTCCGCACCCTGGACGACTGCCGCCGGATCGTCGCCGCCACCGCGGCCGCCCGCCGGGCCGTCGTGGTCGGCGGCGGGCTGCTCGGCCTGGAGGCCGCCCGCGGGATCGCTGCGCGCGGCGTGCCGGTGGAGGTGGTCCAGATGCCCGACCGGCTGATGGACGGCCAGCTCGACGCCCCCGCCGCCACGATCCTCCGGCGCCGGCTCTCCGAGCTGGGCATCACCGTCTACCTGGGGACGCGCGCCACCCAGGTCCTCACCAGCCACGGCTCGGACGGCGCCCTGGTCGGCGTGCGCCTCGCCGACCGCCACGTGCTCGAGTGCGACCTGCTCGTGTTCGCCGTCGGGGTCCGGCCCAGCACCCGGCTGGCCCGGGAGGCCAGGCTGCGCACCGCGCGCGGCATCGTCGTGGACCGCACCCTCACCAGCCCTGACGACCCCGCCGTCCACGCCGTCGGGGACTGCGCCGAGGTGCTGCACCCGGACGGCAGCTCCACCGTCGGGGGGCTCGTGCAGCCGGCGTGGGAGCAGGCCAGCGCCCTGGCCAGCACCCTGACCGCGACCCCGGACGTCGCGCCGACCACCTGGCAGCCCCACGGTCAGGTCACCAGGCTCAAGGCCGGTGGCATCGACCTG
Source organism: uncultured Actinomycetota bacterium (assembly GCA_963759255.1). Lineage (GTDB taxonomy): Bacteria > Actinomycetota > Actinomycetes > Actinomycetales > JBBAYJ01 > Aquipuribacter. The sequence continues at coordinate 2,272,486 of CAVWYQ010000002.1, forward strand.
GCCGCCATGGGCGACGTGCGACCCGCCCCCGAGGACAGCGACGGCGACCTGGAGGTGCTGCAGTACTCCGACCCGTCGCGCGGCGTCTACGCCAAAGCGGTGCTGCGCGGCGGCCGGGTGGTCGGCGGCATCCTGCTGGGCGACCTGGGCGCGGTGGGGCCGATGACGCTGGCCTTCGACCGGGGCAGCCCCGTCCCGCCCGACCGGCGTCACCTGCTGTTCGGCGGGGCCGTGGCAGGTGGGGATGCGGCTGGGGCGGCGTTGGGTGCCGCCGACCTGCCGGACGACGCGACGCTCTGCCACTGCAACGACGTCGACGCAGGCACGGTCCGGGCCGCCTGCCGGGACGGCGCCCGGGACGTCGCCGCGGTCGCCGCCTGCACCCGCGCGACGACCGGCTGCGGCACGTGCGCCGGCACGGTCCGCGCGCTCCTGGCCACCGCCACCACCGAGCGCGAGGAGGTCCGCGCATGAGCGACCAGCCCACGTCCGCCACGCGGGGGGCACTGCCTCCCACCACCCGCACGTGCCCCGACCCCGTGGCCCACCGCGTCGTCGTCGTGGGCCACGGCATGGTCGGGCACCACCTGCTCACCCGGCTGCGCGACGGCCTCGCCGGCTCCGGCGGCACCCGGCTCGAGGTCACGGTCCTGGCCGAGGAGGCACGCGCCGCCTACGACCGCGTCGGTCTGTCCGCCTACCTGGCCGGCCGCACCGAGGCGGACATGACGCTCGTCGAGGACGGCTTCTTCGACGCCCCGGCCGACTCCACGCCCGGCACCGGCCACCGGTTCGCGCTCCACCTCGCCACCCCGGCCGTCGCGCTGGACCGCGGGGCCCGCACCGTCACCGACGCCACCGGCGCCGTGCACCCCTACGACACCCTCGTCCTCGCGACCGGGTCGTCGGTGTTCGTCCCGCCGGTCCCCGGCCACGACGCCCGCGGCACGTTCGTCTACCGGACCATCGACGACCTCGACGCGATCGCGGCCTACGCGCAGGGCCGCTCGCGCGGTGCCGTGGTCGGGGGCGGCCTGCTCGGCCTGGAGGCCGCCGAGGCGCTGCAGCGGCTCGGGCTGGAGCCGCACGTCGTCCAGCTGTCCGACCGGCTCATGCCGCTCCAGCTCGACGCGGGCGGCGCCGCCATGCTGCGCCGGCACGTCGAGCAGCTCGGCATGCACGTCCACCTCGACGCCGCCACGACCCGGGTGCGCACCGGCGCGGACGGGTCGGTGACGGGTCTCGACCTCGCCGACGGGCGCTCGGTCGACGTCGACCTGGTCGTGTTCTCCCCCGGCATCCGTCCCCGCGACGAGCTCGCGCGCAGCGGCGGCCTGGCGGTCGGCGAGCGCGGCGGCGTGGTCGTCGACGACGTCTGCCGGACCAGCGACGCCGACGTGTTCGCGGTCGGTGAGTGCGCGCTCGCCCAGGGCATGGTGTGGGGTCTGGTCGCGCCCGGCTACGCGATGGCGGCCGTCGTCGCCGAGCAGGTCCTCGCTCGCGCCGACGCCTCCGCACCCCCGCCCACCGCGGTCTTCACCGGCGCCGACATGTCCACCACGCTCAAGCTGACCGGAATCCCGGTCGCCAGCGTCGCCGACTGCCACGCGAGGACGCCCGACGCGCTCGAGCTCGTCTGGAACGACCCGACGGCGCGGGTCTACAAGAAGGTCGTCGTCGACGAGACGAGCGGTGCCGTGCTCGGCGCGGTCCTGGTCGGCGACGCCGAGGCCTACCCCGTCCTCAAGGCGCTGGCCGCGACGAGCGGCACGCTGCCCGGCACGCCCGAGCAGGTCCTGTTCCCCCGCGCCGGTGACGGCCCGGTCGTCGCCGGGCCCGCCGGGCTGCCGGACGCCGCCGTCGTCTGCTCGTGCCTGGACGTGAGCAAGGGCAGCATCTGCGCCGCGGTCCACGACGGCGCCCACGACGTCGCCGCGGTCAAGGGCTGCACCCGGGCGGGCACCGGCTGCGGCTCGTGCGTGCCGATGGTCTCCGCCCTGGTCACGAGCACGCTCGACGCGCTTGGCGTCGCGGTCGACCGCTCGCTCTGCGAGCACTTCTCGCTCACCCGCCGCGAGCTGTACGACCTGGTCCGCCTCGGCGGGCACACGACGTTCACCCAGGTCGTCACCGCGCACGGCAGCGGCCGCGGCTGCGACGTCTGCAAGCCCACGGTGGCCAACATCCTCGCCACCCTGGCCCCCGCGCACGTGCTCGACGGCGAGAACGCGGCGTTGCAGGACACCAACGACCACGTCATGGCCAACATGCAGCGCAACGGCACGTACTCGGTGGTCCCGCGGATGCCGGGCGGCGAGGTGACGCCGGCTGGGCTCATCGCCATCGGAGAGGTCGCCCGCGACTTCGGCCTGTACACCAAGCTGACCGGGGGCCAGCGGATCGACATGTTCGGCGCCCGCCTGGACCAGCTCCCCGCGATCTGGCGCCGGCTCGTGGACGCCGGCTTCGAGTCCGGGCACGCCTACGGCAAGTCCCTGCGCACGGTGAAGTCGTGCGTCGGCAGGGACTGGTGCCGCTACGGCGTGCAGGACTCCACCGGCCTGGCGGTCGCCCTCGAGCAGCGGTACCGCGGTCTGCGCTCGCCGCACAAGCTCAAGTCCGGGGTGTCCGGCTGCGCCCGCGAGTGCGCCGAGGCGCGCAGCAAGGACTTCGGCATCATCGCCACCGAGCTCGGCTGGAACCTCTACGTCGGCGGCAACGGCGGCATGCGGCCCCGCCACGCCGAGCTGCTGGTCAAGGACGTGAGCACCGAGGACCTCGTCCGCTACGTCGACCGGTACCTGATGTTCTACGTCCGGACCGCCGACCGGCTGCAGCGCACCAGCACGTGGGTGGAGTCGCTGGTGGACCCCGACTCCGGCCTGTCCGGCGTGGACTACCTGCACCACGTCGTCGTGGAGGACGCGCTCGGGATCGGCGCCGAGCTCGAGGCCGACATGGCCCGCCACGTCGACTCCTACGCCGACGAGTGGGCCGCCACGCTGGACGACCCGGAGAGGCTGCGGCGGTTCACGTCGTTCGTTAACGCGCCCGAAACCCCCGACCCGTCCATCCACTTCACACTGGAGCGCGGCCAGATCCGACCCGCCACCGATGCCGAGGTGGCGGCAGGGGGCACCCGACCGGGTGTCGCCCTCCCGATGCCGGAGGTGGTGGGCAGATGAGCACGCTGGACGAGGTGCGCGAGCTGGGCCGTGGCACCGACGACGCGACCGCTGCGCGCTGGGTCGAGGTCTGCCACCTCGACGACCTGGTGCCCGAACGCGGGGCGGCCGCCCTGGTCGACGGGCATCAGGTGGCCCTGTTCCGCCTGCTCGACGGGTCGGTGCACGCCATCGGCAACCTGGACCCGTTCTCCGGGGCCCAGGTGCTCGCGCGCGGCATCGTCGGGACCCGTGGCGGCGCCCCGATGGTGGCCTCGCCGCTGTACAAGCAGCACGTCGACCTGCTGAGCGGCCGCTGCCTGGAGCAGCCCGGGACGAGGGTGCCCGTCTACCCGGTGCGGGTGGTGGCCCGGACGGTGCTGCTGGCGGTCGACCCCGTGCCGCTCGAGAACCCGGACGGGCTGGCCGGGCTGGCCGTCGCCGACGGACCGGCCGCGGGCGCGCAGCCCGACCAGGTGCCCCGTGACGGCTGACCCGCTGGCCGCGGTCGGCAGCCGCCCGCTCGAGGGCTACCTGGTCGGGATCACCGCGGACCGCCGCAAGGACGAGCTCGCCACGCTGCTCGGACGTCGCGGAGCCCGGACGGTGGTCGGCACGGCGATCCGGCTGCTGCCGCTGGCGGACGACCGCGAGCTGCTGGCCGCGAGCCAGGCGCTGCTCTCCCACGCCCCCACCCACGTCGTCGTCACGACCGGCATCGGCTTCCGCGGCTGGCTCGAGGCGGCGGACGGCTGGGGCATCGGCGACGACCTGCGAGACACCCTGGCCTCGGCCCTGATCCTCGCCCGCGGCCCCAAGGCCACCGGCGCGATCCGGGCCGCCGGGCTGCGCGAGGCCTGGTCACCGTCGTCGGAGTCCAGCAGCGAGGTCCTCGCCCACCTGCTCCGGACCGACCTCACCGGCGCCCGGGTGGCGGTCCAGCTCCACGGGGAGCCGCTGCCGTTCCTCGTCGAGGCGCTCGACGGTGCGGGGGCGGACGTCGTCGAGGTCCCGGTGTACCGGTGGGAGACCCCGCCCGACACCGGCGAGCTCGACAGGCTGGTCGAGTCGGCCGCCGTCGGTGCCGTCGACGCGCTGACCTTCACCTCCGCCCCTGCCGTCGTGTCCGTGCTCCGGCGCGCCGAGCTGCTCGAGGTGCGCGAGCCCCTGCTCGCCCAGCTGCGCTCGCGCCGGGTGCTGGCCTGCTGCGTCGGCCCGGTCACCGCGGCGCCCCTGGAGGAGCTGGGCGTCCCCACCGTCCAGCCCGAGCGCTCCCGCCTCGGGTCGATGGTCCGCGAGCTGGCCGAGGCGCTGCCCGCCCGCGACGCGCGCCCCCTGCACGTCGCCGGCCACCGGCTCAGCGTGCTCGCCACCGGGGTCCGGCTCGACGAGCAGTTCCGCGAGGTCCGCCCCACCCAGCTCGCCGTGCTCCGCGCCCTCGCCGTCCGCCCCGGCCACGTGCTCACCCGTACCGAGCTGGCCGCCGCCCTTCCCGGCACCGGCGACGAGCACGCCGTCGAGATGGCCGTCGCCCGCCTCCGCGCCTGCCTGCAGGCCCCCGCGCTCGTGCAGACCGTCGTCAAGCGCGGCTACCGCCTGGCCTACGACCCCTCCGGCGCCTACTGACGCGGGGCCCCGGCGCGGCCCCTCCCGCCCGGTCGGGAGGCGAGCCCGATGCCGATGTCGCGCCGCGGGGTGGGACCACGACGGGACAGGCGGCGCGTCGCAGTCGCTCACGCGTTCTCACGAGCTGGGACCGAGGTCGCACAGGCGCGGGGGGGGGAGCGTTCGGCACGGGGACCGCGGGCCGGGCGGGGTGGGACGCGTGCGCGAGGCAGGGGGCCTGGGCGGCGGACGTGGGCGGGCGGCCGGGAGGGGACGCTCCGGGTGGTTGGATACCCGGCATGACGCGTCCCGGTTTCGTGCTCGAGGTGGACGACCGGACCCCGCCGCTGGTGGTGCACGAGGGCGAGGGCTTCCGGCTGGAGTCCTTCCCCCGTGGCACGCGGGTGGTGTACCCGCCGGAGAGCCTGCCGGCCGTGCCGGACGTCGACGAGGCCATCCAGCAGGCGCTCCTGAACCCGGAGGGCTCCGAGCCGCTGCCCGCCCTGCTGTTCGCCGGCATGCGCCTGACGATCGCCTTCGACGACATCTCCATCCCCCTGCCCCCGATGAAGAGCCCCGACATCCGGCAGCGGATCATCGAGGCCGTCCTGGAGCTGGCCGCGGCGGCCGGCGTGGACGACGTCGAGCTGGTGAGCGCCAACGCCCTGCACCGCCGCCTGACCCCGGACGAGCTGAAGCACATCGTCGGGGAGCGGGTGTTCCGGAGCTTCTTCCCGCAGGGCGCGCTCTACAACTTCGACGCCGAGGACCGCGAGAACATCGCCACGCTCGGCAAGACCCGCCACGACGAGGACGTGCAGATCCACAAGCGGTCGGCGGAGTCCGACCTGCTGGTCTACGTCAACGTCAACCTGGTCGCCATGGACGGGGGCCACAAGTCCGTCGCGATCGGCCTGGCGCCCTACTCCAGCCTCCGCCACCACCACAACCCGAAGACCATGGTCGCGAGCCGGTCCTTCATGGACCACAAGGCCTCGGCCCTGCACTCCAGCGCCTGGCGGATGGGCAAGGTCGTCGCGGAGCACGTCAAGGTGTTCCAGATCGAGACCACGCTGAACAACACGATCTTCCCGGACGCGTACTCGTTCCTGCAGAAGCGCGAGTGGGAGTGGAACATCGCCGACCAGGCGCGCTTCGTGGGCATCCGGCGCGGGCTCGCGGTGGCCCCGGCGCGGGTGCGGCACTCGGCGTTCCACTCGATGCGGTCCGCCTACGGGCTGACCGGGGTCGTGGCGGGCGAGGTCGAGGCCGTCCACGAGAAGACGATCGCCGCCGTCCACCGCCAGCAGCTGGTCCCCGTGCAGGGGCAGAGCGACGTCATGGTCCTCGGGGTCCCCTTCGTCGGTCCCTACAACGTCAACAGCACGATGAACCCGGTCCTGGCCGCCTGCATGGGCCTCGGCTACTACTTCAACTCCTACCGCGGTCAGCCCGTCGTCCGGCAGGGCGGCGCCGTGATCCTGTACCACCCGGTCGCGAAGGAGTTCAACCAGCTCCACCACCCCTCCTACGTGGACTTCTTCGAGGAGGTGCTCTCCACCTCGACGGAGCCGTCGGTCATCGAGAAGCAGTTCGAGGAGAGGTACGCGACCGACCCCTGGTACGTCCACCTCTACCGGACGAGCTACGCCTACCACGGGGTCCACCCGTTCTACATGTGGTACTGGATCGCCCACGCCCTGGACCACCTGGGCGGCGGGCGCAACGTCGTGTGGGTCGGCGGCAACCGTGCGGCCTGCGCGCGCATGGGCTTCCGTGCGGCCACGACGCTGCAGGACGCGCTGGAGATGGTGTCCGACACGGTCGGGCCCGACCCGTCCATCACGTACCTTCACAACCCGCCGCACCTGGTCGCGGACGTCACGTGAGCCGGACGACCCCCGTCTCGTTCGTCCGTGACGGCGTGCGCGACGTCCGGACGGTCGCCCGTGGCTGGCGCTGGGGCGTCGGCCGGCGGGCGCTGGTCCCCCGCTCCGCCGAGCCGTTCGTGCCGCCCCGCTCCACGCGGGTGTTCCCCACCCGTTGGGCCAGGGGTCCGGCGGCGCGCGCGCTGCGCGAGGTGGTGCTGGGGGTCGGCATGAACAGCCTCCTCCGCTCCCAGGTGTCGGTGCACACCCACGGCCTGGACGTGCTCGACCGGGTCGAGGGGCCGGTGGTGTTCGTCGCCAACCACGCCAGCCACGTCGACACCCCGCTCATCCTCAACACCCTGCCGACCCGGTGGCGACGCAGGACGGCGGTCGCCGCCGCGGCCGACTACTTCTTCGACACGTGGTGGCGGGCGACCGGCTCGGCGATCCTGTTCAACACCTTCCCGATCGAGCGGCGCGGCGGGACGCTCTCGAACACCCCCGGGTACCTCCTCCGGGACGGCTGGTCGATCGTCGTCTACCCCGAGGGCACGCGCTCCCGCGACGGCTGGACCGGCCCGTTCAAGCTGGGGGCGGCGTTCATGGCCATCGCGGCCGGGGTGCCTGTCGTCCCGATCGCCATCCGCGGCACCTTCAACGCCATGCCGCACGAGCAGGGGTGGCCCTCGCCCGGTCGGCCACCGGTCAGCGTCCGGTACGGCGACCCGGTGACCGCGGTGGAGGGTGAGGGCCCGCGGGAGTTCAACAAGCGCATCCAGGCGGCGCTGGCGGGGTTGCTCGACGAGGACGCGAACGACTGGTACGGCTCGCGCCTGCGGGCCGCCGGAGCGGGGAACGCCCCGACCAGCGGACCCGACGTGGCCCGCTGGCGCCGCGTCTGGGAGACCAGCCGCGCACCGGAGCGCCGCGGGCGCCGCACCGTCTGGCACTGACCGGACGCGCGAGCCGACGGCCGCCAGGCCCGAACCACCTGACCCCGGGTCGCCGGGTCCGTCCCCGCACGCTGGACGCCATGGCCGGGCATGGTCGACCCGGCTGCCCTCCCCGTCGCGCGACCGCATGCTCGCCGCCGCTGCCCGCCGGGCGAGCACGAGGAGATGGACCTCGACGGCCCTGGACCGGGTGGGCCTGCCGGTACGCGCCGCCTCGTTCTACCCGCGCGGTGAGATCGGCGGGGGCGACGGTGGCGTGACGGACCCCCGGCCGGTGGCATCGGCTACGGGGCGGACCCGCTGGCGGCCCGGCTGTCGGCGCTGGGGGAGATGACGGAGTCGGCGCAGCTGTCGAGGCACGTCCGGCGGAGCACCCCCGTGACGGCGAGCACGGTCGCAGATGCGCCGCCGGCACGGCCCAGGAGGCCGTCGTCGACCCGGTGACCCTGCCGGTGGACGCGGGAGCGGACGTGGACCCGGACCGCCCGCTGCGCTGGCTGTCGGCCCGACGCTGGGGCGACGGGGGGGCTGGGCGGAGCAGGTGTGGCTGCCGGCGGAGGCGGTCGCCGTGTCGCGGGGACGACGTACCCGGGCGGGCCGCCGCCGGCGGCTGGCTGGTCACGCCCGTCACCAACGGGCTGGGCGCGGGCCAGAGCCTGGCGTGGGCGGTCGGCCACGGGCTGCTGGAGCTGCTCCAGCGCGACGGCAACGGGCTGCGGTTCCGGGCGCTGGACGCCGGCGACGTGCGTGGACCTGGGGGCCGGCCGCCGAGCAGCTGACCGACCCCGTCTCGCGCGCGCGCCCTGGAGGCCTTCGACGCGGGCCGGCGTCGAGGTCACGGTCAAGCTCGCCTCACTGCGACCTCGGCGTCGTCAACGTCTACGCCGTGGGGGCAGAGCCGACCTGGCGGCCCTGCACCGGTGCACCCCGCTCGTGGTGACGGCCGCCGGGGAGGGCACCGCACCCCGACCGCGAGGTCGCCGTTCGTAAGGCGCTGCTGGAGCTCGCGGCCTCACGCGTGCGGAAGGTGTTCACGCACGGGCCGGTCGAGGCGGTGGACGCGGTGGCCCCGCCGGGCTACCGGCGGCGCTGGGAGGCCCACCACCCCTCCGCCGGGGAGGACCGCACCCTGCGGGCCATGCGGGAGTGGCTACGCCTGGACGCCGAGGCGCTGCGCGGGCTGGTCGCCCCGACGTCGTTCTCGCGGCGCACCAGCACGCGCCTCGACGCGCTGCCCGAGCACGCGGACCTGCGGCGCAGCAGCGACGTCGCCACCTGGGACACGCTGACCGCCCTGCTGCTGGACCGGCTGGCCGGCGAGGGCCTCGAGGTGCTCGTCCTGGACGCCAGCCCGGCCGTGGACGGCCTCCACGCGGTCAAGGTCGTCGTGCCCGGGCTGGAGGTGGAGACGCTGTCCTACGGGCGCATCGGCGAGCGGAACGCGGCCCGGCTGCTGGGGCGGGTGCACCGCGGGCGACGAGCAGGTGGCGGGCCTGGTGGGTCACTGGGCGCAGGCGGACGTCCCGGCCGACGCCGCGGACGTGCGGCTGACCCCCGCCGCCACGGAGCGCCTCGGTGGACCGGTCTGGTTCTCGCGGGCCAGGGCGGCGGAGGTCGTCGGTCCGCTGTTCGCGCTGTACCGGGAGCCGGGACGGCACCTCGCGGCCCGCTGAGCCGGTCCTGAGATGTCGGAGCGCGCCGGCCGGGTTACGTTCTGCCGGGACCGTGCCGACCCGCCACGGGTCGCGCCCACCGGGGACACCGCACACAGGAGGTCGGGGATGGCGCTCAGCAGGCGCAGGTTCGTGCGAGGGCTCGGGGCCGGCGCCGTGGGAGCGGGTCTGGCCGCCTGCTCCTCGGACGGGTCCGCGACGGGTGGGGCGAGCGGCAGCGCCGACGGGCCTCACCCTGACCACCTGGGGCAGCGACGCCGAGATCGCCGCGTTCCAGACCATCGCCGACCGCTTCCAGGAGGCGGAGGGCGTCACGGTCACCATCGAGAACCTGCCCTACGACCAGATCCGCACCGTCGTGGACCGGCGCCTGCAGGCCGGGCAGGCTCCCGACCTGTTCCGCGTCAGCTACACCGACGTCGGCGGCTACGCCCAGCGGGGCGTGCTCGCCGACCTCTCCTCCACCCTGGACGCCTCCTACGGCGAGGAGTTCTTCCCGCCGCTGTGGGCGGCCATGCAGGCCGACGGCGTCCCGGTGGGCGTGCCCCACCACACCGACACCTCGGCGCTGGCGTTCAACCTCGACCACCTCGAGCAGGCCGGCATCACCGAGGTCCCCACCTCGCTGGAGGACGCGTGGACGTGGGAGGAGTTCGTCGCCGTCCTGCAGCAGCTGAAGGACGCGGACCTGGGCGCTGCGCCCTTCGCGTTCAACTACCAGGCGTTCGGCGCCTACCGCTGGTTCAACACCCTCTACCAGGCGGGCGGGCAGGTGCTGGACGGCGAGGAGTCGGCGCTCGGCTCGGAGCAGGCCAGGCGAGCCCTGGAGTGGACCAAGGGCCTGTACACCGAGGGGCTGCACGAGCCGAGCGTGCTCGTGCGCCGACCGACCTACCCGGACGAGATCTTCCCCACCGGCCAGATCTCCATGATCCAGACCGGGGACTTCCTCATCCCCAGCCTCGAGGCAGCCATCGACGGCACGTTCGAGTGGGGGGTCACGTACCTCATGCAGGACCGGCAGGCCGCGGCCGACCTGGGTGGGAACGCGGTGGTGGTGACCGAGGGCTCGACGGACGCCGAGGCGGCCGCCGCGTTCGCCCGGTTCCTCGGCGAGCAGGAGCAGATGGCCTACTTCTGCGAGCAGACCACCGTCCTGCCGGTGCGCAACGACCTGGCCGACGCCGAGCTGGCCTTCACCGTCCGGCCGGACCTCATGCCGGTCTTCCAGCAGCAGGCCACGACCTTCCCGCCGGACCTGGTCGACACCACGGTGTCCCCCGGGTTCGCCGGGATCAACCAGGCGCTGGTCGACCACCTCGACGAGTACCTGGGGGTTCCCGGCTCCTCGACCGACGCCGTCGTGGAGCAGCTGTCGGCCGACGTCGAGTCCGCCGTCCAGCGGGGCTGAGGGGTGCCTCGGTCGCCGTCGGCGCCACTGCGCTGCGGTCGTCGCCGGAACCACGCCGCCGCAGGGCCCGGTGGCATGGCACGAGGGACGGCCCGGCGGGCGGAGGCGTGGGCGGGTGCCGTGCTCGCCGGCCCCGCCGTCCTGGTGTTCGCGGCGTTCATGTTCGTGCCGCTCCTGCTGACCGTCTGGTTCAGCCTCCACGAGTGGGGCGGCTTCGGGCCTCTGACGTGGGTCGGCGCCGGGAACTACGTCGAGCTCGCCCGTGACCCCACCTTCTGGACCGCCTTCGCCAACACCGTGCTGTTCACCGGGGTGTCCGTCCCGCTCGGCATCGCCACCGGGCTGGGTGCAGCGCTGCTGCTCAACCGCGCGCTGCCGGCCCGCGGCCTGCTCCGCGGTCTGGTGTACCTGCCGGTGGTGGTCTCCGGCGTCGCCGCGGGCGTCGTCTTCCTCCGCCTCTTCGACCCCATCCGGGGCATCCTCAACCAGCTCGCCAGCACGTTCGGGCTGCCGCAGGTCGACTGGCAGTCCGACGCGACCGCCGCCCTGGTGTCGATCGTCGTGGTGACCACCTGGCAGGGCGTCGGGTTCGGCATGGTGGTCTACCTGGCCGGCCTGCAGGGAATCCCGCGGGAGGTCTACGAGGCCGCGGCCATGGACGGGGCGGGACGCTGGCGCACCTTCGCGTCGATCACCTGGCCGCTGCTCGCGCCGACGACCTTCTTCCTCGTCGTCTACTCGGTGATCCTCAGCTTCCAGGCCTTCGACACCGTGTACGTCCTGACCCGCGGCGGGCCCGGCAACGCGACGACCTTCCTCGTGCAGTACGCCTACGACCAGGGGTTCAACCAGCTGCGGCAGGGCTACGCGGCGGCGCTCGGCGTCGTCATCTACGCCGTCGTGCTGCTGCTGACGCTCGCGCAGTGGCGCCTGGGCCGGCGGGACGAGCCGTGAGCGCCGACCCCAGCGCCCCCGGCCAGGCGATGACGCAGCCCACGGACCGCTCGTCGGGGCGCCCGCCCGGGCGGACCGGGCGCTCGACGACGCGCCCCGGCCCCCGCCGCCGCGACACCGGGGCACGGCTCGCGGGCGCGGTCGTCGTCGTGGTCCTCCTCATGTTCCCCGTCTACTGGATGCTGCGGACGTCGGTCGCCTCGACGGCGGAGCTCAGCACCCTCGCCGGTGCCGCTGTGGCCGCAGGACTGGGACCTGTCCAACTACGTGGAGCCGTGGCGGCAGTACCCGTTCGCGCGCTGGCTGGGCAACTCCGTCGTGGTCGCCGTGGTGTCCGTCGTGCTCACGGTGTCGATCAACCTCGCCGCCGGCTGGGCGTTCGCCAAGCTGCGCTTCCCCGGCCGGGACCTGCTCTTCCTGCTCATCCTGTCCACCCTGATGGTGCCTGTGCAGGTGATCATGATCCCGCAGTTCCAGGTGGTCATCGAGCTGGGGCTGCTCGACAACCCCATGGGGGTCGTGCTGCCCCGCCTGGCGGAGGCGTTCGGCCTGTTCATGGCCCGGCAGTTCTTCCTGTCCGTCCCCGACGAGCTGGTCGACGCCGCCACCGTGGACGGGGCGGGCCACGTCCGGACGTTCGTGTCGATCGCCCTGCCGCTGTCCGGCCCGCTCGTGGCGGTGCTGGTGATCTTCACGTTCATGTGGCGGTGGAACGAGTTCGTCTGGCCGCTCATCGTGCTCACCTCGGCCGACAGCTACACGCTCCCGGTGGGGCTGCAGTTCCTCGTCCAGCAGTTCGGCAGCGACTACGGGCCGTTGCTGGCGATGTCGTTCCTGTCGATCCTGCCGATGCTCCTGGTCTTCGCGGTGTTCCAGCGGTACTTCGTCGAGGGCGTCGCCCGGACGGGGCTGCGGTGACGGTCGACAACGACGACGTACGGCCGGCGGACGTGGCGCCGGCCCTGCGGCGACCTCCCGCCGACGACGTGCCGGCCTCCTACGCCCGCTACGCCCGGCGCGAGCTGGCCCGGGAGGGGATCCCGATGGTGCTCGCGTTGTCCGACGCCCGCACCGGCGCCCCGCCCCCGGTCGACGACCCGGTGGCCCTGGCCGAGGGCGCCGCGGCTGGCCGGCCTGTTCGACGCGTACTCCGCCGGCATGGCGGAGGCCGTCGCCGTCGCGGCGGCCGCCGACGACGACCCGTCCGGCGGGGCGCCGCTCATCACGGTGCTGGTGGTGCTCGCCGAGGAGCACCTGCGCGCCGACGTCGAGGGCACAGACGGCACGGGCGACCCGGCGTGAGCGTCACCGACCTGTCGAGCCACCGGGCCGCCCTCGCCGGTGGGGCGTTCGTGCGCGTGGTCAACTGGCACAACACACCCGAGCGCGGACGGGCCCGCCTGCGGGCCGAGCTGGTGGCCTACCTGCGGGACCACCGGCCGGTCGTCCCCGACGACCTGGACCGCCTGTTCGAGACCGGCCGCTGGGGGCACGACCGCCCCGGGCTGCTCGTCGCCTTCTACGACGGCTACCGCAACGGGGCCACCGTCGCCGCCCCGGTCTGCGACGGGCTCGGCGTCACGGCGTGGTTCATGCCACCGACCGGCTTCCTCGACACCCCGGCGCCGGAGCAGCAGGCGTACGCCGCCGCCCACGACATCGGGGTGGTCGCCGAGGAACGCGAGCAGGCCCGGATCGCCATGACCTGGGACGAGCTGTCGGTCATCGGCGAGCGGCACGTGGTCGCGGCCCACACCGCGCACCACACGACCCTCGATGACGTCGTCACCGCCGAGGACGTAGAGCGGGAGGTGCTCGGGCCGATCCGCCGGATCACCGAGGTGACCGGCCGGACGCCACCGGCACAGGTGTTCCGCTACGGCCGACCGCACGCCGCGGACTCCCCCGGCTGGCAGGCGGCGGCACGGGCCGGGGTGCGGTACGCGCTGAGCAACACGGCCGTGGCCGCGCATGGCCTGACGGCGTCCGGGGCGACGACACCGTCTCGATGGCAGGGTGGGGGGGTGCTGCTCGGCCCCCTCGCCCTCCGCCCGCTGCTCGTGCCGAAGCCGTGGGGCGCCCGTCACCTCGCCGACCTGGGCCGGAGCCTGCCCGACGACGTCCTGGTCGGTGAGTCGTGGGACGTCGCCGACCTTGACGCGTCCCAGACCGCCGTCCCCGAGCCGGTGACCCGGGTGGCCCACGGGCCGCTGACGGGCGCCACGCTCGCCGACCTCGTGGCCGACCATCGCGAGGAGCTCCTCGGCGGCACCCCGCCCACCCGGGGCGGCCGGTTCCCCCTGCTGGTCAAGCACCTCGACGCGGGCCAGCACCTGTCGGTGCAGGTGCACCCGTCCGCCGCGGTCGTCGACGACCTCCCCGGCGCCCACCTGAAGACCGAGTCCTGGATCGTGGTGCAGGCGGAGGAGGGCGCGCAGCTCATGCTCGGGGTCGCGGACGGGGTGAGCCCCGAGCAGCTGGAGGCGGCCCTGGGCACCCCCGCCGTCGTGCCGCTGCTCCGCCGGGTGCCGGCCCGGGTCGGCGACGTCCACCACGTCCCGGCCGGGCTGCTCCACGCCCTCGGCGCCGGGGTCGTGGTGTGCGAGCCGCAGACGCCGTCGGACACCACGTACCGCCTGTACGACTGGACCCAGGAGTACGGGCGCGCCCCCCGCGACCTGCACGCCACGGAGGCCATGCGCTGCCTGCGCGCCGAGTGGGACCTCAACGTCGCGGTCCCCGGACCGGTGCAGGGCGACGGCGTGCTCGTCGACACCCCGCACTACCGGATCAGCCGGACGACCGGCGCACCGGCCGGCCCCGTCCAGGTGGCCGCCCGGACCTCGGCCCGCGTGGTCGTCGTGGTCGAGGGCTCGCTCAGCCACCCGGACCTGCCTGCTCCGCTCGGCCCCGCGGGGGTGTGCCTGCTGCCCGCCGCCTGGGCCGGGTCCCTGGAGGCCGGCGACGGGACCACCTGGCTCGACCTCGACCTGGTGTGACGGCCCGGCACCTCACGACCCGGCGGGACGAGCCGGAACCCGGACGGGGCCGGTCACGTCCAACGGCCATGACACGACGACGCGTCAGCCTCCTGGCCGCACCGCCCCTGCTCCTCGCGCTCACGCTCTCCGGCTGCGGCGCCGACGAAGGCACCGAGCCGACCGACGCCGCCGCGGGCGCCTGCCTCGTGGGCGCCACAGAGTGCGCCGACATCCCCACCGGCACGGGCGGGGTGACGTCGGGCCCGGACGGCTCCGTCCCGGTCGCGGACGCGGTGGCGGCCGGGATCGACGGGCCCTTCCTCGTCAGCGGGCTGCTGGTGGTGGACGGTGCGGGCGCCCGGCTGTGCGAGTCGCTCCTGGAGTCCTACCCGCCGCAGTGCGGCGGCACGTCGCTGCCGCTGCAGCCGGCCGAGGTGCCCGAGGGCGCCGTGACCACCAGCGAGGGCGACGTCACGTGGTCCGAGCAGCCGGTGCTCGTGGAGGGCGAGATCCTGGACGGCGTCTTCGTGGTCCGCACCGGCTGAGCGGCTCAGCCGGTCGGCGCGGTCCCGTCCCCGGGCCGCGCAGCGGCGACCGGCTGGCCGAACACCCAGCGCCGCACCCACGCGTGCATGACCACCGCCGCCGCCGCCGCGACGTTCACCGAGCGGGTGGAGCCGAACTGGCTGATCGACACCACCGTCCCGCAGCCGGCGAGCGCCTCCGCAGACAGGCCCGGCCCCTCGGCACCGAACAGCAGGACGCACCGTTCCGGCAGCTCCATGGTCTCCAGCGGGACCGCCCCGGGGACGTTGTCGACCCCCACGACCGCCAGCCCCTCGTGGGCGGCCCACCGGTGCAGGGACTCCGCGTCCGGCTGGTGCCGCACGTCGAGGTACCGGTCGGTGACCATGGCGCCGCGCCGGTTCCACCGTCGCCGGCCGACCACGTGCACCGAGCGCGCGCCGAAGGCGTTGGCCGAACGGACGATCGAGCCGATGTTGAAGTCGTGCGCGAGGTTCTCCACCGCGACGTGGAACGGGTGGGAGCGGGCGGCGAGGTCGGCCCTGATCGCCTCGACGCTCCAGCCGCGGTAGCCGTCGACCACGTTGCGCCGGTCGTCGGCGGGGTCGACCGGCTGGTCGTCGGCGACCGGCACGCCCCGGCCGTCCACCGGCGACGTCACCGGACGCGGCTCACGCCAGTCCCAGGTCCGCCAGCCCGAGGGCGTAGCGGTACTCCAGGCCTGCCGCGCGCACGGTGTCCCCGGCGACGGTCCCGCGGTCCACGATGACCGCGACGGCGACGACCTCGGCCCCGGCCTCGCGCAGCGCCTCGACCGCCGTGAGCACCGAGCCGCCGGTGGTGGACGTGTCCTCGACGGCGAGCACCCGGCGACCGGCCACGTCGGGGCCCTCGATCCGCCGCTGCAGACCGTGGGCCTTGCCCTGCTTGCGGACGACGAAGGCGTCCAGCCGCCGCCCGCGCGCCGCGGCGACGTGGAGCATGGCGGTGGCCACCGGGTCTGCGCCCAGCGTCAGCCCGCCGACGGCGTCGATGTCGAGGTCGGCGACGAGGTCGAGCATCACCTCACCGACCAGCGGCGCCACCTCCGCGTCGAGGGTGACCCGGCGCAGGTCGACGTAGTAGTCGGCCGTCGCACCGGAGGCGAGGGTGACCTCGCCGTGGACGACGGCCCGCTCGGCGACGAGCGCCGCGAGCCGGGCACGACTGTCGTGGGCGGTCTGGTCGGCGGGGCCGGTGCTGTGGGTCATTCAGTCTCCTCGGGAGGTGCCGGTCCGGCGACGACCGGACCGGAGCAGTCGGGCGCGGTACGTGCCGGCGGGGAGCAGGTCGAGCAGCGTGGCCAGCGCGCGGTAGCGGCGAGAGGGGATGCTGAGCGCCTTGCCACGGCGCACGTCGCGCAGGCAGTCCTCCACCACGTCGTCGGGGTCCAGCCACCAGCCGGAGCTGCGGCTTCCGACGTCCATCCCGGCCCGGGAGTGGAACTCGGTCCGGACGAACCCGGGGCACAGGGCGGTCGCCGTCACCCCGGTGCCGTCCAGCGCGGCCGACAGGGTCTCGGTGAACGACGTGCACCAGGCCTTGACCGCCGAGTAGGTGCCCATCGGGGCGAACCCCGCGACCGAGCTGACGTTGACCACGGCGCCCCGGCCCCGGGCGACCATGCCCGGGACGGCGGCGTGGCAGAGCATCAGCACCGCGGTGCCCATCACGTCGAGCTGGCGCAGCTCGCCGTCGAGGTCACCGCCCACGAACGGGGCGCCGAGCCCGAAGCCCGCGTTGTTGACCAGCAGGTCCACCGGCCGGGCCGCCTCGCGCAGCCGGTCGGCCACCCGCCGCACCTCGGCCCGCTCGGACAGGTCGGCGGGCAGCACCTCGACCTCGACGGCGTAGCGGGCAGCCAGCTCGGCGGCCACCACGGCGAGGCGGTCGGCGTCGCGGGACACGAGGACCAGGTCGTGGCCGGACGCGGCCAGCGCACGGGCGAAGGCGTAGCCGATCCCGGCGGTCGGCCCGGTGACGAGGGCGGTCGGTCTGCTCACGGGTGGCCACGCTAGCGCCGTGGCCTACCCTCGGTGCTCGTGCGTCTGGCCACGTGGAACGTCAACTCCCTCCGCTCCCGGCTCGAGCGGGTGGTCGAGTGGCTGGGCACCGCCGACGTCGACGCGGTGGCCCTGCAGGAGACCAAGGTCGCCGACGACAAGTTCCCCGTGATGGCGTTCGAGGCGGCCGGGTACGAGGTGGCCTTCCACGGGCTCAACCAGTGGAACGGCGTGGCCATCGCCTCCAGGGTCGGCCTGGCCGACGTCGAGCTCGGCTTCCCCGGCGTCCCGGGCTTCGGGGAACCACCGGCGGTGGAGGCGCGGGCCATGGGCGCCACGGTCGGGGGCGTCCGTGTCTGGAGCCTCTACGTCCCGAACGGCCGGACCGTCGAGGACCCGCACTACGCGTACAAGCTGCGCTGGCTCCAGGCGCTGCGCGACGCGGCGGCCGGCTGGGCCACGGCGAGCCCCGACCAGCCCCTGGCCCTGGTGGGTGACTGGAACATCGCGCCCACCGACGACGACGTGTGGGACCCCTCGGTGTTCACCGGCACCCACGTCACGCCGGCCGAGCGGGCCGCCCTGGCCGCGTTCACCGACGTCGGCTTCCACGACGTCGTGCTGCCGGTCACCGGGCCGGGCGTGTTCAGCTACTGGGACTACCAGCAGCTGGCCTTCCCCAAGAAGCGGGGCATGCGCATCGACCTGGTGCTCGGCAACCAGGCCCTCGCCGCGTCGGTGACGGGCGCGTACGTGGACCGCGAGCAGCGCAAGCCCAAGGGCTCCACGACCGGTCAGGGCCCCAGCGACCACGCGCCCGTGGTGGTCGACCTCGACCTCTGAGCCGGCGGTGGGAGGATCGCGGTCGTGAGCACCGAGCAGCCCGCCGCACGCGGAGCCCGCCCCCACCCGTCCGAGCGGGGCGGCCGCACCGACCTGCCGTACCTCGCCCGGTTGCCCGGGTACGTCCTCAGCGGCGGGCTGGTCGGCTCCGCGGAGGTGGTGCCCGGCGTCTCCGGCGGCACCCTGGCCCTCGTCCTGGGCCTGTACGACCGGATCATCACCGGCGTCGACCACGTCGTGCGCGGGGTCGTCGCCCTGGTGCGGCCCGGTCGGGGCCGGGCTGCGGCCGCCGCCGAGCTGCGTCAGGTCCGCTGGTCGGTCCTGCTGCCGGTGGCGCTGGGCATGGTGAGCGCCGTGGTGCTCGGTGCCGCGGTCATCGAGCCGCTGCTGGAGGACTACCCGGTCGGCATGCGCGGGCTGTTCTTCGGCTTCATCGCGGCATCCGTCGCGGTGCCGCTCACCATGGCCGGTCGGCTGTCGGGGCTGCGCGACTGGGCGGTGGTGGTGGGTGCGGCGGTCGTCGCGTTCGTCCTGACCGGGCTGCCGCCCACGGACCAGCCGGACCCGAACCTCGTGCTCGTCGGCCTGGCTGCGGCGGTCGCGGTCTGCGCGTTGGTGCTGCCAGGCGTCAGCGGCTCGTTCTTCCTGCTCAGCATCGGCCTCTACGACTCCACGATCAGCGCCGTCAACGACCGCGACCTGGTCTACCTGGGCGTGTTCACGGTCGGGCTGGTGCTCGGCCTGTCGAGCTTCGTCCGCGTGGTCCGTTGGCTGCTCGAGAGCCACCGCCACGTCACCCTGCTGGCGATGGCCGGGCTGATGGTCGGCTCGCTGCGGGCGCTGTGGCCGTGGCAGGACGCGGACCGCGGGCTGCTGCCCCCCAGCGGCGGGCTCGAGGGCGTCGGCGGGGTGGTGGTCATCGCCGTGCTCGGCGCGATCGCGGTGGGCACGCTGAGCGCGCTGGACGCCCGGCTCAGCCGACGGGCCCAGCTCGCCGACCCCACCCCGTGACCTGCGTGACCTGCGTGACCTGAGACGACGCGGAACAGGCCCCGCGCACCGGTCGGTGCGCGGGGCCTGCCCCGGGCGTCACCCCGGAGACGGGGTGGGGAGCGTCAGCTGCTGAACCGCTCCACGCCGTGGTCGTGACCGTCGTCCCCGCCGATGGGGCCGGCGAAGGTGCCCTGGGGACCTGCCGGGGCCGGGACCTGGAAGTTGCCCGGGATCCGACGGCCGCGCACACCGTTCACCGTCTCGGTGGAGGCGGCGTAGGTGAAGACGGCGTAGGCGACGGCGTCGGCGTTGACCTCCAGGGCGTGCAGGTCGAGGTTGTCGATCGTGTCGCACGCCTGGTGGTAGCAGGGGTCGAAGGCCAGGCCGGCGGTGCCGCCCCAGACGTCCTCCTGCTCCGGGGTCTTGACCTCCTCGGCGCCGGTGAACAGACCACCGGAGGGGATGCCGTTCTCGATGAAGGCCTGGTAGTCGCTCCGGCCGCTGTACTCGGAGTCGTCGTAGGGCTCACCGAGCAGCGTGTAGTACTCCTCGAACGTGGTCTCGATGTCCTCGGAGCCCGCGGGGATGCTGACGTCGTCCGGCGCGGGGAAGCTCGACTCGTTGGCGTCGTAGACACCGAAGTAGTAGTTCGGCGAGCCGATCATGTCGAAGTTCAGGTAGAGCGCGATGTCGTCGAGCTCGGCCTGCGTCTGCTGCCCGACCCACTCGGTGGAACCGACGAGGCCGAGCTCCTCCGCACCCCACCACGCCAGGCGCACGGTGTTCTGCGGGCGGGACTTCGTCATCTGCTGCGCGAGCTCCAGCAGCGCGGCCGAGCCACTGCCGTTGTCGTTGATGCCGGGACCCGCGGGGACCGAGTCCAGGTGCGAACCGGCCATCACGACGTTGCTGTCGTTGCGTCCGGGGAGCTCGGCGATGACGTTCTGGGACGTGACCTCGAAGAAGTCGACGGACACGCGGGCGGTCGAGCCGGGCTGGGCCAGGGACTCCCCCGCCGCGAACGTGGTGCCGACGACCGGGATGCCGACGACGTTCTCCCCACCGAGCGTCGCGAAGGTGACGCCGGTGCGGTCGGGCGCGTTGCCCTGGTTGAAGATGATGACCGCGCTGGCCCCGGCCGCCTCGGCGTTGAGGGCCTTGTCGGCGAAACTGCACGTCCCGCGCTGGACCAGGGCGATGGTGCCCGGCGTGAAGCCGTCGAAGTCGCTCGCCTCGCACCCGCTGGTGCTGGCCCGGGGCGGGTCGAGGCTGATGTCGACCGCCTCCACCGGGGCGGAGACGTCGCCCTCACCGGTGCCGGTGGCGGCGCTGTGCTCGTACGTGGCGGCGCTCGGCTGGAGCTGCTCCAGCACCGACGTGGCGTCGTCGTACGTGAACGGCACCACCTCGGCGGTCCAGCCCGCGGCCTCGACCGTGTCGACCACGTAGTCGACGCTGGCGAGGTACCCGGGCGAGGCGTCGGCGCGGGTGCCGTCGTTGGCGTCCGCGATGTCCTGCAGGGCCTGCATGTGCTCCAGGACGCCCTCGACGCGGACGCACTCGAGCAGCTTGGCGGTGGTGATGTTGCTGCGGTTGTCGCAGCCGTTCTGGGCGGGCGCCGCACTGGCGGGCATCGCCGCCAGCGATGCGGCGACGAGCGACCCGGCGGCGACGGCGACGGTGCCGCGCCTCCAGGTCAGGGGGTGACGAGTCATGGGGGCTTCCTTTCGAGAAGTTCACCTGGCTGGCGCAATCTAGCGCCCACATCACCACAAACGGAAGGATTTCCGAACTACTGGCCGGTAAGGGGCATAAGCCTCACGTGTGACCATGCGGGCGACGACGCCGCGACGCGCGGCATCACCTGCTGCGGGCCACCTGGCGCTCCCGCCCGGTCTCGCCGGTCATGTCCTCCAGCTCCCGGCCCTTGGTCTCCCGCACCTGCGTCAGCACGAACAGCCCCGACAGCACGGCGAAGACCGCGTACCCGCCGTAGGTCGCGGCCAGGCCCAGGTTCTCCGACAGCCACGGGAAGCTGGTGCTGACCGCGAAGTTGGCGAGCCACTGCGCCGCGGCGGCGACCGCGAGGGCCGGAGCGCGCAGGGTGTTGGGGAACATCTCCCCCAGCAGCACCCAGACGACGGGTCCCCACGAGACGCCGAACCCGATGACGAACAGGTTGGCCGCGATCAGGGCGACGGTCGACCACGGGGCGGCGAGCGTGACGTCCTCGCCGCTGCCGGTGGCCTGCGTGAAGCTCACCGCCATGGCCCCGAGCGACGCCGCCATCAGCGTGGACCCGGTGAGCAGCAGGGGCCTCCGCCCGATCCGGTCGACGAGGAGGATCGCGACCACGGTGACGACGACGTTGGTGACCGACGTGATGACGGTGATGGTCAGGGCGTCGCTCTCCTCGAAGCCGACGGAGCGCCACAGCGTCGTGGAGTAGTAGAAGATCACGTTGATGCCGACGAGCTGCTGGAACAGCGAGAGCAGGATGCCGACCCAGACGATCGGCCGCAGCCCCAGGCGGGGACCTGTGAGGTTGGCGAGGCCGACCAGCCGGTCCCCCTTCATGGAGTCCTTGATCGCGGTGATGCGCTCCCTGGCGGCCTCACGGCTCATCAGCCGCAGCAGCACGTCGCGCGCGCGGCCGTCCTGGCCGCGCGCCACGAGGAAGCGGGGTGACTCGGGGATGGTCAGCGCCAGCACGCCGTAGGCGAGCGCCGGCACCAGCTCGGCCAGGAACATCCAGCGCCACGCCGACAGCCCCAGCCACAGCTCCTCCGCGGCGCCCCCCGCCTCGCCGGCGAGGAACGCGTCGGACAGCAGCGCGACGAAGATGCCGGTGACGATGGCCAGCTGCTGCAGCGAGCCGAGCCGACCACGGATGTTCGCCGGGGCGATCTCCGCGATGTAGGCGGGCGCGATGACGGACGCCACCCCGACCCCCAGGCCGCCGATGACGCGCCAGACGATCAGGTCCCACACCCCGACGGACAGGCCGGAGCCGATGGCGCTGGCGGCGAAGAGCACCGCCGCGACGACCATCACCTTCGGCCGGCCGAACCGGTCGGCCGCCGAGCCGGCGAACCAGGCGCCCGCCACGCAGCCGAGCAGCGCGCAGGAGACCGCGAAGCCCGTGAGACCGGCGCTGAGCGCGAACTCGCCGCTCAGCGCGTCGACCGCACCGTTGATGACCGCGGTGTCGAACCCGAAGAGGAAGCCGCCGATCGCGGCGACGACCGAGATGAGGATCGCGTGCCCGGTGTGGTTGCCCCGGTCGGCGTCCCCCGAGCCGCCGCCCGGCCCCCCCGGGGAGGTCCCCGCCCTGCTGCTGTCCTGCTCGACCATGACGACCACCCCTTCGTCGGCACCGGCGCCACTGCCGGTCGTCGTGGGTCACACGTTCCATGACCTCGACGTCGGACCATAGAACCGGACAAACCGGTCGAGCGCGCGTCTGGACGGTGCGCGTGTCCGACCGCAGGGCGGGTGGCCGGGCGGGCCGCCGGACCGGTCAGGCCTCGACCACCGCCACCGGGTCGACGACGAGCCCCTGACGCTGGTCGTCCAGGTCCACGACCACGGTGTCGCCGTCGACCACCTCGCCGGCGAGTAGCTCCCGGGCCAGCCGGTCACCGATCTCGCGCTGCACCAGCCGGCGCAGCGGCCGGGCCCCGTACGCGGGGTCG
Organism: uncultured Actinomycetota bacterium; assembly: GCA_963759255.1. Lineage (GTDB taxonomy): Bacteria > Actinomycetota > Actinomycetes > Actinomycetales > JBBAYJ01 > Aquipuribacter. The sequence goes on from CAVWYQ010000002.1 coordinate 2,295,196, forward strand.
TAGCCGGTGAGCGCCAGCCACTCCTTGGCCGCGTCGGTGACCTCCAGCACCAGCCGGCGCTCCCCGAGCCTGCGGGCGAGGGCGGCCACGTGGAGCTCGACGATGCTGCCCAGCTGCTCGATGCTCAACGGCTCGAAGACCACGATCTCGTCGAGCCGGTTGACGAACTCCGGCTTGAAGGCCCGCCGCACCGCGTCCAGCACGGCCGACCGGCGGTCCTCGGACGACAGCGTCGTGTCCATCAGGACGCCGGAGCCCAGGTTCGACGTCAGGACGAGGATCACGTTGCGGAAGTCGACGGTCCGCCCCTGGCCATCGGTGAGGCGGCCGTCGTCGAGCACCTGCAGCAGGACGTCGAACACCTCCGGGTGCGCCTTCTCGACCTCGTCGAGCAGGACCACGGAGTACGGCCGGCGCCGCACGGCCTCGGTCAGCTGGCCGCCGGCCTCGTAGCCGACGTAGCCGGGAGGCGCACCCACCAGCCGGGCGACCGAGTGCCGCTCGCCGTACTCCGACATGTCGATGCGGACCATGGCGCGCTCGTCGTCGAACAGGAAGTCCGCGAGCGACTTGGCCAGCTCGGTCTTGCCGACGCCTGTGGGCCCGAGGAAGAGGAACGACCCGGTGGGCCGGTCGGGGTCGCTGATCCCCGCCCGGGAGCGGCGGACCGCGTCGGACACGGCACGCACCGCCTCCTGCTGGCCGATGAGGCGGCGACCCAGGACGTCCTCCATGTGCAGCAGCTTCTCGGTCTCGCCCTCGAGCAGCCGCCCGACCGGGATGCCGGTCCAGGCGGCGACCACCTCGGCGATGTCGTCGGGGCCGACCTGCTCGTTGACCATGCGCTCCCCCGCCGGGACCGACGGCCCACCGCCACCCTCGAGCCCCGCGAGCCGCTTCTCGGCCTCGGGGATCTCGCCGTACAGCAGCCGCCCGGCCGTGGCGAGGTCGCTGTCGCGGACGGCGCGCTCGTACTGGGCGCGCAGCTCGTCGATGCGGACCTTGAGGTCACCGACGGCGTTGAGCGAGGACTTCTCGCGGTCCCAGCGGGCCTGGAGGTCACCGAGGCGCTCCTGGGCGTCGGCGAGCTCTGCCTGCAGCCGCCCGAGCCGGTCCACCGAGGCCGCGTCGTCCTCCCGCGCCAGGGCCAGCTCCTCCATCCGCATCCGGTCGACCGCACGTCGTAGCTCGTCGATCTCCACCGGCGAGGAGTCGATCTCCATCCGCAGCCGGGACGCGGCCTCGTCGATCAGGTCGATGGCCTTGTCCGGCAGCTTGCGGGCCGGGATGTAGCGGTGCGACAGCGTCGCGGCCGCCACCAGGGCGGCGTCGCTGATGGTCACCTTGTGGTGGGCCTCGTAGCGCTCCTTGAGCCCGCGCAGGATCGCGATGGTGTCCTCGGGGCCGGGCTCGCCGACGAAGACCTGCTGGAACCGGCGCTCGAGCGCGGCGTCCTTCTCGATGTGCTGGCGGTACTCGTCCAGGGTGGTCGCGCCGACCAGCCGGAGCACCCCGCGGGCCAGGAGCGGCTTGAGCATGTTCGAGGCGTCCATCGACCCCTCCGCCGCCCCGGCGCCCACGACGGTGTGCAGCTCGTCGATGAAGGTGACCACCTGGCCCTCGGCGGCCTGGATGTCCGCCAGGACGGCCTTCAGCCGCTCCTCGAACTCGCCGCGGTACTTGGCCCCGGCGACCATCGCCCCCAGGTCGAGCGCCACCAGCCGCTTGTCCCGCAGGGACTCCGGCACGTCGCCGGAGACGATCCGCTGGGCCAGGCCCTCGACGACCGCGGTCTTGCCGACGCCGGGCTCGCCGATGAGGACGGGGTTGTTCTTGGTGCGCCGGCTGAGCACCTGCACCACCCGGCGGATCTCGGCGTCACGGCCGATGACCGGGTCGAGCCGGCCCTCGCGCGCGTCGGCGGTCAGGTCGCGGCCGTAGGTCTGGAGGGCGTCGTAGGTGGCCTCGGGGTCCGGTGACGTCACCTTGGCGGTGCCGCGGACCGCGGGCAGGGCTGCGAGCAGGCCGTCCCGCGTGACGCCCGCCTGCCGCAGCGCCTGCCCGGCCGGACCGCTGTCCGCGGCGAGCGCCATCAGCAGGTGCTCGGTGGACACGAACGCGTCCTCGAGGGCGCGCGCCTCGTCCCCGGCGGCGCTGAGCACGGTGTGGGTGCCGCGACCGACCCGGGGCTCGGCGACCGAGCTGCCAGAGGCCTGCGGCAGGGCACCGACCAGGGCGTCCGCGCGTGAGCGCAGCTCGATCGGGACCGCCCCCGCAGCCTCGAGCAGCCCGGGCACCACGCCGCTCGGTGCCTCGAGGAGCGCCTGCAGCAGGTGCACGGGTTCCACGTACGGGTTGCCGGCGGTGGTGGCACGGCGCACCGCGGAGGACAGCGCCTCCTGGCTGCGGGTGGTGAGCTTGAGGTCCACGGGGGTCGCCTTCCCAGATGTTGAGCCTGACCGACTCAAGTATGGGAGTTGAGCCTCCTCGCGTCAATCCTGCGGACGTCGGCGGGGTCCAGCCCTACGCTCGGGCGATGGACACGGACCGCAGCGCTTCCGCAGCCGCCCACGCCGACGAGGCCCAGGACACCGACGGCTTCGTCTCGCGCGCCTGGCTGACGGACATGGACGGCGTGCTCGTCAGCGAGGGCCGCCCCATCCCCGGCGCGGACGAGTTCGTGGCGGCGCTGCGCCGCGCCGACCGGCCGTTCCTCGTGCTGACCAACAACTCGATCTGGACCGCGAGGGACCTGTCGGCCCGGCTGCAGTCCATGGGTCTGCACATCATGGAGGACGAGATCTGGACGTCGGCGCTGGCGACCGCGACGTTCCTCGCCGACCAGCGCCCGGGCGGCTCCGTGTACGTGGTGGGCGAGGCCGGGCTCACCTCCGCGCTGCACGACGCCGGGTTCGTGATCACCGACACCGACCCCGACTACGTGGTCCTCGGGGAGACCCGGACGTACTCCTTCGAGGCGATCACCAAGGCGATCCGCATGGTGGGCGACGGCTCCCGGTTCATCGCGACCAACCCGGACCCGACCGGTCCCTCGCCGCAGGGCCCGCTGCCGGCGTGCGGCGCGGTCGCCGAGCTCATCGCCACCGCCACCCGGCGACGGCCGTACGTGATCGGCAAACCGAACCCGATGATGTTCCGCTACGCCATGAACATGATCGGCGCCCACTCGGAGACCACGACGATGGTCGGCGACCGGATGGACACCGACGTGATCTCCGGCATGGAGGCCGGCCTGAGGACCGTCCTGGTGCTGAGCGGCGTCACCCAGCAGGCGGACATCGACGGCTATCCGTACCGACCGAGCCTGGTCCGCGCCTCGGTCGCGGACATGCTCGACCTCGTCTGAGGGCGCCCGGACAGGTGTCCCGCGCAGTGGCGCACGGTTTCCCCGCCACCCGTGCCTGGCTAGGGTCCAAGAGCCCTGACCGATTTGCACCCAAGGAGACCCGACGATGAGCAGCATCGCCCCAGGCCCGATCGAACGCGTGGAGGAGGCGATCGACGGCGCCTTCACCCCGGTCGCGGACGCCGTGAGCAGCTTCGTGTTCTATGCCGTCCCCGTCGGCGGTGGCGCCGAGTTCCGCTGGATCGTCGCGTGGCTGATCATCGGCGCGATCGTCTTCACCATCGGCTTCCGGTTCATCCAGATCCGCGGCTTCGGCCACGCCGTCGCCCTGGCCAGAGGTGGCTACGACCACCCCGACGACCCGGGCGAGGTGACGCACTTCCAGGCGCTGACCGCCGCGGTCTCCGGCACGGTCGGCCTGGGCAACATCGCCGGTGTCGCGGTGGCGGTGTCCGCAGGTGGTCCCGGCGCCACGTTCTGGATGATTCTCGCGGGCCTGCTGGGCATGGCGACCAAGTTCGTGGAGTGCACGCTGGGTGTCGCCTTCCGCGAGGAGCACGAGGACGGCACGGTGACCGGCGGCCCGTTCCGGTACCTCAAGGTCGCCTTCGCCAAGCTGAACGTCCCGATCCTGCCGACGGCGCTCGTGTCCTTCTACGCCGTGGCGCTGCTGCTCTTCGGCCTGGCCGGCGGCAACATGTTCCAGGCCAACCAGATGTTCGCCCAGGTGGAGAACGTCACCGGCGGCGAGGACGGCCCGCTCGGCAGCGCCGGCGCCTCGCTGGTGTTCGGCATCGTGGTGGCCGTGATCGTCGGCCTGGTCATCATCGGCGGGATCCAGTCCATCGCCAAGGTCACCAGCCGGCTCGTGCCGGCCATGGCCATCCTCTACCTGCTCGGCTGCTTCACCGTGATCGCCTTCAACGCCGAGCTGGTCCCCGGGGCGATGGCCGCCATCGTCACCGGCGCCTTCAGCCCCGAGGGCGTGACGGGCGGCGTGCTCGGCGTCATGGTGATCGGCTTCCAGCGGGCCGCCTTCTCCAACGAGGCCGGCATCGGCTCGGCCGCCATCGCCCACTCCGCGGTGAAGACCAAGCGGCCCGTCACCGAGGGCTTCGTGGCCCTGCTCGAGCCGTTCATCGACACGGTGATCATCTGCACCGTGACGGCCCTGACCATCGTCATCGCCTCGCCCGCCTCCTGGGTGGCAGCCCGTGACGCCTACGCGGCCGGCGAGAACCCGAACCCCGACGGCGTCGTGCTCACCAGCGACGCCTTCGCCACCGTCATCCCGTGGTTCCCGGTGGTGCTGGCCTTCGCCGTCGTCCTCTTCGCCTTCTCGACGCTCATCACGTGGTCGTACTACACGCTCAAGGCATGGACGACGCTGTTCGGTCGCAGCACGGCCAGCGAGCTCGTGTTCAAGGCCGTCTACTGCGTCTTCATCGTCATCGGCACGGTGCTCACCTTCAGCGCGGTGCTGAACTTCGCCGACTCGATGCTGTTCCTCTGCGCACTGGTCAACATCTTCGGGCTGTACCTGCTCTTCCCCGAGGTGTCCAGGATGCTGCGGCAGTACCAGGCCGACCGGCGCAGCGGGGTGGTCCGCCCCGTCAAGCAGCAGGACCGCGCGCCGATCGCCTGACCGCAGGCTCGCACAGACGGACAGACGCACAGACGCACAGACGCACAGACGGACCGGACGGCCGCGGGACCCTCCCCGCGACCGTCCGGTCCGTCCGTCAGCGACGCCGGGTCAGGAACGGATGGTGCGGTAGTTGTAGAAGCCGCGGAACTGGTAGGCGTACGCGGTCTTCGTGTGGGTGTGGCAGTTGACACCCGAGGAGTGGCAGTACGTCCCCGTCACGGTGACCAGCCGGCGGTAGTACACCGGCCGGGCCTCGATGCGTCCTGACTGGTACTTCGGGTAGCTGGTGGTGTAGCTGGCGCTGGTGGTCTGGCTCCCGGTGACGTTGTAGCCGAGGCTCGCGCTCAAGGTGCCGTTGGACACCCCGACGTCCGCGCTGATGGTGTTGCTGATCGTCCAGGACCGCGAGCACTGCGCGGTGCCGGAGTACGGGCTGGAGTTCCAGGAGATGCACGTGCTGTAGCCGCCGTAGGTGGTGGTGGCGCTGCCGACGCTGACCCGCTTCTGGTAGAGGATCCCGTCGGCCTGGGCGGCCGGCGCGCCGGCCAGCCCGATCGCCAGCATCGCCACCGTCGACACGGCCGACGCGGCGAGCCTCGTCGCCCACCGCGAGGACACGTTGTGAAGTTTCATGTATCAGCCCCTGACTAGGTTGTGTGACTCGTGAGGGCTGAAGGTAGCAACGGCGCAGGCGCGGAACAATGCCTCGCGGGCACCGGAGGTCGGGCGCGGGTCAGCGCGGGGAGTCGCGCCAGACCACGAGGGCCGTGGACACGGCACGTCGCTGCGGCCGCCGCCCCTTGGCCATGGCCACGATGCCGCCCGGGCCCGCCGCGAAGACCCGGTCCGCCGCGGCCCGCGTGCGGCGCAGCTCGTCGGTCAGGTCCCGCACCGTGCCCCGCAGCATGCGCGTCTCCTCCTCCAGCTCGAGGATCCGGCGGATCCCGGCGAGGTTGACGCCCTCCTCCTGCGACAGCCGCTGCACCTCACGCAGGCGCTGGATGTCCTCGTCGCTGTACCGGCGCCCGCCGCCCCGGGTGCGGGTCGGCGTCACGAGGCCCTCCCGGTCGTACTGGCGCAGCGTCTGCGGGTGCATGCCGGCCAGCTCGGCAGCGACCGAGATGACGTACGCCTGACGCAGCGCCGGCTCGGTCATGGCGTCCCTGCCCGCTCCCTGGACGCCTCGGCCGCGGCCAGCAGCCCGGCCCGCGGGTCGGCCTCGCCCTCGGCCGCTCGCAACGCCTCCACCGCGGCCCGCGCCTGGCCCGACAGCTTCTGCGGCACGACCACGGTCACGGTGGCCAGGACGTCGGCGGCCGAGCCCTTGACGACGGGGCCACGGCCCTTGAGACGGAACGTGCGCCCGGACGGCGTGCCGGCCGGGACCTTCAGCCTGGCGACGCCCTCGAGCGTCGGCACCTGGACGGTCGCCCCGAGCGCGGCCTCGGCGAAGGTGACCGGGACGCTGACCTTGAGCGCCGTGCCGTCCCAGGAGAAGACGTCGTCGGCCTCCACGCGCACGGTGACCAGCACGTCGCCCGCACCGCCCGAGCCGCGGGCACCCTTGCCCCGGACGCGGACCTTCTGCCCGTCCCGGACCCCGGCGGGGAGCCGGGCGTGCACGGTGCGGGTGCCGCGGGCGGGGTCGGCGACCGGGACGCTCACCTCGGCGCCCTGCAACGCCTGCGTGAGGGTCACCCGCGCCGTCGCGGACAGGTCCCCACCCTTCTCCGGCCCGCGGGTGCTGGCCCCGGTGAACCCGCCCTGCTGGCCCAGCAGGTCCGACAGCAGGTCGTCGAACTCCGCCGAGCCTGCGCTGCTGCGCCGGCTGCTGGTCCGGGTCCGACCTCCGCCCGGCGCCCCCGCGCCGAACATGCCGCCGAACAGGTCCTCGAACCCGGCGCCCGCGCCCGGGGCCCCGCTGCCCGCGGTGAACCTGGCCCCGGAGCGCATCGCGCGGACCGCGTCGTACTGCTGCCGCTTCTCGGGGTCGGACAGGACGGAGTACGCCTCGCCGACCTCCTTGAAGCGCTTCTCCGACGCAGGGTCACCCTGGTTGGCGTCGGGGTGGTGCGTGCGGGCGAGGGTGCGGTAGGCCTTCTTGACGGCCGCCGCGTCCGCCGTCCTCGGCACCCCGAGGACGGCGTAGAAGTCCTTCTCGAGCCAGTCCTGTCCAGTCATCGTGGAGCAGATGGTGCAAGGTTGCGTCGGGTCGTGTCAAGTTTGTCCGGTCAGGACTCGAGCGAGGCTGCCGTCCTGAGGGACTCGCGCAGGGCGTCCAGGTAGGTCCGGGACACCTCGAAGGGCGAGAACCCGTTCGCGACGACGACCGACGGGTTGGCCCGCTCGTACCCGACCACGGCCCGCAGGGCCATGCCGACCTCCCCCTCGCCGGTCAGCACGGCGCTGGCGATCGACTCGTCGACCCCGCTGCTGCGCACCGTCTCGCGGGGATCGGTGCCGAGCACCTCCGACACCCCGGACAGCAGTCCGGCCGTGTAGGCCACGTCCCGCCGGGCGGGGACCAGCCGCGCGCAGGCACCGGCGCGGGCGAGCAGGCCCACCACGCTCTCGTGCGGCAGCCGGCTCGCCCCGCCCAGGACCATGAGCACGACCCAGGCCCCCAGCTTGCGGGGGCCGAGCAGCACCACGGCCTGCTGCACCGACTTGACCGGGTGGCCTACGCCGGCGGGGCTGCCGGCCATCCGGAGCACCCGCAGCGCCAGGCCGGGGTCGGAGGCCACGAGCCGCCCGAGCTCCCTGGTCTCCGCCTCGCTGGCCAGCGCGCCGAGCAGCCGCAGGCACACGGCGTCCGACGGCGTCATGGCGGAGGTGGCGACCACCTGCGGCCGGTCGAGGTGGAAGCCCTGCAGCAGGTCCGCGCCCGCCGCGACGGCCGCGGCGGCGTCCGCGGCGCACTCGATGCGCTCCACGACCACCCGCACGCCGGGGTTGAGCCGGCGAGCGTGTCCGATCAGCTCCGGGAGGCGCTGCGAGCCGACCTGGGGAAGGTCGATCTTGACGATGTCGGCCAGGGCCACGAGGGGGTCGCGGCCCTCGGAGCCGTCCCAGTCGTCGGCGGCGACCCGGTACCCGGCGGCCTGCAGCGCCGCGATGCCGGCGAGCACCTCGTCGTCGAGCGGCACGTGCTCCAGCACCTCGACGACCACCTGGTCGGGCAGGTCGGGCAGGCCGATGTCGCCGACGAGGAACGCGCGTGTGACGTTGACGAACAGCGGCCGGGAACCTGCGATGTCGGCGACCCCGAAGTCACCGAAGACCGAGCTGATCACCTGGGCGGTCGCAGCCTCGTGGTCGGCCTCGCTACGGAGCGCGTCGATCGGCATCTGCCGGAACAGCAGCTCGAAGCCGAACAGTCGCCCGCCGGCTTCGTAGATGCCCTGACGGCCGACGAGGACCGTGCTCAGGGTGTGGTCGATACCTACCGTCACCCGGTCCTCGTCGGCACGCCCGGCCAGGCCCTTGACCTAGGAGGGGCTGGCGACAGCCACCCGCGCAGGCCGAAGCACCCGTTCGCCCGTGCGGTAGCCACGCTGGAGGACCTGCGTGCACGTCGGCACGTCGACCTCGGTGGCACCGTCCTGGAGCAGTGCCTCGTGCAGGGCCGGGTCGAAGGCGTCGCCCGGCTCCCCGAAGGGCTCCAGACCCAGCCGCCGCAGCGTGGCGTCGAGCTTGTCGGCCACCGACGCGAACGGCCCCACGAGGTCGCCGTGGGTGCGCGCGCCGTCGATGTCGTCGAGCACCGGCAGCAGCGCAGCCAGCACGGCCGCACGCCCCTGCTCACCGGAGACCTCGCGGTCACGCTCGACCCGCCGGCGGTAGTTGACGAACTCCGCCCGCTCGCGCAGGAGGTCCCCCAGCCGTTGCTCGGCCAGGCCCAGCGCGGACGCGAGCGCGTCGTCGCCCACCTGGCCCCCGGGCGCGTCCTCGGCCTGCGAGGCGTCCGCGACCTCCTGCGCCGTGGCCGAGGCCACGGCGGCCTCGTCCGCGACCTCGCGCAGCTCCCCGGCCTCCGGAGCGGGCAGGTCGCTACCCGGTTCGGTGCGCGGGGCGCCGTCACCGGTCGTCGGGCCGCTCGTCGGGTCGGTCACCGGCGCTCGTCCTCGTCCACGACCTCGGCGTCGACCACGTCGTCGTCAGCAGCCGGGCCGGCCTGGTCCGGACCCGCGTCCCCGCCGTCCGTCGACGGCTGCTCCGCGGCCGCGTACATCGCCGCACCCAGCTTCTGGCTGCTCTGCGAGACGGCCTCGACCTTGGCCTTGAGGTCAGCAGCGGGCGTGGCGGTGTCCTCGAGCGCCTTCTTGAGGTCCGCGAGCGCGGTGTCGACCTCGGCGCGGTTGTCGGCCGGGACCTTGTCGGCGTTGTCGGCGAGGAACTTCTCCGTCTGGAAGACGAGGGTCTCGGCCTGGTTTCGGGTCTCGGCCTCCTCGCGACGGGTCCGGTCCTCCTCCGCGTGCTCCTCGGCCTCGCGGACCATGCGGTCGATCTCGTCCTTGGGCAGCGCCGAGCCGCCGGAGATCGTCATGGACTGCTCCTTGCCGGTGCCGCGGTCCTTGGCGTTGACGTGGACGATGCCGTTGGCGTCGATGTCGAAGGTGACCTCGACCTGGGGCACGCCGCGCGGCGCGGGGGCGATGCCGGTCAGCTCGAAGGTGCCCAGCGGCTTGTTGTGCTGCGCGAGCTCACGCTCACCCTGGAACACCTGGATGAGCACCGACGGCTGGTTGTCGTCGGCCGTGGTGAAGACCTCCGAGCGCTTGGTCGGGATGGCGGTGTTGCGCTCGATGAGCTTGGTCATCAGCCCGCCCTTGGTCTCGATGCCGAGGCTCAGGGGCGTGACGTCGATGAGGAGGACGTCCTTGCGGTCGCCCTTGAGGACGCCGGCCTGCAGGGCTGCGCCGAGGGCGACGACCTCGTCGGGGTTGACGCCCTTGTTGGGCTCCTTGCCGCCGGTCAGCTCCTTGACGAGCTGGGTGACGGCGGGCATGCGGGTGGACCCGCCGACCAGGACGACGTGCGCGATCTCCGAGAGCGAGACGCCCGCGTCCTTGATGACCTGGTGGAACGGGGCCTTGGTGCGCTCGAGCAGCGAGGACGTCATCTGCTCGAACTGCGCGCGGGTGAGCTGCTCGTCCAGGTGGACCGGGCCGTTCTCGGTCATCGAGAGGTACTGCAGCGAGATGCTCGTGCTGGTGGAGCTGGAGAGCTCCTTCTTGGCCTGCTCGGCCGCCTCGTTGAGGCGCTGCATGGCGATCTTGTCCTTGGACAGGTCGACGCCCGTGGACATCTTCACCTTGCTGAGCAGGAACTCGACGATCGCGTTGTCCCAGTCGTCGCCGCCGAGGCGGTTGTCCCCGGAGGTGGCGCGGACCTGGATGGTCGAGAACCCGTCCTCGTCCTTGCCCACCTCGAGCAGCGAGACGTCGAACGTGCCGCCACCGAGGTCGAAGACGAGGATGTTCTCGTCCTCCTTGCCCTTCTCCAGCCCGTAGGCGAGGGCGGCCGCGGTCGGCTCGTTGATGATGCGGAGCACCGTGAGGCCCGCGACCTCGCCGGCCTCCTTGGTGGCCTGGCGCTCGGCGTCGTTGAAGTACGCCGGGACGGTGATGACGGCGTCGGTGACCGGCTCGCCCAGGTAGGCCTCGGCGTCGCGCTTGAGCTTCTGCAGGACGCGGGCGCTGATCTCCTGGGCGGTGTACTTCTTGTCGTCGACCGCGGTCGACCAGTCGGTGCCCATGTGGCGCTTGACGGAGCGGATGGTCCGCTCGACGTTGGTGACGGCCTGGCGCTTGGCGATCTCGCCGACGAGGACGTCGCCGTTCTTGGCGAAGGCGACGACCGACGGGGTGGTGCGCCCGCCCTCGGCGTTCGCGATGACGCTGGGCTCGCCGCCCTCGAGGACGGCGACGACGGAGTTGGTGGTGCCGAGGTCGATGCCTACTGCACGGCCCATGGAGGTGCTCCTTCGAGTTCGTGGGTGCTTCCTGCAGACAAGGGTCCGACCTGAGCCTCGCCATGTCAACCTGAGACGCCGAAAAGTTGCGTCACGCTGGCTCAACTACAGCGAGCGGCGGCAGCGCGCCCCTGCCTTGCCCCGCGGCCGCCAGGAAGGCAGGGTGCTGACCATGCCCGCTCCCGTGTGGAAGCTCCTGTCGATCCTGTTCCGCGTCGTCGCCCTGGCCGTGGTCAACAAGGCGCTGCTGGTGTCCTGGCAGGCGGTCACCGGTCACGCGGCCCCCGAGGAGCCCGAGAGCCCCGAGGTGAGCGCCCGCGAGGCCCTGGTGTTCGCGGCGCTGAGCGGCGCCCTGGTCGCCGTGGTGCGGACCATGGCCACCCGCCAGGTCGCGAAGCGGACGGTCAAGAAGGGCAAGGAGCTCCCCGAGGCCATGCAGACCCCCTACACCGGCGACCAGGCCCGACCCAGCCGTCGGCGCTGAGGCGCGGGCAGAGACGAGGTTCACGTGCTGCGACTCCTGCGCGGGCGGACCGCGGACGGTCAGGTGTCCCCCGGGGCACGGCTGGTGGCGCTCCTGGTGGTGCTGGGCATGCTGGCCGTCGCGGCACCGTCGCTGTTCTTCGCGGTGCGCTGGCTGACCTCGCTGCTCTGATCGTCGCCCCACGGAGCGGCGTCGCCACCGTGGGTGACGCTCTCTGCTGCACGCGGGTGAAATCGCGACGGGACAGCAGCAGCACAGCGTCCGGCTGCCGATCCCTCGGTCATGCTCGCCACCCTGCTGCGCAGACTCCCCAAGGGCGCCACGCTGACCCCGGAGTCCTGGACCCTCCGCCACCGCATGCTGGGCCGCGTCCTGTGGGGCCAGCTGCCCCTGCTCGTGCTGCTCGGCGTCCTGGGGCCGCGCTCGTTCACCGAGGTGGTCGCCACCACGGCGTCGCTGGTCGTCCTCGCCCTGGCCACCGGCTGGCGGCGGCTGTCCCGCGACGTCCGGGCCGGGGCCATGGGCCTGGCCCTGATCGGGTCCTCGTTCGTCGCCATCGAGCTGAGCGGCGGCAGCATCCACATGCACCTCCACCTGCTGGCCACAGTCGGACTGGTGGCGCTCTACCAGTCCTGGGTGGCCCTGCTGTGGACGTTGGGCGCGATCCTCGTGCACCACCTGACGCTGGGGCTGTTCGCCTCGGAGCGGGTGTTCAGCACCGGCGGGGTGGGGATGCCGGCCATGGCCGGGCACGAGATGGCCCTCCCCATGGGGTCCGTGGTCTACATGGTGCTGTTCCACGCCGCGACGGTGGGGCTCATGGTCGCCGCGATCCTCATGATCTGGCACTTTGCCGAGCTGACCGAGGCCCAGGTCGTCGCGGAGAACGCCGCTGCGAACCAGGCGTCGCTGGACGCCGAACGAGAGCGGCAGCAGCTGCTGGCGGACCAGGCCGAGGTCGAGCGCCAGGCGGCCGAACGGATGAGCCAGACCGCCGGGCAGATCGCGGACCGGATCACCGACATCCAGCAGGCGTCGCGGGCCTCCGCCGAGGCCGTCACGGCGGTGGAGCTGCAGGTCGACGAGCTGCTCACTGCCGCCCGTTCCATCGCCGAACGCTCCCAGACCGCCGCAGCCACCGCCGACCTGGGGCGCCGGGCGGCCCAGGCGGCGCAGGAGGACATCGCAGGCCTGGAGTCGTCGACCACCCAGATCGCCGCGGTCAACACCGTGATCAGCCGGCTCGCGGCCCAGACGAGCCTGCTCAGCCTCAACGCCACCATCGAGGCCGCCCGAGCGGGGGAGGCGGGGCGGGGCTTCGCCGTGGTCGCGGGTGAGGTCAAGGGCCTCGCGCAGGAGACCGCCGTCTCCGTGGGCACGGTGGACGTGGTGCTCGGCGAGGTGGTCGAGCGCGCCGGCGTCGTCTCCGGGAGCTTCGCCTCCACCTCCCGCAGCATCGAGGAGATCAACGAGAGCCAGGTGTCCATCGCCGCCGCCGTGGAGGAGCAGTCGGCGCTGCTCAGTGAGGCGCGCACCTACCTGGCCTCGGTCGCGGAGGCGGCCCGTGAGATCGACCGGAACGTCCAGCAGCTCGACACCATGGCCGAGACCCTGCGGGCGCGGTGACGAGCCGCCGCCCGCCTACAGCTGAGACCGCACCCCGGGCTCCCGCGACACGTCCACCACCTCGTCGTCGAAGTCGCCCGACACCGCGGTCTCCGCGGTGCCCCGCCGCAGCAGCGGCAGCACCGTGCGGTGCCTGACGCCCTCCAGCTCCAGGGCGAGCGCCGCGTACAGGGCCAGCACCGCCAGCCCCACGCCCACCCAGCCCGCCGCCGTCAGCCACGCCTGCGACCCGCTCACCTCCGCCACCCCGGTGACGAGGAAGCGGAGCGCGGACGTGGCCATCACGGCGGCCGGCACGAGCTTGCTCACCGCTGCGGCCGCCGGGACCAGCATCGCGGCACCCGAGACGAGCAGCAGCACCCCGAGCGCGGGCACGGTGCGGCCCGGCGAAGAGGTGAGCGTGACCACTCCCGCCCCCGCCCAGGTCCCCGCCAGCAGGCCCATCCCGGTGCCGGCGACCGGGTCGCGAGCCAGGAAGCCGTACAGGCAGGCGATGAGCTGCACCGGCACCGTGAGCGCGAGCACGCAGACGGCGACCACGTGGCTCTGGTCCGTCGGCAGCCAGCCGAGCTGGAGCGACGAGAACAGGCTCGTGGCCACGAACAGGCCGATGAAGCCCAGCGGCAGGGGCGTGCCGACGGGACGCAGCGCGACGACCGTGTCGGGACCGCCCTGAGGCACGGCGATCAGCCCACCAGCACCTGGGTGGCGCTGGCCTTGAGGTGCGCGTTGGCCCACCTCACCTGCCGCAGCGTGTCCGGGTGGCACCGCTTGGCCAGGTCGAGCAGGTCCAGGTCCTGGACCCCCTGGGCGGCCTGCGCGACCAGCTCCCAGTCCACCGAGACGCCGGAGCCGATGACCACCACCTGCCGAAGGTCGGCCAGCAGCAGCATCGCGGCCTCGGGCTGCCGGCCGGTCGCGACGGAGACGGCCTGCTGCGCCTTGGCAGCCACCGTCGAGCCGGTCCACGGCTCGGGGTCCAGGCGGCGGTCGTAGCGCTCGGCCGCCGCAGCCAGCAGCCGGACGTGGTCCTCCGACCACCGGGCGAGCTCGGCCGCGAGGTAGAAGACCTCGTGGTCCGCCTTGTGGCGGTCGTGGACTCGCTGCAGCTGCTGCGCCAGCTCGTGCTCCGAGCGGTGCAGCTCCTCCAGGGCCAGGCCGATCCTCATCGCAGCTCCTCCTGGGCCATGGCGGCCTCACCGCCGTGGGTGGGCGGGACGTCGGCGCCGTCGACCGGGCGGGACGCCGTGGTGGTGGGCGCCGGGGACGGGGTGCCGTCGGAGCGCTCGAGGAGCCGCAGGGACGCCACGGCCGTCTTGAACAGCGGCTGCTTGGAGCAGGGGTCCCAGTCCGTGATCGTCAGCTCGTTGGCCGCGCGGTCGACCCCCTCGGGGGCGTCGCCGTCGGTGAGGTCCCAGTAGCCGTAGTGGAACGGGATGAACACCACGCCCGGGCGGATGCCGCTGATGCGGACCTTGCCCTGCACCGACGCCCGTGGCGAGGACACCTCCACCAGGTCGCCCTCCGCCACGTCGTAGGCCTGGGCGTCCGCGGCCGACAGCTCCACCCACACGTCCGGCGCCGCTGCCTGCAGCTGGGGCGCCCGGGCGGTCTTGGTCCGGGTGTGGAAGTGGTAGAGCGTGCGGCCGGTGGTGAGCTGGAGCGGGTACTCCTCGGTGGGCATCTCGTGGGGCGGCAGGTAGGCCGCCGCCTTGAGCACGGCCTTGCCGTCCGGGTTCAGCGCCTTGTACTCCGTCTGCCCCAGCGGGGCGCCGGTGAGCAGGTCCCGCCCGTAGCTCTCGCAGTAGTCCGGAGCGGCCCAGAACTTCCCGTCGGCGTAGATGCGCTCGCTGCCCTGGGGGTTCTCCTCGTTGCAGGGCCACTGCACGCCGCCGGCACCGCGGAGCATGTCGTAGCTCATGCCGGTGTAGTCGCACGGCCGCCCGCGGGTGCACTCCTTCCAGGCCTCGAACGCCTCCTCGGGGGTGCTCCAGCGCACGAGCGGCCCACCGTCCTTGTCGCGCAGGTCCATCCGCCGCGCGTAGTCCAGGAAGATCTCGAGGTCGGGCCGCGCCTCCCCCGGGGGGTCGACCGCCTTGCCGGAGTAGTGGACGGTGCGGTCGACGTTGGTGAAGGTGCCCTCCTTCTCGCCCCAGGTGGCGGCGGGCAGCACCACGTCGGCGATGCGGGCCGTCTCGGTGAGGAAGATGTCCTGCACCACGAGGAACAGCCGCTCCTGGGTGAGGATGGAGCGGATCCGGCGGAGCTCCGGCAGCGACACCAGAGGGTTGGTCGCCTGCACCCAGAAGAACCGGATCGAGCCGTCCTCGATGTAGCGCAGCTGCTGCATGACGTGGGTCGGCGGGGAGTAGTGCGGGATGCGGTGCTGGTCGATGTTCCAGACCTTCGCGAGGTCGGCGACCTGGGCGTCGCTGCTCCAGTTCCGGAACCCGGCCAGGTCGCCGTCGGCGCCGGCCTCGCGGGTGTTCTGCGCCGTCGGCTGGCCGTTCATCTGCAGGATGCCGCAGCCGGGCTTGCCGAGCATGCCCCGCAGCACGTGGATGTTGTTGATCTGCACGGCCGCCGCGGTCGCCTGGTGGGACTGGTAGAAGCCCTGCAGCGCGGTGGACAGCAGCCGCTCGGCGCCACCGATCACCTCGGCCGCGCGGCGGATGTCCTCCACCGGCACGTCACACACCGACGCCGCGAGCTCCGGCGGGTAGCTCTCGAGCCGCTCCCGCAGCTCGGCGAAGCCGACCGCGTGGGCGTCGACGTAGTCGTGGTCGACCAGGTCTCGGCGCAGCAGCTCGTGGAGGATGCCGTTCATCAGCGCCAGGTTGGTGCCCGGCCGCGGGGCCAGGTGAACCGTGGCGTGCCGGGCGACCTCGGTCCGCCGGGGGTCCACGCAGACCACCGCGGGAGGGTTGGGCCCGGCGAGCCGGTCGAGGATCCGGGTCCACAGCACGGTCTGGGTCTCGGCCATGTTGTGTCCGTACAGGGCGATGACGTCGGCATGGTCGACGTCGGTGTAGCTGCCGGGCTGGCCGTCGCAGCCGAACGTCTCCTTGAGCGCGGCGGCCGCGGTCGCCGTGCACAGCCGGGTGTTGCCGTCGACGTGGCTGGTGCCGATGCCGCCGTGGGCGACCAGCCCGAGGGTGTAGTACTCCTCGAGGAACAGCTGGCCGCTGGTGTAGAACCCGAGCGCCGACGGGCCCTGCTCCGCCAGCAGCTCCTGGCTCCGGGAGACGACCAGGTCCATCGCGGTGTCCCAGTCGCTCTCCACCAGCCGTCCGTCGCGGCGCACGAGCGGGCGGGTGAGCCGGTCGGCGGAGCGGTTGGCCTGCCAGCCGTACAGGTCCTTCGGGCCGAGCCGGCCGTGGTTGACGCGGTCCTCCGCGCGACCGCGGACGCCGACGACGTGGCCGTCCTTGACGGCGATGTCCAGACCGTCCCCGTTGCTGTGCAGGATCGTGGCGGACGGGACCCAGCGGTCGACGTCCTCGGCGGACAGCCCGTCGGCCAGGTGGGTGTCCACCCGGACCGGCCACTGCTCGCCCGGTCCGTACGGGGTCCTGGTGCCCCAGGGTTCTGCTATGCGGTCGATGGCCACTGCCGCCTCCTCGTGCCGGGAATTCGTGTCGACGTCCACACCTACTCCGGTGCTCGCCCGGCGGCACGTCGGTGCAGACGTGCGCGACCCGCGGTGCCACAGTGGCGGGGCCGGGGCGGACCGCCGCCCGGTCGATGGTTACCCGCGGGTAACATGTGCCCGCCTACCCAGCAGAGGAGCTGAGCCGTGGAGCCGTCGCAGGCCCTGCAGACCGTTGCCGTCGCGGTGTCCGTCGCCGTGAGCGTCACGGGCGTCGCGCTGTTCGTCGCCACGATCGCCCGCCTGGTGGCCGTGCTCGGCACGGGCCAGGCCGACCGCAGCCGGACCGACCACGTCGGCACCCGCCTGGTCACGACGGTCCGCGAGATCGTCGGGCACACCCGCATGCTGCGGCGGCCGCTGGTGGGGGCCGCGCACTGGTTCGTGATGGTGGGCTTCCTGGCGCTGGTCGGCACCCTGGTGACGGCCTACGGCCAGCTCGGCGACCCGGGCTTCGTGCTGCCCCTCATCGGCCACCTCTGGCCCTACGAGTGGGCGGTGGAGGCGATCGCGTGGCTCACGGGCCTGGGGATCGCCGCCCTGGTGGTGGTGCGCCAGGTCCAGAGCCGGGACGGCCGGCGCAACCGGTTCTTCCGGTCGACCACGTGGCAGGCGTACTACGTCGAGGCCACCATCGTCGCGATCGTCGTGTGCGTCCTGGCCCTGCGGGGCCTCGAGTACGCCTACGAGTCGGCCGAGGGCGCGGCCACCGCGACGGCGCTGCACTACCCGCTGACCGCCTGGCTGGGCGAGGCGTTCACCGCGCTGCCGGAGCAGACGCTGGCCGACGCCGTCGTGGTCGTCGCGGCGGCGAAGATCGTGGTGTCGATGGCGTGGTTCGTCGTCATCGGCCTGACCCCCACCATGGGCGTCGCCTGGCACCGGTTCACCGCGCCGTTCAACATCTTCCTCAAGCGCCACGCCGACGGCCGGACCAGCCTGGGCGCGCTCCAGCCGATCATGGTCGACGGGTCACCGGTCGACCTGGAGAACGCCGACGAGCTGCCCGAGGACGCCGCCCTGGGCGTCGGCAGGGCCCAGGACCTCACCTGGAAGAACCTCCTGGACGTCACCACGTGCACCGAGTGCGGCCGGTGCCAGGACCAGTGCCCCGCCTGGCAGACCGAGAAGCCGCTGAGCCCGAAGCTGCTCGTCACGGCCCTGCGCACGCGGGCCTTCGACGACGCCCCCTACCTGCTCGCGGGCGAGCCGGCCCCGGACCGCCCGCTGGTGGGTGCGGTGGCCGGCGACGCGGACTACGTCGGTCCCGGCTCCGGCCCGGGCTCCACGACGGCGTCCTACCGGCAGCAGGTCGGCGCCCGTGCGGCCGAGGTGCACGACGACGTGCTGGGCAACGCGTTCCTCACCTCGGCGGCGATGACCGACGACGTGCTGTGGTCGTGCACCACGTGCGGCGCCTGCGTCGAGCAGTGCCCGGTCGACATCGAGCACGTGGACACCATCGTCGACATGCGCCGGCACCAGGTGCTCCTGGAGTCGGCGTTCCCCGACGAGCTCAACGGCCTGTTCGGCAACCTGGAGAAGCGGCAGAACCCGTGGGGGGCGGCGGCCAAGGCCCGGATGGAGTGGGCCAAGGACCTGCCCTTCCCCGTGCCGGTCGTCGGCGGCGGCGGCGCGGACGACCCCGAGGACCTGTCAGGGGTGGACTACCTGTTCTGGGTCGGCTGCGCCGGGGCGTTCGAGGACCGGGCCAAGAAGACCACCCGCGCGGTCGCGGAGCTGCTCCGCACCGCAGGGGTCTCCTTCGCGGTCCTGGGGCCCGCTGAGGCCTGCACCGGTGACCCGGCACGTCGCGCGGGCAACGAGTTCCTCTTCCAGCTGCTGGCGGCGCAGAACGTCGAGACGCTGTCGGGGATCGGCACCACGGCGGGCGGCGGGCGGACCAAGGTCGTCGTCACCTGCCCGCACTGCTTCAACACCCTGGGCAACGAGTACCCCCAGCTCGGCACCGAGCTCGACGTCGTGCACCACACCCAGCTGCTCAACCGCCTGGTCCGCGAGGGTCGGCTCACCCCGGTGGCCGCCCCCGAGGCCGAGCGGCGCGACGTCACCTACCACGACCCGTGCTACCTGGGCCGGCACAACGGCGTCTACGCCCCGCCGCGCGAGCTGGTCGAGGCCAGCGGCACGAGGCTGGTCGAGATGCCGCGCAGCTCCGAGACCTCGTTCTGCTGCGGGGCCGGCGGGGCCCGGATGTGGATGGAGGAGAAGCTCGGCAGCCGGATCAACATGAACCGCACGGCCGAGGCCGTGGCCACGGGTGCCGGGACCATCGCCGTCGGCTGCCCGTTCTGCCGGGTGATGCTCTCGGACGGGCTGACGAGCATGCAGGCCGACGACACCGCCCCCGCGCAGACCGAGGTCCTCGACGTCGCCCAGCTGCTGCTGGAGGCCGTCGGCCGTGGTCGCCGGGCCGAGGCCCCGGCCGACGCTCAGACGAAGTCGGGCGTGGCGAGCAGGTAGCCCTGGAACAGGTCGGCGCCCGCGTCGAGCGCCACCTGGCGGTCGTCCTCGGTCTCGATCCGCTCCACGACCACCACCACGCCCGGGCACAGGGCACGGGCCCGGGCCACGATGCCGGCCAGGCAGGGGGCGGTCACGGCCTCGAGGTCGACCTTGACGAAGTCGGCCAGCCGGAGCAGGGCCACCCGGTCGTCGCCGCCCTCCCAGTCGTCGATGGCGATCTTGTACCCGCGCGACCTCAGCTCGGTGACACCCGCCACCACCTCGGCGTCGGCGTCAACGCCCTCGAGGACCTCCACGACGATGCGCGCGGTCGGCGACGGCAGGGGCTGCTCACCCACCAGGAAGGCCCGCGAGGCGTTGACGAACAGCAGGCCCGTCTCGGGACCGTCGAGCTGCAGGTGCTCGTCGACGAGGTCCACGACGGTGGTCGTGGCGAACTCGTGGTCGGCCTCGGACGACATGGCCGGGGCGGACGTGGCCGGAGGGTGGCGGAACAGCAGCTCCACCCCGACCTCGCGCCCGAAGGCGTCGACGATGGGTTGCAGCGCCATCGTCGGGGCCTGGGCCGGATCGGTCAGCACGGTGCCAGTATGCGGGCGGACGGTCGGAGCACCACCACGTCTGAGCGGTCATTCCGCACGTGTCACAGGCTTGCTACTCCTGTCGCGGCGCGCCATGACCAGCGGTCAGCGATGCTCACGGTCCGCTCATGGCGGGGGGGCTCGCCTACACCTGGTGACGCTCGACCAGGAACCCGTCCGCGTCGACGACCACGCCTCCGCCGATCTCGGCCAGCGTCCGCGTGATCGCCCCCACGGGCCCTCGCGCGCGCTCCCGGCAGGCGAGCGCGACGCCCTCCAGGTGCTCGTCGAGGTGCCACTGCTCGTCGGGCGCCTGCCACCGCACGTCGTACACCGCCATCGGACCGGCACCGAAGGCCTCCCCGGCGACCGCCGGCTCCGGCTGCACGGCCACGGCACCCTCGACCACGACCGCGCCGGCGGCCCCCAGCGGCAGGTAGACCACGAAGGGGGTGCCGTCGGGGCGGGCGAGCGCCTCCGGACCCGTCCTCCCCTCGACGGCCACCTCGACCCCGCCGCCCTGCTGCGCGACCACGGCGGAGACGTCCGCGACCCGGACCCACGTCGGAGAGATCACCCGGGTCTCCACCGCGGCCGCGACCTCGGGGACGAGGGCCTCGCCCGCACCGACCGGGCGCACCGCCCCGCCGAGGCGACGTGCCAGCGCCAGGAGCAGCTCCAGCCCGGCCAGCTCCGCACCGGTGGGCAGGCCGTCGGGGAAGCACCGGTGCAGCCCGTCAGGACGGCGGACCGGCTCGGTCCGGCCCCGTGGTGAGGGGTCCACCTCCAGGTCGTAGGCCACCGACCACGGCGTCGGGACCTCGGCGACGACCGCGGCCTCCATGCTCAGCTCGTGGGGGCCGTGCAGGCCGGCGGCGCCGCCGAGGTCGGCGGTGCCGGTCCCGGCGAGGTCGCTGGCGGGGTACCAGCACCGCACCAGGGCGTCGACCTGGTCGACGGGGACGACGGTGGGGACGAGCAGCAGGTGCCGACCGGCGAGGAAGGCCGTCGGCTCCTGGACACCGCGTCTGCGCCGAAGCCCGGTCACCAGCTCAGACCTCGGTCCGGTGGAAGCCCTGCCAGGACCGGCTCGCCGTGGGACCCCGCTGACCCTGGTACCGGTTCCCCCGGCCCTCGCCGGAGCCGTAGGGGTGCTGAGCGGGGCTGCTCAGCCGGAAGAAGCACAGCTGGCCGATCTTCATCCCCGGCCACAGCGCGATGGGCAGGGTCGCCATGTTCGACAGCTCCAGGGTGACGTGCCCGGAGAACCCCGGGTCGATGAACCCCGCGGTGGAGTGGGTGAGCAGTCCCAGGCGACCCAGGCTGGACTTGCCCTCCAGCCGTGCCGCGAGGCCCGGACCGAGGGTCACCTGCTCGTAGGTGCTGCCGAGCACGAACTCGCCCGGGTGAAGGACGAACGACTCACCGGCCGGCACCTCCACGAGCCGGGTGAGGTCGGCCTGCTCCACCGAGGGGTCGATGAGCCCGTACCGGTGGTTGTCGAAGAGCCGGAACCACTTGTCGATCCTCACGTCGACGCTGCTCGGCTGGATCATGCCCGCGTCGAACGGGTCGAGAGTGATCTCACCGGCGTCGACGGCGGCGGACACGTCGTGGTCGGACAGCAGCACGGGGCGACGGTATCGCTGCGCAGGAACGCACGGTGACGTCGCCCACGCGCAGCGCCGGGCGGTTGTCTGCTCAATCTCCCTGGCCCACCTGCCGATCCTCAGGTCCGGGCCGACGGACGGCTCGCGAGACAGGGGGTCGGCGGATGCACAGCGCACGGGTCTGGCGGGCAGCGCGGGTCGTCGGCTTCACCGTCCTGCTGGTCGCAGCCATCGTGCTGGGCCGCGCCACCCGCCCCGAGGGCACGCAGATCTCGATGGCCTGGCCGGCTGCCGGGGTGGTCGTGTGGTGGCTGCTCGGCGCACGCTCGCGCCGCGACACCGTCACCGCCGTGGCGCTGGTGGCGCTGACCACGTCGCTGACCAACCTGGCCACCGGCGCTCCCGGCGACGTCGCCGTCGGCTTCGGCCTGTCGAACGCCGCGCACGCCGTCGTCGCGGTGACCGCCCTGCGGCGCTGGCTGCCCGGGACCGTGGCGGTCCGCACCCCCGGTGACGT
Source organism: uncultured Actinomycetota bacterium (assembly GCA_963759255.1). Taxonomy (GTDB): domain Bacteria; phylum Actinomycetota; class Actinomycetes; order Actinomycetales; family JBBAYJ01; genus Aquipuribacter. Next base: position 2,317,139 of record CAVWYQ010000002.1, read on the forward strand.
GGGCCGGGTGCTCAGCGCGTCCGTCCTCGCCTCGCTCGTGAGCGCCGGGCTGGCTGCCCTCCTGGCCGCGTCCGTGCTCGACTCCGACCCGTGGCAGACCTTCGGGCTCGTCCTGGTCCGCAACGCCGGCAGCACCTTCGTGCTGGTCTCGGCGGTGCTGGCGTTGCGCGGGACGACGCCGGAGGACCGGCGGCAGCCCGTCGGCGAGCTGCTCCTGGCCGGGGTGGCGTCGGTGGCTCTGTTCGCCGGCCTCTTCACCCTCAGCGCCGGGATGCCCCTGCTCTTCCTCGGCATCCTGGTCCCGGTCTGGTTCGGCACCCGGCTCGGCGTCGCGGCCACCGCCTCCACGGGCACCGTGCTCTCGGTGTTCACGGTCGGGGCGACGCTGCTCGGTCAGGGACCGCTCGCCGACGTGGCCGACGTGCAGGTCCGCTCGGCCGTCGTCCAGGCCTTCATCGTCGTCCTCGCCGTGGTGGGGCTGTCGCTGGCCACGCTGCAGCGGACCGGGGCGGAGATGCGCCAGCGCCTGCACGACAGCCGCCACGAGCTGCAGGTGGCCAGCGACGCCGCCTTCATCGGCAAGGCGGTCGTGGTCCGCGACGAGCAGGGCGCGTGGACGGTCACCCGGCCCAACCCGGCCCTGGTGCGGCTGCTCGGGCGGGACCCGTCCGCCGTCCGCTGGGACGAGCTCCTGGTCCGGGAGGACGTCCCCGTGGTGCAGGCGGCGCTGGACCGCGTGGTCGACGGCCAGGTCGAGGCGTGGGACGGCGAGGCCCGGCACGTGGGGCCCCACGGTGAGGCGGTGTGGACGGAGCTGCACGTGTCGCGGCTGCCCACCTCCACGGGCACCACCGCGGTGGTCGCGCAGCTGTTCGACATCACGGACCGTCGGGCGGCGCAGCAGGAGCTGTCGCGCCTCGCGCTCCACGACTCGCTCACCGGTCTGCGCAACCGCGGCGGGCTGCACGCCAAGCTCGAGGAGATGCTCCTCGACGCCCGCGACGACTCGCGCGTGGTGGTCGTCTTCCTCGACCTGGACGGCTTCAAGGCCGTGAACGACGGCTACGGCCACGACGCCGGTGACGCCGTGCTGCAGTCGGTGGCCTCGGCCCTGCTGGCGGCGCTGCGCCCCGGGGACGTGGTCGGCCGGCTCGGTGGGGACGAGTTCGTCGCCTGCTGCCCGGGCCTGGCCGGCTCCGAGGAGGCGGAGACGCTCGTCGGGCGGATCACGTCGGCGCTGGGGCCCGCCCTGCTGCTGCACGGCTGCGACGTGGGGCTCGGGGTGAGCACCGGCTGGACCCTGTCGAGCCACGGCGAGAACAGCACCACCCTGCTCCGGCGCTCCGACGAGGCCATGTACATCGCCAAGCGCGCAGGCAAGGGTCAGGTCGCGGTGGACCCGACCGTGTACGCCCGACGCCGCACCGACCGGGTCCCCGAGCAGCGCATCCCGCCGCCCGCCCCTACGTCAGCGGGTCGTGGCCCCCGTTCATGAGCGGGTAGCGCCACCGGGTGCCGCCGACGTCACCGCCCGGCCGTTGCGCGGTGCGGCGGGCGACGTAGCCCGCGACCTTCTTCCTGGCGGCGACGTCGTCGTCGGGGTGGTCCGCCTGCTTCGTGCCCTTCACCTGGAGGATGCGCCGGCCCATCGCGTGCCCGGTCGCCTCGTCGCTGCGACGGTCCAGGCCCCGACCCGGATCGGCGCCCGCGCGGGCGGTCGGGTGCCGACGACGTGCGCCACCCGCTCGACGGATCTCACCCAGTCGGACAACGCTATCCACAGACCGTCCTGTCGCACGTACGCTCTGCTACGTGCTGGGTACCGTCGACCCACCCGAACGGGTGCAAGTCACACGTCGGTTCGTAGCCGCCACCCCCTCTCGGTGGGCCAGGGCCGCAGTGGCCTGGGCGCCCCACCGGTCTGACCTCGTCCGAGGAGACCCGTCATGAACGCTGTCCTTGCCGCCCTGCTCGCCATGCCGGCCGCTGCCGCGTCACCGGTCAACGTCGACGGCATCCAGTCGCTGCTGCTGCAGCTGCTCGGTGTCGGCCTGGTGGTCGTGGCGATCATCGTCCTGTTCGGCGTCAAGCGCTCGAGCATCGGCGACGCGCTCGGCATCTTCGCCATCGTGATCATCGCGCTGCTCATCGCCGGCATCAGCGTCCCGCTCATCACCGGCACCAGCGACGACATCCTCAACTGGCTGCTCGCATGAGTCGCTCGTGCTGATCAGCAACGACGACGCCATCTGGCGCTACCAGCCGCGCCTGATCGACCTTCGCGGCTGGACCGTCATCGGCCAGCCCCGGTACAGCGTCCTGGCCGTCAGCGCCGCCGTCACCGCAGGTGTCGCACTGCCGCTCCTCACGATCTTCACCCTCTGGCCAGGCGGGCTCTACGCCCTGGCGACCGGCTTCGTCGTCGGCTACCTCCTTGCGCCCCACTTCACCGCCGAGCGACCGCTCCTCGCGTGGCTCGCCTACGCCCGCGGCGAGGTGACCGCAGCCCGCCACTGGCTCCGGTGCCGCCGCGGGGCCCGCCGAGCCGCCTCACGCACACACGCCTTCTCTGGGGACTGACATGACCGCAGCCACACGTCTGCTTCGTCGTCGCGCCGGATCCACCCGCGCACCACGCCCGCGGCCCTTCGCCGGGCTCCTCGGTCCACCGGTCCCGTCGGGTGGCGTGGACTACCCCCCCCTGCCCCTGGCCATGAAGGGCATCGACGGTTGCCTCACCGTCACCCGCACCGGGCTCCGCGCCTGGTACCGGCTCGGTCCCCAGCAGTGGTCCTGGCAGGGCGACGACCGCCGCGAGAACCTCATCCGGCAGATCGGCGACACCTACTCCGCCCTGGCCGGGCGCACGCTGCACATCCGCACCGTGCAACGCCCGTACCCGACCCACCAGTGGGCCAAGGCCCTCGCCGAGGACACACCCACCCCGTCCAGCCGCCAGTCCTGGGGCGAGCACCTCATCGACGTGCAGCGCCACCTGCGGGGGTCCACGTTCTCCGACACCGAGACCTACGTCGGGGTGAGCCTCACCGTCCCGCACCGCGGCGACCGCATCAGCACCCGGGCCCGCGCCAAGGTCGAGGCCGACCTCGCGCGGGTGGACGCGCTCATGGCCTTCCCCGGCCTGGACGCCGTCCGGGCCGAGCAGCACGAGGTGGAGTGGCTCGTGCACCGCAGCCTCGGCCTCGGCCTCCCGCAGCCCCTCACCACCATCGAGGGGATGACCGTCCCGGTCGAGCCGTCGGACCTCGCCATGTTCACCGGCACCCTGGACGTCGACCCGTGCCCGGGCAAGCCCTACCTCCGGCTGACCGCCCGCCCCCAGCGCACCGGCGACGCCGTGCCGGTCGAGCGGTACGTCACGGTCCTCACGGTCGGTCGGATGGAGAACCTCACCATCCCGCAGACGCACCTGCCGTGGATGGCCTACGCGGACTCCCTCCCCTTCCCCGTCGAGTGGACCGCCCACGTCCGGCTGCTGTCCGGACGCGAGGCCGCCACCGCCATGCAGACCCGCGTCGACCAGGTCGTCGACCAGGAGCAGCAGTACATCGCCAGCAGCTCCGTCGAGGTCCCTCCCGCTCTGCGCCGGACCGGTGAGCAGGCACGCGCCACCGCCGACGAGATCGCCGACGGTGGCGCCCACGCGGTGGCCCGGGTCGACGGCCGCTTCCACATGGGCGTCACCGCCGCCTCCCCGGCCGAGCTCGAGGACCGCGTCAACACCGTCCTCAACCGCTACCGCGAGTACCGCATCGAGCTGCACCGCGACCCCGACCAGCACGGCCTGCACCGGGAGTTCGTGCCCGGCGAGCCGGCCGCGTCCAGCGCCCACCGTCGCCGGGGCAGGACCGAGCTCCTCGCCGGCGCGCTGCCCCACCTGTCCAGCACGGTCGGGACCCGTGACGGCTCCTACATCGGATACACCGTCGGCACGTCCCGTCGGGCCGTCGCGTGGAACCTGCACCACGCCATGGAGGTGCGCGAGCGTTCCGGGTTCACCCCCGTCATCGGCGGCCTCGGCTCCGGCAAGTCCGTCGTCGTCGGCTCGCTGGCCTACGACGCCACCCTGCGCGGGATCTCCACCACGATCTTCGACCCGTCCGGCCCGCTGGCGCGGCTCACCCGCATCCCGCAGATCGCCGACGTGTCCCAGCACATCGACCTGCTCCGGTCCGCCCCGGGCACGCTGTCCCCGTACACGGCCGTCCCCGAGCCGGAACGCGCCAACCTCGTCGACGACGAGAGGCTCATCGGGCTCACCGGCGCCGACTACGAGTCGGCGCTGGACGACGTCTGGGCCGACGCGAAGCACCTCGCCGCCCGCCGGCGGCTGCAGCTGGCCACCGACACCCTGCGCCTGCTCCTGCCGCCGGAGATCCGCCGCGCCCGCGACGCCAGCCTCATCGTCCGCTCGGCCGTGCGCGCGGTCGGTGGCCGCCACACCGCCTCGCTCATGACGGTGCTGCAGGAGATCAAGCGCGACCCCAGGGACGCCGACCACGAGATCTACGACGTCCTCACCGACATGTCGGAGTTCCCTTCCGCCCGGCTGTTCTTCGACGTCGGCTACCTCGCCGACAGCCGGGCCGCTCGCACCAACCAGGGCATGACCGAGCCGACGCTGCTGGTGTTCACCCTCGGCGGGCTGACCCTGCCCGAGCCCGACGCGGAGGAGACCAACTGGAGCGAGGACGAGCGCATCAGCGTCCCGCTGCTCAGCCTGGCCGCGAACTTCGCGTCGCGGCGGGTCTACGGCCGGCGGATGGGCGAGCGGAAGGTCGTCGTCATCGACGAGGCCCACGCCCTGCGCCGCACCCCCGCCGGGCGTGCCCTGGTCGAACGGTTCGCCCGCGACTCCCGCAAGTGGAACACCCGTGTCCTCGCCGCCTCGCAGAAGCCGAGCGACCTGCTCAGCCTGGAGGCCGGCGGCCTCATCGACGAGTGCGTCATCGGCGGCATCGAGGACCCCGCCGAGGCCGCGGGCGCCTTGCAGCTCGCGCGGATCCCCACCGGCCTCGGCTACGAGCGGGCCGTCGCCACCCTCGCCCTCGGCGGGCTCCGGCCCCAGGTCGGCCGCGGTCGGGCCGGCGCACGCGACTTCATCCTGCGCGACGCCGACGGGTACACCGAACGGGTCCGCTGGGACCTCGGCCACCTCCAGCACGTCCTCGACGCCCTCGACACCACCGCGGTCGGCAACCTGCCCACGGCGGCTCCCTCCGTCGAGGACGAGACCCAGCAGCGGACGGGTCGGGGCGTTCTCCACACCGTCGGTGCGACGCCCGTCGTGGACCTCGGCGGGACAGCACCCCGCACGACCGAGCCGGGGGAGACGACCGAGGTGGATGTCGACCTCGAGGACTGGAGCATCGCATGAGCCGTCCCTCGGCAGCCGCCCGCGTACTGAGCGTCCTCGCGGTCCTGGTCGCCGGGCTGCTCCTCGGGGCAGCCCCGGCCTCGGCGGCCATGCCGATGCTGCCCATCCCGGGGCTGCCGTCCTGCCAGAACCCTCCGGTGCCGCAGTCGCCCGACCGCGGCTTCAGCGGCTTCATCACCCCGCGGCCGACGGACCCGCCGCCGCTGGAGGCCGATCCCTTCGCCGAGGGCTCGACCACCGGCGTGTACGAGACGACCGGTCTGGCGGGCTACCGCTGGTCGATGTACGTCGACTCCTGCGTCCCCGGACCCGGCCAGGCCACCAACCAGGCGCTGACCTCGACCGCCAACAGCATCCTCGCCTGGCCCGTCCTGGCCGTGGGGTTCGTCGCCACCCTGGCCGACGTGGTCTACAACCAGACCTGGCTCGACCAGCTCGACGAGCCCGTCGGCTTCGTCTCCAACGCCCTGTACGGGGGTTTCACCCAGCCGTTCCTCCCCGTGCTCGCCGTCGCCGTCGGCGTCGTCATGGTCGTCAGCATCCGCCGCGCCAGGCTGTCCGCGGCCATCGGCACCGGTGCCCTCGTCCTCGTCGCCGCCACCCTGGCCGCCTTCGCCGCCAACTACCCCACCCGGGTCGCCGACCTCACGGACAGCGTGACGTCCGGGGCGATCACCTCGGTGAACAGCGCCATCGTCGGGACCGAGGGAGCCGACCCGAGCGCCGCGACGGTCCGCCCGCTCGTCGACGCCATCCTGTACGACCGGTGGGTCGCCGGGACCCTCGGCGACACCACCTCGCCCACCGCCCGCCAGTACGGTCCCGTCCTGTTCTCCGCGTCCACGCTCACGTGGGCCGAGACGGACATCGTCCGCAGCGATCCCAACGGCGCCGGGGCCGAGCTCATCAAGGCCAAGCAGGACCAGTGGAGCCAGGCCGCCGACGAGATCGAGCAGAGCGACCCTGACGCGTACGAGTACCTGACCGGGGCACGCAGCCTCGACCGCATCGGTCACGCCATCGTCGCGTTCGCCCTCATGGGCATCCTGCCCATCCTCGTCGTCAGCCTCGTCCTGGTGGCGATGAGCTACCTGATCATCCGGCTCGTCATCATGTTCCTGCCGCTGGTCGCCCTCGTGGCGCTCCTGCTGCGCGGCACGCTGCGCGGGGTGATCAGCCTGTGCGCGGCCGCGGTCCTCAACAGCATCGTCTTCGCCGTGGGCGCCGCCGTCACCGCCTACCTCTACGGCGTCTTCCTGTCCCCCGACACCGGCCTGCCCGCCCTGCTCGGCATCCTGCTCGCCTTCCTCGTCGGCATCGCGATGTGGATCGTCCTCAGCCCCTACCGTCGCCTCACCACCATGGTCCGCGGCACCGACGCCGTGGCGACCACCCGCAACGAGCTCGCCCGCACCAGGCGCGGTGCCACCAGCTTCGCCACCGGAGCGGGAAAGGTCGCGCTCGGCGCCTTCGCCGGCAGCCGGGCGGCTGCGGCCGTCGGCACGAAGGACGCAGCCGAGGACGGCTCCGCAGCGGACCCGTCGGAGCCGTACCGGTACGGACCCGGGACCCTCCGGCCCGAGCACGTCGCCGCCGCCGCCTACGACGACCACCCCGAGGGCCGCACCGGCCCACCCCTGGAGCTGACTGCGACCGCACCCGCCCCCGCAGGGGCCCGCACCGCAGAGGCACCTGCGCTGCCCGGTCCCCGTCGAGCCCTCACCACGGCACCTGTGACGGCACCCGACGCCCGACCGGGCACCTCTGCCGTCGCCTCCCACCCAGGCACAGAGACCTCCCTGCCCACGGCGGACGCCACAGCTCGCCCGGCGCACGGGCGCCCGGAGACCTCGCCGCTGCGGGACTTCGACGCCGTGGTCGTCGACGGGCGGAGCGTCGCCGTCATCCACACCCTCGAGGGGCCGATGGTCGACGTCGACGACGCCCCGCGTGACGTCATCCCCGGGGAGGTCACCTTCTCCCGCACCGAGACGCGCTCGTGACGGCCGGCCGAGGTCCACGGGCGCTGGCCGCCCTCGTCCTCGTCGCGTGCGCCGCGACCGCCCTCGTCCTCGCACGAGTCACCGACTCGACGGGGACGACGGCCGAGCCTCGGTCCGTCCGCGCCTCCGGCAGCGTCACGGCCACACCCACCGGTGAGCCCGGCCCGATGCTGCACGACCCGACCGAGGCGGCTGGCAGGCGTGACCCCGGACGCTCGGCAGCGGAGGTCGTGGCCGCGGCGGCGATCGCCGCGTGGCAGCAGCAGGACGTCGCCGCGCGCACCGACGGACTGGCCGCGGTGTCCACCCCGGCCTACCTCCAGGCGACCGTCGACATCGAACCGTCACGGGTCCCCACGTCACCTCTGGCTGCCACGAGCGTGCGCGTCGAGTCCGACGGCCAGGCCCTCGTCGACGCCGAGCTCGAGGACGGCACGGCTCTGGTCGCGCTCCTGGTGCGGTCCGAGGACGCCTGGCTCCTGGAGGACCTGCGCCCGGCCGACGAGCTCGACCCCCCCGGAGCCCCCTGATGTGGGAAGCCGTCGCCCTGCGCGCCGCGGCCGCTGTGCCGTGGAAGAAGGTCATCGCCGTGGCACTGGCCGTCCCGGTGCTGCTGGGGGTCACCATCGGCACCGCGCTCATGAGCTCGACGCTGGAGGAGGACGCCAGCGACGTACGCGGCGAGTGCAGCGTCACCGTCAACGCCGCCGGGCTGTCCGTCGCCGGCCTGGACCAGACGCAGCTGCAGCACGCCGCGACCATCGTCGAGGTCGGCCGACAGCGTGGCGTCCCCGAGCAGGGCATCCGCGTGGCCCTGGCCGTCGCCGCCCAGGAGTCGAGGTTCCGCAACTACGCCAACGACGGCACCGGGCAGCTCCGCGCGGACCAGCGCGGGGTGTCCCGTTCGCTCGGCTACCGCCACGACGCCGTCGGCCACGACCACGGCTCCGTCAACGTCTTCCAGCAGCAGTACCCCTGGTGGGGCACCCTCGACCAGCTCATGGACCCCCGCTATGCGGCCGGCACGTTCTTCGACACCCTCCTCACCGTTCGCGGCTGGGAGCAGCTGCCCCTGACCGTCGCCGCCCAGCGGGTCCAACGCTCCGCCTTCCCCAACGCCTATGCCCGCTGGGAGCCCCTGGCCGGCGAGATCCTCGACTCCGTGAGCGCCGCGGCCGCTCCCGCCGGACAGCAGCCGAGCCCGGTGGCAGGAGCCGGTGCACCAGGTGTGCAGCAGAGCGCTGGTGCAGCCCAGGAACGCTGCAGCACCCGCGCCGTCCCGGCCGGCTTCGCTGCGCTGCCTGGCGAGGACGCCGGCCAGGTGGCGGTCAACGCGGCTGCGCGATGGATCGGTACGCCCTACGCGTGGGGCGGAGGCACGGTGACCGGCCCTTCCGAGGGCTTCGCCCAGGGCGCAGGCACCGTCGGCTTCGACTGCTCCGGACTCATCCTCCACGCCTGGTACCAGGCGTCCGGCGTCCGGCTCCCCCACAGCTCCGTCGCCATCGAAGCCATGGGGACCCGGGTCGACCCGTCCCAGGCCCAGGCCGGCGACGTGCTCTCCTTCGCCACCGCCGGCGGCAGCCGCGTCAGCCACGACGGCCTGTTCGACGGCCGCGGCGGCATGGTCCACGCGCCTCGCACCGGGAAGGACGTGGAGTACGTGCCCGACGTCCTCACCCACCCGTACTGGTCGACCGTCCTCGTCAGCATCACCCGGCCGCCGCTGCCGGGTGCATAGCGGGCCTCGGCTGCCACCTCACCGCTGTGCACCGGACGCCCTGGCGGCGGGTGACCACCGAGCCGGCCGACCCGGCTCTGACCTGGGAGCGGATGACGGGAATCGAACCCGCACTATCAGCTTGGGAAGGTCCTCGGCCCAACAGAAGGTGATTGCGCGCCACGCTGCGTGGACAGCTTGTGCCGCCGACCTGGCGACTCGTGCTGAGACATCGCCAAGGGGGTCGGGGCGTGCCGCGGCGATCGGGCACGTAGCGGGCACGTGTGCCGGCGTGACCGCCAGCATGGGCTGGCGCGCTTGGGGTTGGCGTTCGCCATTGTTACCGGAGCGAACCATAAACGCCGAGATCGTATTCATCGAGCGACCCCGATCATCTGTCCCATAGACGGAACGGACGTTCTCACGGCGTACAAGTCCCTCGTCGGGCCGAGTAGTTCGGGGGCCAAGCGCGGTGCTGCTCAGGAGCGTGCTTTCCGCTGCTATCAACGACCGATGATGGCGAATTCGTAACCGGCATCGTCACTGAAGTCGTCGTGAGGTGCGACACCTATAACAGCCGATCGCGCTAGAAGTCTGGCACTTGTTCGCGCCTCGATGGCTTGCTTCACCTTGGCGCTGATGGACTCTCGAATCCCCTGGTCTCGAGGGATAGGCAACATCAATTCTCGCCACCTGGCACCTAGGGTGTCAATGATGTCTTGCGTGAAGCGCTTCGCCCACACCTGCTCCTTCACAATCGGCGCGGACAGGAGCGCCATCAGCAGGAACGGATCAAGTTCACTGGTGCTTTCACTTCGAAACTTCAGTATGTGGCTTTGATACACAATTTTCTCGTCGAGCTCTGTGACCATGCCCACAGTTCCGACGAGATAGGTTCCGTCGCGTACCATCAGAATGTCGGTTGTCCTGACATCCTGCTTCTTCTTCAGGTCGTCGTAGATGGTAGCGCTCAACCCATGCTTCGCGTCGTGCTTTAGCTCCCAATTGACGATGTCGGAGGTGCGAATAAAAGGAACCGGACCCGTCCCGTATGCCAGCTTGCCTACCTCATCGCCAGTACTCACTGAGAGCACCCCTCGGTCAGCCAGTTCACCAAGACGAACTAGATCATGAGTAGGACGAAGGTCTTCGAGACGATCCGAAAGTTCCGGGTTGTAGTACTTTGGCAGGTAGATATAGTCTTGGATATCTGCCGAGCTTATAGTGAAACCGAGATGGTTGAAATCACCGAGCGCGCCTTCGCGGTAAGCGGCGAAACGCTTCTGTATTTCAGGCAGATCGTCGTGAGGAATCGACAAGCCGCGGGAGTCATGACCGCACCATCGCGCGGCGGCCATGAAAATATGGTGCTTCTCGCTTGGAAGTGTCTTTTCGATGACAACCACACAGGTCTTCGCGTGCGTATAGGGCTGAAAAACTTCTTCTGGCAGCGATACGACGGCGACAATACGAGCGCGAGACAGGATGTACTGAAGGATGTATCGGTGAGACGGGTTGCATACCATGCTTTCCGGGAGGACGATACCCAGTCGCCCTCCGTCTGTAAGTAGATCTAGACAACGCTCGACGAAAAGGATCTGGGGAGTCTGACTCTGCTGAAGCTTGTCAGTCTCTTCTGCGTGACCTGACGTCCGATCCACTTTCCACTTATGTCCAAGCGCGTACTGTTGAAGAGTTTCCGCGTCTGATATTTTGAGCTTCTGACCGAATGGTGGATTGGTGACAATAACGTCGAACTTCCCGGCCACGACCTCCTGCCTTGCCTTCGCGGACCAACGGGTCGGGTTCACCAGAGAGTTCTCGCAATAGATCCCGCCTCGCCCATCGCCAAGAATCGCCATGTATGACTTGGCCACCTTGGAAAGAAATTCGTCCTTATCGATGCCGCGTAGACCACGGATGGCGGCCTTCTGCTTCTCTGCCTCAACCTCGGACGCTGGCCAGGAGAACGTCTCGCCATCCTGATCTACGCCAGCCCACATGTGACGCAGCGCTTCTACGAGAAACCCGCCACTCCCGCAAGCGGGGTCGAACACAATTTCGCTGTATTTTGGGTCGACTAGCGTCATCACTAGGGAGACGACGTTACGCGGAGTAAAGAATTGACCCTGCGCACCCTTCAGCGATGGTCCGATGAAGGTCTCGAATGCATCCGCAACGGCGTCGCGATCACTCTCCATGAGCGAGTAGGGTTGAAGTTCACCTACGATGTAGCGGATGGATTCATTATCCAACCTCAAGCGATCAGACTTCTCGAAGACGTCATCGTACGCAGTCTTGACCTTGTTGAATAGGTCATGCGCACGCTGGGCCACCTCCTTCGCTGGCTCTTCAAAACCAGCTCGGAGCGTCATCATGCGGTCGGGTCGAGTAAATCGTTCGTCGTAAATTTTGCAAAAGATGAGGTTGATGAGCTGCTGCGCCAGGGCTTCATCTCGTGTCATACCGACAGCGTTCGCTGCCAGGTAGTTCCGGATTGAACGAAAGACCGGGCGTAGATTCCTGGTGGCGATCAGGGTTTCGCGGGTGTACAGGCCCACATCTTGTACACGCTCGCCATAGCGAGGGATGTTTGGCAACTCTTCAAAAAGGACTTTCCCGCCGCGTTCAAGCTTTCGCAAGAAGAGGCGTTGATCCCCATTAAACCAAACACCGAGGCTAGCGCGCGACAGTCGCAGGTAGTCTTCTAGCTGACCACGCCCGTCTTTACGGTTCTTTTGCTTACATTCGACGATAATCTCGATGTTGTCGTCAACGTGATTGCTGCCGTTGAAGACAGCGATATCGACCGGATACTCCTTACGGCGATCCGACGGTCGCGCCTTGACTCGCCACTGCGGCCGCGAGCGGATGTGGGTGGGAGGATAGCCGTAGTCCTCTACCAGCTGCTTAAGGAACGGCTGAACCGCATCTACTTCTTCGGGCGTCGCTGGGACCATCTGCCCTGAGATCAGGTCTTGGAGCTTCCCCGCTGCCAGCGCCGCGCCCTCATGCTCCGCCAGCGCCGGCTCGCCTAGCTGTTCCGTCATGGGGCCTACGCTAACCCAGCCGACAGCCCAGCCCCCGCAGCCTAGGCCGAACCCAAGCACGTGGCGAGGCGGGTGGGCGACAGCGCAGCGGCCCATGCAGTTGCCGTCTAGAGTGTGCTGGCGGCTGACGGTCGGCTGCTCGCCAAGGAGAGGGCGCTGATGCTGGCCAAAGCGCTGCTATTCGCCTCTTCGTATGCTCCGCTCTTTGCAATCCTTGCTTTGCGCTTCGACACGCCTTGGCTATCGTGGGTATGTGTTGGGTTGGCGAGTGCTGGCGTCGCATCGCTTGCGGCCCTTATTGTTGCTCAAGGTCAGGTCGGCGCCGCTACGCACGATATCGTTGCAGCGGAGGACGTCGGCAATGAAGCGGCTGCTTACCTCGCCGCCTACCTTCTCCCCTTTGTAACTATTGGCGAGCCCGGTTGGCGAGATCTGGCTGGGTACGCCGTCTTTCTCGTTGTGGCAGCGACGATTCACATGCGGTCCTCCCTCATTCAGATCAACCCCTTGTTGTACGTCTTCGGCTTTAGGGTGCTCCGTGTCACGGACACCAACGAAGCAAAATTCTACTTGGTTTGTCGTTCTCGCGTGCTGGTGGGTGACCGAGTGCGCGCAAGTGCGTGGGATTCCGACGTGAAGGTTCAGATCCGATGAAGGCGGCATAGGTTGCAAGACATTGAATGGCGTCCAATAAAAATCCACAGGGGGACATGTGTCTAGCGGAGTGACAGAGTCAGCCACACTTGTAGTTGCGTGGAACGTGGGCAAGACGACCCAGGCTAGACAAGTGAAGGCCGCGGGAACCGTTCTTGCGCACTTGAAGGAGGCCGCCTCCAGAGTTGATCGGATAATCGAGGAGGGGGAGGGAAAGGCTTACGACCCCGACGACGAGCAGGAGGATGCTGCGTACCTCACCGTAGACCGAGCCGACCTTCTTGATCCCAATCTTGAACGTGAACTGCTAAAGGGCCCGTCTCTTCCACTTATCTCCGCCGATGAGCTGCGCAAGCGCCGCTTGCTGGGGTACGGCCTCGTTTTGGGTGACGATCCTAGCGAGCGACGCTTGTATATTAAGAAGCGTTCCCCGGTCCAGATGCTTAGCAAATCGCTCGTCACCCGCTTCAATCAGACGCTTTCGCGCATCGAGGACCCCGTACTAGCCTTCGAGACATTGTACGACGTCAAGCTTGACGGTGAAAATGTATGGGCGCTTCATCAGGCCAATTTCGAGGGTTTGTTCAAAGAATCCGAAGCCGTGCTAGCTATGGCTGGGGATTGGGTTAACGACCTGGCCAAGCACGTCCCGATGAAAAAGCAGGCGCTCGCTGACCTTACGGAAATGGTCGAGCGCAACAGCGTGCTGCGGAGGAAGCTGCAGAGCGTGTTGCGTAGGCCTCACGTCGCGTCTCTGACCTCAACTACGTTGAAGCAGGCGATGAAAGACCACGGTTTGGACCCCACCAAGATCATGCCGAGGGGAAAACTGGTGGTGAACCATAAGAACGCGACCTTGCTGCTCGAACTGCTCAACGAGGATCTGTGGGAGGGGTACTTCTCGTCGGAGAAATGGTCCGCGAGGCATAAGGCGAGGCGGTGAACGACGACAAGTTCGGTGGGCGAAACGGCGTACCGCACAACAGGTGCGTGAGACGGTCGATGCCTGCGTCCAGGCTTTGCACCACACACGCCAGTGACGAGCGCGTCGGCGCGAACGGCGCGTGCGCCGCACGCGCAAGCCGACGGGCCGCCGCGCGAAGCGCGGCGCCTTGACTCCATAGAGGTCAATGCAGCAGTTCGTCGGCGACGGCGTTGTCCTGTGCCATCGGATGCTTGACACCCGTGTGCCAGGTGACTGGGGTTAGCAACGAGACTCGGGAGGGTCACCAGCGGTCGGGCACGGTGTACCGGTACCTGGTCGCCGCCAGTCGGTCCGGGGTGGGTGCCCAATCGTGGAGGACCTCGGCCCGGCCGCCGTCGGTGCTGACCTGGCCGTCCGGCTGCCTCCGCCAGGTGATGCCTCGGACCAGGTAGAGGTCAGTCGGTTGCCAGTCGGCTGCCTGACGGACCTCCCCATCGGTCAATTCCACCGTGGTCGCGGAGCCCGACGAACCCTTGACCTCCACATGGCGTGTCTCCGTCGGGCTGCCTACGAGGAGGTCAAAGGGTCGGGTGCTGCCCACGTCGCTGACGTTGTAGCCGAGCTGTGTGTAGTAGTCGGTGGCGTGGGCGACGGCGTGGAGCTCGACCGCCCTGCGCACACGCGGGTCGGACTGGTAGCCGGCGTCGCCGCTGCCGGGTCCCTGGGCCGGCGCGGCGGCTCCTGGACGGGCGCTGGTGGCGCCTGGAAGGACACTGAGCTCGGGGAGGAGCGCGACGGCAGCGGCCGGAAACTTGACCAGGTAACCCTGGGCAGTGCGCACCGCGCGCTTGTCGCTGAACGCGAAAGGGAAGTACAGGGGTCCCCTGTGCTGTGCGTCTAGCTGTTGGTGGATGCGCCGGAGGTCGGGCTCAGCCCTCCGCAGGGCGTTCTGGTCGACGGGCCTCGCCAAGGACGTGTAGTCGGTGAGTGGCATCCGCCAAGCTGGTTCAGCGCCGGTCGGGCCGTGTGCCCTGCCCGCCGTCCCGCGTGCCTGCCACACGATGCTGCTGTCCTGGGGGGCGCCGACCGCCGTCGACCAACCGACGATCGCAGGGGTGCCGGTGAGCTCCTTGTGCCAGTGGAGAACGATGTCCCGGTCTCGCACGTCGGTGACGAGGTTGTAGCTCCAGTACGGCCTGCCGGAGTCATTCAGCTTCGGAGCGTGCAAGTCCGCGCCGAGGTCTTGCCGGTTGGTGATTTCCATCCAGTACCGCTCGGTGTCGTCGCCATCCCACCAGTGCCCAGCCATATCTGCCCCGTTCGCTCGGACGCATCCTTGCAGCCGGTGTCCACGTTGAGGTTCCGATCAGGCGGGGCGTCCTTCCCATAGTTGCCGGTGTAGGGCCGGGAGGAGTCGGTCAAGGGCGCGTAGCGGCGTAGCGGACCCTTGACCGGCGGAGGACGGGCCGGAGACTGCGACGGCGGGAAGGACGGCCGACCCAGCCACGCAGGGGGTAGGTCGGTCGGTGCGCCGATGGGCCAGGACATGGAGAAGGGTCTGCTTCACAATGTTGCTGCGGGCCCATCCTGTTCCGCTGCGTCTCCTACTGTTGCTGCAAGGCCAAGCCGTCTACCGAGGAGGAAGTTGTGACCTACGTACCGAACGGCGGCGCCAAGATGGAACTAGACCGGCAGCGACGGGCCGCGGAGGAGCGCCGCAAGTTCAACGTCTACAGCCCCGTCCCGCCGCCCCCTGCGGCCCGCGGCAAAGGGTTGAGCAAGGAGGTGTGGCTCCTCTTGGCCTTCAGCCTCTTCATCTTCATCCTGATGGCTGCGCTTAGCGCCCACAGCGGGGCACCCAGGTTCTTCTAGGGGGCCTGGAGCCACCAAGGGGGTGGGTGTGGCGCGAGCGTGGACCTACAGCTCGAGCAAGACGAGGGTCTTGTCGTCGTGTCGCTTGGCACGTGGCCAGCGTTGGGCGTTTGGGTCTCGCTCCTCCAAACGATGGGTGTTCGCCAGCGCCTGCGCGGGGGAGGTGCGTACGACGGTCATGTAGTCATCCCAGTCGCCGGGGTGCCGGTAATCCTCGACGGCCGCGGCGGCGCCGTCCGTTGCCAGCAGGACCCGGGCCGTCCCCGCGAGAGGGATCGTGCGGGTGAGGGCGTGGTCCGCAGCGTTGGGATCGGATTCCGCGATCCAGTACCCGCGCGGGCGGTTCCTACGCTGCCGTTGAGCGGCTTGCAGGTCGGCGAGTCGTGCTCGATGCTCATCGCCCATCCCGTGCCCGGCTGCCAGCCGGCTTCGGTACCCGCGGCGATTCTCGGGGGCGATGCGTGACAGCCGAGCGTCGGTGATCGCCTCCCAGGTGCGGTCGTCACGTTGGACCACGGCGGTCGAGTCGCCGAGCACGAGCAGCTGAAGCTCAGTGTCGGTCCAACGGGCGACAAGGACGGTGCTCGACGGCCCGCTGGCGGTGACGCCGTGTTTGTCTCGCATGGCCGTGATCCCAGCTCGAAGACACTGGGAGATCGGGACGGTCGGGTCGATGAGGCGGGGGGTGAGTTCGGCGAGCAGGTGCGCCGCGTACCAGCCACCGTCCTGGCCTCTGACCGTCGGCGTAAACGACGACGCGCCGTCGAGGACCACGGCTGCGTTCACGAGGACGGCGTGCGCGTCCTGGTTCCGCGAGCCGCCGGGGTGGGTGGCCGCCGTGATTATCACGGGTGGACCCGGGGCGGGCTCGCGTACGCGGTGCTTGTGATGCGCTCGCCGTCGAAGGTGCTGGCGATTACCGCGCTAAACGGCCGGTCGTGGACTTCGTCGTAGAGCTCGCGGAGTTCGCCCGGACTGCTCAAGTGCTGGATGACGCCGAGGGAGCCGATGGCGTGGACTCCGGCGATGAGCATGACGTTCGCTCCCTCGTGAGAGATGCGACCGAGGTAGGCGACGTCGGCATCCTGCGGTGTCGTGGCGTCCATCGGTGACGTCCATTCGGTGCCGTCGCCTCGGTCGGTGATTGACCAACGCCCCGTCTCGTCCGGCTCGAAGCGCAGGAGTGGGTCGCTGAGGAGCGCGGCGGCGGTCACCGAGGACGACTTGGGACCGCAGATCGCAATGACGTCGCCTGTGGGCGTCCACTGTCCGTCCGTAGGGATGCGGTACTGGCGCACCGTAAAGCCGTAGTTCCTGAGCAGGTCACTCATCCGCTCGGCGGCGATGCTGTCCTCGGCACTGATGACCGGCAACGAACGGTCGGGCATCTCCCGCGTGGGGACCGCCACCAGGACGGGGCCCACACCGAACAGCACCCGCTCGACGCGTGGCGCATCCTTCCGCAGCTGTGAGACGCGGCCCTTAGAGATGCCGGCCGCATCACCGGCGGCTGTGTACGTGATGCCACGCGTGTGGACCGCTTCTTCGATAGCGGCCTTGCGAAGCCGAGCGAGCTCTACGCCGCGCTGCTGGTAGAGCGCCATGAGCTCTGTCGCTCGACGAGCACGCACGAGGGGGTCTGTCTCCTCGCGCACCTCGTCGAACTCGTTCGTGCCCACAATCGGAGTTTAGGGGTCTTGACGGTGCACCCTCGACGACCTACGGTTCGTTTAGCCCCCTCAACTCCGACGGGGCACCCAAGGTGGTCGTGGTTTAGGCCCCTGAACATGGAGGACGACATGCCTGCGTACGTGGTGGACAGCAGCAAGCAGCCGATGGTGGCCACGGGTGTGGTGGTCGGTGGTGCCGGAGTGGGTCGAGCGGCCTGAGGGTGGCCGTCGCCCGTCGGATGTGCAGGCGCGGCACGAGGAGACGGGGATGCCGTTGTGGGCGGTGGAGGTGATGTACCAGCAGACCGCCTACGGCCGCGTAACAGCGTGGTGGCGGCAGTGCAGGTGCAGTCGGTGGACCAGCCGGACGTGACCGCGCTGGGGCCGATCGCCTTCGACGGGCTGCGGGTCGAGGTGCGGGTCATCAAGGCCAGCGGGGTGCTGGTGGAGAACTGGTCCGCCGAACGCATCGCCAGCCCGCAGCCGGGCTCACGCCGGCCCGGCCAGACCAGCAGCCCGGCATCCTCCGAGGCGGCCTGACATGACCGGCATGAGTGAGGCCTTCGCCGTGCAGGTCGACCCGGTGGCGTGGGCGCAGGCTGCGGGGGCGGGGTCGTTGGACGACCTGGCCGGCTGGCTGGCGGTGTGCTGCCGGGACGCAGATGAGATCGCTGACCGGATCCAGCAGCTCGACACCGAGCTGGAGGACCTGCCGTGCCAGGACCTGTCGGACGCCTCGGTCCGGGCGTGGGTGGCCGTGGTCTCCCTGCGAGCCATGCTGGACACCTCCCGCCGCCAGGTCCTCGCCGCAGCAGACACAGACGTGGTCAGTCTCGTGACGTCGGCTGGGGGCGACCGGTGAGCGCCGTGCCGGCCGGGCGGGTGGACGTCGTCGACTTCGCCCGCCACCTCGGCGTCGGTTCCTCCGACGAGGTGTGGGCACACGTGATCAAGACCGCCGCGGACATGGCACCGGTCATGGACGGCATCGCGGGGCTGATGGCGCGGGTGGCGGACTACCCGGACGACGGCATGTCCGCTGACCTGTCTGCGGCCTTCGGGCTCGTCGAGGATGTCGGGGAGCACCTGCTCGAGGTCGCCCGCGCAACCCACACCGACTGATGGCCACCACGACCACCACCCCGGTGACTGTCACCGGTCCTCTGGCGCCGCGGCCTGCCGCCCGGCGGGGTGTCGACGTCGACCGCCTACGGCGCCGGTCCTGGCGCCTGCTGGTGCGGTGCTGGCGGCACGGCTGGTGGGTGTTCTGGCTCCTGCTCGCCGACTTCTCCGCCGCCCGTTCCGGACCCTCCTCGGCAGCGGGCTGCTGGCGTTCGGCGTCTACATCTGGTGGACGTCGTCGCGGTGGCAGGACCAGGCCGCCCTGCTGCCTCACCGCCGTCCTGCTCGTGGCCGCTGCTGGGGCTGTGGCGGTGGCGGGCCCGTCGGTCGTTCGAGTGGGCGGTCGGCCGCTGGTGGGGCATCTGGTGGCGCCGCCGCTACGCTACGGCCCGTCCTGGCGGACGCTGGCGCTGCGGCACAGCCTGTACGTCACCGACCGCCGGCAGGACCCCGGCCTCGCCCGCTCGCTCGTGCTCGCCTGGGCCGACACCCCGCTGGCGCTGCGGCGGGAGGGGCAGACGGTCGAGGTCGCCCACCTCAAGCGGGTCCGGTTCACCGGCGCCACCGACCACCTGCTCATCGCTCTGCCCGCGGGCATCACCCCGGACACCGTGGCGGCGGCGTGCGACTCCCTCGCCCACGCCTGGCGGGTCCTGGCGGTCAGGGTGCGTCCGGCGGGTCCGGGGTGGGTGTGGCTGGACATCACCCGCACCGACACCCTCGCCCGCCCCCTCGTCCTGGGCGCGGTGCCGCAGCTCACCGACCCCGCCGCGGTGCTCGCCGGGCTTGGCGGGCTGTCGGTGGGGGTCCTCGAGGACGGCATCCTCGTGGCGGCTCAGGCTGCGCGGCGCGCACGTCCTCATCGCCGGCACCACCGGGTCGGGCAAGAGCAGCCTGCTGTGGGCGATCGTCGCCGGCCTGTCGACGGCGATCCACGCGGGGCTGGTGCGGGTGACGTGGCTGGACCCCAAGGGCGGCATGGAAGCCACCCCCGCCCGACCCCTGGCCGACGTCATCGACCGCATCGACGACATGGCCGACACCTCGAAGCCCTGGTGGTCGAGCTCGACCAGCGCGCCGCCTCGCTGGCCGGGGTCGTCGCGGCAGCACACGCCGTCGGTGTCGAGTCCGCACCGGGTGGTCGTCGTCGACGAGCTCGCGACCCTGACGGCGCTGGCGGACTCCAAGACCGCCCGCCGCGTCGAGGCCGCCCTCGGTGCCCTGCTGTCCCGTGGCCGGGCGGTGGGGTTCACCGTCATCACCACCACCGTGGACCCGGCAAGGACGTTGTCCGCTGGCGAGGCCTGCACGCGGTGCGGGTGGCGTTCCGCCTGGACGAGCCGATCCAGGTCGACATGGTCCTCGGCGACGGCGCCCTGCACCGCGGCGCCGCCTGCGACCGCATCCCCCTGGCCACACCCGGCGTCTGCTTCGTCCGCCTCGACGGCATCCCCGACCCGCAGCGCGCTCGGGCGGTGTACGTGCCGGACGAGACCATCGAGCAGCTCGGCCGCGCCTACCCGCGCTCCCTGGCGGTCGAAGGGGCTGCCCGTCTTCGCGGGCCCTTCGACCGATGGGGGGATCGGTCGGGGTGAAGGGCACACCGGCAAGCCAGGCGACGACGGGCAGCCGGGCCGAGTGGGGGAACTCGACCCGAACAGCGACGCTACGCCCCGACCTCGCACCGCGCACCGGCACCACGGACAGGGTCACCGTCAACGGGGGTGTCGTGATGAAGCGTTAGGCACGCACCGTCGACTCCCGAGCTGTTGGCTCGGCATGGACCACCGGTGGATGACCCACGCTGCCTGCGCCCGCCGCCCGGACCTGCCGTGGACCGAGGACCCGCACCGGGTGGAGGACGAGGTCCGCGAGGTCATGGCCCGCGTCTGCGCCCGTTGCCCCGTGAGCCGTCAGTGCCGGCGGTACGCCAACCGCACTCATGCCTCGGCTGGCTTCTGGGATGGCGACTTCCGCGGCGGCGCCTACACCGGCGACCTGCTGGACCTGCTCGCCGACCTCGACGAGGACGAGGTTTGGGCTCACTTCGAGCCGAACGCCCGCCGCGCCCGGCACGTGCACCGCAAGGCGCTGGCGTCATGACCGCCACCACCGTCGAGCGCGCCAGGCACGGTGTGGACGATCCGGCGAGCAGCGCGTCACCGACGACCCGACCCTGCGCGTGGATGGCCGCATGGTCCGCACGTGGGCCGAGCACGCCGGGGTCTGCGTCCGCCCTCTCCTGCGGCTGGTCGACCGACCAGGACACCGGCGACACCACCAAGGTCCCGATCCCGTGCAAGTCCACCCGGGAACGGGTCTGCCCACCGTGCGCCGCCAAGGCGCGGAAGGTGCGCCAGCAGCAGTGCCGCGAAGGCTGGCACCGCGACGACGAACCCGACGTCGACGAGGACAGCGAGCAGCCGCCCGACGAGCCTCCAGGGGACGAGGAGCTGGCGGACGACGTCGAGCTGCCTGGCTCCGATGATAGAGCGTCGGGTGCGGTCCACCCGTCGCCGCGACGACGCTGCGGACCTGCCGCGGGTGCCGCAGGAGAACCGCACCATCGGCCGCACCTTCACCGGCAACGCCGGCCAGGTCTACCGGCCCAGCATGTTCGTCACCCTCACCCTGCCGTCCTACGGGCGCATCACTCCGGGCACCGGCACCCCCGTCGACCCCGACACCTACGACTACCGGCGGGCCGCGCTGGACGCGATCCACCTGCCCCGCTGCTCGCGCGCTGGGTGCAGAACCTCCGCCGCTGCGCCGGCTACAAGGCCCAGTACTTCGCCGCGGTCGAACCCCAGAAGCGGTTGGCTCCGCACGTCCACCTCGCGATCCGGGGTGCGGTCCCCCGGCAGGTGCTGCGGGACGTGACCAGGGCGACGTACGTGCAGGTCTGGTGGCCGGCCTTCGACCACGTCGTCTACGACGCGCGACGACCGGGCTGCCGGTCTGGGACGCCGGCGCCTACCGCGACCCGCACACCGGCATGCCGCTGGCGACCTGGGAGGAGGCTATGGACGACCTCGACGACCAGCTCGACGCCGACCCCGGCCAGCCGGCTGCGCACACGATGCGCTTCGGACGGCAGAGCGACGTCAAGGGCATCCTCGGCAGCAGCGCCGACGCCGACCGCACCATCCGCTACCTCACCAAGTACCTCACCAAGTCCCTCGCGGACACCTTCACCCCCGACGGCGAAGACGACCAGCTCGACGACGGGCCCCGCTGCAGTGCGGGCCCGCGCCCGAGCACTGCTCGCCGGGCCGCCTTCGAGGCCCATGTCGACCAGCTGCATGAGGAGGTCCGCTGGCTGCCGTGCTCACCGGAGTGCGCCAACTGGCTCCGCCACGGCGTCCAACCGAAGGACTGCCTGCCCGGCATGGAACCGGGCGCGTGCCAAAAGCGGGCGCACGAGCGGGACAACCTCGGCTACGGCGGCCGCCGTGTCCAGGTCTCCAAGCAGTGGTCCGGGAAGACTCTCGCCGAGCACCGCGCCGACCGCGCCACCGTCGTCCGCGAAACCCTGCTCGCCGCCGGCATCGACCGCCCCCGACGTCGACCGGATGGGCGTCGACCAGATCCTCGACGACGGCCGACCCCGGTTCATCTGGGCCGACGTGCCCATGCCCGAAGCCGACTACGCCAGCGCCATCCTCGCCTCTGTCCAGGAACGGAACCGCTGGCGCGAACAGTACGACCACGCCAAACAGCAGCTCGAGGGCCCGGACGGCACGGGGCCACCGACCGGGGCTGTGGACAACCCGCTGAGCAACCCGCCCAGCGACCAGGCTGCATAGGGAGGAGATGGTGGTCATGGGGTCAACGAGCACGGCGAAGAAGCAAGCTCGGCCGGCCGGGGACGTGATGCTGACCGTTCCGGAGGTCGCCGAGTGGCTTGGGGTGGCCCGGGGGTTCGTGTACCGGTTGGTGCACGAGCGCCGCATCCGGTTCGTGCGGATCGGCAAGCACGTACGCATCCCGGAGTCGGTGGTGCGGGACTACATCGCGGCAGGGACGGTCGAGCCCACGCCGCGGCGTCGTGGCCAGGTGGCTTGATGCCTCGGCCTCGGCGCCGATTCGGCCGGGTCCGTCAGCTGCCGTCGGGACGCTGGCAAGCGAGGTACCACGGCCCCGACGGAATCGACCGTGCGGCTCCCCACACCTTCGAGCGCCGCGGTGACGCGGACCGGTGGCTGGCGCGCATGGAGGACGAGCTGCGGGCGGGTGACTGGCTCGACCCGGACGCCGGACGCGAGCCGCTGAGTGACTACGGGGCCCGTTGGGTCGCCGAGCGCGCCGGACTACGGCCTCGGACGCGGCGGCTGTACGAGGGCCTGTTCCGGCTGCACATCTCCCCCGGGCTCGGCACCCTGCTCCTGACGGACATCACGCCGGCGAGGGTGCGGACGTGGCGTGCCGGCCTGCTCGATGCGGGAGTGGGTGAGGTCACCGTGGCGAAGGCCTACCGGCTGCTGAAGACGATGCTCGGAACGGCGGTCGAGGACCGGGTGCTGCGGTCCAACCCGTGCCAGATCCGAGGCGCGTCGACGGAACGGATCGCCGAGCGTCCGCTTCTCACCGTGCCGCAGGTCATGGCCCTGACCGACGCCCTGCCCGAACGGTTCCGGCTGCTGGTCGTCCTGGGCACGTTCTGCTCCATGCGCTGGGGCGAGCTTGCGGCCCTGACCCGGGACGCCGTCGACCTGGAGCGCGGCATCGTGGACGTGCGGGTGACGCTCGTCGAGCTGGCGGACGGGCGGCTGTTGACGGGTCCGCCGAAGTCGGCCGCGGGCCGCCGGGTCGTCGCCATACCGCCGAGCCTGCTGCCGGTCGTGGCCGCGCACCTGGTCAAGTTCGTCGGACTGGAGTCCTCGGCGCTGGTCTTCACCGGGGCGAAGGGCGCCGCATTGCGCAGAAGCAACTTCCAGAAGCACTGGGTGGCGGCTATCGAGTCCGCCGGCGTGCCGAAGGTGCACTTCCACGACCTGCGGCACACCGGCAACACGCTGACCGCGCACTCTGGGGCGACGCTGTCGGACCTGATGGCGCGCATGGGGCACAGCTCGACGCGGGCGGCGCGCATCTACCTGCACACCTCGTCCGACCGGGACGTTGCGGTTGCGGCGGCCCTCGATGCGCTCATTCCGAAGCGCCCTACGGGCACGTAGCGGGCACGCGGGTGGATCTCAGTGGCTTTCGGCGGGGCGAACCCCGCTCTGACCTGGGAGCGGATGACGGGAATCGAACCCGCACCATCAGCTTGGGAAGCTGAAGTTCTACCATTGAACTACATCCGCAGATGCCCGCCCGTGGGCGCGCGACGTGCAGCATACCCGTCCGGCCGGGGCCCGAGCAGCCGCGCCCGCCGCCCGGCCCCCGTCTCGGGGGCCAGCGGCCTCGCCCTGGGGTCGACCGTGAGGGGGCACCATCTGCCCATGACCTCCCAGCGCGCCGCCGTGGCCGCCGCCGTGACCGTCGGCCTGCTGCTCGCGGGATGCGCAGGCGACGACCCTGCGCCCAGCGCCGCCCGACCGACCCTCACGCCCGACGTCGAGCCCGTCGGTCCCGGTCCTGCGCCCGAGGGGACCACCGCGGTGGCGCCGGAGGAGGTGTGGGGGCTCGCGCAGCTCGTGCCACCGGACGACCTGGTCGTCACCTCGTCCGTCCGGCGACCCGACCCCGCCGACCTGCCCAGCTACCTGCTGGTCGGCAGCACCGGCCCGGACGGCGTCAGCGCTCTCTGCGAGCAGCTCGCCCAGCCGGAGCCGGCCCCGGTCGACGCCCTCGACAGCGACCAGCGGGCCGGCTGGGGGCTGGCCGAGGACCCTGCCGGTGGGCTGTCGGTCTGCGCGGGCCCCGACCCGGTCGTGCCGTCGGTGCAGCGCGAGCTCCTCGTCGCCCAGGAGGGTGGGCAGGCCACCGTGTGGCTCTCGGCCTACGACACGCCATCGCCCTGAGGAGCCTCAGGCGCTGGAGTGCCCCGGGAACACGTGCGCGCTCGGGTCCAGGTCGACCGCCAGGTTGTTGACCGCGGTCGCCGCCTCACCGAAGCCTGTCGCGATGAGCTTGACCTTGCCCCGGTAGGTGCAGACGTCGCCCGCGGCGTAGACCCGGGCCCGTGAGGTCGCCATCCGGGAGTCCACGACGACCGCCCGGTGGTCCAGCTCCAGCCCCCAGGACACGAGCGGCCCCAGGTCGGCGTGGAACCCGAGGGCGGCGACGACCGTGTCCGTCGGCAGCTCGATGCACTCCCCCGCCGTGCCGGGCAGGCGCCCCTCGACCGTCACCGACCCCAGCCGCCCGTCCGGCCCCGGGCACAGCGCGCTCACCTCGTACCCGCCCAGGACGGTCACCCCGAGAGCCCGGACGGCCTCGATCGTCCCGGCGTGGGCGCGGAAGGCGTCGCGACGGTGCACGAGCGTGACCTGCTCGGCGATCGGGGCGAGCATCAGCGCCCAGTCGAACGCCGAGTCCCCGCCGCCGACGACCACCACCCGGTGCCCTTCGAGGTCGGTCGGCCGCGGCACGAAGTGGACCACCCCGCGCCCGAGCCACCCGTCCCCTGCCGGCAGCGGCTTGGGCGTGAACTCCCCCATCCCGGCGGTGACCAGCAGGGCCCGCGCCCGCACGCTGCGACCGTCGGCCAGGGAGACCAGCAGCCCTTCCCCGTCGGGCTCGTCGACCAGGTCGCGGGCCTGCGAACCCAGCAGGTACACCGGGGAGTACCTGGCTGCCTGCTCGACCAGGCCCGTCACCAGGTCGCGGCCCCGGACCTCCGGGAACCCTGCCACGTCGTAGATCATCTTCTCCGGGTACATGGCCGTCACCTGGCCGCCGGGCTCCGGCAGGGAGTCGACCATCGCGACCGACATGCCCCGGAACCCGGCGTAGTACGCGGCGTACAGGCCCACGGGCCCCGCTCCCACGACGAGCAGGTCGACCGAGGGGGCGTCGCCCTGGACGCCCGTCGGGTGCATCGCCGGCTCGAGCAGGGGATCCGGGTCCAGCGTCGTCACCTCGGCAGCGCCACCGAGCGCCGGTGACGCACCGGGACCGGGGGCGACGGAGCCCGGGCCGACCGGCTCTGGTGTGGTGGCCGCGTCACCGGTGGTCATGTCCACCCGCCCAGCGTGCCCGCTGGACCGTGACCGGGGAAGAGCCACCCCGAGGCAGGCACGGAAAAGGCTGGTGCCGCGGGTCGCTCTGGTGGGACCGTCTCCCTGCGCCCGAGCCGAGCCGAAGGGGTACGGGTCCACGGCGCCGTCGAGAGCAGGGAGCCGGCATGGGATCCAAGAACAAGGGCGGCAAGGAAGTCCGCAAGCCCAAGGCGGAGAAGAACATCAAGGCCAAGGGGCAGACGCCCCTCCCGGCCGCCACGTCGGCGGTCATGAAGGCGACCAGCCGTTGACCGCACGGGACCCCGTGGCCTCGCGCCTGCGCGGTCACGGGGTCCTCTCATGTCGCCCGGACGGGTGACGTCGAGGACGCCCGGTGGCGCTCCAGCCACGCGCCCTTGCCAAAGTTACTCACTAGTAGCATCCTTGGTTACCGGCGGGTAACCCCCGCCTCACCAGCGATGGGACGCTGCCGTCCTGTGAGCACGGAGGATGAGGACATGGGCCACTACAAGGCCAACCTGCGCGACATCGAGTTCAACCTCTTCGAGGTCTTCGGTCGCGACCAGGTGCTCGGGACCGGGCCGTACGAGGACGTCGACCCGGACACGGCCCACGAGATCCTCACCGAGGTCGGCCGCCTGGCCGAGCACGAGCTGGCCGCCTCACTGCAGGACTCCGACGCCCACCCGCCGGTGTTCGACCCGGCGACCCACTCCGTCACGCTGCCGGAGTCGTTCAAGAAGTCGTACCAGGCCTACCTCGACGCCGAGTGGTGGCGGATGGACATCCCCGCCGAGCTGGGCGGCACCGTCGTCCCGCCGTCGCTGCGCTGGGCCGTGGCGGAGCTGGTCCTCGGCGCCAACCCGGCCGTGCACATGTACTCCTCGGGGTTCGCCTTCGCCCACACCATGTACCGCCTCGGCACCGAGGAGCAGAAGGTGCTGGCGGGTCACATGGTCGAGAAGCACTGGGGCTCGACCATGGTCCTCACCGAGCCCGACGCGGGCTCCGACGTGGGTGCCGGCCGGGCCAAGGCGGTCCAGCAGCCCGACGGCACCTGGCACGTGACGGGCGTCAAGCGGTTCATCACCTCCGCCGCCCACGACCTGTCCGACAACGTCGTCCACCTGGTGCTGGCCCGCCCCGAGGGCGCCGGTCCCGGCACGAAGGGGCTGTCGCTGTTCGTCGTCCCGGCCTTCCACGTCGACCTGGCCACCGGAGAGCTCGGCGAGCGCAACGGCGCGTTCGTCACCAACGTCGAGCACAAGATGGGCCTCAAGGTGTCCACCACGTGCGAGGTCCGCTTCGGCGAGGTGGACGGCATCCCGGCGGTCGGCACGCTGCTCGGTGACGTGCACGACGGCATCGCCCAGATGTTCAAGATCATCGAGTACGCCCGGATGATGGTCGGCACCAAGGCCATCGCGACCCTGTCGACCGGGTACCTCAACGCGCTGGACTACGCGAAGACCCGGGTGCAGGGCGCCGACCTGGTGCAGATGACCGACAAGTCCGCCCCCCGCGTGACCATCACGCACCACCCCGACGTGCGCCGCTCGCTCATGACGCAGAAGGCCTACGCCGAGGGCATGCGCGCCCTCATCACCTACACGGCGACCTTCCAGGACACGGTCGACGTGGCCGAGCGCGACGGTCGGACCGACGAGCACGCCGAGGGCGTCAACGACCTGCTCCTGCCGCTGGTCAAGGGCTGCGGCTCGGAGCGGTCGTGGGTGCTGCTGGGCACCGAGAGCCTGCAGACCTACGGCGGCTCGGGCTTCCTCGCCGACTACCCCGTCGAGCAGTACGTCCGCGACGCCAAGATCGACACCCTGTACGAGGGGACGACGGCGATCCAGGGCCTCGACTTCTTCTTCCGGAAGATCGTCCGCGACAAGGGCCGTGCGCTGGGCTACGTGTCCGGCCAGGTGATGGAGTTCGTCAAGGCCGACGACGGCGCCGGTGAGCTGGCGGCGGAGCGCGACCTGCTGGCCCAGGCGGTCGACGACGTGCAGGGCATCGTCGGGACCATGGTCGGCGCGCTCATGACCGCCGACCCCCGCACCGACGGCGACCCGCGCAACGTCTACCTGGTCGGTCAGAACACGTCGCGGCTGCTCCTGGCCGCGGGCGACCTGGTGGTCGGGTGGCTGCTGCTCCGCCAGGCCGACGTGGCCCTGGCCGCCCTGGCCCGCGACGGCGTCAGCGCCGCGGACCGGGACTTCTACACCGGCAAGGTGGCCGCGGCCCGGTTCTTCGCCCGGACCGTGCTGCCCCGCCTCACCGCGGAGCGCCGGATCGCCGAGACGGTGGACAACGGGCTCATGGACCTGCCGGAGTCCGCGTTCTGAGGCGGTGAGCCACGTGGTGTGGGACCGGATGGGGGCGCGGCTCGCTGGCTGACCCCGGTCTGGTCCCACAACGCGCCGGACCACGGCGGCGGAGGCTGTCGAGGAGTCCCGCACGGTGACCCTCT
Source organism: uncultured Actinomycetota bacterium (assembly GCA_963759255.1). Classification (GTDB taxonomy): domain Bacteria; phylum Actinomycetota; class Actinomycetes; order Actinomycetales; family JBBAYJ01; genus Aquipuribacter. Next base: position 2,345,156 of record CAVWYQ010000002.1, read on the forward strand.
GGGCCACTCACCCGGCTCAGGCCAGGCGCGTCCCGAAGCGGCCGTCGTGGACCACCTCCGACAGCGGCCGCCGCCCCCGGCGCAGGCTGGGCGAGCGGCGGTCGGGCGCCGGGTACCCGATGCTCACCGCACCGACCAGACGGCGGTCCTGCGGGATCCCGAACGCCTCGCGCACGTCGTCGTGCCGGTCGGGCACGAACCCGAAGAAGCACGCCCCGAGCCCCTCGTCCACGGCCCCCAGCAGCAGCACCATCGCGGCCATGCCGGTGTCGACGTCCCAGTACGGGACGGCCCAGCGAGCCGGGTCCCGGTCCGTCCACCCCTTGTCCGGCTCGGCGTACCGGTCCAGGTAGCGCTCCGGGTCGGACAGGCAGAGGACGACCACCGGCGCGGACCGCATTCCCTGCAACCACGGGTTCGAGGGCGCGTCGGCGTCCGTCGAGACGTCCCAGAAGCGCGCGAGAGCCCCCTCTCGCAGGATCAGGAAGTCCCAGCCCTGGCTGAACCCTGCGGAGGGGGCCCGCGTCGCGAGGTCGAGCAGCCGATGGAGGACGGTGTCGGGGACACCGCGGTCCGGGTCGTAGGTCCGGACCATGCGGCGTCGGCGGACGGCGTCGGCGAGCTCCATGCGGTCAGCAGACCACGTGCGGGTCGCTCACTCGATGACGTTGTCCGAACGACGCACCGTCTCGGTGCCGCTGGGCGTGGCGTTCTGCTCGGTGACCTCGGTGCGGCTGGTCCGGCGCGGGCCGGTGCGACGCGACATCATCGCGCCCCCGACGAGCAGGCCGACGAGGCCGCCGCCGATGAGGATGTAGCCGATGACCTGCAGGTTGACGCCGCCGATGGCGTCCGGCTCGATGCCGAAGGCCAGGATCGCGCCCAGGATCATGAGGGCGATACCGCTTCCGATTGTCATGGCCGCGAAATACCCCTGGGTGGCATCGACCAAACCACCGCAGGCTGCTCGTACCCCGCGAACCCGCAGGTCACACCGCTTCGTCCCGGTCCGCTCACCATCCCTGCGAGCGTGCGGTCACCCGTTCAGCCCACCCCGCGCAGGTCGAGCTCGCAACGGGTCGAGCCAGCCTCGTGCAGGACGACGGGGATGCCCCAGTCCTGCTGGTAGAGGTGGCAGGCGGCGTGCTCCGGGACCTCGCCCGTCTCGGGGTCGCCGTCGCACGAGGCGGCCTGGACGCTGACGTGCAGGACGCCGCCCGCCCCCGGCGGCCCGGCGAGCACCAGCGACCTGCTCAGCCCCGCCGCACTGCCGCCGCCGGACAGGAGCAGGTCCGCCGGCGTCGCGGAGACGGTCAGCCGGGTGGGGTCGCCCCAGCGGTCGTCGAGCTTCTGCCCGGTGGGGGGCGTGAAGGCCACCGTGAGCGCGACCTGGCCGGGGGCCAGCAGCGTCGGCGGGCGCTGCGTGCGCTGCTCGCCGGTGTCGACCCGGCTCGCCCGCTCGGGCAGCCGCACCCGGACCACCTCGTGCGAGGCGGAGGACACGACGAGCAGCAGGGCCGGGTCGTCGGGGTCGAGCACGACGTCGGACGGCTCACCCAGGTCACGGGCCAGGGTCGTCACCTCCGCGGTCACAGGGTCGTAGCGACGGACCGCACCGTTGTAGGTGTCCGCCACTGCGACCGAGCCGTCCGCGAGCACCCCGACCCCGAGCGGGTGCTGCAGGCGTGCCGCCGCCGCCGGGCCGTCCACGTGGCCGAAGTCGAACAGCCCCTCGCCGACCGCCGTGCCGACCACGTAGCCGGCCTGCGCCGCGGGGGCCGCGTTGGCCAGGCGGGTGTCGGTGACCACCGGCGTCGACCGGTCCGGTGCGGCCACGCCGTCGGCTCTCGGCGCGCCCAGGTCGGCGCGTTCCAGCCAGCGCAGCGCGCTCGTCTCGGAGTCCGCGACCCACAGCCGGCGACCGTCGCGCGAGGTTGCGAGCCCGGACGGCTGCGCGAACCACGCCTGCTCCCCCGCCCCGTCACGGATGCCCTCGGCCGACGTCCCCGCCAGCAGCCGGACCACGCCGTCGGCGGGCACGGGGGCCGGGTCGAACGCCCACAGCTGGTGCAACCCCGCCATCGCCACGACCACCTGAGAGTCGAACCATGCGACGTCCCAGGGTGTGCTGAGCGACTGGCCGAGCGCCGCACCGCCGCCCGCCCGCTGCCGGAGCTGCTCACCGGTGCCCGCGACGGTGACGACGTGCCCGTCGGCCAGCCGCAGCCCCCGCAGGGCGTGGTTGACCGTGTCAGCGACCACCACGTCGTAGCCGACCCGGGCGGCGACGTCGGCCGGGAGGAGGGCGAGCCCCTGCGGTTCGGAGAACGTCGCGGTCGCCGGGTCGCCGTCGAGGAAGCCGCGCTCACCGGTGCCGAACGTCCGGAGCACGGTCTCGCCGTCGTCGGCGAGCTCGACCAGGCGGTGCCGCGCGGTGTCGCTGACCAGGAGCGTCGTCGACCCTGCGTCGCCCCCGCGGGTCAGTGGGAGCACCTTGCCGGGGAAGCGGAGGACGGTGTCGTCGACCGCAGCCGGGACGTAGGGGCCGTCCCCCCGGCGCAGGGTGCCCTTGGCCTCGTGCTCGGCGACCAGCTCGCCCAGCAGGGTCCGCAGCCCGGGGCCGTGGCCCTCGCCGGACAGCTGCGCGACGACGTAGCCCTCCGGGTCGACGACGGCGAGCGTGGGCCAGGCCCGGGCGGCGTAGGCCTGCCAGGTGAGCAGCTCCGGGTCGTCGAGGACAGGGTGGTGCACCTCGTAGCGCTCGACCGCGTCGGCGAGCGCCGCCGGGTCGGCCTCGTGCTCGAACTTCGGCGAGTGCACCCCGACCACCACGAGGACGTCGGAGAACTCGGCCTCCACCTCGCGCAGCTCGTCGAGGACGTGCAGGCAGTTGACGCAGCAGAAGGTCCAGAAGTCGAGGACCACGATCCGTCCGCGCAGCCCGGCCAGGGTGAGGGCCTCGCCGCCGGTGCCGAGCCAGCCCCGACCGGCGAGCTCGGGGGCCCGGACGCGGGCGCGTCGGGCGCTACGGGCCGGGGACGGCGAGGCGGTGGTCACGGCCAGGTGCAACCGTGTCCCGGCCGGGCGTATGCCCGGGTCGTCGGCGCGGCATGCTGGGCCCATGGCGGAGCTGCTGCACCTCACCGACCCGGAGTCCTGGGCGCAGGCGCTGCGCGCCGGGTCCTACGACCGCTCGACCCGTGGGGCCTCCCTCGGCGAGGTCGGGTTCATCCACTGCTCGTACGCCCACCAGGTCGAGGGCGTCGCGGCCGCTGTCTACGGCGACTGGCCCGGTGAGCTCGTGGTGCTGCGCATCGACCCCGACCTGCTGGGGGTGCAGGTGGTCGAGGAGAACCTCGAGGGCGGTGACGAGCCGTTCCCCCACGTGTACGCGCCGATCCCGGTCGAGGCCGTGACGTCGGTCGATGCGGTGCGACGGGTGGACGGCGCCTGGCGCCTGCCGTGACCGCCGGCACCACGGCGGTCGTCACGGGGTCGTCCTCGGGGAGCCGGTTCGCGTGCGCGGGCGCTCTGGCCGAGGCGGGTCACACCACGGCCGTGACCGGGACGACCGCGCGGGTGCTGGAGCGGGCCGTGGAGATGACCGCGATCGGGGCGACGGTGGTCGGGGTCGTCACCGACCTGACCACCGCGGACGGCGTGGAGCGGCTCACGGCCGCGGCCCGGTGGATCGACCTGCGATGTCGGTGCTGGTGGACAACGTGGGAATGACGTCCGCGGCCGACCCGGGCAGCGCCTGAGTGCATCAGATGTCGGGTCCGGCGCTCCTGGAGGCATGCGGGTCGTCACGTGGAACGTCGAGAACCTCTTCAGCCCGGCCCTGGCCGGCGCAGACACCACGGGCCGCCCGGACCGAGATGCCTACGGCGCCAAGCTGTCCACCCTGACCGACGTCGTCGCCGCGCTGGCGCCGGACGTGGTCGCGCTCCAGGAGGTGGGGGACGAGGGCGCCCTGGACGACCTGCGTGCCGGCCTCGCGCGGGCGACGGGCACCGACTGGGTCGCCCGCGCCTCCCGGGCACCGGACCTGCGTGGCATCCGGGTGGCGGTGCTGACCACGCTGGACGTGCTGGCGACGCAGGACGTCGTGGCGCTGGCGCCCCGGCTGCGGCCGGTGCAGGTGGACGACGCCGGCAGCACGACCGACAGGATGGGCCGCGGCGCCCTCCGGGTGCGGGTGCAGGCCGGTTCCGGTCCGCTCGACGTGATGACCGCGCACCTGAAGTCCAAGCTGCTCAGCTACCCCGGCGGGCGGTTCTCCCCGGCGCACGAGGCCGAGCGCGCGCGGACGGCGGCCTACGCGCTGTTCCGCCGGGCCGCGGAGGCGGCGACGCTCCGGGTCGCGGCGGACGACGTGCTCCGTGGTCGCGGGCGCACCCATGCGCTGATGGTGTGCGGCGACCTCAACGACACGGCGGAGGCCGCGACCACGCAGCTCCTGCAGGGGCCAGGTGGCTCGGAGGTGGGGACGGCGGGTGAACGCACCCCCGACCTCGGGGACGCGCACCGGCTGTGGAACCTGGCGCCGCTGGTCCCCGAGGGGCGGCGCTTCTCGCGGGTCTACCGCGGCCGGGGTGAGCTGATCGACCACGTGCTGGTCTCCCGGGTGCTGCTGCCCACGGTCAGCGGTGTCGACTGCGCGCTGGACGCGCTCGCCCCGGCCGGACTGCCGTCGGTGACGGACGACCCCCGTCCCAGGGTCGGCACCCCCGGGTCGGACCACGCGCCGGTGGTGGTGGACCTCGACTGGTGACCGGACGCCCCCGGATGTTGGCCTCAGGTTCACCCGGGGGTCGGGTGCAGGTCGCACAGATGTCGCGCGGTGCATGTGAGGTCGGCGACGGCCATACCTCTCCCGACCCGGAAGGCCTCCCATGAGCGGCACGCACTCCCACGACCACCCCCATAGCCACGCTGACGGGCACGGGCACGGGCACGACCACGGTCACACCCACGCCGACACCCACCTCGACGAGACCACCGCCGCCGCCGTGGACTCCTCCGTCCCGGACCGCGAGCTCAGCCCCGCCCAGCTGTCGCGCCGCAACCTGCTGCGTGCGGCAGGCGTGGTCGGCGGTGCCGCAGCCGTGGGTGTCAGCGCGGCCGCCCCGGCCGCAGCCTCGGGCAAGCCGGCCGCCGGTCGTCCCGGTGCTCCCGGCCCGGTCCGCGCCTGGTTGGCCGGTGACCACCACATCCACACCCAGTACAGCCCGGACGGGCTCTACACCGTCGCCGACCAGGCCACCAAGGCCCGCTCCTACGGTCTGGACTGGCTGGTCATCACCGACCACGGCGGCGCGGAGCACGCCCGCATCGGGGTCGAGAAGGTCAACCCCGACATCGTCGCCGCCCGCGAGGACCTGCCCGGCACGCTGATCTTCCAGGGCCTGGAGTGGAACATCCCGGCCGCCGAGCACGGCACCGTGTTCGTCGCACCGGGCCGCAACGAGGTCTCGGTCCTCCAGCAGTTCGAGCAGGGCTACGACGGCCGGGTCAACGGCACCTCGGGCAGCAGCCCCGCCAACGAGGCCCAGGCCGTGGCGGCGGTCCAGTGGCTGGGGGCGCAGATCGACGCCCGCCGCGTCGACTCCGCCCTGTTCCTCGCCAACCACCCCTCCCGCCAGGGCATCGACTCCCCGCACGAGGTCCGCGCCTGGCGCGACGCCGACCCCCGGGTCGCGGTCGGGTTCGAGGGCGCTCCCGGTCACCAGGCGGCCGGGCTGCCCGGCGGCGCCGCGTCGGGTCGTGGGTACTACGACAACGCCGGCACCAACCCGGCCCGCTTCGCCGCGTACCCGCCGGAGTCCTACCGCACCTGGGGCGGCTTCGACTGGATGACGGCGACCGTCGGTGGGCTGTGGGACTCCCTGCTCGCCGAGGGCAAGCCCTGGTGGATCAGCGCCAACTCCGACAGCCACTCCAACTACCTGGCCACGGCGGTGCGCGGGCCGAGCTCCGACTTCGCGCGGGACGGCTTCTACCAGGACCCGGTGTACGCCGGTGGGCCGAACGAGACCGCGGGCGACTTCTGGCCGGGCCAGTACAGCCGGACCACCGTCGGAGTCTCACGGCCCGGCTACGTCGAGGTGATGCAGGGGCTGCGGGACGGGCGGGTGTGGGTCGACCACGGCCAGCTCGTCAAGGGCGTCGACATGGTGGTGCGCCGGGCCGGCAACCGCGGCCAGGCGTTCCCCCTCGGCTCCTCGGTCGTCGTGCCCCGCGGGACGCGGCTCGAGCTGTCCATCACGATCACGCTGCAGGACCTGCCCAACTCGGCGTCGTTCCTGCCCGTGCTCAACCGGGTCGACGTCGTCCAGGGCATCATCGACCTGGCCGGCCCCGCCGACCGCGACACGTTCCTCGCCCCGGACACCACGGTGGTCAAGGCCTGGGACACCTCCGGCACCACGGGGACGATCGAGCTGGTGCAGCCGCTCGGGGCGGTGGAGGCGCCGTTCTACGTCCGGGCCCGCGGCACCGACGCCAACCGGTCGCAGCCCGGCTACCTCGGCGCAGCCATCGACCCGGAGGGCCCCGCGCTCGACGTGGTCGGCGACGCGGACCCGTGGCTGGACCTGTGGTTCTACACGAACCCGATCTTCGTGCTGCCCTCCTGACGGACCGGCCGATGATCCTCGGGGTCGACGGCTGGTCGGTCCACGACGAGGACGCCGACCACCTCGCGCACCTGGTGCGCGAGGTGGTCGGGGCGAGGGTGGGCGCGACGGTCGCCGCCCGTTCGGTGCTCGCCACGCACGAGGTCCGGGCGGGGCGGCCGCACTCGGCCGTGTCCTGCGTCCTGCGTGGACCGGCTGCCGGCCTGGGTGGCGCCGTCCTGGGTGGGACGGCAGCGGGGAGTCCGCGAGGGCTCGCGGACACCGTCGTGGGACTGGTCGAGGCCGTCGCCGCGGTTCTTCCTGCCGCCGGAGCGGTCGTGGCGACGGCACCGGGCCTGCACGACGGGACGGTGCGCGGCTCGGACGCCGACGCGCTGGCCGGCGCCTGGGCAGCGCTCGCCACCGCGGCCACCGGTGCCTCGGGCCGCCTCGTGCACTTCGACGGGGCCGGCGCCCTGGTCGGCCGGCTTACCGTGGCCGACGTGCTGGGGGCGTCGGCGGTCGAGGAGGTGGTGGTCGTCGGGGGCAGCCCGCACACGCCCGACACGGTCGTGGACACCGGTGGGTTCGTGCGGCCGCAGCTGGAGCACGGGCGGGTGCGGCTGCTGGTGCAGCCTGCGGCCGGGGGTGTGCTGGTGCCGTTCGAGCGCGAGAACCCGCACCGCTGCTGCGAAGACCACTGAGGCTCTCGTGCGCGGTTGACTTGCTCGCATGCCGCAGCCGCTGGTCCACCCGCCCAAGGCCGCACCCGGTGACCGGGTGGCCGTCGTCTCGCCCTCGTTCGCCGCACCGGCGGTCGGGCCACTGCTGCACGAGCAGGCGATGCGACGTCTGGTGGAGCTCACCGGCCTGGTGCCCGTCGAGTACCCCACGACCCGACGGCTCGGAGCATCCGCGCAGGACCGGGCAGCCGACCTGAACGCGGCCTTCGCCGACCCCAGCATCCGCGCCGTCCTGGCCACGGTCGGCGGCGAGGACCAGATCACCGTCATTCCTCACCTCGACGCCGAGCTGGTGCGTGCCGACCCCAAGCCGTTCCTCGGCTACAGCGACAACACGAACCTGCTCAGCTGGTTGTGGAGCCAGGGCGTGGCGGGGTTCTACGGCGGCTCCACCCAGGTCCACCTCGGGGCGGGGCCCGCCGTGGACGGCATCCACGCCACGTCGATGCGGGCCGCCCTGCTCACCGGCGAGACGCTGGAGGTGACCGAGCCCGGCGAGTCCGAGGACTTCGGCAGGAGGTGGGACGACCCAGCAGCCCTCACCGAGCACGGTGAGCGCGAACCGACGGAGCCGTGGGTGTGGGCAGGGCCGGCGCGGTCGGTCACGGGCCGCACCTGGGGCGGCTGCGCCGAGGTGCTGCAGTGGCTGCTCACCGCCGGCCGGTTCCCCTCGGACCCTGGCGTGCTCGACGGCGGGGTCCTGCTGCTGGAGACCTCCGAGGAGCTCATCCCTGCCCGCGAGCTGGGGTGGATCATGCGGTCCCTCGGCGAGCGCGGCCTGCTGGCGGCGGTCGACGCCGTGATGGTCGCGCGCCCCCCGACGTCGTCGTTCGAGGTGCGCCCCTCGGCGCAGGAGCGTGCTGCCCGGCGGGCGGAGCAGCGCGACGTCGCCGTCGAGGCCGTGCAGCGGTACAACCCCGACGCCGCGATCGTCGTCGGCGTGCCGTTCGGGCACACCCGGCCGCAGTGGGTCGTCCCGTACGGCGGGGAGGTCACGGTGGACGGCGTGAGGCAGACGGTGCGGGCCGACTACTCCTGAGCGGGCGCGCCTGGAGGGCATGAGCACGTCGCACGGGGGGTGAGCGCATCACGCCCTGCGACGACGACCTCGCCTCACGGCATGGCACCTCGCCGCACGCATGGCACCTCGCCGCGCGCATGGCACTCGCAGCCACCTCGCCACGCGCCACGCCACCTCGCCACGCGCCACCTCGCCCCGCATGGCAGGCGACTTGGTCGTGATCTGGGCTGCCGGCGCTCCGGATCACGACCATCTGGCCTGCCAAGCAGCGAGGACCGGAGGCGGCTGCCCAACCGCGCGCAGTCCGCTGCCCGCCCGAGCACTAGCCCGGGGCTTTCACGGGCGGGCGGCGGCGGAGCCCGTGTCGTGACATGAAAAGTGCCCCTGAGCAGCAAGGATACGGATTGTCGAGGTCCATGTCCGAGCTGACTGAGGAGCACCTTCCAGGTGAAGAAGCGTAGCGGGCCCTACCCCCGTGTCCAGGTCGACGCGGCAGGGGCCGGGGTCGTGTCCCAGGCCGGCGCGGTAGTCCTGGTGGAGACCGCCCGAGCGACGGGCCTGGACCGTGAACTCTTGACTGCGTTGGAGCCGTGGCGGCGCCCGGGCGCCCGTCACGACCCGGGCAAGGTCGTGCTCGACCTCGCCGTCGCGCTGGCCGTCGGGGGCGACTGTCTGGCCGACGTCGCGGTCCTGCGAGGCGAGCCGCGGGTGTTCGGTCCGGTGGCGTCCGACCCGACCGTGTCCCGCACCGTCTCCGCCCTGACCGCCGACGCCCCGAGGGTGTTGGCCGCGATCCGGACCGCTCGGGCGGCGGCCCGCGCGAGGGCCTGGGACCTGGCCGGGGAACACGCCCCGGACCACGACCGCAGCCCCGCGACGCCGTTGGTGATCGACCTGGACGCGACCCTGGTCACCGCGCACTCCGAGAAGGAGAACGCCCGCCCGACCTACAAGCACGGCTACGGCTTCCACCCGCTCACGGCCTTCGTCGACCACGGCGCCGACGGCACCGGGGAGCCGCTGGCGATCCAGCTGCGCCCCGGCAGCGCGGGCTCCAACACCGCCGTGGACCACATCGAGGTCACCCGCCAGGCGCTACGTCAGCTGCCCGGTCACCGGGTCGGGACCCGGCCGGGCCGGAAGGTCCTCATCCGCACCGACGGCGCCGGCTACAGCCACGAGTTCTTGGCCTGGCTGAGCGCCCAGCGGCTGTCTTACTCCATCGGGTTCGGCCTGCCCGACGACATCGCCGACCGGCTCAAACTCATCCCCGACACGGTCTGGGCGCCGGCCTACGACGCCGACGGTCAGGTCCGTGACGGCGCCTGGGTCGCCGAGGTCACCGGCCTGCTGAATCTGACGACGTGGCCGGCCGGGATGCGGGTCATCCTCCGTAAGGAGCGTCCCCACCCCGGAGCCCAGCTCCGGCTGACCGACATCGACGGGCACCGCCTCACGGCCTTCGCGACCAACGCCCCACGCACCGGCCCGGGACACCAGCTCGCGGACCTCGAGCTGCGCCACCGCCGCCGCGCCCGATGCGAAGACCGCATCCGCAACGCCAAAGACACCGGCCTGACCAACCTCCCGCTGCACGGGTTCACCGCGAACCAGATCTGGTGCGAGGTCGTCGCCCTCGCCGCGGACCTGCTCGCCTGGCTGCAGCTGCTCGGCTGCACCGACCCCGACGACACCACCGGCCACCAGGCGCGGCGCTGGGAACCGAAACGGCTCCGGCTGCGCCTGCTGGCCACCGCCGGCCGGCTCGCCGTCAGCGCCCGCCGCACCGTCCTGCACCTCGCCGTCGGCGGCCGCTGGACCGGCGTCGTCCTGGCCATCCTGACCCGTCTCCGCGCCCTACCCGCGCCCAGCGGCTGACCCCCCAGGACCACGCCCCTGACCCTGCAACCCGGACCACGTCGGACGGACCCGAGCCCACCCCGAGCACCATCGGGGCCACTGTCCGACCCCTGCCGCAGAATCAGCGCCCAGCGAGGGCCACGACGTCCCGCCCCGACAACACGGGGAGCCCACGAAAGATCAGGGCTAGTCGTTGAATGGTGCGAAATGTTCCGCTAGAACGTCCAGGCAACCCAATTCGTCGAAATAGACACGATAGTGCCGACTTGGGCCGTCTGGGCTCACTGCCGCAGCCCAAGGCGACTCCGTTAGCACTACTACGCGATCGTAGGCCTGTAGTTGGTCGACCGAGCAAGCAGCATGGGCAGTGAAAGCGACTCGCTCAACACCATAGAAGTGGGCGCTGCGCCACTCATACCCACCTTCTTCGGCTTCTCGATCCCATTCCAGCGTAACCGTCCCGTTCTGGTAGCCAACACGGGGTCCACTGTTGAACTCCTGCGACGGATCCGGCATATCCCACACAACGCTTCCGTTCATTCGAGGGAGCTCGCATTCCTGCCAGCGCCAGTGATCCTGAGGACATCGGTGCCAGCGTCAGAAAGGCCATTTTTGCTGAGCCTAGCAGCCAGGAGACCTTCGAAAAAATCGTCTCCGGTCCGGTCGTTGATGGTCCATGCCCCGCGATCCACTCCTCCCCTCTGAAGCGCGAGGGCCGAACGGGTATTGATCGCAAGTGTGACGTCACCGCGTCTCACGACGTCGACCGGGAGGTCCTCTGGCCTCATCGCGCCACTTCGCAGGTCGCTGGCCACCGAGCCGATGCTCCTTCCCGAAACGCTGCCGTTGCGAAAAATGGGGGACGCTGTTGTCTGACTGAACTTGATAGCGGACTCGGCGCTCCCGCCGCCACCGCCCGACCTCGGAATTGTTTGCGCGCGAGTGGCCGCTGTCCGTACACCGACAGCAGACCGAACGGCGGCCCGCGACGCTTGTGGCTTGATGGCCCTCGCTGCACCGATGGCGGCTCGTCCTGCCACTCGCCCCAGCGCCTTGCCTCCGGGTATGCGGCTGGTAGCGGCGCCGATGGCGCTGTCTCTGGCCAGGCGCCCCCAGGAGAAGGGCTGGGTCTTCTGGACCCGGGACTTCCACAGGTTCTCCGCGGCCCCAGCGGCTGCGCCGCCCAGGGCCAGGCAGCCGATGCTGCCCGCCCCCCCGGTCGCGGCCAGACACCCGGCGGTGACCACCGCCCCGAACGCATACCCCACGATCGCGCCCTGGTTCTTGCGGACGAAGCGTCGGCTGGACCCCCACGCGGACCGGGCGCCCTTCTTCGTGGACTTCCACACCTTCTTCCACGACAGCAGCCCCGTCGGGTCGGCGTAGGTGACCGGGTTGTTCTCCGCGTAGGAGTACCCACCCCACTGCTGCGGCCGCGACAGGTCCATCACCGGGTCCACCGACACGAACCGGCCGATCAACGCGTCGTAGTACCGGGCCCCGACCTGCGTCAACCCCGTGGCATCGGTCGGCTTGTCCAGGAACCCGTGGTCGCCCACCCACCCCACCGCAGCACCCCGCACCGCCCCGAAGGGGTCCATCCGCCGCTGCGACACCGTGTTCGCGATGTTCGCGATCGACAGCAACGCCGTGCCGTGCAGGTCGCCCACCAACGTGGACACCGTGGCCCCAGTGTTCCCGGTCCGAGACGCGACCGTCTGCCCCGCGAAGGAGTAGTACCGCGTCGCCGTCACCACACCCGTCGCCGTGGTGAGCGACAGCTCCTGCCCTCCCGGCAGGTAGACGGTGCTCACCCCACCCTGCCGACGGACCAGCCGCTCCCCACCCGCGCCGTACACGAACGACGCGGTCGCCGACCCCGACTGGGCCACCGAGGCCAGCTCACCCTCCGCATCCCAGCCCAACGTCTGCGCCGGCTTGCCCGCCACCGCCCGGGCCGTGGTGTTACCCGCCGCGTCATACCCGAACGTCGACGTGCTCGTGCCCGCCGGCCCGGTCTGGGTGATCGAGGTCAACGCGTTCGGACGAGGCTGCCCCACCCCCGCATAGGCATACGTCCGCGTCGTGTCCCCCGCCGCCGCACGAGACACGTCCGTGGCCCGGTTCCCCGCCGCGTCATAGGTGTAGGAGGTCCAGTACCGCGCCGGACCACCCAGACCCGCCACCGTCGGCGCCGCCGCACAGTCACCGCTGGCCGGGGTCCACGCCGAGGACAACCGCTGCAGACCGTCGTAACGGAAGCACTGCGCATCCACCGCCTTGCCGTCCGGGCGGTCCACGAACGACGTCGGGTTACCCGCAAGGTCGTAGGCGTACCGCAGGTTCAGGTCCAGACCCGCACCGTTCTCACGCTCCAACGTCGTCCTGGCCAGACGCCGGGTCCCGGCCTCGTACTCGTTGCTGACCGAGAACACGTACGTGTTGCCGAGCATCTGCTGCTTGGTGTCGCCGTAGGCGTCATACACGGTGTCCAGCGCGTACAACCCGAACCCGGTGCCACCAGACATGAACTGAGGTCGCGACGTCGCGTCGAACGTCGTGGACACCGTCTCGCCGTTCAGCCCGCCCGCAGCCGGCAGCCGCATCGCCTTCAGCTGACCATCCGCGGTGTAGGCGTACTGCGTCAGGTAGGTCCCGGCCAACGCGCCTTCCGTGGCAGGGATCGTGACCGACTCCCCCAACGGCCGGTACTCGTTGTCGTAGGCGGTGACCGCCGAGGTGTAGGCGGCCGCGCCCACGTGACGGGTGGCCGACGTCAGCTGCCCCTTCTGCAGCGTGTCGTACACCCACGACGCCCGCAGCGGCCCTGTCGCGCTGGTCTCGCGCAGCTGCGTAGGACGACCCAGCTGGTCGCGGACCTGCACCAGCGTCACCCCACGGGCATCCGTGGTGCTGACCGGGCTGCCCCCGTTGTCGTAGGTGGTGCTCGTCGTGCCCTTGTTCGGGTCCGTCGACGACACCTGTCGACCACGAAGGTCGTAGGAGTACGACCACGCGTTCCCGGCGTGGTCGCGAACCGAGGTGAGGTTCCCCGACCGGTCGTAGCCGTACCGGGTGGTCTGGTACGAGCCCGTCGGAGCAGCGCCGAGGTAGTGGCGGCGCTCGACGACCTGACCCCGCGCGTCCACGATCGACGTCTCCGGCGTCGCACCCGTGGGCGGGTCGACACTCGTGCGGTCACCGTCGTAGCTCGTCACGGTCCGCGAACGTTCCTGCTCGTTGACGTCCTCGATCTCGACGGTCTCCCGGCCCGCACCGTCATAGCCGTAGCGGGTCCGGCTGGGCACGGAGACGGCCGGCTGCACGAGCGTGCCTGTTGGCACACCCGTGGTGAACCACTCGCCGCGCTCGAAGGCCACCAGGCCACGGGAGTCGTAGACGGTGTCGGTGACCACGCGTCCGGGGGTGGTGCGGTCCGCGGACGGCGACTGCGTCTGACGCGCACGCAACAGGCCGTCGAACAGCGCGACACTGGTCTGGTAGGTCTCGGCAGCCGTGATGCTGCTGGTGGTGACGGTGTTCACACCGCTGGTGGAGACGGTGTAGGCGAAGGTGGTGCTGGCGCTCTTGGTGGCCTTCGGGCGGTCAGGGTTCCAGACCGCCGTGGTCCGGCCCAGGGCGTCGAACGTTGCGGTCGTCACCTTGCCGTTGGGGTCGGTGACCGTGGTCGGTGTCCCCCAGGCGGGGTTCAGCTGCACGGTGGTGACCGCCGCCGTGATCGGGCCGGTGCCGTCCGGGTCAGGGGCGGTTGTGCTCGTAGCGGTGACGGGACCCCCGGTCGCGGGGGTGTAGGACGTCGTCGAGACCCGTCCCATCGCGTCGGTGCCGGAGATGGTCCGACCCTGCGCGTCGTAGGTGGTGCTGGCCTCGGTGACGTACACCGGGGTGGTGCCGGAGTAGGACGCCACCGACTGAACGGCCGTGACCAGCCCACGGGTGGGCGCGACGCCGAAGCCCCCACCGTCGTACATGGTGCGGGAGTCGGCCAGGACGTCACCGGGCCGAGCCGGCGCAGCCGCACAGCTGACACCGACGGTCTCGGACCGTCGGACGGTTGCGACGAGGTGAGCAACGGTGTTGCGGGCGTACTCCGTTCGGGTGCACCGGTTGTCGGTGCTCACCGCGATGTCGCCCTGGTCGTCGACCTGCGTCGGCAGGCCGTAGACGCTGTCGTACGTCGTGACCGTCCGCGTGGTGCGGCGCCCGCCGGGCAAGGCGGTGCCCAGGAGTCGGCTCTCGGTCGTGGCGGGTTCCAGGTAGGTCGCTGCGCTGCCGTCGGCGCCGGTTGCGGTGGGCGTGGAGATCCACGGCGTCGTGAGCGTCCCGGACAGCTCCGGGCCGTCCAACCCGTTGTACGTGATGCTCTCGCGGACGAAGCCGTTCAGGCGGTCCACGTCGGTGATGCCGTCGACCGACACGGCGCGCGTGGTGCCGTTGGCCAGCTTGTCGCCGTGCATGCCGCGGAAGTAGCGGGTGCGCTCCTGGGAACGCTGCTCGCTGGTGGAGCCTGTGATCACGTCCACGACGCCGTAGCCGCGGAACTGGCCCC
>CAVWYQ010000003.1:0-320857 GCA_963759255.1 uncultured Actinomycetota bacterium
CTCCACGGAGTTGATGAACCGCTCCCCCGCCTCGCGCCCGCCGGCGACACCGAAGGCGAACACCGCACCGGGCCCCTCGGGCAGGTACCGACGGGCGCGGTCGTGGTGGGGGCTGCTCGGCAGCCCGGCGAAACGGACCCACGCCACCCGCGGGTCGTGGTCGAGCCACTGCGCCACGGCGCGGGCGTTGGCGGCGTGCTCACGCATCCGCTGCGGCAGGGTCTCGACCCCCTGGAGCAGGAGGAACGCGGAGTGGGCGCTGAGGGTGGCGCCGATGTCGCGCAGCTGCTCGCTGCGCAGCTTGGTGAGGAAGCCGTACTCGGCGAAGTTGCCCCACCACCGCAGCCCGCCGTAGGAGGGGACGGGCTCCGTCATCGCCGGGAACCGGCCGTTGTCCCAGGGGAACGTGCCGGAGTCGATGACGACCCCGCCGATGGTGGAGCCGTGCCCGCCGATGAACTTGGTGGTGGAGTGGATGACGATGTCCGCCCCGTGCTCGATGGGGCGGCACAGGTAGGGCGTCGCGGTGGTCGCGTCGACCACCAGGGGGACACCGGCGGCGTGCGCCACGTCGGCGAGGCCGGCGATGTCCGCGACCTCGCCGCCCGGGTTGCTCACCACCTCCGCGAACAGGAACCGGGTCCGGTCGGTGACCGCGGCGGCGAAGGCCGCCGGGTCCGTGCCGCGCACGAACGTGGTGTCCACGCCGAAGCGGCGCATGGTCACGTCGAGCTGGGTGATGGTGCCGCCGTACAGGGACGCGCCCGCGACGACGTGGTCCCCGGCGCCGGCCAGCGCGGCGAAGGTGATGAACTCCGCCGCCTGCCCGCTGCTCGTGGCGACGGCGCCGAGGCCGCCCTCCAGGCTCGCGAGCCGTTCCTCGAGCGCCGCCACGGTGGGGTTGCCGATCCGGGAGTAGATGACGCCGTACTTCTGCAGGGCGAAGAGGTTCGCGGCGTCGGTGGTGTCCTCGAACACGAAGCTCGTCGACTGGTAGATCGGCACCGCACGGGCGCCCGTCGTCGGGTCCGGACCGGCGCCTGCATGCAGGGCCCGGGTGCGGAAGCCGAACTGGCGGTCGGTCATGGGGGCCAGCGTGCCACCCGGGTGCCGACTCCTCCCGGCGGGTACGCGGGTGCACCGTCCCGCACCACACCGGCACCAGGCCCCTGCGGGCACGGCACCGTGCCGGTCAGACGAAGCCGCAGGTCCGGTCGACCAGGTCCTGCAGCGGAGCCCGCTCCGGCACCGGGACGGCGACCTCGACCAGCACGGCCTGCGCACCGTCGACCGACACGCGGACAGGCAGCAGGTAGCCCTTCTTGTCCTCGGCCACCGCGTGCGGGTCGCACCTGGTCACCGAGAGCGTGACGCCCACCGTGACCGGGGTCGTCGAGCCCGCCGGCAGCGACCCCTGCGACGGCTCGGCGACGGTGAACAACGTGGTGGCGCCCTCGACCGTGAGCGCCAGGTCCCCCGCACCGGGCCGGGGGGTGGCGAGGACCGCGCCACGGAGCACCGGCTTGCCGCGGACCTCACCGGCGTCCACCCAGCCGTCGGCCACGCTGAGCCCGACCTGCTCGGCGACGGCGAGCGCCGTGCACCGCTCGACGGCCACCGGGCCGAGGACCTCGCTGCCCACGGGCAGCTCGACGGTGCTGCCGTCCACCTCCAGGGTGACCGTGTGCTGCTGGTCCTGGGCCACCGGCGGGCAGGCGGGGTCCCCGAGGGGGACCGTCAGGTCGGCGGAGACGCCCGGGGCCACGCGCGAGTCCTTGTCGGCCTCGACGGGCCCCGTGAACGTGGGGGTGTCGAGCCGGACGCGGGTGACGTGGACCGGGGCGTCACCACCGTTGGTGACCTTGACCTGCAGCACCCCGCGCTGGGCGTCACGGCGGTACTGCTCGACGGAGGCGGTGAGGTCCGTCGGGCGCACCACGACCGACGCGACGGGACCCGGCACCGCAGCCTGCGACGGCGCAGCGGCTGCGGTCAGGTCGCGACCCGAGGGGCCGGCCCCGCCCGCCGCGCAGCCTCCGAGACCCAGCACCCCGCCCAGCAGCCCGGCCACTGCCACCGGCGCGACGCACCGGCGAGCCGAGGTCACGAGCCGACGACCAGCCACGCCCGGACTCTAGGACACCGGCTCACCGGAAGCGTGGCCTCGGCGGCGGCGGAGGGAACGGGCCACCGTCGTGCAGCGCCGCCCCACCCCCGAAGCGGTCCCGGACCTGGCCGTCGTCCAGCAGCCGCACGGGGGCCACGGCGTCCCCGGCGAGGCGGCGCCCCCAGGTCGCCTCGGGCAGCCGGTCGTCGGAGGCCACGAGGACCACGTTGCCGGTGCGACGCCCGCGCAGCGTGCTCGGCTCCGCGACGGCCAGCACGTGGCGGAAGCGGGTGCGCAGCGTCGCCACCTCGGCGCGGGTGCAGGGGAACGGCGTCGCGTCCGGCAGGTTGCACGCGAGCACGCCGCCCGGTCGCAGCACCGCAGCGACCTGCTTCAGCCACTGCGTCGTCACCAGCGACGTCGGCACGCCCGCATCGGCGAAGGCGTCCCGGACCACCAGGTCGAACGACGCCGGCCGGCAGGAGGCCAGCCCGTTCCGGCCGTCGGCGGCCCGGACCTTGAGCCGACCGGCGCTGCGCAGCCCCAGCTGCTCGCGCACCACGTCGAGCAGGGCCGCGTCGGGGTCGAGGACGACCTGGTGGGAGCCCGGCCTGGTGGCGGCGACGTAGCGGGCCAGGGTGCCGGCGCCGCCTCCCACGTGGACGGTGGCCAGGTCGGCACCGGCGGGGGCCAGGCAGTCCACGAGGCCGCCGATCCAGCGGACGTACTCGAACACCAGGACTGTCGGGTCCCCGACGTCGACGTGCGACTGGGGCACACCGTCGACGCAGAGCTGCCAGCCCGTGGACCCGGCGGGGGAGTTGGTCAGCGTCGCCGTCCCCCCGGCCACCGGCCACGACCCGGGCGTGGGGCGGGGCCGGCCTGCGGACGCGGCGGCGCGGCTCACGGCGACCACCAGCCGTAGCGGGCGAGCGGGTCCGGTCCGGCGTCGGACCCAATGTCGGCGTCCGCGTCGGCGGAGGCGTGGCCGACGGGGGCGGGCAGCAGCGAACGTGCCGTCTCCTCGGCCACGGCCGGGCCGATGGTCCAGCCCGAGCCGCCCCAGCCGTGGGAGACGACGACGTCCCGACCACCGACGAGCGACGGCTCGACCCGGCCGAGCGCCACGGTGTCGCGGACCGGGCGCAGGTGCCACCACGGTGGGGCGTCCGGCTGCCACCCGGCCAGTGCGGGGAAGCGCTCGGCCACGTCGGCCAGCAGGGCGGGGACCTCGGCGGAGGCCCGGTCGTGCAGCCGGGACGCGTCGTCCCAGTCGGCGGGGTCGTCGACGGGCAGGTAGGTGCCCCCGACGTGCAGGTGAGGGTCACCCGGACCGTCGTGCGGGCTGCTGACGTGGGGGACCGTGTACCGCGGCCGCAGGGTGTCGTCGTCGTCCACGACGGCGGCCTGGGCGTGCACCGTGCCCCGGGGCAGCGGGCCGCGCAGGAGCACCCCGAGCCGGCCGTGGAGGCGTTCGTCCCCGAGCACGTGCGCACCGAGGCCCAGGCAGGCGACGGTGACGTCGGCGCGGTGGGCGTCGTGGAGGGCGGACGAGGTCGTCCGTCGAGGACACCCGCCCCGCCAGCGGGACGACCGCCACCCTGGGGTCGCAGGCCAGCGCCCCGGGCCAGCGGGGCAGCAGCGCGCAGGTGTCCCACTGCGGGGACGGCTCGGCCCGCAGCGCGTGGCGGTGGGCCTGCAGGCCGAGCGGGGCGGGGTCGACCGCGGTGCCCCGGTGCCCGCGCACGGGCTCCTGGGAGACGACGAGCGCACGTGCGGTGCGGACATGGGGGCGCAGGTGGGCGTGGCGCTCGGCCAGGCGCCCGGCGAGCACCGTCGAGCGGGCCGCCCACCCGTCGGCGCGCGGGTCGGTGGAGGCGTAGCGCAGGCCCAGCCCGCCGCTGCGCGAGGCGGTGGCGTGCCCGGGGTCGAGCACGGCCAGCACGACCGTCAGCGGGGCGCCTGCCCTCCGGTGCTCGGCCCGGTCGTCGGCCCGGTCGTCGGCCCGGTCGTCGCCCAGGTCGTCGGCCCGGTCGAGCAGCCCCTGCACCGTGAGCAGCCCGGCGACCCCGCCGCCGACGACGAGGACCCGCGTCACCCCCGGCGGTCCGAGCCGACCCAGGCCGCGGCCCCGACCGCGCCCGCCACCGTGAGCACGGCCGGCCAGGCGCCGATCTGCCGCGCGAGCACGTGGCTGGCGACGAACCCTCCGGCGTACCCGACGAGCAGCACGGTCGCCGTCACCGGCCCCTGCCGCCGGACCCAGTGCCGCCCGCACCAGGCGGCACCGAGCGACCAGGACGACCCCTCCCAGCGCCCGGACGTCGCTCGCCTGGGCCACCGCGAACCCCGCGACCAGCGACCCGGCCGCGACGACCGCGGTGGGCACGGCGGGCCGGTCGGGCCGTCGGTCCGCAACGGTGCCGGCAGCGGTGGGGACGTCCGACGGGGCGGGAGGCATGGGGCCAGCGTAGGCAGGTGCCCCCACCAGGGCTCGACCCCGCCAGGGCTCAGCCGCGCCAGGGCTCGACCCCGCCAGGGCTCGGCCCCGCCAGGCCCCAGCCCCACCAGGGCTCAGCCGCGCCAGGTGACCGGCGGTCCGTGCGGCGAGGCCGTCCCCAGGACCCGCCGGAGGTCACCCGGCCAGACGGTGGCCGCGACCACGAACTCGGTGCTCCCCGGTCGCTGGTCGGTCGGCGGCTCCAGCGACAGCCGCGCCAGCGGGGTGGAGTCGTCGGCCGTCGCTCCGAGGTCCGCCAGAGCCTCGTCCACGGCGCGCTGCTCCTCGGCGGGCAGGTACTGCCACATCACCGAGTGCCACAGCACCGTCAGGTGCCCAGGTCGCAGCACCATCTGCCGGACGGCCTCGGCCGCCCCCGTCCGCTGCACCGGCACGGGGTGCTCGGCGGCCACCTGCAGCGCCCCGCGCAGCCGGTCGAACCGGGCGGGCTGGTCGGGCCAGACGTAGGCCAGCAGCCGGTCGGTGGCGCCCGGCTCGCGCAGGTCGACCGGCGCGATGTCGCTGCCGTGGCGCTGCACGACGTGGAGCGTGGCGGCCGGGTGGGGAGCCGCGCCGAGCCAGGCGGAGGCGATGCGGACCGGCGAGCGCGCCGGCCCCCACCACGGACCGTCGGGACCGACCTGGTGGCGGAACCGGTCACCGAGCAGGTTGAGCCCGGCGCTGGCCCCGACCTCGTGGAGGACGACCGGCAGGTCCCGCCCGGCCAGGACGTGGAGGAGCCCGCCGACCAGCGCCGTGGACCGGCCGACCTCGTTCGTCTGCGGTGGCTGCGACAGCCAGGGCAGGACGGCCTCGCGGTGCGTGGCGAGCGTGGCCAGGAACGCCGGCCCCAGGTCGCCGTCGGGGGCCCCGCCTGCGCTGGGGTACTGACGGGCCAGCCGGTCGGCGGCACCCGTGAGGACCAGGTGGTGGACCCCGCCGAGCATGCGCAGGCCCAGCAGGTCGTCCTGCGCGTCCCCCAGGTGGCCGGCCAGCACGTCCGCCACCGGGCCGCCTGCGGCCAGGTCGACCTCGCACGCCCGGAGCAGCCGCTCGTACAGCGGCGACCCGAGCCGGGCGCACGCGTCGGCCTGGGTGGCGAGGTGCCGCCCGGTCGCCTCGAGCCCCTGCTCCATCGTGGCGCCTCCGTCCAGGTGGTCTCAGTCCACCGCGGGGGCGGCCACCTCGTCCAGCGGACGGTGCCCGTCGACCGGCGCGCCCTTCGGCGCGGCGGCCTGGGAGGGGCTGCCGGAGCCTCCGGCGGTGGCCGCGGTCGCCCGCTGCACCAGCTGCTGCAGGTCGACGCCCGTCGCGCCCTTGAGCATCTGCAGGGTCTGCGCGAGGTTCTCGGTGACCTGCCGGGGCAGGGCCGCCGCACCGTCGGTCGACAGCACCGTGAGCGAGTCGATCGCCGCCATGGGCGAGGCCAGCTCGCGGGCCACCTGCGGGCAGCACCTTGACGAAGAGCTCGAGGACGGCGGCCTCGTTGTAGTGGCTGAAGGCCTCGGCCCGCTGCTGCATCGCCTCGGCCTCGGCGCTGGCCCCGGGCCAGCATCGCGGCGGCCTCGGACTCCCCCTCGATGCCGGACGGCCTCGGCGATGGCGACGCGGCGGGCCTTCTCTGCCTCACCGGTCTTCTGGCACCCTCGACGGCCTCGGCCTCGGCGAGCGCGGTGCGGCGGCCCTTCTCGGCGACACCGGAGAGCTTGGTCTCCTCGGCCTTGGCCTCGGCGGCCGCGATCGAGGCGGCCTTGCGGGCCTCGGCGGTGAAGATCTCGGAGTTGCGGCGGCCCTCCGCCTCCTGCTCCACCCGGTAACGCTCGGCGTCGGCGGGCTTGCGGACCTCGGTGTCGAGCTGGCGCTCCTTGAGGGCGGCCTGGCGGACGGCGACCTTCTCCTGCTCCAGCAGGATGGCCTGGTCGCGGTCGGCCTGCGCGAGCGGCCCGGCGGCGGCGGCCTGCGCGGCGGCGGCGTCGATCTCGGCCTTGATCTCGGCCTGCTTGAGGTGCAGGGCGCGGTTGGAGATGGCGATCTGCTCCTCGGCGCGGATCCGGGCCTGCTCGGCCTCCTGCCGGGCGTTGGCCTCGGCCACCGAGGCGGTCTGGAGCAGGCGGGCGGCCTCGGGGCGACCGAGGTCGGCGAGGTAGGTGCCGTCGTCGCTGATGTCCTGGATCTGGAAGGTGTCCATCACCAGGCCCTGGCCGGTGAGGGAGTTCTCGGACTCGTCGGCGACGCGCTGGGCGAAGGCGGCCCGGTCCCGGATGATCTGCTCGACGCTCAGCGCCCCGACGATGGAGCGGAGGGCGCCCGCGAGGACCTCCTGGGTGTACGGCGTGATGTCGTCCTGCTGGGACAGGAAGCGCTGGGCGGCCGCACGGATCGAGTCCTCGTTGCCCCCGACCTTGACGATGGCCACGCCCTCCACGTTGAGCTTGATGCCCTGACCGGAGACGGCGCTGCGGATCTGGACCGGGATGCGACGGCTCGACATGTCCATCACGTGCAGCCTCTGCACCAGCGGGAGGACGAACACCCCGCCGCCGAGGACGACCTTCTGCCCCGACACGTCGGCCTGGCCGGGCACGGTCGCCCCCTTGCCGCGACGGCCGGTGACGATGAAGGCCTGGTCCGGGCCCGCCACCCGGTAGCGGCGGACCACCACGACGACCACGAGCAGGACGAGGACGACCAGCCCGACGATGGCCAGCAGCCCGGAGGTGAGCTCGATCATCAGGTGGTCTCGGCAATCTCGGCGCCACCGGGCGCCGTGAGGGGTTCGACCTGGACGGCCGTGGAGGACAGGACCGCGCTCACCCGGACCTGCTGCCCGGTCCGCAGACCGGTCGAGCTGCGGGCGTTGAGCCGGGTGGGGTGACCGGCGACCACGAGGGCCACCGTGCCGTAGCCGTCGGCGGGGACGTCCGAGACCACGGTGGCGGTGGACCCCAGGAGGGCACCGCTGCGTGGTGTCACGTCGTCGGTCTCCCGCGTCAGCGCGCGGGTCAGGAGACCTGCCAGTGCACCCGCCGCGGCGCCGGCGGCTACGCCGACGCCCGTGGCGGCCGTGGGACCGAGCCCGGCCTGCACGGCCAGCGCCCCCGCGAAGCCCACGGCGGCGAGGAACGCAGCGATCGCCGTGCCCGAGAGCCAGTCCGGACCGAAGCCGTCGACGAGGCCCTCGAGGACGTCCCCGAGCAGCAGGGTCGCCAGGAGCAGCAGCAGGCCGACCGCACCCACCACGAGGAACGTGGTCACCGAACCCCCCGCGGCCGCGACGGCCGGACGGCCGTTCGCCGGGCAGTCAAGCACACCGTCCGAGCCCTCATGGGGCCATGTCCCCCGAACGCTGCGGACGTCCCCTCGAACGGGTGCACACGGTCGGCCCAACGACGCTCAAGGCGTGGCACCTCGGCGCCGATCCCCGACACGTGCGAGGCGACGAGGCGGGTCTGCTCACACCGGGCCGCGGGACGTCCGCGCGCTCGGTGGACCTCGCCCTGCTCCTGGGCGCCGCGCTGGGCATCCACCTGCTGAGCGTCGGCGCGGTCGAGCTCGCGCCGGAGGGCTCGATGGTCGCGTCCTGGTGGCCGGCCGCCGGGCTCGGCACGGGCCTGGCTGCCGTGGTGGCCCCCGCCAGGCGCCCGCTCGTGCTCCTGGCCGTGCTGCTGGGCAGCCTCACCGGCCACGTGGCGGGCGGCCACGGACCGGACTTCGCGGGACTGTACGCCGTGTTCTGCGTGGTGGAGGTGGTCATCACCACCCACTTCCTGCGCGGGCCGACGGGCGAGGCCAGGCTCCGGGAGATGGGGGACGTCGCCCGGCTCGCCGGTGCCGTGGTGACGGGTGCCGCCACGCTCGGCGTGCTGACGGCCACCGCGCTGGCCGTGGGGTGGGACCAGCCCTTCGTCGACACGTTCGTCACCGTGACGCCGTCGCACGTGGCGGCGCAGCTGCTCGTGGTCCCGGCGGTCCTGGCGCTGCGCACCCGGACCCGTCACCGCCGCCCGGGGGAGACCGCGGTGCAGGCAGGGCTGCTCGTCCTCGTCACCGAGCTGGTCTTCGGGGTCGGCGACCTGCCGCTGGCCTTCCTGCCGATGACGGTGATGGTCTGGGGGGCGGTGCGGCTGGGTCTGCGCACGGTCACGGTCGAGCTCGTCCTGGTGGTGGTCGGCGTCACCCTGCTGTCCTCCGACGGGTACGGGCCCCTCGCGGTCGGCGAACGCATCACCAGCAGCACCTCCACGGTGCTGCTCCAGGTGTTCGCGGTGTCCTACGTGCTGGTCGGGCTCACCCTGGCCCTGGCCGTCCGGCAGCGCGAGGAGGCCACCGACCGGGTGTCGGAGTCCGAGGCGCTGTTCCGGGCGGGGTTCACCGAGTCCCTGCTCGGCATGCTCATGCTGGAGCAGCGCGACGGCCAGGTCCGCGTGGTGCGGGCCAACGCCGTCGCCTGCCACCTGCTCGACGGCTCGGAGCCGGACGTCGTCGGCCAGGACCTGGCGAGGTTCCTGCACGTGTCCGAGCACGACGAGCTCGACCGCGCGGTCCGGCGCCTGGTGTCGGGTCGCTCGACCGGCTGGCGGCACGAGGTGGCCTCGGCCGCCGCGCCGCCCAGGTGGCTGGAGATGGCGCTGTCGGTGCTGCCGGGTGAGGACGACTCCCGCGCCGTGCTCAGCGTGCAGCTCGTCGACGTCACGGCGAGGCGGGACGCGGAGGCCCAGCTCGCCCGGCTAGCCCTCCACGACCCCCTGACCGGCCTGGGCAACCGCGTGCTGCTCGACGACCGGCTGGCGCAGGTCCTCCTCACCGCACGCCGCTGCGGGGTCGGCCCGACGCTGCTCTTCATCGACCTCGACGACTTCAAGCGGATCAACGACGAGCACGGCCACGCCATCGGGGACGCCGTGCTCCGCAGCGTCGCCGACCGGCTGCTGGCGACGGCCCGCGCCTCCGACACCGTGGCCCGGCTGGGCGGTGACGAGTTCGTCGTGCTCTGCCCGGGCGTCGAGGACCCGTCGGTGGGCCAGGCGCTCGCCGACCGCATGGTCGCCGAGGTGTCCCGCCCGATCACCGTCGTCGGCCGTGAGGTCGTCGTCCGGCTCAGCGTGGGCGTGGTGACCGGCGCCCCCGACTGCGCCGCCGACGACCTGCTGCGCGACGCGGACATCGCCATGTACCGCGCCAAGGCCCAGGGAAAGGGCAGGGCCGTGCTCTACCTCGCCCCCACCCCGGGCCGGCGACGTGCTGCGGCGCTGACCAGCACGTCAGGTCCCGGGCCCGGGCGGTAGCCGCGTCCCGCGGTCGCCCAGGTGGGCGCCGACCGTCTTCTCCTCCCTCGCCCACGCCCCGCGCCGTTCACCGGCGGGAGGCCCGTGCACACGTACGGTGCCCGGCTCAGCCCTACGGGCGTGTCGATAGGGGGACCAGCCACCCGTCACGAACCTCCCGGGGTCCACCTGCGCCACGCTCGGCAGCAGGGGCGCAACCAGCGCGCCGCACGCACCTCGGAAGGACGGTCGATGGCTGTGACGGGCGGAGCACGGCGCAGGGACGTGCTGAGGATGGGGGTTCTGGCGGGGACGGGGGCCGCGTGGCTCGCCGTCGCACCTTCCGCGTCGGCTCGCCGACCGCCGGCGGCGCCAGGCCACGACCACGGAGGTGACGCACGGGTCACGGACGCTGCTGTCGCGCACGCGAGCGTCACCACCGCGTACCGGGCGGTGCTGCTGGAGAACCTGGGCCCGACCGCGGCGGCGCGGGCGTACGCCCACACCGTGCTTGCCATGTACGAGGCAGCGGTGCCGGGCATGCCCCGCCACCGTTCTCTCGCGGGCGCCGTCCAGGGCCTCGGCCCTGCCGTGGGCACGGCGTCCTCAGCCCGTGGTGGCTCGCTGGACTGGTCGGTGGCGGTGTCGGTGGCCGCGCGCGACGTGCTGCTGGCCATCCTGCCGCTCCAGAACCCGCTCACCCGCCCCCTCGTGGTGGACGCGCACCAGGCGGTGCTCGCCCAGCGACGCGCGGCCGGCGCCCCGCAGGCCCTGCTCCTGGCGTCGGAGCAGCACGGGTCCGCCGCGGCCTCGCGCGTGGTCGGTCGGGCGGCGACCGACGGGTACGCACGGGCGTCGACCCGCCCCTACACGCCCCCGAGCGGCAAGCCCTGGCTCTGGGAGCCCACCCCGTCCAACTTCCGCCCGGCCGACGCCCCCTACGCCGAGGACGTCCGACCGTTCCTGCTGCGGTCCACCGACGAGGTCGAGGCCGATCCGCCGGTGACGTTCTCGACGAAGCCCGGGTCGGGGTTCTACGCGCAGGCGATGGCCGTGCTGGAGCAGTCCCTCGCGAACACCGACGTCGAGCGAGCGACCGCCTCGTACTGGAGCGACAACCCCGGCTTCTTCGTCCCGCCCGTGGGGACTCCCACCGGCCTGCCCTCGGGGCACTGGCTGCGGATCGCCTCGCAGGCGGCCGAGCAGCGGGGACTCTCCCTGGACGACACGCTCGAGGTCCTGGTCCGGGTGGGCCTGGCCACCAACGACGCGTTCCTGGCCTGCTGGACCACCAAGTACCGGACGAACCTCCTGCGGCCGGTCACGTACATCAACCGGTACATCGACCCGTCGTGGAAGTCCTTCGTCAGCTCGCCGCCGTTCCCGGAGCACACCTCCGGGCACTCGGTGGGGTCGGCGGCCGCGGCCGTGGTCCTCACCGACATGCTGGGCGAGGGACCGTTCGTCGACCGTTCGCAGGCGTTCCTCGGCCTCCCGGACAGGACGTTCGCCTCGTTCGAGGCAGCGGCCCGGGAGGCCGCCGGGTCCCGGCTGCTCGGAGGCATCCACTTCCCGCACGCCATCGAGACGGGACTCGTGCAGGGACGTCGCATCGGCACCCTCGCCCTGCGTCGGCTGCGGACCTGTCGCTGACCTCCGGCCGGTCGCGGGTCCGGTAGCACCGGCGGCCGCGCGCCATGATGGGCGCGTGGCCGCCGACCGTCCCCTCACCTACGGCACCTACCTGCGCGTCGAGGAGCTGCTGGGGCTGCAGCGCCTGTCCAGCGACCCGCCCGAGCACGACGAGCTGCTGTTCATCACCATCCACCAGGTCTACGAGCTGTGGTTCAAGCAGATCCTCTGGGAGCTCGACCGCGCGGTGGCCCTGCTCGGTGCCGACGACCGGGCGCGGGCGCAGCACACGTTCAAGCGGGTCCGCTCCATCGTCAAGGTCCTGGTCAGCCAGCTCGACGTCCTGGAGACCATGACGCCGCTGGAGTTCGCGTCGTTCCGCGCGCACCTGGAGTCGGGGTCGGGCTTCCAGTCCGCGCAGTTCCGCGAGGTCGAGATGGTGCTCGGGCTCAAGGACCCTGCGGCGGTGCGGCGGGCCGAGTCCGACCCCACCCGGGACCGGTTGCAGGTCCGGCTGGAGGCGCCGTCGCTGTGGGACGCGCTGCTGGGCCACCTGTCCCGGACCGGGCACCCCGTCGACGCCGACGACCCGGAGGCGGTGGAGGACGTGCTGGTCCGGCTCTACCGGGAGGACGCCGACGCCGCCGGGCTGTGCGAGAGCCTCGTCGACCTCGACGAGGGCATCCAGGAGTGGCGGTACCGCCACGTCAAGATGGTGGAGCGGACCATCGGCGCCAAGGTGGGCACGGGCGGGTCGGCGGGCGCGGAGTACCTGCGGCGCACGCTCCGCCCGGCGTTCCCGGCGCTGTGGTCGATCCGGAGCCGGTTCTGATGCACCCACCTCCCGACGTGCCTGCGCACGACCCGGCGGGGCTCGCGCGGCACTACTCCCGGGCCGGGGTGGCGGACCGGCTGGTGCTGACCGGACACAGCCACCAGGCGTGGCCGGACGTCGCCCTCGACGGTCAGACCGAGGCGTTCACCGACGCGACGACGCTGCTGGACGAGAAGTGGGACCGGGCGCAGGCCAAGGCCGACCGCGTGCGCGCCGGCCTGGCGGTGATGCTGGGCGACGACGACCGCGGCCGGATCACGCTCGCGGACTCCACCCACACGCTGCTGGTGCGGCTGCTGTCCGCGCTGGACCTGCGTGGCCGGCCTCGCGTGGTGACGACCGACGGGGAGTTCCACTCGGCCCGGCGCCAGCTCGACCGGCTGGAGGAGGCCGGGCTCGAGGTCGACCGGGTGCCGGTCAGGGAGCCCTCCGACGGCGCCGACGGCGGTCACCCCGGTGCCGGCGACGCCGGTGCCGGCGACCTGGCGGCGCGGCTGGCCGACCGGGTCGACGCACGCACGGCCCTGGTGCTGGTGTCCAAGGTGCTGTTCGGCACCGCCCGCGTGGTGCCCGGGCTGGACCGGCTCGCCGCCGCCTGCCGGGCCCACGGGGCGGTGCTCGTGGTCGACAGCTACCACGCGCTCGGGGCGCTGGACTGGTCGCTGGCCGACGACGACCTGCACGACGCGTTCGTGGTGGGGGGCGGCTACAAGTACCTGCAGCAGGGCGAGGGGGTCTGCTTCCTGCGCTGGCCCGCCGGGAGCGAGCTGCGACCGGTCGTGACCGGCTGGTTCGCGGAGTTCGGCGACGTCCACGCCCCACCCAGCGGCGGCGTGGCCTACGGCACGGGCCCCGAGCGCTTCGCCGGGTCGACCTACGACCCGACGTCGCACTACCGAGCGGCCTCGGTGCTCGACTTCTTCGAGGAGGAGGGGATGACCCCGGCGTGGCTGCGGGCGGTCAGCGTGCACCAGGTCGGTCTGCTGGCCGACGCGTTCGACGCGCTGGGCGTCGACCCGGCCGTCGTGCGCCGGGCGCTGAGCGGGCCGGCGTCGGAGCGGGCCGGGTTCCTGGCGCTTCGGACCCCGCACGCCGGTGCGCTGCAGGCGTCGCTGCGGGCCAGGGGCGTGCTCACCGACCACCGTGGCGACGTGCTGCGGCTGGGGCCGGCGCCGTACCTGCGCGACGACCAGCTGACGGCGGCGCTCGACGCGCTGGGGGCGTGCGTGAAGGGGTTGCCGTAGCGCGCCGAGGTGCAGGACCGGCGTCGGAGCAGCTCGGCCAGGCCGTCCGGGCTGCAGGTGCTGATGGTCCACAGCGCCAGGGCCCGCACTGCGGTGGGTGGACCGGACAGGCCCAGCTCGCCCGGTCGCGGCCCGCGTCCCTCAGGTGGACGGCCTCGACCGGTTGCGCAGCCCCTCGACGACGGAGCGGGCGCGGGTCCGCACCGGGGTGGGCGCGTGCGCCGACGACCGGGAGCCGTCCCCCGTCCCCGAGCTGGAGCCCGAGGACGCACCGGCCGACGCGTGCACCCCGACCGGGGTGCGATCGACCGGATCGACCGGATCGACCGGATCGACCGGCGGACCCTCGTCGGTCCCCGACCCGCGCTCGTCGCGCCGCTGGTCCGACTCGAGGTCACGGTGGGCCTGGCGCGAGGCCTGCACCGCGGCCCACGCGACCGCGGCGAACGGCACGGCCAGGATGGCGCCGATGATCCCGGCGACGATGGACCCGGCGGTCAGGGCGAGCAGGATCACCAGCGGGTGCAGCGACAGGTACCGGCCCATGAGGATCGGCTGCAGGAAGTTGCCCTCGATCTGGTTCACGGCGATGACGATGGCCACGACGATCAGCGCGTCGACCGGTCCGTTGAGGGCCAGGGCGACCAGCGCGGCGACGATCCCGGCGATGACCGCACCGACCACCGGGATGAAGGCGGTGATGAACACCAGCAGCGCCAGAGGCAGCGCCAACGGCACGCCGACCAGGACGAGCCCCACCCCGATCAGCACGGCGTCGACGAGCGCGACCGTGGCGGTGCCGCGGACGTAGCCGCCGAGCACTGCGGCCGAGCGCTGGCCGATGAGCTCGAAACGGTGGTGCTCCCGGTCCGGCAGCTGGCTGACCAGGAAGGTCCAGATGACGCGGCCGTCCTTGAGCAGGAAGAAGAAGACCACGACCGCCAGCACCAGCCCGGTGAGCACCTGGGCCACGGCGGTCGCCCCCGTGAGGGCACCGGACTGGATGGTGGAGGCCTGCACCGCGTCGCTGAGCCGCTCGGTGAGGTCTCCCGGGTCGGTCTCGGGCAGCCCGAACGGGCCGCCGGCGATGAAGTCCTCCAGCCGCTGGAAGCCCTGCAGCACCCCGTCGCGCAGCTCGCCGTACTGGGAGGCGACCGCGTCCCCCACCAGCCAGCCGGTCCCGCCCAGGACCACCACGGCCAGCAGGATGGTGATCCAGACGGCCGCCAACCGGGGCATGACCCGCGACAGCCGGTCGACCAGCGGGCTCGCCGCCGCCGCCAGCAGGATCGCGATGAGGACGGGCACCACCACCAGGCGCAGCGTCACCCCCAGGTAGCCGACCAGCACCACGACCGCCACGACGAGGAGCAGCTGGAGGGAGCGGGTGGCGGCGCGGCCGAAGCCGTCGTGCCAACGGTCAGGACGGGGTGCGGGGGCTGTGCTCACCTGGCGACGGTACCCAGCGCGACCAGATGCAACCTCAGGAGAGCTGGAACGACCGCTTGCTCAGCCCCAGGAAGAACCCGTCGACCGTGGTCTCCGCCGGGGCGTCGGGCCGCTGGGCCGCCCCGAGCGTGACGAACAGCGGCGCCATGTGCTCGACGGTCGGGTGGGCGTAGGGCATGCCGGGAGCCTTGACGCGGAAGTCGACGAGCGTGTCCACGTCTCCCTCGGCCAGGGCCTGGGCCGCCCAGGCGTCGAACTCCACCGACCAGCCGGGCGGGGTGGCGTCGGTGCGCCAGTCGGTGAGGAACGGCAGGCCGTGGGTGAGGAAGCCGGAGCCGACCACGAGCACGCCCTCGTCCCGCAGCGGCGCCAGCCGGCGGCCGAGCGCCAGGAGCGTGACCGGGTCCAGCGTCGGCATGGACAGCTGGAGGGTGGGGATGTCGGCGTCGGGGTACATCACGCGCAGCGGCACCCAGGCGCCGTGGTCGAGACCGCGCCGGCGGTGGCGGTGGACGTCCTGGCCGTCCGGCACGAGCGCGGCGACCCGGTCGGCGAGCGCGGACGCGTCGGGGGTGTCGTAGCGCATGCGGCCGAACGTGGGGTCGAAGCCGGAGTAGTCGTGGACGAGCTCCGTCCCGGGACCCGTGGCGCTCAGGGACAGCGGCGCGGACTCCCAGTGGGCCGAGACGACGAGGACAGCCGTCGGCCTCGGCAGCGCCGCGGACCAGCGGGCGAGCTCGCCCACCCAGCGTTCGTCGTCCAGGAGGACGGGAGCGCCGTGCCCGAGGTAGAGCGCGGGCATCGTGACGGGCTCGACCGGCGACGGTCGGGCGTTCGTGGTGGTGGTCATGACCCCTCCTCGCTTGAGACTTCAAGTGTTGACGGTACCCCGTCATGGTTGAGACATCAAGCGTTCGGGTACCCTCGGCCCGTGACCTCGACCCGCTGGCTGGACGACGACGAGCAGCGGGCGTGGCGGGCGCTCGCCGGCGTCGTGCTGCGGCTGCCGACCGCGCTGGACGCGCAGCTCGCCCGCGACAGCAGCCTGACCCACTTCGCCTACTTCGTGCTGGCCATGCTGAGCGAGGCCGACGACCGCACGCTCCCCATGTCGGAGCTCGCCCGGCGGGCCAGCTCCTCGCAGTCCCGGCTGAGCCACGCCGTGAGCAGGCTCGAGGGGTCGGGCTGGGTGACCCGCCGACCGTGCCCCGGGAACGGCCGCGTCACCCTCGCCACGCTGACCGACGCCGGGTTCGACAAGGTCCGCCAGGCCGCACCCGGCCACGCCGCCGAGGTCGTCCGCCTGGTCGTCGACGACCTCGCTCCCGACCAGCTCGCAGCGCTCGCCGAGGCGTGCGAGCGGGTCCTGGCCCGGCTCGACGGCGAGTGCCCGGGCGAGCCGGGTTCCACGTCCGGGCCCACCACGGCCGGGGCGACGGGCACCATGGCCGCGTGCACACCGACACCCACCACGACGTCGCCGTCGTCGGCGGGGGCCACAACGGCCTGACCGCCGCCGCGTACCTCGCCCGCGCCGGGCGCCGGGTCGTCGTCCTCGAGCAGCACGACCACCTGGGCGGCGCGGCGGTCAGCGCTCCGGTCTTCCCCGGCGTCGACGCCCGGCTGAGCCGGTACTCCTACCTGGTCAGCCTGCTGCCCCAGCAGGTGCGCGACGAGCTGGGCCTGGAGCTGCGGCTGGTGCGGCGGCGGGTGTCGTCGTACACGCCGGACCCACGCCGCGCCGGCGAGGTGGGGCTGCTGGTCACCGACGACCAGGCCGCGACCAGCGCCTCCTTCGAACGACTGGGTGCCGCGGCAGACCTCGACGGCTGGCGGTCGCTGTACGCCCGGACCGCGCGTGCCGCCCAGGCGCTGTGGCCGACGGTCACCGAGCCGCTGCCCTCGCCGGAGCAGGCCCGGGCGCTCGTCGGCGACGACGAGGTGTGGGACCTGCTCGTCGGCCGGCCCGTCGGGCTGTCCGTCGCGGACGCGGTCGCCGACGACGTGGTGCGCGGCGTCGCCCTGACCGACGCCCTGATCGGCACGTTCGCCGACACCGGCACCGACCTGCTGGCCAACCGCTGCTTCCTCTACCACGTGATCGGTGGCGGGACCGGGGACTGGGACGTGCCGGTCGGCGGGATGGGCGCGGTGTCCGGGGCGCTCGCCGCCGCCGCCCGGGGGGCGGGCGCGCGGACGGTCACCGGGGCCCGGGTGGTGTCGCTGGACCCGGACGGCCGCCTGGTGGTCGACGTGCACGGCAGCGAGCAGACCCTGACCGCCGACCGGGTGGTCTGGGCCGGCTCCCCCGCCGGCCTCGACGCCGCCCTGGCCGCCGCCGGCGCCACCCCCCACTCGCCACGCCCGCAGACCGCACCCGAGGGCTCGCAGCTCAAGGTCAACATGCTGCTCAGCCGGCTGCCGCGGCTGCGGGACGCCTCGGTCGACCCGCGTGACGCCTTCGCCGGCACCTTCCACGTCAACGAGTCCGCGTCGCAGCTGGCCACGGCGTTCGCGCAGGCCTCCGCCGGCCGGGTCCCGGACCTGCCGCCGTGCGAGGTGTACTGCCACACGCTGTCCGACCGGTCGATCCTGGGTCCGGGGCTGGCCGCCTCCGACGCGCAGACGCTCACCCTGTTCGGCCTGCACATGCCGGCCCGGCTCTTCCGCTCCGACCCCGACGGGGCGCGCGAGCGCGCGCTCGCCGCGACGCTGGCCTCGGTCGGCTCGGTGCTCGCCGAACCGCTGACCGACGTCCTGCTCAGCGCGCCCGACGGCCGGCCGTGCCTGGAGGTCCGCACCCCCGTCGACCTCGAGACCGACGTGGGCCTGCCCGGCGGGCACATCTTCCACCGCGACCTGCAGTGGCCGTGGGCCGAGGACGACGCCGAGGTCGGGACCTGGGGGGTGGAGACCGGCCACGACCGGGTGCTCCTCGGCGGTGCCGGCGCGCGGCGGGGCGGTGGGGTCAGCGGCATCCCCGGCCGGTCGGCCGCGATGGCGGTGCTGGACGCGTCCAGCCGGTCCGGTTCGGGAGCCAGCGCATGAGGCCGCTCGCCGACGCCCTCCGCGAGCGGACGGTGGTCCTCGACGGCGGTCTGGCCACGCACCTGGAGACCCGCGGGCACGACCTGTCCGGCGAGCTGTGGTCCGCCGCGCTGCTCACCACCGACCCCAGCGCCATCCGCGAGGCCCACGCCGACTACCTGCGGGCGGGTGCCGAGGTCCTCGTCACCGCGTCCTACCAGGCGTCGGTGGCCGGGTTCGCCCACGTGGGCCTGGACCGGTCGCAGGCGCTCGGCCTGCTGGCCCGCTCGGTCGAGGTGGCACGCGAGGCGTGCGACGGGGTGGGGACCGACGCCTGGGTGGCGGGATCGGTCGGACCGTACGGCGCCGTCCTGGCCGGTGGTCAGGAGTACACCGGCGACTACCTCGACCCGGCCTGGACCGACGGTCCGACCATGACCGTGCCGGCGTTGCGGACGTTCCACCGCGAGCGCATGCAGGCCCTCGCCGACGCTGGAGCCGACGTGCTCGCCTGCGAGACCGTGCCCGGTGCCGCCGAGGTCGAGGCGCTGCTGCTCGCGGCCGGCGACGTGGGCGTGCCGGTCTGGGTGTCGTTGACCACGGTGCTCGACGGGGACACCGTCCGGACCAGGCGCGGCGAGGACGCGGCGGAGGCGTTCGCCCTCACCCGCGGGGTGGACGGCGTGCTGGCGGTCGGCGTCAACTGCTGCGACCCGCTGGGCGTGCAGGCCGCGGTGTCCGTCGCCGCGCGGGCGTCCGGCCGTCCCGTCGTGGTCTACCCCAACAGCGGCGAGACCTGGGACGCCGCATCGCGCGGCTGGGTCGGCGAGCCCGACCTGGACCTGTCCGCCGTCGACGGCTGGGTGGCCGGTGGGGCGCGCCTGCTGGGCGGGTGCTGCCGTGTGGGGCCGGAGCAGGTCATGGACCTGGCCGGGCACCTGAGGAGCTGAGCGGACCCCACCCCACGCCCGTGGTCCTGGTCCCGCGATCCCGCGCCGACGCCGGCCCCCGTCTGCGCCCGCTGGAATCAAGGCCTTGTTCGCCCGTCAGGGCCGTTTCGCGCGAGCGCCCGCTGGAATCACGGCCTTGTTCGCCGCCGCCCGGCCGTTTCGCGCGCGCCGCCGCTGGAATCACGGCGTTGTTCGCGCCCACCCCCGGATCGAGAATGCCGACACCCCGTCGGACGGCACCGTGGTCCGGGTCGGCCGGCGCAGGTCAGGTCACGGGGTGCGGTCACGCGGTGACGGTGCGACGGTAGCGTCGTTCCATCGTCAACCACCACGCAGGAGGCACCGCATGGCCGACGTCAACGTCGCGATCGTCTACTACAGCGCCACGGGCGGCGTGTACGCCCTCGCCCAGGCCGCGCAGAAGGCCGCCGAGGCCGCGGGCGCCGAGGTCCGGCTGCACAAGGTCCACGAGCTCGCCCCGCAGGAGGCCATCAGCAGCAACGAGGGCTGGTCCGCCCACGCCCTGCAGACCCAGGACGTCCCCGAGGCCACCCTGGACGACCTCGAGTGGGCCGACGTGATCATGCTCGGCAGCCCGACCCGCTACGGCCTGCCCACCGCGCAGCTCAAGCAGTTCCTCGACCAGAGCGGCCCGTTGTGGGGCGCCGGCAAGCTGGTCAACAAGGTCGGCACGTCGTTCACCTCGACCGCCACCGCGCACGGTGGGCAGGAGTCGACCGTGCTGGCCATGAACAACACCTTCTACCACTGGGGCTCCATCATCGTCGGGCCCGGCTACGCCGACCCGGTCCAGTTCCAGGCCGGCAACCCCTACGGCGCCTCGCACACCTCGAACAACGGGCAGGTCCCCCCCGGCGAGACCGAGCTCGCGTCGGTCGCCTTCCAGGCCACCCGCGCCGTCGACGTGGCCCGAGCCCTCAAGAGGGGCCTCGCCGCCGCCTGAGCCCAGCGGCCGCGTACCGACCAGCGGCACGACAGCCCCTCCCGACCGCGCACCCGCCCGGCGGGGGCGTCACCTGTCGCTGGTCGGTACGCACGGGCGACGAGGCAGCCGCTGGTCGGGCACCATCGTCGGCATGGACCGCGAGGCGACCGACCACGACGCGGCGCCCGAGGCGGGCACCGGCGACCTCGGCACCGGCGACCTGGCCACCGTGGACCTCAACGCCGACCTGGGCGAGGGCTTCGGCCCCTGGCGCCTGACCGACGACGAGGCACTGCTCGATGCCGTGACCAGCGCCAACGTCGCCTGCGGGTTCCACGCGGGCGACCCGTCGACCATGCGGCGGGTCTGCGAGGCGGCCCTGGCCCGCGGCGTGAGCATCGGCGCCCACGTCGGGTACCGGGACCTCGCCGGGTTCGGCCGACGGTTCGTGGACGTGACGCCCGAGGAGCTGCGCGACGACGTCGTCTACCAGGTCGCCGCGCTCGCGGGCACGGCTGCCTCGGTCGGGGCCCGGGTCGGCTACGTCAAGCCGCACGGTGCGCTGTACAACGCCGTCGTCCACCACCGGGAGCAGGCCGCGGCCGTGGTGGCCGCGGTCGCCGCCGTCGACCGCACCCTGCCGCTCGTCGGTCTGCCGGGCTCGGTCGTGCTCGGGCTGGCCGAGGCCGAGGGGCTGCCCACGGTCACCGAGGCGTTCGCCGACCGGGCCTACACGCCGCAGGGCACCCTGGTCAGCCGCCGGCTCCCCGGGTCGGTGCTGCAGGACGTGGACCACGTCGTCCAGCGGTGCGTGGCCATGGCCACCGGGCGGCCGGTCACCGACGTCGAGGGCGGGCCGCTGCTGGTGCAGGCCCGGTCGATCTGCGTGCACGGCGACACGCCCGGCGCGGTGGCCGTCGCGCGCGCGGTGAGGGTGGGGCTGGAGGCCGCCGGCGTCCACGTCGCGGCCTTCGCCTGATGCGCGCCGGAGCGGGCGCCTGATGCGCGTCCTGCCTGCCGGCAGCGCCGGGGTGCTCGTCGAGGTCGACGACCTGGCCCAGGTGCTCGCCCTCGCCGGGCACCTGCGGTCCCACCCGCTGCCCGGGGTGGTCGACCTCGTGCCCGCGGCCCGGACGGTCCTGCTGGTCCTCGACCCGACGCAGACCCGCCCGCGGGCCGTGGCCGCGGCCGTCCTGGGCGTCGGCGACGACGTGCTGTCCGGCCCGGCGACCACAGCGGCGCCGGCCGAGACGGTCACGGTGCCGGTCGTGTACGACGGCG
Organism: uncultured Actinomycetota bacterium; assembly: GCA_963759255.1. Classification (GTDB taxonomy): domain Bacteria; phylum Actinomycetota; class Actinomycetes; order Actinomycetales; family JBBAYJ01; genus Aquipuribacter. The sequence continues at coordinate 21,236 of CAVWYQ010000003.1, forward strand.
AGGACCTGGCCGAGGTCGGCGCGCTGACCGGGTGGGGCGCGGACGGCGTCGTCGCCCGGCACACCGGCACCACCTGGACGGTCGCCTTCAGCGGCTTCGCCCCCGGCTTCGCCTACTGCGTCGCCGACTCCGGCCCGCCCTGGCAGGTGCCGCGCAGGACGACCCCCAGAACCCGGGTGCCGCCGGGGTCCGTGGCGCTCGCCGACGGCTGGACCGGGGTCTACCCGACCGCCTCGCCCGGTGGCTGGCAGCTCCTCGGGCGCACCACCGTCGCGGTGTGGGACCTGGACCGGGAGCCGCCGGCGCTCCTGCGGCCGGGGGTGCGGGTGCGTTTCGTGAACGCGTCGACCGGAGCCGCAGCACAGGCCGGGGCCGTCGCCGCAGCCGGACCCGCAGCCGGGACGTCGGGCACGCAGCCGTGAGCCTCGAGGTGCTGGCGACGGGCCCGCTGACCACGGTGCAGGACGAGGGCCGGGTCGGGTACGGGTCGTGGGGCGTGCCGCGCTCGGGTGCCTGCGACCGTGCGTCGTACCGGCTGGGGCTGCGCCTCGTCGGCGCCGGAGCGGGGTCGGCGTCGCTGGAGGTGACCCTGGGCGGCCTGGCGGTCCGGGCCGGGCGTCGCCTCGTCGTCGCACTGACGGGCGCCAGGTGCCCAGGGGCGCCGTGGAACGCCCCGGTCCACCTCGCGGCGGGCCAGGTGCTGACGCTGGGCCCGCCCGCCGACGGGCTGCGCAGCTACCTGGCGGTGCGCGGCGGCATCGAGGTGGCTGCGGTCCTGGGGTCCCGGTCCACGTGCACCCTGTCGGGTCTGGGCCCGGCACGGGTCCACGACGGTGACGTGCTGGCGGTCGGGACCTCGACCACGCCGATGCCCGGGGTCGACGAGGCCGCCGTCCCTGGTCCGGCCGCAGGTCCCGCGGTGCTCCGGCTCGAGCCCGGGCCGCGCGCCGAGCGGGTCGGGAAGCCCGGCGTGGGACCTCCTGACCCGGAGGACCTGGACCGTCGGGACCGACAGCGACCGGGTCGGCGTCAGGCTGGCCGGGGCACGGCTCGCGCCGGCGCCCGGCTGGGCCGGGGTGGAGCTGGCCAGCGAGGGCGTGCTGCGGGGCGCGGTCCAGGTGCCGCCGTCCGGGGAGCCGGTGGTGTTCCTCGCCGACGCCCCCGTGACCGGCGGGTACCCCGTCGTGGCCTACGTGCACGACCCGGCGCCGGGCACCGAACCGGGGCCGCGGGGCGCGGGAGCAGGTCTTGCCCGGGGCCGTGGTCCGGGCGCCTCCGACGTGGACCAGCTGGCCCAGCTCCGACCCGGGCAGCAGGTGCGGTTCCGGGCAACTCGGGCCACGCTCGAGGCATGAGCCACCACGAGTCCGACCACCCGACCGACCGCACCCTGGCCGACGTCCTCGACGGGCTGAACATCGCCATGGTCGCCACCGCCGACGACGGCGGCACCTGGCGGGCGCGCCCCCTGTCCCTCGCCGGGCAGGAGGCCGACGTCCTGTCGTTCCTCGTCAGCGTCGAGGCCGACTGGGTCGACGCGCTCGAGGCCACCGGGTCGCCGACCACGGTCACGTTCGGCGACCCCAGCAAGAACACCTACGTCGCCGTCCAGGGCACCGCCCGCACCGTGGACGACCGCTCCCGTACCGCCGCGCTGTGGAACCCCGGGGCCGGGGCCTACTTCGACGGGCCCGACGACCCGCAGGTCCGGGTGCTCGACGTCGAGGTCGCCTACGGCGAGTACTGGGACGGCCCCCACGGCCGGGTCGGCGCGCTCGTCCAGCTGGCCGCCAAGGCGCTCGGCAAGGAGACCGGCACGCAGGGCGACGTCGTCGTCTGACGTGCCGGCCGCCGGCCCGATCAGAGCGGCTGCAGCGTCATGCCCGCCACGCGCAGCCGCTCCACCAGCACCTCGCCCAGCGCCGTGGCCGGCGTGAGCACCCCGGCCCGGTCGGGCAGCCGGTCCCGGTCGAGCACGAACGCCAGGGCCGACTCGCCGAGCATGCGGGCGGTGGCCGCGTAGGCCGGGTCACCCGTGGCCGACACCTTCGCCTCGACCACGCGACCGCTCGTGGTCAGGGCGTGGAGCCGGGCCGAGAAGTAGCCGTCGCGCCGGCTGGCCTCGTCCGGTCCGGTGCCGGCCTTGGGCAGGACCCGGTCGAGCAGCCGCCGGACGGGCGGGACGGCCAGCCCGGCGGCGACCCCTCCGGTCCCCAGGGTCAGCGCGGCGGCGGCCGGCGCTCCCAGCAGCCGACCCGGCAGGCCGACGGCCTCGGAGTAGCGGAACCGCCGGCCGTACGACCAGCTGCTGAGCGCGTTGCTCCGCCTGACCACACGCGTGTTGACCGGACCCATCACGTACGGCGCCAACCACCGGTTCGTCCTGGGGTCCCAGCGCAGACCCCACCGGTCCCTGCGGTCACCGGGGGCGTCCGCGGTCCGGTCGGGCTCGTTCGCCCGGTCCGGGCTGAGCGCGTACGGGTCGACGACCAGCCGGCGCGCAGCCGGGTCGGACCGGACCTGGTCGACGAGGTCGCGGAGGGTGTCGAGCGTCCCGCCGCCGACGCCACCCCTGGCACCGGTCAGGACGAACCCGGTGTCGGTGAGCTCCCCCAGGCCGTGCGTCGCAGCGGTCTGCGCGAGCAGCATCACCCCGAGGTCGGAGGGCACGGAGTCGAAACCGCACGCGTGCACGAGCCGGGCGCCGCTGGCACGCGCCGCCGCGTCGTTGGCGTCGATGCTGTCCCGCATGAACGTGACCTCGCCCGTGATGTCGACGTAGTCCGTGCCCTCGGCCGCGCAGGCGCGGGTCAGCGGGAGCCCGTGGCGCACGAACGGTCCGACCGTGCTGGCCACCACCTGGGTGCGTCGGGCCAGCCCGCGCAGGGCGGCGTCGTCATGGGAGTCGGCCACCACGAGCTCCCAGCCCGCGGCCCGCTCCCCCAGCCGCTCCCGCGCGGCGCCGAGCCGGTCCAGCGAGCGCCCCGACAGCCCGATCCGTACCTGGTGCGGGGCGTGCTCGGCCAGGTAGGCCGCGACGACCGCCCCGGTGAACCCCGTCGCACCGTGCACCACCAGGTCGAGATCGCGGTCCGTCATCCGGTCACCGTACGGCGCCCGCGCGCAGCGGCCGGAACGCTGGCATCCTCCGGAGGTGACACTGCTCCCGCTCGTGACGGCCACGCTGCCCGCTCCGGAGGTCACCAGCGCCGACGTCGTCTACGTGGTCGGCGGGATCGGGCTGCTCGTGGCAGCGGTGCTCCCCCGGCTCCTCAAGGGGCGCGCGATCTCCGTCGCCATGGGGTTCACCGCCGTCGGCCTGCTGGTCGGGCTTCTCCCGCTGCCGCTGCCCGCCCTGGAGCCGGAGGCCAACGGGGAGCTCGTCGAGCGGCTCACCGAGTTCGCGGTGATCGTGGCGCTGATGGGCGTCGGCCTGGCCCTGGACCGGCCGCTGTCGTGGAAGGCCTGGCGGACCACGTGGCGGCTGCTGCTGATCGGGATGCCGCTGCTCATCGCGGCGGTCGCCGTGATGGCGTGGGGGATGATGGGTCTGCTGCCCGCGAGCGCCCTCCTGCTCGCGGCCGTGCTGGCCCCCACCGACCCCGTGCTCGCGGGTGACGTCCAGGTGGACGGGCCCAACACCGGCGAGGAGGACGAGGTCCGCTTCGGCCTGACCAGCGAGGCGGGGCTGAACGACGGCCTCGCGTTCCCGTTCGTCTACCTGGCGCTGTTCGTCGGCGCCAGCCAGTCCATCGGCGAGTGGGGGCTGCGGTGGCTGGCGTGGGAGCTCGCGGGCAAGGTGGCCATCGGCATCGGCGTCGGCGCCGCGGTCGGCTGGCTGCTGGCCCGCGCGGCGTTCCGCACCCCCAGACCCGCGCTGCGGTTCGCCCAGGCGGGCGAGGCCGTGGTCGCGCTCGGTGCGGTCCTGCTGGCCTACGGCCTCGCCGAGACCGCCCAGGGCTACGGCTTCCTGGCGGTGTTCGCCGCGGCCCTGGTCATCCGCACCCACGAGCGTGACAACGAGTACCACGAGGTCCTGCACTCGTTCATCGACCAGGTCGAGCAGATCCTCACCATGGTGCTGCTGCTCCTCTTCGGGGTGGCGTGCGCCCGGGGGATGCTCGACGAGCTCACGCTGTCCGGCGCGGTGGTCGGCATCCTCGTCGTCGCAGTCGTACGGCCCGTCACCGGATGGCTGAGCCTGGTGCGCTGCTCGGCGCCCCGGCGCGAGCGGCTCGCGCTCGCGTTCTTCGGCGTGCGCGGGATCGGCTCGTTCTACTACCTCGGCGTACGCGACCAACCTCGGCGCGTTCTGCGAGGCCAGCGAGCTCTGGTCCACGGTGGGGTTCACGGTGCTGCTGTCGGTGGTGGTGCACGGCGTGACCGCGACACCGGTGATGGCGTGGCTCGACCGCGAGTCGGGCCACCCGGACCGTGCGCCCGCCCTGGCGCGCGGGCCGGCAGACATGGCCGTGCCCGTTGCCGCCACTGCCGCTGCCACCGCCACCGCCACCGCCGAGCCGCACCACCGCCGCGGATGACCGCCGCGCCTGGACGCGCCGGCACCGGCCTGACGTCACGCCGCCCGAACCCCGCCCACGTGGCGGAGTCGGTGGCGACACGACTGTCGACCGGGCTGGTGGTGCTGGCGCTCCTGGTCAGCGTCACCGCGCCCGGCACCACCCAGCGCTGGGGCTGGGTGGTCCTGGTCGCCGGTCTGCTGGCTGGGCTCCCCCACGGGGCGGTGGACCACCTGCTGCCCGCGCTCAGGCTCGGGCGCCGGGCACCCCGGCTGGTGGCGGTGGTGGTGGCCTACGCCGCCACGGCCGCCGCGGCCTGGGCGCTGTTCCGGCTGTGGCCGGGACCGGCCCTGGTCGGGTTCGTGCTGCTGTCGGTCTGGCACTTCGGGTGGGGTGAGGTCGCCTTCGACGACACCCGCGCGGGCCGACCGCCGCGGCGCGACCCGCTCGCGGTCCTGGCGACCGGCGGATCGGCCCTGCTGCTGCCCGTCGTGGGGGACCCCGCCGCGGTGGCCCCGGTCATCGCCGTGCTCGTGCCGGGTCGGTCGGGCGAGCTGCCGGGGTGGCTGCCGGTGGTGGTGGTGGGGCTGGTCGCCGCGGCCGTGCTCGTGACCGTGGCCAGGCACCTGCGGGCCGGGCGCCGGCTCGCCGCCGCCGAGACGCTCCTGCTCCTGGCCCTGGGCCTCCTCGCCCCGCCGCTGGTCGCCTTCGGGGTCTACTTCGGTGGCTGGCACGCCGTGCGGCACGTGGCTCTCCTGCTGACCGAGGACCCCACCAGCGCGGTCGACCTGTCCATGGGGCGCCTGCCAGCGCCCGTGGGACGGTTCTGCCTCAGGGCCGCCCTTCCCACCGTCGCCGCCCTGGCCCTGCTGGCCAGCCTCTGGTCGGTGGCAGACGGGTGGAGGGGGTTCGTGGCCGCGAACCTGGCGCTGCTGGCCGGGCTGACGGTCCCCCACGCCCTCATGGTCTCGTGGTGGGACCGATCGCGGAGGCCAGGGCTCAGGCGCTGACGGTGACGCCCCTCCAGAAGGCGACGTGATCCTTGATGCTCGCCGCCTCGGCCTTGGGCTGCGGGTAGTACCAGGCGGCCGCCTGGTTGACCTCGCCGTCCACGACCACGTCGTAGTACGACGCCGTGCCCTTCCACGGGCAGACGCTCGTGGTGGGGCTCGGCGAGACGTGGTCCCTGACCACGGAGTCCGCCGGGAAGTAGTGGTTGCCCTCGACCACGACCGTGTCGTCGGAGCGGGCGATGACGGTGCCGTTCCACTCAGCCTTCATGCCGGCGTGAACCCGGCCCGGTAGGCAGGGATTCCCCCCGAGCCGGTGTTGCAGACGGCATGGCGGCCGACCTCCGTCCATGGTCGGGTCCCGGCTACGGTCGGGCCGTCGGTGCCCATGACGACTCGTGCACCCGCTGCTCAGAGCTCGGGCGGCCTGGCCTCGTGACCCTCGCGGCCGTGGCTGCGCTCGGACTCCTTCATCTCGGCCTCGTACAGGTGACGCCGGCCACCGACGAGCCGGTCGCGGGCGGCCTTCTCGATCTCGCGGAACAGCGACCAGTACGAGTCGTCGTAGTCCTCGACCACCTGGAAGGTCCACCGCCCCGCGATGACGTTGCGACCGAGCAGCTCGGTCTGCAGCCGGTCGGCGATGGCGTCGGCCCCCACCCCCCGCAGCTTGTCGACCGCGTCGGCGAGCAGGATGTCGGCCCGGCCGGTGGTCTGGTGGAAGCCGTAGAGCAGACCACGGGCGTGCTCGACCGTCTCCAGCGCCTCGCTCAGCTTCCCCAGCGCCTCGACGGTGGCGTCGTCGACGCCGCCCGGACGACGGTGCTGCTCGTCCGGGCCATCGGGGGGGCCGACGCTGCTGCGCCCGGCGGTGCCGTGCTCCTCGCGGCCCAGGTCAGCCACGAGGCAGCATCCCGTACGCGCGCTCCGGGGTGATGCGCAGCAGGAGCCGCCTCTCCTGGACCATCGTGCGGCGGTACTCCTGCCAGTCCGGGTGCTCCCCGGCGGCCCGGCGGTAGTAGCGGACGAGCGCCTCGACGGTGTCGTCGTCGGACGCCTCCGCCGCCGGTGTCATGGTCGCGGCCCCCTCCAGGACCACGTAGCTCCAGAAGTCGGGCGCACTGACGTGGAGGGACACGCGGGGGTCACGCCGGGCGTTGCGGGTCTTGGCGCGGTCGTCGGTCACGGAGACCTCCACCGTGCCGTCGGTGACGACGTGCATGACGTTGCTCGACTGGGGCCGCCCGTCCTGGCGCAACGTGATGAGCACGCTCCGACGGTTGTCGGTGGCGAAGCCGAGAGCGACGTCGAGGTCCACGTGGAGATCGTGGAGGTCGATCGTCGTCACCGCACGTCCACGACCCCTTCGGCGCTGATCGGGGACGGCACCCTTGGCCGTGCCGTGCCGTGCCCGTGCCGTGCCCTGCCCTGCCGTGCCCTGCCGTGCCGTGCCGTGCCCTGCCGTGCCGTGCCGTGCCCTGGCCCGGCGGCCCGAGGACGTCGACGAGGGAGACCGGGTCAGCGCCCGGTGGCGGCACCGTCCTGAGCGCCCAACCCCCACCGCACCCCGGCGCGCGCAGCGGCGGGCCCGGTGGTGGCTCCTCTGGCCGGCCGCCGCCGGCCAGCGGCGGCCGGGGTCCCCGCGGCCAGACCAGGAGCCGCGCCGGCGCCGGTGCCGAGCGGCCGGACCACGCCGATGACGCGCACCTCGACGTCCACCCCGTCGCAGGAGGAGGGGACCTGGTGGCTCTGGCTCTCCTCCGCCACGTCCACCGTGACCACGTAGCCTCCGCCGCGACGGCCGATGCCGATCCCGCCGACCCCGCCCAGCTGTGCCAGCTGGGTGCGTAGACGTTCCTTCGCGGCGCGTGCGGAGTCGCGGTCGGCCATGGGTCCTCCTCGGCGGCGCAGCAACGTCGCACGCCATTGTGGACCCGAAGCACGCCGGAGGCACCTACCAGGGGCGATGACCACCCATGACCCTTGCAGACGCCGACCAGTCGTGGGCGCCGTCACAGACCCGGCTGACCTCCGGGGAGGTCAGCCGCTGCCCTCGAGCACCACCCCCAGCGCGTCCAGGACCGTGGAGATGTCGTTGCAGAAGGTGAGACCGGTGCCGTCCGGCCCTCCTCGCTCGCTGCCGGCGTAGAGCAGCCCGACGGCCGGGCCGCCGTCGGCGAGCCGGACGAGCGACCCGCTGTCCCCGCCCCGGGAGAACGACGCACGCGTGCCCGCGACCTCGACCTGCCCGTCGAAGCGGAGGAGCCCCAGGGGGTGCCCGTAGTCCACGACCACGTCGTCGACCTCGATGGCGGTGACGCGCCCGCTCGTGTGGCCGGTGGTGCGGCCGAGCTTCTCCACCAGCTCGTCGCCGTCGAGCTCGGCCGTGGCGCCCGGGGCACCCGAGGAGTCGACCTCGACGCCGTCGTCGAGGCGGGCCAGAGCGGCGTCCACCCGGTTCGTCGCGTCGCCGCGCAACGGGACCCAGCCGTCGAGCGACCCGACCCGGTCTGCCGCCCTCCCGCCGTCGGCCGGACCCGGCTGCAGCACCGCGTCACCGACGGTCGCGAGGCCCGAGAGGGCGAGCACGTGGGCGTTGCTGAGCAGCAGCCGCTCCTCGCCCCGGCGGACCACGGCGCCCAGGGTCCCTGCGGTGTCGGCCTCGTGGCAGATGGAGCACCCCGGGACGAGGGGCCGCAGCCGTCCCTGCAACGACGTAGCCGTGGGAGGCGTCGGTGCCGCCGCCAGCGGCCGGACGGCCCCGATCCCCCGGACGTCGATCTCGGCGTCCCCCACCTCGTCCCGCAGCCGGTCGACCAGCCGGGACACCAGGGGACCGTCGTGGCGGTAGCGGACCGCGAGGGAGTACCCGCCGCCTGCCGGCGCCGCTCCCAGGGCCACCGGTCCCTCCGCCGGCAGCCGGACGCCGGAGCGTCTCGGCTCGTCGGCCCCCCCGGGCACGCTGCCGTCTCCTCCGGTGGCGACGTCGTAGGGGCGTACCCGCGACAGCCACTCCTTCTTGATGTTCCTCACCGTGTCCAGCTGCATCAGGCCAGGGTGTCACCGGGGGCGGACACAGGTCCCGTGACCCGCAGCAGCAGGTCGGCGGTGGCTCGCGGCTCGTCCCACGGCGGCAGGTGCCCCGACCGCTCGAACCAGTGGAGCTCGGCGTCCGGTACCGCCTCCAGCGCCGTGATGGCCTGCCTCGGAAGGCACAACCCGTCCTTGCGGCCCCAGCCGATCGTCACCCGCCGACGGCCCGCCGTCCCCGCCGGCACCCGGACAGGGGGCCGCCGGCTGCCGAGGTGCCGCAGCGCAGGGCGGAACGCACGGGTGTTGCCGAAGGAGCGGGAGCTGTCGGCGGTGATCTCGGGCAGCAGGGCGGGGACGGGCGACAGCGGCCGCAGCAGCAGCCGTCGACCCCAGGGGCTGCTGAGGATGCGGTGGGCGACCGGCCGAAGTGCCGTGACCAGCACCGTGGCGGTCCAGGCGACCGTGCGGAACCACAGCAGCCCCCACCGCCCCCAGTAGCCGCTGGGGGAGAGCGCGACCACGTCCCCGGTCCCCACCCCCCGACGCAGCAGCTCCAGCACGACCTCCCCACCCATGGAGCTGCCGACCAGGTCCGCGTCGAGCAGGTCCTCCGCGGCCAGCAGCTGGGCCAGGTGCTCGGCGAACGCGTCCACGGTCGCCCCGCCGCCGAGCGGCTCAGCGGCCCCGAAACCAGGCAGGTCCAGGACGACGACCTCGCGGTGGGGACGCAGCAGGGGCTCCACCTCGCGCCAGCAGTCGAAGCTCGCCCCGAGCCCGTGGACGAGGACGACCGGGCGGCCGGCGCCGGAGCGGCGGACGCGGTGCGTCTCGTGGAGTGCCACCCCGGCATGGTCCCTGGTGGGAGCCCTCCCCACCAAGTGCGCGAAGCCCGGCCATGCCGTCGTGCTCCCCCGTCGTCGTGCCGCTGACCAGCAGCGGCCCGCTCGGCGCGCCCCCACCCCGGCCAGACCCTCGCGTTGTGTCAGGGCACGGGTCTAGCGTCGCCCCAGCGACCAGGGAGGACCACCATGACGCAGCTCGCAGAGGGCACCGCACCGGCACCGGGTGCGGGGATCGACCCGGCTCTCGCCACCTACCGGGGCGAGCTGACGGGGTACTGCTACCGCATGCTGGGGTCGGTCCACGACGCCGAGGACGCGGTCCAGGAGACGATGGTCCGGGCCTGGCGGGCGCAGGAGTCGTTCGAGGGCCGCTCGAGCCTCAGGTCGTGGCTCTACCGGATCGCCACCAACGTCTGTCTCGACTCGATCAGCAGCCGCAAGCGGCGCGCCACCCCGCTGGAGATCGGCGGACCCTCCGCCCCCGTGGCCGAGTCCCTGCGTGACGTCCGCCCGCACGAGGAGTGGCTCGAGCCGTTGCCGTGGCGTGGTGACGCGCCCGCGGTGACGGACCCGGCCGAGCTCGCGAGCGAGCGGGAGAGCGTGCGGCTGGCGTTCGTGGCTGCGCTCCAGCACCTGCCACCGCGGCAGCGGGCCGTGCTCATCCTGCGCGAGGTGCTGCGCTTCTCCGCGGAGGAGACCGCCGAGCTGCTCGGGGCCACGGTGGCCTCGGCCAACAGCGCCCTGCAGCGGGCACGGGCCACCATGGCGCAGCACCACGCCGACCCGCAGCCCCTCGACCCGCTCGACGAGGAGCACCGCCTCCTGCTCGAGCGGTACGTCGACGCCTTCGAGCGCTACGACATCGACGCCTTCGTGGCCCTGCTGCACGCAGACGCGACCCAGAACATGCCGCCGTTCGCCATGTGGCTGCGCGGGGCCGAGAACCTCGGCGCCTGGATGCTCGGGCCAGGGGCGGGATGCCGTGGGTCGCGGATCGTGCCCACGTCGGGGGCCAACGGCTGCCCGGCGTTCGCCCAGTTCCGCCCGGCCGACGACGGGGACGGCCACCAGGCGTGGGCCATCCACGTGCTCGAGGTCACCGAGGGACGGATCAGGAGCGTGACGTCGTTCCTCGACACCTCGCTCTTCGCCCGCTTCGGCCTGCCGACGCGGCTGCCCGGGGACACGCCCTGACCGGCAGCGCCGGCCACCAGGCGTAGCCAGGGGGGACCGAGGGCGCCCGGTGGCGTCGGTGGCCGGTGGCGTCGGTGGCCGGTGACGACGGTGGCCGGTGACGAGGTGGCCGGTGAGTCGGTGGCCGGTGACGTCGGTGGCCGGTGACGACGGATGGATGTCGTGACCCCATCGCTCGGCTGACGACGGCGCCGGTGGATACCTCGGCACGCACATGGGTACCCCCACCCGGTGACGTCGGTGACCGGGGGGCCCTCCCGCATGGCTGTCCGGACGGGGCCCGAGGCCACCGGCGAGTGCTCGCCCGGCCCCGGCCGCACCCGGTCCACCCCGAGCACCGAGGCGCACCGGTTCTGGGCGGGGGTGGGCCCGGTCCCGGGTGCACCGCTGCCGACGCTCGCTCGCCGCGAGGTCGGAGCGGTCGCCGTCTGCCTGGTGGCGGTCCTGCTCGCGCTGGCCGGCAGGTACGGCTACCACCGTGACGAGCTGTACTTCCGGCAGCTGTCGGACGACCTGGCCTGGGGGTACGTCGACCAGCCGCCGTTCACTCCGCTGCTCGCGCGAGGGGCGATCGCGCTCCTCGGGGACTCGGTGTGGGCGCTGCGCGTGCCGGCCGCGGTCTCCGCCGGCGTGCTGGCGCTCCTGCTCGCGCTGCTGGCACGCGAGCTGGGCGGCCGACGCAAGGCCCAGCTCGTCGCAGCGACGGGCGCCGCCGGGGCCACCCCGCTCATCAGCGGCCACCTGCTGCTCACGGCGTCGTCGGACTGGCCGATGTGGGTGCTGACGGCGTGGCTGGTGGCCCGGGCCCTCCTACGGGGCGAACCGCGCTGGTGGCTGCTGGCCGGGGTCGTCTCGGGGCTCGCGCTCTACAACAAGCACCTGGTGCTCCTCCTGCTCCTCGGGCTCGCCGTGGGCCTGCTGCTGGTCGGACCCCGCCGCGTCCTCGCCACCCGCTGGCCCTGGCTCGCGGCTGGCCTCTCCGCCTTCGTCGGCGCACCGAACCTCGCGTACCAGCTGCTCCACGGGCTGCCGCAGCTGCAGATGGCGGGCTCCCTGACCGGGGCCGCGGCCCGGTGGGTGTTCGTCCCCGGCCAGCTCCTCGCGGTCGGGCCGCCGGCCGCCCTGGTCTGGGCGGCCGGGCTGGTGGCGCTCTGGCGGAGCCCGCGGCTGCGGCCGGTCCGCGCGTTCGGCGCCGCGTACCTGCTGGCGGCCGTCCTCCTGCTGCTCGTGGCCGGCCAGTTCTACTACACGACCGGGTTCCTCCTCGTGCTGTTCGCGGTGGGGGCCGTGGTCGCCGAGCGGTGGCTGGAGCAGGCCCGCGGGGACGCCCGTCGCCTGCGGACCGTGCGGCTGCGCCGGTTGCTCATCGTCAACGTCGCGACGTCGGCGCTGGTCGCGCTGCCGCTCGTGCCCGCCGCGTCGCTGGCGGCCTCCCCGGTGCCGCTGCTCAACCCGGCGGTCGGGGACCAGGTGGGCTGGCCCCGGTACGTCGAGCAGGTGGCGGCGGTCACGGGGACCCTGTCGGAAGCCGAACGGGCGCGCACCGTGGTCATCGCGGAGAACTACGGCGAGGCCGGCGCGCTCGACCGCTTCGGTCCCGCGCTGGACCTGCCCCCGGTCGTCAGCGGTCACAACGCGCTCCACGACCTGGCCCGCCCCGACGATGGCACCAGCACCGCCGTCGTCCTGGTGCAGGGGCACGGCAACGGCCACGTCAGCGAGTCACTGCTGAGACGGTCGTTCGCCAGCTGCACGCTGGTGACCCGGCTGGACAACGGCGTCGGGGTGCCCAACGAGGAGCAGGGCACCGCGATCGTCCTCTGCCGAGGCCCGGTGGCGAGCTGGGCGGAGCTGTGGCCCGACTTCTCCTACGTCGGCCTCTCGACCTTCTGCCACCCCTGCCGTCGTCTGGGTCTGTGAGGCCTCCCGCCCCCGCTCCCGACCCTGCGGTGCAGGGACGTCGGCGCAGGTGCGTCGGCGCAGGACCGTCAGCGCAGGTGCGAGGCGTCGTTCCAGCTCTCGACGACCCGGTTGGAGTGCTCGTACGAGAGCACGCTGATCGTGGCCGTGCCCAGCGCGAAGTGACGGCCACCGTCGGCCGCCATTCCCAGCCAACGGGCGGTGAGGATGCGCAGCATGTGGCCGTGGGCGAAGACCGCCACGTCCCCCTCCGCCTGCTCGATCCGGGCGATCACGCGGTCGGCGCGCTCCCCCACCTGCTCCACCGTCTCGCCGTCGCCCCCGACCGGGTGGGTCCACACCGTCCACCCCGGTGTCGTCTCCTGGATCGTGGCGGTGCTCAGACCCTCGGCGTCGCCGTAGTGCCACTCCACGAGGTCCGCGGTGACCTCGGCCTGCTCCCCCAGCCCGGCCGTACGACACGTGTCCAGGGCCCGTCCGAGCGGGCTCGTCAGCACCATCGAGAACTCCCGGCCCGCGAGCACCCGACCCGCCTTCTCCGCCTGCTCGCGACCCAGGTCGGTGAGCGGCACGTCGGTGCGACCGGTGTGCCGGTGGGTCCGGCTCCACTCGGTCTCACCGTGCCGGACCAGGACGACGTCAGGACGCTCAGGCACGGGGACCCACCACGAGACTCATGCCTCCAACCAACCGCATCCGCACCGCCGGCGCGAGGGGCACGTGCGGTCAGCCCGCGACCGTCGGCCGCGCGACCGACCCGACCGACCGACCGACCGACCAGCGACCGACCCACCCAGCCCAGCCCACCCCGGACGACTGGCCCGCCCGCCCGGTGGGTACCCCCACGGGGCACGCCGACTCGCGGCCCACCACGACGAACAGGAGAGCTGAGGTGCACGGAGGCACGCCCACGCCCCTGGGGTCGGAACCGGTCGAGGTGGACGCCGGGCCCAGGCTGGACTCGGCCGAGGCGGTCCGCCTGCGCCGCAGCGTCGCAGCCCTGTCCAGCGAGCACGCGCTCGTGGGGCTGCGGGTGGACCGCGTCGTGGCGTTCGACGCGGCCGGGCTGGGGCTGCTGCTCGGTCTGCACCGCCTCGCGCGGGCCAAGGGTTCCGGGCTCGTGGTTGTCGGTCCGCGCGGTCGTCTCCTGGCCGCGCTACGCCGCCGAGGGCTGCACCGTGTCCTCGTCATGGAGGCGCCAGGCACCATCGACAGGTCCGGCCTCCTGGCGGACCGGGCCCATCCGCCCGGTGCGTGACACGCAGGGCACCGCGGACCGGCGCCGACGACGTCAGGACGGCTGGACCGGCGCCAGGAAGTCCGGCGCCAGGTCGTCCGTCACCCGGTCGTCGCCGGAGGCACCGGCCTGCGGGCCATCGCCGTCCGCCTCTCTCGCGAACCGGACGCCCTGCGCCTCTACAGGGTCGGTGTAGTGCTCGTCCGCCGACCGGACACCGGACAGCGGGTCGGGGGCCGGTGCCACCGCAGGGTCCGTGCGGGTGTCGGGGCCGCGGCTGGTCAGGTCGCTCATGGGAGCCTCCTCGGTCGTCGTCCGTCCTGTCGTACCCCCGCGGCCGCCGGGCCACGCCCCTGCGCGCCCACGCTCCCCGCGGCATACCTGCGACCGGTCGAGCGTTCGCGACTAGGAGAACGTTCAACTACCAGGAGGCATCGGTGAGCGGCATCCAGCTCGGCGTGTTCAGCGTCGGGGACATCACCCCCGACCCGACGACCGGTCGGACCCCGACCCAGCACGAGCGGATCAAGGGGCTGGTCCAGATCGCGCAAGAAGGCCGAGGAGGTCGGTTTCGACGTCTTCGCCGTGGGCGAGCACCACGACCACCCGTTCGTGCCCTCCGCCCTCACGACGCTCGGTGCGTTCGTCGCCGCCCAGACGGAACGGCTGGTCTTCTCCACGTCCATCGCGCACATCACCACCAACGACCCCGTCCACCTGGCCGAGCAGTACGCCTTCCTCCAGCACCTGTCCGACGGGCGCGTCGACCTGATGCTCGGACGCGGCAACACCGGCCCCGTCTATCCCTGGTTCGGCAAGGACGTCCGCGACGGCCTGCAACTGGCGATCGAGAACTACGACCTGCTGCACCAGCTCTGGCGGAGCGACGTCGTGGACTGGCAGGGGAAGTTCCGCACCCCGCTGCAGGGCTTCACCTCGACCCCGCGACCGCTGGACGGGGTGCCGCCGTTCGTGTGGCACGGGTCCATCCGCAGCCCCGAGATCGCGGAGCAGGCCGCCTTCTACGGCAACGGCTACTTCCACAACAACATCTTCTGGCCGTCCAGCCACGTCGAGCGGATGGTCGGGTTCTACCGGCAGCGGTTCGAGCACTACGGCCACGGCCCCGCCGAGGCGGGGATCGTCGGTCTCGGAGGGCAGGTGTTCGTCCGGGCCAACAGCCAGGACGCGGTGCGCGAGTTCCGTCCGTTCTTCGACGTCGCTCCCGTGTACGGCCACGGCCCCTCCCTGGAGGAGTTCATGGCGCAGACCCCGCTGACCGTCGGCTCGCCGCAGCAGGTCATCGAGCGGACGCTCGCCCATCGGGAGCTGGTCGGCGACTACCAGCGGCAGATGTTCCTCCTCGACCACGCCGGCCTGCCGCTGACGACGGTGCTGGAGCAGATGGACCTGCTCGGCGAGCACGTGCTGCCGGCGCTGCGCGAGGGCTTCGCCGAGGGCCGGCCGGCGCACGTGCCCGATGCCCCGACGCACGCGTCCCTGCTGGCCCGACAGGCGCAGGCGTCGACGACCACCGACACCCAGGCTGGACCCGGCAGCCACGCCAAGGAGGTGCCGGCATGACCCGGCGGATCACCGTCGTCAGCGGCGGCCTCAGCGAGACGTCGTCGACCCGTCGCCTCGCCGACCAGCTGGCCACGGCCGCCACCGAGGCGCTGCGTGAGCGTGGTGCCGCCGCAGAGGTGACCGTGCTCGACCTGAGGGAACGGGCGCACGACATCACCAACGCGACCCTGACCGGCTTCGCGGCGCCCGCCCTGCAGGCGGACCTCGACCTGGTGCTGGCCTCCGACGGCGTCATGGCGGCGACGCCCGTCTACAGCGGCAGCTACACCGGGCTCTTCAAGTCCTTCGTCGACCTGCTCGGCCAGGCGGCCTTCGAGGGGACACCGGTGCTGCTGGCGGCGACGGCGGGGACCGCCCGGCACTCCCTGGTGATCGAGCACGCCATGCGCCCGCTGTTCAGCTACCTGCGGGCGCTGACGGTGCCGACCGGTGTGTTCGCGGCCGGCGAGGACTGGGGCGGCGGCGGCGAGGCCGAGGGCGCGCTGGCCGGCCGGGTCCGCCGCGCCGCCGGAGAGCTGGCGGACCTGGTCGTGGCACGCGGGCCGAAGCAGGTCCGGGACGAGTTCGCGTCCGCCCCGTCGTTCACCGACCTGCTGGGCGAGCTCCGACGCTGAGCCCGGGTCCACCGGTCGGGGCCGGAGGAAGCGCTCCTACGCGGCCTCACCAGCGCGGCACCGTCCAGGTCCCCGAGCCGCCGTGCCGCCCGCCCCCAGGGGAGGCCCTCGCCGTCCCTCCCAGGGCCCTTGGCAGGCGGGATGGTCGTGGATCGACCCGTCCTCAGCCCGGATCACGACCATCCGACCTGCCAAGGGACCCCGGTGTGCGTCCCCGCCGCACGAACCGCCGTCGGCACGGGCGGGACCGTGACGAGACCGCCTCGACTCGACGCCTGTCCGACCCGCCGGCGGCCCCGGTGACGCGCGAGCCGCAGCGGAAGGTCGACGGGATCGCCCCACCGTCGTCCACCGACCTGCTGAGGAGGCTGCGCCGGTCACGGGCCCCAGTGCGTCGACGGGGAGAACACCCAGCCTGTCGTGTCCTCAGTCGGCGGGCCGGATGGTCACCCGGCGGTTCAACGCGCGACCCGCGGGGTTGTCCTCGCCGTCCTCCGTCCGCTCGGTGGCCACGAGCTCGGTCTCGCCCCGGCCCTCCGTGGAGAACGTGACCTCCGGAAGCCTCGGCTGGAGGAAGGCCACCACCGAGGCCGCGCGGTCCTCGCTGAGCACCTGGTTGCTGGCGGCCGAGCCGACGGTGTCCGTGTGTCCCACCACCTCGACGGAGGTGACGTCGGCCTCGCGCACCTGCGCGGCCACCTCGGCCAGGTCCGCGCTGGCGCGGGGGAGGAGCACGGCGGACCCGGGGTCGAAGTAGACGTCCCCGGCGAGGGTGAAGTCGGCGGCCCCCTCCTGGACGAGGGCGCCGTCGTCGCTGGCCGTTCGGGGAACCACATCCGCCACGACCCCGTCGACCGAGGCCACGACCCCGTCGACCGTCGTGACGACCCCCCGCCCGGTGGCTGCCAGCGGCGGCTGCGCCGTGCGGGTCGCGCCTCCCGACGATGCCGGCGAGGAGGCCCACGACGCCGCGGCCAGGCACAGCGCGCACATGACCGCCACCGTCGGCCCGGCAGTGACCACCATCGCGCGTCTCACCGCTCGAGCGGGACCGCGGTGAACGCACCGACGGTGGGGATCACCACGTCGACCGTCGTGGTCGACTCAGGCGGGGCCGCGAAGGTGGCGGACAGCGTGAGCGCTCCGCCGACCTCAGGGCCGCCGCGGTTGAGGGCGGTGGAGCAGACGCACTGGCCTTCCGAGTCGTAGGCCACCAGGTGGCGGGTGCCGGCGGCAGGGTCGAGGACGTACACCCCGTCGGTGGTGAACCCTGTGGCCGCCTGGTCGGAGTCGACCTGACGTCCGTCATCGAAGGACTGTCCGATACCGAAGGACCCGTCTCCCACCGCAAGGACGGTGACGGTGAAGACCACCGTCATCAGCTCGTCCTGCACCGCCACGCCGTTCAGGGCAACCTCGTAGTCGCCACGGGACGAGGACGCCTGCCGGGTGGCCAGGACGGGAAGATCGCCGGACAGGCCCACGGGACCCTCCCCCGCCGCCGCACGCATCACGTCGACGGTCTCACCGATCGTGGCCGGGTTCCCTGCGCCGTCGACCACCGCTGCCGTGGCGGGTTGGCCGGTGCCGTCCTCGGTGGCTTCCTGGCCTCCCAGGGTGCAGCCGCCGAGGACCAGGCCTCCCACCATCACCGGCACGGCCAGGACGAGTGGACGATGTGTCATGAGTCCCCCAACGTTCGTCGGGTCGCGTGCCCGACATCCGCGGGAGTGTGACACAGGGCCGGTCAGGGCTGGAGAACGCGCCCGACGCGTCGCTCGTGCGCACACGGCACCACCCGGTTCTCGGGCCGCCGCGCCGCAAGGGCTCAGCTGAGGCACCTCGCAGAGCCGCCCAGGCCCCTTGGCAGGCGGGATGGTCGTGGATCGGCACGTTCTCGGCCCGGATCACGACCATCCGGCCTGCCAAGGGCCCCGGGGCAGCGCCCCTCAGTCGTCCTGCCGCCGGAGGTACCGGCCGAAATGGGGCACCGAGAACGCGATCCGACCACGTTCGGCGCTGAAGACCAGGCCCTTCTTGATGAGGGCGTCCCGGGCGGGCGACAGCGACTGCGGTTTGCGGCCGAGCAGGGCCGCGACGGCAGCCGTGGAGACGGCCTCGTCGCCGTCGGCGCGGGCGGGACCGTCGGCGACGCCGTCCTCCCGGGGCTGGGCCAGGACGTCGGCCATGGCCCGCAGGTACTCCCGCTCGGCCGGGGTGGCGCGCTCGTAGCGAGAACCGAAGAAGCCGACGGCCAGCTCCGCCTCCGCGATGGGCACCGCCACCCGCACGTCGTCGGCGGTGATGGGGCTGCGGGTCGCCACGTCCCAGACGGTCTTGCCGTACTCCTGGACGAAGTAGGGGTAGCCGGCGGTCGCCTCGTACATGGCGTCCAGGGCGTCGGGGGTGAACTCGGCGTCCTCCTCCTTGGCCGGCGCGGTGAGGGCGCGGTCGGCCGCCTCGCGGTCGAGCCGGTCGATGCGGGCGTAGCGGAACAGCCGTTCGCTGTACGACTTGCTGGCCGACAGCACCGCGGGCAGGTGCGGCAGGCCGGCGCCGACCACGACCAGCGGCAGACCGTTCTGGCTGATCTCGTGGGCGGCGGCGCACAGGGCGGAGACGTCCTCCGCACCGAGGTCCTGCATCTCGTCGATGAACACGGCCACCCCGCGGCCGCAGTCGCCGGCCAGGCCGCCGATGTCGACGAGGAGCTCCACGAGGTCGATCTCGATGTCGCCGGAGTCCGCCCGACCTGCGACCACCGGGACGTCGATGCCGGGCTGCCAGCGGTCGCGGACCTTGGTGTCGGGCTGGTTGTGCCGCAGGGCGAAGGACTTGAGCACCCCGAGCACGTGGTCGGTCTCGCTGGCGGGCGCGCTGAGCTCCCGTACGGCCAGGTGGAGGGCGGCCGCGAGCGGACGGCGCAGCGACTGCTCCGGCCGGGCCTCGACCTTCCCCGTCCCCCACCTGCGCCGCACCGCCTGGGAGCGGAGGGTGTTGAGCAGCACGGTCTTGCCGACGCCCCGCAAGCCGGTGAGGACGATGCTGCGCTCGGGGCGGCCCCGGCCGACCCGGGTGAGCATCACCTCGAAGGTCTCGAGCTCCCCGTCGCGGCCGGCGAGCTCGGGCGGGCGCTGCCCGGCACCTGGGGCGTACGGGTTGCGGACGGGATCCATGTCAGGACCGTATCCGGCTGTATAGCGCGCGTCGGAGATGCGCGTAGACGACGGCATCGCGTGTCGCGGACCGGGCTGCCGCCCGACGTCCCGTCTTCTCTAGTTCAGGCGCGATACTGCCGTAGACGACATCATCGACATGGCGCACCACGTATCAGCGCCGCACACCGGGTCTCCTCACCGGCACCCGCACCCAGCCCGTGCACCACTGCCGGAGCCGGGTCGACGCGACCGGAAGGGGGCCCCGCCATGGGATGTGCCACCACCCTGCAGCACGCTCGTCGACCGGGGCGTCCGGATGTCCCGTTCCGCGTGGCCGCGTGGGCCTGCCCGCCCGGCTCGGCCGGGACGGAGGCGATCGACGCTGCAGTGGCGCAGTGGAGCTCGACGCCCACCGAGGTGCAGAGGGTGCCCGCCCACGGTGAGCCCGACGCCATCCGGCTCGTCCCGGACCTGGCCCGGTGCGGGTCCGGCCCGAGCACCACGCCGACCCGGTGGACGGGTTCCTCGACGACACGCGAGGTCGGGTGCAGGTCATGCGGGTGGTCGGCACCGGCGGAAGGGCGGGCCCCATGATCGTCTGAGGAGCGCCGACCTGAGACGCAGGCCGGTCAGGGCAGGCCGGGTGCGGCCACGTCCGTCTCCGGCACCGCGTCGCTCACGAGGGTGTCGTCGGCAGCCTCGGGCGGCGGCCCGGCCTCGGCGAAGGAGGGGCCGGGGTCAGCCTTCCCCCTGGCGGCCCCCCCGCCTGCGCCGGCCTCGGCGAGCGCGGCCGAGCCGGGGTCGTGGTCCCCCTCGGCGGCGCTGGACAGGGGGTCCTGGCCGGTCATGTCTGCGTCGTCGCGTCCTGTCACGTGTCCTCCTCGGCTGCGCCCGGCGTGGGCCTGCCGACGGAGGTACCCGACCGGGCGGGATCCCACCCGTGCGGGACGGTCCGGCTACCCGGTCGAGCTGCCGCCCACGGGTGGCTCGAACCAGTCGGCCGGCACCTCGTCGATCCCCCGGACGTGCCGGACGAAGTCCGGGTCGATCGGCTCGTCGGCGCGCACGACGGTCAGCCGACCACGGCTCTCCAGCAGGACCAGGCGGAGCTGGAGCCGGCTCGTGACGCCCTGCTGCCGCAGCAGCGACCACAGCTCGTCCGGGGTGATCCGGCTCCGGCGCAGCTCGTCGTGGCGGACGCGGTCACCGATCATGAGCAGGACCGGGGAGTGCCGTCCCAGGCCGCGGCCGGGCAGGAGCGCCGCCATCCGCCCCAGCAGCCGCTCCAGCAGCAGCAGCGTGCCGATCGCCACCAGGCCGCCCGCCATGGTGGGCGAGTCCCCGAGGGCTGCCCGGGCAGCGACGGCGCCGAGCAGCGTGGTGAAGGCCAGGCTGAACGTGGACAGTCCGCCCAGCAGCTGCTGGCCGTACAGCTGCAGCACCACGGTCAGGCACAGGTACAGCACCGTGGAGGCGATCACGACGCTCAGCGCCCCGACCGGTGAGATGCCGAGGTGGGCCCAGACTTCCTGCACCGCACCATCCTCGGTCACGGTCGACCGGCCGCGTCGCGACCGGTGGCCAGGGCGGCTGCGCCCCGCTCGAGCCGCGCGGATCAGGGCGCCCCGGCCGGCTCCGGCGGCGGCGCCACCCCGGCCGCCTCGTCACGCTCCGCCCACCCCAGCAGCGGCGCGATGTCGAACACGTGGGCGTCGATGTCGGCATGCAGGTCCCCGAGCGCGGCGAAACGGGCCGGCACCGTGGCGATGGTGAAGTCGCCCGGCTCGGCGTCGTCGACCTCGTCCCAGCGGACCGGGGTGGACACCGTGCCCTCGGCGTTGCCCCGCACCGAGTACGCCGCCGCGATGGTGTGGTCCCGGGCGTTCTGGTTGTAGTCGACGAACAACGCGTGCGGGTCGCGGTCCTTGCGCCACCAGGTCGTGGTCACGTCGTCAGGGGCGCGCCGCTCCACCTCGCGCGCGAAGGCGAGCGCCGCCCGGCGGACGTCGCCGAAGCCGTGGTCGGGCCGGATGCGGACGTACACGTGCATGCCGTTGCCGCCGGAGGTCTTCGGGAAGCCCACCGCCCCCAGCTCGTCAAGCACCTGGTGGGCCAGGTGCGCGACCCGGCGCACGGTGGCGTAGTCGCACAGCGGTCCGGGGTCCAGGTCGATGCGCCACTCGTCGGGGGACTCGGTGTCGGCACGACGGCTGTTCCACGGGTGGAACTCCACCGTCGACATCTGCACCGCCCACGCGACCTGCGCCAGGTGGGTCACGCACAGCTCGTCGGCCGTCCGGTTCCACCGGGGGAAGTGCAGCCGGACCGTCTCCACCCACGGCGGCGCCCCGGCCGGGACGCGCTTCTGGTGCACCTTGTCCCCGGCCACGCCCGTGGGGAAGCGGTGCAGCATGCAGGGCCGTTCGCGCAGGGCGTTGACGATGCCGTCCCCGACGCTCAGGTAGTAGTGCAGCAGGTCGAGCTTGGTCTCGCCGCGCGCCGGGAAGTACACCCGGTCAGGGCTGGACAGGCGCACGGTGAGCCCGTCGACGTCGACCTCCGTCGCGGGCGCCTTGGGGGCCATGACCCACACGGTAGGCCCGTCCGACCCGCCACGGCGGGCCGGCACCTGGGCGCCCGTCGTGACCGTATCGACACATGGTGGGGGCGTTTGCCACCGAGGCCGTCGGGTAGGCGGGGTGGGACCGCACGTACGCCAGAGAAAGGACTACCGCCGATGAAGCGCACGCTGATGATGCCCGCCGCGCTGGGGGCGACCCTCGTCCTCGGCCTGACCGGCTGCGGGGACGACGTGGGCGACGGCACCGTCGTCGTCGAGGAGACCGCGGTCTCGACCGAGACCGAGGTCGCAGAGGTCGAGGAGGAGGTCACCGTGGAGCCCACGGCGACCGTCACCCGGACCGACGAGGAGGAGGTCGAGGTCACCGTGACCGAGACAGAGACCGACGTCGAGTTCGACCCGGACGCGACGCAGGAGCTGGACGACCTGGACGTCACGGTCGAGCCCTGAGCCACACCCGTCGGCCCGACGGTCACGTTCCACCGCCGGGCCGACGGGTCCAGCCCCATCCGTCCGTCACCCGAGGTGGAGGAGACGTGAGATGACACCTGCTCGTGCAGTTCCCGACCGGACGACGGCCGAGCAGCGGCCACCCATGCAGGAGAGCAACGAGGCAGAGCCGGACCAGCTGGAGGTGTCCCGCCGTCAGGGCGACGCCTACGGCGAGGCGCTCGAGGCGATGGCCGCCGAGGACGGCGCGGTCACCGCACGCGCCGGCAACTACGTGGTCGCCTTCGTCAACGAGAAGGCCGAGGGCATGTACGCCCCGGCCGACGGCGGCGGCCTGGAGTGGCGCGAGGCGCCTGAGCAGGCCAACGCCCACCTGGAGGTGGCGGTGGCCGACGGGTCCGACGGCCGGTTCGTGCCCGGGCTGGACGTGACCGTGACCCTGCTGGACGGCGACCGCGAGCTGTTCAGCCACCCGGCGCCGTTCCTGTGGCACCCGTTCCTGCACCACTACGGGTTCAACGCGGCCATCCCGTCGGCCGGGCCGTTCACGGTGCGGGTCGAGATCCAGCCACCCACCTGGATGCGCCACGACCCGGCCAACGGAAAGCGCTTCCCGGAGCCGGTGCAGGTGACCTTCGCCGACGTCGAGTTCGAGCCTGGCCGCAAGACCAGCCCCGACGCGTCACCGCGCGGAGCCGAGACCGGGTACGCCGGGAGCTGACCGGCCTGGCGGCAGGTCTGCCCCGCCTCGACGCGAGAGCCCCCGACCGTGAGGTCGGGGGCTCTCGGCGTGCTGCGTGCGCGAGGGGGGAGTTGAACCCCCACGTCCTTTCGGACACACGGACCTGAACCGTGCGCGTCTGCCTATTCCGCCACTCGCGCGCAGCGGGAAGCGTACTACGCGCAGCACCTCCCTCCGCACCGGCTGTTCCGCGCGGGGTGGCCCCCGCAGGTACATTGCCATCCGGCCGGGCACGTCTCGGGGCGCCGTCGTGCCTTGGCGGCCGCACCGCAGGAGCGCACGACGAGAGGAGGTGGTCGGGCATGGGTCTGCTGGACAGGTTCGAGAAGGGCGTCGAGCGCGCCGTCAACGGCGTGTTCGCCCGCACCTTCAAGTCCCGCGTGCAGCCGGTGGAGCTGGCCTCGGCGCTTCGCCGAGAGCTCGACGACCGCGCCGCAGTCCTCGGTCGCGGCCGCACGCTGGTGCCCAACCACTTCACCGTGACGGTGGCGGGTGAGGACCACGACCGCCTCGCCGAGTGGGAGGACGCGCTGGGGGACGAGCTCGCGGCGGCCGCGATGGACCATGCCGACAAGCAGCGCTACGCCTTCGTCGGGCCGGTCACGGTCACCCTGCAGCGGGACGACTCGCTCGAGGTCGGCGTGTTCGACGTCGCGAGCCAGACCGTCAAGGGGGCCGTGGCCCCGGCGAGCAGCCGTACCGCGACCCACGGGCGGCCCGTCATCGAGGTGGACGGGCGTGCGTACGTCCTCACGGGGCCGGTCACGTCGCTCGGCCGCGGGTCCGACGCCGACATCGTCCTCGACGACAACGGGGTGTCCCGTCACCACGCGGAGCTCCGGGTGGACACCTCCTCGGGCCGGACGGTCCTGTCGGTGCTCGACCTCGGCTCCACCAACGGCACGTTCGTCGGGGAGCAGCAGGTCGGCCACCAGGCCCTGCGCGCCGGGGACGTCGTGTCGCTCGGGCACACCCGCATCGTCGTCAAGGACGCGGGATGACGCCGGCGACGGGGGGCGGCACGTGAGCGAGCTGACCCTCACGGTGCTGCAGCTCGGCCTGCTGGTCCTGCTGTGGCTGTTCGTCCTCGGTGTCGTGGGCGTGCTGCGGGGCGACCTCTACGGCACCCGGGTCGCGGTCCGGCCACCGCCCCGCCCCAAGCCCGCCACCGCGCCCCGGCCACCGACCCGCGCCCCCGGCGCCCGCCAGCCCCCCGAGCCCCGCCCGCCCGCGCTGCCCCGCCAGCTCGTCGTCACCGAGGGCTCGCTGCACGGCACCACGATCACGCTCGGCACGTCCCCGATCACGATCGGCCGGGCCACGGACTGCACCCTGGTCATCGACGACGAGTTCGCCTCCGGTCGGCACGCGCGGATCAGCCGGCAGGACGGCCAGTGGGTCCTGGAGGACCTCGGCTCGACCAACGGCACCTACGTCCGCAAGGAGCAGGTCCAGGCGGCGGTCCCGCTGCAGGTCAGGGTGCCCATCCGCATCGGGCGGACCGTCATGGAGCTGAGGGCCTAGTGTCGATCGCGCTGCGCTACGCGGCCCGCAGCGACGTCGGGCTGGTCCGGACCAAGAACGAGGACTCCGGCTACGCGGGTCCGCACCTGCTCGTGGTCGCCGACGGCATGGGCGGCCACGCCGGCGGTGACGTCGCCAGCTCGCTCGCCGTGGGCACGCTGGCGGACCTCGACGGTGAGGCGCTCGGCAGCACCGAGGCCCAGACCCGCCTGGCCGAGCGGCTGCGGCAGACCAACACGGCACCTGCAGGACCGGGTCCGCGCGCAGCCCGAGCTCGCGGGCATGGGCACCACCGTGACGGCGCTGCTGCGGACCGGCTCGCGCATCGTGCTCGCCCACATCGGCGACTCGCGGGCCTACCTGCTGCGCGGACGGCGACCTGGTCAAGGTGACCACCGACCACACCTACGTGCAGAGCCTGGTCGAGGCCGGCCGGATCACCGAGGAGGAGGCCGAGAACCACCCGCAGCGCAACGTCGTCATGCGGGTGCTGACCGGCGAGCACGGTGACGAGCCCGACCTGTCGGTGCGGGAGGGGCGCCCCGGCGACCGGTGGCTGCTCTGCTCCGACGGGCTGTCCGGCTTCGTCAGCCTCGACACCCTCCACGACACCCTCGCCGCGGGTGACGACCCCGGGACCACCGCGGAGAACCTCGTGCGCCTGGCCATGCGCTCCGGTGCACCGGACAACGTCACGGTCATCATCGGCGACGTCGTGGACCTGGACTCGCCGCCGTCGACCGCGCCACAGGTGGTCGGCGCGGCGGCCGCGCGGACCAAGAAGGGCCTGCGGGCCGCGCCCCCGCCCGACGACAGCCCCGCCGCCCGCGCGGCCTCGCTGGGCCGCGAGGCACCCGAGGACGACGACGACGACGACCACCCGTCGTCAGGAGCCAGGCGCTGGGTGTTCTGGCTGGTCGTGCTGGTGGTGGTGCTCGGCCTCGCCGGGGCGGTCTGGGCCGGGTGGAGCTGGTCGCAGGACCAGTACTTCGTCGGCACCACCCAGACCGACGACGGCGTGGAGGTCGTCGCGGTCTTCCGGGGGCTCCCCCAGGACGTGGGGCCGCTGCGGGTGTCGACGGTCGAGCAGACCACGGACATCGCCGTGGCCGACCTGCCGTTCTTCCAGCGCGGCATCGTCACCGAGGGCATCCCCGCGGACGACCGGGCCGAGGCCATGCGGATCGTCGGCGACCTGCGCTCCCAGCTGGACCTCGGGGCGGGGTAGCCGATGACGACCGTCGTCACCGCGCTCGCCCCCGGCACCCGCCGCGGGCTTCGAGCTGCTTCTCGTGGTCCTCGCGGTGGGTATCTCGACCGGCGCGTACGCCCTGGTGGGGCTTGCGCTCGGGGGGGAGCTGCCGGTCCGGCTGCTCGTCGGTCTCGGGCGGCCTGCTCGCGCTCGGCCTGGTGCTCCACGTGGTCATCCGGGTGGTCGCGCCCGTACGCGGACCCCGTGATGCTCCCCATCGCCCTGCTCATCAACGGCCTCGGGCTGGTGATGATCCACCGGCTCGACCTGGCCGAGTCGCCGGCGACCTCGCTCGCGGTGCGCCAGCTCGGGGCGAGCGCGGTCGGCATGGTCGCCGCGGCCGTCGTGCTCGTCGTGCTGCGCGACCACCGCCGGCTGCGGGCCCGCACGTACACCGCGATGGTCGTCGGCCTGGTGCTCCTGCTGCTGCCCCTGGTGCCGGGGATCGGCCGCACGGTCAACGGGGCGACCATCTGGATCGACCTCGGCGTGACCACCTTCCAGCCGGCGGAGCTCGGCAAGATCGCCATCGTCGTCTTCTTCGCCGGCTACCTGGTGGTGGCCCGCGACACGCTGTCGCTGGTCGGGCCCAAGATCCTCTGGCTGCGCCTGCCGCGGGCGCGCGACCTGGGCCCGATCCTCGTCGCCTGGGCGGCGTCGGTGGGGATCCTCGTGTTCGAGCGGGACCTCGGGACGTCGCTGCTGTTCTTCGGGATCTTCGTCGCCATGCTGTACGTCGCCACCGAGCGGGTGTCCTGGATCGTCATCGGCCTGGCCCTCTTCGCCGGGGGGTGCGTGGTCGCGTGGCGGTTGTTCGACCACGTCCAACGGCGGGTGGCGGTCTGGCTCGACCCCTTCGACCCGGCGCAGATCGAGGCCAGGGGCGGGTCGTACCAGGTGGTCCAGGGGTTGTACGGCATGGCTGACGGGGGCCTGCTCGGCACCGGCCTGGGCCGCGGGCGACCCGAGATCATCCCCTTCGCGGAGAGCGACTTCATCGTCGCGGCGCTCGGTGAGGAGCTCGGCCTCGCCGGGCTGTTCGCCATCTTCATGCTCTACGCGATCCTCGTGCAGCGCGGCGTCCGGACCGCGATCGGCGTCCGGGACGGCTTCGGCAAGCTCCTGGCCTGCGGGCTGTCGTTCTCGATCGCCATGCAGGTGTTCGTCGTGGCGGGCGGGGTGACCCGCGTGATCCCCCTGACCGGGCTGACCATGCCGTTCCTGGCCTACGGCGGCTCGTCGGTGCTGGGCAGCTGGGTGGTCGTGGCCCTGCTGCTGCGCATCTCCGACCTGGCCCGCCGTCCCGACCTGCCGACGACCCGGCCGCCGACGCTGCCCGCCGACGACGCCCGCACCCAGGTGGTGAAGCTGTCGTGAACGCCCCGCTGCGCCGGCTGTCGGTCGTGGTGGCGCTGCTCTTCGCGAGCCTGCTGCTGTCGACGTCGTGGATCCAGTACGTCGGGGCGTCGTCGGTGTCGGCCGGTCAGGGCAACGTCCGGCAGGTGTACCGCGAGTTCGGGCGCGAGCGCGGGCCGATCGTGGTCGCCGGGCAGCCGGTCGCCGAGAGCACCGAGGTGGGCGGGGACTTCCAGTACCTGCGCCAGTACCCGGGCGGGCCGCAGTACGCGCACGCCACCGGCTTCTTCTCCATCGTCTACGGCACGTCCGCGATCGAGCGGGCCAGCAACGACGTGCTGGCCGGCACCGCCGACTCCCTGTTCTACAGCCGGATCGGCCAGGTCCTCACCGGTGAGGACCCGGCGGGCGGGTCGGTCGAGCTCACGCTGGACCCGGTGGTGCAGCAGGCGGCCTGGGACTCGCTGGGCGACCAGCGGGGTGCCGTCGTCGCCATCGAGCCTGCGACCGGCCGCATCCTCGCCCTGGTGAGCAAGCCGTCGTACGACCCCGCGCAGCTGGCCTCCCACGACCTGGCTGCCGTCCGCGACGCATGGGCGGCGCTCAACGCCGACCCCGAACGGCCGCTGGAGAACCGGGCCATCGCCGGGCCGGACGTACCCGCCGGGGTCGGTCTTCAAGCTCGTGACGGCGGCCGCGGCCCTGGAGAGCGGGCGAGTACACGCCGGAGTCGGAGCTGCCCGGTCCGGCGGAGCTGGACGCTGCCGCAGACCACGGCCGTGCTGCCCAACTATGTTCGACGGTCCGTGCGGCCCGAACGACGTGACGACCTTGGCGAACGCGTTGCGGATCTCGTGCAACACGGCGTTCGGCCAGCTCGGCATCGACCTCGGCGGCGACGCGCTGCGCGAGCAGGCGATGGCGTTCGGGTTCGACACCCCGCTGAGCGTGCCGCTACGGGTCGAGGAGTCGACCGTGCCGGAGGGCCTCAACCCGCCGCAGAGCGCCCAGGCCGCCATCGGGCAGTTCGACGTGCGCGTCACCCCGCTGCAGGTCGCGATGGTCAGCGCCGCGATCGCCAACGACGGCGTGCTGATGGAGCCACAGCTGGTCCGCACCGTGCGGGCGCCCGACCTGCAGGTCGTGGAGGACGTGCAGCCCCAGCCGCTCGGCCAGCCGGTCAGCGCCGAGACGGCCGAGGCGCTCACGCAGATGATGGTCGGCGTCGTGGAGGACGGCTCGGGCACCGCGGCCCGGATCGCGGACGTCGGGGTGGCGGGGAAGACGGGCACCGCCCAGACGGGCAACGACACCGACCCGCACGCCTGGTTCACGTCCTTCGCCCCCGCGGACGACCCGCAGGGTCGCGGTCGCGGTGGTCGTGGAGAACGGCGGCAGCGCCGGCAGCGAGGCCAGCGGCGGACGTGTGGCGGCGCCGATCGCCCGCGAGGTCATGCAGGCGGTGCTCGGGCGATGAGCGAGGGCCTGCTCCTCGGCGGTCGCTACCGGCTGCTCGACGAGGTCGCCGCCGGTGCCATGGGTCAGGTCTGGCGCGGTCACGACGACCGGCTCGACCGGGAGGTCGCCGTGAAGGTGCTCCGTCCGGAGCTGGCCGACGACCCCGACTTCCTGGACCGGTTCCGGACCGAGGCCCGTCACGCGGCCTCCGTCCGTCACCCGCACGTCGCAGCGGTCCACGACTACGGCGAGGACGCGGCCGCGCTGACCGGCGGGGCGGCCACCGCGTACCTGGTGATGGACCTGCTCGACGGGCACGACGCTCGGCGAGGTGCTCCAGGTCGAGGGGCCCCTGCCGGGAGACCGGGTGGCCAGGCTGCTCGCCCAGGTCGCGGACGCCCTCGGCGCCGCGCACCGGACCGGGCTGGTGCACCGGGACGTGAAGCCCGCCAACCTCGTGGTGTGCGACAGCCCGAGCGAGGACGGGCCCGACGACGGTGACGGTGACCGACTTCGGGATCGCCCGCGCCGCCGACGCCGTGCCGTTGACCCGGACCGGGCTGGTGATGGGGACCGCGGAGTACCTGTCTCCCGAGCAGGCCCGGGGCGAGCGGGCGACCACCGCCTCCGACGTGTACTCCCTCGGTGTGGTGGCCTACGAGCTGCTGACCGGGCAGCCGCCGTTCACGGCTGCCAGCCCCGCCGAGGTGGCCCGGGCCCACGTGCAGGACCGCGCCGCCGCCGCTGCCGGCGACGGTGTGCGAGGTGATGCGCGAGACGGTCGAGCGGTGCCTGGCCAAGGAGCCGGCCGCCAGGCCCACCGCCGTGGAGGTGGCGGCCCGGCTGCGGGCGGTGGCCGACGGGACCGCCACGACGGGCTGGGAGCCCGAGGGCGACGGGGAGGCCGCCCAGGCCGAGCCCGCCGCCGCCATGACCACCCCCACCCCGGACACCTCCGCCGGGTCCGGCCGCGTCGGGCCCGGCGTGCTCGCCGCACCCGACCGGTCCCGCCCGGGGGGGCAGGTCTCCGCCCGGACCACCCGCGAGATCCCCGTCGCCCCGCCCCGCGCCACGGCGTCCGGTGCCGGGGGGGCCGAGGCACGGGCGACCGGCGCAGGCAGGTCCGGTGCTCGGGGGTCCGCGCCGCCCAGGCGTCGGTGGCGGTCTCCGCTGCGGGCCCCCGTGGTGGCGCTCTCGCCCTGCTGGCGCTGCTGCTGCTGGCCACGATGCTGCAGCAGGCGGGCCTGCTGGGGGGCGCCGTGTCCGCCGCACCACCGGCTCCCGTACCCGCCGCGGGTCAGCCACCCCTCCCGCATGTGACAGGCTCCCTGAGGACCACGGACCACGAGGACGGACGATGACGGACCAGACCACAGGACAGCCCAGGCGCGTCGGGGGGCGCTACGAGCTCATCGAGCAGATCGGCCGCGGCGGAATGGCCGAGGTCTGGTCGGCCCAGGACGCCCGGCTCGGACGCTGCGTCGCGGTCAAGCTGCTGCGCACCGACCTCGCCCGCGACCCGTCGTTCCAGGCCCGGTTCAAGCGCGAGGCGCAGTCCTCGGCGTCGCTCAACCACCCGGCCATCGTCTCGGTGTACGACACCGGCGAGGACACGGCACCCGACCCGTACGGCACCCCCGCCCCCCAGCCGTACATCGTCATGGAGCAGGTGCACGGCCGGACCCTCAAGCAGATCCTCCAGGAGTCCTCGCCGCTGGACGTCGACGACGCCATGCGCATCATGCGCGGGCGTCCTCGACGCGCTGCAGTACAGCCACCGCGGCGGGATCATCCACCGCGACATCAAGCCCGCCAACGTCATGGTGACCGACGCCGGCGAGATCAAGGTGATGGACTTCGGCATCGCGCGGGCCATGGCCGACACCTCGGCCACCATGACCGGCACCAACGCCGTGATGGGCACCGCGCAGTACCTGTCACCGGAGCAGGCGCGCGGCGAGACCGTCGACGAGCGCTCCGACCTGTACTCAGCCGGCTGCCTGCTGTACGAGCTGCTGACCGGGCGGCCGCCGTTCGTCGGCGAGAACGCCCTCGCGCTGGCCTACCAGCACGTCGGGGAGACGCCCGCGGCCGCCGAGCACGCCTCAACCCTGACGTGCCGGCGCGACCTGGACACCGTCGTCCTGCGCTCGCTCGCCAAGTCCCGTGAGGACCGCTACCAGGACGCCGCATGCGTTCGTCGCCGACCTGGACCGGGTCGCGACCGGGCCTGCCGGTGCAGGCCCTACCCCTGGCCGGGGCCGGGGTCGGCGGGGTGGCCGCAGCGGCGGTAGCCGACACCACCGCCATGACCACGCGCGTGCCGAGGACCGCGCCGGTCCCCGTCATGGCGCCCGACCCCGGGCTGGAGCGAGCCCGACGACGCAGCGTCCTGCGGCAGGACGAGCCGGAGGAGCCGCGCCGGGCCTGGCTGTACGTGCTGCTGGTGATGCTGGCGCTGGCGGCCATCGCCGCGCTGCTCTACCTGTTCCTCGGGGCGGGCGACGACGACCAGGTCGACCAGGTCCGGATGCTCGACGTCGTCGGGCTGCAGGTCGCCGAGGCCCAGAGCCAGCTGCCAGGCCGCCGGGTTCACCGAGATCGGCGTGGTGGAGGACCCCGAGGCCGACGCCGAGGCCGGGGTGGTCACAGCGCAGGACCCGCCTCCCTCGGACACCGTGACGACCATCCCCGGTCACCACCGAGATCACCCTGACCGTGGCGGTCGGGCCCGGGCAGGTGGCCGTGCCCCAGCTGGAAGGGTTGTCGCAGGCCGAGGCCAGGGACGCCCTGATCGGCGCGGGGCTGACGTTCGCCGGGACGACCGAGGAGGACGACGCGCAGACCGCCGCGCGGGCCTCGTGCTGCGCAGCGAGCCGGCGCAGGGGGAGACCGTCGAGGAGGGTGCGGACGTCACCCTCGTGCTCGCGCAGCGGGCAGAACACCGTCCCGTCGGTCATCGGCAGGCCGCAGGCCGAGGCCATCCAGGCCCTGCAGGACGCCGGCTTCGACGTGACCACGGAGAACGAGGAGAGCCCGGAGGCGCCGGGCACGGTCCTCGGCCAGGGCGGGACCGAGACGCGACGGCTCGACATCGGTGAGCGTCGTCACGCTCACGGTCGCCGTGGCGCCGCCGCCGGCACCGTCGACCGTGACGGAGACCTTCACCCCGACCCAGGAGCCGAGCGCGGGCGCCCACGCAGGAGCCGACGGGCGAGCCGAGCGGGCAGCCGACCGGGAACGGCTGAGCAGCCGGTCGAGCCTCAGCGCGTCACGAGCGGGCTCATGCCCGCGGCCCGCGCCGGCGCGTCGGTGTCGCCCAGCACCGCGAGCCAGTTGGCGAGCAGCAGGTGACCGCCCTCGGTGAGCACCGACTCGGGGTGGAACTGCACCCCGTACAGGGGAAGCGTGTCGTGCTGCAACGACATCACCACGCCGCTGCTGGTGCGACCGGTGACCCGGAGCTCGTCGGGGATCGTCTCGTCGACGACGGCGAGGGAGTGGTAGCGGGTCGCGGTGAACGGCGACGGCAGGCCGGCCAGCACACCGTCGCCGTCGTGGACCACGGGGCTGGTCTTGCCGTGGAGCAGCTCCGGGGCGTGGGTGACCGTGGCGCCGAACGCCTCGGCGATCGCCTGGTGGCCGAGGCACACCCCGAGCAGGGGCTGCTCCCGCTCGGCCGCCCGTCGTACCGCGGCCACGCAGGATGCCCGCCTCGCCAGGGGTGCCCGGACCTGGCGACAGCAGGACGCCGTCGTAGCCGTCGATGTGCTCGGGACCGACCTCGTCGTTGCGGACCACGTCCACCTGCGCGCCGAGCTGGCGCAGGTACGCCACCAGGGTGAACACGAAGGAGTCGTAGCTGTCCACGACGAGGACGCGCGGACCGGTCGGCCCGGCAGCGCGGTCGGGGGTGGTGGTCACGTCCCGGTGTCCTCCACGGTCTGTCTCGTTGAACGGCAGGTAGGGCGCCACGGTGGGGAACACCCACACGAAGCAGACAGCGACCACGGCGAGCAGCAGGACCACCGCCAGCAGCAGCCGCACCGCCAGGGGCCCGGGCAGCACCCGCCACAGCGCGCTGTACATCAGCCCACCCCCGCGCCGGCTGCCAGGACCGCCGGGGGGCCGTCCGTCGCGCGGGGTCGAGCTCTCCAGCAGCGCGTGGACGACGTAGCGCTGCCGCGCGCTGAACATCGGGTGGCACGAGGTCATCGTGAGCACCGCCTGCGTCGGCGCCTCGCCCGGGCGGTCCGGCACGGGGGCGATGACGTCGACGTCGGTCGGGCAGCACGACCTCGCTGCCGGTCACCCGGTAGACGTGGAACTGCGTGGGCCGTCTCGACGACCACCGCGTCACCGACGGCGAGCTCGGCGATCGGGTTGAACGGGGCGCCGTAGGTGGTGCGGTGCCCGGCGACGGCGAAGTTGCCCACCTCGCCGGGCATGCGCTGCCCCGTCGTAGTGCCCGACGCCCTGCTGCAGCACCTCGGTGCCGGTGCCCGCGAGCACCGGCCGCACCCAGTCGGCGCCGAAGGCCGGGACACGCAGACCGCCAGCGCCTCCCCGGGCAGCGCCTGCAGGACCTCGGCCTGCTCCTCGGGGGCGGCCGGCTGCTCCACGCGGACGGTCGGGCTCCTCACCCGCCGGTCCGGCGCCGGCGTCCCACTGCTCGATCAGGGCGTCCGTGGTGCGCTCCTGCGCCCGGTCGGCGACCACGTCGGTCCACCACAGCTGCCAGAGCAGGAAGAGCAGCACCAGGACCCCGGCGGTGACCAGCAGCTCGCCGACGCTCCGCACCACGAGCCGGACGCCGTTCACCCCCGGTCCCGTGACGGCTCGGTCTCACCTGCGGTCATGTGGTCCGGACCTGGGCGTGCCGCAGCTCCAGCGGACCGGAGTAGGCCGGGATCTCGACCCGCCCGACGCTGTCGACGTCGTACCCCAGCCCGAACGCCTCCACCGCGTCCCTGAACGCCTTCAGGTCCTCACCCCGCTCGGCCTCGGCGAGGGCGGCCAGCATGGCGTCGGGGTCCCCGATGGCGGTGACGACGTAGGGCGGCGAGTACGGCTGGCCCTGCAGGCTGAGCGTGTTGCCGATGCAGCGGACCGCGCTGGTGGAGATGACGCCGCTGGTCCATGAGCTGCATCGCCTCGGCCCCTCCCAGCCACAGCGCGTTGACGACGGCCTGCACGTCCTGCTGGTGCACGACCAGGTCGTCGGGCGAGCCCGCCAGGGCCGCGCGGCTGGGCCGGGAAGTCGGCGTCGTCGAGCACGACGCGGACGGCGGGCCCCCGGACGGCCTGCATGCCGGCGGCTGCGCTCATCTCCTCGACGGCCGCCGCGAGCGCGGGGTCGCTGACGCCGGGTACCTGCCTCCAGCGTCTCGACCTCCCACGCAGCAGTCCACCACGGAGCTCGACCGGTCGGCACGGTTGCGCTCGTCGGCCGACCAGGGAGGCCAGGTCGGCGCTGTCGTCGCGCAGGTCGGTGCCCTGGGCGGTGCTGCCCGAGGCGACGAACAGCAGGCCGGCCGCCCCGAGCACGACGGCGACACCGGCGCCCGGCCCCTGGCGGAGCCGGGACAGCAGCGTGCTCGCGGCCGGGCACACCGGCGGGCGCCCCCCGTCCGGCCCGCGTCCGGGCTCCTCTGCGGGTCCTGCCCCGCTCGCCTCGGTCATCCTGGACATTGTCACCCGCCGCGCAGCCTGCTCGTCGCCGTACCCTGGCACCCGACGCCCAGCGGACGGACCTGGGCCCATGCACCGAGGAGCTGTCGTGCCCGAGTCCCGCCGCCGCAAGAAGCCGGCGACCCCCGCCACCACGACGCCCGCCGCACCTGCGGTGCCCAAGCCCAACCCGCGTGGTACGCGCCGGTCATGGTCGCGCTCATGGTGATCGGGCTGATCTGGATCGTCGTCTTCTACATCACCCAGCAGGCAGTACCCCGTCCCGGGCATCGGGCTGTGGAACCTGGGTGTCGGCTTCGCGCATCGCGATGGTCGGCTTCCTGATGACCACTCGCTGGCGCTGACCTGCGGAACTACACGGGTGGAAGTTGTCCCCAGCGGTTGTCCACAGTG
This sequence comes from uncultured Actinomycetota bacterium, assembly GCA_963759255.1. Taxonomy (GTDB): domain Bacteria; phylum Actinomycetota; class Actinomycetes; order Actinomycetales; family JBBAYJ01; genus Aquipuribacter. The sequence goes on from CAVWYQ010000003.1 coordinate 55,798, forward strand.
TGGATAACCCGTCGGTGAGCGGTCACACGAGCCCGGCGGGGCCGACGAGGACCCACCTCAGCACCGTCAGCCCGGTCAGGACCGCGACCACGGCGACGAGTCCCAGCACCTGCCACCGGGTGCGGTGGGCCCTGGGTGCACGCACCAGCACGGCGCCGACCATCAGACCGCCGACCAGCCCGCCGAGGTGGCCCTGCCAGGAGATGAGCGGCACGAGGAACCCGGCCAGGGCCAGCGCGACGAGCACGCCCACCTGGCGGCCCACCTGCCCACCGCGACGGTGCTCGAGCAGACGCCCGGTGCCGAGCAGGCCGAACACGGCACCCGAGGCGCCGACGGTGGTGCCGTCCCAGGCCCCGGGTGTCACCGGGGTCAGCCAGAGCACGCCCACGCGAGGCGGCGAAGGTCGAGAGCACGAGCAGCGCGGCATAGCGCCAGCGCCCGCAGCACGTCCTCGACCTCACGCCCGACGGCCCACAGCGCGAGGCCGTTGAGCATCAGGTGCAGCGGCAGGCCCGGGGAGTGCACGAGGCCCAAGGTGAGGAAGCGCCACGGCTCCGCCGCGAGAGGGACGGCACGAAGCCCAGCGCACCGGTGAGCCCGGGCAGGACCAGCTGTCCCAGCCACACGACGACGAGCAGGCCGAGCAGGGCCTGGGTGACCAGGCGGGCGGCCGGTGCCCACGGGGCGCCGGCGACCGTGCGGGCGGTGACGGCGGGCTGGGCCCGCACGCAGTCCACGCAGTGGACACCGACCGCGGCCGGACGCTGGCAGGCCGGGCAGACCGGGCGCTCGCAGCGCTGGCAGCGGACATAGGAGACCCGGCCGGGGTGACGGGGGCAGACCGGCTGGCGCCCCGCTCGGGCCGGCCGGGACCGTCGGTCCCGGCCGGCCCGGAGGGCTCAGGAGAGCTCGACACCGGTGATGGTGATGTCCTGCAGGGGCCGGTCACGCTGGTCGGTCGGCGTCGCCGCGATGGCGTCGACGACCGCCTGGGACTCGGCGTCGGCGACCTTGCCGAAGATGGTGTGCTTGCCCTGCAGGTGCGGGGTCGGCACGACGGTGATGAAGAACTGCGAGCCGTTGGTGCCCTTGCCCATCGCGCTTGCCGGCGTTGGCCATGGCCAGCAGGTAGGGCTCGCCGAACGTCGAGCTCGGGGTGGATCTCGTCGTCGAAGGTGTAGCCGGGCCCGCCGGTGCCGGTGCCGAGCGGGCAGCCGCCCTGCACCATGAAGCCGTCGATGACGCGGTGGAAGGCGAGGCCGTCGAAGAACGGGTCCGTGCGCGTGGCCCCGTGGTGGGGTCCGTCCACTCCTTCTCGCCGGTGGCGAGCCCCGTGAAGTTGGCCACGGTCTTGGGGGCGTGGTTGCCGTACAGCTCCACCCGGATGTCACCTGAGGATGTGCGGATGGTCGCGGTCTGGGTCGCAAGCATGGCGCCAGTGTCTCAGGCGCCAAGCCGTCGGACGGACGCCGGGACCCGGGTCGGCCACAGGCCGTGCGCCGAGCGTGGAGTACCGGCAGGATGGGGCGCAGGGGCACCGTGTCCTGTGCATGACGACGACCTCGGGAGGATCCATGTCGAGGACGACCACCAAGGCGCGCAAGGCTGAGAAGGACGCCGCGCGCGCCGCCACCAGGGCGACAGCAGCCGCGGGCGCTGCCGCCTCCGCCGCGGAGGCCGCAGGCCGGCTGCGCGTCGAGGCCGCCCGCGACTGGGCCGAGCCGAAGGTCAGGCTCGCGACGGACTTCGCCGGTCCCAAGATCAAGCTGGCCACCGACTACGCCGCGCCCAAGGTCAAGCACGCGGGCGAGTGGGCCGAAGGGGAGCTCCGCCACGCCGCCGAGCTCACCACCAGCTACGCAGCACCCAAGGTCGAGGCCGCCGCCACCAGGATCGGGCCCGCGGTCGACAGCGCCCGCGACACCATCGTCGACGGCTGGTTGCCCAAGGTCGTGGAGACCGTCGGCACGGCCGCCACCGCTGCCGCCGCCGCGCGGGCTGCTGCCGGCGAGCGGAGCACCGGTGCGGTGCAGGTCCTCAAGGGCGACGCGGTCGCCACGCCCAAGGCCGCACGCAGGAGGCGCAGGGGCCGCCGCCTGCTGGTCTTCGTCGGCCTCGCCGCCGCCGTCAGCGCGGTCGTCGCGGTGCTGCTGCGCCGCCAGGACGACGCGACCGACCCGTGGGCGCAGCCCTACCCGACGTACCCGCCGGCCCCGGTGCAGCCGACCAGCACACCGGCCGACGCCGGCGCGGCGGTCAACCCGTCGACCGTCGAGCCGGTCGCTCCCGGACCGGTGGACGGGGACGACCCTGCCCCCGAGACCACGGGGACCGAGGACGACGACGAGCAGCGTCCCGAGACGGACATCGCCGACATCGCCCCCGGTGAGCACAGCGTGACCGACGACGGGGCCACGAGCGACGGCGCCACGGACGACAGGGCCTGAGCGAGGCACCGTCAGCACAGACCGGAGCGGAGCGCCATCCCTCGGGGGTGGCGCTCCGCGGTGCGAGGGGGCAGTCGTCCAGCCGGCCGCCAGGGTGCGGACGTGCGGCACGTGATCGTCGTCGACCGCCCCCTGGTCGAGCGTCTGGAGCAGGTCGAGGCGGTCACGGACGCCCGGCTGGTCGAAGGGCTCGTCGTCGCCGGCTGCCGGGATCCCGTGCCGACCGCCAGCCCTTTCGGTCGGGGCCTCCTCGTGGTGACCGGAGTCGGTCGGTACGTGAACCGGGCCGTCGGCACGACCCTCGACGTGCTGTCCGCGGCAGACGTGGCGGATGTCGTCCGGCACTACGCGGACGCCGGCCTGCCTGCCGCGGTACAGCTGTCGTCCTGGGCGCCGGAGGAGACAGCAGCGGCGCTGGGGTCCGCCGGGTTCGTGCCGGCCTGGTGCCGGTCGGTGATGGCGGTCGACCCGCGGGGCGAGCCTGCACCGGCGACCGGGTCACCGGTGGAGGTCCTCACGGTGGGTGAGGACCACGTCCTGGCCGGGCAGGCCGCCGACGTGATGGTCGCCGAGTTCGTCGCGGCCGGTGGCGACCGCGTGACGAGCGACGAGTTCATGGCTGCGGACCGGACTGCCACCGGGACGACGCAGCTCGTCGCGGTGCTCGACGGACGGCCGGTGGGCTGCGGCTCGCTCACGGTCGTCCAGACAGGTGCGGGGCGGACCGGCTGGCTGGGTGCGGCCGCCACGGTCCCAGCGGAGCGCCGCCGAGGGGTCCAGACCGCGCTCGTCCGGCACCGCCTCCGTCTGGCCGCCGAGGCCGGGTGCGACCTGGTGGGCGTCACCGCCTCCGTCGGCTCGACGTCCGCGCGCGTGCTCCGACGGTGCGGGTTCGCGCTGGTGCAGGACCAGTGGGTGGTACGGCGGGGCTGACGCGCGCGGACGGCACCGCTACAACCAGCCGTTGCGTCGGAACAGCCGGGCGAGCCCCAGGCAGATGACGACGATGGTCCCGAGCACCGCCGGGTAGCCGTACCGCCACGTGAGCTCGGGCATGAACTCGAAGTTCATGCCGTAGATCCCGGCGATGGCGGTCGGCACCAGCGCGATGGCGGCCCAGGCGCTGATCCTTCGCATGTCCTCGTTCTGCCGGACCGCCGTGCGGTTCTGCCTGACGCTGACCTGCGCGAGGTCCGCGGCCAGCACGTCGCTGAGCAGCCGGTCGTGGCTCTCCACCCGCTCCGCCGCCCGCAGGGCGTGGTCGTGGACGTCCCGGAAGAAGTGCCGCAGGCCCTCGGGGACGTGGGGCAGCTCGTTCTCGCTGAGCCGCTGCAGCGGCCGGTCCAGCGGGGCGACCGCCCGACGGACCTCCAGGACCTCGCGCTTGAGCTTGTAGATGCGCTGGGCGTGGTCCGCCTCGTCCCCGCCGAACACCTCGGCCTCGATCTCCTCGATGTCGATGTCGATCGCGTCGGCGACCTCGGCGTAGGCGTCGACGACGCGGTCGGCCGCCGCGTAGAGGACGCCCGCAGGGCCGTGCGCCAGCAGGTCGTGGCCCTCGCGCGCCCCGTCGAGGTCATGCCGGACGCCGGCGAGGACGTCGCTCACGCCGTGCCGGACCGTGACGACGAACGTCCTGCCGACGAAGACGGCGATCTCGGCGACCTCGACGACCTCGTCGGAGTCGACGTAGCGGATGGGCTTGAGCACGGCGAACACGACGTCGTCGTAGACCTCGAGCTTGGGGCGCTGGTGGGCCTTGATGGCGTCCTCCACCGCGAGCGGCGGCAGCCGGAACGCTGCGGCGATCTCCGCGAACTCCTCGTGGCTGGGCTGCTGGACGCCGACCCAGACGAAGCCGTCCATGCCCTCGGCGGTGGGGACCGCGTCGTGCAGCGGCAGGCGGCCCTCCAGCCGACCGTCCCCGGTGTACACCGCGCAGTCAGCGATGGCCCGTTCGACGTCGGTCGGGGCTGCGGGTCGCGGTGCGTCGGTGACGCCGGTGACGCCGGTGACGCCGTTGCCCGACGGTTCCGGGCGGTCGGCCTGCCTGCGCGACACCCAGGACCTCGTCCGTGCCATCACGACCTCCTCCAGGCGCCGCCCGCCCAGGAGCGAACGCTACGCGGGAAGACGTCCGGTCGGCCTCGGGGAACCGGGCGAATCGGCGTGGCCGCGACCACGGGTTAGTCTGCCGGAGCCCTGCCGTCGATCACCGGAGGAACACGTGGCCCGAGGCCGTCATCGTGTCGCGCCTGTCCGGCGACCCCGCACGCAGCCCGTGGTGGGTGTCGCGGTAGCCACGACCATGCTCGTCGGACCCATGCTGCTGGCCGCTGTCCCGGCCGGCACGCCTGCACCGGAGCTCCCCGCGCTCCCGCGCGCCACCGCCGACGCGGCGACGGTGGCGGCAATGCTGGGTCGGGACGAGGCTGAGGCGAGCCGCGGTGTGGCTCGCGAGGCCGCCGCGCCGTCCGTCGCTGCCGAACCGACGACCGAGCCCCCGGCGCCGGAGCCTCCCGTCGCCGAGCCCGTCGTCGCGGAGCCCGCTGTCGTGGAGCCCGTCGTCGCCCCCGAGCCGCCACCTCCCCCGCCGCTGCCCGCCGTCACCGGTCAGCTGTGGGTGACCAGGGACGTCAACGTCCGGTCGGGGCCCACCGTCGACACCGAGCGCATCGGCTCGCTCGCGGCTCGCGCCACGGTCGACGTCACGGGCGCCTCCGCCGAGGGCTGGACCCAGGTCGTGGTCGACGGACAGGCCGGCTGGGTCAACGGCAGGTACCTGTCGGAGTCCGAGCCCCAGCCCGAGGCACAGGCCCCCGTCGAGGCCGCTGCCGCGCCGGCCGCTGCGGCGCCTGCCGCCGTGTCGGACGCCCCGTGCTCGATCAGCTCCGGCATCGAGTCGAACCTGCGCGAGAACGCCCGCGCCGTGTACCGGGCCGTGTGCGCGTCCTTCGGTGGCTCGGTGTCCGCCTTCGGAGGCCTTCGCCCCGGCGACGACGGCGACCACGGCAGCGGCCGCGCGGTCGACATCATGGTCTCCGGCGAGGCGGGCTGGGAGATCGCCCGGTTCCTCCAGGCCCGGACCGGCGAGCTAGGCATCACCTACCTCATCTACCAGCAGCAGTACTGGCCGGCCGGGAGCTCCGCCGGCGCGTGGAAGTACATGGAGGACCGCGGCAGCACGACGGCCAACCACTACGACCACGTGCACGTCAGCACACGCTGACGTCGGGCTGCCGCTGCCGCACCACGGAGCAGGTCAGGACCCGATCGCGGCGAGACGAGGGGTCCTGGTCCGGGTGGAGGCGAGGGACTCGAACCCCTGACCCTCTGCCAGCACCTCGGTGGGCGTTTCGAGGGCTGCGTGCACTCGCCGGCGGACCTCGGCATCGAAGGGGTTCCAGTGGTAGGGACACCTCTGACCACGAGCTCGGTGATCTCGCCGTTCCTGGGGCAAGGACGGTGGCCAGCCGCTAGCTTGCGCTCACCCTCATCGGCTAACGAAAGAGCTCCACGTGAAGCAACGACTACTCGCTGTGCTCGTGGCCCTGATCGTCCCCCTTGGCCTCTTCGTGTCTGCCCCAGCGCAAGCCGCTGACGGAAATGTCTACGTGGTGGTGAACAACCGGGTCTGCGGAACGAACAGTGTCCGTGGCATCTTGGCGAACGTCGACGGCACGAGCTGGCAGACATCGGGATACGACCACGGGGACAACATCGTCTACCCGAGGGTGAACCTGTATCGCACGACCACGTTCACGGCCAGTGTCAAGTGCTACAAGCGCTACTGGTGGGGCTGGTGGCACGTTGGCTACGGTTCCGTCCAGGGCAAGTTCTACGCCACACGCACCGGGCAGACCTTCTGGGTGGGGTGACCAAGGCGCTACCCGACGTGTCCCGCTCTCGCTGGGCACCGTGGCCGACGGGAGGGCCCGCGACGTGATTCACTGCGGGTCCTTCTGACCTCCCGCCGCCCAGGGCGGTGGTACTCCCGTCCGCGTCGGCGGTCTTGATCGGTCGTTCGGGTCGGTTCGGGTGCAGGCACCGTGCGGCCGGCGTGCGTGAGGTGCGTGTGCATGCCACCCGGCGCACCTGCGGATCTTCGCTCGCGGCTCTCGACGTGCACCCGCGGGTGGCGATGCAGATCCTGCGGCACAGCCACATCACCGTGACGATGACCATGTGCGCGGAGGTGACGTGGGCGTCCAGCCGCAAGGCGCTCGGTCGGCTGGACGAGGCTCTGTCATGGGCGTGAGCCGTCCCGGCTGCTGTGCTTCGCTGCTGCACAGGCAGGCCAGGACCCCTTCGCGGCGAGACGAGAGGGGCCCTGGCCTGGGTGGAGGCGAGGGGACTCGAACCCCTAACCCCCTGCTTGCAAAGCAGGTGCGCTACCAATTGCGCCACGCCCCCCGGCCGACCGGGCTCGGTCGACGGACTCAGCCGCGACCGGGGTCAACGGTAGCCCAGACCGAGGGCGGCTCGTTCCCGACGTCGCCACCGGTCCGGTGGCCGGCGTCGGGATGGCGCTCGCCGTGACCGTGACCGCTCTCGCTCCGGCGTTCCCGGGCGCCCCACGGGCGTCCCGCTGCCTCCGCACCCCGCCCGACGACACCGGTCGCCGCGCTCCATCGACGCTGCGCACCCTCCAGGACCCAGCGTGACCTCGATCTACCAGCGCGCCCTGGGCGACGACTTCGACCGGCTGCACCCGCAGATACAGGCCAGGTTCGGGCTGTCGTCGACCAGTGGCCACGGCTCGGTCGGCGTGGGGGTCATGGACGACATCTGGCCGGGGCCGGCCTGGACGCACCCGTTCCTGCGCTTCGGCACCTGGCGGAACATCATGTTTCCCGACTCGGGGCGCGACGTGCCGTTCACGATCGAGAACTGGCCCTACGTCGACCGGTTCGGCCGCGAGACGGTGACGTTCCTGCGCACCTTCCAGTTGCCCACGCTTCGCCGCCGGTTCGATGCGACGATGGTGTGGAGCGAGCGGCGCGGCCGGGTCGTGGACTACCTCGGCACCCACCAGCACCTCGCGGCCGACGTCTTCCTCAAGGTGGACGAAGCCGGCGGCATCCGGCTGCGTACCGGCGCCCAGCGGTTCTACGAGGGACCGGTCGCGTTCCGCTTCCCGATGTCCTTCTCCGTCTACGGCGACGTGCACGAGTGGTACGACGACGACGCCGGCCGCCACCGGATAGAGGTGGTCGTCCACAACCGCCGGCTCGGCCCACTGTTCGGCTACCGCGGGAGCTTCGTCGCCCACGAGCGCCCGATCGGCGACCTGGGCGTGCCCTGGTCGGTCAAGCCGGTCCGGGAGGAGTGGCGCGAGTAGGGCGCCTCAGACCGGGTCGGTCGCCTCGGCCCAGAGCTCGGCCTCGTGCTTGCGGTCCGTCCACCGGCGCCAGGCGGCGAAGGCCGCGACGCTGGCGAATGCTGCGACGAGGATGCGCTTCACGTCGTGCTCCTGAGCTGTGGTCCGGCGGCGGGCACCACGTCCTGCGGACAGCGGCCCGGCCAGGCTACACGTGGGCTGCGCGCGACCGGACCGCCCTGGCACCCTGTCCTGGTGACCCGACGCAAGCCGGTCGAGGAGTCGTTCCAGGACTGGACCGAGCGCCAGATCCGGGAGGCGCAGGCCCGTGGCGCCTTCGACGACCTGCCCGGTGCCGGCAAGCCGATCAACGACCTCGATCGTCCGTGGTCGGCCGAGCGCTGCGTCGCCGACCTGGCCCGGCGAGAAGGCATCGACCTGTCGGTCGCCCTCCCGGTCCCGCTGCGGCTGCGGCGGGAGCGCGAGCAGCTGATGGCGAGCCTGGGCTCGCTGTCGACCGAGCAGCAGGTGCGTGACGTCGTCGAGACGTTCAACGCTGCGGTCCGGGAGGGGTTCCGTCGGCCGGCCACCGGCGGACCTCCCATGACGGTCGGGCTCATGGACGTCGACGCGGTTCTCGAGCGGTGGCGCGTCAGCCTCGCGCCGTCACCCGCACCGGCAGCGGCCCCGCCGGGCGCAGCACGATCCCGATGTCCACGGGCGGCTCCGCCAGCTCGGTCGTGAGGGTGAAGCGCTGCAGCAGCACCGCCAGGCCCAGCGTCGCCTCCACCATCGCCAGCTGGGCGCCCACGCACGCGTGCGGTCCCGCACCGAAGGGGAACCAGGCGTAGCGGTGCCCGCCCGGGAGCGGGTCGGAGAAGCGCTCGGGGTCGAACCGGTCCGGCTCGGGCCACAGGTCCGGTGAGTGGTGGGTGGCGTACGGGGAGACGAGCACCACCGCGCCCGGCGGCAGGCGGTGCCCCAGGACCGTGTCGCCCTCGGGCGCCAACCGCACCGTGGTGGGTGCTGACGGCCACATCCGCAGCACCTCCTTCACGACGCGTTCCGTCCAGACCAGGCGCGGCAGGTCCTCGGCGGTGGGCGGCCGGTCGCCCACGACCTCGTCGACCTCGTCGTGCAGGACCTGCTGCCAGTGCGGGTCCGCAGCCAGACGCAGCAGGGACAGGGCCAGGACGGTCGCCGTGGTCTCGTGGCCGGCCAGCAGGAACGCGAGGACCTGGTCGGTGAGCTCGGTGTCCGACAACGACGCACGAGCCTGGCCAGTGCCGTCCGCGTCGGGGTCGCGTGCGGCCAGGAGCAGCCCGAGCAGGTCGTCGCCGGCCGCGCCCGAGGCCCGCCGGCCGGCCACGACCTCGTCCACGAGCGCGCGGTGGGCGCGGATGGCCGCACCCAGGCGGCGGTTGGTGCGGGTGGGCACCCACATCGGCAGCGGGTGCGGTGAGGCGGAGCGCAGCCGCACGCCGTGGTTGAAGTCGTCGGCCACCGCCGACAGCACCGGCAGCGCGTCCTGGACGTCCACCCCCAGCAGCACCCGCGTGATGAACCGCACCGTGAAGCCGACCATCTCGGCGTGCACGTCGACGACGCCGCCGCCCTGCCAGCGCCGCGCCACCGTCTGCATCTCCTCGACGGCCACGGGCGCGTACGACCCGAGGATCCGACGGCGCGTGAGGACCGGCGCCACGAAACGGCGCTGCCGGTGCCACGTCTCGCCCTCGCTGGTGAACAGCCCGTCCCCCAGGGCGGCGCGCAGCTCGCGGTACTGCGGGGCCTGCTTGGTGAGCCGGTGCGCGTCGTGCACGAGGACCTGCTCGACCCCGTCCGGGTGGAACACGCCGTACAGCACGTGGCGCCAGCCGGGCGGGCCTGCGTCGATCCGGACCACAGGACCCGTGCGCTCAGCCCTGCGGAGGGTGCCGAGCGGGTCCCTGCGCAGGTCGAGGGCCGCTCCCAGCACCGGGCTCCCGGGCAGGCGTGGCACCGGCACCACCCCGGCCGTCGCCCCGTCGGTCGCGACGCTCCGAGCCCCCACGACGAACCCCTCTCCTCGGCGGACGTGCCGCTACAGGATGCTCCGTCGTGCCGCCGCTGACCAGGATCGCCGGACCTGACGCCGGCGGCACCTCGAGCAGGCGGCGGGCCGGGCGGCGGGTGGCTCGGCAGGTCTCGACCTGGTCACGAAGCGGGCCTCGCCGGTCGTACCTCCGGCAGACCCGGGTAGGGGCGCCGGGCCGGCACCCGAGGGGACGGTCCTGCCGTGGCAACGCACGACAGCGGTTCCGGCGCATTGCACGACCCTGGTCTGCTGACCCCGACGGCCCGTGCCGGTAGGTCAGGCACGGGCCATGAGCCCAACGAGGACCGGCGGAACTTCGGGTGGGCCTAGGTGGACTTGAACCACCGACCTCTTCCTTATCAGGGAAGCGCTCTGACCGACTGAGCTATAGGCCCGGTGCGCTCGCGCGCAGGAGCGAGGGTACCCGACCGCCGTACCCCCGCCGAAATCAGCGGGGGTGCGGGGCGCCGGGGGTCACTCGTCGGTGAGGGTGACGTGCAGCCCGCCGACCAGCCCTGACGAGATGTTGTAGATGAACGCGAACAGCGTGGCCAACGCAGTGATGATCGCGACGTTCACCACCGAGATGACGACCGACGCCGACACCATGCGCTCGAAGCCGACGTAGTCGTAGACGTCGAAGGCGCTGTCGCCCTGGACCTGCCCGACGACCGAGTTGAGGTCGGAGAACACGCCCATGCCGTTGACGACGTTCCACAGCACCGCCGTGACGACCACACCGACGATGCCGAGCGCGACCGAGAGCAGGAACGACAGCTTGAGGACCGACCACGGGTCGAGGCGGGCCAGGGACAGGCGGGCCCTTCGCGGTCCGCGTTGCACGCCGGGGCGCCCCGGACGGACCGCTCCGGCCACCGGCTGACCGGGACGCGGGGACCGCGCCTGACCCGGCTGCCCCGGACGGGCCTGGCCCACCGGGGGTTGGCCGGGACGTGCCTTGCCCGGTGCCGGAGGGGGCAAGATGCGCCCACCGGGCTGCCCGCCGGCCTTCCCGTCCTGGTCCGGACGCGTGCCCGGCTGGGTGCCGGTCTGACGGCCCTGGCCCGGGCGTGCACCCGGCTGCCCGCCGCGGCCGTTCTCTCCAGGACGCGAGGCCCCGCCGGGGGCGGGGCGGCTGGGTGCCTGCGTGCCCGCGGCGGCCTGCGCGCCGGTGTCGGCAGGGCGGGCCTGAGATGTTGAGGTCCGGACCGGCGAGGAGCCGCGAGGGCTGCTGTCGGGCTGAGGACGCTGCTGGCCGCCCCCCGGACGGGACCCCACCGTGGTGGGGGACGTGGGACCGGGATCGGTCGTGCTCACCCGTCACCTCCCGTGTCGTCACCTGTCGGACCCGAGGGCCCCGTATCGGATGACGGTACCTCGTCGGTGCCTTGATCAGTCATCGAAGGGTCCGTGGCGGCTCCTGCCGGCTCGGCGACCGCCTGGTCGGCGTCGGTGTCCGAGGGCGCGTCGACGCCGACCTCGTCGTCGATGCGGACCTCGCTGTTGAGCGTCGCCGCCAGGACCGCGTCGCCCTCGCCGGGCTTGGTGAGGATGACGCCGTAGGTGTCGCGGCCGCTGGAACGGATGTCCGCCACCCGGGTCCGCATCACGCGGCCCGAGCCCATGATGACGAGCAGCTCGTCGGACTCGCCGGCGATGAGGGCCGCCACCAGGTCGCCGCGCTCGTCGCTGGCCTTGGCGACCTTGATCCCGAAGCCGCCGCGCCCCTGCACCCGGTAGTCGCTGACCGGCGTGCGCTTGGTGTACCCGCCGTCGGTCACGACCACGACGTCGCCCGTCGAGCCCGCCGGGACCACCGACGCCGCGAGCAGCTCGTCGCCCGCACGGAAGCCCATCCCGCGGACGCCGGAGGTGTCGCGACCCATGGGGCGCAGCTGGTCGTCGTCGGCGGTGAACCGGATGCTCATGCCCTTGCGGCTGACCAGCAGGAGGTCGTCCTCGGCGTCGACCAGCCGCGCAGCGACCAGCTCGTCGCCGTCGCGGAGCTTGACCGCGATGAGCCCGCCCGAACGCGGCGAGTCGTAGTCGCCCAGCCGGGACTTCTTGACCAGGCCCTGCCGGGTGGCCAGGAGCAGGTACGGCATCTGGTCGTAGTCCTCGATGTCGAGGACCTGCGCGATCGTCTCGTCCGGCTGGAACGCCAGCAGGTTGGCCACGTGCTGGCCCTTGGCGTCCCGTGCCCCCTCGGGCAGCTCGTAGGCCTTGGCCCGGTACACCCGACCGAGGTTGGTGAAGAACAGCAGCCAGTGGTGGGTGCTCGTGGTGAAGAAGTGCTCCACCACGTCGTCCCCGCGCAGCGAGGCCCCCCGGATGCCGCGGCCGCCTCGGCGCTGGGCCCGGTAGGCGTCGGCGCGGGTGCGCTTGGCGTAGCCGCCGCGGGTGATGGTGACGACGACCTCCTCCTCGGGGATGAGGTCCTCCATCGACACCTCGCCGGCGGCGGGGACGATGCGGGTGCGGCGGTCGTCGCCGTACTTGTCGACGATCGCCGCGAGCTCGGTGGACACGATCTCCCGCTGCCGTTCCGGGCGGGCGATGATGTCGCGGTAGTCCTCGATCTGCGCGGTGAGCTCTTCGTACTCGTCGGCGATCTTCTGCCGCTCCAGGGCGGCGAGCTGGCGCAGCTGCAGCGCGAGGATGGCTCGCGCCTGCGTCTCGTCGATGTCGAGCAGCTCGATGAGGCCGTTGCGGGCGTCCTCGACGGTGGCGGAGCGCCGGATGAGGGCGATCACGTCGTCGAGCGCCTCGAGCGCCTTGAGGTAGCCGATGAGCAGGTGCTGCCGCTCCTCGGCCTGGCGCAGCCGGTACGCGGTCCGGCGCTGGATGACCTCGAGCTGGTGGTCGATCCAGTGCGTGACGAACCCGTCCAGGCTGAGCGTGCGGGGCACCCCGTCGACCAGGGCGAGCATGTTGGCGCTGAAGTTGAACTGCAGCTGGGTGTGCTTGTAGAGGTTGTTGAGCACCACCTTGGGCACCGCGTCGCGCCGCAGCACGATGACCAGGCGCTGGCCGGTGCGCCCCGAGGTCTCGTCGCGGATGTCGGCGATACCGGCGAGCCGGCCCTCCTTGACCATCTCCGCGATCTTCTCGGCCAGGTTGTCCGGGTTGACCTGGTACGGCAGCTGGGACACGACCAGGCAGGTCCGCCCCTGCAGCTCCTCGACCTCGACGACCGCGCGCATCGTGATCGAGCCGCGGCCGGTGCGGTACGCGTCCTCGATGCCCTGGTAGCCCATGATCGTGGCCGCGGTGGGGAAGTCCGGGCCCTTGACGCGCTGCATCAGCGCCTCGAGCAGCTCCGGGCCGGACACGTCGGGGTTCTGCAGCGCGAACTGCACCGCGTCGGCGACCTCGCGCAGGTTGTGCGGCGGGATGTTGGTCGCCATGCCGACCGCGATGCCCGCCGAGCCGTTGACCAGCAGGTTGGGGAAGCGGGCCGGCAGGACGACCGGCTCCTGGGTGCGACCGTCGTAGTTGTCGCCGAAGTCGACGGTGTCCTCGCCGATGTCGCGGACGAGCTCCATCGCCAGGGGCGCCAGGCGGCACTCGGTGTAGCGGTGGGCCGCGGCGCCGAGGTTGCCCGGCGAGCCGAAGTTCCCCTGCCCGTCCACCAGTGGGTACCGCATGATCCACTTCTGGACCAGCCGGACCAGGGTGTCGTAGATCGCGCTGTCGCCGTGGGGGTGGTACTGACCCATCACGTCGCCGAGGATCCGGGTGCACTTGGAGTACTGCCTGTCCGGGCGGTAGCCGCCGTCGTACATCGCGTACAGCACCCTGCGGTGCACCGGCTTGAGGCCGTCACGCACGTCCGGCAGCGCGCGGCCCACGATGACGCTCATCGCGTAGTCCAGGTAGGACCGCTGCATCTGCTGCTGGATGTCGACCGGCTCGATGCGGTCGCCGGACGGGACGTCGGTGGTGTCGGTCACGGGTGAGGGCCTCCGTCAGGGGTGGGGCTCGAGGGGCGGCGGGGCGGCGGGGTCGGTGCCGAGCACCGGACGGCCCCGCTCAGATGTCGAGGAAGCGGACGTCCTTCGCGTTGCGCTGGATGAACGAGCGCCGCGACTCCACGTCGTCGCCCATGAGGACGCTGAACATGGCGTCGGCGGCCGCGGCGTCGTCGAGGGTGACGCGCAGCAGGGTCCGGGTCGCCGGGTCCATCGTGGTGTCCCACAGCTCGTCGAAGTTCATCTCGCCGAGGCCCTTGTACCGCTGGATCGACTGCTCCTTGGGCAGCCGCTTGCCCGCCGACAGCCCGGCTGCGGTGAGCACCTCGCGCTCGCGGTCGCTGAACACGTACTCGTGCTCGGCGTTGCTCCACTTGATCCGGTACAGCGGCGGCTGCGCGAGGAAGACGTGGCCCGCCTCGACGAGACCGCGCATGTAGCGGAACAGCAGGGTGAGCAGCAGGGTCTGGATGTGCTGGCCGTCGACGTCGGCGTCGGCCATGAGGACGATCTTGTGGTACCGGAGCTTGGCGAGGTCGAAGTCCTCGCCGATGCCCGTACCCAGGGCGGTGATGAGGGACTGGATGGCCTCGCTGCCGAGCGCCCGGTCCAGCCGCGCCTTCTCGACGTTGAGGATCTTGCCGCGCAGCGGGAGGATCGCCTGGGTCTCCGGGTCCCGGCCGTCGACCGCGGAGCCGCCGGCGGAGTCGCCCTCGACGATGTAGATCTCGCAGCGGGTCGGGTCGTTGGAGCTGCAGTCGCGCAGCTTGCCCGGCATGGAGTTGGACTCCAGCAGCCCCTTGCGGCGGGTGGCCTCGCGGGCGCGCCGGGCGGCGACGCGCGCCGCCGCCGCCTGCTGCGCCTTGCGGATGATGTCGCGGGTCTCGCGCGGGTGGCTGGCGAACCAGTCACCGAGGGAGTCGCCGAGCACCTTCTGCACGTAGCCGCGCGCCTCGGTGTTGCCCAGCTTGGTCTTGGTCTGGCCCTCGAACTGCGGCTCCGCGAGCTTGACGCTGATGACCGCGGTCAGGCCCTCGCGGATGTCGTCGCCGGTGATCTGCTCGTCCTTCTTGAGCATGTTGTTGTCGCGCGCGTACCGGCCCACCAGCGAGGTCAGCGCGGCCCGGAAGCCCTCCTCGTGCGTGCCGCCCTCGTGGGTGTTGATGGTGTTGGCGTAGGTGTGCACGCTCTCGGAGTACGCGCCCGTCCACTGCATCGCGATCTCGACGCTGATGTGCTTGTCCTCGGCCTCGGCCTCGAAGGCGAGGATCTCCTCGTGCACCGGCTCGCTGCGCTTGGAGGAGTTGAGGTGCTTGACGTAGTCGACCAGGCCGTCGTCGTAGCGGTAGGTGGTGCGCGACTCCTTGGGGGCGTCGCCCCGGTCACCGGCGTCCACGTCGTCGGTGTCGTCGCTGACGTGGGCCCTGCGCTCGTCGACGAGGGTGAGCTGCAGGCCCTTGTTGAGGAACGCCATCTGCTGGAACCGGCTGCGCAGGGTCTCGGCGTCGTACTCGACGGTCTCGAAGATGTCCGGGTTGGCCCAGAACGTGACGGTGGTCCCCGTGCCGTCGGTGGCCTCACCGCGCTCGAGCGGACCCGTCGGCACGCCGTTGTCGAACGACATCCGCCACACGAAGCCCTGCCGCCGGACCTCCACGTCCAGGCGCGTGGACAGCGCGTTGACCACGCTGACGCCCGACGCCGTGCAGGCCGCCGGACACCGCGTACCCACCGCCGCCGAACTTGCCGCCGGCGTGGAGCACGGTGAGGACGACCTCGACGGCCGGCTTCTTCTCCACCGGGTGCATGTCGACCGGGATGCCGCGGCCGTCGTCGACGACGCGGACGCCGCCGTTGTCCAGCAGCGTGATCTCGATGGTCGACGCAGTACCCGGCGAGCGCCTCGTCGACGGAGTTGTCGACGACCTCCTGCACCAGGTGGTGCAGCCCGCGGGGACCGGTGGAGCCGATGTACATGCCAGGGCGCTTGCGTACGGCCTCGAGGCCCTCCAGCACGGAGATGTTGCTCGCGTCGTAGCCCGAGGCGGCACCGACCGCCGCCTGGTCCGGAGCTCCGTCGAGCTCTGCCGCGGACCCTGCGGGACCGTCGCCGACGGGGGAGGTGCTGGGGATGGACTCTTCGGGGCTGGTCCCGTCGGTCACGCGGCAGGTCTCCTCTGGTGGCTGGACAACCCCCTGAGCCTACCCGTTGGCTGCCGTTCGACCGGACCGTCCACACCGGTGGGGCGCGCGTATCGGCCCCTGAGGGCAGCTGTGGACCGTTCGACCCCCGCTCGCGTGGGTCCCCCCGTGAGCAGGGGTCGGGAGCGTCTGGTCGTGGGTCCGGCTCAGCCGTAGGTGTCGCGCGCACCGCGACCGCGGACGCTGAGCCGGCCACGCTTCCACGACGGGGCGTCGGGGCCGAGCACCTCGACGTGGGCGACGACGCCCTCGCCGACCACCGCGTCGAGCCGGCGGCGGACGTCGGGGACCAGCAGGCGCAGCTGGGTGGCCCACGCGGTGGTCGCGGCCCGGACCGTCAGGGTGCCGTCGGCGAACCCGACGGGCACGCAGCTGGTCGGCGACGTGGTCGCCGACCACCTCCGACCAGCGGCCCATCACCCCGCCGACGGCCACGGCGTCCGTCCAGCCTGCCTGCGCCACCAGGGCGCCGGCGACGTCGGCGACACCCGCCGGGTCGCGGCCGTCCTTGCCGGCGGCCCGGAGAGCGTCACCTCCTGACCGGCGCGGTAGCGGGCGGCCGTGCGCGCGTACCCGCCCAGCGCCCCGCCGGGCATGCCCGGCCGCATGCCACGGGCGCGGGCGGCGGCGAGGGCACGTGACCACGCGAGGCTGAGCGCGTCGGGCTCGTCCGCCTGGTCGGGCCTGGTCTGCTCAGGGCGGGTCGGTGGTGTGGTCACGCGGGCGACCTCCTCGTCCGCCAGCACCGCGCCGGCGTCGGCGCCCGTCCCGGTGACGGTGCTGAGGCCGGTCCCGGGGTCGCGACGGACCTCGAGCACCTGCCCGGTGAGCTCGGCAGGCACGTCGTCGGCGACCGCAGCGGTGACGACGACCTGCTCGGCGGCGAGCGCGCGGGAGGCCAGGTGACGGCGCCGGCGCGCGTCGAGCTCCGCGAAGACGTCGTCGAGCACGAGCACGGGCTCGCCGTCCTCGCCGCCGGTGTCGCGCAGCAGGTCGAAGGACCCGACCCGCAGCGCCAGCGCCGCCGACCACGACTCGCCGTGGCTGGCGTAGCCGCGGGCCGGCAGCCCGTTGACGACCAGGTCGACGTCGTCGCGGTGGGGACCGACCAGCGTCGTGCCCCGGTCGAGCTCGGCCTTCCGCGCCTGCTGCGACCGCCGCCAGCAGCGGCGTCGTGCAGCTGCTCGCGGTCCGTCGGCGGGGCGGCGGCAGGGACGACGCGTCGCCCGAGCGGACCCCGGGGTGCAGGCCGCGGGCGCGGTAGGCGGTGACCAGGGCGCCCGGCCACGCCGGACACGTCGGCGTAGGCCTGCTCGGCGTAGGGGCTCGAGCTGCTCGAGCGTCCGCAGCCGGGCCGTGCAGCAGGTCCGCCCCGGTCTGCGGCGAGGTGGCTGTCCCAGACCTCGAGCGTGGCCAGGACCCCGTCCCGCGCGTCCCCGCGCAGGCCGCGCCCGTTCTTGAGCAGGGCGCTGCGCTGCCGGACGACCCGCTCGTAGTCCGCGCGGACCCCGGCGAAGCGCGGGCTCAGGGCGACGAGCAGGTCGTCGACGAACCGGCGCCGCTGGTCCGGCTCGCCCTTGACGACCGAGCAGGTCCTCGGGCGCGAACACCACGGTCCGCAGCAGCCCGAGGACCTCGCGCGGGCGGGTCGGCGACCGGTTGACCCGGGCCCGGTTGGCCTTGCCGGGGGTGATCTCCAGCTCCAGCAGGGCGGCCCGACCGCCGCGGCGCAGCCGGCCGCGGACCACGGCCCGCTCGGCCCCGGACCGGACCAGGGCCGCGTCGGTGGCGACGCGGTGGCTGCCGAGCGTGGCCAGGTAGGCCAGCGCCTCGACGACGTTGGTCTTGCCCTGGCCGTTGTCGCCGACGAGCGTCGTCACGCCCGGGCCGAGCGGGACCTCGGCGCTCGGGTAGGAGCGGAAGTCGGTCAGCGACAGGTGCTCGACGTGCACGGGCTCACCGCCCGGCGGCGCTGCCACGCGGGCTCACGGTCGGGCTCGGCCGGGGTGGCCTTGTCCGGACGGCGTGCCCGCCGAACTGGTTGCGCAGGGCGGCGATCGCCTTCATGGCCGGGCTGTCCTCCTGGCGCGAGACGAACCGGGCGTACAGCGAGGCGGCGATCGTCGGCGTGGGCACCGCGTTCGGCGATGCCCTCCATCACGGTCCAGCGGCCCTCGCCGGAGTCCTCGGCGTAGCCGCTGACCTTGGCCAGGTGCGGGTCGTCCTCCAGGGCGGCCACCATCAGGTCCAGCAGCCAGGACCGGACCACCGTGCCGCGGCGCCAGCCCTCGAAGATGGCCGGCACGTCGTCGACGGCGTCGCTGGCGCTGAGCAGCTCGTAGCCCTCGGCGAAGGCCTGCATGATCGCGTACTCGATGCCGTTGTGGACCATCTTGGCGTAGTGCCCGGCGCCGACCGGGCCGGCGTGGCAGAAGCCCTCCTGGCGCGGGCCCTCGGGTCGCAGGGCGTCGAAGACGGGCATGCGCCCGCTCGACGTCCGCGTGCGCGCCGCCGACCATCAGGCCGTAGCCCTCGGTGACGCCCCAGACCCCGCCGGAGACGCCCGCAGTCGAGGTAGCCGATGCCCTTGTCGGCCAGCTCGCGCGGCGTGCACCCGGTCGTCGGTGAAGCGGGAGTTGCCGCCCTCGATGACCAGGTCGCCCTCGCTCGAGCAGCTCGCCGAGCTGCTGACGGTGCTGCGGGTGATGTCGCCGCTGGGCACCATCACCCACACGGTCCGGGGCGCGGGCAGGGCGGCGACCATGTCGGCCGAGGACTGCCGACGTCCGTGGTCGAGGGGTCCGGGGCGTAGCCCGTGACCTCGATCCCCGCCTCCCGCAGCCGGGTCCGCATGTTGCCGCCCATCTTGCCGAGACCGACCAGTCCGATGTGCACGATGTCGCTCCTCCGTCGCTGCGTCGGGGTGCCGTACGGGCTCCAGGCTGTCGTGGCTCAGCCGTCGGCGCGACCTGCCACCCGGGTGGGCATGAGGAGGTAGGTGTAGCCGCGCGAGTCGGAGGCGTCGGCCGCTGTCGTGCCCGGACAGCAGGACCGGCTTGGAGGGCTGGGTGAAGGCGAGCCGGACGTACTTGGCGCCCGTCGCCGCCAGCCCGTCGATCAGGTAGCCGGTGTTGAACCCGATGGACAGGCCGGGCCCGTCGACGGCCTCGACGGCGAGGGCGTCGCTGGCCTGGGCGTCCTCGCCGGTGCCGGCGTCCAGCACGATCTCGTTCTCGGTGACGGTGAGGCGCACCGGGGCGCGGTCGCCGATCAGGGCCATCCGCCGCACGCCGTCGACCAGCAGGGCGGTCTCGACCACGACCGTGGTGTCGGAGGACTCCGGGAACAGGCGACGCACGGGCGGGTAGGCGCCGTCCATCAGCGGGCACGGTCGTGCGGCGGCCGCCGGCGGAGATGCCGAGCAGCTCGCCCGGGCCGCTGGACAGGCCGATCTCGACGTCGCTGCCGGCGCCGAGGCTCTTGGCGATCTCGTTCAGGGTGCGGGCCCGGACCAGGAACGCCCGCTCCTGGCTCGAGTCGTCGGTGTGCCACTGGACCTCGCGCAGCGCGAGCCGGTAGCGGTCGGTGGCGACCAGGCTCAGCGCGCGCGCCGTCGATCTCGACCCGGACGGCGGTGAGCACCGGCGGGGTCTCGTCCCGGGCTGCGGCGATGGCGACCTGGTGACACGGCGGCGGCGAACACCTCGCCGGGGACCGTGCCCACCCGCTCCGGGGGCGGCGGCAGCTGCGGGTACTCCTCGACCGGCATGAGCGGCAGCGCGAAGCGGCTGCTGCCGGCCTCGACGCGCAGCTTGGAGCCGTCGAGGAACAGGGTGACCGGCTTGCCCGGCAGCGTCCGGGCGATGTCGGCCAGCAGCCGGCCCTGCACGAGGACCCGACCCTCCTCCTGCACCTGCGCCGCGGCGGTCATCCGGGCGGAGACCTCGTAGTCGAAGGCCGACAGCTGCAGCCCGTCGGGGACGGCGACCAGGAGCACGCCGGTGAGCACCGGGACCGGGGGACGGGCGGGCAGGACGCGGGTGGTCCACGCGACCGCCTCCGCGAGCACGTCACGGTCGATCTGCAGTCGCACGGAGGCCTCCTGTGGTGCGTGTCGGTGTGCCCGTCCGGGTCGTGGGGCAGTCGTGGGGCAAGCGGTGGGGTAAGCGGTGCCGCAGTGCAGGGACAGCGCTCCGGTGGGGCAGTGGTCGCCCGAGACTAGTCGGAGGCTCAAGTCCTGCGGCGGAACGTGCCGAGGAAGCGACGGACAGCGGGGCGGGACCGGCCAGCGGCATCGCCGGCGGCCTCCACAGTGGTGTGCGTCGGGGCATCGGCTTCTCAGAGGTCAGGATATCGTCATCGTCATAGGGCGTGTGGATGCTGTGGACGACGCGCGGTCGGGCGTGCGCGCCACGCCGCGACGACGTGCGACGACGCAGGTCTGTCCGGTGCCGTGGGCAGCGGTGGACGAGCTGTGGACGACCGTGCGGGACCGGCGACGGCCTCGGCTGTGGACGGCGCCGCTCCGCCCACCGGCGCGGTGCCGGCGACGCACGTCAGACCCGGGGTCCGCGCGCACATGCACCGGCCTGTCGTCCACATGTCGTCCACAGATCCTGTGGACACACTTCCGGATTCAGGCAGCCACTGCGGTGGCGATCCGCACAGGGTGTGGACACGTCTGTGCGATGAGCAGGCCGACCGACAGGCGCAGCGACCTGCACACGGCGCGGTCTGCGAGAGGCCGTGCGTGACCGAGCCTGCCGCCGCGGGGGCCGGACGTGGTGGAGCGAGGGCTCAGCGGTTGCTGGACTGGCGCTTGAGCCGGCTGGTGAGCTCGGTGACCTGGTTGTAGACGGCCATCCGCTCGCTCATGAGACCGCGGATCTTCCGCTCGGCGTGCATCACGGTGGTGTGGTCCCGGCCGCCGAAGGCCTGGCCGATCTTGGGCAGCGACAGCTCGGTCAGCTCGCGGCACAGGTACATGGCGATCTGGCGGGCGTTGACCAGCACCCGGGACCGGGAGCTGCCGTGCAGGTCCTCGACCGTCACGCCGAAGAAGGTCGACGTCTCGGCCATGATCTGCGGCGCGGTGATGGCGGGCTGGTCCGCGGCCGGGATCAGGTCCTTGAGCACCACGTCGGCCAGCTGGGTGGTCAGGGGCTGGCGGTGCAGGCTGGCGAAGGCCGTCACCCGGATCAGGGCGCCCTCGAGCTCGCGGATGTTCGTCGAGATCCGGGAGGCGATGTACTCCATGATCTCGTCGGGCACGTTGAGCGAGTCGACGATCGCCTTCTTGCGCAGGATCGCGATCCGGGTCTCGAGGTCCGGGGGCTGCACGTCGGTGAGCAGGCCCCACTCGAAGCGGCTGCGCATCCGGTCCTCGAAGCCCTGCAGCTGCTTGGGCGGGACGTCGCTGGTGATGACGACCTGCTTGTTGCCGTTGTGCAGCGCGTTGAAGGTGTGGAAGAACTCCTCCTGCGTCTGCACCTTGTTCTGCAGGAACTGGATGTCGTCGATGAGCAGCACGTCGACCTCGCGGTAGCGGCTGTGGAACGCCGCCGCCCGGTCGTCGCGGATGGAGTTGATGAAGTCGTTGGTGAACTCCTCGGAGTTCACGTACCGCACCCGCATCCCGCCGTAGAGGCTCTGCACGTAGTGCCCGATGGCGTGCAGCAGGTGGGTCTTGCCCAGCCCGGAGTCGCCGTAGACGAAGAGCGGGTTGTACGCCTTGGCCGGCGCCTCGGCCACGGCCACGGCGGCCGCGTGGGCGAAGCGGTTGGACGCGCCGATGACGAAGGTCTCGAAGGTGTAGCGCGGGTTGAGCCGGGCCTCGGCCTCCTCCGCCAGCGTGCGTCGACGGGTGGGCGCCCCGCGCAGGCCGTTGCGGCGGTCGGCGTGCCGGCCCCGCAGCCGTCCCGCTCGTCGTCGTCGAGGTCCAGGTCGTCGTCACGACCGGTGAGGTCCACGACGTGCTGGTCGAACGTGCAGCACGTGGTCCGCCGTCCAGGGCGCCCAGCCGGGGGTCGACGACGACCGCGAGGCGCCAGGGCGCGCCGGTCGTGGCGCTGAGCGCGTCGACCACGGTGTCGAGCAGCTTGGTCTCGATGAGCTGCCGGTCGAAGGACGAGGCGACGGCCACCTGCGCGGTGTCGCCGTCCAGCGCGACCAGGCGGGCGGAACGAAGCTGGCCCGCGGTGCAGCGGGGAGAGGTCGGACGGCATCGCGTGGATGCTGGCGGCCCAGGTCGCGGCGAGCGTCTCGGGAGTCGAAGCCGGCGTCCTGCGTCCGTCATGGCTTCCTCCACCTGAGTCGGTCCGTCCACACCTTTGTCCACAGGTGTGGACTACGACGGTACGGGAAGGCGCACGGAACGTAACGGCCCGGGTGCTCAGCGTGCAAGCGCCCTGGCGTCGTCCCGGACCGAGAACCTCGCGGCCGTCCCGCGCGCCTCACCCATGGGTCGTCGGCGCTCTGCGACTGTAGACGGTTCGGTCGGTCGGCGCAGCCACCGCGGAGGACAGCTGTCCAGGCCGTCGGGTCGGTCGGTCGCCCGTGTCCGGCAGCCGTTACCCTGACCCTGGACCGCGTCCCGGGTTTGACCCCGTCGTCGCAGGCCACGTACCTTTGTTCGGTTGTCTGTCCCGGCTCCCGGCCGAGCAGCGCACAGTCCCCGAGGATCGGTGAGAGGTTCCAGTGAGCAAGCGCACGTTCCAGCCCAAGCAACCGTCGGCGTGCCCGCACGCACGGCTTCCGCGCCCGCATGTCGACCCGCGCTGGCCGCGCCATCCTCGCCGCCCGCCGCGCCAAGGGTCGCAGCTCGAGCTCTCGGCCTGATCGGTCGGCAGTCCCGTCGGCTCTGAGCAGCCCCGACCCCGGCACCCCTGACCTCCGTGCGCCCCCGGGCTGCACGGCGTCAGGGGTGTTGTCGTACCGGCTGATGTCTGGGCCCCCTGATGGGCCTGCCGGCTGAGCGCCGGCTCGCCGCGGCGCGGACATCACCGCCGCGGTGCGACGTGGTCGCGGGCGCGCAGCCGGCGGGCTCGTGGTCCACGTCCTGCCGAGTCCTGGACCGGCTCCGGTCCGCCTGAGCGCGGGGCCGGACCCCGCCTCGGGCGGGACGGCCGTCAACGGCCGGGCCCCGGGTCGCCTTCGTCGCGCCGCGGACCGTGGGCCGCGCCGTCGTCCGCAACCGCACCCGGCGCCGGCTGCAGGAGACTCGCGGGCTGGTCGCCGCCGGGGTCGCTGGCCGCCGACGTCGACCTCGTGGTGCGGCTGCTCCGGCCGAGGCTCCGCCGCCGCGGGCGTCGGCTGAGCTCCGCCGCCGTCGGCTGCGGGTGCTCAGCGCTCCGCGGGTCTGGGCCTGCGCACGCGTGGGACCGGCCCGTCGGCTGGGCCTGCTGGTCTGGCACCTCCGCGAGGCCGTGGTCCTGCTGCTGCGGGTCTACCAGCTCACGCTGTCGCCGCTGCTGGGTCCCGTGTGTCGGTTCGCGCCCTCCTGCTCGTCGTACGCTGTGACGGCGGTCCGCCGGTACGGGGTGCTGCACGGTGGCTGGCTCACCGCGCGGCGGCTGGCCCGCTGCCACCCCTGGAACGACGGCGGGCTGGGACCCGGTACCGGAGCGGCCGGCCACGCCACGGCACCGAGAGCACACGACGACGTCCTGAGGAGGACCTGGACCGCATGGGCGACTTCTTCAGCGACCCTGCTCTACCCGCTGGAGTGGGTGGTCGCCTGGATCATGGTGACGGCGCACGCGCCTGCTGACCAGCCTGGGGCTGCCGTCGGACGGCGGGCTGACCTGGGTGCTGTCGATCGTGGCGCTCGTGCTGGTGATCCGCACGCTGCTGATCCCGCTCTTCGTCCGCCAGATCAAGGCGTCGCGGCAGATGCAGATCATCCAGCCGGAGCTGAAGAAGGTCCAGGACAAGTACAAGGGCAAGACGGACCAGGCCTCCCGCGAGGCGATGACCAAGGAGACGATGGAGCTCTACAAGAGCTCCAAGACCAACCCGTTCGCCTCGTGCCTGCCGATCCTGCTGCAGATGCCGATCTTCTTCGCCCTGTTCCGCGTCCTCAACGGCATCCGCACCGGTGACGGCATCGGGCCGTTCACCGCCGACCTCGTGGCAGGAGGCACAGCGCGGCCCGTATCTTCGGCTCCCAGCTGTCGGCCACGTTCCTGGAGCCGACCGGCGCGGGCACGTACGTGCTGGCGGCGCTGCTGGTCGTGGTCATGTCCGCGTCCCAGTTCTACGTGCAGCGCATGCTGATGACCAAGAACATGAGCCAGGCCGCGCTGGACAGCCCGTTCTTCAAGCAGCAGAAGATGCTGCTCTACATCCTCCCGGTCGTGTTCGCCGTGTCCGGTGTCGCCTTCCCGATCGGCGTGCTCATCTACTGGTGCGTCACCAACCTGTACTCCGCGGTGCAGCAGTCGATCGTCATCCGGTCGCTGCCCGCGCCCGGCTCCCCGGCCGAGAAGGAGCTCGAGGCGCGCCGGCTCAAGGCGGCCGAGCGGAAGTCGGCCCGGACCGGCAAGCCCGGTGCACGAGATCCTCGGGCACGCCCGACCCCGCCCTGGTGGCCGCCGCCGCAGCCCGTCAAGCGGGCGCAGCCCAAGCGCCAGCCCAAGAGCAAGCGCAGCGATCCCGGCGCCGCCTGAGCCACCACGTCCGGCCCGGGGCACCCGTCCCCCGAGCCGGTCGAGCACCTGACGAGGCGGGACCGACGAACGCCGTCGCTCGGGACGGTCAAGGCACCGCCCCGCCGGGGCACCCTGAGGAGGAACCGTGGACACCACGGCCGACAGCACGACAGGCGCCGCCGCCCCCGAGGCCGCGGCGCCGCTCGACGAGGACGGACGGCGAAGGCGGTCGAGCCCCAGGCCGGTTCTCCGTCGAACAAGCAGAAGCTGCTGGACGCCGAGGGTGACGCAGCCGCGGACTACCTCGAGGAGCTGCTCGACATCGCCGACCTCGACGGCGACATCGACATCTTCGTCGAGAACGGCAGGGCCAGCGTCGCCGTCCTGGCCGACGAGGTCGACGCCGACGGGCCTGCAGGTCCTCGTCGGCCGGGACGGCGAGGTGCTCGACGCCCTGCAGGAGCTCACCCGGCTCGCGGCGCAGGCCAAGACCGGTGAGCGCAGTCGTCTGCTGCTGGACATCGCGGGCTTCCGGGAGGGCCGGCGCACCGCGGCGGCGACAGATCGCCGCCGACGCCGTCGAGCGGGTCCGGCAGCACCGGGGAGAGCCTCGAGCTGGCCCCGATGCCCGCCTACCAGCGCAAGGCCGTCCACGACGCGGTGGCCGAGGCCGGCCTACGGAGCGAGTCCGACGGCGCCGAGCCGAACCGCTTCGTCGTGGTCCACCCCTCCTGAACGTCGAGCAGGGTCCCGAGGCGCCGGGCGTGCCGGTGGGTGCCGACGTCCCAGCGGCCGCCGCGTCGGTGTTCGGCGACCGGGTCGGCCTGGCCGTCGCCTACGCGGACCTGCTGGCGACGGTCGGGATCGAACGCGGTCTCATCGGTCCGCGTGAGGCGGACCGGATCTGGGACCGGCACCTCCTGAACTCCGCCGTGGTCGCCGAGCTGGTGCCCGACGGTGCCGTGGTCGTGGACGTCGGGTCCGGTGCCGGTCTCCCCGGCATCCCCCTGGCCCTCGCGCGACCGGACCTGCGGGTCGAGCTCGTCGAGCCCCTGCTGCGGAGGACCACATGGCTCGAGGAGGCGTGACGGCCCTGGGGACTGCAGGATCCGTCACGGTCACCCGCGGAAAGGTCGCGGTCATCGGCCCGCGGCAGGCCGACGTGGTGACCGCGCGGGCGGTCGCCCCGCTCGAGCGGCTGGTGCCCATGTGCCTGCCCCTGCTCCGTCCCGGCGGGGTGCTGCTCGCGCTGAAGGGCGACCAGGCGGAGACCGAGGTGGCGGCTGTCCACGGACGGGTCTCGAGGTGGCGGGTGGCCGCGATGGACGTGGCACGATGCGGAAGTGGGGTTCTGGCAGATGAGACGACGGTCGTCGTTGCACGCCGGTCAGGCTGACCCGGCCATCGGTGACGGACTCAAGAAGCTGGTCGACGTCTCCCGCCCTCGAGCCCCTGAGCGCGAACCCGAGCCGAACGACGAGCCGGTGGCGTCGGGAGCCGGTGCGGGGATGTCGATGGGCGTCGTGCAGGACGCCGATGATGACGTCGAGGACCACGCGCCAGCATCTGCGGACACGGAGAGCGACGATGCTGCGGGTGTTGGCGGCGAGTCCTCCGCGCCATCGGCGGAGGAGCCGGTCGCGCCGGGCGAGGCGGTCACTCCTTCGTCACAGAGCGTAGTGACGACGGAAGAGACCGACGACCTGAGCGACGACGCCTGGCGTAGCGAGGTCGCCTCGGCCCTCCCGGCGACCGACGACGAGACCCCTCTCGCACAAGAGCTCGCCACGGACGCACGCCGTCGCCTGGCGCTGCACGGACGGCGGTTCGCGGAGCCGACCCGCACCCGGATCGTCACCGTCGCCAACCAGAAGGGCGGGGTGGGCAAGACCACGACCGCGGTGAACATCGCCGCTGCTCTGGCCCAGGGCGGCCTGCGGGTCCTGGTGGTGGACGCTGATCCACAGGGGAACGCCAGCACGGCCTTGGGCATCGACCACCACGGTGACGTGCCGGGCATCTACGACGTGCTCATGGGCGAGCTCGTGCTGTCCGAGGTCGTCCAGCCGTGTGACGAGGTGGCTGGGGTGACCTGCGCGCCGGCGACGTTGGACCTGTCGGGAGCAGAGATCGAGCTCGTCCCGGTGGTCGCGAGGGAGTACCGGTTGCGTAAGGCCATCGACCGGTTCGTGTCGAGCAGTCGGAGGCGCCGCCCCACTACGTGATCATCGACAGCCCACCCAGCCTCGGTCTGCTCACCCTGAACACGCTGGTGGCCGCGCGCGAGGTCCTCATCCCCATCCAGTGCGAGTACTACGCCCTTGAGGGTGTGACGCAGCTGATGCGAACAGTCGAGCTCGTGCAGCAGAACCTGAACCCCGAGCTCGAGGTCTCGCACCGTCCTGCTCACCATGAACGACCGTCGCACCCGACTCTCCGCAGACGTCGCTGAACAGGTGCGCGAGGTGTTCGGGGACCGCGTCCTCGCCTCGACCATCCCGCGTTCAGTCCGGGTCAGCGAGGCGCCCAGCCACCTGCAGACCGTCATGACGTACGACCCCACGTCCAGCGGCGCCCTCTCGTACCTGGAGGCGGCGCAGGAGATCGCCACACGAGGAGCATCAGTCGGATGAGCGAGAAGCGGCGGGGTCTTGGACGAGGCATCGGGGCCCTGATCCCCCCCGCGACACCCGGACAACCTGCCGGCCCGCCGGACAAGCCGGTCGACGTCTTCTTCCCCTCGGGCACGCGTGCCTCCTCTCGAGCCACGACGGCGGACACCGGCGCATCTCTGGTCGGGTCCGGACGCGACAGCGACCCCTTGACCGCCCGCGCCGGAGGCCAGGGACGGCCCCTGCGCTCGGACCGCGTTTCACGTGAAACGCTCCCTCCGTCCGAGGAGCTCGTCGAGGTACCAGGGGCCGTGTTCGCAGACCTCGCCGTCGACTCGATCCGTCCCAACGTGCGTCAGCCGCGGCAGGTGTTCGACCAGGACGCGATGGACGAGCTCATCCACAGCGTTCGAGAGATCGGCGTCCTTCAGCCGGTCGTCGTCCGCCCGCTGCCCGAACCCGACGGAGACGTTCAGTACGAGCTCATCATGGGCGAACGTCGGTGGCGGGCCAGCAAGGCGGCTGGTCTGGGTGTCGTACCAGCGATCGTACGGGCGACGGACGACGACGTCATGCTGCGTGACGCCCTGCTGGAGAACCTCCACCGCAGCGAGCTCAATGCCCTGGAGGAGGCAGCCGCCTACCAGCAGCTTCTCGAAGACTTCGGGTGCACGCAGGACGAGCTCTCGCACCGTATCGGACGGTCCCGACCGCAGATATCGAACACGATCCGTCTGCTCAGGCTGCCTCCGGCCGTTCAGCGACGGGTGGCTGCCGGGGTGCTGTCTGCTGGGCATGCCAGGGCGCTGCTCGCGCTCGATGACGACAGTGCCGCTGAGAAGCTGGCGCAACGCGTCATCACGGAGGGGTTGTCGGTCCGCTCCGTCGAAGAGATCGTCGGCTCTTACGGGGCACGGGCACCGCGCCCGTCGACCCCCCGTCCCGGTCGGCATCTACCGCTGCTGGACGACGTCGCGAGTCGTCTCTCCGACCGTCTCGACACGCGCGTGAAGGTGGCCCTCGGGAAGAACCGTGGCCGGCTGACCGTGGAGTTCGCCACGGTGGACGACCTCGACCGAATCCTTGCTCTGCTAGACCCTGGTGGTCCCGGCGTCCTGAGGCCGCATGAGGCTGCCGCGAACGACCAGTACGAGGACAGGTAGGCCTAGTACCCGGTCCTTGGGTGCGCCGTGCCAGCATGATTGTGCCGGCATCACGCGGGGAGCCTGTCTCCTGGCGTTTCACGTGAAACACACCGCGACGTTCGGTCGGTGGGTCGTGCGCCGACTCACGCTGTGCCACCCGCGTCGTGACCGGATCCGGGGAGGGCCGCGGGTCCCCGACGGTGGTTCGCCCTCGTCAGCAGGAGTGTGGCTCGGTCGCACGGGGTCCTTGACCTGGGCTTGTCGCCGGTGACGACGAGGACGCGCGATGCCCGGCGGTGACCAGGCCGGGGAGGACGGGGTTCGCGTAGTTCATGGTTGTCGTGGGGGCGTTCCGTGCCTCGCCCTATCGAGGGGCGGGAGAGGACGCGCGTGCGGCGCGAGCGTGACAGTGGTGACGGCGGGGCTCGACCGCGGGTCGCGGCGATTCCGAGAGATGCCCGCTGATGAGGCCAACGTGCCCGCCCTCGGCCTGGATGCACCGCGACCGCGGACCCGGCCTTGGGCATAGGTGCTAGGGATACGCCGGCGACGCGATCTCGCTCGCCGACAGCGTCGGTCAGCCGAACTCTGTGTCGTGATGGGGAGCGGTCGACATGGCGCCTTGTGTCGAAAGCCCGAGACGTAGACAGAGGCAATTCCCTGGCCCGCGGGGTCGTTGCCGCACTTCGAGCGGGGCGCCGCACGCCACCGCGGGCGCGCAGCCCTGGTGGTACCGGTGATGGTGCGTCCATCCCCAGTGATCCCAGCGATCTCAGCGATCTCAGCGATCCCAGTGATCCCCGTGATCCCAGTGATCTCGATGGAGCAACCGGTCCCCGGGTCCGGTGCTGGTGGATGGCGCCACACCGGACGAACGGGAAGCAAGACGGGGACGGCACCCTACGTTTCACGTGAAACGTAGGACCGACAGTCGTGACGCACCTTCAAGACGGGCGCTCACCACCGGGCCAGCGGGCGGAGCGCGGGACGAACGTCGCACGACGTCGTTGGAGGACGTGATCTGGGTGGGTCGTGACGACTGGACCGGTGGGGCTGATGAGACCCTGCTGCTGGGCCACGCGACCAGCCACGTTTCACGTGAAACGCACGGGAAGGCGGCCCTGGCTGCTCTTAGACGGCGAAGCGGGCGCCGACCGCCAACGCCCGGTACAGCTCGGGCAACGACTCCCCGGCGGAAACTGCCGCCAGCGGCAGCAGGCTCGTCCCTGTCAGTCCCGGCGACGTGTTGACCTCCAAGAACCACGGTGTGCCGTCATCGGAGACGATCCAGTCGCTACGGCTCAACGACGACAGGCCGAGGCGCACGTGGACCGCGACCGATTCGGTCCGTAGGCGGTCCAGGACGGCGGGGGCCAGGCGGGCGGGGCAGTGGAACTCCGTGGCGCCGGCCGTGTATCGGGCCTCGTAGTTGTACGACCCGGAGTCGGGGGCGATCTCGACCGGCGGAAGGGCCCGGGGGCCCGTCCCGTCGTCGACGACCGCAACGGCCACCTCGGTTCCCATGACCAGCTGCTCGATCCGGCAGGCGGTGTCATGCCCGAGCGCGGCCATCATCGCCCGAGCCAGGTGGGTCTCGTCGTGGACCACTCCGACGCCCAGGCTCGAGCCGCCGTGGACCGGCTTGACCACGACGGGCAGAGGTACCACCCGCTTGACCCGAGGAAGAACGGCGTCTGCCCCCAGGTCCCGCAGGACCGAATGGGTCAAGGTCACCGAGGTGGGGACGCAGACGCCGTCCCGGGCCACCACCGCAGCGGTGGATGTCTTGTCCCAGGCGAGCCGGGCCGCAGCCGATCGCGACCCGACCACCCGGACGTCCAGCATGTCCAGCACCTGGAGCAACGAGCCGTCCTCGCCTCCGGCGCCATGGAGCACGGGCCACACGACGTCCGGGCGTCGCTGCTCGACGACAGTGACCAGGTCGGCGCCCGCGTCTACGGCCTCGGCCTGGACGCCGGCCTCTCTGAGCTCGGCCACCACGCGCCGACCGGATGCCAGAGACACCTCGCGCTCCGCCGACAGCCCGCCGGCGAGGACGAGGACGTCGAGGTCGCTGCTCACGCGGTGTCCGACGCTGGGCGGTCTGCGTCGGGGGCCAGCCCGAGCGCCGAGGCCGGGCCCACGGTGGTGCCGAAGGTCTGGTGCAGCTCCTGCTCGGCCTTCACCACGGAGGTGAGTCGACGCACCCCTTCGACCAGGCGTTCAGGGGTCGGGAAGCAGAAGGAGAGGCGCACGTGGTCCCCTCCCCGCCCGTCGGCGTGGAAGGCGGTGCCAGGGACGTATGCGACGCGCTCGGCCACGGCGCGCGGCAGCATGGCGGCGGCGTCGATCCCGTCCGGTAGCCGAACCCACGTGAAGAAGCCGCCGTCCGGACGGGTGAACGAGGCCTCGGGAAGCTGGTGCTCCAGAGCGCCGAGGAGGGCGTCACGCCGTTCCCGGTAGGACACCCGGAGGACCTTGACGTGCGCCCGCCAGTCACTGCCGTCGAGGTAGGTGGCGACGACGCGCTGGGAGAACATGGACGGGCAGAGCACAGACGCCTCTGCCGCGAGGACGAGCTTGGCCGTGATCGCTGGCGGAGCGACGGCCCAGCCGACTCGGAGACCCGGGGCAAAGGTCTTGGAGAACGACCCCAGGTAGACGACACCCTCCGGGTCGTGGGAGCGCATCGCGGCCAGCGGCTCGGCGTCGAATCCGAGCAGGGCGTACGGGTCGTCCTCGATCACGAGGACCCCGTCCCGACGGCACTGCTCCAACAGCTCTACGCGACGGGCCGCCGAGGTGGTCACCCCGCTGGGGTTCTGGTGGTGCGGCACCACGTAGAGCGCCTTGACGCGTCGGCCCTCGGCTGCGGGCCCGGGCCACCTCGGCCGCGACCGAGGCCGGTTCGGCGCCGTGCGGCCCGGTGACCACGTGACGGACGTCGGCCTCGTAGCTGCGGAGCACGCCCAGGGCGCCGACATAGCTGGGCGACTCGACGAGGACGACGTCGCCCGGGTCGACGATGATGCGGACGAGCAGGTCGAGCGCATGCTGCGAGCCCGTGGTCACCACGACGTCCTCGGGGGTCGCAGGCCACCCCGACCGTGGTCATGACGTCGACGATCTGTTCCCGCGCAAGGCCGTCGCCTTGACCTGAGCCGTACTGCAGGGCAGCGGTCGACTGCTCGGCCACACACCGCCGCACCATCTCGGCGACCTCGGCGAGCGGCAGGGTCTCCAGCGACGGCATACCACCGGCAAGGCTCACGACCTCTGGTCGGCTGGCAACGGCGAAGAGGGCTCGGATCTCCGAGGCCGTCATGCCGACGGCCCGCCGGCTGTACGAGCCGTGCCACCGATCGAGCCGTGTCCCGGTCACGTCAGTCTCCTGTCCCGGCTGGGGACGTACTCCGCAGCCCTCCGTCGCCGTCTCTGAGTGTGACACGCCGATCACGCAGCGGAGCCGCCCCACCCCGGAGGTGGGACGGCTCCTGTTTCACGTGGAACGCCGCGCGTTCGACGCACCATTCGCAGGCGGGTACGCGGGCTGCCGGTCACCCGACGAAGTCTTCGAGCTCCTTCACCAGGCGCGGCTTGGGGTACGCACCTACCAGGCTCTTGACCAGCTCGCCTCCGCGGTACACGTTCAGGGTCGGGATGCTGACCACGCCGTACGCGGCCGCGGTGCGAGGGTTCTCGTCGGTGTTCACCTTGACGACGGTGATCTTGTCCTCGTACTCCTCGGAGAGCTCCTCGAGGATCGGGCCGACCTGGCGGCAGGGGCCGCACCAGGGGGCCCAGAAGTCGACGAGCACGGGCTTGTCGGACTGCAGCACGTCGCGGTCGAAGTCGGCGTCGGTGGTGGCCATGGTTGCCATCGGTGGTGCTCCGTTCTGTCGTCGGTTGGAGAGCCTGTCGTGGGTGGGGCGGTCGCGCCGACCGCACCGCGGGCCGGTCAGTCGACGGCGGCGAGGTGCGGGACCGTGGGGTCCTCCTCGGTCGCCTCGGGGAAGGCCGTGGTGGCGGCCTCCACGATGTCGTCGCTGTCGGACAGGGCCGCGAGGAAGCGCTCGGCGTCCAGGGCGGCCGCGCAGCCGGAACCGGCGGCGGTGATCGCCTGCATGTACTCGTGGTCGAGCACGTCGCCGGCGGCGAAGACGCCCGGGCAGCGACGTGCGCCCGGACCGGCCGTCGACCTCGATGAAGCCGTTCTCGTCGAGGGCGAGCTGGCCCCGGACGAGGTCGGTGCGCGGGTCGTGGCCGATGGCCACGAA
Organism: uncultured Actinomycetota bacterium; assembly: GCA_963759255.1. Classification (GTDB taxonomy): domain Bacteria; phylum Actinomycetota; class Actinomycetes; order Actinomycetales; family JBBAYJ01; genus Aquipuribacter. The sequence goes on from CAVWYQ010000003.1 coordinate 88,500, forward strand.
CAGACCGCTGACCTCGAGCTCGGACTCCTCGCCGGTCACGGTGTCGCGCAGGCGCACCCCGGTGACCGAGGACTCGCCCAGGACGTCCACGACCTCGGAGTTCCACCGGAAGCGCATCTTGGGGTCGGAGAACGCCCGCCGCTGCATGATCTTGCTGGCGCGCAGCTCGTCGCGGCGGTGGACCAGCGTGACGCTCCGGGCGAAGCGGGTGAGGAACGTGGCCTCCTCGAGGGCGGAGTCGCCGCCGCCGACCACCACGATGTCCTTCTCCTTGAAGAAGAAGCCGTCGCACGTGGCGCACCAGCTGACCCCGCGCCCGGACAGGCGCTTCTCGTTCTCCAGGCCGATCTCTCGGTAGGCACTGCCGGTCGCGAGGATGACGGCCGAGGCACGGACGGTCTCGCCGGAGCCGGTGACGAGCTCCTTGACCTCGCCGTCGAGCCGCATCTCGACGATGTCGTCGGCGACCAGCTCGGCACCGAACCGCTCGGCCTGGGCGCGCAGCTGGTCCATCAGGTCGGGGCCCATGACGCCGCTGGGGAAGCCGGGGTAGTTCTCGACGTCCGTCGTGTTCATGAGCGCGCCGCCGGCCTGCACGGATGACTCGAACACCAGCGGCGACAGCTCCGCGCGCGCCGCGTAGATGGCCGCGGTGTACCCCGCGGGCCCGGATCCGACGATGACGACCTGACGGACGTCCTCGTGGGTCGTGGTGGTGCTCATGCCCTGTCCTCCTCGTGTGGTCCAGTCCGGTCAACCAGCGGGCCGGTGTCGTTGTTCCGGCTCCCGGGGGGCGCCCCGGGGCCACGCGGGTCTCAGGGTGTCACGGTGTAGAACTTGAACTGGGTGTCGATGCCGCTGCAGTCCGCCCCCAGCACGTACACCTGGTACATCAGGCCGGCGGCGTCGGGGACGACGATCAACGTCGACTCCACCCCGTCCACGACCGCTAGGTCGACGGCGGCCGCCGTCGAGGTGGTACCCGCCGACACCTGGTCCACGCACTCGCTGAGCGCCTGCGGGTCGGCGAGCGGGCTGTCCAAGGCTGCGGCCCTGGCCTCGGAGGCAGGCGGGAGCGCCGCGCCGTCGACAGGCGCGCTCCCGACGGCCGGCGCGTCCTCGGCTGCGGCGCTCGGGGCCGGCTCGGCCGCCTCGGGGTCGACAGCCTCCGCGGCCGCTGCGCCGGGCTCGTCGGCGACGGTCCCTGACGGGTCGCCGGCGGCCAGGGCCACGAGGTCGCGGACCTGCGCGTCGAAGACCGCCTGGTCCGCGGTCGTGTACTGCGTGCCGGTGGCGAGGAGGGAACGGGGGACGGCGGCGGCTTCCACAGCGGTGGAGCCTGCCGCGTCCGAGGCCTGGGTGAGCGAGGTGTCGCCAGGCCGGTCCAGCACCCTCGCGACCGTGACCCCGGCTCCTGCGAGGACGAGGACACCGGCCGCGGCGAGGAGCCACCGTGCGGGGATCCGGCGACCCTCGTCGCCCTCCTCCGGCAGCGCGCGCCGCGAGCCATCGGTCCGCGGGCCCGACGACGCGGCGGAGGTGTCGGCGCCCAGGCCGGAGGGGGCGTCTCCGTCCGGGTCGTCGGAGACGTCCGGGAGGGCGGACCCCGTGGCGGCGGGGACGCTCCGCAGCCGAGGGAGCGACGCGGTGGTCGCCGCGGTCGCCGGGGGCGGGACGGCGCCGTCCGGGACGTCCGGCCGCGCGGTGCCCTGGTCCCCGGCGGTGGCCGTCCCGGGCGACGTGGGCAGGGTGGGCGGCGGGACATGGCCGGCGACGGGGGGAACCGTGCCCGCCCCCGCGGCGTCCGGCGTCGTCGGCGGCTGGACCTGTGTGGCGGTCGGCGAGGCGTCCGACGGGGTCGAGAGCCGAGGGTCGGCGGCACCGAGCAGCACGCGGTCCAGCCGGTCGGCGACGTCGGCAGGCATGGCAGCGGGGCCGGTGGCCGCCAGCAGTCGCGTCACCCAGTCGTGGTCGTCGCTCATGCCGTCTCACCTGCCGTCCCGGTCGTGCGGCCCTCGGAGCCGCCGGCGGCGGCCGCGGCGATGCCGTCGCCCTCTTCGACGCGCGGGTCCCCCGGGGGGTTCCCTGGACGCAGCACCTGCGCCAGCTGCGCGCGCGCTCGCGAGCACCGCGACTTGACCGTGCCCTCCGGCAGCTCGAGCACCTCCGCGGCCTCCGCCACCGACATCCCCTCGATGTGGACGAGCACGACCGCGGCCCGCTGGCCGGGGCTGAGGGTCTGCAGGGCGGACATGACGTCCAGCCGCGTCGCCAGCCGGTCCGCCTCGTCGACCCCGGTGGCCACGTCCACGTCCTCCAGCGGGTTCGTCGGACGTGCGGCACGACGACGCAGCCGGTCGAGCGAGGCGTTGACCACGATCCGGTACAGCCAGGTGCGGACGGCCGATCTCCGCTCGAACCGTTCCACGGACCGCAGCGCGGAGACCAGGGCCTCCTGCACGGCGTCCTCGGCGTCGGACGGGTTGCCGGTCGTGCGCAGGGCCACCGCCCACAGCACGTCGCGATGACGGCGGACGAGCTCTCCGAAGGCGTCAGGGTCGCCCGCGAGGTGGGCGTCCAGCAGGCCGGCGTCGCTCGGGCCGGCGTTCACGGGACCTGCACCTGCACCTCGCCCACCACCCCGCGGGCCTCGCCGTCGTTGGTCGGCAGGGTGGTGAACCAGACGATGACGAACTGCGTGGTCACGGGGACCTCGGGGGCCAGGTCGACCGGACCTGGGCCGGTCTGGCCCGTGGCGACGACCGTGGACCCCTCGAAGCTGGGGTTCGCCGCCGTGCGGACCTCGTAGCTGCCGCCGGAGCCGGGAGCCACGACTCGGACGGACTGGACCTCCCTGGGCTCACCGAGGTCGAAGGCCAGGCCGAGGCCGGGCTTCAGCCCGCCGAAGGCCTGGGAGTTGTACCGCTGGGTCTGCCAGACCGTCGCCGGGTCACCGTCGATCGCTCGGGGAGCCTCCTGGTCGTTCTCCTCGCCGTCGCCCTGCGGGTCCAGGGCCTGGACGCCGGCCGGGCTGATCAGCGAGGCGGCGTCGGCGGGCGCCGACGGCTCGGGGTCGCTGGGGACCGGGGCCTCGACGGACGGCTCGACACTCCCGACCGCCGGCGGCGACGCGACCGGTGCCGCGACGTCGACCTCGCCCTGCACGCGCTCCAGCGCCCACACCAGCGTCGCCACCACGAAGGCACCCATGACCAGGACGACGGCGACGCCGGTGCCGGCCCCCGCGGGTCCGCGGCTGCGCCCGCCCCGGGCCGCCGGCGCGATGGCGCCCTCGCCGGCCGAGGAGCCGGCTGCCGGGTCGAAGGGGTCGTCGTCCCACGGCTGGTGGCCGTCGTCGTAGGCCTGATCCGGCTCCCAGGCCGCGTCCTCCCACGGCTGGTCGGCGACCGGGAGCAGGTCCCAGCCGTCGTCCTCCTCGTCCGGGGCCCAGTCTGCGTACCGGTCCGCCGCCGCGCCAGCACCGGACCCGGCAGCACCGGACCCGGCAGCACCGGACCCGGCAGCACCGGCAGCACCGGCAGCACCGGACCCGGCAGCACCGGCAGCACCGGCCCCGAGGAGACCGGCGGCGCCCGCACCAGCACCGGCAGCAGCCCCGGTCCCCGCGCCCGCGCGGGTCTTCGCGCCCCCGGGACGGACCGGAGTCAGGACGTCGGTGTCGCGCACGTCCACGACCGGCGGCGTCGAGCCCGGTTCCACGGTGTCGGGCCGGGTGCCTGCGGCCTCGCGCAGCGCCTCCAGGCGTCGGACGAGGTCCTCGAGCCGGTCCGGCCCGCCGCCACCGAGGGCCTCGAGGAGCATCGCGTCCAGCGCGGTGGACACGTCCGGCCGGAGCGTGCGGGCACCCACGGGGCGCCCCTTGTCCGTCGGGGCTGCGGGCAGGCCCTCGGAGCTGCCGAACGGCCAGCTTCCGGTGAGCAGGGCGTACAGCACCGCGGCCAGGTCGCGGACGTCCCGGGCCTCGGGTCGGGTGGCAGCCGCAGGTGTGGCCTGCCCGGAGGCGGCGACGTCGATCGCCGTTCCGGTCACGCGGACGCGGCCGTCGTCGGCCCGCACCACCTGGCGCGGCCCCAGCCGACCGTGGTGCAGCTGGCGGGTGGCGGCGGCACGCAGCGACGTGGCCGCCTCGGCGACGATCCGCAGCGCCTCGGGCTCCGAGACCGTGCCGGCCAGCGCGGCGACGTCCTGGCCGGTGACCCACTCCAGGACCACGTAGCCCACGCCGGCCTCGACGCCCACGCCGAGGACGCGCTGCAGCCGCGCGTCGTCGACCAGGGCGGCCCGACGGGCGGCGTCGAGGGTGCTCTGGACCCTGCCGTGGGTGGCGGGCAGGACCCGGACGGCGACGGGTCGTTCGAGGGTGAGGTCCTCCGCCCGCCACAGCGCGGCGACCGGGTCGGCGTGCACCTGCTCCTGCAGGCGGTACCTCCCCGCCAGGAGCGTGCCAGGTCCCATGCGGTCCACCGGGCGCCTCCTGCTCTCGTCCACGTCGCGGCCGGCCGTCGGGGCCGACGCCGGGCTCTCGCCAGACCACTGTAGGGCGGAGCCGGCCGCGCACGGCCGAGGGTGGAGGAGCGCGCCGCCGGCCGGGGACCTCAGCCAGGAACGCGGACGGCCCCGTACAGGGGCTGCCGCCAGACCGGGCTGACCTTGACCACGTCACCGGTCCGGGGCGCGGTGAGGATGAGCCCGTCACCCAGCCAGATGGACACGTGGTGGATCGAGCCGGGGTCCGAGCCGTGCGCGTAGAACACGAGGTCGCCGGGAAGGAGCTCGGCGACCGGGACGCGCGGCAGGCCCGCGTACTGCTGGCGCGAGGTCCGGGGGATGCGCGCGCCGGCCTGGGCGTAGGCCCACATGGTGAGTCCCGAGCAGTCGAAGGTGCCGGGCCCGGTCGCGCCCCACGTGTAGGGCAGGCCGAGCCGGCTGGCGGCCAGCCGGATGGCGGCGGCCGCGGTCGGCGACGACGCCCCGGCGGCGGCGCGGTCGATGACCGCCTGCACGTCGCTGCCCACGGTGCCGGCCCGCACCGGGCCGCCACCCGGACCGGCCGCCCCGGCGGAGTCCTGGGCGAGGGCCTGGGCGCGCGCCTCGGGGCTCAGCAGGGCGAGCGCGTCGGCGCGCGCGACGGCCGCGGCCTGTGCGGCCCGTTCTGCCGCCGCGGCCAGGGCCTGCTCGAGCGCGACCCGCTCGGCCTCCACCCGCTCCCGCTCGACGGTCTCGGCCAGCTGGGCGTCGGCGGTGGCGAGGAGGGCCTTCCGGGCGCTCAGCGCGGCCTCGGCGGTGCGGTGGCGGACCTCGGCCTCGGCCTCCAGCGCGGTGCGCTGACGACGTAGCTCCTGGACCTCGGCGGAGGAGCTCACCGCGACGGCCACGCGGTCGCGGGCCCGGACCACGGTCGCGGCGTCGGAGTCGAGGACCACCCTGGCGGCCTTGTACTGCTGCGCGGCCTGCGCGAACCCGGACCCGGACCCTGCGAAGGCGGTCCAGGCGATCTCGGTGGCGCCACCGGTGCGGTACAGCGCCCGGACCCGGCGTGAGGCGGCGGCGCGGTCCGCCTGCAGCGCCTGGCCGGCGTCGTCGAGGGACACCTGCGCGGCCACCTCGCGGGCCATCAGGGTGTCGAGCTCGGCCTGCACCTCGTTCCAGTCCTCGAACGCGACCTCGGCCTGCACGTCGAGCGCGTCGACCTGGCTGGTGAGGTCGGCGACCTGAGCCCGCAGCTCCTCGCTCCCGGTGTCCGGGCCAGGGGCGGGCGGTGCGTCGACTGGGCCGGCGGCGGCGTCCGGTGCCGGGTCTGCGGGTGCCGGGTCTGCGGGTGCCGGGACTGAGGGTGCCGGGACGGAGGGGCGGGCCGGAACCGTCGTCGCGGTCGAGGCGCCGGCGGGAACCGTCAGCAGCACCGACCCGGCGACGAGCACGGCCACGAGCGACGCGACGGCACCCGGGCGGGGACCGCGGCGGTGGCGTCGGGGTCGGTCCACGTGCGTCAGACCGGCGCGCGCGTGGCGGTGGCGGAGACGGTCAGCCAGCGCTCGCTGCGGGGCAGGTGGTGGAGCACGAGCGTGGCCACCGTGCGCTCGACCGTGACCGTGACGGTCCCGTCGGGCCCGACGGAGAAGCCGTCGACCGGGATGTCGACCGCCGGCTGCCCCTGCACCACCTCGCTCCAGGCGGCGTCGTAGACCGCCTGCCGGTCCACGCGGCCCGGTTCCACCGCGAGTGACGCGGCCCGGGCGGCGGCCGCGGCGTCGTCCTGCACACCGAGGCTCGCGACGCCGAGGGAGATCCCGTCGAACGCCAGGACCCCGATGACGGCGAAGGTCGCGACCAGCCGGACCAGCCACCCCAGGACGACGTCTCCGGCGTCCCGGGAACGCAGACCGGGCTGACCGGGCCTACCGGGCAGGGGAGCGGGCATGGCTGTGCGTCGACCGGGTTCAGCCCCGCCTTGAGGCCCTGCCACCCGCTCGGGTGAACCGGCTCGTCACACCGGCGATCAGGTCGCGCGTCTCGCGCACCCGCAGGAGCCGGGTGCCCAGCAGGTACCCGACGATCAGCAGGCCCCCGCCGACCAGGACGGCGAGGAGGGCCTCGCCGCGGCTGTCGACGCCCCCGACCTGCTGCCCGACCAGCAGCGCGAGGGGCCCGACCACCGCGAGCACCGCGATGAGGCGGAGCAGCACCCAGCCCAGACCCCGCAGGCCGAGGCCCCCTCCCAGCCGGCGGTGCAGCAGCCTGAGCGCCACGACCAGCGCGACCACCTCGCCGGCGCTCATGGACAGGGCGACGGCGGCCACCCACAGCGACGGGGGCAGGACCAGGGGCGTGGCCACCGTGCCGGCGGCCCACACCCCGGCGGTCACCAGGGTGATCCAGAAGGGGGTGCGGCCGTCCTCGAAGGCGTAGAACACCCTCCGGACCAGGTACAGCACGCTGAAGAAGGGCAGCCCGAGCGCCATGGCGACCACCACCTGGCCGACCACGGCGGCCTGGGGACCGGTCTCCCCGAAGAGCAGCGCGGTGATGTGCCGGCCGAAGAGCACCAGGCCGGCGGCGGGCAGCGTCATCCCGACGAGCAGCACCCGCATGGTGGACCGGGTCGTGCTGGCGACGCCCCGCGTGTCGCCGGAGTGCGCGTCGCCGCTGACGCGGGTGAACACCGCCGTGACGAGGCTCACGGCGAGCAGGCCGTGGGGCAGCATGTAGAGGAGGAACGCGAAGGTCCAGGCCGCGGTGGAGGCGGTCACGGCAGCCTCGGGGGTGCCCTCGGTCGCTGCGCTGGCCGCGGCACCGACCCGGGACACCAGGACGAAGACCAGCTGGCTGACCACGATGCCCGCGAACGTCCAGGCCGCGACGACGCCTGCGCTGCGGAACCCGACCCCGCGCAGCCCCCAGCGCAGCTGCCACGAGAAGCCGATGCGTCGCAGCGGGACGAGCAGCACCACGGCCTGCGCGGCGACGCCGAGCGTGGCGGACCCGGCCAGCAGGGCCACCATGGCCGGGGTCCACGTGCTCGGGTCCGTGGCCTGCTGCGTGCCGTGGAGCGCCCAGAACAGGAGCAGCCCGGTGATGGCGACGACGTTGTTGACCACGGGGGCCCAGGTGTACGGGCCGAACGAGCCCCTGGCGTTGAGCAGCTGCCCGAACAGCGTGTAGACCCCGTAGAAGAAGAGCTGCGGGATGCACCACAGGGCGAAGACCACGGCCAGGTCGAACTGCGGCGCCGTGAACCCGCCTCCGGTGTAGAGCCTCACGAGGGGCTCGGCGGCCAGGGTGAGCCCGACGGCCAGCAGGAGCAGGCCTGCGGTGGCCATGGTGAACAGCCGGTCGAGGAACTCCCGTCCCCGGGCGCCGTCCTTGTCGGCCCGGATGATCTGCGGCACCAGGACGGCGTTGAGGGCCCCGCCCGCGACCAGGGCGTAGATGAGGTTGGGGAGCTTGTTCGCGACGTCGAAGGCGTTGGCGGCCAGGTTCAGCGCGGTCGTGCCCAGCAGTGCGGCGAGCAGTGCCCGGCTCGCGAGGCCGAGGACGCGCGAGACCAGGGTGCCGCCCGCCATCACGGCGGTGGCACGGGCCAGGCCCGAGCGGGGCCGCGGCGCGGCGGGCGCGCTCACGGCTCCACCGGCCCGGCACCGACGAGCTCGCGCCCGCGACGGTTGCGGGCGAACGCCCTGGCCGCACCGAGCACGAACAGCACCCCGACACCGATGCCGACCCCGGTGAGCACCCGGCCCTCGGCCTGCGTGGCGACCGTGACGGTGGTGGTGGACGGCGGTCCCCACGCCAGCCCCTCCACGGTCCTCAGCTGCGACGACACCTCGGCGGGGCCGGAGGCGACGGCGACGACCGGCACGTCGACGACGGCCCGCTGACCGGGTTCCACCGTGACCGGGACCGTGGTCGTGGGTACCTGCAGGCGTGGCGAGCGCGAACGCACCTCGAGCATCAGGTCCACCTCCGTGTCGAGGTCGTTGACGACCGTGACGGGCAGCTCGGCCTCCGCCGCGGCGAGCGTGACGCGGGAGCCGGGGACGACCTGCACGGCCGCTACCGTGTCAGAGGTCTGCTCCTGCAGCTGACCGGTCAGCGCGGCGGCGGCGTCCTGCGGCGCCGAGCGGGACAGCGTCGCGGCCACCCGCAGGAGCGGGGCGCCACCCGCGAGGGGCTCGGTGGTGGAGCTGAGCGCGGTGCTGACCCGTCGGCTGTCGGCAAGGGCGTCCAGCAGCGGCTGCACGCCGCTCACCCGTCGGTCCTGACCGTCGGGCAGCGGCTCGCGCTCGGCCTGCGACGGCGAGGTGCGGAACGCCGTGGACAGGGGCACGGGCTGCGCCCAGCCGGTCGCAGCCAGGGCGTCGGCGAGGTGCAGGGCGCCACCGGGGGCGGGGTCGAGGTCGGCCGGGAGGGCCACGGCCAGCAGCCGGGCGTCGTTGGGTCGCTGGAGCGTCGTGGTGGCGAGCCGGGCGAGGACCTGGGTGAGCGCCAGCGGGGACCCCTCCACGGCCCGGGTGGCGGCGGCGCTGAGCGAGGCGTCGTCGAGGACGGCGGTGAGCTCCTGGTCGCCGACCGCCACCTCGGTGACCGCGTCCGGGGTGTACGTCAGGGCGAACGGGTCGCGCAGCGGGACCAGCGCCTCGGGAAGCAGCACCGACGGACGACCCTCGGCCAGCGTGAGCAGGTCCCGCGCGCTGGTCCGGGGCTGGGTGGCGACCATCACGTCGGGGCTGGTGGCGCCGTCGAGGAGCCGGGCCGCGAGCTCGTCGGGCAGCGCGACCTCGCGGGCGGCGCGGACGGCTGCCCAGGCGTCGTCGGGGTCGTCGGCGGAGCGCAGGCGGGCGGGGTCCGGGTCCGCCCAGTCCAGCAGGACGACCTCGCGGTCGCCGCGGGCCCCGGTGAGCGTGTCGAGCCACGCCGCCGCGACCTCGGTCCCGGCGTCAGGGTCGTCGGGCCGCGCCGGCTCGGGGACCGACGGCACCGACGGCACCGACGGCAGCCCGTCGGCGCCCGACGCGGCGTCCGTGCCCGGGGGCGTCTCGGCACCCGGGGCTCCGTCCGTAGCCGGCGCGTCGTCCGTCCCCGCAGTGCCGTCGGAGCCCGGAGCCGCCTCGGTGGACGCCGGCGGGTCGGTGCTCGGAGCCGCCGACGGGACACGCTCGGCGAGCGAGGCCAGCGCTGCGAGGAGGACCGGGTCGACCACCCAGTCGGCCTCCAGCGCGCCGGCCGCCGTCAGCACCCGGTCCAACCGTCCGCCCGGGGCGGTCTCGTCGAGCAGCACGGTGGTGTCGGGCAGGCCGGTGCTGACCTGCGGGGGTGGGCCCTGCAGCTGGACGGTCGTGCTGAGGCGGGTCGGCTCGACGTCGATGTCGGGCGACCAGACCAGGAAGCCCCGTTCGTCGTCCACCGGGTCGGAGCCCTCGTCGCGCAGGAGGAGCTGCAGCCCGTACGCCCCGGCGGCCCCGGCACTCTCGCGCAGCCCCACCTCGGTGGCGTCGAGGGTGGCGGTGAAGGGCACCGACGTGCCGGCAGGGACGTCGCCCAGCCCGACGACGAGCTCCGTCCGGGCAGCGGAGGCAGGGTCCTCGGGCCGGTCGCCGGCCGTGGCGCGCGACGTGCCTTCCTCGACCGCTGCGGTCCACCGGTCCAGCGCGAACACCGAGGAGATGCGGGCACGTGACCGCCTGACCTCGATGCGCGCCCCGCTCAGACCGTCGGCGCCGCCGTTCACGAGGCCCCGGACGACCACCCGTCCGCCGGGTCGCAGCTCGGCGGGCGCGATGGCGGTGACCTCGAGGCCGGCCTCCGCGAGGGCCGACGCCCCGGTCCCGGTCCGGCCTGCGGTGGTGCCTGGCGTGGTGGTGCCTGGCGTGGTGGTGCCTGGCGTGGTGGTGGCCGGCGTGGTGGTGGCCGGTGCGGCGGTGCTTGGTGCGGTGGTGGCCGGTGCGGTGGTGCTGGTGGCCGCCGCGGCGGTGGGCACGGCCGGCAGGAGGAGCGCGCCGGCCAGGGCCAGGGCGGCGGTACGGCCGGCAGGAGGGCGCCGACTCACCCGTTCCTGCGCAACCGGGCGCCGACGGAGCCGTTGAGCCGCTCCACCGCCAGCCGGACCGCCTTGCGCTCGTTGGGGAACGCGAGCCGGTCCTCCAGCACGTCCAGCGCGACCCACGCGGCCTCGACGGCCTCGTGGTCGGGGTCGTTCTCGACCGTGACCTCCCCGCCCAGGGCCTGCAGCAGGAAGAGGTGCACGGTCTTGTGGATCCGGTGCCCGTCGGCGAAGAACCAGTAGTCGATCGCGCCCAGGGACTCCAGGACCCGGCCGTCGATCCCGGTCTCCTCCGCGATCTCCCGCACGGCAGCCTGTTCCGGCGTCTCGACCCCCTCGAGGTGCCCCTTGGGCAGGCACCACTCCAGGCGGCCGGAGCGGTTCCGTCGGCAGATGACGGCCACCCGCATGGGCTCGCTCGCCATGTCCACCACCAGCCCGCCGGAGGACACCTCGGTCCTCGTGGGCGGGGGGGTCATCGGCCCAGGGTACGGCGAGCACCACGCGCGCCGTGGCACCCTGACCGCCGTGCCCGAAGACCGTCCCGCTGCCCTCCGTCGCGCCACGGCTGCGCTCATGGGCCTCGCGCCGCTGACCGGGGACCTCGCGGAGCGCTTCGTCGGCGCAGGTCACGAGCTCGCGCTGGTCGGTGGTCCGGTGCGCGACGCGTTCCTCGGCAGGCAGGTCAACGACCTCGACTTCACCACCGACGCCCGGCCCGAGCAGGTCGAGCGGGTGCTCGCGGGGTGGGCGGACGCGACGTGGGACATGGGGCGGGACTTCGGCACGATCGGAGCCCGCCGGGGCGGCACCACGGTCGAGATCACCACCTACCGGACCGACGCCTACGACGGCGAGACGCGCAAGCCCGTCGTGGTGTTCGGGGACACCCTCCACGACGACCTGCAGCGGCGGGACTTCACGGTCAACGCCATGGCGGTCCGGCTGCCGGGGCTGCAGTTCGTCGACCCCTTCGGTGGCACGGACGACCTGGTGGCGCGCCGGCTGAGGACTCCGGGGACACCGGAGCGGTCGTTCGGGGACGACCCCCTGCGGATGCTGCGGGCGGCCCGCTTCGCCTCGCAGCTGGGGATGCTGCCCGACGCCGACGCGCTCGCCGCGATGACGTCGATGGCCGGCCGCATCGGCATCGTCTCGGCGGAGCGGGTGCGCGACGAGCTGGTCAAGCTGCTGCTGGGACGGGACCCCCGGGCTGGTCTCACGCTGCTGGTGGACACCGGGCTGGCCGAGCACGTCCTGCCGGAGCTCCCGGCGTTGCGCCTGGAGGTGGACGAGCACCACCGTCACAAGGACGTCTACGAGCACACCCTGACGGTCCTGGAGCAGGCCATCGCGCTCGAGGACGACCACCGGGACCCCGATGCCGTCGTCCCCGGTCCGGACCTGGTGCTCCGGCTCGCGGCGCTCATGCACGACGTGGGCAAGCCGCCGACCCGGCGCTTCGAGCCCGGCGGGGGCGTGAGCTTCCACCACCACGAGGTGGTGGGCGCGAAGATGACGGCCGCGCGGCTCAAGGCTCTCCGCTTCGACAAGCAGACGGTCAAGGACGTCTCGCGGCTGGTGGAGCTGCACCTGCGCTTCCACGGCTACGGCGACGGGGCCTGGACCGACTCGGCCGTCCGCCGCTACGTGACCGACGCCGGCCCGCTGCTGCCGCGGCTGCACCGGCTGACGCGCTCGGACTCCACGACCCGGAACGCCCGCAAGGCCCAGCGGCTCCGACTGGCCTACGACGACCTCGAGCGCCGGATCGACGACGTGCTGGCGCAGGAGTCGTTGAAGGCCGTCCGGCCCGACCTCGACGGCACCGCGATCATGCGGCTGCTCGGGCTCGCCCCCGGCCCCCTCGTGGGCCGCGCCTACACGCACATGCTGGCCGTCCGCATGGACACCGGACCCCTGGAGCCCGGGGCCGCGGAGACGGAGCTGCTGCGCTGGTGGGCCGAGCAGCCGGAGTCGCAGGGCTGAGCGGCCTCAGCACCGGGTGACGGGGACGGCCGTGCTGGTCCGTGGGGTGAACTCCACGAGCGTGGTCTCCGAGCGGGGAAGCAGGACGGCCGATCCCTCGCGGCGGGTCCAGCCGACCGGCACCAGGACGAACTGCCCGCCGGAGTAGATGACGAGCCGCAGCCCGTCGTAGCGGTACGCGTACGCCGCCCCTGGGGCGCAGGCGAGCTCCCTGACGCCAGCGCCTGAGAGGGTGAGACGTTCCTGGCTGTGGACCACGACGCCGGGCTCGGTGGAGAGCTCGGCGACGAGCTGACGGGCACGGGTGCCGCCCACGGATGCCGCGTAGTCGGTCGCGAACCAGAACAGGCCGACGAAGACCAGGCCGGCGACGGCTGCCCACTCCGCCCCGGAGCGGCGTCGTACGCGGCCGGGCCGGTGCAGCACCCAGGTGAGCAGCAGCACCCCGCCCACGAGGCTGAGCGGCGCCACGGCCAGCAGGCGGGTGAGCGGGGTGGGAACGACGAGCGCGGACAGCCCCAGCAGCATCAGCAGGCCCCCGGCCACCACGATCGCCCGGTGGACCGGAGGGCGGTCGAGGAGGTCGTCCGTGGCCGTCGCCACGCCCGGCACGAGCGCACGGCCCCACGTGAGGGCCAGGACCACCAGCGCGAGGACCGTGACGGGCACGAACAACCCGTCGACGCTCCGCATGACGTAGTCACGGGTGCTCAGGTCCAGGACGGTCGACCGGACACCGAAGTGGTCGAGGAACCAGTACGCGTGCGCCCACCCGAAGTAGAAGAGCAGGGCCGTCACCGCCGTCGTCGGTGCGACGACCGAACGGAGGAAGCCGGTCAGCCTGGCCAGCTCGTCCGTGCTCGGTCTGCGGTCGTCAGGGGGTGTCGGGGTCACCGCTGCCGGTCTCCTCGACGCCGCCCGGGTCGTTCGCGGTGTCGTCGGTCCCTCCGGTGTCGTCGGTCCCTCCGGTGTCCTCGGTCCCTCCGGTGTCGTCGGTCCCTCCGGTCACCTCGCTGTCGCCCTCGCTGTCGTCCTCGCACGGGGCGGTGCCTGCGACGACGACCACGGTGCTCCCGCGCGGGACCTCGCTCTGCTGCGCGGGCCGGGTCTGCACGAAGTCGCAGGTGCGGAACCCGTCGTCGGACTCCTCCAGGACGAGGTCGACGCAGAGCTCGCCGCCGCACTGCTCACGCAGGCCCTCCTCGAGCTCGGCCCACACCTCCTCGAGCGGGCGGCCCTGGTCCTGGACCTCGCGCGGGATCCGGACGGGTGCGCCCAGGGCGCCCCGGTCGCCGTCCGGGTCGGGGGCGCCCGGCGGGTCGGCCCGCGCGCCACCGCTGTCACCGCTGCCGTCGCTGTCACCGCTGCCGTCGCTGTCACCGCTGTCACCGCTGTCACCGCTGTCACCGCTGTCACCGCTGCCGTCGTCGGGTGCGGTGTCGTCGCCCGCGTCCGCCTGCGCTGCGTCCTGCTGCGCTGCGTCCTGCTGCCCTGCCAGGTCACCGATGCTGGGCGCGGTGCAACCGGTGGCCACCGCGCCGAGGACAGCCATGACCGCCAGGAGGGAGGTGACCCGTCGTGGCCTCATCTGCGGCTCCTCTCGCCGGCGTCCGCGGACACCCGTGAGGAGGCCGACGCAGCGGGTCCAGATACCTCCGGAGGCGCCGTGCCCGGCCGGGCGCACCGACGATGTCGAACGGCTGTGATGGCTGGACGGCCGTCGGGGATGCGGGGTGCGTGCTCCGCGGGGCGTGGCGGCAGCCTCGGCGGCGACCGCGACCGACGGGTCCGAGCGACCGACGGGTCCGAGCGACCGAGCGACCGAGCGACCGAGCGACCGAGCGACCGAGCGACCGAGCGACCGAGCGACCGAGCGACCGAGCGACCGAGCGACCGAGGGTCAGTCGGGTCCGAGCGTGCGTCGCGTCCGGGCGTCGCGGTCGTCACACGCCCGTCGGCTGGCGCGCACGTAGGCCAGGGCGACGGCCAGGTACAGCAGCGCGATGAAGGCGTACAGCGGCCGGGAGTAGCCGTCGTCCGGCACCACCAGCGCCCCGAGCGCCGCGGCCAGGATGAACGCCGCGTTGTAGACCACGTCGTACAGCGAGAACGCGCGGCCCCGGAAGGACTCGTCGACGCCACGCTGGACGTGCGTGTCGGTAGCGATCTTGACGACCTGACCGGCCAGGCCGAGCACGAAGGCGCCCGCGGTGAGCGACCACACGGCCACGCCGAGCGTGAACAGCATCTCCACCGCGAAGGCGACGACCAGGGCGAGCGCGACCCACCGGTCCAGGCCGCTCATCCGCCGCGCCGGCTCATCGGCGCGCCACCGGTCCAGCCGAGGCACCGCCAGCGGGGTGAGCACCGCTGCCAGCACCGCGCCTGCGGCCGCCGCCCCCCCGGCCAGGGCGAGGACGCCCAGCCCGGACCGGGCATCGTCGCCGAGGTACCCGCGGGCGAGCAGGAAGGTGGCGATCACCGAGATGCCGTAGGCGAACCGGTGCGCGCCGATGACGCCGACCGCGTTGCGCGGCGACGTCCGCCGCCAGACGTGCACGGCCCCGTCCCGGAGCCCAGCCGCCACCGCGACGACCGCCTGGGTCGTGCTGGCCGTGGTCGGCTGGTCCGGGCCGAGGCCCTCGCGAGGGATCCGTAGGGCGAGCAGCGACGAGGTCCCGAACAGCACGGCTGCGGTACCGATGACGGCCGCGTCCGTGGCCGCCCCGGCCCCCAGGAGGAACCGGATGCCGAAGCCGACGCCGAAGCCCACCCCGAACGCGCCGGTCCCCAGCGTGGGGGTGATGGCGTTGGCCGTCACGAGCAGCGACCGGTCGACCGTCCTGGGCAGCGACGCGCCCAGCCCGGCGAGGATGAAGCGGTTGACCGTCAGCGCCGCCAGCACCAGCACGTAGAGCCCGACCAGCAGCGAGCCGTCGAACTCGCCACCGCTGGCGAGCACGAGCAGGGCCACCGCGACGGCCAGGACCACCCGCACCAGGTTGGACAGCAGCAGCACGCGCTGGCGGGACCAACGGTCCAGCAGCACCCCGGCGAACGGCCCGACGAGGGTGAACGGCAGCACGGTCGCCGACAGCGCCCCGGCCACCAGGGGGGCCGTCGCGGTCTCGGTGGGGCTGAAGAGGACGTAGCTGGCCAGGCCCGCCTGGAACGCCCCGTCACCCAGCTGGCTGGCCACCCGCACGGCGAGCAGTCGGCGGTAGCGGCCCTCCCGCAGCACCCGGCCGAAGCCGGGACCCGTCCCGTCCCGCGTCCCAGCGTCGGTCACGGGTCCAGTCCCGGGCACAGTCCCACGCCCGGTCCCAGGGCCGTTCACCGGCCCGCTCCCACGACCGGTCCCAGGGCCAGGCCCGGTCATGCGTCCGCCGTCCGGACCGGATGGCGCCGTCGCGGGTCGGCCCCGTCGCGGAAGGTCCACCAGCGGTAGGCGCAGTAGTTGAGCACCGCGTTCGTCCCCGCGGACAGCGTGCGGGCCACCAGGTCGGGCAGCCCCAGCCACACCAGCAGCGTCACCGCGAACACCACGAGCAGGTAGTCCGCCAGGACCTGCGGCAGGAACCGCCGCAGCTGGCCGCGCACCTCGCCCCGCTCGGCGTGGAAGGAGAACCACCGGTTGAGCAGGAAGTTCAGGGCGTACGTCAGCACGAACGCGACCGTGACGGCCGCCCACAACGGCAGCTCGGTCCAGGTGCGCAGCGCGACCAGGACCGTCAGGTCGAAGCCGAACCCGACACCGGAGAAGAAGAGGAACCGCGTGAGGGAGTGCTGCTGCACCCGGGCCAGCCGGGAGTCGATGGGCTCCCGGCCGACCTGTGGTGTCACTTCGGGCTCACCCGAGGGTGGCCGGGGACGCTC
The DNA here is from genome assembly GCA_963759255.1 of uncultured Actinomycetota bacterium. Lineage (GTDB taxonomy): Bacteria > Actinomycetota > Actinomycetes > Actinomycetales > JBBAYJ01 > Aquipuribacter. The sequence goes on from CAVWYQ010000003.1 coordinate 104,926, forward strand.
ACTCGCCGCGGATGAACGCCTCGAGCGCGTCGCGCCCGGGGCCGTCAGGCATCTGCTGCGGTGGGGACTTCATGAAGTACGCGCTCGCGGCGACCACAGGGCCACCCTGGCCCCGGTCCTTGGCGATCTTGGCGGCACGGACGGCGTCGATGATGACGCCGGCCGAGTTCGGGGAGTCCCAGACCTCGAGCTTGTACTCCAGGTTGAGCGGGACGTCGCCGAAGGCCCGGCCCTCGAGGCGCACGTAGGCCCACTTGCGGTCGTCGAGCCACTGGACGTAGTCGCTGGGGCCGATGTGGACGTTGCGGCTGCCGAGGTCGTGGTCGACGTTGCTGGTGACGGCCTGGGTCTTGGAGACCTTCTTGGACTGCAGGCGGTCGCGCTCCAGCATGTTCTTGAAGTCCATGTTGCCGCCGACGTTGAGCTGGTAGGTGCGGTCCAGCACCACGCCGCGCTCCTGGAACAGCCGCGCGAGCACCCGGTGGGTGATGGTGGCGCCGACCTGGCTCTTGATGTCGTCCCCGACGATGGGGACGCCGGCCTCGGTGAACTTCGCCGCCCACTCCGGGTCCGAGGCGATGAACACCGGGAGCGCGTTGACGAAGGCCACGCCCGCGTCGATGGCGCACTGCGCGTAGAACTTGGCCGCGTCCTCGGAGCCGACGGGCAGGTAGCAGACGAGCACGTCGGCGCGGGCCTGGCGCAGGGCGGCGACGACGTCGACCGCCTCGGCGTCGGACTCCTCGATCGTCTCCCGGTAGTAGCGGCCGAGCCCGTCCAGGGTGTGGCCACGCTGCACCGGCACCCCGAGCGGCGGTACGTCGCAGAAGGTGATCGTGTTGTTCTCGCTGGCGGCGATGGCCTCGGAGAGGTCGAAGCCGACCTTCTTGGCGTCCACGTCGAACGCGGCCACGAAGTCCACGTCGCGCACGTGGTACCCGCCGAGCTCGACGTGCATCAGGCCGGGGACCTCGGCGTCAGGGGCCGCGTCCTTGTAGTAGTGGACGCCCTGGACGAGCGACGAGGCGCAGTTGCCGACGCCGACGACGGCGAGACGGATGGAACCCATGCGGTTGTCTCCTGTTCATGACCGGGCTCCCCGGTCCTGGGTGCGGTGCGGTGCGGTGCGGTGCGGTGCGGTGCGGTGCGGTGCGGTCTGGTGCGGTCTGGCGCTACCCGGGTGAGGCGGTGTCTGCTCCCGATCGTTCGGCGGCTAGGCGGGCCTCGGTCCAGCGGAGCTCGGACTCCACCGAGGCGACCCCGCGCTGGGCCCAGGCCCGGCGGTAGGGGTCGCGCGAGCCGGCCGGGTCGGCGCAGCCGCGGGCGGCGACGTCGTCCAGGCGGTCGAGCAGGCGGACCCGCCGCTGCTCGAGCACCCTCAGCCGGTCGGCCGGGTCCAGCCGGCCGAAGAAGGCGAAGCGCACCCCGAAGGCGTCGTCGTCCGACACCGCCGGTCCGGGGTGGCCCAGCAGGTGGCGGAACCGGGCCCGACCCTCGTCGGTGACCTGGTACACGACCCTGGTGGCCGCGCCCGGGACGCCGTCGGCGACGACGTAGCCCCCGTGCTGCAAGCGTCGCAGCGTCGGGTACAGCGTCCCGAAGCTGAGGGCGGCACGCCACGGTCCCAGCAACGCGGTGACGTGCTTGCGCAGGTGGTAGCCGTGCATCGGGGAGTCCTCGAGCACGCCGAGGACGGCGATCTCGACGACGTCCGTACGTCGGGCCACCCGGACCTCCTCGGACACCGTGCCGGCCTGACCGGTCTGCTCGATCGATGTATCGCGTCGATACGTCGATCCGGAACACACTAGGCCCAGCCAGACCAGGGCCGCCAGTCGGCGTGGTCATACTGAACGTCGATGCCCGGTACCGACAGACCCCAGTCCGCCCGCCCCCCGCGACCTGGCGGCGGGGCCCGCCCGCGTCGCCGCTGGCTGCGCCGCACCCTCCAGGTGCTCCTGCTGGGCGGCCTGGGCGTCGTGCTGCTGGCCGTGGCCGCCGTGGCACTCGCCTACGTCAGGACGCCGATCCCTGACCCCAACGACGCCGTCACGGCGCAGACCACCACCATCTACTTCTCCGACGGCGTCACCGTGCTGGGCACCTTCGCCGCGCAGGACCGCACCATCATCGGTTCCGACGCCATCCCGGACACGATGCGCCAGGCCGTCGTGGCGGCCGAGGACCGCACCTTCTACGACAACCCGGGCGTGAGCCCGACCGGCATCGCGCGGGCCGCCTGGGGCATCGTCACCGGGGAGCCGGCCGGTGGTGGCTCCACCATCACCCAGCAGTACGTGAAGAACTACTTCCTCACGTCCGACCAGACCTTCCAGCGCAAGGCCACCGAGATCCTCATCTCGCTCAAGGTCGAGCAGCGCCTGGACAAGGACCAGATCCTCACCGACTACCTCAACACCGTGTACTTCGGTCGGGGCAGCTACGGCGTGCAGGCCGCGGCGCAGGCGTACTTCGGGGTGGACGCCGCAGACCTGACCCTGGAGCAGGCGGCGCTGCTCGCCGGTGTGCTCCCGGCGCCGAACCGGTACGACCCGGCCCAGGACCCCGACGCCGCCCAGGAGAGGTTCGACTACGTCGCCGGGGGGCTCGTCGCCACCGAGGTGCTCACCGAGGCGCAGGCCGACGCGCTGGTGCTGCCGCCCACCGTGGAGCAGGTCCCCGAGCAGGTGTACGCCGGACCACGCGGCTACCTGCTGCAGACGGCCCGGGAGGAGCTGGTCGACCTCGGCTACGACGACACGGAGATCGACACCGCCGGGCTCAGCGTCGTCACGACGTTCGACCTGGCCGTGCAGGAGGCGGTCGAGGCCGGCGTCGCCGAGCAGCGGCCCACCCCCGAGGACACCGGCGGCGAGCCGTTGAGCCCTGGGCTGCGCATCGCCGCGGTCAGCATCGACCCGGCGACGGGCGGCGTGCGCGGGATGTACGGCGGCGACGACCTCACCCAGCGCCAGAACGCCGTCACCAAGGACATCGCGCAGGCCGGCTCGACGTTCAAGCCGTTCACCCTGGTCGCTGCGCTCGAGGCCGGGGTCCCGCTCGACAGGACCTTCAACGGCAGCTCGGGCCGGGAGTTCGACGGCTACGACCGGCCGGTGACCAACTTCGGCGACACGAGCTACGGGACCGTCGACCTCGTCCGGGCGACCGCGAACTCGGTCAACACCGCGTACGTGGAGCTCAACCTCGACGTGGGACCGGCGGCCACGCGCGACGTCGCGGTCCGTGCCGGCCTGCCGGACACCACGGCCGGGCTCAACGACTTCGTCTCCAACGTGCTGGGCACGGCCTCGCCCCGGCCGATCGACATGGCCCAGACCACCGCCACCTTCGCCGCCCAGGGCGTGCGGCGCGAGTGGCACGTGGTCGCACAGGTGAGCCAGCCCAACGGTGCGGTCGTCTACGAGCCCGACACGACGGGCTCGCAGGTCATCGCCCCCGACGTGATGGCCAACGCGACCTACGCCCTGACGCAGGTCGTCCAGCGCGGGTCCGGCGAGTACGCGCAGCGCCTGGACCGCCCGGTGGCGGGCAAGACCGGGACCAGCACGGGTGCCAGGTCGGCGTGGTTCATCGGGTACACCCCGCAGCTGGCGACGGTCGTCGCCATGTACCAGCAGGGGGAGAACGGCGAGCCGGAGACCATCGTCATCCCGGGCACGCGCACGGTGACGGGCGGTTCGTGGCCGGTGCGGATCTGGACCGGGATCATGCAGCGCGCCCTCGAGGGCCAGGAGGTGCTGGAGTTCCCCGAGCGCGTCGAGGTCGAGCCGAGCCGGCCGCCCACGTCGGCACCGCCACCACCCAGCCCGACCATCGAGCCCAGCGAGCCGCCCGTGGTCACGCTGACCGTGACCGAGGAGCCCCTCCCCGAGACCAGCGCGCCGCCCTCCGTGCCGGCCCCGGTGGTCCCCACCCCGACCGCCACCCGGACCACGGCGGCCCCACCCCCGGTGCAGCCGAGCCGGCCCGGCCAGGACGAGTCGGTGCCGCCTCCGGGCCAGGGCCGGCCACCCGTGGAGCCGGACCTGCCGCTGCCATGATGGGCCGGTGAGCAGCGAGGTAGCCGCCCCCACCCGCGAGGACGCCTTCGCCCGCTGGGCGAGTCCTGTGCTGGGCGGCCCCGCCGGTCGCCGCGTGGCTCACCCGGGCCACCCCTGGTGGACGCCCGCGCGGGTGCTGGTGCTGCTCGCCGGCGTGACGTCGGTCCTCGGGCTGGTGCGGGTCGAGCACTGCAGGTCGGCGGGGTGGACCACCCCGGGCCAGTTCGTCCACGCCTGCTACTCCGACGTCGCGGTCCTGTACGGCACGCTCGGCGGCCAGCCCCGCACCCTGCTCGGCCTGGACCCCGCCACCCCAGAGGGTCTGGGGCAGCCGGCCCTCACCACCTACCTGGCCGCCGGGCTGGCCGCCCTGGTCGGTCCCGTCGAGCGTCTGGCGCAGGTCGTGGCCCCCGCCGCCGAGGGCGTCGACCCCGGCCCGCGGGTGTACGTCGACCTGTTCGCGGTCCTTGCGGCGCTGGCCCTCGCCGCGGCGGTCGTGGCTGTGGTCCGGTTGTCCGGTCGGCGGCCGTGGGACGCCACGCTGCTCGCCGTCAGCCCGGTGGTCGTCCTGTCCGGGCTGGTCTCCTTCGACCTGCTCGGGGTGGCGCTGGGGGTGGTGGCCGTGGCCGTCTGGGCCCGCGGGCACCCGCTGGCGGCCGGGGTGCTGCTCGGGGTGGCGGTGTCGGCCCGGATCCACGTCGTAGTCGTGCTGCTGGCGCTGCTGCTGCTGTCGGTACGGGCCGGGAGGCTGCGCCCGGTCGCGCTGGCGGTCTCCGCCGCCGCCTTCTCGTGGGCGGTCCTCAACCTCCCGCTCGCCCTGCTGGCCCCGCGGGCGTGGACGGCGCCGGCCCGTGGCTGGGCCTCGGCCGAGCCCGGATACGGCTCGGTGCTGCTGCTGCCCCGGCTCATGGCCGACGAGGGCGTCCGTGGGGTGGTCGCGCTCACCGCCCGCCAGGCCACGGTGGCCTCGCTCGTCCTCACGGCGGTCGTCCTGGTGGCGGTGACCGTGTGGGTGCTGGCCTGCCCCCGGCCGCCGCGGCTGCCCGTGGTCGTCCTGGTGCTGCTGGTGGGCACGCTGCTGGCCGCCAAGACCGTGCCGGTGCAGGCCTCCCTGTGGCTGCTGCCGTGGGCGGCGCTGGCGGTCCCGAGCTGGCGGGAGCACCTGTGGTGGTGGGGGGCCGAGGCCCTGTACGTCGTCGGGGTGTGGCAGTACCTGGTGGGGCTGAGCGACAGCAGCCGGGCGCTGCCGGCCGGGTTCTTCGCCGTCCTGCTCGTCGGGCGGCTGGCAGCGGTCGGCTGGCTGGGGGTGCAGGCGTGGCGGGAGGCGTGGCGTCCCTCGCGCGACCGCGTCCGCCGCCACGGCGACGGCGAGGGCGCCGGCAGCAGGGGCCCCGACAGCGAGGACCCCGACGGCGCGGACCTCGACGGTGGCGACCCGGCGGCCGGGCCGCTGCGGGGGGAGACCGACCGCTTCGTCATCCAGTTCGTGTGAGCCGCGCTAGCATGGGCGGCTGTGCCTGCGCCCCCCGATGGGGCGCGGCGGCACGCACGCGCATGACCCTCCTGCCACGGACCGACCGTGGCCGACAGACCACAGGAGGTGGGTTGTCCATATGCGTCAGTACGAGCTCATGATCATCCTCGACTCGGACCTCGAGGAGCGCACCGTCGCCCCGAGCCTGGACCGGTACCTCACGGTCATCAAGGAGAACGGCGGCACGGTCGAGAACATCGACATCTGGGGCCGGCGCCGCATGGCGTACCCGATCAACAAGAAGAACGAGGGCATCTACGCCGTCGTTACCATGTCGACCGAGCCCGGCCCCGCCCTGGAGCTGGACCGTCAGCTCAACCTCAACGAGTCGGTGGTGCGGACCAAGCTCATCCGCCCCGACTCCCGCTGAGGGGGCCGACGTGGCCGGAGAGACGATCGTCACGCTGGTCGGCAACCTGACCGGTGACCCCGAGCTTCGGTTCACGCCGTCCGGCTCGGCCGTCGCCAACTTCACGGTCGCCAGCACCCCCCGCACGTTCGACCGCCAGTCCAACGAGTTCAAGGACGGCGAGACGCTGTTCATGCGCTGCTCCATCTGGCGCGAGGCGGCCGAGAACGTCGCGGAGTCGCTCACCAAGGGCACCAGGGTCGTGGTCACCGGGCGCATGAAGTCGCGCTCGTACCAGACCAAGGAGGGCGAGAACCGCACCGTCATCGAGCTGGAGGCCGACGAGATCGGTCCCTCGCTGCGGTACGCGACGGCCAAGGTCAACCGCACCCAGCGCGGTGGCGGTGGCGGTGGTTACGGCGGCGGCCAGGGTGGCCCCTCGCAGGGCGGCCAGGGCGGCGGCGGCGGCGGCCAGGCCGGCGGTCAGGGTGGCGGCTGGTCCGCGCCGGGCCAGGGCGGTCAGGGCGGCGGCCAGCAGGGCGGCTACGCCGACCCGTGGGCGACCGGTCCGGCTCCGGTGGCTACTCCGGCTCCGACGACGAGCCGCCCTTCTGAGGTCCGGGCACCACCCGGACCACCTGGACCCTCAGGGTCCGCCGGGCCGACGAGGCCCTCCCGATCATGAACTCCGCCCGACCGGCCGACGGCCGCCGGGCACCTGACGTAGAGGAGACACCGTGGCTGCTGCCAAGAAGCCGGTGCTGCGCAAGCCCAAGAAGAAGCTCAACCCGCTCAAGACCGCGGGTGTGGAGTACATCGACTACAAGGACACCGCCCTGCTGCGGAAGTTCATCTCCGACCGGGGCAAGATCCGCGCCCGCCGGGTCACCGGGGTGACCGTCCAGCAGCAGCGCCAGATCGCCCAGGCGATCAAGAACGCCCGCGAGATGGCCCTGCTGCCCTACTCCAGCGCCGGCCGCTGAGGAGAGGAACGGACATGAAGCTCATCCTCACCCAGGAGGTCACCGGTCTCGGCGAGCCCGGTGACGTCGTCGACGTCAAGGACGGCTACGGCCGCAACTTCCTGCTCCCGCGCCGTCTGGCCACGCCGTGGACCAAGGGCGTCGAGGCGCAGGTGTCGTCCATCCGCGGGGCGCGCCAGGCCCGCGAGATCGCCACCATGGAGGAGGCGCAGCAGGTCCGCGCCACCCTCCAGCAGAAGCCGGTCACCCTGACGGCCCGCGCGGGGCAGAGCGGCCGCCTCTTCGGCGCCGTGACCCCCGGCGACATCGCCCAGGCGCTCGCCGCCTCGGGTGCGCCGGCCGTCGACCGCCGAAAGGTGATCATCCCCCAGCCGATCAAGTCGCTGGGGCGCTACACCGTGAGCGTCCGCCTGCACAGCGAGGTCACTGCGTCCATCGACGTGGACGTCGTCGCCGAGTGACCTGACCGACGCCGCACCACCTCCACGGGCGGCCCCCGGACACCGGGGGCCGCCCGCGGCGCGTCCCGGTGGTGCCCGACGGGCCCAGGCAGCCCCCGTGGCCTCCTGGTGGCCTCCGGTGGCCTCTGGAGGCGTCCTAGCCGGCGCCGAGCACCACCCAGCGCCCTGAGCGCTCCCGAAGTCCGAGCGTCAGCGCCCTGGCGGCCATGTACCCGCCCGCGAACGCCAGCCACAGCACGAGCAGCCCGGGCGTCCCCGTCAGCCCCGCGAGCGGGACGACCGCGAGCAGCGGCAGGTACCCGACCAGGGCGAGCACGCCCGCCCGGGCCAGGTACGGCCCGTCGCCCGCGCCGATGAGCACGCCGTCCAGCACGAACACGTAGCCCGCCAGCGGGGCGGTCAGGCCGACCACGAGCAGCCCCACCGTGATGCCCGCCCGGACCTGTCCGTCGTCGGTGAACAGCCACGGCAGCCACGGCGATCCCGCGGCGAGCAGGGCGCCCAGGACCGCGCCGCCCGCCACGCCCCACCGGACCATCCGCCGGGTCGTCGCCCGGGTCCCGTCCGCGTCACCGGCGCCCAGGCTCTGGCCGGTCAGGGCCTGGGCGGCGATGGCCAGGGCGTCGAGCACGAACGCACCGAAGGTCCACACCGTGAAGACCACCTGGTGGGCGGCCAACGACTCCGTCCCGGTACCGGCAGCGACGGCCACGGTCGCGAGGAGCGCCAGCCGCAGGGTGACGGTCCGCAGCAGCAGCGGGACCCCGGCGCGCGCAGCGGTCCGGATGCCCTGGGTGTGCGGGCGCACCCGGGCCTTCTCGCGCCGTGCCCCCCGCGCCACCAGCGCCACCAGCCAGGTGGCCATGAGCAGCTGCGCCACGACCGTGCCCCAGGCCGAGCCCACGATGCCGAAGGCGGGCAGCGGGCCCGGTCCGTGGACCAGCAGCAACGACAGCACCGCGTTCCACGTGAAACCCACCGTCGCCACCGTCAGCGGGGTCCGTGTGTCCTGCAGCCCCCGCAGCACCCCGGTCGCGGCCAGGACCACCAGCATGGCGGGTATCCCCAGGAGCGACACGGACAGGTACGACCGGGCTGCGGTCGAGGCCTCGGCGCCGGCGCCGAACGCGCCGACCACGGCGGGTGCGGCCGGCACTCCCACGAGCGCGACGACCACACCGGTGGCGAGGGCCAGCCAGAGCCCGTCGACGCCGACGCCCAGCGCTCCGGCCCGGTCGCCCGCCCCGAGTCGGCGCGCCACGGCCGCGGTGGTCCCGTAGGCGAGGACCACGAACAGCCCCACGAGGGTCGAGAGGACTGCGGAGGCCAGCCCCAGCCCGGCCAGCTCGTCGGGACCGAGGGCTCCGACGATGGCCGTGTCGGTGAGGAGGAAGAGCGGCTCGACCACCAGTGCTCCGAGCGCAGGCAGCGCGAGGCCGAGGATCTCACGGGCCTGCGCGTCGGGCCCGCGACGCCGCCGCCGGACGGACGTGCTGGTGGGACGGGGTGAACGGTCCGGGACCGCCCGCCGCGCGGGTGTGGACAACCTGTGGACGACGCGGCATCGACCGAGACCCCCCGGGTCTGGTACGGGCGTCTGCCCCGTCGGTGCGATCGGGCACCGTCATCCCCCTGACACAGGTCGGACATCTGCCGTCCACTCTCCCACCAGTTTCTACCCACACCCCCCTCCACGCCGTCCTCGCAGGTCAGAGGGGTCACAGTGTGGGTCTCGACCGGTATCCCGGGCGCGTCGTCCCCAGGCTCGTCCACAGCCGGTGACGACCCCGCCTGCGGTTTGTCGGTCCTCGTGGACCAGTGTCCCCAGACCGTCCACAGGGGCTGTGGATAACTGCCCCGCCGCGGCTTGCCGTGGGCCGCTCCCGAGCCATAGCGTCCGCCTCTGTGTCCGGGGTTCTCGCTATACCTCGGTACTCGTCCGGGAGCCTCTGCCGGGCGGTTCCGAGGGATTGGGGAGCACGTGAGCATCGCTGAGAGCGGCCTCGACCTGGGCACGTCGGCGCCCCGCCAGCAGGGCGGTCCCAGCGGGTTCGAGCGGATGCCCCCGCAGGACGTGCTGGCCGAGCAGTGCGCGCTCGGCGCCATGATGCTGAGCAAGGACGCGGTCGCCGACGTCAGCGAGAACCTCAAGGGCTCGGACTTCTACCGTCCGGCGCACGAGATGATCTTCGAGGCGGTGCTCGACCTCTTCGGCCGGGGTGAGCCGGCCGACCCCGTGACCGTGGCCGACGTGCTCGGTCGCCGTGGTGAGCTCAACCGCGTCGGCGGGGCCCCGTACCTGCACACCCTGGTGGCCACGGTCCCCACCGCGGCCAGCGCCGCGTACTACGCGCGCATCGTCCGGGACAAGGCCGTGCTGCGCCGCCTCGTCGAGGCCGGCACCAAGATCGCCGGCCTGGGCTACGCCGGCGAGGGCGGTGACGTCGACGAGATCGTCAACACCGCCCAGGCCGAGGTCTATGCCGTCACCGACCGGGCCGCCCGCGACGACTACCGGCCGCTGTCGGAGGTCATGCAGGACACCGTCACCGAGCTGGAGGAGATGGAGGCCCGCCCCGAGGGGCTCAACGGCGTGCCCACCGGGTTCCGCGAGCTCGACCAGCTGACCAACGGGCTCCACCCGGGCCAGATGATCGTCATCGCGGCCAGGCCGGCCGTGGGGAAGGCGCTCGCTCTCGACACCCCGCTGCCCACGCCGACGGGGTGGACGACCATGGGCGAGGTCGAGCCGGGCGATGAGCTGCTGACCGCAGCCGGGCGGCCCACCACGGTGGTCGCCGCCACCGAGGTGATGACGGGTCGTCCCTGCTACGAGGTGACGTTCGACGACGGCACATCGCTGGTCACGGACGCCCTGCACGAGTGGGTCACCGACACCCGGGCCTCTCGCCGTGGGCTGGCCCCGGCCGCGGTGAGGACCACCGCGGAGATCGCGGCCACGCTGCGCCACACCAGCGCCGACCGGCGCCTCAACCACTCCGTCGACGTCACCCGTCCGCTGGAGCTGCCGCCGGCCGACCTCCCGGTCGACCCCTACGTCCTGGGCGTCTGGCTCGTCGACGGGCATGCTGCCGGGGCCCGCATCACCACCGCCGACCCCGAGGTCGTCATGCGGCTGGAGGCCGCCGGGCTGCGGCTGCGTCCGTCGGGCCGCACGGGGCACACCGTCGAGCTGGCCTCGTCCGAGGCCGACCACGGGACCTTCACCGCCCTGCTGCGTGGCGTGGGCGTGCTCGGCGACAAGCATGTTCCGCAGTCCTACCTCCGAGCGGCGGAGCCACAACGGCGAGCCCTGCTGGCCGGTCTCCTGGACGGTGACGGCACGGTGACGGGGGTTGGCAGCGTCCGGCTCGCCGTGCCGAGTGCTGGGCTGGCCGAGGGCGTCCGCGAGCTGGTGACGAGTCTCGGGTACCGCTGCGGGGTCAGCACCAGGCGGGCGAAGGGCCGGGGCGAGGAGTCCGCCAGCTGCTGGGTGGTGACCTTCACCACGCCAGATGACGTCTTCCTGCTGAGCCGCAAGCAGCTGGCGCACAAGGAGCGCCGGGGCGCGGGCACGCCACGCCTCCGTCGTCGGTACGTGGTCGAAGCCCGCCCGGTGGCGTCTGTGCCGGTGCGATGCGTGGAGGTCGCCGACGAGTCCCACCTCTACCTGGCGACCCGGTCGATGGTGCCGACCCACAACTCGACGCTCGGTCTGGACATCGCCAGGTCAGCGGCCATCCACCACCACCAGGCCACCGTCATCTTCTCCCTGGAGATGAGCCGCACCGAGATCACCACGCGCCTCATCTCCGCAGAGGCCGGCATCAAGCTGCAGGCGCTGCGCAACGGGCGGCTGCAGGACACCGACTGGCAGAAGATCGCCCGGGTGCTGGGTCAGACCAACGACGCGCCCCTGTTCATCGACGACTCCCCGAACATGACGCTGCCGGAGATCCGGGCCAAGTGCCGTCGGCTCAAGCAGCAGCACGACCTCAAGCTGGTCGTCCTGGACTACCTGCAGCTGATGAGCTCGGGCAAGCGGGTGGAGTCGCGGCAGCAGGAGGTCAGCGAGTTCTCGCGGGCGCTCAAGCTGCTGGCCAAGGAGCTCGAGGTCCCGGTCATCGCCATCAGCCAGCTCAACCGTGGGCCCGAGCAGCGGACGGACAAGAAGCCGCAGATGAGCGACCTGCGCGAGTCCGGGGCCATCGAGCAGGACGCCGACATGATCATGCTGCTGCACCGCGAGGACGTCTACGACAAGGACAACCGCCCGGGTGAGGCGGACTTCATCGTCGCCAAGCACCGCAACGGCCCCACCGACACCATCACCGTCGTGTTCCAGGGCCACTACTCCCGCTTCGGCGACATGGCTCACGGCTGAGCCGTGCACGTCGCCTGAGCCCCGCGTGACGCGGCCGGGCAGACCACGGAGGCGCGGGCACGACGGGGCACGGACATGCCGGAGCCCCGGTGACCACGTGGGTCGCCGGGGCTCCGTCAGGGCGTCAGGCTGCGGGTCAGACCGTGCTCCGACGACCGGCGACGGCGCGGTAGATCGCCAGCAGGATCAGCGCAGCCGACGATTGCCGAGATCCAGGTCTGAGGTTGAAGAAGCTGTCGTTGACGTTGACGTCGAAGAGCGCCGAGGCGAGGAAGCCGCCGAGCAGGGCGCCGACGATGCCGAGGATGATCGTGACGATGATGCCGCCCGGGTCCTTGCCCGGCATGATCGCCTTGGCGATGAGACCGGCGATGAGGCCGAGGATGATCCAACCGATGATGCCCATGCGATGCTCCTTACTGAGGGGTCCCCGACCGCAGCGGGACGGCGGGGTGGCCCGTGGGCCGATGATCAAGTACCCGGCGTCCGCCGGAAGTGAAACCTTTTCAAGATCGCCGGCGTTGAGGCGCGGGACGGTGGGACCGCTGCCCGTCGGAGCGCACCCGCCGTGCGACCGCGGGCCTCGCCGGGCCGTCTGCCTGCCGTAGACGAGCCGGCGGAGGGCGACCTCGGCAGGTCCGCGTCGGCCGGCCCGGTCCAGCAGCACCGCGACCGCGACGGTCGCGAGGTAGACCGCGACCGCCACGGCGGACACCGTCGCCGTCCCCGCTCCGCCCGGCCAGACCGAGCGCCCACGGCGACAGCAGCGGCACCAGGAGCACGGACTGCAGCAGGTAGCAGGTGAGCGACCGCTCACCGACGGCGGCAAGGGCGCCGACGGCACCGGTGCCCGGGCGCCCCCGGCCCGAGCCGTCGGTCGCGGGCGGCGCACGAACCAGCCGACCAGACCGCAGGAACGCCCCCGCCCCCACCAGCCCGGTCCCACCGTGCAGGGCACCGGCGAGGCGCCGCACGCCCACGGGCGCCTGGACCGTCTGCGTCGCCATGAGCACGAGCGGGACCGCCCCGAGGACGCTGACCGGCAGACCGACCAGCACCACCCGTCGCAGCAGCGGCAGGTGGCGGTCCGGGGCCTCCAGCACCCGGTTGCGGGCCAGCAGGAGCCCCACCACGGCCGGTGGCAGGAGGGCCGCGACCAGGACCGGGGCGCCGAGGACGGTGGTGACGGCGGTGCCCGCCCGGAGCACGAGGTCCGCCAGGTAGGTCGGCGGCACCTGGGGCGGGGGCTGCCCGAGCCCGTCCAGCGCGCCGAGCAGCACGAACGCGGGCAGCGTCATCCAGGCGACCAGCCGCAGGACGCGGTCGCCGGAGCGCACGAGGAGCACCAGGGCCAGACCGAGCATGCCGTAGGCCAGGAGGACGTCGCCCGACGAACAGCAGGACCAGGTGCCCGGCGCCGAACGCGGCCAGCCACAGGGACCGGCGCACGCAGCAGCGCCCGCGCCCGGGGCCACGGCACGTCCGCCCGGGCCTGCCGACGCAGGATGATGACGAAGCCGTAGGCGAAGAGCATCGTGAACATGGGGAAGGCACGGTTGTCGACGAACAGCCCGACCAGCACGTCGGCGACGCGGTCGGCGGTCGTGCCTCCACCGGCCGCAGCAGCGGCCCCACGGCCGGGCCGCTCAGGTAGGTGACGCAGTTGGCGAGGGCGATGCCCAGCAGCGCCAGCCCGCGTGCGAGGTCCGGCGCCAGCAGGCGGTCGGCCCGCCGCACCGGACCCTCGCGCAGTGCCACCCCGACCGGACCGTGCTGGTCCCCGCCCGACGTTCCGGCCTCGACCATTGCTGCACCGTGCCACAGGCGCACCGGCGCCGACGCGCCGCCGCGGGCATGTCCCGCCCGCCACGGGGGTACCCCGCCCACCGTGAGCGAGCGAAGGACCACCACGACCGACCGTGCCGGCAGCAGAGGCGACGCCGGAGGACCGCCCGGTGCGCAGGCGGACACCCCGACCGAGATCCCCGCGGCGGGCTGGAAGCAGGTCCTCACGCGCTCCTGGGGAGAGACCAAGGCCGACAACGTCCCCATGCTCGCCGGTGGGGTCGCCTTCTTCGCCTTCCTGGCCCTTTTCCCCGCACTGATCGCGCTGATCAGCCTGTGGGGGCTCGTGGTGGGGGGTGACCAGGCGGCCGACCAGGCGGAGCGACTCACCGCGGGCTTCCCGCCCGAGGCGAGCGCGGTCATCACCGACCAGATGGAGACCATCGGCCGGCAGGAGTCCGGCCTCGGGCTCGGCCTGGTCATCTCCATCCTGCTGGCCCTGTGGTCGGCCTCCGGTGGCACCGCCAACCTCATCAAGGCGGTCAACATCGCCTACGACGAGGAGGAGACCCGTGGGTTCGTGAAGCTCCGCGGGCTGGCGCTCCTGCTGACCCTCGGCGCGATCGTCTTCGTCGTCGTCGCGGTCAGCCTGGTCGCCGTCGTCCCGCCCGTGCTGGACAGCCTGGGGCTGGGGGTCGCGGGCACCGTCGCCGCGCAGGTGGCGCGGTGGGTCCTCCTGGTGGTCCTGGTCGCCGTGGCGCTGGCCGTCGTCTACCGGCTGGCCCCTGACCGCGACGACCCGCGCCTGGCCTGGGTCAGCCAGGGTGCGGCGGTCGCCACGGTGCTGTGGATCCTCGGCAGCGTCGCCTTCAGCCTCTACGTCTCCAACTTCGGCAGCTACAACAAGACCTACGGCGCCATCGCCGGTGTCGGCGATCCTCCTGCTGTGGCTGTACCTGACGTCCTTCATCATCCTGCTCGGCGCGGAGATCAACGCCGAGGCCGAGCGTCAGACGCTCAAGGACACCACCACGGGCCGGAGAAGCCGATCGGCGCCCGCGATGCCGACGCCGCGGACGACAAGGCCGTCGGCGACGACGCAGGCAGCGACCGGCGCGTCCGCCGCTGACGGGCCGCGCCGGCGCCTCGGCCGACGAGGTCGACCGCTGGCGCCGGCCCGTCTGAGGTCGGCCGCCGGCGCTAGGCCGCGCGGACGACCGGCTGTGAGCCGGCTCGCCGACCGACCGGCTGCCCCTGCCGCGACGAGATCCCGACCACGCGCGTCGCGGCAGGGTCGTCGGTGCTCCGCAGCACCAGGACGTCGTCTCGGACCTCGGCGAGCAGGTCCGTCAGGTCCAGCCTGAGCGCCCGGCACAGGGCGGCCACGACCTCCGAGCTGGCTTCCTTCCGGCCGCGCTCCAGCTCCGACAGGTACTGCGTGGACACCCGCGCGTCCTGCGCCACGTCGGCGAGCGTGCGGCGCTGGGCGACCCGGTGCCGGCGGAGCACGTGACCGAGCAGCACCCGCAGCGGCGGGGTGGCACCCGGAGCGCCGGGCGCGTGGCTCGCCGCCGCGGGTCGAGGCGTGGATCCGGGCATGGACCGAGGCATACGTCGAGGCTACGCCCGGCCCAGCCGGCGTTCGAGGGTCATCAGGTCGATGACCACCCGCGCGGCGTCGAAGAGCCGGTCCGACAGCGCCTCGGCGCCAGGGCTGAGCACCGTGACCGGGCCCCGGTCGGCGAGCTCGGCGAAGATCCCGTCGTTGCTCATCACCACGACCTGGCGGCGCTCGGCCGGCACGGCCTGCGCTCCCTCCAGCAGCACGAAGTCCGCGAGGTCGGCGCCGTCGGGCACCGGCCGGGCGCGCGGGCCGAACTCCGCCAGGAACGGCCGGCCGCGCTCGACGGCGACGTGCTGACCGGAGATGACGACGTGGTCGGCGGTGCGGGCGAGGGCCACCACCAGCCCCATCCGGGCCTTCCACCGCACGGCCCCGGCGCGCAGGTTGTCCAGGTCGACGAGCAGGACCCGGTCGCCCACCCCGTCGTGCCAGACCGGGTTGGCCTCCACCCAGCCGGCCAGCGCCTCGGCGAGGGGCCCGGGGTCGTCGTCGTCCTCCTCCGGGGGCGGCGGCGCCGGGGCTCGGCGTGGCGCCGGCGCGGGCAGGTCCATGAGCCGGACCCACTCGTACTCGTCCGCCTCACCGCGTTGGTTGCCCAGAGCCACAGGGGCATCGTGGCAGGTGCGGCGTCCGGGTCGGCGCCGCGACCGTCCGAGTCGCGCGGTCGTCCCCCGGAGGCGGGGTGCCCGCACGGCGTCGATGCGCGGAGATGACCCGAGACGCCGGCGGGGTGCTCGACGCACCGGTCCCGCTCGTGCGACGGTCTGCCGGTGATGACGGCCACCCCCCGAGGCATGACCATCGCCCGCGCCTGGCTCCTGATGACGGCCGCGCTCGTCGTGGTCGCGCTCGCCGTGCAGCTGCCGGTGTCGGCCTCGTCGACCGACGGCTTCTTCGACGTGCCGACCTACCGGGCGCTCAACCTGTTCGCCTACTTCACGGTCCAGAGCAACGTGCTCGTCGCAGCGTCGGCGCTGCTCACCGCGCTGCAGCCCGACATGGACACGCTGCTGCGGCGGGTGCTGCGGCTGACGGCCCTGGTGGCGATCACGGTGACCGGCGTCGTCTACCACGCGGTCCTCGCCGGGCTGGTGGAGCTGTCACCGGCGGCCGCGTTCGCGGATGCGCTCCTGCACACCGCCGTGCCGGTCGCAGCGGTCGTGGGGTGGCTGGTGTTCGGTCCGCGCGGACGCACGTCCTGGCGGGTCGTGGGCCTGAGCGTGGTGTTCCCGGTGCTGTGGCTCGTCCTCACGCTCGTGCGGGGCCGGGTCGTCGGCGGCTTCTGGCCGTACCCGTTCGTCGACGTCGACCAGCTCGGCCTGGGGCCGGTGCTGCTCAACTGCGCGGCCGTCGCCGTGCTGTTCGTCGGCCTCGCGGCAGCGGCGCACGGCCTCGACCGAGTCCTGGACCGCGGCCCCGGCCCCTGGTCGAGACCCGCTAGCCCGGCCGCGCCCGGTACCCCCGGGCGCGGCCGCGGACCCGGGGCCGCCGCCCGTGGGCCTCAGGCGGCGGACTTCTCCGCCTGGTCCAGCGACGGGTAGGTCGTGTAGCCCTGCGGGCCCTCGCCGTAGAAGGTCGACGGGTCACCCTCGGCCAGCTCGGCGCCCGCGCCGGACGCGCTCGGGCAGGTCGGGGTTGCTGATGAAGGCCCGGCCGAAGGCGACCGCGTCGGCGCTTCCCTCGAGCCACGGCCTGCTCGGCCGAGGCTCGGGGGTGAAGCCCTGCGCCAGCACGAGCGGGCCCGGTCCACGTGCTCGGCGCAGCGCCTCGGTGAGGTCGCGTCCGGCGCCCTGGTCGGTCACCGGCTCGACGTAGTGCACGTAGGCCAGGCCGCCGGCGGTCGAGCTCCGTCCCCAGGTGGGCCGAGCACCCCTGCGGGGTCGGGGTCGGTGGCGCCGGCGGTGCCGTTGCCCAGCGACAGCCGGATGCCGACGCGTGCGCGGCGGCGCCGGTGGCCGCGACCACCGCGTCGACGACCTCCAGCAGCAGCCGGGACCGGTTCTCCACGCGAGCCGCCGTAGGAGTCGTCGCGGTCGTTGACGCCGTCGGCCAGGAACTGCTCGAGCAGGTAGCCGTTCGCGGCGTGCACCTCGACCCCGTCGAAGCCGGCGGTCCAGCGCGTTGAGCGTCGCCCGGCGGTAGTCCTCGACCACCCGCGGCATCTCGTCGGTGCGCAGCCGGCGAGGGGTCGAGGTGGCCACGTAGCCGTCGGCGGTGAAGGACTTCGCGCCCTCGGCGGCGCGGTCGGTCGAGGAGACGGGCAGCCCGTCGGCGTGGAAGTCGGCGTGGCTGATCCGGCCGACGTGCCACAGCTGGGCGACGATCCGGCCGCCCTCGGCGTGCACGGCGTCGGTGACCGTCGCGCCAGCCGGCCACCTGCTCGTCGCTCCACAGCCCCGGGGTCCACTTGTAGCCGACCGCCTCGGGGGTGATGGCGACGGCCTCGGAGACGATCAGGCCGGCGCCGGCACGCTGGCGGTAGTACTCGGCGTTCAGGGCGCCGGGGACGCGGGTCGTCGCCGGTCCGGGTGCGGGTGAGCGGGGCCATGACGAAGCGGTTCGGCAGCTCGAGGGCGCCGAGGCGTGACCGGGGCTGAGCAGGGGGGAGGGCACGTGGAACTCCTCGGGGGACGGGGTCCGGCCGTCGGTGGGCGACCGAGGGCGTCAACGACAGCTGGGCCGTAGGTCATCCCGGGCGCGACGGGGGACGGTCCGGTACCGCTGAGGGCGAACACCCTGTGCCGGGGCGAGCAGGGGGCGAGCAGGGGGCGAGGACGGTGACGTAGGCGGGCCAGACGCAGGACGTGCTCCTCCAGCTACGGCTCGTGCCTCGACCTGTTCGCGCCCGGCTCGGACACCACGTCGGCCTGGTGCACCGGGCCACCGCGACCAGGACCATCAGCGGCACGTCCATGGCCACCCCGCACGTGGTCGGCGTGGTGGCGCTGCACCTGCAGACCGGCCCGGGGGCGTCACCCGCCACGGTGGCCGGCTCCATCCTCGGTGACGCCACCACCGGCCGCGTCAGCGGCGCCGGTAGGAGATCGCCCAACCGCCTGTCCTGCTCCGCCTACCTGTGGGGCCGACGGCCCTACGGTCTGGGCATGGAATCCCGATCCCTGGTCGACAACCCCGCGCTGCTCCTGGTCTCGCTGGCCACCTACGTGGTCGTGCTGGCACTGGTGCTCTACGTGTACGTGCGGATCATCCGCAAGGCGGGCTACTCGGGGTGGTGGGCGCTCACCTCGCTGGTCCCGGTGCTCAACCTGGTCATGGTGCTGGTCTTCGCCTTCGCCGACTGGCCGGTGGAGAAGCGGGCTCGGGCGGCCGGCGGCGGGCTCGTCGGCCCTGGCGCCCGATGACCCGCACCTGACCCGGGTGGACGTCAGCCGTCCGCCCCGACGGCCCGGTCGACGAGCCTGCTGAGGTCGGCGACGCTCGTCGACCCGGGCGGGCGGCCCGTGCGGGCCGCGTCAGTCACCGCGCGGCGCAGCACCTCGTTGACCGGAGCGTCCGCTCCGTGCAGCCGTGCCAGCAGCACCACCTCCCCGTTCAGGTAGTCCGCCTCCACGCTGCCGGCGGCCCGCAGCAGCGACTGCCAGGTGGACCCGCCGCCACGGGCGACCCCGTCGACGTCGGCCAGGTCGAGGGCCGCCACCACGTCCCGCCTCCACGCCTCGAGGTCCAGGAGCGGGACGCCGGCGAGCCGGAGCACCTGCTCACCCTCGGCGACCGCACGGCGGTGCAGCCCGCGGGCCGCCTCCTCGGCGGCCTCGTCGCCCGGGTGACCGAGGAGCGCCTCGACCGCGTTGCCGAGGTTGGTCAGCAGCTTGCGGTACTTGTAGGCCTGGACGTCGTCGCGGACGCGGGTGAGCAGACCTGCCGCGCTGAACACCTCGGCGACGCGGTGGTCGGTCTCGTCGCTGCCCGCCGGCCACCGGCCGACCTCGAGCACGGCGCTCGGGCGGCCGAACACCGCGACCCGGCCCGGCTCGGTGTGCAGCCCGGGCACCATGACGCAGACCCCGTGCACGTCGGCGTGTCGACGGGCGGCCTCGCGCTCGTTGGCCACGCCGTTCTGCGCCAGCAGCAGCGGCAGGTCGCGGGCCGCGGCCGGCAGCGCGTCGAGCACGCCGACCGTGTGCTGGCTCTTGGTCGCCAGCACCAGCACGTCGTCCTGGCGGAGGTCCAGGTCGCCGGGGCGCTCCACGACGTCCAGCCGTACCGTCACGGGACCGTCGGGACCCTCGAGCAGCAGGCCGTCGGCGCGCACCGCGGCCGCGTGCTCGCCCCGGGCCAGCGCCAGCACCTCGGTCCCCGCGTCGGCGAGCCTCGCCGCGACCGTGCCGCCCACCGCCCCGATCCCCAGCACCACGACACGCACGGCACCACGGTGCCAGGTGGCCGGGGTGGCGGCACGTCCGTCGGGGTACGCCGCTGCGGCGGTGCCAGCGGTGCGGTGCCAGCGGTGCGGTGCCAGCGGTCAGGGGTCAGGGGTCAGCCGCGCAGCTCCGAGGTGCAGCACTTGGGGCCGCCGCCGCCCTTGAGCAGCTCGCCGAGCTCGACCGGCACGGGCACGAAGCCCCGCGCGGCGAGCCGGTCGGCCAGAGCCCGGTGGCGGCGGCCGGCATGACCACGTGGCGGCCGTCGCTGACCGAGTTCAGGCCGAGCACCAGGGCGTCGGCCTCGTCGGCCTCGACCGCCGTCGGGGAACAGCCGGCGCAGCACCGCCCGCGAGCCGGGCGAGAACGCGCCGGGGAACCAGGCGACGGTGGTGTCGTCCAGCGGGAACAGCGCGGTGTCCAGGTGGTAGAAGCGCGGGTCGACCAGGTCGAGGCCGACGACGGGCCGCCCGGTGCGCTCCTGGATCTCCGCGTGGGCGCCGCGCTGGGTGCGGAAGCCGGTGCCGGCCAGCACGAGGTCGCCGACCACGGTCAGGTCGCCCTCGCCCTCGTGCACGTCGGCGGTGGGCGTGCACCTCGCCGAAGCCGTGGCCCTGCAGCCAGGCGGCGTGCGCCGGGGCCTCGCCGGCCCGCTCGGGGTGCGGAACCGGGCGCCGACGGCGATGCCGTCGACCACGAAGGCGCCGTTGGCGGCGAAGACCATGTCGGGCAGGCCCGGGACGGGCTCGAGCTCGTGCACCTCGTGGCCCGAGCGCGCGGTAGGTGTCGCGCAGGCCCTCCCACTGCCGGACGGCCAGGGCGGTGTCCACGCGACGCCCGGGGTCATCCACGCGTTGATGGCGTACTCGACCGCGAAGTGCACGGGCCGGCACATCAGGAAGCGTCCGTCGCACGGCGACGCGGTCCAGGGGCGTCGGGGTCGGGAGCCAGGCGCTCCCCGGGCATCACGGCGGTCATACTGTTGACGGTAAGGCCGCGTCGCACGCAACTGTCAGGGGCCGTTGGTGCGATCTGACGCAGGATCGTTGCGTCGTGTCGGACACGCGCCACCGAGTTCGTTGCGTGCATGATGGCTCGCGGTGCGGCATGGACGACATCGACGAGCAGATCGTGGTCCTGCTGCGGGACGACGGCCGGGCCTCCTTCGCCACCGTCGGGGCCGCGGTGGGGCTGTCGGCCTCGGCGGTCAAGCGCCGGGTGGACCGGATGCTCGACGCCGGGGTGATCACCGGGCTTCGCCGCCGTGGTCGACCCCGAGGCGATGGGCTGGACGACCGAGGCCTACGTCGAGCTGTGGTGCGCGCCCAGCTCCACCCCGGCACAGGTGCTCGCCGTCGCCGCCCGGCACCCGCAGGTGGTGTCGGCGGCGACGATCTCCGGCGAGGCCGACGCGCTGGTCCACGTCCGGGCGACGAGCGTGCACGACTTCGAGCGCGTGCTCGAGCGGATCGGCGCGGACCCTGCGGTGGTCCGGACCAAGTCCGCGATCGTGCTGAGCCGGGGCGTGCTGCGGACCTGACCACTGGGCGACGAACGGTGCCGGACGGGTATGTACGTACCGTCTTTCGCTGATGTACGGTCCGTGACGAGCCTTCGGACGTCGCCGTCCGTCGGCCGGGCGCGACTGACTGGGGGTCTCGGGTGAGCCTGACGCATCTCGCCGTGGCCGACCTCGTCCAGGCGATGAACGGGTCCCGTCCGCTCGTCGGCACCGTCGCGGCCGGACGCTGAGGCCCCCGGCATGCCTCCTCGCCCGGCCATCCCCTACTTCCCGCGGCTGCGGCTGATGCCGGACCGCACGAGGCACACGCCGGTCCTGCGCATCCCGGCACGCGCGGTCAGGAACGTCGACCTGCCGGCCGAGGCGCTGACCCGGTTCGCGCCGGCGCTCCTCGGCAGCCGCACGGACGCGTCGCGGCTCCCGGACCTGATGCGGCAGATGGCGCGCGAGGACCGCGCCGCCTACCAGCGCGGGTTCGGCGAGGCGATCCGCCCCATGGTCGAGCTGGCGCTCGACCTGCACGGGAGGAGCTTCGGCCTGGACCCGTCGACCTGGACGGACGGCTCCGACGCCCAGCGAGCCGCGTACACGGTCGACCTCACACCGCCCGAGGGCGGTCACGCAGCCGCGGTCGTGACGCTCGAGGGGCTGCCGAACGCCCGGCAGGCGGTATCGGACCCCACCCTCGCCCGCTGCCTGGCGGGGGCCTTCCCGGGCCAGTTCGCCGCGATCCCCGACGACGTCCGCCTGCAGATGCTCACGGCCGGCCGTAGACCGGACGGGACGATCGACGACGTCCTGGCCGAGAACGCCTCCCGCATCAGGGCCTACAACGCCAAGGCCTTCGCCGACCGTGCCCCGATGAGCGGCCTGCACGCCATCGGCTGGAACTCCTTCGTCGGCGCCGAGACGCACTTCACGGCCGGGATCTCCGCCGACATCCTGTACCAGTCCGTGCTCATGGTCACCGGGGCCGCGCACTCCCAGCGCGGCGTGGTGCCGTGGACCACGATGTACCACCCCGACTTCCCGGGCGGGGTGGTGTGCGTCTCCTTGCACTTCGGGCACACCGACGTCGCGGGCGGTGACCTGGCCAACAGCGCCGTCTCCGGACCGCTGTTCAAGTCGTTGTTCCGGGGCGGCGTCAGCTTGTACGGGATGCGCGAGCTCCTGGTGTCGCGGCTGGGCGTCGACGTCGCCAACCACCTGCTGCTCGACCCCGCCGTCGACCGGGCGTTCCGGGAGGTGTGGGGCGGACGCGACTTCGCGTTCCTGCGCGACCGCGCCGTGCTGTCCGTCATGGACCGCACGGGCGGCCGGGTCCTCAACGCCCTCGGGATGTTCTCGTCCACCCCCGTGCCCACGGACGGCTGGACCCGCGGCGGGCTGGAGCACGCCGTGGCAGCCGTGGTCGAGGCGCTCCCCCGGCAGCACGTGCACGACCAGGGGCGGGAGTCCACCACCGCGGACGCGAAGGTCCTCGAGGAGCAGACCCGCGCGGTCGAGGCCTGCACCGAGGCCCGCGGGGCCGGGGTCTTCGCCGGAGAGCGTCGTGTCGCCGTCGGGTGAGAACGACGGAGCGCCGGCCTGGCCCTGAGCGGGCTGCGCTCACGTCACGAGGAAGAACCGGCGCCCACCCGGGGTTCTGTGGGCATGACCACGCAGCCCGACCTGTACGACGTCGTCACCCGCGGCCGGATGTTCCTCGCCGCCGGTGACCCGACGACGGCGGCCGGCATGCTCAGGCAGGCCGCCGCCCTCGCCCCCACGGACCGGGCGGTCCACACCGACCTGGCCCGCGCCTGCTTCGACTCCGCCCAGCTCGACCGGGCCGAGGCGGCCTTCCGCACGCTGGTCGACCTCGACCCGACCGACGCCTGGGCCCGCCGGGGGCTCGCGCGGACCCTGCGCCGGCTCTCCCGCCGCGGCGAGGCGACAGGTCAGGACCGCGTCGCCGACGCCTTGGAGGCCTGAGCGCCCTTCCGCGCAGGGGGCCGCTCGGAGCCGCCTCGGTGTGAGCCGCGGCCCTCGAGCACCGGCTTGGCAGGTCAGATGGTCGTGGTCGGCGGCGTATGGCGCATGGTCCACGACCATCTGACCTGCCAACCGGCTCCGCCGCGGATGGCGCCATGGCCGCAGCGGTGCGCGGCCGGCTCCGGCTCGTCTCAGGGAAGCGGGCGGCCGAGCAGGAGCGTGTCGTCGGTGGCCTTCACCAGGTGGAACCCCATCCGGCCGTAGAAGCCGACGGCGCGCTGGTTCGTCGGGCTCACGCCCAGGTGCACACCCCCGGCCCCGGCGGCATGGGCGGTCCTCATGAACGCCTCGAGCAGCCGGCGGCCCAGGCCCTGGCCCTGCACGTGCGGCAGCAGGTCGACGTGCAGGTGCGCGGGGTACCGGTCGACGATCTCGCCCGGGGTCGGGGAGGGGGCGGCGGCCATGGCGGCCAGCCGGGCGTCGGCCGACCCCGGCTCCTGCGCGTGGTGGCGCGACCGGACGCCGGGCCACCACGCCCGGGTGGCCCACTCCTCGAACGCGCTGGTGTCGCTGGTGCCCAGCACGTAGCCGCTGACCCGCCCCTGGCGGGTCCCGTCGTCCACGACCAGGCACAGGTCGGGCTCGAACCGGACGTAGGGCAGGGCGTAGACGTCCCCGGGCAGGCCGGGGTTCGCGTACAGCGCGGTGGCGTCCCGGCCGTCGTCGGCGGTGGCCAGGCAGACGGCGGCCAGCCCTGCGTCGTCGGAGCGGCGGTAGGGCCGCAGGGTGGGTCGCACGGCGCGGCGTCGGGCGGCCGTCCGGCGCAGCGGTCCGGCGGCGCCGGCCCGGTCCTCCTGGCTCACGACCGCACCCCCACGACCTCGGCCAGCGCCAGCCGGACGTGCTCCTCCGGCGGGGGCCACGGGTACCCGGGCCTCCCGGTGCGCAGCGAGACCACACCGTCAAGGACGGTCCACAGCGCCAGCACCCGCTCCGTCGGGGTGGTGGCCGCGCGGCCCGGTAGCTGCGACACGAGGGCCTCGAGCAGGCGGGAGGCGGCGTCCACGAGCTCGGTGCGCAGGCGCGAGCCCTCGCCCCGCGGGTTCCGCACCCGGGTGTGCACCGTCATCGCCCCTCCTCGCACCGACCTGGCGGTGCCCATCATCGACCCTGCCCGCAGCTGCGCCGGTCGACAAGCCCGTCCAGACGCTCGTCCGCCTGTACTCACGCCTGGAAGGTGACGGACGACACCTTCCGTCGACCGCCCCGGGAGCCCCCGTGCCCACTCCAGCCCCCACCTCAGGTGCTGTCCTGATCGCCGGCTGCTCGACCGGGATCGGACGCGTCACGGCCCTCCGGATCGCCCGTCGCGGGGTCGCCGTGCAGTTCGACCTGACGCAGACGATGCCGATTCCCAGCGACCACGCGTTCACCGTCATCAGCTCGGCGATGAGGTCATCGGCGGCCTGACCCCCCTCAGAGCTCCCGGCTGGGGACACCCCGAGCAGGGCACCGAGCGTCGCCGCGCAGGCCAGCCCCCCCCACCAGCAGCAGCGGCACCTCCCACGTCAGGTGCCAGGCGGAGCGGAGGCCAGTGACGAAGCCGAGCTCCCGCGCACCCCAGCCGCGCCTGCGGACCAGGGCGAGCCTCAGCCCCGCCGCGCCCCCCAGGGCCACCGTGGCCATCCCGAGCGCGGCGTACCTCAGGCCGCCCAGCAGCAGGGCCGGCACCATGCCCGCCACCAGCCCGACCCCCATGCCTCCCATGCCCCCGACGAAGGCCCAGGCGGCGTCCGAGCCGGTAGGGACCGGAAGGACGGTCCGCGCCGTCGGCTCTCCCGCTGGGCCGGGGCCCGCCGAGGCAGCCCCGTCGGCATCGGTCGGCGTCACGCCGCGGACGCTACCCGGCGCCGCGCACCGACCCGCACCCCCGCTGCGCCCACGGTGAACGGGCCCGCCGGACCCTGGCGCCCGACGGCGCTCAAGGGTGAGGATGCCCGCGCGACCGGTCCCGCCCGGCCGGCGTCGCACCGGCCGTCCCCGGGAGGACCCATGAGCACCTGCCCGCACCTCGCCGACACCGGTACGCCCGTCCCGCAGGCGGCCACGCCCGACGGCTGCGAGGAGTGCCTCGCCTCCGGTGGTCGTTGGGTCCACCTGCGGCAGTGCACGTCCTGCGGCCACGTCGGCTGCTGCGACTCCTCGCCGAGCACGCACGCCACCAAGCACTTCCACGCCACCGAGCACCCGGTCATCCGCTCCTACGAGCCGGGCGAGGGCTGGCTGTGGTGCTACGTGGACGCCGAGTCCGCGGCCGGGACCCCCGCCCGGTGAGCGACCTGCCCGTCCTGCTGACCGTCGACGACGACCCGTCGGTCTCCCGGGCGGTCGCCCGTGACCTGCGCCGTCGCTACTCCGAGACCCACCGCGTGGTCCGGGCCGAGAGCGGCGAGCAGGCCATGGAGGCGCTCAGGGAGCTCAAGCTCCGCGGCACCCCGGTCGCGGCGCTGCTGGCCGACTACCGCATGCCGGACATGGACGGCATCCAGTTCCTCGAGCAGGCCATGGACCTGTTCCCCCGGGCCCGGCGCGCCCTGCTGACCGCCTACGCCGACACCGACGCCGCCATCCAGGCGATCAACGTCGTCGACGTCGACCACTACCTGCTCAAGCCGTGGGACCCGCCGCAGGAGAAGCTGTACCCGGTGGTCGACGCGCTGCTGGCGGCCTGGGCGGACTCGCACGACGAGGCGGCCGACGGGCTGCGGCTGGTCGGGCACCGCTGGTCGCAGGCCAGCCACGTGGTCCGGGACTTCCTCGCCCGCAACGCCGCCCCCTACGTGTGGGTGCCCGCCGACGAGCCCGAGGGCCTTCGTCTGCTGGACTCCGCGGGCCGTGACGCCAGCGACGTCCCGCTGCTCGTCGAGCCCGGCGGGACGATCCACGTCAGCCCCGACCTGGCCACCGTGGCCGCGGTCGCGGGGCTGTCGACCACCCCGTCGGAGGAGTTCTACGACCTGCTCATCGTGGGCGGCGGCCCGGCCGGGCTCGGCGCCGCGGTGTACGGGGCCTCGGAAGGGCTGCAGGACCGTCCTGGTCGAGAAGAGCGCGACCGGCGGGCAGGCCGGGCAGTCGTCCCGGATCGAGAACTACCTCGGCTTCCCCGACGGGGTGTCCGGCGGCCAGCTCGCCGACCGGGCGCGGCGGCAGGCGGTCCGGTTCGGCGCCGAGGTGCTGACCGCGCGGGCCGTGGAGGGCCTGGACGTGGACGGCCGGGCCCGGCGGGTCCGGTTCACCGACGGCACCTCGGTGTCCGCGCGGGCGGTCCTGCTGTCGACCGGGGTCCAGTACCGCCGTCTGCCCGCACCCGGGGTCGAGGACCTGATCGGACGGGGCGTGTACTACGGCAGCGCGTCGACCGAGGCCGACGCGTGCGCCGGCCAGCACGTGTACGTGGTGGGCGGGGCCAACAGCGCCGGCCAGGCCGCCGTCTTCTTCTCCCGCTACGCCGACCGGGTGACGATCCTCG
The DNA here is from genome assembly GCA_963759255.1 of uncultured Actinomycetota bacterium. Classification (GTDB taxonomy): domain Bacteria; phylum Actinomycetota; class Actinomycetes; order Actinomycetales; family JBBAYJ01; genus Aquipuribacter. Next base: position 131,517 of record CAVWYQ010000003.1, read on the forward strand.
TGCGCGGGGAGCTCGCTGCAGGCGTCGATGTCCAGCTACCTCATCGAGCAGGTCGAGCAGATCGCCAACCTCGACGTCCGGACCTGCACCGAGGTGGTCGAGGCCCACGGCGACGACCACCTGGAGGCGCTGACCCTGCGGGACCGGCTCAGCGGCAGCACCGAGCGGGTCGAGGCCGGGCACCTGTTCGTGTTCATCGGCGCGGCGCCGCGGACGCAGTGGTTGGACGGCACCGTCGTGCGCGACGACAAGGGCTTCGTGCTCACCGGGTCCGGACCTGCTCGTGGACGGCGCCCGTCCGCCGGGATGGCACGAGCAGCGTGACCCGTACTACCTGGAGTCCTCCGTGCCCGGGGTGTTCGTCGCCGGCGACGTGCGGGCGGCCTCGGTGAAACGGGTCGCCTCGGCGGTCGGCGAGGGCGCGATGGCCGTCACCCTGGCCCACCGCTACCTGGAGCAGTCATGACCGCCGACCTGACCCGCGACCAGCTGCGCGAGCTGTTCCTGTTCGAGGCCCTGTCCGACGACCGGCTGGACTTCCTGCGCCAGATGGGCGAGGTGGTGGACGTGCCCGCCGGGGCGGCGGTCTTCCGCGAGGGCGAGCCCGCCGAGTGCTTCTACGTCCTGCTGTCCGGGACGGTGGCGTTGACCCGGATGGTGCGGGGCGACGAGCTGGAGGTCACCCGCACCGACCACGTCGGCTCCTACGGCGGCGCGACCCAGGCCTACGTGCAGCCCGCTGGAGGACAAGGTCTACTCCGCGACGTTCGTCGCGGTCACCGACTGCCGGTTGTTCGCGCTGCCCGGGGCGGCGTTCGCCGCGCTGGTGCGCGAGTGGTTCCCGATGGCCGTGCACCTGCTGGAGGGGCTGTTCCTGGGCATGCGGGCCTCCAACGAGGTGATCGGCCAGCGGGAGCGGCTGCTGGCGCTCGGCTCGCTGACGGCCGGGCTGACCCACGAGCTCAACAACCCGGCGGCGGCGGCGGTGCGGGCGACGTCGGCCCTGCGGGAGCGGGTGCGGGCCATGCACCACAAGCTGGCCATGCTGGCCGACGAGACGCATCGAGCCCAAGGTGCTGACGGCGCTGGCCGGGCTGCAGGACGACGCGCTCAGCCCACGCCGGCTCGGGGCCGAGGCTCAGCGCGCTCGCGGCCAGCGACGCCGAGGACGAGCTGGTCGACTGGATGGAGGAGCGCGACGTCCAGCGGCCGTTCGACCTGGCGCCCGTCCTGGTCGGGGCGGGGATCGGGACCGGCTGGCTCGACGGGCTCGCCGACCGGGTGCCGGCGCACCTGCTGGAGTCCGGGCTCCGCTGGATCGTCTACTCGCTGGAGACCGAGCAGCTGATGGCCGAGATCGAGGACGCCACCGGCCGGGTGTCCGCGCTGGTGGGCGCGGCCAAGCAGTACTCGCAGATGGACCGCTCCGCCCAGCAGACCTTCGACGTCCACGACGGGCTCGAGGCGACGCTGGTGATGATGGGCCGCAAGCTCGCAGGGCCTGGACGTCGTCACCGACTTCGACCGCGTCGCTGCCGTCCGTGCCCGGCTTCCCCGGTGAGCTGAACCAGGTGTGGACCAACCTGGTCGACAACGCCGCCGGCGCGATGGCGGGCCACGGCACCCTGACGGTGCGGACCGCCCTGGACGGCGACAGCGTCCTGGTCGAGGTCGGCGACACCGGTCCGGGGGTGCCCGAGGAGCTGCAACGACGGATCTTCGAGCCGTTCTTCACGACCAAGCCGGTCGGTGAGGGCACCGGGCTCGGGCTGGACATCTCGTTCCGCATCGTCGTCAACCGGCACGGCGGGCGACCTGCGCGTGGTCAGCGGGCCGGGGGACACGCGGTTCCAGGTGCGGCTGCCGCTGCGGGGTCCGGCGGTGCCGGTGGTGCCGGTGGACGGGCAGGACCGGTGACCGGTCGCAGCAGCCCCGGACCGGGAGCGGGCCGGCGTTCGTCTGTCGCAGCCGTTCAGGACGCCTGGCGGCGGCCGGCCCGGCGCGCGAAGTCGTCGATGGCTGCGAGCACCTCGTCGCTGCGCCAGAAGGGGCCGAGACGGTGTTCGTTCCTGGACTTCGCGATGCCGGCCTCGACGAGGGCCCGCAGCGGCGGGTAGACGTTGGGCTGCTGGACGCCGAGCTCCCGTGCGGCGGTGGCGGAGTTGAGAACCGGTCGTCGGGCCAGGACGTCGAGCAGCTTCCACGCGCCGCTGTCCTTCCTGGCGGTCACCTTGTCGGTCCACGCGGCCCTGATGTCGTCGATCTGCGTCACCAGCTGGCGCGAGTTTGCGACGGCGCGCAGGGACGCTTCGGCGAAGGCCGTGACGATGGGGGTGACGTCACCGTCGCGGTAGGCGGTCAGGGCGCGGTGGTAGCCGTTGACGTCGGCGAGCAGGCCTGCCGAGACGGGGACGGCCACGTTCCGGGTCACCCCGCGGTGCCGGAGCATCGACTGTGCCAGGGCGCGGCCCGTGCGGCCGTTGCCGTCGGTGAAGGGGTGGATGGTCTCGAACTGCGCGTGGGCCACGGCGACGGCGACCAGTGCGGGCACGTCGAAGCGGCGAGCGAAGGCCACGAGGTCGTCGATGAGAGCGGGGACCCGTCCGTGCTCGGGAGCGACGAAGGTGGCGCCCTGCGGGCTGTCCGACCGGGTGCCGATCCATACCGCCTCGTCGCGCCACACCCCGGGGGTGTGCCGTGCCTCGTCGGCCATGAGAACGGCGTGCACCCGTCCGACGGCTTCGGGGGTCGGGTCGTGCGACAGGTCGAGGGCTGCCTGCATCGACCGCGTGTTCGCGGCGATCAGCTCGGCGTTGCGCCCGGTGCGAGCCCCCAGCTCGGCGCTGAAGATTGCTCGGGCAGACGCCGTCAGGTTCTCGATCTGCGATGACGAGGCAGCCTCGGAGCGCAGCAGGACCGGCGCGAACGATGCCACCCGGGTGCCGTGCTCGGCGTCGAACCGGCTGAGCTCCTGGGCTGCCTCCTCGGCCAGCGCCAGGGCATCAGCGGCAGGGTGCGGGGTCAGCGCAGCAATCGTCGCGGGAACCGCCGACCGGTAGCGGATGTCCACCGGGCGCATGTCAGCTCGTCGACCGACCGATGAGCTTGAGACCCAGGTCTGCTGTTCCCAGCGCAGCGACGGCCAGCCGGGACCGCTCTCGAGCGTCTGCACGTCGTCGCCGGGGGTGAAGCCCATACCGTCCTCCATCAAGATTATGGAATCAAACCCTAGTCCATAATATTTGGCGGAGAGCTTATGAGCACCGAACAGCGTGCGTCGAGCGGGGGTGGCGGCCCTGGGGCCGTCGGTGACAGTGAATGAGTTCGGTCGATCCGCCTGCCCCGAGCACCTCACTCGCCTACGTTTGCCGGACCGGCAAGGGGGACCGGGGCGGGGACGGGGGTGTGGGGCGCCAACCGCTCGGCTGCTTCTGTTGCGAGCGCCCCGCCACGTGGGCTTCCTCGCCTGCCTGCTGTGTCCCGGGCCCCCCGCCTGACTCGTCCCATCGCTGCCACACGAAGGAGTGACATGACGACCCTCACCCACGAGGTCCTGCTCGAGGCGTGCTCCCCCGGGGGCTCCACCTGTCTGGTGTCGAGCACCGACCTGCTCCCCGCAGCAGGCCCGCACGCATCCGTCGCCCCGGCGAAGTTCGCGGCCAAGGACTCGCGAGACAAGGCAGGCGCCTTCGCCTACGAGAAGCGCTACCTCGACGGCGCCCTCGCGCAGGCGGTGGTCGTCGACACGAAGCAGTCGCAGCTCAACCGGTGCGAGGCCGCTCTTGTGCAGGCCATCGACGACGGGCACCCCCTGCTGTCCCGACTGCCGCGGGTGACGGTCACCTACACTCGTGACGGCCGCGAAGAGGTCTACTCAGATCTCACGCTGCCCCACCGGGTCTTCGATGGTCACATCCGCGCTGGCACGGTCGACGGCACCCCCGTCACCCAGCTGCCGGCCTACCGGGCAATCCGTGACTCGGCACCGGCCAACGCCCGGGCGCTGCTCGACGCGAGCCCCATCAGCCTGGTGTTCGGCAGCTGGGATTCCTTCCGCGCCTCGCGGCAGGGCCGCTGGCGCAGCCTGCTCGTCGGTGAGGTCGTCGGGTTCTGCTCAGACGACGCCGCCGCGGAGCCGGCTAGACGTGGAGGCGCTCGGACAGACCCGGTGGGCATGCGAATCGAGATGAGCCCTGCCGACGTCAAGGCGCTCGGGGAGCGCCAGAAGGACGAGCTCGGCAAGGGGTTGTACGACAAGCTGGCCAAGGGCAAGGAGAAGCCGTCGTCGATCGGTCTCGGCGGCATCCCTCCGCTGCTCGAGACCCTGGCTGGTGTGGCCTGCTACCGCATCGTGCGCTCGCACGTGCTCAGCTTTGCCGCGCTGCGACAGATCCGCTTCGGCGCGGGCGCCGAGGGCGATGCCGCCTGCCGCGCGCTGCTGTCGGCACTAGCTCTGGCAGCCCTGGCCCGCGCCGACTCGGAGCTGACCTTGCGAGCCAACTGCGACCTAAGGGAGGCCGCGCCCACGACTGTCGAGCTGGACCGGCGGGGTGGCGAGTCGTCGTCACTGGAAGCCTTGGGTATCGCTGCGGCGGACGAGTTGCTGCAGGCGGCGTACGACCACGCCCATGCCGTGGCAGGAGTCTCCTGGGACGGGGTCGCCCTGGCAGTCACGGGCGACCCGGCGATCGTCGCGGGGGCCGCGGACGAGGCACCCGCAGGTGCGGAGAGCTGAGGTGGCGTTCACGATCTGCGCCGAGCTCCCGCTGAGGACGTATGCCGGGGCCGCACCGGACGGGACCCTTGACCGCATCCCGTCAGTGAGCCGGCTCTTCTCGGCCCTGCTGGCGGCCGCTGGGTTCGGGCCGCGAGCGGTCTGGGACGGCGAGACCCTGGGGCCGTGCGACGCCGACGCCGGTGCACTCATGTGGCTCGAGGGCCACCCGCCGGACCAGGTCAGCATCCCGGCGCTGCACGTCAACCGCGGCTCGGGCGTGGCCTATCGGAACGACGGCACCATCTACCGCAAGGGCACCGCGGCGCGTATCAAGGTGCGCTCAGCCGTTGCGGGCTCCTCGGTGGCTGTCGCGGGTACCTTCGCTTGGACGTGGGACGAGCAGCCGCCAGCCGAGGTGGCGGCGGCCCTTCAGGCGTTGTGTCCCGACGTGTCGCACCTGGGAACCACCGAGACGCCTGTCCGTCTCCGGGTGTCGACGGCTGTCGAGCCTCAGCCCACCCACCGGCTGGACCCCGAGGCTGGGCTCTTCGATGTCGGCGGGCTCGATGTGGAGGTCCCGCTTGGTGGACGGCTGCGTGAGCTTGCGCGTGCACACGGCGCGGCGGGCGTGCGGCCGTCGGCCGCAAAGGACAAGGTCGGAACCGACGAGAAGTCCTCCTCCCCGGTCCCGAGCCGGGAGGCGGTCGCCGTCGCCCGGTACTCCCCTGTCGACGGGGTCGACTCAGACGTGCCGTGGCCGACGGTCGTACTCCTCAGCCTCGATCGACCCGTGCGGGAGACCGACCGGGTGGCGGTGGCCGTAGCCGCCCATCGGGCACTTATCCGCCGGGTCGGTGCAGGAGCGCCCGCCCTCATCACCGGCGTCTATCCCGCCGGGGTGCCCCGGCCGGCCAACCGGCTTGCCATCCACGTACTTCCTGAGGGCCTACCTGTGCAGGGTTGGACCGGTGGGTGCGCCTTGGCTCTGCTGGTTCCTGCGGAGGCGTCGTCGAGCGATGTCTCCGTGCTGATGGACGCCGTGCCGGGGCTCGGCGTGCTGCGACCGCAGGGCTTGCCGCCGCTACGCGTGTCGGGCGACGGTGACGTGGTCGACGGCGCCACCCTGTGGCAGCCGGCCACGACCGGCCGACGCGTGTGGACGACGGCGAGCCCGGCGGTCCCCGAGACGAGGGGAGTGCCGGGCTCGGAGGACGGCTTCGCCGACGCCGCGCTGCTTTCCGTCGGTCACGTCTGGCGGGACAGGCTGCCGCCCGTAACCGGGTGCGGAGCGGAGCGCCACCGGTCGGTGGTCACGGCTGTCAAGGCCCGAGGCGTCGTCGTCCGGTCCACACAGCCGCTGCGGAAATCGGCCGTTGACCGCTACGTGCATACGGTCAACCGGAACGCCGTCGTCCGCCCCTATCGCCTCGTCCTGGATCTCGGGGACCTGTGCCCGGACACGGCCGTTGTCGCGATCGGCCAGAGCCGGCATCTCGGGGGTGGGCTGCTCGTGCCCGCCGGTGCTCGAGCGGAGGGAGCACGATGACGCTCCAACGCGAGGACTTCTCGCGCTTCTTCGCCGCCATGCACGACGGTCACCAGCCCTTCGGGTGGCAGGAGCGCCTGCTCGACCAGGTGGTGTCGGACGGACGCTGGCCAGAGCGGGTGGTGGCACCCACCGGGTCGGGCAAGACCTCGGTGATCGACGTGCACGTGTTCGCGCAGGCGCTGGGCGCCGGGGCGGTTTCGCAGCAGCCGACCCCGCCTCGACGGCTGGCCATGGTGGTCGGGCGCCGCGTAGTGGTGGACGACCAGTTCCAGTACGCACGCCGTCTCGCCGAACGCCTCCGCAGCGCGGCCGACGGTGTGCTAGTTGAGGTCGCCGAAGCGCTGTGGCGGCTGCGCCGGCCCGGCGGGCTGCCACGCCATCCGGAGGGTGCGGGCGAGGAGGCCCGGGTCTCGCCTCTGATCACCGGCAGGCTCCGTGGCGGTGCTCCGCCGTCGCTCGACTGGCGTGATCACCCGACGGCCGCTGCCGTGATCAGCGCGACGCCAGACATGTGGGGGAGCCGTGTCCTGTTCCGGGGTTACGGGTCGTCCCGCCTGGCCTGGCCGCGCGAGGCAGGCCTGCTGGCGGTCGACTCGGTCGTCGTCGTGGACGAGGCGCACCTTGCTCGGCAGCTGCTCACCACCGCGCGCAGGGTCGCCGAACTTGTACACGTGGCTGACGAGCCCGGAAGCCTCGGGCGGCTACCAGGGCTGCAGGTGGTCGAAACCACGGCTACCCCGCCGGGTGGCCGGACTGACGGCGCTGGGGTCCACCCGGATGACCTGCTCGCCGACGATGTGCTGAGAGATCGGCTGACGCGGCCCAAGCCCGTGTCCATGACCGAGGTGCCGGGCTGGGGCCAGCGGGCGCGGAGTCGTCGCCTGCAGAGCCAGCGTGCCGTCGTCGAGCAGGTGGTCCAGCTGCACCAACGACTGACCGCCATGGCGGTGGAACGCGAGGAGCCGGTAGGGACGATCGGGTGCTTCGTGAACACGGTGCAGACGGCAGTAGCCGTAGCCGCTGCGCTCCGTGCCGGTGGATCAGCGGGTCCCGGGCTGCGTGTCGTCATGGTCTGTGGGCAGCTGCGCCCGCACGATCTCGAGGCGTTGCGCGATCGGTACCCCGGCCTGCTGGACTCGGCTGGGTGTGATGAGGTCGACGTCCTGGTCTCGACGCAGAGCCTCGAGGTGGGTGTGGACATCGACCTCGTCGGTGTCGTCACAGAGCTGGCCTCGGGGTCGGCCCTCGCTCAGCGGTGCGGCCGCGTCAACCGGCGGGGGCGGCGGGACCAGGGACCCGTTGTCGTTGTGGGTCCCTGTGCGGGAGAGCAGGTGGAGGGCAGTGGCCCGTACGACGCCGAGGACCTGACGCAGGCGAGGGACTGGGTGATGCGCCGCGTCTCGGACCCGTTCGGCCTTGCCCCATGGGCGCTACGCGACGACCCACCTCCGGACGCCCCGGCCCGCCGCACCCTCTACCAGCGGCCGGAGATCGAGCAGGTGCTGGCCTGGGCCCGCACCAGCGACGACCTTGCCGCCGAGCCGGACCTGCAGCTGTGGCTCGCCGAAGACCTCAGCAACGACACGACCGTGGCCGTCGTCGTGCGTGACGGCCTACCTCAGGAGTCGGAGGACGCCGTGCTCTTGGTCCGGGCGCTGCCCCCCCGGACGCACGAGCTGTTTCCCGTGCCTTACCGGACGGCAGTCGCCGCCCTCACCCGTAGCCGGCCGACGGACCCGGACGCGCCCGCATGGCCGGTCCGGGTCGTCGTCCGCGGTGACGAGGTCACGGAACTGACCGACAGCGATGGCGAGCGGGGCGCGCTGAGGCCTCGGCTGCGCCCGGGCGACACCATCGTTCTGGACAGCTCGGAGGCGCTGTTCACCGAGCGCCCCACATCGGGCGACGAGCTGTGGCCGCAGGTCGTGGCGCGCCCCGAGGACCTGCCCGACGGCATGGTTACGGCGGCCGACGTACTCATGTCGCGCTCGCTGCTCACTGGTTGGCGCGATGTGGGGGAGGTGGTGCTGCGTCTGGACGACACCACCGTCGGCAGCCGGTTCGCCACGTTGCGAGACGCGCTGAGTGGGGACGAGGACGAACGGGTCGACGACCGCAGCCGCGTCGAGGCCCTGTCGTCCTGGCTCCGGGCGGGCCTGGATGTCGCGCCCGCCGAGCAGGTGGAGAGCCGGCTCTCGTCGCCGATGGTGCGTGCCGCCCTCGAGCTGCTCGCCGGCCCGGCGAGCATGTTCGACCTCGTCCTGCTTCCTGAGCACGAGCCTGTTCCTGCGCACGTGGTCCTCACCGACCGGCGCCGGGCCGCGCGAGACGACGAGCTGCGGCAGGAGTGGCTGCCGGGGGCTACGGAGCCGGTCGGGCTCGACGCGCACCAACGAGGCGTGGCTGACCGAGCGGCGCTCCTGGCTGCGACGCTGACGCTGCCCGAGGTGATGGTCGAGAGCGTCCGTGCCGCAGGCCGTCACCACGACGAGGGGAAGGCCGATCCGCGGTTCCAGGCCCTGCTGGGTGCCGATCGTGGCCTGGTGCTGGCCAAGAGCGTGCCCGGGACGACGCTCGCCGTGCGTCGGCGCCGCCGGGAAGGCTCTGGACTCCCGGCGGGATGGCGTCACGAGCAGCGTTCGGTCGCCGAGTCCTGGGCGGCTCTGCACTCGACCCCCGGGATCCAGCCGGAGCTCGCGGCACGCCTGGTCGGGACATCCCATGGTCGGGGCCGCGTCGGCTTCCCGCACGTGGGGGCAGAGCTGCTCAGCCCCGGCGACACGGACGGTGTCTGGCGAGCGGCCTTCGAGCTGTTCGACGAAGGGCTGTGGGACGAGCTCGTCGAGCAGACGGACCACCGCTTCGGTGTGTGGGTGTGCGCCTTCCTGGAGGCCGTGCACCGGGCGGCCGACGGACAGGTCTCGGGGGAGGGGTCGTGACGGAGCTGGTGTTCGGGCGCGCCGACGTCCGGGTGATGCTGTGGCACCTGGCGGCCTATGGGCTGGCGGGCATCGTCAACGACGCTGGCTTCGCGGACGTCCGGCTGCGCTGGGAGGGCACCGTGCAGCCCCGCCCTGTGGTGGAGGTCGGCTCGTCGACCGTCAAGCAGATCGCCGAGGCGGTGCATGCGCACGCTTCCCACCACGCATCCGCCGCTTCCTGGGTCGGACGCGACGTCGTCCTGGCGGGCAAGGCCCGCGGGCTGATGAGCCCAAGGCTCTCCACGTTGCCGGACGATGCGGCCTGGCGGAACCTCCAGGAGGACCGCCATGCGGTGCTGCAGGACCTGACGGGCGAGCGTCGCTGGTTGGACCTCGCGCTGCTTGCCTGCTTGGGGGAGCCCGCCTACTGGAGTCGCAATCGGCAGGGACAGCCGCTGCAGGACGACGGAGCCCACCGGGCAGAGATGCAACCCCGCAACCAGGGGTCAGAGCTGGTCGGGTCCCGTCTGCGGCCGTTGGCCGCGGCCGTCGCTGCACGACCCGTGCCCCACCTCCTGGACGCGGTCCTGGGAGGACCGGCCACGGACGAGATCGGCGCGGGTCGCGCGGACAGCCGGACCGGCACGGGGCTCGCACCGCCGGGCCCGACCGACAACGCGGTGGCCTGGTGCGCCTTGTGGGGTCTGTCGCAGCTGCCGTCCGCTGCGCGCGTCGACCTGGAGGGCAACGGACGAGGGACGGCGGCGTCCGCAGCGCACCTCGGCCGCAGGGGGGAAGAGTGGTTCTACCTTCCTGTCTGGTTCGGGCCTCTGCGACCGGCCCGGCTTCGCTCGCTGCTGTCGTCGGCCCAGCTCGCGACGGTGGCCACGGTTGGACTGCCGCCGAGGTGGGCCGCGGCAGACCCGGCACGCACTTCAGCGGCGGCATGGCTACGTGCCCGAGGTGTCGCAGGTGTCGTGCGGTTTCCCGTTGCGACGTTCGGCAGCGCGAGCGCCCCGGAGCGACGGGCCATGAACGGTTTGACCATCACGGTCGGGACTGTGTGACCGTTCGTGGACGCCCATAGAGACCTGATCCCCATCAGCCTGGTGGCGCACCACGTCTTCTGCCCCCGACGGGCGTGGCTGGAGTCTGTCGGGGAGACCACGGACACCCACCAGGTCCAGGCCGGAACGCAGTCGCACGGAGCCAGCGACGACGTGTCTGCCTCGCGGCCGACCAGGCTGCGTTCGGTGGATGTCGAGAGTGTCGACTTCGGAGTCGTCGGTCGGTGCGACAGCGTGGAGCTCGACAGCACTGGACGCGCCACGGTCGTGGAGTTCAAGGCCACACCGGTCCGTCGGCGGCCGGAGGTCACCAAGCCGATGGTGGTGCAGCTCACCCTCCAGGCAGCCGCCCTCGCCGAGCAGGGCCGCGAGGTGGTGGGAGCGGCGGTCTGGTTCACCTCTCACCAGGTCCGGGTGCCGGTGGCGATCGGGCCGGAGGAGGTGGAGCTCGCACGCGACCACGTGACGTTGACGGCGGACCTGTTGGCGTCGGGAACCGCACCCCCGCCACTGGAGGACGACCCACGGTGCCTGCGCTGCTCTCACGCCGGGGTGTGCCTCCCGGATGAACGCCTGCTGCGACCGGTCACGCGCCGGGTGCTTGTCGCGGATCCTGACACACAGGTGCTCCACGTGACTTCACCCGGGGCGCGCGCGTCGATCCGGGCCGGGCGGGTCAGGGTGACCAAGGGCGACGAGGAGATCGGCAGCGTCCCAGTCGAGCGCGTGCTGGCTTTGGTCGTCCACGGGAACGTGGATGTGTCCTCCGGACTGCTCCGCGAGCTGCTCTGGCGGTCTTTGCCCATTGTCTGGTGCAGCAGCGCCGGAAAGGTCATTGGGTGGGCGTCTCCCGCTGACTCCCCGAACGGCGGCCCGCGTGCTCGGCAGGGTGCGGCGTCCGCCATTGGCAACCTGGACCTCGCCCGACAGTTCGTCGTCGCGAAGATCGCCAACCAGGCGACTCTCCTGCGACGCCACGGTCATGCTGCCCCCGCGGTCCTGCGCCTGCGCCGGCTGCAGCGTGAGGCCGCGGTCGCCACGTCAGTGGTCGAGCTGTTCGGGGCCGAGGGGGAGGCGGCCTCGCTCTACTTCGGCGCGTTCGACACGATGTTGACCCCCAGGGTTCGCGCTGGGCAGGGCCTCCACCTAGAGGTTCGTACCCGGCGGCCCGCGCGCGACCCCCTGAACGCCGCGCTCAACTTTTGCTACGGGTTGCTGGTCGCCGATGTCATTCGTGCGCTGGTGGCGTGCGGGCTCGACCCGCACGCCGGGTTCCTCCATTCCAGCGAACGGAACAAACCTGCGCTGGCGCTCGACGTCTGCGAAGAATTTCGTGCGCCGGTCGCAGACTCCACCGTGATTGGGGCGTTCAACAACGGCGAGCTGAGCGCCAGCGACTTCTTCGAGGCGTCGGGCAGCACTCGGCTCCGCCCAGGCGGCCGGAAGGCGCTCGTCGCGGCCTACGAACGGCGCGTGCTCACCGAGTTCACGCACCCGCTGTTCCGCTACAAGGTCACGTGGCGCCGGGCGATGGAGATTCAGTCGCGACTGGTGTTGGGCGTCATCGACGGCACTCAGGCGCGTTACCGCGGCATCACCACACGATGAGTACCAGAGACGCTATCCATCGGTACGTCATCGCCTACGACGTGGCCGATGACGCCCGGCGCAACCGCGTCGCCAAGCGTCTCGAGTCCGTGGGGGACCGAGTCCAGTACAGCGTCTTCATGGTGGACACCAAGCCGGCACGACTGCTGCGCGTGAAGATGCTGATCCGCTCGTTGCTGGTGCTCGAGGTCGACTCGGTGCTCGTGTGTGATCTCGGTCCGCTGTCCGGGCTCGGTGGTCGACGGGTGGAGTACATCGGCCGCGCTCGGCCGGTTACGCCGCACGGCCCACTGGTGCTGTAGCTGGCGAACCCTGCAGCAACCCGCCGAAGCCGGGCGAGGCTTCGCCGGTCGTCTGCGCACGTCAGGGTCTCCAGACGCGTGTCATCCGTCCCTTACGGCCCGATCGGCGATGGCTCTCTCTGGAGGCTTCGCGTCGTGCCGCGTTGCTGCAGGTCAGCCGAGGTGGTTGCATGGGGCTCTCGCTGCTCCTCCGGGAGCAGCCCTTCATCGAGGCCGCCGATCAGCATGTCGCCCGTCGGTGATGTCCTCCACTCGCTGCTCCTCCGGGAGCAGCCCTTCATCGAGGCCCGAAGTTGGCGGCGGCCTTGGCGAACCCGTCGGGGCTCGCTGCTCCTCCGGGAGCAGCCCTTCATCGAGGCGGATTGGCCGCTCGATATGAAGCGGCCGCCAGCGCGCTGCTCGCTGCTCCTCCGGGAGCAGCCCTTCATCGAGGCCTGAGCCAGGTGCATGTTGGCCCGCCGGTAGCCCGGCTCGCTGCTCCTCCGGGAGCAGCCCTTCATCGAGGCGACGCAGACCGGGCGCGCGGTCGCGGCCGACGACGTCTCGCTGCTCCTCCGGGAGCAGCCCTTCATCGAGGCCGCGCTCGCCAGGTGGTGACGGTCACGGCGTCCCTCCAGCTCGCTGCTCCTCCGGGAGCAGCCCTTCATCGAGGCCCGAGCGGGGTGTCGAAGACGCCCGGGAGCCGGACCCCCGTGCTCGCTGCTCCTCCGGGAGCAGCCCTTCATCGAGGCCTCCGGCAAGTCCGAGACGGTTGCCGACGTCATGGCGCTCGCTGCTCCTCCGGGAGCAGCCCTTCATTGAGGCAACGGCGGCGTCCGCCAGGAAGCGGCCCTCACGAACCGGTCGCTGCTCCTCCGGGAGCAGCCCTTCATCGAGGCCAGGGGCGAAAGCGTAGGTGATGGTCTCGGGGAAGATGGGTGCTCGCTGCTCCTCCGGGAGCAGCCCTTCATCGAGGCCAGGGGCGAAAGCGTAGGTGATGGTCTCGGGGAAGATGGGTGCTCGCTGCTCCTCCGGGAGCAGCCCTTCATCGAGGCGGCGAAGGTCGTCGGCCGGATCGTGCACGCGATGGCCGACCTCGCTGCTCCTCCGGGAGCAGCCCTTCATCGAGGCACAAAAACCGCAGGTCACGGGCCTAGTCCGGGCTTCTCGCTGCTCCTCCGGGAGCAGCCCTTCATCGAGGCGACGCCGGGGTGAGCCCGTCGCAGTACCAGGGTGGCGGCTCGCTGCTCCTCCGGGAGCAGCCCTTCATCGAGGCTTCCACGACTTCACGTCAACGGATTCCGGGGTGTACCGCTCGCTGCTCCTCCGGGAGCAGCCCTTCATTGAGGCGACGTCGACGTCCTTGTGGGACTGGACGGGCCCAACCTCGCTGCTCCTCCGGGAGCAGCCCTTCATCGAGGCCTCCGCTTCGTCACGGCCCGCACCGGTTCCGGCCCGTACACTCGCTGCTCCTCCGGGAGCAGCCCTTCATCGAGGCAGGACGTCATGCATGGGCAGCGCCCTCACGGTATCGCGGCTCGCTGCTCCTCCGGGAGCAGCCCTTCATCGAGGCAGCGGAACGCCAGTGTCCGGCCCAGGTCGGTTCGGGGTCGCTGCTCCTCCGGGAGCAGCCCTTCATTGAGGCCTGGCGGGCCTGCCGTCCCCGACCGACGTCTGGTCGTCGGCGTCGCTGCTCCTCCGGGAGCAGCCCTTCGTCGAGGCACCCTGGAGAACGGCGCCCCCGACTACGGCGGACGCACCGCTCGCTGCTCCTCCGGGAGCAGCCCTTCGTTGAGGCATGGGCGGCTGACCCTCGATGCCGACCCGGCCGAGGAGCTCGCTGCTCCTCCGGGAGCAGCCCTTCATCGAGGCAGCGGCGATGGCGCGGGCGAGGGCGGCGCGGACCGTCGCTGCTCCTCCGGGAGCAGCCCTTCATCGAGGCCCGCGCTCCATGTCGACGTCGGTCGTGGCGTCCCGGGCCTCGCTGCTCCTCCGGGAGCAGCCCTTCATCGAGGCATCAGCTACTCGGGCGGCATGGCCTTGTGGCCCACTCGCTGCTCCTCCGGGAGCAGCCCTTCATCGAGGCGGCGAACAGCTCCGCTACCTCCACAAGCGCCTCCGCGTCGCTGCTCCTCCGGGAGCAGCCCTTCATTGAGGTCAGCTGGACCGGGCCGACGTCCAGCTCGACGTGTGGGCTCGCTGCTCCTCCGGGAGCAGCCCTTCATTGAGGCCCGCTCGCCCGCCCATACCCCCGACTGCAGGCGGGCACTCGCTGCTCCTCCGGGAGCAGCCCTTCATCGAGGCCGGGAGATCGGTGGCCGGACGGACCACGACGACCGTCGGCTCGCTGCTCCTCCGGGAGCAGCCCTTCATCGAGGCCCGCGGAATGGGGCGACGGCGAGAGAAGTCCCGGTAGAGCTCGCTGCTCCTCCGGGAGCAGCCCTTCATCGAGGCGGCACGGCCGCGACGCGGGCCCTGGCCCGGCAGTACGCCTCGCTGCTCCTCCGGGGAGCAGCCCTTCATCGAGGCCTAGAGAACATGCGACCCCGGAAAATGACGTACTTCTCGCTGCTCCTCCGGGAGCAGCCCTTCATCGAGGCATCAGCAACGCGCCGGCCATGACCATGCCGAGTCCGACGGCTCGCTGCTCCTCCGGGAGCAGCCCTTCATCGAGGCACACAGGTGGACGCCCGACGTGTGGACGACACGCCGCTCGCTGCTCCTCCGGGAGCAGCCCTTCATCGAGGCATCTACCAGATCGACCGCGAGTGGCTGTCGGAGCCTCGCTGCTCCTCCGGGAGCAGCCCTTCATCGAGGCGTTCCTGGGGCGTCGTTCTCGGCCAGCGTGTTCGACTCGCTGCTCGTCCCGGAGCAGCCCTTCATTGAGGCAACGACGACGGCGTACCCGACGTTGACGTCCGGCCCGCACTACTCGTGGCTGCTCCGGGCGCAGCCCCTCATCGTGGCGCGAGATCGGCGGTAGCGCCTGAGCGGACTCAGGGAAAGCCGTCGGAGCGGTCAACGAGTTCATCGCGACGAAACGCAATTGGCGTCAGGCGGATGCCCCTCTGCAGCCCGCGGGCTACCGCACCACCCCGCACGCCAGCCGGAACCCCGCGTCACCGGTACGGGCCGTGGCCACTGCCGCGTCGCCGGTCGGGGTGTAGGTGTTCGAGATGTTGACGTAGTTGCCTGGCAGCGCGTGCAGCCTCACGGCCCTGCCCTCGACGTCGTGCGGGTCGAAGCGGTCGGTGACGAACATCGCCCGGACGTCGCCGTCCTCCTGCACGAAGACCACCGGCAGGTCACCGGTGTGGTCGCCGTGGTCGGCGCCGGTGAGGTTGAGGTGGCCGTTGGTGGAAACGAACCACGTGGTTGGCGCCGCCGCCGGCTCCGCCACGCAGCCCGACCCGTTGGCCGGGTCGTCGTTGGCGTGGACGTGGAACCCGCGGAACGTGATCCCCTCCGCCACCTTAAAACCTGATAGCAGCCACAGGGAGACGCTCACCCGCGTGCCCTCCCGCGTGGGCGTGAACCGCACCGTCCCCACGGTCCGTCCGTCCGCCAGGTGCATCGTGGCGATATGGCGACCGCCACCGGCCTCCGGGCGCTGCGGGACCGCCTCCGTCGCCACCGTGCCCGCCAGGCTTAGCGTCCCGACCGCGATGGCGGCCGTCACCTGCTGGGGCATATCGCCCCCCCGTCGTGGTTCCTGCCGCCGCCTCGTCGCGACGCGAGTCAATGGTGTCGTCGCCCCTCACCGACGCGAGGATCTGACGGGTGCGAGCGTTGCTGCTCGCCGCCGCGCTGGGCGATCATGAGCAGGTGGTGACGCCGGAGGAGGGCATGGCTCGGCTGATCGAGGCCGCCGGTGCCGGCACCCTCGACGAGCTGTGCCGCCGGCACGGGGTGCGCGTCCTCACCGTGTTCGGCAGCACTGCACGTGGAGAGCCGGACCCGCACGACCTCGATGTCGGGGTGGCCTTCGAGCCCGGCACCACGCCGGACGTGCTGGCGCTGGCGACGGACCTCTACGGCATCGCGGGCATCGAGATGGACCTCGGGGTGGTGGACGGCGCGTCACCACTGTTTCGTGACCGCGCGCTGATGCGCGCGGTGCCGGTGTGGGAGTCACGGCCCTGTGAGTGGATCAACACCGCGGTCGAGGCGCACATGGAGGCGTTGGACACGGCGTGGCTGCGGCAGCTGGAGCTCGAACGGCTGGCCGCCGGGTGAGCCCTCGACAGCTCGATCCCGAGGCCGTCACGGCCAAGCTCCGCCTGCTGGAACCGTTGGTCGACCGGCTCGCGCAGCTCAGGCACGTGACAGGAGACGACCTGCGGGCGGACCTGGACCAGCGGCTCGTGGTCGAGCGCATCCTCACCGTGCTGGTCGAGACGGCGACCGCTGTCAACGGTCACATCGCCGGAGGGGCGGGTGGCCCGGTGCCGACGGACTACCGCGCGTCCTTCGCGGCTGCGGCGGCCGCCGGCGCCATCTCGAGCGAGCTTGCTGAACGGCTGGCGCCATCGGCCGGCCTGCGTAACCGGCTCGCGCACCGCTCCGGCGCCATCGACTACGACGTCGTGGCCGCCGCGGTGCCGGTGGCCGAGCGTGACTTCCGGCAGTACCTGGTGCAGGTGTCGGCCTGGCTCCTGGGCCAGACGCGTCCGCCGACCTGATCCAGCCGCCCGCGCGCGCTCCGGCGGTCTAGGAGGTCCAGTCGCTACCCGAACGGGTGTACCCGGGACGCGACGGCCCTCGCCCTGGAGGCCTCCGCATCGGTCCGCTGGGTTGCTGGTCCGGTTGTCCAGCCAGGCATTCCGCCGCCAGGCCCTGGCGGTGCACGGGACCACGTCTCCCTGAGCCACGACGCGCCCGGCGCTCCGGGTCACGTCGCCGTTCGCTCTCAGGCGGCGGTGGTGCCCGCCGGGTCGTGCTCGCGGTCGTCGCCCCGCTTCTCCGCCCGCTCGATGACCGTCCGCGCCACGATCTGCTGCCGGGTCACGGCGCGCTGCGTGCGGCCGCGCCCGACGAAGCTGATCGCCCAGTGCAGCAGCGTGGTCACCCGGTTCTTGAAGCCGATCAGGTACAGCAGGTGGACGAACAGCCACGCCGCCCAGGCCACGAACCCGGTCAGACGTACCCGGCCGACCTGCGCCACCGCCGCGAACCGGCTGATGGTGGCCATCGAGCCCTTGTCGAAGTAGTGGAACGCACCCGGCTCGGGCCTGCCCTGCACGCGGGCGGCGATGGTGCGGGCGGCGTGCTGGCCGGACTGGATGGCGACCTGGGCGACGCCCGGGAGCCTGTCCAGGCTCATCAGGTCCCCGACGACGAAGATGTCCGGGTACCCGGGCACGCTGGTGTCGGGGGCGACGACCACGCGGCCGGCGCGGTCGGTCTCCGCGCCGGTGCGTGCGGCGAGCAGGCGGCCCAGCGGGTTGGCCTCGACACCCGCGGCCCACATCACGGTCTCGGCGTCGATGCGCCTCGTCGCGCCGTCGGCGGTCACGACGGTGAGGCCGCTGCCGTCCAGGTCGGTCACCCGGGTCTTGAGCCGGACGTCGACGCCCATGCCGCGCAGCCGGTCGTGGGTGTCCTGCGACAGCTTCGGGTGGAACGGGGGCAGGACGCGGTCCGCGGCGTCGAGCAGGATGATCCGGCTCGTCGAGGGGGCGATGCTGCGGAACTCGCCGCGCAGCGTGCGGTGCGCGAGCTCCGCGATCTGGCCGGCCATCTCGACCCCGGTGGGGCCTGCCCCGACGACGACGAAGGTCAGCGCCCGGGCGACCTCCTCCGGGGTGCTGGCCAGCTCGGCCCGCTCGAAGGCGGTGAAGATGCGACCGCGCAGCTCGAGCGCGTCGTCGATCGACTTCATGCCCGGGGCGAACTCGGCGAAGTGGTCGTTGCCGAAGTACGACTGGCCCGCCCCGGCCGCGACGATGAGGCTGTCGTAGGGCAGCGTCGTCGTGGTGCCCTCGCCGGCGAAGGTCAGCGTGCGTCCGTCGGCGTCCACGTCCAGCACGTCGCCGAGCAGCACGCGGACGTTGTCCTGGTCGCGCAGGATCTCGCGGGTGGCCGGGGCGATCTCGCCCTCCGACAGGATGCCGGTCGCCACCTGGTACAGCAGCGGCTGGAACAGGTGGTGGACCGTGCGGCTGACCAGCGCGACGTCGACGTCGGCCCGGGCCAGCTTCTTGGCGGCGAAGAGGCCACCGAAGCCGGAGCCGACGATGACGACCTGGTGGCGCGCGGTGCCTGCGGTGCTCGAGCCCATGAGTGTCCTTCCCTGGCCGGAGGGTGCCCGGCTGCTGCGTGACGGCGGGGAGCGACGCTGCTCGAGTGCTTGTGAATTGTTGCACAATCAACCGCGCGGTGGCGAGGGCGTCCCGTGCGTCTCGGATGGTGGTGCTCGGACCCTCGGGGCGGCGCGAGTCACGGTTCCCGACCGACACCGGGCAGAGGAGGCGCCTGCTACCGGCTGCAGGCCCCGCGCCTGCTCGTGGAGTGAGACATCACCCGGCGGGGCGCCAACCACGCGCACTCGGTGTGGCGGAACCCCGAGGCGGACCTCGGGCTCGACGTGCTGGCGGCCGACCGCGCCCGGCACCACGGGTGGGCGACCGGACGGTCGAGCCCGCCGCCGCGCCGATCCGGCGCCCCACGTGGCACGTGAGGAGACCGACGCGCCACACCGAACCCGCTTGGCAGGCGCAGTGGTCGTGAATGGAGCCGTCGTGGGTCGGTTGGACGACCATCCCGCCTGCCAAGGGCGACGGGGTTCGCCGGGGCTGGTCATCGGCTCGCGGAGCCGCGTCCCCGCGCCCACCGCTCAGGCCTCGCCGCGCGTCTGGTCGTGGACGTCAGTGGCCGCCCCGCAGCCGCTCGGCCACCGCCTCCAGCACCCGGTCGTCGCCGCCGTAGACGCCCTCGGCGCGCGGCCAGTGCGTCACCAGGTCGGTGAACCCGATCTCGCGCGCCCGGTCGTAGGACCGGAGGAAGTCCTCGACCGAGGTGAGCGCGTAGCGGCCGGCGTCGACGCTGAGGTAGCGGTCGACCGAACCCGGGTGGCGGCCGTGGGACTCCAGCACCTCGCCGAAGGTCCGGTGCGCCTGCTCGACCCCTCGCCACCAGTCCTCGACCGCGCCGCCGCTCGCCGGCCCGGTGGTGGCCCAGCCCTGACCGAACCGCGCCGCCAGGTCCATGCCCCGGGGGCCGTTGGCCGCCACGACGAACGGCAGCCGCGGTCTGGTGGGCCCGCCGGGGATCATCCGGGCGTCCGTGGCGGCGTAGAACTCGCCGTGCCAGGTGGTCGAGCGCTGGGTGAGCAGCCGGTCCAGCAGCTCGACGAACTCCCCGAACCGGGCAGCCCGCCGGGACGGCGTCAGCGGCGGGTCGCCGAGGACCGTCGCGTCCGCACCCGCCCCGCCGGAGCCGACGCCGAGCAGGAACCGGCCGCCGCTGATGTCGTCCAGGCTCATCAGCTCCTTGGCGAACGGCACCGGGTGACGGAAGTTCGGGCTGGCGACCCAGGTACCGAGCCGGACGGTGCTCGTCACGGTGGCCGCGGCCACCAGGGTCGGGACGGTGGCGAACCAGGGCTGGTCCCGCAGCGACCGCCACGACAGGTGGTCGTAGGTCCAGGCGTGGTCGAGGCCGAGCTCCTCGGCCCGCCGCCACAACGGTGCGGCGTCGGACCACCGCTGCTGGGGGAGGATGACCACGCCGACTCTCACGCGGCGATGCTAGGTCGCGGGCGACGTGGCGACGCCCGAGGCCGGCTCAGGAGGAGCAGAGGGAGTCCGCCGGGCCCTCGCCCTCGTACAGCAGCACGGCGTCCACCAAGGGCGGCCCCGGCACCAGGACGCCGGTGGTCTCGGCGAGCACGAGCTGCTCGTACCCGGACACCCGGGCGCGCACCCCAGCAGCGACCTGCAGGTCGACCGCCGTGCCGATGCTGCTGAGCGGTGCCCGGACCGGGACCGCTCCCGGGCGTGACTCCAGCTCCGACAGCGGCTGCCCGGACCGGACCTCCTGCTCGGCCGCCAGCTCGAACCGCAGGCCGCCGGGGACGGACCCGATCCCGACGACGGTGTCGCCGTCCGCCCACACCCCCAGGCCCGTGACCGGGTCCGTGTAGCTGGTGCACCCGCGTCCGTCGAGCGGGTCGCCCGAGGGCTCGGGCTCCCCAGGAGGCGGCACCGGCCCGGCGGCCAGCGCCCCCTCGGCGAGAGCCGCGCCGACCGACCCCCCGAGACGGACCGCATCCGTCCCCGTTGCCGACAGCGCGATGGTGCCCTCCTGCTCCGGCGTCCCCTGGCCAGGCATGACGGTCACCTCTGCAGGGGAGAGCCCGCACCCCCGCCCCGCCTCGGTGCGCAGGACGAGCGTCGTCACCCGACCCCCGGACGGCTGGTCCCCGACAGGGACGTCGGAGTAGACGAGCTCCACCCCGTCGCCGGCGTCGACCACCACGTTGGAGACGGCCGGAGCGGCGTCCCCCAGCGGGTCGTCCTTGACCAGGCGCGCCCCGGGGAGCTCCAGGGCGGCCGACAGCGGTGAGCGCAGCGTGGGTCCGAGCCACGTCCGGGGCACGTCCCCCGGCACCTGGACCCGGTCGGGGAACACCGTGACCCAGACGGAGACGAGGACGCCGTCGCGCAGCCAGGCGATCACCTCCGTGGCACCCATCGACGCCGGACCCACCGCGGTGGTGGAGACCTCCTGGGTCTGCAGGCCGTCGCAGCCGGAGTCCGTCGGCCGGAGGTCCGCCTCCGGCACGTCCATCGCCTCGCCCAGCGCGAGCCCGGGCAGCCCCTCGGGCGACATCAGCGAGCCGACCTCCGGCCCGGTGTCGGCGGTGGGCGCCGTCGCCGGCGGTGCGGCGTCCGTCGTCAGCTCACCGGACCCCACGACCACGCCTGCGACCAGCACCCCGGCGGTCACCGCAGAGGCTGCGCCGAGCCGGACGGCCTGACGCCGCCGACGCCGTCGGTCCACGGCGGCGCGGACGCGACCGACCGGGTCCTCCGGCGCGCTGACGGCCTGCGCTGCCCGGGCCAGACCGGCACGCAGGTCGTCGTCGGTCGGGCTCATCGCAGGGCTCCCTCGTCGAGCTCGTCGCGCAGCCGCGCGAGCGCCTTGGACGTCTGGCTCTTGACCGTGCCGACGGAGCAGCCCAGCAGCTCGGCGGTCTCGCGCTCGGAGTGGTCGGCGTAGAAGCGGAGCACCACGGTGGCCCGCATCCGCGCAGGGAGGCGTTGCAGGGCCGCCACCAGCGCGTCGCGCTGCACCACGGCGTCGGTGACGGCGCCGGTCCGGTCGACCGGGGAGTCGTGGCGCTCGGCGGTCCGCACCCGCAGCAGCCGCTGCAGCTCGTCGCGGCGTCGCCGGGTGCGCCGGTAGGCGGTGGTGGCCAGGACCCGCCGGGCGTAGACGATGGGGTCGTCGGTGCGCCGGATGGTCGACCAGCGCTCCACCACCACCGCGAGGGCGGTCTGCACCGCGTCCTCCGCCTCGTGCGGGTCGCCGGTCAGCAGGAAGGCGGTCCGGTACAGCCGCGCCCAGGCGGTGCTGACGAAGGCGTCGACCGCCGCGTCGGTGCCTGGTCGGGACCCGGTGGCGACCATCGCGTCGCGCGGTGGTCCCGTCGTCGCGTGCATGTCGCCCCCGTCCTGGCCCACCGGGTGCATCCCGGCACCCTGTCAGAGCCGCGGGGGGCCAGAAAGGTTGCCACGGGCTCAGGGGAGCCGGGTGTAGGCCTGCGCTGCCTGCTCAGGCGTGGGTCCGCCGTGCTCGTCGAAGCACTCCACGGCGATGCCCGCGGCAGAACCGCGGCGGCCGGGGACGTGCCGCCAGGTCGCGACGACGCGGCCGTCGAGCACGACGGTCGGCCGGAAGACACCGTTGCGGCCGGGGACGATCCGCTCGGCGTGCTCGGGCGCCAGCACGGCGTCGCGGTCGGCGTAGCCGAGCAGGAACTCGTCGAAGCCCGGCAGCAGCAGCACCCGGCGGGCGTCCTCGCGGCAGGCGGCCAGCCGGTCCGGCGTGGTGGGGTCCATCAGGTGCTCGACGCCGTCCACCGCCACGCAGGCGAGCCGGTCCCGGGCGGCGGCGACCCCCCGGCGGACCTCGGTGACCGGCAGCGAGGCCCAGCGCGCCAGGTCCGCGACCGTCGCGGGCCCGTGGCTGCTGAGGTACCGCCAGGCCAGCTCGGCGACCGCCTCCTCCCGGTCGACGTGCGCGGACGGAGTGGGCAGCCAGCCGTCGCAGGCCACGACGAGCTGCTCGCCCGGGCGGTCCGGTGCCGTGGGACCCAGGCAGACGGCTCCCGTCTGGGCCAGGTGGACCAGCAGGTGGTAGCCGCGGCCGTCGGCCGTCCCGATCCCGGCGCGCTCCCACGCCGCAGACAGCTCGGCACGACTGAGGGCGGCGCCGTCGGCGAGGACCGACCCCGCCACCTCGCCCGCGAGAGCGAGGGTCCGCCCGTCCAGGCCGAGCTCACGCCTGCGGGCGGCGGACCGTGCCTCCATCCGAGGGCCGGCGAGCGGCAGCAGCCACGGCAGGTCGACCGACGCCACCAGGTGCAGCGTGCCGCGCATCGGCCAGGAGCGGACGAGGTCGCCGGCGTCCAGGGCGGCGACCACGGCTGCCCGGTCGCGCGCCCCCGTCCGCAGCGCGACCGAGGTGAGCGCACCGGGTAGGTCCTGCGCCTGCACCGCGAGCATCCGGCGCACCGCGTCGACCGGAGCGGTCGACGTGTCGGCCCCGACGAGCCCGTGGGCGACGAGGCGCAGCAGGCCGAGGTCGACGAAGGTGGCAGCCACCGGACCAGGGTGCCCGGGGGGTCGGACAACCAGCCCGCCGCGCTGGGCCACGCCGTCACGTCGTGCCGCCCCCGGTCGTCCTGGACGGGGACCCGCTCACGATGCTCGGGCTGAACCCCAGGCACCAGGCGCTGGTCACCCCGGAGGTGGAGCGGCGGTCCCAGCGGCTCGGTACCCCGGTCGCGACGCTGTGCGCGGAGACCGGTGCGCGGAGACCGGTGGCGGGGACCGGTGCGCGGGGACCAGTGCGCGGAGACCGGTGCGCGGGGGTACAGGTCGGCCCCGGTGACGCCGATGACGTGGGCAGTGATCGACCCCCCGGAGGTACGCATGCCCGAACCGCTGCCCGACGTCGCCTCAGCCGCGTCGTTCGAGGAGGCGTCCGAGCTCGTGCTCGGCTACCTGCGACGCGCGCTGCCGCTGTCCTTCTGGGCGGTCACGCGGGTCGAGGAGGACCGGCAGACCTACCTGTTCCTCGGCGAGAACGGCTACGGGCTGGAGCAGGGCGGGTCCCACCCCTGGCAGATCAGCTACTGCCGGCACATGGTGGCGGGGCGCACCCCGACCGTGGCCCTGGACGCCCAGGCGGTCCCGGAGTACGCGGCCGCGGGCGTCAACGAGCTGGTCCGGATCGGCGCGTACGCGGGGGCGCCCGTCCGGGAGCCCGACGGGACCCTGTTCGGCGCGATCTGCGGGCTCGACCCCGAGCGGCGGGTCGACGACGCGGCGCTGGAGGCCGCCGCGCCGGTGCTGAACCTGCTGGGTCAGCTGCTGACCATGGCCCTGGCGGCCGACCGGACGCGTGCCCACCACGGGCAGGCCCTGCTCGCCGACCGGGTGCGCGACGAGACGGACCCGCTCACGGGGCTGCTCAGCCCGACGGCGTGGACTCGTGTCCTGGCGGAGGAGGAGCAGCTGTTCGCCCGCTTCGCCGACCCGACGGTGGTGGCGGTCCTGGACCTGGACCCGGTGCAGGCCGCCGACGACCGTGCCGACGGTCCGGCCGGTGAGGAGTACGTCCGCCGGGCGGCTCGGGCGCTGGAAGCCGCTGTGCAGGACGACGACCAGGTGGCGCGCCTCGCGGACGACGAGTTCGGGATCCTCATGCGCGGCTGCACCGAGGTTGCGGCCGGCCAGGCGGTGGAGCGGATTCAGGCCCGGCTGGCGGAGCACGAGGTGTCCGCCTCGGTGGGCTGGGCACCGATCAGCGTTCGACGAGGCCTCCCGGCGGCACTGGCCGAGGCCGCCGCCGCGAGCCGCGCAGCCAGGCGGTAGCAGCCACGCGGTCGCGTCGTGACCGCCCGGGCACACCTGCCCTGACCGCCTGCGCGGTCGTGCGGGAAGGTGCCCTGCCGTCCCTCAGGCGCGGTCGAGCTGGTCCTGCGCCTGGGCGAGCACCCGGACGGCCTCCGCGCCGAAGCGGGCGTCCGCGGGGTGCGCCGGCCCGCCGCCCGCGGCGCGGACCAGTGACCGGACGGCCGCCGAGTGCGCCTGCACGGGCTCGACGCCGTGGTCGGTAGGGATCGAGGTCCAGCCCTGCTCGCCGTAGACGTCGAACCTCAGCGTCGCGGCCTGCTCCGGCACGGTCAGGCTCACCGTGGCGGTGCTCGACGCGCCGCCGTCGTGGCGCAGCACCAGGTGGACGGTGTCGCCGGGGCCGGCCACCGCCGTCACACCGGTGACCGGTCCGAGCGCGGGCACGAGCATCGACAGGGCGTGCGGGCCGATGTCCCACAGCGCGCCCTGCTCCTTGCGCCACGGCGACCGACCGAACGGGTTGCCCTCGTGGAAGATCGACCCGACCCACACCGCGACCGCGCCGCTCCAGCCGCCCTGGGTCCGGACCCCCTGCAGCCACTGCTCGACCGGCGCCTGGTGCCGCGCGGTGACGAACACGACGGAGCTGACGCCGGCCTGCTCGACCGCGTCCACGATCGCCTCGGCCTCGGGGACGGTGAGGGCCGTGGGCTTCTCCAGCAGCAGGTGGCAGCCGGCGGCCGCCGCCTGCACCGCCAGCGGCGCCTGCACCTGGGGCGGGACCGCGAAGGTCACCGCGTCGACCGCTGCGAACATCTCGGCGGCGTCGGTGTACGGCGTGGCCCCGTAGCGCGAGGCGAGGGCCTCGGTCTTCGCCAGGTCGCGGCCCCACACCGCCGACAGCTCGACGTCCTCGACCGCTGCCACGCCGGCCGCGTGGACCTCGGCCGCCCAGTACCCGGTCCCGACCAGCCCCATCTTCACCGGCTCAGCGTGGCACCTCAGCGCCGGTGGCGCAGGGCGGTGACCATGGCGCCGACCACCAGCAGCAGGCCGAGCACCACCATGCCGACCGGGACCACGACCGCGGCGTCGACCCTCAGACCGGCGACCTCCCAGGCGCCGATCAGGCCCGCCACGGCCAGGGCGATGCACCCCCACACCAACGTGCCCAGCGCGGGGCCCGCCGGCTCGCGGACCTCGGTGCTGGTCCCGGTGCTGGTCCCGGTGCCGGTCGGGGCTGGTCCCGGTGCTCGGGTCGGTGCTCGGGTCGGTGCTCGGGTCGGTGCTCATGGTGTCCTCCGTCGGGTGGTGGGGGTGGGGGTGGCCGCAGGGTCGGTCACGGCGCGTCCACCTGCAGGACGCGGACGGTGCCGAGGACGGTGCGTGCGTCGACGAGGACCTGCGGGTCCGTCGCGTCGACGACCCGCCGGTCCACGGCCACCCCGCTGAGCTCGTTGCCCGAGCCGTCCTCGCCGAGCACCGTGGAGCCGACGAGGACCCCCGCGTCCACACGGACGTCCAGGTCGTCGGGCACGAGGACCGTGAGCTCGCCGATGCCGACGCGGACGGGCACGCGCACCGGGGCGCCGCCGCGCAGGTCGGTCAGGTCGGTCAGGGCTGTGAGGTCGAGGGTCCCCTCGCCCAGCCCCACCGACCCGCCGCGGCCGGCCTCGGAGGCGGTGCTGGGGGTCCAGGTGCGCTCTCCGGCGAGCTGCGCGGTCTGCCAGCTGGGCACCAGGAGCACGGCGCCGACCACGAGGAGCACCACGGCGGTCGTGAACCCGACGCCGCCGTCCCGCCGCCCGGCGACGCCGAGGCCGACCAGGGTGCCGCCGAGCACCACGAGCGCGGCGCACGCCGCCACCACCGCCGGTCGACCGGGCACCAGCCCCGCCCAGACCACCAGCCACGCCGCACCGGCCGCGACCAGTGCGCAGCCGGTGACTGCGGCGGACACTGCGGGGCCCGGCCCGCGGCGGCGGGCGCGGACGGGCCGGGGCGGGCGCGGCGCCGGCGGCGGACCGTAGGCAGACCGCCGTACGGGCCGTACCGGACGGCCGTACCCGGACGTGCCGTACCCGGACGTGCCGTACCCGGACGTGCCGTACCCGGACGTGCCGTACCCGGACGTGCCGTAGGCAGCTGCCCCGTACCCGGACCCCCCGTACCCGGACCCGCCGTACCCGGGCGTGCCGTACCCGGACCGGGCCTCGTCGGACGGTCCCTCGCCCGACCCCGGCTCGTCGGCGGGCGGCCAGGCCGAGGCGCCGTACCGCTCCCCGGCCGTCGCGGTGGAGGCGCATGCCGAACCGTCGGCAGACCATGCCGCGGCCGCCTGCGGAGCACTTCGGCGGTCGACGGCCTCGCGCAGCTTCGGCAGCAGGGCCAGGCCGACGAGCAGCAGCGTCCCCAGCACGACCACGCCGACGAGCTCGCCGCCGTCGACCAGCTCGCCGCCGCCCACCAGCGTCCACGGGCTCGGGACGACCAGCGCGAGCAGGAGCAGCGCCACCGCGCCGACCGTCGTCCCGGTCAGCTCACCCCAGCTGGCGCGCTCGAGCTCGATCCGGCCGTCCGTGTCCGGGAGCAGCACCAGCGCCACCGCGTAGGCCACGATGCCCACGCCGCCCAGCAGCAGCGCCGCCGCGAGCGCCACCCTGATCAGGACGGGGTCGACACCCAGCCGTCGTGCGGTCCCGGCGCAGACACCGCCGAGCCAGCGGTCGTCGACCGGGCGTCGGATCCCGGAGCGGCGCATCGCGTCCCACAGCTGCTCGAAGCCGCGGGGCCGCGAGGCCCCCGGTGCCGGCGCGGCCCCGGTCGTCCCGGGGCCCCCGTAGGACGTGGAGGCTCCCGCAGCTGTCGTGTCGGCTCCGGGGGTGCCCGGACGGTCGGTGCTCTCGCTCATGGCTCGATCGTGGCCGGGAGGCAGCGCGCCCGGCATCAGGGATCACCCCGGGACGACCCTGGTCCTGGCGGAGGAGGACCGGGGGTCGTCCAGGGTCGCGCCCCGGTCCGCCGGTGACGCTACGGGGGCAGGATGGGCGGATGCCCCCAGCCGTGCGCCCGCCGCTGCGCCGACCGGTGGCGGGTCGGGTGGTGGCCGGGGTCTGCGCCGGGGTCGCGGAGCACCTGGGCCTGCCCGTGCGAACGGTCCGGGTCGCGTTCGTGGCCTCCGCCTTCGCGCTCGGGTTCGGCGCGGTGGGGTACCTGCTGCTGTGGGCGGCCGTGCCGTCCGACGCCCCGCTGCCGGCGCCCGGCAGCGACGGCGCCGCGCCGGCGGTCGATGGTGCCCGCCCGGCCCGTCCCCGGATCGACGGCGAGACCGGTGGCTGGCTGCTGTGGGGCGTCGTCCTGCTCGTGCTCGGGGTGGTCGCGCTCGTCCAGCGGGCCGGCGTCGGGCTGCCCGTGCCGACCGTGCTCGCCGGCTCGGTCGCCGTGACCGGTGCCGTGATCGCCTGGAGCCACCTCGACATCGCCGACCGGCGACGGTGGGTGACGGGGGCGACCGGCGGCACGCCGCGCGGTGCGCTCCGCCTGGTGACCGGGCTCGCGCTCGCCGCGACCGGCCTGCTCCTGCTGGGGCTGACCGGCTCGGAGGCGTCCGCGCTGCGCCCCGCCGCCCTGGCGACGACCGCGGTCCTCGGTGGCCTCGGCCTGCTCCTCGCCCCGTGGGCGCTGCGGCTGTGGCGCGGGCTGGAGGCCGAGCGCGCCGCCCGCGTCCGGGAGACGGAGCGGGCCGACATCGCCGCACACCTGCACGACTCGGTGCTGCAGACCCTCGCCCTGATCCAGCGGCGCAGCGACGACCCGGCCGAGGTGGCCCGGCTCGCCCGGGCCCAGGAACGTGAGCTGCGGGGCTGGCTCTACGGCCCACGGGCCGCGCCGGCGCCCGTGCGCTGCAGGGCTGGGGCGGCGAGGCGGGCACCACGTCGCTGGCGGCGGCCGTCGAACGGGTGGTGGGGCAGGTCGAGGACACCCACGCCGTCCCGGTCGAGGTGGTGGTGGTGGGGGACCGGGTCACCGACGCCCGCACCGACGCCCTGGTGCTCGCCCTGCGCGAGGCCGCGACCAACGCCGTCCGCCACGCCCGCCCCCCGGTGCGGGTCTACGTGGAGGTGGCCGACGACGCCGTGCAGGCCTACGTCTCCGACCGGGGTGACGGCTTCGACGTCGACGCGGTGCCCGCCGACCGGCTCGGGGTGCGGGAGTCCGTGCTGGGGCGGATGCGTCGCGCGGGAGGATCGGCCCGGGTGCGACGCCCCCCGGGCGGCGGCACCGAGGTGGTGCTGGAGCTGCCGGTGCTCCCGCAGCACGCCCACCAGGTCCAGCACCACCCGCACGCGGAGGAGGAGGCCCGATGACCGAGGTGACGCTCGTGCTGGTCGACGACCACCGCATGGTGCGCAGCGGCGTGCGCGCCGAGCTCGAGCCCGACCTGCGCGTCCTGGCCGAGGCGGGCGACGTCGACGAGGCCGTCGCGCAGGTGCGGGCGACGCTGCCGGACGTGGTGCTGCTCGACGTGCACCTGCCGGGCGGTCAGGGCGGCGGCGGGGCGGAGGTGCTGCGCCGCTGCGCGGGACTGCAGACGGCGGCCGGCCGTCCGGTCCGCTTCCTCGCGCTCAGCGTGTCCGACGCCGCGGCCGACGTCATCTCCGTCATCCGCGCCGGTGCCCGCGGCTACGTCACCAAGACCGTCGACGGGCGCGAGCTGTCCGACGCGGTCCGCCGGGTGGCCGACGGCGACGCGGTCTTCTCGCCCCGCCTGGCCGGCTTCGTCCTGGACGCCTTCGGCACCGGCGCGGCCGACCTCGCCGTGGTGGACGACGAGCTGGACCGGCTGACCGCCCGCGAGCGCGAGGTCATGCGGCTGATCGCCCGCGGGTACTCCTACCGCGAGGTCGGCACCGAGCTGTTCATCTCGGTCAAGACCGTCGAGACCCACGTCAGCTCGGTGCTGCGCAAGCTCCAGCTGTCGAGCCGGCACGAGCTGAGCCGGTGGGCGGCCGAGCGGCGGATCGTCTGAGCGCGCTCGCCGACGTCGTCGACCGGCTGCGCTGCCCGGTCTGCGGGGGGCCGGTCGAGCTGGGCCCGCCGCCCGTCGGCGGCGCGACCGACGTACCCGGCGCGTCGCCCGTGGGTGCGGGGCCGGCTGCTCCAGGCCCGTCGCCGGTGCCCGGCCGGCCGCGCGTGCTCGCCTGCCCGGCGGGGCACCGCTTCGACGTCGCCCGGCAGGGGCACGTCGTCCTCGTGCCGGGGGGTTCCAGGCTCCGCGCCGACACCTCCGACATGGTGGCCGCCAGGGTGCGCGTCCACGCGTCCGGCGCGTTCGACGCGGTCCGGTCGGCGGTCCTCGACGCCCTGGGCTCCCGTCCCACCGTCCCGGCAGGCCCGTCCGTCTCGCCGGACCCGCTGGTGCTCGACGTCGGCGCCGGTCCGGGCACCTGGGCGGCGGCCGTGCTGGACGCCTGCCCGGAGCACCGCGGCCTGGCCCTGGAGCTCTCCGGGCCGGCGCTGCGCACGGCCGCCCGCCGTCACGGGAGGCTGGCGGCGGTCGGTGCTGACCTCACCCGGCCCCTCCCGCTCGTCGACGACGCCGTCGCAGCGGCCGGCGTCGTCCTCGCCGTCTTCGCCCCGCTGCCCACCGAGGGCGAGCTGCGGCGCGTGACGGCGCCCGGCTCGACGCTGCTGGTGGTCACGCCCACCCCCGCGCACCTGTCCACCCTGCGCGGCCGGCTGCCCCTGCTCGGGGTTCCGGCCGGCAAGCCGGAGCGGCTCGCGTCACGCCTGTCCGGTGGGTGGGACCTGACGGAGCGTCAGGACGCCGTGCGGCGCGTCCGGCTGTCCCGGGCCCTGGCCACCGACGTGGTCGCGATGGGCCCGAACGCCTGGCACCTCGACGACGGTCTCCGGGCCGCGCTCGCGCACCTGCCGGACGAGATCGTGGAGACGGTCGCGGTCACCGTGAGCCGGTTCGAGCGACGCGACCCCTGACGGCCGACGGAGGCTCCCACGACGTCGACCAGCCGAGCAGCACGGAGCGCGGGCCGGGTTCCGACGGGGTCCGCCGCAGCCGGCGACCCTGGGGTCCCGGCCGCCATCACGCCCCGAGGGCAGCCCGGACCGGTACCCTCCCCGCCCTGGCGGTCTCGCACGTGGCCGCAGGGACGGGGTGCGCGATGACGCGGCGGCTGGGTGTGTACCTGTCGGTGTCGATGACCTGGGCCGCGCTGGCCGGTCTGGGGATCTGGCTCGCCGACGTCGACCTGGTGTCGCTGCCCGGTGTGCTCGTCCTGGCCCTGCTCTACATGCCCTCGCCGTCGGTGGCGGCCGTGGTCGCCGAGCGGGGGCTGGTGCGCTCCCGGTTCCGGCTGCCGTCGCCGGGGTGGCGGCCGGTGCTCACCTTCGTGCTGGCACCGGTGGCCCTGGCCGTCACGGTCGTGCTGCTCGTCCTGGCGGCGGTGGCGGTCGGCGGTGACCTGCTGGGCGTCCCCGCGTTCGGGACGGTGGCGACCACCTCGTCCGCCGTGGTCACCGCCGCCACGGGACTGCTGGGACAGGAGGCGGTGCGTGACGCCGGTCCGCCACCACCCCTGCCCGTGCTCCTGGCCGCGGCGGTGTGGGGGGCGTTCCTCGCCGGCTGGAGCGTCAACGGTCTCGCCGCCATGGGCGAGGAGTACGGCTGGCGCGGGCTGATGTGGGACGAGCTTCGCCGCCTCGGTCCGGTGCGCGCCAACCTGGCCATCGGGACGGTCTGGGGGCTGTGGCACGCACCCCTGGTGCTGCAGGGCTACAACTTCCCGGACCACCCGGCGCTGGGCGTCCTGGGGATGGTCGTCTTCTGCGTCTGCCTGTCGGTGCCGCTGACCGCGCTCCGGGAGCTGACGGGCAGCGTCCTGCCGGTGGCGGCGGCGCACGGCACGGTCAACGCCCTCGTGCCGCTCCTGCTCCTGGTGACGCTGGGCGCCCACCCGCTGGTGGCCGGACCGCTCGGTGTCGTGGGCTCCGTGGCCGCTCTCGTGGTCGGGACACTGATGTGGGCCGTGGTGCGGCGGCGCGAGCGTGCGGGTGCGCCCGCGAGAGCGGCGGGAGCGGCCACCTAGCCGGGCCTCGCGCACGACAACCCCTGACCGCTCCCGGCGGCCAGGGGTCCACGTGCGGACCGGCGTCAGTCGGTCGCGTCCAGCCGGGTGACCTCGTCCGCGCTCAGCCGCACCGCGACGGACTCCGCCGACGCGCGCGCCGTCTCCGGGCGGCTCGAGCCGGGGATCGGGATGACGACCGGGGACGTGGCGAGCAGCCACGCGAGAGTGACCTGCTGCGGCGTCACGCCGTGCGCCTGCGCCACCTCGGTGAACGGCGCCAGGCCCGGCGTGAGGTCCGCTGCGGAGCTGATGCCGCCGAGCGGGCTCCACGGCAGGAACGCGATGCCGAGCTCGTCGCACAGCCGGAGCTCGGGCTCGCTGCTGCGGAACGACGGCGAGAACTGGTTCTGCACGCTGACCAGCCGGCCGTCGAGCACCTGCTGCGCCTCCCGGATCTGGTCCGGGTCGGCGTTGCTGACGCCGGCCATCTGGATCACGCCCTCGTCGAGCAGCTCGACGAGCGCGCCGACGGACTCCGCGTAGGGCACGGCCGGGTCCGGGCGGTGGAACTGGTGCAGGCCGATCGCCTCGACGCCGAGCCGCTTGGCGGAGGCCTTGGCCGCCTCCTTGATGTGCTCGGGACGGCCGTCCTGGGTCCAGGAGCCGTCACCGGGCCGCAGGTGGCCGGACTTGGTGGCGACGAGCACGCTGTCGCTGTCCCCGCCCCAGCTGGCCAGCGCCTCCGCGATCAGGGACTCGTTGTGACCGACGTCGTCGGCGTGCAGGTGGTAGGCGTCGGCGGTGTCGATGAAGGTGACGCCGGCGTCGAGCGAGGCGTGGATCGTGGCGATCGACCGGTCGCGGTCCGGGCGGCCCTCGATGGACATCGGCATGCCGCCGAGCCCGATCGCGGACACGGCGCGCTCGCCGATGGTGCGGGTGGGAAGCGTGGTGAGGGTGGTCATCGGGTGGTGCTCCTCTGCTGGTGGGGGAGGTCGTGCTCTGTCACTGCTGGGGGACGGCGCACCCGTCGGGCCCGCAGGCCTCGGCGGGGTCAGCGGCGTCGGCGTCGGCCGCGCCGACCGTCACGAGGGTGGGTACCCGGTCTGCCGCCGCTCTACGCAGGGCCTCGGTGAACACCTCGACCGGCTGGGCGCCGGAGACGCCGTACCGGCCGTCGACCACCGTGAAGGGCACGCCGTTGGCGCCGTAGGCCTGGGCCTGCGCCTGGTCGGTGACGACGTCCCGGGCGAAGGCGCTGCTGGCGAGGACGTCGTCGACCTGCTGCGCGGGCAGGCCCGCCTCCGTCGCGAGCGCACGCAGCACCCCGTGGTCGGACACGTCCTGGCCCTCGGTGAAGTACGCCCGCAGGAACCGCTCCTTCACCGTGTCCTGCAGCCCGACCTCGCCGTCCGGGTCCAGCGTGGCGGCCAGGTGGACCAGCCGGTGGGCGTCCGTGGTGCTGCCGCGGACCGCCAGCTCCAGGTGGAAGTCCAGCCCGTCGGCAGCGGCGACCTCGCTGACCCGGGCGTTCATCTGCAGCCCGGCCTCGCGGCCGCCGCCGTACTTCGTGCCCAGGTAGCTGGCGACGTCCTCGCCGTGCCCGGGCTCGCCCGTCCGTGGCGCGGCCGGGTCGAGCTGGAACGACCGCCAGACCACGCGGACGTCGATCCCGTCCTGCCGCACCTGCGCCGCCGCGGCCTCCAGCCGCCGCTTGCCGACGTAGCACCACGGGCAGACGACGTCGGACCAGACCTCGACGGTCAGCGGGGTGCTCTGCGTGCTCATGCCAGGTGCCAACCGGGACCTGGTGGCGGATGTTCCGGACGCGGTATCAGCGGCCCGCCCGGCTGCTCCTGCACCGAGAGCTCGTCACCCGACGGGTCCACGCCGGAGGAGGACCCGCATGACACGCCCCACGGACGCCCCGACCACCGACGGCCTGCGCGTGGAACCGTCGCCCGACGACGTGCTCAAGGCCAGGCACCGTGCCGTCTGGGCGTCGGGCGACTACGCCTCCGTCGCCGCCGAGGTCATCCCCACCCTGGGCGCCGCGCTGGTGGAGGCGGCCGGGGTCCACGCCGGGCAGGACGTGCTCGACGTCGCCGCCGGGACGGGGAACGCGTCGCTGCCGGCAGCCCGCACCGGGGCCCACGTCACCGCCGCCGACCTGACGCCGGAGCTCCTGGACGTCGGTCGGGCGCTCGCGGAGGAGCAGGGCCTGCAGCTGTCCTGGCGGACCGCCGACGTCGAGCACCTGCCCTTCGACGACGCGTCGTTCGACGTGGTCCTGTCGTGCGTCGGGGTGATGTTCGCGCCCCACCACCAGGCGGCCGCCGACGAGGTGGTCCGGGTCTGCCGCCCGGGCGGCACGCTCGCGCTGGTGTCCTGGACGCCCGAGGGGTTCGTCGGGCGCATGTTCGCCGCCATGACGCCGTTCGCCCCGCCCCCTCCGCCCGGGGCCCAGCCGCCGCCGCTGTGGGGCGAGGAGGCCCACGTCCGCGACCTGCTGGGCGACCGGGTCGCCGACGTGGAGGTGCGGCGTGAGGAGCTGGCGGTGACGACCTTCGCCCGCCCGGCCGACTTCCGGGAGTTCTTCAAGGCGACGTACGGCCCCACGATCGCGGTGTACCGCTCGCTGGCCGACGACCCCGGCCGGACGGCCGAGCTCGACGACGCGCTGGACGGCCTGGCCCGCGACCACGGGCTGACCGACGACGGCGGGGCGATGCGGTGGGAGTACCTGCGGGTGGTGGCCCGCCGGGCGTGAGGCTCACGACGCCGCGGGCCGGCCGCCGCCCCGCGCTGCGACGGCTGCGTCGTCCGCCGCGGAGTCCGCCTCGGTCCACGGGGTGGCCGGCGGGTGCTCCAGGTGCCACCGCACCGACCCGGCCACCCGCTCGCCGGGGTCGCCCGGCGCCCAGCCCAGCACCTCACGGGCGGCCGACACGTCCGCCACCACGTGCTGCGCCTGGGTGCCGGTCAGCCACAGCTCGTCCGGGACCAGGTGGTCCGGTACCTGCACCGGCCCCACCCGGTGCCCGGAGACCTCGGCCGCAGTGTCCAGCACCTGCTGCGCCCACACCCCGCCCGGCACCACGGTGGGCTCCGCCAGGTTGAGGGTCCGGCCGTGGGCGGCCGGCCGGTCGAGCGCCACGAGCACGCCCGTCGCCACGTCGTCAACGTGCACCCGCGACAGCAGCAGCGTGCCGCCCCCGACGGGGACGTGCGCCCGACGGACCCGGACCCGGCGCAGCAGCGGCTCCTCGCGGCGCTGGGCGTCGAACGGCCCGTAGACCAGCGGGAGCCGGAGCACGCACGCCCCCCGCGGCGCCCACGCCTCCTCCACGTCGAGCTTGTCGTAGTCGTCACCGGCGCCGCCCTGCCCCCGGTACGGGTAGCGGTCGACCCGGACCGGCGACTCCTCGGTCAGCGGCACCGGTCGAGGTGCCCCCTCGGTCCGAAGCGCCTCGAACGCCTCGTACACGTCCATGCTCGACAGCACGACGGCCGGCACGTCCGGCAGCACCCCGAGAACGGCCGCCACGTCGGCCCGGGTCAGGGCCCGGCTGTCGAGGACCGCGTCGGGACCGAACGCGCGCACGTCGGCCGCGTGGGAGGTCAGGTCGGCCCGGTCGGTGTGCAGGTGCTCCACGGGCACCCAGCCGGCCGGCTCGGTCTCGCCGCGGTGCACGACCATGACGTCGTCGCCGCGCGCGTGCAGCCGCTCCACCAGCCGACGGCCGACGAAGGTCGTCCCGCCCAGCACCAGCACCCTCATGCCGAGGAGCATCTCGTGACGCTGAGCCGGGGGGACACTCCGAAGGGCCCCCCGAGGGCGTCTGCGAGAGGATGCCGGTCGACGCAGCCGCCCCACCCACCCCACCTGTCGAGGGAGCACCGCATGCCGTACGAGGTCCAGGGAGTCGTCGCCCGCGCCAAGGGCGAGCCCGTCACGCTGGAGACGATCGTCGTCCCCGACCCCGGTCCGGGCGAGGTGGTCGTCGACGTCCAGGCCTGCGGCGTGTGCCACACCGACCTGCACTACCGCGAGGGCGGGATCGGCGACGACTTCCCGTACCTGCTCGGCCACGAGGCTGCCGGAGTGGTCTCGGCGCTCGGTGAGGGCGTCACCAAC
Source organism: uncultured Actinomycetota bacterium (assembly GCA_963759255.1). GTDB lineage: Bacteria > Actinomycetota > Actinomycetes > Actinomycetales > JBBAYJ01 > Aquipuribacter. Next base: position 166,972 of record CAVWYQ010000003.1, read on the forward strand.
GTCGCCGAGGGCGACTTCGTGGTGCTCAACTGGCGTGCGGTGTGCGGGCAGTGCCGGGCCTGCCGCCGCGGTCGGCCCTGGTACTGCTTCGACACCCACAACGCCGCCCAGCCGATGACGCTCGCGGACGGCACCGTGCTGAGCAACGCGCTGGGCATCGGGGCCTTCCAGGCCAGGACGCTGGTCCACGCGGGGCAGTGCACCAAGGTCGACCCCGAGGCGCCGGCCACGGCGGCGGGCCTGCTCGGCTGCGGCGTGATGGCGGGCTTCGGGGCGGCCGTCAACACCGGCGCGGTCGGGCGCGGTGACTCCGTCGCGGTCATCGGCTGCGGTGGGGTGGGGGCGGCGGCCGTCGCCGGGGCCGCGCTCGCCGGCGCCACCACGGTCATCGCCGTGGACCTGGACCCCCGCAAGCTCGAGCTCGCCCGAGGCTTCGGGGCCACCCACACCGTGGACCCGGCCGACGGCGACGTCGTCGAGGCGGTCCGGGCGCTGACCGGCGGCCACGGGGCCGACGTCGTCATCGACGCGGTGGGCCGCCCGGAGACCTACCGGCAGGCCTTCTACGCCCGTGACCTGGCGGGCACGGTCGTCCTGGTCGGCGTCCCGACGCCGGAGATGACTCTGGAGCTGCCGCTGCTCGACGTCTTCGGCCGGGGCGGCGCGCTGAGGTCCTCCTGGTACGGCGACTGCCTGCCGGACCGGGACTTCCCGATGCTCGTCGACCTGTACCGGCAGGGCCGCTTCGACCTGGACGCCTTCGTCACCGAGACCATCGGCATCGGCGACGTCGAGGCCGCGTTCGACCCGCATGAAGGACGGCGAGCGTCCTCCGCTCCGTCGTGGTCCTCTGATGGTCGCCTCGATCGGGAGGCCTCCGCCTCGACCATGCCGTCACGTCCGGCACCTTCAGCCTGGACGGGCAGACCTTCGACGTCGACAACAACGTGTGGGTGCTCGGCGACGACGCCGAGTGCCTGGTGGTCGACCCCGCTCACGACCTCGACGCCGTCGACGCCCTGGTCGACGGCCGGACGGTGGTCGCGGTCGTCCTCACCCACGCCCACGACGACCACTGCCGTGAGGCACCGGCGGCGGGGGCACGGTTCGGTGCGCCGGTGCTGCTGCACCCCGCGGAGGAGCCGGTGTGGCGGCTCACCCACGGCGACCTGCGCTGGGACGGTGACCTCGCCGACGGCGACGTGCTGACGGTGGCCGGTGAGCAGGTCCACGTGATCCACACCCCCGGTCACAGCCCCGGCTCTGTGTGCCTGCACGTGCCGTCGCTGGGCACCGTGCTGACCGGGGACACCTTGTTCCAGGGCGGGCCGGGGGCGACGGGCCGGTCGTTCAGCGACCGTCCGAGGATCGAGGAGTCGGTCCGGTCGCGGTTGTTCACCCTCCCCGACGACACCGTCGTGCGGACCGGCCACGGCGACTCCACGACGATCGGGCTGGAGGCGGCGGCCCTCGGTCGCTGACCCCGGACCGCCACCGACCCGCACGGGTGGACCGTCAGGGTGGCGCGTGCGGGTGGCTGGTCCTCGTGCGCGCCGGCTGTCGGTGGACACACGCGCGGGCGTGAGGCTCGGCCGCCGCACGGCAGCACCGGCCCGGGACGGAGCCGCCGCGCGTTCACCGTCCGGGTCGCTTGCCCCGCCAGGCGAGGCTGCGGGCGTCGAGCGCGCGCAGCAGCGGGTCGCCCTCGACGGCGATCCGCTCGGCCAGGTCCACGGCCCGGGAGAGCCGCTCGTCATCGAGGGCGGTGAACGCCGGTCGGGCTGGTCCGAGGACGTCGTACCAGCGCCCACCGACCGCGTTGTCGAGCACGATCCGGCCGAAGCAGTGGTCGGCCGTCACCACCCAGCCCTCCGCCCCGGCTCGCGCAGGAAGGTCGTGCAGTACCAGCTGGCGGTAGCGCGCGAGCAGGTCCGTGCGGTCCACCCGATGATTCTCCCTCGCCCCCCGGGCCCCCGCTGCCGGGGCTGATGGTGCGAACTCGGCCGTGATTCCTGGTGCGGGTCGCGCCGTTGGGCCGGGTGGGTGCGAACCTGGCCTTGATTTCTTGTGCGGCTCGCGCTGGTGGGTCTGGTGGGTGCGAACGTGGCCTTGATTCTTTGTGCGGTTCGCGCTGGTGGGCCGGGTGGGTGCGAACGTGGCCTTGATTCTTTGTGCGGTTCGCGCTGGTGGGTCTGGTGGGTGCGAACCTGGCCTTGATTCCGTTGGGGCTCGCTTGCGGCGCGGGTCGTTGCGAACGTGGCCTTGATTTCTTGTGCGGTTCGCGCTGGTGGGCCCGGTGGATGCGAACTCAGCCTTGATTCAAGGTGACGGCACGGCGGCACGGCGGCACGGCGGCACGGCGGTACGGCGGGACGGCGGTACGGCGGGACGGCGGGACGGCAGGGGGAGACGGCGGGGACGGGCAAGCGGGGGGCGAGACGGCGGGGCTTCGTTGAACAAGGCCCCGCCCCCCGGCCGGCCCGGCCCGGGCCCGCCCCGGCCCGGCTGCGGGAGGCCCGGACCCTGGGACGCCGGGCGATACGGTCGCCAGGTGACGAGACCGGGCACAACGGTGCTGCGGGGTCGCGTGGTGCTGGCCGACGGCATCCTCGACGACGGCGTCGTAGAGCTCGCCGGCGACCAGGTGGTGGCCGTGCGTCCTGCCCGCTCCGGCGACCCGGCACCGGTCGGCACCCTGTTGCCCGGCCTGGTGGACGTGCACTGCCACGGCGGAGGAGGTGCGTCGTTCGCGACGACGGAGCAGGACGAGGTGGCGGCGGCAGCCCGGTTCCACCTCGGGCACGGCACCACCACCGTGGTCGCGAGCCTGGTGAGCGACCGTACCCAGGCCATGCGGGCGCAGTGCAGCCTGCTCGCGGGGCTGGCGGGAGGCCCCGTCGCCGGCATCCACCTCGAGGGGCCGTTCCTGTCACCGGCCCGGCGCGGTGCTCATCCGGCTGCGCTGCTCCTGCCCGCCGACCCCGACCTGCTGTCCGGGCTGCTTCGCGCCGGTCGGGGGCACGTCCGCCAGGTCACGCTCGCCCCCGAGCTGACCGGCTACCAGGTGCTGGCGGACCTGGTGCGTTCCGCCGGCGCGGTGGTGGCCATCGGCCACAGCGACGCCGACCACGGGTGCGCCGCCGAGGCCTTCCGGGCAGGGGCACGGTCGGCCACGCACCTGTTCAACGCCATGCGCCCCTGGGTGCACCGCGGCTCGTCGGTGGTGTCGGCCGCGCTCGCCGCCGCGGTCCGTGGGGAGGCGGTCCTCGAGCTGGTCGCTGACGGCACCCACGTGGACGCCGGCACCGCAGCGACCGTGATGGCGCTCCTGCCCGACCGGGTAGCCCTGGTCAGCGACGCCGTCCCGGCCGCGGGGCTGCCCGACGGCGACCACGCGCTGGGTGCGGTGGCGGTGGAGGTCCGCGGCGGCGTGGCCCGCACGACCGACGGCGCGATCGCCGGTGGGTCGGGGGCCCTGCTCGACGTGGTCCGGTTCGCGGTGGAGCTGGGCGGGGTGCCGCTGGAGCAGGCGGTCGCCGCAGCCACGCGGGTGCCCTCAGCCCTGCTCGGGCTCGACCGGAGGCTCGGCGTCGGTTCGCTGGTCCCGGGCGCCCGGGCTGACCTGCTCCTCCTCGACGACGCGTTGCAGCCTGTGCAGGTGTGGCGGGCGGGTGCCCCCGTCCTGTGACGCCCGCGCTGCGCGGCCCCGTCCGCCCCTCCCCAACCCGGCCCACCGCTTCCCGACCCGGCCCCTGCCCATGTCCCGGCCGGCCCTTCGCCTCTGCGGCCAGTCAGTCCTTGTCGGCTGGCTCGGCCATCTTCCGGTGCAGCTTGGCCTTCACCGTGTCCGGGAGCACGACGCTGGCCGCGCCCTGGAGCTTGGTGGCCATCGACCCGGCGACGACCTTGGCCTTGCCCTCGCGCAGCGCCTGCAGCCCCTGCTTGGCCACCTCCAACGGGTCGTCCTTCTTGCCGCGACCGACGTTCGTGGCGAGCATCTTGGCCCGCGCGAAGAAGTTGGTGTCCGTGGGCCCCGGCATGAGCAGCGTGATGGTGACGCCGGAGCCCTCCAGCTCCTCCTGAAGCGCCTCGCCGAACGACTGCAGGAACGACTTCGACGCGTTGTACACCGACTGGTAGGTGCCGGGCATCGTGCTGGCGATGGACGAGGTGATGAGCACCTTGCCGCTGTCCCGGGCGACCATGCTGCGGAGCACGAGCTTGGTCAGTCGCACGTTGGCCACGATGTTCAGGTCGATGATGTCGAGCTCGTCGGAGAGGTCGTTCTCCACGAACGACCCACCCAGGCCGATCCCCGCGTTGAGCGCCACGACGTCCAGGGTCCGCCCGGTGCCCTTGACCGCGTCCCAGACGGCGTCCACCCCCTCGGCGTGGCGGAGGTCGGCACGTACCTCGAGGACGTCGGCGCCCCGGCCGCGCAGGCCGTCGGCCGCGATGGTGAGGCCGTCGTCCTCGGCGACCACGAGCAGGTCGTGGCCCTCGTCGGCGAGCTGGCCGGCGAGCTCCAGACCGATGCCGCTGGAGGCACCGGTCACCAGGGCGAACGGACGTCCGGGGGTGGCGCCCGTGAGCGAGGACCCGCCCTCGGTGCGCAGGTCGATCGGGGTGTCGGGAGTCTCGGTCATGGGAGCGTCGGTACCCACGTCAAGCGCCAAGATTCCTGTTCCCCCGAAGGTCGCCCCGACCAGCCGTCGAGAGGCGGTACCGGCACGACCCGACGCGGCTGCTGTGCCGGGACCGCCTTCTCGGGCGCGTGCGCAGGCATGCCCGAGCCAGCCGCACGGTCAGCGGCGGCGTCCGAAGCCCCTGAGCCTCGCGCGCATCTCCTCGGTGAACGCCTTCTGGAGCATGCCCGGGTCGAACGCCACGGTGCCGACCACGCCGTCGCTGCCGTAGCGCTTGCACACCGTGATCCAGGCGCCGCCCATGGCTGCGGTGACCGACGAGGCGACGCCCGCGCCGATGACCCCACCGGCGACCGTCCCCGCACCCGGGACCATCTTGACCAGACCCGAGGCCAGCGACCGGCCCGCGCCGGTGGTGGCAGCCACCGACCCGAGCGCCAGCAACGTCGCCCGGTCGACCGGCACGTTGTACAGCAGGGCGATCCGGCTCATCATCCGCAGCTGGATCGGGACGAGAAGGGCGGCGTCAGCGAACGGGATCGGGGTTGCCGCGGCGGCCGCGGCCTGGGTGGCGGCCGCGGCGACGGCTTTTCCCGCCTCTTTCGCCTTGGCCTCCCCGTCGACGCGCTGGGCCGCGACGAACGCCGCCTCGGCGCCGGCAGGTGCGGCCAGCCGGGTCTGCTCGACCAGCTCGGGCAGGCCGTGCGCGGGCCAGCCGGCGAACGAGTCGCCCACGGCCATGACGGGCCAGGCGCGTCCTCCGACGACCGGCAGTCCCATCGCCTGGATGGCGTGGTGGAACGCCACCGCGTCCGGGTGGTTGCGCCCGTCGACCTGAGGCACCTTGGTCATCACCAGCAGGACCGGGATGCCGAGGCGGTCCAGCTCCTCGATGACGGTGCGCTCGCCGTCCTGGATGCGCAGGTCCGAGGCCTGGATGCAGAACCAGGCGACGTGGATCTGCTCGTCCTGGCCGCGGGTGCGGGAGTACTCCACCAGGGCGCGCAGGTCGGCCAGGAGAGCTCCGGAGTCCTCGCCGACCTCGATGCCTTTGGTGTCCACGACCGCGAGCCCGACGCCCTCCCGGCTGTACAGGTGGCTGGTCCGGGTGACGGGCCGGCCGATGCCCGTCTCGGCCAGGCTCTCGCCGAACACCGCGTTGACCAGCGTGGACTTGCCCACGCCGGTGCGGCCGAGGACCACCACGGTGAACCGCCCCAGCGACGCGGCCTCCTGCGCGAAGGCCTTCCGGAAGCCGTCGTCGCCGATGGGCGTCACGCGTGCAGGCCCGCGGGTGCGGTGGTGGGGCCGGGGGCGCCCGCGGTCCGGTGGTCGAGAGGGGTCACGGCGTCCATGATGCCCGGATGGTCCAGTCGGTCGAGCTGCTGCTGGACGCCGAGCTGGACGCCCGGGTGCGGGCGCAGTGGCAGGCGCTGGTCGACGCGGGCCTGCCGAGCCTCGGCCGTCACACCGGGGCGACCAACGCCCCTCACGTCACTCTGACGGTCGCCTCGGGGGTCGGGCCGGCGGACGAGGAACGCCTGTTCGACGCGCTGCCGCCCTCGGACCTGCCCCTGCCGGTGCTGCTCGGCGGGTACGTGGTCTTCGGCCACCACAAGCACGTGCTGGCCCGGCTGGTGGTCGCGTCCCCGGCCCTGCTGGACCTGCAGGCGCGGGCCGCCACCGCGTGGTCGGCTGCTCTGTCGGTGCCCGAGACCGCGTTGCCGGGCCGCTGGACGCCCCACGTCACCCTCGCCTCGCACCTCACCGACACCCAGCTCGGCCAGGCGTTCACCGCGCTCAGAGGCGTGGACCCCGCTGTCCACGAGGGCGCCGGCCACGCCACCGCCGTCCGCCGCTGGGACGGCGACGCCAAGCGCGCGTGGCCCCTGCACGGCTGAGCCACGGCGGCCCGCAGACCCCCCGCACCCGCCCCGCACCCGCCCCGCACCCGCCCCGCCCCGCCCCACCCGCCCCCCGCCCCGCATACGTCGGCTCGCCCCGCCCGCGACGGCTTGGCAGGTCAGATGGTCGTGATCTGGCCCCGAGACAGCGTCGGTCACGACCATCTGACCTGCCAAGGAGGGGCGCGGGCATCGGGTCGTCCGGCGGTGACGTCCGGCGCGCGGGGTGCCGAGGTCGAACGCCCGTCCAGGCTGGACATGCGTTCGGCAGCCCGGGTGCCGCCGGCACGTCGGGTCAGCCGGCCGGGGTCGCCGCCCGGGGTCAGCCGCTCCAGGGCGCCAGCGCGGTCCGGATCCGCTTCTCGCTGACCGGGTGGGCCGTCCCCAGCTGCTGGGCGAACACGGACACCCGCAGCTCCTCGACCATCCACCGCACGTCGAGCAGGGCCGCCGGCACGGGCGAGCCGTCGGGCAGGGCGTCGACCACGTCCAGGTAGGCGTCGTAGGCCGGCAGCACGCGGTCGAGCAGCTCGAGGTCGCGGCCCGGGTCGTGCCGCTGCGGCGTCGAGCCGGCGCTCGACCGCGGCCAGGTAGCGCAGCAGGTGGGGCAGCCGGTCGACCCCGGTGGCCAGCACGAAGCCCGGACCGACGAGCCAGTCGACCTGCGCGCGGACGTCGTCGACGGTGCTCGCGCAGCGCGGGCGCGGTCGAGCCGGGCCAGCCGCGTCACGGACCCCGTGCGCCGCGGAGAGCACCCGGGCGACCGTCCGGACCACGTCCTCGGTCACGGGGTGGACGTCGGCGCGGACCAGCTCGCGCAGGGCGTCGACGGCCGGCGGCGTCGCGCACGGCCCAGGTCCCGTCGGGGCGGTGCCGGCGGACCAGCGCGGTCACGGCGGCGGCCAGGCAGTCCTCGAGCATGGTCGAGCACGACGGGTACGGCGTCCACGACAGCGCGAGCCGGGTCGGCACGTCCAGGCCCTTGGTGATGGCCCCGAGCGGGGAGCGGAGCCCCAGCAGCACGGCGCGGCGCACGCCGCGGTCGTGGGCGGTGACGGCCGCGGCCCGCGCGGACAGCACACGCACCCCGAGCGTCGTGCCCTCGTCGACCAGGCGGGCCAGCCCCGGACCTCGTGCCCGGCGAGCCTCCGCTCGACCACCTCGGGCAGCGGCTCGGCGGGGACGTCGGTCGAGGCCGCGCCGCTCCAGCGACGCGGTGGCCCGGGACAGCGAGTCCTGCGCCCGGCCGGACAGCCGGCCCCGCAGATCGCCGACGTCGGCGCCCTCGGCGAGCACCCGCCCGCCGGCTGTCGACGACCCGGACGCTGCGGGCGCAGGTGCGACGGCAGCGACGCCAGCGTCCAGGTCGTCGGCGTCCACCACCGGCCCGCCGAGCGCGGTGAGGGCCCGGGCGACCACGTCGCGTCACCGCGCCGCGGGGCACGGACCCGTCGGGCGACACCTGCCGCAGCACGAGCGCGGCGTGGTCCGGCGCGGGCGCGAAGGAGCGCCGCAGCGCCTTGGGCAGCGACCGGACCAGCGCGGTCACCAGCTCCTCGCGCAGCCCCGGCACCAGCCAGCCCAGCGCGTCGGCGTCCAGCGCGGCGAGCACCTGCTCGGGCACGGTCACCGTGACGCCGTCGTCCGGGGCGCCGGGGGAGAACACGTAGGACAGCGGGAGGGCGACGGTGCCGTCGAGGTGCGGCACGTCGATCGATGGTCGGGGAACTGCTCGACCACCGCGCCCGCCGCCCGTCACCGGCCAGCACGTCGGCGCGGGTCATGGTGAGCAGGTCCGGCGTGTGCGTGGCGGGCCTGCTTCCACCAGGCGTCGAAGTGCCGAGCCGACACCACGTCGGCGGGGACCCGGGCGTCGTAGAAGGCGAAGCACGGCGGTGTCGTCGACCACCACGTCACGGCGGCGGGTGCGCTCCTCGATCTCGCGGACCTCGGCCATCAGGCGCGGCGTTGTCGGCGAGGAACGCGTGCCGGGACTCCCAGTCGCGCTCGACCAGGGCGTGGCGGACGAACAGCTCGCGCGACAGCACCGGGTCGACCCGGGCGTAGCCGACGGTCCGCGCGGCGACGAGCGGGATGCCGTACAGCGTGACCTTCTCGGTCGCCTCGACCTGGCCGCGGCTGCGCGTTCCACCGCGGCTCGGAGTAGGTCCGTCGCACCAGGTGCCCGGCGACCGGCTCCACCCAGTCGGGCTCGATGACGGCGCAGTCGCGGGCGAACAGCCGGGCGGTCTCGACGAGCTCGGTCGCCATCACCCAGCGCGGGCCGGCGTTCTTGGCGCGCTTGGCGCCGGCGCGGCCCGGCCGGCCGGGGGCGGGGCAGCACCGAGCCGGGCGCCGATCGGAGAACCGCGCCCCCCGCGCCCCCAGGTAGTCGGTGGCGTCGCCCTCGCGGAAGCCGATGTGCGACAGCAGCCCCGGCAGCAGGCTGCGGTGCACGGTCTCGGCGACGGAGGCCTCGATCTCGGCGTACGCCGACGCGTCCGAGCCCCGGCGCGGCTCGTCGGCGTCCGCGCAGCAGCGCCGTTCGGCCCCAGGCCGGCCTCCTTGCACACCTGCCGCAGCTGGCCGTCCAGGTCGAACCACTCCCGCACCCGGGCGTGGTGCAGGTGCTCGGCCAGGCACATCCGCCGGAACGCCGAGCTGCTGAGCGACTCCTCGCGCCGCGCCCGCAGGTACCGCCACAGCGCGAGCCGGGTGAGCAGGTCCGAGCCCTCGACCCGGAACCGGCGGTGGGCCAGGTCGGCGCGGGCCTCGTCGTCGGACGGCCGCTGCCGCACGTCGATGATCGACAGCCCGGCCACGACGGCGCGGACCTCGTCCAGGCAGCCGTTGCGGTCGGCCTCCAGCAGCATCCGGCCCAGCCGCGGGTCGACGGGCAGCCGGGCCAGGGTCCGCCCGACCTGGGTCAGCCGGCGGTGCCGGGTGACCCGGCCCCGCTCGTCCTGCTCGAGCTCCTCCGCGACCGCGCCGAGCTCCTCGAGCAGCGCGAGCCCGTCCTTGACCTGGCGCGGGTCGGGCGGGTCGAGCCAGTCCAGCTCCTCGACGTCGTCGATGCCGAGGCTGGTCAGCTGGAGCAGGACGCTGGCCAGGTTGGTGCGGCGGACCTCGGGCTCGGTGAACTCCGGGCGTGCGTCGTGGTCGGCCTCGCCGTACAGCCGGATCGCCACCCCGGGCGCCAGGCGGCCGGAGCGGCCGGCGCGCTGGGTGGCGCTCGCCTGGCTGATCGGCTCGATGGGCAGCCGCTGCACCTTGGTCCGCAGCGAGTACCGGGCTGATCCGGGCCAGCCCGGTGTCCACGACGTAGCGGATGCCCGGCACGGTGAGCGACGTCTCGGCCACGTTGGTGCTGACCACGACGCGGGTCCCGGCGTGGGCGGCGAAGATCCGGTGCTGGTCGGCGGCGGACAGCCGGGCGTACAGCGGCAGCACCTCCAGGCCGAGCACGGAGCCGGACAGCTGCCGGGTCAGCGCGTCGACGGCCTCGCGGATCTCGCGCTCGCCGGAGCAGAACACGAGCACGTCGCCGTCGCCCTCGGTGAGCAGCTCGGTGACCGCGTCGACGATGGCCTGCGGCTCGTCCCGGTCGTCGCCGGCGTCGGCCTCGTCGCCGGAGTAGGGCCGGTACCGGACCTCGACCGGGTACGTGCGTCCGGACACCTCGACCACGGGCGCCCCGCCGAAGTGGTCGGCGAAGCGCTGCGGGTCGATGGTCGCGCTGGTGATGACGAGGTGCAGGTCGGGGCGCTGCGGCAGCAGCCGGTGCAGGTAGCCGAGCAGCACGTCGACGTTGAGCGACCGCTCGTGCGCCTCGTCCACGATGATCGTGTCGTAGCGGCGCAGCATCGGGTCGCGCTGGATCTCCGCGAGCAGGATGCCGTCGGTCATCACCTTGAGCAGCGTCGACGGCCCGGTGGAGTCGGTGAACCGGACCGCGAAGCCGACGTGCTCGCCCAGCGGCGTGCCGACCTCCTCGGCGATCCGCTCGGCGACGCTGCGCGCGGCGATCCGGCGGGGCTGGGTGTGCCCGATCAGCCCGGTCGTGCCGCGGCCGGCCTCGAGGGCGAGCTTGGGCAGCTGGGTGGTCTTGCCCGAGCCGGTGGCGCCCGCGACGACGACGACCTGGTGGTCGCGGATGAGCCGGACGAGCTCCTCGCGCCGGCCGGTGACCGGCAGCTCCTCCGGGTAGCGGAGCGGGGGGAGGGTGTCGCGGGCGGCGGCGAGGCGGGCGGTCTGGCGTTCGACCTGCTGCGCGCCGCTTCCCGCGGGTCGGCCCCGGGTGCCATCGCGGACCGGCCGTCGCGCGCCCGCCTTGGGCGCTGCACCCCTGCCTGCCCCCGCGTCCCCGCCAGTCCCACGGTCTTGGGCTCCGCCGTCCCGGCGCCGTCGCTGACTGTTGCGGCGGCGTCCCGACGCGGTGGCTGCCTCGCGCGAGGCCACCGGCGGTGTCGTGGGGTCTGGGTCGGGTGCCATGTCGAGGACGAGCGTAGGCGCCGTCCCACTGGTGCGGCCGCTCGGTGACGTGCTGTCGACGGAACCCTGAGCCACCGAGCCGTTGCCTCCGAACGCCCCGCTCCTGCTCAGCCCACGAGCTGCCGCAACACATGGCGGGGCCCATCTGCGCATGGGCCGTACCGATGCCCGACGAGCTTCAGGCGAAGCGGCTCTCCCGCCACCTGCAGGAAGTAGGCCAGCTTCTGCGCCGCGATGAGGGTCGGGCCCCCCATGGCACGTGCTGAGTGCTCGGGCAGCGCGGTTCGTCCCGGGGTCATCCGCGGTCGCGCTCCGGTCGTGCGCATGGCCACTGCTGGAGGCGGTCCGTCAGGGGGGTAGACGTGCATCGCGACGTCCGGGACGGCCTAGCCCGCTCTTACTCGGCGAACATCGACCGGCACGCGCGCCGGAACTGCAGAGCGATCCCCGCGTCCATCACCCTCACGGTGTTCACGGCGTTGACGAGGGCGTCGACGTCCGCTGCGAGGAGGCGCCGCGAGCTGTCGTGATCATGCTGCCCGCTCCCATGCGTCAGAAGTGGCCAGTCGGGTGCGACAGTGACCGGCCTGGGGTGCCTCACCCCGTGGCGTTCCCCTTGACCACCCGGATGTTGTCGAAGGAGGCGTACGTGGTGGTGCTCGGCGCCCAGTCGGAGGAAGAGCCGCCGTAGAAGGTGTGGAACAGGAACCTGTTCACCTGCGCGTTGGTGGTGCAGTCGGTGCAGAGCCTGAGGTTCCTGGCCTCGGCCACCTTGCGGCCGTCGACGTGGAGGCTGGCGTAGCCGTTGCTCCGTCCGCTGTCGTTCACCCGCACGTACATCGCGACGTCGTGCCACTTCCCCGGCGTGAACCGGGCGTTGGAGGCGGGGTAGCTCTCGCCGCACCGGTTGGAGGGGTCCTGGTCGTAGACGTAGAGCTCCGGGACGCCGTTGGCGCGCCACATCACCCTGGAGCTCCAGGCGTCGCGCTCGGGTGCCTGGCACCCGGTGGTGCTCTCCATCGCCCCGAGCCCGGGCAGCTTGCCGCCCTTGACGAACTGGAAGTCGCTGCGGAACTTGACCCGGTACCGGACAGTCGCGTCCTTGGTCCGCTGCGACAGCCTGGGGGAGCCCACGATCCTCGGGCTGCCCTGGGAGCTCGGCGCGTACGCGACCTGCAGGCACCGGCTGCCGTCCGGTCCGCAGCCGGACCGCACCGACACGTACCTTCGGCTCGAGCTGTTCACCGCCAGGTGGTCCACCCCCGCAGAGCCCTGGAAGTTCTCTGCGAACAGGGTGGTGGTCGTGGCCACCGCAGGCCGGCTGACGGACGACACGGCGAAGGCCGGGGCGGGGACGGCCACCAGCAGGGCGAGGACGGCAGCGAGGACGGGTCGTGGGCTGAGACGCCTGAACATGAAAGGACGGTGCGCCGGTGCTGCGCGGCGGTCAACGCCCTGGTGCCGTCCTCAGCCCTCCGGAGTACACGGCGCTTCATGGCGTCATGCAGGGTGCCGCTCCGTGATGCCGGACGTGGTGGCTCCTGACCCATGCGTCCTGGTTGGCCGCGCGACACCAGGAAGCTGGCCGAGGAGTGGACGTACCGCTACCTGGCGGCCGCGCGGGCCTGGGCGGAGGAGGAGTCGCCGGCGCTGGCACGGATGGGCCTGCCCGCCGCGCCGCCGCCGCCCGCGGCTGGTCACCCCTCGTCCGCACGAGAGATCCGCGACTGGGCCAGGCGCCACGGGTTCAGCGTCTCCGACCGGGGCCGGCTCCCCGCCCCCGTGGTGGCGGCGTGGCAGTCCGCTGCTCGTGGCGAGCCGCGCGCAGCCCACGAGGCGTGACCCTCTGTCCGTTCCTGGGCCTTCTCAGTCAGTCCCCCGCGTCCAGCGGATGCCGCCACCTGAGCCCCGGCCACCGCGCGAAGCCCCGGTCGGCCGTCACCCACTCGCTGCCGTGCTCGATGGTCAGTGCGGCGAACCAGGCGTCCGGATACCCGTCGCCCTAGATCCGGACCGCCGCTTCCAGGGCGCCGAGGTCCAGGACGTCTGGTGCGTCCCACCCGGTGGCCACCACGTGACGCAGCTCGTCCACCGAGATCCCGCGGGCGGCGCGGTCGCTCGCCGCTGCGGTGTGCAGCGCGTCCCGCCAGCCCGCAGGCGCGCGACCCCCCACCAGCTCGAGGATCGTCACGGCCGCGGAGTACAGGTCGGTGGACATGTCGGGGGCCGCGCCGAGCCGGAGCTCCGGCGCCACGTAGTGACTGGTGCCCTCGGCGGGGTCCGTGCCCGGCCGCAGGATCCAGTCAGCACTTCCCAGGTCGCCCAGCACGGCCCGGTCGTGGTGCAGCAGCACGTTGCAGGGGTTGACGTCGCGGTGGAGCACCCCCAGGGCGTGCATGGCGGCCAGCCCGTCGAGCAGGCCGAGGGCGGTGCGCCGCGCCTCGACCGACGACAGCGGCCCGAGCCGGAGCCGCTGGGCCAGGGACGAGCGGTAGAGGTCCTGGGCCAGCCACAGGACGGGCTCGTCGACCCGCGACGACGTGTGCATGCGCACCACAGACGGGTGGTCCAGGAGCCTCCAGTGCAGCAGGCACTCTCGCGCGAACCGCCGACGTGCTGGGTGGTCGAGCGGTCCCGTCCACACCTTGAGCGCCACGTGGCCGCCGGAGGCCTGGTGCCGGGCGCGGTACACCAGGGTGCCGGCGCCCCGGCCGACCGGGGAGCGGGTGACGTAGGGCCCGAGGTTGCGGACGTGATGGGGCGTGGGCTCCGGGTCCGCCTCGGCCTGTCGGCCCTTGGACCGGGATGACGAGCCGCCGTCACGCACAGGCCACCGCGACTCCCGCGCCGCCGCCCTTGGGCAGACGACCCAGGTCGCGCTCGCGCACCAGCCCGCGCCGAACCAGCAGCTGGGCCACGTAGACGTAGCGGGGGACGGGCAGGTCGCCCCCACCGGGCGCGGGCTCCGGCTCGGCCGTGTCCTTGGGGAAGCGCCAGACCCCGTTGACCAGGGTCGGTGCGCCGGCGCTCAGCCCTCTCGCCGAGTCCTGCCGTCGGTGCGCCCAGGGGTGCAGGTGCGAGGCGAAGGCGTCCTCCTCGTACCTCTCGCACAGGTGGTCGATGAGCAGCCGCACCCGTTTGTGGCTCTCGATGCCCAGCCGCTGGCCGACCTGGCGGTAGGTCGCGGGCATCGGCCCACCCAGCAGCAGCGGTTCGCACAGGGCGATGGCGATGTCCATCAGGTGGGAGGGGACCTCGGGCAGGGCGCGCGTCTGGGGGGCGTTGCTCGAGCCCTCGTGATGGTGCTCGTGCTCGACCACCGGGGCGGCGTGCTCGGAGTGCGTGACGACGAGCTCGAGACCGCCTGGTCCCAGGATCACCGTGGTGCCGATGGGCAGGCAGCGCGCGTCGCCGTTGCCCCACGCGCCGCGCCGCGGGAGCAGAGGCGGTCCCGCGGGCTGGCCGAGCGTGAGGACCGCGAGGTCGTGGTGGGAGGACAGGTTCCGGACCCACAGCTCGCCGTCCACCCGCCACAGCCGTCCGGCGACGCGCGACAGGCCAGGGTCCGTCAACGCCGACCAGATGACGATGTCGCAGACGTCGTCGTCACGGCCGAAGAGGCGCGCCTCGCCGTCGGTGGCGAAGACGATGGGCTCGTCGGGCTCCGACATGTTCAGGACCTGGATGTCCCCGATGTCTGCGCCGATGGGTTCGCTCATCTGCCGCTCTCCCTTGAGTGGTCGTCGTACCCCCTCAAGTCGCGCCATGCGGGCGGAAGGTTGCCTAGCGTCTCGGTCATGCCTGCAGGTGTCTCGCAGGTTGAGACGGCTCGCCGGCCGTGCGCTTGCCGGGCAGCTCAGCCGACGGCCGGCCCGTCCCAGCGCAGGCTGCTGTCGCCGGCCGGCATCCCCTGCAGCTCGTCCACCGCTGCCGCCGCGACGGCGAGCAGGTGGTCGCGGGCCGGGTCGTCGGGCGGCGTCTCCGGTCCGGAGAGCACGAAGATCGTCAGGCCCTGGCACACCCACAGCTGGTCCTGCCCGGCAGCCGGCACCAGGAAGGCGTCGTCGCCCAGGCCCGACACCGGGGCGCGCAGTCCCATGGAGTACTGGTAGCCGAGCCATGCCTCTTCGGTGTCGCGGGTGACGATGCGGACCCTCAGGTCGACGTCGTCGCCGTCGGTGGACCACCTGCAGGCGATGGCGCCGGGGAGCGGGGTGCCGTCGGGCGTCGTCCCGGTGGTGGGCTCCGGGTCGGTCACGCCTCCGGCGTCGGCAAGGTTGCAGGCGTCCGGCCACCAGTCGGCGCTGACGACGCCCCGCGCGTCTGCGTCGAGGGCCGAGACAGCGGCGTCTCGGTCGGTCGCCGGAGCGCACGCAGCGAGGGCAAGGGCAGCGAGCGCCATCACCGATGCCGCGCCCCGGGAGCCGGTCACCAGTACCTTCCGCGCCGACGATCCTGGACGGCCCACACCGCGGTGGCCACCCCGGCGCCGCCGGCGGCGAACAGGAACAGGACGACGGCGGCGCTCACGTCCATCGGGGACGCCGGTTCGGTCAGCACGACGGGAGAGAGCTGCCTGGGAGCGGGTGGGGCGGGCATGCTGGCCCTCAGTGCTGCCACCAGTGACGCCGCGTCGGAGGCGGCGAGGTACTGCCCACCGGTGGCGGCGGCGATGCACTCGAGCTGAGCCCGGGCCGCCTCGTCGACGGCGAGACCGATGGTGTGGACCTGCAGGTCGACCGGGCCACCCGCGTAGGTCTTCGCGACGTCGCACGGCTCGGGACCGAAGTCGGGGAAGCAGGTGTCCAGGCCGTCGGAGACCAGGACCACGGTGGCCGCGGTCGCCGGCGCGACGTCGGCCGCGGCCAGCGCGAGGGTGTGTCCGATGGGCGTCCAGCCGCGCGGCTTGATGCTGTCGATCGCCTGGGCCATGACGCCGGGGTCGAGCGGCGCCACCGGCGCCACGAGACGGGAGTCGGTACACGTCTCCGGCGTCGCGCTGAGCGCCGCACCCTCACCGAACGCCCGTAGCCCGACCGACGTTCCCGGCGGAAGCTCGGCGGCCAGCTGCTTGAGCGCAGACTGCGCCCCCTCCATCCGAGACGCGCCGTCCGGGGCCGGTCGCTTCATCGACCCTGATGCGTCGACGACGAGCAGGATCGTGCCGAGGTCATCTCCTGATGCGGCACCCCCCGCATGAGCCGGCGGGGCGCCGAGGGCCCACGTGATGAGCAGTGCCGACATCGTCAGCAGAGCAGCCACCGTCCTCACCCGAGCACCAGCACGAGGCAACAGGTGTCTCATCTGCCCTCCTGCGTACTCGATCCGTGGAGCACGGATCGTGCTGTCGAGGAGCGCCCGGGGCGAAGGGCAGCCCTGCCCTGCGCGTGACGTCAGGGGTAGGACAGGTGTCCCTAGTGGGGCGGTATGCCTGGCTGGACTACTGGCTGTCATTCGGTGGAGAAGCACTCGACGAAGGAGACGAACATGATGCTCACCATCAACCGCTACGCCTCGCGTCTGCGACGACGTCTGAAAGGAGACTCCGGTGCGACCGGCGCTGCTGAGCTCATCGCCATTCTCGGCCTCGCGGCTGCTCTCGCGCTCGCGATCAGCGAGGTCAAGGTCGATGGAGTCACTGGGATCCTGGACACCGCATTCACCAACGCGTGGGATGGCGCAGGCGGCGGCGCAGGTGCAGGTGGCGGAGGCGGCGCAGGTGCAGGTGGCGGAGGCGGCGCAGGTGGCGGTGGCGGAGGCGGCGCAGGTGGCGGCGGCGGCGGCCAGGGCTGACCGCGGTGCCGCGACAGTCCCGCTCGCTCTGGCGATGTCCCTGCTGATGATCTGCGTCCTGGAGCTGGTGACGAAGGCGGCTGTCACCTTCGTCGACCAGCTCTAGGCGGGCCGGCTGTGCGTCTCCTGCCGCACAGCCGGCCCCGGTCTCGGCCCAGCCCCGAAGTCCTGACAGGTGTGTGCGTGGAGGCATCATGATCGTGGTCCTGATCGCAGCGTCTCGCCGCCAGGACGGCCCCGCCTCGGCATCGGAGGTCGACGGGCTCGTCACCGTGCCCCCTGGCCCGGAGCTCGAGCAGGACCTCGCCGCTCTCGCCCTGCGGCAGGCAGACCCCGTGGAGTCGTGGCTGGTGGTGTCGTCGTACGGGGCCGCGGGGCGCAGTGCTGCGGCCGTCCGGGTGCTCCGTCGGACCCGGCCCGGGGTGTGGATCGACCTTGCGGCGGTCCGCTGCTCCCCGCTCCGGCTCCACGTCGTGGCTGAGGCACTGGCAGCCTGCCTGAGGACCGGGCGCGTCCCGGACGTCCTGGCTCCGGTCGTCCTCCAGGACTTGGTCGCCGCGACCTTCTCCGTGGTGCTGTCCCGGTCGGTGCTCACCGTTGCCTCGTGCGGCGCGACGTGGTCCCAACGGCTGACCGTGCCCCGGTCGGACTACCTGTTCGTCGGCACGGACGGCCCCGGTCGACCACGGCGACAGCGGGTCGGCACCGGCGGCGAGGCGCTCGAGCGGGTGGTGGCCGGCGGAGCGATCGCTGGGCGGGCCGCCATCGTCAGCCCGGGTGCCTCCCTCGACGTCGCCCCCTTCTGCCGTGTGCTCGGCATCACGGACGTGACGACTGCACCTGGTCACCTCGACTGGGCCGACTACTGGCGTCAGAGGGGACTGGTCGAGCTGGTGGTTCGGCCCCAGGAGGTGGCAGCACTCGTGGACCGGGCCGTCGAGAGCGCCGCGACCTGGCCGTGTGCCTGGTGCTCGGCGCCGTTGGTGGACGCCGCCCGCTGTCACCGGTGCAGTGCCGCGTTCGAGCACGTGGGTGCCCACGCGGTATCCGACGTCGTCGTGCTGTGACCAGCGTCCTCCTGGCAGCGGGGCTGGGGGGCTGGCGTGGCGTCGGCAGTACCCCCACCGGTCGCCACGCAGGCAGGGCAGCCCTGCCGTAGCGAACGGCGACCCCTCGGTTCACCCTGACGGACCACCTGTCAGTCGAGCAGCCGCGAGGAGGACGAAGCATGGACGCAGACGGATCACGGTCGGGCGCTCCCGCGGTGGTAGGTCAGCTCACCCACCGCGAACGTCAAGTGCTCGAGGGGGTCGTCAAGGGGCTCACCAACGGGCAGATCGGCCACCAGCTCGGACTGGCGAGGTCCACCGTCCGGAACTATGTCAGCGGCGCCTACCAGAAGATCGGTGTCTCGGGCCGCGTCCAGGCAGCCGTGTGGTGGCAGAGGCACTGGCCGGAAGGATCGTGCTCGGCCGGTCTCGAGGACATCGCGTGATCACGCGCCGACGCCGCGGGATGATCTTGCTCGCCGTGGCCGGGGCCGGAGTGGTGGTGACGTTCCTCTCGGTCCTGTCGTACACCCAGGAGGTGGCCAGCCGGCTGGGTCCCACCCAGACGGTGGTGACGACGAGCAGAGACATTCCCCCGTGGACACCGATCACCACGGAGGACGTGTCCGTGCTGAGCGTCCCGGTCCGGTTCGCCCCCGCCGGGGCGCTGGGGTCCACCGGAGACGTGGTGGGACAGGTCTCACCGATGCGCATGCCGACCGGCACCTTCGTCCTGACCTCGTCCATCGTCGACCCACCGAGGCTCGCCCCGGACGAACGAGAGGTCACGCTGCAGGCGGACGGTGAGGTCTCGTTCGGCGGGACGATCGCCGTCGACGACGTCGTCGACATCACCGCGGTGTACTCCGACTCCGGATTCGAGCCGGTGGTGCTCATCCCCGGCCGGGTGCTCGCCGTCCACGCTGCGACGGCCGAGAGGGGCGACACCCTGGTGTCCCTGGCCGTGCAGCCGGACGGCGTCACGGAGATCGCCAGGGCGCGGGCCGCGGCCGACGCGATCATCGTGGCCCGCCAGGCGCCGTCCGAGGTACGACGATGAGCCTGTCCGTGGTCCTGGCCGTGCAGGACGTCGTCCTCAGCCACGCCCTGGAGGACCTCCTGGAGACCGAGACCGGGGTCGACGTCCGAGCGGTCGCCACCTCGGCGGAGTCGCTGCTGGGGGCGGTGCTGGACCACGAGCCCGACGTCGTCCTCCTCCACGAGGGCTTCGGTCCGGCCCCCGCGCTCGCGGTGTCCAAGGAGCTGGTCGGCCGGGTGCCCTGGGTCGGGATCGTCCTGCTCGCGCGGGAGGTCACGAGCGACCTGTTCACCGCGGCCACCGACGCCGGGGTCCGTGGGGTGGTCAGTGTCCCGGTGTCCACCGCCGAGCTCCTGGCCCGGCTCACCGCCACGGCCTGGTGGTCCCGGACCGTCAGGCTCGGTGCTGAGGCCAAGCACGACTACGAGCGGGCCGGAACGGTCCTGGCCGTGGCCGGCGCGAAGGGGGGCGTCGGGACCACGACGCTCGCGGTGCAGCTGGCCTTCGTCGCCGCCGGTGCACCGAACCAGAGGGTGTGCCTCGTCGACCTCGACCTGTTCGGGGCCAGTCTGGCCGACTACCTGGGGACCGTCCCGGCGCGAAGCATGCGCGAGCTCGTCGACCTGTCCGACGAGCTCAGTCCGGCGGTCATCCACCCCGTGCTGTTCCCCCACGAGTCCGGTGCTCGCGTCCTGTTCGCACCGAAGGACGTGATGGAGACGGAGCTGCTCACGGCCAGCCTGGTCCGTCGGACGATCGCCGTCCTGCGCGGGATGTTCGACGTCGTCGTCGTGGACTGCGGGTCCCGGATCTATGAGGCGTCCCTGCCTGCGGTGGAGCTCGCCGACCGGGTCGCGATGGTGGCGACCCCGGACATCCTCGCAGTCCGGGCGGCGCACGACATGTGCGACTCCTGGGAGCAGCTCGACGTGCGGCAGCACGGCTCTGTCGAGCTCGTCCTCAACCGGACCAGCAAAGGATCAGCGGTGCAGCCGCGCCTGGTGGGGCAGACCTCGGCCATACCGGTGTGCCGCACGGGTGTACCAGCGGCGTTCCGGTCCCTGGAGCCGCTCGCCAACGAAGGGGCCACCGGACTGCGGGGCGACCGCACCTTGGCAAGACCCCTGCAACAGCTGGCTCGTCACTTCGGTCTGGTGCCGACCTCGGGTGGTGGCTTCGTGCCCTTGTGGCGGTGGCGCCGCGCGCCGGTAGCGGATCGCGAGGCGTCAGCCACCTCCGACGGCCCCGGCAGAGCTGCGACCAGAGCCTCGACCGATCGCGGCTCCGTGCCGGTGAGCCTGCCGGCCATGGTCCTGGTGATGAGCCTGGGACTGCTGCTCATCGTCCAGGTCTTCACCATGGGCGCCGCTGCCCTGGTTCTTGCGCTGTCGACTCCCACGGTCGCCTCGGAGATCGCAGGTGGGAGCACGGTGGAACGAGCGGAGGAGCGGCTGCGCGAGGGCGGCTCGATGTTCACCCGGTCGGCGGACGTGGCGCTCATGGGCGATCGTGTGGCGGTCACCCTCCACGTGCCGACACCCTTCGGCCTGCCGGACATCTCGCTGCGGTCCGACGCCGAGGTGGTGGCTGAGCTGTGAACACCCGTGACGGGGGCTTCTCGGACAGCGTCCTCCTGCTCGTCGTCGTGCCGCTGATGCTGGCCGTGGCCGCTGGCTGCGCGCAGGTGACGGTGGTCACCTACGCCTGGGCCCGAGCCGACCTCGCTGCGCAGGCCGGCGCTGACGCGATGCGCGCCGGGGTGGACCCGGAGCCGGTCGCCCTCGGGTCCCTCAGCAGCCGCCTGCTCGAGGGAGCCGTGGTGGAGGTCCGGGATGGAGAGGTGGTCGTGGAGGTCCGTAGTGGGTCCATCCTCCCCCGCTTTCCCGAGAGCGTCGTGGTCGGCAGCAGCCGGCGGCTGAGCTCATGAGCCTCCGGGACCGCGCGGAGCGGGGTGCGGCTGAGGGCACGGCGCTGGGAGGGAGCATCGACCGGCATGCTCGATGGCTTCGCGAGCAGCTGCTGGAGGAGATGGATCTCGACCTGCTGCGCAACCTCGGCGCTCAGCAGAGACGGGCGGTGCTGGAACGGCAGCTGTCGGGAATCGTCTCGCGGTCAGAACACGTGTTCACCGCAGCCAGGCGGGTGGCACTCATCCGGCTGGTCGTGGACGAGGCTCTCGGGCTCGGCGTGCTGGAGCCGCTCCTCGCCGACCCGGCCGTCACCGAGATCATGGTCAACGGCAAGGACGAGGTCTGGGTGGAGCGGGACGGCCACGTGACCAGGACCGAGGCGCGCTTCAGCAGTGACGAGCAGCTCTACAACGTCATCGACCGGATCGTGAACCGGGTCAACCGCCGCGTGGACGAGGGGTCGCCGATGGTGGACGCCCGGTTGCCCACCGGCGAACGGGTCAACATAGTCATCCCACCGCTCGCGCTGGCTGGACCGACGATCACGATCCGTCGCTTCCCCCGGGCGTACACCATGGCGGAGCTCATTGCGAAAGGCAGCCTTCCCGACGATCTCGCGGAGGTGCTGCGCGCCTCTGTTGCCGGGCGGCTCAACATCCTCGTGTCGGGAGGTACCGGGTCGGGCAAGACGACGTTCTTGAACGCCCTGTCGGCGTTCATCCCCGACACCGAGCGGATCATCACCATCGAGGACTCGGCCGAGCTCGTGCTCCAGCAACCGCACACCGTGCAGCTCGAAGGTCGCCCGCCCAACACGGAAGGCGGAGGCGGGATCTCGATCCGCGACATGGTGCGCAACTCGCTACGGATGCGCCCGGATCGAATCATCGTCGGCGAGGTCCGAGGCGGCGAGACGCTCGACATGCTCCAGGCCATGAACACGGGGCACGAGGGCTCTCTCACCACCGTGCACGCCAACTCGGCGCAGCAGTGCCTTCAACGGCTCCAGACCCTTGCGGCCATGTCCGACGTCAAGATCTCCGCGGAGTCGATCCACGACCAGGTCAACTCGGCGATCGAGGTCATCGTGCAGCTCACTCGACAGGCGGACGGCAGGCGGAGGGTCGTCGCCGTGCACGCCCTCCCGTCGTTCGGCGGCGACGAGTTCGACCTGGTCCCCGTGTGGTCGCGGTCGCGCGGCCTGGACCTCAGCGCCGTCCTCGGTCACGAGCGGTTCGCCGAACGTTTCGACATGGGAAACCTCCAGCTGCCGCGACGCCGTGACTCCGATGTGTCGACGCGACACCGCAGCGACGCAGTCGTGAGGTCCGCATGAGTCCGACCGGCGTCCTGGCCGTCCTCAGCATCACCATCGTCCTCGTCGTCATGGCCGCGGCCGAGCTGTGGCGTTCGGGCGGTGGCCGGGAAGAAGCCCGCGCCCGCCTGGGTGCGCCCGAGCGCCACCTGAGGAGGTTCGCCCGGAGCGACGCCCTCCTCGTGCGACTGCCGGTCCTGCGCACGCTCGGCCGGCGCGCGGCAGATGCACGCATCCCGCTCGGCACCACCGACCTCGTCCTGCTGGCTCTGGCCCTCGGCTACGGCCTCGCGCGGGTGGGGGAGATCGTCATCGGTCCGACCGCCGGGCGGCCGCTGGGTGCCGTGGCGGCTGCTCTGTTCGTCTGGTTCGGGGTCGAGGCCCTGCACCAACGTCGGAGCCGTCAGATCGAGAGCCAGCTTCCCGACCTGGTCCGGCTCCTGAGCGGGTCCGCCCGCGCCGGGCTCTCCCTCACTGGCGCGCTCCAGCATGCGGCCGGGCAGGTGCCGGACCCGATCGCCAGCGAGCTCAGACGGGTGGTCGCCAAGATCGAGCTGGGAGACTCCCTGTCCGACGCCCTGGACGAGTTCGCGGCTCGCCTCGGGGTGCTGGAGCTCGAGGTGGTGATCTGGGCCGTCTCCATCCAGCACCGTGCCGGCGGTGACCTCATCCAGCTGCTGGACGAGCTCGGCCAGGGAATCACGGTGACCAGCAGGGCTCTGCAAGAGGCGCGTGCCATCACCGAGCCCGTCAAGATGCAGGCGTTCGTCTGCCTCGGCCTCGGGCTCGGTGCCTTGGCGCTGATGAACAACGTCTCCGGTGGTGGGGTCGAACAGGCCTTCGACCACCCCGTGATCTCAATCGTCCTGCTCGTCTGCCTCGGGCTGCTCCTCGCGTCGTTCCTGATCGTGCGTGCGGTCGTGACGAAGGTCCGGCCATGACGCCGGACCTGGTGAGCGTGCCGCAGTGGTCCCCGTTGTCGCTGACGCTCCTGGCCACAGCCACTGTCGTCGTCCTGATCGTGGGCGTGAGCCTGGTGAGGGAGCGACCCGTCTCCTACGACCGGCACGCGCCCGAGGGGCCGCGGAGGAACGCAGCACACGTGGCGCTGCACCACATCGGCCGCCCGCTCGGAGGACTGCTGACGGCTCAACCGTGGCTCTACACCCGCCTGGTCGACCGGTGGCTCCGCCAGGCCGCCGAGTCGCGCGAGACGACCACCCGGGACTTCGTGGACGACCATGCCGGTCTGGCCATCACGGGGGTCGCGCTGACGGCCGTGATGGTGTTCCTGGACGTGCCCACGCTCCTGGTGGTCGGTCTCCTTCTGCTTGCTGTCGCACTGCCCTTGTGGAAGCTGAGGGGGCGGGCCCTGGCCCGGCAGCGTCGCATCGAGCGCGAGATGCCGGCTTTCCTCGACGTCATGAGCGTCCTCCTGTCCGCCGGGATGACCTTCCGGCAGGCGCTCGCGCGGGTCAGTCCTCGGCTTCGTGGCCCGTTGCAGGAGGAGACCTCGACGGTCCTCGAACAGCTCCACCTCGGCTACACGCCCGTCGAGTCCTTCGTGAGCCTCTCGAACCGCACCTCCGCGCCGACCCTGGAGCGGCTCATGGCCATCGCCCGACAGAACATCTCGCTCGGTGTGCCCATCGCGGGTGCCCTGAGCGAGCTTGCCCTGCAGACCCGGGCCGAGACCATGGTCAGGCTGCGGCTGCGGGCGGAGGCGGCGGCCACCAAGGGGAGCGTCCTGACCGTCCTGCTGACCGTGCCAGCGGTCCTCGGCCTCATCGTGTGCGTGCTCGTCGCCGACCTGCTCAAGTCTCTCCAGGGCTGGGCCCTGTGATGCTCCGGAGGCGTCCGGGTGCTGCGGCGCCGTGGTGGGACAGCGGTCCCTGGCCTCGTCGGGACCGTGACCGAGGGGCGACCGGAGCTCCTGAGCTGCTTGCGATCCTCGGGCTGGCGTTGATGGTGGCCATGGCCATCCCGCTCGCCGTCGACGGGCCCCGGCTCACCCAGCGGGTCCAGTGCCAGTTCGAGAAGGCGTGGGGGCTGGGCACGGAGTGCGGCGAACCCGCCCCTGGGGCCGCTGCCGGGGTGGCAGTTCCGCGCGGGGGGCGGCTTGCACGAACCGATGCCCCGCCGCTGGGCGACGGGGCACCGGCACCGGTCATCAGGCTGTTCGGTCCTGGTCTGCCACCGGTACCACTTGTCCTGAAGCTTGACGCGAACGGTGACGAGGTCCGAGAGCGCGATGCGCGCAAGCCCCGCTACACCGACGGCCGAAACGGTCGCCGCGGTCGCGACGGCGGCGGCGACGGTGGCGAGGGGTCTGAGAAGGACGAGTTCGGTAACGGCTGCGACGGCCAGGACGCCGAGGACGGACCCGGCGGAGCGGACGGCCTGGACGGCGCAGACCTCGACCCTGGCCCCGGCAAGAACTGCGGCTTCGTGGATGACGACGGGAACCTCTTCACTCCTGACGGGGAACCGTTCCTTCCGGATGGTCCGGATGGTCCGGATGGTCCGGATGGTCCGGATGGTCCGGATGGTGCCGGACGTGCCGGACGTGCCGGACGTGCCGGACGTGCCGGACGTGCCGGACGTGCCGGACGTGCCGGACGTGCCGGACGTGCCGGACGTGCCGGACGTGCCGGACGTGCCGGATGCGCCGGACGACCCCCCGCCCGGGTCGCCGCCTGTCACCGGCCCGGTCGTTGTGACCGGCTGCGACCCGTTCACCGGGAAGCCAATCTCCGTCAGCAACATCAAGGACCTCATCGACGCCACGGACCCGAGGTACGCGACACCGGGGTCCGACGCCGTCATCGGTGCCGTGTGGACGGTGTCGTGCGAACCGACCAGCGTCACCTCCAACGGGGCCTGCTTCGTCGCCGAGAGAGAGAGCTCCTTCGAGGGCTCGGTCAAGGCCGACTGGGCCGCCTGGCGGGCTCCGGACGCCGCCGTAGGGGCCAAGCAGACCTTCAAGTGGACCGTGGTGGAGCAGGAACGCAACGACGGGGTGACGGACTTCATTTCCGTCCTCGCCATCACCACGTCCGTGGAGACCCCCTTCGGACCGGTGTCGACGACCCGGAACGAGTTCAAGATCTACCGGACGCTGAACCACCCTCCGCCCGGGTACAAAGGGCCAACGACCTCGTACGTGCGGAGCAAGCTGGCTCAAGAGGGGCGGATAGCGGAGTCAGGTGGACTCGGTGGCCCCCTGGAAGGCCTGCCGCCCCCCTACCTGAGCGGCAACTCCTGGACGGGCTCTGCCAACCCCGAGGTGGGGCCGCTGCGTGCCGGAACCACCCAGGGGCGAGGCACCTTCGCCATCAACCTCAACGCCACCGACCCCACCCGGCCAGAGCGTTACCTCGGCACGGCGGGAGGCGCCGACGGTGTCGTCAGCGACGACCAGAACCTCATCGCCGGCAGCCTCATCAACACCAACTACTCCCTGGGCCTGACCCCGGAGCTGGGCAAGATCACCGCCGGTACCCCTCTCGGGTGGTTGAACGGGTTGAGCGTCAAGGCCAAGATGAGCGTCCGGGTGGACAACGAGATGTCAGTCGTCAGGGGACCCGACGGCACACCTCAGGCGGCTGTCATGGAGATGCGCATCAGGGTCCCGATCGAGATCGCGACCTCGAAGGGCCCGGCCGAGGTGCGGGCGGCGGGCGGTCGAGCCAGACGCCCTGGTGTGACACGAGGCGGTGAGGCAGGTCCGTACGTCTCCTTCCGCTACACCAAGAGGGTCGACCTCGCCGGCCGGACGCCGGGGTCGGAGGGCAACCTCGACCTGTGGAAGGCGATCGAGAAGTCCAACGGGCTCGACCCGAAGGCGGTCGGCGAGCTGTTCAGCCGCTCTGACGGGGCGGCGGCCCTCCAGATGTACGTGGGCGGCGCAGTCTCGGGGTCGCTCGCTGCATCCGTGCCCGTCGCGGGGGGACGTGGTCTAGGAGTCGGTGTGGGTGTCGGTGGGAGCTACGGAGAGCATGTCCACGCGGGTGCTTGGCACAACGACCCGGCCAACCCCGGCACCTGGAAGCCGTGGGACTCGTGCAACAACGTCCGTGCGGTGGACCCCGGGCGCTTCCCCTACGGCGACCAGTACGGCGAGTTCTACACCCCACCCCAAGGCAGCGTCTTCGCCCCGGCTGCGGACGCGGCGACGGACGGGGGTGTGGCCCTGGGGCTCGCCCGCAGGGTGCTTCAGGCCCATGTCACCGTCGCCCGTTCCGTCGCGGCAGCCTTCGGGTCGCTGGGTGCGCCCTCGACCCCCCAGGTGCGGGCACTTGGTATGCCCGGGCTGCCGAACCTGGGCAACTGCAGACCGCAGCGACCGCAACCCCAGGGGGGACAGCCCAATCTGTTCCCCGGGCCGCCGGTGGAGCCACAGCTCCCTCCGTGGTGGCCCATTCCCCCCGTCGCCCCCGACGACGACGACGATCCGTCGCAACCGGTCGACGCTGGTCTCCCGTCTGGCGAAGCCGAGGACGGTGGGAACGAGGCTCCCGGCCAGGACGGCTCTGGTGGCGTCCCGCCCAGTGACCCGGTGGACGACGGCAGCGGCTCTCCGGTCGACACCGGCAGCGGCGCCGTCGACGACGCCGGCGCACCGGACGTCGTCCCGCCCGACGCCGCAGCGACCTCGGGGGACGCCTCCTACCCCGTCGCGGTCGACGCCGGGCTGGGAGCCCTGACGGACGAGCTCCCGGGCGAGTACCTTGACGCGACCACGTCGCCTGCCAGTACCGATCTGGCCTACTTCCAGAACGGCGGCCGGGCGTGGGACCGGATGGCCCTCTACGCGTACAGCATCTTCCAGCAGGCCCATGGCGAGTGCGCAGGGTTCACGGCTGCCTACACCGGTCCTCGCCGGACGGCGCCCCCGACCCAGCAGGCGGCGACGACCGCGACACGGGAGGCCTACGCGGCCTGCGGGATCAGCGTCACGGTGCCCGACCCGGCTCCTGGCGCCTCACCGGTCCCGATGGTGACCGGTCCGACCGCCTCGGTGCCGGCGATGGAGATGACGCTGAACGCAGGTCGCGGTTCATGGCACACCGACTGCGGCGGCGTCGCCCCGGAGGCCTGCGCCCGCTTCCCCGACGCCCGCAACGAGTTCATGCGGTCCGTCGCCACCGGGGTGGCCAACGCGTACTTCTACCGCAACGGCACCCCGATCGGGAACGACGAGTTCTCGAACCGTTTCCGGGAGCTTCTCGAGGACGAGTCGAAGATCGAGGCTCCCTGGTACTGCATGGTCACCACCGCGGGGTGTGCTGGTGAGGTCCGACCCTACGGCGAGGCAGTGGCGCGCACCGTCTGGCGGATCGCCCAGGAGTACGGCTTCTCGAGGGACGAGGCGGAGGCACTGGCCATCAGCGTGCGGAACCAGAGGTACGACGGGTGAGGCGGCGGCGCCGGTCCCCGAAGGACCGGTCCCCGTTCGCGCCCGTCCGACCTACCCGCGGACGACCTGCTGTTCCGGTGGTCGCGGGCCTTGGTGCCTGCGTGCTCCTCACCGCTGCGGTCGTCCTTGGACCGGCGCTCGTCGGCGACGACGAGCCTCCTGCGGCGGCCGCCCCGTCGCCGACCCAGGCCAGGTCGCGGGCCGTCGCGACGGCCGAGCCGCAGCCCGCCGAGCCGGCCACCTCGAGCCCGGGTGCGGCCGCCCCGGCCCCCCGGTGGACCGTGCCGCCGGAGGTGGTGCAGGCCGACGTCGGAGAGTTCCGGCTGCGGTTCGACGACCGGAGCGCGACGGACGCCGCGCGCGTCGCCGACGCCTTCCTCCGACGGGCGGTCGACTCCGGACCTGGCAGTCGCGAGGCGTGGGTGCGCGTGAGCGCCACGCCCGCTGCCCGGTCGCAGGTGGAGGACTTCCTCGACCGGTGGATGGACCAGGTCAGCAACGGTGACCCAGAGGGCGGCCGCATGAGCGTGCGGACCCTGGGTTTCGCTGTTGACGGGGCACCGGCACCGGACGAGCCGCTGCAGCTGGTGCTGTGGCAGACGGTCGCCTTCGAGCCGGACGGCGCGGACCAGGCAGCACCCGACGCCCTGGTGCTGTTCACGCTCACCATGGCGCCGCTCGACGAGCGTTGGGTGGTCGAGTCCGTCGGGGGCGTGACCGAGGGGCCGGCACCCGGGGACGAAGCGGCGGCGCGCTTCCGTCCGCTGGAGCTCTGATGCGTCTCTCGGTGCGACCGCGCCGCCGGCACGACGCCGCTGGCCTCCGTCAGCGAGGCGGCTGGACGGTGGACGGTCACCCCGGCGCCGTGCCGTGGCGGGACCGCCGGCTGGCCGCGCCGGCGGTGGTGGTCCTGCTCGTGGTGGCTGTCCTCGTCATCCTGCTCGTCCTCCCGCCCGGCGGGATCGGAGGGTCCGGCGACGGCGCAGCGCCTGAGGCCGGGGTGGGCCCGGCCGTGGCGACCGCCACGATCTTCGCCGACACCGTCTCCGGCGAAGGCGTGGACGGGCGGGCGGCCGCGATCGGGCGGTGGGTGCTGCCCAGTCGCATCCCGGAGTTCGTCCGCGCGTTCGACCAGAATGCCGCGGCGGACGACGCCGCCGGCGCTACCCGTCCGGCCGCAGCAAGGGCGTACAAGGTCGTGGAGGAGGGCCCTGGGGTGGCTGTCGTCCTGGTCTGGACCCAGCCCGAGGACGGGGGCCCTGACGCGCGCGGCGAGATCTCCGGGTACGGCGTCATGGAGCAGGGCGGCCGCTGGTGGGTGTTCAGCTACGAGGGGACGCTCGCGGGCGTCTCGCCGGGGGACGCGGAGCTGGACGAGTTCGAGAGCGTGACCGTGCCGGCCGCGTGAGCTCTCACCCTGCCGTCCCAGGCGCGATACCCCCGTATCCTTGAGGCCGTGAGCAGGTCCCGGTCCGGTGGCGACCCACGAACCCCGGACCCCCGGCCCCCCCGCTGTCCCCGACGTCCCCGAGGCCGGGCCGGACGACACCCGGCACCTGTCCCCCCGCGAGGCCACCCGCCACCGCTCGGTCCTCGCCCTGAGCCTGCTCGGCACCGTCCTCGTCGGTGTCCTGGTCGCCACCCAGTCCCGCACCAACGGCGCCCTGGCTGCGCTCCTGGTCCCCGCGACCGACGCGTCCGTCGGCTGGCAGGGCCCCGTGTCGGGCCGGGTCGCCGCCGGGCTGGACGCCGCCGTGCTGTCGTTCGTCATCGGCTGGTGCATGGTCGTCGGTGGGGCGCTGGTGACCCCGCGCGGTCGGGGTGGCCTCGCCGGGCTGCGCCAGGCATGGCGGGCGGGTCGCCTGCGCTGGTGGCACCTGCTCGGCGGGCTGGGGGGTGCGGCCTTCGTCGCGGCCCAGGGGATCGCCGTGCCGGTGCTCGGCGTCGCACTGTTCACCGTGGCCGTAGTCGCCGGGCTCACGGTGGGGGGCCTGGTGGTGGACCGCGTCGGACTGGCGCCGGGCGGGAGCAAGCCGCTGACGACCCGGCGCGTGGTCGGTTGCGGGCTGGCGATCGGTGGGGTGGCCCTGAGCGTCTCGGTCGGCAGCAGCGGTGGGGCAGGAGCCGGAGTGGTCCTCCTCGTGCTCGTGGTGGGACTGTCGATGCTGGTCGGTTCGGTCACCGCCATGCAGCAGGCCTTCAACGGCCACGTCGCGGTCCAGTCGGGCTCACCGTGGACGGCCGCCGCGACCAACTTCTCGGCCGGGTTGACGGCACTGCTGCTCCTCCGCCTCGTCCTGGTCGGCACCGTGGCGCCGGCGCCGCTGCCGTCGCAGTGGTGGGCCTACGCGTCGGCCCCGATCGGGCTGGCGTTCATCGTGCTCGCGGCGGTCCTCGTGCGGACCCTCGGGGTGCTGGTGCTCAGCCTCGGCAACGTCGCCGGGCAGCTGCTCGGCTCCATCCTGCTGGACGAGCTGCTGCCCACCGCCGCGGGCCGGCCCGGACCAGTCCAGATCGCCGCCGCAGCGGTCATCTTCGTCGCGGTCGCGCTGGCGGCCAGCCGCCCGCGCACCCGTCGGACCGCCGCTACCGGATGACCTGGCCGCGGCGGCGCTGCACGCGTCCGCCGGTGGGCAGCTGGTGCCCGGTCGAGGTCAGCCGAACACCTCAGGGTGCCCGCCCAGCTCCACCCGGGTCCGTCGGATGTGCCCCGCCAGGTGCTGCTCCGCGTCGACGCCGCCACCACGGACCAGCGCGTCCAGCAGCAGCCGGTGCTCGGCGTTGACCACCCACGCCCGACCCGCCCCGCGGCCAACCGGTTCTACGTCCACGCCTCGGTGGAGGCCGAGTCCGGCGACCAGCTGGAGCACGCGCTCGCGGCCGTCCGGGTCGGGGCGGGGGCCGACCGCACGAACGGCCTGGGCGCGATGGTCAGCGTCAAGGAGCCCGACGAGGTGCAGGCGCTGCTGCAGGCGGGGGAGGCGGCCGGCGAGATCTTCGGGCCGGTCGCCCCCGTCGTGGTGGTCGAGGACCAGGACCAGGACGAGGGCGTCCGGGTGGCCCGGCAGATGACCTCCGGCATGGTGCCCGTCAACCGCGGCGTCGCCTCGGACCCGGCCGCGCCGTTCGGGGGCACCAACGAGTCCGGGCTCGGACGCGAGGGCGGCTCCGCAGGGGCGAGCGACCGCCGGCTCGGTGATACTTCGACGTGACCTGCGCCCGCCCCGACGTCGACCTGGCGCTGCTCGGCGCCGGCGGCGCCGGCCTCACGGTGCTGCACGCGCTGGCCACCCGCGACCTGACGGTCGGCCTGCCGCGACCGCTGCGGGTGCTCGTCGTCGACCCCGTGCCGGAGGACGACGCGGCAGCCCGGCACCGGACCTGGTGCTTCTGGGCCCCGCCGGACACGCCCGTGGCACCCGCCGTCCACGCGACCTGGCGTCACGTCCGCGTCAGCGACGCCGCCCGCCAGCTGCTGCTCGACCTGGACCCGATGCGCTACCACCTGGTCCGGTCGACGGACCTCGCGGCGCACGTGGTGGACGCGGTGACCCGGGCGACGAACCTCACGGTGGAACGCGTCGTCGCCCCGGCCGGGCAGGTCTCCTCGTGCCCCGACCACGCCCACGTGGCGCTCGTCGACGGCACCCGCACCGCACGCCTCGTCCTCGACTCACGCCCGGCACGACCCGGCCGTCCGGGGTCGGTCTGGTGGTGGCAGCACTTCCGAGGCTGGACGCTCCCCGCCGGGGCCCTGCCCGCCGAGCCCTCCGGCGGGCCGCGCGTCGCCGACCTCATGGACTTCCGCACGGCCCAGCCGGATGAGGGGCTGTCGTTCGGCTACCTGCTCCCCCTGCCCGACGGCCGCGCGCTCGCCGAGTACACCGAGTTCTCGCCGGCGCGGCTCGACGACGCCGGCTACGACCACGCGCTACGGGCCTACCTGGACCAGCTCGGGGTCGCCCACGACGTCCGACCCGAGCACGTGGAGACCGGCGCCATCCCGATGACCGACGGCACGTTCGAGCGCGAGGTCGGCCCGCGCGTCCTGCGGACCGGGACCGCCGGCGGGGCGACCCGCGGCTCCACCGGCTATACGTTCTCGGCGATGCTGCGTGACGGCGAGGCGGTCGCCGACCTGGTCGCCGCAGGAGCGCTCGACCGGTCCGGGCCGGTGCGGCTGCCGCCGCCGTACCCCGCCCGGCACCGGTGGATGGACGCCGTCCAGCTGCAGGCCCTGGCGGCCGGCCGGCTCGACGGGCCCAGGTTCTTCACCGACCTGTTCCAGGCCCGTCCGGCCACCCAGGTGCTGCGCTTCCTCGACGGCACGACGGGCCTCGACGAGGAGCTCGGGGTGATGCGGGCGTCGCCCACCACCGCGATGGCGCTGGCGGCGGGCGCCGACGCCGTGGGACGGCTTCGACGCAGGCTGACCGCGGGCAGGACGGCAGCCACCGCGGCGGTCCCGGTCCGACCGCCACCGACGCCTGACCGGACGCCTGACCGGACGCCCGACCCGGCGCCTGACCGACGGCGATCGCGAGCAGCCCTCCCGGGTACGCCGCCTACCCTGGGCTCCATCCCGGCGCGCCCGGGGAGGGGAGGGGGCGCAGGGTGGACTGGGGGAACCTCCTCCTGCTCGTCGGCCAGGTCGTCGCCGTCGCCGTCGGGGCGCTGGTCGTCGTGACGGCCGTGGTGGTGGTCCCGAAGGACCGTCGGCCGGCGTCGGCGACGGCGTGGATCATCACCATCATCTTCGTCCCCGTCCTCGGCCTCGTCGCCTTCTTCCTCATCGGCAACCCGCACCTGCCTCGCGCCAGGCGCGTCAAGCAGCGCAGCGTCGACCGGCTCATCACCGAGCGCACCCGGGAGTTCGACCTCGACCAGGAGGACCTGTCGCCGGGTCCCCGCTGGCTGGACCACGTCGTCCGGCTCAACCAGAACCTCGGCGCCCTGCCCATGCTCACCGGGAACCAGGCGACGGTGGAGACCGGGTACGCGGAGTCGCTCCACGCGATGGCGGCCGACGTCGACGGAGCCAGGAGGTACGTCCACCTCGAGTTCTACATCCTCTGCCACGACCCGACGACCGCCCCGCTGTTCGAGGCGATGGCCCGAGCCGTGCAGCGGGGCGTCGTCGTACGGGTGCTGCTGGACCACATCGGCTCCTGGGGCACCCCGCGCTACCGGACGACCCTGAAGGTGCTGGACCGGATCGGCGTGCAGTGGCGGCTCATGCTCCCGGTGCAGCCGCTCAAGGGCCGATACCAGCGCCCCGACCTGCGAAACCACCGCAAGCTGCTCGTCGTCGACGGCAAGAACGGCTGGGCGGGCTCGCAGAACGTCATCGACCGCAGCTACAACAAGCGCGTCAACCGTCGGCGGGGCCTGCAGTGGCAGGACCTCATGGTGCGGCTCCACGGTCCGGTCGTGCAGGAGCTGGAGGCGGTCTTCGCCACCGACTGGTACTCCGAGACCGACGAGCTGCTGACGGTCGAGATGCGCGAGGCCCCTCATCCTGCGGTCGGCGAGCTCGCCATCCAGGTGGTCCCGAGCGGGCCGGGCTTCGAGACCGAGAACAACCTGCGCATGTTCACGAGCCTGCTCTACGGCGCCCAGGAGCGGGTGAGCATCACCAGCCCGTACTTCGTGCCCGACGAGTCGTTGCTGTACGCGGTCACCAGCGCCGCGTACCGCGGGCTCGACGTGGAGCTGTTCGTGCCCGAGCAGGCTGACCAGTTCCTCGTCCACCACGCCCAGCGGTCGTACTACGAGCAGCTGCTGCGGGCAGGTGTGCGGATCTGGCTGTACCCGCCGCCGTTCGTGCTGCACGCCAAGCACCTGAGCGTCGACTCCGACGTCTCCGTGATCGGGTCCTCGAACCTGGACATCCGGTCCTTCACGCTCGACCTGGAGCTGACGCTGCTCGTGCACGGGCGCTCGTTCGCCGAGCAGGTGCGGCGCGTCGAGGACGGCTACCGCGAGGTGAGCCGCGAGCTGGTCCTGTCCGACTGGCTGACCAGGTCCCGGTGGCAGCAGGTCGTCGACAACCTGGCGCGGCTGACGTCGGCCCTGCAATGAGGGGCCCGTCACCCACCTGACCAACGGTGCGTGACGACCGCTCATGCGTCAGTTACCAGCCGTCGGCCGAACGTGCGACCTCGCCCACGAGTTCGCCTGACATCGTTGTCCGAGGCAACCTCCGACGCCCGTCGAGCGACCTAAGGCAGCCGGCCCCTCAGCTGGTCGAGACATGGAGGACCACGATGACCCCGTTCGCCACCGCAGCAGTCGCTCAGGACCCCCCCGCTCCTGCCGATCTGTCCAGCCTCATGACCACGATCGCGACTGCCGTCCTGGAGCACGCCGACGTCCTCGCCTGGGTGCAGGACGAGAGCGAGAACTTCCTCTGGGTCAACGCCAAGGCCGCCGAGTTCTTCGGCCGGAGCGCGAGCGCCCTGGTCGGGATGTCGTGCGGCCAGGTCTTCGTCCGGGTGCGCCCGGACGTCACCTCCGACGCCGTGGTGACCCCGCCGCACCACCCGAGCTACCGCCGCGTCCTGCTGGACGGGCGCCCCATGCGGGTACGCGAGGTGCTGGCCGGGGCCGACGGCGTCCACCACCTCGAGGGCTACGTGTTCCCGGTCGCCGGACGTGCCCTCCCTCGGGCGGTCGGGGTGGTGCTGAGCGACACCACGGTCCTGGTCGGCGCGCAGCAGAGGTCCTCGGAGTCGGTGAAGCTCTACCTGGACGTCCTCGCGCACGCGGCGGTCCCGCTGGCCGTCCTCGACCGCGACGGCGCGGTCGTGGAGTGCAACTCGCAGCTGCGGGCCCTGACCGAGCTGCGCAGCGACCAGCTGGTCGGGCGGCCGTTCTGGTCCCTGGTCGCCAAGCCGCGCGCCGCCACGCTTCGGCAGGCCTTCGCCGCCTTCGGTGAGGGGGTGAACCGGCTGTCGTCGGAAGAGCTGCTGGAACGCCCCGGCCGGCCCGACGTCCGCTGCCGGGTCACGGTCTCCCGCCTGCCGGACCGCAACCGGGGCGGCGCGACCTCCCTCCTGACGATCACGGGGGCGCGGGTCGAGCGCGAGGACATCGGCACGCAGCTGCGTCCGATCGAGCGGGAGGTGCTCTGCCAGGTCGCCGCCGGTGCGACGACCGCCAAGATCGCCAGCGTCACCCACCTGAGCCGCCAGGGGGTCGACTACAACCTGCGGACGCTCATGACGCGGTTCGGAGCGGGCAACCGCTCCGAGCTGGTCGCGAAGGCGTACACCATGGGCGTCCTGTCGGCGACGTGCTGGCCGCCGCGGCTGACGAGCGACCCGCGGCCCGGGTCCGGGGACCCGGGCCAGCGGCACGCTGTCGGCGACGATCACCCCATGAGCACCCGCATCGCCCGGTAGACGTCGATCCCGTCGATGGGCTCGCGGTCCTCGGGGGCAGAGTCCACGTGGTCCATGAGCTCCTCCTGCGGGCGGAGACCGTGCTCGCGCACGTAGTACGTGAGGGCGTCGGTCCAGATCCACGTCCCGTCGGTCCGGAACGTCATCGGCACCACCTCGCCGCGCTCGGGGTCGCGGTAGTCGTTGCCGAGCGACGTGGTGGTCATCAGGATCTCGCCGCCGTCCAGGTACGACACGACCCGGTCCCGCTCCTCCTGGTCCTCGATCACGGGGTGGTCGTCCTCGAACGACGGGACACCGTCGTCGTCCACGTGGTCGAAGACCACCGCCACCGCGATCTCGCGGTCCGGTGAGTGCGCCCACAGCAGCGAGCCGCCCGCCCGGGCCAGCTGGAGGTAGGAGGTGCCGCGCTCGCCGGTCGCGTAGCACTCGACCTGCGGCAGGTTCTCCCCCGCGTCGGTGAGGGCACGGCTCAGGGCCGCCGCCGCGCTGGAGCGATCGCCCTCGGGCCCGACCTCCAGCACGTGGACGTCACGCCCGAGCGGCCACGGGGAGCCGTCGGAGGGAACGCGGACGGCACGCCAGAGGCCCCGCGCGTGAGGGATCTCGGCGGCGGCGGCGGTGGCCGCCGCACCGCGTGCGTCCCGTGCCTCCGCCTCGTCGCCCTCCAGAGCCGGCTCCGGGTCGGTGGAGAACAGGAACGGGGGCGGGGTGTCGGCCGTCGCGACGTCGGCCTGACGCAGCACGGAGGGGTCGACCCCGCCGCTAGCGAGCACGTCGGCCAGGACGATCACGTGGGGCTCCATGAGCGGCACGCGGTAGGTGAGCGCCGCGAACGTGACGGCGCGAGCGACGTCGAGCGTCCTGTCCGCCGCGACCCACTCCCGGCAGACGGTGAGCAGGTCGTCCGGGGCGCGGCCGGCCACGGCCAGGAGCACCTCGTGGAGGGCCTCGTTCGGCGTGCTGGTGTCGTCGTCCACTGTGGTTGTCGTCCCTTCGAGACGGTCGGTGGTGTCGGTCATCGTCATCTTCTTCCTTGGTCGTCGGTTCGTGTGGGCTTGGGCATGAGCGCGTCGACCCTGGCCTTGACCTTCAGCCAGAGGTCGTCGTCGTCGTCGTGCGGGGGGACCCGCACCGTGGCGGCGTAGCAGTCGCCCAGGTAGACGACGTAGAGGGGTGGCAGGTCGGGGTCGCCGACGTCGTAGGTGAGGCCGTTCTGGGCGACGACGACCACCCGCATCCCCTTGACGTCGTCGGTGAGGTAGGGGAACAGGTCGGTGACCTCCGTCGGCGCCTCGCCCCGACGGATCGCGTCGGCGGCGCCCCGGGTCACGGCATGGGGCAGGGTGCCGTCGATGTCGGCGCGGTTGAGCTCGAAGGCGCGGGCGAAGGCCTCGCGCCAGGTGACCGCGTCCGCGTGGTGGACCTCGTCGGTGTGGGGGGAGCGCTCGAGGCCCGCGACCGCGGTACCGAGCACTGCGTGCAGGTAGCTGTCACCGTCCTGCGCCGTCGCGAGCGGAACCCTACCCAGCGCCGCGAGGGCCTCGCGCTGCGGAATGGTCAGCCCGCGGGTGGGCACGAGGAAGTTGCCGGACCAGTAGCCGCCGACCTGCTGCGGGACCTCGTCCACCGTCACGTCCTCGCGGGTGGTCCGTACCGTGACGACCTGTCGGGTCTCGGCCGCCGTCAAGGGCACCGTCCCCGATCCCGACAGCTCGGCTGCCTCGGCGGGAGCGCTGCGGAGCTCACCACTGAGAGGGTCCAGGACCAGAGCCGACCCAGGACGCAGCAGCGTGGCCCCCCGGCGGACCCAGCCCTCCAAAGGGACGACGTCTCCGCCGGCGAGGACGAGCCCGTCACCGGTGTCGGACACGCGCCACCCGTGGTGCACCCGCGCTGAGGGCGCCGGCGGATCGTCGCTGTCGCTGTCGCTGTCGCTGTCGCTGTCGCTGTCGGTGTCGCTGTCGGTGTCGCTGTCGGTGTCGCTGTCGGTGTCGGTGTCGTGTCGGCCGTGTCGGCTGCGTCACCGCCGTACCCGGAGTCGTCGGAGGCGAGCTGGTCCTCGCTGTCGTCGTCGACGACCGCCTCGACCGCTGCAGCCGGGTGCCCGAGGTCGGCGACCACGTCATCGGCGTCACCGGTGCTGCTCGTGCCACCGTCGTACCCGGAGTCGTCGGGGGCGGGTGAGACGTCGGTCTCGTCGGCCTCGTCGTCCTCGATGTCGTCGGAGGCGTCGGTCTCGTCGGCGTCGCCGTCGTACCCCGGGTCGCCGTCGGGGCCGTCGGGGTCGTCGGGGTCGTCGGGGTCGTCGGGGTCGTCCTGGTCGTCGGGGTCGTCCTGGTCGTCGGGGTCGTCCTGGTCGTCCTGGTCGTCCTCAGAGCCGTCGGTCGTGTCCTTGTCGCCGTCGCTCTCCGGGTCGCCCGTGGCGTCGTCCTCGTGGCCGGTTGTGGCCGGGTCGTCGTCGCCCTCGTCGACGTCCGGCGCCGGTGCCTCGAGCGACCGGTGCCGTGGCGCGGTCGTCGGGACCACCGGATGCGCGTCGGGGTCGGCCAGGGGATCGGCGGCCTCGTCGGGTGCGAGGGCGAGGGCGGGCTCCTCCTCGTCAGGGGCCGGTCTCGGGTCCTCGACGGCCGGCCGCTGGTCCTCGGACATCGGGTGTCCCTGACCGGACAGGAGCAGGGCCCTCAGCGTGACGTCGCGAGCGCGGTCGGCCGCGACGGGAGGGAGCTCGTCGACGCTGCCGCGCATCCCGTCCAGCCACAGGATCGTCCCGCCGTGGTTGACGGCCACCACCGTGTCGGAGCGCCCACCCAGCAGGAAGCTGACCAGGGCGGCGCTGCCCGGGCCGGCGGCGAGCAGCGGGTCCAGCACGGCGTCGAGCTCGTGGGCCCTACCGAGCGTCGTCATCTCCCTGCCGATGGCTCGTCCGAGCAGACGGTCCAGCTGCAGGCTGGTGAGCGGCACGGTCATCGTGCCCGCCGCCGCGGGATGACCGAACCAGGTGGCGAGCGTTGCCAACGAGGCTGCGACGGAGCCGCCCGGACGGGAGGACGAGGCCCCGGTCGACGCGCCGCCAGCGTCGGTCCGGCCGCCGCTGATCGCGTCGACCCACCCGGTCCGGGGGTCCGGGTGAGGCGCCGCTTGACCGTGTGCGGCCGCGACGACGGTGGCCCGGACGGCGCGCGTCAGCGCATCGGACGGCCTGGTGGACCCTGACAGGTAGGGGCTGGACCAGAAGGGGTGGTCCGACGGTGAGGCTGCCGGGGTCGCCCTCGCGTCCACCGGGTCGGCAGCGTCGTCACGGGCTCCGTCCCGGTCCTCGGGACCGGCGTCCTGGGGGGCGTCCTGGGCGTCCTGCGCGTCCTCCGCGTTCCCGTCGGCTGCGGGCCCGGGGTCGCTCGGAGCACCGACCGAGCCGGGGGGTGCGACCGGCTCGTCGTCGCCGGACATCGGTGCACCGTCCGGCGACAGCAGCAGGGCCTTCACGGTGACCAGACGCGCGTTGCGGGGATCCACCAGGGGCGCACCCAAGACGTCCCCGGTCGTCGCGTCCAGCCACAGCACGGCGCCGGCGTGGTTGACCGCCGCCACGGTGTGCGCCGTCATGCCCGCCATGAAGGTGACGAGCGCAGCGGACCCGTGGCCCCGGGAAGCCAGGGGACGGAGCACCCCGGCCAGGTCGTTCGCCCGTCCGACCGCGCTCCTCGGGCTGTCGAGCGCCTCGGCCAGGAAGGCGTCCGTCTCCCTGGTCCTCCACCGTCCGCTCGTCGACGCCGCCGCGGTCGGCTGACCGAACCACGTCGCAAGCACCGCCAACGTCGCGTTCATGGAGTTGTCCGGACCGACGGTGGTGATGGTGACGGCCGCGCCGTCGAGCTGGTGGTCGACCGTCCGGACCCAGCCGAGCCGGGGGTCGGGGTGCATGACCGACCCGCTGCCGGTCGCCGGCACAGCCCGTCGGACCGCGTCGTGGAGCTCGGCCGACGGCAGGGTCGAACCCGGCAGGTGGGCCTCGAACCAGAACGGGTGCACCGGCCAGCCGTGGACCCGCGGCGCACGAGCGACGTCCGCCTCGCGCCAGACGTCGGTGCCCGGGTCCGTCAGCTCGCTGAGGTCGCTGGCAGCGACGGACTGGGACTCGTCGCTGTCCGTGGTGTCTCCAGAGTCGGCGCGGGCGTCAGGGATGACGTCGTCGACCGTACCGGCCAGGACCTGGGCCGGGCCTGAGCCGCCCGGGCCGTCGACCCGGTCGGACGCGCCGGCTGAGCCCGCCGCGCTCTCCGGCTGCCCCTGCGGCGCCACGTCGGCACCACCCAGGCTTCGTACGAGTGGCGAGGCGAGGGTGCCGCGCCGCACCTCGCCGGCGCGCGTGGGGTCGTGCTCGAACGTCACCCAGGTCGTGTCGATGTCGGTGCCGGTCGGCGTCACGACGAGCACGGGCCGTCCGAGTCGGGCCGACGCGTCCCGCGAGAGGTCCGCGGCGCGGTGGTCCGGCATCCTCCGGACGCCGGCGTCGACCACCACCAGACGGCGCGGACGCTCCTCGGCGGCAGGGTCGTCGTGGTGGGGCGGCAGCTCCCCGGTGCGGCCGACGTGCGGTTCGAGCGCGGCGATGAGCGAGGCCCGGTCGAGGGACCGGCCGCGGAACTCGAAGCGGGGGCCGTCCGCGCTGACCGCCACCACCTCGTCCTGGCCGACGAGGGCCAGGGACGACGCGTCCGCGTCGCGGGTGGAGGGCACGAACCAGCTGCCGGGCACCGGTGCGGTCGCGGGCAGCCCCAGCTCCTCTGCGACCTCGGGGGTGAGGAGCACCTCGACCGCACGGGGCCAGGTGACCTCCCGCGGGGAGGTCCCCGTGAGCGTGCCGTGGAAGGTGAGCACGACGCGACGGAACCACCCCGTCCGGCTCGGCGAGTCCGCGGCGGCCACGTACCCGCGGGACCCGAGGACCGAGTCGCGCCGGCTGGCGAGCCTGGCGGACGTCACGAGCCGGACCCCGCCACGGGAGGCGTCGGCGGGCAGGAACCGGATCCCGCCACCGGACACGTCGGCGGGCAGGACCGTCCCGCGCAGGGCGGTGGAGATGCCCGCGGCAAGGGTCTCCGACCACCGGAGGGAGGCCGTGCGCTGGTCGTCGGAGTAGGGGCCCGTCGTGGTGGCGACCCCCAGGGTCCCCGCGACCCAGCCGAGGTCCACCGGGTCGGACAGGGTGCCCTTGAGCCGCAGCGTGCTGCTTCCGGGCAGGGGTCCCGGCAGCGCGAGGTCGTCGATGCCGAAGCCACGCTCGCCGAGCACGTCGGCCAGGTGGGCGCCGAGCGTGGAAGGCGTGAGCAGGAGGGCTGCCGCGGCGGTCAGCGCCGGGGCGGACCGCCCGGCGGCGGGGGCGTCGTCGAGCGCCGAGCGGAGCAGGGCACGGCTCAGCCCGGAGTCCACGCTCAGGGCGACCGCGTCACCGTCCAGCAGGTGTCCCGCGCGGACGGCGGCGGCCGGTCTGCGCTCCGGGTGCACGACGACGCCGGCCAGCACGGCGTCGTCCGCGCCCGGTCGGGCGTGGACCGGCTCGGGCGTGGCCGCCGCCACCGGCACCGAACGTGTCAGCCGCGCCGACGTGGTCCAGGTGGCGTCCCCCCCGACCACCGTCGGGGCCGAGCGCACCAGGTACCCCAGCCGCAGGCCCATGAGCGTCGGGTGAGAGGTGCGCTCCAGCCTGACCGTGAGCCGCACGGTCGAGGTGACGTCGACCGACGGCCCGACGTGCTCGAAGGTCTGGTCCGTGCGTCGCATGTCGCCGCCGCTGTGCTCGGCGCCCGACCCGGTGTCGACACCGGTCCCGGAGGTGGCCACGGTGCCGGTGAGCACCCCGCCGGGGGCGCCGCCGA
The DNA here is from genome assembly GCA_963759255.1 of uncultured Actinomycetota bacterium. Classification (GTDB taxonomy): domain Bacteria; phylum Actinomycetota; class Actinomycetes; order Actinomycetales; family JBBAYJ01; genus Aquipuribacter. Next base: position 207,820 of record CAVWYQ010000003.1, read on the forward strand.
GGCCGAGCACGGCGCTGACCGCCGAGCTCCTGCCGGAGCCCGTGGTCGTCCAGCCCACGGTGTACGTCTGGTGGCGCTGCGTGCCGACGCCGACGTCGGACACGACGGCTCCCGTCTCGGGACCGGGTGCCACGTGCTCGGCCTCGACGACCAGCCGCACCTCCGTGTCGACCAGCCAGCCGGGCAGGAGGAACGGCACGGACACCCCACCGGCGGCCAGCTCGTGGAGGGCCGCCATCAGACCGTCCTCGCCCAGGAGCTCCGCGACGTGCCGCGGCAGCGCGAGGCCCGCCCGGGTGCGCACGAGGACCGACGGTGCCTGCGTCCGGAGCAGCTCGAGGGCGAGGTCGGCGACCGGGCGGTGGCCGTGGGCCGGTTCCAGCGAGACGGGCATCGCCAGACCGGACATGGAGGTCGTGTCGGGCTCGGCGGGCATCCCGCCGGACCTGGCTGCGGCCGCCTCCGCGCCAGCCGCGCCGGTGCCGTCGGGCCGGGGACGGGACGCAGCAGCTGGACCCCGGCCGGCGCCACCACCCACCGGCGAGCCGTCCTGGTCGGCATGTCCGGCAGCAGGGCGTTGGCCGAGGCCGCCTCCACCGTGACCCCGAACACCACGGTGCCGAGGTGGGCTGCGGCGCTGACCCGGCGGGCGCTGCGGGACCTGGCCACCGACGACACGAGCTGCGCCCCGGTCGTGCGGGTGCTCCTGGTGCCCTCCGTCGCCGGTGACACGGCCAGGGCCGTGCGCCGCCGGGGGCGGCCGGTCGCTGAGGCGGGCGGGAGCACTCCCACGCCGGGAAGCGCCATGCCGAAGGTCAGGGCGAGCCGGCCGTGGAGCTCGCCCTGCTGCTCACGCTGGGTCCTCACCGTCGACCAGCTGTCCGCGGACCGACCGACGGTGAAGACCGCGGCCGGGCCTGCCTGGGACAGCGACTCGACCCTCGCGTCCAACGTGATCCGCACCTTCTGGTGCCACAACCCGTGCGGGACCACCACCTCGACGGTCTGCGGGGCCCTGGTCAGAGCCGGGAGCAGGTTCTGCAGGTTCTCCGGTGAGAGGTGCTCCTCGACCGCGGCGAGGACCGGCATCGGCATCGCGGTGACGCCGACCTGCCGCAGCCCGCTGGACACCTGCCGCACCAGGCTCGCCGAGCCCCGCACCGCCACGACCCGGTCCGCGACCCCCAGCTCGTCCACCCGACCCAGCGGCGGTGCCACCCGGGCCGCGGTGACGGGACCCGGCTCAGGCGTGGCCGGGCCGTCGGTCGTCCGGAGGAACGGCTGCGGGACGGCGAGGCGGGTGGAGCCCGGGATGCGGCCGACCGGGATCCGGCCGGAGGGGTCGACGCCGACCGGGCCCATCCCGGGCCGCGCCAGGCCGAGGCGTCGCCACAGAGCGTCGGCGCCGGGGCGGGCCACGGGCCAGTGCCTGGTGGTGCGGACGTCGACCACGTAGGTCACGCCGCGGTCGACCACACGCACGGGGCCCCCGTACGACATCACACGGTTGGTCGCCAGGACGGTGCCCGCCGACACCGAGGCAGACCGCCCGGTCCCGGCGGAGACGCCGCCCGCGACGCCCACCGAGATCACGCGCGCCCCGGCCACCACGGTGGGGTCGACCGACCCGGAGAGGCGGCTGCTGCTCGCGGCGACGTCGCGGGCGGTGGTCCGGGTCTCCGACCCGTGGCTGAGGCTCGTCCCGGGGGCGTCCTCGGCCGTCAGCCGGGGCCCGAGCTCCGCGTGCACACGGACCTCGACCTCGAGCTCACCGGCAGCGGTGGGTTCCCGCCACGCCACCGTGACACCCGGCCCGAAGAGGCTCGCGGCCCGGGCCCGCAGCTCCTCGGGACCGACATGGCCGACGAGCACGTCCCGCAGGGTGGCCTCGGAGAAGGTCGACCTGCCGCGGAGCTGGTCGACCGCCCAGTCCAGCACCTGCTCCGACCCGACCAGCGAGAGCACCGTCGCCGCTCCGATGCCGTCCCTCGGCCCGTTCGGCCCGATCCACAGGTCGGACGCCTCGCCCGCCCCAGGCTGCGGGTCGCCCTGCAGCTGCGGGCGGCCCCAGTTCGCCGGGGTGCGGAGGTAGACGTCGGCAGCGACGGGGTCCATCCGGGCGACGGGCCCCGCGGCCGTCTCGATGCGCACGTGGACCGTGGCGCTCGAGCGGTGGAGCACGGTGGTGGTGTCGTGGACGTGACCGCGGCGCTCGACGGCCGTGGTGACGCTGCCGACGTCCCGGGTGAGGCCGTACCGCCCGTCGACCCCGACGGCGAGGCGGACCGCGACACCGTCGCCGACGTCGGTCGGGCCTGCGCCCACAACGGGCGCCAGTCGCACGGCGAGCCCGCCGCCGACGTGGTCCTCGCGCTGGGACGTGCTGGCGACCTGCACCTGGTACTCGCCCTCGGTGCTGAGCACGGCGTGCGAGGTGTGCAGCGGCTCCAGGGCGCCGAGGGTGACCCGCGTGATGAGACGGACGGGGACCGCTCGGCCACGCACCTGCGTCGTGAAGGGGTCGGAGACCAGCGCACCGGCCTCGGCGCGACCCAGGAACGGGGCGATCTCCGCCTCGCTGAGGGCGTTCCTCACCGCGGCGCCGACCTGGTCGCCCACCTGGGCGAAACGGGTCAGGGCCTGCTCCTCGGCGAGCCCGTCCGCCTGGGGTCCGGAGGGGACGAGCTGCGCCAGCTGCTGGAGCACCGCGTCCTGGACCGGCCGGAGGTCCATCGCCTCCACGGCGAGGAACGACCCGCCGGGTGGGGCGGGCAGCTGAGCGGGGACGGTGGCGCCCTGCGCCGGGGCGGGAGGAGCCGTCCCGACCGCGGCCGTGGGGAAGTCCAGGGACGCCAGGAGCGGGAGCAGGACCTCGACCGGGTCGTGCGCCGGGCGGCGGACCACCAGCTCCAGCCGCGCGTCGACCTCGAACCGGTGCCACTGACCGGCAGTGCGCACCCGTGAGAGCAGCTCCGTCTGCGCGGCGGAGCCGAGCCCTGACCGCTGCCCGCCGGAGACGAGCGCCTGCCCGTGGAGCCCCGGCTTGAGGCCGTCCCACGAGGCGACGCGGCCGCCGGACTCCACCGCGGCCGTCCAGATGTCGCCGCCCGTGGTGTCCGTGCTCGCCAGCATGCTGACGCGGGGGTGCATGACCCGGCGCGCCCCGTGCGGCACCGCCGGCAGCTCGGCGGCCGGCACGTGCCGCGCAGGGGTGGCGGGTACGCCGTCGGCGGTGCCCCAGCGCAGGGCCACCGTCGCCGTGCCGCCGCTCGGCAGGTCGAGGGTGAGCCCGTCGCCGGCGAGGTCGCCGGGACGCAGCGTGCCGCCATGGGGTCCGGTCCCGGTGACCGCGGCCTTGACGGCGGCGGCGTCGGCGGCGCCGAGGACCTGGGTCCCCGCAGCCACGACGACGTCGGCGAACGCCCAGTCGAGGGTCACCGCGCGGTCGGCGTACGACGCGCCGGCGGGTGCCGCGCCCGGCGGCAGGGCCAGCCCCGTCACCCGTCCGGACCCCAGGGCCCCGCCGGCCACGTAGGCCGGGACGGTCGGCGCTGCCGGGTCTACGGCCGGACCCGCCGCGCCGGAGGTCGCACGGGCCCACCCGGTCCAGCGGGCGGGGTCGCCCTCGTCGACGGTGTCCGGACGGTGGGCCGAGGCGTCGGGGGCCGCCTCGTGGACGGTGACCCGGTGCGGGGCCGCGGGGTCGCTGCGGAACTCCAGGAGTCGGCCCCGGGTGGGGAAGGCCGGGATGCCGTCGGGTCGGGCGTCGGCCACGACGACCGACCCCGGGAGCACGGGGCTGGTCCACACCGGCCCGTCCCCTGCCGTGACGGTGGTGCCGAGCACCGGCGCGAGCCCGGCCGCCACCGACGACAGGCCGTTGCTGCCGGCTCCGCAGACCACGAGCAGCACCCGCGGCGGCGGGGTGCCCTGCCACAGCGGGGACCGGCGGACCAGGAGGGCGAGCGCGTCCACCGGCACCGTGCGGCCGTCCACGACGACCTGGCCCCGCTCGTCCCCGTGGGCCACCAGCTGGACGACCCCCGGCCGTGGTGGCAGCGCCCTCGCCGCGGCGAGGTCGGCCGCCGACGGCGCCGTGCTGCTGCGCGGCAGGAAGATGCCGGCCGGGACCTCCTCGGCGTGCTGCGTGGTGGTGGCCTGCTGCCTCACCTCGGTCAGGCGCTGCCGGGCCGTCGTCTCCCTCGTGGCGGCGGCGGCGACCTCGGCCCTTGCCGTCTGCACGGCCTCCATGCCCCTGGCGAACGCCGAGCGGCGCGCCGTCCACCCGTCCTCGTGGCGCGAGTGGGTGTCGTACAGGCGTTCCCGCTGCGCGTCGCGACGCTCCCGAGCGGCGGCGCGGCCAGCGGGCAGCCTGTCGCGTAGCCGGTCCTCCAGCTCACGCTCCTGGAGGTCGTCCTGGTAGACCCGGTCCTGGATCAGGCGTGTCGGTGCCGCGACGAGCCGGGTTCGGGCGCGAGCCATCGCGGCCTCTGCGTCACTGAGCCGGGCCTGCGCGGCCTCGTGCGCGGCAGCGGCGGCCTCGACCTCGACCTCGACCTCGGCCTCGGCCTGGACCTCGGCCTGGACCTCGGCCTGGACCTCGGCCTGGGCCGGCCCGGTGGCCGACGACCCGGCCTGGGCGGCGCTGTCGTCCCCGGTCCCGGCCGGGCCCCACGGCGTCCAGGGCCCCGGGGTCGGCGACATCTCGGTGCGGGACGTGCCGGACCCCGCGAGGGCGTGACCGGTGCTGTCCCTGTCCTCGATGGCGGCGAGGGCGTCGGGATCCGCCGGGTGGTCCCCGAGGTCCGGCACGGACACCGTCCACGTGGTCGTGTCGGTGAAGAGCCCGGCGGTGCCTGCGGCGCCGAGCGGGTCCGTGGGTGCCAGGGCGGGGACGGTCGACGGCCGACGGCCCCACCGGAGGGGCTGGGCCTCCGTGACCGCGATGCCGCTCAACGTGTCCGTCGAGACGCTGAACGCGAGGAGGTGGGAGGGGCGGGAGGCGTCGCGGACCGTCTGGTCCGTCCCCTGTCCAGGGGTGAGGCCGGCAGCGGCCCAGGCCGGACCCACGGCCGCGAGCACCGTGGTGCCGAGCTCCGCGACCAGGTCGGCGGCGGTCGACCCCAGGACGCCGACGGCCGCGTCGTCGACGAGCAGCAGCACCTGGGACCGGGGCGCGTCACCACGCCACAGCCGGGAGGACCGCACCACGTCCGCCAGGTCCTCCACCGGGACCGAGCGGCCGTCCACGACGACGCGTCCCCACGAGTCGCTCGTGGCGGTGACCACGACCGTGCCCGGCAGGGGCGGTAGGGCCTGTGCCGCCACCTCGGGGCCGGTCAGGTGCCTGCGACCACGGTCGGAGACGGTGCTGCCGTGGACGTGCACGCCCGCGGTGGTGGCGACGGCGTTCCTGCCGACGGTGGAGACCGGCGGCACCCACGTCCAGGGCAGCGGCTGGACGGACGCCGGCCCCGGACCACGGCCCCGGATGAGCAACCGGGCGATGACCGCGTCCCGCAGGTCCCGGTCCGCCTGGTCGCGCTCCATGTTGCCCGCGCCGGAGGCGGCGAGCTGCGCTGCGGCCGTGGCGTAGGCCCGTTGCTGCTCCTCGGCCTCGACCACCTCGGCCTCGGCGACCGCCTCCTGGTCGGTGGCGAGCATGAGCGCGTGCTGGGCGTCGTGCACCGACTCCACGGCGGCCTCGAGGTCGACCGCGGCGGCGCTCCACGTCGCCAGGGCCTCCGTGATCGGCGCACTCGCTCGGTGCGCCTGCTGGGTGGCGCGCAGGGCCTCGTTGCGTCGCGCCTCGGCGGCCGCTGCTGCGGTCCGACGCTCCTGCAGGGTCGCCGCGGCCTCGGTGTACACGGTCTCGGCGTCCACGAGGCGCTGCTCGGCCCGTCCCAGCGCCAGTGCGGCCCGCCTGGCCTCCACCGCCGGGCGCTCGATGGCGATCTGGACGTCGAGGAGGTTGGCGCGGGCACGGAGGAAGGCCTCCTCGGCCAGCTCGTACGCGGTCGGCTCCCATTCGCCGACGACGGGTCCCCGCTGCGTCGAGGCGGACCTGAAGGCGTGCGCGACCGCCAGGGTGGAGGGAGGTCGGCGACGGCCGGGGGTGAAGGCCGTGTCCATGAGGGTCGTCGTGATCCGGGCGCTGTCGCGGCGGGTGTCCGGGGTGAACAGCACCCAGTGCCCCTCCGGCCGGAAGAACCGGAGGCGGTTCCGGCCGTGCCTGGGCAGGTCTCCGGCGTACAGCGTCGGCAGGTGGCGGCTGATGAGGACGCGCGGCGTGGCTCCCAGGACGGGCACCCGCAGCTCCAGCGCGACCTTCTCCGCCAGCGACAGGGAACCGCCCTCCGGTCGTGCGGCCGCGTAGCAGACCGCCAGCCGGATCTGCTGCGCGCCGTCCCACCCGCTGGCGCGCAGCAGCAGGCCGAGCTCCCTCGGGCTCAGCACCCCGGACGCCGTGTGCAGCCGGCCGGGCGACCCGTGGGCGAACACGGTGAAGGCGTCCGGATCGACCAGGTGTCCCCGTGCCTGCCCGTCCCGCAGGTGGTCGACCTCCTCGCCCCAGACGAAGACGCCCCCCGGGACCGTGGTCGACATGTCGAGGACGGCCTGCACCGCCGCTGGGAGGTGGACGACCGGCCGGCGCTCCAGGACAGGGGCCACGCCGACCGCCACCGAGGTGGTCCAGGTCGTGGGGATCGCGACGGACAGGTCGGTCGTCGCGTCCGCGGGGATCGTGAGCCCCCGCAGGGCCTGCGTGATGGGGGACGGGTCCATCATCGAGTCCTCGGAGACCGGGAGCATGCTGCCCAGCGCGCTGTGCGGCTCCGCGCTGCTGTCGACGACGGTCAGCACGGACGGCGTCGCGGTGACGGTGGGGCTGTCGGTGTCCGGCTGGCCGTCGACGTCCCACGCCACCGCACCCGGGCTCGCCCCGTCGGCCCACCCGGTCCACGCGGCGTCGTCGGCCACAGCGACGGTGGCCGGACGGTGGGGCCACGGTTCGGGAGCCGAGTCCTGGACCCTGACGCGGTGGGGGGGCACGGGGTCGCTGCGGAACTCCAGGAGCCGACCCCGGGTGGGGAAGGCCGGGACGCCGTCGGGCCGGGCGTCGGCCACGACGACCGACCCCGGGAGCACGGGGCTGGTCCACACGGGTCCGTCCGCTGCGGTGACGGTGGTGCCGAGCTCCGCCGCCAACGTGGCGGCGACCGACGACAGACCGTTGCTGCCGGCTCCGCAGACCACGAGCAGGACGCGCTGCGGCGGGAAGCCCTGCCAGCGGGGGGACCAGCGGACCAGCAGGGCGAGCTCCTCGACGGGCACGACCCTGTCGTCGACGACCACCCTGCCGCGCGCGTCGCCGTGAGCGATCAGCTGCACCACCCCGGGACGCGGGGGGATGGCCTGCGCGGCCGCGAGGTCGCCGGCTGGCCCGGCGGTCGTGCTGCGCGGGAGGAAGACCCCTGCGGGGACGACCTCCACGTGCCGGGCCACGGCCGGGGCGGGACGGGTCCAGCTCCACGGGAACGCGGGGGGGCGTGCGCCGGGGGCGGTGTCCCGGACGAGGCGCTCCCACGTCTGGTAGGCGCGCTGCAGCGCAGACAGGGCGAGGCGGTGCTCGGTCACCCCGACCGGCCGTGACCGTCGGCGGTCCTCGACGAGCTGGGCGGCCAGCGACGCGTTCGTCGCCGCCGCCACGTCCCTGCGTGCCCGCTCAAGAGTGGCGGTCATGCGGGCGAGGGCCTTCTGGGGGGCGCGCTCGAGAGCGCTCCGGGCGCGCTCCACCCTCGTCATGGCGGACGCGAACTCGGCACGACGGGCGCCCCAGGTGCCCTGGGGGCGCACCCGGCGGACCGTCCGGTCGGGACGGGTCGGGTCCTGCAGGAGCTCGGCGAGCGTGCGCTCCTCCAGGTCGTCCTGCAGGTGCCTGTCCTGGATCTCGCTGCGAGGGACCGCGACCAGCCTGCGTGCTGCGTCGGCCACGGCGGCCTCGGCCCGCCGGAGCTCCCCCTGGGCGGCCACCAGCTCGGGGGAGGTCGGGGGCGTCGCCGACCGGGCGGCACGGTGCTCCCGGGTCGCCTCGTGCAGCTTCGCCCCGGCGATCTGGGTCACCAGGCTCGCGCGGCGCGCCCGTCGGGCGGTGTCCTCCGTGCGTGCTGCCGCAGCCAGGACGGCGGCCCGGGCGGCCCGGACGGCGCGCTCGGCCGCCACCACCGTGCGGGCGGGCGTGGAGGGGGGCTCGGCCGCGGCCCGGCCGGCCGGCCGCCTCTCGGACACCCGCGTCGGCACGTCGGCGGGGCGGTCGGCTGCCGCGGCAGGGGCGGTGGCCCACCGCTGCCAGGCGGCCTCGCCCGCGGAGGTCGGGGGACGGTGCCCCTCAGCCGCCGGGTCCGACGGTGCCGGTGCCGTCCGGCCCAGCTCGTCGGCCGCGCGCTCCAGGTCGGCGAGGAGGTCCTCGCCGCTCCCGGTGTCCGTGCTGGGGGTGTCGGTGGAGACCGACCCGACACCCACGACGACGGGCAGGAGCAGAGGCCGGTGCCCGGCCGGGGTGAACGTCGTGCCCTGCGCCGTGCCGTCGACGGCCTCCACACGACCGGCGGCGTCGGTGCGGGGGTCGAAGCGCATCCAGACGCCCGGGCCGGGGACGTGGGACACGGTGCCGTCCGCCGAGAGGACCAGGTCGCCGACGTAGGACGTCGGGAAGCCGGGCGCTACGAACAGCCTGCCGCTGGGGGCGTGGACGGGGACCCCGAGCCGAACGGCGAGATCGTGCGCGAACGACGTGAGCCGACCGGCGGCCACCGACCCCACGAGGCCGGCGTCGAGCCGCACGGGTCGCCCGTCCCAGTCCGGGCTGGCCAGCAGCGCCTCGGCCAGCTCCTGGGCGCTGATCGGGCCTGACGGCCCGAGGAGGGCGTCGCCGCTGCGGGTGTTCGTCGCGACGACCGTGAACGCGTCGGGGTCCACCACGGTCGCGGCCGCGTGGTGGTGGTGGGTGAGGACGTCGGACCCTCGTGGGGCGTCGACCACCAGTCCGGCCGGCACGCGGTGGGTCTCGCCCAGGACGCGGTGGGCCGCAGGCGTCATCGGTCCGGGACGCCGACCGCTCCCCGCCTGGGAGTCCGCCGTCGACGGGCCCGGGCGCGTCGACGGGCCTGCCGCCCCCGTCCGGGCGTCCGCCCGCGCGTCCGTGGCCCACCGCACCCACGCGTCGGCCCCGGTCGCCGTGCCCGTCACGAGCCCCCACGGCGGCGTGTGGGCCTGGCGGACCTCGATGGCGTCAGACGTCCGCGGCCCCACGGAGAACGCCATCAGGCGCTCCCTGGACGGGAGCAGGGGCAGGCCGTCGGGCCGCGCGTCGGCGGCCAGGAGGACGCCGGGGAGCGCGCTGCTCGTCCACACCGCCCCCTCCGGCGCGATGACCGTGGTCCCGAGCTCGGCCGCGAGCGCCGCAGCCGTGGACGACAGCCGTCCGCTGCCGGCGTGGCAGACGAGGAGGAGCACCTGCGGGTGCGGCTGACCCTGCCAGAGCCAGGTGGAACGGATGAGGGCGGCGAGGTCCGCGACGCTCACCACGCGACCCTCGACCACGACCCGACCCAGGTCGTCGCCGTGGGCGACGACCTGCAGCACCCCGTCCATGGGCCGTAGCCGTCGGGCTGCGGCCAGGTGCGTGGCCGCGGCCGCCGCGACCTCCGGCGTCGCGGGGGCCGTCGGGGCGATCGAGGGTACGAGCAGCCCGGCGGGAATCTCCTCCGCGTGCCGCGCGACGGCGGATGCAGGCCGCGGCCAGGACCAGGGGAACCGACGCGTGTCGCCGGTCAGGCGCTTCCAGTCGGTCAGGGCGCGGGTGAGCAGCGCGTGCGAACGGCGCATGTTCGCGCCGGGCAGGGCCGACCTGGCGGCGGCCCGCTCGGCGTCCAGCGCCCGCTCCAGCTGCTGCTGGGCGTTCGCGTGGCGGGTGCGTGCGGCCTGGAGGAGCGTCTCGAACCGGGCGGCCTCGTCCCGGAGCCCGCGCATCACGGGAAGCGCTCGGTCGAACTCTGCGCGTCGCGCGGCCGGACCGGCGGCGTGCACGCGCAGCCGCTCCCGGAGCCGTTGCTGGAGCTGCTCGACCGTGTCGCCGTCGGCGGGGGGCCGGGGGCGGGCCATGCCTGGGATCTCGGCCGCCCACTGCGCCGCAGGCACCCCGCCGCGTGCGGTCATCACCCGGCCGGCGATGCGCGCGAAGCGGGTCTCGGCCTCCTGCAGCCGGGCGCTCGACCTGGCCTGCCGGCGCTCCGCCTGCGCGAGCTGCTCGGACGCCGTCGCGGCGGCGAGCATGGCCCGACGACGCGTGACCGCTGGTGCCCGACGCAGGGCCTCAGCGCTCCGCGCAGCCTCCCGTGCGGCCAGCACGCGCTGCTCCGCCCGGGCCACCGCGTCGGGGTCGACCGGCCGGGCGACAGGCTCCTGCTCCTGCTCTGCGTCCGGTGCGGTGGTCCCGTCCGGAACGGTGGACCACCGGTGCCAGGCGGGTCCTGCGGTGGTGGTCGGGGGCCGGTGGCTCGACGGCCGCTGGGCCACCTCGGTCACCGTCATCCGGAACGACGTCCCGGCCGACAGCTCGAACGCGAGCAGCGCGCCGCGGAACATCAGGGCGGGCAGGCCGTCAGGTCTGGGGCGCGCGACGACGATCGCACCCGCGGCCGCGCTCCCCGTCCAGACCGGCCCGTCCGGAGCCACCACGACGGTGCCGAGCTCGGCGGCCAGTCGCGCTGCCGTCGACGACAGAGCGCCCTCGCCCGCCCCGCACACCAGCAGCAGGACCGCCGGCCGTCGGTCGGTGCGCCACTGCGGCAAGGAGCGGACCAGGTCCGCGAGCTCCGTGATGGTCGCCGGACGACCGTTGACGACGACGCGCCCGTCGTCGGTCCCGTGGGCCACCAGGTGGAGCATCCCCGGCCGGGGTGCCAGGGCGTGGGCGGCAAGCAGGTCCAGGGCGCGGCCGCCGGCGCCGGCGGGGTCGTCGCCACGACGGACGAGCACTCCCTGCGGGATCAGCTCCGCATGCTGGGCCACGGTCGAGTCCGGGCGCGCCCAGGCCCACGGGGGAGCCTGCTCCGAGGGACCGGGGGGCGGTGTCGCGCTGTCGCGCGCGCCCCGCCACCGCACGAGCGCGTCCTGGAGGGCCTGGAGGGCCTGGCGGTTCTCGGCCCGGCCCACCCCCGCCGCCCGGTCGAGCGCGACCGCGGCGGCGGCGTCCTCCAGCTCGAGGCGGGCGTCTGCGGCGGCCACGTTCGCCTCGTGCCAGCGCCGTTCGGCGTCGACGGAGGCGAGGTGGGCCAGCTCCTGCTGCGCCAGTGCCGTGTCGAGGGTGGCCTTCGCCGCCTGCAGCGAGAGCAGAGCGGTCTCGTGGGTGGACCGGAGCGCGGCCGCCGCCTCCGGTGCCAGGCCGGGGTCGCGGCGGGCCGCCCGCTCCTGCTGGGCCGCCGCCTGGATGGTGTCGAGGGCACGCTCGAAACGCTGGTTGGCGTCAGCGGCGACCGCGCTCCACCGGTGCAGGGTCTCGGCCGCCTGCTCCATCGGGCGGCCGAGTGAACGCAGCGTCGCGGTGGTGGCCTGCATGGTCAGCGCAGCCCGACGGTGCCGGGCGGGGGCGCGCTCCGCGAGGGCCTCCGCGCGGTGGACGGCGCCCCGGGCGGCGGTTATCGCCAGCTCGGCACCCGTGACGTCGTCAGCCTGGACCGTCGCGCTCGGCGCCGGCTCGGATCCGGGTGAGCCCGTCGACGGCGTCGCACCCGCACCCGGTTCGACGCTGCCGGTGGTGCCCGGTGCTGCGTCAGCGGGCTTCCTGAGCACGACCTGGCTGGGCTGGACCGCGGTGTGCCCGGTCGGCGTGTACGACGGTCCGAGCGGGGTCGTGCGCACGTCGACGGCACGGCCGCCCTCGAGGACGGGGTCGTGGCGCAGCCACTGCCCGTCGGCCAGCACCGTCCTGTGCCCGGTCCTCCGGTCGTCGACCGGTTCTCCCACCCAGACGGTCGGTGTCCCCCCCAGGACGAACACGGAGGCGTCGCCGGCGAACACGGTCTCCCCGAGCTCCATCGCGAGCAGGGCCGCGAAGGATCTCGTGCCACCGGCGGGGACCCGCGCGGCGTAGCACTGCAGCAGCCGGACGGGCCCCCCGCGGTAGGCACCGCTCCCCCGGATGGCCAGGGCGAGCTCGCGCGGGCTCACGTCGCCGTTGCTGCCCTGCAGCGCGCCGGGCACGCCGTGGGCGACGACGGTGAAGACCGACGGGTCGGTGGGGACGTTCCTCATCTGCAGGACCCAGGTAAGGCGCTCCCCCTCGCTGGGGACCACCATCCGCCCGGGGCCCGTGGTCGCCGTCAGGAGGATGCGCCGCACGGTCGCCGACAGGTCGTCCAGGGTGTCCTGCCTGCGGCCGCCACGGAGCTGGTCGATGACAGGGGAGAAGCGCGGGACCGTCGACCCGTCGACCCGGGTCCCGGTGACCGCCGCCATCGTGGTGGGGGCGAGCGTGAGCAGGTGCCCCTCGGTGGGGGACGTGGGCGTCTCGTCGGTGGCGTCCTGGCCAGGCTCGGCGGCGCCGGCGGGCTCGGCGGCGCCGGCGGGTTCGGCGGCGCCGGCGGGTTCGGCGGTGCCCGTGGGGCCGGCGACGGGCGGGCGGTGGGACACCGGTGTGAAGGAGCTGTCGAGCTGCGTGACCTCGACCTCTCGGGTCCTGCCGTCCAGGCCGACGACCGGCTCGTACTGCGACCAGCGTCCGCTGTGGACGAAGCGGCGCCGGCCGTGGCGGTCGAAGCCGAGGACCCCGACGTACAGCGTGGGCCGGTCCCTGGGGACGCGCACGACGCCGTCGCCTGCGTAGACCGTCACCTGCAGGATCGACGCGAGCTCCTCCGCGAAGGAGGCGACGCCGAAGTCGGGCTCCTTGCCGGCGTAGCAGGCCGCCAGGCGGATGGGCCCACCGGTGTAGTCGGGGGTGGCCAGGAGTGCGTCCGCCAGCTCCCGCGCGGTGAAGGTCCCCTCAGGACCCCACAGCACGCCGGGCTCGCCGTGGGTGACGACGGTGAACGCATGCGGGTCGACGGGCACCCGTAGACCGGTGCGGCGCAGCCGGTCCCGGTCCGGCTCGGCGACGGGGTCCAGGAGCATGCCGGCCGGCACCCGGGAGGCGCCCGTCAGGACGCGTCCGTGCGGTCCGCTCCATGGCACGAGCTCCAGGGGCACCGTGGTCGGGGTCGGGGTCGTGGTCGTGGTCGGGGTCGTGGTCGTGGTCGGGGTCGTGGTGGCTGTCGACTCCGCGTTCGGGGTGGCTGTCGACCCGGGCGTCACCGTCGACCAGCGGGTCCACGTCGGGTCGTCGGGGTCCTGCACGGGGGGGCGGTGGGGCCAGCGCTCGACGGGGACGTCGCGGACGGTCGTCCGGTGCGGCGGCGTGGGGCTGAAGGTGAACTCGAGCAGGCGTCCACGGGTGGGGAGCGCCGGCAGACCGTCGGGGCGGGCGTCGGCCACCACGACGACCCCCGGAAGCGTGCTGCCGTTCCACACGGGCCCGTCAGCGGCCACGACGGTGCCCCCGAGGGTCGCCCCGAGCGCGGCGGCGGTCGAGGCCAGACCCCCGGTGGCGGCGCCGCACACGTGCAGCAGGACCGTCGACGAGCTGCCCTCCCACAGCGGGGACGAGCGGACCAGCTCGGCGATCTCGCCCACCGTGGCCGGACGGCCGTCGACGAGGACACGGCCCTGGGCGTCGCCGTGCGCGACCAGCTGGACGACCCCTGGACGCGGCGGCAGCGACCGGGCGGCTGCCAGGTCCTGAGCCGCCTTCGCGGCCGCGGCCTCCGTGGTGGGCGCCCCCGCCGGGACGAAGATTCCGGCCGGGACCGCTGCCGCGTGCTGGGCGAGGGCCGAGGCGGGGCGGGACCAGGTCCGCTCGCGGGAGCCTGCGGCCGTGGCCGGGGACGCCGCAAGGGCGCTCCGCCACGCCCTGGTGGCCTTGGTGAGGGCCGCCTGCGCGCGGAAGTGCTCGTCCATACCGGGGCGCAGGCGCTGCGCCCGCTGCGCGGCCAGTGCCGCCGCCGATGCGGCGGCGACGGCGTCGGCCTTGGCGGCCTTGGCGGCCTCGAGCTCCCTCCGCCTGTCCTCGACGGTGCCGGCGCCCGCCGGGATCAGGGCGGCGGCCTTCTCCGCCTCGGTGACCTGCTTCCTGGCCGCCTCGAAGTTCCCCCGTGCGATGTCGTTGGCGGTACGACGTGCCTTCCAGGAACCCCTGGCGGGACGGCGGGGCCCACGGCTGCCTGGTCGCGGTGAGCCGGGGGTGCCGGAGCCCGAGGCGCCGCCGTCGCTGCCGTCCTGCTCGACCGTTCCGTACCGGGGTGAGTCAGCGTCCAGGAACAGGCGGTCCAGGGCATGCTCCTCGAGCCGGTCCTGGCGGGTCCGGTCCTGGATCTGGTCCCGCCGCACCGCGACGAGGTCGCGACGGGTCCTGGCGAACGTGTCCCGCGCGGCGGCGAGGTCGTCGCGGGCCTTGGCGAGCCTGGCCTCCACCCGGAGCGAGTCCTGCGCCAGCATGGCGGTCTGCAGCCGCGCCTCGGCGGCCTGCGAGGCCAGCCTGCTCTGCCGCCGGGCGGCCTCGGCCTCGCCGACGACCGCTGCCGCGGCCAGCGCGGCCCCACGCGCCTCGGCCAACGCCTGCTCGGCGAGGGCGAGCCTGCCTGCCGGGGTGTCGGCCGAGGGAGTGGGGGAGGAGGGCACCGCGGGGGCGGGCTCGAGCTGCCTGGTGTCGAAGGCGACCGCGTCCGCGGACCGGTTGCCGGAGTCGTCCGACTCGCCGACCGGTCCTGCCGGGGCCAGGTGCGCAGGCACCTCGAAGCGGGCGGTGGCGCCACCCCTGCCGAACAGGCGGCCCAGCAACGCGCGGATGCGGCCGACACCGCCCCGTCGTGCGCCGGCGGTCTCCGGTTGCGGGGCTTCGTCGGGTTCGGAGTCGGACTCCTCGTCCAGGGAGGCCGTGTCCTCCTCCAGCACCGTGGCCAGGGGGGCGCCGAAGCGCCGCAGCGGGACGGCCGAGGTGGGGCCGGCCTGCGGGGCGCCGCTCTCGTCGCCGTCGTCGCTGTCGTTGCCGGACCCGGTGGGGAGGCGGTCGCTGTCGTTGCCGTTGTCACCGGCGTCGCTGTCGCTGTCGGACTCGCTGGGGAGGCGGTCGCTGTCATCGAGCTGGCTGTCGTCGCTGTCGCCGAAGTCGGAGAACGCGACGCCTGGCAGCTGGACCGCCTGCATGGGGCCGTCCGAGGACTCGCTGGAGGTGGAGTCGTCGCGATCCGACGCGTCGTCCGGTGCGACCTGCCCGACCGGGTCAACGTCGCGGTCGGCGCTGGGCGCAGCGAGCCCGGTGGGCCCGTTGGGCTCCGCCACCGGCGACGAGTCAGCGCCCGGGTGCTGGTCGACGTCCGAGGTGCCGGTGAAGGGTCTGAGGAACAGTGGCAGCTGCTCTGCGGCGTCGTCGGGGCCCAGGCCGAGCGTGGGGGTGTCGGGGCCGCGTCGGGGGGTGGCGGGGGTGCTGGGGGTGTCGGTGGTGTCGTCGGTGGGGTGGGTGCGCAGGGCGTCGCGGGCCTGCAGGGCGTTGCGGTGGGCGTGGGTGGCGGCGTCGTAGCGGGCTTGCGCGGACTCCAGTCGGGTGGCGCGGTCCTCACCGTCGTGGTTCTTGGCGGCCTCCAGCTCCAGGCGGGTGTGGAGCAGGTCCTGCTCGGCGGCATGTACCGCGACGGCCGCGGCCTCCTCGGGGGTGGGGCCTGAGCGGTGGCTGTCGGGTGTCGGTGCTGTCGGTGCTGTCGGTGCTGCGTCGGGGGGTGGCGGGGGTGCTGGTGGTGTTGGTGAGGAAGTTGCCCACGGCGTCGGCCATGGCCTGGTCGGTGGCGGTGTGGATGGTGGCTGCATCGCTGAGGACGGGGCGGGGTGGGCGTCCGGACGCGGCAGCGGGTGCGGGTGCGACGGCGGGTGCGGGTGCGACGGCGGGTGCGGGTGCGGCAGCGGGTGCGGGTGCGGGGGTGGGTGTGGTGGGTTGGTTGGTGGTGGGTGTCCGGGTGTTGGCGTGGAGCAGGGCGTCGGAGGCGGCGCGGTGGGCCTCGACCACACGGTTCCAGGTGTCGTCGGCGGCTTGGCGCTGCTGGGGGGTCTGCTCGGGGGTGGTCTGGGGGGCGTCGTGGCGGGCCCGGGCGGCCAGGGCGTGGGCCCTGAGCTGTTGCGACATGGCCTGGAGTGCGTCGTGGAACTGCTGGCGGGCCTGCTGCAGGGCCGGGTCGGTCCGGGCCGGCTCGCCGGGAACGTCCGGACCGGTGCCGGTGACGTCGCGGGGGTCCCCCGGGGTGTCGGTGCCGCTCGGCGGTGGCGGGAGCAGGATGTCGCCCGAGGAGGCTGGCGCCGGGTCGCCGGCTGCCGTAGGCGAGACAGCGTCAGCGTCAGAGCCCGACTCGGACTCGGGCTCGAAGCCGGACTCGGACTCGGCCTCGTAGCCGGACTCGGTGTCGGGCTCGGTGTCGGGCTCGGAGCCGAAGTTGGACTCCGACTCGTAGCCGGACTCGGTGTTGGTGTCGGTGAGGAAGTTGCCCACGGCGTCGGCCATGGCCTGGTCGGTGGCGGTGTGGATGGTGGCTGCATCGCTGAGGACGGGGCGGGGTGGGCGTCCGGACGCGGCAGCGGGTGCGGGTGCGACGGCGGGTGCGGGTGCGGGGGTGGGTGTGGTGGGTTGGTTGGTGGTGGGTGTCCGGGTGTTGGCGTGGAGCAGGGCGTCGGAGGCGGCGCGGTGGGCCTCGACCACACGGTTCCAGGTGTCGTCGGCGGCTTGGCGCTGCTGGGGGGTCTGCTCGGGGGTGGTCTGGGGGGCGTCGTGGCGGGCCCGGGCGGCCAGGGCGTGGGCCCTGAGCTGTTGCGACATGGCCTGGAGTGCGTCGTGGAACTGCTGGCGGGCCTGCTGCAGGGCCGGGTCGGTCCGGGCCGGCTCGCCGGGAACGTCCGGACCGGTGCCCGTGACGTCGCGGGGGTCCCCCGGGGTGTCGGGGGTGTCGGGGGTGTCGGGGGTGGTGCTCTGTGTGGCTGGCTGGGTGGTGGCGGGTCGGTAGATGGGGCGGGGGCTGGCCGGGACTGAGTCCGACATCGCCGCGATGACCTCGTCGAGGAGCGCGTCGTCACTGCTCGGCTCCTGGGTGGGCTGCCCGGCGAGGCTGACGGTGGGTCGTCCACTGAGCTGCCAGCGGTATCGCGCGGGTCCTACGACCCTGCCCATGTCACCGGACCACCACGGGATGTCCAGGTCCGCCTCGGCGATGCTCTGCAGCCTCGGTGTCCAGCGTCTGGGTCGGCGTGCGTGGGCGGCCGTGGCCCTGTCGGCCTCGCTGATGGGGTTGTACCTGTAGCTGCCGGTGGTGCGCGTGACCGTGGCGGGGGCGGACTCCTCGCTGGGGTGCGGGACGGGGGTGAACTTCACCCATTGGCCGGGGTCGGCCAGGCCGCCTCGTCCGGAGGCGTCCGTGACGGCGGTCCCGACGTAGTAGGCGGGGCTGCCGTTGCGGAAGAGGACCTCGGAGGTCGCGCCGTGCACGGGCTCGCCCAGGGCGAGGGCGAGCTGTTCGGCCAGTGAGGGGCCCCCGTCCGGTGAGGGGGCCGCGCTGAAGGAGGCCACCAGGCGGACGGGACCGCTGTGGTAACCCTCGTGGGCCCGTAGGGCGGCGGCGAGGTCCAGGGCGCTGATGGACCCGCTGGGCCCCTGCAGGGAGC
Organism: uncultured Actinomycetota bacterium; assembly: GCA_963759255.1. GTDB lineage: Bacteria > Actinomycetota > Actinomycetes > Actinomycetales > JBBAYJ01 > Aquipuribacter. The sequence continues at coordinate 225,613 of CAVWYQ010000003.1, forward strand.
CCGGGGCGCCCGCGGCGAAGATGGTGAACGCGGCGTGGTCGGGGACCGGGGTGTCGCCTGTGAAGAAGTCGGCGGCGGCCTCGTCGGAGGGTTCGGGGCCGATCAGCAGGGCGCCGGGCTCGGTCCGGGACCCCTGCATGACCCGTTCGGGGCGCGCCGGCGCCGTGGCGGGCGACGCGGCAACGACACCGCCAGCGGATCCAGCCGAGGCAGGCGAGGCGGGCAGCGCAGCATCGTCGGCCCCCCGGTCGGAGTCGCCGGACTCCCCGACGGGTCCTGCCGGTGGCTGTCGATGGGCCGGTACCTCGAAGCGTGCCGCGGCACCGCCCCTGCCGAACAGGCGGCGCAGCAAGGCGCGGAAGCGTGCCATCCCGCCCCGCCGGGCATCGGCCGCCTCCGGCTGCGGGGCCTCGTCGGCTTCGGAGCCGGATTCCTCGGGTTCGGAGTCGGACTCCTCGTCCAGGGAGGCCGTGTCCTCCTCCAGCACCGTGGCCAGGGGGGCGCCGAAGCGCCGCAGCGGGACGGCCGAGGTGGGGCCTGCCTGCGGGGCGCCGCTCGCGTCGCTGTCGTCGTCGCTCTCGCTGGGGAGGCGGTCGCTGTCGTCGTCGCTCTCGCTGGGGAGGCGGTCGCTGTCGTCGTCGCTCTCGCTGGGGAGGCGGTCGCTGTCGTCCTCGCTCTCGCTGGGGAGGCGGTCGCTGTCGTCCTCGCTCTCGCTGGGGAGGCGGTCGCTGTCACGCAGATGGTCGCTGTCGCTGTCGCCGAAGTCGGAGAGCGCGACGCCTGGCAGCTGGACCGCCTGCCTGGGGCCGTCGGAGGACTCGCTGGAGGTGGAGTCGTCGGCGCCCAGGACGAGCGGCGCGTCGCCGCGCCCGGCGTCCGGGTCTGTAGGGACGGTCGTCTGCCCCTCGGGTGCTGCGCTCATGGGCGCGTCGGGGGGCAGCGGCTGGTTGTCGGAGGCGGCCTCGGCGTCGGAGGCGGCCTCGGCGTGGGGGGCTTCCTCGGCGCGGCCGGTCACGGTGGTCGAACCAGCGCTGGGCTCGACCAGGTCGAACGACTCGGTGGTGTCGAGGAGGTCGAAGCCCTCGCCTCCGTCAAGGCCCGCGCCGGGGGCCAGGGTGCTGTCGGAAGACGTCCCTGCGCTTCGTGCAGAGCCGTCGTCGGTGTCGGACTCGTCGCCGGACTCGGTGTCGGTGTCGGACCCGAAGGTGGACTCGGTGTTGGTGAGGAAGTTGCCCACGGCGTCGGCCATGGCCTGGTCGGTGGCGGTGGCGGTGTGGATGGTGGCTGCATCGCTGAGGACGGGGCGGGGTGGGCGTCCGGACGCGGCAGCGGGTGCGGGTGCGACGGCGGGTGCGGGTGCGGGGGTGGGTGTGGTGGGTTGGTTGGTGGTGGGTGTCCGGGTGTTGGCGTGGAGCAGGGCGTCGGAGGCGGCGCGGTGGGCCTCGACCACACGGTTCCAGGTGTCGTCGGCGGCTTGGCGCTGCTGGGGGGTCTGCTCGGGGGTGGTCTGGGGGGCGTCGTGGCGGGCCCGGGCGGCCAGGGCGTGGGCCCTGAGCTGTTGCGACATGGCCTGGAGTGCGTCGTGGAACTGCTGGCGGGCCTGCTGCAGGGCCGGGTCGGTCCGGGCCGGCTCGCCGGGAACGTCCGGACCGGTGCCGGTGACGTCGCGGGGGTCCCCCGGGGTGTCGGGGGTGTCGGGGGTGTCGGGGGTGGTGCTCTGTGTGGCTGGCTGGGTGGTGGCGGGTCGGTAGATGGGGCGGGGGCTGGCCGGGACTGAGTCCGACATCGCCGCGATGACCTCGTCGAGGAGCGCGTCGTCACTGCTCGGCTCCTGGGTGGGCTGCCCGGCGAGGCTGACGGTGGGTCGTCCACTGAGCTGCCAGCGGTATCGCGCGGGTCCTACGACCCTGCCCATGTCACCGGACCACCACGGGATGTCCAGGTCCGCCTCGGCGATGCTCTGCAGCCTCGGTGTCCAGCGTCTGGGTCGGCGTGCGTGGGCGGCCGTGGCCCTGTCGGCCTCGCTGATGGGGTTGTACCTGTAGCTGCCGGTGGTGCGCGTGACCGTGGCGGGGGCGGACTCCTCGCTGGGGTGCGGGACGGGGGTGAACTTCACCCATTGGCCGGGGTCGGCCAGGCCGCCTCGTCCGGAGGCGTCCGTGACGGCGGTCCCGACGTAGTAGGCGGGGCTGCCGTTGCGGAAGAGGACCTCGGAGGTCGCGCCGTGCACGGGCTCGCCCAGGGCGAGGGCGAGCTGTTCGGCCAGTGAGGGGCCCCCGTCCGGTGAGGGGGCCGCGCTGAAGGAGGCCACCAGGCGGACGGGACCGCTGTGGTAACCCTCGTGGGCCCGTAGGGCGGCGGCGAGGTCCAGGGCGCTGATGGACCCGCTGGGCCCCTGCAGGGAGCCCGGGGCGCCCGCGGCGAAGATGGTGAACGCGGCGTGGTCGGGGACCGGGGTGTCGCCTGTGAAGAAGTCGGCGGCGGCCTCGTCGGAGGGTTCGGGGCCGATCAGCAGGGCGCCGGGCTCGGTCCGGGACCCCTGCATGACCCGTTCGGGGCGCGCCGGCGCCGTGGCGGGCGACGCGGCAACGACACCGCCAGCGGATCCGGGCGAGGCAGGCGAGGCAGGAACGCTGCCGAGCTGCGCCGCCTCGACTGCACCAGCATCGACGGACGCGTCCTCGGAGCGCAGTGCACCAACGGACGGCGGGACGTCGTGGCTAGCGGGTTCCTCGATGCTGGTGGTCCCACCGGTGGGGTCGGCGTCCAGGTCGAGGAGGTCGAGGAGGTCGAGCTCGCCGTCGCTGCTGGACCCGATGGAGCTGCCAGGGGTGTAGACGACGTCTGCGTCGGCGCCTTCTGCGGAACGTGCGTCGGATCCGGTCTGCTGGGACGTGCTCGACGTCGGGTTGGTGCGGTCGCCCGAGGCCTGTTCGCCCTGCTCCGCCGCGGGGACCTGGTCCGGGTTCCGGACCGGCTGGGTGGCGCCAACAGCTGCGGCCTGGTCGGGGGTGGCGGCGCCCGCGACGGGGGGTGCGTCGGGGCTGGGCTGGGCGTCCGGGTCCGCGGCGGACGTGGTCTGCTCCTCAGACGCTGCTTGCTCGGGTGCCTCGGGGTGGGCGGGGCCGGCGGGCAGGGCTGCGTCGTCACTGGTGGTCTCGTCGTCGCTGGTGGTCTCGTCGTCGCTGGTGCTTCCGGCGGTGCTGGTGGGGTCGGTGTCGATGCCGAGGTCATGGAGGAGGTTGAACTCGCCCTCGCTGCTGGACCCGATGGAGCTGCCCGGGGTGTAGACGAAGTCTGTGTCGGCGTCGGGTGCGGTCCCGGTCTCGGAGGGGGCGCGCGGGGACGTGGCGTACGTGGCGTCGGTGCCGTCGTCGGTGGCGGCGTGGGCGCCCTGCCCTGTCGCGCGGTCTTGGGCTGAACCGTCGTCGGGTGCCTCGGCCGACTCGCTGGGGCTGACAGGTGCGTCCTGCTCGGCAGGCGCCGAGGGGGGCGCGGCGTCGAAGTCTGGGCTGGTGCTGTCGGTGGCCAGGAGCTCGGCCAGCGCGGCGCCGGCGAAGTCCGTGCTGGAGGTCGACTCACGGTCGGTGTCTGGGTCGCTGTCGTTGTCGGTGGTTGATGCGAGGCGCGCCGCGAGCGCCGCGGCGGTGGAGCTGGTGTCGGCGTCACTGACCGTCTCGATGGGGCTGGCAGGTGCGTCCTGCTCGGCAGGTGTTGCGGCGCCCGAGTCCTGGCTGGTGCTGTCGGTGGCCAGGAGCTCGGCCAGCGCGGCGGCAGCGGAGTCCGTGCTGGAGGTCGACCCCCGTCCGGTGTCGCGGCCGCTGTCGTGGTCGCTGCTTGGCGCGAGGAGGGCCGCGAGTTCGGCGGTGGTGGAGCCGGTGCCGGCGTCGCTCGCCGTCTGACTGGAGCTGGCAGGTGGGTCCTGCTCGGTGGGGGCCTCGGAGGCGGGGTCCTCGCTGAGGGTGAGGCGTGTGTGGGCCTCGTGGTCCACCGTGGGGGAGTCCACCGTGGGGGAGGTCGTCTGCTCCTCGGGCACCGCGCTGGTGGAAGCGTCTGGGGTCAGCGGCTGGTCGGCGGAGGAGCCCTCGGTGTGGGGGGCTTCCTCGGCGCGGCTTGTCCCGTGCGAGGGGGTGGCGACGCTGCCGCTGTCGTCGAGCTCGTGGTCCACGTCCTGGTCGGCGACGGTTGATGCGCTGCTGCTGCTGCTGGGGCCCTGACCGGTGGCCTGCTGCGCGGAGGCCGTGGCGGCCGGGCCCTGCGCGCTGTCGGCGTCACCGTCATCGGTGGGGACGGTCGAGTCGGTGGCTGTGCCGTCCACCGTGGAGCTGAGGTCGGAGGTGGGGGAGTCGCTGTCGTCCAGGGTGCCGACGAGACCGGGCGCAGAGACCGTGGCTGCGGTTGTGCCGGGGCCGGTGAGCAGGGCCAACGCCGCCCGCGCCTGCTTGAGCTCCTCTCGCGCGTCCCGGAGGTCGTCCCTCGTGAGCTGGTGCCGTTGCCGAGCCGCGCCCAGCGCTCGTGATGCGCTGTTGGTGGGTGCGGAGTCGAGCTGCTGCTCGGCGGCGGTGAGCGCCTGCTTGGCCTTGTCCGCCTCCTTGCGTGCGTCCTGGACCCTTGATGCGGCAGTGCTCACGGCGTTCTCGGCCAGAACGACCCTCGGGTCGTCCGAGACAGGCAGCGGTGCGGACGGTCCGCTGGTGCCCGTGTCCTCCTCGCTGGACCCGTGCTCGGTGTCGCTGATCGTCTCCTCGGCTGCGGGGTCCTCGCTGGAGGTGGAGCCCGCAGTGTGGGCCTGGTGGGTCTGGTGGTCTCCCGTGTCGGGGGCGTCGCTCGGGGCGAGGGCGAGGGCGAGGGCGTCGGGGTCTGCGGTGGCGGGTGGAACGAGGTCGGCCAGGGCTGCCTGCGCCTGCTCCAGCTCGTCCTGCGCCTCGTCGTACTCGGCCTCGATGGCCTCGAGCACGCTGTGGGTGAACAGGCGCGTCCGGGCCGCGTCGGGCAGCTGGCTGGCCTGGGCGACCTCGTCCGCCCTCGTCGCGGCGTCCGCCTCCTGAAGCAGACGCTGGACGCGGGCCTGCGCAGCCTCCACGGCCGCCTCGGCCTCGCGGACGGCCTGGGACACCTCCGCCGCGGGCGTGTCGGGGGTGGCGGCGCCCGCGACGGGGGGTGCGTCGGGGCTGGGCTGGGCGTCCGGGTCCGCGGCGGACGTGGTCTGCTCCTCAGACGCTGCTTGCTCGGGTGCCTCGGGGTGGGCGGGGCCGGCGGGCAGGGCAGCGTCGTCACTGGTGGTCTCGCCGTCACTGGTCTCGCCGTCATGGTCTCGTCGTCGCTGGTCTCGTCGTCGCTGGTCTCGTCGTCGCTGGTGCTTCCGGCGGTGCTGGTGGCGTCGGTGTCGATGCCGAGGTCATGGAGGAGGTTGAACTCGCCCTCGCTGCTGGACCCGATGGAGCTGCCCGGGGTGTAGACGAAGCCCGTGTCGAGCTCGGGTGCGGACCCGGTCTCGGAGGGGGCGCGCGGGGACGTGGCGTACGTGGCGTCGGTGCCGTCCGTGGCGGCGTGGGGGTCCTGCCCTTCCGCGCTGTCCTCGGCTGAACCGTCGCCGGACTGGGATGTGGACTCGGTGTAGGAGCTGGAGTCGGCGAGGAAGTCGCCCACGGCGCCGGCGATGACCCTGTCGGTGGCGGCGACGGCCTCGGTGGCGGCGGTGTCCGTGGCGCCGGTATCGCCGACGACGGGGCCAGGTGGGCGTCCGGACTCGGGTGCGCGTTCAACGGCGGGTGCTGCTGTGGACGGGGGTGTGGTGGGTGCGCTGGTGGTGCTCGCACCGGTCCTGGCCTGGGTCAGGGCGTCGGACTCTTCGCGGTGGGCCTCGACCACAGGGTTCAAGGTGTCGTCGGCGGCCTGGCTCAACGGCGGCACGACGTCACCCGAGGAGGACTGCGCCGGGTCGGCGGCTGCCGTCGCCGAGACAGCGTCAGGCGAAGGGCCGAGGTCAGAGTCGGAGCCGTTGCCGGACTCGGAGTCGGGGTCGTAGCCGGAGCCGGAGCCGAAGCCGGACTCGAAGTCGAAGTCGGAGCTGGACTCGGAGCTGGACGTGGAGCCGTAACCGGATTCGGACTCAGGGTTGTAGCCGGAGCCGGACCCGGACCCGTCGGACGCGAACTCGGGCTCAGAGCCGTAGCCCGACTCGGACTCTGGGTCATAGCCGGAGCCCGAGCCGAAGCCAGACGCGGAGCCGGACTCGGGGTCGAAGCTGGCCTCAGAGCCGGAGTCGGAGTGGGACTCAGAGGGGCCGGACTCGACCTCGGTGTCCGCCAAGAAGTCGTCCACCACCTCGGTGGCGGTGCTGTCGGTGGCGGCTCTATCGCTGATGACCGGGCGAGGTGGGCGTCCGGACTCGGGTGCGGGTGCATCGGCGGGTGCTGCCGCGGACGGGGCTGCGGTGGGTCCGCTGGAGGGGCCCGCACCCGTCGTGGGGTCACCTGTGGAGCTGCTCTCGGTCGCGCTGTCTACGGCGCGAGCAGCGATGGGGGCGGGGCCCACCTCGCGCACCTCGCCCTGGCTCGCGGGCAGGTGGGGGCGGGACGGGCCGGGAGCGTCAGGAGCGGGGGCACCGGCGACCCGGATGCGTGCTGCGGCGAGTCTCAGCTCCGCTCTCCTGTACGCCTTCCTGGCGTCGTCGATGGATGCGGAAACGTCGACGCGCTGATCAGCGCGTAGGCCCCGGAAGGTGCTCCGGGCGGTGGCCTGGTACATCATCAGCTCGTCCAGCCTGCGCCTGGCTGCCGCCTCAGCGGCCTCGGCGTGGACGAGTGCGTCGGCAAGCGCGGCGGCGTGCGCCGCTGCCGCCTGCGTCTCGTTCGGGGCGGCGGCCTGAGCCCCGCCAGGTGCGTCCGGTGCGTCCGGTGCGTCCGGTGCGTCAGCCGGAGCACCGATCGACTGCACGACGCGCGGGTCCTGGGGCGGGGCGGGGCGGGAGGTTTCCGGTGCGCCGGTGGCGGCAGCCCTGCGTCGGGCCTCGGTCAGGGCCAGCTGCGCCTTCCGGTAGGCCTGTTTGGCGGCCCTGTAGCTGGCAGGCGCCACCCGGCGCTGGTCCTGGGGGAGGCCCCGGAAGCTGCTCCACGAGTTGGCCCGCTGCGTCTTTGCGTCCTGCAGGTCGAGCCTGGCGGCTTCTGCCGCAGCCTCTGCCCTCGCGAGCGCGTCGCTCAGCGCGGCCTGCCGGGCAGCGCCTGCGACCTCGAGCGGGCTGTCGACGTCCGGCACGTCATCCTGACCCTGCCGTGGTTCCCGGCGGGGGAGGTCGGGGGTCTCGCGGGTGGGGGCGGCTGCGGCCGAGCGGGTGATTGCTGCGGCCAGGCGTAGCTGAGCCGTCTCGTGAGCCTCCTTCGCCTCGTTGTAGGTGGCCTGAGCCTCGTGACGGTGGTTCTGGTCCCTTCCGGTGAACGTCTTCCGGGTGTTGACCAGGGCGAGCTCGGCGTCCAGGAGTGCGGCCTGGGCAGCCTCCGCCTCGGCTTCCGCGCGCGCGAGCGGGTCGAGCGACCGTGCTTCGGGTCGCGCCGAGGCCGGAGCAGCAGCCTGCGCAGCGGCGGGCGCGCGGTCGGCCGCCCGCAGGTCGGCCCGACCCTTCGCCACGTCGAGGCGGGACGTGCCAGAAGCGCGGACTGGAACCATCTGGGTGCGCGCGACGGCGAGGGCCAGCTGTGCCCCCTCGTGAGCGGCCTGGGCGGCGCGGAACCTGGCCTTGGCCTCGCGTCGTCGCTCACCGGCCCACCCGGGGAACCGCTTCGGGGTGTTGCGCAGGGCCAGAGCGGCATCACGGAAAGCCCTGTCAGCGCGTTCTGCAGCGGCCTCTGCATCGGCCAGCGCGGCGGCTCGCGCCGCTGCCTGAGCTGCTGCGGCCTGCGCCGCAGCAGCCTCATCGGCCTCAGCGGCCCGCCTGCGTGCCGCGGTGAGCGACTGCTGCGCACTCCGGTAGTTCTCGCGAGCGGCCTGGTGGGCACGAGTAGCCTCGAGGCGCTGGTCCGGGGGGAGCAGGCCGGCGCCACTGAAGGCGCTCGCTCGTCGAACCCTGGCAATCTCCACCTGGTCCTTGGCGGACCTCACCGCCGCTTCTGCGGCAGCCACGTCGTCTGCCTCGACTGTCGGCAGGGCCCCGGGGAGTGCCGAAGAGGCAACCCCCGCCCCAGCCTCGGCGGCCTGCTCCTGGACGGCGACGCCGGTGTCGTCTCCTGCGGGGACGCCGACCGCCTCGGCGGCGGACGTCGACGGACGGCTGTCCTCGGGCGCGGTGGAGGCGACGGGTGAGTGGGAGGCGGTCGGTTCGGCGATGCCGGGGGCGGCCTCCTGGGCGGAGGGCGCGGTCGGGGATCCCAGCAGGCGCAGCGCCTCTTGGGCCTGGTTCAGGGCCTGGCGGGCCTGTGCCTGCGCGGCCTCCAGCTCGGCGAGGTCGCGAGTGAGCCGCTCGAGCAAGGACCTGTCAGGCCCGGCGACCATCTCGGTCAAGCTCGCGATCTCGTCCCGGCGTGCCCGAACCGACTCGGTCAGGAACTCCAGCGACGTGGCGGCGTACTCCGCGTCGTCGCGCGCCTTCGCGACGGCGGCTTCGTCCACGACAGCCCCCGGCTCGGCCTGCGGGTGGGCGTCGGATCCGGGGGAGCGCTGGCTCTGGCTGCGAGGGGAGACCTCCGCCTGAGGGGCCTCCGACTGGTTGGGGGCGGCCGGTCCTGCGGACGGTCCGGCGGGCTCGACGACCGCAGCAGCCTGCTCGTGGGCGGTGGACGCGGTGGACGCGGTGGACGCGGTGGACGCGGTGGGCGCGGTGGGCGCGGTGGAGGGCTGCAGTGCGCGCAGCGCACCTTCGGCGTGCTCCAGAGATTGCTGTGCCCTTCTCTGCAACCTGGCCGTCCGGGCCACGTCGGCCCCTGGCATGGGCTTCTGGGCCTCGATGGCCAACAGGTCAACCGAGACCTGTGCGATCTGGACGTTCCGCCGGGCCTCGTCGACGGCCGCGTCTTCCGTGACAGCCGCGGGCTCGACCTGCTGGGCAGCGTCGGCGGCGGCTGCCGCCCCCGGGGCTTCTGCGTCGGGGACACCGGTCGGGGGGACGACGGCGGCCTGAGAGGTGCTGGGGTCGACGAGGCTGTTCAGCGCCACCTGGGCCTGCTCCAGCTGCCTCTGGGCCTCGTCGTGCGCGGCCAGTGCTTCCGCGTACGAGCTCTCGGCGTCGACGCCAGACATCCCGGCCGGTGTCGTCAGGGTGTTGGCGTGGTCGAGGGACGGTTTCCACGCGTCCATGTGCTCGCGTGTCTGCCGGACCCTGGCCTTCGCGTAGAGCACCGCCTGCCTGGCCTGGGCGACGGCGGCCTGGTCGTGGGCGGTGGGCGTGGGCGGGGACTCCAGTGCGCGCAGCGCCTCTCTGGCCTGCTCCAGGGTCTCCTGCGCGCGGGCCTTCCGGTCCGCCACGTGACGGGCCGCTCTGATCCCTTGTCGCTCGTTCCTCTCGATCGTGGCCAGCAGGTACACCGACAGCGCTGCCAGCTGGACGTCCTGCCGGGCCTGGGTGATGGCCGCTTCCTCCGCCACGGTCCTCGGCTCGGCCTGCTGGGCGGTGCCGGTGGGCACGCCCGGCGGGTTGGGCTCGGGCAGTTCCGCACCGTCGAGGGAGAGGAGGTTGTCCAGGGCCGCCTGGGCCTGCTCCAGCTCTGCCTGGGCCCGTGGGAGGAGGCCCTCGGTCTGGTCGAGCATCTGCTGGGTGAGCCGGAGCCGCGCCGCCGTCCTGCTGTCCGGCATCGCGCCGGCCTCACGAACTGCTGCGGTGTAACGCGCTGCGTCCTCACGCAGCTCATCGAGCGTGAACTCCGCGTGACGCACCTTCTGCCGGGCCTGCTGGAACGCCTGTGCGAACGTCGTCGCGCTGGCCATCGCGTCGACGGCTGCTTCCCCGGCCGTCTCGTCGACGGCGTTCGGGTCGGTCAGCGACGATGACACCTGGTCGAGCTCGTGCGCGGCCAGGGCGGCTCGGGCCTGCTCCAGCTGCTGCTGGGCCTCGTGGTGCGCGGCCTGGGCCCTGCGGTGCTCGGCGGTGGCCATCTCGTGCGACGACACCCCGGCGGGGGTGGTCTGCATGGTGCGGGTGATCTCGACGGCCCGCCGCCACTGGTGCACGGCCTCGCTCGTCTGCTGGACCCTGGCCTCCAGGTCACGCACCGCTGCTTCGGCGTCGGCGAAGGTGTCGGCGTCGGCGACGGCCGACGGCACGACCGGGGCAGCCTGGTCGTGGGCGCTGGACTCATCGTCGGAGTCGGTCCCCTGCTCGGCCTGCTCGGAACCGTCGGTGGGTGCGGCGCGGTTCTGCTCCGCTTCCGCGGCCGGCTCCTGGACTGCTGCACCCGACTGCTCGCCGGAGGGAGCGTCGGGTCGGGAGCCCTGGCTCTGAGGGCGAGGAGAGACCGCCTCAGGCACGTCCAGCGGGTTGGCGGCGGACACTTCCGCGACGTCGAGGGACCGCAGGCCGTCCAGCACCGCCTGGGCCTGCTGCAGATCTTCCTTGGCCTGGGCCAGGGCGGCTTCTGCGTCCTGCCTTCCCAGCCGGTTGCGCTGTAGCCTTGCCGCCCGCCGCGGCCCCTCCGGCATCGTGGCGGCCCGGCCGATCGACTCGGCGTGACGCGTCACGGCCTCGTCCAGCTGCTGGACCGTCAGGTCTGCCTGCTGCACGTTCGCCAGGGCCCGGTCGATGGCGGCCCCGAAGCCCGCCGCGTCCGTCAACTCGTCGGCGGCCGACGCCCCCGACCGGGCGTCGACGACGTCCGGGTTCGTCATCGCGTCGGCGGCGGCTGCCGCCCCCGGGGCTTCTGCGTCGGGGACACCGGTCGGGGGGACGACGGCGGCCTGGGAGGTGCTGGGGTCGACGAGGCTGTTCAGCGCCACCTGGGCCTGCTCCAGCTGCCTCTGGGCCTCGTCGTGCGCGGCCAGCCGCTCCGCATACGCGTTGCGGGCTCTGGTGCGAGCGAATGTCCCGATGGGTGTCGTCAGGGTGTTGGCGTGGTCGAGGGACGGTTTCCACGCGTCCATGTGCTCGCGTGTCTGCCGGACCCTGGCCTTCGCGTAGAGCACCGCCTGCCTGGCCTGGGCGACGGCGGCCTGGTCGTGGGCGGTGGGCGTGGGCGGGGACTCCAGTGCGCGCAGCGCCTCTCTGGCCTGCTCCAGGGTCTCCTGCGCGCGGGCCTTCCGGTCCGCCACGTGACGGGCCGCTCTGATCCCTTGTCGCTCGTTCCTCTCGATCGTGGCCAGCAGGTACACCGACAGCGCTGCCAGCTGGACGTCCTGCCGGGCCTGGGTGATGGCCGCTTCCTCCGCCACGGTCCTCGGCTCGGCCTGCTGGGCGGTGCCGGTGGGCACGCCCGGCGGGTTGGGCTCGGGCAGTTCCGCACCGTCGAGGGAGAGGAGGTTGTCCAGGGCCGCCTGGGCCTGCTCCAGCTCTGCCTGGGCCCGTGGGAGGAGGCCCTCGGTCTGGTCGAGCATCTGCTGGGTGAGCCGGAGCCGCGCCGCCGTCCTGCTGTCCGGCATCGCGCCGGCCTCACGAACTGCTGCGGTGTAACGCGCTGCGTCCTCACGCAGCTCATCGAGCGTGAACTCCGCGTGACGCACCTTCTGCCGGGCCTGCTGGAACGCCTGTGCGAACGTCGTCGCGCTGGCCATCGCGTCGACGGCTGCTTCCCCGGCCGTCTCGTCGACGGCGTTCGGGTCGGTCAGCGACGATGACACCTGGTCGAGCTCGTGCGCGGCCAGGGCGGCTCGGGCCTGCTCCAGCTGCTGCTGGGCCTCGTGGTGCGCGGCCTGGGCCCTGCGGTGCTCGGCGGTGGCCATCTCGTGCGACGACACCCCGGCGGGGGTGGTCTGCATGGTCCGGGTGATCTCGACGGCCCGCCGCCACTGGTGCACGGCCTCGCTCGTCTGCTGGACCCTGGCCTCCAGGTCACGCACCGCTGCTTCGGCGTCGGCGAAGGTGTCGGCGTCGGCGACGGCCGACGGCACGACCGGGGCAGCCTGGTCGTGGGCGCTGGACTCATCGTCGGAGTCGGTCCCCTGCTCGGCCTGCTCGGAACCGTCGGCGAGGGCCTGCCTCAGCTGCGTCAGAGCCTCGTGGTGCGCGGCCTGGGCCCTGCGGTGCTCGGCGGTGGCCATCTCGTGCGACGACACCCCGGCGGGGGTGGTCTGCATGGTCCGGGTGATCTCGACGGCCCGCCGCCACTGGTGCACGGCGTCGCTCGTCTGCTGGACCCTGGCCTCCAGGTCACGCACCGCTGCGGTGGCGTCGACGACAGTCGACAGGTCCGGTGCGTCTGGCCTCTGCTCCGCCGCCCTTGCGGGGGGGATCTGGTCCAGCGCTGCCAGAGCCTGCTCCAGCTCGCTCCGCGCCTGTTGCAGTGCCGTCGCGGTGGCGATGAGCCGACCTGCGGCGAGCCCGATCTGCGCCTCTCGCTCGGGCCCTTCCGGCATGGTGAAGGCCTCGTGAACTGCCTCGGCGTCACGCGCTCGGGCCTCGTGCAGCTGCTCGACCGTGACCATCGCGTGGCGCACGTCCGCCCGGGCGGTGTCGGCGGGTGCGTCCTGGTTCTGCGCTGCTGCCGCGGCGGGCTCCTGGACCCCTGCTGCGGTGTGGTCGGGCCGGCCCGCCCACACGGCCGGTGTCACGAAGCTGGCGGTGCCGGCGTCCCCACCCAGCAGGCTCACCGCCACGGCCGGGGCCCCCGAGGTGACGGGCCGCCCGCCACCCTCCGCCGGCAGGACGGCGGGGGTCGCGGAGGCGGCCTCGTAGCCGGTCCGGGCCGCTGCCGTGGCGCGGGCCTCCGCCTCCGCGAGCCGGGCCTGGAGGGTGGCGCTGCTCCCGGCACCCGCATGGGGTCGGTACGCGACGGGCGTGAAGACGGACCCCAGGGCCGTCGGCGCCACCTCGTGCCTCACGCCGTCGGCGTCCTCCAGCGGCGGGTCGAAGCGCCTCCACTCCCCGCGCGGGACGTGGCGTAGGACGCCGGGACTCTCCGCCACCAGGCTCCCGACGTACACCGCCGGATTACCCGGGAGGGTCGAGACCGCCCCCGATGCCGCGAAGACCGGTGCCCCCAGCTCGGCGGCGAGCAGCGCCGCGAACGACCCCCGACCACCGTCCGGACCCCCACCGAGGTCGCACACGACGAGGCGGACAGGGTCGCCCTGGCGGTACCCGTCGCTCGCCCGGATCGCTGCCGCCAGGTCCTGAGGGCTGATCCGGCCTCTCGGACCCACCAGCGCCCCGTCGACGCCGTGGCCGACCACCGTGAACGCGCCCGGGTCGGCGACGACGCTGAGGCCCTCGTACAGGTGCGCGGGCAGGGGGTGGGAGGGGCTCGGCCCGATCAGCACCCCGCCGGCCGTCGGGGTGGAGCCGTCGAGGACATGCGCCAGCGCGGCCGGGTGGCGTTCCTCACTCTCGACGCGGGTGATGGCCGCATGCTCCGGACCTGAGAGCCCGACGGGCCCTGCCGGGGTTCCCGGCGGCGCGGTCGGGACGGCGAAGTCGGCGTCGACGGCGTCGCTGCCCAGCAGACCGGTCGCCCACGCGCTGTCCAGGGCGTCCACGGTGGCGAGCGGACCGCTGGCGAAGGTCCCTCCTGCGGCCGGGTCGTCGAGCGTGAGCGCCTCGGGGTCGGGGCCGAGGTCGTCCAAGGACGCCGAGGTCCCGGGGGACCAGAGGGGCCCGGAGTCCCCGTCATCGGTGGTCCACCCGGCACCGACGAGAGTGACCGGCCGGTAGGGGACGGGCGTGGAGAACGGCCCCAGGACCTCGGCCCACGCGTCGTAGACCACGTCCTCGTCGTTCCTGAGCGGCGTGTACCTCACCCAGTGCCCCGGCTGGAGCTGCAGGAGCTCGGCGTCGAGGAACTCACCGACGTACATCGTCGGGTCGTGGGAGAACATCCGGACCTCTGACGTGGCCGCGAACACCTCGACACCGAGCTCGAGAGCGAGCTGGTGACCGAAGGAGCGTCTGCGGTCCTGGTCCAGCGCCGAGTAGCACACGGCGAGACGGACGGGGCTCCCCTCCCGGTAGCCGGGGTGCGCGCGCAGGGCCTCGGCCAGCGCCCGCGGGGTGATGGGCCCGTTCGCCGAGTCGATCCCGTCCGCGCCCGCGGGGTGGTGGCCGTAGACGGTGAAGGCCGCCGGGTCCGGTAGCACCATCAGCCCGTGCTGGACGTTCTGCGCCAGCCCCGGCCGCCCGACGATGAGGCCACCCCGGATCGACGCAGCTCCCTCGAGCGTCTGGGCGACGTCGTCCGGGAGCGGTGCAGGATCGAGGCCTGTGCCACCGGCACCCTCGTCGAGGGGGTTCTCGGAGCCGTCGGTCGGGTCGCCGGGGGTCTCGTCCAGGCCGACCTCGGACGGTGTGGCCGACCCGGGTCCGGTCCAGCTGATCGAGTCCTGACGCTCGCCCATCAGGCTCTCGCCCAGGGCCTGCCCGCCCACCGGCCGACCCGCGGCGGACATGGGGCGGTGCGCGACGGGGGTGTACGTCGGCCCCTCGTAGGTGGGCAGGACACCGAGCACCCGACCGTTCCGACCCCGCATCGGGTCGAAGCGGTACCAGCCGATCTCGTCCCCGCCGCGGGTCAGCCCGGTCGAGCCCTCGGGGTCGCTGAGGCCGGCGTAGTACGTCGGGCTGCCCGGGTCGGTGTGGACGCTGGAGTTGGTCGCGTAGACCCGCACACCGAGCGCCCTCGCTAGGCGGGCGGCGAACGGCTCCGACCCGTCCGCCTGCTCCGCCCCCAGGTAGCAGCCCACGAGCCGCACGGGGGTGCCCGCCACGTACCCCGGGTGCGCCCTCAGCGCGGCGGCCAGGTCCCGGGGAGTGATGTCGCCGTTGGGGCCGCGCATGACGTCACCGCGCACGGTGGCGTGCCCGACCACGGTGAACGCGGCCGGGTCGATCGTGACCCCCAGGGTCTCCCCGACGTGCAGGGCGTGGTCCAGCAGCGGGTAGGGGCCCAGGAGCAGCCCGCCCTCGACGGCGGCCGCCCCCTCAAGGGTTCGCCGTACCTGCTCGGGCAGCGGGGTCGACCCGGCCTGCGGGGATGTCTCGGTCGCAGGCGCAGGCGCAGGCGCAGGCTGCGGCGCGGCGATGGCGTCGTCGGGGCGGTCGTCGAGGTCGAGGTCGATCAGCGCGGCGAGGACGTCGTCGCCGGACGGGTCGGGCCGCCGGTCGGGTCCGGGTCGGGCGTCAGCGTCGGTCGGTGGCGTGGGGTCCCCGGACGACGACGGGCCCGCCCCGTCGGCCACGTCGGTGCCGACCCCGGTGCCGTCGGCCGACGAGTCGGCGATGAGTCGGTGGTCCAGCTCTGCGAAGAGCTGGGCCGTCGACGGCGGCTCGGGCTCGCTCGGTGCGGGGCCGCGTTCGTCGGCCCGGAGCTGCCCGACCTGCTGCGGGGCGGGTCGGTCGGGCCACGACTGGATGCTCCAGCCCTCCTGCCCGGGCGTGGGTGCGGCAGGAGTCGCGACCACGGCGCCGGGACGGTCGGTGGCCTGGAACACCACCTCGAGGGGCGGTAGCCCGGCGCTGCCCAAGGGGACGGCGTACGTCGCGAGCCCGCTCTCGTCCGAGTCGCCCGTGCTCTCGTCGCCTGACTCGTCCCCCGGGGGGAGGAGGAGGTCGAGCTCGGCCGGCTGCTCCGTCGACTCGGCGATCGGACGAGGAGAGCCGGCAGGGGTGTGCGAGGGCGTGGGACGGGCAGACGGGTGCAGGGTGCTGCTGAGCCCGGCGGACTCGTCGGGCCCCCGGCCCGTCCCGACGGTCGACGGCACGGGAGTCGTGCCCGGGCTCTCGCCGACCGTCCAGGGCAGGCCCCGGCCCAGCACACCGCTGACGGACCGGTCGCTGGCGGCCGTGGTCGGGCCGGACGAGGCACCCGTCCGGGCCTGCACGTAGCGGAGAGCGTCCTCGCGCATCGTCGCGCGGCGGAGGGCGTCGTTCCGCTCCGCCTCCTCGGCACCTGGGGCCCACGTGAACTCTGAGGGAGTGTGCCCGGGGACCGTGTAGACGGGGTCCTCGGGGTAGCTCACGACGAAGCCGTCGCCGTTGGTGTCGCGGTGGGGCACGAAGCGCATCCACGAGTTGCCGCCGGGGTTGAAGACCCGGCGGACGCCCCCGGGCGTACCAGGTCCCGTGAGCGCGACCAGGTCGATGGTGCCCACGAAGTACGTCGGGGACCACGGCCCGGCGTAGACGCCCGCCGTCCCGCCGAGGACCTCGGCCTCCAGCTGGGCGGCGAGGGTCTCTGCGAGCGGTCGTCGGCCCAGGTTGTCCGGCTGGCTCCCGGCGTGGCAGACGAGGAGGCGGATCGCGTCACCGTTGAAGCCGATGGCGCGCAGGCCGTCCGCCAGGTCTTCGGCCGTGGCCGGCGGGTCGGTGTTGATCTCGTACCCGTTGGTGTCCCCGTGGCAGACGATCGTGAAGGCGGCACTGTCGGCCACGTAGGCCTGGAGCCGGTCCGGGGTCTCACCCGGCCGGGCGCCGAGGACCAGGCCTCCGCCGCCCTGGAGGATCACGGCGTCGCGGAAGATCCAGTGGGCGTCCCGCCAGTCGCCGGGGTCCGCCGGCGCCGCAGCGTCGACCCCGGTCTCGTCCTGGTCGCCCGTGTCGTCCCCGGCGGTCGCCACGTCTGACGTGCCCAGGTCCGGGGTGGAGACGTCCGTGGTGGAGACGTTCGGGGTGGTCGTGCCCGGGGGGGTCACGTCCGTGGTGGTGCCGCCCGGGGTGGCCACGTCCGGGGTGGCCACGTCCGGGGTGGCCACGTCCAGGGTGGTCACGTCCAGGGCCGCCTGGACCGCGGCGTCCTGGTCGGCGCCCTCCACGACGGCGGGGAGCGAGGAGCCGCAGCCCCACTCCAGCCACTGCTCGAACGGCGCCGTTGACGCATCAGCACCCAGCAGCGCCGCCGCGACTCCCTGCGCGTCCGCTCCGACCTGGGGGAGGGTCGCCGGGGCCGTGGGGTCGGGCGCGGCGCCGGCCGCAGCGGTCGTCGGGGGCCGGTGAGCCGTGCCGGGAGTCAGCTGCGGACCCAGCCGTGCCGGCGCCGCGTCGGACCCGCCGCGCTGGTTCGAGCCAGCGAAGACCAGCCATGACGCGGGGTCCGCGCCCCCGGCGGCCGGGGGTGCCCCGGGTGGCTCGCCGACGTGCATCACGGGGGTGCCGGCCTGGGTCCACACGGTGCCGTCGCCGGCGGTCACGTCCTGCCCGAGCTCGTCGGCCAGCTCGGCGGCGTAGGCCCGGGACCCAGGTCCGATGGCGGCGCCCAGGTGGCAGGCGACGAGCCTGACCGGGCCTCCCCGGTACGAGGGTGACGCGAGGATCGCAGCGGCGAGCACCTTGGGGCTGATGGGCCCGCGGGGACCCATCAGCGTCCCCGAACGGTCCCCGTGCCCGACGACGGTGAAGGTGTCGTGGTCGGTGGCGACGCTCAGGCCCTGGGCGCGGTGCTGCTCGGGGTCGCGGCCCGACGGCGCACCGACCACCAGACCGCCGGTCATCTCGGTCGACTCGGACAGCACCAGCGCCGCCGCCTGGCCCAGCTCCGAGACCGCGCGGGGGGCGGCGGCCTGCGCGGTGCTCGGCGTGGCCGCGGCCGGGGACGGCACCCACGACGTCGACGGGGTGAACTCGGCTCCCGCTGCGTCCTGGCCCAGGAGCGACGCGTCCCACGTGCCGGGCCGGGGCAGGGCCAGGTCCGTCTGGAGCGACGGACCTCTCGAGTCCGCACGGACGACCGCGGTGTCCAACGCCCTGCTGGACACGAGGGCGGCGTAGCGGGGGGACAACGGCACGGCAGCGGCCGGATCGTCGGGCACCAGCCTCTCGCTGTCCGCCGTGCCAACCGACTCGAGGTCCTGGGAGAACGCCGCGTTCGCGGCCCACTCCCCCTGCCTCGGGGACCCGACCACGGCGCTGGGCGAGATGTCGAACAACGGGTTGTCCCTGGTGCGACCGGCCGGCAGGGACTCCTGCGCAGCTCGGGGCGACGAGACCTCGCTGGGCTCGCGACTACCGACGGCCTGGTGCGAGGAGGCGTCACCTGACCCGCCACCGGCCGTCTCGACCTCAGTCCCCACCGTCCCGCTCAGGTACTGCAGCAGGTCATCGACAGGCATCGAGCTGTCGGCGTTGTGCAGGACCCACCCGGTGTCTCCCGGCGCCGCGAACACGATCGGGGTGGACAGCGCCGCCTCCAGATCGCGGGCCCGCTGGCGCAGGTCGATGCCGGGAGCAGGCTCGGTGCCCACCAGGACGAGCGGGGCGTTGTCCCTCGGGCGGCGGTCTTGCGTGAGGGCGTCCGCCAGGTCCGCGTTCGAGGTGAAGTCCCGTCCCCGGTACCGGAGCAAGGGGGCAGGTTCCGAACTGCTCGAGGCCCCCCTGTCGTCGAGGACCTTGACGGTGGTGACGTCTGAGCCCCCCGTCCGGTGCAGACGAACCGCTCCGGGCTCGGTGTCACCGAGGGGGGTGGGCAGGGCCACGCCGTACTCCGGCAGCGTCCACCTCGGGTCGAAGCGAGGTGTCGAGGACGGTTCGGTGTGGGTTGCCTGGGGGGATGCCTCGGGTGAGGACGGTTCGGTGTGGGTTGCTTGGGGGGATGCGTCGGGTGAGGCCGCTTCGATCTCGGCTGCCTGGGGGGATGCCTCGGGTGAGGCCGCTTCGATCTCGGCTGCCTGGGGGGATGCCTCGGGTGAGGACGGTTCGATCTCGGCTGCCTGGGGGGATGCGTCGCGTGAGGACGGTTCGATCTCGGCTGCTTGGGGGGATGCCTCGGGTGAGGACGGTTCGGTGTGGGTTGCCTGGGGGGATGCGTCGGGTGAGGCCGCTTCGATCTCGGCTGCCTGGGGGGATGCGTCGGGTGAGGCCGCTTCGATCTCGGCTGCCTGGGGGGATGCCTCGGGTGAGGCCGCTTCGATCTCGGCTGCCTGGGGGGATGCGTCGGACGCAGGTCCCTCCGGCTCCTGGGCAGGGGCGTCGGCCGGGTCCAGATGGCTCCGAAGATCGGCCACGTGCTCCCAGCCCTCGGCCGCGGAGCTGTGCAGGCGCCAGCCCGCGGCCGGGCTGGTGCCTGCGGGGACGGCGATGATGACCTCGGTGAGGAGGCTCAACGCGATCTGCTCGACCAGACTGGCGGCGACGGTGTCGTCGACGGCGCCTCCGCTGTGCACCAGGACCAGCGGCGGCTCCTCCAGCGAGTCGTGCTGCCGGTCTCGGCTGAGCACGCTGACCGCGTCACCTGGGGTGAACGTCCGCCCGCGGTAGTTCAGCTCGAAGTGGTTGGCTCCGACGTGGACCGCCACGACGTCCTTGCCGCCGACGCGAGGGATCTTCTGGGTGTCATCTGCTGCGGTGTCCGTGAAGGGCCCCAGGAACCACTCCGGTCGCAGCGGAGCTCGGACGTCCACCCCGAGGCTTGCCATCAGGTCAGGTGAGAGGAGGAACTCCGCGCCGGCGGGGACCCGGAAGGTCTTCGTGACGGTGCTGGCGCCTCTCCGGTCGCCCCCCGGGAACGTCGCCGTCACCGTCACCTCGAGCCCGGTACGCACCACGGCGTTCCACCCGACCCGCCCGTGCGACGGCAATGTCAGGTAGCTGATGTAGGGGTTCACGCCATGGTCGGTGGTGTCCTCGTGCGAGTAGCCGACTCGCCCTGAGACGCTGTCGCCGCCCTTCCGCATGCTGTCGGTGCCCGGGTCGAACGCCGCGCCGCTGGGGGAGACGTCCCCGGTGGTGGTGTTCGTGGCGCTGGCCACCGGCTCGAAGGCCTGGCCGAACAGTCGTGTCGTGGAAGCGTCCGACAGGACGAACCCCAGGTGCTGCGGGTGGAACGCCTTCGCGTGGAGGGTCAGCGAGACCGCTGGCTGTCCGGTGAGGCCGCTGAGCGCCGCGTGCTGGACGAGCACGTCCTTACGGTGTCCTCCGGGGCTCATGAGCTCGTCGAACGTCGCGCCCAGGTTCGTCACGCTCAGGATCTTGCGGAGGTTGTCGTTCTGCACCGTCCCGGACGTGCCGGCTCCGGCCTGCGGTAGCCCCGCGAGGACGGTGGCGTCGAGGTGCGCGTCGAGCATGGCGGCGACGTGCTGGAACAGCTGGGCGCTGACGACCGGCTCGATCGTGCTCAGCTTCGCGTGGGGCGAGAGGAGGTGCCGCCCCGTGAGGTCGAGCGGGTGGGGGGCCGGGTTCGTGCGCGGGTCCACGACCTCGGTCAGCAGCGGCTTCGGCGCGGTGACGTCGATGGGGATGTTCACTGCGTGGGTACCGATGTCGTGCTCGAGGTCCGGCTCCGCGAGGTGGAGCACGGCGTCCGGCACCGACATCTCGGCGTCCACCGCGATCTCCTCGCTGCGCACCGGGTCCCCGGTACCAGACCAGAACCAGCCCAGCCCGAAGGAGTTCTCGGAGGTGCTGTTCGTGGACACGAGTGCCATCTGGAAGACGAGGCGCCCCTTGTAGCTGTTGGAGGAGCCGGTGTGGCCGACCGACGAGATGAGTCCGTCGATGGGCCCGCCGTTCGCTGCGTTGGACCGCCCCGGCCTGCTGCCGGCGGCGACGCCACCCGTCACGTTCGTCAGCGGCGCCGCCCCTGAGCCCGTGTCGACCCCGAGCGACCCGCCCAGCTGCTGGGTGTCGCTGCTGGTGTCGCCGAGCCTCTTCTGGTCCAGGCCGAAGCGGAGCCACACTCGCTTCTGGGTGGCTTTCCGCGTCACCGCGGGGGCGCCGTCAGCAGGAACGGTGGTGCTCACGGGGGTGAGGGCGCCTTCCCACCGGGCGGTCAGGACGAGGCGCACCGAACGGTCGACCAAGCGGTTCTTCACGCCGGTGGTCAGGACGAGCCCGCTGCCCAGCAGGAGGTCGAGCATCCCCGACAGCTTCTTGAGCGTGACGAACTCCAGGATGTCCCGGGTGAAGTTGGGGCTCTCCTTCGCCCAGGCCTCGTTCTCCTCGAACAGGCGGTAGACCTCGCTCAGCACGGGCTCTCGGTCGCCCCCTACGGGGAACAGCCAGCGTGGGGTCACGAGACCTGGCAACGCTGCGGACTGGAGCCCGCGACCTTCGGCCGGCTCGGCCGGGCCCTCGGCGTTCGCGGCCTCCCCGGCTGCCTGGGGTGACATCGGGGGCGTGGGCGGCGCCAGGCGCTCCGGCTGCATGAGGACGTCAAGCGTGGCGCGGACCCTGGACTCAGGCTGCGGCGAGAAGGGCAGTCCCAGCGTGGGGCGGACCAACGCCGGGAGGCGGGGCCCCCACCCCCAGGGAAGCGGTGCGTCGCCGTCGATGTCCACCCGGAGGTCCCAGTCGAGATCCCATCGGACGAGCTCCAAGACGGTCCCGACGTCGATCGTCTCTGTGCTGCTGTTGATGAAGTGGGCGTCCAGCGACCCGGACGACCGGCCGGTGGTCCAGGTGCGGTCGTAGGGCACCGAGACCTTGGCGACGGGTCGCGTGCCTCCCTCGGCAGCCGCCTCGGCAGCGCCTGCCGGTTCTGGTGCCCCGACACGGCGACCCGGCGTACCGCCGACGCCCAGGGCTGTGCTGCGTGACGTGCCTCGCCTCAGATGGGTGATGTTCCAGGGCGCGCCGCGCTCCCCGGTGTCGAACGTCCCCGTGATGCCGAGAGCCTTCCCCCCGGACGCACTCGCGCGCAGGGTGACCGTGATGCCCGGATGGTCGCCGGACAGCACCTGCGCGTGCCCGCTGGGACTCAGGTACCTCTCCATCCGGAGGAGCAGGTTCGACGGGCTCAGCATGCTGTCCAGGGCGGTGCGGAGGACGCTGCTCAGCTCGACCCCTTGGCGTGCCAGCTTCTCGTAGGCCAGCTGGCGGAGCTCGTGGGAGCCCTCGACCCCTAGCGGCCGGTCTCGGGGACCGAGCAGCTCCGCCGGGGTGGCGACGTCCCTGGAGGCCGGCTGCTGCTGGCCGACGGGGGTGGTGAACGCCGCGGGGCGGACGACGAACGACGTGCCGGCGACCGTGGTTTCCGTCCACTGCGCGGGTGTCCCGTCCGTCTGCGTCTGGATCCGGATCCGGTACACGAGCCCTTGCTCGAACTGGACCCCGGGACCGTCGGTGGTGAGGGTCTGGTCCTGGTAGCTCCAGAGCCCGGAGATCTCATCGGTCTCGCGGACCCAGGTCGACCGGTAGTCACCGCGACCGTCGAAGCCCACGGTGGTCCCGGGGCGCGACGCGTCGGTGGACCGTGCACCGACGCCGACCGCGCCGTCGGCCGAACCGGTCAACGTCCGCGCGGTCTGGCTCGTCGTCTCGGTCCACTCGGCGCTCTCGCGCTGCAGCGCCAGCCTGACCTTGCGCAGCTGACGGGTGGAGCGGACCTCGCCCATGTTCTCTGCCGTCACCGACACGGTGACGGTCTGCCGTCCGCCGTCGCCGGTGTTCCGCACGAACGTCGCGGTGATCCCGTCGGGGCTGAGGAGCGAAGGGTTGCTGGCCAGCAGGCTGCCGGCGCTGAACATGTTGGCGAGGTAGACCCGGTGGGCGATGTCGTCCTCCTGCCGCCAGCCCGGTGCCTCCTTGTCCAGCTCCAGGCTCCCGAGGATCTGGGGCAGGACCTGGTGCGCGTTGACCAGGTGCTTGACGAACGCCACGCCCAGACCGCCACCGGCGACAGGCAGCGCTTCGTGGTCCGGCCGGTTGCGGGGCTGGGGTGCGGGCCCCTCGGGAGAGTCAGGTGCGACGACCTCGTCCGCGGGTTCGATCTCGGTGGCGACGTTGCCGCGTTCGACCGGTGCGGCTGCCGCCTCGGCGGGTGCGCTCTCCGCGATCGACGACAGCTCGGGTGCGGACCCCAGGGCGACCGGCCCGCCGGGTGCGACGCCGTGGGTGTCCTCGTCGGCCCAGCTCAGGAGCAGGGGCACGTCCTCCTCGGGCGCACGCAGGTCGAGCGTGACCGGTACCTCGACGGGGTCGAGCCAGGTGCCCTTCTTGCCGGACATCGTGATGACCTGCACCGACAGGGTCGCTTCTGCCGTGAGCAGCACTGTCTTGGCGGCGGTCTCGTTCAGCGTGGCCCTGGGCTGGGCGATCGTGGTCCGCGTCGTCTTCCGCGTGGTGGCGGTGCCGGCAGAGAGCCTGCCGCTGGCCGCCAGGTCGATGTTCCACTCGCTCGACGTGGCTCCGAGGAGGTTGCCACCGCCCTCCAGGGACACCGCGCCGTTCCAGCTCCCGGTGCGCTCGACGCCCACCACGGTCCGGGTCATCGCCTGCTGCATGTGGGTCAACGTGAGGGTCGAGCTGCCGGCCCTGGAGACCTTGCCGACCCGCAGCGACGAGACCAGCACGGCCCTGGGTCGGTCGGTCGCCGGACCGGCGCCCTCCATCCCCTCGAGGGAGATCCAGGGGGACACCAGGCTGCCGCTGACGGCCAGCCCTACCAGGTTGGAGATCTTGTTCCCGTGCAGCTCCGTGCGTACGGCGCGCCCGATGGGGTTCCCGAACTGGGTGAGCTGCTCCAGGGCCCTGGTCGTGCTCGCGCCGGCGCGCCCGTGCTCCTGCTGCCCCGGGCGAGCCTGCGCAGCACCTCGTCGACGCCGCCGGGTGAGACGACGACATCCTCGACCGTGGCGCTGAGCAGTCCTGCACGTCGCGTGCTCTCCTCCTCGGCCGCGACCAGCTCGGTCTCCGCCTCCGCGACTGCCAGCATCTGCGCCGGGTAGGCGAGCTCGCCCGTCATGGCCACGGCAGGGTGGTCGCGCGTCTGCGTGCCGGTCTGCACCGCCACGCGGAGGACCATCGGCACCTTGAAGTGCTTGGGCTGGCCGTCGCCGATGATTCCCTGGACGTGCTGGTGGATGGAGCCGGCCTGCGTCTGGTCCCTGCGGCTCCACCCGGAGCGGGCGTCGAGGGCGGTCCCGACCCGGCCAGCCGTCGGCCCGACGTACGGCAGCGCGCTGCCCCACCCAGCCCTCATCGTGAGCCCCTGCGAGGCAGCGAACCCTCGAGTGGTCGTGCTGCTGAGCTCGTGGCCGTGGGCCAGCGAGCGTGTCTCCCCGCTGCGCCCGCGCGTCTCGTTGGCTCCCCTGACCCCGACGATCCTCTCTGCGGTTGCCCTTGCTGAATCGGCCGGCGAGAGGGGGATGGCCGGTCCGTCACCGAGGGTCAGCTGCACCGAGATGGTCGAGGTCCCCGACCCGACCGCGTGCGGCACGGTGAAGGTCGTGTCGGGGTCGAGCAGCTGCATGAGCGACCTGGTCCCCCTCCCGCCCTCGGTGGCGGCGGCCACGTAGGCGGCGACCTGCTTCAGCCCCGGGTCCCCCACCGCGCGCTGCAGGCGGTTGTCCGTCCGCAGGGTCCGGAGCAGGACGGTGTACAAGGAGCCGCCCGCGTCCGACTCGACGCTGACCAGCAGGCCCCTGCCCACTGAGCGCCGTGTGGGGTCGGCGGCCAGGTACCGCGGGAGGCGCTGGTCACGGGCCGGCTCGATGGCCCCCGCCATGGGCCCGGACTGTCCAGGCGTCCCAGGGCGGGGGATCGAGGACGAGGAGGCGCGGCGGAGCCGTTCGGCTGCCCCCGCCGGGGACCCGGCCATCGACGCATTCTGGGAGCGGGCCGCAACCAGCAACGCCGAGTCATGGATCTCCTCCATGATCGACCCGCTGTGGGACCCTCCGTCGGACGGGACGGAGAAGCCCAACGCCCCGACCGTCGCCCACGTCGTGACCTCGCCGAGGTCGCTGGTGGCCATCGGTGACGGGCCTGCCGGCCGGTGCTGCACCGGGACGTGCGACGAGTCCTCCACGAAGGAGACGGCGACCAGTGGCCTGCCGGCGGGGGAGAAGAGCGGTTCGAACCGGACCCAGCGACCCTCGGGCTGCGACCGGACCGTGCCCGTCCTCACGTCGACCAGCCCGACGACGGAGGCGGGGGAGTGCTCGAAGGTCGTCACGGACCCGGCAGGGGCCCACACCGTCACCCCCAGCAGCACGGCGACCAGCGCCGCGAACGAGGCGGCCCCGCCCACACCGGTGAAGCACGACATCAGCAGGACGGGGTCGCCCTTGCGGTAGGCGTGCAACGCCCGCAGCGCCAGGACCAGGTCCTCGGGGCTGATGTCGCCCGCCGCGCCGCGGATGGCCCGCCCGTCCGCTCGCCCGTGGCCCACCACGGTGAATGCTCGTGCGTCGGGAGCCACGTGCCCGCCCCGACGCAGGTGGACGCTGCCGTCCTCCCCGGGCGGCGCGCCGAGCAGCAGGCCTGCCCGTACCGTCCGTGCGCCCTGGAGGACGTGCTGGATGACGGCCGCGCGCTGGTCCGGGTCGAGGGCTGCTCCGACCTCGGGAGGTCGACGGTCGACGAGGTCCGATGACGTGAGGACCGGAGCCGCGGGCGTCGACCAGGGGACCGTGGCCTCGAACCGGGCGTCCGACGCATCCTGTCCCAGCACCGCCGAGGACCAGGTCGCGACGTCCCCGAGCCCCCGCAGGCCGGACCACGGGTCCAGCCGGTCGGTCACCTGCTCCAGGTCGGCCTCTGCGTGCTCCAGCTCGGTCAGCGAGTCGTCGCGCGCCTCGAGCGCGGTGGCGTACGCGGCCTCCGAGTCGACGAGCTGCTCCAGAGCCGCCTGGGCGGCGTCGACGTCGGTGTGGGGAGCGTCGAGACCCGCCTGCGCCGCCTCCACCGCAGCCGCTGCGGCAAACAGGTCACGGCTGCGTGACTCCCAGGTGACCTGGGCGGCTGCGACCGTCTCGACGGCGCTGTCCCGGTCCGCCCGGAGGGCCGCCCGTTCCTGCGCGTCGAGGCGTGTCACCGGGGTCGGCGCCGTCGGCGTGGGTCGGGTGCCCGGGGCCGGTTCAGCGTCGGTCGGACGGGTGAGGGCCGTGAGCGTCGACTCGGCCTGGCCGAGGGCCTCCTCCGCGGACGCGTGGGCGTCGACCGCCGCTTCCCAGGACAGGAGGGCCGCGGTGGCCGTCGCCTCGGTCTGCGTGGCAGCGCCCAGCAGGGCGGAGGTCGCGACCTCGAGCTCGCCGGCGCGCTGCTCCAGGTCCTGCCGGGCGGCCTGGACCGCGTCCTCGGCGTCGACGACCTCCTGCGACCGGTCGTCGGTCCGGTCGGGCGCTGGGTCGGTGTCCGGTGCGCCGAGGTCCGCCGCCCACTCCGACAGCGAGCCCACGGACCCCGGTGAACGGCGCAGCCAGTCGGACAGCGAGCCCACGGAGCCCTCGCGCGCGGTGGTGCCGTCCGGGTCGACGGTCCTGCCCGACCGCGGGGTCCCGCTCGGCCGCGACCCCGGTGCGGTGGGGGACGAGACGTCGTCGAGGGTCTCCTCGGCGGTGGTGAGGTCGTCGGATGCCTGCTCGTAGGCGGTCATCGCGTCGGCGTGGGCGGTGAGGGCCTGGTCGAGCCGGTCGTGTGCGGTGACGTCGGTGGGGGTGGCCTTGAGGGCGGTCTGCGCGGTGGCTGCGTCGTGGGCGGTGGTGATCAGGCGGGTGCTGGCGGTGGTGAGGGCGACCTGGGCGGCGGCGACCGCGACCTGGGCGTCCTGACGGGCCTCGGCGCGGGCGGCCTGCTCGGCGGGGGTGAGCGTCGGGGCGGGGTCCGGGTCCGCGGTGCTCGTCGCGGTGGTCGCGGTGGTGGGGTCACCGGTGGGATCGGTGGCGGTGGTGAGTGCGGTGAGGGTGGCCTCGGCGGCGGTGAGGGTCTCCTCGGCGTCGGCGTGGTCGTCGATGGCTGCGTCGCGGGCGTCGGTGAGGGCCTGCAGGTCCGGGTCGTCCGGTGACGCGGCGTGCAGGGCGGCGTTCGTGGCGTCGAGGTCCGCGGTCCGCAGGTCCAGGGTGCGCAGGGCGGACTGCACCGTGGCCTCGGCCTGCGCCACCAGGTCCGCCCGTGGGGTGGAGACCGGGCTGGGCTGCAGGTCCTCGGTGCTGGTGCTGGGCTGCCAGGTGGGGGACGAGACGTCGTCGAGGGTCTCCTCGGCGGTGGTGAGGTCGTCGGATGCCTGCTCGTAGGCGGTCATCGCGTCGGCGTGGGCGGTGAGGGCCTGGTCGAGCCGGTCGTGTGCGGTGACGTCGGTGGGGGTGGCCTTGAGGGCGGTCTGCGCGGTGGCTGCGTCGTGGGCGGTGGTGATCAGGCGGGTGCTGGCGGTGGTGAGGGCGACCTGGGCGGCGGCGACCGCGACCTGGGCGTCCTGACGGGCCTCGGCGCGGGCGGCCTGCTCGGCGGGGGTGAGCGTCGGGGCGGGGTCCGGGTCCGCGGTGCTCGTCGCGGTGGTCGCGGTGGTGGGGTCACCGGTGGGATCGGTGGCGGTGGTGAGTGCGGTGAGGGTGGCCTCGGCGGCGGTGAGGGTCTCCTCGGCGTCGGCGTGGTCGTCGATGGCTGCGTCGCGGGCGTCGGTGAGGGCCTGCAGGTCCGGGTCGTCCGGTGACGCGGCGTGCAGGGCGGCGTTTGTGGCGTCGAGGTCCGCGGTCCGCAGGTCCAGGGTGCGCAGGGCGGACTGCACCGTGGCCTCGGCCTGCGCCACCAGGTCCGCCCGTGGGGTGGAGACCGGGCTGGGCTGCAGGTCCTCGGTGCTGGTGCTGGGCTGCCAGGTGGGGGACGAGACGTCGTCGAGGGTCTCCTCGGCGGTGGTGAGGTCGTCGGATGCCTGCTCGTAGGCGGTCATCGCGTCGGCGTGGGCGGTGAGGGCCTGGTCGAGCCGGTCGTGTGCGGTGACGTCGGTGGGGGTGGCCTTGAGGGCGGTCTGCGCGGTGGCTGCGTCGTGGGCGGTGGTGATCAGGCGGGTGCTGGCGGTGGTGAGGGCGACCTGGGCGGCGGCGACCGCGACCTGGGCGTCCTGACGGGCCTCGGCGCGCAGGTAGTGGAGCGTGAGTAGCTCGGCCGCGCTGAGCGTCGGGGTGGGGTCAGGCTGCGCGACCGCGTCCGCGGTGAGGTCGTCTCCGGCGGCGGGGTCAGGGTGTGCGTCGGCGAGGGTGGCCTCGGCGGTGGCGAGGGTCTCCTCGGCGTCGGCGTGGTCGTCGATGGCTGCGTCGCGGGCGTCGATGAGGGCCTGCAGGTCCGGGTCGTCCGGTGACGCGGCGTCCAGGGCGGCCGATGCGGCCTCGAGGTCCGCGGTCCGCAGGTCCAGCTCCTGCACAGCGGAGTGCACCGCGGCCTCGGCCTGCGCCACCAGCTCGGAGACCGGATCGGCCGCGATGTCCGACGGGCCGTGCGACCAGACGGCGACGGGCGCAGGCGCCGAGGCCCCGAAGTGGTTCCAGGTCGATGGGGACGCCGGCCGGTACGAGGTGGCCGTGAAGGTCGCTCCGGCATCGGCACGCAGGACCGACCACGTGCTCCCGTCCGGACCCAGCACCGGGACGAAGAGCACCCACTGACCGGCCGGCGACGGCCGGACGGTCCCGGTGACGGTGTCGACGACCCCCACCACGCTCGTCGGGGTGGCCGGTGTCGTCGCCACCGTCGAGGTGCTCGCCCACACCGGGGCGCCGAGGGCTGTGGCGAGCGCCTCGGCGAACGCGATGCCGTCGGCCGGGCGGGCGCCGAGGTGGCATGCCATCAGCCGGACAGGTGTGCGGCTGCGGTAGCGGGGGTCCGCACGGATGGCGGCGGCCAGCTCCTGCGGCGTGATGGGTCCGTCCGGTCCGAGCATCGCGCCGCCCGACAGGGCACCGTGGCCGACGACCGTGAACGCACGAGGATCCGGCGTCACGCCCCCGAGGTCGTTCCGGAAAGCGACGGGATCGCCGCCCTTGGCCGGGCCGATGCCGAACCCCAGGCCACCCCGCAGTCGTGTCGACCCGGCGATGAGTCGTGCCCCGACCTGCCGTAGTCGGTTCTCCTCCGTCAGGTCAGCCAGCGGTCGGGCGAGCGGCGTCCGGTCCGGTGTGCCGGCCTCGGTGCGGGGGTCGTCGGCCGGGGGTGCCTGCGTCGCAGACCCTCGGTCCTCCGTCGCGCGGGGGGACGGGCTCCAGTCCGGGGACGGCCTGAATTCGGCCGCGACGGCGTCCTGACCCAGGAGGGCGGCGAGCGGGTCGACGGCGGGTGCGACCGACGGCTCCTGCGCGTCGGTCGCGTCGCTCGTGGGTCCCACGGCCGGAGGTGCAGAGGCGGTGGACGGCGAGGCGGGTTCGGCGACGACCGGCGGGACCGGTTCGATCCTGCCGCCCGCTCCGCGGCCGGTGCCGCCGCCCACCCCTCGGGTGCCGCCGCCGGCCGTGCCGTCGTTGCCGGCCTCGCTGGACGGTTCGGCGGAGTCGTCGTCGGTGTCGACGCCAGTGCCGTCCGTGCGTGGTTCCGGGTTGCTGGTGTCCGAGGTGGCCGCGAGGTCACCGGAGACGTCGGGCTGGAGGGGAGCGGTGTCAGCGGGCTCCGTAGGGGTGCCGGCCGGGACGCCGGGGTCGACCGCCTCGGCAGCGACCGAGCGGCCTTTCCTGCGGCGTCGTGCTGGCTTCGGCGACGCGACCCCGGGTCGGCCGACCGTGGCGGTGGCCGAGGGGCTGCCCGCACTCTCAGACGTGGCGTCCGTGCCAGGGGCGACGGTTCCGGACGGGCCGCCGTCGACCGTGGCGTCGACCGAAGCGCCAGCAGAGACGGAGGCGGCCGACGGGACGGGTGCCCCCGAGCTCTCGACGAGCTGAGGGCTGGAGTCGTCGGTCCCTTCGACCGAGGCCGGAGCGGTGGTTCCTGGAGAGTCCGTGACCTGCTGGCTCGCCGCGGCATCGGCAGGATCGCTCAAGGTCGCGGCAGGCGTTGCGGGCGGTCCGGCCTCGTCCGTCTCGGGCGCTCGGTCGGACAGCGAGCTGGACGAGTCGACCGAGGTGGTGACGGCAGCGACCGGTGCGCGCTGGCTGCCCTCCGCGGCATCGGTCTCCGCGTTCGTGCTGTTCGACGTGCCGGGGGTGGAGGCCGCGTTGCTGGTCGAGGTGCTGCTCCCCGACGTCCCGACATCCGGGGTGGTTCCCGCGACCGGGCGGGTGGCGGGGGTGGCGGGGGTGGCGGGCGCTGGGGCTGCCCCTGGTGCGGTCTCTGTGGAGGCGTCCTCAGACGTGGAGGGGCCATTGTCCGCGCTGGCCGGCGTGGGGTCGCTGCCGAGGCTGGGGCTGAACGAGGTGTCGCTGGTGCTGCCCGGGTCGTCGACCACGGCTGGGCGCGGTTGGGCGTCGCTGGGCTTGGGCGGGCTGTGGTCGGTCCCGGCGACGGGCGTGTCCATCTCGGTACCGCGGGAGGGTGTGCCGTCGCGCTGGGGCGCGGCGGTGACAGACGCGTCGGGACGGGTGCCGGTGGGCTGCGCCGTGGTGGGCTGGCCGGTGCCGGTCTGGGTGCCGGTCTGGGTGCCGGTCTGGGTGCCGGGCTGGCCGGTGGCGGGCTGGGTGCTCGGCTGGGCGGTGGCGGGCTGGCCGGTGGTGGTCTGACCGGTCGTGGGCTGGGTGCCGGGCTGGGCGGTGGCGGGCTGGGTGCCGGGCTGGGCGGTGGCGGGCTGGGTGCCGGGCTGGGCGGTGGTGGGCTGGGTGCTGGGCTGGCCGGTGATGGGCTGGGTGGTGGTGGTGGGCTGGGCGGTGGTCGTGGAGGGCTGGCCGGTCGTGGGCTGGGTGCCGGATTGGGCGGTGGTGGGCTGGCCGGTGGCGGTCTGACCGGTCGTGGGTTGGGCGCTGGGCTGGGCGGTGGTGGGCTGGGTGCCGGGCTGGGCGGTGGCGGGCTGGCCGGTGGTGGGCTGGGTGGCGGTCTGGCCGGTCACGGGCTGCGCGCTGGGCTGGCCGGTGGCGGTCTGGCCGGTCGTGGGTTGGGCGCTGGGCTGGCCGGTCTGTGGGCTGGCCGGTCGTGGGCTGGGCGCTGGGCTGGCCGGTGGCGGTCTGGCCGGTCGTGGGTTGGGCGGTTGTGGGCTGGGCGGTGGTCGTGGAGGCCTGGCCGGTCGTGGGCTGGGCGGTGGTGGGCTGGGTGCCGGTCTGGCCGGTCACGGGCTGCGCGCTGGGCTGGCCGGTGGCGGTCTGGCCGGTCGTGGGCTGGGCGGTGGTGGGCTGGGTGCCGGGCTGGCCGGTGGCGGGCTGGCTGGTGGTGGGCTGGGCGGTCGCGGGCTGGGCGGTGGTGGGCTGGGTGGCGGTCTGGCCGGTCACGGGCTGGGCGGTCGCGGGCTGGGCGGTCTGGCCGGTCGCGGGCTGGGCGGTCTGGGCGGTGGTGGGCTGGGCGCTGGGCTGGCCGGTGGCGGTCTGACCGGTGGTGGGCTGGGTGCCGAACTGGGCGGTGGTGGGCTGGCCGGTGGCGGTCTGACCGGTGCGTGGGCTGGGCGGTGGTGGGCTGGGTGCCGGGATGGGCGGTCGCGGGCTGGCCGGTGCTGGGCTGGGTGCCGGTCTGGCCGGTCACGGGCTGCGCGCTGGGCTGGCCGGTGGCGGTCTGGCCGGTCGTGGGTTGGGCGCTGGGCTGGGCGGTGGTGGGTTGGGCGCTGGGCTGGGCGGTGGTGGGCTGGGTGCCGGTGGTGGGTTGGGTGCTGGGCTGGCCGGTGGCGGTCTGGCCGGTGGTGGGTTGGGCGCTGGGCTGGGCGGTGGTGGGCTGGGCGCTGGGCTGGGCGGTGGTGGGCTGGGTGCCGGTCGTGGGTTGGGTGCTGGGCTGGCCGGTGGCGGTCTGGCCGGTGGTGGGTTGGGTGCTGGGCTGGCCGGTGGCGGTCTGGCCGGTGGTGGGTTGGGCGCTGGGCTGGCCGGTCGTGGGCTGGCCGGTCGTGGGCTGGGTGCCGGGCTGGGTGGTGGTGGGCTGGGCGGTGGTCGTGGAGGGCTGGCCGGTCGTGGGCTGGGTGCTGGGCTGGCCGGTGGCGGGCTGGGCGGTGGTGGGTTGGGCGCTGGGCTGGCCGGTGGCGGTCTGGCCGGTGGTGGGTTGGGCGCTGGGCTGGCCGGTCGTGGGCTGGCCGGTGGCGGTCTGGCCGGTGGTGGGCTGGACGCTGGGCTGGGCGGTCGCGTTCTGCCCGCCGGGCTGGCCGGTGGCGGGCTGCGCGCCGGGCTGGCCGGTGGCGGGCTGGGTGCCGGGCTGGCCGGTGGCGGTCTGGCCAGTCGCGGGCTGGACGCTGGGCTGGCCGTTGGGCTGGGCGGTCGCGGGCTGCGCGCCGGGCTGCGTGCTGGGCTGGCCGGTGGTGGGCTGGGTGCTGGGCTGGCCGGTGGCGGTCTGGCCAGTCGCGGGCTGGACGCTGGGCTGGGTGCCGGGCTGGGCGGTCGCGGGCTGCGCGCCGGGCTGCGTGCTGGGCTGCGTGCTGGGCTGGCCGTTGGGCTGGGCGGTCGCGGGCTGGGCGCCGGGTTGGGCGGTGCTTTGCTGGACGGGCCCGGCAGCATTGCCTGGCGCAGTCGCGCCGCCACTGTCCTTGCCCCCCCTGTCACTGCCGGGACCGACCCCGCCTGACGCGATCCCGGGGACGCTGCCCACCCCCGGGCGACCGGGGACGATGGCGGGACCGTTGGTCGACCCGGTGCCACCGGACACGATGCCGACCTCGCCCCCGCGTGCCGTGGCAGCGCCCGCGTTGCCGTCAGCCACGCCGGTGGCGGGTGCGGCGTCCGAGCCAGGAGTGGCACTGCTACCGGGCGTCGCTGACGTCGCGGGCACCGCCGGAGCGGTGAGGCCCCCAGCGTCGCCAGCCCCGCCCGGGTCGGTCCCCGGCGCGCCCGCCAAGGCCGCCCCTCCCGTGGCGTCCGACCCCGGGGCAGACGGCTGGGCGTCGCCTCCCGTCAGGTCCGCTCCGGGTGCCGCCAGCCCAGGCCCGGGCGCGAAGCTCCCGGGCATAGGACGGACGCCGAGCACTGTGGCTGCCGGGCGCATGATCCCCGTGGCGCCCGCGGAGATCGCCCCCGACGTCGAGGACATGCCCATGCCGTCGAGGGTGGGTGCCTGCCCGAACGCAGCGCCGCCACCGATCTCCCCCCCGATCTCGGCGACGACCTCGTTGGCCGCGTTGCTGAGGAATCCGTTCCTGCCAGGACGCGACGCCAGACCACCAGTGACGGCGGCACCCACGCCTCCCGCCGCCCCGCCTCGGACGGAGTCTAGGAGCGACTTCCCGTCCACCCCGTCTGCGGTTCCGGTAGCCATCTGCAGCCCTTGGGAGGCGGCGTCCATGGCGAATTCCTCGAAGGCCTCATCCCCGGCCTCGGAGAGGGCGGCGCGACCCACGCCCTTGTAGAAGGCTGAGGAACCGAGCTTGCCGAGCTCCTTCCCCAGGAATTGGCCCGCTGCCCCGAGCAGTTCCTTGATGACCCCCTTCACCCCGAGGTCGGCGAGCTTCTGCAGCAGCTCCTTCGCCAGCTTGAGGATGATCATGCGGCTGATCTTCTGCAGCGCTGGGATGGCGGCCAACGAGGCCCCGCCGGTGAAGAACGCCTTCCAGATCGCCATGGCGATCTCGAACGCCAGCATGATCAGTTCCATGATCATGGTGAACTTGGTCTTCTGGATGTCCGCGCCGGTCGTGTAGGCCAGCTTTCCGAGTCCCTCGGCGGCCTTGCCCAGGCTCTGCACGCCATCGGGCCCGTGGACCTTCTTCATGCCCTCGTGGAACTTCTCGGACGCCTCGTCCCCGCTCCACGCGCCGATCGCCTGACCCTGCGCCGTGAACGCGTCACCCATCCCGTCGTACAGGACCTTGATGACGTCGAACCAGAGGCCCCCCAGGTCGAAGAGCTGGTCCTCGTTGCCGTTAGGCCACTCCTGCCCGAGGACGACGGTGACGAAGCCGTCTAGGCCAGAGGGTGGGTCCAGAGCCACGCTGACACCCTCCCGCCTCTAGATCGACTGCTCTGCCACCTCCGCCTCGCCGTGCGCTTCTCAGCTAGCTCGCGCCGCCTGAGTCCTCCGCGGGGGGTTCCGCGCTGGACGCCGTCGACCCTGCCGGGCCCCCGCTGCCCGACTTGGCGATCGCGTCGAGCTTGCCGGACCCCAGGTCCACGTGCGACGCACCGAACGCGGCCGCGTTGTCGGCGTCCCTGTACGTCTTCGCCGCCGCGCGAGCGGCGTTGCCGTATGTGGCGTAGACGTCACCGACACCCCCCGACGACGTCCTGAACGCCTCCGCCTGCGCGTCGTAGCCGCTGGGTCCGTTGTGGAAGGCCTTGCCGGGAGCGTCGTTGCCTGCGGGCCTGAGTGCCTCGATCGCCTGGATGCGCGCGAAGAGCGGGGCCAGCGCGGTGCTGAAGGCCGCGCCGGCGTCGACCAGGCTTCTTCCTGCGCTGTCCAGCTCGCTGGGCTCGACGTACAGCCTGCTGGTCCCGCCGCCACCGGACGGCGACGGCCCATCAGCCCCGGCGATGGGACTCGCCGCCGCGGTGGTCCCGGAGGCAGTAGGCGCCGGGTCCGGGGAGCTGTTCGAGTTCACCATCGTTCTCAGCCCCTGTCCGTGAGGCGCTGGCTGAAGCCCGACACCATGCTCGAGATGTCGAAGGACCCGAGCTGTTCGTGGTCGATGCCGTCCGGCACGTACTGCCGGGTGATGGCGGCCACCTCCTCCTGGGCGAGGGCCACCGCCTTGTGCACCGCCTCCATGATCGACGCGCTGAGCTCATCGGTCCCGGGACGCCGGTTGACCAGCGGGTCGATGCGGATCCCCAGCAGGTGACCCTGCGGGCCCACCGTGACCACGACCAGCCCGTCCTCGGAGTAGGCGGTCGCCTGCACCCGGAGTATCTCGGCCTGCATGAGCTCGAGGTTCTTCTGGAGCTCCTGGTACTCCCCCATGAGCTGGTCGATCTCCGACTCCATCCGTCGGACCTCGTCGTCCATGAGGCGTCCCTTCTGCAGGTGGGTCGTGGCAGGCGTGCGCGCCGATGTGGCGCGACACATCAACTCATTCGGAAGCCGATCCTCCGTCCTGAAGGCCCCGCGGACGCACCCTCACCGAGCAAACGCCTAGCCGACGAGCACACGATGGTCGGGCCGGCGCCACACTTGTGGGCAGAGACGTGGCCAACCGGGACGGAGGCAAGACCTTGACGTACCCGGGCTCCTCTCGCGGGCCGCGCCAGGGCAGCGTCCGACGTACCGGCGTCGCAGCCGTGCTGTTTCTCGCGCTCCCGGTGACTCAGGCGGCAGCCTCGGTGCAGACATCTGAGGAACCGGCCGGTCGCGACGACTGCGTCCTCCCGGGTGAGTCCTTCGCCCCGGAGCCGTGGCCGCAGACCCTGTGGGACCTGCCCGCCGCGGCGGCGCAGACGCGGGGCTCGGGGGTGACCATCGCGGTGCTGTCGTCGGGCGTCGACGCGCAGCAGGCGCAGCTGAGCGGGCGGGTGGCTCGGGGGCGGAGCTTCGCGACCGACGTGGTGGGGGACTCCCCGGGCGACGTGGACTGCGCCGGCCTGGGTACGGGACTTGCAAGCCTCCTGGTGGCGCAGCCGATCGAGGACGCCGGCCTCGAGGGCCTGGCGCCGGACGCGGTCGTGCTGCCCGTCGTCGTGTCCGAGTCGCCATGGTTCGCCAACCCGGAGGACGACAGCTCGGGCACCGCCGCAGGTCTCGCCGCCGCCATCCGCTACTCCGTCGAGGCGGAGGCCGACATCGTGCTGGTGGGCGGCTACCTCGCCCAGGACGACGCCGAGGTGAGGGAGGCCGTCGCGGACGCCTCCGCCGCCGGAGTCCTCGTGGTGGCGCCGGTGCGCGACTCCTCGAGCGGCTTCGAGGGGCCCGCCTTCCCCGCCGCCTACGACGGTGTCCTGGGGGTGGCCGCGATGGCGCAGGACCTCACGGTGCTCCCCGGCTCCGAGACGGGCCCGGCGGTCGACCTGGTCGCCCCCGGGGACAACGTGGCCGTTGCCGCTCGGGTCCGTGGGCACGCCGTGGCCGAGGGCAACGCGCCTGCCGCCGCCTTCGCGGCTGGCGCGGCCGCCCTGGTGATCGCCACGAGCCCGGACCTGGACCCGGCCGGGGTCATCGCACGCCTCAAGCGGACGGCGGGCCCGATCGGCAACGAGGACCCTGACCTCGTGGGTGCGGGGCTGCTCGACGTCACGCGGGCCGTCACTGAAGGTGCCGCTGAGGACCAGGCCCCTGAGTCGCAGCTTCAGGGCATGGGAGACGTAGACGCCGCGGCGCTGGCCGCCGCCGAGGAGGAGAGGGCCCGAGTCCGCGCGGCCAGTGCCGTCGCCGCCGGGGCCCTGGTCGTCGCACTGCTCATCTGGATGGCCGCGTGGACAGGGCGCCGCGGTCGACGCGACGGCTGGAGGCTCGGTCGACGGGTGCTGCCCGCACCAGCGGCGCCCGCTGACGGGGTGCCTCGCCCGCTCTTCGACCGGTCCGGCTCGATCTGAGGGACAGGCACCAGGTCTGAGGGCAGACAACAGGAAGCCCGGCGAGCACGGGGCTCGCCGGGCTTGCTTCAGAGCAACCGTCGTCAGATGGTTTCCATCCCGTCGGCAAGGGCCTTCTGTGCCGCTTTGAAGTCCTGCTGGCTGGACCCGGTCACCCGGATGAGCTCCTGGAACGCCTGGTTGAACTCGACCCAGGCCGTCCCGAACTCCCGCTGGATGCGGGTCCACGTCTCGGTGTTCACGCCTTCCCAGCCACCGAGGACGGCCTTGTCCTGGCTGTCCATGTCGCTCTTGTCGGAGTCCAGCTGCTTCTTCTGGGTGTCCATGTCGCCGATCATCGCGAGGACCGAGGCATCGATTACCTGGATGACATCTGCCATGGGTTATCCATTCTGTGTAAGTGCGTCCGAGACGCTCTGGTTTGGCGGGGTGCAGAACGCGTGCTGGGCCAGCGCTGCCGCAGGTCCTCGGCCCAGCTGGCCGACGACGTGCGTGGTCACTGGCCTCTTGGCAAGTTGACCGCTGCGACAGCTGCGCCGCCCCTCGTGACATTCTTGCCGGCGCTGTCGTCGTCGGTCTGCGTCTTGCTGAGGTACGTGTTGAGGTAGGCGGTGCGCCGGTTGACGATGCCCTGGAGGGTGCGCACCTGGGTGGCGACGTTGTTGACGGCGGTCGTCTGGGCGTCGCCCCACCTGCCCACCAGGCCAGCGTTCACCTCGGCGCTGATCCCATTGAGCTTGCCGTTGATGACGCCGAGGGAGCTGTCCAGCTCTGTGCCGGCCTTGATGCGTGTCTTGAGGACCGCGTCGTTGACGAGGGTCGTCCCGGTGTCGCCTGCCATGTGTTCCTCCTGCTCCTGCGGGCCGGAGAGGCATCGTGGTGCCCGTCCCCGGAGCCACGCGAATGGTGGCTTGGTCAAGAAGGTTAGGTGCGCTGCCGGGCCCGTTGTAGAGCCCCTGACCGGGGGAATACCTACACGTCGATGGCGGGCTACAGGCCACTGGGCTGGGCGGCCCGTGCAACGTCCAGTACCGGTCCCGCGGGAACCCTGTCCACCAGTGCAGACGGCATGACCACCAGATCCTCGCTGCCGTACCCCAGACGCTGAACCGTCTCGACGTCCGGTATCCCGTACCGCCGCCCCGTGTCGGTCACCAGGGCGATCGCTCCGGCCCCGAACTCCGCCGAGGTGGGTGCCTCGACGAGCACAGCCCGACCCGGCGGGACGTGCACCTCGTCCACCGCTGGCTCGTCCGCCACCCCGGTGGCCTCTCGCCCCGCAGGAAGGTCCGGCACTGCCGTGACGAACGACGGAGGACCGAGGTCTCCGTCGAAGACCGCGCAGGTGGCGAGGAAGCTGTCGCCCTGCTGGAGGTCCGGCAGCGCCTCGGGAGGGGCCAGTGTCTCGGGGGCCAGGGGAGCGGGCTCGCCCCGGGGGGCTGCGGCGACCTCA
Organism: uncultured Actinomycetota bacterium; assembly: GCA_963759255.1. Classification (GTDB taxonomy): domain Bacteria; phylum Actinomycetota; class Actinomycetes; order Actinomycetales; family JBBAYJ01; genus Aquipuribacter. The sequence goes on from CAVWYQ010000003.1 coordinate 263,333, forward strand.
CCCGGCCCACGGTCCACGTACCCCGGCGTGGCGCCCTGGTAGGCGGGCACGGTCGAGGCCGCGCCGACGGCGACGGCGGCCTGCAGAGGGCTGAGTGGGAGCAGGTCGTCGCTTCGGACCAGGTAGAAGTCCTCGGTCCTCACCATGCTCCGAACCCTGACCACCTGGCCGACCCGGGCGCCGTCCAGGGCGGAGGAGGGCGCACCGACGTCGTCCACGCGGACGGGGGCGATGTCGGCGCCCCTCGGCAGCGCGTCCAACCAGGACTCGGCCACGACGGCGTCCTGTCGCCCAAGGGCCAGGGCGTCCACGGCGGCCGGGTCGATGACGTGGCGCCGCCCCCGCCACACCAGCGCCGTCGTACGGTCGTCACCTGTCCGGACCACGACGGCCGCACCCTCGAGCGCCTCGCCCGAGGGCGGTACCTGGCCTACGAGCAGGACCGACCTGGTCGCGGTGACCGCACCGTCCTCGACCACGGGCCGGGAGCACAGGGACCAGGGCCCGGTCAGGAGCGCTGCCGAGCGCGGCAGCGACTGCGGGGCGCCGGGGATGCCGATCACGTCGCCGCGCGGCGTGCCGGCCAGCGACGCCGCAGCCACGGCCCTGACCCGGGAGCCGGGCTCGGCGAGCAGGCGGGCGGAGGCGAAGTTCGCCGTCGGGTACAGCACCTCGTTGCGGTAGACGAACGTCGCCCCTGACTCCTTCTCCATCACCAGGGTGTCGTCGACCCGCCACGACGTGGAGCCGCCGGGCCGGAGCAGCCCGTACACACCCCACCCGGCCATGATCACGACGGCCAGCATCGTCCCCACGAACACGGCTGTCCCGCCCTTCCGGAACGGCGACCGGATGGGGTCCGTGTCGTAGGTGACGAAGGCGGACACCATCCGCTGCACCATGAACTGGTAAGAGTGCAGCCGGTCGCGCCGGTTGGTCTGAGGCACGCGTCGTCAGCCCCCCAGCCCTCGTGCGTAGGCGTACAGCCCCAGGAGGCTGGCTGCGAGGGGAAGCACGGCGATGAGCAGGCCGACCTCGAGCAGGTCCGCCGCACGCAGCAGGTATGGGTTCAGCGCCGGTCCCCTGCCCGACGCGGTGGCCGCGAGTACTCCCAGCGCCGCCAGCAGGACCACGGTCGGCACCAGGACGAGACCCGGGACCGACGCAGCCGCCACCGCGATGGCGAGGACCACGGCCAGGGCCCCCACGGCGCCCACGACCAGGAGCGGGAGGCGGTGACGGACCGTCGGGAAGAGCTGGGCACGCAGTGCGAACGTTGCTGCCGTCACCAGGGCCAGGGCCACGGCTGTGCGGCGACCGTCCTGCAGCAGGACCAGCTGGCACACCACCACGTTGACCGTGGAGCCGGCCAGGAACCCGGTGAGCAGCTCGTCGGCCCGCAGCACCGCCGACCGGACCATGGTCGGGTCGGGACGCGGCTGGTCCGCGAGCAGGTCGTCGGGCGTCTGGGGGAGCACCGGGACCGGCACCCGTCCCAGCCGCATCGCCAGCAGCGGGAAGACCGCCAGGGCCGCGGTCCCTACCGCGACCACCGCAGCCGCGCAGGCGACGCGGTCCAGCCCGAGGATCGACAGGGCGGACGCCAGCAGCCCGGCGCTGCCGACCACGACGCCTGCGCTCCACACGCGCAGCCAGGCACCCACGCCCACGTGCGCCAAGAGCGAGCCGAGCACGAGCGCGCAGGACGCGAGCAGCAGGTCACCGGTGTCGAGCTCCCACCTCGAGCCGGTCGACGGCGAGGAGACGAACGCGGCCGCCAGCGCCAGGTGCAGCACCCCGGTGAGGGCGAGGAGGGCCCCGACGCCGCTGTCGTTCAGCGGGCGCCCGGCGACCACCCCCGCGAGCAGCAGGACGACGCCGGTCACCGCGACCACCGCCCCGGTAGGTCCGTTCGACAGGCCCGCGCCGGTGAGGACCGCGAGCCCGACCACGAGGACCGCGACCATCGCGACCATGCCCGTGGCGCGGGTGGTCGCCGGTCGCCAGCCCCGACCGGTGTCGCGGCCGCCCTGCGCTATGGCCTCGACGACGTCGTCGTAGTCCACCTCTGGCCAGTCCTCGTCGCCGGGGACGAGGTGCAGGCGCTGGCCGTCGCGCACCTGCTGCTGCGCCAGCGTGCGCGCCGGGTCGAGAGCCTCGCCGGCGTCCGTGCGGAGCCGCCAGCCACCGTGCTTCTCGCCGTCGTCGCCGAGACCGTCACCCAGCCTCGCGACGAACCCGGGGAGCAGGTCGCACAGCGCGATGTCGGTCGGGGCGGCCACGTCGAGGCGCCGGTCCGGTCCGACGACGGTGACCCGCGCCAGGTCCCGACGTTTGGTCGTGGCGACGTCCGTCATGTCTGTCACTCCTGCGCCGTGGGCTCGCTGCACGTTTCCCTAGGTGCTGGCCCTCAGGGATGGGCACCCAGGGAAACGGTACTTACGGTGATGGTCGGATCCCTGTGCGTACCGGGGGAACGCCCAGTGAGGAGGACCGGATGTCCACCGTCGTCCTGCGACGCGCCGCCCGCCGTCCTGGTCCGGAGGTCCCGTCCGGTGAGGTGGTTCTCGACCCCCCTCCGGAGATCCCCCCGCCCAGCGGCCGCATGTGGCAGCAGATGCTCATGATCGTCCCCATGATCGCCGGGACGGCGGCGATGGCCTTCCTGTTCGCGGGCCGTGGTGGCGGGGTCCTCACGTACGTCGTGGGGGGGCTCTTCGGCGTGTCCATGCTGGGCATGGTCATGATGCAGGTGCTCGGTCAGAGCGGTCAGCCCAGCAAGCTGGAGATGTCGCTCACCAGGCGGGAGTACATGCGTCAGCTGGCGCAGCACCGGCGAGCGGTCCGGCGCACTGCGGTCAAGCAGCGCAGGGCCGTGCTCTACCGCCACCCGGCCCCGGACCGGCTGTGGTCGACGGTGGCCAGCTACCGCCTGTGGGAGCGGCGTGCGGACGACCAGGACTTCGCAGTGGTCCGGATCGGGGTCGGCCCGCAGCAGCTCGCCACCAGGATCGTGCCGCCGTCCACGGGTCCCGTCGAGGACCTGGAGCCGCTGTGCGCGCTCGCGGTACGACAGTTCGTGGCGACGTACTCCGTGGTCCCGGACCTCCCCGTCGCCCTCGCGCTGCGGGGTTTCGGTCGGGTCTACGTCGAGGGCGCGCTGGAGCGGCGGCGCGACCTGGTCCGCGCGCTCATCTGTCAGGCCGTGACCTTCCACGCCCCCGACGACCTCCTCGTGGCGGTGTGCGCCTCACCGGACCTGCACGGTGAGTGGGACTGGGTGAAATGGCTGCCGCACAACCAGCACCCGACCAAGACCGACGCGCTGGGCCCGCTCCGCCTGCTCTCCTCCACCGTCACGGGGCTCGAGGCGATGCTGGAGGACGTCGTCGCCAGCCGGCCTCGCTTCTCCCGGTCCCTGCCGCCCCAGCACGGCCACCACGTGCTCGTGCTCCTCGACGGCGGTGACACCGCAGGGTCCGACCACCTCATGACGGACGGCGGCGTCCACGGGGTGACGTTGCTGGACGTCTCCGGCGCCCCGCCCCGGATGCTGGAGCCGGAGGTGCTCCTGCTCGGCGTCGTCGCACCAGGGGTGACCGCACGAGGAGCCGTCCCGCAGGCCCTCGAGCTGGCGGTGAGCACCAGCGACGGCCGCGAGGTCATGGGCCGTCCGGACCTGATGGGCCGCGACTCGGCGGAGGCGCTAGCCCGCCAGCTGGCGCCGTTCCGGCTGTCGGTGGCCTCGCGCGCCGGTGGCGGGTCGCTGAGCGCCGACCTGGGGCTCGCGGAGCTGCTGGGCATCGAGGACCCGAGGACCCTGGACACCGACCAGGCATGGACCGTGCGCCCCAACCGTGACCGGCTGCGGGTGCCGATCGGGGTCGGTCCCGACGGGTTGCCCGTTGACCTCGACCTCAAGGAGTCGGCCCAGGACGGCATGGGACCGCACGGGCTGCTGATCGGTGCGACCGGCAGCGGCAAGAGCGAGCTCCTGCGCACGCTCATCCTCGGTCTGGCGCTCACCCACAGCCCCGAGGTCCTCAACTTCGTGCTCGTCGACTTCAAGGGCGGGGCCACCTTCGCCCTGCTCGACGAGCTCCCGCACACCAGCGCGGTCATCACCAACCTGGCCGACGAGATCGCCCTCGTCGACCGGATGACGGACGCCATCAACGGCGAGCTCGTGCGCCGCCAGGAGCTCCTGCGCAGCGCAGGCAACTTCGTCTCCCAGCGCGACTACGAGAAGGCCCGCGCCTCCGGTGCGCCGCTCGCCCCCCTGCCCAGCCTCATGATCGTCTGCGACGAGTTCTCCGAGCTCCTGACCGCCAAGCCCGACTTCATCGACATGTTCGTCCAGATCGGCCGGGTGGGACGGTCGCTCGGTGTGCACCTGCTCCTCGCCTCGCAACGGCTGGAGGAGGGACGGCTCCGCGGCCTGGAGACCCACCTGTCGTACCGGATCGGGTTGAGGACGTTCTCGGCGTCGGAGAGTCGCACCGTCCTGGGTGTCCCCGACGCCTACGAGCTGCCACGCGCCCCCGGTCACGGGTACCTGAAGGCCGGGACGGACGAGCTGGTCAGGGTCAAGACGGCGTACGTGTCCGGCACGTACAAGGAGGTGGACGCCCGGCCCAGGCCCGTCGAGCAGGACGGGCCCCGCGTCGAGGACTTCACCACCGGCTACGTGGCCGTCCGGACGCCGGAGAAGACCGGGGAGGCCGAGGAGGCCGAGGAGGCCGAGGAGGAGGACCCGCTGTCGGAGTCGGTCATGGAGGTGCTCGTGGGCCGGCTGCGCGGCCGCGGGACGCCTGCGCACCAGGTGTGGCTGCCGCCGCTCACGGTCTCGCCCACCCTCGACCAGCTCCTCCCCACCCTGCACCAGGACCCGGTGCGTGGGCTGACGGCGTCCCTCGGGGCCGGCTCGGTGAGGCTGCGGGGCGTGTTCGGCATCGTCGACAAGCCGCTCGAGCAGCGCCGCGACGACCTCACGGCCGACCTCGCCTCGGCCGCTGGGCACTTCCTCGTCAACGGCGGGCCTCAGAGCGGCAAGAGCACGATGCTGCGCTCGCTCGTCTGCTCCCTGGCGCTCACGCACACGCCGCAAGAGGTCCAGTTCTACCTGCTCGACTTCGGTGGCGGGTCCTTGATGTCGCTTCAGGGCCTGCCGCACGTCGGTAGCGGCGCCACCCGGATGGACCCGGACGCCGTGAGGCGGACCGTGGGTGAGATGACGTCCCTGCTGGCCTGGCGCGAGCGGCTCTTCGCCACGCACGGCATCGACGGCATGGCCGGGTACCGTCGAGCCAAGACCGAGGGGCGCTTCGCCGAGGACCCGTGGGGCGACGTGTTCCTGGTGGTCGACGGCTGGCAGGTCGTGCGCAACCAGTTCGAGGACCTGGAAGGTGCGTTGACCGAGCTGGCGACCACGGGGCTGTCGTTCGGGATCCACCTCCTGGTCTCGGCCCCGAGGTCGGTGGACACGCGCCCCAACGTCCGCGACATGTTCGGCGCCAAGGTGGAGCTGCGCCTCGGCGACCCCCTCGACTCCTTCGTCAACCGGCGGGTCGCCATCGCCGTGCCGGAGAACGCACCGGGCCGGGGGGTGATCGCGAGCGAGCACCACGTCCTCGGGGCGCTGCCGAGGATCGACGGCCGCTCGACGGCGGAGGACCTGTCGGTCGGCGTCGAGGACCTTGTCCGCCGGGTTGCCGCGGCCTGGCCCGGTCCCGCGGCGCCAGCGGTGAGGATGCTGCCGGCCACGGTCACGCTGGACGCCGTGCCGCCGGCGGTCAGGACGTCGCCGTTCGCGCTCTCGATCGGGTTGTCCGGTCAGGACCTGTCGGCGGCCGTACTCGACTTCTCGGCCCACCCCCATGCCGTGCTGTTCGGCGACGCGGAGTCCGGCAAGACCGCCTTCCTCCGGATGCTGGCGCACCAGGTGGTGACCACCTACGAGCCGAGCGAGGCAATGGTGGCTGTGGTCGACTTCCGGCGGGGCCTGCTCGGTGAGGTGCCCCCTGCGCACCTGGTCGCCCACAGCAGCAGCGTGGAGTCTGCCCAAGGGGCACTTGTGCAGGTCCGTGACTACCTTCGCGCTCGCTTGCCAGGCGATGACGTCACCCCCGAGCAGCTCCGCGCCCGATCGTGGTGGACAGGGCCGAGGGTGTTCGTCCTGGTCGACGACTACGACCTCGTGACGGTTGGAGGGAACAACCCGCTCGAGCCGTTGCTGGAGCTTCTCCCCCACGCGCGGGACGTCGGCCTGCACGTGGTCATCACCCGCCGCAGCGGAGGCGCCTCCCGTGCGCTGTACGAGGCCTTCCTCCGCACCCTGGGCGAGGTCGGCGCGAGCGGCATCGCGATGTCGGCACCGAAGGACGAGGGCGTGCTGGTCGGCACGGTCAAGTCCGGTCAGCTACCGCCTGGCCGGGCCTGGCTGGTCAACCGGCAGGTGGGCCAACAGCTGGTCCAGCTCACCTGGGTCCCGCCCACGACATGAGCGAGTCCTGGGTGGACCCCGTGCGCGACGGGGAGCGCGTGCGTGCCCACCACGAGGCGGTCCGTGACAGGCGGAAGAACGAGGAGCGTCAGCGGGAGGAGTGGAAGCACAACCCCGAGCGCGCCCACCACTCCGCCGACACACGGGCGAGCACGGTCCCGAGCGAAGCGGACAAGGGCAGCGTCGGGTTCATGACCCTGGAGCGCCTGCGGCGGGCTGCCCTGGAAGCACGACCAGAGCTGCTCTTCAACGCCGCCGACCGCTACAGGAAGATCGGGGCGATGGTGGAGCTCCAGGAGGAATACCTCCACAGCAGGGTGGCGGCCCTGCAGCAAGGGTGGATCGCGAAACCGGCGGACGTGTTCTACGACCGCATGGGGAAGCTCGAGAGGGAGCTGGCCGCCTTCCGCAGCGAAGTGAGCACGATGGAGGCCACGTACCGAACGGCGGGCAACGCGACGATCGCTTTCCGCGACTGGATCCTCCGCGCTTTCGACGTCACGGTCCAGAACGCCACCTCCACCTGGAACAAGACGGACAAGCGCGGCTTCCTCGAGAATCTCGCCGTGTGGCGCAAGGTGCCGCCTGAGAAGCAGGTAAGAGCTGCCATCTGGGACGACGCGGCGATCCTGGTCGCCCAGAAGATGGCTGTGTGGAACGCGGAGTTCGAGAGCCTGGCGAAGGGTCTTCCCGCCCAGCTGACCGACCCGAAGCCACGCATGAAGATGACGCCGCCCCTTCCCCCGATGCCGGTGCTCGGGCAGATGCCCGCACCAGGAGAAGCGCCGGCTCCAGGGCCGGCGCCGACGATGGGGTCGATGCCTGCGCTGGGGGCCGCGCCCGTACTCCAGGGCCCTGGGCCGGCGCCGACCCCGCTGGGCGCGGTTGCGCCACCGGCCCGGCTCGGTGACGCGGGGGCGAGGCCAGTCATGGGTGTGGCGGGTGCGGGCCCTCAGCCTGTGGTGGGGAACCCGGGTGCGCAGCCGGTGTTGGGTGTGGTGGGTGCGGGTTCTGAGCCTGTGGTGGGGAACCCGGGTGCGCAGCCGGTGTTGGGTGTGGTGGGTGCGGGTTCTGAGCCTGTGGTGGGGAACCCGGGTGCGCAGCCGGTGTTGGGTGTGGTGGGTGCGGGTTCTGAGCCTGTGGTGGGGAACCCGGGTGCGCAGCCGGTGTTGGGTGTGGTGGGTGCGGGTTCTGAGCCTGTGGTGGGGAACCCGGGTGCGCAGCCGGTGTTGGGTGTGGTGGGTGCGGGTTCTGAGCCTGTGGTGGGGAACCCGGGTGCGCAGCCGGTGTTGGGTGTGGTGGGTGCGGGTTTTGAGCCGGTGATGGGGAGCATCGGTGCGCAGCCGGTGTTGGGTGTGGTGGGTGCGGGTCCTAGGCCGGTGATGGGGAGCATCGGTGCGCCGCCGGTTATGGCTGCCAAGGTGCCCTTCGGTCCGACAACTCCACCGCGAGGTGCGCCGCCCGTCATGCCAGCACCGCCGGGGATGCCGGGGATGCCGGGGATGCCGGGTGCTCCGGGTGCTCCGGGTGCTCCGGGTGCTCCTGGGATGCCGCCGGGGCGCCCGCCGGCCAAGCAGCGTCGTCAGACGCCGGAGCGGCTGGGGACGCCGGAGCTGGGTGAGCGTCCGCCGTTGGCGCCGCCGGACGTCACGACACCGCCGGGGCTGCCGGGGATGCCGGGGATGCCGGGGATGCCGGGGATGCCGGGGATGCCGGGGATGCCGGGGATGCCGGGTGCTCCGGGGATGCCGCCGGGGCGTCCGCCGGCCAAGCAGCGTCGTCAGACGCCGGAGCGACGCACGTCGCCGGAGCTGGGTGAGCGTCCGCCGTTGGCGCCGCCGGACGTGACGACACCGCCGGGGCTGCCGGGGCTGCCGGGGATGCCGGGGATGCCGGGTGCTCCGGGGATGCCGCCGGGGCGTCCACCGGCCAAGCAGCGTCGTCAGACGCCGGAGCGGCTGGGGACGCCGGAGCTGGGTGAGCGTCCGCCGTTGGCGCCGCCGGACGTCACGACACCGCCGGGGCTGCCGGGGCTGCCGGGGATGCCGGGGATGCCGGGTGCTCCTGGGATGCCGCCGGGGCGTCCGCCGGCCAAGCAGCGTCGTCAGACGCCGGAGCGACGCACGTCGCCGGAGCTGGGTGAGCGTCCGCCGTTGGCGCCGCCGGACGTGACGACACCGCCGGGGCTGCCGGGGCTGCCGGGGATGCCGGGGATGCCGGGTGCTCCGGGGATGCCGGGTGCTCCGGGGATGCCGGGTGCTCCGGGGATGCCGCCGGGGCGTCCACCGGCCAAGCAGCGTCGTCAGACGCCGGAGCGGCTGGGGACGCCGGAGCTGGGTGAGCGTCCGCCGTTGGCGCCGCCGGACGTGACGACACCGCCGGGGCTGCCGGGGCTGCCGGGGATGCCGGGGATGCCGGGTGCTCCGGGGATGCCGCCGGGGCGTCCACCGGCCAAGCAGCGTCGTCAGACGCCGGAGCGGCTGGGGACGCCGGAGCTGGGTGAGCGTCCGCCGTTGGCGCCGCCGGACGTCACGACACCGCCGGGGCTGCCGGGGCTGCCGGGGATGCCGGGGCTGCGGGGTGCCGGGGATGCCGGGTGCTCCGGGGATGCCGCCGGGGCGCCCGCCGGCCAAGCAGCGTCGTCAGACGCCGGAGCGGCTGGGGACGCCGGAGCTGGGTGAGCGTCCGCCGTTGGCGCCGCCGGACGTCACGACACCGCCGGGGCTGCCGGGGCTGCCGGGGATGCCGGGGATGCCGGGTGCTCCGGGGATGCCGGGTGCTCCGGGGATGCCGGGTGCTCCGGGGATGCCGCCGGGGCGTCCACCGGCCAAGCAGCGTCGTCAGACGCCGGAGCGGCTGCGGGACGCCGGAGCTGGGTGAGCGTCCGCCGTTGGCGCCGCCGGACGTGACGACACCGCCGGGGCTGCCGGGGATGCCGGGGATGCCGGGGATGCCGGGTGCTCCGGGGATGCCGGGTGCTCCGGGGATGCCGCCGGGGCGTCCGCCGGCCAAGCAGCGTCGTCAGACGCCGGAGCGACGCGCGTCGCCGGAGCTGGGTGAGCGTCCGCCGTTGGCGCCGCCGGACGTGACGACACCGCCGGGGCTGCCGGGGCTGCCGGGGATGCCGGGGATGCCGGGGATGCCGGGTGCTCCGGGGATGCCGCCGGGGCGTCCGCCGGCCAAGCAGCGTCGTCAGACGCCGGAGCGGCTGCGGGTCGCCGGAGCTGGGTGAGCGTCCGCCGTTGGCGCCGCCGGACGTGACGACACCGCCGGGGATGCCGGGGCTGCCGGGGCTGCCGGGAACGTCGGGTCGACCGCTCACCAAGAAGCGCCCCCGGGCGTCTGAGCGGCCGCAGCCGCCTGAGCTGGGCGGCCAGGTGGGCTCGACGGGTGGTTCGTCAGTACCCGACGGCGCCGACGGGTCGCAGGGGGGTGCCTCGGGTCTGGGGGACCCGAGTGGACGGCGGCCGGAAGCCCCGCACGTCGGTGAGGGCCGCAGGCCGGTCGGTCCCTCTCCGATGTCCGCTCCTGGCGCGACCGGGGTGACGGGCGTGCCGCGGGCGACGCGGGGAGCGGATCGCCGCCGGGCTGGAGAGGGCGAGGTCCAGCGCGGTGGGGGGGACCGGAAGAGCCACGAGCCGGCCACGCAGCCGCAGGCGCAGCCGGCCGTGTCAGGCCCCCGGTGGGAACGTCCGCAGCCGCCTGAGCTGGGCGAGCGGGCGGGCTCGACGGATGCTGCGTCAATGCCCGTCCGCGCCGACAGGTCACAGGTGGCCGCCTCGAGTCTGGGGGACCCGAGCGGACGGCCGCCGAAAGCCCCGCACGTCGGTGAGGGGCGCGGGCCGGTCGGTCCCTCGCCGGCGTCCGCGCCTGGCTCGATGGGGGCGTGGACCGCGCCGCGGGCAACGCGCAAGGCGGATCGCCGTCCGGCCGGAGGGGGGTCGGACCAGCGAGGTGAGGACGACGCCGTGGGCAGGGACCTGGACACGACGCCGCAGCTGGTCTCGCCTGACGCACGTCCGAAGCGCCGCCGTCGCGCCCGCCCACCCGCCGAGCCCGCACGACCGGCCGGTGACGCCGAGCAGGGAGGATCCCGGTCGTCGGGCGGGGTAGGGGGTGACCCGTCGACCAAGGGTCTGCCGATGCTGCTGTCGGCCGGTCGACGTGTCCCCCCAGGAGCGAGTCGGCCGGTGAGTCCCGACGCATCTGTGAACGACCCCTCCTCAGGTGTGCCCGAGGACCTTTCCGCTCCCTCGTCCGGCCATCCGGCGGACGAGGGCCCCCGTGGGGTGCAGCGACACCGAGGGAACACCTAGATGCCGTTCAGACCTCCGGTCGGGGGTCCTACCGTCAAGCCGGGAACCACGACCAGAAGGAGGCGGCCGCCTTGGGCGACAGCACGTACGTAGAACCTGCCGCGTTGGACCGCTTCGCGACGAATGCGGAGACGGCGTACTACTTCTGTCGGTCCCTGAAGCCCGACTATGACCATGCCGGCGGTGCCGAGCTGGGGCTGCCCGACCCCAGGAACGCCATCGAGCTCGCGGGCGGGGTCGCACAACTCATGTCCGGGATGAAGCAGACGCACAGGTTCGCAGGCATGGCCCTGAAGAACTACCAGCAGCACCTGGGCGTGTCGCGCGACGATGTGGTCATCTGCAAGGAGACGTACGAGAAGCAGGACGACGCCGCTGCGAGCAAGGCCATCGCCGCTACCCCGACGTTCACGTACGACCCTGACGCGCCGGCCCGTGTAGCGGGGTTCTCGCAGAACGGCGGAGGGCTGAGCTCCTTCGACGTCGCTCGATACCTGATCGGTGAGGGGTGGGTCGAACTGTCGGACACGCCTCCGAGCGAGAGCGTCGACCTCGGCGGGGGCGGGAGTGACCCGAGCGCCTGGGGCACGCCGGACGGCTACCTGCCGTACCTCGAGGACTCAGACGCGACCTGGGATGGTGACAGGTACGCCGAGCTGCAGGAGCGGGAGAACGAAGCGGCCCTGGCCAGCGGCTCGGCCGGCGAGGGGGCGGCGGCCGGTTCGGGGGCTGCCGGAGAGGACGACGCTGCCGGAGAGGACGACGCTGCAGGAGAGGACGACTCTGCAGCCGCTGGCGGAGATGGTCCTTCTGCAGCCACGGGCCCCGCCACCGGCGAGAGCGACGAGCTGCCCCCCAAGACTCCCGTCACCTGGCTGCACGCGCCCGGCGGCGGTGCGAACGGCGAGTACTACTACGTGATGTTCGCAGACGGGAGTGGCGCCATGTACGCGCAGCGCCCGGGTGAGCAGGCGCTCCTCATGGACGGGTTGGAGTGGCAGGCAGAGGCGCCGGCCACACTGAGTTCCGGGCTTCCCGTCGACCCTGACCCTGACCCCGGCTCCGACGACGAACCCGCGAGCGCGGCGTGAACGGCGGCGGGGACGTCCGCGTCGACATCTCGGCCCTCGAGCGCTTCAGCGAGAGGGTCAGGGACAGTGCGGTCGACAGGATGCGGCCGAGGGCGGAGGTCAGCGTACGGGTCATCGAGGCGGGTGCGGATGCCGTCGGAGCCGATGCTCGCTTCCTGGAGGCGGCCCGCGTCAGGCGGCGCGGTGACGTGACCACTGCATCTGCCCAGGCATTCCTGGGGCTCCTGGGAAGCCACGTGGAGTCTCTGTCGCACGATGCGCGTCGAGCAGGCCGGGTGTACCAGCGGCTGGACGACGACGCTGCGGAGCGCGTCAATGTCGCGCGCGCGCGGTTGGGCCAGCGCAAGCTCCGTAACCCGGAGAACGAGTGCTACATCTTCGCGCCGGGCCGGAACTCCCCACCCCGCGCCGTCTGACCGTGCTCCCACGATGACCCACTTCGCGTCGATGAGCCTTGCCGAGCTCGTCGGGCTCGTCGATGCGGACCTGCCCCCCCGGCTCCTCGAGCGCTCTGACGGGTGGCTCCAGGTGCATGACCTGCTGGACACCCAGCGGTCGCTCCTCAAGGCCGAGCTCGCCCAGGTCGAGCCCGCCTGGACCGGGCGGGCCGGGGACCTCTTCTCCCGCAAGGTGGACGCCACGCTCGCGGTGATCGAGGAGCAGATGGTCATCGCCCGGGAGAACAGCGAGGCGTGGGCCCAGGTGGCGGAGGCGTCGGCCGAGGCCGTGCGTGCCGCCGAGAAGGCGCAGGCCGCGGTGGGCCCGGGCATGGCCGCGGCTGTCCGCGAGGCGCAGGCGGCAGCGCCCCCCGCCGGGCCCACCCCCAGCCTGGAGACGGCGGCCCTTCGGCGGGAGGTCGAGGAGCCCATCGCCGCCGAGCTGCGGACGGTGCTGGAGCGGACGGCTCGGACCTACGCCGAGGCAGAGGCGCGCATGCAGCCCCTGGGGGTCCAGGAGGGCGAGTCCGTGTCCACCACCTCCAGGATCGCGGACCCCGGGACGACCGGGTCGTCCGGCTCCCGCTCCGAGGCGGCAGGGACCTCGGGCGGCGGCGGGTCGGCGGGCGTGACATCACCTCAGCAGTCGTCGAGCACGTCCACGGGGTCCGCGGGAGCAGCAGGCAGCGGCACCGGGTCGGGCGGCGCCACGGTGGTCGGCGCCCTGGTGCCCGTCGCCAGCGGCGCCACGAGCAGGACCTCGTCGCCCGCCACGGGCTCCTCCGCGCAGCCCGGCGGCAGTACGACGCCGGGTCTCTTCCCTGCTGCACCGGGTGCGGGCACGGGGGTCGTCGGAGGCACCGCAGGTGGCGCCGCAGGAGGCGCCGCCTCACCGGTCACCACGGGTCCCCGACCCGCCACCTCGGTCATCGGTGCACCTGCGCCCGGGGTCACCGGACCCGTCAGGTCGGGGGTCCAGCCCTCGACCGGTACGACGACGGCCCGACCGACCACGGGGTCCGGCGGTACGACGGCGACCAGGCCACCCGTCACGACCACCTCGCCCCTGCCGGGTACGACGACGTCGACCCCGCCCCGGACGGGCACGACCACGACGCCCTCGCCCACGACGGGCTCCACCACATCGACCCCTCGCCCGTCCGCAGCCGGCACCACCAACCCGCGCGCGTCGACGACCACGACCACGACCCCGGCCACGAGCGTGACGACACGTCCGGGGGGGACGACGACCTCCACCGGCGCCGCCTCGGGGGCGACCCCGCCGGCGAGGGGTTCCGCAGTGGCCGGCTCGTCACCGGGCATGTCCACCCCGGGACCCACCGCGTTGCCGCCCAGCCGCGGGACGGCAGGGGCAGGGGCAGCTGCCACGGGGCCGGCGAGGTCTGCTGCCGCTTCCGGCAGCACAGGTCCGTCCCGGGCGCCCGCCACCGCCGGCGCACCGGGCCAGGCCCCCACGTCCCCGACGGTAAGCAGCACGTCCAGGGCCCTCTCCGCGGGCGCGGCACCGTCCGCGCGCCCCGGCGGGATGATGCCTCCGCCCATGGGTCAGGGAGCCCCGCCTGCCCCACGGGCGGCGGGCGCGGCGGGCGCGGCCAGCCCTCGTCCCAGTTCCCCGGCGCGCAGAGCTGCGGGGGTCGAGCCCCGCGTGCCGCTCAACGGGCGGACGAGGGCAGGGCTCGGACCCGAGTCCCCTGCGGTCGGTACGGGCCGTGGTCCGATGACACCGCCCGGAACGCAGGCGTCGTCGCCGTCGGGGCCGAGGTCGCCGGCCGCTCGGAACGGCAAGCGGGAGGAACGACGGCCCGCACCTGCAGCGTTCCTGTCCGGTCCCGCGGGGGACGAGGCGTCCGAAGACCCGATGGGTGGGGCCATCGGAACGTCCGGACCCCGTGGCTCGGCGGGAGGCGACCTGCGCGAGGTCCCAGGATCGGTCGTCGGGGCGGCCGCTGGTGAACAGCTGCCCCCCTCTGCGGCCCTGGTGGAGGTGACGACCGTCGGGGGTCGGGTGGACGGCGCGCGCGCCGTTGCGCCGTCCGTCGTCCCGGCGGTCGGGCTCCCGGGCTGGGTGGCGGGCATGGCCGCTGGCGCGATGGCTGCCCAGGCGGTCCTGCGGCGCCGGATGCGCACGTACAGGGACAGCGGTGAGCACGGGGCTGCGTACGCGTCCGGGCCCGGTAGGCCCGCCGACACCCCTGGCGCGGTCGGCCCCGTTCGGCACGCCCGCCGACCGGTACGCCCGAAGACGGACGACGCGACCGCGGAGACGACCACGGACCTCCTCCTCCTGCCCGTCGACAGCGCTGACGACAGCCCGTGGCCGGTGGGCCGGTCGGTGGTCGGTGTGGTTGACGGACGCCGCTCACGGACGGACAGCCGATGACCACGGACGACGAGGCTCTGACGGCGACCGCGCCGATCCTGGACGGCTCCCGCACGCTGGGAGCCAACGCTGCAGCGGTGGCTCCCGCCCCTGCCCAGCCCGCCAAGGCGGCCGAGGGAGGTCCGGAGGCGACGACCAGCTCCGGTGGTACGTCCGCCCCGAGGGCCACCGCCGGGGCGGTCGCGGCACGGCCGGGCCTCGCGCGGTCAGCCGCCGCCGACAGAGCCACCGCGTCCGCGACCGGAGCAGCCCAGAGCCGCGCCGGGCGGCGGGCGGTGCTGTCGATGGCGCAGACCCGGACCTCCGCGCCCTCCCGCGCCGTGTCCTCGGCGGGGGCGCTCGGCCCCGAGGGGGACGACGAGGGCGTCCCCCTCGCGCCGCGCCCTCGCCCGGTCCTGCCTCGGATGATGCTCGGGCCCGTCCACGTGGGCCAGGTCGTCGCCTGGCAGGCCGCGGTGCTGCTCGGGGTCGCTGTCGTCGATGGCCAGCTCGGGGACAGGTCGTTCCTGGTCGCTGTCGTCCTGACGGTCGTCGGCCTGGGTCTGCTCCTCGTCCCCGTCGTGCCGATCGGCGGACGGTGGGGGCACCACTGGGTGTGGCTCGCCGTGCGGTTCCTGTGCCGGTCCTCGGGGCGTCGACACCACCACCTGCACGACGACGCGTCGCAGCTGCCCTCCGCCGTGCTGCCTGGCAGCGTCGTCGTGACCCTCGACCTCGACGACGACGTCGTCGGCATGCTCGAGCACCCGGCCGGCGTCACGGTCGTGCTCGTCTCCGACGAGTGGGGTGCGGACGACCACCCCGCCCGCCTTCCCTCTCCGACGTCCGTGCTCGCAGCCGTCCCGCCCGACGGGCCTCAGGTGAGCGTCCAGCTGCTGACCGTCCGCGGGGTCGCCATGCAGGACGTCGACGACGGCCCGGCCGCCATGGTCTACGGCGGGCTCCGGCACCTGGCGGCGTCGCAGCGGCTGAGCATGCTGGCCCTGCACGTTCCCCGGACCCCCGACCGGTGGTCCGACGACGACCTCGCCGACACCATGGGGGCGCTCCTACGAGGCGTCAGGCGTCGTCTGGCCAAGCAGGACGGGAAGCTGCGGGCGGTCACCCCCGGCGAGCTCGCCGCGCTGTTCGAGGCATCCGTCCGCATCCACGGGCCGGGTCAGGTCGCGGAGACGTGGAGGGACTGGCAGGTGCCGCAGGAGTGCCAGGTCTCCTTCCGGGTCACGGCCTGGCCGGCCCGGCAGGAGCAGGACGCGCCCCCCTTCCTGGACGTGCTGGCCCAGAGCAGCCAGGTGACGACCGTGACGTCCCTCTCCGTCCGCAGACCAGGCCCTGCCCGAAGCAGGGCTGACGGGCCTGACGACGTCGAGCTGGAAGCCGTGGTCCGCCTGTGCGGTCTCCCGGGGCCCACGCTCGACGAGGGGTGTGGTGCCCTGGTCGAGGCGGCAGAGGCGGCCGGCGCCCAGGTCCGCCGGTGCGACGGAGAGCAGCGGGCTGGAGCCGTCGCCACCAGCCCGTTCGGGGGGTTCCTCTCGTGACCCGGCTGTGGTGGACAGCTCCGCGGCACCGTGTCGCAGCCAGCGCCGTGCAGGGACTGACCCCGACCATCCCCGACGCCGGGCTGCTGCTGGGGCGGGCGCCCGGGGTCGCCTGCTCGTGGTTCACGCCCCGTGGCAGCACCCGGGTCGCGGTCGTCGGGTCCCGGGTCGTCGCGGAACACATCGTCTTCCGAGCCGTGGGTCTTGGTGCCACGGTCACCATCCGGTCCGGCCGCCCGCTGCGGTGGGACCGACTCGTGCAGGCGATCGACGTGACCCGGGACTCGCTGGCGGTGGTGCCCTCCGGCAGCGCCGTCCCGCTCACCGGCACGTCGTCCCGACCGGTCGTGGTGCTGCAGGACGCGGTCCCCTCGGAGCAGCCGCAGGTTCGCTCCGACGGCCCCGAGGAGCTGCCCGGCGCATGGCGGTGCGACGTCACCCTCGTCCGTGGGACGACCGACGCCGAGCTGGCCCCGGTGCGCGCCGCGGACGTCGTTCTCGTGCATCCCAGCGGTGTCGGCGACCTCCAGGGCCTGGTGGGCATCCCTTCGGCGCAGGCGCTGCCGCCGGCTGCCGCGCTGACCGACCCGGGACGGGTGTGGGTGCTCCACGGTGGTCACGCCACGTCGTTCGCGCTGCCCGAGGACCCGGTCGAGATGTCGGGCTAGGGATCCGCAGCCGCGCGCACCACGTCAGCGGCGGGCCGCCACCGTCGCCCTGACGTCCTCGGCGGCCAGCATGCGGAGCTCCGCGATCTCCGGCTGACGACCCAGCATGCGCAACCGCTGGGACTGCGCCTTGCGCATCCCCTCGAACAGCTTGCGTGCCTCACGGGCGTTGCCGAAGTTCGGTCCGCGCTCCACGGTGTCGAAGAAGCTCTCGAGGAGCCCCAGCGCGTCCGGCAGGATCTCGTAGTCGTCCCCGGCAGCCATCCGGTCGATGATCTGCACCAGGTCCTCCGTGGCGTAGTTCTCGAACTCGATGGTCTTGGAGAACCGGGAGGCCAGACCCGGGTTGGAGTCCAGGAACTGCGCCATCTCCCCGGTGTACCCCGCGGCGATGACGGCGATCTCGCTACGGTGGTCCTCCATCAGCTTGACCAGCATGTCGATGGCCTCCTGACCGAAGTCGCCCCCCGAGCCCGCGACCCGCGACAGGGTGTACGCCTCGTCGATGAAGAGGACGCCGCCCTTCGCGTCGTCGAAGGCGCTTGCGGTCTTCTCGGCCGTGTGACCGAGGTACTGCCCGACCAGGTCACGGCGGGACACCTCGCGGAACTGCCCCTTGGGAAGCACGCCGAGGGCGTTCAGCAGCTTGCCGTACACCCGGGCGACGGTCGTCTTCCCCGTCCCCGGGGCTCCGGCGAAGATCAGGTGGAAGCTCATCGAGCCCACGCTCAGGCCCGCGTGGCGTCGCCAGGTGTTGACCTGGATCTCGTCGATCAAGGAGCGGACCTCCTCCTTGACCCCCTCCAGTCCGACCATGGCGTCGAGCTCCGCGAGCAGGCCCTCCACGGCCGCCTCGTCCTGCTTGGGACCGTCCGCGACCCCCGCGCCGGACCCGGCTCGCCGGCTGGTCTCGACGACCTGGACCGTGGAGCCGGGCTCGATGTCGATGCCCGGGGCCGCCGTGTTGGCGGTCGAGCAGTCCTCGATGGTGCCGCCGCAGTCCGAGCCCACCGCGATCCCGGCCCCCGGCGTGTCCGAGACCCGGCACCGCCGCAGCACCGGCGACGACGCCGCCGCGACGACCACTCCCGCCGCACCCGTGTTGCTGATCGTGCAGCCGTCCAGCTCCGGCCTGGCGTACTGGTAGGCGTACACCCCACGACCACCGCACCGCGTGATCGTCGTGTTCCGAAGGACGGGGTCGGCGCCCATCCGGACCAGCAGCCCGTCGTCGCTCACGTCCTGCACCGTGCAGTCCACGGCCTGCGCGGTGGCGTCGTCGAGGACGAGGCCGACACGCCCGCCGCTCATGGTCACCCGGTCCAGCCGCAGCTCCGCGCGGTTCGTGCCGCTCAGCACGGCCCCGCCCGTGGCGGTCACCTCGCACTGCGCCATCACCAGCACGGCGGCGCGGACGATGATCCCGCCCCCCGAGCCGCCGTGGACCGTGACGCCCTGCAGCGTCAGGGTGCCGCCGTTGTCGCACGTCATCGCGGCGTCGTCCGTGCCGCTCAGGTCGATGACCGCGGTGCCGGGACCTTCCTTGGCCTGGATCGTGAGGCGGCCGCCCACCAGGTCGACCGGGTCGGTGTACGTGCCCGGCGCCAGGACGACGACCGCGTCGTCACCAGCCGCCTCGAGCGCCTCGGCGATGCTGGGGTAGGCGCCCTTGTCGTCCGGGGCCACCAGGAGAGTGCGTGCCATTACCAACCGTCCGTCGCTCGATGATGCAGGGATAAGTCGTTCGGGGGCAGTCCGAGGTTGCCTGTCGGTTCGCCGCGTTGCGTTCGTCACGTCCGTCGGTGCCGGCACCGGGTCCTCGGCCGGTCAGCGCAAGGCCGCACCTGCGAAGCCGATCACCCCGCCGACCGACGAGCGCACCACCAGCTGGACCTCGGCGTCCGGCGGCACGAGGTTGAGGGGCATCGTGGTCACGACGTACGGGGTGTCCCCCCCGTCCAGGGGCAGCAGCAGCGTCCGCACCGTCCGGTGGTCGATGATCAGCTCCACCTCGGCAGGGCCGTGGGTGACACCCACCCACGCCTGCAGCCGGTGCCTGTCCTGGCCTGGCGCCACGCTGAGGGTGAACGACCCGCCCGGTCCACCTGGAACCGCCCGGATGGTCCGCCACCGCGTGGTCGTCCCGTGCTCGTGAGGGGGGACCCCGCCGGAGTAGCGGACGGTGAAGAGCCCGGGAGCCAGCGTCGAGGCGGACTCGCCGGAGGCGTCGAGGGCCAGCAGGCTGGCGTGCCCCTGCTCGCGCGCCACGGTGGCGGGGGAGACCGGGTCCACCCCTGCCGCCAGCCAGTCGCGGGTGCCCTCGGCCCGTAGGACCACGACGGTGTCACGGGCGGTCGCGACGGCCAGCAGCGCCGTCCATCCTCCGCGCCGGAGGTCGGACCTCGTGCGGCCCGCCCCGGCCAGGCTCGACACGGGCGGCATGCGGGAGACGGGGCCCGCGCTGGTCACCGGGTCGCACGGCGTCGACGAGGCGGTGGAGTGCACCCGCGTCGAGACCGGTTCTGCTCGACGGGTCGTCGGTGGGTCGGTGTCCGGGGTACCTCTGGCCCGCCGACGTCGGGGCGGGCTACGCGTGACGCCGCGGAAGAGAACGACCACCAGGCGCCTCATCGCCGATGACAGGTGGGGGCGAAACGACGAGCGCCGCGTGCTCGAGGTTCTTCGCTCCACCCGGGCGAGGACGACGTCGGGGTCGGTCTCGTGGGTGTCAGCCAACCTCTGGAGCTCGCGGCGCAGGTCTGACGGGAGGTCGTCGGCACGGCGACGCACAGGAGGTCGGTCGGACCGCCGTCGGGTCACTGGGACTCGCTCTGGTCGGACGATCGAGGAGACCGGGCCTCCGCGCTCGCGCGGTCCTCGGACGCCGTCAGGTCGAGGATGGCGGCGGTGTCCGGGTCCCCAGGCTCCAGCAGCTGCCGCAGCCGCGACACGCCCTTCGAGGTCTGGCTCTTGACCGTCCCGACGCTGATCCCCAGGGTCTCGGCGGTCTCACGCTCGGACATGTCGAACGCCAGGCGCAGCACGACGCAGGCCCGCCGGCGCTGCGGCAGGCGTGACAGTGCCCGCTGGACGTCCACCCCCGCGCCGTCAGGCTCCCGCCCCACGTCCTCCGCCTCGCTGCGGAAGAGGACGAGCTTGGCGCGGGCGACGCGCAGCCGACGGATCCGGCTGGCCGCCATGTTCGCCGTCATCCGTCGAAGGTAGGCCTTCGGCTGCTCAACCTGCTGGATGAATGCCCAACGACGCCACGCCTCGACCATGACGTCGGCGGTGATGTCGTCGGTCTCGTCGTGGTCCCCGGTGAGCAGGTAGGCGAGCCGGCTGACGTCCCGTGCGTGCTGGCGGACGAACGCGTCGAACTCGTCGTCGTCAGACGCTGAGTGATGCGCGAGGTCGGCCACCAGGCCGTTCTACCTGCATCCCGCCACGCACTGCTACGGAAGCGGGCCTCATTCCACCCCTTGGGCAGTGTCGTGCGACACATTGCTACTCACGGTAGCGAAACTAGGGGAACCCTTCGGCGGGTCGGTCACACAGGGTGCGGCCGGCGGGCACTACGTTCGGTGACGACGCCGACAGTCATCGCACGCTGCCATCCACGGTGAAGCAGTGTTCACTCCAGGCCGTCGTCCGGGCGCCAGGACGCTGCCAGGTGGTCCACCAGCTCGTCGGCGATGCCCGTGTACGTCTGCGGGGTGAGCTCGAGCAGTCGACGGCGTGGCGTCCTCGGGCAGGCCGAGACCCCGGACGAACTCCGCCATCGCTGGGCCGTCGACGCGCCGCCCCCTGGTCAGCTCCTTGAGCCGCTCGTACGGGTTCGGCAGTCCGTGCAGCCGCATCACCGTCTGCACCGCCTCGCCCGAGCACCTCCCAGCTGCCCTCCAGGTCGGCGTCCAGCACGCGCGGAGTCGACGTCGAGCGAGGTGAGGCCGCGGGCGACGTTGTCGACGGCCAGCAGCGAGTGGCCCGAGAGCGACCCCGATGTTGCGCTGCATGGTGGAGTCGGTGAGGTCGCGCTGCAGCCGCGAGGTGACCAGCGTCCGCTGCAGCACCTCCAGCAGCCCGTCGGAGAGCTCGAGGTTGGCCTCGGCGTTCTCGAAGCGGATGGGGTTGACCTTGTGGGGCATCGTCGAGGAGCCGATCGACCCGGCTGACGTCAGCTGGGTGAAGTAGCCCTGCGAGATGTACGTCCACGCGTCGGTGCAGAGGTTGTGCAGCACCCGGTTGTACCGGCTGAGCGTCCGCGTACAGCTCGGCCTGCCAGTCGTGGGACTCGATCTGCGTCGTCAGCGGGTTCCAGGTCAGCCCCAGTCCCTCGACGAAGTCGCGCGAGACCGCCTGCCAGTCGGCGTCCGGGGCGGCTGCGTAGTGCGCGGCGTACGTGCCGGTCGCGCCGTTGAGCTTGCCCAGGTACTCGGCCCGGTGGATCCGGTCGAGCTGGCGCCGCAGCCGGTGGGCCAGGACCGCCAGCTCCTTGCCGATGGTGGTCGGCGTGGCGGGCTGGCCGTGCGTGCGCGCCAGCATCGGCACCGACCGGTACGCCCGGGCAAGGGTCGCCACCTGCTCCGTCAAGGAGGTCGCCGCAGGCAGCCAGACCTCGCGCACCGCCCGCTGCACCAGCCGGGCGTAGGCAAGGTTGTTGATGTCCTCGCTCGTGCACGCGAAGTGGACGAACTCGCCGACGTCCTCCAGCGACGTCCCGGCCAGCCGTGCCTTGAGCAGGTACTCCACAGCCTTCACGTCGTGCACGGTGGTGCGCTCGATCTCGCGCAGCTCGACCACCGTGTCGGCGTCGAAGTCGGCCGCGATGCCGTGCAGGCGCTGCACCTCCTCGTCGCTCAGCCGCCGCAGCCCCGGCAGCACCTGCTGCTTGGACAGGTGGAGCAACCAGGCGACCTCGATGCGGAGGCGTTCCCGGTTGAGGGCCGGCTCCGACAGGTGCTCGATCAGGCCCTCGACCGCCGGGCGGTAGCGGCCGTCCAACGGGCTGAGGGTGGCATCGCCGAGGTCGGCGGCCACGCGGGCGGAGGTGCGGGAGGAAGGGGACTGGTCGCTCACGACGCTGATCCTCACAGATGGCACCGGGTGCTCCGGCGTCGCGCCGAAGGGCGGCTGGACCTGGTGGCCCGGCGCGCAGGCCTCAGACGTAGCGGGCCGCGGCCTCGGCGGCCCGGGTGCCGTAGCCGCCGCCGAACAGCGCCGCGTGCACCAGCAGCGGGTGCACCTGGTGCAGGGCCACCCGCTCCCGCCAGCCCTCGGCCAGCGGTGCGGCCTCGTCGTAGGCGTCCAGCACGCGGGCCAGGTGGGGCAGGCCGAACAGCTCGAGCATCGCGAGGTCGGTCTCCCGGTGCCCACCGTGGGCGGCGGGGTCCACGAGGACGACCCCGTGCCTGGTCCACATCACGTTGCCGTTCCACAGGTCACCGTGCAGCCGCGACGGCGCCTCGTCCACCGGACCTGCCAGGCCCGGGTCGCCGACCAGGCGGTCGAGCAGCCGCGACACCGTGGCCGACCCGTCGGAGCTCAGGGCGCCGGCGTCATGGGCCAGGCGCAGGTACGGCAGCAGCCGGTGCTCGGCGAACCACGGGCCCCATGCCGGCCCGGTCCGCAACGGCAGCGGGAGCGGTCCGATGTACCCGTCGCCCGCCCACCCCGCGGGCCCCGCCCCCCACGCGTCCGCCCCGGCTGCGTGCGTCACCGCCAGTCGTCGGCCCAGGTCCTCCGCGGCCACGGGGTCGGGGCCCACCTCCGGCAGCCGCGGCAGGACCAGGCCGCTCGCGACCCACCTCGAGCGGTTCGACGACCCGGACCCCGCCCGGGGCCGACGAGAGCCAGCGCAGGCCCGCCGCCTCCACGGCGAAGAAGCCGGGCGGGGCCTCGGCCCGACGCTTGACGAAGACGTCGTCGCCGGCGTCCCGCAGCCCAGCGGGCGGCGCTGCCGCCGGCCCGCCCGCGCCCGTGCTCACCGCAGCGCCGCAGCGGCGGTGCCGGCCAGCCGCTCGTGCAGGTGGTCCAGCAGCCCGGCGCAGGCCCGCTCGACCTGGTCGAGGACCAGGTCGAACGCGTCGAGGTCGGAGTAGTAGGGGTCGGGCACGTCCAGCGAGCGCCCGACGTCGCCGCCCTGCAGCAGCCGTGACGACAGCTCGGCCGTCGCCGGGTCGTAGGTACGCAGGAGGCGCACCTTGGCCTTGTCCTGCTCGTCCTCGGTCCAGCCTCGCAGCGTGCGCTGGTGCCCACGGTCCAGGGCCAGAACCAGGTCGAGGTCGGGCAGCCAGGCGGGCTCGAACAGCCGCGCCCGGTGCGGGCCACCGTCGTACCCTCGCGCCGACAGCGCCATGAGGGTCCTGCTGTCGGCCCGCTCGCCGATGTGCCAGTCACCGGTGCCGGCGGAGGTGACGAGCACCAGGTCCGACAGGCCCTGCTGCCCGACCATCGCGCTCAGCACCACCTCGCCCATCGGCGAGCGGCAGATGTTCCCCGAGCACACGAAGCACACGCGGATCGGGGCCGGCGACATGTTCCTCAGTGTGCCCACACCGCGGTGAGGGCTAACACCCTTTCGGGCGGTTCGTCCCGCACGGGTCCACCCACGGCGGTGTCCACAGGGCACAGGGCTCCGAGTCGTCCACACGGTCGCTCCAGCCGGCCTGGCGGGTGGAGCGCCCACCGCCACGGTCGGTGCATGGTGTCCGGGAGCACGGGGGAGGTGGCCGCCCGCTGCGCCCGGGCGGCCGAGGCGGTCGACGAGCTGGCGGCGGCGGTGCGGCAGCTACCGCCGCCGTCGTGGACGGGGCCGGCCGCGGAGGAGCTGGGGCAGGGTGTCCGGCACGTCGTCGGGCTGCTCGACGACGGCGCCGAGGCGCTGGGGCGCGCCGCGACGGCTGCCGGCCACGTGGGCGCGGGTGCGGGTGGGAGCACGGGACCGGGTGAGGCGCGGTGACCCGGGTGGGTGGTGCCGAGGGGGGCGGGTCATCGGCGGGACCGGCGGGGTGTCGGCGCAGCTGGAGGAGCTGGACGCCCTGGCGGGGGCACTGGTCGAGGCCGCCGGCCAGGCCGCGGTGCTCGTCGCACGAGCCGTCCGCGCTGTCCACGACCCGAGGCTCCTCGCCGCCGCGCCGGTCGACCCGGGAGGCGTGGCCCTGGTGGTCCTCGAGGTGGGTCGCGGGGCGGGGGAGCTGTCCCGGGCGGCCGCGGCACTGGCGGCGCTGGCCTCGGCCGTGGCGGCTGCGGTGGCGGGCTACCGGGTCCAGGAAGCGGCGCTGGCCGCCCTGGCGCGGGACGTACCGCACCTGGTCGGGACGTTCCTGCGGGCACACCTCCTGGCGTCTGCCGTGCTGGCCGGGCCTGCGGTGCCGCTGGTGGCGGGGGTCGTCGTCGGTGTCCGGGTTGCTCGGGCGCCCGAGCCGGCGGACAGCCCGGTGCTCATGGAGGTGCGCGAGGCGGGGGTAGGGGTGGTCGTCCGCCACCCGGGTGTCGTCGACGGGGCGGTGCGCATCGTTCCTGGCCTGCTCGGGGTGCGCGACGTCCCGGCCGCGGCCGGCCTCGTGGGGATGCTCGGACAGGCCTCCGGGACCTTCGTGGAGGGTGGTGCCGTCACGGGCACGATGGGGCCGAGCGCCCCCTGCGCCGGCCCCGGTGGGGTCCTGTCCGGTGATCGGCGAAGGGTCGGCAGACCAGGCCCCGGTGGAGCCACCGGCCGTCCCGCCAGCGGTGTGGCCGACCTGCTGCGCCGGGGCCAGGGGGTCGCGGCCTGGCGGAGTCCCCGGCCCGGCGAGCACGACCCGCTGCCGGTCGGCCAGGCGCGCCCCCCGCAGGGGCAGGTCCGCATCGACCAGGTGGTGGGCGACGACGGGGCCGCGGCCTGGGTGGTGCACGTACCGGGCACCCAGGACTGGGACGGCGACGGTGAGGGGTCCCCGATGGACATGGCCGCCAACGTCGCCCTCGTGGCCGGGCGCCCCACCGCAGTGGTGTCCGGGGTCTCGGCCGCGCTGGTCGCAGCGGGGGTGCGGCCCGGTGATCCTGTGCTGCTCGTCGGTCACAGCCAGGGTGGGATGACCGCGCTCGACCTCGCCGCCGATCCCTCGCTGCGCCGGGTGGCCACGGTCACCCACGTCATCACGGCCGGTTCGCCCGTCACCGGGCGCACCCCGCCGCCGGGGGTGCAGGTGCTGGCGCTCGAGCACGACGACGACCTGGTGCCGCGGCTGGACGGCCGTGACCACGCGGACCGCGCCGACCGGGTGGTGGTCCGCGCACCGGCACCCGACGGGCCGTGGGGGACCGACGCGGTCCCGGCCCACAGCTCGAGCGCCTACGTGGTGACGGCCGAGAGCGTGGACGCCTCGACCCACCCGTCGCTCGTCTCCTACCGGGAGGGCCTCGCCCCCTTCCTCGATCGCGAGGGCGCCTCCTGCAGCAGCCGGCACGTGGTCCTCCGTCGTGCCGAGGGGCCCGACGGTGGCCTCCGGTGACGGCCCGCACCAGCCGCCCTACAGTCGGCAGGTGCCCACCGTCCCCAAGCTGCGCGCCGCCCTGTCCGCCATCCCGGCCTACCGGCCCGGCCGGGCTCCTGCCGCGAGCGAGGGCCCCTCGTACAAGCTGTCGTCCAACGAGAACCCGTACCCACCCCTGCCGTCGGTGCTCGAGGTGCTGGCCCTGGCCGACCAGGAGATCAACCGGTACCCCGACATGTTCGCGACCGGCCTGGTGCGTCGCCTGGCCGAGCGTCACGGCCTCGCGCCCGAGCAGGTCGTGTGCGGGACCGGCAGCGTCGGAGTGCTGGGCCAGGTCGTGCAGGCGACCTGCGAGACCGGTGACGAGGTGGTCTTCGCGTGGCGGTCGTTCGAGGCGTACCCCATCGTCGTCGGCGTCAGCGGCGCCGATGCCGTGCGGGTCCCGCTCACCGCGGACGCCCGGCACGACCTGCCGGCCATGGCCGCGGCGGTCACGGACCGCACGCGACTGGTGCTGGTGTGCAGCCCCAACAACCCGACCGGGCCTGCGGTCCGGGAGCACGAGATGCGGACGCTCCTGTCCGCCGTGCCCTCCGACGTGCTCGTGGTCCTGGACGAGGCGTACACCGAGTTCGTGCGGGACGCCGACGCCGTGGCCGGTCCGACGCTGCTGGCCGAGCACGCCAACCTCGTCGTCCTCCGCACGTTCTCCAAGGCCTACGGGCTGGCGTCCCTGCGTGTGGGGTACGCCCTGGCCCACCCGGTCGTCGCCGACGCCCTGCGGGCGACAGCGGTGCCGTTCGGTGTGTCGGGTCCCGCGCAGGCCGCCGCGCTGGCGTCCCTCGACGCGGAGCACGAGCTCCTCGACCGGGTCGACCGGCTCGTCGAGGAGCGCACCCGGCTGCGCGCGGCGCTGCAGGGCGTCGGGTGGGAGGTCCCCGACCCGCAGGGCAACTTCGTGTGGCTGGCAGCAGGTGACCGGACGGGCGAGGTGGTCGAGGCCTGCGAGGCGGCGGGCGTCACGGTGCGCGGCTTCGCCGGGGAAGGCGTCCGCTGCTCCGTCGGCACACCCGACGCCGACGACCTGCTGGTCCGGACGCTCGCACGGATGGCCCCACCTGGGTGACTCGGTGTCAGAGCGGTGCTCGGTGAGTCACACTCACGGTCTAAAGAGTTGTGACGGGCCGGCCGATACGGTCATCAGGTCGTCGAGCAGGCTCCGTCGGTACCAGTGACGAGCGCCTCCTCGGGTGCACCGCCGAGCTGCACGGGCAAACCGGGACGGGGGGGACATGAGGATCAGCCAGGGGGCGTCCTTCCTCGTCGTCACGGTGGCGCTCGGAGCCGTCTCCACCGCGTCCGTGTCCTCCGCGGCACTCGTCGGCTGGTCCAGGTACGACATCTCCGTGACTGCCCCGGAGGTCGTCGGCCCGGTGGCCCCGCCCCTGGCGACCGTCCGGGCCCCCAAGAAGGAGGAGCCACCACCCGCCTCCCCCGCCCGGCAGGCGGTCATGGCGGAACGGGAGCGGGCGGGGACGGCAGCGGACCAGGACCTGGAGGTGCTCGTCCAGGCGGCCGTGACGGCCACGTCCGTCCCGACGCCGCCCGCGGACCCCGGGCTGGTCCCGCCGCTGCTGAGCGAGCTCTCCGACGGCATCACGGTGATCGACGGCTCGGTGGCAGGCGACTCCGACGAAGGGCTCCAGGCAGGAGGCGTCGACCTCCCCGGCGACCCCTTGCCGTCACCGTCGAGCACGGACGCCCCCACGGACGCCCCCACGGACCCCCCGTCGGACGCCCCGACGGACCCGCCCACGGACGCCCCGACGGACGCCCCCACGGATGTCCCGACGGACGCTCCCACGGCCCCGCCGACGGACGCTCCACGGACGGACCTACCGCACGGACGCTCCCACGGACCTACCGACGGACGCTCCCACGGCCCCGCCGACCGACGCTCCCACGGACCCGCCGACGGACGCCCCGACGGATGTCGCCACGGACCCCCCGACCGATCCGTCGGACGTGCCCACCGCTCCCGGTACGCCGAACCCGGAGACGCCCGTCCCCGGCGCGCCAGCGGTTCCGACGGCCGGCCCGTGGGAGCCGTCGCCGGCGCCCCAGCCCCGACCCGTCGCCCGACGACAGGGCGAGCGGGGACCCTTCGCGGGGTGGACGTACCGGCGACCTCGACCCACGCCAGCGTGTCGGCGCCCCGGCCGACGGCTGGACCTGGGCCACGCCTCGTGGCCCGGGCCCGTGGGCACCTTCCGACGGCTCGGCGGCTCGAGACCGGACCAGCGTCACCGACGTCCCTGGCGATCCGTCCGCCGAGGTGCCGACCAGCGCGGCGCCCACCGCGGGGACGACCACGCCGCTGCCCCCGTCGACCGACCCGTCGTCGGCAGGGACGGTGCCGGCCGGACCGGTCACGGTCATCCCGCCCGCCGACGCACCGGCACCTGTTGCCGCCGCGCCCGCTCCTGCGGCGGCCACCTCCTCGGTCGGCGTGCCGCCACCACCACCACCAGCGCCTGGGCCTGTGCCCCCCGCTGCGGCAGCGGTGGCGGTGCCAGCGCCCGCCCCCGTGGCGACGGCCACCCCAGCCGTGGTCGGCCCGGCCGCGGCACCCGCACCGCGACCTCGGGCGGACCGTCGCGCCGAGGCCCACGGCCCGGACGGCCCGGGCAAGGGCGGCGCCACCTCGTCCGCCCACGCGTCCGGTGGCGGTGGCGCGAAGGGCGACGCCGGCAGCGGCAGCGGCCCCAACGGCCCCAACGGCGGCAGGAAGTCGGGCGGCTGACCCGTCCGGATGATGTCGTGGCGCCTGGGCACCTGCTGTCCCGCGGTGGAGGCGGCGGTGGTGGCCGGGGCTCCGCCGATCGGTATGGTCAGCAGTGCCCGAGGCCGATCCCTGGGGCGCCGGCGGGGTCACGGCACGTGACACCCCGGGTCGGCGAGGTGGGGCGATCCCCCGCCGAGGCGAGGAGGTTGCACGTGCCCGACACCGTCGTCGGACCGGCAGGGGGTCCCGATCGGGCCGTCCAGGCCCGACCGCGAAGCAGACACGATGATCCAGATGCTCACCCCCGAGGGCGAGCGGCCCGAGCCCGTCGGGGTGGCGGCGGAGTACGCCGCCCACGTGCAGGACGTCACCGACGACGACCTGCGCGGGCATGTACCGCGACATGGTGGTGGTGCGTCGCTTCGACGCCGAGGCCACGGCGCTCCAGCGTCAGGGCGAGCTCGGCCTGTGGGCCAGCCTGCTCGGCCAGGAGGCGGCACAGGTGGGCAGCGGCCGTGCCCTGCGCCGCCAGGACTTCGCCTTCCCCACGTACCGCGAGCACGGCGTCGCCTGGTGCCGCGGCGTGCCCCCCACGCCCTGCTCGGGCTGTACCGCGGAGCCAGCCTGGGGGGCTGGGACCCGGCTGAGCACGGGTTCGCGCTCTACACGATCGTCATCGGCTCGCAGACCCTGCACGCGACCGGCTACGCCATGGGCCTGCAGCGGGACCATGCCGTCGGTACCGGCGAGCCCGACCGCGACGCCGCGGTCATCGCCTACCTCGGTGACGGCGCGACCAGCCAGGGCGACGTCAGCGAGGCGCTGGTGTTCTCCGCGGTCTACAACGCCCCTGTGGTCTTCTTCTGCCAGAACAACCAGTGGGCCATCTCCGAGCCCAACACCCGCCAGACCCGGGTGCCGCTGTACAAGCGCTCCTCCGGCTTCGGCATCCCCGGGGTGCGGGTGGACGGCAACGACGTGCTCGCCACCCTCGCCGTCACCAGGGCGGCGACCGAGCGGGCACGCTCCGGCGGTGGGCCCACCTTCGTCGAGGCGTACACCTACCGCATGGGCGCGCACACCACCTCCGACGACCCCAGCCGGTACCGCATCGCGGCCGAGCTGGAGGAGTGGAAGCTCAAGGACCCCATCGCCCGCGTGAAGGCCTACCTCGCGCGCTCGGGTGCGGCGGACGAGGCGTTCTTCGCCGAGGTCGAGGCGGAGGCCAAGCAGATCGCCACCGAGCTGCGGGTCACCTGCCGCGCGCTGCCGGACCCGTCGCCGGAGTCCATGTTCGACGACGTCTACGCCGAGCCCCACGCCGTGCTCGACGTCGAGCGCGACGAGTACCTGGCCTACCGCTCCGGCTTCGCCGACGAGACCCCGGGGGTGCCGGCATGACCGCCATGAGTCTCGGCAAGGCGATCAACACCGGCCTGCGGGCGGCGATGGACCACGACCCCAAGGTCGTCCTCATGGGCGAGGACATCGGCGCGCTGGGTGGTGTCTTCCGGGTCACCGACGGGCTGCAGAAGGACTTCGGCGAGGACCGGGTCATCGACACGCCGCTGGCGGAGTCCGGCATCGTCGGCACCGCGATCGGCCTGGCGATGCGCGGCTACCGGCCCGTCGTGGAGATCCAGTTCGACGGCTTCGTCTTCCCCGCCTTCGACCAGATCGTCACGCAGCTGGCGAAGATGGGGAACCGGTCGGCGGGCCGGGTCCGCCTGCCCGTCGTCGTCCGGATCCCCTTCGGCGGCGGGATCGGCGCGGTGGAGCACCACTCGGAGTCGCCGGAGTCGTACTTCGTCCACACCGCCGGCCTGCGCGTCGTCAGCCCGGCCACGCCCGAGGACGCGTTCTGGATGGTCCAGCAGGCCATCGCCTGCCCGGACCCTGTCGTCTTCCTGGAGCCGAAGCGGCGCTACTGGGACAAGGGTGAGGTGCCCGACGGCGCCGTTCTCCGCAGCCCCGGCGACGCCCCGCGGCCCTTCGGCGCCGCCCAGGTCGTCCGGTCGGGGACCGACGTCACGATGCTCTGCTACGGACCCATGGTGCGCACGTGCCTGGCGGCGGCCGAGGCTGCCGCGCAGGACGGCACCGCAGACGTCGAGGTCGTCGACCTTCGCAGCCTGTCGCCGCTGGACCTGCCGACCGTGCTGGAGTCGGTCCGGCGGACCGGCCGTGCGGTCGTGGTGCACGAGGCGCCCACCACCCTCGGCCTCGGCGCCGAGCTCGCCGCCCGGATCCAGGAGGGCTGCTTCTACCACCTCGAGGCACCGGTGCTCAGGGTCGGCGGGTTCTCCGCGCCCTACCCGGCCGCCAAGATCGAGGACGAGTACCTGCCCGACCTCGACCGCGTCCTCGACGCCGTCGACCGGGTGCTCGCGCACTGACGCGCGGGCCGAGGAGAAGGGTGACGCCGTGAGCGTCCAGACCACCGGTGCGTCAGCGCCTGACGCAGCAGGCCGGACCGGGTCCGAAGGGACCGTCGAGCACTACCGCATGCCGGACGCGGGGGAGGGGCTGACCGAGGCAGAGGTCGTAACCTGGCGGGTGGCCGTCGGCGACACCGTCGAGGTCAACGACATCGTCGTCGAGGTGGAGACCGCCAAGTCGCTGGTCGAGCTGCCGTGCCCGTACGCGGGCACCGTGACCGAGCTCCTCGCCGCGGAGGGCGACACGGTGTCGGTCGGTAGTCCCATCCTCGCCGTCCGGACCGGCCCTGCGGGTGGTCCCGGTGACGACGCCCACGTCGACGCGGCGCACGCGGCGCCGGTCGTGGGAGACGCTGCGCCCTCCGACGCCGACGGGGCTCCTGCCGGCCCGGTCGACGACGGCGTCGGTGCCGCCACCGACCCCGGGGGCGCCCCCGTCGGCCCGTCGGCCGTGACCGGTGCCCACCCCAGCACGCAGGCGGCGGCCGGCGCCGGTCGGACCGCCGTGCTCGTCGGCTACGGCCCCGCCGCCGGGGCGACCCGCCGTCGCGCCCGTCGGGACGCCGCCCACGGGACGCCCGACGCGCCCGGCGCCGCAGGGGGCCGCTCGGCCGACGTGGCCGGCGCCGACGAGGCGCCCGGCTCCCTGCGCGCCGCCGGGAGGGGCGCGCCGGGGACGAAGGTCCTGTGCAAGCCACCGGTCCGGGCGCTCGCCCGGGACCTGGGTGTGGACCTGACCACCGTCACGCCCACCGGCCCGGGCGGCACCGTGACCCGGGCCGACGTGGAGGCCGCAGCGCAGGCCTCGACCGGGCCGGAGCCCACGGCACCCGACGGCTCCGACTGGTCGATGCAGTGGGACGCCGACGGGACGACCCGCATCCCCGTCAAGGGGGTCCGCAAGCACACCGCGGAGGCGATGGTCGCCTCCGCGTTCACCGCACCCCACGTCACGGAGTGGGTGCAGGTCGACGTCACCGAGTCCGTCCGTCTCCTGGACCGGCTCAAGGTCGACCGGGCGACGCGGGAGCTGCGCCTCAGCCCGTTCACGCTGGTGGCTCGGGCCATGTGCGTCGCGGCGCGCCGGCACCCGACCGTCAACGTCTCCTGGGACGAGGCCGCCCGCGAGATCGTGGTCCACGGCCACGTCAACCTGGGGTTCGCCGCGGCCACCGATCGCGGCCTGGTCGTCCCCGTGGTGGACCATGCGGACTCCCGTGACCTCGCCGACCTCGCCCGCACCGTCGCCGAGCTGGTCGACACGGCCCGCGCGGGACGCCTCCAACCGGCGCAGCAGGCAGGGGTCACCCTGACGGTGACCAACGTCGGGGTGTTCGGGGTCGACGGAGGGACACCGATCCTGCCGCCGGGTACCGGTCTGATCCTCGCCTGCGGGCAGGTCCGCCGGATGCCGTGGGTGGTGGGCTCAGGGGCCGAGGAGCGCATCGTCCCGCGAGACGTCATGACGCTCAGCGTCTCCTTCGACCACCGGATGATCGACGGTGAGCTCGGCAGCCGGTACCTCGCCGACGTCGCCCGGTTGCTCGAGGACCCCGGCTACGGTCTCGTCTGGTCCTGATCCCGGGCCCGCCCTGACGAGACGCCGGGCAGAAGGGTGGCAGCCGGTGACTCCTGGGTAGGGACCTCGTCCTCTCGCTGGCCTCGGCCGTCGCGCTGGGGGGCATGGTCCTGGCCCTGCTGGTGCTCGTGGGCACCCGTGACCCGTGGACGGCGCTGCCGGTCCTGCTCGACCTCCTCCTGGTGGCGGGGGTGCTGCGGCCCAGCGTCGCCACCGGGACGGCAGCGGTGGCTGCGGGTTCAACCCCGACAGCTACTTCTCCGCCATGGGGTCCTCCCTCGACCCGAGCATCCCGCTCGAGGCGACCGTCCCCGTGCTCTGCGGCGGCATCAGCAACTCACCCAGCACGTACGCCGACGGCCGGTCCCCTCCTGGGAGGGGAACGGCCGTCGGTCGTCGGTTGCTCAGACGGGTTCTGCCGCACCCCGCTGCTCGGCGGCGTACGCGTCCTCGCGTTCCTCCAGGGCGGACTTCTGCCGCAGCGGGAGCTCCGGCAGCAGGCTCACGACGGCGAGCCCGAGGACCGTGATCCCCGCCGCGATCCAGAACACCAGCTGCATGGCGTCGGCGAAGCCGGCCTGGAAGGGGGCAGCCAGCGCCGGGTCGAGCGCCGAGAGGAACGAGGAGTCGCTGAGCACTCCTGTGCCGTCCAGCACCGGGGTGCCCCCGGCGGCGATGGTCTCCTGCGCGGAGGCGAGCTGGTCGAGGACGCCGGCGTTGGCCGGGTCGGCGATGACCGCCGGGTCCTGGGCGGCGGCGAGGAACGCCGGGTCGGTGAACGCGTCCGCGAAGCGCGCGGCGATCCGGTCACCCACCGTGCCGAAGAGGATCGACAGGAACACGGCCGTCCCGAGCGTGCCACCCATCTGGCGGAAGAACGTGGCCGAGCTGGTGGCGACGCCGATGTCGGTCGCCGGGACGGCGTTCTGCACGGCCAGGATGATCGGCTGCAGGTTGCCGCCCAGCCCCAGACCGAAGAGCACCATGACGATCGAGGTCTGCCACAGCGGGGTGGTCGACGTGATCTGCGCGAGCAGGATGAAGGACACGACCAGCAGCGAGGTGCCCACGACGGGGAAGGCCTTGTACCGGCCGGTGCGGGAGATGATCTGCCCGGAGGCGATGGAGCCGATCATGATGCCCAGCGTCAGCGGGAGCAGGCTCAGCCCGGCCAGGGTCGGGCTCTGGCCCTTGACGATCTGCAGGTACAGCGGCAGCGAGGCCAGGCCGCCGAACATCGCGATCCCGATGACCAGGCCGGAGCCGGTCCCGATGGCGAACGCGGGGATCCGGAACAGGCGGAGCGGCAGGAGCGCGTCGTCGCCGAAGCGGCGCTCAGCCAGCACGAACAGGACCAGGCCGACGACGCCGCCGACCGCGCACAGCAGCGCCGGTGTCGAGGTCCAGCCCCACTCCCGGCCCTGCTCGGCGAGCACCAGCAGCGGGACCAGTCCCGCGGTGAGGAGCAGCGCGCCGGGCCAGTCGATGCGGTGCGGCCGGCGGGTGTGCGGGATGTTGAGCACACGCTGGACGACCACGAAGGCGATCAGGCCGATCGGCACGTTGACGAGGAACACCCACCGCCAGCCCGTGAGCCCGAGCAGCGTGTCCGCACCGGCGAAGAAGCCGCCGACGACCGGGCCGAGCACGCTCGCGGTGCCGAACACCGCCAGGAAGAAGCCCTGGTACCGGGCCCGCTCCCGGGGCGGCACGATGTCGCCGACGATGGCCAGGGCGAGCGAGAACAGCCCGCCTGCGCCGAGGCCCTGGACGGCACGGAAGGCCGCCAGCTCCACCATCGAGGTGGCGAACGAGCTGAGCACCGAGCCCAGCACGAAGATGCCGATGGCGGTGGAGAACAGCGGCTTGCGGCCGTAGAGGTCGCTGAGCTTGCCGTACAGCGGCGTGGTGATGGTGGCGGTGATCAGGTACGCGGTCGTCGCCCAGGCCTGCAGCGACAGCCCCTGCAGGTCGTCGGCGATCGTCCGGATCGAGGTGGCGACGATGGTCTGGTCGAGGGCGGCGAGGAACATCCCGGCGATGAGACCGCCGAAGATGGCGTAGACCTGCCGTTGGGTCAGGCGCGGGACGGCGGCGCCGTCGGCTGGTGCGGCGGGGGTGGCTGGCGAGGTGCTCACCGGCGGTCCTTCCGGGTTGAGGTGGCGCGGGGGGTGGTCGGGCGGGTGGAGGTCAGAGGGGGGAGGTGGGCCAGCTCGACGACGGTCGTGTCGTCGAGCGACAGGACCGCGTCGTTGAAGCGGGCGAGCGTGGCGGCGAAGGCGTGGACGTCCGCGGGGTCCCAGTCGGAGAGGACGCGGTCGAGCAGGGCGTTGCGCAGCGCGCGGGTGTCGGCGAACGCCCGGTGCCCGGACGAGCTGGCCTGCACCAGCCAGGCGCGGCCGTCGTCCGGGTCCGCGACGCGCTGCACGTGACCGCTGCGCTCGAGCGCGGCCACGTGCCGGGAGGTGGTCGACGGGTCGAGCCCGAGCAGCTCCGCCAGCTGGGTCGTGCGGGCGGGCCCCCCGGTGACCAGGTGGAACAGCACCGCGAGACCTGAGCCCTCCAGGCCCTGGCCGCCGGCGACACGGACCCGGAAGGCCTCCATCGACTTCTTGAGCCGGACCAGCTCCATGCCGA
This sequence comes from uncultured Actinomycetota bacterium, assembly GCA_963759255.1. Taxonomy (GTDB): domain Bacteria; phylum Actinomycetota; class Actinomycetes; order Actinomycetales; family JBBAYJ01; genus Aquipuribacter. The sequence continues at coordinate 298,202 of CAVWYQ010000003.1, forward strand.
CGCCGTCAGGGCCGGACGAGGTGGTCGGGGCGTGCGTCACAGGGCTCCTCGGGTCGTGGGGTGCGGCATCACCGGGACCAACTGTATGCACCATGCACACATTCCTGCGACCTCGCTGCTGCAGCCGGTCCGGCGGCCCGGGGCCGCACCGGTGCACGTACCGTTGTCCCGTGACGACATCTGCGGGCGCGGCCCGACGACGCGGCCCCCTCCGCTGGGTGGTCGTGCTGGTCGTGGGCCTGCTGGGCGTCTCCGGCCTGCTGCTGACGGCGGCGCCTGCCTCCGCGCACGCGCAGTTCACCTCGTCCGACCCGGCCGAGGGCGCCCAGCTCGACCAGCTGCCCGCGGTCGTCGTCATGACGTACTCGGAGGACGTCGCGCCGCAGTTCGTCCAGACGGCCGTCATCACGCCGGACGGGACGACCGTGCCCACCCAGGCCGCCGCCGACGGGTCCACGGTGTCGGTGGACCTGGGTGCACCGGACGTCGCGGCCGCCGCGGGTCAGGCCGGCACCTGGAGCGTCGTGGCTCGCGTGGTGAGCGTCGACGGCCACCCTGTGGAGCACACCACGACGTTCGTGCTCGCCCCCGCGGCCGAGGCGGCCGGCCCGTCGCAGGAGACGCCACCGGCTGCGTCCCTGGTGCCGTCCGTCGGGACGGCCGACCCGTCGACCCCGGCCGACGTCACGACGGCGGTCGAGCCGTCGGATGCCGGCCCGGCGACGCAGTCCGCCCCCGCCGCGACCCCGGTGTCGGGGGAGCCCACCACGGCGGTGGTGGACGGCCTGCCTCGGTGGGCGGTGGTCGTCGGGGCCGCGGCGCTCGTGCTCGCGGCAGCAGCGGCCCTGCTGGTCCAGCTGCGGCGCCGCCCGCCGGGGGAATGAGCATGAGCACGTCCACGCACCTGGACCGCCCGTCCCCCGACAGCGGGTCCGGCGTCGACGGGCCGCACGGCCCACGGCCCGCCGCGACCGCACCCGCGCTGCTCGCGGCGATGGCGGTGCTCGCCGCGGGCGCGGCCACGCTCCTCGCTCCCAGGGCCGCGACGGTGCTCGCCGACCCGGGCACGGCGGTCCGCTGGGGGCTCCCCGCGGCGGACGGCGTCCACGACCTCGCCCTGGCGGTCACGATCGGCGCGCTGCTCCTGGCCGTCGTGGCGCTCCCCGTCGGCAGCGCGGCGGCCTCGCGCGCGACCCAGATCGCGACCGGGGCCGGCGCGGTGTGGACGTTCGCGGGCATCGGAGTGCTCGTCCTCACCTACGCAAGCGTGTCCGGCACCCCGCCGACCGACCCCGCCTTCGGTGGCCAGCTCGGCGGCTTCCTCACCGGGTTCGAGCTCGGGCGGTCGCTGCTGGCCACCGTCATCCTCGCCGGCGCGGCCACCACGGCCGCGGCTGCCGCGACCGGGCCCCGGAGCACCGCGCTCGCCGCAGGCCTGGCCCTGGCGGGCCTGCTCCCGATCGCGCTCACCGGTCACTCCGGTGGGGCCGAGGGTCACGAGACGGCCGTCACGGCCATGGGCCTGCACCTGCTCGGCACCGCCGTGTGGGTCGGTGGGCTGGCCGGCCTCGTGCTCGTGAGGTCGGTCCTGGCCGGCCCCGGCCTGGCCGCCGTGGTGGCCCGCTACTCCGGCCTGGCCCTCGCCTCGGTGGTCGTCGTCTCGGTCTCCGGGGTCCTCAACGCCTCGACCCGGCTCGGCGGCTGGGCGGACCTCGGGTCGAGCTACGGCCTGCTCGTGGTGGCCAAGGTCGTTCTCGTCGCGCTCCTGGTCGCCGCCGGCTGGTGGCACCGCCGCTCGCTGCTGCCGGCGCTGCGCGAGGGCCGACCCGTGGCGTTCTGGCGGCTGGTCGCCGGCGAGCTGCTGGTCATGGCCTCGACCATCGGTGTCGCCGTGGCGCTCTCGGGCACCGCGCCGCCGGTGTCGGACACCCAGGCGCCCGAGGCCTGGTCCACGGCCGAGGTCCTCATCGGCTCCGAGATGCCACCGGAGCAGACGCTGGGCCGGCTCCTGACGCTGTGGCGGCCCGACCTGTTCTGGGTCGTCGTGACCCTGTCCCTCGCGGTGGCCTACCTGCTGGGGGTGCGCCGGATGCGACGCCGCGGCGACCGCTGGCCCCTGTGGCGGAGCGTGCTGTGGCTCACCGGGCTCGCGGTGGTGCTCGTCGTGACCAGCTCCGGCCTGGCCACGTACGGCCGGGTGCTGTTCAGCACCCACATGCTCCAGCACATGACGATGAGCATGGTGGCGCCGCTGCTCCTGGTGCCGGCCGCGCCCGTGACGCTCGCCCTGCGGACCCTGGCGCCCCGCCGTGACGGCTCCCGCGGGGCACGCGAATGGCTGCTGTGGGGGCTGCACTCCCCGCTCAGCCGGTTCCTCACGCACCCGGTGGTCGCTGCGGCCCTGTTCACGGGCAGCCTCATGGTCTTCTACTACTCGCCGCTGTTCGGGCTCGCCCTCAGCACCCACTACGGGCACGAGGCGATGTTCGTGCACTTCCTGCTCAGCGGGTACCTGTTCGTCTGGTCGCTCGTGGGTACCGACCCCGGCGTGCGCCCCACCCCGTACCCGCTGCGCCTCATCATCCTGCTCGCGACCATGGCCTTCCACGCCTTCTTCGCCGTGACCCTGATGGGCTCGACGACCCTGCTGCAGCCGTTCTGGTTCGACACGGTCGCCGCCGACCGCGGCTGGGGAGTCGACCCGCTGGCCGACCAGCGCTACGGCGCGGCGCTCGCCTGGGCGGTCGGTGAGGTCCCCACGATCGTGCTCGCCGTCCTGGTCGCGGTGCGCTGGGTGAAGGACGACACCCGTGAGGCCCGCCGGCGGGACCGGCGGTCGGACCGGGACGGCGACGCCGACCTCGCCGCGCACAACGCCATGTTCGCCGCGCTCGCCCGGCAGGACGCCCGCCAGGACGCCCGCCGAGACGCGAACCAGGACGCTGGGCGTGGCCGCGCTTCCGCCGTGGACTCCGCACATGACCTCTGAGCCGTCCGACGGCACGGGGGACGGGGGCCCTGGGCAGCACGCCGGGTCGCGCGGCGGCGAGGAGGTCGGCCGCCGGGCGGCGGCGCGCGACCGGTACCGGCCGCTGCGGCTGCTGGTGGTCGTCCTGGTGTCCGTGGCGGCAGGGGCGGCGGCCCTGGTGACCCTGGTCGGCGTCGACGCCGACGTCGGCCCGGTGCGGGCCCGGCTGTCGGTGGGCCTGAGCGCGGCGGGCGGCACCGAGGTCCAGGTCCCGCCCGTCGGGCGCCTGCAGATGGGCACGCACGCGGGGCCGCTGCAGCTGCAGGCCGACGTCCGCAGCGTCGACGTCGACGCCGTCACGGCCATGATCCGTCGCAGCTCGCCGCTGCCGAGCGTCGAGACGATGTCCGGGGACGTGCGCGACGGCGTCACGAGGCTCGCGGTCCGCAGCGTGCTCGTCACCCTGCCGGTCGTGGCGCTGGTGAGCGCGCTCGCCTTCCGCAGCCGCCGCGCGGTGCTGCTGGGGACGGGGGCGGCGGCGGGGGCCCTGGCGGTCTCGGCGGGTGTGGCCGTGGCGACCTTCAGCTCGCAGGCGCTGGAGGAGCCGCAGTTCGACGGGTTGCTCGCCCAGGCCCCCGCCATGGTCGGGGGGGTCAGCCAGGCGGTGAGCGCGGTCGACGCCTACGGCCTGCGGCTGTCCGAGCTCACCGGGAACGTGGCCCAGCTCTACGGTGCGCTCGGCTCGCTGCCAGAGGTCCCCGGCCCCGAGACCACGACGGTCCTGTGGGTCTCCGACGTGCACAACAACCCGGCCGCCTACGGCGTGGTGCGGGAGCTGATCGCGCAGTTCGACATCGAGGCGGTCGTCGACACCGGCGACTCCACCGACATCGGCAGCGCCGCCGAGAACGTCCTGCTCGGCCGGGTCGCGGATCTCGGCGTGCCCTACCTGTGGGTCCGCGGCAACCACGACTCCGCCACCACGCAGCGGTACATGGCGACCCTGCCCAACGTCACGGTGCTCGACGGGCCAGAGGTGGTGGAGGTGGCCGGGCTCGGCTGGGCGGGCGTGGGCGACCCCCGGTTCACGCCGGTCAAGCGGGTCGCGGAGCCGTCGGAGGTCGGTCGGGACGAGCTGCGTGAGGCGGGCAGACGGCTGTCCACCGGGCTCGAGGAGGCCGGCGCCCGGCCGGACGTGGTGCTCGTGCACGAACGGCCGATGGCGGAGCCGTTGCTGGGTCAGGTGCCGCTCGTGCTGGACGGCCACGTGCACGAGCGCCGCGAACGTCGGGTCGACGGGACCCTGGAGCTCACGCTGGGCTCCTCGGGCGGGGCGGGCCTGCGGACGTTCGACACCGGGGACACCGCGCTGCCGCTGGAGATGACGATCCTGCACCTGGACCCCGAGGACGGCTCGCTCGTCGCGGTCGACGAGGTCACCATCGCGGGGATCGGCCAGGAGCGGGTCACGTTCCAGCGGAGGTCGGCGTCGTCCCTGGCCCCGGAGCAGGAGGAGGCCGTGGGCCCTGAGGAGGAGGTGGGCTAGGCCGCGCGTGCACTGACGACGTGTCCGGGGCCTGTGCTTGTATCCCGGGGTGAGTGACGACACGACGACCGACGAGCCGACGAGCCCCTTCGCGGACCTCGACCTGTTCCAGGCCCTGCCGCGGGCCGGTGGCCTCCTGCTCTCGGTGGACGGCTCGCGCCTGGTCACCAGCCTGCAGACGCTCAACCCGCAGGCCAACCGGTTCGTCACGGCGTTGTGGGAGGTGGACCCGGGTGGGGTCCGTCCAGCGCGCCGGTTGACGCGATCCGCCAAGGGCGAGCAGCTCGGTGCCTTCACCCCGGACGGCACGCTGCTGTTCACCTCGACCCGGCCGGACCCGGACGTCCCGGAGACCGACGACCCCTCCGAGGGCGCGCTGTGGGCACTGCCGCCCGGGGGCGGGGAGGCGCGCGTGGTGGCGAGCCGTCCGGGCGGGCTCACCGGGCTGGTCGTGGCCCGCGGGTCCGGGCGACGTGGTCGCGCTCAGCCCCGCCCTGCCGGGCTCGGGCGAGGACGCCGACTCCGACGCCGAGCGCCGGAAGGCCCGATCCGACGCCAAGGTCACCGCGATCCTGCACGAGCAGTACCCGGTCCGGTACTGGGACCACGACCTCGGACCCGGCGGGCCCCGCCTGCTGACCGGTCGCCTCGACGCGGCCGGCGACGCCTCCGCCGAGGCCGACCTGGAGCTGCGCCAGGTCACGGGGCACACCGGTCACGCCCTGCACCACACCGTGCTGGACGTCACGGCGGACGGCAGCACCGCGGTCGCCACCTGGGAGGTGGTCGAGGGCCGCGCGAGCGCCCGGCAGAGCCTGGTCTCGGTCGACCTCGCGAGCGGTGCGCGGCGCACGCTGCTGTCCTCGCCGGACCAGGAGTACGAGTCCCCCCGGATCTCTCCCGACGGCACGCAGGTCGCCCTCCAGGTCTACGACCGCTCCACCCCGGAGGACCCGGGCAGCCTACCGGCTCGGCGTGGCCCGGCTGGGTCGGCCTGGCGAGGCGGGCGACACCGGTGACGGTTCGTCGACGGTCGAGGTGCGCCTGGTGGCGCCCGGGTGGGACCGCTGGTCCGGCCGCCCGACCTGGACCCCGGACGGTGCCGCCCTGCTGGTCACCGCCGACTCCGACGGTCGCGCCCCGGTGTTCCGGGTCGAGGTCGCCACGGGCGAGGTCACGCAGCTCACCGGGGACGACGCCGCCTACTCCGACGTGTGCGTGAGCCCCGACGGCGAGTCCGTGTACGCGCTGCGGGCCACCATCTCCGCGCCGCCGGCGCCGGTCCGGCTGGACTCCCGCACCCCGCACCAGCACCCGGCGATGCTGCGGGGCCCGGTGCCGGAGCCTGTGGTCCCGGGCCGGGTCGAGGAGGTCACGACCACCGCCGCGGACGGCGCCACCGTGCGCGCGTGGCTGTGCCTGCCCGAGGGCGCCTCGGCCGAGCAACCGGCCCCGCTGCTGCTGTGGATCCACGGCGGCCCGCTGGGGTCGTGGAACGCGTGGAGCTGGCGGTGGAACCCGTGGCTGGCGGTGTCGCGGGGCTATGCCGTCCTGCTGCCCGACCCCGCTCTGTCCACCGGGTACGGCAAGGCCTTCATCCAGCGCGGCTGGGGCCGGTGGGGCGACGCCCCGTACACCGACCTGCTCGCCGTCACCGACGCGGCCCTCGCCCGCGACGACCTGGACGACACCCGGACGGCGGCGATGGGGGGCAGCTTCGGCGGGTACATGGCCAACTGGGTCGGCGGGCACACCGACCGGTTCCGGGCCGTCGTCACGCACGCCTCGCTCTACGCGCTCGACCAGTTCGCCGCGACGACGGACTCCGCGCACTACTGGAGCCGCGAGATGAGCCCGGAGATGACCGAGGCCCACTCGCCGCACCGGTCGGTGCAGCACTGGGTGACCCCGACGCTGGTCATCCACGGCGACAAGGACTACCGGGTGCCGATCGGCGAGGCGCTCCGGCTGTGGTGGGACCTGGCCAGCAAGGACACCGACGCGGACGGGAACCTGCCGCACAAGTTCCTCTACTTCCCGGACGAGAACCACTGGGTCTTGACGCCCAACCACAGCACGCTCTGGTACGAGACCGTCTTCGCGTTCCTGGCCCACCACGTGCTGGGGGAGGACTTCGTCACCCCGGAGCTGCTGCGCTGATGGTCCGCGCGGGGGATCGCGCTGACGTCGACGCAGTGCGTGGGCTGCGGGCCACCGGCACGCTGCTGCGGTGCGACGCCGCCGTCAGGGCACCAGGGCGAGCACCCAGGGCAGCGAGACGCCAGCGACGACCAGGGTGGACACCCCACCGAGGGCGAGCGCGCGCCCACCACGGCGCACCAGGCTCACCAGGTGCACGCCCGTGCCGAGCGCGAACATCGCCGCGGTCAGCGCCAGCACCTGGACCTGCGACGCGACCGACAGCACGACGTCCGGGAGCACGCCGGTGCTGCGCAGTGCGACGCACCCGAGGAAACCGAGCACGAACAGCGGGACCAGGCTGGGGCGGGACGCCCGGTCCACGCCGTCCCGGGATCGTGACAGGACCAGGCTGACGCCGACGACCAGCGGCGCGAGCAGCACCACGCGGGTCAGCTTGACGACCACGGCGAGCGCGACGGCCGCAGCGCCCGCGGGTCCTGCGGCGGCGACGACCTGCCCGACCTCGTGGACGCTGGCGCCGGCCCAGACCCCCACCTGCGCGTCGCTGAGGCCCAGCGGCAGCTGCAGGAGCGGCACGGCGACCATGGCGATGGTGCCGAACAGCGTGACCATGGCGACGGCGGCGGCGAGGTCGTCCTCGTCGGCCTCGGCGTTCTCCTGCATCGCTGCCACCGCCGAGGCGCCGCAGACGGCGAAGCCCGTGGCGATGAGCAGGCTCCGCGCCCGGCCGATGCGCAGCCGGTGACCGGCCCAGACGGTGAGGAGGAACGTGGTGAGGAGGGTGAGCACGATGGCACCCACCACGGGCAGCCCCAGCTCGGCGATGGACACCACGGACAACGACAGGCCGAGCAGCACGATGCCGATGCGCAGCAGTCGCCGGGCCGCGATCCTCAGCCCGGGGCGGACGGCGGCGGGGAGCACCCCGGTGTTGGCCGCGAGGGCACCGACCACCACCGCCCAGGTCAGCACCCCGACCGAGCCGACCAGGGCGTGCAGCCCCGTGGCGACGGCGACACCCGCCGCTGCGAGCAGCAGCCCAGGCACGACCGAGCCGGTGGGCGGCGGTGTCGAGGGCGGGTCGGGTCGGGTGTCGAGGTCCGGCGGCGGGTCAGCGGGCACCGGCCACAGCCTGGGCCGGATGGGGGCCTGGCGCTAGTCGCCGGTCCGCCACCGGGGCATCCGGTGTCGCCATGACCGCCCCGCGGGGGACGTGCTGGCCGGTGCGGTGGTCGGCGCCCGCGCGGGTCTCGCGCCCCTGAGCCGGCCGCGGCCGGTCGTGACAGCCTGGCCTGCATGACAGCCCCCGCGTTCGAGCCCGTCACCGGCCGTCCCGTGCGATGGGGGGTGGTCGGTCCCGGCCGGATCGCCACCAACGTCGTCGGCGACCTCGCCGGCATGCCGGGTGGGCAGCTCCATGCCGTGGCCTCGCGCTCCGTCGAGCGTGCCCGAGCCTTCGCTGCCGAGCACGGCGCCCAGGTGGCCTACGGCTCCTACGCCGAGCTGCTCGCCGACCCCGACGTCGACGCCGTGTACGTCGCCACGCCGCACCGCCAGCACCACGGCATCGCGCTCGCGGCTGTGGCGGCGGGCAAGCACCTGCTCGTGGAGAAGGCGTTCACCGTGACCCTTGCCGGCGCACGCGAGGTGGTCGACGCCGCCCGCGCCCGGGGCGTGTTCGTCATGGAGGCGATGTGGACGCGGTTCCAGCCGGCGGTGGTACGGCTGCGGGAGCTGGTCGCCGACGGCGCCATCGGCGAGGTCCGCACCGTGTCGGCCGACCTGGGCCTACGCGTCCCGTTCGACCCGAGCGACCGGCTGTGGGACCCGGCGCAGGGCGGCGGTGCGCTGCTCGACCTCGGGGTCTACCCCGCGTCGTGGCTGCAGATGCTGCTGGGTGGCACCCCGGCCTCGTTGGACGTGGCCGGGACCGTGGGCCCGAACGGGCTGGACGCGGAGTGCACGCTGCTGTGGCGCACCGACGACGGGCCGCACGGTGTCGGTCACTGCTCCCTGCTGTCCCCGCTTCCGGGCCGGGCATCGGTGTTCGGCACCGAGGGGTGGATCGAGGTACCGCCCCGCTTCCACCACCCGGACAGCATCGTGGTGCACCGCACCGGCGGGGGACGGTCGGTCGAGAGCAGCGAGGAGGTGGTGGCCCCGTCGACCGGGACCGGCTACTCGCACGAGCTGGACGAGGTGCACCGCTGCCTGGCCGCGGGCCTCACCGAGAGCCCGACCATGCCGCTGGACGACACGCTGGCCGTCATGTCGGTGCTGGAGCAGGCGTTGCACGCGCTGGGCGTGCACCACGAGGAGGACCCGGACGCGGTCTGAGCTGAGCACCGGTCAGCCCGTGGGTGGTCAGACAGAGGCGCGCCGTGGATCGGCACCGCGCCGTCGACGCCCTTCCGGTGGGGGCGTACCACCAGTACTCGGAGCGACGTGCTCGTCCGTCGAAGCCGGCGTACTGGCCGAGCGCGGAACGGAACGGACTGCGGCGCCCAACGACATGCGGGTGGTCCGGCTCTGGTCGCATCGGTGGTCCGTTCGACGAGATCAGGCTGGCGCCGCCATCACCCTGGTCATGCGCATCCCCTCCGCTCGACTCTTCCGTTCGCCACGACGACGGCGGGGCCCCCGGTCTGCTGCGCCATGCGCGGCAGGCCGAGACCCCGCCCTCGGGCGGCGCCGGGTGTCAGCTCTTGACGAGGGAGATGTCGAAGTCGAGCTTGATCTTCTCGCTGACCAGGACGCCGCCGGTCTCCAGCGCGGCGTTCCAGGTGAGGTTCCAGTCCTTGCGGTTGACGACCGCCTTGCCCTCGAACCCGGCGCGGTAGGCGCCGAACGGGTCCTTGGCGGAGCCGACGAAGGTGAGCTCCACGCGCACGGGCTTGGTGATGTCGCGGATGGTGAGGTCGCCGACCAGGGTGAAGGTGCCCTCGGCCTGGTCGACGTCCTCGACGCCGGTGGACGCGAACGTCCAGGTGGGGAAGTTCTCGACGTCGAAGAAGTCGGCGGAGCGCACGTGCGCGTCGCGGTCGGCGGAGCCGGTGGTGACGGACGAGGCGTCGATGGTGACCGTCGCGGAGGAGGCTGCGGGGTCGGCGGCGTCGACGACCACGGTGCCCTCGAAGGAGCCGAAGCTGCCCTTGACGTTGGTGACCATGGCGTGGCGGGCGGTGAACCCGAGCCGGCTGTGCGAGCCGTCGATCGTGTAGGTGCCGGACAGGTCGGCGATGGCCTCGGACGGGGCCTTGTCGAAGGTGGTGTCGGTCATGGGATGCCTCCAGGGCGGTGTCGGGCGAGTAGTGCAAAGTTGAACACTTGAACCATCAAACATGGTTGCCTATTCCGGCCGTGGTGGCAAGCCCCTCCGGTGAGTCGTGGCTAGCGTGGTCTCCGATGAGCTGGCTCGGGGCGCTGGGGGGTGAGCCGCTCACGGTCCTCGTGTGCGGCCTCGCGGTCGTCCTCGGCGCCCTGGTCCAGGGGGTCCTCGGGTTCGGGCTCGCGATGCTGGCGGTCCCCGTCCTGGCGTGGCTCGCGCCGCAGACGGTCCCCGTGGGCGTCCTGGTCGCCGTCCTGCCGCTCGTGGTCGTGTCTGCGCTCCGTGAGCGGGCGCACGTCGACCTGCGCGGCATCGGGTGGGCGCTGGTGGGCCGCGTCCCCGGTGGGGCCGCCGGTGCCGCGGCGGTCGCCCTGCTGCCGGTCCGCGGGCTGCAGCTGCTGGTCGCGGCCACCGTCGGCCTGGCTGTGGTCGGTGCCCTCGTCGTCGACGCAGCCGCCCCGGCGGGACCGCCCCAGAAGGTCCGCCGGACCACGCTGGCGCTTGCCGGGGCGCTCAGCGGGGTCGGCGGCACCACCTCCGGCATCGGCGGACCACCCATGGGCGTGGCCTTCCGCAACAGCGGCGGGCCGGTGATCCGTTCCACCCTGGCGAGCTTCTTCGCCGTCGGGGCAGTGCTCAGCCTCGCCTCGCTGGTCGCCGTCGGCGAGGTGACCGTGCCCCGGCTGCTCGCCGGGCTCGTCCTGCTGCCGTTCGTCGCGGTGGGCTACCTGGCCAGCGGCTGGCTGCGGCCGAGGGTGAGTCCGTCGGCCGTGCGCAGCGCGGTGCTGGCGGTGTCGGCGGTGTCAGCGGTCGGACTGTTCGTGGTCGCCCTGCGGGGCTGAGGTGGCGGGTAGGAGCTGCGCGCCCCACGACGCGACGGCCCGCCGGCGGTCGCGCCGGTTTGCCGTCTGTCCCGGCGCCCCGCAGCATCGGCGGGCCCGGTCGTCCGGACCGGCGGAGCAGGAGGCGTCGTGCCGGGATGGCTGGAGGCAGGGCTCTGGGGGCTGCTGGGCGGGGCGGCGCTCGTGCTGGGTGCCGCCATCGCCTGGCTGGTGCCGGTGCCACGCACGGTGGTGGCGAGCGTCATGGCCTTCGGTGCCGGGGTGCTGGTGTCGGCCCTGGCGTTCGAGCTGGTGCTGGAGGCGGTGGAGGGCGGCGGGCTGCTGGCCACCGTCGTGGGCTTCCTCGGCGGTGCGCTGGCCTACGTCGGGGCCAACGCCCTGCTGGCCCGCCGCGGGGCGCAGCACCGCAAGCGCTCCGGCGAGCAGCAGGCCGGCGAGGACGACCAGCCCGGCAGCGGCGGGGCGATCGCCGTGGGCGCGCTGCTCGACGGGGTGCCGGAGTCGGTCGTGCTCGGGGCGAGCCTGCTGGGCGGCGGTGGCGTGAGCGCGGCCGTCGTCGCGGCCGTCGTCATCTCCAACCTGCCGGAGGGGCTGTCCAGCGCCGCGGGCATGAAGCGCGCAGGCCGCTCCGCCGGGTACGTGTTCGGGGTGTGGACCGGGATCGCGGTGGCCAGCGCGGTGGCCGCCGCCGTCGGCTACGCCGCCCTCGGTGGCGCGAGCCCGCAGGCCAGCGCCGTCATCACCGCGGTCGCCGCCGGGGCCATCCTCACGATGCTCGCCGACACCATGATCCCGGAGGCGTTCGAGCGCACCCACCTGCTGACCGGGCTCATCACCGCGGTCGGCTTCCTGGTGTCGTTCGCGATCAGCCGGAGCGGGTGAGGCTGGGCGGGACGGCCCTCAGCCCTTCTCCGCCCCCGCGGTGCCACCCCGCACGAAGTACCGCTGGAAGACGATGAACACGACCGCCACAGGGATGGTCATGAGCAGCGCGGCCGCCATCGTGACCGGGTACTGCTGGCCGGAGCCCAGCTGGCCGCTGGTCAGGTTCGCGACGCCCTTGGTCAGGGTGTAGAGGTCACGGTCCCGGCTGGCGACGATGAAGTGGGGCAGCTCGTTCCAGGATCCCTGGAACGACAGGATCGTCACGGTGATGAGCGCGGGCTTGGCCATGGGCAGGACGACGGACCAGAAGATCCGGAACGTGCTGGCCCCGTCGATCCGCGCCGCCTCCTCGACCGAGACGCGGGATCGACTCGAAGAACTGCTTCATGATGAACACGCCCGCCGCGTCGACGAGCAGCGGCACGACCAGCGCGGGGTAGGTGTCGTAGATGCCCAGCTGGTTGAGCACGAGGAACTTGGGGATCAGCAGGATCACACCCGGGACGGCGAGGACCGCCAGCACGGCGGTGAACACCGCGTCGCGGCCCTTGAACCTGATCCGTCGCGAGCGCATAGCCGGCCAGGGAGTTGAAGAACACCCGACCGGCGGTGACGAAGATCGCGACGACCGTGGAGTTGAACGCCCACAGCGGGAAGTCGGCCTGTCGCAGCCGCTCGAGCGCGTCCAGGGTGGACGGGTCCGGCACCAGCGACAGCGGGTTGCCCGACGGCGTCGGCGTCGGTCTTGAAGGCCGTCGCGATCTGGATGAGGAACGGGTACAGGTAGATGACGGAGAACACCAGCAGCACGGCGTAACCGAGCAGCATGACGACCCTCGCCCGGGTGGAGCGACGCCGGCGGCCGGCCTGGTCCACCTGCACGGTGCCGGTGGCGCGCTCGAAGCTGCGCCCGCTCGTGGTCGTGCTCATGCGGTACCTCCTCCGGACTGGCTCGTGGCGGTGTTGGAGTGCTGGACGCCCCAGGCCTGCGCCTGGGTGGCCCGGCCTCGGCCGCCACGTCGGCGGCGCCGGGCGGCCCGCTTCTCCGCGATCGCGTCCTTGTCGCGGAACAGCCACCGCTGCACCGAGGTGAGGGCGAAGATGATGGCGAACAGCACGAACGACATCGCCGCCGCGACACCCCACTCGAAGGACTCGAAGGCGTAGAAGTACGACAGGTAGGCCGGGGTCAGCGTCGTCTTGCCGGGTCCGCCGCTGGGTCATGACGTAGACCTGGTCGAACACCTGCCAGGTGCCGATGATCCCGAGGGTGAGCACCAGCAGGACCGTGGGCCGCAGGTGGGGCAGCGTCACCGCCCGGAAGCGCTCCCAGCGGTTGGCGCCGTCGACCAGGGCGGCCTCCTCGACCTCGATCGGGCACGTCCTGCAGCGCGGCGAGGAACATGAGCAGGAAGGTCCCGGTCGTCGTCCAGACGACCAGGATGATGATCACCGACAACGCGACGCTCGGCCCGGAGAGCCACTCCCAGGCCGACAGGCCCAGGATCTGCGTGCCGGTCGAGCGCACTCCGGCGGGGACTGCGCGTCCCACAGCCCGAGACCGTCGCCGAGCAGGTGCAGCAGGCCACGGCTGTCGCTGAACCAGGTCGGGCGCGTCGATGCCGAAGTAGGCCAGGAACGTGTTGACCGCGCCCGTCCCGGTGAACAGGAACAGGAACACCAGGCTGATGGCCACCGAGCTGGTGACGGACGGGAAGTAGAACGCCGTCCGGAAGAAGCCCTTGGCCTTGAGCAGCTGGTTGTTGAGGACCGTCGCCAGGAACAGTGCCAGCACCGTCTGCGTGGGGCACGACCAGCAGCACGTAGTAGAAGTTGTTGCGCAGGCTCGTCATGAAGTCGCTGCGGGTCAGGCCCGGCTCGGTGAACAGCCGGGCGTAGTTGTCGAGCCCGACGAACCCGACGTCGCCGGAGAACGGGCTGCCCCGGCCGGTCCAGTCGCTCACCGACACCCACAGCGCCATGACGATGGGGATGAACAGGAACAGCCCGAGGATGACGAGGGTCGGCGTCACGAACGCCCACCCCGCCAGGGCCTGCCGGCCGTGGAGGCCCCGGCGGCGGCGGTGGGCGCGCGCGCGTCGCGCCGGGCTCGGCGCTCGTGTGCCTGTCTGTTGCTGGTCCAGGCTCTGGGCCATGGCTCCTCCTCGAACCGGTCGTCCCCGTGGGCGGTCCCGGCCGGACGATCGCGTGCGTCCGGCCGGCCGGTGTCTCACTGCTCGAGCGCGGCCTCGGCGTTGCGTGGCGAACGACTCGAGGATCTGCTGCGGGGTAGTCGTCTCGAGCTGCTCCAGCTGGGAGTCCAGGTCCGCCAGCGCCGGCTGCAGGCCGGGCTGGTTGACCGGGCCCTGGCCGTACTCGCCACCGGCGATGAACGGCGCGTCGTCGGGGAACGCGGCGACGTAGTCCTCCTGGGCGGCCTGCCGGCTCGGCATGACGCCGAACGCGTCGGCGAACTGCGAGCTGCTGCTCCGGCGTGGTCAGGTACTCGACCAGGTCGACGGCCGCGGCCTGGTTCGGGGACTCGGCGGCGATGCCCCAGCACTGGGTGAACAGCAGGGTGCCCTTGCCCGCCGGGCCCTCGGGGAGCTCGGCGACCGTGTACTCGACGTCGGGGTAGTCGTTGCGCATCGCGCCGCGGATCCAGTTGCCCTCCATGGTCATCGCGGCCCGCTCGGTGCCGAACGCCTCCCCGCCCCAGCCGGAGTCCACGCTCGGCCGGGAGCACGGCCGCGCCGCTGTCGAGCAGGCCCTGGACGTAGTCCAGCGCCTCGACGTTGGACTCGCTCGTGGCGGTCACCTCGCCCGTCTCCGGGTCCAGCCACCAGCCGCCGTTCTGCACCAGGAACGCCCCGACCCGGTCGCGGCCCTGCCCGATGACGAGCCCGGCCTGCTCGTGGGTGGTGAGCTGTCTGGGCGACCGTCTGCAGCTCCTCCCAGGTGGTCGGGATGTCGTCGTCGGTGAGCCCGGCCGCCTCCCACGAGGCGGTCGTTGATCTGCAGCGCGAGGGTCGAGAAGTCCTTGGGTGCGCAGTACTGCGTGCCCTCGTACGGTGAAGGCCTGCCGCAGCGACTCGTAGAAGTCGTCGTTGTCTGGCAGCTCCTCGGCGTAGGGGTAGAGGTTGCCGTTGGCGGCGTAGTCGCCGAAGGCGCCGGCGTCGACGTAGAAGACGTCGGGCGGGGAGCCCCCCGCGAAGCCCTGCGACAGCTCCTGGGTGATGTCCTGCGCCGGCGAGCGACCTCCACCTCGTTGCCGGTCTCCTCGGCCCAGGCGTCGGCGGCGTCGGTGACGGCCTGGGTCTCGGCGTCGCCGCTGGAGGCGATGAGGACCTGCAGGTCGGCGGGGCCCTCGCTGGGAGGCGGCGCTCCGCCCTCGCCGCCGGCCTCGGCGCCGGGTCCTCGAAGCTTGCCGCCGCCGCAGGCCGCCAGCAGTGGTCCAGCGCCAGGCCAGGGCGAGGACGGGCAGGGCCGCCCGGCGCGGCGGGCCGCTCGGGTGAGGGGGTTCGTCATGGTCGTGTCACTCCTTCGTGGTGGACGTTCGTCGGTGCGGACGGTGCGGTCGGTGCGGGTCGGTGCGGGTCGGTGCGGGTCGGGCGGTGGTCGGCTGGGCTTCAGGTAGGCAGGGTGAGGGTCGGCTCGAGAGCACTCCCCGGGCCGGGCTGCTGGCTCCGGCCAGCCGGGGCAGCAGCAGCTCCAGGCAGGTGTGGGCGGCCTCGCGGACGGGCTGGGCCACGCTGGCCAGGCCCAGGGCGGCCGCGACCGGGGTGGCGTCGAAGCCGACGACGACGACGTCGCGCACCGGCCGCCGGCCACGGCCCGGTGGGCGCCGAGGGCCAGGGTGTCGCTCGCGCAGACGAAGGCGTCCGGGGCGTCGGGGCGGGTCGAGCAGTCCGCCGGTGCAGGACTGCGCCTGCGCCGAGTCGTTCTCGCACGCCGCCTCGACCGCGGGCCCGGGACCGGCGGCCGCGGTCCAGCGGCCTCGGCCCAGCCGCGCCGCCGGTCGCGGCCGGTCGCCGCGTCGTCCGGCCAGCCCAGGAACGCGATCCGCCGGCGGCCCTGGGCGAGCAGGTGCTCGACGGCCAGGCCGGTGCCGTGGGCGCCGTCGACGTCCACCCAGTCGTGGGGCGGCTCGTCCGGCGCCCCACGGCCGGCCGAAGGCGCAGAACGTCAGGCCGGCGCTCGTCAGGTGCGCCGGCCGTCCGTCGTGGACGTTGGTGGCGGTGAGCACCACGGCGTCCGCCGCCCCGCTGCCCAGCAGCTCCTCCATCACGGCGAGCTCGACGCCCTCGTCGGGCTGCTCGGGGTAGAGGACCACCCGGTTGCCGCTGCGCTCGACCGGCCTCGGCGAGGCCGTGGAAGAAGACGTCGAGCACCATCCCGGAGATCCCGTCCTGCGGCCGGTCGGCCCGGACGGCCACGGCGTGCGCGCGGCGGGTGGCGAGCTGCCGCGCGGGCAGGGAGGGCCGGTAGCCGGTGGCGCGGCACCGCCTGCGAGCACCTTGTCCCGGGTGGCCTGGGCGAGCCGGTCGGGGCGGTGCAGGGCGTTGGAGACGGTCTGCCGGGAGACCCCGGCGCGTGCGGCGACGGTCTCGAGGGTCGGCATGGCCGGCGTGGCCGGGGCGTGCCGAACGCGGGCCGGTCGACTGACATCGGGGCCTCCTCGCTCCGACCTGGCGGCTGCTCCGGGCAAGCGGCTACGTTTTGAGCGCTCAACTTTGAGCGCTCAAAACATAACCTCCCGGGACGTCGGCTGTCATCAGGGAGGAGTCGGGAGAGGCTGGGACCGTGACCGAGGAGACCGTCGTCCAGGACGTCCACCGCCCGCTCGGCGGGACGCCGTCCGACCCGAGCGGCGCCGCCGTCGCCCCGCCGCAGCAGCCGTGGGTGCACGACCTCGCCCTGGTGCTCGCGGCACCCACCCAGGCCTGGTCGGGCGCCGACGGGCAGGTCCGGCCCGACGGCGTGCAGGGCTTCCATGCACGCCGACCGCCGGTTCGTCCGCGAGTGCGTCGGTGACCCTGGACGGGACGGAGCCGACGCCGGTGGCCGCCTACGACGCGGGCGGGGACGCCCAGGTCTTCCTGTCGGTGCCACGCGGGCTCGGCGACCCTGGGGCCGACCCGACGGTGCGGCTGCGAGCGTCGTCGGGAGGTCGAGCCCGGCCTGGTGCGTGAGCCGGTTCGCGGTGGTCGTCCGCGGCGTCGCAGCCCGTGGTGTGCAGCTGGAGGTCACGGTCGAGCGCCGACCTGGCCGCCGCTCGACTCCGTCAAGGCCGGCGGCGTGGCACGAGGCCGTGGCCCCCGACGAGGTGGGCGGGCGCGGAGGCCGTCTGGACCGACGGCGGCTTCCGGGGCTCGCTGCGGGCGCACGGGGCGCGCTGGTCGGTCGGGCCTCCTCGACCGTGGTCGTCGCCTGGGACCTGGTGGTGGCCCCCGGCGACACCGAGGTCCGCGAGCTGCTGCGTCGGCCTCGCCGACACCGACGCCGTGGTGGTGGCCCCGCGCGGCCCGGCCACCTGGGGACGTCCGAGGTCACAGCGCCGACCGTCGGCTGGCCCCGGTGCTCGACCGCGCGCTGGCCGACCTGCGGCTGCTTCGCCTGGCGACCGCCGAGGCCCCCGAGGAGGAGTTCGTCGCCGCCGGTGCGCCGTGGTTCCTCACGCTCTTCGGGCGCGACAGCCTGTGGGCGGCCCGCATGCTGCTGCCCGGTCTCCACCGACCTGGCCGGCTCGACGCTGCGGCTCCTGGCCGCGCCGGCAGGGTGCCGCGGTCGACCCGGAGACCGCCGAGCAGCCGGGCAAGATCCTCCACGAGCTGCGCGGCGCCGGCTTCTCCCTGGCCGACGAGGCCGACCCCCAGGGGGTCGACCGCTGCCTGCCGCCGGTCTACTACGGGACGATCGACGCGACCCCGCTGTGGGCGCTGACCCTGCACGACGCCTGGCGCTGGGGGATGCCCGAGGAGGAGGTCGAGCGGCTGCTACCGGCGCTGGAGGGCGCCTTGACCTGGCTGGTCGAGCACGGGGACGCCGACGGGGACCACCTGCTGGAGTACGTCGACGCCTCGGGCCACGGGCTGTCGAACCAGGGCTGGAAGGACTCCGGTGACGCGGTCCGGCGCATCGACGGGTCGCTGGCCTCGGCACCGGTGGCCCTGTGCGAGGTGCAGGGCTACGCCTACGCGGCCGCCCGCGTGCGGCGCGGACCTGCTCGAGGCGTTCGGCCGCGGCGGCAGCGACCGCTGGCGGGCCTGGGCGCAGCACCTGCGGGTGGAGTTCCACCGACGGTTCTGGGTGGAGGACGCCAAGGGCCCGTTCCCGGCCATCGCGCTGGACGGGGACAAGCGGCCGGTCGTGTCGCTGACGAGCAACGTGGGCCACCTGCTGGGCACGGGGCTGCTGTCGGCGGAGGAGGTCGACGCCGTCGCCCGTCGCATCGCCGCGCCGGACATGCTCAGCGGCTTCGGCATCCGCACCATGTCGCGCGACGCGGCCGGGTACTCCCCGACCGGGTACCACGTGGGCTCGGTGTGGCCGCACGACACCGCCATCTGCCTGGCCGGCCTGGCCGCGGAGGGTCGGAGCGAGGTGGCCCCGGTGGCGGAGGCGTTGCTGTCCGCCCTCGACGCGTTCGACGGCCGGCCGCCGGAGCTGTTCGCCGGGGACGACCGTCGCACCCACCCGACGCCCGTGCCGTACCCGGCGGCCTGCCGCCCCCAGGCCTGGTCCGCGGCGTCGGCGGTGTCGCTGCTGGCGTCGGTGACGGGGCTGCGGTCCGACGTGCCGTCGGGGTCGGTCACCGCGTCACCGGTCGACCCGTGGGCGTTCGGGGCGACCGAGGTGCGCGGGCTCCGGGCGGCGGGACGGCCGGTCGGGCTCGCGGTGGACGCCGCGGGGAGCGCGACGGTCGGGTGGTGACGAGGCCGCGCTGACGTCTGGGCGCTGACGCCCGGGCGCGCCGCGCCCTCGTCGTGTACCCCGGGCCGCTTGGCACGTCACTCGGTCGTGATCTGGGCCTCCGACGGGCCAGCGCACGACCATCGCGCGTGCCAGGCGGTACACGAGTGTTCGCGGGCGAGGTCGGCGGTGCCGTCGCTCAAAGCGCCCGTGCGGGTGCCGCATCGGCAAACGGGCCATGGTGGCAAGAAGGACGTCGCCGTCCGCGCCGCCACGGCAATAGAGCATCCTCCAGGGAAACTCCTACCTGGCATTTCGTGTTTTTCGGGCGCGTTCAGATGTCCGAAACATGGCAGTCCCGTCGGTCGACCGCGATGGCCGTATTGTGCTCCAGCACTTCTGCTACTGGTTCACCCGATCGGAGCAATGTCGCGCCTACGACGACACTTTGAGCCTCTACGGTTCCCGCAGTTGCGTGAAGCCCTGCCGGGCGAGTTTGTGCTGGTGGGACTCCACACCAGCCGGGCCATCCCGGGCCCACGTGCGGGTCGCGGACATCTCCCTTGTGCGGCTTTCGCGCCTCAGCTCTCACCATGTCTTACCCGTGCACGCGCGGACAGCGCCCCCTGTCCACTGGAAAGGCATGTCATGACTTCTGCGGTTCCCTTGCTCGTGTCTGCTCAGGCGCCGACCTCGGTCGCGTCGCGTCGCGGGCGATGCGCAGCGGCGATCGCCGTCGGTGGGCTACTGATGGCGTGGTCGTGCACGCCATCGGCGGCAGCGTCCTACGACTCCGCACCTGCCGGTGACGGGGCCGTGGCGAGCGAGCAGTGCGTCCAGGAGGCGACCGAAACCAGCTTCGAGGATGCCTCCGCTTCTGCCCACGAGTGCGGGATGCCGATCGAGGTACTGCAGGAGCGGACGGAGTTCAACACCACGTACGCGAAGCCGGACGGCACAACCCAGGTGGTGGCGTCGTCCGTGGCGGTGCGTGCGCGGGACGGCGATGGGTGGGTTGACGTCGACAACTCCCTGGTCCCTGGCGCCGACGGCCTCGAGGTAGCCGCCGCGGTGGCGCCGATGACCTTCAGCGACGGTTCCGACGGCCAGCCCTTGGCGACGATCGAGCGGGCCGGCGCCGTCCTGACCTTCGACGTCCCCTTCGACCTCCCGGCCCCCTCCGTCCGAGGCGGCCAGCTCGAGTACGAGCAGGTCCTTCCCGGCGTCGACCTGATCCTCACGGTGTCGGAAGACACGACCTCGTTCAGCGAGGTGCTCCGGGTGAACAGCCAGGAGGCGGCAGACGACCCCCGCCTGGACGAGCTGCGCTTCGCGGTCGACGGCAGCAGCGGCCTGCGCGTGGTTCAGGACGGTGACGGGTTCAAAGTGAAGGACTCGGCGGGTAGGACGACGTTCACCGGCCCCCCGCCGACGATGTGGGACTCCCGCGAGGTCGGCGGCGTGACGAACGGTCCTGACCGTGCGGGCATCGACCCTGACGAGCAGAGGTCACAACGCGTGGTCGCTCCCATCGGTGGCGAGAAGGTCCGCGCCATGGACCTGGAGGCTGATCTCGACGGCATCACCGTCGCTCCTGACCAGCAGATGCTGCAGGACCCGTCGACCGTGTGGCCGGTGTACATCGACCCCTCCGTGAGCGGGACCACGCTGGAGTGGACCGCGATCCGCGACGGCTACGGACAGGCCTACAAGTTCTCACCGGACGCGGGCCTCGGGCTGTGCAACGTCCGCCTGGCCACCTCCTGCGGCAAGACCCACAAGAGTCGGCTGCTCTGGGAGTTCGGCGGGCTGGGGGCGGTCATGAACGCGGCGCCCGAGGACATCATCTCGGCCACCTTCGCCGCGGTCGGGACACACTCCTACAGCTGCACGGCGCGACCGGTGGCGTTGTGGCGGGTGGGCACGTGGGACGGCAACACGGCCTGGCCGGCGTCCTTCCAGGTTCCGCAGAGCACGCAGACGGTGGCTCACAAGTCGACGTGCTCCGGGCAGCCGGTGCGGTGGATCGAGTGGCCGGCGCTCGAGGCGGCTCGGGCCGTCGCGGCAGGGACGAGCACGGACGTGGCCCTGGGCCTCACCGTCGACGAGTCATCGATGGATCACTGGAAGCGGTACAGGAGCGACGCGACCCTGTCGATCGTCTACAACCGCCCGCCGAACCTGGCCACCCAGGTCCAGTTCGTCGATCCTGCCGCGCCGTGCGTCACGGGCCCGTCCCGGCCGGTCCTCCGGACCGCGACCCCCATGATCACCGGCGTTCACACCGACCCCGATGGTGGGAGTCTCCGTGCGGCGGTGGACGTCAACCTGCTGAGCTCGCCGGTCGGCGCCAACAACCTGTTCCATGGCAACACGCTCCCGCAGGCGAACACCACCTGGCATGACATCCGTCTCGGCGGCATGGCCAACGGCGGCGTCTACCGGGCGAAGCTGTGGACGGTCGACGACCGCCCCCAGTCCAGCGGCTCGGTCTTCTGCGAGATGGAGATCGACACGCAGCCCCCGAACCTGCCCACCGTCGGCGCTGTGGCCGTGGGGTCACAGCCCGTGTACGCCGAGGGCGTCGATGCGGGAGGAGTGGGACGCACCGGTTCATTCAAGCTAGGCAACGGCGGGTCGACGGACGTCGTGTCCTACAAGTACGGGTTCAGCCCTGATGTGTTGAGCACGACTGTGATGGGGGCTGCGCCGACCATCACCGTCACTCCGACGCGACCCGGCTTGATGACGTTGTACGTGGCGGCGGTGGACCGCGCCGGCTGGACAGGCCCCGCAAGGGCGTACGACGTGCGGGTGGCCTGGCCGAAGAAGGTCACCTGGAAGCTGGACGAACCGTCGGGTGGGACGTCGGCGTCGGTGCTTTCGGACGGCAGCAACGGGCTCCCGATCTCTGTGAGTGCGTCCATGGCGACCCGGGTGGACGGCTTCTTGGCCGAGACTGCCGGGTCGACGACGGACAAGGCGCTGTACTTCGACAGCAGCGAGGACCTCGCGCACACGCGAGCATCCGCGATCGACACGACGGCGAGCTTCACCGTCTCTGCTGCCGTGCGACCTGACGTGGTGACTGGAACGGCTACGGCGGTGAGCCAGAGCGGTGTCAACACGGCCAACATGCAGCTGGGCTACAGGCCCTGTGCTGACACGTCGGGCAGATCCTGCTGGGCCTTCTCCATGGCTGCGACGGACTCCGCCGCCGAGCCCACCACTGTCGTGTCCACAGTCCTGGTGGAACCCGGCAAGTGGGCGTACGTGACCGGGGTCCACGACACCGGTGCCGGAACCCTCCGGGTGTGGACGTGTACGCCGACCAAGGACGAGTTCGGCGTCGATGACTGGAGCCTCACTGCGAGTGGGGCCACTCCCTTCTCCTCTCGTTGGGCCTCGGCCGGATGGCTCCGGCTGGGCCGCGCCCATGGCCCTGTGACGGCGGCGTGGTCCGGCGCCATCAGCGAGGTGCGCGTCGCCGACGGCGTGCTGAGCGAGGCCGAGATCCGCACCACCTGCCCACCGGCGGCGTGAACGTGCGCCGCGCCGAACTTGCCTCCCACCGCAGCAGCAGGAGATTCGTGATGACAAAGCCTGGACCGGCACTACGAGCGCTCGGGTGCGGCATCGTCGCGGTCCTGGCCGCCACTCTCCTGACTGCGAGCCCGGTGTCCGCTGCTGAGCGCGAGGCTCAGCAGCGCTCCCGATGGTCCGAAGAGAAGTTGCGAGCCCACGCCGCGGCACTGTTCCCGGACGTGGAGCGAGAGCGTCCCATCGACGCGGTCGAGGTGGCTCCGGGTCCCCAGGCCGTCCCGGCGATGCGGCCGGCCAAGGAGAAGCCGGCCCCCCGCTGGCCGGGTCCGAGCCGGCGTCCCGTCTCGGTCGGACGATCGGACCTGCCGGACCAGGCTGTGCGAGTCCGTTCCGACGACCCTCGCACACACGGCCTCCCGTTCGCGGTCGAGACGCTCGACCGGGACGCGACCAAGAAGGCAAATGAGGA
>CAVWYQ010000004.1:0-5680 GCA_963759255.1 uncultured Actinomycetota bacterium
CGTCTCGACGATGACGCGCGGCCAGGTCCAGGACGCAGCGGCGCTGGGGGACGCCGTGTCCACGGCGCTGCGGACCCCGCTGGGGCCGTTGGCCGACGACATGGCCTTCGGCGACGTCAGCCGCCGCGACCTGCTGCCCGAGCTGGACTTCGAGCTCCCGCTGGCCGGCGGGGACTCCCCCGGCGTGGCGGCGGCGACGCTGGGCGGCCTCGTGGACCTCTGGCGCAGCCGCATCCCCAGCGGCCTGCTGGCCGGGTACGCGGACGCCCTCACCCAGCTCGCCCCACCCCCGCTGCGCGGCTACCTGAGCGGGTCGGTCGACGCCGTGGTCCGGGTGGGCGGGCCAGGCGCCGAGCGTTACCTGGTCGTGGACCACAAGACCAACCGGCTGGCGCCGCGGGAGCACCTGCTGACCGCGTGGCACTACCGGCAGGCGGCCCTGGAGCGGTCGATGGTCGAGGCGCACTACCCGCTGCAGGCCCTCCTGTACTCCGTGGCCCTGCACCGGTACCTGCGCTGGCGCCGGCCCGGCTACGACCCGTCGGAGCACCTGGGCGGGGTCCTGTACCTCTACCTGCGCGGGATGAGCGGGCCCGAGGTCGTCGCTGCGGACGGCCACCGACCCGGCGTGTTCTCCTGGCGGCCACCCGCCGGTCTGGTGACCGACTTCTCCGAGCTGCTCGCGGGTGAGGCATGAGCCTGCACTCCCCCGAGCTGGCGCTGCGCGCCACCGGGCTGCTCGCCGCGTTCAACACCGCTGGCGTGCTGACCGCTGCGGACGTCCACGTCGCACAGCGGCTGGGGGCACTGGTCGGCGAGACCGACGACCGGGTGCTGCTCGCCGCCGCCCTCACGGTGCGCTCCACGAGGGCCGGGTCGGTCGTCGTCGACCTCGACGGCGTCGCCGGCACCGTCCTGGCGGACGTCGAGGAGACCACGACCCAGACCCGGACCGACGCGCCGGCAGCACCCGTCGAGCTGCCCTGGCCCCCCGTGGCGCAGTGGGTCGCCGCGTGCGCCGCGAGCGCGATGACGACCGGCCCGGGCGCGCCGCTGCGGCAGCGCGGGCCTCGGCTGTGGCTCGCGCGCTACGACGCGCAGGAGCAGCAGGTCGTGGACGAGCTCCGGCGCCGCACGGCCGAGCTGCCGGACGACCTTGACCTGCCCCGGCTCTCGGCCGCGCTGGACCGGCTGTTCCCGCGCCCGGGCGACGCGGACCAGCGGACGGCGGCCGCGGTGTGCGCGCTGTCCCGGGTGTCCGTGCTCGCAGGCGGTCCGGGCACCGGAAAGACGACCACCGTCTCGCGCGTGCTGGCGGTGCTGACCGAGCAGCACCCGACGTGGCGGGTCGCCCTGGCGGCGCCCACCGGCAAGGCCGCCGCCCGCCTGGAAGAGGCCGTCCGCTCGTCCGCCGCACGGTTCCCCTCGGTCGAGGACCGGCGGCACGTCGAGCACCTGCACGGGGTGACGCTGCACCGGCTCCTGGGCTGGCGGCCCGACTCCCGGAGCCGGTTCCGCCACGACGCCACCAACCGGCTGCCGGTCGAGGTCGTCGTCGTCGACGAGGCCTCGATGGTCCCCCTGACCATGATGGCCCGGTTGCTGGAGGCGCTGCGCGAGGGCACCCGGCTGGTCCTCGTCGGTGACCCGGACCAGCTGGCCTCCGTCGAGGCCGGTGCTGTCCTCGGTGACCTGGTGGAACGAGGGTCGCTCGGCGCGAGGACGCGCGAGATGACTGCCGCCCTCGACCGGGCAGCGCCCGGGCACGCGTCGGTGACCGCTCTGCCGACACCGGCGGCCAGGGTGCGGGACGGCATCGCCGTGCTGCGGGTCAACCACCGCTTCGCCGACGGGTCGGCCATCGGCGACCTCGCCGACGCGGTGCGCGCCGGTCAGGTCGACCGGGCGGTGGAGCTGCTGGAGGCCGGGGGTGAGGGTGTCAGCCTGCTGGCCGTGGGCGACGACGAGCCGTTGGGCACCGACCTGCTCGCCCCGGTGGAGGCGGACGTCCGGGCCTGGGGCGAGCGGCTGGTGGTGGCCGCCGTGGCCGGGGACCCCGCGGCGGCGCTCGAGGCGTTGGACGCCCACCGGCTGCTCTGCGCGCACCGGCGCGGGCCCCGCGGGGTGCAGCACTGGGAGTGGCTGGCCGGCCGCTGGCTGGCCGACAGCCAGGTCCCGGTGACGAGGGCAGACGGCCACCACCCCGGCCAGCCGTTGCTCGTCACCTCCAACGACTACGAGACGAACCTGTTCAACGGTGACACCGGGGTGGTCGTGGCGGACCCGGACGGCACCCTGCGGGCGTGGTTCGCCCGGGGGGGCGCGCCGACGTCGGTCCCGCTGGTCCGCCTCGGCGACGTCCGACCCGTGCACGCCATGACGGTGCACCGCAGCCAGGGGTCGCAGTTCGACCGGGTGAGCGTCGTGCTCCCGACGGCCGGATCACCGTTGGCCACGCGGGAGACCCTCTACACGGCGATCACCCGGGCGGTGAGCCAGGTGCGCGTGGTCGGCTCGGCCGAGGCCTTCGCCGCGGCGGTCGCCCGGCCGGCGGCGCGGGCCACCGGGCTCCGGGAGCGGTTGAGTACGCAGGCGTCGCCGTGAGCATCGACGGCGCCCTCGCCCTCGAGCACCTCACCGGGCTCGCGGCGCTCCCCCCGCGCGGCGCACGGAAGCACGCCGCACCACTGGCCTGGCACGGTGTCGGCACGTGGCCGGTCCGGGCCTACGCCCTGGTCGAGGAGGCCGCATGACCACGCTGGTCGTCGACGTCGTCGGCTGGTTCGGCGCGGGCGCGCTCCTGCTCGGCTACTGGCTGGTCTCCTCCGACCGGGTGCACGGTCGCAGCCGCAGGTTCCAGCTCTTGAACCTCGCCGGCGCCGCCGCGCTCCTGCTCAACGGCGTGCACCACGGGGCCTGGCCCTCGGCCGGGCTCAACAGCGTGTGGCTGCTCATCGGCCTGCTGGCGCTGGCCCGGGCGGGCGGTCGGCGGGCGGCCACGCCCCCGGCACCGACGGGCGTGCCCCCTTCGCCAGGGACGACGTAGCGGGCCCTCGCGCCGACCGGCTCAGCGGGTCCGGCCCTCCAGGCGGCGGAGCAGGGTCGCTCGGCCCTCGTGGTCCCGGCCGCCCGGCCGCCCGTCCGCCCACCAGTCCGGCCGGGGTGTCGGGGTGTCGGGGTGTCGGGGTCTCGGGGTGTCGGGGTGTCGCTGACGTGCTGCTGGCCGTGGCGTGACCCGTCCCGCGAGGCGCTGGGTGGGTCGGCTGGCGGTGCCGGGCTCAGGGGTGGACGAGCCGGGCCCATACCCGTTTACCGGTGGGGAGCCGCTCGACCCCCCACGCGTCGGACAACGCGTCGATGATCAGGTAGCCGCGGCCGTTCTCGGCCAGCAGGTCGTCGCGCTGGACCGGGAGCTCCCGCGAGGCGTCGGTGACCGACAGCGTGATGCTGTCACCTCGCCGGTCCACCGACAGCGTGGGCCGCGAGCCGCCGTGGCGGACCGCGTTGCCGACGAGCTCCGCCACCAGGAGCTCGGCGTCGTCGACCCACCCCCGGGAGCCCACGCCCCAGCCGCGCCACAGCCGCGCCACCGCGGCCCGCGCGACCAGTGAGGCGCCGGCGTCGCCGGGCAGGTCGAGCGCCCACGTCGACTCCACCAGGTCGACGGTCGTGTCGTGCAGCTGCTGCACCTGCTCCGGACCGCCGACGCCCGACCCCTGGAGCACCTCGTGGGGGTAGCCGCAGAGCAGGCGGAGGGGGGTGGTGCGGGTGAGGGGGTCCCACAGCCGCTCCAGGCGCAGGACGCCGGCCACGTCTCCCTCGCCGGCCAGCAGGGCGACCATCTCGCCGTAGACGGTGACGGCCCCGAAGCGCTCGGTCAGGTCCGTGAGCAGCGGACCGACGAGGGCCAGGAACCGGTCCTCCCGGACCCCTTCCGTCCCCTCACGCAGACAGTCCAGCGTGGCGGCGGCGTCCAGCTCCACGTACCGCCCCCCCGCCCGGGCGGCCGGCACGTCCACCCCCGTCCGGTGGAGGTGGTCGGCCGCAGCCGCCGACGTGGCCGGGACGGCGATGACCACCGCGGCCTCACCACGCAGCAACGCGACGGACACGAAGCTGGCGATGTGGGCTGCTGGTCCGGGCCCGCTGCGGTGGACCAGCAGCTGGTGCGACGTCGTCGGGGCACCCGGGCGCCGTGGGAGCGTGCCCATGTGAGAACGATAGCCACCCGTGGACGCTCCGCGACCGGCGTCACCCGAACGGCCTAGTCCCCGTTAGCGTCGCTGCTGCACATGAGCACCGATCCCGTCCCCCTACCCGACCCGCCCCGCCGCGCCTGGCTGGTCTGGGGCGTCGGTGTGCTCGCCTACACCGTCGCGGTCATGCAGCGGACGAGCCTGGGCGTGGCGGGGGTCGAGGCGGGGCAGCGCTACGACGCCTCGGCCAGCGCCCTCGCCTCGCTCGCCGTGGTGCAGCTGCTCGTCTACGCCGGCCTCCAGGTGCCCGTGGGGGTCCTGCTCGACCGCACCGGAAGCCGCCGCCTGATCGCCGTCGGGGCACTGGTCATGGCGAGCGGGCAGATGGTCCTGGCGCTGTCCGGGTCGGTCGGGCCCGCCCTGCTCGGCCGACTGCTGGTCGGGCTGGGCGACGCCATGACGTTCATCAGCGTCCTGCGCCTGGTGCCGGCGTGGTTCCCGGCGCGACGGGTCCCGGTGGTCACCCAGCTGACCGGCATCGTCGGGCAGACCGGTCAGGTGCTCAGCGCCGTACCGCTGGTGGCGCTCCTCGCCGGCCCCGGCTGGACCGTGGCGTTCGCCTCGGCCGCCGCCACGGGCGTCGTCGCGGGCGCCCTTGCCCTCGCGATCGTCCGCGACGCGCCCTCACCGGCCGCCCGGCCGCCGCGCGCGAGCGCTCGGGACGTGGCCGGGGACCTGGCGACGGTGTGGCGCCACCCCGGAACCCGGCTGGGTCTGTGGACCCACTTCACCACGCAGTTCCCTGGGACCGCGTTCGCCCTGCTGTGGGGCTTCCCGTACCTCGTCACGGGGGAAGGAGTCCGTCCCAGCACCGCGAGCGCCCTGCTCACGCTGTTCGTCGTGGCCGGCATGGCGAGCGGACCCGTGTTGGGTGTGCTCGTCCAGCGCCACCCCTTCCGACGCTCGTGGCTGGTGCTCGGCATCGTCGCCGTCAACGTCACCGGGTGGACCCTCGTCCTGGCCTGGCCCGGACCGGCGCCGCTGCCGGCCCTGGTGCTGCTCGTGCTGGCCATGGCCACCGGCGGCCCCGGCTCGCTCGTCGGCTTCGACTTCGCGCGGACCTTCAACCCGCCGAACCGGCTCGGCACCGCGACGGGCATCGTCAACGTCGGTGGCTTCGTGGCCTCGTTGCTGACGATCCTCGCGGTCGGGGTCGTGCTGGACCTGCGCACCAGGGGTGGGCTCGACCCCGGCCTGGGCGACTTCCGCGCGGCGATGTCGGTGCAGTACGCGCTCTGGACGGTCGGCGTGGCGGCCATCGTCGTCAGCCGGCGGCGGGTGCGGCGACGGATGGCGGAAGCGGGTCAGGTGGTGCCTCCGATCACGGAGGCGCTCCGGCGCAACGCCGGGCGCCGCCCGCCCGGTGCCCGCCGGCCGCGGCGCGGGCGCGCAGCCGGGCGCAGCACCTGACCCCTTCGACCTAG